>CATOSI010000001.1 GCA_951812505.1 uncultured Dehalococcoidia bacterium
CGAGCTGCCGGAGATCGAGGAGTTCCGGCTGGCGCAGCAACAGTTCAAGAGCGACCTGCCTGCGGTGATAAACAGCCTGCGGGAAGCGGTGGAACAGGCGGAGTCTGAGAACGCGGAGTACCAGTCGGCGTCGGCGGAGTTCCTGGAGCTGTGCCACCAGAGCATCGGCCCGGATGTGTCGGGCGACGACGTGCGGGAGATGCTGCTCCAGCACATCCTGACGAAGGACATCTTCCTGCGGGTGTTCGCCGAGGACCAGTTCCATCGCGAGAACGATATAGCGCGACGTCTGGACGCACTGGAGCGTACCTTCTTCACGGGCGATACGCGGCGGGAGGCTATCGCGCGTCTGCGGACTTACTACGGCGCTATCGGCAGGGCGGCGGACGAGATCGCGGAGTACGCGGAGAAGCAGAGCTTCCTGAAGGCGATATACGAGGATTTTTATAAAGCGTATAATCCCGCCGCCGCGGATAGATTAGGCGTTGTCTATACGCCGAACGAGATAGTGGATTTCATGATCCGGGGGACTGACGAGCTTCTGCAGAAGCACTTCGGGCGGTCGCTGGCGGACAGGAACGTACAGATACTGGACCCGGCGACGGGGACGGGTACGTTCATCACGAACCTGATCGAGTACCTGCCCGAGGACAAGCTGGAGTACAAGTACCTGAACGAACTGCACGCCAACGAGGTGGCGATACTCCCCTACTACATCGCGAACCTGAACATCGAGTACACGTACAGGGAGAAGACGGGGCGATACCTGGAGTTCCCGAACCTGGTGTTCGTGGACACCCTGGACAACATGGACTGGAAGGGCGCGACGGGCGGCGCGGTGGAGCGACAAGGGGCATTCGAGCTGGGCGGTCTGACGTTCGACAACTGGTACCGGATGCAGCAGCAGAACGAAAAGACGATCAGCGTGATAATCGGGAACCCGCCGTATAACGCCAACCAGCAGAACGAAAACGACAACAATAAGAATCGGGCCTATCCCGAATTAGACCGTCGGATACGTGAGACGTACATCGCGGCAAGTTCTGCGCAGAAACCAAAACAGAACGATATGTACAAGAGGTTCATCCGATGGGCTTCGGACAGGCTCCACGATGACGGAGTGATAGCTTTTATTACCAACCGGGCATATCTTGACACACGCCAAGATGACGGTTTTCGTCAGGTCACAGCTGGGGAATTCAGTGACCTATATATACTCGATCTCGGATCCGATGTCCGCCGCAATCCCAAGATTTCAGGCACGACTCACAATGTGTTTGGGATACAGGCAGGAGTGACCATCGGATTCTTTGTACGTGAAAAATCCAAAATAGGCGATTTCAGCATTCACTATGCTAGCCGCGACGACAGTGAACTCGCCACAGACAAACTTGAATTTCTCAAAGAAGCTGATCTGACCAATATTCAATTCAACATCATAAAGCCCGATCGGAACCATAACTGGCTCAACCAGTCCAACTCTGATTTCGATGGACTAACTTCCCTTGCTGACCGCAAGACCAAATTTGCCAAGAACTCCGATGATGAACAGTCTATATTCGGTCTGTATTCACTAGGAGTTGCCAGTAATAGGGACGCATGGGTTTATGACTTTGATAAGCATAGTGTTTCAGTCAAAATCAGGCATTTCTGCGAAGTGTATCGGGCCGAGTTGAAGAGATTTGCGTCTGAACGCCCTGACGTGAATGCAATCGGTGACTGGGTTGATAGATCCATAAAATGGACACTTTTCTTGGAACGGCATTTGATCAGAGGGCAGGAAATCGAGTATGCCGACGAAAATATCGCAACTGGTCTGTATCGCCCATTTGTCCATAAGAGTTTCTACTATGCTCCTATGGTGATACACGCACCATATCAACAGCCACGGATATTCCCACATAAAGGTGATAATGCCAATAAGGTAATTTGCTTCCAAGTGCCTAGCACTCGCAGACCATTTGGGGTATTGGCCACTGATAAAGTACCTGATCTGCATGTCTTTTTCGATGGCACCCAATGCCTCCCCCTCTACCGCTACACTGAGGATGGCGAGCGTGTATCCAACATCACTGACTGGGGACTCAAGGTCGTCAACGACCACTACCGCAAGGAGTTCGGCAGGCATTTCGAAAAGATCGCCGGCGGAGAGAGCATCAGCGCGGAGGACATCTTCGCCTACACGTACGCGGTGCTCCACGACCCGGTGTACAGGCATGATTACAAGAACGACCTGCTCAGGGAATTCCCACGGTTGCCGCTGTATCACGATTTCGACGTGTGGCGGGATATGGGGCGCGAGTTGCTGGATTTGCATATCGGGTTCGAGTCTGCAGAGCCGTATCCGCTGGAACGAGTCGACAAGTCACCCCCATCCCAACCTTCCCCCGTCAAGGGGGAAGGGGTCACCGAGCGAGTGGGCAGGACACCCTCATCCCGAAATTCTCGTGTTAAGGGAGAAGGGGCAGTTACTCCGAGGGTGATGCTGCGCGCTAATAAACAGGACAAGGAACGGGGGGAGATTCAGATAGACAGCGAGACGAAGCTGGTCGGGGTGCCAGAGTCGGCGTGGCGATACATGCTCGGCAATCGCTCTGCTCTGGAGTGGGTGCTGGACCAGTACAAGGAGAAGAAACCTCGCGATCCGACGATCCGGGAGCGATTCAACACCTATCGCTTTGCGGACTACAAGGAGCGGGTGATAGACCTTCTGATGCGCGTATGCACGGTGAGCGTGAAGACGATGGACGTGGTGGATAGGATGGCGTACTGGGAAGACGGTTACCTGATAGTGTTCGATGACCGGGACAAGCATGAGTGGGCGACGATGGGTATGGCGCACTGGTTCAGCGAACCGAACAATCCAGACGACGATCCAGAGTATCAGGAATGGCTGATGTCCCTGCCAGATATCCGGGATATGGAGAACTAGCGGCGTGGTAGGAGATGTAGTGCTGACGCCGTTTCCATTCACAGATTTGAGCGAGGCAAAGATACGTCCGGCTGCGGTTGTCGCATATGCTGGAATGGAAGACTGGATCATTTGCCAGATAACCAGCAGTCAACGACAGGAAGTACAGATTTCGGTTACACGGGAAGATTTTTCTGAGGGAAGATTGCGAGTGGACAGTTGGGTGCGTGCCAATCGGATAACAACCCAGAATGAAAGTGTATTTCTCCGAACTTTAGGGCGTTTGAACGACCCCAAACTAGACGAAATCCTGGCCGCAGTTCGCGGCCTGTTCTAGTTGGGAGCGTAGTCCTTGGAGTCGGCAGGCGCGCCGCCTGAGCAGGTACGAAACAGGCCCACGATCCTCGGCGTGATGTCGGCGGGGCATGGGGTGGCGCACCTTTACGATCAGGGCTTTCCCGTGCTCATGCCGACCATCGCGTCGTACTTCGGGCTGAGTTCCTTCCAGGTATCCGTTCTGCTCGCGCTGAGGTTTACCGGGTTCGGCGTGGTCAACATCGGCGGCGGGCTGGTGGTGGACATGCTCAAGCAGCACTGGGGCGGGATGCTGGTCGGGTGCATGGTGTCGGCGAGCCTGTTCTTCGCTCTGGTCGGCTCGGCCCCGAACTATCTAGTGCTGCTGCTCATCGTGCCGGTGGTGAACATACCCGGGGCTCTATGGCACCTGCCATCCGCGGCGTCGCTGTCGCAGATCTTCCCGGAGAGGCGCGGGTTCGCGCTCGCCATACACGGGTTCGGAGCGAACCTGGGCAACCTGATCGGTCCACTGGCGGCGGCGTTCCTGCTGGTGCAGCTGGGGTCGTGGCGCGGTGTGATGTTCATCTATGTCGGACCGGCGCTAATCATGGGTGTGCTTGTGTGGATGTTCCTACGGAACGTGGGCAGGATTGGGGATGTGGAGTCGCGCGGTCTGCGGCAGCAGCTGCGGGAGTCGGCGCAACTGGTACGCAGTCCGGTGGTGCTGCTCCTGGTCGGGTCGGCGATGCTGAGGGGAATAGGGCTGGACGCGCTTTTCGCGTGGTCGCCGTTCTACCTGGAGGAGACACTGGACAAGAGTCACCTGGACGCGGGCTTCCACTACGCGCTGCTGACCGGAATGGGTATAGCCTCCACTCCTGCGCTGGGATACCTGTCGGACAGGTTCGGGCGCAAGATCGTGCTTGTGCCGGGGTTCGCGATTGCGGCGGGGCTGTCGTTCCTTACAGTCGGGGCGGGGGGCGGCCTGTGGCTGACGCTAGTGCTGGCGGGCACGGGTCTGTTCAGCTTCGCGCTTCACCAGATAGTGCAGGCGGCGGTGCTGGACGAGGTCGGACGGGGGACTGAGGCCACGGCTGTTGGTCTGATATTCGGACTGAACGGGATACTGGGAGCGGTGTCGCCGTTCCTGGCGTTCCTGGTGATAGAGAACTTCGGCGGATACGGGTCGGTGTACTACTACTCAGGGATACTGACGCTGGCGTCGGGGGTTTTGATCTGGGTCGCGCCGATGCGTAGGAGGGGGTAGGATGTGGGCATGTTCCGGAGTAGGAGGATGTGTTAATGGGAAGTTTCAGTGTCGAAATCGGGACTAGCGACATAAGGGCTGAGAAATGGACTACTATAGACGCGCTGGTGGACACCGGGGCATTCATGACAGCCGTTCCCGCTTCTGTTTTGCATGGTCTGGGTGTAACGCCGTTTGGAAAGCGGCGTGTCCGCCTGGGCGAAGGGCGAGTCAAGGAGATGGACTACGGTCAGACCTGGATCCGAGTAGATGATCAAGAAATAGTGTCCTTCGTTTTGTTCAATGACGAGGAATCCACACCTGCGCTGGGAGCATATACGCTTGAAGGCTTGCTTTTGGTGGTTGATCCAGCTAACCAGTAGCTGATTCCCTTGGAAGAAATACACATTTAGGAAGAGACAGTACGCATGACTACCCCATCCCAACATGAACCCCTGTCGGGCGAAACCTTTCCTGACACTCTCGATGAGCAGCTTGGCGCTCTGGAGTCGGACGCGTGGATTCGGCGATTCACCAGGTCCAGAAGGCGGCTGGCGGAGTCGGACCAGTACCGGCCGCTTTATCACTTCTCGTCGCCGGAGAATTATATGAACGACCCGAACGGGCTGTGCCAGTGGCAGGGGCGTTACCACATGTTCTACCAGTTCAGGCCGACGGGGGTTGACCGCGTTCACTGGGGGCACACGGTGAGCGACGATCTGATTCACTGGCGCGACCTGCCTCCCGCTATCTATCCGACTACGGAGCGGGACTGCTTCAGCGGGCAGACGCTGGTGGAGGACGACCGGGTGGTCGCCATATACCATGGGACGCAGTCCGGGAACGCTATCGCGACCGCGTCGGACCCACTCCTGCTGAACTGGGACAAGCATCCGAACAACCCGGTCATTTCGGGTGATAATCGCAGTATGACCGGCGCGGACATCGCTCCGAACCAGGAGGGATACCGGGTGTTCGATCCGTGCATCTGGAAAGAGGAGGACGGCTTCTACTACTCGGTGTCGGGCACGTTCCAGGGAGGAGACAGAGGCGCGGACGCGGTCGGCGTGGACCACCTGTTCAGGTCCGAGGACCTCGCTGAGTGGGAGTATTTGGGCCCGCTGATGCAGGACGCTTTCTTCGCAGAGCCGGGCGAGGATGCGGCTGTCCCGAACTTCTGGCCCATCGGCAACGGCAAGCACATGCTGCTGCTGTTCAGCCACAAGCGCGCGGGTCGCTACTACATCGGCGAGTACGACAACGAGACGCACCGGTTCAGGCCGGAGACACACGGGCGGATGAACTACGGGCCGTGGGTGGTCGGCAGCCTGCACGCGCCGTCCGCGACGATAGACGATTCGGGCCGCTATCTCGGCGTCTTCAACATGCATACGGGCAAGGACTCGGCCGACACGGATGAGATGATGACGCTGCCTCGCCGCTACTGGCTCGACTCGGACGACTCTCTGATGATGGCGCCGGTGGACGAGGTTGAATCGCTCAGGTCCGACCACCGGAGCGTGGGGCCGACCTACATCGCGCCGAACAGTGAGGTCCCGCTGGACGGCATCGGCGGGCAGTCCGTAGAGATACGGGCGACCATCGCGCCGGAAGAGGCGCGCGAAGTCGGCCTGTATGTGCTGGGGGCTCCGAACGGGGCGGAGCGTACGCGCATTTCGCTGTATCCCAACGACCACAGGCGCTTCGACACGAGTTCGCTGCAGATAGACGTCTCGGAGTCGTCGCAGAGCGGGTTTGTGTGGGCACGCTCGCCGGAGATCGGGCCACTCAAGCTGTCGCCCGGAGAGCCGCTGGAGCTGCGCGTCTTCATAGACCGCAGCATCATCGAGGTGTTCGCGAACGACCGCCAGTGCCTGACGGTCAGGGTGTATCCGCACCAGCTGAGCCGGGGCGTATCGCTGTTCGCGAGGGGCGGCGGCGCGAGGCTGCTGTCGCTGGACTGCTGGCAGATGCGGAGCATCTGGCCGGAACTGCGGAGGTATGAGGGAAGGTAGCGTACAGGGGCGACCACAAGGGACGCCCCTACGGGCTGGTAGTATGGCGCTGAACCTAGTCCCCTCACCCCAGCCCTCACCTATTGAGGGAGAGGGGACTTTTGCAGGACTACTCTACCCGGACGAACTTCTGTACCTTCGCGCCGTCGAGGGTCTCGCCGACGTACAGGCTGCCTTCGGAATCTATGGCGATTGCGTGTCCGGCGATGATGTCACCGGGGGTGTCGGTGCTCATGCCCCATCCGCCGACCCACTGTCCGGTCGGAGTGAGAATCTTGACGCCGGCCGGATGGGAAATCGCGTTCGGCGTGGGCTGATCGGAGCCGAGTCCCTGGTGGAAGCCGAGTTCGGTGACGTACATATTACCGTCGGGTCCCTGCCAGATGTGGTCGGGCCGGTGCACACCGCGCCATTCGGTGACGTACTGTCCGTCGGGAGTGAATATCTGTATGCGGCTGTTCTCGCGGTCTGCGACGTATATATTGCCGGTGTTGTCCTGGCACACGCTGTGAGGGATGCGGAACTGAGCGGGTCCTTCTCCGGGCTCGCCCCAGGAATTCAGGTGCTTGCCGTTGGCGGTGAAGTGATGTATGCGGGCGTTGCCATAGCCGTCTGCGATGTAGAGAGTGCCGTCGAGGGCGACTTCCACGTCCGTCGGGCGGTTGAAAGGGTCTCCACTCATCGCCTCGGCTGGCTCGTCAGGAGTGCCGAGCGTCATAATGAGGTCGCCTTCCGCGGACCACTTTCGGACGGTGTGGTTTCCGACGTCTGTGGTGTACACGCTGCCGTCGGGCCCAACGGCCAGGTGGTGCGCCGATCCAAACATTCCCTCGCCCCAGTGGTCAATGACGTTGCCGTCCTTGTCGAGGACGATCATGGGATGATCGCTCCTGTTGTAAACGAAGACGCGGTCCTGCGCGTCCACTCCAACACCGACGGCATGATTCCATTCCCAGCCGTCCGGGAGCTTGCCCCAGCCGGGCACATGCTCGTAGGTATAGTCTCCATATCCGACCCTGAGGCCGTTGCCATTCGTAGCCATTCGCAGACTCTCCTTGATTGATTTGTCGGCATGATACCAGACACTTCTTCCCGATGTGTAACTGACGGAATGTCGAGCCAGGGTCTTTTCGTTTCGGCTCGTCATTCCCGCGAAGGCGGGAATCCAGTGCGCGGTTGCTGACGAAACGACAGTAATTCCGACCTTGCACAGGTCTTGCCGGTCTCCAGGAGATATATACATTCTCATCCCATATGTACTATAATACGAACAGATAACCTAACAATGGAGCGCCAAGCACTGATGACTTTGCCTGTGGATAGACATACGCGGGAGTGGGCCGATCCAAATCAATTTGCGGCGGCGATGAAGTTACCGGGGCCGGGAAATTGAACACTGTTATAGGTATAGCTTTAATCCTGCTGGCTGTCGCCTGCAACACATTACTCGGCTCCGGTGATTCAGTGTCGGGCAGTGTCACCTACCGGGAGCGGATTGCGCTCTCGCCGGACGCGCGGCTGGAAGTGCAGATGAGGGACGTGTCCTATCAGGACGCGGCCGCTCCACTCATCGCCGAGCATGTGATAAGCGGTCCGGGCCAAGTACCCATAGAGTTCGAGATTCAATACGACCCGAACGACATCAAGCCGAGAAACACCTATGCGGTTCAGGCCAGGATTATAGAGTCCGACGGTCGCCTGTCCTTCATCAACGATACCGCCTACGACGTGATAACGCGCGGCAATCCCAGCAAGGTGGATATGCTTCTGGTGATGGTTGAGCCGCCGCCGGATGCTTCGGGTGGCAGTGTAGATCTGCCGAGGTGGGTGGAGACTCAAGTCTCGGCAGTCGGCGCAAGGCTTGTCGAGACCGAGCCTGAGGTCATACTCATGGTGGACTATCTCCGGTCCACTGTCGAAGGTTGCGGTATGCCCGGCAATCAGCGATACGAGCTGAACGGCAGCGATATCATGGCCGAGGTGACCCTGATGACTCCGCCTCCGACACCCTGGGGCCTGCCATGCGACGAGGACCTGATACTGGTCGAGGACATGGTTCGCGTCACCGAGGCTCTGAATCCGGGCCAGCCTTACCGGGTCAGCGTAAACGGTCGACACACGACTGCCTTCACATTGCCCGAACCGGACTTCGGACATTCAATAATCGGAGAGTCGCCTGTGGAACGGATTGAACTGGTCAAGACGGATGGCCCGGACTCGCAGTATGAACTTCGTGTGATTTCAGGATTGCCAAAGGGCAGTTCATGCTCGAGGTTCAACGGGTACGAGATCAGGCGAGTGGAGCCGACTAGGATTGATGTAGAACTCACCCATCACGAGGTGGCGGACCCGTTCGTGGTCTGCACCGCCGACTTCCCGATCCTGGAGACGTTGATTCCGTTGGGCTCCGACTTCGAAGACGGTCAGGAGCACACGGTCATGGTTAACTCAGGACATTCGGTGACGTTCGAAGGTTAAACTACGGACTGAAGAACCGGGCCAGTTCGTCGCGCCGGAATCTGGGAAACTCGGACGATGATCCTTCGGAATGCAGCGTGACTTCTTCCGCTCTGTCGTTCGCCACACCGATGACACTCGCGTCTATTCCCTCGCTCACCAAGGAATCCAGCACAGCCCCGGCGGATTCCGGAGACACCGATGCCAGCAGTGATCCAGACGCTATTAGCCCGAGCGGATCGAGTCCGAGGGCACGACAGAACTGTTCGCACTCGGGCAGGACCGGTATGCAATTTGCATATATGTCGAATCCCACGCCCGAGGCGGCGGCGAGTTCGTAGAGGCCGCCGGAGAGGCCGCCCTCCGTGGGGTCGTGCATCGCGTGTACTTCACCCGACTCTGTAACAATACGCGCGTCTTTCAGAACGCTGATTCCGGGATCGAACAGGAAGCCAGCGGCTTTCTCTATCGAATCAGGGTCCGCGCCCCCCGCCGTCAATTCGTCCGCAGCCTCTCGCGCGAGTATGGATGTCCCCTCCACCGGCACGCCTTTGGTCAGGATTAGCGAGTCCCCGGGCTGGACACCGGAGCTTAGAATCGCTTTGTCCCCGTCCACTTCCCCAAGCATTGCCCCGACAGCTATCGGACGGTCCAGTCCATAAGTGATTTCGGTGTGGCCGCCTATCAACGCGACGTTTATCTCCGAGCAGGCGTCCCGCAACTGCTGAAATATCTCTGCGACCCTCGACTCGCGTATTCCTTCGGGTAGAAGGAGCGTCGCAAGAAGCCACTTGGGGGTAGCTCCCATGACGGCGAGATCGTTGGCGTTGACGTTCACCATATACCAGCCGATCAGGTCTGTCGCGAATGTAATCGGATCGGTCTTGGCGACGAGATAGCGGTCGCCGAAGTCAATCATAGCGGCGTCCTCGCCGGGCTTCGGACCAAGGACGACGCGCGGATCCGCAATCTCGATCTCTCCCAGAAGATTTCCGAGAAGATTGAGCGGGAGCTTACCCGCATTCAGTTGTGAGTTTTCGTGGCTCAGTTTTCCAAACTCTACTGTCGGGTGGGGCAGAATTGTAACATAGTGCAGTTCGCAAACATGGGACTTCTCAAACTCACGCTCTGAAGTATTGGGCAGGGTGATACAATGCCGCCGGAATCATACCAGCAGCAGCAGGGGGCAATCGTGAGTGATCAGTTCGTATCGTCTTTCGTATGGAGAAATCCTACCAGGATCGTCTATGGTCTCGGCAAACTGGATACGCTTGCCGAGGAAGTCAGTGGCATCGCGGGCGTTGGGGCCAATGTCTTTCTCGTCACCGGGCGCAGTTTCCTACGGAAGCGCGGCATTCTCCAGCAGGTCTTGGAAGACCTCGCCGAATTCTCGGTCACACTTCACGACAGAGCCAACCCGTTCCCTTCGCCGGACGACGCGGATGCGGCGGCCAATCACTGCCGGGAGTCGGACGCCAACGTGGTGGTCGCAATCGGAGGCGGTAGCGCTCTCGATCTCGCAAAGGCAGCCGCCATACTTGCCACTCAGAACGGAACTTCGAGGGACTACATGGGCGGAGGCGTGAATTTCGAAAACGCCGGACTGCCTTTTATTGCGGTCCCGACCACGTCGGGCAGCAGCAGTGAGGTGACGTCCGGATCCGCCCTCTGGGACTGGGACGCTAAGAACCACTTCGGGCTGTCGTCGCCGATGATGTTTCCGGATGTGGCGATAGTTGATCCCAAGCTGGCAATGACGATGGACCAGAACCTCGCGGCGAACACGGGAATGGACGCCTTCACGAGCGCGTTCGAGAGCTACTGGAACGTGAATTCGGAGCCGATGTCGGACGCGCTTGCGCTGGAGGTGATACGCATCTATTCGGACAATCTGGTGCGCTCGGCGATCCAGGGCGATATGGAGTCGCGTGCGGCGTGCGCCATCGCAGCCACGATGTCCGGGGTAGGATACAGCAACAGTCCTCCCAACGCCTGCCACGGAATCGGGAGCCCGCTGACGCTCTTCTGGAACGTCGAGCACGGGCAGGCGGTCGGCATATCACTCGCGCCGCTGCTGCGATGGAACGCCCGCGCGATAGAGCACAAGATGCCCGCGCTGCTGGTCGCACTCGGTGTCGAGGATACGGACGCAGCCTGCGCCAAGATAACGGAGATCATAGCGCGCTGCGGTCTGCATACAAGGCTATCCGGCCTGGGTGTTGGCCGCGACGATATTTCTCAAATCGTGGAACACTCGCGGTGGGAGCGGTTGGGTTTCATGCCAAATCCCATGACTGAGGACGAACTCCATGAGACGCTTGTCGGGATTCTATAGACCCATGACCAACGCGCGATACTGGGAGAGATGACATGAAGTATTGGGTTTCATTAGCGGTGGTACTGGCGATTGCCGCTTCCCTGTTGATGAACGGCGACGTGGTAACGGTGGCGATCATCGTGAATCTGGCGATCTGGGGAATCCTGGGAGTAGCACTGTGGGGTGTTGGCAAGTGTGTCTTTGCAAGAAAGCAGAGGAGATAGTCATCTGGTTGAATGGCAGGCCACAGGTACCTCGACCAAAAATCAGCCGGAACCAATAATTGGCAGAGGTTGAATGAAGAATGTCTTCACCCTATCGACCGGGTTCGGGTCTCAATCCGGGATAGAAGAGTCCTACTCCGATTCCTCTTCCAGCAGACTTCTGATGCGTTCCTTAGCCCTGCGGATCACCTCGGTCTCTTCTGCGATCTTGGCAAACAAGTCTGACCTTGCCTTGATTCCCTCTTCCACCAGGAAAGCGGTGGCGGCGGATCGGCTGTTGGTGACGCCGGAGTCAACCAACTCATCAATCTTCTCGAGGCTCTCGGAATCAATCCTGAGCATGACCACATTGTCGCGCGTGGACTTGACCGACTTGATTGTGTCGCGAATGGACTCACCGACGCTCGTGGCTAATCCCTTGCTCTTGTCGAAGGCGTCGCGCATTGCCTTGTCAACGTCATCCAGATCATCCAGCACGACCGTGATCACCCGCTTGTTCTCCGCGCGCTGGGTATCGTCCTGCTGTTCGCACTGCTTATCTTTTTCGGTATTCTGAGTCATTGGCACTCTCCTGATTTCTTCGTGAATTACATGTAATTGTACATTTCAGTAATTGAGCAATCAATAGGAATGCTGGGCGATGTACTACACACTCAGTTCTATCTGCTGTAAACTCTGTGAACGACATCAAACCCTGACAGAGCGAGTGGTGTGAACCAATGACTACTTCTTCAACCCTGGAACAATATCGCGGCGAACTGGCAATTCCCAGCGAAGACGAACGGCACGGCGTGAGTGTCGAACTAGATAGCGGAGGCGGCACGGCGACGCTCAAGTTCGACGAGCCGGTGGCGGGTTCTTCTGAGTGGGTGGGGCAGAACGTCGTCTTCATGGACCGTCCGAAGTACCAGGAGATTCAGTTCACCACGCACGACCTTCCAAAAGAGACGGTGGAACTGATCTGGAAGATGAACAAGTCCAAGCTCGACAATACGATTGCGGGCGTCGTTGTCGCCAGACCGAACGCAGTTCGTGTGAGGGGCGAAAAGGGGTACATACTCACACGTGCGTAGTTCTGCCAGGGTGTCCCGATTAGTCACCCTCACCCTAGTAGCCCTATCCCATCGAGGGAGAGGGGATTTTCGTACAACTCAGTCATTGACACATGGGGCGTGTGGTTAGAGAATAACGCTTGCCCGAACCGCGGCAAGGGAGTCTAAACAGTGCCTCAAGTGGCCCTCAACGGTATTCGTGTTATTGAACTGAGCGACAGCATAGCCGCGTCATATTGCGCCAAGATGTTCACCGACTATGGAGCGGACGTAGTCAGAGTTGACTCTCCCGACCATCCTCCGACGTCCACGGTGAACGCGGACAATGCGGAGCAGGTCGCCCTCCATCTCCACCTGAACGCCAACAAGAGGAGCGTCGCGCTGGATCTGGAGTCCGAGCGTGGGCGAGGTCTTCTGCGTGATCTCGCGCTGCGATGCGACGTCGTCGTCGAGAGCATGAGTCCCGGTGTAGCAGAAGGGCTCGGCATCGGATACGAGACGCTTGCCGCTCACCGTGCCGACATTGTCATGACCTCTGTCACTCCTTTCGGGCAGACCGGTCCGTACAGCGGTTGGGGATACACGGAACTAACCATTTTTGCCATGACCGGTGCGATGAATCGAGAGGGCCTGCCGAACAGGTATCCTCTCAAGTACGGTGGAGAGATCGCCCAATACTTCGCCGGCACAGCAGCCGCTGCCGCAACGATGTCCGCCCTGGCGGGCGCAGCCTTCAGCGGAGTCGGCGATTGGATTGATTTATCCATCATGGAGGTGATGGCTGGGCACCCGCACCAGGTTGGGAGGCGCGGGCCCTTCGCGTATTCAGGCGAATTGGACCGGCGCACCGACCCGCGTACGTCTTCCGCCGGCGGACGTGAACCTTACGCGGTCGGAACATTCAGGTGCAAGGACGGCTATGTTAGCTTCCTGCCGCTTGGATCACGGATGTGGCCGAACATCTCTCAGATGATTGGCCGACCGGAGCTACAGCAGGACCCCCGCTTTCTCACCTCCGAAGACCGCACTGAGAACCGGCATGAACTGGAGGAGATATTCCAGTCCTGGCTCCAAGTTCATACTCGCATGGAAGTGTTCGATGCCGCGCAGAGGGCGGGACTGCCTGGCGGCCCGGTGCTGCACTCCCATGAGGCCGTTGAGAACGAGCACTTCAGGTCACGCAACTACTTCCAGGACGTCGTACACCCGGTTTACGGTCATCTCTGGCATACGGGTCTGCCCGTTTTGCTCACGGATGTGCAAAGAACGACATCCTCTCCCGCGCCAGAGACAGGCGCGGACAGCAGGGAAGTTCTTGCAGAGTTCGTGGGCCTCGAAGAGAGCGAAATCAGAGAATTGGAAGAGAGCGGGGTGGTGAGGAATGGATAGTTCATTGAGGAATCTAGAGGGCGCTCTATCGGGCATTCGAGCGCTGGAACTGGCCGAGATATGGGCCGGGCCATTCTGCGGAGTGCTTCTGGGCGACATGGGCGCCGAAGTGATGAAAGTGGAGGCGATCCAGCGTATTGCGAGGGGGGCCATAAACCCCGCCCCCGTGTCGCACGGCTACCCGGATATGGACCCGGGCGACTGTCCGTGGAATCGCAGCGGGGCCTTCAACGCCGTCAATCGCAACAAGAAGGGGATTACGCTCGACCTTACGCGGCCCGCGGGGGTGGAGATATTCAAGGAGCTTGTGAGCGTCAGCGATGTCGTGTTCACAAATTACGCTTATGGCGTGATGGACAAGTTCGGGCTGGGCTATGAGGAGTTGAAGAAGGTCAAGCCCGACATCATCGCCCTGTTCACGCCCGGCTTCGGCAACACCGGCCCGTATCGGGGTTTTCGCAGTATGGGTATGGTGATAGACGCAATTGCGGGACACACCGCGCTTCGCGGCTACCCGGACATGGACTTATCGCACAACTCGCTGGTCCACCACCCGGACGCCGTGGCCGGCGTGAGCGCGATGTTTGGCATTTGCATGGCGATACGCAATCGAGCGCGCACGGGCAAGGGGCAGTTCATAGACCTATCCCAGGCGGAGAGTTTCATGCCGCACCTCGGAGAGGTCTTCATGCAGTACGGGTTGACAGGCGATGTGCGCCCACGAAGGGGAAACACCCATCCACGAATGGCTCCTCACGGCGTATATCGTTGCGCGGGAGACGATCAGTGGGTGGCAATCTCGGTCAGGACTCAAGAGGAATGGGTTGAGATGTGCGGAGTGATGGAGATGCCTCAACTCGTTCGCAATCCCAAGTTCGAGGATCTGGAGGCTCGCCTTCGTAACAGCGTTGAACTCGACGACATCATCGGAAGATGGACGAGGCAGTTGGGACGATATGAGGTAGCGGAGGCCCTGCAGGCGAGAGGAATACCCGCCGGGCCGGTGCTCGACTGTGGCGGAGACACTTATGACGACCGGCATTTGCAGGAGCGAGGCTATTTTCAGGCAGTGGAACACCCGGACGCGGGTGTGCATCTGTACAGCGGCCCGATATGGAAGATGGCGAACAGGTCGGAGACGAGACACGAGCCGACGCCGGGTCTCGGCGAACACAACGACTGGGCTCTTGGCGAACTGCTCGGAGTCGAGGACGGGACGCTCGTGGAGCTCGAACTTCAGAATATCATCGGGACCGTACCACTCGAAGGCGCGGATATGGGCGGCGTGCGGCGCGCCGCGGAGTTGAGAAGTCAGAGAAACACGTAGATTCGTTCTACGCATCGCACATTTTTGTCTGAGCAAACGACTTGAAAACATAGTGAAGGGACACTGAGAACATGGCACAGATAACAGGCGCAGAATTAGTCGTTGACGCTCTGAAGCGAGAAGGGATTGATACGGTTTACACGCTGCCCGGCGACCCGGTTGGCCCAATTGTGAATGGCTGTGCCGAGGCGGGTCTGCGTGTCATATCGGTCAGGCACGAGCAGGCGGCGGCTATGGCGGCCCAGGCGCACTCGTACTTCACGCGCGGCGTTGGAGTCTGCATAGCCGCATCCGGTGTAGGGCAGACCAATACGCTTACCGCAATCGCCAACGCCCAGGTGAACTGCTGGCCATTGCTTGTCATCGGCGGTTCCGCCGAACTCAGGCGTCGCAACATGGGAGACTTCCAGGAACTGGCGCAGGTGGAGTCCACGGCGCCGCTGTGCAAGTGGTCCTACGCCGCCGAGTCCATCCAGAGAATACCGAACCTCATCAATATCGCTTTGAGAAGATCTGTCGCCGGTCGGCCCGGCCCCGTCTATCTCGACCTGCCCGCTGAGATGATCTCCGGGTCGGTTGACGATTCAGAGGTGGAAATACCAGCGCCAGCGCCCGAACCGGCGAGGCCGCTTGCCGAACCGGACAAGATAGAGAAGGCTCTGGAAGTGCTTAAGGACGCCGAACGCCCACTGCTGATAGTCGGAAAGGGCGCGTCCTGGTCCTGGGCAGAGGACGAGCTGCTCCAGTTTGTCGAACGGACCCAGATACCCTTCCTCACGTCCCCGATGGGAGCGGGAACACTTCCCCCCGACCACCCGATGAACGTATCGGCTGCAAGAACTCAGGCGCTCCAGGGCGCGGACACAGTTCTACTTGTCGGCGCGCGTCTGAACTGGATATTCCACTTCGGACAATCTCCAAGGTTTGCCGAAGACTATAAGCTGATACAGGTGGATATTGACGACGAGGAGATAGGCACGAACCACCCGGCGGAAGTCGGCCTTGTGGGCGACGCCAAGATGGTCATGGGGCAGATGGTGGACGCTCTGGATGATAATCCGGTCGAGTTTGGTGAAACACCATGGCTCGGTGGTCTGAAAGAGAAGTCTGCCCAGAACGCCGCCACAATAGAGCCAATGCTAAATGCCGACATCATGCCGCTGGGTTACTATCGCATCCTGAAAGAGATACGCGACTACCTGCCAAAAGACTCTATCCTGGTCGCGGACGGCGCCTCCACTATGGACATATCCAGGCAGGTGATTCCGGTGTGGAATCCCAGGCAGAGGGTTGACGCCGGCGTCGCGGGCTGCGTGGGTGTCGGAGTTCCATTCTCGATAGCCGCCAAGGTCGTCTATCCAGACAAGCCGGTGATTTGCCTGCAGGGGGACTGGGCCTTCGGGTTCAACGGCATGGACATCGAGACCGCCGTCAGATTCAAGCTGCCCATTGTGTGGGTCATATTCCAGAATGCCAACATAGACAAGTGGGTGCGAGAGTACGTGGACGGCGAGGACAATCCCAACGACTTCACTCCCGCGATGCGGTTCGACCTGATGATGGAAGCTTTCGGCGGACACGGCGAGTACGTCGAGAAGCCGGACGAGATACGGCCCGCGCTCGAACGCGCCTTCAACTCAGGCAAAGCCTCGCTCGTGAACGTCATAATGGACCCAGGAGCGAGCCGCAGGCCTCAGCAGTTCGCATGGCTCGCCCGCGAGGGACGGATGGGATACTAGAACAGCTATCTGAGGGGTCAGGCGTCTCTATATGCTTGGCCCCGTTCCACCACCACTTCGAGTGAACTGAGGTCGCCTCTTTCGACGCGATTGCCGCGAGGCTGCGGCGGCTTGGGATCGAGCCCCAGCAACTCTACTATCCTCGGGTTGCTGTAGTATCCGTTGTACGTGTGCCGGATAAGCACATCGAAGAACTCCGGGTCGTCGGTCTCCGCTCCCCTCAGAGTCTCGTCTTGCTGAGCGTCGCTCAGTTCTCCGAAGTCAGACCCTAACCGCGAAGCCGCAATCTCGATGTCCTGCAATCCGTGGGTGAATAGTCGCGCGAGTTGGGTTGACCCCGCCACTATCTCGTCAAGGTAGTCCGCCGTACCGACTTCACCAGCGCCGGGCATATCGCCCTGCGAGGGTATCAGGCGGTCGAGTACCGCGGAAATCAGCTCGTATTGGCTTTCGCCTAGAAATCGTGGCATCCTGGATTACCTCGTCATACCTAGTTGCTCATATGTCTGGCGTTCTGCTTAAACTCGTCTGCCATGTGAAGCGCCACGGCTTGTATGGTAGAGGTCGGATTGACGCCTCCGGCAGTGACGAAGACGCTCCCGTCCACGATGTACAGGTTTCTCACGTCGTGGGCCTGGCCGCCCCGGTTGACCACGCTGTCTTTGAGGTCTGTGCCCATCT
This sequence comes from uncultured Dehalococcoidia bacterium, assembly GCA_951812505.1. GTDB lineage: Bacteria > Chloroflexota > Dehalococcoidia > Lucifugimonadales > UBA1123 > VXRN01. The sequence goes on from CATOSI010000001.1 coordinate 17,656, forward strand.
TGGCAGTCCCCATCAGGTGCCAGCCGCCCGCCCGGAGCAACGGTATCACACTGACGTCGTATGCTCCGGCGGCTTCCATAGCTTCGCTGGCACGCCCGATGCCGTGGTCCATCATCTTTCGGCTATTTTCGCTGAGCGTGTAACTGATCTTCGGAGAGGGAATTCCGTCGCTGTCGGTGAGTTGGGCGTCGAGAGTAACTTCGTTGTGCGACTCCGGGAGATCCTCGCCGATGACGGCAATGGTGATCGTGTGTCCCAGGGCCTTACTGAAGCTGTCGTGGTGCTCCAGTCCCCACGGGATTCGGCGGCCCATAATTCCTCCCTGCGCAGTCGTTACGGGCCCATTGCTTCGCGCGACCTGGAAGGCGTATCCGCGCACGAATCCACGGGACAGGTCCGTCTCGTAAAATTCCTGGCTAACTATCGCGGCCCCGTTCGGCCCTTTATAGCCCTCCAGTAGTTCTTCGAATATTCCTGTGACCATCGAGTACGGGTGGAACATCAGGTTCTTGCCAACGAGTCCCGACGTATTGGCAAGTCCGTCTGGGAACACCGCCGATCTGGAATTAAGCATGAGCCTAGCTGTGCCTACGCCGTTGCAGGCCAGCACGACCACGCGCGCCTTCTGCTCCTGGATGTTGCCGTCGGCGTCGTAGTACAGAACTCCGTCCGCCAGTCCGTCTCGACCCACGGTAATCTCTCTTACGCGGCAGTGTGTTTTCAACTGCGCGCCAAGAGCCAGAGCCTTTGGCCAGTAGGTGATGTCCGTGGAAGACTTGGCGCCACGAGTGCAGCCGATGTCGCACGGACCGCAGTTGTTGCAGGCGGCGCGACCGTCGTAAGGCGCGGTCAATATCGCCGAGTCCGACGGCCACCAGTGCCAGCCCAGCTTGTCGAATCCCCTGGCCATAGTCTCTCCGACGGCGCCGAAGGGAATGGGCGGAGTCTGACGCGCTGACTTTGGAGGGTAGGCCGTGTCACCCGTCATGCCGGCTACGCCCATGATCCGGTCGTTAATGTCGAAATAGGGTTCGAGTTCCTCGTAGCTGAGGGGCCAGTCTTCAGCTACGCCGTCAAGAGTCTTCGTGCGAAAATCGGACGGATGGAATCGCGGGAAGTGCGCGCTCCAGTGGATCGTGCTTCCGCCAACGGCGTTGTACATCAGCGGCGCGATTGGAGAATCGTCATCGTTGACAGGGTAGTCCTCGGGCAAGCGCCTGAAATTCGGGTTGGCGTTGAAATCCGTCTGGCGGTGAATCTCCCAGTCCTGCTGTGTGGGTGGATACTGGGAGGGGTCGGTCCAGCCGCCCTGCTCCATGCACAGAACGTCGAAGCCGTCCTTGGCCAGACTCCAGGTAAACGCCGCCCCGGAAGCTCCCGCTCCAATAACCAAAACGTCAACTCTCTCATGTGATTTCGACATAACTGCCATCCTGACACTTGCGAATATCGTCAACCTCGCACTTGCGATTATATCACCCGAAACGCGCGCCCGCGCTGAGTTTTACATTGTATGTTCGTAGTTGTATGATATGCCGAATATGACTGAGAGTGTGTGTTGCGTAATTCACTCTCAGCCGCTTGGGGCAACCCGGAGAACTCACATGAATCAGCGTCAAAGTTTGCTGACTCCCGAAGGACACAGACAGCTTGTAGATGAACTCAATGAACTTCGCACCGCGCGCAGGCCCGATGTAGCCGCCCGTCTGCATATAGCCACCGAGAGTGGCGGAACTGTGGATAACGCTGAGTACGAGGAGGTCAAGAACGAGCAGGCATTTGTCGAGGGTCGCATTCGGGACCTCCAGGACATTCTCTCCAATGCCGTAGTCGCGGAAAAGAGTCCTGACGCCGCCGACAGGGTGCAGTTCGGTTCGTCTGTTACCGTCGAGACATCCGACGGGCGACGTCGCCACTACCTTCTCGTGGGAAGCGCCGAGGCCAGGCCGCTGGAAGGCAAGATATCCAACGACTCGCCGGTTGGCGAGGCTCTTCTTGACAAGCGCGTTGGCGACGTTGTAGAAGTCAATACGCCCGCCGGAGTCCAGAAACTTACAATCGTAGAGATTGAGTAACGTATGGTGTTGGAACTTAGGCGCGGTGCGCTCTGACACTTAGTAGTCCTGTCGCGCTCTAACTGTAGGAGAATGTATCCAGATGCCGCTGCCATCCGATGAGCTTGTTCAGGCGCGCCTTGAGAAACTGGAGAGTCTCAGGAAGAAAGGTGTTGATCCTTATCCCCGAAACTACGAGCGAACGCACACCGCGCAGGAAGCGATTGAGCACTTTGAGTCGGTGGAGTTTTCGGGCGAGGGTGAGTCCGAGATCGATCATGTATCGGTGGGGGGTCGCGTGACCGCGCTTCGTGGAATGGGCAGGGTCACTTTCTGCGACATCCTTGACGGTTCCGGCAGGATTCAGGTCATGTTCAGGAGCAACACGCTCGGCGACGAATACCAGACACTTGACTATGTTGATATAGGAGACTGGATGGGCGTGTCCGGTTCGATGATTCGAACAAGAACCGGGGAGGTCACAGTCCAGGCCAGCAGCTTCACGATCCTGTGCAAGACACTTCGGCCGCTGCCTGAAAAGTGGCACGGACTTACGGACACCGAAGTCCGCTACAGGCAGCGATATCTGGACCTTATAGCTAATCCAGACGCGCGCAAAATAGCTGTGATGAGAAGCGGGATGGTGAGAGCCATTCGACGATTCATGTACAGGCGAGGGTTCATCGAAGTAGAGACTCCCATTCTGGTGCCTGTCGCGGCGGGTGGCATGGCGCATCCCTTCGAGACTCATCACAATGCCCTGAGCCGCGACCTGTTCCTTAGAATCGCTACCGAACTCCACCTCAAGCGACTGGTTGTCGGTGGTCTTGAGAAGGTTTACGAGATTGGTCGCATCTTCAGGAATGAAGGCATAGACGCCAACCATAACCCCGAATTCACGACCATGGAGTCCTACGAGGCGTTCGCCGACTACAAAGACGTTATGAGGCTTGTCGAGGAACTCGTCAGCACCGTTGCGGCTGAGGTGACCGGCAGCGTTGTCGTGGAGTACGGCGACAACTCAATTGACTTCACTCCTCCCTGGCCACGCCTCAGTCTGGTCGAACAGATTGATAAGTACAGCGGAATTGACATCCTGGAACACCAAGAGGTCGAAAGCCTGAAGCTGGCGATGGACGCGAATGGAGTAGATGTTTCAAACCAGGTAAGCTGGGCCGGGCTGGTGGATAAGCTGATTTCCACAAGGGTTGAGCCTAACCTCATCGATCCCTGTTTCCTGGTGGACTACCCAGTCCAGGTGTCCCCATTGGCAAAGCGAGCGGCCTACGACGACCGGCTTGTGGAACGGTTCGAGGCTTTCGTCTCCGGAATGGAGATCGCCAACGCGTTCACGGAACTCAACGATCCGATTGACCAGCGAGCCAGATTCGAGGCGCAGGAAGAATTTCGCTCCGAGCTACCGGAGGAGGAATGGGACAGACTCGATGAGGACTTTCTGACCGCGATAGAATATGGAATGCCCCCCACCGGCGGCCTCGGCATGGGCATAGACCGGTTGGCCATGCTGCTTTGCGGTCAGCGCACCATCCGAGAAGTCGTCCTCTTTCCGCAGATGCGGACATAGTTTAAGTCGCGCCTCCGTTGATGCTAGAATCTTAATCAGATTCGATTAGTGATCCTGGCCCTGAGGTCCGACTTTCCATGACCAAGCAGGTAAGACTCAGATTCGCCCCAAGTCCGACTGGCAACCCGCACATCGGCAACATCCGAACAGCTATCTTCGGCTGGCTGTTCGCTCGCAAGCACGACGGCGCGTACATGATCCGTGTCGAAGATACGGACCAGGGACGGCGCACCGACGGCGCTGTCGAGGCAATGCTCGAGTCCCTGGACTGGGTTGGACTCGACTGGGATGAGGGCCCCGATGTAGGTGGATCGCATGGCCCTTATGTTCAGTCGGAACGGCTTGATCTATACAACGACGCCGCCCAGTTACTCATAGATTCAGGATATGCATATCGCTGCTACTGTTCACCGGAACGGCTCAATCAGCTGAGGCTCACTCAACAAGAGCGAGGCGATGATACCATCGGCTACGATGGCCACTGCCTCGACCTCAGCGATTCCAAGAGGCGGGAGTATGAAGAGTCAGGTACGCCTCCCGTAGTCCGCTTCAGGATGCCGTTGGATGGCAAGTCCACGCTCGACGACATAATCTTTGGCCATTTGGAGTTTGAGAACAGGCTTTACGATGATTTCGTCGCGCTCAAGTCCGATGGCTTTCCTACTTATCACCTCGCGTCAGTGGTAGATGACCACCACATGGGAATAACGCACGTCACCCGTGGCAAGGAGTGGCTGTCCAGCGTCCCCAGGCACGTTCAGCTATACTCCGCGTTCGGTTGGGAAAAGCCGGAGTTCGCTCACATGCCGATGATTCTCGCGCCCGATAAGACGAAACTGAGCAAGCGGCATGGCGCGGCCTCGCTCATGGACTATCGCGATATGGGCGTGCTGCCTGAGGCGTTGATGAATTACCTCGCGCTTCTCGGCTGGTCGTTGGACGACCGAACTGAGATATTCACCACCGAAGAATTGATACGTTCTTTCGAACTGAATCGCGTAAGTAAGTCGGACGCGGTGTTCGACCGCAATAAGCTGGACTGGCTGAATGGCCAGCACATACGCCTGTCAGACGACAACAGGCTCGCGGACGCACTTACCAAATTCTGGGATGACTCCGCCCCGGACTTCGATGAAGCGCCATGCGATGAGCAGGTGAGTCGCGTAGTTCCGCTGGTGCGTGAAAGGCTAAAGACTCTTCAGGACGCCGAGCCACTTGTGAAATTCGTCTTTTCCAACACAGTATCCGTGGAGACCGACCAACTTGTACAGAGAAGGATGGGCATCAAAGATACTATCGCTGTATTGGAGGCGGCGCGGGATGGTCTTGCTTCGCTCGATAAATTCGATACGCAGTCAATCGAAGACTTGCTCAGGCCCATGGCGAAAGACCTTGACGTAAAGGTTGGGCAGTTGCTCGGATCACTGAGGGCCGCCGTGACCGGTCAGAAGGTTTCTCCTCCTATCTTCGAGTCGTTGGAAGTGCTGGGCAGAGAGACTTCGTTGTCCAGGATCGAAGAAGCGATAACCGTTCTCAAGAGTTCGGAACCGGGAGGGTCGGAATGACAATGAAATCCAGACTGGTTGACGATATGAAACAGGCGATGCGGGACAAGGATGTGCTCCGGCGTGACACTATCCGGTACCTGCGCTCCGAGATAAGGAACCAGGAGATAAGGGACCAGAAGGAACTCGACGATGCGGGAGTCATCCAGGTACTTTCGAGGCAGGTGCAGCAGCGCAGGGACAGCATCGAGGTCTATAGAGACGCCGGAAGAAGTGACCTCGTGAACAAAGAGGAGAGCGAACTATCCGTGATAGTTGGGTACCTGCCCCAGCAGTTGAGCGGCGCGGAGATTACCGACTTGGTGAGGCAAGTTGTCGCTGAAGTCGGCGCGACCGGGCCAGGCGACATGGGGAAGGTGATGGGCGCGATCATGCCCCAGGTCCGTGGCAAGGCCGAGGGCCGTGAAGTCAACGCGATCGTGCAGCAGACGCTCAGAAACCTCTAAGCGATAATCACATGGAATTCGGAGTAATAGTCTTTCCTGGAACGTGGAGCGACACCGACTGCTATGTGGCGGTGACCGACAACGTCGGTCAGCAAGCCCGCTACGTCTGGCACAAGGACACCGATCTGTCCGGTCTGGACTGCCTCATCGTGCCGGGCGGCTTTTCATACGGAGACTACCTGCGACCGGGCGCAATTGCTCGTTTCTCTCCCGTAATGCCTGCCGTGCAGCGGTTCGCGGAAGACGGAGGTCTGGTCATTGGTATCTGTAATGGCTTCCAGATTCTCTGTGAGGCTGGACTGTTGCCCGGTGTACTGACCCGCAACGCGCACCTACAGTTTCGCTGTCAATGGGTGAATCTTCGCGTCGAGTCCACCGATTCGCCGTTCACCAACAGGTGTGACGTGGGTGATGTGCTCGCGGTGCCCATATCGCACGGCGAGGGAAATTACTACGCTGACGATTCGACGCTTGATTCTATGGAAGAGAACGGACAGATCATATTCAGGTACTCTGAGCCAGACGGGAGAGTCACCGATTCGGCCAATCCCAACGGGTCGCGCCGCAGCATAGCCGGAATCTGCAATCGTGAGCGAAACGTTCTGGGGATGATGCCTCATCCCGAGCGATGCTGCGACCCCCTGGTCGGCGGCGAGGACGGCCTGGCGATATTCCGCTCGATACTGGACTTCACGGAGCGTGTGTCTCCGACCGCAATAGGATAATCTGAATGACCGTCTCTCAGGAAGCCCTCGACGAACTTGCCCTTTCCCAGGCTGAGTACGAAGCCATAGTCGAGCGTCTTGGGCGCGAACCGAATTCTCTCGAACTCGGCCTGTTTGGTTCGCTGTGGAGCGAGCACTGCGGCTACAAGCATTCCAAGCCGCTGCTGGGGATGTTCGACGCGCACAACGACCGTCTGCTTGTCGCCACGGGCAGCGAGAACGCCGGTGTGGTGGACATAGGCGATGGCTGGGCGGTGGTGATGAAGGTGGAGTCTCACAATCATCCGTCCGCGATTGAGCCATACGAAGGAGCGGCGACCGGAGTTGGTGGTATCGTCAGGGACATATTCGCAATGGGCGCGCGACCCATCGCTCTACTCAATTCTTTGCGATTCGGTCCGCTGTCCGAATCCAGGAACAAGTACCTATTTGAGGGGGTCGTTTCAGGCATATCCGGTTATGGCAACTGCATTGGTGTGCCGGACGTTGGCGGAGAGGTTTATTTTTCTCCCAGCTACTCCGGCAATCCTCTCGTCAACGCGATGTGCGTGGGACTTCTCAAGATTGGCGACCTCAGAAGAGCGACCGCGGGTGAGCCGGGCAACCTGCTCATGCTGGTAGGCGCCGATACGGGTCGTGACGGTATTCACGGCGCGTCAGGTCTAGCCTCGAGGACATTCGAAGACGAGCGAGAACTCAGGCCGACGGTGCAAGTGGGCAATCCGTTCCTTGAGAAAGTGCTTATAGAAGCCTGTCTCGAGGTTGCTCAGAGTGACGCGGTTGTCGGGATACAGGACCTCGGAGCCGCGGGACTTGCGAGCGCGAGCGTCGAGTGCGCCGGAAACGCGAATGCCGGATTCAGGATTGACGTGTCCGACGCGCCACGCCGGGAGGCGGGCATGGAGCCCTACGAGGTAATGCTCAGCGAATCCCAGGAACGAATGCTGATAGTCGTCAAGCCCGGGCGAGAGACGGAAGTGAGGCAGATTTTCGACAAGTGGGACCTGCGGTCGGACGTCATAGGCGAAGTCACGGCAGATGGTCTGGCAACGATACTGGACGATGGGCAGGCGCGAGGCAGAGTTCCGGTTCGTCTCCTGACGGATCCGCCCCTCTACCAAGGCGACAGTAGTGTGAAGCCTCTGACCGGTCCCGAACTGGATGTGTCCAGTGTACCGCTCCCTAACTATTCCCCGTCAGAATGTCTGTCGAAGCTGCTTGGGTCTCAGAACATCGCGAGCAGGAATTGGATTTACCGGCAGTATGACCATCAAGTTCAGACGAACACGGTCATTGTGCCCGGGGGAGACGCGGCCCTGCTGAGAGTGAAGGGCACTGACAAGGGGCTTGCGGTCTCGACGGACGGCAACGGACGGTACTGCTATCTGGACCCGTTCGTAGGCGGAATGATTGCAGTCGCCGAGGCGTGCCGGAACGTCTCATGCACCGGCGCGCTTCCTATTGCGCTGACGGACTGCCTGAATTTCGGCAATCCCGAAAGGCCGGAGATTTATGCGCAGCTTGAAAAGGCGATAGAGGGCATGGCAGAGGCAAGCCGACGATTCGATGCGCCGGTGATAAGCGGTAACGTCAGCCTGTACAACGAGTCGCGCGGAGAGGCGATCTACCCGACCCCTGTAGTCGGCGCACTCGGCATTACGGAGAACGTTCACTCACATGCGACCGTGGGCTTCAAGAGGGAGGGGGACCTTATCGTGCTGATTGGTCGGGACTCCCTGGAATCTGACGGTTCAGACCTGGGTGGGAGCGAATATCTCGAATTGATTCATGGCCGTGTTGCGGGTCGCCCCAGCATTGACTTGGACCTTGAAGTCGCGGTGCAGAGGGTGTGCCGCGAACTGGTTACGTCCGGAATCGTGAACTCCGCGCACGACTGCTCGGACGGGGGGCTGGCGGTCGCTTTGGCGGAGAGCGTTATCGCGGGCGGGCTTGGAGCGGAAATCACCGCACCCGTTTCAGGCAGATGGGATGCCGCACTGTTTGGCGAGGGTCAGTCGCGTATCGTCGTCAGCCTGAGCGCTGACCGCCTGTCGGAGCTTCGCGCAGTATGCGAAGGCGAACAAGTACCATACCTGGTCTTGGGAACCGTCTCCGGCGCGGACTTGGTTTTTGGCGACCTTCTCAGCGTCCGGGTCTCGCAATTGGCGGAGGTTCATCGCAATGGTTTGGTTGACGCACTTGACTAAATCGCCCATTAACGGTGTTATATATACAGTGATTTTGCTACACATGAATAGCGTTCGGCCAAGGAGTATTAGGTTGGAAGTCAAAGATATTGATGTGAGGATGATCCGATGGATATGGCTAAAAGACACGAGCAGTTAGTTAAAATTAGAGTAGGGACTAGACATTCCATAACACTGGCGTTTTCCGATGGTAGTAGAAGAACGGTGCATCCGGTTGTAGAAAATAACGGTGAAACTGATTTTTATCCTAACCTCGTTAGGATAAGGACGGTGCCTCGGGATCGTGGTTCTGATTTGGGGGGATTCCCAATCCAATCTCAAGAAGTAGGTGATGTTATAAATCTACCTTCAGTTGAAGACTTGGATGACAATGAAATTGTCTTCGTTAGCGGGTTCGTTATCGCAGCGTTAGAAACCAAGGGGGAGTATTGTCGGTATTCCGAACGTGTCGTTTCGCCTGGTAAGACACTGCGTAAAGAGGATGGCTTTCCAGAAGCCCTTCTTTCTTGGACAACAATTCATGTGTCTGGCTAGGGATTGGCGATGAGGTCGTCATCCCCATCATCTCCCAAATATTCGGCAAGAACAGAGTCGTGTATTATGTCCATGCGCGTCAAATTCATGACTTCTTCCAGCGTGAAGGGTTCAACCTGTTCCTTCTGAACATTGTTCCGATCATCGATATTGGCATTGTTACCGTCCGAGGGCGCCTGATACAGTTCGGGCTTGGTGAGTTCGTCCATGGTACCCACTTTCTCCACTTCCTCCATGTGTCCGCAGAGTTTCATGGACAGTTCCAATGAATACTCCGCGGATACATGGTGAGATCTATTTCAAGCGGCGCAGTCCTACGTCAGGTTGTAGGGAATGTCCAGTTCGCTGGTGATGTCTTGGAACCACTCTATGACTTCGGGGTGGAACGGGATGCCGTGTTCGGCGCGAGCCTCTTCTTCCTCTGATTCGGGGAGGCCGGGGAATAGGACTCTTGCGTGCCCCGGAGCCGGGGTAGTCTCCCTGAGCATTCTCAGGAAGTCGTCCATAGTGCGCTTGAACTCGGCGGTGTCCATGAACGCCTCGATGTTGTAGGCGGCCACCATATGACCGAAGTTGGGACGGCCAGGGACCATGCCGAAACCGCCACCGGAGAGGATTCCGCCCAGGATGTCCACGATGCAGGCGAGTCCGTAGCCCTTATGGGAGCCGGACTCACGGTTGCCGCCGACCGGCAGCAGGAACGATGATGCCCGTCCCTCGTAGCCGGGAGTGGGTGGATCAACCTCTTCCATAAGCGGGATTCCGTCCGCGTCGGCAACCCACCCCGGGTACAGCTTGTTTCCAAGTCTTCGGGCAAGTCCGAGCTTGTTTCCGGCGACCGTGCTCGTGGCGGCGTCGAACACGAACGGCGGCTCCTTGTCGGCGGGCGCCGCTACCGCAATAGGGTTAGTTCCGAGCCTCGGCTCCGCTCCGAAGGTGGGAAGGACACCGGGCGGGCAGGAGGTCACGCACAGGCCTATCTGGTCGTGTTCCAACGCCATCATCGCGTGGTAGGAGGCCATTCCAAGGTGGCGGGAGTTGTGGATGGTCACCATGCCAACGCCGACGTTCTTGGCCTTCTCTATCGCTATCTCCATCGCCTTGGGGGTGACGATAATACCCAGCCCGCGGTCGGAGTCAATGTTCGCTGTTGCGGGAGTCTCGCGCGTAATGCGCCAGTTCGGGTCGTTGTTGAGCTCACCGCTCCCGTAACCGGACACGTAAGAGCGCAGCATGTTGGAGACGCCGTGCGTCTCCACGCCGCGCATATCCGCCTTTACCAGGACGTCGGTGGCGAGTTCGCTGTCGGCGTCGTTGACGCCCATCTTCTTGAATACACTTGTTACCGTTTCCCGAAGAGCATCCTCCTGCACGTGGACCGCAATATCTTCAGGCACCTTGAACTGTTCTAGCACCACAGCCTCCTCGAAGCGTGACTTGTTCCATTTGACACGGGGCGCGTCGCCCTATCCGATAGCCTGAATTCTATTCCCGCGCACGAGTTTCCGCAACATGACACGGTTCCTATAATTAAGAATGGGTAAGCAAGGGTGTGGCTAACCTTTGCTTACCCATCAAGCCGTTGCGATGCGCACAACGACCGGACAATCTGACCTCGTCATAGGCGCGCGTTACCGGCGCGGTGACCGCTCAACGCTCCAGAGGCGGCCTACGACAGGGTTTGCGTCATTTACAACACGCTCGCTCATCAGGGGTTGGTTTCAATACTGTCGGCCAATTGGTACTCACCATCAGAGCCTATCACGGTCAGGAAGACTTCGTCGGACCCTTGGTTGTCGCCGGGTCCGTATTGGAGTCGAAGGCCGTCTATGTCAATCGCGGTGGAATCGCTCAAGACATCGAGGAAGCAATCCCGACTGACGCCAGGGCCGCAGGCCTCCAGTCGGGCAATGGCCAAGCGCCCCGCGAGATAGCCTTCCAGTGAGATGAAGCCGGGTTCGGCTTCAGGATCGTACGCGGCCAGGGCGGCGCGATATTTGGCCACGACGGGGTTGCTTTCATCACTCGGCAAAGGCGCCACCTGGGTGACGTAAACACCTTCCCCTGCATTGCCGAGTTCATCGGCCAGCGCGTTGCTGCCCACGAAAGACACGGTCATGAAGATAGTGTCCGGGCCTAATTTCAATCGCAGCTTTTCTATGGCGCGCGCCGCCGGCCGATAGGCGCCGATGATTATCACCGCTTCGGGGTCGGCTTCCGCGATCCTGAAGGCGGCAGACTGCACGGCTTCGGTATTTCGCCTGTAATACCAAGAAGCCACCAGTTCCATATCTTCTCGGTCTCGGAGCGCGTTGTTCACGCCTGTGAGTCCATCTATGCCGTAGGAATCGTTTTGATAGAGAACCGCGACCCGCGCGATGCCGGCTCCGGCGAGGAGGTCCACCATCTTCATAGTTTCCTGGTGGTAGGAGGCGCGCAGGTTGAGGACATTGGTCAGTTCATCGTCGCGCAGCAACTGAGCGCCGGTGAACGGAGCGATGAATGGGACGCCCGCCGCGTTGGCCAGCGGAGACGCCGACCGCGAGGTGGGAGTGCCGACCGCTCCTATCAGCCCGAACACCTTTTCAATCTCGATCAGCCGCAGAGTGTTGGCGAACGCCGAGTCGGTTTCGTAGCGGTCGTCCAGCGCGGTAAGCGTTAGTTGGCGTCCATGGACGCCTCCGGCATCATTCGCTTCGTGGAAGGCGGCTTCTATACCGAGCTTCATCCCTTCACCCAGCGCTGCGGAAGGGCCTGAGAAAGCAGCAGACTGTCCGAACTTGATCTCGCGGTCGGAAATGCCGGGGTCCATCACGTCTTCTTCCGAGATGGTCGGGACCGGCGGCGCGTCGAATCCCTGGACCTCGGCGGACAAAGCGTCAATTTGATCCATGAGGCGGACAAGAGTCTGCGCGTTTTCCTCTATCAGGGCGCTTTCCTCTACTACCAGCTCGAGTCGGTTGACCAGCCGGTCGAAGTAGTCTTCTTCTCCGCCGCCGGCGTCGCGCACGTTCGCGGCGAGACCCAGGATATTCGGGTCCAGATCGTCGCTGGGATTCGCGCTCAGATAGCGTATGTCTCGGTCCACGCTACCGGCTACGGAGTCGTACGTTTCCTGTATCCGCGCCACGAACGAAGGGTCCTGCATGAGGCTTGCCACAAGCAGGAGAGTGTGCCCCAACGATACACTCGAGGACAAGTTGTCGGTGTGGGTGTATCGCAGTATGTCGTCCCTGGAGAGGTCACCCGAACTCGTCGGTTCGCTGTTGATCATCAGGTTATAGAATTGGCTGTCCACGCTGGCCGTGGCGGCGGGGAAGAGCATCGTAGTATTGGATCGAGTCAGACTCACCCTGCTGTCGTTTTCCAGTTTCAGCGCGCGCAACAAGGCGGGCCTTCCGCGTTGGATCTTATCCACATTGGACTCGATCTCGTCCACCAGGGCTTTGATGTGGGCGACCCGCTCTTCGGGGCCTCTTCCGTCCAGAATCTCCAGATGTTCGGCCAGGACGGCTTTGTGATCAGACAGCGTTATCCTGTCTGCCGCGAGAGACGCGGCGGTCATGTCTCCGCGCGTGGGGACGGACCCGACGGCGACCAAAGCGCCGGCGCGCCTGGTTATGGCCAACGCGGCGGATTGAAGCTGTACGACATCGTAAACATCAACTCTGCCATCGTCTCCCGCCAGCGTCAGGATAATCCAATTCGACCAACTGGGTTCAGCTGAGGATTCGCTTTGGCTCCCCACGGCAAACAAGTAGGTTGTTCCGGGCGTAAGGTTATTGAAGGTCAGGGTGTACGCTGCCGCCCCGCTATCTTCGATAGCGATGGACTCTATGGCGTTCTGCCATGGGCCGTCAGCTTGGTAAACGATGACAGCCGCGTCCCCGTTCAGCCATCTAACGGTGTATTCCGACGCGCCGGATACGGCGTCCCATGACACCACCACCTTGCCGAGATCGTCGCCATCGGCTACCTGCACGTTGGTTGGGGCTTGCAGGCGCTCCTGCGCCTGAGCCGCGTTGTCCAATGCCAGCCATCCTCCGGCCGCGGTCAGTATCGCCGCGGCGATGATCGCGACGGTCAGAAGAAGTTTGCTTTCAGTCTTCATGGATATCCTTTCCCTCCATTGTCGACAATAGGATATTGTTCTAGTACCAGAGTTTCCTCGAAGCGTGATTTGTTTCGTCTGACACAGGGCGAGTTGCCCTATCCGACGGCCCAAATTCTATTCTTTGCACGCTCCTTTCCGCAACGTGGGCAAATCCCGGAACCCGTATCAGCTTAGCGACCGGGTCGGAAGTCAGGGGTTGGGACCACGTGTTTTGCGGGGGTAGTCATATACCTTGGTTTATAGTTGTACAGGGCGTTAACAGGGGAGTCACAGGGATGTACAGGGGGCGAAAATCGCCTGAGTTTGCCCTGCGTCGCCCTGAGTTAGCTATGAATGAAATTCTCCGGGGCTGTAAGAGGACTGTGAATAAATTCTGGTTTATGTTAGTTGTCTTCATTTTGATCGTTTCCTCCATCACCCTATGACCCCTTCAGGAGAGGGGACTTTTGCAATCGTCTCGGAGTTATTCGAGATGCCCTTGTCGCAACGACATACTCACCTATGTTACACATACAGAACATATCTTCGCAAGGCTGGTGTATGGCAAGGCAGGGTCTTTCGATTATTCCAGGCTAATCAACCAGCGTAAATCACCCTCACCCTAGCCCTCTCCTTGAGGGTGAGGGGACGATTGCCTGGTTGACTGACCCGACATTCAGATAATCGAAAGACCCTGTATGGCAAGGAAGGCTGCGACACCTGACAAGGCGGGGGCAAACCTGTAAACTGACGGCTGAAAACCGACAACTGAAAACTGCGAGGTTTGGGATATGGAAATCGGAGTTGGACTGGACCCCACGCTCGGCTTGAACTGGGATCAGCAGCGGGAGGTATCCCGTGAAGCCGCCAAGCTGGGATACACGAGCATCTGGACGCCGGAAGGCAACGGACAGGACTCGTTTCACCTTTGCGTGCAACGCTGGCAGGCGACTACAGAGATCGTCCCGGAAGGGCTGACTACAGGAATTGCCGTCTCTCCGGTGATGTACCGGACGCCTCTATCTTTCGCTATGGAGGGCGGGACGGTCAGCGACATTACGGGCGGTAAGTTCATAATGGGCATCGGGTCGGGCGGCGCGTACAGGCCGCAGGCCAGGGCCGCGCTCGGTGTTGGGCGTATGTCCGCGCTCGCGCTGATGCGGGACTACCTGTCGGTCATCCGACCGCTGGTGCATGGCGAGCGAGTTGACTATGAGGGCGATACAACCACTCTCAAGGGTATGAGACTAGGTATGCGCCCGGCCCCGGAAACTCCGGTTTATCTCGGCGCTCTCGGACCGAAGATGCTGGAAATGAGCGGAGAACTGGCGGACGGAGCGAGTCTGAACTGGTGTACGCCAGAGCAGATAGCGTGGAGCCGGGACCGTATCGCGGAGGGGGCGGCGAAGGCCGGTCGAGACCCCTCTGAGATAAACGTGGCTGAGTACATAAGGATCTGCGTTGACGACGACGTTGACATGGCGCGGATCGCGTTGGCGAAGGCTACGATGGGATACGCGCTCGGAGCGTCCGTACCCACAGAGCGCGAGCGTCAGCTTGGATACAGGGCACACTTCGAGCGGATGGGATTCACCGACGAACTGGCGCAGCTCGATGAGATGAGGAAGAAAGGGGCGTCCAACGACGAGGTCGCTGAGGCGTTCCCCGCGGAGATACTTCAGAGCGTAGGCTACTTCGGCAGGGCAGACGGAGCGGCGGCGGCATTCGCGCGTCTCGCCGAGGGTCTGGACACGGCAATAGTGAGAGTGGTGGCTGCAAGGCGAGGCGTGGATTCGACGCTGGCGGTGATGGAGGCGTGCAAGCCTGAGGCGGTACGGGCGGCATAGTTGATAGACAATCGAGAGAGGTTCCTTATGGCTACGGTTGGAAGCGACAAGCACACATTCGACGTGATTTACGACTGGGCGAAACTGCCCGACGACTGGGACGCGCCAATGGCGGCGGTCGCGGTTGACTCGCAGGACAGGGTTTACGGGTTCAATCGCGGGGAGCGCGGCGTAATCGTGTTCGACAGCGACGGCAACTACCTGAGCCACTGGGAGGGAGTGGACTTCGTGTTCCCACACGCCATCTACGCAGACCCTTCCGACAACATCTGGATCGTTGACCGCGATATGGGCCAGATCCTCAAGTACACCGCTGACGGCGAACTGCTGATGACCATTGGTGAGAAGGGATATCGCTCCGACACCGGCGCGGACAATTCGGTCTTCTCGTCCAACGGCTGGAGTGACGTAACCCACGGCGGCGAGCCGTTCAACCTGCCGGCGGGTGTCGCTGTAGCAGAAGACGGCAGCGTTTTCGTCGCTGACGGATACGCCAACTGCCGGGTCCACAAGTTCACGTCCGATGGCGAACACGTGAAGAGCTGGGGAGATCCGGGCAGCGGGCCAGGGCAGTTCAATCTCCCGCATGGCGTCTGGGTTGATTCCGAGGGACAAGTTCTAGTGGCGGATCGTGAGAACGACCGCGTGCAGGTATTCGACCAGGAAGGCGGCTATATCGGACAGTGGCCCTCAGAGCTTATCGGGCCTGCGGTCGTCTGGATGGACTCAGCGGGCGCCGCCTACGTCGCGGAACACAATGGCGGCTTTCTGAGTGTTCTGGACGCGGACGGCAACACGCTCGCCCGGTGGGGCGGCCCTGAATTCCGAAGCTGTCACGGGGCGGCGGGCGATTCGGACGGTAACATATATTTCGTGCAGCCGGTGGAGGGCATGACTGGACGTCGCATCGTGAAGTACGTCCGAAGGTAGGGGAAGTCTCATGCCTGACCTCATCAGTATTGGCGAGTGCATGATCGAACTGTTCTCGGAAGACCCGATTGAGGAGGCCGAGTCTTTCACGCGCTCGCTCGCCGGGGACAGTTTCAATATCTGCGTTGCCGCACAGCGACTTGGCACCAGTTCGGGATATATAACGCGGTTGGGCGACGACCCGTTCGCGGGGTATCTTCTCAACACTTGGAACTCACTTGGAATTGACACGAGTCAGATCAAGACAGTGGGGGGGTTCAACGCGGTCCACTTCGTCGCGCTTATGCCTGATGGCAACAGGGAGTTCGTGTACTACCGCAGCGGAAGCGCGCCCACCACGCTGGAGCCTAACGACCTTGATCCCGAATACATCGGCTCCGCGAAGGTATTGCACTGCTCGGGCATCGCGCAGGCTATCTCGGAAAGCGCTCGCGCGACGGTTCTGAGGGCAGCGCAGATCGCCAAAGAACGCGGTCTGAAGGTCTCATACGACCCGAACTACCGCCACCAGCTCTGGAGTCCCGAAGATCTGCGCGAGGCCGCCGTCGAGTTGCTGCCGTATGTGGACTACTTTCTGACGAACTCGTCAGAGGATGCTCCGGCTCTGATCGGCTCCGACGACCCCTATCGCATGGTCGAGCATTACCGTGACTTGGATGTGCCTGTTGTCGCAGTGACCCGGGGAGAGGAAGGAGCGGTGATTGGTTCTGAGGATGGCATCGTCGAGGTTCCGGCCTACTCTCCGGGTGGTCTCATAGACACCACCGCAGCTGGGGATGCTTTCAATGGGGCCTTCATACATGGGCTATTGAACGGAATGAGCGTAGAGGACGCGGGACGACTCGGAACGATAACTGCGGGGCTGAAGCTGAGGCAACGGGGCGCGATTGCGGGGATGCCGAGCGGCGAAGAGGCGTTTGGGTTGTTCGACCGATTAAGGACTGATGACTAGAACCGGGGCCAGCAAGTTCTGCCATATTGCAGCTTACCCTACCCCTGGATTCCCGCCTTCGCGGGAATGACGATTAGTAGTTGGGTTAAGTCATTATCTCAGATGGATACAGCACTAGAAGAGTGGGCGTCCACAGGGGACGCCCCTACGGAGGACTGAGAATCGAAGATGGCGACCGAACAGCAGATTCAACAAGCAATAGATAGCCTGGACTGGATTCAACCCTGCCCGACATGCGGAATGCGTTACTGTGTGGGTGATTATGAGTGTCCACACTGTGGCACAGATCTCGACGATAACTTGAGAGCCTGGGCAACTGCGCTGGTGGATCGGCTGATGGCCGATAGTAGTCAGTAATTAGTTGAACGAACTCGTCGAAGTTAGGAAAATGCTACGCTCCCCTAATCGCGCGTCTAAGAACTAAATAGAGGATAAGAACAATGACGAACGAGCAGGAGATTCTGAATCGAATTACGGTGCGGACGGACGTGTTGGGCGGGAAGCCTATCATCCGAGATATGCGAATCTCGGTGGAGCATATTCTGGGAATGTTGGCGGCGGGAGATAGCGTACAGGTGATATTGGATGAGTACTCGTTTCTGGAACCGGAAGACATACAGGCGTGCTTTCTGTTCGCGTATCGCTCACTAGCAGGGGAACAGATACATGAGCGTGTAGGCGTACAGGGAGCGCCGTGAAATTTCTTCTGGATGTTTCGGCGTCCTCTCGCAGTATGCGCGCCACTTTGACGCGGCTGGGACACGATGTTATATCGGCTTCGGATATGATTCCCGGCACAGCGGATGAAGAGATACTCGACATTGCGGCTGAAGAGGGGCGCATACTCGTTACCGAGGATAAGGACTTTGGCGAGCTAGTGTTTGTACGCGGTCTGGCTCACCCGTGCATTATTCGATTCGCTGAAATGCGGGTTGAAGAAAAAGTGGCGGCAATGGTGGAGTTGCTTGATCTACACGCGGACGCAATGAATAGTGGGGTTATGATAGTTGTTACGCGAAGTCAGTATCGCATACGTCATAGAGGAATTTAGGGGCAGTGATTCACGACTAGGAACTAAACGTTAAGGACTAAGAACTATGAGACTCGAGGAAAAGGTAGCATTCATCAGCGGTGGCGCAAGAGGAATGGGAGCGGTGGAAGCGCGGCTGTTTGCGAGCGAGGGAGCTGCGGTCGCTATAGGCGATACTCTGGTGGAAGAGGGCCGGGCGGTTGCCGCAGAGATAAGCGAATCGGGCGGGCAATGCCTGTTCGCGCCTCTTGACGTGACCAGTGAGTCAGACTGGCAGAGGGCCATAGCGGATACTGTCTCGGCGTTCGGACGGCTGGACATATTGGTGAACAACGCGGGCGTCAGCCAGTGGAGTCTTCTGCATGAGACGAGCGAGGAGGATTGGGACCGCGTCATGGACATCAACACGAAGGGAGTGTTTCTTGGGACCAAGCACGCGATTCCGGCGATGAAGGAATCAGGCGGCGGCTCCATAATCAACATATCGTCGCAGTTGGGCCTCGTGGGGACGGAGCAGTCCAGTCCTCAGTACCAGGCGTCCAAGGGAGCGGTGAGGCTGCTCACGAAGCACACCGCGATGCAGTACGCGCCGGACGGGATACGGTGCAATTCGGTACATCCGGGGCCGATAAATACCGCCATGACCGAACAGCGCAGGGCTGACCCGGAAGCCTATGCCAAGATGCTGTCCAGAATTCCGATAGGACGTTACGGAGAGCCTATCGAGATAGCGAATGGCGTACTGTATCTGGCGTCGGATGAGTCGCGGTGGGTTACGGGGAGCGAGTTGGTGCTGGATGGGGGATGGACGGCGAGGTAATTTTAAGTTATCAGTTTTCAGTAGTCAGTCTGAATTCTAAAAACTATGCAGGACTTCAAGAATCTCGTAGTTTGGAAGCGAAGCCACGCTCTGACGCTTGACCTATGCAGAGTCACAAATCATTTCCGGCGAGTGAACAATTTGGATTGACGAGCCAGATACGGAGAGAGGCAGCCTCAATACCAGCCAACATTGCCGAGGGATCGGGACGTGTCGGAAACCCTGAACTCGCCCGATTTCTCAGCATAGCGTCCGGATCCGCAAGTGAACTGGAGTATCACCTGATTTTGGCACGTGACCTGAATCTCATTGATGCTAAGACTCATAACAAACTCAATAGTGAACTCGTTCAAATCAAGAGAATGATGGGCTCGCTAATAACCCGACTGAAGACCAACAAACGCCAGTAATCGCCAATCTGAATACTGATAACTGAACACTGGAGACTCCCATGCAGATAACAGATGTGAAACATTTTCTGGCAAACCCGGGGCGGGGGAAGAATCTCTGCTTTGTGAAGGTGGAGACGGATGAGGGGATATATGGGTGGGGGGAAGCCTATACGCAGTCGGACAGGGACGTGCAGGTGACGGCGCATATTGACCAGATGCGGCGGTATCTTATCGGGCGGGATCCGCGCAACATCAAGCACTTTCTGCAGTGGTCTTACGACGACTTCGCGGGGCGACGGGGCGCGATGGACTTCTGGTGCGCGGTGAGCGGTATCGAGCACGCGATGTGGGACATCACCGGTAAGAAGGCTGGTATGCCGGTGCACATGCTCATCGGAGGAGCGTGCCGGGACAAGATTCGCGTGTATGCCAACGGCTGGAGCGGCGGTCCGCCGGATGAACTTGCGGACAGGGCTCGCGCCGTGGTGGAGATGGGCTTCACGGCGATGAAGTTCGATCCCATACCCGGACCCTGGCGAACCTTCGTGAGCAAGGAAGTGGAGAATGCGGCTATCGAGAACGTGCGAGTCGTGCGTGAAGCCGTTGGCTGGGACGTAGATATACTGGTGGAGATGCACCGGCGTCTTGCTCCGATGCACGCGAGGCGCATCGGGCGTGAGATCGAACGCTACCGTCCCTTCTGGTATGAAGAGCCGGTGCTCGCAGAGAACATTGACGCGCTGGCCGCGGTCAAGAGGGACGTGAACATTCCAATCGTGACAGGTGAGGAACTCTACACCAAGTTCGAGTTTCGGGAAGTGTTCGAGAAGCAAGCCGCGGACATTCTCAATCCCGACGTGTGCAACGTGGGAGGGATACTGGAGTTGAAGGAGATAGCGGCGATGGCGGAGCCGTACTACGTAGTGGTGTCGCCGCACAATTTCAACAGCACGACGCTCGGACTTGCGGCGACGATTCAGGTGTCGGCCGCGATTCCGAACTTCCTGATAACCGAGTACTTCGTGAACCTCGAAGATTTCGGCAACGACATTGCGGTGAACCCGTTCAAGGTCGAAGAAGGATATATCAAGGTACCGGACACCCCGGGCATTGGTATTGATCTGGATGAGGAGCAACTGTCGAAGTATCCGTACAGGCCGTTCGATCCGCGGTCGCCGCTTCAGTATTACGAAGAGGGTCCGTAGGGTTCTCTCCCTCACCCCAGCCCTCTCCCATCAAGGTAGAGGGAGGATCTCTATCGGTCTGGCGGGCGCCCACTAGGGATGCCCTACGGGTGGCCTGTGGGTCAGGGGATCGGTTCGCCCTTGCGTTCGGGGGGCTGCTCGAGGACCTGGATGATGTTGCCGTCCGGGTCCAAGAATGAGGCTACCCAGCCTCCCCAATGCTCTTTCTCAGGCTTCCGTATGAACTCCACGCCTCCTGCGGCGAGTTCCTCGTGGAGTTCGTGTATGCCCTCCACGTCGAAGTTGACCATGATGCGATGTGGGTCCCTGGCCTGTCCGCTCACGTGGTCGTGGCTGCCGATGGCGAATCTGAGTCCTCCCCACTTGAATGAGACGAAGTAGGGTCGGACGGAGTAAGGCTCCATTCCCAGTGTGTCGCAGTAGAACTCTTTGAGGCGCGGCAAGTCCCCGGTCCAGATAATCACCCCGTTCATGTGTCCGATCATGGCGGTTCGCACCTCGACAGGTTCAGGATTCGGTTTTCAAAATTGGGCTGTTGGGCATATAATGGTGTTCAGGGATTCGGGTGGAAGTTGTTGAAAGCCCTTGGAAGTGTCCCTGGAAAGGAGGTTGCTGAATTGGATAGTAGTAGTCGGAGGTGTTCCGGGTAGGTGTTCCCTGGGACATCTCTAATTCGGACGGGGTCTTGCCTGGCAAGGCCCCGTTTTTGTGTGTGCGGGCCTGTGGCTGGGGTTGGTGTTTCGGGGATGCCGATTTATACCTCTACTGTTTCCCCTCGAAGAAGCGGCGGGGGTTGTCCACGAAGATGTTGTTGATGTCGTCGTCGGTTGCGCCGAGTTCCTTCAGGCGCGGGATGACGCGGCGTGTGATGAACAGATAGCCGTCGGGGTTGTACTGGCGGCGTTGTTCCTGCATCTCCTGGCTGGCTATGCTGAGGGTTACGGACCAATCATGCCCGAGCATGATGCGATGGCTCCAACCGGCTTGAATCAGCTTCCATGCGGTCTCGGTGCGACCCTCCCAGTCGGGGGTGAGTTCGGTCTTCCTGCCAGGGTATCTGTCGAGCCCGATCCAGACACCTTTCTCCAGAAGACCTATCAGGTACTCGGTGTCGGTAGTGTCGTTGGAGTGGCCGACGTAAACTCGGTTCAGGTCAACTCCCTCGTCCTCAAATATCGCAACCTGCTGTTCGCCGACGCGCTCTGGCGCCCAGGTGTGGGTGGAGATGGGGACGTTCGTGGCTATCTGCGCGCGCGCCGCTGCCCTGAGGATTATCTCCCCTTCTTCGGTCACGCCACCCATGTCGTTGGCGACCTTGATTATTCCGGCCTTGATACCAGTGTTCTCGATGCCCTCCTCTATCTCGCGGATGTACAAGGGGGCAATCATGTCGGGAGTGGAGGTCCAGAAGACCCTAGGAATGTCCCGCCATGTTCCGGTGGCGCAGATTATGTTGACGCCGGACTCGCGGGAGACCTGCTCCAGCATACGAATATCGCGTCCGAGGTCTATAGTAGTGACGTCAATGATGGTGCGAAGCCCCTCGGCGTAGGCTTCGCCCAGGTCGGCTATTCCGCGCTCGATGGAACCCGCACGGTCAATGAATTCGGGATAGACATACTGGATACCGGCAGAAGACACGATTACGTGCTCGTGTGAGAGGGTGAAACCCAGGTCGGCGGTGTCCATCGGGCCAAGTACGGAATTGATTTCTGTCATGACTGATTATACTCCTCTGTCCTTTGGACAGTTGGGGAACGAACAGATTCGACGCTGTGGATTCCCGTTTTCACGGGAATGACGGTTAATCTGAAATTTATTCCTCGGAAATAACGGGATTACTAAGAGTTCCAATGCTGGATATTTCCACGTCCACGGTGTCGCCGGCCTTGATGTTCTCGGTGGCGCCGTCGGTTCCCATCCAGATCATGTCGCGCGGGTATAGCGTCATGTACCTCGTCATTTCACTTATGTAGTGGGCGACGCCGAAGATCATGTTGTTCGTGGGGAACTGGGAGACGACGGTGTCGTTGACCCTCACGGTCGTCTCGAGGCTGTCGAGTTCAACGTCGGTCTCGATCCAGGGGCCCATCGGCTTGAACGTATCGCTGTTCTTGGCTCTCCACAGAGTACGGTCCCCGGCCTGCCATGTGCGCTCGCTCACGTCGTTCCCGATAGAGTATCCGAGTATGCAGTCGAGCGCTTCTTCCTCGGATACATGCTTGACCTGCTTGCCGATCACGACGACGAGTTCGCCTTCGTACTGGACGCGCTCGGTGGCGTCTTTGGGGATGACTATCGGCTCGCCGTGCGCTATGAGCGCGTTGTTGGCGCGGTAGCCGACGTCCGCCTTTTCGGGCAGATCGGGCTCGCGTCCGAGCAGAGCGGCGGCCTCTCGTACGTGCTCCTCGTAGTTCACGCCCGCCGCGTAGAACGTCAGGGGCTCGAACGGGATTCGTATCTGGACGGCGGACAGCGGGAAGCGATGTCCGGTTCGGCTGTATTCGCCGAATGGGGATCCGGAGACTTCCTCCACTTGTTCATTCTCAAGGATGCCGTAGCTGACTCTGCCTCCGTACTGGTATCTGATCCATTTCATGCTGGTCCTCCATTTATGCTGATCCGGGAGCGGTCTCAGGCTGCGCTTCATCGAGGGGTGCCTCGTTGTCCGGGTCCGGATTGTTCCCCTCGCCTGGTGCCTCTTGTTCGCCTCTCCGGCTCCACTGCTTCTGGAAGTAAACGAATACATCTCGGGCCGCGGCAACGATAGGAACACCGGCGATCATACCCCAGATGCCGGCTATGTCAGCCGCGATAACCAGAATGGCCATTACCATCACCGGATGGAGACGAACCGCGTTGGCCTGCAGCTTCGGAGTTACGACATTGCTCTCCAGCAGCTGCGCCACGACATAGACCAGAAGCACCCAGACGACCTTGTCCGGATCATTCGCCAATGCAAACAGCAAACCGGGAACGGCTCCAATGATGGCGCCAACAATCGGGATGATCGCAAAGACTGCGGCCAGTATGCCAAGAATCAGGGCGAATTCTATGCCGAGGAGGGTCAGACCCAAGAATACCAGTATGCCTACTACCGAAACGCTGATCAACTGTGCTCGTATGTAGGAGCCTATAACCGAGTGAATTATGCCCAGTACGTTGCGTGTATGTTTTTCGGCACTGCTGGAGAGAGGAGAATACACGCCGTCGAGCAGTTCGTCCTTGTCCTTGAGCAGGTAGAACAGCAGGATCGGCACGATTATCAGGCCGATGACGAAGGACACCGTGCTTACGACTCCGCTGATTGCGCTCAGGGCTACCTTCAGCGCGGCGTCGCCGACTACGCCAATACTTGATTCCAGCATTTGCTGGATCTGCGTTACGAATTCCTCAGGAATACGGTCGCTGTACTGCGCGTACAGATCTTCTACGGTAACCCTGGCCTGCTCGATCAATTGCGGTACAGATTCGATGAACTTGCTGCCCTCACTGATAATCGAGGAAATGGTCAGATACAGTACCACGGCGACCAACGCTATAAAAAGGATGTAGATCAGCAGAATGGAAACTACCCTGGCGACGCCGGGAAATCTACGCCTGCCGGGCATCCACCTTTCGAGGAATTCCACGAAAGGGTAGAGGAGTTCGGCGAGAACTATGCTGACAATAAAAGGGAACAGAGCGCCGCGCGCGACGTACAGGATAAGCACTACAACCAGGATGCCGACCGCAATCAGGCCAGGAAGCCTCCACTTCATCCATAAGGAAGGCTGTTCAGCGGGTTGAGAGGACATAGGCCACCTCGTCTGGCTTTCTAGTGGCGACAGTAGTGCGCCTACTAGGGGTGGGGGTATCGACTTCAGAGGCGCGCCGGGGAACGGAGCGCCCATTTCATGCCATTGATTCGTTCGCGATCATATCTTTGAATATTGGAAGCAGCGTCTCGGCTACGCGGTCGCACTCTTCGACGTGAGGGAACCCAGACAGGATGAACTCGTCTATTCCGAGTTTCCAGTAGCCGAACAACTCTCCGGCGACCTGTTCGGGGGTTCCAACGACAGCTGTGCCGCAGTTGACCCGAACCGTTGATATGCCGTTCCAGAGATGAGCGCCGAGTCTGTGATCCTCGACGACGCGGGCCTGGGCGCGCTGTCCGACCATCGCCGTCCCCGCGAAAGCGGAACTCCTCTGGTCCCGGACGACCGACGCGGCCTCGGCAAGCAGGTCTTCAGCCGCGTGCCACGCCTCGGCCTCTGTTTCTCTTACGATGATGTGGGTCCTGAGACCATAAGACGCTTCTCTTCCGGCATCTTTGAATTTCTCGTTGGCTCTCTCGATGTGCGTGGCTATCTGATCCTGCGGAAGTATCCAGGCCAGGTATATGTCGGACTGTTTTCCCGCGAGATCGAGGGCTCGGTCGGACGCTCCGCCCAGATAGAACCTCGGTCCGCTGTTCACGACTCCGGGCGATACGAGCGCGCCCCTGAGATTTATGAACCGCCCGTCGAAGTCCACGGGGTCGGGCTTCCGCCAGAGCGCGCGTAGAGCGGCAATGAACTCCTCAGCGCGTTCGTACCTGTTGGCGTGGTCGCTCGTCTCTCCGAACCGCTCGAAGTCGCCCTGGATTCCGCCCGGTACGACGTTGAGGTCAATGCGTCCCCCGCTTATCTGGTCGAGGGTAGCGGCCATCTGCGCGAAAAGACCGGGTGAAATGAATCCGGGTCTGACTGCTACGAGGAACCTGATCCTGCTTGTCACGGCCGCAAGCGCCGTTACCGTCGTCCAAGTCTCTGCGAGCGGGGCAGTCTCCTCGAACAACCCGTTGGCAAATCGTGTGGGTATGAGAAGCGAGTAGAATCCGTTTCGCTCGGCTGTTTCGACAACATCGCGCAGGTACTCGAACGTCGGGGGGCGTTCTGCGCGAACGGTCCCGATATGGGCGCCGTCGCCGTCTATCGGAATGAACCAGTCGAATATTGGTTCGGGTCTCGCTTTTGCCATTTTCAAGCCTTAGTGAATATTGAGAGCTCGGCGTTTCATCAGAGTATCGAGACTAGTACAGCGTCCAGTTAGTTTTGCCATTTGCAAGCGCTGCCCCACCTCTGGATTCCCGCCTTCGCGGGAATGACTGAATTGTAGTTGAGGTTTCACTCCCATCCCCGTATCAAGTAAGGGGCAGGGATTTTCAACATACAAATGACGGTAAGCTGAAGGATGTAGCAAATTCATATGGTTAAGGTACTAGTCGCCATCCCACTTGCTCCGCATGAATTCAGCCATGCGTTCGATTGCCTGCTGGCCTTCCTCGAGTATCGGGGCGAAAATGTGCCAGACGTGGATCATGTCGTGCCACTCCTCGAATGTCGTTTCGACTCCGGCGGCGCGCGCTTTCTCATCGAGCCGGACTGCATCGTCGAACAGCGTTTCACTGGCTCCGACCTGTATGAGCAGTGGGGGAAGTCCGTCCAGATTGGCGTACATCGGGGCGGCCAGCGGGGACCGTGGGTCGGCACCACCAAGGTACACGCCCGCCATGCTGACCAGACCCTCGCGCTGGACCATAGGGTCGCGGTCGGCGCGGCTGGTCATGGAGTCTCCCAAGCCTTCCATGTCAACCCAGGGCGACAGGCATACTCCGCAGGCAGGAAGTGGAAGTCCCTGGTCCCTGATGCTGACGAGAGTCGCGGCGGTGAGTCCGCCGCCTGCCGAGTCGCCCGCTATGGACAGCCTTTCGGGGGCGTAACCTTCGTCGAGGAGCCAGCGATATGCTGTTACAGTGTCTTCGACCGGGGCTGGAAACGGGTCTTCAGGCGCGAGCCGATAGTCTATGACAAGGACCTGCGCCTGGCTAGATGCTGAGAGTCTGCGCGCGAATTCGCGGTGTGTCCTGGGCGAACCTATGACGTAGCCTCCGCCGTGCAGGTAGAGAGTGGCGGTGTCGTCGGACGCCCCCTCAGAGGATACGAGCTCGGACGGGACACCGCCGGCGTCCACCTGCTGTATGCTCGCGGGCGTCTTGCCTCCGACAACCCGTGCGAGTTTTTCAAAGCCCGCGCGAGAATCCTCGACCGTGGGATTCTCCGGCCGGTCCCGGGAGGTCAGAAGCTCTATTACGTTTTCCAGTTGGGCTTTGGACATTATCGCTGTCTCCTGAACGGAATCAATCTCTCGAACGCTCGTCTGCTTCCGCGCCAAGAAGCGATGACAGAATGTCCCTGCCCTCTCGCCGGTCTTCCTGGGGGATACCGAGCTTTTCCATTAGAACGGGGTAGGATTCGACTTCCGGTATCGGGTCCATCCGCTCGATGTTCTTAATCCGACTTTCCGCTCTTTCTATGAACGGCGCAAGTTCCTCGGCTTTCGCGCGGAGTCTTGTCTCTTCCCGCTCCTTGAACTCGGGCAGCACCTCGCTGGCGAACAGTTCGAGAGATTCGCAAATGTGCTCATGCCGGTTTCTGCCGCCCTGCTGAATGAACACCACCTGGTCCACTCCCGCCTCTTCATATTGCAGAAGCGTCTCACGCACCTGCGACGGGCTTCCAATGCAGCCGGTAGGCTCGTTTTCCCCGTTGCGATGCGCCTCGAAGTCGTCCCAGATGTTGAACCTGCCGGGCACGTGCGTCCCGGTGGAGTAGTAATGGTTCAGACCGTAACCGAAGAACTGTATTCCCGGCAGGCCACGTTTCACCGCCGTGTCGCTGTCTTTGTGACACATGAATCCGGTCACCATCGCTATGTTCGGGTTGACTGCCTGTCCGATGGGCTCGCACTCGTTCTTGAAAGTTTCGTAGTATTCAGAGACCCAATGCTTTGCGTCTTCCGCGCCGACGAAAGCGAATGTGAGCGCGCCAATGCCGAGTCGCGCGGCCAGTTTGATAGTCTCGCGGTTGGAGCAGGCTACCCAGATAGGTGGGTGCGGCTTCTGCAGTGGCTTGGGAACCACGTTGCGATGCGGCATCGAGAAGAATCTGCCATTGAAGCCAGGGTACGGCTCGGCAGTCATCATGCGAGCGGTCTCTCTGACCGTTTCCATCCACATATCGCGCTTCAGCTTGGGGTCCACTCCGAATCCTTCAAGCTCAAGGCGTGAACTAGATTCTCCCGTTCCCCAGTCAACTCTGCCGTCGCTCACCAGGTCCAGCGTGGCGATTCTCTCGGCAACCCGGGCGGGGTGATTGAATCCGGGCGGCATGAGCACGATGCCGTGTCCGAGTCTGATCCTCTTTGTGCGCTGGCTGCACGCGGCAAGAAACACTTCCGGCGCAGAGGAGTGGGAGTATTCTTCCAGAAAGTGGTGCTCAACTTCCCAAGCGTAGTCAATGCCAAGCCTGTCGGCGAGTTCGACCTGTTCCAGCGCGTCTCTTAGCAGCTTGCGCTCGTCGCCATCGTCCCAGGGACGCGGTATCTGGTGCTCGTAGAAGATTCCGAATTTCATCGTGCCATCCGAGTTTAGGTTGGCGCGAGTGTAGCAACGGGAATGGGGAGCGTCAATACGGGCAAGCTCACCGGCCCGGACTCGCTACCGGATTGAATCTCCACAATTAAGTCATGGTGTGGGCCACAAGGAAAGAAGCAGAAGCGCGAAGGGTTGCCAGTTCAGACCTTCGAGTACTTCGGTGTGGCGACCTGTGTGCCGTCGCCCAGATCGCTGACCTCGAAATCGCCGAACATCAAGGGGGCTTCCTTTTGAAGCAGTTCGAGTATCTGCAAGGCCAGAGAGCGGATTTCCCAGTCGGCGAACGGCGCGGCGCGCATCTCGATGAAGTGACGCCAGGCGCGGACGTTTCCAGTGACGAATATCTTGGTCTCGGTCGCGTTAGGGAGCACGGCCCGCGCGGCCTGCCTTATCGCCTTGCGGCGGTCGGTGTTGTGGCTGAAACGCTCCCTGGGCAGGACTTCTTCGAGTTCCTTTACCAGCTTTACGTAGCTGTCGGCGGCTGACTCGAGGGCGTCTTCCAGTATGGCTCGGGCGTCATCCGCCGCTCCGTTCTCCATGACCAGGGCAGGCGGCATGACGAACGCGCCCTCGGTCTCGTCAACATACCTCTGGGAGCGCTGGCTGTAGGCGAATCCGGCCCTGTGGCGAACAAGCTCGTGGGTGAGACTGCGCGACACACCCGTTATCACGAAACCGTAGTTGACGTGTTCGAATACCGACCCGTCCTTGGAACTGAGCAGGTTGTATATAAAGTCCTCGATGTCACGCCGCCCGCGAGCGAAACTCATGTAGCATAGCCGCGCGGAGGTCTCTATGATGGCGTTGGCGTCATCGAGTCCGGCGCGAATGCTCCGGTCCATACCGGGTAGTTCCTCGTCGGACAGGAACGCGGCGATCTGATCCCAGTCAACGGAAGGCTTGCTTACGAGATAGACGCTGGGTTTGGAGCTATATTTCATTTCGAATCCCCTTACTGCGACACTTCTCACTCGTTCGCCCTCGGCAAAGTTTGACGCATTCCGCCACCCTAATTAGAAGACATATCCGCTCGCGGCTTCTACGAGAATGGAGGGCCTGTTTGAAGGAAAGGACCCTATGAACCGCATTTCACGCCCTGGCGCCGAAAGTACGCTGTGGCGTACCTGGGGAAAGAGAAAAGTGGGTATGCGCAGCCAGCCAGACTCCATCACGCCGTTCGAGCGTGACGGTCGCCCGTCCCGGACGACTGAACGGCTTGTGATTGCTGTCGTATCCGGTGGAAGTCCATGAGACGACTCCCCACGCCTGATTTCCGCTTCCTCCCGCATGAACGTTGTCCAGGTCCATCTTAAAGTCGTTGATATTTCCCCAGATGCTCTCCCACTGTCCTTCTCGCAGTGCCTTGCGACCACGCACAATGCTCATCGCAGTACCGAACGACACGACATCCTCCGCAAAGATTTGCTCGGCAGAGTCGTAATCAACACTGGCACAGTATCGCTCCATCAGCGTGAACCACTGCGTAACGGCGTCTGCGGGATCGTCGGTCTTAACCGGAGGATTGACGTGGGTCATACTGGGTTCCACCACCTTCCTTTGATTTTCGGCGTTCGGACGGCGTTCCTACAAACCAAGCGCCTCTTTCGCCGCCTCGAACATCACATCCACCGGAGCTTCGCGGCCCGTCCAACGTGACCAGGCTGCCGCTCCCTGATAGACGAGCATAGGCAGACCGCCAATGACCTGCGCCCCCGCTCTCTCGGCATCCAAGAGGAAGGGGGTCTTGGGCGGGTTGTAAACCATGTCATAGACGACGCATCCGGGAGAAATGACTTCTGCGGGGACAGGAGAATCGCCCTCCGCCGGGCCGTGCAGCATTCCGACAGAGGTAGAGTTGACAATCAGGTCGGCTCGTTCACAGGCGGATAGAAAATCGGGGTCGTGGAGGCCAAACGCATTCGCAAGGATACCCGTCTCTGCGAGCTCGCTGGCGAGTGATTCAGCTCGCTCGACCGTCCGGTTCGCTATCGCCAGTGCGGACGCCCTTCCTTCGGCTAACGCGTATGCCGCCGCCCGTGCGGCGCCGCCAGCGCCAATCAGGACGACTTCGAGACCGGCTACGGTCACTCCCGCTTCGCTTCGGAGGGAGTTGATGAATCCGAGCGCATCAGTATTCGAACCCATCAGGCGACCGTCCCGATTGACGATTGTGTTGACCGCACCGATTCTTGTCGCGAGGTCGTCAATCTCGTCCAGATGTACCATGACCGCCTGCTTGTGCGGCACGGTGACATTCGCACCCAGATAGTCCTCGCTTCTCAATGAGGCTACTCCGGCCGCAAGGTCGTCCGGGGTCGTCTCCCATGCCGAGTACACCGCGTCTATGTCGAGACTCGCGAATGCGGCGTTGTGCATAGCGGGCGATATGGAATGCCGGATTGGGTAGCCGAAAATGCCCGATAGAAGTGTCATTTCAGTTTTTAGTTTACAGTTTTTAGTTTACAGTTTACAGTTGCCAGAGGATGGCGCATGATTGTTTGAACCGGAATATTGGGAATCGAGGAAGCTATTATGGGTAATGAGAACGGGAAGTCTCTGGAACAGGACTTGATGTTCGCGGTGGTCAAAGAGAAGTACGGTCACCTGATGGACGACGAACAGTTGGAAGAGGTGCGCAAGACGGTCGTTGGACTCTCGGACTTCCTCGCGCCGATGCGCGCCGTTCGGCTGACCAACGACATCGAGCCTTTCTCGACGTTCAAGCCTTTCAGGGGTGACGACAATGGCTAATGGACTCGCCTTTACGCCCATCAGAGAGTTGTCGTCGCTTATACGTGAGGGCGCCGTATCTCCTGTAGAACTGACCGAAATGTGTCTGGCGCGACTGGACGAGTTCGGCCCGGCTTACAATTCGCTGGTGACTCTGACATCCGAGCGCGCGCTGGAAACCGCGCGCCGAGTTGCATCGGAGCTTGCCGCCGGGCGGAACCCCGGTCCACTTGCGGGTATTCCGTTCGGAGCGAAGGATCTTCTTGCCACGTCGGGAGGGATACCGACGTCCTGGGGAGCCGCACCGTTCAGCGGGCAGCAGTTCGACCAGGACGCGACAGTAGTGACCAGGCTGGAGCGCGCGGGCGCTCCGCTGGCCGCAAAAGTCGCAATGATCGAGCTGGCCGGGGGAATGGGATACAACCAGCCAAACGCGTCCTTCACTGGTCCGCCGCGCAATCCCTGGAATCCTGAACGCTGGACCGGCGGATCTTCCAGCGGATCGGGAGCGGCTGTGTCTGCCGGGCTTGTGCCATTCGCTATCGGTTCGGAGACCTGGGGCTCGATTCTTTCGCCGTCGAACAACTGCGGACTCTCCGGTCTGCGCCCCACGTATGGCCGAGTCAGCCGATACGGAGCGATGGCTCTGTGCTGGACGCTGGACAAACTGGGGCCGCTCTGCCTGACCGCGGACGACTGCGGGATAGTTCTGGAAGCGATTGCCGGGCCCGATTCCAACGACCCGACGACCTATCCGCAGCCGTTCACTTATGACCCGAATTACGATCCTGGACGTAAGTTCAGGTTAGGCGTTCTCAAGGAAGCCACTGAGGGAGCCCAGGACGCGGTGAAGGTGAATTTCGAGGCCGCGCTCGCCGCGCTCGCCGATTACGCGGACGTCGAAGAAGTTGAGTTCCCAGACCTGCCATACGTGCAGGTGACGCGGACTATCCTGATGGTCGAGTCGGCGAGCGCGTTCGAGGACTTTATAGCTGAGGGTGGCCCGGCGGGACTGACCGCGCCGGAGGACCACTACGGGCCCTATGCCAGAACCGCGATTCTGGCAAGCGACTATATCAAAGCGCTGCGTCTGAGGGGTGTTGTTGCCAGGGAGGTTGACTCGGTAATGTCCGGCTACGACGCGATTGCCGCGCCCACCTCGCTCACGACCGCCACGCCGATTGACGAGCAGTTCCGGCGGACACTCACGGGACCGGGGGATGTGATAGGCGCAGTAGGGAACGGCTGCGGCCTGCCGTCTGTCTCGGTGCCGAGTGGGTTTGACGAAGACGGTATGCCGACTGGTATCCAGTTCATGTCCAGGGCCTATGACGAGAACGTATGCCTTGCGATAGGCAGGGGATACCAGGCTATAACCGACTGGCACACGCGACATCCCACCGATCTGGTGTAGGCGAGGTCACACATGGGAAAGATAGTTGCAATTGGCGGGGGAGACCTCAGTACGTTGGTAAACGAGCCGATAGACAGGGCCACTATGGAACTCGCGTCGGTGGGTCCGGGACGGCAAAGTCTGAGGGCGCTTTTCATACCGACGGCGAGCAGCGACTCGGTGGAGTATTGGGAGACGTTCGACCAGGCTTACCGTGTCGCCTATGGATGCGATACCGAAGTTCTGTACCTGCTCGGCAGTACACCGGACCAGGCGGAGGTCGCCCGAAAGATAGCCTGGGCGGACATCATCTACGTCGGGGGCGGCAACACGCTGAAAATGATGCGCCGATGGCGACGGCTGGGCGTAGATGTCCTCCTGCGGAAGGCCTACGCTCGGGGCGCGGTACTGTGCGGCGTGAGCGCGGGCGCAATCTGCTGGTTCGACAGCGGACACAGCGACTCGATGTCGTTCTACCACCCGGAAGACTGGGACTACATCGCGGTAACCGGAATGGGGCTTGTGAGGGGTCTGGCGTGCCCGCACTATAACGGTGAAACGGCCGGAGTGCCAAGACGTCAGAGCTTTCACGACATGGTGAGGAAGAAGGGCGGTATTGGCATTGCGATAGACAACGACTGCGCGCTTGCGTTGGTTGACGATGGGTACAGGGTTCTGTCAGCTTCGCCGGATGCGGGCGCGTACACCCTGTTCGTCCAGAACGGCGAGGTGGTCGAACGACGGATCGAGGCCGCTGAAGAGTATCTGCCCATATCCAATCTGTACCAGAGGGGAAATCCATGACTTACGATCTTGTAATACGTGGCGGCAGGGTGATTGATCCTGAATCCGGGCTGGACGCAATAAGGAACGTCGGAGTAAGAGGCGGACGCATCGAGACACTCACCCACGCCGACACTGAGGGCGATTTGGTCATAGACGCTGAGGGCCTTGTGGTAGCGCCGGGATTCATTGATCTGCACTCGCACGGCCAGGACGCCGAGAACTATGAAGTCCAGGCGCGTGACGGGGTCACGACGGCTCTGGAACTCGAAGTCGGCGCGGGCGACATAGACTCCTGGTATGAGAATCGCAAGGGTACGTCGCTCGTCAACTTCGGCGCCAGCGTGGGGCACATTCCTGTCCGCATCGAGGTAATGGACGATCCAGGGGACTTCCTTCCGGTCGCGGACGCGGCGTATCGAGAGGCGACGGCGGACGAACTCGGACGCATAAAGGAAGGTGTGGAACTTGGTCTGCGGCGAGGGGCGCTGGCGGTAGGGTTCGGACTGGACTACACACGCGGCTGCTCCAGGTGGGAGGTAATCGAGGTCTTCAGGATTGCGGCGAAGTACGGCGCGCCGTGCCATGTTCACATTCGCGGCAAGGGACACCAGGACCCGATGAGCAGCATCGAGGCGGCGGGAGAGGTGATAGCGGCCTCGGCGGTGACCGGAGCTCCGCTGCACATCGTCCACATCCAGAGTACGGGTATGCACGCGACTGGCAATACTCTTGCCATGATCCGGGGGGCGCGTGAGCGTGGACTGGACGTCACCACTGAGTGTTATCCATACTCGGCGGGGATGACCGCCATTGACTCCGCGCTGTTCAGCGAGGGCTGGCAGCAGAAGTACGGTATCAGCTATGACAGCCTCCAGTGGGCGGAGACGGGTGAGCGGCTCACGTCCTCCACGTTCGCGGAATACCGCGAGATGGGCGGCATGGTTATCGTCCACTCGACGCCACAGGACGCTGTTGACACGGCGGTCACGAGCCCACTGTGCGCAATCGCGACAGATGGATTTCTGCGCGGGGGCAAGGGGCATCCAAGGACTGCCGGCACATACTCGCTGATACTCGGGAGATATGTTCGGGAGCGGGGGCTGCTGTCGCTGTCAGATGCGCTGTCCAAGTGTTCGCTGATGCCAGCGCAGAGGCTACAGGACAGAACTCCGGCCTTTGCGAAGAAGGGGAGAATTGGTCAGGGCATGGACGCGGACATCGTCGTCTTCAACCCGGATACGGTCATAGACAACTCCACCTACGAGGATCCCAGTCTGCCACCGACCGGGATAGAGTATGTCATCGTAGGCGGGACGCAGGTCGTGGAGGCGAGCGAGGTCGTAGAGGGGGTTTCACCCGGGATGGGGGTCAGGGCGCCCTGATCCTGAAATGAGTTTCAGACCGCGGCGTTTCCAGGCTTGCGCGAGGCTTCTTTCCGGCGCGGCGCCACGCCTTCCCGGAGCATGGGTATCAGCTCGCGTCCGTAGTCAATGGCGTCGGCCAATGGATCGAATCCGCGGATGATGAACGCGCTGCACCCAAGATCGTAGTACGCCAGTAGTGAGTCGGCCACCTGCCGAGGCGTTCCGACCAGACAGGTAGTGCTTCCAGACGCCCCACTGGCGGCAGCGATAGGCATCCATAGCCGCTCGTCGTGAACATTCCCTTCGGCGGCGAAGCGCATCAGTCGCCACGCTCCTTCTGACTGAGGTCGCGTGGGCACCCCGGGAGAAACGCGGTCGGCTGTCGCCCGCCTGACTCGCGCGAGGATTCTCTCGGCCCTTTCCCACGCTTTGTCTTCCGTGTCGGCGAGAATGGGCCGGGCGGACAGACTGAAACGCATCTGCTCCGGGTCGCGTCCGGCGGCGGCTACCCGTCTGCGGACATCGGCTATACGCTCGGCAATCGCGGCTCGCGGTTCTCCCCACAGCGCCAGCAGGTCGGCGCGGCGGCTGGCCACGTCCAACGCAATATCGGATGCTCCTCCGAAGAAAAGCGGCGCGTGGGGTCGCTGGAGACATCGCGCCTGGCTGTAGGCGCCCTCAATGTGGTAGAACTCGCCCCGGTGATCGAACGGCCTGGTGGAAGTCCAGACACGTCTAATGACGTCGAGATATTCGTCGGTGCGCCGATAGCGCGCGTCGTGGTCCAGCCAGTCGCCATCCTGTCGCTGTTCCACATCGCTGCCCCCGGTGATGATGTGCAGCGCGATGCGGCCACCCGTGAGCTGGTCCAGCGTAGCGGCCTTGCGAGCGGCCAGAGTGGGTGCTACGAATCCGGGACGGTGAGCTATCAGATAGCCCAGACTTTCGGTATGCGCCGCGGCGTAACCCGCCACCTCGAACCCGTCCGGCGTAGAGGAGGAGTAGCCGGTGAGAACCATGTCGAATCCCGCGTCCTCATGAACACGGGCGAAATCCAGGATATATTCCGGATCAACACCTGACGGCGTTTCGGCGCCCGGATTGATGCCGCCTCCGAACACGCTCAGAGTGGCTCCCCGGTTGGAGGAACTCTCACGAGTCACCCCAATCATGCCGATAATGGTGACGCCGTCGTCGCCATAGGCACTCGGCGCCTGGGCGGTGACCAACCTCGCGTCGTGATTGCCTTCCCTCATTGCTCCGCTTGCATTCATCTCAACCTTGCGACAGGGGCAGAGGCGGCTGACCGCCCTCTCGAACTACGTCCCTGGCCGCGTTCATGAACTCTCGGAAGAGTGGGTGTGGCCTGTTCGGCCTGGATAGAAATTCGGGGTGGAACTGGGTACCGAGCATGAATGTAGCAGGCGCGTATTCCATGATCTCTACGAGGGTTCCGTCCGGGGAGATGCCGGTCGGCCAGAGGTTGGCCGCCTCGAACCGCTCTCGGTAGGCGTTGTTGAACTCCCAGCGGTGGCGGTGGCGCTCCTGAACGACATCCTCTGTATATGCCCTGGCCGCAAGGCTATCCGGTATGGTCTTGCAAGGGTATGCGCCCAGGCGCATCGTGCCGCCCATGTCGGTGACTTTGCGCTGGCTGTCCATAAGGTCAATGACGGGATAGGGAGTGGATGCATCCATTTCCGTAGAGTTGGCGCCATTCAGTCCGACGACGTTTCGCGCGATCTCAATCACCATGACCTGCAAACCCAGACAGAGGCCCAGGTAGGGGACATTGTGGTCGCGGGCGTATGTGGCGGTCTGGATCATGCCTTCGACGCCTCTCTGCCCAAATCCGCCCGGCACGACTATTCCCACGACCGAATCCAGCAGTGAGTCCGCTCCCTCCTTCTCGATTTGCTCGGAGTTGATCCAAGCCACCTCGACATCCAGATCGTGGTGCAGTCCGGCGTGGAGGAGCGCCTCTTTGACCGAGATGTACGAATCGCGCAAGTCAACGTACTTACCCACGATGGCGATTGGCAGCGCGCGCTTAGGCTGGTGGATCGCGTTGACCATGTTCCGCCAGTCCACGAGGTCCTGTTCAACG
This sequence comes from uncultured Dehalococcoidia bacterium, assembly GCA_951812505.1. Classification (GTDB taxonomy): domain Bacteria; phylum Chloroflexota; class Dehalococcoidia; order Lucifugimonadales; family UBA1123; genus VXRN01. Next base: position 53,880 of record CATOSI010000001.1, read on the forward strand.
CCTTTCAGATCAAGCCTTTCTATGATCAGGTCGCAGAGGCCCTCGTCCTGGAGGATTAGCGGCACCTCGTAGATGCTGGACACCGTAGGGAGGGTAATCACCGCCTCTCCAGGCACGTCGCAGTGGACAGAAATCTTCTTTTTGATGTCGTCATCCACGTCGTGGTCGGAGCGACATACGATTGCGTCCGGCTGGATGCCGATTCCGCGCAACTCGCGGACGCTGTGTTGGGTCGGCTTGGTCTTCAGTTCGCCGGCTGAAGATATGTAGGGCAGGAATGTCAGATGCACGTAGAAGACGTTGTCGCGTCCGACCTCGTTACGCATCTGACGAATCGCCTCGAGGAAGGGAAGACCCTCGATGTCGCCCACGGTGCCACCTACCTCGACAACGACGACATCCGCCTGCGACTCCTCGGCGAGTTTCTGTATGCGCTGCTTGATGGCGTCGGTGACGTGGGGAACGGCCTGAATGGTGCCTCCAAGGAATTCGCCGCGCCTCTCTTTGGAGATCACCTCGCTGTAAATCTGGCCCGCGGTGATGTTGGACAGTTTCGACAGGTTCACATCCACAAAACGCTCGTAGTGACCCAGGTCGAGGTCTGTCTCGGAGCCGTCCTGAGTAACGAATACCTCGCCATGTTGGTATGGCGACATGGTGCCGGGGTCAACATTGAGATAGGGGTCGAGTTTCATGAGCGAGACGGAAACGCCTCGACTCTTGAGGATACGCCCAATGGAGGCGACGCTAACTCCCTTGCCGATGGAGCTTACGACACCGCCCGTAACGAAAATTATCTTTGTCATTTGGCCACCGGATGACTCAGCTGTGCGAATTCAATGGGTTGGCGCCCAACTTGATGCAGGCCGTCCAACACATGCGAAGTACGTGGATGCAGAATAAAGGGGGTTTCGATAGGGACAGTTCGAGAGAGGAGCGATGGACTTGCTATGCGCCGAAGGTCGCGCACTACTCATCCACTCGTATGACGGTTCTGGGGCAAATACGCGCCACTGTAAACACTTCCCCTCGGTATGTGAATGCTGAGAAAAGTATATGTTTGGGCAATTTCGCTGTCAATACAAAAAGCGCAAGCCAGAGTGCGGAAATATGAGAAATTGACCAGTGGGCAAAACGTCAATTCGAACGAACTTCAACACCCGGACACCTCAACCAGCGGCTGCATGAAGTCGGTGTCCGTTGAGGCGCGCGCAACATCCAGATCATACATGCGCTGGAGGGTCAGCCAGAATTCAGGCGACATATTCAGCGCCCTTACAGTCCGCAGAGCCGTGTCTGCGGTCACGGATCTGCGGCGGCAGACGATTTCGTTAATGCGAACAGGAGGTACTCCCGTCGCCTTGGCCAGGCGATACTGGCTGATTCCAAGTTCGTCCAGTATCTCTGCAAGATGCTCGCCCGGATGAATTGGAGTATCAGCGTTCATGGTTGTTCCCCCCTTGATGATAAGCATTATTCTTCTTAACCACCATAAACATCGTCGGCAGAATGGCTATCAGGCTTACGGCCATTGCTATAAGGAAGAAATCGTTGAAGACGGACAGGCCCGCATCGGTGAGGGCGGTCTCGAATTCCAGAACACGGGTCTGGGTCTGTTCGGGTGTCTCTCCCGGCAGGGCGAGCGGCAATTCGAGTCCGACGACCAACTGTTGGAATCGCCCGGTTCCCCAGGCGGTCAATGCCGCCAATCCGAATGTCATACCGACTACGCGCATGGCGGTCACGACGGCTGAAGCCGCTCCGTGCAGTTCAGCGGGCATGGAGTTGATTGCGGCAAGAGCTATCGGCGCTATCAGAAACCCGAAGCCCAGTCCGGCCGTTCCAAGGTGCAGCGTCATTGCGGGATCGGCGATGTCCGTTCCCCATGAACTCATCAGCCAGAATCCCACCGCAATCAGAACTAGTCCGAGCGTCGTGGGGACCCGGGAGTCCATGCGCTGGCAGGCTATGCCTCCGAGCGCGGCGCCGATTGGAATGGCTATCGTCATCCTCATCAGCATCAGTCCTCCCTCCAAGGCTGTTGTCTCAAGCACGGTATTTGCCATCAGTGGGATCGTGACCATACTGATGATGAGAGCTCCACCGACCAGCAGGTGAGTTGCGTTCGCCGCTCCGAATGCCTGTGACCTGAACATGGCGAAGGGGAGGAGAGGAGAATCAGTCTTCCGCTGTCGGATTATGAACAGGGAAAAGGTTGCACCGGACGACAGCGCGAAGGCTACGAACAGCGCGTCGGGCGAGTCCACTCTGGCAAGGGCGAGGGTCATCGCGCATAGCGCCGCGGCCAACAGGCCGCCGCCGATGTAGTCTATGCGGGCTGGATGCCTCGGGCTCGGACCCACCAGAAGGAGCAAAGGGACGAGCGCCAGAATTCCAAGCGGTATGTTGATCCAGAATACCCAGGGCCATCCGAGGAACTGTCCTATCAACCCGCCCCACAGCGGACCGATAACGGCACCTGCCTCCGAGGACGCGCCTATGAGACCGAGAGGGACGCCGCGCTTGCCCGAGGGAAACAGGTCTGCGACTATTGCGATTGATATGGGCAGCAGCGCTCCGGCTCCGATAGCCTGGAGTACACGCGCTGCGACGAACCAGGTGAGGTTGGTCGTGAGGGCGGCGGCTACCGACCCGGCCATGAATACGAGCATGGATGCGACGTATAGGTTGCGGTGTCCCCAGACGTCGGACATTCGCCCGATCAGGGGCATGGCCGCGACGTAGCCGAGCAGGTATCCGGTTATCGTCCATGAGGCGCGGTCAAGTTCGTTGACCTGAACATCGAGGTCCAGGAGTATCTGCGGGAGTACCGTTACGATAACGGTCTGGTCGTCGGCGGCTATGAATATGCCCGCGAGGACGGGCAGCAGCGCGAGATAGACCGCGCCGGGTCGTCCGTCTCTCTCGCTCGAGGGGGCCAAGGTTCAGCCCGTGTCCGGCGCGGAGATGAAGATGGACTGGTTGTACTGAGACAGAGTAATTGTACGAATCACGCCTTCCGGTTCGCCTGCGGTCGCACGTCCCTCTATCACTGCCTCTTTCAAGTAAAGCGTGTTCTTATGCAGAGTAACTTCCACGCGTACTGTTCCGTCCTGAGCCGCGTCGCCGAGTAGCGGTCGCAACGCCTGCACGTCCAGGTCGCCTTCTATCCCGAATTCGTCCCCTTCTTTAGATGTGAGCGTGGGATTGCGGAGGCCGGTCATCATTGCTCCGATCCCTTGCTGCGGGTCGAAGAACCCGAGCGGACTAACTTCGGCGGGCACTTCCTCCCAATTGCCGGACAGGGGATTGGTCATGTAACTCTCGCTGCCGATTGTGATCAGGCTGGCGCGCATGGCAAACCTGTCGCTAAACCTGCCTGAAAAACTGATGGAGACGCTGTCTGGACTTGCGACGTCGCCTTCCGCCTCGATGATGTCGAGAGTGTCGGTGAACGGGGTGCTGCCTTCATCGTTGTGTTCGAGCCGGAAGTGGAATGTGCGGAGTTGCGAAGTCGCTTCGCCCGAACGCCTGAGAAGGTCTTCGACGTTTATGGGCGTGGGAGTTGGGACAGGTGTATGGGTCGGAAGGGGCGCTGCCGTAGGTTCGGAAGGTGACGCGGTTCTATCGGCGCAGCCTGAAATGACTGACAGAATAGGCAACACGATGGAAAGCAACAGCAGGGTATTTCTGAACAACGGAGTCATTGGTTGTTCGCACCTGCGCTCGGAGAGTGAGTTTCCGTCCCTCCTGAAAGAAGGGGAGTATGGTGAAAGCCTAAGCCTGCGGGTAGCGGGTTTTGTCGGGGGCGAAGATGGAGTCCTCGGGGAAGTTGGGCATCTGGTTCTGGTTGCGCCGGACGAATTTCGACACCACGCGGCCGGATACCATGCCAAGCGCCGCCGCGCCCGCTACCGCTATTGGCGCGCCCTTGAGAATCTGGCGCCGCGTGAATCCCTTTTTCGAGTCTGATTTTTCGCTCATGCCTGAAACGCTCTTCCCTGAATCTGTATCTCCGACTTTTAGACGCGGACATTATAGACCGATGCGGAGGAGTTCAACAAGGCTGGCTATGGCAGTTAGTTGAAGTCATGCTTCTGCTAGACTAGCCAATCAACATGGAATTATCAGTCGCAGCGCTCCAATGACATCCGCATCGCTATCTAAAGGAATCGAGAATACGCCTCCACGCGGATGGGCGACGCTGCTGCTTCACCACCTCCAGATTAGCAGTCTCAGGCTGTCCTCGTTCGTGCTTGGCATATTTTTGCCTTTCATATCGGATGACCTGGGGTTGACGCCACTAGAGGCGGGACTACTCCAGGGGGTGTGGTGGATTACGGCGGCGCTGGCGATACTGCCGTTCGGGATATGGCTGTCGCGCTTTCGTCCCGTCCCGATGAACCTGGTTTCGCTGCTGTTGGTGACACCCTTCCTGTTTGCGCAGGGACTGGCCTTCAACTTCGCAAGCCTGTTTCTGGCTCGCTTCTTCGCCGCGCTATTTCATATGATCGGACTGGCGGCGCGTCCGATGTTGTTCCAGCAGTGGGCGGCGCGACGCCAGTACACCCTGGTCAACGCGGTAGGACTGTCCCAGCACAGCCTGCTGCTGGCCATCGCAATCAGTACGGGCGCGCTGTTGATTGCTGCCCTCGGAAGCTGGCGGCTGGCGTATTTCATGCAGGGGGCGTTCCTGCTGGCGCAATTGCTCGCATGGATTTTTACAACCCGTGAGAGTCGAGCGCCCGCGCAGGAATTGGACCAGGCTCTCCAGCACACCCGGCAAACGCCTCTGTCCGCGCTGAGGGCATATCCTCAAGGATGGCTTGTAGGGGCGGTCATGTTCTCCCTGTCGGCGACGTGGACGGCAATCGTTACTTTCCTACCCACGCTGATGCTCGAGGAGAGAGGAATCCCGATAAGCCTGGGCGGTCCTCTGCTCGGATTTCTCTACTACGGCCTGATACCCGGCGCACTGGCAGGCGGCTTAATCAACCGATGGGCGTCGAATCGCAGACTGCTGCTCACCATTCCCGCGTCGCTGAACGTTCTGCTGGCGCTTGGGATAAGTCTAGTCCATGGCATAGCGCCTCTCGCGGTCCTCATTGCCGGAATGGGACTGGTGTGGGTTGCCGTGCCCGCGCTTGAGATGCTGCCGTTCGAGTTCGAGGGCATAACTCCTCGCGAGGTGACCGCGATAAGCGCCCTGGTCGTTACGCTGTCCGCGCTGGGATTCGCGACAGGCCCGATGATAACGGGCGGGGTGGCACAGTATTCGGGCTCGCTCCAGACCGGGCTTGTGGCGATGTCGCTGGTGAGCGCTGTCGGGATCGTGGCGGGGCTGCTTTACCCGGCGCAGAGGACGGACTTCCGAGAGTCCTGACTTCCCGGGACAGAATCAGGAAAAGAAATTCTCCGTCAGAATCGTCAGGACTATTAGGGTTGCAGGACCGGCGGCTACTGCAACCGCTGCGAGGATTATCAGGGCGAGCCTCAAGCCCCAAGTCCTTGAGTCGGGAGTGGTGCGACGGACGAATACTCGTTGTCCACGCGATACCAATGCGCCTTGCTCGGACGGGGCAATTTCGACGTATCTCCAGAGTCTGAAATAGAGGTATGAGAAACCGCCCATGAACATCCACATCGCTAGGGTGATCGTGACATAGAGCCCCCTCCATTCGAGGAACCCTTCTCCGGATGTAATGATACCGATGCCAAGAACGAAGAGAACGGAACAGAGTCCCGCTCCGACAGAGGATCGATAAATCAGTTGGAAGTGTGAGAATTGGATGTTCTCTTTCGGCCTCAGCCTCTTGATCACAAAGTCCTCCGGCTTTCGAAAGTAAGAAAGCATGAGGCCAGGAATAAGCCAGAATGGCAGTGCGATAACGATCCTAATTGGGAAGGGAATCGAGTCCATTTTCTAGAACCTGCCGCGCAGTCTGGGGTTCAGAACGTCTCTGAGGTTGTCGCCGACGAAGTTGAGGCCCATTCTATATACCCCTTTGATCATGGAAGGTTTATCGCACCGTAAGTTCGCGCCATTATACACATCATTGGAAAAGTGCGGCTGAGTAGGCCGGACTACATTTGGGAGTGCTTGACATCGAGATGTGAGGCGTCAACAATCGGGGCATCGGAAGTTTGAACGCTGGGAGGTATTCGTGTCGGTTTCTATTACACAGGCAACGATGGAGCTGAGGGAGAGCGACCTACCCAACATGGTCCTGCTGGAAGAGGACCTGGCGCCGCCATACGATGGATTTTCGGCAGTTCGAGAGGGTGAACTCGACAATCGCGAACTCGCAGAGCACGGGTTCAGCGGGGCTACGGAGCGTCGCTTCCAGGAGGCGGGTCGGATTGCGGGGTATGTGAGAGAATTCGTTTCGCCTACAGCCCAGTTGGGCATGGACGGAGCGGATCTGATAGTAGGATCGGTCGGCCATCTCTTCAGTACGCCCGAAGACGTAAGCCATTGGATGAGGGAGATATTCCTGAAGGACTTCACAGAGAACATTGGGGCCGTTCTGGAGAACGGTCAGAAGATGATCGAGGTCGAGGAATTGGAGCCTCGAGGATTTTTCGACGACGCGGTCGCGCTGAAGGCGGTGCATGACAGTTCGGGTCAGATCATATCCTCGACGGTCGTTGACTTCCGGGTGGGTCGAATTCTGGGCGTGACCTACGTGGCGACCGTGGGCAACCATCTGCGCCTGGAAGAAGCCACGGCGCTGGGGATAGCGATGGAAAAGCTCATCGTCTCAGCCGCGCTGGACGGTTAGGTTCTGTTGACATTCTATAAATTCCCCTGCCTTCAAGGTGTTGCGGTAGGGAAAACCACTACGCCCCGCATCCCTGGATTCCCGTTTTCACGGGAATGACGAGAAATGTCAACACGGCCTAGAACTACCCGTTAAGTATCTGAGGTGGTAACATAACGACCCACTCTGACAAATTGCCCGATATGACTGGAGCATGATGTATCTTCACCCTGTTATTTTCGCCGGAGGATCCGGGACGAGGCTATGGCCTCTGTCCAGAGAGTTCTACCCGAAGCCGTTTCTGAGCATCACCGGGCCTCACACGATGTTACAGGAGACAATTCTGAGGTTGGACGGCATCGAAGGCATGGCTCAACCGACGGTAGTCTGCAACGAGGAGCACAGATTCCTGGTTGCGGAGCAGGCGAGACAGATTGGTCAGCTGCCCCAATCCATATTGCTCGAGCCGGCCGGACGCAATACCGCACCCGCTCTAACACTGGCGGCGCTTGCGCTCGAGGACCTGGCGCGAGGTGAATATGATCCGCTGATCCTCGCTTTTCCTGCGGATCACGCGATTGGAGACGTGGCTGCCTTTCAGTCGGCTGTCAATGTCGCGGTGGATTTAGCGAAAGAGGATGCGATAGCCACACTGGGAGTGACCCCGGATTCTCCCCACACGGGATATGGATACATGCGAGTAGGCGCGCGACTGTCCGGCTCGCGTCCTGGAACGAACGGCGCCGCCTACGAATTAGCCGAATTCGTAGAAAAGCCGGATGAGGTGACCGCCGAGGGTATGCTGGAGACCGAAGAGTACCTGTGGAACAGCGGTATGTTTATCTTGAGAGCGTCGGCATGGCTGGAGGAGATAGAGCGATTCAGGCCCGACATCGCGGAGGTGTGCAGAGGCGCATATAACGGCGGCACAAAGGACGGAATCTTCTACAGGCCCGACTCGCAGATGTTCGCGGAGTGTCCTGCCGATACGGTGGATTACGCGGTGATGGAACGCATTACCGCCACGGACTACGCGGGAAACAGGCGGGCAGCGGTTGTTCCTATGAATGCCGGGTGGTCCGATCTGGGAACATGGGCCGCGATAATGGACATCAGCGCCAAGGACGCTAACGGAAACGTGATCAGGGGCGATGTGTACGCCCACGAGGTACGGGACTCGATGATTCACGGCCAGCATCGCCTCGTGTCCGTTGTTGGCCTCGAGGACGTTATTGTCGTCGAGATGTCGGACGCTGTACTGGTCGCGGACAAGAACAGGGTTCAGGACGTCAAGGACTTGGTGGATACTCTCAAGAGTGACGAGCGTTACGAACAAGAGAACCATCGTCGGGTGCACAGGCCCTGGGGCTGGTATGAGACAGTTGACTTTGGACCGCGATTCCAGGTAAAGCAGTTGACGGTCAACCCAGGCGCCGCCATGTCCTTACAGATGCATCATCATCGCGCGGAGCATTGGGTGGTCGTGAGTGGAACAGCGAAAGTCACGAAGGCGGGAGAGCAATTTCTGCTTCACGAAAACCAGGCGGCATATGTACAGATAGGCGAACAGCACCGGCTCGAGAATCCTGGAACCATTCCGCTGAAGATCATAGAGGTTCAGACCGGAAGCTATCTTGGCGAAGACGACATCGTGCGATTCGAAGACCGGTACAATCGCAGTTGATTCATGCACTCAAAACGCTGGTAATTCGCCGACAGGCACAGAGAGAGGATCGCCAATGACCGAAAACAGTTCATCCGCCGCGCCGGTATCAGAGGTGCTATCCGTGCCTGATCGGGTGTTGCTCGGTCCGGGGCCGTCTATGGTCAGCCCCAGAGTGCTCCAGGCAATGATGCAGAATATGATTGGCTACCTCGACCCCGACTATGTTCTGATGTTGGAGGATGTATCGGGGCTTCTGGGCAAGGTATTCCAGACCGGAGATGCGGCGACCATGGCATTGTCGGGAACCGGATCGGCTGGTATGGAGGCCGGCCTATCAAGCCTTCTGGAGCCTGGCGACACCGTCGTCGTGTGCATATGCGGCTTCTTCGGTGAGCGCATGGTTGACATGGCAACGCGGGTCGGGGCGAACGTCGTGGCGTTGAGGTCGGAATGGGGAAAGCCATTTCCAGCCGAGATGCTTAAGGAAGCCCTGCAGGAGCATACCGACGTCAAGCTGGTGGCAATCGTCCACGCGGAGACTTCCACCGGCGTCCGGCAGCCACTCGAGGAGATCTCACGTCTTGCCGGAGAGCACGGCGCATTATTCATGGTGGATGCAGTGACCTCACTTGGCGGCAACGAGATGTCGTTGGACGAGTGGGGAATTGACTACAGCTACAGCGCGACTCAGAAGTGCCTGGGGTGTCCACCCGGCCTGTCGCCGGTGGCCGTAAGTCAAAGGGCGCTGGACTCGATTCGGTCGCGTGAAACGCCGCCCTCGTCGTGGTACCTGGACCTGAGTCTGAATGCCAACTACTGGTACTCGCCTCGCGTCTATCATCACACGTCGCCGGTGAGCATGGTCCTGGCGCTGAGAGAGGGCCTGAGGGTGGTCCTGGAAGAGGGTCTCGACAACCGCTTTGCCCGGCACGAGAAGAACGCAGCTTCCCTGAGGGCAGGGCTGGAAGCGCTGGGGATGGAAATGGTCGCTCCCGAGGAGCACCGGCTTGCTCAGGTTACGTCGGTGTGGATACCGGAGGGAGTGGACGACGCGGAGGTTCGCGCAAGGCTGCTCTCCGAGTACAACATAGAGATAGGCAAAGGACTTGGGGATTTCGACGGCAAGGTGTGGCGTTTCGGGCTGATGGGTGAGTCCAGCAGGGCAGACTATGTGCTTATAGCGCTGTCCGCGCTGGAAGCAATTCTGCCCACAGTCGGCTACGAGGTGGCGCCTGGCGCGGCGGTGTCGGCGGCCAGCAAGTCGTTGGCGTCTGTCTGAATCAGGATGTTCAAGATAAGGGTGGCGTAGTCGGGAGCAAGTCCTCAGAGAATCGCGGGACACCCAAATAGGCGCCATCAGGAGAGAAGAAGATGTACGTAATCATAGCTCCCATTCAGATTAAAGAAGGCTACAAGGATCAGTTCATCGAAGAGATGATCGGGGACGCGGTTGGCTCTGTGAATGACGAGCCGGGCTGCATCCGGTTCGACGTGATACAGGATGCGGAAGACCCGAACCGAATCTGGCTGTACGAGGTCTATGTGGACGAGGCTGCTTTCGAGGCGCATACGCAGGCTCCGCATTTCGAGAGGTGGCGGGATGCCACGGCGGACTGGCGCGAAGATTCCGGCCTTCAGGGCGCGGGGCGAGGCGCGACCAACGTCTGGCCTCCGGACGATCACGATCAGTGGAAGTAGCGGCGAGTTCTACGCCGTCAGTTCGCGGCGCATCTGGGCCAGGCCCATGGGACCGAGTGACAGTGCGCGAGTGTGCCACTCCTTGAGGTCGAAGTCCGCGCCGAGTTTACGTTTCGACTCCTCGCGGGCAGACAGCCATTCGCGCTCGCCGACCTTGTAGCTGATGGCCTGACCGGGAATGCCGAGATAGCGGCTGACCTCGCTGGTGACGAAGTCCTCCGGGAAGCGGCTCTTGAGCTTGATGAACTCAAGGCCGAGTTCGGGGGTCCACTTTTCGCCCGGATGGAATGGCTGATCGCGGGGTATCTCAAGCTCCAGGTGCATACCGATGTCAATGATGACACGAACCGATCTGAGGGCCTGTCCCGCGAGCATTCCGAGGTAGTAGTCGGGATTATCCAGGTAGCCGAGTTCTCCCATTAGACGCTCGGCGTACAGCGCCCATCCCTCGGCGTGTCCGGACGTTCCTCCGAGGAGCCTCTGGAAGCGCGAAAGCCTGTCGGAGAGATAGACTGTCGTGCCAAGCTGGAAGTGGTGTCCGGGTACACCCTCGTGGTAGGCGATGGAGACCTCTCCCCAGAGCGGAAATCGAGTCTTGCCGCCTGTCGGATACCAGGTGCGACCGGGGCGGGAGAAGTCCTCTGAGGGATGGGTGTAGTACATCGCCAATGCGCCGCCCGGAGGGGCGATCATGGCTTCGATCTTCTTGACGGGGTCGGCTATGTCGAAGTGAACGCCATTCAGTTCGGCGATTGTGCGGTCCTGGAGTTGCTGCATCCAGTTCTGGAATTCATCCACACCCTCGATGGCGCGGTCGGGGTCGGTATCCAGGATTTCGATAACCTCCTCGACCGTCCGACCGGGGGCAATCTTCCCGGCGGTGTTTTCCATTTCGGAATCCACCCAGGCCAGCTGTTCCCAGCCCCAGTTGTAGGTGTCGAGCAGATTGAGTTCGATGCCGTTGTACACGCGGGCGGCGAGGGAGTAGCGTTCCTTTCCTACGGCGTCTTGGTCGGATGCTCCGGGGATGTATGTCTCACGGAGAAAGCGGGCTATCTCGGCGATTCCCCGGTTGGCGGACTCTGCGGCGGCGCGCAGGTCGGACTCTATGGACTCCGACTCTATGCCTGACTGTCGGAATGCTTCAACCAAGCCCTCGAAGAACGAATCGTGTCCCTCTGCGCTGCCGTTCCAGATGTCGCACTGGCCGGCGGTCTCGATGGCTTGGCGCTTCGCCACGACCAGGTCGCGTTCCAGACCTTCTTCCAGGGTCCTGATGTAGCTGGCGATCCCTTCGGGGATGAGCGCCATCCTGGACGCGATGTTGGACCAGGCTTCCTCGGTGTCGCGGGGCATGAGGTCGAACACTTGGCGCATACTGTGAATCGGGCTGAATATCATGCTGAGGCTGCGGAAGTGTTCGCTGGCGTCATGCCTGTCGAGACTCAGACGTAGGCTGTCCAACATGGCCTCGCGCGCTATGCGGTCATAGTCGCCTTCGGTGGGCGCGGTCTCAAGTTGCGCGAGTGTAGCACGGTCCAGGTCGGCTTCGGACTCGGCGGCTTCGGGGGAGAAGTCGTTCATCTCGTGGTCGTGTCCGGGCACTCCCATATAGGTTGCGCTGAGAGGGCTCATCTGCGCGACGCTCTCAACGTACCGGTCGGCTATATCGAAAATCTGGGACATTTCGCGTATTCTTACTCCGTCATAGAATTTAGGATTAGGAGTGTATCACAGCATCCGCCCTATACTCGGCCCGACCAATTGTGCTAAAATGTTCGCGTCATCAACTCGTCTTACACTATACGAAACATAAATCGGAAGTTATACACAAGCCTCACGGGGCGGAAGAAAATTTTTCCCCGTAGCTAATGCAGGTGAAATACAGGTCGTTTCTGGTGACTATTTCACCTGTTGCTAACCACTTGACTCACCAGAAGCCACCTGTTCACTTATAAACCAAGATATATGAGACCGCAGAAGCGCGCGAGAAATCTCACAGCATGATTCAATGAACCAATCGGAGGCAGACATTGGAAAAACGAACACTCGGGCGAACGGGACACGAGAGCACAGTCGTCACGTTCGGCGCTTTCAGCGTCGGATACGTGGGACAGGACGAGGCGGATGAGGCCATCCGGCTGGTTCTGGATCATGGCGTGAATCATGTTGACATAGCGCCGTCTTATGGTGAGTCCATGGAGCGAATGGCGCCCTGGATGCCGGAGATACGCGACAAGGTTTTTCTGGGGTCCAAGACGCGGTTCAGAAGCAGGGACGAGGCGTGGCGAGATGTCGAGAGCATCATGAAGAGGATGAACGTGGAGTATTTCGACCTATTCCAGCTTCACTCGGTGGTGGACCTCGAAGAGCTGGATAAGGCCACGGCGAAGGGCGGCGCGCTGGAAACACTAGTCGAAATGCGAGAGCAGGGTTTGACGAAGTGGCTTGGCATTACTGGACACGGGCCGTATGTGCCCAGCACAATCCTGGAGAGCCTGCGGCGGTTCGATTTCGATACGGTGATGTTTCCGCTGAACCCGGCGATGGCCCGCAACTCAGACTATCGGCGCGATTCGGAAGCGCTTCTGGAGGAGGCGAATTCCAGGAACGTCGGCATACAGACTATCAAGATGATCGCGCGGGGCGGCTGGAACGGTGGTGAGAGAGACTGCCATACCTGGTATGACCCACACCGCGAGCAGGCGGACATTGACGAGTCGCTGTGGTGGGTGTTGTCGCAACCGATGCACACGGCGCCAAGCTGCGGTGAGATCAGTCTGCTGCCCAAGGTGTTGGACGCGGCGGAACGGTTCCACCCATTGAGCGAGGCTAAGCAGGAAGAAGTCGTTTCCAGCCAACATCCTCCGATAGAGCATCCCGCGCTGGCGATACCCGCTTGATAGGAAAGGGATTCCATATCTGGAGATGGGAGATCCCCTGATGATTGTTAGACTCTTGGGTATGGAGTATGATTTCAATTGAAAAGGAGTCGCGCAATGGCTATTTCAGAGAGAAACGCTTCCTCGATAGACTTCGCGGAAATAGTTGAGAAGATGGGTGGCGCAGAAAACATACGCGAGGATCTTCGCAGCTTCTCGCGCCGGACCGAGCGGATGGACGCGCGACTTGGTGAATTGAAGGAACGCTATCCCGATAAATGGGTGGCGCTGCTTGACGATGGAGACATCATCACGGCGGACAGCCTTGGCGGTGTTCTGAAGAAACTAGATGAACGAGGAATACCCCGAAGGGGAGCCGTGGTGAAGCTAATGGAAACGAACCCATCCGTGATCATCATATGATTATCGGCAGATTCGACGAATATGGACGGCCATTCATTCGTGGCCGTCTTTTTATTTCGCGATTGGACGTTGATTCTGAAATTTACTTTCTGTTGGACACTGGCGCCGACGTTACCTGCATACACCCCGGTGACTTGAAGCAGATCGGAATAGAAGCGGACTTCCTACCCATTGGGAGCGTGATAGAACCCAGTGGGATTGGAGGCAGGGGACGCTACTTTGAGGAAACTGCCGTCATATTCTTCGAAGACGAAACTGCTCTGAGGTTGTACGCCATCAATCTATACATTGCTGAACCCAATGAGGATATGGAACATCTTCCGTCTGTATTGGGGCGTGACATAATAAATCAGTGGTCTATGACCTACGATCCGGCGAACGACAAGCTGGAGTTTACGGTTCGTTCCAGCGATGCCACATTTTAGAGTAAGCGGCGTTTTAGACTACGCCGCCTTCTCTAAGTTTCGTGACCTCGCGGCTGCTCATCCCGAGCAGCGTGGTTAGCACTTCCTCGGAGTGTTCGCCCAGCAGGGGTGGTGGCGTTACCGGCACGTCGTTTCCATCTACCTTGATGGGACAGCCAATTACCTGGTAATCGCCGCGCGCGGGATCCTTGATGTCAATGACCATCTCCCGCGCCTTGAGATGCGGGTCCTGGAGGACCTCGCAGGAGTCCTGGACGGCTCCGGCGGCGATGCCAAGTTCGGTCAGGATTTGCATGGCCTCGTGCTTGGTTATGGTTCGCGTCCAGGCGCTTATGATTTCCGCCACCTCGTCAGGGCGTTCGGCCCTTGCCTCGTGGGTGGCATAGCGTGGGTCTCCTATCAAGTCGGCGCGGTCGGCGAGCGCGAGTATAGTATCCCAGGAATCGCCGGCCAGCACGATGGCGATGTAGTCGTCCGTGCCGCCGGGCTTGCACGGATAGATAAGAGGTGGACCGCCCCATGGCGCATTTCCCTTTCTTTCCGCCGGCAGGCCGGAGTTAAAGGTGTCTATCATGCGGGCGCGCATCAGGTTCAACACACCATCCTGCATGGAGACCTCAATACGTTGGGGCTGTCCGGTAGCGTCGCGCTGTCGCAGCGCCGCGAGCATCCCGATAGCGGCGTGCAGCCCTGTGCCTGAGTCGCCGATGCCGGCGCCGACGAAATTGGGCTGGCGTCCGGGTTCGCCCTGCGCGCTCATCGCGCCGCCCATCGCCTGGGCTATGTGCTCGAAACTCTTGACGTGGGCGTTGGGGCCGTATGTCCCGAATCCCTTGATGGCGCAGTAAACGATGCGCGGGTTGGCATTCTTGAGTACGTCAAAATCGAGGCCGAACCTGTCCATCTGTCCGGGACCGTAGTTCTCGACCACGATGTCGGCCTGTTCGACGAGTTTCAGAAGCAGTTCGCGTCCGCGCTGAGTCTTCAGGTTCAAGGTGACGCTGCGTTTGTTGGCGTTGAAGACGATGAAGTAAAAGCTGTCCACATCGTCTCTGATCGCCATTTCTCGGCGCGTGCGGTCGCCGACACCCGGCTCTTCTATCTTGATGACGTCCGCGCCGAGAAAGGCGAATAGCTGAGTGCAGGAGGGCCCTGCCTGCACCTGGGTGAGGTCAACGATTCGGATTCCTTCCAGTGGGCCGGGCATTGCGTTACTCCTATCCAGTCTGCGCGAGTGTCGCATAAATGCAAAAGGGGCGGGCATTGACCCCGCCCCTCTGTTGAAACCGATTACTGCCCGAGAGCGGCGTTAGTCGGCGAACTCGGCGGCGATGCGCTGACCGACGATGTCCTCCTCGCCCTCGTAGAGGCCGAAGACGTGGATGTCTATATGCTCCTCGCCCTCACGGACGCGGGTCCAGATTGGCGGATCACCGGCCTTGAGCCTGTCCACCAGCTGCTGCGCGGAGAATCCCGCTACTTCTGGGTCAACTTCAAGATGCACGCCGAATGGCTGGTGTCCGATGATGTTGTCCATCATCTCGGCCTTGAGGCCAGGGATGCCGGAAACATGTGTGAGGATCGCCTGGCTTCTCTGCTCGATGTTCGCAAGGCGGGACTCGTGGTCCATCGTGAACCAGCGCTTGACCGCGGCGACCGCCCCGATCATCTCCTGGCGGTCAACCTTGTGGGGACGTCCGATGCCGCGTATTCGCCGCCCCTCGTAGCCGACGAAGGACTGGTAGCCGAGCTTGCGAATGAAGTCCTCGGTGCCGAGCGCCAACCCAGTGGACTGGGGGGCGCCCATGTACTTGGCGGCTATGCACTGGAAGTCCGCGCCCATGCGGACGTACTTGCCGAAGTTCTCGAGCGGGTATATCTGCCCGGCCGCGTCCACTGTAACCGCTACGCCGTGTTCTCGCGCAATCTCTATGCAGTCTTCAAGAGGAAGGATGCTGTCGTCCGGCTCCTGTTCGACTGCGTAGAAGTGGACAGCGGCGGTATTCGGGCCTATTGCGTTTTCAAGGTCCTCACGGGTGGTCCCGTCGTCGGAGCCGAACTCGACCAGCTTGGCGCCGGAAGTCTCGAGGCAGCGGTCGTACCAGTATCTCTGCCGACGCTGGATGAGGAATTCGTTCTTCATGCCGGCGGTGTCGGGCAGCTGCTGGATTCTGTCGTCGTCATCCCCCGCCATAACCGCTGCGGCGGCTAGAGTGAGAGCGGAGCCTGCCCCCGATGTGATCCAGGCGGCGGGCACGTCTGCCATGTCGGCGACAGCCTGTCCAGCCTTCTCCTCGAGTTCCATAAGGGGTATGTAGGCCACCCCTGCGGCCTCCATTGCCTCCTTCACCTCGGGCGCGGGAGTGGAGCCGCCCAGCATGGTAACGCTGCCAATCGCGTTGATAATGGGCTGCGCGCCCAGGTCCTTGTAAATCTGTCCCCAGTCGGAGTCCGCCATTCGAATTACCTCCTAAGATTTACCGCCGCTTTTCCGGCAGCGGATCATGTTCGCTGACGTTCGATTGCCAGTATATACGAATGCCACAAAGGTTCAACTGCATTTCGATGAAATCCAGGCCTTGCCGTAAACCGCAATCAAAGTTGAACGACCTGCGCAGCTAAACTACCTGCCAATAGCGTCGGCCTTCGAGCCTGGCGAACCTGCCCACGTGCCGGTCGGGATGGAAGTGCCCGGCGGCGACCAGCATGTCCTCGCGTTCTGCGCGGTCCATGAATGCCTTGCGCGAGCGGCGCGTGTCCTCCGGGCTGGTGTCCACGAAGGCGCACCAGTCCGGCTCGTGAATCTGGACGGGATTGTGTATCAGGTCGCCGATGATGGCTGCCTTCTCGCCCCCGGAGCTAATGAGTATGACCTGGTGCCCGGGGGTGTGACCGGGCGTCTCCAGCGTGGTGATCTCGTCAGTGACGTTGTGTCCGTCGTCTATGAACTCGATAAGGCCGAGGTCGTTCAGCGGTATGACGTTCTGGGTAATGTGGGGCGCGTCGGGAAGCACGTCGGGCTGCATGAAGTGTTCCCAGTCCTTGCGCGGGCCGAGATACTGCGCCTTTGGGAAGTAGGGCTTATCGGCATCGCCCGAACTGTCCACGTTCCAGCCCACGTGATCCGGGTGAAGGTGGGTGTGTATCACGATGTCAACGTCTTCGGCACCGACGCCCTTGGCCTGCATCTGGCCGATGAGGTCTCCGGTGCGGTTTTCCAGGTGTGCGTGAGGGCCGGGGCCCATGCCGGTATCCACGAGGATGATTTTGCCCTGCGACCTTACGAAGAAGGAGCCGTAGTAGAGTTGGAGAAGTCCGTTTTCGAGTACTTCGTCTTCGTATGGCGCCCACGCCTCGCGTGGGTAGTCCCTGATGAAGATGGTGGGGTCGCGCGGCGGCGGGACCATGTCCAGCACCGCGACTATCTCGACGTTTCCGACCTGAATCTTGTCTGCCATTGGGATCATTCTCCTGGCTGCGGTAGTCGTTATCGGCGTGGACAGGATACCATGAACCGCATTGAGAGTTGAGTGGAGGTTAAAGCGGCGGGTTGTTGTAGAATTAGGGAAGGAACATTCACGGATTGAGAGAACGGAAATGAGCCGAGATGCTTGTGGCCCTGAGGGGCCTCCCGAAGGGGCGTATTCCAATGCAATTCCCGGTGGTTGGCTTGGTTATGCGCCTCTGCCGGACGAGGGAGACCCGCCCGACGAGTCGTATTCGAGGGTGACCAACTCTGAACGCTTTCGGCCACTGCATGGAGCAGCCTTGGGGCTGGTCGAACGACTTAAGGCGGAGTACGACGTTGAAGTCATAGAGGGTTACGACCTGACCTTTTCTGGTGTGAACAGAGGAAAGATGGCTCGGCCACCTGTGAGGATGACTCCCAATGACCCTGAATGCGCGCCTATCATGGTCGCATTCACCAATTACCCCGGGGTCAGAGTCAGGTTCGGTATGTGGAAGGAGGAGCAATTTCCCGAGTGCGATTGCGACGAATGCGATGATGAAATTTCATATATGACCAATATGTTCGAATCTGTAGTAGCCGGTGGACTTCTTGAAGCTATTGGAGTCCCGGAGCTAGTTGGGGACGGCAAGTTAGGAACAGCGCTCAAAGACTTGAGAGATCCTATGACGGAGTCGGAGTTCGCCGCAGACTTGGAGTTCGCTAAAAGGGACGGCAGGCTGGCGGAATACAAGGTCTTTGGAGATGACATGGTGAAATCGGTCAGGACGAGTTACGAGGACATATCCGTGCGACGGGTGAAACGTTCGCGAGCGCTGGAGATGTCTGGTGGGAGTCTGTATCTCAGATTCGATTGGAAGCCTTGGCCGCGCCGTCGGCATTTCCAGAATGGTGAATCTAAAGTATAGTCTCGACAGTTTGGGACACGTTGAGGTGGCGTATATGCCGGAAAGTCTTACGCTGAATGAAGTCAGGAACGGCATCGCACTCCTGACTCTGAACAACCCGCGTCGGCGGAACGCGCTGTCTCTTGCGATGATGGACGAGATGCTGGGACATCTGGAAAGCGCGGAGAGAGACGACGGTGTACGAGTGATAGTGATTCGCGCGGAGGGTCCGGTGTACAGCTCAGGGCACGATTTGCGTGAACTGGCCGAAGGCAATATAGAAGACCAGACGATTCTGTTTGCCCGATGCACCGAGTTGATGGAGGCTGTGCGTCTGCTGCCGAAGCCGGTTATTGCCCAGGTGCAGGGACTCGCTACCGCTGCGGGCTGTCAACTTGTGGCGACATGCGACCTGGTAGTCGCGTCCGATGAATCGGGTTTCGCCACGCCGGGAGTGGATATAGGCCTGTTCTGCACGACTCCGGCGGTTGCGGTAGGCAGAGCGGTGCCTCTAAAGAAGACTATGGAGATGCTGCTGACCGGACAGCCGATTTCGGCGTCTGAGGCGTTGGAAGCCGGTCTGGTGAACCGGGTGGTCCCGGCGGACAGGCTGGAAGAGGAGACGCTCGCCCTGGCTGAGAAGGTTGCTTCGGCGCCGATGAGTACGGTTTCGATTGGCAAGTCGGCGTTCTATCGTCAGATGGCGATGGACAGGCCGCAGGCTTATGAATTGGCGCAGCGTGTCATGGTTGAGAATCTACAGACAGCGGACGCGAAAGAGGGGATCGGGGCGTTCTTGGAGAAGCGAGAGCCGCGCTGGCATAGTTGAATTTCAGGAGAGAACATTGAAGGTAGTTGTTGCAGGTCTGTTGGGAGATGGGTTCGAGGAGAGTCTTCGGGAAGAGTACCCGGAAGTGGAGTTTGCGTTTGTGGTGTCGGAGGAGGATCAGGCGAGGGAGATCAAGGACGCGGACGTATATATGGGGATGCCCAGTCGAGAGGTGTTTATAGCGGCAGACCATTTGAGGTGGCTGCACTGCCCCGGTACCGGGATAGATAAATATACTGAGATCCCCGAAATCGTGGACAGCGACGTGGTGCTGACGAATGCGCGCGGACCTCATACTGCGCCGATGGCCGACCATGTGATGGCGTTCTGCCTCGCGTTCGCGCACAAAACGCACAACATGCTGTTCGACCAGCAGGCTCGAGTCTGGGATGCGGGCAAGTACCACGGGAAACAGGTGGAAATGGAGGGCGCGACGATGGGAATTCTCGCGCTGGGAGGAATAGGACAGGCAATTGCGCGACGTGCGAACGGATTTGGGATGGACGTTTACGCGGTGGATATGAAGCCGTTCCCACCTCCGCCCGGAGTCAAGGACGTATGGGGACTGGACAGGCTGGACGATCTTCTGGCGATGTCGGACTGGTTCGTGGTAACTGCTCCCTATACACAGGACTCCAAAGGGATGATAGGAGCGCGCGAACTGGGGCTGATGAAGCCGACGGCGCACCTCATTATCATCTCGCGCGGCGGCATCGTGGACGAGGACGCGCTTTACGATACCCTCGAAAACGGACGTATCGCGGGGGCGGGGATAGATGCCTTCGAGGTGGAGCCTCTGACGGAGGACAGTGCCTGGTGGGGACTGGAGAATGTCATTATCTCTCCCCACGCGTCTGCGCTAACTGTGCAGATGGTGGAAGGCCGGCGCGAGATCTTCAAAGAGAACATGCGCCGGTTTCTTGCGAACGAGCCTTTCCTCTACGTGTGCGACAAGACTGCCGGGTTCTGACGGGTCAGGCCAGCAGCTTATCAGCGAGGTCCGGGAAGTCGGTCGCAGCCACGTCGAATTCGGAGGCCGCCTCTTCAACGCTGGATGAACCGGGAAACACGTCGGACTCGCCCTCCCGGTGGACGTATGCCGTATGCAGTCCGACGGCCTTGGCGCCGCGGAGATCGTTCTTGTGTGCGGCGACCATCATGGCCTGGGATGGTTCGACCCGGAGCAGCCTGAGCGCCGCCTGGTACGCCTCGGGGTCTGTCTTGTAGTGACCGAGGAATTCGCAGGACAGGATGCCGTCCCAATCTATGCCGTTGTGCCTGGAGCAGTCCACCGCGATGGCCCAGCTGAGGACCGTGAGGACGACTATGGGGTAGCGTCCCCGGATTCGCTTAATGGCGTCGGCGGCGTCGGGCCAGGAATCGAGCCTGTGCCAGACTTCGTTCAGGTCGTCGCGCTCGGACTCCGAGAGGGTTAGCCCGGAGTGTTTGTCGAGGACGTCGTCGAGAACGGCGCGGTGGATCTGGTCGGCGTTCATCCAGGGGAGTTCGCCCGATCTGACAAGTGCGAGCCTCTCGAACATCCACCTGCGCCAGTCGGTGGCGAACTGGGTGACATCCACGTCGGCGTTCTGTTCGGTAGCAAGCCGGCTGACTTCTTTCTGGATCGCGCCACGCCAGTCGAATACCGTGCCGCCTACGTCCCAGGTCAATACTTTTATGTTGGATAGGTCTGTCATAATTCTCGCCTCATGAATTGTGATTCTTGGAGGAAATTCGCCTCTGGACTTGTCGAGGGCGTACTGTAATATAGGCCGAACTTGTACGTATGTCCACGCGGGCAGATAGAATGACTGGGCAATCGCGTCTAATTCGCGCATACACTATGGCACAAAAGTTCTTCTATGTGCTATCATCTATTCATGTTCGGCAGATGTACGAGACACGGTAAGTGAGAGAATCATAAATGACGTATATGTCAGACGATCCACCACACCAGATATGCCCATGATCGGCGAAAACTGGTCTAAACTGGTCTATTTCAACCAGTTTAGACCAGTTTCTCCAAAAATACTGGTACCAGTTTTCCACCAGTTTAGACCGAAACTCGTATCCAGTTTCAGGAATCTTGTGCTCTGTCCGTACATATAAACTGAATTTATGCACAGACCGAAATTTGGATTCTATTGCCCTGGACAGAACGACCGGTCGAGGAGACGAAATTGCTGTTTCTAGCCATCAGTACGCCGCTTCCGACACGCCCCTCCGAAGTGCGTGAGATACGCAAGGGATACTGGCCTTGGGCTCAGGACAAGCTGGACCGTGGGCTTGCGAGGTTCTTCTTCGCGCGAGTCGGGCGCGGCGCGGTCGCGCTCTTCGACGTTGATTCCAATGAGACGCTGCACCAACTGCTGACGGAGTGGGCGGAGATGATACCGGCGGAGTTCGACGTTTACCCATTGATAGACCCCGAGGCGGCGGTAGCGTTCCTGAACCAGGGCGACAGCGACTAGCGGCCCTGGAACACAGGCTCCCGCTTTTCCAGAAATGCCTTGATTCCCTCGGCCCGGTCCTCTGACATGCCTGAAACCTGGCTGGCCTGGCCCTCGATCCACAGCTGCTCTTCCAGGCTGCGGGTATGCGCCGAGTACGCCATGCGCTTGGTCATGGCGTGGGCGACGGAAGGGCCGGAGGCAAGTTTCTGCGCGAACTGCATAACGTATTCCGTGAACTCGTCGTCCGGGATGACGTAATTTACGAGTCCGATGCGCTCGGCTTCGCGGGCGTCTAAGATGTCGCCGGTGTACATGAGCTCCATTGCGCGCGACATGCCGACGGCCATCGGCAGCAGTTGCGTGCAGCCGTAGTCCGGCGTGAGAGCTCGCTTGGCGAATATAGCGGAGAAGCGCGCGCTCTCAGAGGCAATGCGGATGTCGCAGGCGAGCGCGAGTCCGAATCCGGCTCCGACGGCGGCCCCGTTGACGGCGGCGATAGTTGGCCTTGGAAAGCGGCGCAGCAGGAGGGAAGGGTATCCAAGGGGCATTCCCTTCTTCAACAGGGTCTCGTTGCCGGGGGTGTGACCTTCTCCGGGCTTCGGTGTGAGGTCGGCTCCGGCGCAGAATCCGCGTCCCGATCCCGTAAGTATCAGGGCTCGCACGCCGTCCTCCTCGTTCTGGTGAATAGCTGCGTCGAGGTCGTTTATGAGCGCGCGGTTGATGGCGTTCATCTTCTCGGGTCTATTGAGCGTGATGACGCCCACGTCCCCGACTCGCTCACTTATGACGGTAGAATAGTTCATGTCTATTGCCCCTGAGTAATATGGAGGATGATGAAATGATAAGTGGGGTGTGAGAAAGTGTCAAAACAGCCCTGACGACTTCACGAAATCAGGAGCGGGTCATTGTCTGCTGAAACGGCTGAGGAGCTGCCAGGTCATCTGCTGGCGCAGGACGCGGGAATTTCGCTTCATGAGGTCTATTTCGGCAGCGAGTCTCTGTTCGGCGTTCTCCTGTTCGAGCAGTCGCTGCCTGTCTGAAATGTCCATCTGGATCTTGCTGGCGATGTGGTAGGAGAGGTGCGCCGGGTCGGTGGGCACTCTGGTCTCACTTACCCATCCACCTGAAGTTCCAACAGAGAATCGGGCATATTCACCGAATAGATCGGTCGCCTCATTTATCAGGTTCTCGGGTACGGGATTGTCTCCAATTTCGTCCAGAAGCTCAACCTGCGCCGCCATGAATGGCTTGTCCTGGGTGACCTCGATGATGCGAAATCGTCTCTCACCAATTGCCGAAACAAAGAACCTGTCGCCTTCTATTCTGTTCACCTGGATTATGCGGGCGACGGTTCCTACATCGTGTGGGACAGCGGGCTCTCCGACCTCCGTACCTTCCCGGATGAGGGTAACTCCGAACCTGGAATCGGAGTCGAGGCATTCCTGAAGCATCATCTTATACCGCTCCTCGAATATCTGGAGCGGGATGGCCGCCTGTGGAAAAAGGACGGTGTTCAATGGAAACAGCGGAAGTCCGCGTTGACTAGACATCATGTGGCACGGGTCAATTTATGAAGTGTCGGCAGATCGTTCATGTAGAGAACGCCAGCAACAGATTTCACGGGCTATTTCTCGAATTCCAAGAGTGCGTAACGCATGAATATACCGCCACCCGGGCGAGCTAAAGGACCGTTGGCAGCGAGGCAGGCGATCACGTGGGTGTCACCGGGCTTGGCGCTTTCGGTGACGCGGACGCGGTTGGTAACGTTGAATCCGTTCACAGCGCCGGCGTCCCTGTCCCATTCGCCGTCCACCCAAATCTCGCCGTAGTCGTCAATGTTTGACTCGAACCAGACTTCCGCGCCCTCGGTGTTAAAGTTGCCTACCGTCTCAGGCAGCGTGACGCTGATCCTGTACCAGCCGAAAGTCAGGCCGGTGGAACGAGTCTTGCGTATGCCGGGACTGTCCCCTCCGGCGGCCTTGTCCTTGCCGCCCGCTTCCACATCGTCTATAACCTCCCAGTCCGAGTCGTCGTAATCCGGCTGGCGGGCCGAGCTGCCGGCGGATTGAGCTACGAGGCCCTCGTTTGGACTGCCGGGTTCCCACCCGGCTCCGAAACGCCACTCGGCGCCGAGTTGTCTCAGAATTTCAGGGTCTTCAAGATCGAGAGTGGCTTTAGGCATTGGGAGCCTCCCTGGGTATGTTGTCATCGAAGTGTGTGAAGTGTGGGTGATCCGGGAATGACGTTATTGTATCATAGGGTGACGGCGCAAGAAGTGTCTGCGAACTTTTGTCGCCGGACAGGAGCAATGTCGAAAGATGGGTAGATCGAACTGGTACTACGATCATCCTCCAGCGTGCAATTGCGCGAAGTGCACGGCCGAAAGGACGCAGCCCAAGAGCGGCAGTCCTCTGTCGTCGTTGCGCTCGGCGATCGCTCCCAAGCCGTTCGACAAGGACAGCTGGATTAAGCGCCTCAGACGGAAGCTGTCCGGTGGCTGACTCAGGGCATGGCGCCCCGCGGCCATCTCCAGTCATATGAACCCGACTATTCACATCTAGAACTGTGCCCTTCTTGACCCGGGCGCTTTCTAACGCTCCCTCTTTGACTGTGCAGCTGACGACTCATCCGGCGTTCCCGGGGCCTTCCACTTTCTCCTAGGCGGCTGTGCAGCGCCTCACCGGCTGTCTGCGACACTCTGGTAGGCGACTGATGTATGCGATGGTCGTGATCGGACTCTGTTCGATCGGACCGGCAGAACTAACCTGAATCAGCTTCCCGCGTTCTATATGTCAGAGCAACGAAACCGGGATTGATTTATCAGGAGGTTCGAACGCCATGAGGACCAGGATCTATGCGGTCAGCGGACTTGCGGTGTTGGCGGCAATCGTCGTTGCCGCGATCATAGTGACAAACCCCCTTTCCACTGAAGCATCTGTTGAGGACTCGTCCAGCGTGTCGGTGCGAGATATGGAGGTCTCCAGCCGTGCCGATGCAATAAATGTTGGACAAACAACCCGGCCCGACGGTCTGGGACAGCTTCAGGTCTCAGCGGACACTGAACCCGAGGCCAAGCCATATATTGGAGCGGTGATAAGCCCGCTTTCGGACGGCACTGTGAAGGTTGTGAAGGTACTGAAAGATGGTCCATCAGATGGCACTCTGGAGCCTGGAGACGTCATAACGTCGGTGAATGGCGACGATATAGACGGTGCAGAAGATCTGACCGACGCAATTGCGGAGACGGGTTCCGGCGAGACTCTCACGCTCACCATCATGCGCGATGGTTCTGAGATAGATGTGACCGTTACGGTGGGCGAGTGGGCAGAGAAGCCGTACCGGAAGAGCCGTGCCTTCCACCGACCGGGTCGGGCGCATGACCGTGTCGCGAGCGCGCAGATCGTGAAGGCGGACGACGACGGGAACTATCGCACGTACCGTACTGTCTTCGGTACTGTCACTGATTTGGACGAAATTACGGGGACATTCACGCTCCAGCCGAAAGACGGCTCGGACACAATAGCGTTTACAGTCAACGACGATACCCGCATCTACATCGGAAAAGACTTGGCGGACGATCTTTCGAGACTGGACACTGATCGGGAAGTCGTGGTCATGGATGTTGACGGTGTCGTGAAGATAGTGAAACAGAGCGACGCCGGTCAAGCAGTCGGATTCGGGTACCGCATGGACAGGATTCACAGGTTCGGACCTGGTGTCGGGGCGAATTTTCGTCGGACATTCCCGCATCCGATGAAAGCCGCTGATGTGCGTAAGATGATCGACAGGCTGGATTTGGATGTGACGGGCAGGATGCGAGGCTTAAATTTCGGAAAGGACTTGTCCGAAATCTCGTCTTTCCTGGAGGAAATTGACGACAGTGTGATCGCCACATACGCTCCAGACGGGTTTGAAGAGAGCCTTGAGCGATTCTTCGAAGACGCCGGAGTCGGCGGCAGTATTGAGGTCAAGCGTAACGGAGACGGGCTGAATGTAATCCTCCGGACGGAGGAAGGCTCTATGAACTTGACAATTCCGTCATCGGCCCTGAACGACGACGATTCGCCTTAGCGAACCAGACACGCAAACACAATCCTGGCGTGGTGCAAGGGAGCGACGCGGCGCCGGGACCTCAGACCCCGCATCGCGCGGGGTCTGTCTCTTGCGCGTTAGATGTGGAAAGTAAAAGCAAGGTGGTTACGGTACTTGAGTCAGGAAACACCGGGTGCGAAGTCGACCAAGTTCCGTGCGCCTACCCATGCCATGCCTGTATCTGCCGCCGCAGGTGCATCCGCGGTCTGATAGCCTTATAGGAGTCCTCTGCGCTGAGCGGCGAGTATGGCTTCAAGCCTGTTCTTCGCATTGAGCTTCATTCGCGCGTTGCGGATGTGGTTGAGGATGGTATGGGAACTGAGTTCGAGTCGTTCGGCGATCTCGCCTGCTTCCAGAGCCATCGCCAGAAGTCGCAATACCTCGATCTCTCTAAGAGTGAGGGGTCTGTGCTTGTCGTGTGGGGCTTCTCCCGGCTCCAACTTAGCTGAAAGGACGCTGTGGACGTTTTCAGCGACAGACTTGGCGCGGGCCTCGTTCACCTTTTCGTGGAACAGGTGAACGAGGAGATTCTGTTCGTCGTCTTCATCTCGATGAATGATGAGGGGGGTGACAGTAACAGGCTTTCTTTCACCTGAAGAGCAAAGCATACGGACGTGGACTACGGGAGGAATAATGCCTTCCCTGGCCAGCAGAATCGAGGGGCATCCGTTCAAGCAGACCGGCTCCGATCCTTCTTCCGGGAGGCTTGCACAGACCTCGTGGCAGCGAAGACCAATGACATCGCTTTTCTTATATCCGAGCAAACGTTCTGCGCTATGGTTCCAAAATACAATCTTTTGATCCATATCCACAGCATAGACGCCGTATGGCGCCTCTTCCATTAAATCTAGCATTCTGCTTATGCTCACAACCCCTCCCTGCTCGCAGTTCCTCCAAAATTGACGGCTGCTCCAGGCGCTGCGAGGGCGAAACGGGCCTGTTCGACACTGGACAAGATCATTTCGCGGAAGATTACGACAATAACATAACTATGTCATATTATTAAGATTTACACACTAGGGAACCCACTCTCGGCTGAGAATGACCCATTTGGAATGCTATCCATTCCAGTGAAGACTTGCAAGGGGCTGAAGCGCAAAGTAAAAAAATTTCGGGTATTTGAGTCGGACGCACCTCTTAACACAGAGGTATTAGAGGACAGGTGCCTGGTTATTGGGGCATCAGATAACCCTGGTTTATAATCCCCCGAAGGACTCAGACAGACTTTAAGATAAGTGCAGGAAGTGATCTATATCCAAGAGATATGTGTGGTCGAATTTTAACGGGCATTAGAAGAGGATGAGTGCAGAGAGGACTTATTGATAAACTCAGGCTTATATCATCCCTTCATCTGTGATGTCGCAGAATTACAGCCGATATTGTAGCGCATCTTAGTCCCAAAAGTGCAACAACTGGAAACTCGGGCTGCCGTCGGAATACCTTTGACGCAAGGGCGAATATAACACTTACCTACTCCAATTCATGGACTGGAAAGCTCATGCGAGGTGTATAGCACTAAAGGGATAACGCGATAACTTTTGGGCTCAGGTCAAGCGTGTTTTGAGTTCAGTCGTCGGCACTGCTTCCAATCGAAACAGAAGCACCTCATAGGGTTTTCAGATTCGTTGACGATGTTGCGGCCTTGTGCTAACTTTGCCCCACATTTGAACTTGCGTGTCGAGGCAATGCCTCGTGAAAGGAGCGTTAATCCATGCCTCAGACAAGAGAGGCCGCAGTTGTAGGTATCCATGAATATCCGCTAAGGGTCGTTGGGCCGGGAGTGAGCGCGCTCCAGATCAAAGCCGCCTCCGCCGCCCGCGCGCTGGAAGACGCAGGGCTTTCTTGGAGCGACGTGGATGCCGTTTACGATACAGGCAGCCACCAGAGCATCGGCGGGCTCGGAATATCCGAGTACTTCGGGATCAAGCCTAAGCTGATAGATAACACAGCCGTCGGCGGAACTTCCTACGAATTTCAGGCGAATCATGCCGCGACGATGATCGCGGCGGGTAAGTGCGACGTTGCGTTGCTCACATACGGCTCGACGGCGCACTCGGATCGTCGCGCCATCGGCACTGGCGGCGCAGTGGGCGCAGGGATCGCAAACCCGCAGTCCAACATGGAAGCCTCGTGGGGGCAGACTCTCATCGCGAACTATGCGATGGTCAAGAACCGACACATGCACCAGTATGGCACCACCAACGAGCAGTTCGCACACATTTCCGTGGCTACCCGAAAGCACGCGATGAGAAACCCGGAAGCGGTAAAGGCCATGACCGACCTGGAGTTTGTCGGCGTGCGGGAACTTACCGTGGAGGACGTTGTTGACTCGCGGATGATAGCGTGGCCGCTTCGACTTCTTGAATGCTGCATGATTTCTGACGGTGGCGGAGCAGTGGTAATAGCTTCCAAGGAAGTAGCTGCCAACTGTGCCAAGAAGCCGGTGTGGGTAATAGGCGGCGGAGAGGCGACGAAGTACAGGGAGAATGGCGGCGACATCACCGTGAGCGCGGGGGCGCAGTCGGGGCCCAGGGCATTTGCAGACGCAGGCGTTACGCCGGATGAGATAGACGTTCTCATGGCCTACGACTCGTTCAGCATCACGGTAATGTGCATGATAGAGGACCTCGGATTCTGCAAGAAAGGTGAGGGTGGAGAATACGTCGCACAGGGACACCTGGTATTCGACGATCCCCGCAAGCCCGCTATGAATACGGACGGTGGAGGACTGTCCTCCAATCACCCCGGAGAGCGTGGAATATATTTGCTCATAGAGGCGGCGCGACAGCTCAGGGGAGAGTCCAACTCGCAGGTGGACGGCGCTCAGCTTGCGGTTGCCGTCGGCAACGGCGGACAACTTGGGTCGAGACACGCCACAGGAGTCACCATCCTCGCGGCGGACTAGAGTCTGAAAAGCGCCTAACAGAAGTAGATTACCGCTTTTGTAGAAATGATGACTGGAAACGGAGAACGAAATGACCGAACAAGCTCTAAGGCCCCAGCCCCGCTTCCCTGAGCAGGACACCGAGCCGTTCTGGGAAGCGACCAAACGGCGAGAACTGACTTATCAGACGTGCGATGACTGCAACGAGGTCATTTTCTATCCTCGCGCCCACTGCACCGGATGCCTTTCGTCCAACATTTCCTGGAATGTATCCAAGGGTGAAGGTGTTGTTTACACATTCAGCGTCGTTATGCAGAACAGGCACCCTGCGTTCAAGGATCTTGGCCCCTACGCCCTCGCATATGTGGACCTGGACGAAGGCTTCAGGATGATGACAAACGTGGTTGGTGTGGATAACCCAATTGAAGATGTGCAGTGCGGAATGCGGGTCAAGCTGACCTGGATAGACCAGGGTGAGGGCAACATAGCGCTGCCCGTTTTCGAGCCCGCCTGACTTTTGATCCCCAACCAGAGAGATTAACAGTGGGAGTGAATGAATCTGTTTACTCCCACTGTATCGATCCATAGACCAATCCCACGGAGACCAGTCCATGGACTTCCGATTCACTCCAGAGCAGGACGAGTGGAGGGGCGAGATACGTTCCACCATAGAGTCTCTCATAACGCCCGAATTGCGCGAAGAGATGGAGACGGCGGATGACATAGGTCCCGGCCCCGCTCAGAAGCAGTTCATGCGGGAATTGGGCAGTCGCGGCCTGCTTGGGATTTCGTGGCCCGAGGAGTATGGCGGCCTGGGACGGTCTCTCATGGACCAGTACATCTTCTCGGAGGAGATCGGCCGCTTCGGCAGCCTCTACACCAATGGGACCGCTACACACATGGTCGGGCCGACTATCATGAACGTCGGCACGGACGAGCAGCGCGAGGAGTGGCTGCCCAAGATGCTCAGCGGCGAAGTCGAGTGCGCGCTGGGATATACCGAGCCGGGCGCGGGCACCGACCTGGCTGGACTCCAGACCCGCGCGGTGGTGGACGGCGACGACTATGTGATCAACGGACAGAAGATGTTCACAAGTGCGGGGCACTTCTCTTCGCACGTGTGGCTGTTGGCCCGGACCGACACCGAGGTGCGCAAGCATAGAGGGCTATCGGTGTTTCTGGTGCCTATGGAATCGGAAGGCATAACGGTCCGTCCCCTGTGGCGCATGGACAGCGGACGGACAAACGAGGTCTATTTCGACAACGTGCGAGTGCCTCGTCAAAATCTCATCGGGGAGCCAAACCGGGGCTGGTATCATGTCGCGATGGCGCTGGACTTCGAGCGAGTCAGCATCGGGTCTCGCTACACAGGCTTGCTGCGCAGAATGGACAAGCTCATCAAGTTCGCCAACGAGCACGACACGGATCGGAGACCGCTGTCCCAGGACCCTCACGTTAGAACGAGGTTCGTCGAGCTCGGAATGAAGCTGGAGGTGGTGCGGCTGTTTTCATACCGAACGGCATGGATGATTGACCAGGGCATTGTGCCCAACTATGAAAGTTCGGCGCTGAAGATTGTTGCGACGGACTTGATCCAGGAGGTCGCAGACTTCGGGTTCGAATTGCTGGGAATGTACGGTCAGTTGACGAAGAGTTCTCCTTATTCCCTTCTGGACGGCGAGATGGAGCAGGCGTATCGCAGCGGCATATTTCTCAGGTTCGGCGGCGGCGCGAATGAGGTGCAGCGAGACATCATAGCGAGGCGCGGACTCGGAATGCCCAGGCCGGATTCAGCCGGATTCAATTCGCTTACCCGGTCCGGCGGAACGCAGGTCACATCCTGAATAAAATCGAGGACTGAATCAAGAATGGATCTGGCACTCACCCAGGCACAGGAGACGCTCAAGGCCGAGGCACGGGAGTTCTTCGAGCGCGAGTGTCCCACGAGCCTCGTCCGTGAAATGGAAGGCGATGAACGCGGTTATTCTGCCGACATGTGGGAGCGAATGGCCGCTCTGGGCTGGATGGGGCTGCCCTTTCCTGAACGATACGGCGGCTCCGGCGGTGCGCTAACCGACCTGGCCGTACTTTTGGAAGAGTTCGGGCGGGCGCTGGCGCCGGGTCCCTTCTTCAACTCGGTTGCTGTCGTGGGACTCACGATTCTGGACGCCGGTTCGGAAAGTCAAAAGAGCGAGATCCTGCCGCGCATAGCGGATGGCTCGCTGATTTCGACTGCGGCACTGCTGGAAGAGGACGCGCGCTATAGTCCTGAAGCGATCAGAATGCCAATGGAGAGTCGCAACGGCGAATCTGTTGTCAACGGCACCAAGATGTTCGTCGAATATGCCAACTCTGCGGATTTAATCCTGACCCCGGTTCGGACTTCGCAAAACGGCGACCCGGAAAGCGGCGTTAAGCTGGCCCTAATTCCTGGTTCTGCACCAGGAATCCGCGCTACGTCTCTGGAGAGTATCGCTCGCGACAGGCAGTTCGCGCTGCACTTCGAGGATGTGTCGGTGCCCTCGGACTCCATCCTGGCCGGCGAAGACGGAGGGTGGCCAGCACTGAAGCGCACACTGGACAGGGCATCCCTGTTGCATTGCGCGCAGAGTTTGGGCGGCGCTCAGCGCGTTCTTGAGATGACGGTGGACTACACGAAGCAGCGCGTACAGTTCGACCGTCCAATAGCCAGTTTCCAGTCGGTACAGCACTCCTGCGCGGACATGGTGATAGCGATAGACTCAGCGCGTCTGGCGGTGTACCAGGCCATTACGCGCATCGAGGACGGAGAGGACGCTGACATGGAAATCGCGCTTGCCAAGACGCTTACTAACCACGCTTACAAGTGGACGACGCTGACCGCACAGCAAGTACACGGCGGCATAGCTTTCATGGAGGAGTATGACCTCCAACTCTGGACGCGGCGGGCCAAAGTCGCGGAGTTGAAGTTCGGGGCGTCTTCGGGCTACGTGGAGACATTCGCCCGGCGGATGGGTCTGGCGTAGCCAAACGAGGTGGTTCAGTTCACCTTGTTCATCGCGACGTCCACGCCGTCGTCCATCAGATACAGGATGGAATCCGCAGCCCGGACAATTGCCTCGTCCACGAGTTCCTGGTCTTGGGCGGACATTTCTCCAAGCACCCAGCCTATCATGTCGCCGCCGGGAGGCGGTCGTCCGACGCCTATCCTGAGGCGGGCGAAGTCCTGGTTGCCGAGCGTCTCTATGATGGACTTGATGCCGTTGTGTCCGGCGGCGCTGCCCTTGGGTCTAAGCCTCAGCTTGCCAGGGGGCAGAGCGGTCTCGTCGTACACTATGAGCAGACGGTCCTGGGTCGTTCGAAATCTGGCCAGCAGGTAGCGAACCGCCGTCCCGCTGCCATTAACGTGAGTTCGCGGCTTGGCGAGCGCCACGGTGTACTCTCCGATAATGCCAACTCCCAGGCGGGTGGTGCTGTGAGCCCTGCCGACCTCGATGCCGTGCTTCTCAGCAAGCAGGTCAATCAGCCACCAGCCCGCGTTGTGTCGAGTGCGGGCGTAGTGCGGCTCGGGGTTGCCGAGTCCGACGATGATGAGGTCGGGTTTGAGGATGTCGGCGGAGTTCTTCTTTCGTAGGAATTTCTTCAGTATCATAATGGCCGAGGATGTGTTCGCTCGAAATTCGAGGGTAGGGTACAATTGAGATTAGGGCTATTATCAGTGATATATTGGTCTGCAATAGAAAGTGTATATGAAGTATCCGAGCATAGAAAAGGCAATGCGATGTCTAACGAAGAGGTAAGAAAACGACCAGCAAAATCTGGTCTGGAAGCATTGCGCGATCCTGTTGTGGAAGAATCTCTCCGCAAGATGGACGAGGAGTACGGCAAGTATGCCAGTTCGGCCGGCGAGCTCAGGGCCGTAATGGGCAAACGACTTGGCGGTCGCACGCTGAAAGAGGTGTTGCGCGATCTTGACGACAAAGAGTAGTCCGGGCTGTTATCTAAGGGTTCTCACACGGCTGAGAGCGTCGCCCGCCTGAGGATCGAGCGTCAGAATTCTGTGTGCTTGGCACGCTTCCAGAATCTCGCGGTCTGCGCTAACCATATAGAGATTTTGACCATCCGACGAATTTCTACCTGCCAGCTCCGCGGAAGTGAAGTGCAATGCGTCTAAAGCGCGCAGGGAGTATGCCCGAATCGTGGTGACCGCCTCTTCGACCAATTCGTTCCGAACAGGAATGACTGTGACGCCGCGATCTCTCATATCCCGAGAGAGTTGTCCCAATATCCTCCGATGGTCTCTTCGGCTTATTACATTTCCTCCCAAGAGCCTGGTCGCCGCGGAATTCGCTTCCAGGACGGTCAGATACGAAGTGGTCAACGACTCCGATTCGGTCGGCCCATCAAATAGCTCCTCCACTACTTCCGAGCCGAGCTCAGGCATGTATCGTTTCATAACCGCCGAGGTATCGAGATAGTAAATCGGCATATCCACCCTTCCGCTAGACGAACAAGAGGGAGAACCCACAGAGGTTCTCCCTAAACCTGTTTTCAGATGTGCCAACTCTACCCCAGACCGGCCAGCGCTTCTCTCTGCCGACTCAGGCGGCTTTCGCGGTCTGCGGCGAAGCGCTTGATGCCCTTGTATATGGACTCGGCGTCGAGGTGGGCCTCAGCGATTACATCAGCCTCGGAGCCTCCGGTGAGCCACTGGTTGTCCCAGTCGGAGGTAAGCGAGTATTCGTCTGTGAGAGGACCCACGTTCTGTACTGGCCACATTCGGCGGGTGCCTGTCGTAACCACCATCATGTCGTACTTGGACGCGGCGGGAAGAACGGAATCCTGGTACTCCTGAGACTGGCGTCTGAAGAGTTCCTCGCTTATGGCGGCTATCACGCGGACGTTCACTCCCTCTTCTTCCAGCCGGGATAGTACGGACACCAGATTCACCGTTGAGGATGAACCCTGGACCATGACGTAGCCGTCTCTGGGCTTGTCGGGTTCGAAGTCGCGGATAAGGTAGAAGCCCTTGGCCGCCGCCTTGAGGTCGGTGTCGGCGAAGGCGCTGCGGTCTGACACCGGGAAGTCCGGCCTGGCTACCTCTATCACTATCACGCCGACCTTGGGATCGTTGGCGGCTATCTCTGCCGCCGCGAAGTATCCTGGCGCTACGTCGTTATAGTCCCAGAAACTGAGAACTATCACTTGGTCGCGCGGGAAGAGCTTCCAGACCTGTGGCGAGAAGATTCCGAAGTGAGTACGCGCGTCCGCTGCCGTTTCGGGGCCGGAGTGTCCAGCGAGTATGTGAAGGACGCCGGTCCTGAAGGGGCTGTCCTGGTTCTGCTGGCTCCATACGCGAGCGGGCAGGTACATGAGCGGAGTGAAGGCTCCATATGTGCCGCTCAACGCCCAGACGCCCACGTGCTCGTCGGGATCGAGCGAGACGGACTGTCCGACAAGACCGATGGCGGTGGAGGCGTTACCCGCTTCCTGGATAGCCGCTTTCAGTCGCCCGCCGCTCGGATTTGCCACCGGGTCGAATGTATCCCATATCGCGCCGTGCTCGACGTTGATGGATTCGGCGAGGTCGGCCGCTACCACTATGAAGCGATTATTGGTAACGTAGTTCGTCCACTTGATGATCTCGGAGATCGCCCGGCGCGTGCCACGCACATTGCCCGGCTCTTCGAACAGCTTGACAGACAGATCCTTCTCTTCACCGGAGGCAGGGTTCACCACCTTGACGTTCTGGGCTTCCACGGGAAGATTCTTCACCGAAAGGCGGGCGTCCTTGAACGGGTTGGTATCGCGACCGATGCGGAGAGGAAGACTGTCGTCCACACTGTCGCCAATGTCGGCCAGGCGATCAGCCAGCCAGTCGCCGAGTCCATTCTGTTCAAGCACGGACATCGCGACATCCATGTTCTTCTTGAACTGGAGAATGCGCTCTCGCTCGTCGGAGACTGCGCCGTTGCGTATCCCCTCGAACTCTACGCCGAATTTCTCTTCGAATGTATTTGCGAGTCCCACAAAGTAGTCGCCGTTCATCGCCATGTTGTATGGGTGGCTCTGGTAGCTGACCACCTGCTCGCCGTAGCCGGGAATATGCCCGTTCTGAGCGGCGGGCCACCACCCCTTGACTGTCTTGCCCACGACAATCATGGGCCTGTCGTCTTCGTGGTCCCAATCTTCCATTGTCTTGAGCGCGGCAACTACCTGGTCGTAGTCGTTGCCGTCGTCAAGGGTCATCACGTTCCAGCCATACGCCGCCCACTGGTCCTCTATTCTGTAGGCGTCGTAAACAGGCTTGATGACGCTTCCAACGAGCTCATCGTCAATGCCGGCATTGTTGTATGACATAAGGATTCGGAGCCTTTTGCCGACCTGCTGCGCGACCGCGGCGGTCTTCATCTCCTGAGAGTGTCCGGATGTCAAAGCAAACTCGCCCTCGATAGCCATTATCTTGAGGCTGTCCGGGGCTCCGACTATGTCCCAGAAGGCGGCTTTACCAGCTGCGGTGGCAATGCCGATTCCGGACGGCCCGCCATTCACGTCGTTGGTGAGGTCGGTTGTCTCGGAGTGTCCGGCGAGGGACCTGATGCCGCGGATTGCGGCCTGAGCCATTAGAGGATGGTCAACGAGGTCGTTGTCCTGGAGAATGGTGTCAAGAGCGCCCCTGCCGCGCCGGAAGCCCAGCGCGTCTATGGAGAGCATCGAGGCTGCAGGGTCGGCGAAGTAACGGTCATCCCCTGTGGCGGCGTGTTTGCGGGCGAGAGCCTCGCCCATGATCATCCAGAGTGCGTATGTGACCGGGGCATTGTGCCCACCGGCGAGCATGAATCGGTCTGAGTAGGGATGCTTTGGTCTGCGGTAGTCGTACCTCAGCCCGCCGAGATCACCGCCAATCAGGTGACTCGTGACCGTATAAGGGGTGTATGCCAGCGGGCCGCCGAAATGTCCTGTCTGGGCGTAGTTGCCGAGAAGGACAAGTGTCATGGCAGTCAGAAAGCCAACGTCCTCTATTCGCTCCCTGTCATAGTCCGGCAGTTCCACTTCGCGGCGTGTCAGGCCGTGAGAAATAGACAAGGTGTTGACTGTTGCCGTAGAGCTTCCGGTTGTTGCTACCATAGAAACATACTCCGCCCGATGGGTACTTGCTATTCGTTCACCGCGCCAAATAGCGCGGTCATGCTCAATAAACCTGCTCCAGACATGCGAGCAAGCTAAGCTGAATGATAATTGTTACGGGTGTCTGGTTGCAACCTCGACAGAAGCCAAAGTGAACGTCTTCGGCTCCGGTTCAGTTGTCGGATTTGGTCTCGCTGTGGATGGAGGTTACTGATAAATCATCCATTCAAGAAGATTTTCATCCGGGTCTCTTGCATAAAGACTAACTGCTTCCCGGCGCTTCAGAGCGCCGCGTCTGGGACCTGGGCCTGAGATTATCTCGACGCCGGCTTCCTCGAGCATCGCTTTGCACTCGTCCGCAGTCCCGTCCCAGACGAAGCAGATGTCACCACATCCTGGTACCGCAGTCGGGCCTCGCAGGCTGGCGGTGTAGCCCTCCGGATGGACGTTTATCTTGGAGTTGCCGACCTGTATAGAGAAGGCGTTGGCCCGGCCGGCGCGCCATTCGTCTTCGTCGTTTATCGTAAACCCAATACGTTTGTAGAACTCGATGAGCCTCTCGGCGTTGGCGGTTGGCATGGCAATGTGGTCAATGCTTACGGTGGACATGTAAATTGCTCCTGTTCGTAATCTGGGGCCTGCCCACTGGCATGATAAGGCAGAAAGGGTGTAACGTAAATCGTCCGTCTTTAGCGACGAGGACTCAAAGGAGAATCCATTGAACCCGATACATGCAGTCCTTTTCGACTCCGCTGAGGTGCTGATGCGGCCCATAGCCCCGGCTGCCGCTCCGCCCGAACAACCATGGCGAAAATATTTCCCAGGCCCGAACTTCGACGCCATGGTTCGCGCCAAGTATCCTGACACCAGTTTCGACGAACTGGATGAAGGGATTCTTCTGGGCATGGAGGCGTTGGACAGGCTTCACACGCAGCCGATCTGGACGCTGGATGAGGAGGTGGGACACTTCGACGAGTTCTATCGGATATTGCTGGATGCCTGCGGGGTCTCGGATCCTGGCCTGGCACATGAACTCGCGCATAACCGGGTGTACGAGCCAGATGTTGAGCCCTACCCGGATACGATCGAGGTCCTCGTGCGCCTTCACGGTTCCGGCTTGGTCCTGGGAGTGTTGTCGGAGGCCTGGCCTTCACTGGAATTGAACTACCAACGCATCGGCATACGAGATTACTTTCAGGCGTTTGTCATATCGGCCAATCACGGCATCCTCAAAGACAATCCGAGTCTGTTCGCCGTTTCAGAGGAACTGCTGGGCGCGCCCACTGAAAATACGCTGTTTCTCGACGACTGGGCGCCCTACGTTCAGGTTGCAATCGAATCCGGCTTCCAGGGCGTTGTGGTAGCCAGAGACCCCGAAATTCACCGAACCAGGGGACTCACCTACGTGGCCGACCTGTATGAAATGGAAGAGTTGCTGCTCAGTAGGGCAGACGGACATCCGGATTAGCGCGGATGTAGTGCGCCTGCTTCACCCCGAAGTTCTCCTGCAACTGCGCGGTCAGGCCGCCATCCACGACCAGGGCGTGGCCCGTAATGAAACTGGCCTCTTCCGAACACAGGAAGACGATGGCGTTGGCAATGTCAACGGGCCTTCCTGTGCGTCCGACAGGGTACTGGTCCACGAAGAATTCCAGGCCCGCGGGATTATCGCTCCAGCCCTCCTGCGCCCGCTCCGTTACTATGTGCCCCGGGCAGATGGCGTTTACCCGGATTCCGGCCGGCCCCAACTCGGTTGCCATCTGCCGAGTAATGCCGATGACCGCGTGCTTGCCGGTCTCGTATATCAGCGCGCCGGGCGCGGCCAACATCCCGTGTACCGACGAGATGTTGACTATGCTCCCGCCTCCCGTGGCTTCCATGTGCGGAACTGCCTGCTTGGCAGCGAGGAAGTGCGCCTTTACCAGAATGCCCATACCAGCGTCGAAGTTGGCTTCCGATATATCCGTGATGGGACTGTTGCCGCCCCAAAGATCGGCCGATACTGCGTTGTTGACCAGTATGTCGAGCCGGCCGAATTCGTCCACAGCCCTGGCAACCATTGCCTCGATGTCCTCGGACCTGCTCACGTCCGCGATCATCGGCACTGCACGGCCTCCGGTGTCCGAAATCGCGGCGGCTGTGGCGTTCGCCGTGTCCAGGTCAACATCTGCAATTAGGACGGAGGCCCCCTCTTCAGCCAAACGCCGCGACGTCGCGCCACCAATGCCCTGAGCTCCGCCCGTTACTATAGCGGCCTGTCCCGAGAGTCTGCTCATCTGCTTGAACTCCTTTTGAACTGCTAAGGCTCATGGCATGACGGAATAGAATGTTACTATTTCCGACAGCCTGCCGCTCTTTGGTTCGCAGGCTAGACGTTGAAGCCGTAGTCGCGCTCTACCCGGGCCACGCGCATCTTGTAGCTCCTGTAGTATGTTTCGCGACCCCGCTTCTGAATGATGAGATGCTCGGCGATCTGCTTGAACGCTCGTATGGTCTCATCACTGTCCCAGTATGAGACGGCGATGCTCAGGTCTTCGTCGCCCGCCGCTTCGATGCCCAGGAAGCCCGGATGCCCCTTGGCTAGTTCCAGGATAGTCTCGGTGTCCTCGGCGTACCCTTCCTGGGCGCCGGTGTGCGTGGATGAGAATATCGCTGCATAGTACGGTGGTTGCGGTGTGTTCACCTGTGCCATCGAAAAGCCTCCTGTTGATACTACACCTGCATCATCTGCGCTCTATGTCGAGCATGTCGGGTCTGGGACTAAACGACACGCCAACTACTTCGTCTTTGGGCAAGTGCTTGCCCTACGCGGCGTTTCTATTTCTGCCGTCTTGTCTTCCAGTATAGCCTTAGGGGTGTCCACCAGCATAGCGAGTGCGGCGTCGTATCCGATCAGGTCTGCCGCGGCCTCGAGACCCACATCCATCCTGGGCGACCTACCGCCCGTCGCGTGGTGTGTGTCCGAGGCCATTATATGCGCCATACCGTTCTTGAGCAGGCAGCACGTGAAATCGCGCACCTCTTCGCCCCAGAAACCGATCAGGCTATTCGAGGTAATCTGACTCAACATCCCTTTCTCTATGAACCTCGTCAGCATATCCGGGTCGCGCTGGAACGCCTCGATACGCTCGGGGTGTGCCAATACGGGAACCAGACCCATGTCCTGAACTTCCGAAAGCGTATCCTCGATGTAGTCCGGTCTGCCGA
Source organism: uncultured Dehalococcoidia bacterium (assembly GCA_951812505.1). Taxonomy (GTDB): domain Bacteria; phylum Chloroflexota; class Dehalococcoidia; order Lucifugimonadales; family UBA1123; genus VXRN01. Next base: position 92,663 of record CATOSI010000001.1, read on the forward strand.
AGAAGGGCATCTCTATCAGGATGTATCGCGTGCCGTTCATCGTAAGTGCACGACCGGCTTCTATCTCCCCCGGGAGATCGGTATCGAGGTGGTTTTCCATGCCCAGAACCAGCGACAGATTTACGCCGTCGGCAAGGTTCTGCAAGTTCATGTCAGCAATTAGCGAGCGAAGGTAGGCAACCGACCAGTCTTCCGTGACATCCTTGCGGTGAGGTGTCGCGAGCACGACCTTGGTGCCAGTGTCGGCTGCTACGCGGCTCATGGCGAGAGTGTCTTCGGGTGTCACTGCGCCGTCATCCACGCCGGGTAGGATGTGGGCGTGCAGGTCGTACATCAGCGATGTATCTGGATACGCAGGAACCCCTCGGCGTATGGCACGTCCGCACGTTCACCCGTTCTGCGCGCACTGGCTCGAACGAAATCGCCAACGTCGCCATCTTCAGAACCGACCTGGGATGCGTGCTTCTTCAGCGCCTCGATCTTCTTGTCTATCGTGTCGGTAATCTCGATGAAGGTGTCCGGCTGTTCCGTTCCCCAGAACAGCACGTCGCCTGCCTTGTGCGTCTCCAGTCCCTCGCGTTCGTGTTCGGGATAGTGCAGTCGGTCGCGGGCATATGGGAATACGGCGTCCATCGTCACCTGTCCGCAGATGCGGTGGTCACGGTGCAGGTAGAACGACCGCCTGTGCGGGTCAGGACACAGCACCACGTCTGGTTTGAACTTGCGAATAGCGTGGACCAGGTCGCCCCTGAACTCGGCGCCGTCCTCGAGCGCTCCGTCAGGGTATCGCAGATACACGACCTCCTTCACCCCCAGGACGGCCGCGGCCTCAGCCTGTTCCCGTTCTCGAATCTCCGCAAGCCGCTCCGAGGTCATGTCCGGCTCCTGCGAACCTTTGTCTCCGTTGGTGCACAGAACGTAGAACACCTCTGTCCCTTCGACTATCCAGCTTGCAACCGTTCCTCCGCATCCTATCTCCGCATCGTCGGGATGCGGGGTTATCACAAGCGCTTTTTCGGGTCTTTCCATAATCGCCTTTCATGTCCTCTCTGTGTCGGGGTGTTGGGTTGTTGAAGCTGTGTTAAGCCTCAGGTCCTTTGATCTCCACACCTGCTCGCTCTTCCTGGACTATTGCAACCGCTCCGGCGGCCATCTTCCCGAAGCCTTTGTTCTGTCCGGCAATGTATCTTTGCTGGGAGATATTGGACATCTCCATCGGCACACTCAGCTCGCGGCCCAGCTGTGTCGCCAGCCCTACGTCTTTCGCCGCCAGATCGAGTTGGAAGCCGGGCTCGAAATTGCGCTTGAAAATGCCGTTCGGGAAGCCGTGCATACTGGTAGTGTTGCCTGAACTCTTCGAAACCGCTTCGTAGAGCGTCTGCGCTTCTACTCCCCACTTGACTCCCATCGTGAAGGCCTCCGACAAGAGCACGCCGACGCTTAGGCCGATCAGGTTGTTCACAATCTTGCACACGGCTCCCGATCCTATCGGGCCGCAGTACATCGTCTGATTCCCGATAAGGTCGAGCACGGGCTTGAACTCGTCATAGGCTTCCCGGTCTCCTCCGACCATCACGCAAAGGGTACCCGCCTCCGCGCCGCCGGTGCCTCCAGACACGGGTGCATCGAGGACTCTGAGCCCGCTCGCCTCCGCGCGAGCCGCAATTCGAAGTATGGTTGACGGGTCCGTGGTGCTCAGATCGAAGTACGCCGCGCCACGACGTGCTCCGCTCAAGATACCGCCCTCACCGGACGCCACTTCTTCGACGACCTGCGGCGTTGGCAGCGACGTGAAGATCACGTCCACGTCTTCCGACGCTTCACGAGGGCTGTTTGTCCGGTCGGCGCCCAGTGAAACGAGCTCGTCTGCGGCATCCCTGTTCAGATCATATACTTTCATTTCATGGCCGCCGTTCAGCACATTGCGCGCCATGTGGCGTCCCATAAAGCCCACGCCTACGAATCCTACTTTCATTGCCATGACCTCTCTCGGTGAATAAGGGTGGTTAGCCCGCGCACAGTATGTTACTTGTAGAGAGTCGGAGGCGCAAACATATTTCGTGCCGCTGTCGGAGACGGGAATGCGGGGCAGAGAAATGCAATTCGCAGTACGGCAGGCCCACCGACGTGATGTCACTGTAATACACATCGCTCAAGTCGGGTATGCACCCGGTTAGCTGGTTACCTGAAAGGTACAGTTCTCTCAAATAGGGTAGATAACCAAGTTCAGGCGGTATCTCTCCGCTCAACTGGTTGTCCATAAGGTACAGCCGTCCCAGATAGGTATTACACGCCTGCCGAGTTCACTACGTTGCTGCAGTGTCGTATGAACCTAGCTTCGGGTCTGTCCATCGGGATAAGGATACTCTATGCCTTCGCGGCGGTCGAGGCTTGGACATATCTGTCTGTTCGGCGGCTTAACAATGGACGGATACTTCTGCGTCCCGAATCCAACTCCCGCGTCCTCGCATCCAACTAACAAGAACCACGAAAACGAGATTTCTCGTAAACTATTCAGTCAGTATCGTTGACAAGTCCGGCGTAACGCTCCCTTCAGACACCGCGAGATACAGGATTTCCCATGCAAAAGAGAATATCACCCATCGTCCATATATTTTCGTCACTACTTATAATGGCCCTGGCGATCATCGTTGTCGCCTGCTCATCGGACGGCGACAGCGCGCCACCAGCGGCGCCCGTCCCCACAACCCCGCCGACTGCCGCACCTGTGGTGCAGCCCACGACTCCACCGGAGCCGCCCACTGCCACGCCTGCGCCTCCTCCCACGCCTGTCCCTACGGAAACTCCGGCTCCGCAGGCCATGGAGTATCCGTCCGCTCCCGATCTTCGGCAGACGGGCGGATGGATAAACTCTGAGCCGTTCACACTCGACGAGTTGCAGGAAGAGGGCAAGGTGGTCTTGATTGATTTCTGGACATACACCTGTATCAACTGCATCCGTACACTTCCATATGTAAGGGAGTGGCACGATAAGTATGCCGATCACGGCCTCGTCATTCTGGGTGTCCACACTCCCGAATTCGCCTTCGAGCACGAGTATGACAACGTGGTGGAAGCGGCGGGTAAATTCGAGCTTGAATATCCAATCGTACAGGATAACGAATTCGGCACCTGGATGGCGTTCAACAATCGCTACTGGCCGGCAAAGTACCTCATAGACCACAACGGAACGATAAGGTACAGCCACTTCGGAGAGGGCGCCTACGACGAGACCGAAATGAAGATCCGCGAGATCCTGGAGGAAGCCGGGTTTGATGTCAGTAGTGTAGCGGCGAGTTCCGATCCCGGACCTTCGCGCGCAGAGGGCGCGCGAGCCGCAACGATTGAAGAAAGCCAGACGCGAGAACTGTACGCGGGCTACGACCGCAACTACGGCGCGCTGATGTCGCAGCAGTATCCTCCTTATGTCCGGCACGTCGAATACTACGAGGCGCCGGACGCGAAAGTGCTGTACGAAGACCCAGGCGAGTACATCAACCATTTTCTCTACCTGAACGGATTGTGGCTCAACACCGAAGAGAGTCTGGTTCACGCTCGCGAGACGATGGACTACGAAGACTACATCGCCCTCAAGTTCTTCGGCACCAGCGTAAACGTCGTCATGGCCCCCGAGTCGCACGAAGAGGAGGCTGACGTCAGTGAGGCGGCGGAGCCCTACGAGGTGAGAATCATCCTCGACGATGGACCCGTGCCTGAAGAGCAAGCGGGTAGGGACATCATGTATGACGCCGACGGGAATAGCTATGTAACCGTGGACGAGTCCCGGATGTACTATCTTGTGAACATGGAAGACTTCGGCGGAGGCGAATTGAGACTTTCCTCTAATTCGCCGGACTTCACCGTCTTCGCTTTTACATTTGGCTCCTACGAGGGCGGCGAGCCGGTTGCGAGGTTGTAGCGCAAGATGTTTAGTGGTGAGACTGCTCCGTACTGGTGGCGCAATTTTACGTTCGCCCTGTTTTTCGCCCTGTCAGTTGCTCTGATCATCGCCTGTTCGCAGGCGCGGGACGCAGTATCCGAACCTGAAGAAACAGAGTCCGGGAGCGTTGGCCTGCCTGAAGAAGTGCCGCTCATAAAAGGTCCGGTTTCCGAGGATGGACTGCAAGCCATCTTCGCCACGCCCGACATTGACTCGGGCAGGCACCGCATAGCGTTCGCGCTTATTTCGCAGACCGGTCTGGTAAAGGCACTATCCGCGACAGTCCAGTCTTTCCACGATCCGCAGAGTGATGCACTGTCCGATCCGGCGCAGACGGCTCTGGCGCTGTTCCATCCATTTCCTCTTGTTGAGCGAGGACTGTATGTAACAAACCTCACTTTCGATCAGCCCGGCAGATGGGCAATTCAAGCCACCGTTCTTGGCGATGACGGACTCCCCAAGAAGGCCGCGCTGTTCTTCGACGTGCCCGCCGAGACTCACGCGCCGGCGGTTGGAGACATCGCCATCACCAGCCGCAGCAAGACGATTCATGACGTGGAGACACTTTCCCAACTTACGACCGGATCCATGCAGGATGAAGACTTGTACCAGGTGTCAATCGGGGATGCGGTCGAGAACGGCCTGCCGACCGTCATAGTGATGGCAAGTCCGGCGTTTTGCACGAACGCCGTCTGTGGCCCGCAAGTCGAAGTGCTGCGGGACCTGAAGAACGAGTTTCCTGGCCAGGCCAACTTCATTCATGTGGACTATTACGACAACCCCCATGAGATCCAGGGCGATCTGAGCCGTGCGGTGTTGTCGCCCGTCGCAAGAGAGTGGGACATTCCCAGCACAGAGTGGTCCTTCGTGATTGACAGGGAAGGTGTGATAGCGGGCCGCTTCGAGGGTTTCACTCCCCTCGAAGAACTGCGGCAGGCGCTCAAGAGAGTTCTCTAGATCTCCGCTCCCCCGAACTCCGATATGGCGACGAATCCTTTGACCGAATCGTCCCACTCGAAGAGGCGGGCTTCCACTACGCGGTTCGCGTCTATCCCGACGACCAGCTGCTTCACCGGGTACGCCGGACCGTCGCCCCAGGGGTCGGTCGCCACGCGCCGGTCGGTCTCGGAGAAATAGGCTCTCCCATTCGGATGGGAGTGGTAGATTACGCGCGGCGGTTCGTCGCCGTCCAGGGCGCGATTCAGTTCGAGCAGGTCCGATCCGTCTATTACATATGCGGTTTCAGCGGTCCTGTCATGCGCAGTAGGGTGAGAATCGGGCTCGTACGCGTTGATTGCCCGTCTTACGCTATCCACCTTTTCTCCTTCTTTCGGTCCTGTCAGCCAGCCGCAGCACTCATTCGGAAATTCCGAGCGGGCGTGCCCGTATATCTCGGTCAGTATCTCTTCGGGTATGTGCATATCACTTTTCACTCCAATTCAGCATACCATGTCTAATGTGGCGCGCCTCATCTCAACTTAACGGCAAATCAGGACTCGGCAGATACTGGCTTCCTCACTCTTCCAGGATGAAGTTGAAGGCAAGCGGGCACACCACCAGGAACACCGCGTCGAATACGGCTAGGAAGATTGCCCACCGTAGAACGCCGGAGTCGTCTTCAGTACCCAGCAGAATTCCCGTCGCCTCCACCGCCCCAATTATCACGGGAACGACCACAGGGAAAAAGAGCGCTGGCAGCATAACCTCGCGCGACCTTGTATTGACAGCCATCGCGCTGAAGACCGTACCCACTGCGCTGATCGCTAGCGTCGCTAGGATAGCGACCGGAATGAATCCTGGAACCAGGATTGGAAGATTGAACATTATCGCGAATGCCGGATACACGATTGCCTCCACGATCAGCATGAAGACGAAATTACCCAGCATCTTGCCGAAGTACAGGGTGTCTCTGCCGACTGGCGCGAGCATCAGTCCGTGCAGATTGCCTCGGTCTTTTTCCAGTCCGAATGAACGGTTCAGCCCCAATACTCCTCCGAAAGTGAACGACACCCACAAGATTCCGGGCGCAACTGTCGCAACCATTCTCGGAGTCGGGTCTATTGCGAAGTTGAACACTACGATAACCAGGAGCCCGAAGAGAAGCATGGATACGAGAATGTCTTTGGTGCGAAACTCCAGCAGCAGGTCCTTGATCAGTATGGCGAACACCGGCCTGACAAACGCCGTCACTGTCCGTCCTCCGTCCGACCGTGGCGCGTATTGATAGTGTTTTCCGAATAGGCCACGCGTCCGCCCTCCAGCGACGCCAGGGCGTCACCAAGTTCGACGGCGCGCTCGAAATTGTGAGTCGTCATTATCACTGTGCGGCGCGGTTCTGAGCGGTCCGAGATCACGGCATCCAGTAGTGCCACCGCCTCTTGGTCGAGTCCGCTTTCAGGCTCGTCCATCAGCAGGATTTGCGGACTGTGCAAAAGCGCCCTCGCGATACTGAAGCGCTTCTTCATCCCGTGGGACAGTGCGCCAACCCGTTGATCGAGCCGCGCTGTCATCCCCATCAGGCCTGCCGCCCATTCCAGTCGCTCCTCGGCGCGACCTACCCCGAACATCCTGCAGAAGAACCTGAGGTTCTCGCGCCCGGTCAGGTCGTCGTACAGGAGTGGGTCATGTGTTACGACCCCGATTCGAGCGCGAATCCGGTCTCCGTACTTGTCAGCGTTGAATCCGCCTATCAATACTTGGCCAGAGTCCGGTTTGGAGAGTGTTGCCAGTATCTTCAGCAGAGTTGTCTTGCCCGACCCATTGACGCCCACCAGGCTGAGTATCTGACCATTGGGTACGTCCAGGTCTATGCCGCGCAGTACCGGCGTGCGTCCAAACGACTTGGTGACTCCGCGCACGCGGACCGCGTAATCTGAATTGGAGTCGAGACCTTGAACCTTATTCGCCAGCTTTGCTCTCCCATTCTTCGCGGAGAATTCCGTAGTGGACCATATCCACCCGTTCGTTCGGATTGACCGGGTTGGGCGGTTCCTGGCTTCTCAGGATCCCCTCACGCTTCATGCCGAGTTTCTCCATTACCCTCCACGACTGCCGGTTCCGAAAGTCCGCCTGCGCACCCACCTTCACGATGTCGAACGCGCCGAAAGCCCACTCGATGACCGCGGCAACCGCCTCGACCATCAATCCCTTGCCCCAATGCCTTCTGGCGATGCTGTAACCAACGTCAGAGGTCATCTTGTCCGCGGCAATTCTGATCTGCACAGTTCCAATAACCCTGTCGTCCAGAACGACGGCGAAAGTCGGCAGAGTATCCCATGAGACCAGAAAACTCATCGCGACATGAATTTCAGCGTACTTGTATTCGTATGGCGACGGGAGCGGCAAGAAGGGTGCCCACTCTGGGTCCTTCGCATAGGCAGGCGTACACGTCGTCCGCGTCCGTGAGCCTGAACGGCCTAAGCAACAGTCGCTCTGTCCTGATTTCAGTTGGCTCTGGCATAGAAATTGACCCTCCTCCGAAAGTATAACTATAATTTGGCTATTGCAAACAGTCAGAGTAAGGGTCGCTGAGCCTGTGGTAATCGCAGCGGCAGAAGCCGAGGAATTGAATGGCTACAATCGAGCAACTTCAGCAGCAGTACGAAAATCTGAATGACGTCCATGTCCAGCCGGTCCTCACTGAAGAGGATATAGATCCCGGCTGCCTTCTTGCCTTCGACTACGACTACCCCGACAGCGGGGCCGAGGTCGTGATAGACACCGACGAATTCACCGCTGTCTGCCCCTGGACGAACCTGCCGGATTTCGGCGAACTCACCATCTCATACGTGCCCGAACGCCTCTGCATCGAGCTCAAGTCGCTGAAATATTACCTCCTGAGCTACACGGGAGTCGGAATCGTCCAGGAACACGCCGCGAACCGCATACTGAACGACCTGTTCGCCCTCTGCAACCCTCGTCGCATGACCATAGCGCTCGACTACAAGGTGCGCGGCGGCCTGCACACCGCGGTATCCGTCAGCCGCGAAAGGGATGAAGCCTGACTCATCTTACGCCGGAAAGTAGGTTATAATGCGCCTCAGAAGTGTAAGAGTATGTCAGCCGAGCTAATCGCAATCATCGTGATGGGCTTTTTTCTCGGAAGCTTCATTCTTGTAACTTTCCACAGGATAGAACACAGAATAGATGAGCGTATAATAGATGGTCTTCAGCAACGCGTATGCAGGGCCGAGCGGCGGGTAGATTCGCTTGAAGCCCGTCTGAGAACGGTGGAACAGTACAGGGTTATTCCGAAATCCTGGGCAGCGTGAGTACCATGAACCAGGTCGTCCTCGCCACCCTGCAAAGGCAACTCGAAGGCGAGCCTGTCGGAGCGGACTAACCCCTAAGCGCATCTCCCCAGGAGGATTACTATGAGACTGGAAGGCAAAGTTGCCCTCATTACCGGAGGAGCCAGGGGCATGGGAGCCGCCGAGGCTAAACTATTCTCCAGCGAAGGCGCGAAAGTCGTTATCGCCGATGTGCTCGAAGACGAAGGTCGCCGAACCGAGGCTGAGATCAACGAGACCGGAGGCGACGCAATTTTCGTCCGCCTCGATGTCACTCAGCAGTCCGATTGGGACGCCGCCGTAGCCCGCGCCATTCAGGAATTTGGCAAACTCGATATTGTGGTCAACAACGCCGGGATTGCTATAGGCTACTCCATCGAAGACACAAGCGTAGAGGCATGGGACCGCGTTATGGACATCAATGCCAAGGGGGTGTTCTTCGGAACCAAGGCGGCAATTGCCCAGATGAAGGCTCAAGGTACGGGCGGCTCGATAATCAATATATCGTCCGTAAGCGGCATTATTGGCCAGAACTCAGTCAACGCGGTCTATAACGCATCCAAGGGAGCGGTCCGAATCTTCTCTAAGTCCGCCGCGGTTCAGCACGCCGCAGAGGGCATCCGAGTCAACACTATTCATCCCGGGCCAATCGAGACGCCAATGACTGCCGAAGGCAGAGCCAACGCCGAGCGAGTAGGGGAGTACACCGTCGCTGAAAACAACCCGATGGGCCGCTACGGCAAGCCAGAAGAGGTAGCATACGGCGCGCTGTTCCTCGCCTCGGACGAGTCCTCGTACGTCACCGGCTCCGAAATCGTTATAGATGGTGGATTCCTGGCCCAATAGCCCAATGCCGCGAATACCACAGACGAACTTCCGCGAACTCGTGGATCGCTATTCCGTCATTCTTTTCGATGCCTATGGGGTACTGGCAGGTTCCAACTCTGTGGCGCCTGAAGCCCCGGAGGCCATCCGGCTGCTCCACAGTCTGAACAAGCCCTTCTTCGTCCTTACCAACGACGCGTCAGCCCTTCCGGAGACCAGGGCAGCCAGTTACAACTCAATGGGACTTCCAATAGACGAGACGCGCATCATTACGTCCGGAAGCCTGCTGTCCGGCTACTTTCCCGAGAACGACCTTGTCGGATCGCGCTGCGTCGTTCTGGGACCCGCTGACAGCGTTCGATACGTCGAGTCCGCCGGCGGTCGCGTCGTCGAATACGGAGATGACTTCGACGCGCTCATCATTGGCGATCAGGCGGGATTCCCGTTCCTCGAAGCTGCCGATGCAATTCTCAGCGCCCTCTTTAGAAAGATAGACGCCGGTAAGCCGGTGAGCCTCGTTCTGCCCAACCCGGACCTCATCTACCCCGAAGGCGACGGCTTCGGCTTCGCCAGCGGATCGGTGGCCCTGATTTTCGAATCGGCCCTCGAACTCCGCTATCCCGACAGACCCGACCTGCGCTTCACGCGACTCGGCAAGCCGCACCCGGCCATCTTCCGAGAAGCCTTCAGACGAAGCGGCACGATGGACATGGTGATGATCGGCGACCAGATTGAGACGGACATCAAGGGCGCGAACGACTTCGGAATAGCGTCCGCACTGATCAGCACAGGAATCTCCGGTTACGACGTATCGCAACTGCCCCAATCCGAGAAACCGGACTACCTAATCGAGTCCCTGTCCATCTAGCTAGAGCGCTGATCGGAAAGGCTTTCAGAAGTCCCCTCTCCCTTGACGGGTGAGGGTGATCAGCTTGGGTAGGTGCCACTACACAACTGTGGACAGCGTTGTAACGAGCCTACTGAAATCTTCTACTAATCGGCCGCCGTCTCTTCGATCTCCACTGGGTTGTAGCACGCCAGCGTATGCCCGTTTTCGATCTCCACCAGTGGCGGCCTCGGACTCGTGCGGCACTCCACGGTGGCCTTGGTGCAGCGATGCAGGAACGGACACTGGTCCGGCGGGTCCAGCATCTGGGGAGGCGCGCCCGTCATGGGCTGGAGCCTCTGTCCCGCCGAGTCGAGTCTGGGAACCGACTGGAACAGCCCCCACGTGTACGGGTGCATCGGGCGTCTGTACAGCGTCGCCGTGTCAGCGAACTCCACCACATAGCCCCCGTAGATCACTGCCACCTTCTCCGCCATCTGCGCTATCACACCCAGATCATGGGTGACGAGCATGATCGCGGTCTTGCTCTCCTGACGAAGTTCACGCATTCTCTGGAGAATCTCCGCTTGGAGCGTCACGTCCAGGTTAGACGTGGGTTCGTCGGCTATCAGCACCTTCGGTTTTAGAGCGACCCCAATCGCCATCATCACGCGCTGCGCCATACCGCCGCTCAACTGGAAAGGGTACCTGTTCAGCATGTCCCTGGCGTCTGGTATCCCCATGTTGGAAAGAAGATCAACTGCGATGCCGCGCGCCTGCCGCTTGCTCACACCCGTGTGCTCGAGCATGAGTTCCTCGACTTGCTTGCCGACCGTAATGACCGGATTCAACGCCGACGAAGCGTCCTGGAACACAAGAGAGATCTCCTGCCCCCGGATGCGGCGCATCTCATCGTCCCGCAGGCGCAGAAGGTCTCGGCCGTCATACAGAATCTCGCCGCTTACAACCTTCCCTGGGAAGGGCACCAGCCGCATCACCGACAGCGCCGTCATAGTCTTCCCGGACCCGCTCTCGCCCATTACGCCCAGTACACTGTCCGCCTCCAGCGACAGCGACACGCCATTCACCGCCTTTACCACACCCTCCCTGGTGGCAAAGTAGGTATGAAGATTACGTATCTCCAGCAAAGGTGGCATAACCACACCGCCCCGAAAAACTCTACCGAATCAACTCACTCTCGCGTTCCGAACCTGTGTCAACAAAGCCGCCGCCCGTGGCGCGAAATTTCCCTCTCCCTTGATGGGTGACAGGGATAGCAAAAGTCCCTTCCGCCTTCAATCACCCCGCAGCCGCCGTCATCCCGAACTCCGCCCGCTTTGCCTCCACGCCCCTGTCCAGAATAACCGGCTTGAAGCGGCCGGCCTGCAACTCGACGATCAGGTCGTCCAGGCAGGTGATCTTCCGCTCGAACTCCGTTGCGTATGTGCCGATGTCCTCCAGCTTGTGAGCGTCGCTTGCTCCGGTCCCCGGCAGCCCGAACCAGTCCGCCAGATCGTGGCTGAATGCGTTCTCTTCCGGCAACCCACGGCCGTTCAGCAGCTCGACTCCATTCACCATGTCGAAAACGCTGTTCCGCGACGCCCTCTCCAGCATCTCGTGATACGCGTCGGCGTCCACATCCGCACCCTTTCGGTAAGTGCGGCGGTAGGGATGCGCCACCACCATCGCGCCATTCTCTCTGTCCAGCTTATCCTTCACGAACCCCGCTCTGTGCATCCCGAAAATATACCTTCGCAACCCATACACCAGCAGGTGGCCTTCTTCGGTCGTTACCTCGCAGCCCGGCAGCACCAGGAAGTTGTGCCTCTTGGACAGGTCCTCGACCTCGCGATGGTCCCAGAACCCGTCGTGGTCGGTAATGCAGACTCCGTCGAGACCAATGCGTTTAGCCTCCTCGATAAGCTCGTCCGCGTCAATGAAACTGTCAACCGAAGTCGGGTAGGTATGAGTATGGATGTCTATTATCAACGGCGCCCGCGTCTGCTTCCGGTTATGTATAACTGATTCCGACCAATTCTAACACAACTCCCCCTCCCAATCCCCTTCGCCATATTCGACTCCGATATTCCTTCATGACCAATTCCTGATTCCAAATCTCCAATGCCGTAGAACATAATTACTATTTGATGGTACAATATAGGCAACTAATCCCAAGACACCGTTTCCCGAATGCAGACAAGGAGAAAAACCACCATGTACAACTGCTGCGATGAATGCTTCGACGACTGCGACGACTGCCTGGACGGTTGCTGCGATCAGGAATGTTGCGAGACCCACCGCGCCGACACGAGTGACCCGTCCTGGACCCCGATGATGTATCTGACCTATATGGGATACAGTTTCGCCACCCGTGGCCGTTCACTCTTCATGTACGACGGAGAACTCGGTCGCTACGTGCCGGGCGAGCCGCGCCTCAGACAATGCCTTTCCACGGGTTTGCTTGAACAGTGGACGCCGGCGAAAGCGAACATGGCTATAAGATGGGCCGCCGACAACTCACCCGAACTCTGGGACGCCCCGCCGCTCGACCGCCTCAACGTCCGTAACGGTATCCTCGATGTGACATCCGGTACGCTCGAACCCCACTCGCCAGACTTCCTCTCTCCTGTCCAGATCAATGCCGTCTGGGACCCTCGAGCCGAGTGCCCTGCCATAGACCGCTTTATCGGTCAGGTCTTCCCCGACGACGCAGGTGAACTCTTTTACCAGATCGCCGGACTCTACGCCATGCCCGATACGCGACATCAGAAGGCCGTCATGCTGCTCGGATCGGGTTCCAACGGCAAAAGCGTCACCCTCGCGCTCCTTCATGAGTTTCTCGGTTCGCGCAATGTGTCTTCCCTGCCTCTGCACGAACTCGCCGAGAATCGGTTCGCCGCCTCGGAACTTCAGGATAAGCTGCTCAACGTCTCCTCCGACCTCCCTGACAGGACGTTCAAGGACACTACTCTCTTCAAGCGGATTGTGGACGGGCGGCTCTCAACCGTCAACGCCCGCCGCAGGTACGGCAGACCCTTCCAATTCCGGCCCTTCGTACGGCTCATATTCAGCGCGAATCGTGTTCCTGACTCCACCGACACATCATACGGATATCTGCGCCGGTGGCTCATCGTCCCATTCGATGCCCGCCTCGATGAAGATGAACGCGACCCGTTCCTACTGGAAAAGCTCACAACGCCCCAGGAACTCTCCGGACTCCTCAACCACGCTGTGGGTGCGTACCGACGCCTGCTCGACCACGGCAGCCTCATTGAAAGCCCCTCCATGAAGACCGCCAAGGCTCGCTTCAACGCGCTCTCCGATCCAACCCGCCAATTCCTGAACGAGAGTGTCGAACTAAGCCCCGACGAACACATACTCCGCTCCGACCTATACCGCGCTTACAAAAGGTGGTGCGCCTTCAACAAGACGAGACCCGTCAGCGCGCAGGCTTTCTACCAGATCGTAAAGGAGACACTTGGAATCCATACCTCCAGAAACAACGGTCGCAGAGTGCTCAGTGGCATCCGTATAAACGACGAAACGGCGGGCGACGAATGACCAAAAGATGCGCAAGGGTCACCCTGGGTCAGGCTAGGGGCAGAAAATCTCTTGAAAGTGACCCTGAATTTACCCCAATTTTAGCTTCGATAGGGTCAAAAGGGTCAGAAAAGTCAACTTTTCTCAAGACTTTTCTCTCTGCGCCAAAAGTGAGTTGTATCGTATCAACTCTATTGCTACAATATATTCATATATCCTGATAGACTCACTTATTGTCATTCCCGCGAAAGCGGGAATCCAGAATTTAGCCACTAAGGAACTTAACATGGTCCTACGTCCAGAGAATTTCACCGAACAAGCCCGCGAGGTGCTCCGCGAGTCCCAGGAGATGGTGCGCCGCTATCGCCACGCACAGTGGGACGCCGAACACATTCTGATGGCTCTGCTTCAGCAGGAGCAAGGCGTCCCCCATTCGATTTTGACCGAACTCGGCGCATCCGCCGATGCTATGCGCGACAGACTTCACGGGATGCTTGAGGCCGCCCCGAAGCTTGCCAGCGAGTCCAGCCAGATATTCATGACTCCCAGGGCAGAACGCACCCTCGCCCGCGCGAAGGCCGAAGCCGACCGCTTCAACGACGAATTCGTCAGCTCCGAGCACCTGCTGATCGCCCTGACCCAGGAGGAGGGCGGCCCCGTCGCCCACGTCCTCAGGGAGTTCGGAATAGACGCCGAAAAGGTGTACCGAGCCCTCCAGAAGGTGCGCGGCTCCCACAGGGTAACCGACGAAAGAGCCGAAAGTCGCTACGGCGCTCTCCGGCGTTACACAATTGACCTCACCGATCTCGCCAATGATGGGAACCTCGACCCCGTTATCGGACGCGACGTCGAAGTCCATCGCGTCATGCAGACCCTCATCCGGCGCACCAAGAACAATCCTGTGCTGATCGGAGGAGCAGGCGTTGGCAAGACCGCAATCGCCGAGGGACTGGCGCAGTCAATCGTCTCCGGCGACGCTCCCGAAGAACTCAGGAACAGGAAGGTGCTCGCGCTCGACATGGGCGCGCTCGTCGCCGGAGCCAAGTTCAGGGGCGAGTTCGAAGAACGCCTCAAGGCGGTTATGGACGAGATAAAGGAGTCCCAGGGTGAGGTCATCCTGTTCATAGACGAACTCCACACCGTTGTCGGAGCGGGCGCCGCCGAGGGTTCTATTGACGCCTCCAACATGATGAAACCCGCCCTCGCCCGCGGCGAACTCCAGGCCATCGGCGCGACCACCGAGGACGAGTACAGGCGCCACATAGAGCGCGACGCCGCCCTCGAAAGGCGCTTCCAACCTGTGCTGGTCGAAGAGCCGGACCCCGAAACAGCTATCGAAATGTTGAAGGGCCTGCGCCCCAAGTACGAGGCGCACCACAAGGTTGAGATTACCGATGAAGCGATAGAAGCCGCCGTCAACCTCAGCCAGCGTTATATATCCGACCGGCTGCTGCCCGACAAGGCGGTTGACCTCATAGACGAGTCAGCCTCCAGGCTTCGCATTGACGCACAGGCCAGGCCGTCGGACCTGGTTGAAACCGAGGCGCGCATTCAGCGACTCGAAGATGAGGAACTCGCCGCCTCGCAGCGCGCCGAATACGAACAGGCTGCCCGGCTGCGCTCCGAAAGGCTGCGCCTCGAGGAGGAATGTCAAAGATTGAGGGCGCAGAAGCCCGCTACCGAAGTCGAAATGGTCGTCACACCGGAAAACATCGGCAGGCTCATAGCCACCTGGACCGGCATACCGGTTGACCGCCTGCTCGAAAGCGAGGCCGAAAAGCTACTCCACATGGAGGAACGCCTCCACGACCGCGTAATAGGCCAGGAGGAGGCGATAGTCGCTGTCTCGGACGCTGTGCGTCGCGCCCGTGCCGGACTCAAGGACCCCAAGCGTCCCATCGGCAGCTTCATATTCCTCGGCCCCACCGGAGTGGGTAAGACCGAACTCGCCCGCTCTCTCGCCGAATACCTCTTCGACGACGAGCAGAACATGGTCCGCCTCGACATGTCCGAATATATGGAGAAGCATACGGTCTCCCGTCTCATAGGCGCGCCTCCCGGATACATCGGATTCGACCAGGGCGGACAGCTCACCGAGGCCGTCCGCCGCCGCCCGTTCCGCGTCATCCTGTTCGATGAGATAGAAAAGGCGCATCCGGACGTGTTCAACATACTGCTCCAGATTCTGGAAGACGGACGCCTCACCGACGGCCACGGCCGGACCGTGGACTTCCGCAACACGCTCGTCATAATGACCAGCAACCTCGGAACCGGCTCCGACCAGCTTCAGCCCGTCGGCTTCCTGCGCGACTCCGCCGGAGACGACAGGCAGCGTCGCCACGCCGCCGTCGAGGAGGCCCTCAAGCGCGCCTTCAGGCCGGAGTTCCTCAACCGCATAGACGCCACCATAATCTTCGACCCGCTCACTGAGGAGCAGATCCGCCAGGTCGTGGACATCAGCGTGTCCGAGGTGGCAAATCGGCTGTCTGAGCACGGTGTAACCATCGAACTCACCGACGCCGCCCGGGACTGGCTCGCCCACGAGGGCTACGACAGGACGTTCGGCGCGAGGCCCCTGCGCCGCGCGGTGCAGCGCTTCATAGAAAACCCACTTTCGCGCAAGATACTTGCCCGCGAGTTCACCGAGGGCGACCATATCACCGCCGACACAACCCAAGATGTCTCGGCATTGGAGTTTTCCAAGGTCGTGCGAGAGCCGGAGCTCGCGACCGTGTAGCCATTCATAGCACATACGCGCTATAATCTAGAGACGGCTTACCCAGGCCGTCTCTCTCGGTTCCGGCCATCCGTTTACACGGTGGCAACCATGATCTTGTACAATCGTTTGGGCAAAAGAGGCTGAATATATGGCAACCATCAACACCATAGACGACCTTCTGCGAATCGTGCGCGAAAACGAAGAGTACCGCGGCACGCTGAGGCGCGAGTTGCTTACCGAAGAGCTACTGGCGCTGCCCGGCCAATTCGCCGAGATGCGCGCCGCCCAGAACGAAATGCGAGATACTCAAAACTCGATGCTGGAAACCCAGAACGAAATGCTGGAGACCCAGAGCCGTATCCTGAGAGACCTCGCCGAGATGCGCGCGACTCAGAACGAGATGCTGAAAACCCTGAGCGAGACGCGCTCGACCCAGAACGAGATGCTGAAAACCCTGAGCGAGACGCGCTCGACCCAGAACGAGATGCTGAAGACTCAGAGCGAAATTCTGAAGACCCAGAGTGAGATGCTGAAGACCCAGAACGAAATTCTGCGGCGTCTCGATAATGTGGAGGCGCACAACAGGCGCCTCAGCAACGACTTCGGAGTTTTCCGCGGCAATTATGCCGAGTCCGGGGCGGTGAAGAGTGCCACCGACATAGCGATCTTGCTGAACGAGTCCAAATCGCTGGGCATTGACGAGACCACGGCAAGAGTCCTCTCAGGCGATGACCTGCGCGCGCTGGCAAGAGGGTACGGTACTGAAAAACTCGCCGCCATTCCGCTGGACGACAGGCGCAGCTTCTACAAGGCCGACCTCGTAATCGAAGTCGCCAAGTCGGATGGAACGACCTTCTATATCGCGGTGCAGGCTTCATACACCTGCAACGGCAGAGATACTGCCAGAGCGTTGTCTCACGCCGCCCTGTTGACCAGGTTCACCGGAAAAGAGGCATGGCCCGTCATTGCCGGAGTCCGCGTGGACAGACAGATCCAGCCTCTCGTTGATGATGGTCAAGTCTTCTGGTATCCCCTGGAAGACGAAGAAATGGAACCCGCGGAACCCTAATAGAGAGTAATGAGAAGTTGGGAATCAATGATTCAGACATTTGGCCGTGTTGACATTTCTCGTCATTCCCGTGAAAACGGGAATCCAGAAGTGCGGGGCATAGCTATTTCCCTGCCGCAATACCTTGGAGGCAGGGAAATCATAGAATGTCAACAGAATTCAGATTAGCGAGGATAGAATTTCCGTGGCCGACGAAGAAACGCTTCTTGCCCACCTTGCCCCAAGCTGACAGACCGCACTGAGGACATTGCGGTTGAGGCGTTGGGCTACATTCTTTCAAAGTCCTCGGCATCGAGAAACGCGCTAAATGGTTTAGCGCAGGAAGCGGTTCCTGGGCTCAATCCTGTCACCCACGTATATACTCAAGTCACCGGGGAGGAAGGTGAACGCCCTGATCTTGTAGGCTATGACGACGAGGGGATTGAGCGGGTATTGATTGAGGCTAAATTCTGGGCGGGTCTCACAGAAAACCAGCCCAATGCTTATCTGGAACGCTCACCTGATAACAGTCCATCCGTGCTCCTATTCGTCGCTCCCGAAGCAAGACTTAACACACTCTGGCCCGAACTCTGTCGCCGCATTGAAAGAACAGGAATCGAACTTGCCCCTGATTCAAAAAGCCCGGCGGTCTGAGAATTACCCGAATGATTGCACAACTCGATATCTCATGCTTATAAGTTGGAATATACTGCTTGGTCGAATGTCCAACGCCGCAGGAGAATCGCCCACCCAGCGTGACATAGATCAACTACGTGGTCTTGCAGACCGAATTGATGGCGATGCATTCCTACCATTACGTTCAGAGGAATTAGCCCCTACATTTCCCCGCTGTGTGCTTGACTTTAATCGTCTCATTGACGAAGCAATAAATTTCGGGAGATCAAGAGGGTGGATTAGTACTAGAGTGTTGCAGGCCTCATCGAATTGAGCTGGAACTGGACGATACATAAGTTTGTTCGGAATAGAGGCGTGGTTCGCTGTTCGCTTCCATCTCTGGGCCCACAGTAGGGATACGCCTCTATGGATGCGTTTGCGCGGTGTTGGCAAAAACCGTGATATCAGGCATAGATTAGACGCGATACAACGTGAACTGGAATCACCGGATGATCGTGCCTCCGTCCCAATTGACTTGCCTACGCGGGTTGAGTATGACACCGTTCTTGACTCGGTAGTAACCCAACTCGAACACATCGGACAGACCATAAATCCCGACTACAAAGTCTCCAAACAATGACTTGTATTGTACTGAGACCGAGAATTGACCGGAGGCTGGCGATGTATCCGACTATGGGAGCTTAACCGCCATAGTTCGGACTAGCCCAAGGCATCAACGGCTCTCCTCGTGGAACTGACACCCGATGGGGAGGGTCTTTCTTGTACTAATCGCCCTGTTCGCTCTCCCTCGCGTCCCGGTCCTGCCTTCCCACGATGCCTGCGTAGGTAACGCCCGCAAGCAGCCCGAAAAGGTGGCCTTCCAGCGACACGCGCGGGTCCGTAGGCAGCAGTCCAATCAGAATACCGCCGCCGTAGAACACGATTACTACTAAGGCGATGAATATCGAACTGAAGCTGCGCTCGTGGAAGGCGCGCGCCGACAGGTAGCCGAAGTACCCGAACACGACCCCGCTCGCGCCGATGTGGATTCCGTCGCCAGTTACCAGACCGGCGACCAGCCAGACCATCGAGCCGCCGACCAGCGTGATGAAGACGGTTCCCCAGAACAGCCGACTCTTGCCGCGCAGCGAAATCAGCCCGCCCAAAATTATCAGAGGCGGCGTGTTGGACAGCAGGTGACTGAAGTCGCCGTGCAGGAAGATATGCAGCGGTATCCCGCGCAGGCCCGTCATGTCGCGTGGAATTATCCCGTACTGGTCAAGATCCAGGTTGGCCAGCGCGTCCGCAAGTTCCACTACCCATAGGGACGCCACGAATATCAGAAGCCAGAAGAAAGCGTGCATATGCCAGCTCCACTATGAATCTTGCCGTAGTCCGCCCAAGATTATACGCGACTCTCTCAGACCGCCGAAGCGTAGCCTGGCCAGCCCCTTCAGATCCTCGTATGCCGTGCTGACGATCCTCACCCTGCTGTCCGGGTCGTCCTCCCACCTTACTGGTACCTCCTCTACGCTGTACCCGTTCTTCTCGCACAGGATCAGGAGTTCCGTATCGAAGAACCAGCCGGTGTCTTTGACCAGTGGCAGTACCTCGTCCACCGCCCTACGTCCAACCGCCTTGAACCCGCACTGCGCGTCCTGAAACCCGGTCAGGAACATTGTTCTGAAGATGAGACTGTAGCATCGGGATATGAACTCTCGCTTCGGCGACCGTCCTATCACCTGTGCGCCTCGCTTCAGCCGCGACCCGACCGCCACGTCGTGCCCCCCATCCGCTACCGCCCCGACCAGCGTCGGCAGGTACTCCAGGTCTGTGGAAAGGTCCATGTCCATATAAGCCACCACATCCGCGTCGCTCTGCGACCAGGCGTGCTTCAGAGCGCGCCCGCGTCCTCTCTGCTCCAAACGGAGATACTCAACCCGTCCCCTCTCGGAGGCAAGCCTGCGTCCGATCTCAGGCATCGCGTCGGTGGACCCGTTGTCTGCGATCACGATTCGCCACTCGTATTCCTGCATCTGCTCCCGCATGAACGCCGAAAGCGTCTGGACTGTATTCTCCAGTCCCTTCTCTTCATTCAGTCCGGGCAGCACGACATCTAGCTTGGTCATGGTTTCAGACAGTCCCATTATGTTATGCTTAGGTGTTGCGCGATTAGGCGCATTGGTCACTCGTTATTGTTGCTGAAGAAGACTTTCACATAATACTGTCATACCCGCGAACCTGCCCCAGTGAAAACGAGGAGCGGGTATCCAGATTTCCGACAGGTTGCGACGCGCATACTCACACCGATGTATCGGAGCTTACTATGAAGATTACAGACTTGAAAGTTTGGGTTACAAGGCCGGAGCCGCAGGGACGCTCGTTCGTCTTCTTCAGAATTGACACCGACGAAGGCATATCAGGCATCGGAGAGGCTACAAGTTCCGGCGGCGGCGGAAGCATCATCGTAGGCAACATGGCCCGCTTCCTGCGCGACTCCACAGTCAGCGAAGACTTCCGTGATTCACTCATAGGTGAAGATCCTCAGTACATTGACCGCATCTGGCACAAGCTGTATCGCCGATTCACCGGCGGCGGAGGATTCGGAGGGTTCGTAACGACCCTCCTCAGCGGCATAGACATCGCCCTCTGGGACATCAAGGGCAAAGTAATGGCCCGACCGATCTACGAACTGTTCGGCGGCCCGATCTGGGACGACGTTCCCATGTACACCCACGTAGCTCCCGGAGACCCTGACCGAGCTGCTGCCCAGGCCAGGGAGCTCGCCGATGAGGGGTTCACCGCCCTCAAAACCGACCCGTTTATGCCCGAGATGAGGCAACATCATCGCCGATACATGAAGGGCGAGATCTCGCCCGCTGGCGCGGCTCTTGGCGCGGATACCATAGCCGCCATGCGCCAGGCCGTCGGCCCCGATGTCGAAATCCTGATTGACGCCCATGGCAATTTCAATGTCCCTACCGCCATTCGAATGGCCCGCAGGCTTGAGCCATATGACATAGGCTGGTTCGAGGAGCCCGTCCAGCCCAACAGCAATGACGCCCTGCGCGCAGTTCGAGACGCCGTTGACGTGCCGCTCTGTGTCGGGGAGCGGCTGTACCACCGCTGGGACTTCGTCCCCATTCTCACCGACCGGCTTGCCGAATACCTGATGCCCGACATTCTGTGGTGCGGTGGCATCAGCGAGATGCGCAAGATAGCAAACCTCGCCGAGTCGTTCTATATCCCGGTCAGCCCCCACGACGCGAGCGGCCCCGTGAACATACTGGCTGGCGCGCACGTCATGATGACCGTTCCCAACTTCTACAAGCTGGAATTCAACCACGCCGCGCTGGACGTTCACAACAAGATCATATCCGAGCCACTGGACATACGGGATGGAACGCTGCATCTATCCGGGAAGCCCGGCCTTGGCGTCGAACTGGACGAGGAGTACCTGGACGCCCACTCCGACCCGGATTGGAACCCGGACTAGCCCGTGTTGACTATTCTCGTCATTCCCGTGAAGCCTGTCCTCGCGAAAACGGGGAACGGGTATCCATTCGTGCGAGGTGTAGCTGTTTTCCCTACCATAACACCTTAAACGCTGGGGAAAGCCCAGATATCAGCGGAACCTAGTACCAGTTCAGCATGGAGATGGCATATCCCGATTGCTATTGGTCATTCCCGCGAAAGCGGGAATCCGGGGGTGGGGGATGCTGTCATCCATCAGAAACATATGGAAGAGGTACTAGCAGTGCGGCCTCCCGCGATGAAGAGTGCGGTTCTACCGAACCGCGTCCTCTGCCTCGGCTCGAACGGGCGCGGTCTGTGTGGCTGCCGTACTGGACTCTCGCCCGTCGGCCCGGACGACGCCGCGCTCGACGTTGTGCTTGAGGCGTTCGTACTCGGAGCACAACTCCGCTCCCATCAGTACGATGAAGCTGCTCACGTAAGCCCAGAACAAAAGCACTATCACCGGCGCGACCGAACCGTACACGTTCTGGTATGACGCGAAGCTTTCCAGGTACAGGATGAACAGGTTCTTGGACGTCTCGAACAGGACTGCGGCCACCAGCGCCCCCGGCCAGACGTATCGCCAGTATGTCTTCGTGTTGGGGACCATCTTGTACATCATCAGGAATATCACCAGCATCAGGACGAACGACATGCCCTGGAGGATGATGTACCCCATATTGTCAATTACGAATCCGACGACCGGGAAATTCAAATTGGGCAGTTCCTGGGCCGTCCTGACAACTGCTGCGCTGGACATCGAAATCGGGAACATGATGCCCACGCTTATCACCATCAGGATGTGCCTGGGCTTGCCTATATAGAACGGCCTGTCGTTGTGTATGTCCCAGGCGCGGTTGATAGCGCGGTCGAGCGCGCCCATCATCGCGCTGCCCGACCACAGCAAGCCAAGGAAGGAGAACAGACCCAGCGCGCTTCTTATGTTTAGTATCCCCTCGATATTGTCCTGTACGAACTGTTCGGAGCCTGGCAGAAACCCGCCTATTGCGCTGGATATGTTCGCTTGGATTTGCTCCGGCTCCAGGAAATAGCTGAACACCGTTATCATCCCTATGACGAGCGGGAACAGCGAGAAGAGCGCGTAATAGGCGACGCCGGCCGCCATATGGGTGAGGTCGTCCTCCGACATCTCCCTGGCCACCCTGATAGTGAGTTCGACGACGAATATCCGCCGAATCCTGTCTATGATGCCGCCGTACCGGTTGTTGATTCTGTCGCCAGTCCTCTGCACGAAGTTCCTGACGACTCGTACTGACTCATGATCGAGCAATGTTCAATGCTGCCTCGAATGCTCTGGTAATGTCCGCGTTGGATTGACGCAAAATGGTCGTATTGACCGTCAAGTGGACTTTGGTGGCGTCTTCTTCATCGGCATTGATGAAGACTAGGTGATTCGAGAGTTCCTCGATTAGTCTCTCGGCATCCACGTCCTCGTCCAGTGCCAACGGGAAGATGTTCGACCCGTGCTCGTACGCCTTTACGCTAATACCTCGTAATTCGTTCAGTTCGACGAACAATGCCTCGGCCTTTGACATCGCCTCGGCGAATCGCTCCTCGAATCCTTCCATCCCCTCCAGGGCGAGTGCCGCGGCAAGCGACGCACTCGATAGCCCGCCCCCAAACATGCGTCGGTCGTGATATAGATCCCGGCAGAACTCTTCGGTTCCGGCTAGGATCGCTCCGAACGGCGCGCCGAAATACTTGTACAGCGACACATACACAGTATCGAACAGCGAAGCGTACTCCGCCGGCGAAATCCCTGTAGTCGCGCTCATCATGAATAGCCTCGCGCCATCCAGGTGCGTGCGTATGTCGTTCGAGGCGCAGTACTTGGTGATCTGCCTCATCACGTCGAAGGGCATTATCTGCCCATGCTGACGCCTGACAGGGCTCTCTATCACCAGCGCTCCCACTGGTGTGAGCACCCTCCCGCCAACAGCCGTTTCAACTGCTGACTTGACTTCGTCCAAAGTGAAATACGGGCGCTCATGAGCCAGCGGGATCAGGTTTACGCTGCTCAGTCTCTGCACGCAGTCGCCGATGTCATGATAGATGTGACTCTGTTCCTGCACGATAGCGCGTTGTCCTCGCCCACATTGATTGCGGATGGCGAGATGGTTCGCCAGCGTGCCGGTCGGCATGAAGACCGCCGCCTCTTTACCCATTATCTCGGCCACTCGTCTCTCGACCGACTCCACGACACCCCCAAGCGAATAGTTGTCCGCCTCTATTCCGGTGCGGTCGGCTATCTGGGCAAGTCTTCTGACCATGAGTTCAGGGGACTTTGGTTCTCCGTCCCCCCTGAACACCACGGCCTGTGGAGACATAGTGGATTCTTCGGCGGTTGGGTACGGCGCTGTTAGCGTTGCCATGACTCTGCATCCTGAAGTCTTTGGATTTATCCAACCATACAAACACTGCGAGTATTGGAGGTCGGGACTGTTACAATGTTAACAGATTGGCGTGCGCGGGTTGGGAAAAAGGGACATGCCACTAACTGGTCATTCTGTCCTTTGTCTTACGGCGAGTAATTCAGTTCAAAAGCGGGAGAAGGTTAGGTTGTCTCACATTTGTCTGGTCTGCTCTGAATGTGGAGCGTCTCATAATGCCGACATGCACACCCTGGAATGCACGGGTTGCGGCGCTCCCTTGGATGTGCAATACGACCACGACGACATACACACGGTACGCTCGGCAGGATTCGATATGCCCGTCCCGTACCACTCCGACTTCCCCGGGGTGACTATGGGGGAAGGAAATACCCCGGTGGTGCCATTGCCACGAATCGCCGCATCTCTGGTGGCTGGCGACCTGTACGGCAAGTTGGAGTTCATGAACCCAACTGGTTCCTTCAAGGACCGAGGGACTGCGACGATGCTTTCGGTGGCCGTCGAACACGGGGTCGCCGAAGTAGTTGAGGACTCCTCCGGTAATGCCGGCGCATCGGTCTCCGCATACTCTGCCAGGGCTGGCATCGAGGCCCATGTCTTCGCGCCCAGCTCCGCTCCGGTGGCAAAGCTGGGTCAGATACGGGTTTACGAGGCGCAGACCCACGCTGTTCCGGGTCCCAGGGAGGCCAGCACGGACGCCGCAGTCGAGTTCCAGCGAGGTAACAGCCTGGTCTATGCTTCCCACAATCTCAGCCCATACTTCGTTGAGGGTACTAAGACATTCGCTTACGAAGTCGCAGCCCAAGTGTCGCCACCGCCGGATCACATAGTCATTCCAGTGGGAAACGGCAGTCTCCTCTTGGGGTGCTGGACGGGATTCTCGGAACTGTTGGCTAGAAGAGAAATCACAAGAATGCCCAGGCTGCACGCGATCCAGGCCGAAGCGGTCATGCCAATTGCTGCCGCATTTGCGGGTGAGGAGTGGAGCCCTGGAGCATCCACGCTGGCCGGAGGCATCGCTGTGGGTTCGCCGCCCCGCAAGAATCAGGTATTGCGAGCGGTAAGGGGGTCTGGCGGAGTCGCGCTTGCTGTTTCGGACGACAGCATAGTGCATTGGCAGAAGCGCCTCGCCGCGTTAGAAGGCATATTTGCCGAACCTACGTCGGCCGCCGCTTTCGCTGGCATTGACGCCATGCTCGAACAAGGTCACATCGAAAGAGATGAATCAGTGCTCGCGGCCATAACGGGCTTCGGTCTCAAGGACGCCCTGCCAGAGTAGCGATTGAATCTACGCGGACGCGCTGTCGTATGCCGCCCTGAATCCCGGAATCGAGCCGGACAGGGTCTCGTCCGTTACACAGAACGATATCCTGAAATAGCCGGGCATTCCAAACCCTCTTCCGGGAACCACCAGCACGTTGTGTTTCTGCAGTTCGGCCACGAATTCCACATCGTCCTCTATGGGCGACCTGGGAAACATGTAGAAGGCTCCTTGAGGCTTCACTAAGTCGTAGCCTATCTGCGTCAACTCGTCGTACAAGAAGTCGCGCTTCGACTGGTACTCCCCGATGTCCACCGTCACCGACTGGAGCTTGGCTACTATGTGCTGCATCAGCGCGGGCGCGTTGACGAATCCGAGTGTCCTGTTGCAGAAGACAAGGCCGTCCATGAGCTCCATGCCGTCCTCGTAGTCTGGATGGATCGCAATGTACCCGATTCTCTCACCTGGGATCGCGAGATCCTTGGAGTGTGACGTAGCGACGATAGAGCGAACATGATGGTGGAAGATATGTGGGTATTCTAGCCCGTCGAATAGTAGCCTTCGGTAAGGCTCGTCGCTGATCAGGAAAATCTCGGTGTCGTATTCCCGTTCCTTATCGCGAATTACTCCGCTGATTTCCGCGAGGGTCTTTTCCGTGTACAGCGCTCCGGTCGGGTTATTAGGAGAATTGATTAACACAGCGCGAGTTCTCTCTCCGATTGCTTCCTCCAACGCGTCTATGTCCGGCAGGAAATTTTCCTCCGGTGGAACGACTTTACACGTGCCGCCGTGGTTGTCAGCGTAGAAGAAGTACTCGACGAAGTACGGCGCGAAGATGACCACCTCGTCCCCCGGGTCGAGCAACGTCTTCAGAACTACGTTCAGTGCACCCCCGGCTCCGCAGGTCATGATCAACTCGTCCGCCGTGAAGTTCAGTCCGGTTTCCTCCGCGAGCTGCGACGCGACTGCGGCGCGCGTTTCAGGGTAGCCCGAATTTGGCATGTATCTGTGCATACCCGGCGACGGACTGTCCGCAATGCGCCTGAGTTCCGCGAAGAACTCGTCGGGCGGCTCCAGGATTGGATTGCCCAGCGACAGGTCGAACACGTTTTCGTCTCCGAATTGCTCTTTGAGGGCTATACCTTCTTCGAACATCCTGCGAATCCAGGAACCCTGCTCGAGAAGCCCGCGTATCTTGTTGGAAACAGCCATGATTCGCCTCTCAGATCAGTTATCTTGCCGTGTGCATTGTAGCGCAGTCCGAGATTGCATTTGAACCGAGTTGATCGCATTGCTTGGAAGTCCCTCCAATCGTATAATCGGGGCGGCTTGTGGGGGACTGCCCCGCGCTTGAAGAATACGACGATAAGGAGAGATACCATAATGGGTGCTCAGATTGTAATTTACGGCCCTAGCGAGAGCGGCCTGGCTGACTTTCAGAGAGTCGCGCCAGAAGGTGTAGAGGTTGGATGGGTGGATTCTAGTCAGTCTTTGGAGGATCAGGCAGCCGAACTCCGTGACGCGCAGGTAATGATTGTCGCCGGCGCTAACGTTACGGTGGAAGTCGCCCGACATGCCCCCAACCTGAAGCTTGTACAGACGACAAGCGCGGGAACCGACCAGCTTGACAAGACCGCGCTCGGTGAGATGGGTATTCGCGTCTCGAACAACGGCGGCGGCAACGCCGTAGCGGTCGCCGAACATACGATAGCACTTCTTGTATCGACTATCAGGAAACTCCAGCTCCAGTTCAACGCCGTAAAGGCCGGTGAGTGGGCCGGAGACATACGCGCCGCCTGGTTCTCCCAGGCGAATGAGATTGCGGGCAAGACGGTCGGAATCGTTGGCTTAGGCAGAATCGGCTCCAGAGTTGCGCGCAGGCTCCAGGGTTGGGAATGCGACATCATTTACGCCGACGTGGTTGACCCGGAAGAGGGCATCGAGGAGGAGTTGAACCTTACGCGCGTGTCGCTGGATGAACTTCTCAGCACGGCGGACATCATCACTCTGCATGTCCCTCTCGGTGGTCCGACTTACCACATGATCAGCGACCGTGAATTCGACCTGATGAAGCCGACGACTGTCTTCATCAACGCCTGTCGGGGGCCGGTTGTGGATGAGGCCGCTCTGATTCGTGCGATGGAGGCGGGTAAGATTGCCCAAGCCGGTCTGGACGTTCTGGAAGAGGAACCAACGCCGGTTGACAATCCTCTGCTCCACATGGATAACGTTCTCGTTACGCCTCACTTGGCATCGTTCACCCAGGAGTCGGGCGAAAAGAGTCGCACGTTCGCCGTTTACAATGGCGCCAGAGTTGTGCGGGGCGAGGATCCAGAATCCGTGGTCCTGCCGGACTAAGATATTATCTCGAATCCTCTTGGAGGGTGAAGAACAGAAGTTTCCTCTCCCTTGATGGGAGAGGACTGAGGCGAGGGTAAATACCCTTTCGCCTCTAGTTAAGCTGGGATACGCTCGGAATTGACGCCGACTCTCTCCAGAAAGTCCAGAGGGGCTTGGTCCAGGAGAGAGACGGCGTCTTCCAAGTCTAGGCCGGAACCTCGCGCCACTTTCATAGCGAATTCTCTTGTGAGTAAGTCTCCGGGAGCGTGAGCGTCCGAGTCGAGCACGAGACTCGCGCCAGCCGCGCGTGCCGTCTGGACCACATGGCCGTTGGCAGTCCCGTGCCCGCGTCTCGCCGACACTTCTAAGAACACGCCGTTTTCAGCCGCTATTCTCGCCTCATTGGGCGTGATGAGGCCAGGGTGCGCCAGGATATCAACATGGTGACTGGAAACGGCGGCGTGATTCGTACCTTCGATGACCGGCTCCGTTATTGTTTCGCCATGTACGTTTACGACCTTCGCTCCCAGCCTGCGGCACTCGCGCGCCAGGTAATCAATATCCTCGCTCGGAGTGTGCGTGATTTCCACGCCAGGCAGCGCGAGTATGTCCCAGCGCTTATTCACCATCTCGCAGTCGGCTACGAGCGTCTTCAGAACGAACTCCATGTTGCCAGGCCCGACGTGGTCCGTAATCGCCATTACCCTGTATCCGATCTTCATGGCGCGTCGCACAAGCTCGACCGGCGCCAGTTCACCATCGCTCAAGAATGTGTGGGTGTGGAAGTCGAACATCTGCTACTCGCCTCTCAGAACCCTGGCCAGACGTATCATTTCTGGGCCTGTTTTGCCCATGTAGAAGGGCGGGGGAGTTGGAGGATGACTGACCTTCAGACAGACGAATATGGGGCCTGACTGACCGAATATGCGAGGCAGTTCGCTCGCAAGATCCTCAAGGTCGCTGAACTCGTACGTTTCGGCGAATCCGGCGTCCCTGGCCATCCCGGCCAGATCGACATTCCCGGATCCGGGTACCGGCTGCCCTCCGGTCGTAAAGTAGCCGCCGTCCTCGAATACGAAATGAACGAGGTTTTCAGGAGCCGTGCCGGCAGTCGTGACAAGCGTGCCGAGATTCATCAGCAGGGACCCATCCCCATCCAGGCACAGCACCTTCTTGTCCGGCTGGGCAATTGCTATTCCCAGCGCGACGGACGACGCCTTCCCCATGCCCCCGAAAATGGGCAAGTCTAAATCCGGATTCTCCGTGACAGACTCCCAGTATCTGTTTGGCGTCATTGTTCCGACAACTACGGCGTCTTCTCGCACATCGTTGATGGCTTTGACCGCATCGAGAGAGGAAATCATCCTGGGTATCTCCTTAAGTGTGGGATGGCGTAGATCGTCCCTTTTGCCGGCACAGGATACCAAATGCGCGATACCAAGTCTAAGCGACCGTTTTCAGCGCTCGCCCACCGCACTTTCAGAAAACGACATGAAGCCGGAGCGGTTGTAGAGTGTATGGACTGTGGCACTGACACCTTAAGACGATTCGTAGCGCATTGCCACCGGGAGTTCAGAAATCACACCCAACGCAAGTAGAGTTCGTTGAGCCGCAAACTCGGCTACGTCTTCTATAGTCTGGTGTCTCAGATAGAATGCCGGCTCGGGAGGTATGATAGTGGCTCCTAGGGCGGCGAGTCTTGTGAGGTTCTCAAGGTGAATGACGCTCAGCGGAGATTCCCTGGGAATGATTATAAGGGGACGCCGCTCTTTGATAGTAACGTCCGCTGCGCGTCGGATTAAATTGTCCGCTAGCCCTTGTGAAATTGCTGCGACTGTCGCCATACTGCATGGGGCCAGTACCATGCCCCTTGTCGAGAATGTACCGCTTGCGATCGGAGCCGCGATCTCCGACGCCCCGTGGTAGCTGAAGATTCCCGAGTCTGTCCAGCGTTCCAGCACCTCTCCGAACGACTCCTGCATTTCCTGCTTCCACACGATGCGGGCTGCGGAGGATGCGGAGGCGACGACGGGGACGTCGTTATCAAGCAGCGCACTAATCGTGTGGAGTGCGATCAACGAGCCACTCGCGCCCGTGATGCCGACGACTACGGGCCGTCTATCTCTGTCTTCGGGGTGCGTCATATACTTATCGCAACTATCGTACCGACCAGCATCGTCGTGGACACGAAGGCGTTGATACGACCAAAAGCCATTCCCATCTTCGAAAGGTCGTTGGGCGAGACCAGCCTGTACTTGTACCATAGTATGCAGGATGCGATGCCGCACGCTGCAAGGAAAGGCCATCCCAGACCCATCCAGACCCAGAGGGTAATCAGACACACCACGGCAAGAACGTCAAGTGTTCGGGCTATCCGAAATGCGTTCAGTACGCCGAATCGGGCGGCCACGGAATGCAGCCCGTTCTCACGTTGGAACTCATAGTCCTGCGTGTGGTAGAGGATATCGAAACTGCCCGCCCACAACGCTACCGAGAGCGACAGCAGTACGGGTTCTATCGAAAGACTGCCGTTTACTCCTATCCACGCCCCCGAAGGCGATATCGCCAGCGCCCAACCCAGCAGTAAGTTAGCAGTCCAGGTGAAACGCTTGGTGTACGGATAGAAGACAAGGTATGCGGTTGCAACGGGGGCAAGCACGAAAGCGAGCATATTGAGCTGGTAAGCGGCGAACAGGAATATGCCGAAAGCAACCACGGCCAGCGTCGTCATCTCAGCAGCGGAGAGGATGCCTTGGGGAATGTGCCTCTGCGCGGAACGGGGGTTCTTTGCGTCTATGTGGCGGTCAATGACCCTGTTTGCGGACATCCCGACTGTTCTTGCAGACACCATCGCCACCGTTATCCATGCGAAGGTGTGCCATCCCGGGAATCCGTTACCGCCCGTGTGGACGTCTGCCAGCACCATGCCGATGTAGGCAAATGGCAGTGCGAAGACACTCTCCTGAAACTTTATCGCGTCCAGAAACATGGGCGCCTTGCGCCACGCCGGTCCTGTATATGTGCTTGTTGTCAGAACCCGTACTCCTTCCACCGTCGGTCAACGAGATTCCTGATGTCATCGCTCATGATTATATCCTCCGGCCACTCCCGATTCCTGCCTTCTCCCGGGAGTTTTGCCGTAGCGTCAATTCCCATCTTGCTGCCGAACCTCGGTGTAGGAGTTGCATGGTCGAGATCGTCTATTGGACCTTCGCTGAAAGTAATATCGGTGGCGGGATTGATATTGCAGGTCACTCTCCACGCGACTTCCGACAAGTTCTGAACATCCACATTGTGATCAACCACTACTATGGTCTTTACCAGCATCATTAGTCCAAGACCCCAGAGCGCGTGCATGACCTTTTGTGCGTGGCCCGGATATTCTTTTCGGATGGAGACGATGACCAGGTTTTGGAAAATGCCCTCTGCGGGCATATTCATGTCCGCCACCTCGGGCAATGTCATTTGGAGAGCGGGCAACATTATCCGCTCAGTCGCCTTGCCCATGAAGAAGTCCTCAGATGGTGGGCGTCCAACCATTGTAGTAGCGTAAATGGGATCCCGGCGACTCGTCATCGCGGTTACGTGGAAGACGGGATATGGCTCGGCTGGTGAGTAGTAGCCGGTATGGTCTCCGAAAGGGCCTTCGTCTCTCGTTTCACCGGGTACGACATATCCTTCCAGAACAAATTCCGACTGGGCGGGTACTTCCAGGTCAACGGTCTTGCACTTGACTATCTCGACCGGTTCGCCTCGGATCACGCCGGAGACGGCGAGTTCGTCCATGTCGGGTGGAAGGGGCATCGAACCAGTCCACATTGTGGTCGGATCCACCCCAATCGCTACGGCAACATCGAATTTCTCGATACCCCGATCCTGCGCGCGCCTGTCGTGCCGAGCTCCTACTTTGTGCGTCTGCCAGTGCATTCCGGTGGTGTTACGGTCGTACACCTGCATCCTGTACATGCCGACATTTCGTATGCCCGATTCCGGGTCGCGCGTGATTACTAGAGGGAGTGTTATGAAAGGCGCGGCGTCCAGCGGCCAGCATGTAATAGCGGGCATGGTGAACAGATCCACATCATCTCCTGTCAGTACAACCTCTTGGCAGGGTGCGCTTCTGACCAGGTTGGGTTGGGACCTGGCAAGCCCGATCAGGTCACCCACCGCGCGCATCTTGCCTCCCAGTCCGGACGGAGGTCCCTGAGCCATACTCAACAGGCGGCGAACTCTGTCCGTCAATTCCTCGATGTCTTCCACTCCAAGAGCGAGCGCTGTGCGCTTGTGTGATCCAAAGATATTGACCAAAACCGGGGTGGAGTGTCCTGAGACGTTTTCAAACAGCAAGGCCGGGCCGCCGGACTTTACCATCCGGTCCGCAATCTCGGTAATCTCGAGGTGTGGATTGACCGGTGCGGATATCCGTTTCAACTCCTCTCTTTCTTCCAGAAGGGCTACGAAGTCGCGTAGGTCTTTGAATCTCATTTCGGTTGCACCGTCTTCACTTTTCGTTGGCCAAGTTGGTGAATCGCGAACGATAGGTGTATGGTTGTTCATTCCGGATCTGTGTGGATGAAATGTCATCCCGAAACTCAGACTCCGGTATCTGCGTGAACAGTTGCCCGCATGCGGTTGGCAGTGGGAGGTCATCCAGAGTGTTAAAAACTCCGTCGATCACTCGGCCGGCTATAAGGAATCCGCTGTTGAGGTCCTGCAACTCTGAAAGTGCTGAGTTCATCCTGTTTTCGCTGCCGCCATAGTATTTCGGATCAACCAGGCGAGTCATTGTGTCAAAACCGATCACAAAAGTTGCACCGGGGAATAGGCGGGCTTTTTCGACAAATGTCGGCACGCGTGTTACTGCGATGTCGGATTTGTCGTAAAACTGCTTCAGGCGCCGACTTACTTCGCTAACCGCCAAGTCGGGCTTGTCAACATTGGAAATAGAGAGTTCGAAAATGCCAGGTTTACCGAGGATTCTTGAGGCTACTCTCAGTAGGCGATTATGTCCCCTGTGAAGTGGGTTGAACGAGCCTGACAATATTACTCCGCTGAAAGCGGCGTCGGCCGAACGCGTACCATCGGCCAGAACTAGGACATGTCCGATGTGACCGGCAGCCAGAGCCTCCAATGGATCTCCAAACCGACCTCCGGTTGGGATGATTTCTTCGTCAGTCGACAGGCCCGGAGCAACTCTATCGTCCAATCCGAATGATTCCGCTAGCGCGTTTAATATTATCCTACTAACCACATCGTCTTCATCGTCCCTCGTGCGTAATCCTTTGGTGAGTGTGAGGGTTGCCGTGTTCCAGCTTGTGGAGTCGTAGGTGGAAACGTGGCACCTGTGTTCGCCTCGCTTTGGTCTGTCGGTTGCGATAGTGGCGGTGCACGACAGACCAACAACCGGCATATCCCCTACTCTGAGCCGAATCGCCTTGCGATATGCTGCCCGGGCAAGAGCGCAAGAGGTTGTCTCGGACACGAACTGCCCAGGTTCGGCTCCGATGTATTGGATCATGGCCGATGACGCGTATGGAACCTGTATGTCTAGGACGGTTCGCGATGCGCCAGCAACACCCAATATCCAGCCAATTGCGCGAGTACCGGCGCCAGCTATGGCAAGCGAGGTCATATTCTCGGTTGAATGCAGTGCTGCGACGATCTCTCGAATGTTATTGTCCATCCGTTTCCCTCGCTACTGTCAATACTATAATTGCGGCAACCAAAGGACGCAAACGCCGAGCGAGTTCTTATAGCAGATTTACCATCTTGGGCCTCAGAACTGCCCGTATTATGGAGAGAGCCAGCGCGCCTATTAGTACAAATGCAATTGCCGACCACTGCCAGGGGTCAATGACGATCCCGAGGGCGACGCCCGCTGCCGGTGGATGCTCGGTGTTCGTAGCTACCATTAGCAAAATGCTAAGCCCAACTGCGAGCGCGGCGGCAACACTGGTTACTAGGTTCATAGTCTCAGCCACGGACTCAAGCGTCGGGGTCTGCATCATGGCAAAGAATATGGCGCCTGCCAGGATAGCGACTATCTGCCCTCCGATTACCCTGCGAGGAGTGGATGCGATGCTATCCGGAAACACGAAAATGGTGAAAGCGGCCGAGGCGACCGAAACGACAATCGCCTCGCTGAACAGCGTACTCTGAACCATGAAAATTACTATCAGGGAAAGGATAGCGAGCGCGCACTGGAACAGATAGTTCTTCATCCGGGACTTTAGGTTCTTGTCGAAAAAAAACCAGACAGTCTCGCCCGGCCTGAAATGTGGGTGTGGGATATGTGGGTGAGGTATATGAACGCCGTGCAAGCCCGGTCTGTGAAGATGAGGCATATGGATGTTCGGACGATGGAACAGTCTTGGACGATGTGACGGGCGTTTGGACATTTCTAAGACCTGGCGCAAGTTGCGGCTTGTTCAAAGGTTAAACAGACTGGAGGAAGCGTTCAAGGACAATTCAAGCGGTCATATTGACGTCCCTCCGTCTTGCGCTAATCATTGACAATCCTTAGAGGCGAATCCTAGAATCGCGTCAGGTTATCATATCTAATCAGTCTGCCCTTCTCTGCATACAGACTCAGGAACCTGCTCAGTGCGCCCTCCCTGGAACCCAAAGCCTGGCGACCAGATGATCAGACAGCCCCGGCAAGTGGAACTGGGACCTGTAACCGTTGCAGTCGAACAGAGGGAGACTAAATCCAGAGCATCCACGACTCCACTGACCCTGATATACTCGTTCGCGATACTGGTTCTGGTCTCGACATTGCTTCTGCTGCTGCCTTTCACGCACTACGGCCAGAATGGTTTCGATCACTTCTTCGTAGCCCTGTTCACAGCGACTTCTGCCGTAACCGTGACCGGACTTGTCATTCAGGACACCGCAACCTACTGGACTACCGGTGGGCATCTGATTCTGGCAGGCATCATATTTGTTGGCGGGCTTGGGTTCATGACGCTTGCCACATTCACCATTGTTCTGATAGGCCAACAGGTCACCCTATCCCAGAGGCTTTTGATTCAAGAGAGTTTCGGTGGAGAACTGATGGGGATGGGGCATGGTGGCCTGGTGCGATTGGCGGTTAGCATCGTAGCGTTTGCGGTTGTTAGCCAGATTGTTGCTTTCACCGTACTGGCTGTTAAATTCTGGTCGATATACCCTCCCGGTCAGGCGCTATTGCAGGCGCTGTTTCAGGCTGTGTCTGCATTTAACAACGCAGGATTCGTCATATTCCCCCAGGAAGAAGGGCTTGCCTCATTTCAGACGGACGCCGTGGTCATCGGAATCACTTCCATTATGATTTTTCTGGGTGCGATCAGCTACGGTGTCCTGTTCGATGTTGTGAGGCATCGAAGGTTCCGACTGTTTGGACTGACGACGAAGCTGGTCCTCACTCTAACCGCCGCCACCATCCTGCTAGGTATCGCGATTTTCATGGCGTTCGAATATCGCAACCCGGAGACGCTGGGGCATCTTCCCGTCAGCCAGAAGATCACGACATCTGTTTTCGAGTCGATCAGCGGACGAACGGCAGGCTTCTCAACTCTTGACTACGCCGAGACAGAGCAGGAAACTAACTTTATGATGACGGGCCTTATGTTCATTGGAGGCGCATCTGCATCTGTCGCAGGTGGTCTTAAAGTGAACACCCTTGCCGTCGTGCTCGTCGCAGTGTTTTCCACGATTCGAGGTAGAAACACCTCCTCTGCCTTCGGTCGAGAGATTCCGGGGAGGCAGGTCAGGAGCGCACTTGTAATCGGAGCGATTGCTACTGCGATTGTTTTTGTGGTCGTCGTTTCTCTGAGTATCACTGACGGCGCGTTTGACTTCCTGGACCTATTCTTCGAGGGTGTATCCGCATTCGGCACAGTTGGGTTGAGCACGGGTATTACTTCGTCGCTGTCACAGTGGGGGCAGCTTATTCTGATTGTTGCGATGTTTATTGGGAGAGTGGGTCCGTTTACAATAGGCATCGCGATGGCACAGCAGTCGGAAGTGGACAGGTATCGGTTCGTGGAAGAACGCGTTACAATAGGTTGATATATTTCCCCATAACGTGGTGAAATGGGCGAATTGAATCAGGGGCTATTGAGATGAAAAAGCAAATAGCTATTTTGGGTCTTGGAAGATTCGGTTCCAGCGTGGCGCGTTCCCTATATAATCTGGGGCACGATGTTCTTGCAATGGATAAAGACGAAGCGCGCGTCCAGGGCGTCGTCGGAAAGGCAACTTATCCGCTTACGGGAGATTGCACGAATGATGCCGTGTTGAAGGAGATTGGGATAACTGATTACGATGCGGTGGTGGTTGCAATAGGATCTGACATCGTGGCAAGCGTGATGACGTCCGTGATACTGAAGACTATGGGAGTAACGTATGTTGTGTCCAGAGCTCACGATGAACTTCATGGGAATACCCTGTCTCGCATTGGAGTCGATAAGGTAGTTCACGCCGAAGACGAAACAGGAATTCGGCTGGCGCACAGCATGTTCAATCCTAATGTCGAAGAGTACCTGGAGATCACGCCAAATTACGGCATAAGTAAATTGCGGGTGCCGGACAGATTCTTTGGAATGAGTCTCAAGGAACTCGGGTTTTCTGGCCCCCGAAACAAGTACGGGCTTACGGTTCTTGCCATACGTCGGGGCAGAAACGTTACTTTGAATCCCCATATGGATGACATTGTGAGCGCAGGTGACTGGATGATCTTGGCAGGTCAGGATGAAGTGCTAGACTTGGTCGGCGATACTATACAAGGAATGGCGCCGATGGACGCAAGTCTGCAACAAACCAGTTTGGCATAGTGCAGAGGCCTCGAATTGCTCAATCGGATAAAACAAGCCGCTCGAAGACGAGACCAAGACCGTAACGGAATAAGAATGCCTTCGGTCTTAGTTCCGGTGACCGGTGCTGTGCACGACGAAGAGGTCGTTAAGCTCGGATGTGAACTCCTCGAATCGAGCCAGAGCAATTTGCACATCCTGTATGTGATTGAGGTATCGAGGGAACATCCTCTTGACGCAGCTATGAACTCCGTATATATGTCCGGGGAAAGAGTTCTCAACAAAATGGAGGAGATTGCGAGCGGTTATAAGTGCATCCTCAATGCGGAGATTGTTCAGGTGCGAAAGGCCGGAGCGGCAATTGTGCGCGAGGCAGTTTTCAAAGAAGTGGATGCTATTGTCATGGGTTCGTCATATCAGGAAACGTATGGCGTTTACACATTGGACGAGCACATTCCCTATGTCCTCAGGCACGCTCCCTGCAGAGTCATATTGTCGCGCGAGCCTCTAACGACTGAAGTACCCAATCAACGCGTCCCATCCTTTGAGCGAAGCAGATGACCAGCAACACCCGACTACTTGCGAGACGGGTTGTGATTGGTGGTTGCGGTCGCACCGGATCGGTATTGGCTGCCGCACTGTGTGAGTCGGGAAGCCTGGTACACGTACTGGATTTAGTCCCTTCGGCATTCGATCGTCTCTCACCGTCTCTCATCAGGAGCGGCCGGGCACGGCCTCGTCTCGCAGACATCACATTGGCCTCAAGTCTCAGGGTCTCTCGCGCTCAGGACGCGGATGTATTTATTTCCGTAACTGGCAGCGATTCGGTAAACGTGACTGCGGCACAGATAGCACACCACATACTCAGAGTTCCTACGGTGATATGCCGGATGGACGATCCGGTTAAACGAGATATGTACGAGGCGTTGGAATTAACTGCCGTGAGTCACGCCGACCTTGTCCGGGATATGGTTATTGAACTCGTGAGCGATGGAGGGGAGGGCCGCTAGCCCTGCTTATGTATGTGATAATCGTCGGGGCAGGACGTGTAGGAACCGCGATTGCACGTCGGCTTTTGGAGAATGACCAAGAAATAGCTGTCATAGAACGCGACCAGGCTAGGTGTTCAGCGCTGGAGGATGAAATTGGAAGCGTGGTCGTGGAGGGCGACGCTACCGAATTCAATGTTCTGAGTAAGGCGGGCGCAGTCCGCGCGGAGGCACTGATAGCGACAGGCAGAAGAGACCACCAGAATCTAGTCGTCTGCCAGATGGCCAAGCATCTATTCAATGTAAGCACCGTAATGTCTATTGTAAATATATCCGAGCACATCGAGCTATTCGACAGGCTTGGAATTGACGTCTCAATTGATGCGTCGTTGATGCTTGTGGACGCTTTCATAGGCAGCATGGAGGGACTTCTGACTGAAGAAGCCGGAGGCCCGTAGAGAGGGCGGAGATGAAACTAGCGTATCTTGGGCCGGAAGGCACTTACAGCGAGCAAGCTGCTATTGACTATGCCGCTAACTCCGAACGAATTCCCTACAGCGGAATACTGGCAGTGGTAAAGGCTGCGGAGTCTGGAGAAGTTCAAGAGGCCATTGTACCCATTGAGAATAGCTTGGAAGGCGTGGTCACCCACACTGTTGATCTCTTGATTCACGAATCGCCGCTAAAGATCAGGGGTGAAGTCGTCGTCCCCATCCATCATCAGCTTCTGATGCCCCCGGGAGTTCGGATGGAGGATGTCCGGGTTGTCTATTCGCATCCTCAGGCAATCGCACAGTGCCGTGGCTTTCTGAGCAGCAATTTGCCAAGCGCAGAGCATGTCGCATCACTCAGCACCGCCAGTGCTGTGGAGGATATGAAATCCAGCCGATATCCGGCTGCCTCGATTTCCAGCCGTCGGGCCGCGGAACTCTTTGATGTTGCGATTGCGGAGTCGGATATAGAAGATATTCACAATAACCTGACCCGATTCGTGGTTCTCGGAGCCGAAGACGAGAGACGTACTGGCCAGGATAAGACCTCCATCTGCTTTGACTTTTCTCAGGACGCTCCGGGCACTTTGTACAATACTCTTGGAGAACTGGCGCAACGAGAAATCAATATGATCAAGATAGAGTCGCGTCCTGACAGAAGAAGCTTGGGCAAGTATGTTTTCCTGATAGATATGGATGGGCACCGTGAGGACCCGGTTGTATCGGAGGCGCTGGATGCTGTGAAGAAACGCGCCGCTCTCTTCAAAATTTTCGGGTCATATCCGAAGGCGCGGAGCGCAGGATAGCATTGACAAGAGAAAGGGGCGGGAGTCTAGGCTCCCGCCCCTTTGAATTACCGGATAAGCTACCGACTACACCTTGTCGGCTTCGCCGTCTTCAGTTACCGTCTGCTGATTGTTGCCGCGATGCCTGACTGCGTCAACCCTCTGCCGCGCGGTTGCGACCGCTTCGGCGCCTGTTTCGCGGACATTCTCCAGTGTGGCCGACCCTCGCTCTCTCAAGGAGTCAACGGCCGGGCCGAAGCGCTGGCTTACCTCTCCGGCGCGCTCCATTCCACGGTTCCGCATATCAGCGGCCATCACGTCCGCCTGAGATCGCCACATTTCACCTTTCTGCAGAAGCTCGGCCCTGGTCTCGGCGCCGGACTTGGGCGCGAGTAGCAATCCGACCAAGCCGCCGATTATCCCGCCTATTAACAACCCGGTTACAAATCCGCCGCCATTATTTTTGTCGCTCATATCTGGTCTCCTTGCATTG
Organism: uncultured Dehalococcoidia bacterium; assembly: GCA_951812505.1. Lineage (GTDB taxonomy): Bacteria > Chloroflexota > Dehalococcoidia > Lucifugimonadales > UBA1123 > VXRN01. Next base: position 131,543 of record CATOSI010000001.1, read on the forward strand.
ACCCTTTAGTTTCAATCACTCACTGTCGCGCCGCTTGCTGCCACGCAATCCCAGGATGAATCCGAAGAAACCACCCAGCCCGCGCATCGCCCCAGCATTTGAGGCCGCCGGTTCGACCACCTTCTCGGAAACAGTATTCACCGCTTCCTGGATTGATTCAGCAGTATCCTTGACGGTATTTAGTAGCTCCCTGATCTTATTGAATATAACCAGAAGCGCTATCAACGCTACAGTCAACAGCAAGAAGAGAACGACATCCCTGGCCAGTCCAACTACTGTTGCGATGTTGTCAATGAGCCCTGAGTCCCCGCCGAAGAATTCCAATTTGACTGCCTTAGTCCTAGTTTATGTATGAATCAATCCTAGCATGGGGGAATATGCGTCGCAATGGAAACATGATTCCCGAATATAGGAATTCCGCGCTTGACAAAGCGCGGAATTCCTATGACGTAGCTATTTGCGTGTGGACGATAGCGATTCGCGCCGCACTCTGGAGGTCTGGATGCTAAGGCTTTATCAGCATCCTTGTCGTACCCGTCTCGTCTCTGCGCTGTGTAAGAACGCTGTGACTGGACTCCTCAGCCCACACGACCACATCGTAGGTGTTGAGGACGTCAGGGATGATGACTTCGATGAACGACTCCGAGTCCTGCTCTATCTGGGCGGTCAGCGCGGCAAGTATCCCGGCGCAGGTCTTGCCGGTACCGTCAATTACTATCCATCCGTTGGAGCCGTTTGTCCCATTGGCATCCGCGCCGTCGCCGGCCATTATCCGGGCCTCTCTGACGCTTATCTTGCCCGTCTCCCGCAGGCGAAGCTGTCGAGTGAACTCTGCGACCGCATCGCGGTGAACCGCTGAGTCTCTGTTACCCTTCTGACAGACAGCGCCGCGCACTCCCACGATGTCGGGGTTGATGCGGGCAAGTTCGTCCAGGTCGGACATCTTCAGGTGGCCCGAGAGCGCGGTGGACATCCCGCTCTTCTTGCCCGACAACACCATGTCTCGCAATTCTGACTCAGGTATGAAGTCGAACAGGTTTCTGCCGTCCTTAGTCAGAGTGTCTATCAGCCACCCGTCGCACTTGCTGTCCTCGGCGAGGTTCACCATGTGGCTGGCGTCCAGTCCGTCGTACAAGGGGTTGTCGGCGAACAGCGAGCCGATGAGCTTCGTCTCGAACCCGTCCAGCGCCTCGCGACACTCGGTCAGGACCTCGACAGCCTGGTTGTACTCCGTCCGCATGAATCCCACTTTGACAGAAGTCGCGTCCAGTATGCCCGCGGCGTACACCGCCATTGCGACGGTGCCCGCCTGGTTGGGAACCACCCCGAGCGTCACGCTTGCGTGCCGATCCAGGGGGATGGAATCCCTTACCGCCTTTACAGTGAGTGGGTGAGCCGACCCTACAAGCGCTTCCTGGAGGTTCTTGACGTCAACGATGTCCGCTCCGCCATGAAGGGCTTCGATGGCTTCATTTAGATTCTGAACGCTTACCATGAGAAGCATAGGTGTCCACCTCTATGCGAGTTGTCGTTTGATCAGTATAGGTATCGGCAGGCCGACGGCCTGCTCACTACGGCATCTGAGCAAGTGTGCCTTCTACGTCGGACTTAAGCTCGGCCTTTTCATCGCCCGATAGGTCCGCGAGTGGCGGCCTTACGTGTCCGTGCGCCAGCCCCATCAATTCGCCCCAGTACTTGCACATGGACGCGGGGAGCGCGCCGCCGAACTTCTGCACCGTGTATCCCCACCACTTGTCAGATACCTGCTTGATAGGCTTGACGTGGGATGCGTAGAAATCATCGTCTAGGTCACCGCGCATCGCCTTGTCTATGAATTGGACGTAGTAGTTCTTTTCAGGGGTGTCGAAGCGCCAATCTGAGGTGTTGGCAAACATTACCTGCTGTTCGAATCCCAGTTCACGGCCCTTGAACAGTATCCATTCATCGGGGGTGCTGATTATGGCGTCACGACCTACCAACTGGTGAGTATTGATAGAGAGTTCCTGGTTGAAGCTGGCCTCTTTGACACCGACAACGTTCGGAATCCTGCAAATTCTCTGAAGCCCTTCGGCGCTCACGAGTGTGCCGAACTGCGGGGAGTTGTAGTACATAATTGCCAGATTCGTATTGTCGGCGAGGATCTTTACCCATTCGACAACCTGATCTTCCAGGTTGGTTACGAAATAAGGCGCACCAACTATCAGGAGATCGAATCCAACGCCCTCAGCGTGTTGGGCGAGGCTGACCATCTCTTTGGCTGAGGTGTGCGAGACGTGTGCGCCAATTGGCCATTCGCCACCGGACTCTTCCGCTACAATGTCGTAAACCCGGAAACGTTCCTCCCTGTCCAGGCTCCAGAACTCTCCCATACCCCAGGTGCAGCCGGCTCCATGAGTGCCAAGCGACCGGACATGAGCTATGTTCTGCCGCAACCCTTCCTCGTCGAGCTCATCGTCGGGAGTGAAGGGCGTCATCAGTGTGGACCACTGGCCGCGGAGGTTTTCTCGCGCCCAGTCCATTGCTTCGTTCTTTGTGTACTCGGCCATTAGTCACTCCGCAACTCAAACTCGGACGGTCTCGCTGGGCGAAACTGTCAGCAAATCCGACAGGATAATCTTAGCTAGGGCAGTATGCAGTGTCAATAAATGGAGTGGGAGACGATTGCAAAAGTCCCTTCCCCCTTGGTGGGCGAAGGTTAGAGCCTGCCCCGTACTTGATACGGGCATGGGGGTGAAGTCGAAAACGTAAGCGCAGCCATTCTAAATGTCTAGCCCTCTCAGACCTTGATGGGAGAGGGCTAGGGTGAAGGTGATCCTCTTCAGGTAGTTACTCGCTCGTCCGGGGCGCGTGGTCAGGTCGGATATTAACCCTTCATCATCGCCTTGTTCTCAGTTCTCAGACAACGCGTGCACATGTACAATTTGGTCGGCTTGCCGTCGCGGATTACGGTCTTCCGCTGGACGTTTGCATGCCAGCGAGTGCGAGTGTGCCTCTTTGAGTGGCTGACGTTGTTTCCCGACTGTCCCGCCTTTGCGCAAATCTGACATCGAGCCATGTTGACCACCTATTTGGGATTAAACTATACTGCGAAAAATCGGCGAAAATTAACCATTAGACCTTAGCATACCCCCGAAAGATAGGGCAAACCCTTTCCCGATGTCTTCATCGCAAACCGCATCTCCACGATACGACGGACCGGAACTCCTTTCCATGTTTGAGTCTGCCCTCATTCTCATAGAGGCGAACGTCTCGGAACTGAACCGACTGAATGTCTTTCCGGTCCCCGACGGAGACACAGGAACGAATATGTATCTCACCGTAAGGGATATCGTATCGAAGTCGGGTCCCCGGGTTTCAGATTCCGTCTCTGAAACGTCCCGTGTGATGGCGCGAGAAGCTCTCATGGGAGGTCGAGGCAATAGCGGCGTCATACTGTCGCACTTCTTCATTGGCATGGCTGAGGCTCTCGATGGATGCGCCGATTTTGGGGGAAGCGACCTGGTTCGTTCCCTGGTTGCGGCTTCCGTTCACGCTTATGGCGGAGTCGGTCATCCGCGTGAAGGCACGATGCTTACAGTCATGCGTGAAACGGCCAACGCGGTCGAAGATGAAGATACGGAAGACCTCGCCCAACTGCTTGAAATCGCATCCGATTCAGCCCTTGCCTCCGTTGCCCGAACTCCGACACTTCTGCCGGTACTTTACAGGGCCGGTCTGGTAGATGCTGGCGGGTACGGCGTTTACGTGATGCTTGAGGGAATGCGGCGCCACGTGTTGAAAGACGGGCAGCTCGACGAGCAGTTGGTTCCACCCCAACCGGATTTGGGGGATGGCAACATCTCTCCTGAATTCCTGGATGAAATCGAGGAAGAGGAGTTTGGATTCTGCACCCAATTCTTGCTGCAGGGCGAGGGACTTGAGAAGAACTCTCTTCTGGAGAAACTCCTGGAACTGGGCACATCCCCTGTCGTAATCGGCTCGGAAGAGATGTTGCGTGTACACGTACACACCTACAAACCCGATGAAGTGGTCGAATACGCATCGGCGCTGGGTACCGTGTCCCATGAGAATATCCAGGATATGGATGAACAGCGCCAGCGTTACTCTGCCGACCGAAGGTCGGAGCTTGAGGGAGACGACTCGACAGTGGTAGCCGTCGTTCAGGGCGACGGGCTCGAACAGATATTTGTAGAACAGGGGATAGAGAATTTCGTAAGCGGCGGCGACACCATGAATCCCAGCGTCGCCGACCTCCTCCGCGCTATCGAGGATGCTCCTACCGACGCGGTTGTGATGCTGCCGAACAACCCCAATGTCGCGCTGGCCGCAGGCCAGGCTGCCAACCTGTCCTCCAAGAGGGTTCGCGTCGTGCCGAGTCGCACCGTCGTGCAGGGAATAGCCGCCGCCCTCGAATACGTCCCGCAGGGACTGACGCTGGACGCGCTGGCCGACTCCATGGAAGGAAGACTCGACGAAGTCCAGACCGGAGAGGTCTGCTTCGCTTCGCGCGCCGCCGACCTGGGCGACGTGTCGGTGCGCGAGGACCAGGTGATAGCGATGCTGGACCGAGAGTTAGTGTACGCGGGCGATTCGGTCGCCGATACTCTGTTCGGCCTTCTGGATAAGGCCATCTCTGATGAATCCGAACTGGTTTCCTTGTACTGGGGCGATCCCATATCCGAAGAGGATGCCCAAAGCCTCGCCGAAGTAGTCGAGGAAAAGTACCCCGACATCGAATTCGAGATTGTCCACGGCGGACAGCCTCACTACCACTTCTTCATTTCCATCGAGTAACGCCGCATCCACTTTGATTTAACAGATAACTGAGCATCATCCGTCATTCCCGCGAAAGCGGGAATCCAGTGACTTCAGAGGCGCGGAGGCGAACAATGGCCGTAAAAGTGGTGACCGACAGCGTATCCGACATTCCCGCCAACATCGTAGAAGAACTCGGCATAACCGTCGTTCCGGCGTATGTCCGTTTTGGCAACACCGACTATAAGGACGGCGTTGAACTCACGACCGACCAGTTCTTCGATAGACTGCTGAACGGCCCGGACTACCCGGCGACCTCTCAGCCCTCGGTGGGCGACTTCTCCGAGGCTTACGAAAACGTCGCCGACGGCGCGGACGGAATAGTGTCAGTGCACGTTTCGAGCAAGCTGAGCGGCACCATAAACTCGGCCCAGCAGGGCGCGGGCATGGCAGACGCCGGCTGTCCGATAGAGATAGTGGACACCCTTCAGGCATCCATGGGCTCCGGGCTGTCCACAATAGCCGCGGCCAGGGCCGCCCGTGACGGCGGATCCCTCGAAGAAGTGGCCGCCGCCGCCCGCGACGCGGTGGGCAGAAGCCAGTGCATCTGCCTGCTGGACACCGTCGAATACCTTGTCAAGGGCGGGCGCATCGGAAAGGCCCAGGGCATGGTCGGAAGCCTGCTCAGGATAAAGCCCCTCATAATCGTCCGCGACGGTGAGGTTGACAGCTTCGCCAGGGAGCGCACACGCAGAAAAGGTATCTCCCGCCTTCAGACCGCCGCCGCCGAATACGCCCCCCTGCGCGCCGCCGCCGTCATGTACAGCACATCGCGCGACGAGGCCGAGCGCTTGGCCCAGGCCCTCAGTGCCTCCATGTCCGGCGAAGACCAGCCAATCGTAGCCCGCTTCGGCCCCGCCCTGGGAACCTACGTCGGCCCCAACGCCCTCGGTATATCCCTACTCAGCGAGTAATCCTGACTGGCCCGAAACGCCGCGCCTCACTCCCTTTCGCCTGTAGCTTGTCGCAGCCCCGCACAGCTTTCGTCATGCCCGCGAAAGGAGTCCTTTGCGCAACCACCGTCATTCCCGTGAAAACGGGAACCCCGAAGGGCTCGCCGCTAGGCAATCCAGCGTGGGGGGCGGTCCATCCAGCTATGAATTTGCCAATCTGCTCATCCCCTCAGAAGGCAAAAATTTATCAACTCGCTACTCATTGTTCGTCGCTGATAGCCACAAGAGCCTCGAACACCCTGACCATCGCCTCGGTGTCCCGGGCGCAGTACGCAAGCAGTGCTTCCCTTATCCTGTCCCTGTCGGATGTCGCGGTATCGTAGGTTATGAGCCGAGCGTATGAAGCGGAAGCCGCTATACCTTCCCGTATCTCCAGGTCGTCGTATGCCAGATCCGGAACCAACTCGGGAGTTACGGATTTGATGGAGAAGCTGCCATGGAAGCCGGGGTGGTAGTATTCAGTCCTGATTGGTTGCAACAGATCAAACACCCTCTCAGTCAATGACAGGAGGCCGCCCCGATGCTGAGGAAATGCCTCTGCTAGTTCTTTCATAATGCGTCGCTCGTAACTGGAGTACGTGACTATCGAACCTTCTGAGGGAAGGGCGGCCAGCAGACTGGTTATGAACCGCTCTCTGGGGTCCCCGTCCCCTTCATGCAGAAACTCGCTGTGTTTCAGTCCTCCGTCCGAATCGCGAACGTGCAACGACCACTGGAAAGGTATCTGCTGGTAGGGCCTCGTGCCGGCGTACATCGGAATAGCGGGATTGATAGTCTCGAAATCTAGGAAACTCGCCGGAAAGGCTATTTCTCTTAGCTTGGATGCAAGACCAGAGCCGACAAACGGCTGACCTGTGATTACACTGTCTCTAACCCGACGCTGAAGGTGTGAGAGGCCTGAAAAGTCTGAAGGTACGCTGGCTATGTCGGCGATCCCGAGTTCCCGCAGACGTTCACGTGTTGGCTGTCTCAAGTTAGGTAACTCTCTGACTGGGTATTCGGGATCGTTTCGATGGCAGTGTCCAATGAAGGAACAAGCATAGGGAACAGTGCAATGTCGCCCGGTCTCTATGCCAAGTGTGTCAGTGGTCCGCAAAGATTCACGCATCCGCTCCAAGTGACCCGGCAGTTCGTTTTCCATGTATAGGCGGACTTCATCGGTAATGTCCGCCAGGGTAAACAAGCCTTCTAGGTCATAATCGCCTCCCGGATACACGTAAGCCCTGTTGATGTGCATCAGGTGGGCCCTTCTGATAGGGATCCCGGCTCCCTCCGTCATGTACACTTGGATAGCGATGTCCGGGATATGCACGTCCTTCTTCACGCTGGTAGTGGATTTGACCTCGATTAGATCGAACTCTCCATTATCCGTCCGCGCTAGTACATCCACTCTCGACCTGATGCCCTCGAAACTGAACGCCGGCTCGTACAGTGCCGGAACTGAGGGCGCCGAAATGAGGCTCCGAGTCGTTCTCTCAGCCTGCTCCTGTTCGAAGTACTCCTCTTCGACAAGCTCGCCCCCTGGAAACCGCTCCCGCGCAAGTTCGCCCACCAGGGTGCCGGAGTCGAAAATCGCTTGCAGGCTTGGATAAACGGGGTCGGCAAGATCGCTGTGATGAGTTTGGAGATAAAGTCGTTTCAGGCACTGGAGCCCGTTCAGAAACCTTGACTTCGACAATTGGGGATGTGTCTGACTAGGCAGTGTTGACATTAACTTTCCTCTGTCTCAGGCTGTGCGCCGCGTCCAGCGCTCCCTCCGCGTTTTCCCGAACGCGATAAACCCATCCGCTCCCGACGCCACCCAGTCTCTGGGGCGCTCTTTCAGCAGAGTCGCCCGTTCCGCCAGGTGGAAACTCTTGACCTCCTCGCTCGTATCCCTGTTCTTGATCCGCCGCTCTGATTTCAGGAGCTTGACCACATACTCCCGCTTCGACGAACCGCTCCCTTTTCGCCATGTCAAACAGTCCTTTCAGTTAACGACGTACACCTTCATCGTACCATTCTTGCGTCGTGCGTCCCTAAGCTTGGATGCGACAATCCCTGACTTACCTTTGTGTCCTTCGCGGATACACCGACGCCCACCCCTTACGTGACGCTTCCCACCTAAAAATTGCCCTTTACACAACTGGCAATATGCTATATACTGCTCAGAGAACATATATTCCGCACATCTGAATACAGAGAACTGAAGACTGATGACTAAGGACTAAGAACTGAAAGCCAATGACTTCTAACACCAACAACCTGACCCCACGCGAACGACTCGCCAGGATAGTCGCCGAAGAAACCGAAGGCGGACGGCGCGTCGTGCGCTTCTTCCTTTCCGTCGCCGAGGGCAGGCAGAAAGAATTCAAGCCCTACCTACGCATGGACGCCGCCAAAGAACTCGTAAAGATAGGACTGGAAGAGTTTCAGGATTACATAGATGCCAACGCCTCCGCACCTGCAAGACGCGTCCACGGGGCGCGGCCTCCCGCAGAGTCCGACACTGACGCATCTCCTGAAGTCCAGGCGGCCCGCGCCGAACTCGCCCAGTACGCCAGGGAAATCACCGACGGCGGTCGAAAGATGGTCCTTTTCTATTCAGAGGTCATGGACGGTCTCAGGGCCGACGAGGGCTTCAAGCCCCACCACCGCATCGCGGCGGCACAGAAACTCATCACAATCGGCTTCGGTCCAGACGTGGAGTCCAAACCCGTCGCACAGCCTGCGCCCGTCGTGGAAGCCCGAAACGCTGCCTCCGGTCCCCTGGACCCCGATTCTCCACCCTGGACCATGTACCACCCACCTCTCCCGGAACAGGAGCAGACATCCGACATCTTCGGAGAACTTCTCTCACCCGAACTCATGGCCTCCATCGAAAGCGACGAATCTGTCGAATGTCCCTGCATGGACGACGATGAGGACATTGACTGCCAGGGAACGGAGCTCGAATGTCCTTACAAAGACCTCGAGTTCCCCGAATTCACTGAAGACGACGAGCGCAGGATCAAGGAATCGGTCAGGCGCGGACTCGACAGGCGCATGGAGATAAACTGCGAGCAGACCCAGGGTCGCCTGCCCTGCCCGGCACATCGCTCCCAACCCGATAGCGATCCCAAACACGACCCCTGACAACTGAAAACTAAAGACAAATGACTAACCGCCTTGCGCCGCGCGCGATGCCACTATGTAAAATAGGTATCGTCATGACCAACGCGGAACGGGCCACGTCTCTATACAACATACTCCGGCGCGAGCGCGAGCGCGGTTTCGACGACCGCGCCGTCATCGGCGGACTGGATGCTTTCCTGGAACGCTTCTCGGATGACCTTGCGGCATACATCGGGGATTCCACTCGGTACGCCGAGATGTCCCCGGAGCAGAGGTCGGACTGGGCCGCACAGGTCGTGGGCCGGATGCGCGAGGCGGGTGTGTCGGTCAGGAGCGGTAGCGGACCGCCGTCGCCAGCGCCAAGTAATGCCCCGGCGCGCGCCGAGAAGCCGGCTCCCAGGCGCAAGAGCGCGCCCAGGAAGCCGCCTGCTCCGCGCCGTCCGCTGGAGCTATCGGACGACGTTACTCTGCTGAAAGGTGTCTGGCAGAAGCTGTTGCCACGTCTCCACAAGCTGGACGTGAAGACGGTCGGCGACTTGGTTCATCTGTTTCCGGCGCGCCACAACGACTTTGCCCATATACGAACGGTTTCCCAACTCGTGCCAGGCGACAACCAGACGGCAATTCTGACTGTCTGGGAAGCCCAACAGACAATGCTGGGGAGGCAGAAATCCACCCAGGCCGTACTGGGGGACGAGACAGGGAATATCAGGGCTACTTGGTTCAACATGCCGTGGATTGCCCAACAACTCAAGCACGGTGTCCAGGTCGTATTGAGTGGTAAAGTGAATATATTCAGGGGAAACCTTGTCTTTGAGGCCCCTGAGTACGAGATTCTCGACGACAGAGACAATCTTGTTCACACCGGCAGGCTCGTGCCGGTGTACCCATCTACGCAGGGGCTGTCCCAGCGCGTGCTTCGTTCGCTGGTGAAGCGTGCGGTGGACGCGACGATTGACAGGGTGAACGAGTTTCTGCCCACGGACTTGCTTCACCGCACAGGATTGATTGGCATCGGTAATGCCATGCGCCAGATCCACTATCCCGACGACTGGGATGCCGTCGGAGCCGCAAAGCGCAGGCTGGCTTTCGACGAACTATTCCTGCTCCAGATATCTGTCATAAGGCGCAGGAATGAGTGGAGGGAGGAGGATCGAGGTATTCCCATTGATGTGGACCCGGGTATTGTCGAGTCGTTTCTCGGCTCGTTGCCGTTTGACCTGACCGGAGCGCAGAACAGGTCCCTCCAGGAAGCCCTGACCGATATGCGATCCGACAGGGCGATGAGTCGCCTGCTCCAGGGCGACGTGGGCAGCGGCAAGACCGTAGTTGCCGCCGCGGCCATGCTGGCGGTCGTCCAGGATGGCAGGCAGGCTGCGCTCATGGCCCCGACTGAAATCCTTGCCGAGCAGCACTTCTTCACGGTGTGCGGTCTGCTCAGCGGAGCCGGCTACCAACCGGCCAGTGGCTATATTCAGCGGCTGGATGTAGCGGGAATTGATCGCAAGGTGACTGTCGCGCTACTGCTGGGCGCGCATCGAAAGCGCATCCGCGACGACCTGTACAGCCTCATGTCCGCCGGAATGATAGACATCGTGATCGGTACCCACGCGCTGATTCAAGAGGGCGTGGATATCCCAAATCTGGCCCTGGCGGTCGTGGACGAGCAACACAGGTTCGGAGTCCGGCAACGCGCCACGCTGCGCGAGAAGGGCGACAGGCCGCATTTGCTGGCAATGAGCGCGACCCCCATCCCGCGCTCGCTGTCTCTTACAGTCTATGGAGACCTCGACGTGTCCGTAATAGACGAGATGCCTCCGGGTCGCCAGACCATACGCACCCTGTTTATTGAAAACGAGCAGCGAGATTCCGCCTACGCATTCATCCGAAACGAGGTCAATCAGGGTAGGCAGGCCTTCGTCGTATGCCCGCTCATAGAAGAGTCGGAGGTCATCCAGACAAAGGCCGCACAGGAAGAGTACGAGCGGCTGTCCGAAAATGTCTATCCCGACTTCTCAGTGGGACTTCTACACGGTCGAATGTCGCTGAAGGAAAAGGAGGAAGTAATGGACAGCTTCAAGGAGCGCTATATTGATATCCTTGTCTCCACTCCGGTCGTGGAAGTCGGCATTGATGTTCCGAATGCCACGGTTATGCTGATTGACGGAGCGGAGCGGTTTGGGCTGTCGCAGCTGCACCAGTTCAGGGGCAGAGTAGGGCGTGGCGAGCATCGAGGATATTGCATGTTGCTGTCCGAGTCGCCCGGTGTGGATGCCGTCAAACGCCTGAAGCTGCTGGAGCATATTTCCGATGGCTTCCGGCTGGCTGAGGAAGACTTGAAACTGCGAGGGCCGGGAGACTATCTTGGCACCCGGCAGAGCGGACTGCCTTCGCTCCGTGTTGCTGAGATAACAGACTACGAATCCCTGTCTCTCGCTCGCCGGGAGGCCACACGCCTGCTGGACATTGACCCACTGCTCGTGAAGGATGAGCATCGCGCCCTTGCGGATCGCCTGAATGAATACCAGACCGCGCAGCCCGGGGAGCTAAGCTAGTACCAACGTCCAGAGAAATCTGTGAAAGTCTCCGCCACTCTCGTCGTTCCCGCGAAAGCGGGAATCCAGAGGTGGGGGGCAGGCTAATACATGGCAAAATCAAGTGGACGCTGTACTAGCCTGGCGGTGAGATTCCCTAACGAGTTTGACAGCATTAGTATTGCTCATTATATTGAACGAGTCTAATGCTATGTTCAATGCGTTGCCATTGATCTCACACACGAAATGTTAGCGCGAGGAGGGAAAATGGCAAAGATCAAGCATATTGCAATTGCGAGCCAGGAGCCTGACAAGACCGCCGAATTCTTCAAGTCGGTGTTCGACCTGCAGGAAGTCGGCAAGGTGGAGAGCGCGAACGCCGTTGGGTACTATCTCAGCGACGGCAACGTGAATCTGGCTATCCTGAATTTCCAAAATGATGTAGTGGCCGGAGAGGAATTCGGCGTGGGGTACGCGGGTATCCATCACATCGGATTCCAGGTTGAAGATTCCGAGGCTACCGAAGCCCGCCTGAAGGTTATCGGCTCAGAACCCAGAGATGACATCAATAAGGCGCTGCACTCAGCGATGGGCAGCGGACACGGCGGTCAGAATGTAGAAACCAAGTACGCCGGACCGGAAGGGATTATGATAGATATTTCCCAGTCCGGTTGGGTGGGTACTGGCGGAGACTAACGGTTACCAGGAAGAAGGGGCAATCTACGGATTGCCCCTCTTCGATTCAAACGATTGGCTCAGGTGTACTCGAGAGCCCAGAAACCACAATTGTAACTGTCTGAAACTGTGGAGCGTCCAATTAGGGACGCGAACCGGATTCAACTCCTCCCGGATCCTCTGGGTGGGGCGAAAACCACCAACAGCCGCAGGTCCTCGGCAATTGAGTGAAATCTGTGCTCCTCACCGGCGGCTACGAATATCACGCTTTCCGGTTTCACTTCAAAGTCTTCGTCGCCGACTCGAATCTGTCCTCGACCACTGAGTACGTAGTAAATTTCGTCCTCGGTATGAGGCTGCTGCGGGTCACAGCTGTCGGTCGAGAGCGTGTACACGCCGACGCTCATCGTAGAGGCGCTCAGGAACTCCAGGTACAACTGTCCCGATTCTCGCCGATGTTCCAACACGTCTGACACATCGAATAGACGCGCGTCGCAATCTCTCATTCCTAAGCTGCCTCATTATTCTCAACATACAATCCCGATACCGACGCTTGTCTCTTACTGCCGGTTATTGGTGGAATAGATTCAGAGCGGATCCAACATGGAACCACCTGATCTGGTCCTCGGCGAACGAGTGGTTGAGGCTCAATTCTTCTTCAGTGCCATCGGAGTGGTGAAGTACCGCCTTGACCGGCTTGCCGGGGGCGAGCTCACTCAATCCCACTATGCTTATCCTGTCATCTTCCTGGACTCTGTCGTAGTCTGAAGGATCGCTGAACGTCAAGGCGAGCAGTCCCTGCTTCTTCAGGTTCGTCTCGTGGATACGGGCGAAGCTGCGGGAGATTACCGCGGCGCCGTTGAGAAGTCTGGGCGACAGTGCGGCGTGTTCTCTTGAACTGCCTTCCCCATAGTTGTCGTCGCCGATGACGACCCACTTGAGGCTTCTTGCCTTATAGTCGCGCGCCACCTTGGAAACGGCTGCGCCTTCCTCGCCGGTCTCGAGGTTCTTGGTCTTGCCAGCCTCTCCGGTATAGGCGTTGGTCGCGCCCATGAACATATTGTCGCTGAATCTGTCGAGATGTCCGCGCAGGGATAGCCATGGTCCGGCAGGCGAGATGTGGTCGGTAGTACACTTGCCGGATACTTTCAGCAGGACGGGGACCTGCTCGAAGTCCTGACCGTCCCAAGCCGACCAGGGTTCCATGATCTGGAGACGCTGGGAGTCGGGAGCGACCTCCACATTGACGTCACTGCCGTCTTCCGGCGGCGCAACGTAGTTGGTCGCGCCACGGTCGAAATTCTGCTCGGGGACTTCGGGCGCGACGGCGGGAGGATCAAGCTTGAACTTCTCGCCGGACGGTGAGGTGAGTTCATCCGTCAGCGGGTTGAACGAGAGAGTGCCCGCGATGGCATATGCGGTCACGATTTCAGGGCTGGCAATGAAGTTCATCGTAGTCGGCTGACCGTCGTTGCGGCGCGGGAAGTTGCGGTTGTAAGAAGTGACGATGGTGTTGGGCGATGTGGCCTCGCGCGCCCTGCGCCACTGGCCGATGCAGGGGCCACAGGCGTTGGCGAGAACTGTGGACTCTATCTTGTGGAGCGAGTCAATCTGGCCGTCGCGTTCTATGGTTGCCCGAACCTGTTCAGAGCCGGGCGTGACCATGAACGGAACAGCGGACCTTAGACCGCGTGCGGCAGCCTGTTCGGCTACGTCGGCGGCGCGGCTCATGTCCTCATACGAGGAGTTGGTGCATGAGCCTATGAGCGCGGCGGATATGGAGTCAACGAACTCATTGCCGCTGTCGGCCACCTCGGATGCCATCTCGGAAATGGGCCGCGCCCTGTCCGGGGAGTGGGGACCCACCACGTGGGGCTCCAGACTGGATAGATCAATGCGTACCACCTGGTCGAAGTAGCTGTCGGGATCCGCCTCCACCTCAGGGTCGGCGCGGAGTATGTCTGCGTACTTGTCGGCGGCCTCGGCGAGCCATGGTCGGTTCGTGGCCCTGAGATACCTGGCCATGCTCTCGTCGTATGGGAACATCGAAGTGGTTGCTCCCAGTTCGGCTCCCATATTCGTGATGGTCGCCTTGCCGGTGCAGCTGAAGCTAGCCACGCCCGGGCCGAGGTACTCGATGATGTGGTTTGTTCCACCGGATACCGTTAGGAGACCGGCTAGTTTCAGGATAACGTCCTTGGGCGCGGTCCATCCGCTCATCTCTCCCGTGAGGACGACTCCAATACGCTTGGGCATCAGAACGTCCCATGGGAGACCGGCCATGACTTCAACGGCATCCGCGCCTCCGACGCCGACAGAGCAGGCCCCGAGGCCGCCGGCGTTCGGCGTGTGCGAGTCCGTGCCGATTATCACCTGGCCAGGGAAGGCATAGTTTTCAAGGTTGACTTGGTGGATGATTCCTGCCCCTGGTTCCCAGAAGCCGACACCGTATCGAGCGGCGGCGGACCTCAGAAAGCCATAGACTTCGCCGTTTTCGGCGAGAGATTCCCTTAAGTCTTGGACGCCTTCCTCACGGGCCTGTATGAGATGGTCGCAGTGCACGGTGGTTGGAACGGCGACCGTATCTCTCAACGTCTGCATGAACTGGAGCATGGCGGTCTGGCCGAGAACGTCCTGCAGTATTACCCTGTCCGGTCGCACTCGGATATAAGTTTCTCCGGGGACGATTTCCTGATTTTGGGGGTCGTCGAGGTGAGAAAGGAGAACTTTCTCTGCCAAGCTAAGCGGTCGATTCAGACGCCCTCTGACGACCTCAAGTCTTTCGACCATTTTCTCATAGGTCTGCGCGGCAAATTCCGGTGTTGACTCGATGGTTACCATGCGTTGTCCTCCTATCCGTCGAATTTTGTGTGCTCAGGAAAGGCGCGGTAGGCACGGATGTCGAAAATGCCTTGTCCGCGTTTAATTTAGATTTTGCCAAAGAATACCCTGCCTCGTCCATTCCGCTGATTTGGGAGAGGAGGGCAGGGTATGAATCGAGTCTGATGATGCTGGTGAACCGTCTTAGCGGGACATGTCAAAGTACTCGTAGTTGATGTCAATGAAGTTGTCCCATTCGGGCGGTACGTCATCTTCGGCGAAGATGGCGGTTACCGGGCAGACCGGCTCACACGCCGCACAGTCTATACACTCTTCAGGATGGATGAAGAGCTGATTGTCGTCTTCTTCGTCCAAGCCGTAAATGCAGTCCACCGGGCAAACATCCACACAGGCCCCGTCCTTCACGTCCACGCACGGCTCCGCAATGATGTAGGTCATTTCCTTGTAATCCTCCTGTCGAGGGGTTCAGTTGGGCGGCACAAAGGTATGCAAGCTAGCTGTCCCGAAAATCCAGACAATTATAGTCTGGTGTCTAGTCCTTTTCAAGCAAATGCGATTGCCCTGCCTGCAATCGGGATGGCCATTGACCTGGGGGAGTCTGAATCGTACCCTGGACATGTTAGGGGGCCTCCGCGCTGGTTAAGATTTCAGCGCATTAGCCGGATTCCCCGCCATTTTCTTTAACTCACCGTCTATGAGATGGTTACAAGGTGGAATTCGGCACCAGTTTGGTGGTATGTTATTTCCGCTTTGGCAGATAGCGAATCCGCTAAACAGGATGGCTCCCGATTCACTCTCGGCGTAGCTGTTCAGACTGACATGGAGAGACGCCCGCACGATGAATACGTCCGAGTTCTTGATGATTTCCGCAGCCATCGTCCCCGACAGGACCGCGATGGTTTTCGAGGGCAAGCGCACCACGTTCGACGAGCTTCAGAGTAGGGTCAATAGGCTCGCGTCCGCGCTCGGCGCGCTCGGCGTATCCGCCGGTGACAGGATCGCGGTGCTGCAGGTCAATACGGACTCGGTTATCGAGACTTATTTCGCCGCGACGAAGTTGGACGCCGTGTTCGTCCCCCTCAACTTCCGCGCCCGCGCCGATGAGATCGCGTATATGGTCAACGACTCCGGCCCGAAAGCTGTGCTCGCCGGAAGTCGGTACACGGAGATGGTCGAATCGATCTCATCGCAACTGGAGAGCGTCGAGCATCTCATCGCCATGGACGAGCCCCGGGAAGGCTGGCTCACATACTCGGATATGATCGAAGAATCCGAAGAGGCGGACCTCTGGCCACTGTCGGACGATGACGACCTGACTGTTCTGATGTTTACCGCGGGCACGACGGGCTTCCCGAAGGGAGTCATGCTTAGCCATAACAGCTTCTCCTCCTACATCCTTAGCAACGTCTCTCCCGCCGACCCGGAGATTGACGAGTCGAATATCCTCACGGTGCCTCTGTATCACATAGCCGGTATGCAGGCCATGATGAGTGCGATTTACGGCGGTCGCAGGCTCATAATCCAGCGTCAGTTCGAACCCACCGAATGGATGCGACTCGTGGAGACTGAGCAAGCCGACCGCGCGATGGTCGTGCCCACGATGCTAAAGATGCTCATGGACCACGAGGATTTCCACAAGCATGATATGAACAGCCTCCAAGTCATTACATACGGCGCGGCGCCAATGCCGGTCGAGGTAATCAGGCGAGCAATTGTCGAGTTCCCCAACGCCCAGTTCATCAACGCATTTGGCCAGACCGAGACCGCTGCCACGATAACGATGCTCCCTCCAGAGGACCACATGCTGAACGGGAGTCCCGACGAGGTAGAACGCAAACTGCGCCGACTCGCATCCATCGGCAAGCCTCTCGCCGATGTCGAAGTCCGAATCGTCAACGAGAATGGCGAGGACGTGTCCGGTGGAGAGACCGGTGAGATTGTCGCACGCGGCGACAGGCTCATGAAGGGCTACTGGGGTCAGGAGTCGGCCACTGCCGAGACAATCCGAGGCGGTTGGCTGTTCACCGGAGACCTTGGCTATATGGACGAGGACGGCTACATCTTCCTCGCCGGCAGAGCGAAAGACTTCATCAAGCGCGGCGGCGAGATGATCTCGCCTGAAGAGGTGGAGCAGGTGCTCCACTCCCACCCCGACATTGACGAAGCAGCCATAATCGGCGTACCGGATCTGGACTGGGGAGAGCGCGTTAGAGCGCTGGTCGTCGCCAGACCGGGATGTAACGTAGTTGAGACGGACGTGATCGAGTTCTGCCGTCAGCGGATGGCCAGCTTCAAGAAACCCGAATCCATCGTCGTCCTGTCCGAACTGCCCCGAAACCCGCTCGGCAAGGTGCTCAAGCGCGTCCTGAGAGATGAACACAGCTACCCTGTGGAAGAGGGCGAATGAGTAGTGACGTTCAGCCTATCCGGTCGAATCCGGTGTATGGCCGCAGCGCCTCCGGGATGACCACGCTTCCGTCTTCCTGTTGGTAGTTCTCCAGAATCGAGATAATGACCCTGGGAAGCGCGAGTCCTGATCCGTTGAGCGTGTGGACCAGTCTGGGTCGGGCGCCTCGCTCTGTCCTGTATCGCACTCGGCCGCGCCGAGCTTGGAAGTCAGTGCAATTCGAGCACGAGCTTACTTCCAGCCATCTCTCGCCCCCCGGGGCCCACATCTCCACGTCGAACGCCTTTACCGCGGGCGTCGCCATGTCTCCTGTAGCGAGTTCGAGCACCCGGTAGGGGATTTCGAGCGCATTCACTACGTCCTCGGCGGCTGCAACCAGCGAATCAAGTTCGCTGGCTGAGTCTTCAGGCGAGACGAACTTGTACATCTCTACCTTGTCGAATTGATGCACTCTCATAATGCCTCGTGTGTCGCGTCCGGCAGAAGCCTTCTCGCGCCTCCAGCATGGAGTGTGGGCAACGTAGTAAAGCGGCAGGTTTTCGGCGGACAGTATTTCGTCTCTGTGCAGGCTGGTGATTGCGGCCTCGGCGGTTGGCAGCATCCAGAGGTCGTCTTCCTCGTCGTGGTACATTTCCTCCTGGAATCCCGGAAGATGTCCGCTGGCGATCACTGTGTCACTGTTGACCATGTAGGGTAGATAGACCTCTGTGTAACCGTGTCGTTCGACGTGCATGTCTATCATGAATGAGATCAGCGCCCGTTGGAGTTTCGCGCCCAGCCCGCGAAGCACGAAGAACCGCGACCCGGCAAGCCTGACGCCGCGCTCGAAGTCCACGATTCCCAGATCCTCGGCAATGTCCCAGTGCTCTTTAGGCTCGAAGTTGAAGGTCGGCAACTCGCCTTCTCTCCTGACTTCTATGTTCGCCGACTCGTCCGGGCCGACCGGCGCTGACAAGTCCGGGATGTTCGGGACCTTGAGCATGAGGGCGTCAAGCTCGTCGTCGGTTTCACTTAGTTGATATTCAAGCTTGCGGATCTGACTGCCGACACTCCGCATCTCCTCAATCAACTCCTGGGGCCGATCTTTCGACCGCCCTATCTCACGGCTGACCTCGTTGCGCCTCGCACGCAGTGTATCCGTCTGAGAGATTATGGCGCGGCGATTCTGGTCAAGGGTCAGGATACGGTCAATTGGGACATTGGCGTCCCTCTTTTTCATTGCCTCCTCTACGGCGTCAGGATTCTGGCGTATCAGTTCTATCGCTATCATTGGCTGACATCTACTCCAGAATCTCTCGCAGTCGTTCGGCTATTATCTGCTCTCCGCCCTCTTTCAGCGTCATCATGCGAATGGCGAATCTGTCTCCGAGGTCGCTCTCCCTCACCCATATGCTGGGGTTGCCGTCTCTAAGGGCCTCAACTATCTGTGCGCCGGTCATGCCGGTCACGTCCGGGTCGGATATAACGGTCAGCCCTTCCAGCGGCCCGTCCGGAGTGAAGTCCTCCAGGGTAATGCCGCCTATGCCGGTCAGAGAAGGACGCAGCGCGGATACTCTGGCTTCGTAGCCTGCGATCCTGTCCTCGTGGTTCATGGTGAGCCACTCTCTGAGCGCGCCGTAAACCGCAATGACTTCCTGGCGGTCCACTTTCATTGGACGCCCAAATGAGCGCACGGGCGTAGATTCGAAGCCGATGAAACTGTGAGATCGAGCGATGTCAACCATTTCCTTGCGCCCGGTAAGTACGCCGCTCGAGTTGACTGCTCCGAAGTATTTCGCGCCGTAAGCCACCAGGTCGGCGCCCATCTTCACGTAGCGGCTGAGCAGATCGGTGGGATACACCTGTCCGGCGGCGTCCACGATGATGGGGACATCTCGGGAATGTCCTATCTCTATGACTTCTTCCAGCGGCAGCGCGCCCGGATGTTGGGTGCCCGGCGCGAAGTAGTGTATCGCCGCGGTGTTGGGACCAATAGCCTCGTTAAGCTGATCCGGAGTCGTGCGATCCTCGTCGCCAATCTCCAGGAGCCGCCCGCCGGGGATTGTCATGCAGCGGTCGTACTTCACCCGCAGCTGTCGCTGGATGATAATCTCGTTTGCCATCCCGGAAGTGTCTGGGATGCGCTCGATCTTCTCCTCATTGTTTCCGGTCATGCACGCCGCCGCGGCGTACGCGAGCGCCGCCGAGCAGCCGGATGTAACCAGAGCCGCTTCGACGTCAAGCATGTCCGAGATCCGTTCTCCGACAGCATCCATGAGTTCGCTGAGGTTCACGTAGTATTCCTCGGCGGTGTTCATCATCTCCCGTACTTCGGACGACGGCGTTCCGCCGCCAAGCAGCGTGCGGTTTCCTTGCGCGTTAATTACCGGGCGGACACCTAGCTCTTCAAAAATCGTGGTCATCGGATGCGGCTCCTCTCTGCCTCAGAGTGAAAACATTCTATTGACAGGAGCCACCTACACGCAAGAGTGTAGATGTGGAGGAAGCATGTTGTGAGCTATAATGTCGTGGAACGGAGTGGTGAGTCTTGGGAGCGCATGAATTGCCCAACGTTAACACTCGGGTAACCGAATACGCGGATAAGCTGATTGAAACTCCCCGCGCGCATTTGCGACTCAATCTGGCCCAGGACGAACTGGGCCTCGTACTGACATACCAGGACAGGGAACTCCTGCGATGCTACCTTACTCCAAACGGTATGCTGGCCGGGGGATTCGTGGCGAAGGCTCTGGGTGTTCCTTTACCGCCATTGGGGGAGTCTGTGATTGCGAGAGTTTCGACTGGCGTTCTCTATCGCGTCCTGGGTGTATGCGGTCTGGACTACTCCGAAGAAGCGTCTTACGTGATCCTCGAAACCCTTCTGGAAGAGGCGGAGATGCAGCGTGGCGCGAGGAACCTGTCTGATTAGTTTCGTTGCTTTGACCACACCAGGCCTCTATAATCTTTGCGAATTCGTCAATTGCGCGGTAGAGGTATGAACACGTTGGAATATGGAGCTTTGGCAGCAGGCCAGGAAGTATCGAGGCACAGCTATTGCCTCGACACCGAGCTTGTCTCCAACTATGTCCAATCCATTCAGGACGAAAATGCGCTTCTGCGTAACGCCGAAGGGAATGAACTTGTCCCCGCGATGGCGCTGGCCGCTCTCAGCATGAGAGGCGTGGTCGAGGATCTGAGGATACCGGGCGGCACGCTGCACGTGGGGCAGGAGTTTGAGTTCTCGGGGGCGGTAAAGGTGGGAGACTCCGTGAATTGCGTTGCTACACTTGCGCAGAACTCGATTCGAGGAGACTGGCGTTTTCTGGTCGTCGAGTGCCTGGTAGCCGATGAGGTGGAATCGGAAGTAATGAAGGGAAAGAGTACCATCATGATTCCGGCGGATCTCGGTCCGCGCGAGGTGGGGCAATGATGCAAAAGGGCGACTCTCTTCCGACCATAGAAAAAGTCATCACACAGCACCAGATCGAGAAGTACGCCCACGCGTCCGGAGACTTCAATCCAATTCATGTTGACCACGAATTTGCCGCAACCACACAGTTTGGTGGGACTATAGCGCACGGCATGATGGTCGCCGCGACCATTTCAGAGATGATGACGACGGCATTCGGACGTAGTTGGGCCGAGAGTGGCAGTATGAAGATCAGGTTTCGCTCACCCGTTAAGCCTGGTCAGCGAGTTATCAGCCAGGGTAGCGTCCGGCGAATCGAGGCCGCGGATGGCGTCAGCAGGGTCTCGTGTTCCGTTTGGGTGGTGAAAGACGACGGCGAAACGGCAATAGCGGGACAGGCCCAAGTAATTGTCGCAGACATCACAGAATAGGCTCCCAAAGGAGAAAGCGCAGTTGGCTTCTGAAAATGGAATCGTCCGAATAGCGGTGGACGCGATGGGTGGAGACAATGCTCCGTCCGAGGTGGTCAGGGGCGCTGTGCAGTTCGCGTCAACTGGACAGGGATACGTGCTGCTTGTTGGCGAACCTGAGACTCTTCAGTCCGAACTTGCCCAGTATGACGTATCCAGTCTCCCGATTCGCGTAATTCCGAGTGAAGGGGTCATACGCGAGGGGGAGCAACCGGCTCTGGCCCTGCGCCAGAAACCCAAGGCGTCTGTTCTGGTTTCCACGGGGATGGTGAAACGCGGAATGGCGGACGCCTGTGTAACTATGGGTTCCACGGGAGCGGCAATGGCGGCGGCAGCCGTGATACTCGGACTCGCGAAGGGCGTGGAGCGACCGGCGCTTGGCGGACCTGTCGTAGGAGTGGCTCCCCAGACCTGCATACTCGATCTGGGTACTAACGTGGACTGCCGTCCTCGCCAGCTACTGAGTTTCGGCGCGATTGGAGATGTCTTCGCCCGTTCGTTCTGGGGGAATGACAATCCTCGTGTCGCGCTCCTGAGCGTGGGTGCGGAAGCGGGGAAGGGCAACCGCCAGGTGCGTGAGACGACTGAGATGTTCGAGCAAAGCGGTTTGAACTTCATAGGCAATGTCGAGGCCGATGATATTCCCAAAGGAGCGGCTGAAGTTGTTGTATGCGACGGATTCGTTGGAAATATTGTAATGAAATTGACTGAAGGACTCGGCCAGCAGCTAAATGCGCGTCTTCGCGAGAGTCTGAGCGGCAAGATACCTGAGAGTGAACTGGATGCCCTTCTCGACGAGTTCTATAGTACAAGCAACGTCGTAGAGACGCGGGGGGGCGGCCCGTTGTTCGGTGTCAATGGGGTCAGCGTCGTGGGGCATGGCTCAGCTCGCGCGGACGCCGTAGAGAGGGCAATCGGCATGGCAAAGTCGGCTGTCGAGACCGAATTCATTCCTCAAATGAACCGTCAGCTGGAAGAGTTGGATTCGAGGCTGAGTGAATAGCGCCTTGATCGGATTGATATGAGGATAAATCAGGGAATACCATTTGCGGTTTGGCAGGAGGAAACTTGGGCAAGTCTGACATAAGCGGACGATTCGCGCTGGTGACGGGTGCGTCGAAAGGAATTGGTAAGGCGTCGGCGCTGAAGCTCGGTGAGCAGGGCGTCAATGTTGCCGTCAACTACAACAGCTCGCAGAAGGAAGCTGAGAATACTGTTGAGCAACTGGTCGCCCTCGGTGTAGAGGCGTTCGCCGTAAAGGGCGACGTGAGCAACCTGGAGCAAGTCACCGGAATGGTTGACGAGGTGACCGAGCGATTCGGCCAAGTTGACATTCTAGTCAACAACGCCGGGATCATCAGCGACAGTCTGCTTATTCGTATGTCTGACCAGGCCTGGGACGACGTCATCACCACGAATCTCAGCGGCACCTTTTACTGTACCAGGGCGGTTCTGCGCGGGATGATCAGACGACGATGGGGTCGTATCATCAACATCGGGTCCGTTGTAGGCATACGCGGAAATATCGGACAGGTGAATTACTCCGCTTCCAAGGCGGGAATCATAGGCTTTACCAAGGCCCTAGCCAAGGAAGTAGCGTCGCGCAGCATAACGGTCAATACGGTGACGCCGGGCTACATCAATACCGATACTGTTGATGTACTTCCGCAAGCGACTAAAGACCGGATCATGACCTGGATTCCGCAGGGGCACTTCGGAGAAGTGGACGATGTCGCGCACATGGTGGCTTTCATTGCCAGTGAGAAGGCGCGCTACATGACGGGCCAGATAGTGAGCATAGATGGCGGCATGGCCATATGAGGCTCGATGGCAAGGTCGCGCTGGTGACGGGCGGGTCGCGCGGAATCGGTAAGGCCATTGCGCTCGAGTTCGCCGGACGCGGCGCTGACATCGTTTTCAACTACCTTCGCAACCACCGCGCCGCGCGAGAAACTCAGGAAGAGATCGAAGCTCTCGGAGTTCGCTGTCTGCGTGTGAGAGCGCACCTGGGAGATGAAGATAAGATCTCCGAGCTCTTCGATGAGATTGAGAAGCAGTGCGGAAGGCTGGACATTCTGATCAACAATGCCGCCACCGGTGTCCAGCGACCGGCCCTTGAGCTGGAATCAAAGCACTGGGACTGGACGATCAACGTCAACGCGAAGGCGGCGTGGCTTTGCGCGGTAGAAGCCTCTAAATTGATGGGAGACGGCGGGCACATCGTGAATATCACCAGCGAGGGCTCACGCCGCGTACTTCCTCTATACTTCTCGGTGGGAGTGTCCAAGGCATCGCTCGAGGCAATAACTCGCTACCTGGCAGTCGAACTCGCACCCAGGAACATCTCCGTAAACGCGGTATCCGGCGGCTATGTGGACACCGGAGCGCTGGACCACTTTCCTACCAAAGAAGAGATGCTGGAAGCGGGCAGGAATACGCCCGTAGGCCGGATGGTTACCGTGGAGGATATTGCCAAGACCGTGGCCTTCCTATGCTCGCCAGACGCGGAGATGATCCGAGGACAGATTATCGTCGTTGACGGCGGCGTCACCCTCAAGTCCGAAGGGTAGGGCGGACCACTTCGGGGTCAGTCGTTCTCCTCAGGTGGGCGGATATCCCTTACGAGAGCGGATACCAACTCCCCATCGGACTCAATTGTCACCTCGGCGCCGTCCTCATAGTGTCTCTTTCTGAGGAATGCCAGGGCGATACCGGGCGCGGATGTCGTGACCTCTCCGACCGAGCTACCTTCGACCACTATCTGGGAACCCGGAGTGACCGCTATTCCGTCATCGAGTTCCAGGCGGCACATGAATCGCTGAACGCGGTCGTAGGTGTTCAGGCGCGCCACCACCTCCTGTCCGATGTAGCAGCCCTTGTTAAAGCTGATGTATGGCTTGAGGTTGGCTTCGAGCGGATTGCGGTCTTCATTCATCTCGGCCGGGTATGCCGCGATAGCCTGCTCAACTCTCAGCGCCTTGAAGTCGTCTTCTCCCAGGGAATTCAGATCGAATCCCGGCAGAACCGTGGCCGCGGGTGTGATAACCCGGTATGCGGGGACTTCGCCGACGTCGGAACGCACAACAGAGGTCTGTGAGTCGCCTTCGCCGACTTGTGCGTGGGAGAGATTGTCGGACAGAGTTGCGGGCATGTAGCCCGCTTCATCGAGCAGATCGGCAGCCTGTTCGCCAACGTAGAGGCATTCTATCGTCTCGGCGGAGACATCCGCGACGCTGACATCTTCAATGAAAGTGTAGAATTCGATCCACTCCGCCACTCTCTGTTGAGTACCCGGACTTGTGAGAACCAGAAGGTCGTCGCCTCGATGGAGGACGTGCAGAAGGTCTATGATTCTGCCCTTGTTCGTGGTCAGAACGCTGCTCATACCGTGTCCGGGCTCTAGTTGCTCCATATCGTTGGTGGAGAGACGATTCAGCAGGTCAATCGCGTCGGAGCCAGACACTACCAATCTTCCGAAGTGGGTCA
Organism: uncultured Dehalococcoidia bacterium; assembly: GCA_951812505.1. Lineage (GTDB taxonomy): Bacteria > Chloroflexota > Dehalococcoidia > Lucifugimonadales > UBA1123 > VXRN01. The sequence continues at coordinate 156,205 of CATOSI010000001.1, forward strand.
TATCGAACAGGGCGGTCTCAGTCCGAAGACGGGATGTAAGGGTAGGTCGTATGGCAGTGGTAGTCACTGTGAGTCTCCCTGAAAGTAGGAACGCCGCGTTCGAGGGCGCGGCGTTTCGTTATCGGACGGGATTGAGATGGACGCTATACGCTGAAGGAGGTCCCGCAGCCGCAGGTAGTCTTTGCGTTCGGGTTGTTGAACACGAAGCCCTTGCCGTTGAGTCCGCCGGAGTATTCGAGTATCGTGCCGGCGAGGAAGATGTAGGACTTGCGGTCAACGTAGAGCCTCATGCCGTGTTCCTCGATCACCTTGTCGTCTTCCATCGGCTCGTCAATGAGGTCGAGGACATAGGTCATGCCGGCGCATCCGCCTCCCTTGACGGCAACACGCAGGTTGGAGTCGGGCTTGCCGGACTGGGTGGCGAAGACGCGCACATGGTCGGCGGCCTCTTCGGAGATATTGATGGTGAGAGGAGAAGGCATCGTCTTTGTTGTCATTGTCCCATACTCCCGGAAGTTGGTAATGCTATGACCGAATATTGGTTCAGGTTATCATACTGATTCTACTATGTAGTTGGTTCGGCGTCAATTTGATTGATTTCGTCGAGCAGGGCGAGCGTACCTGAATTTCAGCTGTCTCATATATCTCGTTTATATTCTTCAGGTCATCCTGCAGGTGGGCTGCTGGTGTCTCAACAGGTGGCTGCATGTGGGGCCTGGTACCTGCATTTCACCTGTATTCACCAGAATTCGTAGCTAAATGGCAGAAATTTCTTTCTGCCCGATTTTATGTATATAGTGTAACTTATGAATTTCACGGCACGGTTGCTTGTTTGAATCGTCGAGTCAAAAAGTTGGGAATGGCGAATCATGGGGGTATTGTAGCGAAATTAGTACGGATGTGCAATAACTGAGACGATTTCAGAAGTGGACTTACAGTATCCACAAAGCCGCCAGTTCCTGGATTCCCGCTCCCCGTCTCCACGAGGACAGGCTTCGCGGGAATGACGATTGGACACCGGGACGGACTTTTGCAATCTTCTCTTTGACCTCGCCGTGTAGATAAAATTACCCTGATTCGTTGATGCACTCTTCCAACAGGGCGAAGGCGCGGTCGGCGAAGACCCACATGTTTGCCTCGCGGTCCGAGTCTCCGGTTTCGACGGTGATGACCCGCTCTACGGGACCGCTGACCGCTATGCAGGCGTGTCCGGCGTCGTCGCCGTAGCGGTTGCCGGTGGGTCCGCTCGCGCCCGTCTCACTGAGGCCCCAAGTGGCGCCGAGCAATTCGCGGACGGTGTCGGCATTGAGCGCGGCGTATTCTTCTGTGCTGGCTCTCATGTCCTCCATGGCCTCGTCGGGGACGTCCAAGAGTCCTTTTTGGGAAGTGCGAGTATATACCACAGCGCCGCCCAGGTAGTAGGCGGACGCGCCCGGAACGGCGACCAGCGAGGCTGAAATCAGGCCGCCGCAGGAGGACTCTGACACGGCCATTGTGTCGCCCCTGTCTTTCAGCAATTGTGCGACGCTCGCGGCCATGGGACCCAGGTTGGGCATGGTTTTCTCCTATTGTCTAAATCAGGATTTACGAAATTTTTCGATGTTCAGGATCAGGATACTGCAACTCAGGTAAATTCGGGCATGACTTTGTCGGCGAAGAGACGCAGGGAGTTCTTTATTTCGTCGTTGGGAATTCGTCCGCGGCGGTTGAATTCGAGTATGCACTCGTTCATGCCGGGCAGCTGTTCCCGGAGGCTCCGGAGTTGCTCAACGCATTCCTGCGGATCATCGTAAATCGAGTAGCTGAGAGCTTCGTCAAAGTCCCAGGTTGCCCATCCGCCGACTCCGCTCGTGAAACTGTGTCGTGTGGTGCCGACAGACGATGCCGCGCTGTCCGGGACACTATGAACCACGTCGTCATCTCGCCAGTTGAGGCGCATAAGGTCGTGGGCCTTCTGCCTGGTCTCCGCTACGAAGAACGAAATGTTGACGTTGAACGGCTGGGACTGGTCACTTCCCTCAGGTGGTTTGGCTTCCTCGAACTCTCGCAACCTGTCAATCATGCGGGGCATCGGCTGGCTCAATGTGGTACCGATGACTCCAATTCCCATTCCCGCCGCATACGGGAACGTCTCGTCGCTGTTGGCGGCGAGAAGCAGTGGCGGATGTGGCTGCTGTTCCGGTCTGGGGAGTACAGGCTGGTCCTTCACGCTCCAGTACCTTCCCTGGAAGTTGACGCGCTCACGTGTCCAAGCCATTTTCATGAGTTCTATGCCCTCAGCGACGCGCTCGCGGCTCTCATCTCCGCTTATGTCTCCAGGCTGACCGAATGTCTGGCCGGCTGGAGAGCCCCAGCGCCCTCCGAGGCACAGATCTAGTCGGCCATTCGTCAGTATGTCGCAGGTGGCGGCCTGGGTCGCCATGTGGAGTGGGTGGTGCAGATTGAACTGGGCCGCCAGCGTACCGAACCTGATGCGCTCGGTGTGCTGGGCGGCGGCGCAGGCCACCATTAGTGGGTTGGACATTGGGCGAGCTGGGAAGAATACCGATTCGGCGAGCCACGCGGTATCGAAGCCTAGCTTGTCGGCCAAGGATATCTGTTCAATAGTTTCCCAATGTTTTCTAGGGACAGATGAGTCCACAAACCCCGGGACCTGCCAAAATACTCCGAATCGCACGCGCTGATCTCCTGACTTAGTAAATATCTCGATACTCAGTAAAGATGATTTCACCCTCACCTCAGTCCTCTCCCATCGAGGGAGAGGAGGCTTCTATCCCATGGTCATGCACTTTGGACAACTGTGAGTTTAGCAATCCATGTGCGCCAGGCTCTCCGTAAAGCGGATCAGCGTGGTCGCTGACTGATCGAGCAGCCCGCGCACCTCTGGGTCGGTAATGTTGCCCGACTCGTCCATGAAGTTGGCGACCTGCGGAAGCAGCACACGCGGCTGGTGCAGGACGAACCCACCCTCAGACTCGAGACTATATGATGCGTGTACGTGCATCCTGGCGCACGCCGAACGTCCCGGTCCGGTGCCTATGATGAAGAAAACCTTGCCATCGAGCAAGTTTCCCCTCCGGGACAGCCACTCGAGGGCATTCTTGAGGGCGGCGGTCATCGAGCCATTGTATTCTGGGCAGGCGATGATCATGGCGTCGGCTTCGCGGACGGCGTCGCGCAGGGTTTCGGCGTCGGCGGGTATGCCCTGAACTTCGACGTCCGGGTGGAACATAGGGACGCCGTTCAGGTCGAAGAGAGCAGTCTCGACACCCTTGTCGGCGGTGATTTCCAGCATATTGCGAAGTAGCTTGAGGTTCCAGGACTCCTTCCGGAGGGAACCGCATATTCCGAGAACTTTCATATTGCTCCTGGTCCTTTAGACAATCCTGACGAGCAACTCACTCGCAGGTGGGGACCATCCAGTGTATCCGATTTCCACTACGATTCAGGGGTGAAGAACGTACCGGATGTCCAGCGTCGTGATTGTATCGCATATCTCCCTTCATTGCGTATCTGTACGGCCGGTATGTCAGCGGACATGAAATAAATATTGACGATTAAGACCTAACGCTCTCCAGCCGGGCGAATCATGCAAGCTAGCTTCTGCATTAACTATTCCTGTCTAATAGTTCCCGAAATATTTGACCTGAGACTGAAATCATGGTTTAATCCCGCTAGACGAGTCGTGTCCTTTGGGTTGTCCAACATTTCTCATGGTTGCCCACGGCCACTTAACAATTCAAAAGCGCCTTCGGCCCAATCGGACTCACGGCGCGTATCCAGGGGGAATTATCATGCCAGCGTCTTTACTCCGCTACAGATTAACGGCCATAGCCGGATTGGCGCTCGCCATGGTCCTCGTACTTGCCTGTACACGAGAGGTAGTCAGGGAGGTGCCGACTGAAGTCATCGTCGAGAAGGAGGTGGTGAAGGAGGTACAGGTCCCTGGCGAGACTGTCGTGGTAGAGAAGGAAGTTGTGAAGGAAGTCCAGGTGCCCGGCGAGACCGTCGTGGTTGAGAGGGAAGTTGTCAAAGAGGTAATCAAGGAAGTTCCTATCGAGGTCGAAAAGGTCGTCGAGAGGACAAAGACGCTGATCGCCACTCCCAGTCCGGCCGACCAGCGATTCTTCATGACAACGCTCGATCCGATGGCAAATCGAGGCGGCACACTAATCACGTCCAACAATGGCCCGCCCGGCCACTTCGACTTTTACGTCTCTGGTTCGATTACCTGGCACGGGTGGATGACGCCCATGTACGATAACCTTCTTCGGAAGGACACGCGAACGCCGGATGTTACGATTGTGCCCGACCTTGCTCATAGCTGGTCTGCAAATGACAATCTCGACACTTACACATTCAATCTGCGCGAGGGCGTGAAATTCCACAACGGCGCCGAGTTGACCTCTAACGACGTGAAGAGGACTCTGGAGCGAGTCGTTTTCCCGGACAGGTTCGAAACCACGGGCCTGAGGAGCGCGTACCAGGCGATTTTCCAGACCGCTAAAGTCACCGAGATTAACACTCCCGACGAGTACACCGTTGACATCGTGATGGAGGAACCGCGCAGTGTCGGCTGGGTGATGGCGGGCGCGTCGGAACAGGGAGTCAAGATAAGCCAGGCTTCGGTGCTGGACCAGTATGACGGAAACCTCAGGGACGCTGACCCCACGGAGGTGTCAGGCACAGGTCCGTTCATCACTGTAGAGAGAACTGACGACTACGTGATACAGGAGGCCAACCCCAATTACTGGAATCCGCACGCGCCGTATCTGGACAAGATACAGCACATCTGGCTTCCGCTGATGACTCCACAGATCACCGCAGCGCTGGCGGCGAATCGGGTTGACTGGAGTATGTTCATTCCGCCCGGAGACGTTCCGACGTTGCTGGAGGACCCGCAGTTCAAGGTGGCAATCCACCTGAGACCTACTTACCATCTGATTCCGCTGAACCTGACGAGGCCGCCGTTCGACGACGTGCGAGTCCGCAAGGCTGTCGCGCTTGTATTCGACCAGGAAGCCCTCATCGAAGGTGGAAGCCAGGTGCAGGCGCTGCTCTTCGCGGGTGGCTGGTTCGGAGAGGGGCAGGGAGTTTACTCGCTTACGACCGAACAGCTTAGAAATGAGAAGTACTGGCGGAGCCCGACTCCCGAAGACATCGCCGAGGCACAGCAATTGCTGGTCGAAGCCGGCTATCCCAATGGGGAGGGAATCCCGACGCTAGACCTGCTGGGCAGGGCGGACGGTCCCTGGTGGGAACTGGTGCTGGTTCTGGAACAGGCCTGGCTCAAGCAGCATCTCAATATAGACTCTGAAATCAGGCTCGCAGAGGTATCGGTTGTGGGCGACGACGTCCGGGGTCTGAGGTTCGACATATTCCCAGAAGTCAACTCGAGCATGAGAGTGCCGACTCCCGAATACTACATCAAGAACGCGTTCGGACAGTGCGGCGGAGGTCCCTGCAACGCCAATATCTTCAACTACAACGACCCCAAGCTCGACATGATGCTTAGGGAGCTCGAGCTGGAATTCGACCCAGACAGGCGAATGACGCTGTCCAAGGAACTGTCGGACTATCTCACGCAAGAGATGATCATGGTTCCCTGGGACACCGGCGAAATCACTTACCACATGTACAACGACGACGTTAAGGGCTATATGCCCCATAACACCGAGTTCAGAGGCGTCTATATAACCAATAAGTGGGACCACGTCTGGCTGGACCGCAAATAGGTAGGCGGAGACAACGAAAGCCACCGAAGACGTGCTGTACAGGATAGAATGATACTGAGGGGCAGGGTCTGCGGCCCTGCTCCTTCTTGTATGCCCATACTCGACCGAACAGATCCTGGAGACCCCACTTGAACAGGTATCTCACGCGCAGAATCCTTCTCGCGATTCCCACACTGATAGGGCTCACCATAATGATCTTCGGGATCATGCGGATTCTGCCCGGCGACCCTCTGGGCACGTTCATGACCGGGGACTATTTCCAGATCATGACGGACGAGGAGATCAATCGTCTCAGGGCGGACCTGGGACTCGACCGCCCGCTCATACTTCAGTACTGGGACTGGGTGAGCGACGTACTTACGGGATCGTTCGGCAGGTCGCATCACCGCAACGACCCCATCATCAACACGATACGGAGCAGGGGCCTGATCAGCATGGAGATAGGCTTCTTGGCGGTCATTTTCTCATGGATCATAGGGCTGCCGGTGGGCATCATCAGCGCATTGAAACCGCATTCGTTCTCCGACGTGAGTGTCAGCACGACAGCGGTGTTGTTCTTGGCCATCCCTAATTTCTGGCTAGGACTTCTCATAGTGCTGGTGACAGTCACCTTCTGGGGGTATCATCCGCCGCTTGCGGGCGTCCACTTCTGGGAGGACCCGTGGACCAACTTCCAGATTGTGATATGGCCGGTGGTGGTGCTCGGAACCTCGATGGCGGCTATAATCGCTCGAATGGCGCGTTCGTCGCTTTTCGAGGTACTGCGGGAGGACTATGTAAGGACGGCAAGAGCCAAGGGGTTGGTCGAGAGGATGACCATTCTAAGGCACGCCGTTCCGAACGCGCTGCTTCCGGTGCTTACGCTCAGCGGGGTAATGCTCGGCTTCGCGCTGGGAGGGTCGGTGGCGGTCGAGGTCGCTTTCGGTACGCCCGGTATTGGCAAGACGATGGTGAGCGCGGCTTGGGAGCGCGACATGAACGTGGTCCAGAGTCTCGTGCTTCTTTACGGCATGACCTTTGTGCTGGTCAACCTTGTGGTTGACCTGCTTTACGGATGGATTGATCCAAGAATAAGGCTCTCATAGTTCGTTCTGATGCGCGACTTACACAGAGAAACCCGGCAAGAATTGTAGAAAGAAGCGACCTCATGGAGTCAGCATTCGCCGAGAGGGCTGCACAGACTCGAATGTCAAAGAGTGCGGACGCAGTGGGCAATTTCGTCCGGAAGAGTCCCTGGCACGCCTTCTGGGGCGTTGTGATACTCGTACTCGTGCTAATGGCGGCGCTCGCGCCAGTAATCGCGCCTTACGATCCCATCCAGCCTAATGTGCAAAGAATGCGATTGGCCCCGGACTCCCAGAACTGGACTGGCACGGACATCGTTGGCCGGGACGTCACTTCGAGACTGATTTACGGAGCTCGCGCCTCGCTGTTCATAGCGGTGAGTTCTGTTGTCGTGGGTACGCTCATCGGTGGTGTGTGGGGATTGATCAGCGGATTCTTCGGCGGGAGATTCGACCTCTTCAGCGAGAGATTCGTCGAAATACTTCTCGCCCTTCCCGGCCTTATACTGGCATACCTGCTGGTGCTCGTACTGGGCGCCAACTTCTGGACTGTGATTGGCGCTCTCGCCATCTCCCGCGTCCCGACGGTGGTGCGCGTTATCCGGTCAGTCGCGCTGTCGGTGCGCGAGAGCATGTACGTGGACGCGGCGTTGATCATCGGCGCCTCCCAGGCGCGAATCATCTGGAAGCACATAGCACCGCAGTGCATAGCGCCCCTCATCGTCCTAATTACGGTTGACATTGGGGGCGTTATCATCGCGGAGGCGTCCCTCAGCTACCTGGGAGTCGGAATCGCGCCGCCCACGCCATCCTGGGGGCGTATGCTGGGCGACGCCAATCCGACACTTTACCCGATGTGGTGGCTCGTCGCTTTCCCCGGCCTTCTGATAACGCTCACCGTGCTGGCGTTCAACCTATTCGGCGACGGTATCCGCGATGCGCTGGACCCGAGGCTAAGAGGCACTACTTAGGTTAGAGAGACGCCTCGGCGACGCGCTCAATTTCATCGGCCATTTCTTCCTCGGTCTCTTTCAGATCGGGTCGGACAATTACCCTGTTCGCGCCGGCGTTCAGGTAGTCCTGGCCGTTCTGGCGGTCGGGCGGCTGACCGTACACGGAAATCGTGATGGCCTCAGGATCGCGCCCGCGCTCTTCGGCGAGCGCGTCAAGCTGCTTGCGACTGTCCTCCACCTGCTGCGGGGTGACACGGTTCGGGAGCCAGCCGTCTCCGACCTCGACGATTCGCTGCAAAACACGCCTGGCCATACCGCCTATCAGAATCGGAGGATGTGGCTTCTGCGCGGGCTTGGGATACATCTGCACGGGTGGGAAGTCGTAGTAATTGCCGTGGAACTCGGCCTCGTCCTTCGTCCAGAGCTCTTTCAGCGCGAGAAGTGACTCCTTGGCCTGTGTCCAGCGGTGATCGAAGTCGCCACCCATGATCTCGGTTTCCTCGCGGTGCCAGCCGGTGCCGATGCCGAGGATGAAGCGTCCGCCGCTGAACAGGTCTAAGGTGGAGACGGTCTTCGCAAGCACCAGAGGGTTGCGCTCAGGAATCAGAGTAATGCCGGTTCCGAGCTTGATGGTGCTGGTGGCGCCGGACGCCTGGGCGAGCGCGATGTAGGGGTCGGCGAAGTGGGCATATGTCCAGGGGATGACGCCGTCCTCAGAGCCCGGAAACGGGCTGGTTGACTCGACAGGAAGGACGGGATGCTCTGCGTACCAGATGGACTCGAAGCCGAGCTCTTCGGCCTTGGAGGCCATGAATGCGGCGTTGACCTTATAGGCGGGCAGGGGGGTTGAGATTCCTATGGTCATGGGTGTTGCTCCTGTTGGCTGAAGGGTTGGGGGCGTCAGGATGATATTGCTTATTTCACGCGGCATCTACCGGGCGAGCGCGCCCATTGGGTCCCAGGGCGGGAGGGGGATGGGCTCGGTGTCGAGGGCGGTGATCAGGTCGGGAGACAGGTACTTGCGCGGCGCGGCGATCTCGAACATGTACTCATCGAACCAGGAGTCGTTCATGAGGAAGAAGCCCTTGTCGCCGACCGTGTTGCCGTAGCTGTTCTCGACGCGCCAGCGCCGGGGGCTGCCTTTGACCACGTCCACGCCCGTGAACAGCATGGCGTGTGTCATCTGGGTCTGGCCGTATTCGAGTCGGGTTGCTTTGTCCATCTCGAACTCGGAGCCGTAAACCGCGCCGTAGTCGAACAGGTCGGCGTCCCAGAGGCCGAGCTTGCGATGGTTCTGCTTGCCGGTGTCGCAGCCCATCCACACGGGGCGACCGTCGAGCAGCTGGCGAAACGTTATGTTCTTTAGTACCTCAGCGGGAACGTTCAGATAACGGACCGATCTTGCGCCGACCACATTGCCAAGGTAGGAGATCGTGTATGTCTGGAAGTATGGATGATCGGGGCGCGGGTCGTTCACGAGACAGACCATGTCGCGGTAGTCGGTGGAGATGTAGCGGTCGGCGAAGTCGGTCGGCATCAACTCACCGTCGCGGTGGAATTTGCCCTCTTTGTCGCGCCACTGCCAGTCCACTACCGACGGCGGACTGCCAAGGTGAATACATAGGATGCGATAGACGGCGGTGAGGGTGTCCAACTTGGCCTGTCGCATGGCATCCAGCCCGGCCTCTTCCTTGTAGAGGCTTCTGATCTTCGCCGCGCCCTGCCGCACCTGGTAGTAGAGCGAACTGTTCATCTGGCGGGTGTTGCCGGAACTCTCGGTCTCGGGCATGGCCTCCTTGGGTACGACGCCGTACTTGTCCACCAGGTTGACGAACATATCCCACTGGCCTGCGTCCTCGACGGGGGCGGTCATGAGATGCTGGATGATCCGGTCGTCGGTTGGGCGGTCGGCTGTTTCGATAACAGCTTCTAGGATGAAGTTCGCTCGTTCCACCTTATCCCAGAACATCATGTAGCTCTGGCTGTACTCGAAACGGGGTGTGTTCAGCGACTTCATCGTGTCCACGCGGAACAGGTTCAGCCCGCTGAATAGCCAGCAGCGCCCGGAGTTTCCCTGGTGTGTCGGCGCCCACTCGTCGAGGAGCGTAGAGAATGTGTGACTGGCGTTGGTCACTATTTCGTGATCGAGCGCGACCTCGTTTACATCGCGCTGGGTGACGGTGTTCTGCATGAGACGGTTTCGCGGGTCGGAGCCGAAGTCGTCTCTAAAGCCGCCCAGTTGCTCAGGAGTGAGCGAGATGTTCATATCGGTCTGTGTAGTCAATGGTCAAGCCTCCGGGCACTGCGAGTATTTCTTACACTTTCACGAGCTTCTGCATGGAGCGGAGCTCGCGCTGCGGTTCCATCTTGCTGCCGTAGTCGCTCCAGGAGACTTCGGCCACGTAGATGTCGCCGCGCGAGTCAACAGCGATGCCGTGCGGGGAGTAGAATCGTCCGCTCTGATCGCCGTAGCTCTCACGTCCGACACGCGCCAGCACCTTGCCCTTCTTGTTCATGATCGTTACGCGCGGGCCGAGGTCGGTGCCGATGTCGTTGGTGGCGATTCCGGCGAAGTATTCTCCGATGTAAACCAGTTCCTCGCCCGTTCCGTCGTCTATGCAGATGGTGGCGGCGCGGGACAGATTTACCCACTGGGTCTCGAACTTGCCCTTGTCATCGAATATCTGGATGCGGTGATTCTCGCGGTCTGCGACGTAAACCCATCCCTCAGAGTCGGTCGTAATGTTGTGGACGATGTTGAACTGGCCCTCGGCGGTGCCTGACGCTCCCCAGGAGAACAGGTAGTCCCCGTCCGGGGAATATTTGTGGACGCGGGCGTTGGAGTACCCGTCGGCCACGTAGAATTCGCCGTTTCGCTTGTCAATCGCGACATGGGCGGGACGGTTGAAAGGCTTCCCGCTCATCTTGGGAGCCGGTTCATGGGCCACTCCGAGCGTCATAAGGAGTTTGCCGTCGGCAGTGAACTTGCGGATCGTGCTGTCGCCGTTGTCAACACAGAAGACGTTGCCGTCGGGAGCGATGGTGACGGCGTGTGGATTGGCGAAGACGCCTTCGCCCCAAGTATCTACGATGTTACCCTCTGAGTCGAATATGATCATGGGGCAGGTGCCGCGGTTGAATACATAGACGCGGTCGTTGGGGTCCACGTCCACCGAGGTGGCCTCCTTGTATGTCCAGCCATCGGGCAGGATTCCCCAGTCGGAGCCGGAGACTTCGTACCTGAAGTCGCCCTCGCCAAGGACTACGGGGCCTCCTACCTCACCTTCGTGTCCCTCGCTTCGTAAGCCGTATTCCCAATTCTCGTCGTGTGTGGTGGTCATGTTGTTATTCCTCCCATGACGTTTGTGAAGTGCAAAAGTTTGCGGTTAATGAGGTTGTACACGATGGAAGTCGGCAGGTCAAATGACGCCGCGATATGGCGTATCGTTCCGCGCTGGACTAGAATGATATTCGCAACCAGGACGGGTGAGTACACATGATTCCGCTAAAGCTGACTGTCAAGAACTTCCTTTGTTACAGGGACAACACACCCACGCTCGACCTCGAGAGTGTTCACCTTGCCTGCCTGTGCGGTGACAATGGACATGGCAAGAGCGCGCTGCTCGACGCTATCACGTTCGCGCTGTGGGGAAGTTCGCGCCTTGGTGATCGCAACCACGACGATCTGATTCACAAAGGCCAGAGCGATATGCTGGTCGAACTGGAATTCGAGTCGTCGGGTGAGAGGTACAGGGTGGTCCGCCGCAGGGCAAGGGGCAGGTCCCAGGGACGGACGGGGCTTGAGTTCTTCATCCGTAATAACGCGGGCGATTGGCGCGCGATTACAGGGAACACGGTCAGGGACACCGAGCAGTTCATAACCGAACGAATAAGGGTGGACCACGAGACGTTCGTGAACACAGCGTTCCTGCGTCAGGGGGACGCCGATAGATTCACCACTTCCAAGCCATCAGATCGCAAACGCATCCTCGCCGAGGTACTCGACCTCTCTTATTACGACGACCTGGGGCGCCGCGCAAGGGACAGGGTGAGCGAACTGCGTCTGGAGACGCAGCGCCTGGAGGCGGACATCCAGATTCGAGAGCGCGAGGCCGAACAGAAGGCGACTCACGAAGATACGCTCCATGACGTGTCGCGCGAGATAGCGGGCCTGGAACCACGGCTTATGGAGGCGCGCAATCTACTGGAGGACGGAACGAGGCTGGTCGCTGAACTGGAAGGCAAGAGTAATGACCTCGGCGAGTTGATAGTCCGGCTCCCACAGACCGAGAAGCTGTTGCAAGAGACGGCCGATAGGGCAGAGAGATACCGCTCAAGAGTAAATGAGGCCGAGGAGTTGCTTCTGAGACAGGCTGAAATAGAGAAAGGATACTTGGAGTCGACGGCCTTGCAGGAAGAGGATGAAAGACTGAACCGCGCGCTCAACTCTAAGAACGAGATCGAACTGGTAGTTGCCGGGCATCGTCAGGAAATTGCGGTTGAGCGAGAGCGGCTCATTACACAGCGCGATCAGTTGACCAAGTTGATTGAATCCATGCGGGCCGCGGCAAGTGTTATCCCGCAGCTCGAGGAGTTACTGGCGAAACTGCGCCCCAGGCGGGAGAAGATAGAGGAGTTCCAAGCACGCATCGAGGAGTTCAGCTTCAAGGAGAAGCAGACCAGACATAAGCTGGAACAGATGGAGGGCTATCGCGCGGAGTATGAAGAGATGCGCGAGCAGATGCTGGTCCTGGAAACTAGGATCTTCAGAGAGAAAAGCCGATTGGAGGCTGAACTGGAGAGGCTGACTTCCACTCTTGAAAAGGATGTTCGCCCCCGGTCGGAGCTTCTGCCTGGACTCATGGAGCAGAGGGAGGCCCTGAACACAGAGTCTGCGGGACTGGAATCGCTCACAGGCCGAATCGAAGACGCCAGAGAGCGCGTGAATTCCATTGACGAGCGGGTGATTACTTTGCGGGGGGACAATGATCGCCTGCGTGAGACGATGCAGGATACTCGCCAGAAGTTCGATCTGCTGGAAAGCGGCGACCTGGACTGTCCGCTCTGCGGGAAAGAGCTTGACAGGGACGGCCGTGAACACCTGCGCGCGGAGTACGAAGAGATAGGTATGCGGAGCAAGGACCAATTCCAAGCGAATGAAGATGAAATAGCATCTCTTGCGCGCCAACGCGAGCCTCTCGCTCGCAGCATGGTCCAGATGGAATCCGAGTACGACGCAGCCTCTCGCCGGTTCCAGAACAATATGGGACAACTTACCGCGCGAATCGAGGAGGCGGGATCCGCACAGAAGAGAGCGGAAACGCTGGAGTCTGAGATTGCAGTCCTCAAGGAGACACTGGAATCCGGGACCTTCATGCCGGAGGAGCGCACAGTCGCGGACCGGATCAAAGAGTTGCTGAACAGTATAGAGTTCGACCCCCGTGATCTGGACGAGCTTACGCAAGAGCATCGAAGGATAACGGATGAAATCAGAGGGTCGCAGCGGGATCTGGACGAACTCAGAGTGGATGTGGATAGAGCTGAGAGTGAAATCAGTCAGAAAATCAACGTCGCGGCGCAGGCGAAGGACGGTATAGAGCCCGCGCAGACACAGTTGGCTCCGGTAGTCGCCGCGCTTGAATCAAGGGACTTCTCGCATGAAGCGCGCGTCCAGGTGGAGAAACTGGAGGCGGAAATAGGCGAGTTGGGATACGATGCCGCGCGACACTACGAAGTTCGTGAAAGAATCATGGACCTCGTCGGGTTCGGCAAGTTGCGTCAGCAGCTGGACTCGGCCCTCGGTCAAATCGAGTGGGACAGGGTCCAATTGGAACAGACCGGGACAGATTTGCAAAACCTTCGCTCAGAAGTGTCTGAGATGAAGGAACGGCGTGATCTACTCTCAGTCGAGACGGCGCTTCTGCCGGAGGCGCGGTCTGAACTGGAGAGATTCCGGGCCAATTTCGAAAACCTGGAGAAGCAGCTTACGAGCGCCAGGGTCCGTCTGGGAATCGTGCAGGATGCGGTTGAGCGCTGCAAGCGGATGGCACGCGAAGCTGCTGAACTCGGCCGGAAGCGAGACGAGCAGATAAGGGAACGAGGTCTGTACGAGGAGTTGGCCATTGCCTTCGGACGGAACGGAATCCAGGCTCTCATCATCGAAGACGCTCTGCCTCAGATAGAGAATGATGCCAACGACCTACTTGGCAGACTGACCGACAACAGGATGTCGCTTAAACTCCAACTTAGTGAAGGGCGTCGCATTGCAGGCTCGGACACACGTGCCGAGGAGATGAGCATAGACATCTCCGACGAGATGGGGACGAGAGCGTACGAGACGTTCAGCGGGGGCGAAGCGTTCAGGATCAACTTCGCTTTGCGTATCGCGCTATCGCGGCTGCTCGCTAGACGTTCAGGGGCTCCGCTGCCGATCCTGTTCATTGACGAGGGATTCGGCTCGCAGGACGCCGCGGGCCAGGAGCGCTTGATAGAGGCAATTCAGTCCATAAGAGACGACTTCGACAAGATAGTCGTCATCACCCACGTAGAGGGCATAAAAGAGGCCTTCGACACGCGCATCCAGGTTCAGAAGACGGATATGGGATCAACCTTCGAGATCGTTTGGGCGTGATTCGCTGAACAGCCGATGCACTCTGGCGATTACAGTTCCATATCGCGCAGGCCGGAAGACACGATCAATTTCGGTTCAGTCAGCGCCTGCACGTCATCGGCCGTCCAACCTGGGGCGACCTCCGCCAGAATGAGGCCATCATCGTCCACCGCCATCACAGCTATATCGGTCACTATAAGACTCACGCAGCGTGGGGCGGTGAGAGGGAATGAGCACTCACGCACAATCTTGGGACTGCCGGATCGGTCTGTGTGTTCCATAGCCACGATAATACGGCGCGCTCCGGCTGCCAGGTCCATTGCCCCACCGACGTTGCCTATACCTCTCTGCGGGAGCATCCAGTTGGCCAGGTCGCCGCGTTCGGATACTTGCATCGCGCCAAGCACAGCCACGTCTATGTGTCCGCCGCGAATCATGGCGAATCCTTCGACCGAGTTGAAGAAGGACATACCGGGGTTCAGCGCGAGGAACTGGCCTCCAGCGTTGATGAGGTCAACGTCTTCCTCTCCGGGTTCGGCCATCGGTCCGTAACCGAGGACGCCGCTCTCGCTGTGGTAAGTAACACTGCGACCCTCAGGAATAAACTGCGAGCACAGTGTCGGTATGCCTATGCCCAGGTTCACGATGTCGCCGTCCTGGAGTTCGCGCGCGACGCGCATGGCAATTATTTCGCGGTCGAGTCTCTCTTTTTCCATCGCTATCCTCGGATCGAAATTTTGTCTCAGTGGATGCCGCATTCGGAGAATGACTGAATTGTAGTTCACCCCTATCTTAACCTTCCCGCATGGAGGGAGAGGGGATTTTTGCAGTCATCTTGAAGCTACTCCGTCCTGCCGAGCGCCTTCACACCCGCTTCTATGGTCTCGACTATGGTGTCGACGTCGAATACGCAACCGCCCCATGTGCCTCCAGAGGCGTGCTGAAGCGCTGCCCACAGCCTGGAGTCATCGGGCAGACTGGGGTGCGGCTCGAGGTCATCCGGGTCCGGGCGGGCGTCCAGTTCGGCGTCGCCCCAGGACGAGCCGTGACTTTGACCGTTTTCACCTACAAGGTTGATCGAGCCTTCGAGGGTATTGCGGTCCACGACGATCTCTACTACATCGCCCTCCCTGACCTTGCCTATAGGGCCGCCCGCGAGGGCTTCCGGGCCGACGTGTCCGATGCAGGCGCCGGTTGAGACGCCGGAGAAGCGTGCGTCCGTTATCAGCGCGACGTTCTTGCCATATGAAAGGTGCTTGAGAGCGGCGGTTATCTGATACACCTCCTCCATGCCGGTGCCCAGGGGCCCGCCGCAGGTGAGGATCATGATGTCGCCCGCCTTTATCTTCTCATCGTCGTCGCGGCTCTTGATGGCAGTGATAGCGGCTCTCTCCGACCGGAACACTCGTGCCGGGCCGACCTTGCGATAAACCCCATCGTCGTCAACGACGGTCGGGTCTATCGCGGTGCTCTTGATTACCGAACCTTCGGGCGCGAGGTTCCCGGCAGGGAAGCAGACCGTGCTGGTCAGGCCATTCGACCTGGCCTTGTCCGGCGTCATTATGACGTTGTCGGGGTCAACGCGGGTCTCGCTGCGCAGGTACTGGCGAACGTCGTGTCGGCGCTCTGAGTCTTCCCACCAGTCTAGGTTTTCGCCGAGGGTCTGGCCGGTGACGGTG
Organism: uncultured Dehalococcoidia bacterium; assembly: GCA_951812505.1. Taxonomy (GTDB): domain Bacteria; phylum Chloroflexota; class Dehalococcoidia; order Lucifugimonadales; family UBA1123; genus VXRN01. The sequence goes on from CATOSI010000001.1 coordinate 172,246, forward strand.
AGGACGGAGGTATCGAGCAGTCCCATGCGGCGCAGGTGGAGCATCACTTCCGGTACGCCGCCCGCGGCGTACAGCACGGAGGTAGGGAACCCGGTTGGGCCGTTGGGCAGCACGTCCACGATGCGTGGAGTCTCCTTGTTGACGCGGTTCCAGTCCTCGACGCCCATGCGGGCGCGTCCGGCGGCGTGCGCTATGGCGGGAGTGTGGAGCAGCAGGTTGGTAGAGCCTCCGCAGGCGGCGTGGACGACCATGGCGTTCTGGAAAGCGGCGTCGGTGAGGATATCTTGTGATGACACGCCGCGCTTCTCGGACATGACCAGAGCGCGCGCGGAGCGGCGGGCTATATCCAGCCAAGCTCCGGTACCGGATGGGGACAGCGCGCCGTGGGTTATGGCGAGTCCGAGGCTCTCGGCGACTACCTGCGATGTTCCGGCGGTGCCGAGGAACTGGCATCCGCCGCCTGGTGAGGCACAGGCGCGGCAGCCGACATCCTGGGCATATTCGAGCGTCACCTCTCCCTGGGCGAATCGAGCGCCGATGGACTGGATCATGCCGGTGTCCTCGCCATGCTCAGGGGCAAGCGTGACGCCTCCGGGAACGACGACGACGGGTGTGTCGCGCAGCCCGGCGACGGCCATCATCATCGCGGGCAAGCCCTTGTCGCAGGAGGCGACGCCCATGACGCCGCGAGAGGTGGGCAGCGAGCGAGCCTGTCTTCTAAACACCTGGGCTGCATCGTTGCGATAGGGCAGGGAGTCGAGCATTCCGGTGGTACCCTGGGTGCGACCGTCGCACGGGTCGGAGCAGAAGAGGGCGAAGGGGATCGCGCCCTGCTCGCGCAGTTCGAGGGCGGCGGCCTGCACCATCGTGGAAAGCTCGAAGTGACCGGTGTGGAGTCCGAGCGCGACAGGGGAGCCGTCCGGGTTTCTCAGGCCGCCGGCCGTGGAGAGTATGACGAACTGTTTCCTGAGAAGCTCGACCGGGTTCCAGCCCATGCCCGCGTTCTGGGTCATACCGAAGTGGTCGCCGCTAGCGCCGTTGACGAGGAAGTCCTCGGTGAAGGGGAGCGTTCCGGTGGGGCCGCTCGCATGGGTGAGTATCTGTGGCGCGCCGCCTCCGAGGACGTCGTCGGTGGTCAGTTCGCGGGTGTCGTGTTCGGGGCTGATGCGGGTGGTGGTCATTGGTCGCTCCGTGTTCTGCTGGATGTCCGAGGCGAGTATATTGGCGGCGTTGATTCAGGTCAAACCTACGGGGCAATGGAGCCTAATTTCAGTGGTCTCATATATCTTGGTTTATAATTGCACAGGTGATTGACAGGTGGGCAGACAGGTGGCGACAGGTGAAAAAGTCACCTGAGTTTCACTACGGGAAAAGTTTTGGGGCCGATATACTTGACGCACCTAGTCAATCCCGATATAATAGGTGTATGAAATATGAAAGCCTGCTCCAACTACTCGAAGCCTTCCCAGACGAAGCCGCGTGCGTTCGCCACCTAGAGCAACTCCGCTGGCCTAATGGTATCATCTGCCCGCTGTGTGGTGAGAGCCGGAAGATTCATCGCTATCAGACACGGCTACTCTACAAATGCGCGGACTGTGGGAAGCAGTTCAGTGTCCGCAAGGGTACGATATTTGAGGAATCCCGTCTGCCCCTGAAAAAGTGGTTTGCGGCCTCTTGGCTGGTAACCACTCATCGCAAGGGTATTAGCTCTCACCAGTTGGCGCGTGAGATCGGCGTTACCCAGAAAACCGCGTGGTTCATGCTTGGACGCTTGCGCGAAGTAACTCAGAACATCAACGAAGCTGGCACGCCTCTTGACGGGGAAGTTGAAGCGGACGAAACCTATCTGGGCGGTAAAGAGAAGAACAAGCACGCTTCACAACGCAAGCACCAGGGACGCGGTACAGTTGGCAAGCAACCCGTCGCCGGAGTCAGGGCGCGAACCGGAGAGGTAAGGGTTGAAGCCGTACCGGATGCCAGCAGACCTACGCTGATGTACTTCCTGGACAGGAATATCACCTACGATTCGCACCTGTACACTGATGGACATCCGGCCTATGCCATGCTAGGCTACGCCCACGAAGCGGTAGAACACAGTGTAGGTGAGTATGTGCGTGGCAGGGTTCATACGAATGGTATTGAATCCTTCTGGGCAATGTTGAAGCGGGGATATGTCGGAGTATTCCATCACTTCACTTGGAAGCACCTACACCGCTACTTGAATGAGTTTGAGGCGCGTTGGAACTTTGGGCAGATGACCAACTCGCAGAGGGTTGACGTGATGCTGGAATCAGTGTCCGGTCTCAGGCTGACTTATGAGCGGTTGATTGCCGATGTATAGGGATGACTTTTTCGAGTTCCCGTCCATGTCTATGGACGAACTGCTAACCGCCGCCGTCCAGTCCAATCCGGCGGCAATGAGCCGTTGGCTGAACCGGGTACATCATGGGGATTGCCTCAAACTAATGGCTAAGATGCCCCCGGCCTCTGTGGACGTGATAGTCACCAGCCCCCCCTACAACATCAAGAACAGCACGGGGAACGGCCTCAAAAATGGCAGTAAGGGCAAGTGGCCTAATGCCAAGTTGATTGATGGGTACGATACTCACGATGATGCTATGCCCCACGCAGACTACGTAGCATGGCAGAGGGACTATCTCACCGCCATGATGCGAGTTCTCAAGCCAACCGGGGCTATCTTCTACAACCACAAATGGCGTATTCAGGGCGGCTTGCTTCAAGACCGCGCTGATATAGTCGAGGGCTTCCCCGTCCGGCAAATCGTCATCTGGCAACGCGCCGGGGGGATAAACTTCAACCCCGGCTATTTCCTGCCCACCTACGAGGTGATATACCTGATAGCCAAGCCGGATTTTCGATTAGCTCCAAAGGCAAACGCGCTTGGCGACGTGTGGACTATCCCCCAGGAATCCAACAATCCACATCCTGCCTCATTCCCCCTAGAATTAGCGCAACGCTGTATTCAGTCCACAGAAGGGCAGGTTGTCCTCGACCCGATGATTGGGTCGGGTACAACCGCGATAGCGGCTGTAATAGCAGGACGAGACTGGATAGGGATGGACAAGTCCAAGAACTACTGCAAGATGGCTAATGAGCGCATCAACGCGCATAGACGCAATCTGAGCCTGCTATGACCCTTCCAGCGCGAAACATCCGTGAACGCCTGGCTGAAGTCCTTGCAGTAGGTGAACACGAAATCCCCCAAGAGGGATTCGGGGGAACAGGGGCGCCGGGGCTATACTTGGAACACCTACTAGGTCTCAGAACGTCCAATGTGGATGTGCCAGACGCGGGGGCATGGGAAGTCAAGTACACTAGCGGGAACGCGCTTCTGACGTTGTTCCACAAAGACCCTTATCCACGCGGGCAGGCTATCCGCTATATCATCAATCGCTGGGGTTGGATTGGCAGAAACGGTAACCAGAGCTTCCGGCATACCATCTGCGGAGAATCCGAGAGATTCCACGTTGTAGATGATGCTGGCTCGATTTGGGTCCGAAGAACGGACTACGACGATATATCACCCCAATGGACACACGACGACCTGATAACGGCTTTCGCACGGAAGCTGAACAAGCTGATACTGGTAAAGGGGTCTTACTCACGCGCCAAGCGCATTGTCCGGTACGACTCTGCGGAGTTCCTCAGCGATGCGCGAACCACTCAGATTATTCGGGCTATCGTGAGTGGTCTAATCTGCATAGATTTTGACGCCTACATTCGAGAGAATGGCAGCATCCGCAATCATGGAACAAAGTTCAGAATCAAGCCGGATGACCTGTCACGCATCTACTCTCGTAGTCAACGCGCAAGGTGAGTTAGGTATATCGGCCCCAAAGTTTTCTTCCGCCTCCGCGAGTCTCATTTATAACTCCTGCCTTATGCTTAATATGGTGTGAGACGATTTCATCATGCGGATATTTTAGCACAATTGGTCGGTCGGGGTATAGTGAGAGCAACTAAAGGGCAGCCACAGGGGTTGCCCCTACGGAGGGAGGCGGCAGCTTACCATGAGAGGGAGTTGCCAGCCGCTCGGTGTTGATAATCGAATAACCATGTGCCAACCTGAAAAATTATTGACGAATTCAGTTTGCGGATATAGGATTCGCCAAATTACGGACATATACGGGAATTGGGAGGCTGTCACATGAAGTACGACTATATCATCGTAGGCGCGGGGTCGGCCGGTTCGATACTGGCGACAAGGCTTTCGGAGGACCCAAATAAGTCTGTGCTGCTGCTGGAAGCGGGGCCGGATTACGGCTCGGAGATTGACAACTTGCCGGAGGAAGTCAGGCACGGCTACGCGACCGGTATGGACGTGATGACCAGCGACCACAACTGGCAATTCTGGGGTAAGCCCACCGAGCTTGCGGAGCCGATGATGGTGCCGAGAGGGAAGGTGACCGGCGGCTCCAGCGCGATCAACGGGCAGGTTTTCCTGCGGGGGATGCCGGAGGACTATGACGCCTGGGCTGCTAAGGGCAATGACGAGTGGAGCTACGAGAAGGTGCTGCCGTTCTTCCGCAAGCTGGAGACGGACACGGATTTCAGCGGCGATTTCCACGGGACGGAAGGGCCGATTATCGCGCGACGCTTTACGCGGGACACCTGGCCAGTGGCACAGACCGCTTTCTATAACGCGGCCAAGGCGGCGGGATTCCCTGACGGCCCGGACCAGAACCACCCGGACGTCACGGGCATAGGTCCGACGCCTTACAACAATCCGAACGGGATACGCTGGAGCACGAACGTCGGCTACCTCTCGATGTCCAGGCATCGGCTCAACCTGACGGTAAGGGGGGACTGCCTCACACATCGCGTCATCATAGAAGACGGACGGGCGACCGGTGTCGAGGTGGAGAGCGGGGACGAGAAGTTCGTCGTGGAAGGCGAGAACATCATCCTGAGCTCGGGCGCGATTGCCTCGCCCCAGATACTCATGCTGTCGGGGATCGGTCCTGCGGACCACCTGCGGGAGGTTGGCGTTCCGGTTGTGCATGAACTCCCGGGCGTCGGACAGAATCTGCGCGACCATCCGGTCGTGTGGGCCACGTGGCGGACGCAGCCTCATATAGACCTGGAAAGTCTGGCCCTGGAGCCGAGAAGTCAGCTCATGCTGAGGTACACGGCGACCGGCTCCGAGCTTCGCAATGACATTAAGATAACGATGCAGAATTTCGCCACCGAGCGCATAAACCGCGGCGGCGACAGAATGGAACCAATCGGCGTGCGGATGTCGGTAATCCTAGACCTGGCGGTGAGTTCGGGGGAACTTCGGCTGACCTCGAATGACATCAACGACCAGCCGGAGCTGAATTACAATTACTTCGCGGAGGAGTTCGACAGACAACGATCGCGCGAGGGGGTACGGAAATGCCTGGAACTGGCGGAGCACGATGACTTCAAGGACGTTCTGGCGGAGCGAATCGAGCCGCTGGACTCGGACCTGGAGTCGGACGACGCGCTGGACAACTGGATGATGCGGGAGGCGACGACGGGACAGCATATCTCGGCGACCTGCAAGATGGGGCCGTCGGACGACCCGATGGCGGTCGTCGACCAGCATGGCAGGGTTCACGGGCTACAGGGCCTTCGCGTGGTGGACGCCTCGATCATGCCGGACTGCATACGGGCTAACACGAACGTGACGACGATGATGATTGGGGAGCGGATCGCGGAGTTGATCGGGCAGGGGGGATAGCGTGGCGCAGTGTTCCCTAACTAGACAGGCTGCCGCAGAGAATACGGCAGCCTATCCCGGTAATGCGTTCGGGTAAGAAACCCTTGCGGCCTAACTACCGGGCGTCCGCGGATCCAGCGGCACAAGCCCGCTTATGCCCGCCGCTTGCTCGAAGAGGGCGGAGACGCCCAGGAGGTAGCCTTCCTCCTTCCAGGGGGCCATTATCTGGATGCCGACGGGGAGGCCGGACTTGGTGAAGCCGCAGGGGACTGAGATGACGGAGCAGCCGGTGAGGGTGAGGGCGAAGGTGAGTATCAGCCAGCTTATGTAGGTTGGGAAGGTGTGGCCCTCCATCTCGGCGAGGTAGCGGATGTCCACGTCGAAGGGAGGAGCTACGACGGCAGGGCAGACGAGCACGTCGTAGTCCTGGAAGAAGTCGGCGCAGCGGTTGATTATGGCGCCGCGTCCGAGCTCGGCGCGGGCTATGTCCTGCGGATTGAGGGACAGGCCGTGTTCTATGTTCCAGATGACCTCTTCCTTGAGTTCGGGGCGATGTTCTCTGAGAAGCGAGTCGTAAGACGCGACGAACTGGGCGCCGCGAAGGGTCTGGAATATCCACTCGGCGTCGGTGAAGTCGGGGGATGCCTCGTCCACCTGGGCGCCGATGTCGGTGAACCTGTCAATTGCGTTACGGCATATCTCGGCGACCTCGGAGTCCACGGGGGTTATGCCGAGGTCTGGGGAGTAGGCGACTCTGGCGGGCGGAGTGGGACTGTCCACCCAGTCCACGAATGAGCGGGCCGGGGCGGGCAGACTCAGCGGATCGCTGAGATGCGCCCCTGCCTGGGCGTCGAGCATCAGGGCGACGTCGCCGACGTTCCTGCCCATCGGCCCCTCTACGGACAGGGTGGCGAAAGGCACTCCACTTGGTCCATGCGCCACACGGCCCGGAGTGGGGCGCAGTCCGACGACGGAGCAGAAACTGGCCGGAATTCTCAGGCTGCCGCCGAAGTCGCTGCCGGACGCGAGCCATATCTGGCCGGAGGCGAGCGCGGTCGTGGAGCCGCCGGAGGAGCCGCCGCAGGTCTTGGAGGTGTCCCAGGGGTTGCGGGTCTTTCCGAAGACTTCATTGAAGGTGTTCGCGCCAGCGCCGAATTCGGGCGTATTGGCCTTGGCGAGAACGACTCCGCCTTTTGCCTCCAGGTTGGTGACGAGGAGATCGGACTTCTCCGGCACGTGATCAGCGAATATGGGCGAGCCGCGAGTGCTGCGGACGCCTGCAACGTCCTTCAGGTCCTTGATGGCTATGGGAAGGCCGTGGAGGTAGCCACGCGGCGTTTCGGACTCATCAAGGTCCGGCAGTCGGGTGGCGTGTTCTCTGGCTCGGTCGGGGCAGACGGTGGGGAGCGCGTTGACCGCATCCCCGGTCTCGTCTATGCGCTGCAAAGCGGCGTCAATCAGTTCCAGAGGCGAGACTGCTCCCTGTTTCAGTTCGGATACGGCCTGCCTAGCGGTCATCTTGACCAGATCGTTCATGTCAAAACTCTCGGAAATCGGTAGATATTAGCTTGTCGATAAAGGTCTAGTACTGCGTCCATATGTTTCTGATGTATAGAGACGGGCCCCCCAGCCCCTGGATTGCCTTTCGGCGAGCCCTTCGGGGTACCCGCCTTCGCGGGAATGACTGAATTGTCGTTCACCCTCACCCCGACCCTCTCCCTCAAGGGAGAGGGGGCCTGCTGATCGAAATTCGTAGTTGCCTGCGCATTTACATACCCCTGTGAGCCCCTCAGGGAGAGGGGATTTTCAACATACAAGTGACGGTTAGCAGTTGGAGTGCAGTTGGAGTATGGCATTCTCACGCGGACGCGGTACTAGGCCTCCTTTGCCTCGACTACCTCGCTCTTGTGATGAAGACCGGTGGCTCCGCTCGGTCTTGGCGGGTTGAATTCTTCCACCTGGCGAGTGCCGTCCGCTTCCACGGCTCGAACTTCGAAGTCGTGGTTGCCCTCTTCGAAGGGCCAGTCCACGCGCCAGATGACCCAGGATGCGTCCGACAGAGGCTTGCGGAGTTCGGCTTCGTACCACTCGTCGCGGTTGTAAACCTGAATCTCTACCTTCGAGATTCCGCGCACTCCGGCGTAGGCTATCCCTCCAATCGGGACGAATTTCTGGCCGTCCTTCTCGACGACCGAGTCAACCGCCACGGTGTCTATGACGGAGGTTGCCCTGACTCGCGCAACTTCGTCCCAGCCGCGCTCTACCCAGTAGCCCTCCACGTACTCGTCCACTATCTCGATTTCGGTAATCCACTTGGGCTGTTTCATCCCGTAGCGGTCGGGGAGCCATATTCTGAGTGGGAAACCGTGATCGAACGGGATCGGTCTGCCGTCCCATGCGTAGGCGAGCATGATACGTTCATCGGAGTTTATCAACTCAAGATCTACGGTTTCGTAGAAGCCGTCGCCGGACTTGATGATCATGTACCGCGCATTGCTTCGCGGGCGTACTTCGGCGAGTATGTCCTGGACGCTCACGCCAGTCCAGTAGGTTGTGCTGATGAGGTCGCCGCCGACGCGGTTGGATATGCAGGACAGCGTAACGAACTCGTTTCGGGGCTCGTAGTTGTTGCGTATGTCGCTCAAAGTCAGGTTCACAGGGTTCTCTACGAGACCTGTGATTGGCAGCTCCCATGTGTCGCCGTTGAGCACTGTTGGCTGGGACCTGATGAAAATCTGATAGTGGTCTCTGACCGCGGTGTACTCGGGCCGGGTGCCGAGAGCCGGCTTGACAGGGTCGCCCTCGTTTGGCAGGTCGATCATTGGAGGCATGTCGGGCATCTGCCGGGACTGTATCGCCGCCAACTCGTTCTCGAGCCGTTCCCGTTCGGACACCGCAAGGGTGCGTCCAAGTCCGGCTCCCGCCACCGTAATCGTCGCAGTGGCTACGCCCATCTGTATAAGGAATTTGCGCCTGTCTATAACCTGGACGGAGCGCTCTTCCTGTACTTCATGGACGTCCTCCGTTATCTCTGAGGGCGGTACCGTGAGGAGTTTACGTCCGGACTTGGCCGTTAAAGTTCCCCACGTCACGAAAAGCGCGAAGACCCACAGAAAATTGACGACAGGGTGAAGTGTGCTCTGACCAATGTAGGCGGCCACTAGTCCGACGGGAATGCCAATGATCACGCCTACCAGGGGCCCGAGGCCGCTCCACTCAGCCTGGTCTCGCGCCTCGACGTACCAGAACACGACGATGGTAGCGACTACGACTCCAACGAAGAAGAGTCCAACGGCCATGCTCTGCTCGGCGGTCTTGGCAGTGCCAGATACGCTCGCTCCGAAGAGGATCAGCATGTCAACCATTCGATCTATGCCGAATGTTACGACCGGGCCGGGCAACAGACGAGCTATCCAGTCGAATACGTCGAATGGCGCGAATGAGAAATTCAGCCACTTTTGAGCGACGTACATCATGGCGATCATCGGAGCCGCCAACATTACGCCGACTAGGGATCCAAAACCCAATGTTCGTAATTTCATGGTTTCCCCCTTTTACTCCAAGATACGTTGTATGGATCGCATCGGACTTGCGAGTTAGGCGTTCGTATTCTCCTCAGAAAAATGACCTGGACGCGGAGTAATCACCCCCCGCGTCCAGCAAGCCGACTTCAGGGCTTACTCGACGATTGCGGCGGCCAGGGCCTGTTCGTCCAATTCGAGTCCGAGTCCGGGCCTGTCGGACAGCTTTATCTTGCCGTTCTCAGGGATGATAGGCTCCTCGAACAACGCGGCAACGCCCTCAGCCGGGCCGGTGAACTCTTCGGAGAATTCGTGCGGGCGGATCGCGTTGGTCACCGTGCTGTATGCGTGCAGGCTGGCGAGCGAGTTCGCGCCGATATTCGGACTGTGGGGCATGATGACCTTGTTGTTAGCCACTGCGATTTCATATACGCGCATTATTTCAGAGACCCCGCCTACGTTCAGGATGTCGGGTTGGAGGATGTCGGGGTTGCCGAGCATCATCAGGTCCCTGAATCGCCACGCGGACAGTTCCTGCTCGCCGGTCGAGACGGGGCAGTCCAGCGCGTCCACGACCTGTTTGAGTCCGGGGAAGTCGTACTGAGGAAGCGGCTCCTCGAAGTGAGCGACGCCCATCTGCTCCAGCCTGCGGCCCTGCATGATGGCGGTCGAGACCGAGTAGCCGCAGTTCGCGTCGAATCCGAGCGGCACGTCGTCGGGCAGCCACTCGCGGCACGCCCTGAAGATAGCGAAGTCCTTCTCGGGGTCGCTGTCCTGTCGGTAGTCCCTCCAGTCCATGCGAATCTTGAATGCTCGGAAGCCGCGCTCGTAGCCTTCCTGCACCTCTTCCAGCATTTCACCGGGAGACTTTCGCCATCCGCTGCCCCTGCTCCAGTAGAGGGGGATCTCAGTCCTGGCCGCGCCTCCAAGAAGCGCATACAGCGGCATATCTGCGGCTTTGCCCATGATGTCCCACAGCGCGACGTCAATCGAGCCGACTATCTGTGACGGCAGCCGAGTGGCGCGCTCCCCTGTGCCGAGAGAGAGCAGATCCCATATCTGACGGGGTTGGAGGGGGTCCATGCCGATGAGGAGCGGCTTTATGATTTCATCCAGGTAGGCGCGAAATATGCTGAGTCCGCGTGAACCTTCGGATATTCCGACGAGTCCTTCATCAGTGAAAACGCGAACCAGCAGGCGTCCGGGTCTTCCCACGAACGGCGTCCCGGCTGCGGCATTTTCGGGCGGCTTGAGTTGGTTTACCTGGATATCGGTGATTTTCATCGTTAGCGCCTCCACAAATTTTGATTGCCACGCGGAGTGTATCAGGTTGGCGCGCGCTTGTGGATTTCCCGTTGCCGGTGATCCCTATACGAAAGGCCAGGGAATGTTGTAGTTGGCGTCGAGGTTGGGGACTGCGCGGTCTCTGAGCAGGAAGCGGATCCGCTTCTTCAGGGCCTTCACCTCGCGGTTGTCGAGATGCTCCACTAGTGGCGCGGCATCGTCCGAACCAGCGTCGAGTTTTCCATAAAGGTTGGCGAGGTCGTCAACCATGCTGTCTGAAATCGGAATGCCCCAGAATTCCATCATTACGCTGCGCAGCTTGAACGATGGGTGGAAGGTCAGCCCGTGGTCAATACTCCAGATCCGGCTGTCCTCGTCCATCAGACAGTGACCGGCCTTGCGGTCCGCATTATTCGTAATGAGATCAAAGACCATTATCTGGCAAAGCTGTTCATGAAAGTCGTCGTCCTCCACCATGTCGAAGTAGGTGACGGTCGGATCGCAGTCCACGTAGTTCTGGAACATCCCAATCCCATAAGGCCCCTCGCGCACGAGAGTGAGTGGGATGTTGGGCCATCCGAGCAGCCTGCTCAGCAGGAATGCGGCGTGTTCTCTGCGATAGAGCGTGCCCAGTGGGAAGTCCCACAACGGACGCTCGCCGTCGCGCGGTTTGTATATCGCTCGGAGGTATTTGCCGGGCCCGGCGTCTATCCACACCAGAAATGTGTAGTTGGACCCGTATGGCATCCGGTGGCCGCCGGTTATCTCGCCCGATTCCAGCAGCGGCAAGACCTCTTCTTCCCCGAGAGTCACAGGAGATGCGCCCTCAGGGACGGGATATGTAATGTTGAGGCTCTGTCTGTTGCGACGGGGCAAAGAAACCTCTTCGGAAGCGATTAGGGTAGATCGCTATTCGGAACTCGTATCTTCGGAGAGGTCTTCGGGAGTGAGCTTGGCGTGGCCGTTGACACGCGCGCAACGGTGGCCATCCGGGTCGATCGCCCTGCCGCACAGGGGACAGAGGGGCCGCCCGGCGGCGCAGACTTTCATGGCTTCTTCGGAGAAGTCCAGCATCTGCCGCTTGTCCAGCCAGACGCGGATAGTCGGGTCTTCTCCATCACCGGCATTGTATGCGTCTATTACGAATAGTCCACGCCTGGGATCGTGTCCGAGGGCCAGGTTCATTGCCTTGAAATCGAGATTCGTGAGGCCCGGAGCCTCCCTTTCGGTAGGCGGACCGGCCAGCGACAGCTTGTCGTCGTCTATGGAGTTGACGATCTGCTGAATAGCGAGTGCGAGCTGAAACAGGTCCTCTTTCTCGAGCCACACGGAGGCGGAACTGCTTGCGCTGTCCACGTACATGCGGAACGTTCTCTGTCCCGGATCGCCGAACGACTCGGCTTCGAGCTTGGTTACGCTGGTGAATTCATTCTTGGGTTGCGACATAATCCTGCGGATTATATTAGTGGGTTGCACACTATGCCGCAAGTGTTTGCGGATATGTGATGACGCGCCAGGGGCGATGTCAACGTCCCGCAGACTGTGGTTGAAGAAAAGCCAGCGAATCCCGTCAAGGCCTAGAAGTTTCAAACCAACATCAGAGGCCTTCTGCCACGTCCAGAGTACAAATTGCATTGGCCCAGGTCAGGGACGGAGAGAGCTGATATTAGATAGGCGACTTTGCAGTGATGGTACCGTACACTAGGATGATCGAACCTTAATGATAGGACATATCGTTAATAGGCCAGATAAATGTTGCTATCAGCAATTAATGTAGTATATTATTGATAGCGACTATCAATAATAAATAGGAGTTGCTAACAATGGCATCAAGAAACCAGTGGCTTTTCTCACTAGTCCTCGCGACTGTCTTTGCGATTCTGGTCGCTTGCGGCGAGAACGTAGTCGAGGTCCCTGTTGAGAAGGTGGTGGAAGTCGAGGTTCCCGTAGAGAAAGTGGTAGAGGTGGAGATTCCCGTAGAGAAAGTGGTGGAAGTCGAAGTCCCGGTTGAAAAAGTTGTTGAGGTTCCCGTCGAGAAGGTAGTAGAGGTCGAGGTTCCTGTCGAGAAGGTGGTGGAAGTTGAGGTTCCTGTTGAGAAGCTAGTAGAGGTCGAGGTTCCCATCGTAAAGAACCTCATCGTCAATAATCTTCAGGAATGCGCATCGTCCTTCGACCAGCAGGCAGATTATTTCCCGGACAAGACCGAAGCTCGATATGCCAGGGAGTGGCAGGTCGAGTACTTCGACAACTATAAGGTCGTAACAGTTGATACGGACACAAGCCCGGACGCGCAGAATCTCATTCGATACGTTCTGGTACAGTGCGGGACGCCGGAACCGGAACTTACCGGGGACTTGGCAGATGCAATGGTTGTCGAAGTGCCGGTGCAGCGCTTCTGGGAAGGCGGCGGCGCCACGTTTGCGGCACTGGACGCGCTTGGAGTACTTGATCGGCTGATTGGAGTCAACACAAGAACTTCAGGCCACAAAAACTTCTTCCTCCCGGACGTGGTCGCCCGAGTCACCCAGGATGACATATTCGAGGAAACAAGCTACGGGGATGACCTGGAGCTGATCCTGAACGGCGATCCCGATGTGTACTTCCAGTACAACGGCGACGACTGGCGGAACAACGCGCTACAGGTTGGCGTGCCAGCCATTCACTACTCCCCCTTCTCCGAAGGACCTCTGGGCTCCGCGGAGCAGGTGAAGTTTGTGTCGCTGTTCTTTAACCTGGAGGCCAGGGCCAATCGGTACTTCGAGCCAATTGCCGAAGAGTACAACATGGTCAAGTCCCTTGCTCAAAGCCAGTCGGCCAGTCCTTCTGTCCTACTGGGGACTATCGCAAGGTCCGGACAATTCCAGAGTAGGAATCGCACCCGCCTGGAGTCGATACTGATCGAAGACGCGGGGGGAGCGCGTCCCTTGCTGAAGGCGGTTGACCAGGGCTTGCTGGACGGTACGGCTCACCTGGGCTTTGGTGGAGTCGCGGTGGAGACGGCGCTCGAACACGGGCACGGCGCGGAATACTGGTTCGACATGGCCTACATTCCAAGTGAGCGAACTGTTCCCGAATTTCTCGAGCGCAACCCTCTGAACGGGGATTTCGCCCCGATGACTGCGGGCAACGCGTTCCACAGGTATGGGCGAGCGAGCGATTACCACAGCACTGGTGCTGTGCGGGCGGACATCCTCCTGAAGGACATCGTAAGCATAATCCATCCGGGACTGTTGCCCAATCACCGGCTTGTGTTCCTTGATCGGATAGAAACGGCCGCTGAGATAGGAGTCATCGCGAGCAATCCCCAGGGCCCGGTGGAAGAGTATGTTCCAGGGACGGACTATTTCCCCGATAAGGTGGAAGTGAAATGGGCCAAGGACTGGACGGTCAGCTACCACGGCAACTATAAGATCGTGAATATGGGGCCGGTCGGCGACGCCAACGCCGGAAGCCGTGAAACCTACGCGCTCGTTCAGAAGGGAACGCCCGCGCCGGAACTGACGGGCAATCTCGCGGGCGCGGATATCATAGAGATACCCGTTGAAACCCTGTACGAAAATTCCGGCGGCGGGTCGGTGGTTACGGCTCTTGAAGAGCTTGGAGAAGCCGACGCCCTTATCGGGCTAGCGTATATACCGCTCGGGGACTTTTCCGAGATCACGCCCGAATTGGATAGGCGATACAAGTCTGACGACTTTCTGGTCGCCAATGTCTCTGCGGACGGATGGGAGCCTGTTGTCGAAGCCGACCCCGATGTTGTCGTAGTGCCTTACAGCGCTGACCAGAGGGAAACCGCCAGGTCGCTCGGCCTGGGCGCGGTGTTCTACAACCCCTTCTGGGAAACTCCCCTGGGATCAGCGGAACACTTGAAGTTCTGGTCTCTGTTCTTCAACCAGGAAAAACTGGCGAATGAACTCTTCGCCCCTGTTGAGATCGAGTATGTAGCGTTAGCGAGGCAGGTGTCGGAGGCGAAGCCCGCCGATAGTCAGCCAACGGTGATCCGGGGCGCGATCAACAGAAGCGGTTCGTGGTCAGTCACCGGCGCCGACCGGGTGGACTATCACCTCATCAGAGACGCCGGCGGTGTGCCCCTGTTCATAGACTCGGCTCTGGGCTTGGACGCCTTCGCGAGCGTCTCCGTGGAAGAGGCTATCGAGGCGAGCGAGGACGCGGACTTCTGGTGGAACCCTTCCTATGACGCTTTGCGGAACGGCGCGGACGGCGCGGCATGGGTTGATCAGAACTCCCTGAACGCCGAGATTCCCGCGCTCGGTGAAGGTGCGGCGTTCCACATCTTCAAGCGCGGTGAGGATTACTACAAGACCGCCCTCAATTACAGAGTGGACCTGCTGCTGAAAGACCTGGTGAGTATCCTCCATCCCGACCTCGCGCCGAATCACGAGACCCTCTGGTTGGAGATCATAAACCCGCCTTCACAGTAACTGACGAGGACTTATGCAAAATGCCCTACGCGTCCAATGACGGGGTTCAGATTCATTACGAAGTAGCAGGCGAAGGCATATCGCTGGTTCTGCTTCACGGCTTTGGAGTGTCGGGAGACGCTTGGAATACAGGCGGCCACGTCGCCGCTCTGAGTAGCGAGTTCCAGGTTATTACCATGGACGCGCGGGGGCATGGCAGAAGCGACAAGCCACATGAGCCAGCCGCTTACAGCCTGCCCGAAAGGGTTCGGGATGTTACAGCTGTTCTCGATGCCACTGGAGTGGATACAGCTCACTTTCTCGGATTTTCGCTTGGAGGCGTTACGGGCTTTGGGTTGTGCAAGTACGCCCCCAGCCGGTTCCAATCGGTTATCGCGCTGGGGGCTCACCCATACTCTGAAGAGTTTCCTGAAGACTTCGAGGAGTGGGGTCAGAGATATATCAATTACGGAGTGGAAGCTGCGATTAAACGCGAAGCCAGGGTGTCCGGTTCTGTCAGTGAGAAGAGGAAGGAGGAATTGGAATCTCGCGATTGGAAAGCTCTCGGTGCTGCACTGCTCGCTACCAAGAGAATCAAAGGGCTGAGTGATGGACTTTCGCGCGGCCGGACACCCTATTTGCTGATATGCGGAACCGAAGACCATGATCATGATCTTGCCAGAAGGTCTGCCGCTGAGTTTCCGAATGTCTCCTTTATACCCTTGGAGGGTTTCGACCATCATGAGAGCCGATCTCGTCTGGATGTTCTCATACCGATAGTGAAAGACTTCTTTGGCTCATCGTCGGTTGAAGCCGGTACTCACCCAAGATGAACGTCTCCGAATCAAAAACCTCGACTCCCTCCCGACCAGAGACTGTTCAGGACGCTGAACAGGGCTACGTTCAGGTTGACACCGGTACTCACGCAAGGCGTCAACTGGTCACGTTCGCTTGCCTCCTGATTCTGGGAGTAATCGCAATTCTGGCATCGCTGAGCTGGTCGTCGGTTGGCATCCCGGTTGATCAGGTAGTGACGATCCTGCTTGGAGGGGAAGCCCAGAAGAGTACATGGGAAACCATCGTCATGGACATCCGGCTCCCAAGGGTTTTGACTGCAATGCTGGTCGGCACCGCTCTGGGCCTGGCGGGTCTTCAGATGCAGACTGTATTCAGGAACCCTCTTGCCAGCCCATTCACCCTGGGAGTGTCTTCCGGAGCCAGCCTCGGGGTAGCGCTTGTCATTCTGGTGAGTCCGACTTCAGCAGAGATCTTTTCCGGAGTTGGCGGCAGCTTCTTCACCAATCTCGGGACAGTCGCGGGCGCTGCCCTCGGAGCCGCGGCGACGCTCTCCATCATGCTAATGGTCGCGTCCAGAGTCGGGGATATGGTGGTAGTGCTGCTGCTGGGAGTTGTGATGGCCTCGCTGATAGGCGCCATCGTGACCATTCTCATTTTCTTTGCGAACGAACAGCAGACCAGGGAATTTGTAGAGTGGGGTCTGGGCAGTTTCAACCGCGTACGCTGGGGGGAGATGCCCTTCCTTTCGTCCTCGGTTGGTGTTGCCGTCATATTGGCCGTTTTCACCCTCAAGCCCCTTAACGCTCTGCTTCTTGGAGACAATTATGCTCGAAGCATGGGCCTGAACGTGAAGTGGGCGAGAGTCATTATCATGGGAAGCGCTTCTCTAATGGCAGGTTCGGTCGTAGCCTATGCCGGGCCAATAGGATTTCTTGGTATCGCCATACCTCATATTGCCCGCGGCATTTTCGGTACATCCGATCATCGAGTCCTGGTTCCCGGTTCCATACTGGTTGGAATTGCTGTCGCTCTGGCCTGCGGCATACTTGCTGAACTCCCGAGCAGCAGTCTGAATCTTCCTATAAACGCCGCGACAGCTCTGTTTGGAGGGCCGGTGGCGATGTGGGTGCTTCTGAAGGCAAGAAGAGGCTTCGCCCTGTGAAGGAAGTAGCGCTGTCCGCACATTCACTCGCTGTCGGCTACAGGTCGGGTCGAAAAGAGAGTCGCGCTGTCTTGCAGGATATAGATTTGGAGCTGCATCAGGGCGAATTCGTGTGCCTGCTTGGTCCTAATGGCACCGGCAAATCAACCCTCCTCAGGACAATTGGCAAAATGCAGCCGCTGCTTGCGGGAAGTGTAGAGATTGGGGGACATGATATTCTCCATCTGAGCAGTCACACACTTGCAATGCTGTTGAGCGTCGTATTGACAGACCGTCTGACAGTCGGCCGCCTAACTGCTTATGCGCTAATAGGCCTGGGACGCTATCCTTACACCGGTTGGGCCGCCGGGCTGACTCCTGAAGATCACAGGATAATCCAGTGGGCTATACGCGCGACCCGCTCTGAGGAACTGGCGGCACGCGACATCTCCGAGCTAAGTGACGGTGAGCGCCAGAGGGTAATGATTGCCCGCGCCCTCGCTCAACAACCCACGGTAATGCTGCTCGACGAACCTACCGCATTTCTGGATCTGCCTACGCGCGTCGAGATAACAGGTCTGTTGAAGCGATTGAGCCGTGAAACGGGTTTGTCGGTCCTTATGTCCACTCATGACCTGGATCTGGCATTGAGGTCTGCTGACACATTATGGTTGATCACCCCTGAGGGTAGGGTCGAATATGGCGCGCCGGAAGATCTGATATTGCGGGGAGCGTTACAATCCACTTTTTCCAGTTCTGAGCTTATATTTGATTCCGACATCGGGGGCTTCAGGCACCACACTCCGGTGGTGGGCAGTGCTCTGCTGATAGCAAACGGACTCTCTGAGAAGTGGATGCGCCGAGCCTTGGAGCGTGAGGGATTCAAGGTCTTCGACAGCCGCGCCGCCAATGAGCATAATGAAGATTTAGATGTTGAAATTGTCGAGAACGACCCGGCAAAGACATCAACGTGGCGTTTGAGGGCAGATGGCAAAGAGCATCACTGTCCGGACATCGGCTCACTTGTGTTCCACCTTAGATCATTGAGTTGAGCCGCTATTGGTGGACGCTAATATGACTTGGAAGCTGGCCCTATATCAACCTACTCTGATCAATTGGAGGTATTGACTATGAACTCAGCGATTGAAGCCTGGCGCGAGCAGGTCTCGGCATTTGACCGGGATATAGCAGCTATACGGGGGGAAGGGCAGGAGGGCGGACACAGACGTCCCGTGTTTGCCGCCAAGACTCAGGACCCGTTCCGCACCGATGATCCCGCGCTCAACGCGCTCTATGAAATCGTAGGCGAAGACGCGGAGGTCCTCGACGTTGGTGGCGGCGCAGGTCGATTCGCCTTGCCCCTGGCGACGCGTGCCAAGGGCGTTACCGTGATTGATCCCTCCACCGAATCTTTGGACTTGCTGAGGAGCCGCGTAGCAGAATTCGGCTTTACCAACGTGAATGCCATCCATGAGCGGTGGGAGGACGCGGAAGTTCCCTCGGTGGACATAACCGTCTGTTCGCTGGTGTTGCATCACGTGCTCGAAGCCGTGTCATTCGTGAGGAAGATGGAAGAGTGCGCCGGGGACCGCGTGGTAATCCTGGAGATGGTGGAGACGCCTGGTGCGTTGGCAGTCCCCTTCTACGAGCGTGTGTACGGAAAGAGCCCGACGCCGCTGCCTGGCGTTCCGAAATTGCTGAACCTTCTGTGGGAGATGGACATCTTCCCCGATGTGACGATGCTCAGCCCTGAAATTCCAGTATTGGACACGGATCTCAATTCAGCGTTGCAGCACCTTCAGCGAATGCTGGGCGTGAAGGAAGGCACCGAGGCGGACGAAAGGCTGCGCGCGGTCGCAGACGACTTGCTCGAAGAGACTCCTAAGGGCCTGACCGTACGGGGCGTGAACCTGCGGCGGCAGGCTGTCATTACATGGAGCCCGACGCGTAATGGGTCGAGGAGCGCGGGACTGAACTGATTTCCTGGCAGTCGGACTAACCGGACGCGATGGGCTGACATCGGGGCTTCAAGCGCAGCCCGATTGTTGACACTTGGCCCTGTTAGGGCTAGACTGCCCTCAAATGAAAATAGAATAAGTGCCCTGGGGGAGCTTGGTAGGCCAGGCTGAGAGGGCAGCACAAAATGCTGTCGACCCCTAAGAACCTGATCTGGATAATGCCAGCGGAGGGATGTGGTTGAGTCCACAGAGATGAACATGCCGCCCACCCGCTCAGGTGGGCGGTTTTCTTTTGGGATCATGCTGACAGTGGAAGAAAAAGACCGAGTAAACGCCGAAAGTCGTGCGTCACCGTATGAACGGAACGACTCACGCTGTGCGATTCGCGTGCATTCGCTCTCCAAGACGTTCGAGCGTGACGGACAGCCTCTCAAGACTCTGCGCGATGTCAACTTCTATGCCCGCGATGGTGAATTCGTCAGCATCATTGGTCCCTCCGGGTGCGGCAAGAGCACTCTTCTGAATATCATCGCCGGGCTTGACGGGCCAACCTCGGGAACTCTTTCACTATACGACAGGCAGGGTACGAACCGGCTCGGATCTGTCGGATACATGCAGCAGAAGGACCTGCTGCTCCCATGGCGGAGCGTGCTCGACAACGCGATTCTGGGCCTCGAACTCCAGGGTGTACCAAGGCGGGAGGCCGAGGGCCGGGCGAGGCAGCATCTCGGTCGCTTCGGCCTGGAGGGATTCGAGAAGTCCTATCCCCACAGCCTTTCGGGCGGTATGCGACAGAGGGCCGCCTTCCTTCGCACCGTCCTCGCCGACCAGGAGGTCTTCCTTCTGGACGAACCCTTTGGAGCGCTGGACGCGCTCAACAGGACGCACATCCACCAGTGGCTCACCGGCCTCTGGGAATCCATGCAGAAGACCATCGTAATGGTGACCCACGATGTGGACGAGGCGATCTTCCTGTCCGACCGCGTCTATGTGATGACGGCGAGACCGGGCACGATTAAGTTGGACAGGAACGTTGGAATACCCAGACCCAGAAGCATGGACGTCATTGCGACACCTGAGTTCATGGAAATAAAGGCGGCGCTGCTGACGGCGATCAGGGAAGAAGGCCATACGGAGCCAGTGGCATGAGCGCGGAAACACGCATGTCACACGTAACCGCAAGCGCCAGGCCGTGGACGAAGAGCCTCGACAGGACTGTCAGGCGATGGCTCCCGGCTCTGATAATCGTTCTGGGAATTCTGGCCGTCTGGGAGGCTTATGTCCGCATCTTCGATGTGCAGACCTGGCTGCTGCCCGCTCCTAGCGCGATAGGAGTCGCGTTGATCGAAGATGCCGGACTCCTGCGGCGTCACACGGGCGTGACCCTGTCAGAGATCATGGTCGGATTCGCGCTCGCGCTTGCATCAGGTGTGCTCCTGGCTGCCGCAATCGGAATTTCACGGACTCTTGAGCGCGCGCTGTACCCTTTCATAATCGCGTCGCAGACCATACCCATCATCGTAATAGCTCCCATGCTGCTGATCTGGGTGGGATACGGACTGGCGCCAAAAGTCATCGTGGTCGCGCTCATCAGCTTCTTCCCAATCGTGGTCAACATGGTTGACGGACTGAAGTCAGTGGACCGAGACATGGTGAATCTGATGAGAACGCTCGGCGCGAACCGGAGGCAGATATTCTTCAAAGTCCAGGTTCCCACGTCGCTCCCTTATCTGTTCAGCGGAATGCGCGTCGCTATCGCGGTCAGTGTAATAGGCGCGGTAATTGGGGAGTGGGTTGGTTCCAGCGAGGGCCTCGGATACCTGATGCTCCGCTCCAAGCCGCAGTTCCTCACGGAGCGCGTATTCGCTTCAATTGCGATTCTGTCCGTCATGGGAATCGCTCTGTTCGCATCGGTTGGAATAATCCAGCGTCTGGCTATCCCGTGGCAGCGTGCCGCTGACGATGAACCGGAAGACCTGCGTTAGTAATTTGAAACCAGTAGGAAGTACAGAAACGGAGAATGATGCCCATGAAGAAGCTGATGAAGACGTCCGCCGTGATATTCGCCCTTACGCTCGCCCTTCTGCTGGCGGTGTCATGCGACAGTGAACCCGAAACGGCGTCTGTCAAACTGGCGCTGGACTGGTATCCGAACGCCAACCACCTTGGCCTTTATATTGCGCAGCAGAAGGGCTACTTCGAGGAAGAGAACCTCGAAGTGACGATGTACACGCCGTCCGATCCTTCGACGGTCTTGCAGACTGTCGGCGCCGGTCAGGACGACTTCGGTATGAGCTACCAGCCTGACGTGCTTCTCGCCCGCAACGAAGGCGTTCCGGTGGTGTCCATCCTGGGTGTCGTACAGCATCCGCTGAACTCGCTGATGACGCTGGAATCGTCCGGGATAACACGACCCGCGCAACTCGCAGGCAAGAAGGTTGGATATCCGGGCATTCCCACCAATGAGCCCTTGCTGGAAACGATGCTGAAGGCGGACGGCCTCGGCGGACTTGAAGACGTCGAACTCGTCAATATCGGCTGGAACATCTCGGAGTCCCTTATAGGAGAAAAGGTTGACGGCGTCGTGGGCGCTTACTGGACGCACGAGAGCATCAACATGGAGAACATCGGCTATCCGGTGAACGTCATGCGGATGGAGGAGTGGGGAGTCCCAGACTATTACGAGCTCGTGCTGGTAACCAGTGAGGACTATCTGGAAGGGAACGAAGATGTGGCGGAGCGTTTCGTGCGCGCCATAAAGCGCGGGTACGAGGAGGCAATCGGCGATGCGCAGGCGGGCGTGGACGTTCTGGTCGCAGAGAACGAAGGCGAGATTGACGAAAGCATTGACCGGCCCGGCGCGGACCTGCTCGTCCCGATGTGGCAGCTTCCGTCAGGTGGCGGCTTCGGCACACAGGAGCCAGAGAGGTGGAACAGCTTCGTTCAGTGGATGAAGGACAACGGTATGCTCGAGCAGTCTCTCGACGCCTCCGCAGCCTACCGCGCCGACATCGGCAATTAGATATTAGCTAGGGAGAGAGGGATATGTCGCTCACCCAAGAACTGAAAGACAAGCACGCCGATCTCTGGCAGCGGATGGTATTCCACCCATTCATCGTGGAAATGGGCGACGGGACGCTTTCCCACGAAAGGGCGCGGCGATACTTCCTCCAGGACTACGTCTTCGTCAACGACCTGGTAGCGATGATCGCTCACGGGACGGCGAAGGCCCCCAGCATAGAGGCGGCGAGCCATCTATACGGCTTCCTGTCGGTCATATTGTCTCCGGAGAGCGCGGACGAGAACGAATTCTTCATGCGGGCCTTTGATATACTTGGAGCGACGGAAGAGGATTACTCGTCTGCAACCGCTTCGCCTGTCACGCGCGCCTTCGGCGACTTTCTGGCGAGAACCGGATTGGGCGGTACATTCGAGGAGGTGGTGACCGTCTGCTATGTGACAGAAGGAACGTATCTGGACTGGGGGATGAGGCTTCTGAGCGAGGGCAAGCGTCCGGAGAATCCCATTTACAGGGAGTGGATTGACCTGCACGGCCCGGACTACCTGGGCGATTTCGTGAGCTGGTGTGAGGGTATTGTGAACAACGCCGACGATGGCGGCGAACGGCGGGCGCGGATAGAGCGTGTATTCCACACCGCGCTCCGCTACGAGTACCTGTTCTGGGAAGCCGCGTACAACGGTGATAGTTGGCCCGACGACTGAGGAAATACAATGCAAGAGGAATATACAACCAGGGGTGAGCGACGTGAACGCAAGCGACGGCGCAAGAGAAACATGGGCGTCAGCGGGGCCAGCGTGCGCACACTCCAGGACATCATTCTCAAAAAGAGTCGGAATGAGAAGGCTAAGACGAATGCTGACCGCGGAAGCAGGAGATCGAAATGACTGAACGTCGCATCGCAAAGGTGATGACGATAGCGGGTTCCGACTCCGGCGGCGGGGCGGGAATCCAGGCCGACCTGAAGACGTTCGGCGCCATGGGTGTGTACGGCACCTGCGCCATCACCACCATTACCGCGCAGAACACTCTCGGAGTGACCGACGTTCTGGAGACGCCCGTCCCTGTTATACAGTCGCAGATAGACGCTATCGTCTCGGACATTGGCGCCGACGCCGTGAAGACAGGAATGCTCTCCAGTACCGAGATTATAGGGGCCGTCGCCGAGAGACTGGAGTATCACAACCTTAACGTCGCTGTCATTGACCCGGTAATGGTCGCTTCTACAGGGGCGCCCCTGCTCCGCGAGGATGCGGTTGACGCGATGAGGGATGTCCTCACGCCGCTGGCGACCGTCCTCACGCCCAACACCCGCGAGGCCAGGATCCTTACCGGCATGGATGTAAACACGGTTGACGACGCCAAAGCCGCCGCGAAGATGCTGGTGGAAGAGTTCGGAGCCAGCAACGTCGTCGTAAAGGGCGGCCACATCGAAGGCCCAGCAACCGACATTCTGTACGACGGCTCAGACTTCACCATGTTCACCGCCGAGCGAATAGATACCACCAACACCCATGGCACCGGCTGCACTCTGGGATCGGCCATAGCCGCCGGCCTCGCCAAGGGATTCGATGTGCCGGACGCGATCCAGCAGGCAAAGGACTTCGTCACCGCCGCAATGCAAGCGAGCTACGCGGTGGGCCAGGGACACGGGCCGCTGAATCATTTTCACGAGCTCACGCGGGAGTAACCTGGTTCCGGGGACAGACGCTGCTGGTCTGCCGAGGCATGATTCAGGAAGGCTGCGGAGAGCGACGCATCGTCTTGAAATAGGCTTCTCCGCCATAAACGAACGCGCCGACGCATACCAGGACCATGCCGGCGATCAGGCCGCGGCCCGGATCTTCACCCAGGATCAGCCACGCCAGTGCGACACCCGCTACGGGCATCACGAAATAGTAGAACGTGATGGTGGAAGGCAGGTATCTCTTCACCAGCCAGGCATTCGCCAGGAATCCGAAGCCCGCAATCACAAGGCCCTGGTATGCCATCGCGAGCCAGAAATCCGATTCCAGGGTGTAGGTGGGCCTCTCGAATGCGTAGCTCGCCATGAGAAACAGGACGGTTCCGACGACCTGCTGTCCGAGCATCAGTTTCGACTCCGATACATTCTGTGCGAAGTTGGAAATGAGCACGATTCTGAGGCCAAGCAGAATCGCAGCCACCAGACTGAGCACGTCGCCCAGCAGAGTGACGCCCTCAGTTGACTCTGAAGTATCTCCAAACACGACGGCCAGCACTCCGGCATAAGAAAGTGCGATGGCCAGTACCTGCCAGCGACTCAACCTCTCTGAGGGAATCATTATCTGGGCGATGGTTGCGGCCCAGATCGGCATTGTCGTGCCGATGGCTGTGGCATGTCCGGCGGTCGTGAGGTCCTGTCCAACGTTCATGAAAACAAGCTGAACTGAGAACAGAAGGCTAACGATCAGGACAGGTCTGATTTCGGATGACTTGAAACTGAAGGATTCCCTGCGCACGGCCATGTACAGGAGTGTTACCAGACCGCCGAGCACGAACCGCATCCAGCCTATCTGAAGGGGTGCGCCATACTTGAGAGATGTCTTGATGCTTACAGGGAGTCCACCCCACAAGAGCGCGATGAATATCGAAAAAGCACTCCCGAAGAGTCCGGCGGGACGGCGGGAGTCCGATGAAACAGAGCCGCTCTCACCGACAGTAGGTGACTCGCTAACCACAGATTTGTCTCGCGGTTCCTGGGTATGAGCGGTGAAGAGCTTCGGCGTGTGGCAAAAGGGAGTTCTTATTGCATGAAAATGGCCTCCGCGCTGCGCTTGGAGGCCGTTATGAATATCGAGATTTGGAGGCGACGGGCGGATTCGAACCGCCGAATAGGGGTTTTGCAGACCCCCGCCTTAGACCGCTTGGCTACGTCGCCTTATACATCGTCATAAACTTGCTAAGTGGACCGAGTTTGGTGCCGAGGGGGAGACTCGAACTCCCACAGCCAAAGCGGCCACAGCGCCCTCAACGCTGCGTGTCTACCAATTCCACCACCTCGGCATACTCCAAGACACGACACTGCAAATCGAGCCGATGCGAGATATTATAATAACAATTCCTAAGAATGTGCAACAGAGAGCGTGAATTGAGCTGTCCGCCTCCAGAGATCAACACTGTGAAGACGCAGCTGGATTTCATCCCCGGGAGACGCTGAATTGGGAAGCGCGGCTCGCGTCCTGAAGGGCCAGTCCGCCAGTTCCACAGTGGCTGCGCGATTCGGGGGATTCTCCAGCACGGTCCCGCTCAGGACGCAGGTGTCGCCGACCTCTTCGACCTTCACCCGACGCTCGTCCAGCCACTTCAGGAAGAAGTATTGCCTGCGCTGATTCTCGATTCTGGACATCTGACGAATCTGTGTATCGGCGCGATGCGCCACGGAGGTTACAGACTCATTGTCGTATAGCGTTTCGCCCGTTCGGAGATGGTGAGATATTTGTCTCTGAACCATCAGGTCGGGGTAGCGCCGAAGTGGGGAAGTCGCCTGCGTATATGCCTCGACTCCGAGCCCACCGTGCAGACCGGGCTTTGTTGTCACTACCGCGGGCGTTAGTCGCCGCATCATCAGGTACGAGCGCAAGGGACCCGGCTGATGCTGCGCCATAATGTCCGAAACATCGGGAATCGCCTGCGTCCTGTATGGCGCGGGCAGATCCGCCTCAGAGCAATACTGCGCCAGCAGTGAGTTGCAAAGGACCATGTATTCCTGGACGAGACTGCGTGACGGCGCGTTTCGCGGGATCACGGCGACGCTTATGTCTCCTTCCGAGTCCACTTTCACCGAAAGCTCGTCGCGGTCGAAGTTCAGCGCGCCTCTCGTCTCCCTTCCGATTCGCAGGAGACTGGCCAGTTTGTGCAGCGCGGCGAGTTTGTCATGCAGCGGGTGATCGGATTCGGCGATTATCTTGTCCGCCTCGACGTAAGATAGTGCGTAACTGCTCCGGGTAACCGACCTCACCACTCTCCAGTCTGCTATCTCCGCGCTCTCGCTCAATTCCGCGATCAGGCTGATAGTCGCACGCGCTTCTCTAGGGTTGATGCTGCCCCGGTCGGTAGAAATCTGCGCTGGCAGCATACTGATGGTCTGTTCGGGCAGATACAGCGACGACATTCGTCTGTCGGCCTCTGCGTCCAGAGCCGCCCCTTGCGGAATCAATGCACCGACATCCGTGATGTGAATGCCGACTCGGTACTTGGGGGATTCTCCTGATTCTTCAAGTATTTCGACCGAGAGGGCATCGTCCCTGTCTCTTGTTTCGCTGTCGTCAATCGAGAAGACGATCAGGCCGGTCAGGTCGAGGCGGTCGGGGTCCGAAAGCAGTGGTTCGATGTCAATTGTCTCGGCCTCTGCAAGCACGTCAGCAGGGAAGTTGGGTGTGATGTCCTCGCGTTCCAGGGCGAGATGCTCATTCTCGCGCATCAGTCCGAGCGACACCAGCGTTTCAAAAGCCGAACGCTGAAGGTCCCGCCCTTTCACGCCCGCCTCATTCAGAAAGAGCTTCGCCGGATTGGCGCGAGAATAATCGTCGCCGTACAGTACGAAGCCCCTGATCTGGTCGAGCAACCCTGACTGGTATTCTGTAAGTTCGCTTGGAAGAGCGCCCGATTTAATTGCGGCTGTCAACGCTTCCGAATCTGACGCTCGCCGCGCCTGCCTCTGCGTGCGCTCCAATGTCTGCGCGACCGTCTCCCGGTCTCGCGGAATGTAGTGGCTGCCGTCTCTGGCGAATCTGAGTTCCTCACCGAGAAGGTGAAATAGCATTCCCACACACTGTTGTCTCGTGGGTTCGGTTCCCCAGTACAGTTCCGCTATGTCTGTCAGGGTAAGCGCGTCTCCGTCATCGCACACCACGTCCCAGACTTCTTCCAGATCAATCTCACTGGCGACCGCGACCACCTCCTGGCTCAACGCCTCCACGGCGTCAAAAGAGGTTGCGGAAATGCCGGTTTCGTGAATCACCCGCGAAACCGGCAGGCGCGCTTCTCGATTACGGCCTATCGCAAGTCGAACCCTGTTGGACTTGAGTTCGATGAAGCGACCGAGTCGCGGCCCTGAGTCGAGCCGAACGACAATGATGTCTCCCTGCTGCATTGGCTTTGACTAGCTCGGAGTCGGAAGTCCGGGCACTACTTCCTCGACCAGCAGCTCCATAGAGCGCACCCACTTGTCATACGGCTGCCACTCGTGTCCCATCGCCAGCAGAACCCCGAATCCGCCGACGTCATCATAGATCTGTCCGAGCTTCTCCGACACCTCATCCGGGCTTCCTACCACGAACACGTTGTCCACGAGGTACTCGATGTCAACTCCCGAATCAGGCATTTCGGGATCGGTCTTGAACAACTCGAGCATTCCCATCTTGGGCATCAGCCGTAGGAAATACTGCTCGAAATCCCTGCGAAGCACTCCGTTGAGCGCGTCCTCGCGCGCCTGCTCGCTCGTCTCTGCGACGTATATCTCCCTTGCGATTCGCCACTCCGCCCTGTCGGGCGATATGCCGGCCGAGTCCGCGCCCTTCTGTACAGCGTCCCAGTGGGTTTTCAGAATGCGGGACGGGACCAGATTGATACTCATGGGTATCCATCCGCGTTGTCCCGCTAGAATGAGCGTATCGGAGTTTGGGGATACGCCAGCCACACCGATGGGCGGGTGAGGTTTCTGGTACGGCGTCAGATGAAATCTGAGTCCGAATTCGTCAACGGGCTCGGGGATTGTGAACTTCCAGAATTCGCTGTCGTAGGATCCCGGCCGTGGATCGTCCCATATGCTGAGTATGGTTTCAATCGCGTCCCTCGTCATGCGTCGGTGGTCGCCCGCGCTCGGATCGAAGCCGAAAACCTCGAAATCGCCTGGGAATCCGCCCGATCCCACACCCCACTGAAAGCGGCCCTTCGCCATATGGTCCAATTGTGCGATGCGATGCGCGATCATGAACGGATTGTGATTCGGCATACAGGTGACGCCTGTGCCCAGTTTGATGTTCTGAGTTCTCGCGAGAGCGTTGGCGATGAACATGTCTGGCGCCGGTATGTTCTCCCAGACTGTGGTGAAGTGTTCGCCTATCCAGGCCTCCGAGTACCCAAGAGAATCCAGGACCTCCAACTGGTGAAGGTCGTCTTCCAGGGTCTGAGTGATGTCGGATCCGGGAGGGTGAAGCGGCATTGTGAAGAAACCAACCTGCATTCGGCAATCCTCTCAGTAGTGGTCGTTGAGTGAAGTCAAGGCAAGTATATGCGAGCGTTCACCGAGGGACAAGACGTTCGCCTTTATCCCGGATGGCAGGTGATCGCGTCGCTGCCCAAAAAATTCAGGAAATCGGCATTTCTGCCTCCTCGTCGGAAAATTCACCCCAGAATTGCCCACTGAGTCGAATTTGAGGGTATAATGTGCTGGTGAAATACTATCGGATATTTCGTAGCTGAAACTGGAAGCTAATTCAGGAGGAAAGCGACATGAAATCGGACAGGGCGCTTGTGGCGCATCTCATGAGACGGGCGGGCTTTGGCGCGACGCCGGCTGAACTCGACGCCCTCACCAGCGACAAGACCTACGAAGAGATAGTTGACGACCTGGTCAACCCCGAAAGATTCCCCGAACTGGACCAGTCTTACATAGACAGGTACTACGGCGGCGAGCCGGTGGCCGTGCATGTTGGCAAGTGGATGTACCGCATGGTCAACAGCCAGAGGCCGCTCGAGGAGAAGATGTCGCTGTTCCTGCACCATATTTTCCCTGTCGCTTGGGGGAAGAGCGAGCACGGTCCGTCTCTGTATAACGAGATAGATATGTTCCGACGGGTGGGAATGACCGACATGAAGACCATCCTTCTGGAACTCTCCAAGGATCCGGCGATGATTTTCTGGCTGGACAACAACGAGAACCACAAAGACGAAATAAACGAGAACTACGGACGTGAACTGCTCGAACTGTTCTCGATGGGTGTCGGCAACTACACGGAAGACGACATCAAGGCCGCCTCCAGGGCATTCACGGGCTGGACTTTCCGGCAGCCCCTTTCGCTCTATCCCGTCGGACACCACAACGCCGAATTCGTCTTCGACCCTGACGACCACGACTACGGAGAAAAGACCTTCCTCGGTAACACGGGGAATTTCGACGGCGAAGACATCATTGAAATAATCGTGAAGCAGCCTGCGACCGCGCGCTTCATCTCGCGCCACCTGTACAATTTCTACGTGGAGGACGAGGTACAGGTGCCGTCCTGGAATACTGAGCCACCTAAGGACGAGGCCGCCATTCAGAGACTTTCGGATGTATTCCTGGACTCGGGCGGACAGATTCGGCCCGTGCTGAAGGAACTCTTCAACTCCGACTTCTTCAAGAACGCCAGAGAGTTCAAGAAGGTCAAGAGCCCGACGGAACTTGTGGCCGGCGTTCTCAAGCAGACTGGTGAATTCAGCGCCCCGACGCCCGGGATACACCAATTCGCAATCACTACTCTCAACGGCTCCCTGTTCGAGGGCCCAATGGCCATCATGGGACAACGCCTGATGAATCCGCCGACCGTGGAAGGTTGGCACACCGGGCACGAGTGGATTGACTCCGGCACGCTCAGTGAGCGAGTGGGCTTCGTAGAGAGCCAGTTCGAGGACATGTCCAAGCCCGGTGTCAAGGACATGGTGGATCGCGTGGGCAGCCTGGATGACGACCCATCTCGGATAGTTGATCGCTGCCTCGATATTCTTGGTGGAATTAATGTTAGCGAGAGTACGTATGCTTCGCTTGTCGCATATGCGGAGGAGCTTAATTCCATTGGCGGCGAGGCCGACGACTCAGTGGGCGTCCACAACCTTCTTCAAATGACCGCCTCGACCGTTGATTACCAGTTTGCATAGCCTATAGCTGAAAGACGCAGAAAGCGCATGGGGGAGAATATGACCACCAAGAGCAGGGAAAAGACGCTGGTAGTTGTTCAGCTTACCGGCGGCAACGACTTCATGAACACCATAGTGCCCTACACCAACGAGCACTATTACGACGCCCGCAAGAAAGTTGTGATGAGCCAGGACGATGTCCTGCCCATCAACGATGAGTTGGCGATGAATGCCAACGCCGCACCCTTCAAGCGTTTGTACGACGAGGGAAAGATGGCCATCATCCAGGGCATCGGCTACCCGAACTCCAATCGCTCCCACTTCCGGGGCATGGACATCTGGCACACGGCCGAGCCTAACAGGGTCGGCAACGAGGGCTGGCTGGGCCAGGCTATCAGGGAGTTGGACCCGAACGCGGAGAACGTTCTGACCGGCGTGAACGTCGGTATGGGTCTGCCTCGGGCGATGTCGGTGACAGGCGTTCCCGTGACCTCGGTTGGCGACCTCGAGGGCTATGGCGTAATGAACAGCATCGAGCAGCAGCGCCTGCGAGACAAGGCCCTCGAAACGTTCAAGGGCATCTATGGACAGGCCATCGGAACCGGCCAGGTCGCGGAGTACATCGGACAGACCGGCCTGGATGTGCTCAAGGGAGCGGACATGCTGGCGGACGTCGCCGACCAGTATGACTCTGAAATCGAATACGCCGACAATCAGATCGCCAAGAATATGCGCGACGTCGCCCGGATACATCTGGCCGACCTGGGCACTCGCATCTTCTACACCGCGCACGGCGGATACGACACACATGCCAACGAGATGCCGTCCCACCCGAAGCTTATGAACGATCTCTCCGGCGCGATTTCGGACTTCCTCGACGACCTCGAGTCCCACGATGCCGCAGACGACGTTACAGTTTTCGTGTTTACCGAATTCGGAAGGCGAATGCGAGACAACGGCAGCGGCACCGACCACGGATCGGGTGGAGGCGCGTACATATTCGGCAACAACGTGATCGGCGGACTCTACAGCGAATACCCTTCGCTGCATCCGGCGGACTGGGAACATGGCGAAGACCTGAAGCACACCATTGACTTCAGGGGGATATACTCCACGCTTCTCGAACAGATTCTTGAAGTCGAGGCGCGACCGATAGTCAAGGGCGAATACGAGCAGATTTCCCCGTTCGCCAACTAGATTGAAGAAGGGAATTCAGGGAGATAGACGATGAGCAGACCTTATGGATTGCTGAGAGCGGGATACCCCTACCTGAAGACGCTGGGCATGAGAAGAGTCATCGGTTTCGCGACCGACATAGCCTTCTCCGGCGATGGCGACACCTACGTTCTCATGCGCTCCGAGGGCGGATCGAGCATCAGGGTCTGGCCTCTGGAGGACATGGCTGAATTTACGTCGGACATGAAGAGTATTGGCGGCCCCGGCACTGGCGACGGGCAGTTCGTCTGGCCAGTGCAGATCATCACTGACGGCGAAGGCTACATATACGTCAGCGACGAGGGGACTCACAGGATTACCAAGTTCGAACCGGATGGTGAGTTCGTCTCTAAGTGGGGCGTTCACGGTGATGGCGATGGTGAGTTCAACCGACCTAACGGCATAGCGTTCGACCCGGACGGGAACATGGTGGTCGTGGATTCAGAGAACAATCGTGTACAGAGATACACACCCGACGGCCAGTACCTGGGCGGATTCGGAGGCGTTCAAGGCGACGCGCCCGGCGAGTTCAACCTGCCCTGGGGCGTTCACGTGGACGAGTTCGGCGATATATACGTAGTTGACTGGGGCAATAACAGGCTCCAGGTATTCGATGCGAATGGCGAACTCAAGAATGTGATCGGACGCCACGGTTCGGGAGATGGAGAATTCGACAGGCCCACGGGCGTAGCGGTTGATGCGCACGGAGATATTTACGTCTCGGACTGGGGAAACAACCGCGTGGTGATGTTCAACTCGGAAGGGAAGTACATCTGGAGCTTCGCGGGAGACGCCACGCTTTCAAGGGTCGCACGCAACTATATGCTGACCAACGCGGTGTCCAATCGACTGAGAGAGATGGGCCGCCTGGAGGACGAGAAGTACCTGCGCCGCCCCAGATCCGTCAGAATAGACGAAGAATTTCGTCTATTCATACCCGACTACGAGTCCTACCGTGTCCAGATATACCAGAAGGACGCGATAGAACTCGACCGTACCCAGTTCGCCGCGCCGCTAAGAAACGTGACCTTGGAAGTCACATAGTCCTCGGTCCGCGCGCCGATTCATCGCTTCTTCGTTTGTGGCAGGCGGTCATTGAATGGCCAGCCTGCCACAGCGTTATTGAAGAACGCCAAGACCCACTCAACCCCAGGAGAAGTCTGAAGCATGACCGAAACGAATGGCCGACGTCCCGCGCTGTCCGGGATTCGCATCTGCGACTTCACAGGGCAACTTGCGGGGGCGGGCGCCACCAAGGCTCTAGCGATGTTCGGTGCGCAGGTCATCCGAGTGGAAGACCGGCTCAGACAGGGACAGTGGGACATCTTCCGGGGCAACGGCCCCTGGATGGATGAGCGTAGGGGAATAAACCTCGGCGGCACCTTCAACAACCACAACGTAGAGAAGATGGGCGTCACCCTCGACATGCGGAAGCCTGAGGCCAGCGACATCCTCCGCGAACTCATTTCGGTCAGCGACGTTGTTGCCGAGAACTTCAGCAAGGGTGTCCTGGATCGCTGGGGCTTCTCCTACGACGAGATGGTTAAGATAAAGCCCGACATCATATACGTCTCCAACTGCGGATTTGGGCATATTGGTCCATACTCCGAATACAAGACGTGGGGCCCTATCGTGCAAGCCGTTTCCGGGCTTACTTTCCAGTCGGGATTGGCCGGTATGCCACCGGCAGGCTGGGGGTATTCGTTCATGGACCATACAGGTGGCTACCACATGGCCATTGCGATTCTCATGGCCATTTATCACCGTAACCGCACCGGAGTAGGACAGTGGGTGGATATGTCCTGTTCGGACGGCGCTGCTGCGCTGAACGGCCCGGCCGTGCTCGACTATACGGTCAACGGCATCCCGACAAGACGTCCCGGAAATCCCGACAGTAACCGGAGTATCTACCCCAGGATGGCGCCGCATGGCATTTACAGGTGTGCCGGAGAAGACCAGTGGGCGGCGGTCGCCGTGCGAAATGACGACGACTGGGCGGCGCTGTGTGAAACAATGGGATTACATGACCTTGCCGCTGATGACTCTCTCAATTCTGTGGAGGGTCGAATCGAGATTCACGATGCACTCGACGAGAGAATAGAGGAGTGGACGGAGAAACGGACGCCGATGCAGGTGATGAAGCTTCTTCAAGACAAGGGAGTTCCCGCCGCTGCCGTACAGCATCCTGAAGACCGGATCGAGCACGACCCGAATACGAGGGCTTGGGGCTTGTTCCCGACCGTAGAACACGCTGAGATGGGAAGAGCGCGAGTGGACGGGATGGCGGTCAAGCTTTCAGAAACTCCAGCAGTAATCGAAAAGGGTGCGCCGACTCTTGGTCAGCACAACAGTGAGGTATATGGCGACATATTAGGGATGTCCACCGATACCGTGCGCGAGTTGACGGACGAGGGGGTTATCTGAAGTGGGACACGATACGGGAAACAGCGTACTCGAGGATGTCCGCGTCCTGGAGGTTGGGGGAGAAATAGGCGCTTGGTGCGGTAAATTGCTGGCCGACATGGGCGCAGACGTGGTCAAAGTGGAGCCGTGCGATGGAGATCCCACTCGCACCTACGAGCCGTTTTATGGAAACGAATCCGGTCCCGACAGGAGTCTGTTTTTCTGGCACTACAACACGAACAAGCGCAGCGTGACTCTGGACATTGAGAGCGAAAGCGGTCAGCAGGTATTCAGGAATCTGGCAAATCGCGCCGACGTGATAGTGGACAGCGCCCCGCCGGGTTATCTCCCCTCTCTCGGTCTGGGCTACGGCGACCTCAGTGCGTCGAACGCCTCCCTGGTCATGGCCTCGATAACGCCGTTCGGCCAGGATGGACCGTACAGGGATTTCGCCAGTACCGATCTGACAGCGCTCGCCTTCGGAGGCCCCGTGTGGAGTTGTGGCTACGACGACCACGACATCCCACCCGTGCGCGGCGGCGGAAATCAGGCATATCACACGGTTGGGCACTATGCCGTGATTGGGATTATGACCGCGCTCGTTCATCGCCAATTCACAGGTACTGGCCAGTATATTGACGCCAATATGCATGCCGCGCTGAACATCACCACCGAGGCGGCTACTTATAGCTGGCTGGTCGCGGGCGACACTGTGCAAAGGCAGACCGGGCGTCACGCGTCAGTCATACCCACTCCTCAGGCGCAGGTTCTCTGCAAGGACGGTCGCTATGTAAACGTAGGGATCGGCGCCCGTACCGAGGAGCAGTGGTTCCATCTACTGGCTTGGATGGAGGAGGAAGGGCTCGTAGAAAACCTCGGAGAGTACCTCAGCTACCCCAGCCGCGAGGCGATGAGGAGGGGCGATCCAGACGCGATGGCGCAGCAGCGCCGAGTCGCAGAAACATTGCGCAAAATGGCCGCGAAGACCGACTCTTACGATCTGTTCACGCGCGCACAGGAACTGGGTTTCCAGTGGGGGATCATAAACTCGCCGGAAGACGTGCTGAACGACCCTCATTTCAAGGCGCGCGATTTCCCGGTCGAGGTGGAACACCCGGAACTGGGAGAGACATTCGTGTATCCTGGAGCGCCGTACAGATTGACCAAGTCGCCTTGGCGAATTGCGAAGCGTGCACCGTTGCTCGGTGAACACAACGAGCAGGTGTATCTAGGTGACTTGGGGATGACCGAAGAGTGTCTTGCCGAACTCAGAGCCGAAGGCGTCGTCTGAGGTTAGAAGAGTCAGACAGGAGGCTTTGGCGCATAAGTATGCCCAAGGCTACGCGGCAGTTTCGGGGACATCCTCACGCTGGAGTCGTTCCAGCTCTTCAACCGGAATGTGGCAGTTAATCATGTGAGCCTCACCTCCGGGTCCGTGCTGTTCGGGAGGAGGCTCCGCATCACAGATGTCCCCAATCTTCCTGGGGCATCGGCCGGCGAAAAAGCATCCTTTGAAGGCCGAACGCAGAGTAGGCACCGATCCCTCGAGGCGTATGTGAGTAGGCTCGGCGTCCGGGTCGGGCACCGGGGCCGCGGATAGAAGCGCCTCCGTGTACGGGTGAGATGGCGTAGATAGTACTGCTTCAGACGGCCCGTATTCCGCGACATGGCCCGCGTAGAGCACCAGAATATCGTCCGAGACGTAGCGCACCACTCCCAGGTCATGGGTAATGAATACGTATGCGTTCCCGGTTTCCCGCTGACGCTCTTCAAGCAGGTTCAGCACCTGGGCTTGTACGGATACGTCCAGAGCGGACACGGCTTCGTCTGCGACCACCAGGTCTGGATTGGCGGCGAACGCGCTGGCAAGCGCCACTCGCTGCTGCTGACCACCGCTCAACTCAGAAGGCAGCCTGTCCAGGTAAAGCGGGTCGAGTCCAACCGAGCTCATCAATTCCTCGGAGCGTTCGCGGATTTCGCCCCGCCGGACTCCGGCGAATTTGCGAAGCGCTCGGGTAATCGCGTGCTTGATAGGCAGCTTTGGATTGAGGGATGCGGTCGGGTTCTGGAAGACCATCCGCATCGCGGACCGTTGGTCCTCGGTCCTGTCGCCTACGTCACCCTCGAGCTCCTGCCCCCGTAGCTGAAGGACGCCGCCGTCCTTGGCTTCGAGACCGACAATAGCTCGTGCCGCCGTGCTTTTGCCTGAACCGCTCTCACCCACGATGCCCAGGGTTCTTCCTCCGCCAACGCGCATGTCCACGTCAACGAGCGCTCTGACCGGGGGCCTGACCGGAGGTCCGAACAGGATATACTTCCTGCGTCCGCCGCCGTAGAACTTACGGAGGTCTTCGGCGTATAAGGCCGGTGTCGTCTCTTCCGGAGCCGGTTTGACGACCCTTTCCAGCAGGTCGCCCCATATTCCGTCATTTACCTCGTCGTTATAAAAGCACCTTGCCGTATGTCCATTCGCCGATATATTCGCCAGTGACGGGGTCGAGCTCAGACATGTTTCTCGGGCGAGCGGGCAGCGGGGAGCAAACAGGCACGAATTCACCTGCTCCATCTGGGCATCGAACACCGCGCCCGGAATGCTTCTGAGCTGTAGTTCGACGCCATCGTCTTCTGGCGGCTGGGGAACGCAGGACAGTAACCCGGCGGTGTAGGGGTGACTGGGGTTTTTGAAGAGTTCGCGCACAGGAGCTTCTTCGACTATCTCGCCCGCGTACATGACCGCGACTCTGTCGGCGACCCTCGCTATCACACCAAGGTTGTGGCTGACAAACAAGATGCCGGCGTTGACCCTGTCCTTGAGTTCAACGATGAGGTCGAGAATCGTTGCTTCGGTGGTTACGTCCAATCCCGTTGTGGGCTCGTCCATGATGAGCAGGTGGGGATCGCAGGCAAGCGCCATAGCAATGACCACGCGCTGCTGCATACCGCCGCTGAGCTGGTGGGGGTAGCGTCTGCCGATGCGTCGGGGATCGGCGAGACCGACGCTCTCGAAAAGTTCGACGGCGCGCCTTTGCGCGGCTTCAGAGTCCATATCGAGATGATGCTTGAGGACCTCTTCAATCTGCTGTCCGACTCTCATGGATGGGTTGAGTGAGGTAATCGGGTCCTGGTAAACCATCGCTATCCGGTTGCCCCTGAGTTCGCGCAATTCCGAGTCGCTGATGTCCGATATTTCCATGCCCTCGAAGCGGATTGATCCCTCGACCTGCGCCGTGCCAGGAAGATAGTTCATCATGGCGAAGGCGACGGTGGACTTTCCACAACCGGACTCGCCCACAAGTCCCACCACCTCGCCACGCGCGATTTCGAGCGACGCGCTCCGCACCGCGCGGAACGCTCCCCGCGGCGTCTGGAAAGTCACGGCCAGATTTTCCAGCTGTATGATCGGCGCGTCCGAGTTATCGGCGTGGTTCATGTTCACTCTCCGGTTTCAGGCAGATTCTGGGCTTGGCGTATGCCATCGGCAAGAAGGTTTATCCCGACCACCAGTGAAGCCATGGCGATGCCGGGCGCGAGCGCGGCCCATGGAACGGTTCCCAGATGGTCGGCATTTTCACTTACCATGAGTCCCCAATCAGGCTCCGGCGGCTTCACTCCCAGCCCCAGAAAGCCGAGTCCGGCGGTGAGCAGCAGCGCGAAGCTCAGTCGTATCGTAGCCTCCACCGCCACGACGGGAAAAACGTTTGGGAGCACCTCGCGGAACATTATGTATAGCGTCGGTTCTCCTCTCAGCCGAGCGCTTTGCACGAATTCAAGAGGCTTGATGGCGAGCGCCGCGCTCCTGATGACGCGGCTATTGTTGGGCATGAACGATATTCCTATGACGAATATGATTATCCAAGAATGGTCTATGTTGCTGAAACGCTGGGACGCCATATTGATTACGAGAATCGTCAGAAGCAGCGATGGAATAGCGAGGAACCAGTCCACGATTCTCATTATGAACTGATCTATCTTGCCGCCTAGGTATCCACTGGTTACACCTACGACAGTGCCAAGCGTAACACCGAATATGGTGCCTATGACCGAGATCCATATTATCGAGCGTGCTCCGGCCAGGACCCTGCTGAGCACGTCGCGTCCGAATTCGTCGGTGCCCAGCCAAAACTCGGAAGATGGCCCACTGAATCGAGCGTCCAGATGATAGTCAGTCGGAGGATACGGCGCGATCCAGGGACCTGCCAGCGCTAGCGTAAGGTGGACCGCTACGATGGCGAAACCTATGCGCCCGGTGTTGGTGCGGAGAATTAGCGACAGCCCATCCCAAACGGTCTGTCCTGCCCTAAACAGCGCAGGAACTTGTTGTTGTCTGGTATTCAGCGCGGAGTCTCTTACCGCCATCAGGCTAACCTCACCCTGGGATTGAGCGTGCCGTATGCGAGATCGGCCGCAAGGTTGCTGAACGCATAGACCGAGGCGATCACCATAGCCGTGGACTGAAGAAGCGGAATGTCGCGTGTGTTTATCGCTGATATGAGCAGGCTGCCCATGCCGGGATAGGAGAACAGGTTCTCGATGATTATCAGTCCGCCGAACATCCAGCCGACATTGTTGGCGATGACGGTTATCGTAGGCAGCAAGGCGTTTGGGATAGCATGCCTTACAATCACCGTTCGCATAGGCAGGCCCTTCAGAATCGCGGTGCGGACATAATTACTACTCATTACTTCTATTACGTTGGCGCGCGACATTCTGAGTATGTAGGCGAACAGCGCGCCGGTTACCGTGAGAACCGGCATTATAAGCACCTGCGGGTTGCCTAGGATAGATTCGCCCGGCATCATTATGCTGGACGAGGGCAGCCATTTCAGGGTGGAAGACAGTATCAATATCAGCACTACTCCGGTTACGAACTCGGGCAGGGATATAGTTACAAGTCCGCCCATCGTGAGGAAGCGGTCCATCTTTGTGTCGGCTCTGGTTCCAACCCATACGCCTATGGTCAGCCCTAACGGGACGGCTATTAGAAAGGCCAGTCCGGCCAGAAGCGCCGAGTTGGCTAAACGTCCACTCATTATGTCTGATATAGGAACCCTGGATTTCGCCGATTCGCCGAGGTCTCCGCGCGCCGCTCCGGTGATCCAGTCAAGGTAACGAATGTGCGGGGGGCGATCCAGGCCCATTTGCGCTCGGAGGTTTCTAAGGTTGTCAGGTGTCGCCTGCTGGCCGAGCATCACCTGAGCGGCGTCTCCCGGCACCAGCTCTATCAGCGTAAATATAGCGATGGAGACGGCAAGCAGCGTTACCACTATGAGGGAGAGTCTGACTAAGAGAAATCGTGCCATACGCTATCGCTCGCTTGGTGCGCCCGGGTACCGCCTACGCGCCCGTTCGACGGCAATGGGCGCGTATCACTTTCCGATACTCTATTGGGCGCCGGCGGACAGAGTATCTCGTCCGCCGGCCGGCCCAATAGACATCGCTGCTTAGTTATCCGAGACCCACCACTCCTCGAACAGCCAGTGTCCGTTCTCAGCGTGCGCCTTGACGCCCTTGATGTTATCGCGGTGAGCGTACAGGACTGGGTTGTAGGTGAGATATAGCACAGGTACATCCTCAATGAGGATTTCCTGCATCTCTTGGAAGTATTCTTTACGCTTGTCGAAATCCGCTTCGCCTGCGACGAGATCGAGCAATTCGTCAAGGCGGGGGTTGTTGTAGAATGATTCGTTCCAGACACCGCCGCCTTTGAGCTGTACGTTAATGGAAGCGAAGGCCGGTCGCGAACCCCAGTTGCTGGATACGAACGGGCAGCAGGGATTCATCCACTGCGCCGTCCAGTAAGTTGATTCGTCATGTGGAAGAACTTCCACGTTGATTCCGGCTTCTTTGACGGACTCTTTGAAGGCGAGAGCGACATCCTGCATCTGGTTGAAGTCGGACGTATTCAGTACGACATCAATACCGTCCGGGTAGCCCGCCGCTGCGAGGAACTCTTTTGCCTTCGCTATGTCCTGTTTGATGATGGGCTGTTCGTCCCAGTAGTACTGGTCGTTTATGCCTACGGGATGGTCATTGGCCGGATTTCCGCGTCCGAAGAAAGCGGCATCCACCACAAATTGTCTGTCCACGGCGTACTGCATCGCTTTACGCAGGTTCTTGTTTGCAAACAGGGGCTCTTCCACACCCTGGAACGGCGCGAACTTGTCGTCGCCCTGAAGGTGTTTGTAGCTGGTGTGCATGTCAATGACGCCGACACCCGCTGATGAAGTTTCGGCGATGCGAATGTCCGGGTTGCCCGCGAGCGATCCGAGCGAGGAGAGCGGGGGACTCAGTATTACATCTATGGCGCCCGTCTTGAGAGCTTCGACGCGAGTGACCGCCTCGGGCATGTAGAAGAATATCACCTGATCGGGGTACGGCCTGTTTTCGCGCCAATAGTCCGGGTAGCGCTCCATGACTGACCGTTCGGTCGGGTTGTGGTCCTGGAGAGTGAATGGTCCGGAACCGTGCTCGCCAGTAGTGATCTCATCGTTGGTGGTACCGTCCGGGACTATCTTTGCGTGATAGTCTGTCATTTCACCCATGACGAAGGCGTTGGGTTCGCCGAGTTCCAGAACGACCGTGCTGTCGTCGGGTGTGTTTATCGCGTCAATGAAAGCGATGTTGTCCTTGTGCGGGGAGGCCGAATCCTCGTGGCGGATGCGGTCGAGCGTGTACTTTATATCCGCTGATGTGAGCGGCTTTCCGTCGTGGAAGGTTATTCCGTCGCGAACCTTGAATGTGTACTGCGAAAGGTCGTCCGTAGATGACCATGACTCCACGGCCCAAGGGGTGACTTCGCCATCGTACCAGTACGCCACGATGTGGTCGTAATTAAGTTCGCCATACGGCGCTTCGGCCTGGGCCAGTCCGGCGAGCATTGGGTCGAGCGAGTTAAACGCGATCATCCCGAATCGAATGGTGCCGCCGTAAACGGGCTCGTCGCTGGGCATGGAGGGAACGGCGGTGACCATTACCTCGACTTCCTTGACGACTTCCTTCTCGACCTCTTTGACGACTTCTACTTCTTTGACGACCTCTACGGGTTTTTCAACCTCGACGATCTTCTCGACTTCGACGATCTTCTCGACGACTTCGGGATCCGAGGCGCAAGCAATCGCCGCGATTAATGTCAGTGACAGTAGCGCGGCGATAAGGACAGCCGATGTTTTCTTTGCTCGTTTGAACATGGATTCTCCTTTCGGGGGTTATTGATACGGTTTGTTCTTTCATAAGAGAGCGTTCAACAAGTAAGTGAACGCTCGCATTCAATATACAGAACTAGACGGACTTGGTCAATTATGACCAAGTCGAGGGCAGGGCTTTGAATGGACCCGACAGAAATGGGCGTCCCCGATTCAGGGGACGCCCATTGTACATTCATGCTTTACGCCAGTCTGTATTGCCGGATACTACTCTTCGGGCCAGCCGTCGGGAATTTCTCCCGCCGCAAGTGCAGCATTGATGGCCGCTTCCGCGTCGCTCGATACCCAGCCGCCCCACATGCCGGGGTTGCTGTTCAGCCACCAGAGCGCGGCGTCATGGGTTGTGGCACCCTCGTTTTCGGCCATCCAAGCAGCGACTTCCTTATAGACGCCGATGTTGAAGTCCCATGCGCGGAGCATTGCCACTACGTCCGGCGCATTGCCCAGTACGTCAGGATGAACCGCGATGAGTATCGTAGCGTCTTCATAGGCACATGCCTTGGTCGTGAACCAGCACTCGTCGCTGTACGCGGGCTCTTCCAGACGCACCAGATCCAGCACCAGCGCGGGGTCGTTGGTTCCCCACTGGTAGCCCAGCCAGGGCTCCTGCTTTTCGTACGCGCCGTACAGGTCGGCGTTGGCGGCCGCGCCGTCTCCGGGGTTGACGACGTGGACGTGATCGTCCAGGCCGTAGCCCGTGATTTGCGCCGCGTTCACAGTTTCGCAGGCCCAGCCAATGACGCAGGACACCAGCCTGGCCTTCCCGCCGGTTTCAGCCGTCTCGAAGAGCATCTTGTACTGATCGTCCATGAGATCGTCAACGCTGTCGAGGTCGGGGTACTGTTCCTGGAGATATGCGGGTATTACAAAGGCGGACTGCCAGTCCTTGCCCAGACTTTCCCCAACGGATACGACTTCACCCATGGACTGCGCTTCCATCCAGGCTTCGTCCTGGTTTGGCAGCCAGATCTCCATGGTTACATGGGAGTCGCCACGGCGCAGGCCCTGGAAGAGGGGCAGGGTGGATCCGAAGACCACATCCGTAGGATAGCCGTAACCCTCTTCGACAATGTACTGGGCTATGCGGTTCTGCACCTGTGCGCTGGCCCAGTTGAGGTCGCTGAATACAATCGTCTCTTTGGGGCCTTCGGGGGCCATTACTTCGACGATCTTCTCGACGACAACGGTTTCGCCGGGAACCATGACCTCTTTGACGACTTCCTGATTGACGACAACGGTTTCGCCGGGAACCATTACTTCCTTGACGACTTCCTTCTCGATGACGACGGTTTCGCCGGGAACCATTACTTCCTTGACGACTTCCTTTTCGACCACGACTTCTTTTTCGATGACCGTCGGCTCAGAGGAGCAGGCGGCGGCGAAGGCCGCTACCACCAGCAGAGCCGCTATCAGGATGAGCGGTTTCTTGAGTATATGAACTTTCATTGAATTTCCTTTCGTACTTTTTCCTTGTGTGGGACGGATGGTACTCGTTCTAATCACCCTCGCCTTAGCCCTCTCCCATCGAGGGTGAGGAGACTTCTGCGCTAGCCTGAACTTCTTAGCGCATCCTGCCTACTGCGCGCTACCGACTGCGTCAGCCGGTCTATGACTATAGCAAGAAACACTATTGCAAGTCCTGCGATAGCGCCATTTCCAGGTTGGTTTTTCTGCAAAGCGCGCAATACGTTATCTCCGAGTCCCCCTGCCGCTACCATGCTGGCTATGGTGACCATTGCCAGCGCCATCATAGTGGTCTGGTTGATTCCGGCCATGATCGTCGGCAATGCCATCGGTATCTGCACCTTGGTCAGGAGCTGATACGGTGTGGTCCCGAAGGAACGCGCCGCCTCGACCGCCTCGGAGGAGACCTGTCGGATGCCCAGGTTTGTGAGGCGTATGACGGGCGGCACCGCGTAGATGATTGTGGCGAAGATTCCGGCAGGCTTACCCAGTCCGAAGAAGAGAATACCTGGCAGCAGATAGACGAAGCTGGGCATAGTCTGCATGGCATCCAGGATGGGACGCATCAGGTTGTCTGCCATCCTGCTGCGCGCCCCCAGTATTCCCAAGGGCAGACCAATCGTTACGGATATGACCACGGCAACGACCATGAGAGCTATGGTGTCTATGGTGTTTGACCAGAGACCCATAAAACCGACGAAAAGCAGCGCGGCCGTCGTAAAGCCGAGCAGACTCCAACGTCCAACTGCGAACGATACCAGCGCCAGTCCCACCACGACCGCAGGCCACGGGACCCACTTCAGTCCATCCTCTATCCAGACGAGCGCGTAAGTTACGCCGGTGCTCAGTCCGTCGAACAGCCAGCTGCCTTCTCGCGTTATCCAATCAACGACATCGTCAATCGTGTCGCCGGTTACCTCTCTCACGGTCCTGTCAAGCGTGACGACGTTGCCGCTGGACGTTTGAATCTCGGAACTGGAGAGCGTCGTTGGGAAGTCCATGTTGGATCCCCAGATCAGCAGACTTGCCAGGAGCGCCACCAAGAACAGTGCGAGCCCGATAATCCACGAATTTCTGAGCATCGACACAATTAGAGAGGCATTGTCTGAATCGGTCTCGGAACTAAAGCGAACATTCTCCAGGCGAGCCATTTCAGACCTCCAATGATCGTTCGGACAGCCCGGCGAGAAGCGTGCCCCTATGTATTTCGCCCACTAGCCGCCCCTCCGAATCGGTCACGGCTATGGGGTGTTCTGAGTGGGCCGCCAAGGGAACTATCTCGTCCAGATAGGCGTCGGTATTTACGCTCGCGGGGAGTTCAACCGGAACTTGGCTGAGAGTGGTTACTCCCTGTCCGGCAAGCAGTGTGCAATGTTCCAGGGTTACCGAGCCGACTAAAGTGTGGTCACTCTCGACGATGAACGCTATGCCGCCACCCGTTTGCTGAATAGCGTCGAGAGCGTCGCCCGGACCCTGCTGCCTGCCGACCACGGAGGCACATTCCTGCAAGACGGACTTGGCCTGAATTACCTTGGACCGGGAGACATCCTTCACGAATTCAGCGACATAGTCGTCGGCTGGGCTGGATACTATATCCTGTGGCGAACCCTGCTGGGCAATTTCGCCATCCCGCAGAATGACAATCGTGTCCCCCAACTTCAGCGCTTCGTCCAGGTCGTGCGTTATGAACACGATGGTCTTGTGAAGTTCGGTCTGCAGGGAGATTAGTTCGTCCTGCATCTCACGACGTATCAGTGGGTCGAGGCCGCTGAAAGGTTCGTCCATCAGCAGCGCTGGCGAGTCAACCGCCAGAGCGCGGGCGAGGCCGACACGCTGCTGCATGCCGCCACTCATCTCTCTGGGGTAGTAGGCTTCCCACCCGCTCAGACCCACGGTCTCAATGGCTTCAGAGGCGACCCTGTACCTTTCGGCCCTGTCCATCCCCTGGATTTCGAGTCCGTAAGCGACATTGTCCATTACCGACCGGTGGGGCAGCAGTCCGTAGCTCTGGAATACCATGGCGACCTTGTGGCGTCGGAAATCTATGAGTTCTTCCTGGGTATATTCGAGAATGTCCTCGCCGTCGAATTCTATCTGCCCCTCTGTGGACTCGATAAGCCTGGTGAGGCAGCGAACGAGCGTTGACTTGCCGCTGCCGGACAGACCCATGATGACAAAGATTTCTCCGGCTCTGACCTTGAAGGAAATATCGCGCAAGCCGACGACCAGTCCCAGTTCCTCCTGGATTTCAGACCTACTCTTCGAAGAGTGAGCCGGAGCGAGCGCGCGTTCAGGGCTATCGCCGAATACTTTCCACAGCCCCGCGACTTTTATTTGGTATTCGGAAGAATCTACGATTTGGAATTCTCCTCTTCCTTGATTCCGGATACGCCGCCGTTGAAGATCTTCCACAGTTTGCGGCTGTCCCCAACGGGGTATTCTTCGCTGCCAAAGTGGTTCAGTGTGTTTACGGCCTGTATGAGACCGTAAAATTGCAGAGATGCGGCTTTCAGGTCAACTTCGGGGCTCACTTCACCCTTCTGAACTCCGACGGTCAGCTGCGCTTCGATCATGGCGAGGTGCTTGTCAATCGAGGCCTGCATAAGTTGGCGCAGTTCACGGTCGCCGTTCATCAGCACTTCCGCGATAACCATAAATGAAACACCGGTCAGGGTCGAAGGCGCTA
Source organism: uncultured Dehalococcoidia bacterium (assembly GCA_951812505.1). Taxonomy (GTDB): domain Bacteria; phylum Chloroflexota; class Dehalococcoidia; order Lucifugimonadales; family UBA1123; genus VXRN01. Next base: position 216,919 of record CATOSI010000001.1, read on the forward strand.
CGTTATCGCGCAGCACATGCTCAAGGCGCTTCAACCCTGAGTCGGGGTCTCCGTCTATGAGGTCAATGCGCCGTGTCAGTCTCAAGTCAATGTCCTCGATGAGACCGGCAAGGATCTGCTTTTTGCCCCTGAAGTGTCGGTATATTGCGCCCTCGCTCACGCCGACAGCGCGCGCCAGACTGCCGATGGTCAGCGCTTGCATCCCATGTTCAGTTACCGCGAGGCGGGCAGCGTCTATTATTTCGCGCCTTCTTACGCTGGTGGGACGGCGCACTCTCACGACCATTTTACGCATATCCATATTGAGAGGAATTGAAACCGAATATACTTTAAGTGTTCTTAAAGGTCAATTGTACGAAAATGGTTCTCCGAGTGGTATTATCTCTAAGACAGGAAGTAAATGCGGTATGGGCGGAAGGAGGTTGTTATGCCCACGAATGTACCTCCACAGTACAGAGAGGCCGAGGAGCGATACAGGCAGGCTTCGACGATACAAGCGAAGATCGCCTCGCTTCAGGAGATGCTCGCCATAATGCCCAAACACAAGGGCACGGACCATCTCAAGGCGCAGTTGCGGTCCAGATTGTCCAGGTTGATGGCGGACCTCGAGCAGAGTTCATCTAAAGGGAAGGGAAGCGGCAGGATAGAACCGTTTTCCATGCCCAAGGAGGGCGGAGGTCGCGCAACGCTGATCGGACCTACGAATGTCGGAAAGTCGCTGCTGCTCAATAAGTCCACCGGAGCCAAGAGCAGGGTGGGGGCGTATGAGCTCAGCACTATAGAGCCTGTCCCGGGAATGCTCATATATGAGGACGTGCCGATTCAACTGGTAGATACGCCTCCGATTTCCAACCCATCCACCCAGGGACGCCTATATGGGCTCCTCAGAAACACGGATGTGTTCGTCATCGTGCTGGACCTTTCGATGGACGCGAGCGAGCAGGCAAAGGATGTATCCTTCGCGCTCGAACAGTGGGGATTTCGGATGCTTGGCAGAGGCGAGGCGCCACCCGAAGACGATCCCTGGCTGAACAAGCCGACAATCATAGTCGCAAACAAGGCCGACATTCCGGGCGCGCTCGACCAATATATGTTGATCGAGGAGAGCTTTGGCGATACGTATCCCGTGATCATGGCCAGCGCCGAAGAGAACGTTGGATTCGACGAGATGTCTGAGGAAGTCTTCGAGGCTCTGAAGGTGATACGGGTTTACACAAAGTCGCCGCGCATAAAGGTCGAGGATTATGTCCCTACGGAACCCCTGGTGCTTCCGATAGGCGCGACCGTTATCGAGGCGGCGCAGGGCGTCCACAAGGAAATAGGACAGGGACTCAAGTACGCCGTGCTGTGGGGAGAATCAGGAAAGTTCGACGGTCAGCACGTGGGTCGCTCGCACCAACTCAGCGACAGGGACATCATAGAGTTGCACACCTGAGGTTAGCGTGGCGCGACTCTAGCTCGATTCCAAAATGGTGTCGGCTGTTCTCAAATGTCCTCATTCCGGACCGGGAACAGCCGACGTTGAACCCCAGGTTTTTGCGTTTTCCGGGGGCGCCATATTTCAGGGCTTGATCAGCAGAGCTGGTACTCGCGACTCGACACTATCAGCTTGAAGACGGACAGGATTAGCTCCTGTGAGGCGCTGCCGGAGGGTTCGGCCTCGATCCCGCGAGCGGCCAGATCTACAAGCAGCGCTCTGGTTTCGTCCGATACGTCCATCGGGCCCATTACTTCGAGGCAGGCGTCCACTAAGTCAGACGGGTCGGATGAGTCGCTACTGTCATTTACTCGGCTGACCAGGTTTTTCACGCCGGGATTGGATGCGTCTCCAAGTCGCTGTGCGGCGAAGTTGACCCGGTCAACCAGAGATCCGCTGGTTATCCACTCTTCCCCAGTGTGCCAGCCCTCTACCGAAGGCGGGTCCAGCAGCTTCTGACCCATGAAACCGGCTTCTTCCATCACCATGAAGATTCCGTTGTCTCCCCCGTTGGGCACGCTGTATTCGCCGGTTTTTCGCAGCGTTCCGATTATGACCTCCGTCGGGCTCTTGACTCGCCGGAATCGGGCTTCTTTGAAGAAGTCGGAGTTGAACAGGACCCGAAGTACCGAACGAATATCGTGGTCATGCTCTTCGTAGGCAGCAGAAAGTACATCTATCGCGCCGGGGTCCAGAGGAGGGGTGTCCGACCACTGTGGCACCGGCACTTCGTCCGCAACGAAGAAGTTGTAGAGATGCCTCGCAATAAATCTTGCCGTCGCAGGCTGATTGCAAATGATTCGGACCACATCGTCTCCGTTGAACTCGCCCTGTTCGCCAAGGAATGACTTCTGGCCGTCATCGTGGTCGCGGTCGCGGTACTCGTGATGCCACAGGATTCTGCCGTAGGGCCAGATCGAGTCTTTCTGCGCCATCATTGCCATGTACTCGCCATTCTTGACGGTCCAGCCCGTGAACGCGCGGGCGCACTCCTTTATGTCATCCTCGGTATAATTGCCCACCCCCATGGAGAAGAGTTCAAGTATCTCCCGTCCATAATTCTCATTGATGGAGTCTTTGTGGTTTGTGTGGTTGTCCAGCCAAATGATCATGGCAGGGTCTTTGGACAACTCTATCAACAGGTCGTCGAAGCGTCCCAGACCGCATCTTCTGAACGTCCCGATCTGGTTCGTCAGCGATCCGAGGTTGTTCAGTTTGCCCTCTCCGGTGGCGAATACGCCATGCCAGAACAGAGCGATCTTCTCCTCCAGGGGGCACTGCGTGGAGATCAATCGGTACGCCCAGTAAGCGGCGTTGTGGCCCTGCATGGTGTGGAGGTCGACGTGCCGCCTGAAAATCAGGTCGTCGGGGATATGCAGAGAGTCGTCAGGGTTTAGAAATTCTTTGACCAGCGACTCGTAGCCGATCTTCTCGTAGCGGTCAAGCTCTTCGGGCGTCGCGCCAAAGCCCGCGCGCCTCGCCAGATGCGCTATCAGACTTCTTTCTTCGGAACTCATCTTTTCTCTTCTCCCAAAGACAGATATGTTTGGTTTCCGAGTATATAGGGTTCAGGACTCGGGCGCATCCTCATTTGTCGCATCGCGGGAGCTTTCGACGGTGAATCCTCCATAGGAACTGAAGGTTGACGTCTCGTGCTCGAAAGGAACTCGAGCCAGCGCGAAGTCCTCAGGCAGCGATATGCCGCCTGAGAAGACCAGTTTCATCGCGTCCTCCACCGACATGTCGGTCTCTATGATGTGGTCCTCCAGCACCAGCGCCATGTTGCCACTGGTGGGATTCGGGACGGTCGGAACATATACGACGGCAAGAGCCTTTCCCGTTCTCTCCGAATAGGCGCGCCCGGTGACGAATCCCATCGCCACCATATTCTCTCTGGGCCACTCGATGAATACTACGCGGGAGAAGTTGTACTGTGAGGTCATAGAGGTCATTATCTGGCGCGAAACGCCGAACACCGATTTCACGAAAGGTATGTAGAGCATGAGCCTGTCAATTCCTCTCATGCACTTGGCGCCGATTGGAGTGGATATGAGCAGGCCGATAACGTATGAGATCACAAGCACGACGACTACCCCGATTCCGGGAAAGTACAGAGACCGGTTGCCGAGAAACTCGAATTGGAAGCGATCCACGAATGGTTTGACGAATGAATCGGCATAGCCTATTAGAAAGAAGACCACTATCAGGGTGATAAGAGTCGGGGCGATTTCTACCAGTCCATCCATGATCTTGGACTGAAAGTGATTCCTCATTATTCTCGATCCTCAGCAATTATCACTTTTCGTCGCGTGACCCGCCTGAAAACGCTATTGCCCGTATATCTGAATCCTGTGTCTGCTGTGCTCGGTCACGTACAGCCTGTCCTCGGAATCGAGCTTGACCGACACCGGCCCCCAGAACAGCGGCTCGGTCTGGGAGGCGACATGGTAGGGGGTTTGCAGATGGTCGGGTAGTTCCTCTACCAGGAGTTGGGATTCCCTGCGAACGTCGTATTCGTCCGGGTTTACCAGCAGCCACTCTTCAGCCCACTTCGACAGGGTAGCTTCGCCACGGAGCAGTTGGTGGAACGACCCGTCCGGATTCAGCAGCTGGACGCGTTCGTTTCCCCAGTCGGCGACGTGCATCTTCCCCTCGCTGTCCACGGCAACCGAACTCGGGCGATTGAATTGCCCCTCGCCATTGCCGGACTCTCCGTAGGCAGCCATGAACTCACCATCCGCAGTGAATTTCTGGATTCGGTCATTCCTCCAATCGGCTATGTAAACGTTATCCTCGGCGTCCACCGTGGCGCCCCAGGGCAGGTCGAATTGGCCGGGGCCGCCTCCTTGCTCTCCCCAGGACGTTACAGGCTCGCCTTCCGGCGTCAGTTTATGGACTCTGGAAGCGTACTGCTCGACCACGTAAACCGAACCATCCTGCCCGTGAGTTATCCCCGCAGGACCGCCGAGCGTACCTACTCCCTGGACTTCCGTGCCCCACTTCCTCACAAAGTTGCCCTGGCTGTCGAACACCTTCACTTCGTTCAGTGATTCGTCCGTGACATACAGATTGTCCTGAGCGTCGAATGCCATGCAGACGGGCACTCTGAACTGGTCGTCTCCGTCGCCGGGACCCGTGCTGAATTCACCAAGCCAGTCTTCTTCGAAAGTGCATATTTGTATTCGTATGCCGCGCGGATTCAGTCCGCCCATCCTGTTCAGGACGAATATCCGCCCGTCGCCGCTGAACGCGATGTCGTAAGGATAGTTGAAGCCACGGCCTATCGGCTGGTTGGAGTTGAATCCGATGGTCTTGAGATACTTCATCTTTGGTTCAGCCTCAGATATTGAATTGCGGGTCGCTGTAATCCAGGAGCTTGTTGTAGATCTGGATACGCCATCTCTGGGTGTCGGCGACCATGAGTCTCGATTCGGCAGCGTCGAACGCGACCGCCGTGGGAAGCGCGAATCTCCATTCTGTTTCGAGTGAATACACTCGGCGGCGCGCCTTGTAAACGTCGGGGTTGCTGAGAACGTACTCCTTCTGCCACTTGGAAAGTTCCTGCGCATCCCCGATGAAGGTCGTGAGGTAGCTGCCCTCCGAGTCGAATGCCTGGACGCGGTGATTCGCCCAGTCACACACATAGATGTCGCCGTCAGGGTCAATCGCAACATCGGAAGGGTGGTCGAATTCATAGTTCCCATTGCCGTGGCTGCCCAGAGCGAAAACGAACCTTCCGTCGGGGTCGAATTTCTGTATCCGGTGGTTCTTGTGGTCCGCGACATAGATGAATCCATCCGAGTCGGTTGTGATGCCCCAGGGTGAATCCAACTCGCCCTCGCCCGAGCCTCGGCAACCCCACTCTGAGATGTATCGCCCGTCGGTGGCGAGCTTCTGTATCCTGTGATTGTGCGTATCCACTACAAGCAGGTTGCCTTCGTAGTCTATGGCCATGCCGGACGGGCGATTGAACTGGCCTGGGCCATCGCCGATCTCGCCGAACATCCTCAGATAAGACCCGTCACGGCTGAAAACTGAGATTCGGTTAGTCCATGAGTCGGAGACATAGACATTCGACTCGCTGTCCAGCGCGATTCCCGAGGGCCATGTAAACTGCCCCGGTTCTTCGCCCTTACCACCCATGCGACTTACGACCTCCTCCTCACCGGCTCTGCCGCCTGCATGAAATCTGGTTACATTGCAGGTGCCTTCGATCCTCGTAATGACAGCAAACAATTCGCCATCACTGCCAAGAGCTAAGGCCACAGGCCCCATTACCTCATTTCTTCCACCAACGACGTGGCTGAAGTCATAAACGCGGTCGCCTACAATTCTTGTCAGCATGTGTTCCGTTTCCTTTATTGCCTTTATGTGCAGACGGACAACTCTTAGTTCCTGCTAAGCGAACTGGTACTCACGAGTGGCCACTATCAGCTGTAGTATTTCCGATACACGCTGTGCGGACTCCGCCTCGTTCTTTTCATCCCAGACGAGATCTCCCTTGATCGAAGCGTGACCCACAAGCTCGGACATTGTTTCATCCGTGACCTCGACGGATCCAAGCTGGCTGAGGCATTCGGTCACTACCGATTCCGGCGAACTGTCGGTACTCTTCACCTGTTCCACGACCTGACGCACGCCGGGGCGGTCCAGGTCGCTCATCATGTCGGACACGAAATTGGCCCGCTTCATTAGGGACCCACTATTGATCCACTCGATGCCCGCGTGCCAGCCCTCAACGCTGGGGGGGTTCAGAAGTTCCTGACCCATGAAGGTTATCTGGTTTGCCCATTCGAATATGTCGGGACCGGGGAGTTCGACGCCGCCGGCCATTCTGACCGTTCCAACCACGACTTCGGTCGGGTTCTTAACCTTGGTGAAGAGCGCGTCCTTGAAGAAGTCGGAGTTGAATAGCACGCGCAGGGCGTGGCTCATGTCGAAGTTGGACTCGGTTAGCGCAGATGCAATGGTCTCGACCGCTCCCGGGTCTCTGGGAGGGGTGACCTGCCACGCGGGCACCTGCACCTCGTCGGCTACAAAGAAGCTGTACAGGTGGCGCGCGATGAATTGGGCAGTCGCGGGATGTGCCAGGACAATATCTATTATGTCCTCGCCGTCGAAATTGCCTTTGTGTCCAAGGAAGGACTTCTCGTCGTAGTCGTGGTCGTCGGCTTTGAACTCGAAGTACCAATCCCAGCGGCCCATATGGAAGCGAGGCAGTTTCGGCGTCATCGTCCATCCGGTAAACGCGCGTGAGCACTCGTAAACGTCCTTTTCAGTGTAGTTGCCGACACCCATAGTGAAGAGTTCCAGTAGTTCCCGGCCCCAGTTCTCATTGATCGCCGTCGCGTGGTTTTCGTGATTGTCGAGCCAGAACAGCATCGCGGGATTTCTGGAGACTTCCATCAGCAGGTCTTTGTACTTGCCCAGACCCTTCTCACGGAACAGATCAATCATGTCCGTTATCTCGTCGTAGTGGTCAACCTTGGAAACGCCGGTAGCGAAAATCTGGTGCCAGAACAGGCACATCTTTTCCTGAAGCGGGGCGTCTGTGTTTATCATTCTCCACACCCAGCCCGTTTGCCCGCGTCCGCCTGCCGTGCCGGGCTTCCACTGAAAGTGGTAGTAGCGCAAGAATTCGTAGATGTCCACCGGATCCTGATCATCGGGCTGTAGGAGTTCTTCAACCGTCGCTTCATAACCTTTGGCCAGTCGCTCTTCCAGTTCCTCGCGCGCCGCGCCAAATCCCGCCCTTCTCATTAGATGGGCCATCAGAGCAAGGTTGTCGTTCGCCATTATTCGTATCTCCTGGTACATCCGTATTGCCGAGCGCGCTCTGTCCTAGTCACGACGTCTGCCGCTCGATGCCATTTCTTCCATTCTCGTCAGGATTATATTATTGGCAGACTCGCTAGGGCAAACCCCGACCCAGGGCAATCGCGTCTGATTCACGCATATATTATGGTACAAAAGTTCTTGCATGTGCTATCATCTAATTATATTCAGTTTCAGTGGCCCCACAGAAAATGTGGTAAGCGAGAGAACCATAAATGAACGTATATGCCAGACGATCCGCTGTACCAGAGACGCCCTATGATCGTCGAAAATTGGGCTAAACTGGTTGGAACAGACCAGTTTCAACCAGTTTCTCCAAAATACTGGTACCAGTTTTCGACCAGTTTTGACTGAAATCGGTAACCAGTTTCAGGAATCTGTCGCTCTGTTGGTGTATATAAACTGAATTTATGCCCAGGCCGAAGTTCAGGTGCGATTGCCCTGAACCCTGAGCGAGAATTCTTGACCCGCCGAAACTCCCTTCGCTATACTTGAGTTCGGTATTCTTGACCTTACAGATCAACAAATGTCAGGAGCGGTGATTCGCATGACGACAGCGAACGTCATTTCCAGGAAAACGAAGCTTGATGATTCTCAGTACAAGTGGGGCTTCGACTTCGACTACGAATCGGAAACGGCCCCCAGGGGCCTTTCGGAAGACACGGTCCGGTTCATATCTCACAAGAAGAATGAACCCGAATGGATGCTCGAATGGCGCCTGAAGGCTTTCAGACACTGGGAGCGGCTGGGACTGGAAGAGCCGACCTGGGCGAACGTCAGCTATCCCCAGATTGATTTCCAGGACATCGTTTACTACGCCGCGCCCAAGTCCCAGGACGACGGCCCCAAGAACCTGGACGATGTGGACCCCGAGATACTGGAGGCGTTCGACAAGCTCGGTATCCCGTTGGAGGAACAGAAGAAGCTGAGCGGCGTCGCGGTTGACGCGGTGCTGGACAGCGTGTCGGTAGCCACGACCTACCAGAAGATGCTCGAGGATGCGGGCGTCATCTTCTGCCCCATCTCCGAGGCCGTTCAGAAATACCCCGAACTCGTTCAGAAGTACCTGGGCTCTGTGGTGCCTTACACCGACAACTTCTACGCCACGCTCAACTCCGCCGTCTTCAGCGACGGCTCCTTCTGCTATGTTCCCCCCGGAGTCAGATGCCCAATCGAGCTAATGACTTACTTCCGAATCAACGAGCTCGATTCCGGCCAGTTCGAGAGGACGCTCATTATCGCCGATAAGGGCAGCTACGTCAGCTACCTTGAGGGATGCACGGCCCCCATCCGCAAGACGAACCAGCTTCACGCCGCCGTAGTCGAGCTTGTCACGCTGGACGACGCCGAGATCAAGTATTCCACGCTTCAGAACTGGTACCCGGGCGACAAGGAAGGCAATGGCGGTGTGTACAACTTCGTAACCAAGCGGGGCGCGTGTCGGGGAAAGAACTCCAAGATAAGCTGGACGCAGGTGGAGACCGGCTCGGCCATCACCTGGAAGTATCCAAGCGTGATTCTTCAGGGCGACGATTCGGTCGGGGAATTCTACTCGGTCGCGCTGGTGAACAACTATCAGCAGGCCGACACCGGCACCAAGATGATTCACATGGGCAAGAACACCAAGAGCACCATCGTGGCCAAGGGAATCAGTGCGGGCCACGCTCAGAACACCTATCGCGGAATGGTCAGGATAATGCCCACCGCGTCCGGCGCGCGCAACTTCACACAGTGCGACAGCCTGCTCATCGGGAGCGAGTGCGGCGCACACACTGTCCCATACATCGAGGTGAGAAACCCGACGGCGCAGATGGGCCACGAGGCCACTACGTCCAAGGTAAACGACGACCAGCTCTTCTACCTCCAGCAGCGCGGTATAGACCAGGAAGAGGCCAACTACATGATAATCAACGGCTTCTGCCGTGGCATCTTCAAGGAACTGCCATTCGAGTTCGCCGCCGAGGCGAGCCAGCTTCTGCGCGTCAGCCTTGAGGGTACGGTTGGATAACTCGGTGCTGGTGTGGACAGTTTCGTTTCAGTGTAAGAATGCCGGGTGCATCTCTGTGCAAAATTCGTCGCCCGAAACACATCGGCATTATTGAGAAAAATCAAGAGATAGGGATAAGCGCGACAGAAAATGCTTGAAGTACGAGATTTACACGTTTCGATAGAAGACACCGAAATTCTCAAGGGAATCAGCCTTACCGTTAACCCAGGGGAAGTTCACGCCATCATGGGACCAAACGGCTCCGGCAAGAGCACGCTCGCCAACGTCGTAGCGGGCCGACCCGAATACACCGTTACCTCCGGCGAGATACTCTTCGAGGGCGAAGATATAGGGGAGTGGTTCCCTGAAGACCGCGCCCGCGAGGGCATCTTCCTAGCCATGCAGTACCCGGTCGAACTTCCGGGAGTACGCACCTGGCAATTCCTGAAGGCCGCGGTTGATGCCATTCGTAAACACAAGGGCGAATCGGAGTTGTCAATCCGGCAGTTCGACAGGCTTCTCGACTCGAAGCGAGAACTGGTCAACATACACGACGACCTCGTGCGCCGCTCCGTCAACGAGGGCTACTCCGGCGGCGAGAAGAAGCGCAACGAGATTCTGCAGCTCGCGCTGCTGGACCCGCGTCTCGCCCTACTGGACGAGACCGATTCCGGCCTGGATATTGACGCGCTGCGAATCGTGGCCGAAGGGGTCAACGCCTTCAGCAGCGACGACAAGGCCATCGTGCTGGTTACCCACTACCAGCGCATACTCAACTACATCACGCCCGACTTCGTACACGTACTGGTTGACGGTCGCATAGTCCGCTCCGGCGGCAAAGAACTTGCCATGGAACTCGAGGACAAGGGTTACGACTGGATAATCAAAGAGGCTGCGGCCGGTGTTGGCGCATAGACATTCACCCAAACATCGATTTCGATAAATAGTGACTCTGGTTCAGACATGACACAAACATTGACAGAATACGACCGCTACACCGAGCAGTATGCCGGTATAGCCGATACTGGCCCCAAGTGGCTGAGGGACCTGAAGAAGAAGGGCTTCGACAACTTCGCCCGCCTCGGATTTCCTACCGCAAGAAGGGGCAACGAGGCTTGGAAGTACACGAACGTCGCTCCCGTGGCGCGCGCCGAGTTTTCTACACCCAGCACATCCGAGACGCCCACCGTCGAGACACTGCGCCAAGCTCTCCCCTGGCAGAATGACTGGAACACATTGGTCTTTATTGACGGGCGATTCTCAAGTGAGTTGTCCTCGATTCACGATTCGGACGAAGCGATAGTCGCCAACCTATCCGGTGTGGTAGAGCATGATGGCGCAGACGTTCGACGGCATCTCGGTACGCTGGCATCCGTCGAAGATGACGGCTTTACCGCTCTCAATACTGCATTCATCGGCGACGGCGCAGTCGTTCACGTTCCCGGTGGGACTACAATGGAACGACCAATACATCTGGCCTTTGTTTCGACTGAGGAGAACCGCTTCGTCGCCCATCCGCGCGTCTTGGTAGTGGCGGGAGCCGAATCGGAAGCTACCGTGATCGAGAGCTATGTGAGCCTTGGCGACAACGCTTATTTCAACAACGCTGTCGCCGAGATTGTGATTGAAGAGGGCGCGAATGTGGAGCATTATCGTCTCATGGACGAGAGCCACGAGTCCTATCACGTCGGCGTAGCCAGGATTCACCAGAAGGACGGCAGTTCGTTCTCGTCGCGCGCTTTCTACAAGGGAGTCGGACTAGGCAGGCACGACTTCTACGTGCATATAGGCGAGGGATGCGAGACGGACCTCAGCGGCCTGTACATCACGTCCGACACCCAGCACATGGACAACTTCATAAACATTGATCACGCGCAGCCCAACTCCACCAGCAGGCTCTACTACAAGGGAATCCTGTCCGGTAGGTCTCGCGCCGTCTTCGGTGGAACCGTGTTCGTGCGCGAGGGCGCCGACAAGACAGACTCGCTCCAGTCCGACAAGAACCTACTGCTGTCTCCGGACGCGGAAGTGGATTCCAAGCCCGCGCTGTTCATCTGGGCCGACGACGTGAAGTGTGGACATGGAGCCACCGCAGGCAATGTGGACGAGGATACCGTCTTCTATATGCGCAGCCGAGGGGTGGATCTCGAGACCGCCAGCCGTCTGCTCATATTCGGCTTTGCTTCGGAAGTCATAGATACCGTGGCGGTGCCGGAATTGCACGAGTACCTTGAGCGCTCCTTCCTGGACGCAATACCAAGGTACGAATTTAGATTTTAGGGGATCGAGTTTATGAATGACCTCCGGGACCTGTACGCCGAAGTGGTCATGGACCACAATCGCAGGCCGCGAAACTTCAAGAAGATTGACGGCGCAGACCGGACTGCGGACGGATTCAATCCGCTGTGCGGCGATCAGATTTCGCTGTTTCTGAACTTGGGTGATGACGACTCGATAAAGGACATTGGTTATGTTGCCGTGGGTTGCGCGATATCGAAGGCTGCGGCGTCCATGATGAGTGAGGCCGTCAAAGGTCAGAGTGTCGCAGACGCCCAGCGCGTGGTAACTGAGTTCAGACATATGCTTACTCACAGGGACGGCGAAGAGCCCAATTACGAAATAATGGGCGATCTCGAGATACTGGAAGGCGTGGCCAACTATCCCACACGAATAAAGTGCGCTACTTTGCCGTTGCATACGCTTGCGTCGGCAATAGACAGCGGTAGTGAGAAGACGGTTTCCACGGAATAGAGCCCGGACTCCCCGGAGGCTTTCGCAGGGGTGGAGACATGCAGATACCAATAAAGGTGGACTACGGAGTGAGAGCTCTGGTTGATCTGGCGATACACCACCAGAGTGCGCCCTTGAGGGCGAGTGAAATCGCTGGCAGGACGATGATCCCGGAAGCCTATCTGGCGCAAGTTCTCCACGCTCTCGGAAAAGCCGGTATGGTGAGAGCGCAACGCGGGCCGCATGGAGGCCATACGCTCGCGCTGGATCCGGAAGATATCCGGCTGAGTGAAGTTATGGAGTGTCTGGGATCTACCGAGAACCTGGTTTACTGTCTGGAAGACAATGCCGTTTGCATCCATGCCCCTTCCTGTGCGCAGAGAGAAGTGTGGCAGGAGGTCGAGCTAGCGGTGTACCGGATACTAGATTCGCGGACCATCGGGGGTCTTGTTGACAGAAGCCAGGAGATATTGAAGAACAGGGCGTTGATGACCCAGCCTGCCGTGTTGCAGGACAGAAGGAATTGAAGTCGTATCCAGGAGAGAGTGAAATGGCATTCGTTAAAGTAGGGAAGGCGTCTGATGTGCCGGTTGGAACGTCTAAGGTTTACGAGATAGGCGACAGGTACATAGCAGTGTGCAACGTGGAAGGCGAATTCTACGCCATAGATGATGTGTGCACACACGACGAGGCCCCGCTGGATCAGGGATTTCTCGAGGGCTGTGAAATAGAGTGCCCGAGACACGGCGCGCGCTTCGATGTGACAACGGGGCGAGCGACCGCCCTTCCGGCGGTTGTTCCAGTCGATACGTTCCCGGTGCGAATCGAGGGTGACGATATTGAACTGGATGTCTAGTTACGGCAGTCAGAATCTCATCCAAGATCGCAAGGAAGCCAAATATGTTTGACGTGAAGAAGGTCAGAGAAGACTTTCCGATATTGTCCCGGAAGGTCTATGGCAAGCCATTGGTCTATCTGGACAACGCTGCCACGACCCAGAAACCGCGTCAGGTTATACAGGCGCTGGTTGACTACTACGAGTCCTCCAATGCCAATGTGCATCGGGGCGTACACGCTCTCAGCCAGGAAGCGACCGAACTCTATGAAGACGCTCGCGTCAAAATTGCCCGCTTCATAGGAGCCGAACATCCGGAGGAGATAATCTGGACGCGCAACGCATCGGAGTCGCTGAATCTGGTAGCTTACACATGGGCACAAGAGAACATCCGCGAAGGCGACGAGATTGTCGTAACACCGTATGAGCACCACTCCAACCTGGTTCCCTGGCAGAAGGTGGCCGCGGACAAGGGCGCGAAACTGCGCATCATGCCGATGCTGGAACACGACCAGAGCCTCGATATGTCGCGTGTTGACGAATTCATAACGCCTCGCACGAAGTTGCTGGCCGTCGTCCACATGTCCAACGGCATTGGGATACTGAACCCGGTCAAGAAACTCGCGGCTAAGGCGCGCGAGGTCGGAGCGACGGTGCTGATTGATGCCACTCAGAGCGCTCCCCACCTTGCGGTGGACGTGCAGGACCTTGACTGCGACTTCCTGACGCTCAGCGGCCATAAGATGCTAGGTCCGACCGGAATCGGTGTTCTGTACGGCAGGCGCGAGATTCTGGAGAACATGGAGCCGTTCCTGCGTGGCGGCGAGATGGTCCTGGAGGTGTGGTACGACAGGGCGACATGGAACGACCTACCTATGAAGTTTGAGGCGGGAACGCCTAACATAGCCGACGCCATCGGATTTGGCGCTGCCGTGGACTATCTCAATGAGATAGGCATGGACAACATTCGCGCCCACGAAGTCAAACTGAACTCCCACGCGTTGAATGCCTTCAAGGAACTGGAAGAGGAAATAGACATCTTTGGGCCGCGTGACCCCGAAAAGCGCGGCGGAATCTTTTCGTTCTACTCAGAAGTCGCCCATCCGCATGACCTGGGTACGTTCCTGGACAGAGACGGTATTGCCGTTCGCACAGGACACCACTGCACGATGCCGCTCATGAGGAAACTGGGAGTGGTGGCGACCGCGCGTTCCAGTCACTACCTGTACAATACGGAAGATGAGATTGATGCCCTAGTGGATTCGGTGAAGAGGGCGATCAGGTACTTCTCCGATGGCGTTGGGTAATCTTGACGAGATATATCGCGACGATGTGATTCTCGATCATCGTCGCAACCCCCGAAACCCTGACAGGATAGATGACGCCGACAGATTCATGGACGGCGTCAATCCGTTTTGCGGAGACGAAATCCATCTGCAGATCAAGCTCGGCCCGAACGGACGTGTCATGCAGGTCGGATTCCAGGGAGAGGGTTGCTCGATAAACCAGGCAACCGGCTCGATGCTGTCCGAGGCTATCAAGGGCTTGACGCTGTCCGAGGCCGCCAGACTATCCGACCGTTTCCACAGGATGATGGAAGGTTCCGAACCTCCCCCAGAACTGTTGAACTCTCTCGGGGACCTGGGGGTCTTGTCCAAAGTTCGCGATTTTCCTGTACGAATCAAGTGCGCGCTGCTGGCGTGGTCAACGCTGGAAGACGGTCTCTCATCGTGAAAGGGATTTCCTTACGGAGAGATTATAACAGAACCGATGTGCGCTCGGCAACTATTGGCTGACACTGGAGACGATTTCAAAGTGGATTTGAAGCAGCTACAAAGACGCTAGTTTCTGGATTCCCGCGAAGGCGGGAATGACGATTGAGTGCCACGGCGAACTTTGCAAGCATCTCGACACCGAGTACGAACGCATCCCCGCGTGGGGTCAGTCCTGGACGAGTGCGATGATTCGGTCAATGGATTCGTCGCGGAAGCGGTCCAGGTCGTCGGCGTCTTTCACCAACGTCCCCAGGGTGCGCTCGACGGATTCGCGGTCCAGGTGGTCGTAGTGAAGAATGACCATTGCCTTTGCCCAGTCCAGGGTTTCGGAGATGCCGGGGACTTTCTCCAACCCGGACTCGCGCGCTTCCTCGACGAATTGGCACACCTGTCTTGCCAACTTCACATCTATCCCTTCGACTTTGCGACGGACGATTCGCAACTCTTTCTCTAAGTCAGGATAGTCTATCCACAGGTAGAGGCAGCGGCGACGGAGGGCGTCGGAGAGGTCGCGGGTGCGGTTGGATGTGAGGATGACCAGCGGCTTGTGTTTCGCGCGTATGGTGCCGATCTCCGGGATGGTGACCTGGAATTCGGAGAGGACCTCCAAGAGGAATGCCTCGAACTCTTCGTCGGCGCGGTCTATTTCGTCAATCAGCAGAACCGGAGGCTTGTCCGGTTGGGTGAGCGCAGCCAGGAGGGGACGTTCCAGTAGAAAGTCGCGACTGAAAATCTGTTGTTCTCTCTCGTCGGTCGAGAGTCCGCTGCCCTCGTCGAGCCTTATCCGAAGGAGTTGCCGGGCGTAGTTCCACTCGTACAGGGCGGTTGTCACATCGAGGCCCTCGTAGCACTGGAGGCGTATGAGGGAGGTGTCGAGCAACTGCGCCATGACATTGGCGATCTCGGTCTTGCCGACTCCGGCCCTGCCTTCGATCAGCAACGGGCGTTCGAGCGCCTGCGCCATGAATATGGACGTGGCGATAGCCGGATCGGCTATGTAGTCTCGCGACTCGAGTTCGCGGACTATTTCTCGGACGGGATCGGAATGGTCAGGCACGGTCCAGTTTGTCCAGCAGTCTCTTGACGTCTTCTACGTTTGAGGCTATGAACGGATCGCTGAACCAGCCTTCATAGAAATTTTGGTGGAGGCTGTTCGCCACGGAGAATAGGTTGCGTATTTCGGAGTCTCCTGTTCGGTTAACTATGTTGTCAACGGCCCTGAACAGATCGCTATGCTTATCGTGTCGCCATCCCTCGCGTTCCGCAATGGACTTGACGGCGTGAGCCGCCGCGCCCCAGGCTTTTTCGGATGCCTGAAGGCCGTCGCCGCGCCGCAGTTCGCCCTCCGCCTGCTCGATGAAGCGGCGGCTGGTGTCTGTATGGAATTCGGTGGTTGCCATTCGATTCTTGGATCTGCCAGTTGTAATACGAGATCGTCTAGGTGCGGCCTGCGTTGGCGTCCTCGGGATATGATAGCCTGAGGTCTGGGTATGCGGCATCCAGCTTTGCGATAAGCTTCTTCACTTCGGTTATACCAGTTGCGATTGCGTCCTGATCATACCAGCCCTCATAGAAATTCTGATGTAGTCCTCCCGCAAGTCTGAATAGGGTTTCGATTTCTTTGTCTCCCGTCGAATCCCGTATAGCAAATATTGCGTTATACAGATGTCCATGCCTTTCATGAGGCCAATCGTGCAGTTCGGCGATGGATTTGACTGCGTGGGCCGCCGCACCCCAGGCTTTTTCGGATGCCTGAAGGCCGTCGCCACGCCTCAGTTCGTCCTCCGCCTGCTCTATGAAGCGCCTACTGGTGTCGGTATGGAATTCGGTTGTCGCCATTGGACTAGCTCCTGAACCAGATTATACCGGATTCTCACGCCTTCCCAACAACTGTTTGATTTCCGTCTTCAATCGTTCTCTTCTAGCTTCATAGAATTTGTCGAACTCGGTTATAGAGTCGGGGACTTCTCCTAGGAGATGGCGACCTTGGTGTGCTGTTCTGTCTGTGGGATTAGGATAAGTCTCAAATAGCCACTCGGCAGGCATCTTGGAACTCTTCTCCAAATTCTGTGTGCCTTCAAGTAGTTGGAGATTTGCGAGTCCGTCTCTGCGTTGGATGAATTCTTCAATCTTATCTTCGAGAACACAGTAATCCCTGAGTTGCGCCCTAGTAAACCGCGCTCTTGGGAAGATGTGGTCAACGTGGAAATGATTTCGCAAGTCAACGAAGGAGAATATCTGAGACAGCAAGGCAAACGTGAGGGAGTTGCCATACCGCATATCGGCCAAGTCCTCTATTTCTTCGTCTTCGAATGCAAGTGACCTCCCTCTACTCCTCATTTCCGCATAAATCTGAGAGACCGGGAAAGTATCGCTATCACTCTTGCTGATAGTTTGTCTGAGGGCCGTGAGAAGGGTATCCAACCCACTGCCCCATACGCCGGATTTAAGCAGGCTTCGGATAAGCCATTCCTTAATGGCTTTCCTGTCGTTCTCGAATTGATTATGTGTAAGGTATGACTCACTAGGACTCTTGCGATAGAGATAATACGCTATGGGAAGAATGGCATTGTTGGCTGTGAGTGATTGCCAATTGAATCCGAAAGTAGAGATCAGCCTAACGGTTAGGGTCAGTGCACGCTTGATGTCATCCCAATTATTTTCGAAGACCGCCATGTTCGCACGATTAAAGTTCTCTACTCTAAACCCAACACTTCCGATGTCGCTTAGCATCAAGCCAGCTTTCAGAACAAGGTCTTTGGAAAATGTGAATCCATCGCCAATCTTGTTGAGTTCATCCACTAGAGAGTTAATCTCTTCACGAGCATCGTAATCATCCCATTGAGCTACCGCTACCGAGAGAAGCAGGTCGGAATATGACAAGATTGTGCCGCCGCTGTTCGTGCGAATGAATACCTGGAGTACTTTGTCGATGTCTTGTTCACTCTCTTCGTAATAGGCCAGCATCCTTTCAGTGTGTACAACGCGGTGAAGCTTATCTAACACTTCGTAAGCTGTATCTACTTGTTCTTGTAGGAGACGCTCATTCAACCACCTCACCATCGAAGGGCCACCTGCCATAGCCAAGATTTCACCAACAGGAAGCCAGCAGACTTCGTTGCTGGCCTGCTCGACCTGGTTGTCTGTCAAGAAATCGAAACGATATTTTACGTCGTCGTCTTCGCCAGGATGCCAGAGCAAGTCCAGATGGAGTTTGCGAATGGGAAAGGCAGCATCGTTGCTCCACCAATAACGAGGCAGTTTCCATGCCATAGTTCCACGCAGACCGATATTAAGAGCAGTTAGACGCTGCTGACCATCAAGTACTGCGGTTAGTCTCTGATTTGGCATCTCTGGCAGAGGTGGGCAGTGAGGATGATCCCGCTCGTGGTATTCGCGAACAAAGTCGTAAAATTTGAAATTCTTGCTATTTTCTGGCTCGATTTGCCAATAGAGAAATGCGCCAAACGGGTAGCCTTGCATGAGGCTGTCGAATAGCCTGCAAATCTGATCATGGCTCCACACGAACTCACGTTGTATAGCAGGTAGAACAAGATCGTGTCTATAAATCTGGTCAAGAGTCTGCTTGATGGTCCTTCCGGTTTGGTACATGGGATTCCTCCGATTAATTCTGCTCAATCATTAGTCAGCCCTCTCGGTTTGACGGAGAGGGCTGATGTGACTGGTTTGCTATTCGGTTTTGGGTTAGTTTAACGGGCGTTCTAGCCTTGCATGGCGCGCCAGACTTTTTCGGGCTTGGCGGGCATGTTCATGTGCTTGACTCCGAAGGGTGAGAGCGCGTCTATGACGGCGTTCATCACGGCGGGGGAGGCGGCTATGGTGCCGGTCTCTCCGGCTCCCTTGACTCCGAGCGGGTTGGTCGGGGAGGGGGTAACCGTGCGGTCGGTGATGATGGATGGGATGTCCTCCGAAGTGGGGAGTGCGTAGTCCATCATGCTGCCGGTGAGCAACTGACCGGATTCGTCGTAGATGGCCTCTTCCTGGAGGGCCTGTCCGACGCCCTGGGCGACTCCGCCATGCACCATGCCTTCGACTATCATCGGGTTGATGACGTTGCCGACATCGTCGAGCGCTACGTACTTCTGCAACTCGACCTCGCCGGTGTCGCCGTCCACCTCGACGACCGCGATGTGGGTGCCGAAGGGCCAGGTGAAGTTCTGCGGGTCGAATATGCTGACGGCCTCGAGTCCGGGCTCGGTGCCCTCGGGGAGGCTCTCGTACCAGTAGGCGGCGAGAGCGACTTCCTGGAAGGTCTTAGCGTTGGCGGGCGCGCCCTGCACGAAGTACTGTCCGTTCTCGTTGACAATATCTTCGGGAGCAGCTTCGAGCAGGTTTGCGGCGATGCGCTTTGCCTTGTCCTGAATCTTCTCGATGCTCATGTGGATGGCGTTGCCGCCGCAGACCGCGCTGCGGGAGCCGAATGTGCCAGTTCCCATCTGGACCTTGTCGGTGTCGCCCTGGACGACTTCTACATCCTCGACAGCTATGCCGAGTTCTGCCGCGGCAAGCTGGGCGAATGTGGTGTGGTGTCCCTGACCGTGTCCCGAAGAGCCGGAGAATACGGTGACCTTGCCGGTGGGATGCACACGAACAAGCGCGCTTTCCCAGACTCCGGCGCGGGCGCCGAGTGTGTAGGCGACGGCGGAGGGGGCCATGCCGCAAATCTCCACGTAGGTGGAGAGGCCGATGCCGAGGTAGCGGCCCTGTTCGCGGGCGGCGGCCTGCTCTGCCCTGAAGTCGTCGTAGCCGACGAGTTCGAGGGCGCGGTCGAGGCCTGCTTCGTAGTTGCCGCTGTCGTAGATGACGGTCGTTGCAACCTCGTGTCCGTCCTCGAACGGAGGTATGAGGTTCTTGCGCCTGACCTCTGCCGGGTCCATGCCGATTTCGGCGGCGTAGCGGTCAATCATGCGCTCCACGAGATAGGTTGCCTCGGGGCGCCCCGCTCCGCGGTAGGCGTCCACCGGTGTGGTGTTGGTGAAGACCCCAGTGACCTTACACTGGACGTTGTCTATGCTATATGGGCCGACGAGCATCAAGCCGAACAGGTAGGTCGGGATTGCCGGAGCGAAGGTGGACAGGTAGGCGCCCATATTGGCGCATATGTCCGCTCTGAGTCCGGTGACGTTGCCCTCGGAGTCACCGACCATCTGGACTTCGCCCACATGGTCGCGACCATGTGTGGTGGCGAGGAAATTTTCCTGCCTTCCCTCTATCCACTTGACGGGCCTGCCAAGATTCTTGGCAATCATTCCGGCGATAACTTCCTCTGCGTACAGGTAGAGTTTGCAGCCGAAACCGCCGCCAACGTCGGGTGCGATTACTCTAATCTGGTGCTCGGGATGCCCGGTGACCAGAGCGAGGAGCAGCCTGACGAGGTGGGGAATCTGTGTGGAAGTATAGACGGTTAGCTGGTTGGTTCCCGCGTTGAAGTCGGCCACGACGCCTCGGGGTTCCATTGGGTTGGGAATGAGGCGCTGGTTGACGATGCGCTCGGTAACGCTGACCTGCGCGCCTGAGGCGACTTCGTCGAAATCGCCTCCGCCTACTTCCCATTCGAAGGCCACGTTGTTGGGGGCGTCCTCGTGAATCTGGGGCGCGCCGTCCTGTATTCCGGCTTCCATGTCCACAACGGCGTCGAGGACATCGTAGTCCACG
Source organism: uncultured Dehalococcoidia bacterium (assembly GCA_951812505.1). Classification (GTDB taxonomy): domain Bacteria; phylum Chloroflexota; class Dehalococcoidia; order Lucifugimonadales; family UBA1123; genus VXRN01. Next base: position 237,234 of record CATOSI010000001.1, read on the forward strand.
ACGACGAGTTCGGCGGCGTCGGCTGCCGTGCGAGGGTCGTCGGCGACTACGGCGGCCACAACGTCTCCGACGGTGTTGACCTTGTCAATTGCGATGGGAGGATGGGGGACTTCCTTGGTGTCCGGAACGACCCATCCGCAGATGAGCGAGCCGAGTTGTTCGTGGAGGTCGGCGCCTGTGTAAACGCCCAAGACACCTTCGACGTCCAATGCCGCAGAGGTGTCAACATTAGTGATCCTGGCGTGAGCGTGGGGGCTGCGGGCCAAAGCCAGGTGCAACATTCCCATAAGGCGAACGTCGTCAACATAGGTGCCCTTGCCTGTGATCAACCTGGGGTCTTCGCGGCGTCTTATGCTATCACCAATTGCCGTTTGGGTGGTCACGTCTGTCCTCCTGTTGGATGCTTGGTGTGTCGGTTGCCGTAGCCGGTATTCTGTCTCTCTCACAAGTCGGCGGAACTGGGCGCACCGCCGCTTATTGTGGGCGGTACTCTATCTTATTAGTTGTGAATTTTCAATTGGCAATTATCAATAATGAGTTATCAGTTATCAGTTCCTGTGCGAGTCTTGCCGAAGCCGCGGCCGGCGAGGAGCAGCCAGATGCGCCAGAGGTCGTCGGACGGCACCTGGTTCTCCCTGGCCCACAGGGGCCAGTGGTATTTGACATCAGCCGCGATACACTCAGACAAGTCGTTTTGAATTTCCTCAAAAGCGGTTTGTCTCAATGAGCGCGGAATTGCTTTCAATCGCTCTATGATCGAGTTGGCGGAACTGAGTTTAGCCGTCGTCATAATTGTAGTGGTCTTTCTGTGTAGGGATTTTGACGTTGGACTCTCGCCAGAGTCTCTGTTTGTTGACCGCCTCGTGGAAGAGGGCCGCGCCGATTCTGGCGTGTTCTTCGGTGATTTCGGGTTTTGGCAGACTGTCTATGATCTCCCACATGGAGTAGTCCGGGTTGTGATCGGAGTCCTCATCGTCCTCGTAGTCCGAGGGGTCCGCTTCCTCGACAACCTTGTCAATCTTCGCCAGAATCTCTTGCAACTTCGCTTCTTCTTCGGGATCAACGAGGTCTTCGTCAATTTTCAATTCAGAATTATCAGTTATCAATTCGGCGTTTTCGGTTGTCGGTTCGGGGCGCGCTTCGGGCGCGACGTTGGGCTCGGCGTCGGTCTGGGTTGGCACGCGCAGGTCGGCCTGGGTCGTCTGGGAGTAGTCGTAGTCGCGGTCGTAGGCGCGCGAGAGGATTTCGCGGACGGCTCTCATCCTGTGGTGAGGCTTGAAGGTGTCTATGCCGGTCTCGATGGCCGGGGTTCGTCCCTGCATGACGTCTATGAGCCACTGGGCTGTGGACGCCGGACTTATCTCTGCGAGGATGACCTTATTCAGAGCGGCGTCGAACTGGGACAACTCTTTCTGTTCGCGCCTGGACTTTCCGGGGCTGCGCTTGTTGGCGTGGCGCTGTATGAAGAGTTCTGCGTCCGGGAAGTGTCCGTGCTTTGTGAGCATACGTGCGGCCTGGAGCTGATGTTGGAGACGGACGTCGGGCATGTTCTGACCGAGGACGTCTTTGAGGAAGTCCACGATGTCGTTGCCGTTGTCGGTCTTTGTGTGAATGGCCAGTGCCAGTTCAGCTCTCGGGTCGCAGAACATGGTGGGTCGTGAACCTCCGTAGTTTAGTATTCGGTTGTTAAGTTGTTAGTGATTAGTTGCTTGGTTGGTTGGTGTGTGTGTTCTAATCCGAGATACATGATAGCAAGTATGTTCTGTGTCGTCAAGGGCAACTATGGGAATTAGCAATTAGAAATTGGGAATTAAGAATTGGGGATGGTATGGAGTGTGGTCGGAATGTGTGCCGTCGGAAGCCGACCAGGGGCAACCACAAAGGTGCCCCTACGGGGTGATGTGTATTCCTGCCTTGGAGGGGATGACGGTAAGGGAGGGGGATTTCCAACATACGGATGACGAGACGAAAACGAGAGACCCTGGCTGAGGCATGGGAGTTCTTTTTCGCAAATGGCTCTATATGCTATACTGCCATAGCTTTTCGAGGGCTCCTGTAACACGGTTGTTACATTTGCGATAAGGAATGACCCCGGGACGCCGGTCATACGCGGCGATTGAATCTGAAGGACCAAAAAATGCCAGACGGTATCGAACTCATCGAAGGTGGATCCGTTACTTCTCCGCAGGGATACAGGGCAGGCGGCGTGTATGCCGGCCTGAAGAGCGCCGGTGAAGGCGTTCTGGACCTGGGGATACTGGTGTCGGACCGACCGGCTGCGGTCGCGGGGACTTTCAGCACGAACAAGATACTCTCTCCTTCGGTGACGGTAAGCAAGCGGCAGATCGAGAGTGGTGAATCCAGGGGAGTCGTCGCCAACAGCGGCTGCGCGAACTGCTCGGTGGGCGAACAGGGGCTTCTGGACGCGGAAGATATGACCCGACTTGCAGCAGCGCACCTTGGAGTTCACGCTGAGGACCTGTGCGTGGCGTCCACCGGAATGATCGGCGTGGAACTGCCGATGGCGCTCATACGCCAGTCAATCGGGAGCGTGGAGTTGACGGACGAGGGCGGTGAGGCATTCGCGCGCTCGATCATGACTACAGACTCGCGTCCAAAGCATATCGCGGCCACGTTCGAGGCGAACGGACAGACTTACACCATCGGCGGCGTGGCAAAGGGGGTGGGCATGATCCACCCGGACATGGCTACGATGCTCTCCTTCATTACGTGCGACGCGGACGTAGAGCATGGATTCCTCCGGGAATCACTCAGCAGGGCGGTCAACATCAGCTTCAATATGATTGACATTGACGGGGACCAGTCCACGAACGACACAGTTCTGCTTTTTGCCAACGGAGCGGCGGGTGGATCCCAGATAGCAAGCGGTTCGGAAGGCGTGGAGAGTTTCCAGCAGGCTCTGAACGCAGTCTCAATATATCTTGCCAAAGAGCTAGTCAGGGACGGAGAGGGCGCGGGACACGTGATGGAAGTCACAGTGGACGGCGCGGTGAGCATGTCCGACGCCAGATGCGCGGCGAGGGAGATTTCCTCCTCGAACCTGGTGAAGGCAATGGTGCATGGTCGCGACCCGAACTGGGGCCGCATCATGATGGCGCTGGGAAAGAGCGGCGTCGAACTCGACGAGTCGAAGATAGATATTTTCATAAACGGAATACATATTGTCCATGAGGGCAAGGCGATTCCGTACTATGCGGACGCCGTCATCAGCGGGATGGCAGCAGAAGAGGTCAGTTTCAGGGTCAGCCTGAATATCGGCGAGGCGTCTGCGACCGGATGGGGTTCGGACCTGACTGAAGAGTACGTAACGTTCAACTCGGCTTACTCGACGTAGGCCCCACTTTGCCAAAGGAGCGCTTCCCTAATGGGACGATTGTAGTCAAGATCGGCGGCAGCACTCTCGGAGAGCACGACACGACGTTGAAGGATGTGGTGGAGCTTCGAGAGGAAGGCTATAATCCCGTGGTGGTACACGGGGGCGGCAAGACGATAAGCGACTGGATGGCCGCGCAGAATATCCGTCCCGTATTCAGGGACGGACTTCGCGTTACAGACCGGGACAGTCTCCAGATAGTCGTCGCGGTGCTCGGAGGACTCATCAACAAGCAGCTTGTAGCCGAGATGCGCGCGTTCGGCGCGAAGGCGCTGGGTATGAGCGGCGCGGACGGCGAAATGCTGGTGTCCAGGGTCAAAGACCCAAGGCTCGGCTTTGTCGGCGAGGTCGTTTCGGTCAACACTCTCCCGATTGAATCGGCGCTGGAATCGGGCTTCGTTCCGGTGATCGCGCCCGTGGGGATATGCTCGTCGGACGACCCCGACTATGATAACTCGCTTCTCAATATCAACGCAGACACCGCCGCCGGTGAGATCGCCAGGGCGCTCGGCGCCGAGAAGATGGTGTTCATGACCGACGTGGAGGGCGTCCTGGACCGCAACCGGCGCCTGATTCCCAGGCTCACCGTCCAGCAGGCGAAACAGCTGAGCGGTTCGGGCACAATCTCAGGCGGTATGATTCCCAAGATAGAGGCTTGCGTCAACGCGCTCGTCACCAACAGTTCATCGCATATAATAGACGGAAGAAGTCCCGGCGCGCTTCGTCGCTCGCTTACAGGTGAGCACTTCGGCACGCGCGTAGGATAGGAGTAACAATGGCTGAAGAATATTCGCGCAACGGCGACGATAACGATAGCCTGACAAGCGAGATCGGTCCCAGGCCCTCCGGCTCCTCATTCAGATGGGGCGCCATAATAATCGGGCTGATAGTCATATTCGGAATATTTTCGTTCGCGCGGGGGATCTACACGGATCTTCTCTGGTTCGAGGCTCTCGACCTGCGCAGTATCTTCGTCAAGGTCGCGGTAACGCGGATCGCGCTCTTCGCCATAGGCGCGGTGATTGCGGCGATTGTGCTGTCGGTCAGCTTCAGGGTCGGCTACATGCACACCAGAGGGACTGTCACTCTGCCGCTGCCTGAGGACGTCACCAGTTTCGTGTCCCGCATAGTCGTGTGGGGCTCGGTAGTCGCGGTTCTGCTGCTTAGCCTGATTTTCGGGTCGGTGCTCTCTTCGCAGTGGGAGCTTTTTCTGAGGTTCACGAACGCGGTGCCGTTCGGCCAGTCCGAGCCCGTGTACGGCCAGGACCTGAGCTTCTATATCTTCAGTCTGCCAGTCTATTCCTTCATACAGGGATGGATTCTGGGCCTGGGAATAGTGACCCTTATCGGAACAATCGCGCTGCACTTCATAAACTATACGCTGCGCGGCGCGAGTTACGAGTTCACAGGGCGGGTCATCATACATCTGTCGGTCATCGGCGCGCTGATTATGCTGACGATTGCCGCGGGACACTGGTTCGACCGGCTGGCGCTGGTTCTGTCCGAGGACGGCAATGTGTTCGGTGCCGCCTACGCGGACCTCAATGCTCGAAAGCCCGCGCTGCTCATCATGACCATCGTCGCGGTCGCCGCCGCGATACTGATGCTCGCAAACATCTATTTCAGAGGGCTGCGGATCGTCGTTGGTTCGGTCGTGATGTGGATAGTTCTGGGATTAGTTCTCTCGACGGCCTGGCCGGCTCTAATCCAGCAGTTCTCCGTTACACCAAATGAATTCGCGAGGGAACAGCCATACATATCCAGAAACATCGAGTTTACGCGGCAGGCGTTCGCTCTGAATCGGATCGAAGAGGACTTCTATCCGGCTGAGAGTGAAGTCAGCGCCGAGCTTATCCAGGACAACCTCAAGACGGTGAACAATATCAGGCTGTGGGACTACCGCCCGCTATCGGACGTGTACCGCCAAATTCAGCTCATCAGGCTGTACTACGACTTCAAGGACGCGGATGTTGACAGGTACACCATCGGAGGCGAATACAGGCAGGTACTGCTGTCTGCGCGCGAGGTAGCGCCGGAGAATCTCGATCCTGATTCGCAGAACTGGGTCAACAACACGCTGGTCTATACGCACGGTATCGGAATCGCGATGAGCCCCGTAACGGAGTTTACGCCCGAGGGCAGGCCGGAATTCTTCGCAAAGGACATACCGGCGGACGGGGCCATCCCCATTGGGCTCCAGGACGGTAATACTCCGCCCGAATTAATCGTGGACAATCCGCGCATCTACTATGGCGAAAACACACTGAACTATGTGGTCGTCAACTCGAACACTGACGAACTTGACTACCAGACCGCAGAGGGTGACCTCTTCAGGACGAGGTATAGCGGTCAGGGCGGCGTCCAGTTGTCGTCCGTTTTCCGTCGTCTTGCCTACGCCTGGCATTTCGGCGACTTCAACATTCTGATCAGCGGAGAGATCATTCCTGAAAGCAGGATTCAGTATCACCGTGCGATCCAGGAGCGCGTAAGCAAGGCAACTCCGTTCCTGTTACTTGACAGAGACCCCTACATTGTCGCGGCGGACGGTCGGCTGATCTGGGTGCAAGACGCATACACTACGTCGGACCACTATCCGTACTCGGACCCAATTGGAGATCCAGCGACGGGGCAGATCAACTATATGCGCAACAGCGTCAAGGTAACGATAGACGCCTATGACGGCTCACTCGACTATTACATCTGGGACGAAACCGATCCGGTAGTTCGGACTTATGCGCGCATATTCCCCGACCTGTTCAAGAGCAAGGATGAGATGCCGGAGGGTCTGAAGGAGCATGTCCGCTATCCTCAGGACTTCTTCACGGTGCAGGCGGAAAGGTATCTCAAGTACCACATGCAGGACCCGGAGAACTTCTACAACAACGAAGACCTGTGGGCGATTCCCAACGAGAAGTTCGGGCAGGAGTCCACGGTCCAGGAAGTTGAGCCGTACTACGTGATAATGCGTCTTCCGGAAGAGGAGGAAGAAGAGTTCGTCCTCCTGATGCCGTACACACCGAGCCAGAGACAGAACCTCGTAGGCTGGCTTGCCGCCCGAAGCGATGGAGAAAACTACGGGAAGCTGGTGGCATTCAACTTCCCGAAGGACCGGCAAATTGACGGTCCTGAGCAGGTTGAAGCACGGATAGACAACGACCAGGATATATCGGCGTGGTTCACTCTAAGGTGTTCGGAGGGTTCGACCTGTACGCGGGGCAACCTGCTGGTAATCCCTGTCGGGACCAGTCTGCTGTACGCTGAGCCAGTTTACATCCGGGCGGAGGGTGTGAACTTCCCCGAGTTGAAACGCGTGATCCTGGCCACGGGAGACAAAGTAGTAATGGAGGATTCTTTGGGACTTGCCCTCGCCGCGCTGACCGGAGTCGGGTCGCTGGCGACTGTGGGCGAGCCCGAACCCACACGAACAGAGGAGACGACGCCCGGCATTGTGATCGAGCCGGGCAGCGAGCTGGAACAGCAAATACAGGTCCTGCTGGACACTGTCGAGAAAATGAAGCTCGATCTGGACTCGCTGGACGAGGCAATCGAGCGGTTGAAGGAACTCACCGGAGGAGAATAGGATGACCACCGATTGGAAAGACGTAGAGAGCAAATACTATATGTTCGTCGTTCGTCGCCAGCCCGTTGTAATCGTGAAGGGCGACGGCACGAAGGTGTGGGACGTTGACGGCAAGGAATACCTGGACTTCACTTCCGGCTGGGCCGTAAACAACGCCGGGCACGCGAACGAAGCTATTGCAGACGCAATCTCTGAGCAGGCGCGCACCCTTCTTCAGACTTCAAACCAGTTCTACACGGTTCCCCAACTACAGTTGGCTGAAATACTGGTGGAGAACTCGGCTCTGGACAAGGTGTTCTTCTGTAACAGCGGGGCCGAGGCCAATGAAGGCGCGATGAAACTGGCGCGTCGCTATGGGGCAAGGAACAAGAATGGCGCCTTCGAGATAGTTACCGCGCTGAACTCGTTCCACGGGCGCACGATGGCCAACGTGTCCGCCACCGGGCAACCGCACTACCAGGAACTCTTCCAGCCCATACCGCCCGGATACAAGCACGTGTCCTTTGGCGACTTCGAAGAGCTCAAGGGCTCGGTGTCGGAAGACACAGTCGCGGTGATGCTGGAGCCGGTGCAGGCGGAGGGTGGCGTGAATATTCCTCCCGAAGGGTATCTTGAGAATGTGCGCGAGTTCTGCGACCAGGAAGGTCTGCTGCTGATATTCGACGAGGTGCAGACCGGAATGGGTCGGCTCGGCACGCTGTTCGGATACGAGTCGTTCGGAGTCGAGCCGGACATCATGACGCTGGCCAAGGGCCTGGGTGGTGGCGTTCCCATCGGAGCGTTCATGGCTAAGGATGAAGCCTGCGCCTTCGAGCCGGGCGACCACGGCTCTACGTTCGGCGGAAATGCGCTTACATGCGCGGCCGGGTATGCCTCGACGAAGTACATCATAGATAATGACCTGTCCCAGAATTCCGCCGAAATGGGGGAGCGTATGGGAGAGGCGCTGAATACCATCATGGCCAACAACAGCAGCGTCGCCGAGATTCGCGGCATGGGTCTGCTGTGGGCGGTGTTGTTCAACTCCGACATAGGTCCCGACGTGGTTGCGAACTGTAACAACGAGGGTCTGTTGACGAATCCTCTGAGGCCGAACGCGGTAAGGCTGATGCCCCCTCTAACGGTGTCCGCGGAGGAGATAGACCAGGCCATGGAGCGTCTGGAGACGGCAATTAAGGCTGTCGGGTAGGGAACAACCTTCGAAGGCAAGATGTAAGTCCTGAAGAGACATGGGGGCAGACTGTGGTCTGTCCCTATGTTCTACTGCCCCCTGTACCTGATTAACGTAAGACATGCCCTGAATCCGCGAATGAGATCGGACAGCAAACCCACAGAAATACTCGTCGTCTTATTCCTGTTAATGGTGTTTGCGACAGTGGTCGGGTGTACCCAAGACTCTCCACCCGTTTGTCCTGAAGGAATGGATGAGTTTGTCAACTACCAGTTGTTCATGGGGCGTTCGACTTCCGACGGTATGATGGTAACCGACGACGAATGGGCGACATTTCTGGAAGATACTGTAACCCCGAGATTCCCGGACGGGCTGACCGTTGTGGATGCGGCAGGCCAATGGAGGGGCTCCGACGGCGTAATTCAAAAGGAGCAGTCCAAGCTGCTGATCATATTGGCGCCGCCCGGGGATGAACCGTCGCGACCAATCACTGAAATAGCCGAAGAGTACAAAGCGCGTTTCGGTCAGGAGTCAGTACTCAAGGTTATAGAGTATGCCTGTGTTTCGTACTAGAAATGCAATGCTCCACCGAAAGGGATAGTCACTGACTAATGCCCGAACTGAATCATGAAGAGTCGCAAGAATGAAGTGAGAGAGGCCACCGCAGAATAATGAATTGGCGCGAGTTGAAAGAGAAGAATGTGAGCGTGGTTGGCGGGGCGGTATCCGGGGGGCTGGACAGCTGCACGGTGACCCACTGGCTGCGAGAGAACGGGTTCGAGGTGCAGGCGTTCACTGTGGACCTGGGACAGCCGGACGAGGAGAATCTCGATGCGATCACGGACAGGATGATCGGCTGCGGCGCTTCGGACGCGGTGATCGTCCCGGGACGGGCGGCATTGGCTGAGGCCGGGCTAAAGGTGATCCAGTCGCAGGCGCGATATGAAGGCGGGTACTGGAACACGACCGGCATCGCGCGTCCGATTACGGTCGCCGCCATACTCGAATACATGAGAGAACGCGGCATCAATGTGATGTTTCACGGCGCTACAGGCAGGGGCAACGACCAGGTCAGAATGCAGCTCGCCGCCAACATGATTGACCCGATTACGGAGGTTTACGCTCCCTGGCGCGACCCGGAGTTTGTCGAAAGATTCCCTGGTCGGCTGGAGATGATCGAGTACTGCGAGTCGAACGGTCTGCCCATCAGACCGGCGCGGGAGGCTCGGTACTCCACGGACGCAAACTTCCTGGGTCTGACGCACGAGGCCGGTGACCTGGAGGACGTTACCATCTCGCCGACATTCGTGGAGCCGGGAATGGGAGTGTGGCCATGGGACGCGCCTGACCAGTCGCAAGTGGTGACTATCAGATGGGAGTCGGGCATCCCGGCTGCGATTGACGGCCAGCCCTTGGATATCGAGCAAATATTCGAGACTGCGAACGCAATCGCGGGACGTCACGGCGTGGGCATCGGTACTCACGTCGTGGAAAATCGGTTTGTCGGCGTAAAGTCGAGAGGGATTTACGAGTCACCGGCGATGGAACTGCTTGGACAGAGTTACGAATACCTTCTTCAGTTCGTACTGGACCGACGCGCCAGAGAGTTCTTCAGCCATGTGTCCCATGTGGTTAGCGTCCAGATCTACCAGGGATACTGGCTTGACCTAGCTACGAGAGCTGCGCTGGCCGCACTCGGACCTATCACCGAACTCGCAACCGGCACAATATCCGTGCGTCTGCACAAGGGGCAGATCTATTTCGATACTGCTGAGGATACGTCGGAGGCCATGCCCCATTCGCTGTACACCGACGACAGTTCGATGGAGGCGATGGGAACCTACGACCACTCGGACGCCGAAGGATTTCTGCGTGTGCTCGGCATTTCGGCTAAGAACCTGGGACGCAAACAGGGAATCAACATATAGTCTCTTCCCAAGGATTTCAGATTGCCTACTGAACGTTTTCCCACAACGCCAGAGCGGATGACGGCCCAGTGGTTGGAATCGGCTCTTGGCATTGGAATCGCGAGCGCCGAAATCGAACCCGTCGGGGCAGGTGCAGGATTCGCAGGCTCGGTTTACAGAATACGTCTCGCGTACAGAGACGTGGATTCGTCCGCCGCGAGAACTCTTATCTGGAAAACGGCCTCCGGCGATGAGCGCACGCGCGATTTTCTGACAACACTGGGCGTGTACGAGAGAGAGCTTAGATTTTACCAACTTCTGGCGGACAAAGTCGAAACAGCGCCTCTTACCTTCTTCTCTGAGTTCGACTCCGAGAGCGGGGCATTCTGTCTCATCATCGAAGACCTGTCACATATGAGTCCTGGCGACCAGATAGAGGGCTGCACGTTCGAGCAGGCGCTTGAAGTCGTTAGCGGCGCGGGGCGGCTTCATTCGCAATTCTGGTCGGAGGAAATCGGCTCCGAAGTCTCCTGGGTCCCTACATTCGATGGCGGTACGGGTTACTTCGAGCGGATGCACTCTGTTGCATGGAGGAGGCTAGGCAGAGCCATACAAGGGATACCGGAAGGGCTGTTGGAAGTCGCGCGGCGAGTAGGGCCACGAGTTTCCGACGTCAAGGCGCGGTTGTCCCGTACACCCGTGACGCTAGTGCATGGGGACCTTCGACTGGACAATGTGTTCTTCGGACAAGAACAGGGCGGGGACGGTCTCAAGCTCATCGACTGGCAGGCGATTCGATTGGGCAGAGGCATGTATGACCTGGCCTACTTTCTGTCCACGTCGGTTCCAGTGGAGATGAGAAGGCAATATCAGACGGACTTGTTGGAGGCATACGCGGACACTCTTTCTACACATGGAGTTGACTACACCTCCTCAGACCGCGCGGAGGACTTCGGCTGGGCTCTCCTGGACATAGTCACGTTCGTGGGAATAATCGGGTCAACGCTGGACTTTCAGTCTCCTCGCGGCTTAGAGTTGTCGGAAACGATTTTGTCGCGACTCTGGGCCGCCATCGAAGACAGTTCGGCTGTCGACCTGCTCTACTGAAGCGCGGCACTTTCTTCTGAAATCCGAATATGGAGCGAAATATGACAGCCACAGTGGATGCAATCGAAGTCAGAAACCAGATAGTAACGCTCGTGAGAGATTTCGTCAGGCGCGAAGTAGAGCCTATCGCCCAGGAGTACGACAACGAGGACCTCTACCCTCAACAATTGATAGAGCCGATGCGCGAGATGGGCCTGTTCGGAATCACAATACCCGAAGAGTACGGCGGGTTGGGACTCGACCACACTACATTCGCTACCATATTCGAGGAGTTGAGCAGAGGCTGGATGAGCGTCAGTGGAATAATCGGAACGCATCATGTGCTGGCACACATCGTCGCGAACTTTGGAACTGATTACCAGAAAGAGGAATATCTGCCCAGGCTTGCGAGCGGCGCGCTCAGAGGCGGACTTGCCCTCACTGAACCGGACGCTGGGAGCGACGTCCAGAGCGGCAAAACGACCGCCAAGAGGGACGGCGAGGAGTACGTTTTAAACGGCACGAAGATGTTTATAACGAACGCGGAGTACGGCAACGTGTTCGCGGTCATGACCAAGACGGACCCCGACGCCCAGCCGCGCCATCGCGGTATGAGCTGCTTCGTGGTCGAGAAGCCGAACCCCGGCATCCGTGTCGGGCAGCACTTGGATAAGCTCGGATACAGGGGGCTGGATTCGTCCGAGTTAATCTTCGACAACTGTCGCGTTGGATCGGAAACGCTCGTGGGCGGAGTCGAGGGGCAGGGGTTCAAGCAGGTAATGGCGGGGCTGGAAACAGGGCGGATCAACGTCGCGGCAAGAGCCGTGGGCGTGGCGACCGCCGCGTTCGACGCCGCTATCAAGTACGCCCAGCAGCGAGAGGCATTCGGCAAGCCGATAGCACAGCACCAGGCGATTCAGATAAAGCTGGCTGAAATGGCGACCAAGATTCAGGCAGCCCGGCTGATGACATACGACGCCGCCGCCAAGAAGGACGCCGGACAGGAGCGCGTGGATCTGGAAGTCGGTATGGCAAAGCTCTTCGCCTCCGAGGTGTGCGGCGAGGTGGCGATGGAGGCGATGCGGATACACGGCGGCTATGGCTACATCAAGGACTTCGATGTCGAACGATATTACCGAGACGCGCCTCTGATGATCATTGGCGAAGGGACGAACGAGATTCAGCAATTGCTGATAGCGCGGCGTCTGCTGGAGCGGTATGCGATCTAGGGCTGAAGCGGCAACGAATAAGGAAGCACACGCATGATTCATGACAGAAGAGATACATTCGGCGGATACCTCGAGGACTTCGTGCCGGGCGATGTTTTCAAGCACTGGCCCGGCAAAACGATCACGGAGATGGACAACCATCTCTTCTCGCTTCTCACGATGAATCACAATCCGCTTCATATTGACGAGCGATACATGTCTGAGCACCAGCATGGAAAGATTCTGGTAAACGGGGCGTTGGTATTGAGTCTGGTGGTGGGCATGAGCGTGCCCGAAATGTCCGGGAAGGCAATCGCCAACCTTGAGTACGAGAAGATCGTCCATACTGGTCCAACCTTCCACGGCGATACAATCTATGCCGAAAGCGAAATACTGGAAGTTAACGAGTCCCGGTCCAGACCCGACCGCGGGGTTGTTTACATAGAGACCAGGGCGCACAACAATCGTGAGGAGCAGATTCTCACGATGCGACGTCGGTTCCTGGTCCCAAAGCGTCCGGACTGAAGTTACTAATGGGACTCAAGGAAGTATTTTCCGACTACACCGTCTCGATTCACTACGACAGGCGGCTGTACAAGCAGGACATAACCGGCTCAATAGCACACGCAAGGATGTTGTGCAGGCAAGGGATAATCTCCGAATCGGATGCGGAGACCATCATTGCCGGTCTTACCGACATCGAGAACGAGATAGGCCGTGGGAAGTTCGAGTGGAAGCCGGAGCTCGAAGACATTCACATGAACATCGAGCGCAGACTGTTCGAACTGATCGGTGAGCCCGCGCTCCGGCTCCACACCGCGCGGTCCAGAAACGACCAGATCGCGCTCGATGTGCGGATGTACGCCAAAGAGTCCATTACCAGCATACTTTCCGCGCTGTTCGATCTTCGATGGAACCTGGTCGCGCTCGCCGACCGCTATCCTGACTCTCCCATGCCCGGTTACACGCACGTCCAGCGTGCCCAGCCCGTGCTGCTGGCACACCACATACTGGCCTACTACGAGATGTTCTCCCGCGATTCCGAGCGTTTCGAGCAGGCTTTCGACCGTACAGACGTCATGCCGCTGGGAAGCGGCGCGCTTGCCGGACTGCCATATCCGATAGATCGCCAATTCGTCGCCGACGAACTCGGATTCTCGCGTGTGTCCGCCAATAGCATGGACGCGGTGTCCGACCGCGACTTTCTGCTCGACTTCCTTTCGGCCTCCTCGATATGCGCCATGCACCTTTCTCGAATGGCTGAGGAACTTGTCCTCTGGTCGTCGGACGAGTTTGGCTTCGTTCGTATGCCTGATAGGTACACAACCGGCAGCAGTATTATGCCCCAGAAGCGCAATCCTGACTTTGCCGAAATTGCGCGAGGTAAGACGGGGCGCGTCTATGGATGCCTGATAGGGCTGCTGACAGTCCTGAAGGGACTTCCCCTGACATACAATCGCGATATGCAGGAAGACAAAGAAGGATTCTTCGACACGTCCGATACGATTCTGACAACGCTTCAAATCTTTGCCGACCTGGTTTCAGGTATAGAGATAAATGCAAACAGAATGCGTCAAGCGGCGGGCGACAGCTATGTCTTGGCCACTGACATCGCCGATTACCTGGTGGCCCGCGGCGCCCCTTTCAGAGAGGCGTACCGCATCGTGTCGCGACTGTCCGAGTACGCTTTGGAGAAGGGCGCCGGCTTCGGAGAACTTTCTCTTGAAGAGTACAAGTCGCACTCGGACCTGTTCGGACCGGATGTGTACGATATAACTGTCGAATCCTCGATCGCGGCGCGGGACGTGCATGGAGGAACGGCTTACATAAGAGTCTTGAATGCCATTACCGCCGCCAGGACGGAGTTGGAGGAGCAGCATGGACAATAGGAGAGTGAAAATAGCCCCATCCATACTGTCTGCCGACTTCGCTAGACTCGGAGAGCAGGTTGCCGAAGCGGAGCAGGCCGGGGCGGACTGCCTCCACATAGACGTCATGGATGGACAGTTTGTGCCTCCGATCACCTTTGGTCCGGTGGTAGTTGAGGCTATCAGGCCGAAGACCAGCCTTCCCCTCGAGATTCATATGATGGTCGTAGAGCCGGAGAATCACTTTCACCAACTCCGAGACGCGGGCGCGGACAGAATAATCATACACCAGGAAGCGACCGCTCACCTGCACCTGTCCGCCGGGCAGATACGCGACATGGGGATGGAATCGGGTGTCGCCGTGAACCCGGGTACAAGCCTGTCCACCGTGGAAGAAGTGATTTCCGAAATTGACCTGCTGCTTGTGATGACCGTCAATCCAGGATGGGGAGGCCAACCGTTCATCGCCTCCAGCGTCCGAAAAATATCTCGCGCCAGGGCATGTCTTGACGAGGCAAAATCGAAGGCCATGCTGGAAGTTGACGGCGGGATAAAGGCTGACAACGCTGCGCTGGTCGTAAATGCAGGAGCTGACCAATTGGTAGCGGGCTCGGCGGTGTACAACGACAACGTCAGCGTGTTCGAGGCAATGGCCCAGCTAAGATCGGCAATCTGCCGCGTCGGCGACCTTGGATAGCGTGCCCATTTGGACTCTCAGGATGTAAAGAGCGCTATCAGGGCGGGCTGGGATGCCATGTCCCCATCCTATCAGGCCGACAGCCGAATCGCTCTTGACGATGTTCATTACGCTCCATTCGCGCCGGGCGAACGTTACTATCGGCTCATGGGCGACGTCTCCGGCAAGCGCGTACTCGAGCTCGCCTGCGGTGGGGCGCAGAACTCCATTGCGCTCGCTAAGTGGGGCGCTGAGGTGGTCGCCCTCGACATTTCGCCAAACCAACTCTCTCATGCCGTGTCTCTGAGGCAAGTGACGGACGTCGAATTCGATCTTCTCAGCGGAGACATGGAGTCTCCAACTATGTTCAGGCCATCTTCGTTCGATTTGGTAATGTCTTCCTTCGGATGGGAATTCATCCCCGACCTTCGTAAATGTCTGGATAGGTGCGCGGAGTTACTTCGCCCGAATGGGCGGCTTGTAATGTCAACTGTCCATCCACTCAGCGCGTTCGACTGGAACGTCGCCACTCGATCCCTGAGCGTGACCCACTACTTCAACCCGCCCGTAGAAGTCTGGGAGGACCCTGTCCCAGAGGGGCATTCGCCCGGGCTTACTTTCTTCCGCACGATTGAGGAACTTGTGTCGTCGGTGATCAACGCTGGCCTATGCATAGAGCGGCTGATAGAGCCTTATCCCGTCGGTCTTCCCGAAGATGAACGCTCTCCCTATGCAGGACGATACTGGGCTGATCACTGGGAGAGGCTGACCAAAGTTCCGTTCGCTGTGGTGATCTTAGCTCGAAAACCTGACTGACAACTCAATCCAGACATCTGTATCATACGGCCTACCATCACCGTACGGAGGCGCTCCCATAGTTCGACGAGTAATCTTGCCCAGAGTCCAAACTTTCGACGCCTGGGTTGCGTCGCGGGACTATCGTCTTCTATGGGTCGGCAACTTCTTCGCAAATACGGCGAACTGGCTACAGTTGCTCACCCTCGGCTGGCTCGTGCAGCATCTCACGCGTGATACTCAGGCCTCCGCGCTGCTTGTGATCGGAGTTGGCGGGATCAATACGCTTCCAGGACTGATAATAGGCCCACTCGGTGGCGTTCTTGGAGACCGTGTTGACCGTCGCAGGCTGATCATCTCGCTTCAGGCGTTCATGGCCGCGTTTTCGTTCGGATTCGCCTGGATAGTCCACTTCGAGTTCGTCGAAGTGTGGCACGTGTTCGCCTACGCCATCGTCAGCGGTATGTGCTTGTCCATTACCCAGCCTATGAGGCAGGCCCTGATAGCCAACACAGTTCCCAGGCGCCTGCTGGGGAATGCCTATGCCACCAATGTGCTGACCATTCCGGGTACCAGGGCCATTGGGCCATTCATCGGTGGCGTTCTCGTTGCCACACTGGGCTTCTTCTGGAACTTCACAATTGAGTCGCTGCTTTACTTGGGTATGATTCTTGCCTTCCTGCCAATGCGAACGCCCTACGCGAGCGCTGGACGCCGAAGACCGTCTGCTGGTACCGGGGGCTTTCTGACTGATCTTCTTGAGGGTTTCAAGTACATATGGACCGGAAACAGGGTGCTCTTCTTTCTGACAACACTGACAATCGTTCCCAACGTCATATTGCAGCCTGTTATCTTTTCGCTGCCTCTCTTCACCTTCGAGATACTGGAACGCGGCGCGGATGTCGGTGGTTACATGCTCGCCATAAACGGGTTTGGCGGTCTTTTGATGGCGCTGGTGATCGCATCGTTCGGATTCTTCTTCAGGCGGGGACTGGTATGCCTAGTGACCGCAATCGCGAGTTCCCTTCTGGCGCTGGCCCTGACACAGGCTGTGTGGCTCCCGCTTGCCCTATTGGTAATTGCTCTATTCGCATCTACACAGACGGCATTCAGGACTACCAATGGTACGCTTACGCAGACGCTGGTTCCCGACGAACTGCGAGGAAGGATTACGAGTCTTCAGAGAATCGGGCAGGGGTTTGTTGTTGGGTCGAGCCTGCTTGTGGGATGGTTCGCGGGAGTTACGTCAGTAACATGGGCGCTTACAGCGATGGGGCTGATCGGATTGGCTGTCTCAATACCGTACCTTATACTTGCCAAACGCCTGAGGGCACAGGAGTAACGACTCGGTTATTGGCCCGGCGCTGAGTTCCATCCCGTTTCGCAATCTATATCGGGGAGTCTTCGAAGGCAAAAGAAAAGGGCCGGAACAGCGCCGGCCCTAAAGTAATCTATTGTACTATTGGTCTTACGCGCGGGCCAGGGAACGCTTCGCCTGGTGGGTCATCTCATACTGACGGGGGCTCTGGCTGCCAAGGTCTTTGACGCCGCGTTCTTCCATGAAGGGCAGCACTTCCCTCCTGAAGATCGTGCCGAACGCGGGTCCGTCGGCGTTTGAAAGGTGATGACCGGGGAAATTCGTGCGAATAATGTCTTGGCAGTCCATACTCTTGAACTTGCCAACCGGCATGTCTCGGATCAGCTGGAGAGCGATGCGTTCTGTCTCTGAGGCTTCACGTTGAGCTTCCGAGATTAGGGGCAGTTCATCGAACGGTTCAGGTTCGGGCTCAGGCACACGTTTGGGTTCTTCGGCCACCGGAGAGGGAGTTGCTTCCTCGACGACGGGGGGTTCGTCCGGCGTGTCCGCCTGCTCTTCGACGGTCGCCGAGAGCGCCGCCTCTTCGCGTTCCCATTCCCTTTCGACCATATCGTACAGCCTGTGGTCCACAATATGGATGTACTTGTGAGGGAAGAATTCCTGGAGCAGGGCGGAGCGCGTTCCCATTCTGTCGGTGAAAACCCACAGGAACGGAATGTTCCCGTTGCTGTAAGTTGACTCAAACCCGTTGACCTCTTCGGCCAGCTTTGCGTAGAGAGATATGAAGTCGCTGTCGTCGCTGACGACCGCTACGTGATTCACTCGACTGTGGTTGAAGTCGCTGATGGCGTCAACGGCGATGGCCATGTCTGCGGCGTTTTTGGTCGCCGATAGGGTGTAGTGCTGCACTCCCTTGACAACGACCTCCATGTCAGAAAATTCATGGCTTGCCCACACTCGCCAGAGGTCGGCGTGATCGGCTCTTACGTAGAGGTTCAACTTGCCAGGCGGCGGAACGTCCTCGGGCCAGCGGCGTATGAGAACAACCAGGATTTCTCTGGAAATGTCCTGCAGGTTCTGAATGTCGGCGTATATGCCAGTTCTACTGTCGGGGGTATCGGAGGAATTTAACTTAACCATATTGCCCCAATTCTATCAATTTGAGAATAGTTTCACAAGGTAGTCACAGGAGTCCGCGGGGACTCTTCGAACATTTCCCCCACCGACAGTCCGCTGTGAATCCGTCGAATCGCCTCGCCTAACATGGACGCTATCGAGATAACCCGTGTCTTAGAACCCAGTTTTTCGTAGCTGATCGGTAGCGAATCTGTCACCGCAGTCTCTATGATAGCGCTCTGTTCCATAAGAATCGGAGCGTCTCCGCACAGAACGCCGTGGGTAGCGGCGCAATAGACCGCCCGGGCACCGTGTGAGGCAAGAGCGCCGGCCGCCGCTACCACCGTGCCGCCGGTGCTAATCTCCTCATCCACAATGATCACTTTTCGGTCTTTGACGTCCCCGATCACTTCGTCAACCACAACCTTTTCCGAGTTTCCCAGGCGGCGTTTTTCCGCTATGGCTATATCCGCGCCTATCAAATCGGCGGTGTCCCTGGCACGCTTTGCTCCACCAGCGTCAGTCGCGGCCACAACGAGGTCTTCCCCGTTGGCGAAATGGTGGGCAAGCATGGGGATTGCGGTCAGCTCATCAACCGGTATGTTGAAGAATCCCTGTATCTGTCCCGCGTGCAGATCGAGCGTCAGCACTCTGTCCGCACCGGCCGCCTCTATCATGGTGGCAACCAGGCGTGCGGTTATCGGGACGCGAGGCTGGTCCTTCTTGTCGCTGCGCCCATAGGCGTAATATGGCAGCACCGCCGTAATGCGCCTTGCGGATGCGCGTTTGGCGGCGTCCAACATGATCAGCAGTTCCATTATGTTGTCGTTGACGGGCACGCTGAACGGCTGAACGATGAAAACGTCGCGCTCACGAACGTTTTCCAGAATCTTCACGAACGTATTGTCGTTCTTGAACTTGAACACATCTATCTGTCCGGGCTGTATGCCCAGGTACGAGCATATATCGTGAGACAACTGCGGATGTGCGTTGCCCGTGAATACTTTCAAATCCTCTGCGATAGGCATTGTGCAGGCTCCATTCGCTCGGTACATCCAGTCCGAAGCCCTGAAATTGTAGCACAGCGCCATTCTGAACCGCATATGCCGCGAGGTTGTAATTATCGCCATATTCGCGCTTCTGTGTGTTAACATTTCCCTCGCGACCGCGCACCGCCGACAATGAGAGATAGAGATTGACTGCCGATGACCAGTATGTCAATACCGCCAAAACCGAAAATCCGCCCTGTTGAACCAATGTGGGTCGAACACCTGGGGCAGCGATTTCTTTACCTGCGCGATCCGATTGCGATGTCCGAATCCACAATAATGCTACCTTCATATCTAGCGCCCTTGGTCGCCTTCTTGGATGGAACGAGGGATCTAGCGGCGATCCGCGCGGCGCTTACTCTCAGGGTGGGACTCGACCTTACCGAGGACGACCTGCATTCGATCATAAGTCAACTCGATCAAGCCCTGATGATCGAGAACGGATCATACCGCAGAGTGCATAGGCGTGCGCTAGACAGCTACAGACGGGGCCAATATAGACCTCCATCCCACGCCGGAGCCGTCTATCCTGAATCTGCGGCTCAGCTCGAAAGTGCAATTAGTGAATGGTGCGGGCGATTCCAGCCCGACGTTCCCGTATCCCGGCCGGCCGGTGATCTTGTCGGTATGCTCTGCCCGCATATTGATTACAGCCGAGGACACGCGACATACGCCAAACTCTGGCAGCAGGCCCAGGACGACCTTGGCTCCGTCGAGCTTGTTGTTGTATTGGGTACGGACCATCAGGGAGGTCTGGGTAGAATCACGCCCACGCTTCAGAACTACCACACGCCGCACGGCACTATTCAAACTGACACGGATACGGCTGGGGAGATTGCGAAAATCTTAGGCAAATCCGCATTCGATGAGGAGCTCCACCACAAATCCGAGCACTCTATTGAATTGGCGCTTGTGTGGATGCACCACTTCATGCGTGACATGGATGTGTCCGTTTTACCCCTCCTGTGCGGGTCATTCCACCACTTTATCAACGGTGATTCTTCGCCATGGGATGACGAAAGTATGACCGGAACTCTGGAGGTTCTTAGCCGAACCATGAAGAGCCGAAGGACCTTGGTAATTGCCGCCGGAGATCTTGCCCACGTGGGTCCCGCCTTTGGCGACGCCGAGCCACTGGATGACATTGCCAAAGCAAAACTGAAGGCCGAAGACGACGTGTCCATCGAGGCGATCTGTTCGGGTAATCCTGGAGAATTTCTGGATATATCGGTTGCAGAGTCGGATGCTAGAAAGATTTGCGGACTCTCGCCCATATACTTGATGCTCAGACTTCTCGAGGGCGCAACCGGCGTTCATATGGGTTACGATCAGTGTCCCGCCGACCAGAACGGCGGCTCTGTCGTATCCATTGCGGGCGCGCTGTTGTACGCCTGAATCTTCGGGAGCATTGCTAGTCATGCCTGACAATGAAACCCAAGGGCACTCGGTCACGATATTCGGAATTACCGGTATCCCTGAAGTGCAGCCTGGAGACCAGCTCGGCCTTCTGATTGCGTCTGCGGCCAGTGGGCAGGGCAGTCCGCTGATTCAGGGCGACATCCTCGTTGTAACGCAGAAGATCATTTCCAAGGCCGAGGGCAGGCTTGTGAATCTTTCATTGATTTCACCGTCCGACTTCGCTATTGAATTCGCCCGACACACGGGGCGCGATCCCAGGTTGGTTGAGCTTGTTCTGAGAGAGAGCAAGTCAATTGTACGCATGGATCCTGACCGAGGCGTGATCATATCCGAGACTCATCATGGATTTGTGTGCGCAAACGCTGGCATTGACCAGTCGAACGTGCCAGGAGAAGATGTCGTCTGTCTGCTTCCTGAAGACTCAGATGCGTCGGCTCGAAGGATTAGTGACGAGATACAAGAATCGGTGGGTCTTTCACTTCCTGTCATCGTGTCGGATACCTTCGGACGGGCATGGCGAGAGGGGCACGTCAATTTTGCAATCGGCGTATCGGGAATGGACCCAATGACCGACTATCGAGGTACGCGCGACGCCCAGGGACGGGAGATGCACGTTACAACTATCGCAGTCGCCGACGAACTGGCCGCAGCCGCGGAACTCGTTCAGTTCAAGGCAATTGGAGTCCCGGTGTCGGTAGTGCGCGGCTACCCATTCATGACAGCGGATCCTGGATATACGCCCCTCATACGCGAGCGGGATCGCGATATGTTCAGATAGAACGGTCGCTTGGCGCTAGAAGCTTAATACGCCCGGGATGTGGACTGCCGGGTCCAGAGCTTCCATCCCTTTCTTTGTGTCGGAGGCGATCTTCGCCTTGTCCGAAACGTTCAGCCTGCGTTTGAATAACCAGTAAGTGAATTCCTTTAGTTCGGTCAGCGTTGTTATATTGCGATACGGACGATTCATGTGATCCCAGTAGGCGATTAGCAGGTCATCCCGCGTCGAGTTGTAGATCCGCTGGAACGCTTCGTTAGTGTGGTCAGTCGCGTACTGCCTGCCGCTGGCATAGAAACGCTTTTCTATCTCCGCCTCAACAACCTGTTGCAGCGCTGCTTCAACTTCCACTCCGTAGAAATAATTCAGGTACGCGCTATTCTTGTCCACACCCAGAACTTCTTTGAAGTCGCTCTCGTCCACGCGCGGAGGAAAACGTCCGGTAAAGAGGAAGTCTTCCAGTTCACCTTCGGGAATGAGGTCTCGAGCTTCCGCGCACAGCCGGTGTGCGAGAGTGAGCCAGTCGAACGCCTCGGATGCGATTAGATAGACCAGCCTGGTACCTTCGTAAATTTCCTCGGGAGTTGTCCAAAGCGCGATTGCGCCCATAAGTGCGTCCGGCCAGTCGGCGCCGTTAATCAATTCCCGCCTGAGGTGCGCGACCGCCTGAGAGTCCGTTGTTTCACGAATGGATTTGCACTCATCCATGCACAGATAATGCCTCAAATCGTGTAATTTGTCCAGTTTCTCCCACAATTCGATGAGGATACTGACTATGTGCAGCCAAAATATGTAAACTGACTGCTGACCGAGATTTCCAGTACTCAGGAGATTAATATGCCCGATCCCAGACTATTCACTCCCGAAGCGATAGACGCCGAGACCTCTGAATTCAACAGCCAGCTTGAGGCTCTTCTGGCCGAGGCGCCGGCCACTGACACCGTCCCTCCCGAGCAGACCCGAAGAGCCAGGGAGGAAGGAACCTCCATGTCCGGTCCGGTGGTGCTGTCCGACATGGCTCAGGAGGGCGAGATCGAAGGCCCTGGTGGTCCAATCACGCTGCGAATGTTCGTTCCCGAAACCCCTCAGGGCATCTATCTGCACATCCATGGCGGCGGCTGGGTGCTCGGACGCGCCCACCTACAGGACCCGCGCAACGAGGAGATTGCCCACACCTGCTCCGCTGTAGTTATCAGCGTTGACTATCGGCTCGCTCCCGAACATCCATATCCCGCCGCCCTCGACGATTGTGAAGTCGCGGCGCTCTGGGTTGTGCGGAATGCCATGTCCGAGTTCGGCGTGGATAAGCTGGCAATCGGCGGCGAATCCGCGGGAGGACACCTCGCCGCTACCACGCTCCTCAGAATGAGAGACAAGCACGACTTCACCGGATTTTCGGGTGCAAACCTGGTCTATGGCGTTTACGACCTCAGCATGACTCCCTCTCAGCGGAACTGGGGCGATCGCCTCCTCGTCCTCAACACCCCGATAATGGACTGGTTCTACGATCACTTCGTACCGGCCAAACTCAGGCGCGACCCCGACGTGTCTCCCCTTTACGCCGACCTTTCCGACATGCCTCCCGCGCTTTTCACAATCGGGACTCTCGATCCGCTGCTTGACGATACACTGTTCATGCACACCCGCTGGGCGGCCGCGGGGAATGAGGCGGAGCTCGCCGTCTATCCAGGCGGTCCTCACGGTTTCGACGGTCATCCGACTCAGCTGGCGCAGTCCGCCCGCCAGAGGATGAACGACGCCATTACTACCTACCTTACCTCTGCGAACTAAATTCCGAACACGGAGATTAAAATGACTTCTACACGACCGGATTCCAAGTACATAACGATCAACAACGTCCGCATCCGCTACTTTGATTGGGGCACTGACGGACTGCCGCCGCTAGTGTGTCTCCATGGACACACGGGCCAGGCTCGCATTTGGGACGAATTCGCTGAGGCCATGCGCGGCTCGTACCACGTCTATGCTCTCGACCAGCGTGGACACGGTGAATCTGGATATGCGGACGACGGCTACGCTCGCGACCGCTTCGTCGAGGACTTGGCCGCGTTCGTTGACGCGCTCGGACTCCAGAAGTTCACTCTCGCTGGTCTTTCGATGGGCGGCTGGCACTCCCTGCTGTACACGGCAGACCACCCTGACCGCGTTGAGCGCATCGTTATCGTGGACATCGGCCCCGAACCGTCCGAAGAAGCCAAGGCGGGGGCCTCCAACCGCCCCTCGACTCCGATGGAGTTCCCTTCACTCGACGACGCTTTCGCCTGGATACGTTCATCGAACCCTTGGGCATCGGATGAACGCCTGATGCAGGACGCCAGGGACAAGATTAAACAGAATCCGGACGGAAAATGGACATGGAAAGCTGACCCTCGGCTCTTCAACACCCCTCTGCCCGACATGAGCGATCCCGGACTTATTTCGCGGTATTGGCGCGCGCTGGAGACCATACCCTGTTCCATCCTGGAAGTGCGGGGCGCCGACAGCCCACTCGTTTCTGACGAGATCCTCGACCGCATGAAGTCGGTGGCCAATGACCTGACATCAATTGACATTCCCAACGCCGGGCACGTCGTAACCGTTGATAAGCCTGCCGAATTCGTTGAGGCGACTCGCGCATTTTTCAAGGTGACGGACTAACAGGCAACCAGTAAGAAACAAGGACCAAGACATGCCGCCAATACTTAGAAGCCTGCTGTTCGTTCCGGGAAACACTCCGAGAATGCTGGACAGGGCGCTGAATCTCAGACCCGATGCCTTCGTACCGGACATGGAAGATTCGGTGCCCTGGGACGAAAAGGCAAACGCGCGTGAGGTCACAGCCGCTTATGTGCCCCAGTTGGCAAAGACGGGTGTGAGAGTTATTCCGCGAGTCAACTCGCTCGAGACCGGACTGCTCGAGGACGACCTTGCCGCCGTCATTGGGCCTCACATCTACGGCGTCTCCGTGGGCAAGATGGACAATCCAGGAATCCTCGGCGAAGTCGTCGGAATCATGCAGAGAGTCGAACTGGGAAAGGGACTGCCTATCGGGACGACCAAGCTAGTTCCCTGGATTGAGTCTGCCGAATCAATCGTCAAGCTGCGCGATATATGCCGTTCTTCGCCCCGGATAGTGGCTATTGCCTTAGGAGCGGAAGACTTCACCAACGACATGGAGATCGAGCGCACCGACAGCGACACTGAGATAGCCTATGCCCGTTCCGCCATAGCCATTGCCGCCCGCGCAGCGGGCATTCTTGCCTTAGACACTCCATTCTTCGCCTTCCGAGACCCCGACGCTCTCAGAGAAAACTCTCAGGCATCCCGCAGCATTGGATTCAGGGGCAGATTCGCCATTCATCCCGCCCAAATTGAAATACTGAACCACGTATTCTCACCCTCAATGGAGGAGATCACGCACGCGCGAAGGGTGATTGATGCGTTCGAGGAAGCCGCCTCGATGGGGCGCGGGTCCACTTCGCTCGACGGCAAGGTTGTGGACGTGCCCGTGGTGAAGCGTGCCCAGGCCCTGCTGGAACAGGCAGCGCAAATGGGTCTGCTTGAATCGGATGATTGAGACCGCTCGGATGGAGCGAAAGGAAATCACAGACCCCTGTCGGCGGTGTCGAGCATTATTGTAACCGGGCCATCGTTGTGAATCTCCACGTGCATATGCGCCTGAAAGCGTCCCGTCTCAACTCGCAGTCCGCTCTCCCTGAATTTGGACAGCGCTGCTTCGAACGTCTTTGCAGCGACATTGGGAGGTGCCGCCTCGGTGAATCCCGGCCTGCGACCGCGCCGGGTGTCGGCGTAGAGTGTGAACTGGCTGATGACCATAAGATGTGCGTCCGTATCCAGCGCGGACAGGTTGAACCGGCCTTCAGAGTCCTCGAAGATTCTCAGACTGACCGTCTTGGATACTATGTACTCGATGTGTCGTTCGCCGTCGGCACTGGCGATTCCCACCAAAACTACAAGTCCCGGGCCAATCCGACCCAGGACTTCTCCATCTACGGAGACTGACGCCTCAGTTACTCGTTGTACAAGCGCGCGCAATCTTTAATCGTTGGAACCTGACTTGGAAGCTGAAGCCGTTTTGGTTTTGCTGCTCTTGTCAGAAGAAGACTTCTCGGCGGTGGATTCCTTCTTCTCACGCGTCTCCTCTGACTTTTCGGAGGAAACGCCGTTATTCCCGCGACCTTTGCCGTAGTCATTCACGTACCAGCCGGATCCCTTGAATATGACCGGAGGCGCGTGGATCTTTCTGTTCGAGTCTGCCCCGCACTCCGGACATTCCTGAACGGTGTCTGCGCTGAAACTCTGCCGCAGCTCGAACTGGTGGCCACAGCCTGTACAACGATAATCATACCTCGGCAAGTTACTATCTCCCAGTTCACTCTGCTCTTAGCAGTCCTACCCGACGACTGCCAGCCGCCATTCAAATCTAGCATCGGGATTGGATATGTGTCAAATGTCGGCGTAGCTATGAAGCGCGCGGCTCATGTACAATCTGCTGTCGGGATCACATTCGATTCTCTCAGGAGGCGCACATGGCCAGCTACCAGCACTTCACCCAGACAACCGAGATAGACCGAGAGTGGATCGAAGATGTCATGTTCCCGCTGTGCGACGCCCTCAGAAACGGCGACGATTCGCTCTCACCGATGAGTGGCAGGGCTCTGTACTGTCTATTCTACGAACCCAGTTTTCTCACCCGCACATCGTTCGAGCGAGCCTGTGAGCTGCTGGGCGGCAGAGCGTACCACACCGAGGACGCCTCCCAATTCTTTCCGGTACACAACACTCAATTTGTAGATGACATCATTCAGATACTGGCGAGCCTGAAGATGGACGCCGTCGTCATTCGCACAGGAGATACTCACGTCGCAGAGCTCGCGGCGGAAACCAACGTCATGCACGTGATAAACGGTGGCAGCTCCGACGACCATCCCACACAGGCCCTCGCCGACCTCTATACCGTCCAACGTGAGCGGCGCGAGATAGACGGTGCCACGGTCGCTATTGTCGGACGCCTGGATCACAGAAACGTAAGCGCGCTGCTCAAGGGGCTTGCCATGTTCGAGGGAGTGAACATTATTCCCGTACCCTTTAGCGGCCAGGTGCCCGAGAAGGTCGTGCAGTACTGTGCCGAACGAGGCATGAGTATCGGTTCGGATGCCGATCTGGACGCGGTCTCTGAGGCAGATGTTATATATCTCAACGGTCCGCGAACGCTGGCCCATATGCAGCTGCTCGCCTCCAGGGGACAGGGTCGGCTGGTCATAGACGAGCAGTTCATGGACTCGCTCAAGCCGGACTGCATCGTCATGGACCCTATGCAGCGAAGCGGTGACTTCGTCATCGCTGTCCGAGACGAGCGACTGGCATTCTATCGGCAGGCTGAAAACGCCTTGTACGCCAGGATGGCCGTACTTCACGAGCTGTTTTCCAATAACAGTGTGAAGTCAGGCGGAAGCTGACGACTTTGCGAGCCTCGCCAGGAACGGGAGAACGGACGGCCCCGCGCTCCTGATCAGGTCCAACATTCGGCGGTGCCCGACTGTCTTCAATATGATCGCGCTGTGCCTGTCGAATGAGAAAATCGGAGACCTGATGAGTTCCTTCTGCAGTTCCTCTGAAAGGAAGACTTCCATCAGGCTTTCCAGGCGGGCATCGGTCAGCGACTCGAATAGCATCCGGGCATAGTATCCTACTGTCAACTCGGTCCCGAATTCAGCCTTCCACCGTTCTTCATACGTGCCGAGCGTGTCTTCGGAAAACGTGTTGAATGCCAGGGCCTCGGCGGCTGTCTCTGCCGCAATCTTCCCGGACAGCATCGCATAGTAAATTCCGCCGCCGGTGGTAGGCTTCGCGAATCCTGCCGCGTCGCCAAGAATAAGCGTCCGTTCGTCGTAGGTCTTGGCCAGGGGCCTGATAGGGATTCCCCAACGTCTTGGCGAGGACTCCATTCCCACCACCTTGCCCTCATTGACTAGTCTGTCGCAGAGTCGTTCGAGGCAGCCCGAAGACTTCTCTTGCGACATCAGACCCAGAAGTCCGCGCGAGCCGGTTGTGGGCACCAGCCATCCGAATGAACCAGGAGCTATGCCGTCCCCGACATACACCTCCGTCTCTGTCACGTTTCGTATGACCACCTCAACTTGCGTCCCTACCAGGCGTGGGCGTCCACTGCCGTTCGTCGGACACGCAGTTTCCGTCAGTGAGGAACCGAAGCCGGAGGCAATGATAAGGATACGACCGCGTAGTATTTCATTGGTCCCACTTCGGTGGGCGGTCACGCTAATGTCTTTGGGTGAGCGGAATACATCTCCAACTCGCCACCCCAGTCGGTACTCTGCGCCGTTTCTCGCCGCCGCCGCCGCCATCGAATTGACATAGCCGACGCGATCTACAACCAAAGCCTGGGTATCTGGTCGTTCGACCCTATACATCTGGCCGCCTGGGGAGTAAATCGCCGCCGTATTCGTCCGACGGTAAATCAGTTCGGGCGGGACAGGAAACCGATCAGAGCATTCCATACCTATGACGCCGGTGCATAGTTTGTCGCCGATGCGCTCACGATAGTCGAGAACCACCACACTGAAACCGAGCTTAGAAAGCTCAAGCGCCGCCGTGTTTCCGGCAGGCCCGGCGCCCACTATCACAGCGTCGTACACGCAATCCCCCTGATACAACCGATGGCTCGTCGTTCCCGACTGATACTGATATTGAACACTCGGAATCGAGTAGGTCGCATGGATGTTATCGCACCCAATTCGGCGGTAGCAATGCGTGTCGTCTTCAGGCGTCGAGTTGCGCTAACTAAATTCCGTTTGAGTCCGGCATAGTCCGGCGGTCGCATGCCCAGGGCTCTTTCAAAGTTGAGTCAGATGTATTCCGGCGGGCTGGCGGATGCAGAGGTCATATATTCTGATTTATAATTGTACAGGGCGGAAACAGGCGAGTCACAGGCATGTACAGGGGGCGATTTTGCCCTGAGTTTGCCTTGCGTCGCCCTGCGTTCGCTATAAAGAGAAATCTCTATGGTCCGATTTCTCGTTAGTATAAATTTATATTTATGTATCCAGTGTCAGAAACTTTGTTCTTTGTGAGTGTATTGTAGCGCATTGAAGGGATGGATGTGTAGTGGAAATGGAAGCACGGATGACTTTGGAAGGCCTCTGTCGCATACCTGAATTGTATTCAAAACATTGAGGGAATATATTTGGTATGCTGAAACCAGACAATTGGGTACGATAGCCAGGGAGAGTCGGCGGTGGGAGTGGCCGTTCGTATCGCGCATACGATGCGTGAGTGGAAAAGGCTGTCCGAGAAAATTAGGAAAGGGGCTGGTTGAGATGTTCAAATCCATCGCGAAACTATTCGGCGGTTCGGATGAGAAAGTAATTTCGAAGATGCAGCCGCTGGTGGACGAGATAAACGGGCTGGAGAGGGAGTTCGAGCGGCTGACCGATTCCCAGCTTATGGGAAAGACGCATGAGTTGAGTCGCGCTTTGGCGCAAGATGACTCACTCGACGACATACTGCCCGAAGCATTCGCGGCGGTTCGAGAGGCTGCGAAAAGATCGTTGGGGCAGCGGCACTACGATGTTCAGCTCATCGGCGGAATCGTTCTGCACCAGGGGAAGATTGCCGAGATGCGCACAGGTGAGGGCAAGACGCTTGTAGCCACACTCCCGGCGTATCTGAATTCCCTGGACGGGACCGGCGTTCACGTCGTTACCGTGAACGACTATCTGGCGCGCAGAGACGCCCACTGGATGGGAGCGGTGTACGCAAAACTGGGCGTGACCGTAGGCGCGCTGCAGAACCAGAAAGCATTTGTATATGACCCTGACTTCACGGACGGAGATCGCGGGTTCGAACATATGAGGCCGGCCAATAGAAAAGAGGCATACGAGGCCGACATTACATACGGAACGAACAACGAATTCGGCTTCGACTACCTCAGAGACAACATGGTTACCGAGTTGCCGGCCCGCGTGCAGGGGGAGCGCTCCTACGCCATAGTTGACGAAGTTGACAACATCCTGATTGACGAGGCGCGGACGCCCCTGATAATCAGCGGTCCCGCGGAAATGTCCGCGCGGGACTATGTGAGGTATGCCAAGGTCGCGCCTATGCTTCGGCTCGAAGAGGACTACACGCTGGACGAGAAGCACAGAACAGTCGCGCTTACCCAGGAAGGTATTTCAAAACTGGAACGCTCCCTGAACGTCAGCAACCTCTACGCGCCCGAAAACTTTGGCGTCGTCCACCACGTGGAGAACGCCCTCAAGGCGCACGTCGTGTTCCAGCGCGACCGCGAGTACGTTGTGCAGGAGGGCGAGGTAGTCATCGTTGACGAGTTTACAGGTCGTCTCATGGCCGGAAGACGCTATTCGGACGGGCTTCACCAGGCGATAGAGGCCAAGGAAGGAGTCAGGGTAAGGCCCGAGTCCATCACCTACGCGACCATCACCCTCCAGAACTATTTCAGGCTGTATAAAAAGCTGGCAGGCATGACCGGCACGGCGGCAACCGAGGCTGAGGAATTCGACAAGATATACAAGTTAGAGGTCGTCGCCATTCCAACTAATAGGCCGATGGTGCGTGAAGACTCGACCGACCTGATTTACCGAGACCAGGGGGCTAAGTACCGGGCTGTGGTACGCGAGATTGAAAAGCGCATCGAAGCCGGTCAGCCGGTCCTGGTCGGCACGACGGACATTGATAAGTCCGAGATTCTGAGCGGTATGCTTAAGAAGAAGGGTGTATCCCACGAGGTCCTTAACGCCAAGCAGCACGAGCGCGAGGCGCTGATCGTCGCGCAGGCTGGCAAGCCGGGAGCCGTCACAGTCGCGACCAACATGGCCGGGCGCGGCACTGACATCGTGCTGGGTGGAAACGCGGAGATGGAAGGAATGTCCGAGCGGGAATGGGACGACTACCATCGGACGGTGCTGGGCGCGGGTGGATTGCACATCATCGGGACCGAGCGGCACGAGGCGCGTCGAATTGATAACCAGCTTCGGGGTCGTTCCGGTCGCCAGGGCGACCCGGGAAAGACGCAGTTCTATGTCGCTCTCGACGACGACCTGATACGCCGATTCGGTGGCGAAAGGATAAAGTCGGTCATGGACTGGGCGGGAATGGATGACGACGTTCCGATTGAGAACGGGATGGTCAATAAGTCCATCGAAAATGCCCAGACCAAGGTCGAAGCCCATCACTTCGACATGAGAAAACATCTGGTGGAATACGACGACGTCGTCAATACTCACCGGGACGTAATATATGGTGAGCGCAACAAGATCCTGTCGGGCGCGGACCTCAAGGCGAATATTCAGGAGATGGTCGGCGCGCAGCTTAGCGAGATAGTTCAGTCCTCGCTTGGTGACGGGAGGCCGTCTGATTGGGACGTAGAAGCCTTCGTGTCCGAGGTGGGGACGGTTCTGCCGCCACCCGACGATCTGTACGACCACCAGCAGCTGATGAATCTTGGCATTGACGGCATAGAGGACAGGCTGTTGGTTCATGCTGAACAGGCATACGACCAGATGGAGGCTGCGGTCGGCGAGGATACGATGCGGGACATCGAGCGCTGGCTGATGCTGAGGTCAGTGGACTCCAACTGGGTACATCACCTGACTTCGATGGAGAACCTGCGTCAGGGCATCGGCCTGTACGCATACGGCCAGCGCGACCCTCTGGTGATGTACAAGAAGGAGGGCATGGACCAGTTCCAGCGTCTTCAGTACAAGATACAGAGCGATATAGCGCACTCCGTTTACAGATTGCAGGATGCCCTGGACGGCAATTCTCCCAACGGCGCCCAGCGGAATGGCGCTCGAAACGGGACCGCGAACCGAGGCCGAGGCCGCTCGGCGGCGCGCAGGCCCGCGCGGGAAACTGTTATGTCGAGGGCAGGCGGTGGAAGAAGTCGGGACCAAGCGGTCGGTACGGGCAAGGTGGGGCGAAACCAGCCCTGTCCCTGCGGCAGCGGCAAGAAATACAAGCGCTGCCACGGGGGATAGCGGATATGACCAACGGAGAGATCGCCGAACGGTTTGGAACGATTGTCAGCCTTCTCCAGATGAAGGACGAGAAGTCGTTCACGGTGCGCGCCTATCAGCGCGCCGAGCGCACCATCGACCGATTTCCCCGCGATATGGACGCCATGGTCGCTGAGGGAGAAGACCTCACTAAGATCCCCGGCGTTGGCAAGGCCATTTCCGACAAGATCACCGAGCTTGTCACTACCGGGAAGATGTCCTACCTGGAGCGTCTGGAGGCCGAGTTTCCCGACGGTGTCCTGGACCTAATTGATATTCCGGGACTAGGCCCTAAGACAGTCGTGCGTCTCTGGAAGGAGCTGGACGTCACATCGGTCGAAGCGCTCGAGGCCGCCGTGGAGGACGGTCGTGTGGCTTCGCTTCCTCGCATGGGGAAGAAGAGCGCTGAGAATATTGGCCGTGCGATCCAGTTCGCCAAATCCAGGAGCGACAGGTTCCCGATAGCCAGGGCTATGGACATTTCACGGCGGGTCACGGCACATCTGCGCGAGAACTGCGCCGGAATCTCCCAGTTGGTGGTCTGCGGCAGTATCAGGCGCTTCGAAGAAACGGTGGGGGATCTGGACTTGGTGTGCGTGACCTCCGATCCGGCCGCCGCTATGGACGCGATGGCTGGTATGGATGGCGTGGCTAACGTTCTGGGTCACGGAGACAAGAAGACCTCGGTGGTTCTCGATTCCGGTTTACAGGTGGATCTCCGAGTATGCGAGCCCGAGTATATTGGGGCGATGCTCCAGTACTTCACCGGCAACCTGCACCACAATGTCAGGCTTCGGGAGATAGCGACCGGGCTGGGTCTGTCGCTGAATGAGTACGGCCTTAAGGATCTGGAGACCGGCGTACTTGAGACTTACCCAACCGAGGAGGCGCTGTACGAAAGGCTCGGCTTGCAGTACGTCCCACCCGAGCTAAGGCAAGGCGCCGATGAGGTGGAGCGGGCGCGCGATGGCGACATTCCGAGGTTGGTGCAGTTGGCGGACATCAGAGGAGACCTGCACACCCATACCGACTGGAGCGACGGACGCGACACGATGGCGGAGATGATCCTGGAGGCTAAAGCGTGGGGCCTGGAGTACATCGCTGTGACTGATCACTCTGTGGGGCGGGGGATAGCGAACGGTCTGAGTGTCGAACGCCTGGAGAGCCACGGCAGGCAACTGAAGGAACTGGAATCTGACATCGGCGGCATACGAATTCTGCGCGGCACTGAAATGGACATCCGGGCCGACGGAACTCTGGACTATTCCGACGAGGTTCTGGACGGACTCGATTGGGTGGTGGCGTCCGTCCATAGCGCTATGGGACAGGACTCGGCGACGATGACCGCGAGAATAATCGCTGCGATGCGAAATCCGCGCGTATCTGCCATAGGTCATCTTTCCACCCGGCTCATAGGCGAGCGCAGGCCTGTGGACGCCGACTACGACGCGATCTTCAGGGCGGCCGCTGACACCGGCACAGCCCTCGAGATAAACGGTTCCTTGGAACGGCTGGACCTGAAGGACGCGCACGTCAGCCGGGCGCGCGAACTGGGGGCCGCCCTCGTCGTCAACACCGACGCCCACACGACGGAGGGCTTGGGCAACATGGAGTACGGGGTCTCGCAGGCTCGCCGCGGCTGGTGCGAGAAGGACGACATCGTAAACTGCATGGGCGCCGAAGAATTCCTGAAGTGGCTGGAAAATGTGAAATAGGCGGATTCTCAGCGCATGTACGTTCAGCCCTGAGAAATTCAGTTACAAATTGCCCACAAACCACTTGACGCTAAGAGAAACTATGTTCTATTCTTGTGTGCGCTCGGCTCAGGAAGGCCGACGAAGAGAAACAACTCACAAGGAGAACTACTTTGCCGAAGATCGAAAGCTATAAGCAGGGAACTCCATCATGGACCGACCTTGCTACCACGGACCAGAACGCCGCCAAGTCCTTCTACTCCGACCTGTTCGGGTGGAGCTACGAGGACAACACGATGGAAGACATGGGTGACATGGTCTATACGATGGCCGTTTCTGATGGCTCCTATGCAGGCGCCATCTTTTCCCAGATGAACGACGAGAAGGAAATGGGCATCCCTCCGCACTGGAACGTCTATATGACCGTGGATGATGTTGATGAGCTCGCCACCCACGTCTCCGAGAATGGCGGCAGCCTGCTGATGGATGAGCCGTTCGACGTGTTCGACGCGGGCCGCATGGTAGTCGCCACCGACCCCACCGGCGCGGTGATAGCTCTATGGCAGAAGAAGAACCACATCGGCGCCGGGGTTCAAAGCGAGCATGGGTCAATCGCCTGGTGCGAACTTCTCACCGGCGACCCGGCAAAGGCGATCAAATTCTACGAGGGTCTTCTCGGTGTGAAGTCGGAGACCTACCCAATGGGCGGTGGCGGCGAATACCACGTACTTACGGTGGATGGCGTCGGAGTCGCGGGCGTGATGCAGATGCCCGAGCATCTGGCAGCTATGAACGTGCCGCCGCACTGGAGCACCTACTTCCAGGTTGACGACGTTGACGCCACGCTGGAGAAGGCAAAGTCCCACGGCGCGCAGATTGCAATGGAGCCAATGGACATCCCCGAAGCGGGCCGCCGCATCGCCTTCCTAATGGATCCCCAGGGGGCGGGCGTGGGTCTGATGTCCCCCGCTGAGTAGCGGATTGACATAAAAGCCTCACCCCAAGAACGCCACATCGAGAAGCGCGCGGCGTCGCTGAGATGCCGCGCGCTCACTGATTGGCATGATTCGAAGGCCCCGGTTATAATCGCAAAGTATAATCGGATGGGACTGGCGACAAATTTGTCTCTGTGCGGTTCCGAGCGGAATAGAGGGCTGACATGGTTACCCTGAACATCAAAAAACGCGAAGATACACGGCCTCCTGTGCCAAATGACGGCGTCCATTATCCCGAATCCGATGGTGAACCAGTGGCCGAATCAGACTTCCAGTACGTTCCGTTGACTTACGCGACCTCGGCGCTGTCCGCGCACTTCTCGGAAGAACCCGACATTTATGTCACGGGCGATATGCTCATCTACTTTGTCGAAGGCGACCCCAGGAGGAGCGTCGCCCCGGACGTGTTCCTGATACCGAACCTCGACAAGCGCTTCCGCACTTCCTACTTTATGTGGCTGGAAGGCCAGGTTCCGTCCTTCATAATGGAGGTCACGTCGAACAGCACGTGGCGAGAAGATATAGGGCGCAAGCGCGACCTATACGAAAGCTGGGGCGTATCCGAGTACTGGCTGTACGATCCCACCGAGGAGACGCGCCTGACGACGTTGCTGCAGGGCTTCCGCTTGGTTGACGACGCTTACGAGCCAATCGAGATAGAGTTCGACGGGGAATCGTACCGAGGATTCAGTTCGGCGCTGGGTCTGGAACTGCACGCCAGGAAGGACTGGTTCAGGTTCTTCAACCCTGCCACTGGAGAGTACCTGAAAAACCTCGAGGAATCCGAACGTGCGCGAGTGAGCGAGCGCAGGGCGCGTGAGAACGAGCAGACAGCCCGTCTGACGGCTGAGCGGGAAAGGGACGAAGAACGATCCAGACGCGAGGATCTGGAGCGAGTGTTGCGCGAACACGGCATAGAGCCTCCATCCTGAAGCAGACGTGGCGCACTCCGTCCGTCCCCGCTAAAGCCCCATCGCCTCATAGACTCTGCTCATATCCAGGCTCTTTCTGAGATACGAAGCGAGCTTGTCGAACTCCGCCTCCTGCGAGAATGGCTCAGACTCGGTAGGCCTGTCCAATCCCTTCATCCGTGCGACATTGGCTACGATGCGCTCGGCGAAAGCCTCGTTCTTGAACAAGTCATGGACGTAGGTGCCGAGCACCCGCCCTGTTCTGTCCGTGTATCCGATGACCGCTTCGCCGTCCATGGTCTCCATTACGCCGGAAGCGCCCTGGTCCGACTCCGTGATACCCACATGAATCTCGTACCCCGACACCGCCATTCCTCGCGCGCCGGCAAGAAGTCCTCTGTCGCCAACAATCTTGCCCTCCGTACGCGTCGTCAGCTTTTCACCGACGAACCGCGTTTCGATGTCCAGAACCCCAAGACCTTCGGCCATGCGCCGCTCCGATTCGATACCGTCGGGGTCGTGGATGGAACTCCCAAGCATCTGCATTCCGCCGCATACCCCGATCACGGGGCGTCCATTCCAGATATGGCTTCTTATCTTGCCCTCCATGCCTGAACTTCGCACATAGTCCATATCCGCGATGGTCACCTTTGATCCTGGCAGAATCACGAGATCAGGGTTTCCGAACCCTTCCGCCTCTCGCACGTACCTGAGACGAACCCCACTCCTTAGGGCAAGCGGATCGAATTCATCGAAGTTGGCAATATGCGGAAGTGCGACCACCACCACCTCGACCTCTCCACTCTCGCTACTCTCGCTGGACATCTGCGCCTCCCTCGGCGAGTCCTCTTCGGGCACATAGACATCCGTGAGATACGGTACTACGCCCAGCACACCCACTCCGGTAAGCTCCTCTATCTGGACTAGCCCAGGCTCCAGTAGGCTGACGTCCCCCCTGAACTTGTTGATGATGAAACCCTTGACGAGGCTGCGTTCCTCGTCGCTAACGAGTGCGTGCGTTCCGTAGAGGGACGCGAACACGCCACCCTTGTCAATGTCCCCGATGATGAATACAGGAGAGTCCGCGTACAGCGCCACTGCCATGTTGACGATATCGCCCGCGCGCAGGTTTATCTCCGCGGGACTTCCGGCTCCCTCTATCACGACAACGTCGAACTGGGAGCGCAGTGTATCCAATGACGACGTGACTGTCCCCCATAGCCGCTCGCGCCGGGTCATGAACTGTCTGGCGCGCATCTTGCCGCTCATCTTCCCCATGGACACAAGTTGCGAGGTAGCGTTCGATTCCGGCTTCAGCAACACCGGATTCATCTCCACGCTCGGCTCTATGCCTGCCGCTTCCGCCTGGGCCACCTGTGCCCGCCCAATCTCGAGGCCGTCTGGTGTAACGCCGGAGTTTCGAGACATATTCTGGGCCTTGAATGGTGCGACCCTGTACCCATCCTGGGCGAAAATCCGGCAAAACCCTGTGACCAGCAGACTCTTCCCGACCGACGATCCGGTCCCCTGCAACATAACGACCTTGCCCATAGGCTTTGTGTCCATTGACGTTCACCCCCACGAGTTCACTATCACGGGCTTGCCCGTCTCCGGGTGCTCCATGATCCTGACATCCGCTCCATACACCGTCTTGATATTTTCCTCTGTGAGCGTCTCTTCAGGCGGTCCGGCGGTCAGATTGGCGCCGTCGCACATCAGGGCAACCTTGTCGCAGAATTGCGCCGCGAGTGTCAGGTCATGGACGGCTGCGAGTATCGTCTTTCCCGAAGACACGAGTCCTCGCATCAACTCCATTATCGCGGGCTGGTAGGCAAGGTCCAGGTTGGCAGTGGGTTCGTCCAGCAGTATGAACGGCGTCTGTTGAGCTAACGCTATCGCAATTGCTACACGCTGTCTTTCCCCGCCTGACAGCTCGTCCACCGACCTGTCCAGCAGGTCTTCCGTGTACGTCATTCGCATCGCTTCAACCGCTGTCTCAACGTCGGAGTCGCTCTCCCATGAAAGCAGTCCGAGGTGAGGGTTGCGCCCCATCAGAACCACCTCTATGGCTGGCGCACCGTGAGGCAGCTCAGGATCCTGAGGTACGACTGCTACGAGCCGTGCCCTCTCCCTCGTCGAAAGAGCCAGAATGTCGCGCCCCGCCACCGCGATATGGCCTCGGCTGGGCTTGATGACCCCGGATACGAGCCGCAGAAGTGTGGACTTTCCCACACCATTCGGGCCTGCAAGTGCGACGAAACTGCCCTGTTCCACACTCAGGTTGAAGCCGTTTAGTACGCTGCGCTCGCCATAGGACGCCCACACATCCTTGGCTGAGATTCCAGTCAAATCTGACCTATTAGACTGAGCGTAGGTCTGTTTCATATCCAACCTGGTCAAATTCCGCGCACGCGCCTGCGCCTGAGTATGTAGAGGAAGAACGGAGCCCCGCAGAAAGCGGTAACTATCCCTACCGGAAGTTCCGCGGGACTGACGGCAGTCCTGGCAATGAGGTCCGCGAGCACGAGAAAAGTCGCTCCAACCAGACCCGACATCGGCAGTATGAAGCGATAGTCAACTCCCCAGATTAGGCGCACCACGTGAGGCGCAACCAGTCCTACAAAGCCGATGAGTCCGCTGAACGAGACAGCCGTAGCCGTGGCCAGTGTCGCCATACCTATCAGGATCAGCTTTATCTTCTCCACATCCACTCCCAGCGCGACGGCGTGCTCCTCGCTGAATTGGAGCACATTCAGCGTCCGCGCGAATCCCAGAATCACCCCCACGCTTGGAATCAAGTAGAGCAGCGCGATTCCGCTCTCGTTCCACTCCGCGGATATGAAGCTTCCCAGCAGCCAACTCAGGACCGGTCTGAGATCCGGGTCGCTCCTTATCATCAGCAGACTGCTCACCGCTCCGGCCAGGGCTGAAATTGCGACACCTGCGAGAATCAGGGTTGTCAGCGGCGTTCCTTGCGAACTTCTCGCAATCGAGTAGGCTGCTATGACCGCTCCAATCCCGCCCGCAAATGCCGCGATTGGGAGAACGGTGATTCCAAGAATGACTAGGGGAACGCCTGTGAGCAGCACTATCGTGGCAGCGAGCCCGGCCCCAGACGCCACCCCAATCAGGTATGGATCGGCGAGAGGGTTCTTGAACAGCCCTTGATACGCCGCGCCCGACATGGCGAGCGCCGCCCCTACAATCGCCGCCAACACAACTCTTGGAATGCGAAGCTGCCAGAGTATGGTGTCCCACGTGGAGGGTAGGTCGGACGCCGAGGCGACACCCGGGAGACGCGAAATGAGAATCTTCACTACGGCCATAAACGGTATATCCACCGAACCCTGCGTAGAGGCGAAGATGGCGGTCAGAATGACTACCAGTCCGCCTATTGCGAGCCGCCACCATGGATATCTCAGACCAATCAGGCGAACGGCGATATTATCCAGGCTCACCGCCTCGATGTTCCCCGATCGCGTCTGTTCGCCGCTCCGTTCCATTTTACCGTGTTACCTGAATAGCCCCGGATACACCCATCGCGCAAGTTCCTCGACCCCGTCTATGAATCTTGGACCTGGGATGCTGAGCGCATCGCTGCTGGGTGTGTAGAACGCTTCGTTGCGCACTGCCCAGACTTCCGCTAGTGCTGGCTCAGCCAGAATCGTGTCCGGTGACGAGGTTATGATGATGTTGGGTTCTTTCTCCACGATCACCTCAGGACTGATCTGCGCGTACCCCTCTATGTCCGCCGCGATATTCTCCAACCTCAGCAGGTCGAAGACTTCCTGGATAAGCGTGCCTCGACCCGGCGTCCAGTAGGATCCCACGTCCTGGAACACCGTCGGCCCCGCCCCGACAGATGTCAGCGCCTCCTTGATAAGATCCAGCTTGGCCTCGAACTCCAGCGCGACCTCTTCCGCAGCATTCGGATTACCGACTATGCGGCCCCACAGCCGGACGTTGTCCGCCACTTTCGTGAAATCATCCGTAAGCGTCGGAATGTACAGAACCTTCAACCCCGCACGTTCGAGGTCCTCGTTGAACCTGTCGAAGAACACGTAAACCAGGTCCGGCTCCAGGTCCACCGTGGACTCGATATCCATGCCGAATGCATTGCCGACCCTGGCGATGTCATCAACCTCGGGTGGATAGGTAACGAAGTCGTGGGTCGCGATTACGCGGTGGCCCTCGCCCATGGCGAACAGCATCTCCACCACCGCCGAGTCGAAAGCGACAATTCTTTCGGGCGGCTCTTCGAATACTATCTCGCGTCCATCCGCCGACAGCACGGTTAGCGGAAACGTCGCTGTTAGAAATACGGGCTTCGGTTCCGCGAGCCGCTGAGGTGCGGATGGCTGGGCGGGCTGCTGGGGCTGCTGAGATGCGGGTGGCTGAACCGGCTGGGCGGGAGTTGGCGCCGGGGCCGCCGGGGCGGGCTGCTGAGGCGCGGCGGGCGGTTGAACCGGCCTGGTGGGTGCTTCCGCCGGGGCGGCGGGCACGGGTGGCTGAGGTGGCTGAGGCGCGGGTGGCGCTTCGGATGAACAGCCTGTCGCAAGAGTCGCAAGGGCGACACTCAGCATCAAGACAGGAATGATGAACTTAGTCTTGATCAATGGTTACTCCTGATTTTCTAGCATTGATCGGTTCGTCTGAATCCCAGACGCCAATCCGACAAAAGTAAAGGCCCCGCTTCCAGGAGAAGCAGGGCCTGTCATGGCTTACACGCCATGCCTGTACCTTTCCTCGAAGGCCATGACATTGACGAGAGCAGTGGATCGGGCTTGCTCCAACTCCGTGGAACCTACCGTTGCGGGACAGCGCTGGACTTCGACCAGCTTCCTCTTTTGAGCCCAGTGACGGGCACTCCCACCGTCAGATTTCTGTTTTCAATAGTTCAGCGTGACTACATTAAAGAACCTGGGTAGTGTCGGTGTCAAGTCGAACATCGTTTCTGGATCTGTTTGTGCCATTCGTTCTAAATTCGCAATTCGGAATCGTCAAAGTGATTGAGAAATATCTGCAAAAATGCTAAAATTTCTATGTAAGAATCGTACCCGTGCGACTGGGAGCAAACGTTCGAGGTGTACCCTGCCGCACACCATACCCCCATAGTGGTCCGAGCTTGACGACCTGATAGAAAAGCGTCCTCGCCTTTAGACGGCGACGGCTTCTTAGCCAACCTCATCTATATGAGTTGTGCCTCTTCCTACCACTGAAGGGCCCTGGCCCTCTGATAATGCCTGCACAGGCTCGGATTCCGCACCGATAGGAGCAACGAATGGCATCGAGACCCGATTTTACTGATGAACAGTACACCGCAACCGATATTCAGGTACTCGAGGGCATGGAGGCCGTCAGGCGCAGGCCCGGTATGTACATTGGCAGCACCGACCAGAGAGGCTTGCACCACCTCATATTCGAGATCGTTGACAACTCGGTGGACGAATTCATGGCAGGTTTCTGCTCCAGCGTCGAGATTACCCTGAACGAAGACGGCTCCGTCAGGGTCCAGGACGACGGACGCGGCATACCAGTTGACAAGCATCCAACGACAGGCGTCTCCGGTGTCGAGACGGTTATGACCACCCTGCACGCCGGAGGCAAGTTCGGAGGCAAGGCGTACTCCGTATCCGGTGGACTGCATGGCGTCGGCGCCTCCGTCGTCAACGCCCTGTCCGAACACACCAGAGTCGAGGTCCGCAGATCCAGCAGGATCTACTACCAGGACTTTTCCAGGGGCATACGGGTGAACGATCTGAAGTTCAGGCGCGCCCGCGAGGACGAACTCGACGCCTCCGAAACTGGAACCACGATCACCTTCCTCCCGGACAAAGATGTATTCTACGAATACGAATACGACTTCAACACGCTGTCTCAGCGATTTAAGGAGATGGCATATCTCAACAAAGGACTCCACATAAAGTTCACCAGCCACTACCATGCCAACAGGTGGCCCAACAACCAGCAGACATACTACTTCGATGGCGGCATAGCCAGTTTCGTCACCAATCTGAACCAGACCAGAGAAGTGATCCACGACAGTCCGATATATGTCGAAAAAGCGGTCGAGGGCGGTACGATTGTGGAAGTCGCTCTGCAGTACAACGACAGCTTCAACGAGTTCGTACACTCCTTCGCCAATTGCATCAACACCATTGATGGCGGGACTCACATCACCGGATTCAGGTCCGCCCTGACCAGAGTGCTTAACGACTATGGACGTAAGCAGAACCTCATCAAGGAAAACGAGCCCAACCTCGCCGGCGAAGAGACTCGCGAAGGTCTGACCGCCGTGGTCAGCGTCAAACTGACCGACCCTCAGTTCGAGGGACAGACCAAGAACAAGCTGGGCAACCCGGAAGTCTCCAACCAGGTCCAGAGTGTCGTTGCGGAAGCTCTTCAGTATTACCTTGAAGATAATCCGGCCGATTCCAAGAGAATCGTCGAGAAGTGCCTGACCGCCCAGAGGGCCAGGGAGGCTGCGCGAAAGGCACGCGATCTGATCATTCGCAAGAACGCCATGGACGGCGGCGGATTGCCCGGCAAACTTGCGGACTGCTCCGAAAAGAATCCTGCCCTGTGCGAGATATACCTGGTAGAGGGAGACTCGGCCGGCGGCACCGCCAAGTCCGGCAGAGACCGCAGAACTCAGGCCATCCTTCCCCTGTGGGGCAAGATTCTGAACGTGGAAAAAGCGCGTGCCGACAAGATGCTGAGCCACGACGGAATACGTTCGATGATTACCGCCATCGGCGCGGGTTTAGACGACGACCTGGATGTCTCCAGAGTGCGCTACCACCGGGTCATAATTATGACTGACGCAGATGTAGATGGCTCGCATATCAGGACCCTGATACTCACATTCTTCTTCCGACACATGCGCGAGTTGATCGAACACGGCTACGTTTACATAGCCCAGCCTCCACTCTACAAGATATCGGCGGGGCGCGATGTTCACTACACTTATAGCGAGGGTGAACGCGAGGGAGTGATGGTCCAGCTCAAGGGTCGCCGAAACGTTACAGTCCAGAGATACAAGGGCCTTGGCGAAATGAACGCCGAGCAACTCTGGGAGACTACCATGGATCCCGAGAAACGCACGCTGCTTCAGGTAACAATCGAGGATGCGGCCAATGCCGATGAAGTGTTCTCTACGCTCATGGGGGATGTAGTAGCCCCCAGGCGGAACTTCATCCAGACCCACGCCCTCGAAGTGAAGAACTTGGACATTTAGGCGGACTCACATTCGTTGACCAAAAAGGGGCGGCGCAACATCTGCGCCGCCCCTGTGATTCATGAATGCCCTCGAGAAATCAGCCCCACATCCCCGTGCTGAAGTATCGCTCTCCAATGTCATTGAAGATAGTTACGACCTTTCCTGATCCCGACCTCTCCGCGATCTTGAACGCGCCGAGCATATAGGCCCCCGAACTCTGTCCGGCGAACAGGCCCTTAGCGGACAATGCCAGCGACACTTCCCTGGCCTCGTCAACGTCTATCGGGAGCATCTCGTCAACTACACTCTGGTCAAGCGTATTCGGAATGATGTGCCCTTCGCCAAGTGGCTTCAGACCCTCGACTCCCGGCCACTCAGGCGGATTTATGCCGATGACCTGGATGTCGGCGCTCTGTTCCTTGAGGCGGCGGCCCACTCCGCTGATCGTACCGCCCGTACCCACTCCGGCCACGAAGTGAGTGATGTCCGGCGCCTGTTCGAGGATCTCCTCCCCGGTTGTATCATAGTGCGCCCGGGGATTGTTCAGGTTAGAGTACTGGTCGCACCAGAAATACTTGTCCGGTTCCGACTCGAAGCGCCTCCTGACCTCGTAGAGAGTTTCGTCGTAGCCGAGCATTGGGTCCGTGTATATGATCTCAGCCCCATGTGCGATCAGGCGCTTCTTACGCTCTTCGCTTGCGTTCTCCGGCATTACCAGTGCCACTTTGTATCCAAGTACGGCTCCAATCATCGCGTAGGCAATGCCCGCGTTGCCGGATGTGGCGTCAAGGATAGTCTTGTCCGGAGTCAGGTCGCCCGACAAGATCGCCTCTACCAGCATTCGTAGCACTGGTCTGTCTTTGATGGAACCGCCGGGATTCAGATGCTCATACTTTGCATATACTTGAGCGTTACCTATGGGCCGGTTAAGTTCGATTTTCACCAGCGGAGTGTTTCCGATGGCCTTTAGAGGCGGATACCCCTGGATGAATTCTAAAAACTCCTTAGAAGGAGCCAAAGTCAGTACCCCTTACCCTTCCGATTCCAGATTGAGGCGGACTTCCATAGCTAGGCATTGAGTATAGCCACTTTCGCCGAATGTAGTCTAGTCAGACACTGCGGACCGCTGTCCGAAGAAGGGAAACGATTTCATAAGTTACCTCTCCCTAGACAGGTGAGGGCTACCAGGTTCGATATCCTCCATTGTCGAGAAACAGGCGAACAAGTGACAAGATTTATGTAATTTACTCAAGAAATATCCAGTCTTGACAGGTTTATCCCAGGGAGATAATGTACCGGTGGACTCACCACAGTCTCTTCAGTCGAACCCTCAGTTCGTCTGTGAGCTTATGGCACGGAGGCCTTATGCCCCCTTGAAGCTCACATGGATTGAGGCGACTGTGGTGAGTGGCCGAAACCTTGCCGATAGGGGGCTACTGATATGAAGGCCAAAGTCGCCGCGGGCGCAATCATCGCCATCATGGGCATCGGACTGATAGCGTTTACGGTGTCCCAATCTCAGGCCCAGACCCCTGTAAAATCCGACGACCTCGCCAAGTTCGCTGCCCTCATGCAGTACATCCGCTTCCAACCCACTCCCTCCGACGTGAAGGCGAACAACATTCCCCTCCTGTCCACCCTGGACACCAATCTCTCCGACATATACATAACCGGATTCATAACCCCGTACACCAGCGAGACACCTGAACAGGTGAAAGCGCGTCTCCAGTCCGTCCCCGAAGAGGACAGGTTCACGGCGGTTATGGTGGAGTCGTACCGTCTCGCCTCGAACCCTCTGCTGCTGGACATAATCCATCAACTTCTTCCGCTGTACTACGTCGAATTCTTCACCACTGCACAGGATCTGAACACCTCGGCTGAGTTTCTCAAGAGCGCCAAGATTATGGAACTGGCCGATAGGTTCGACTCGTCGAAATACGCTATACCCGCGCCATCGACTACCGGTACGCCACAGCCGACGCCTACCATGCCAAGCCTCGCGCTGAGATACGACCCGGCCGGCCAGGACCGCAACTGCGACGACTTCTCTACATGGCGGGAGGCGCAGGCTTTCTTCCTCGCCACCCAGAACGACTCCCACGGCCTCGACCCGGACAGCAACGGCATAGCCTGCGAAAATCTACCCGGCGCACCTGAGATAATAGAGCCGACACCCATATCATCCTTCCCCAATATCATAAATGCCGGAACCTACGAAGTAGGTAAGCACATCGCAACCGGATTATATCGGGGGACTGTAACCCAACGCGGATTCTCCACATCATGTACGTGGAAACGTTGGAGGAAAAACGGCGAATTGGAGTACGAGGCAGAGCTTGATATTCATTTTGGTGTGGGCTATCAGTTCTATGTCCGAGTACTGGAAACGGACTACAGACTGGAGACCAATTGCCAGCTAACAAGAGTTACAGACTTCACTCGCCCGCCCACATCCGAACTTCCGAGTGCCATAGAGCCGGGTATGTACCTAGTGGGCGTTGAAATCAAGCCTGGAATTTATGAAGGCGTCGTACCGACTGAGGACTTCTCGTCTTGCAGTTGGGCGAGACACGCCGATTTCACTGGGGCGTACAGTGAGGCAATCGACACAGGTTTCCACTCAGATGATGGAGTACCATTCAACGTTCTCGTTGCGCCCGGCGATTACGGCCTAGCTACGAAGTGCCGGCTAACGTTCGTCCGATAGCCACCCTGACCAGGTCAGTCTAATT
This sequence comes from uncultured Dehalococcoidia bacterium, assembly GCA_951812505.1. Lineage (GTDB taxonomy): Bacteria > Chloroflexota > Dehalococcoidia > Lucifugimonadales > UBA1123 > VXRN01. The sequence continues at coordinate 282,202 of CATOSI010000001.1, forward strand.
CACAAGCGGGTGTCCAACGAGTACGGACACCAGTTCCTGTCCAAGCGCTATTTCGCCGGATATAACTTCCGTCCGCTGTCCGGCGCGATTCGTCCCTATGCTATAATTCAAGTGCGTCTATATAGGCCGAACCAAAATTGGCTGGGAAGAATGCCATGTCAGTCGAAATAGAATCCGAACCGTCCACCGGACAGGATATGCCTAAGGGCGAGATGAAAGACAAGCAATTGGACCCCAACGAGCGGACTATGCTCAGCCTGATGCGGCGTGCCCACGCCAAGAAGAAGGGTGCAGGCGCGTCCATGAATGCCAACGTGGTCGCCAAAGAAGATATAGCGTCTGCCGGGCGAGCCATATACAAGCGGATGCTCTCCGAAATGGAAGCAACCCATTGGGGCCGAATCGTAGTCATTGACGTCAACACCGGCGACTATGAAATCGCGGACGACGACCTCACTGCCACCATGCGCCTGATGGATAGGAAGCCTGACGCCGTCACGTGGGGAGAGCGAATAGGCTACCCCGCACCTTACAATATAGATGAACGGATTGCCCATGAGAAGATATGATCAAGGGCAATGTAGTGGCGGTGCGAGCTTCCGATGGAACCGTCATCTTGGAACCCAGAATAACCCTTCGAGTGGCAGGACCGGACCGGATTTTCCAGACAGTCGAAGCAGTTGTGGATACTGGATTCACGACCTACCTGACCCTGCCCGAGCGAACGATCCATGAACTTGGGCTAATCTACCTCGGACAACGTCCCGCGACCTTGGCCAGTGGCGAAGTACGAATGTTTGATATATACGGTGGTTTGACGCTCTGGCACGACCAACTTCGCGTGGCGGTCATTCATCGCACAAATGACAGACCCCTCATAGGTATGTCTTTACTCAGCGGCAGCCGCCTTATCGTGGATGCCCGAGAAGGCGGCGATGTAATAATCGAAGAATTCCTTTCTTCGGACGATAGCCCCTGACCAGTCCCACTTTGCGATACTCCGAGTCGGCAGGATATCTGTAAAATTACACCGCTCTGTCATTCCTTGGAGTTCGTACTCCTCCATCCATGACATTCTGAAACCCTTTCACCTGTACTTCAATCTCTGCGCTGTCCGCGGCGCGAAAATTCCCTCTTCCTCAGTGTATAGAGCCGGGCTCAGAGTAATTTCTTCACTACACATTCTCCCGACGCTATGCTATGATGTATGCAATACAGAACAACCGTACTGGCTCATTCAGTAGGACTTATAACCGAAGTGAGACGGGTCCGAAAAATCCCCCTGAACAGGTGAATACAGGCAAATACAGGCACCAGACCCCACTAGCAGGCTATCTGCAGCCCACGTGCACGAACCAGAAGATAGCCGGGGTGACTATAAATCCGAATATATGTCTAACAATCAGAAACGCACGACTAAAATCTGCTAGCCGGAACACCATTGCGCCGCTTAATCTATCCTGAGCCGCCCGGAGTAGCGGGACCGCATCTGAAATCGAATCACTAAATGGACCTGGAGAGCTGGATATGACAATCATCAGCGGCGACATACGGGAGAGAATCGCCGAACTCCGCGACCATATAAGAGGACACGACTACCTCTACTACATCAAAGAGAGGCCCAGTATCTCCGACGCGGAATACGATGACTTGATGCGCGAACTTCGCAAGATCGAAGAAGAGAATCCCGACCTCGTAACATCCGACTCGCCTACCCAGCGAGTGGCGGGCGCTCCTGCTGAAGGATTCACCGAAGTAACTCACCATCGCACCATGCTCAGCTTGTCCAACGCCTTCGACGACGATGAATTTCATGCCTGGCACGAGCGCGTGGCCGGCTTGCTCGAAACTGACCAGTTCGACATGGTGTGCGAATTGAAGTTCGACGGCCTGGCGGTTGCCCTGACATACATAGACGGCCTTTTCGTTCGCGGCGCTACCAGGGGCAACGGCGTAGTCGGCGAGGATGTTACTGCCAACCTCAGGACCATCAACAGCATACCGCTCCGACTCGCGGGGGCCGGCTGTCCGGACCTGTTGGAAGTCAGGGGCGAAGTGTACTTTCCGAAGTCCAGGTTTGACGAATTCAATGCCAAACGTGTGGCTGAAGGACTGCCCACGTATGTCAATCCCCGAAACACCGCGTCCGGCTCTCTTCGTCAATTGGACCCTCGGATGACAGCAGAGAGGCCGTTGGACATATTCGCCTACAGCGTCGGCTATTCAGAGGGCGCCGCCGTGCCTGATAACCAGCGCGACACTCTGGAATATCTGGACGCTCTGGGATTCAAGGTCAACAGTAATAACCGGACCTTCTCCAACGTTGGCGATGTGCTCGATTGGTACAGATATTGGCTTGGTAGGGTCCACGAACTCGATTATGGCTGCGATGGCCTGGTCGTCAAGGTGAATCGCTTCGATTACCAACAGCACCTGGGAGAGGTTGGCAGGGAACCCAGGTGGGCGACTGCCTATAAATTCCCCGCTGAACAGGCCACCACGACACTCCTGGATATCAGATTCAACGTCGGACGCACCGGCTCGATCAATCCATACGCGGTACTCGATCCCGTTTACGTCGGCGGCGCGACGGTGTCGCGCGCGACTCTTCACAATGAAGACTACATCACTTCCAAGGACTTGAGAGTTGGTGACCGGGTTGTGGTCGAACGCGCCGGAGAGGTGATTCCACAGGTGGTCAAGTCGCTTCCCGCCAATCGCGACGGAAGTGAGACCGTCAAGAAGATGCCCGAAAATTGCCCAAGTTGTGGTGAATCCATCGTTCGCAGGGAAGACGAGGCAATGTCCTATTGCGTGAATGCCTCCTGTCCCGAGCAGCTTGTCCGCCTGGTAGAGCATTTCGTCAGCAGAGGGGCGATGGATATAGAGGGCTTGGGCGAAAAGTGGGGAGCGATCCTTATAGCCCAGGGATTGGTCAGCGATGTGGCCGATCTCTATTACCTGAAGAAAGAAGACCTCGCGCAGATGAACCTGCTCGACGCGATTTCCACAGCAAAGTCAAGCGACTTTGCTACAGTGCTCGACAGAATTGGAATATCGAATGTAGGCAAGAAAACTGCGGGCATCCTCGCCGAGAAATATGACTCTTTCGAGAAACTCAACGCCGCGTCGGAAGAGGATCTGACAGGGATTGACGGGATAAACCAGCGAGTGGCGGGTAGCATAGTATCCTACTTCCAGGACCAGAGTTATCGCGGGGTCCTGAAAGAAAAGGGAAGTGTATTTTTCGAGCAAGGTCTCATCGAAGATCCGAACGACTTATACTACGTGAACAGAAAGTATCTGGCGCATCCCGAATCCCTGCGCCAGAAGAGCGCGACCAACTTGCTGGCTGCTATCGAGAAAAGCAAAAGCCGGCCGCTGGCCAGGGTCCTTGTGGCTTTGGGTATCGCACATGTCGGTTCGGAGGTCGCGGGTGTACTCGCCCGCCACTTCGGTTCCATTGACCGGATACGGCGGGCAAGCAAAGAGGAAATTGAACAACTCAATGCAATCGGCCCCAAGATAGCCAATTCGGTCGTTGAGTATTTCGAGAACGATTCGAACAGCGTTGTCGTGGACAAGCTTGTCCGTGCCGGGGTCAACGTAACGGAAGATACGAGTGCCGAGAACGGAAACGGCGTATCCTCACTCCGTGGCTTGAGATTCGTCGTGACCGGAAGACTGGCAAACTACAGCCGCTCGGCTATCCAGGACAGGATCAAGGAACTCGGGGGATCCGTTTCCGGGTCGGTTAGCAAGCGTACCGATTATCTTGTTGCCGGCGAGGACGCAGGTTCCAAACTCACCGAAGCCCAGAAGTTGGAAGTTGAGGTTCTGTCCGAGGACGAGTTTGAGATGCTGGTTTCTGAAAGGACCGAATCCGATTCAGACAAACAGGTCGAAATGGAGATTGCAGGGTAGTACCGCATCCATATGAATACGCCATATTCCAACCATTATCCGTCATTCCCGAGAAGGCGGGAATCCAGGGGTAGGGATAGACTGCTATACGGCAAAGTCAACTGGACGCAGCAGCAATTGGCTTTCCGTTTAGGACAGGATCGGAGTCAGGCGAAGTGAGGTACTACTTCCTCCAGGAACAGGCGAAGTTGAGTCTCTTGGCTGAATGAGGCGAATCTAACGATCATGGTTTCAGCGCCTGCTTCCCTGTACCTTCTGATTCTCTCGACGGTCAACTCCGAAGGGCCATATGGACCCCATCGGTCGCCCCAGAAATTCATCCCGTAATATAGCTTCAGAAACCTGTCCGCCTCATCCGCTGACTTTTCCTGATCTGGCCCAAGGTTGACCGTCATATAGAATGTTCGCTCGATGTCATCGGTTTCGCGCGACAATTGAGCCGCGTGCTCTTCAACCTTGTGAACGACCTTGCCGTACTCATCCGGATAGTCGGAGATGGAGATGATGCCACTGCCGAGTCGCGCGGCGCGAGCAAACTGGACATCTCTGCCGGCTCGCCAGTGAGAGGCGATCAGAAACGGTACGCCGCCTTTCTGAGGCGATTTCGGCGCGATGCTCGCCTCCTCAAGTGAGAAGTGTTTGCTATGAAAGTCCACGGTCTCCCCGGAGGTGAGCCTCTTTACGATCTCTACGACTTCCTCGAATCTTGAAGCGCGGGTGAGTGCGTCAATACCCGCGTGTCGCCACTCATTCCGCTGTGCGTCGTTGAACGCCCCTCCGACTCCGGCCCCGAGAATCAGCCTGCCTCCGGAGATGAAATCAACGGTGGCGGCTTGGTGCGCTAGCGGAACAGGATGTCGAAGTGCGGGAAGCAGCACCGCCGTACCGAGCCGGACACGCTGCGTATGTGTCGCGATAGCGGTCAAAGTTGACAGTGGTTCCAGCCTTGGCTTGGCGGTAAGACTGTCTCCCACCCACACTGAGTCTAAACCCGCCTGTTCCGCAGTCTGGGCTAAGTCAACGATTTCGTTGAACTGGCCCGGCTCGCCGCCTTCCATAACCAGGCGGCGTGTCGGCAGTAGTATTCCGAACTTCACTCACTTACATCCTTGAGAGCTTCGGCAATCCGAACCAAGCAGGGAGGACTCAGGTCCATGCAGATTCTCAAGTCTTCTATCGTGTCTATGTCGCGATAGAATCCGTCCGACTGGTAATTACGAAATCCGACTCTGAGTTCCTCGGCAAGCACTTGATGTCGTCTGTAGCTATCGGAACCGAGGAGAGGCCCAAAGCCCAGGTCTGGAGGTACAATGATCCCGTTCGTACCGCCATCATGCGCGCGACACATTGTTAGTATGCGCCCTTGTTCCGACGCGTCAATCATCCCATTTACGTCCGGCACGGTCAGCAGTGGCAGGTCTGCCGGAATGTAAGCCGCGCTCAGGCCCTCTCCCCATACGCTTCCGAATGCGTAGTCGAGTGCTTTGTTCAATTCGAGATATTCGTCCTCGATCCACTCTGCGCCTGCATGTACCGATTCGGCTTCGACAGTATCATCCCCCCCAACAACCACAACGCGCGAAACCCGCGATCTGACGAGAGTTTGGACCACCCACTTGAACATGCTCAAAGATAGCGCCGCGCGCTGACTTGGTGAAAGTTGAGCGCTGAGGCGCGTCTTGGACTCGGTTAGTGGTTTCATGGGAACCACTGCCACGATGCGAGACTTAACTGCCATCGGATTCTGATGCGGCCTCAAGTAGATGCCGAGCAAGTTGGATCTTGTCCCGGTTGTTGTTCATTATCGTGTTCAGCACGAGAACGTTCATGCCCAGATTCCTGATGTCATCGGCAAGTTCTGCATCTAGCTCGTCGATCACGAATGTGTCGCACAAGCCTAAGTACTGACGAGCCACCCCGACACAGGAAACGTCTTCACCCAATTCCTCCAGAATCTTAGCCGCCGGACCTTTCAGCGCCTGACCTCCGACAATTGGGCTCACCGCCAGCCTGGTACCTTCGAATCTCTCTATTCTCTCGCGAACACCCGGAACAGAGAGAATCGGAGCCACACTGAGATAAGGATTTGATGGACAGAATATGAGGGTGTCGCTTGAATTCAGGCCCTCGCTGAATTTCGCTGAAATCTTCGCTGACTGAGAGCCTTCGAAGCCCAGACTTGAAACTATAGGTTCACAGCCATGCCTTACAAAGTATGTTTGGAATGGCAGGACCCCTATGTCAGTAGAGACCGTTGTTCTCACCGGGTAGTCAGACATCGGTATGATTGGATGCTCAAGCCCCAATCGGCCACACAGATGCTCCGTAACTTCTGAAAGGGATTTCCCCTCCCTCAGCATGTTGGTTCTCACGATGTGAGTAGCCAGATCCTGGTCGCCAAGACCGAACCACGTTTCTTGGCCCAGCCTGTCCAGGGCCGACAGAGTCGCGAAGGTCTCATTCCTGATTCCCCATCCTGTGTGCGGATTTGAGAGTTCCGCCAACGTGTACATCACCGTATCGAGGTCGGGACATACATACAGGCCGTGGAATTCTTCGTCATCTCCCGTATTGACGACTATGCGAAGTTCATCCGGTTGCAGAATCTGAACCAGACCGAAGCAAAGTTTGGCGCCGCCAACACCACCTGTCAAGGCTAGCGCTCTCATCTGAATTTTCCTCCGCGCCAACAATGTGAAGTCAGTGTTTCCAACAATCAAACTCAAAATACTGTAACACGTCGAAGCGCCTACGACCAACCAATTGGGAGTTGTAAGAATAAGGAATCAGCCAGTGTATGCTAACATCCTATGCAATACGTCCCGGGGGCAGTCCAATTCACGTTCGCAGAATCAGACTCTCTAACTTTCGCAACTATGTTGGTTTGGATTTGTGCCTAGACCGGGGAATTACACTGATTGACGGGCGCAACGGGCATGGCAAGACTAACTTGCTGGAAGCAATATACGTGATGGTCATCGGGCGATCATCGAGGGGCGCGGCAGACCGACAGTTGGTCCGAGCAGGGGCGTTTGAGGACTTCCTTGTACACGCGCAAGTAAGTGGAGAAATCGTTGCTTCTTCGGGAACAGTCAACTTGCAGGTTGACTTCTCGGATGCTACCAAGAATCCAGATCCTCTGTCGGGTGCCAAACAATCCCAGTCGCGGAGAGTTCAGAAGACTTTCAGGGTGAACGGTGTTCCTAAGAGGTCCTCGGATTTCGTCGGGATTTTGAAAGCCGTACTCTTCGCTGCCGAGGATATAGACCTATTGGGCGGCCCGCCATCCGCTAGAAGAAGGTATGTTGACGTTCTGTCCACTCAACTTGTGCCCGGCTATGTGAAGGAGGCGCAGGAATACCAGAAAGTGTTGACCCAGCGAAATCACCTTCTCAAGTCTGTCAGGAATCACGAGGCTAAGGAATCGGAGCTGGAGTTCTGGGATGTGCAACTTTCGATTCACGCGGCGCGAATTATGGATGCCCGGCTTCGTGTACTGCGCGACCTTAACATAGCCGCAACTCCGATACATAGTGATCTGAGCGGACTGGATGAGGCGCTTTCCCTGAGTTATATGCCATCTCTCGAAATGGGGGACTACGAGAATGCGCGAGATCTCTCTATGACCGTTCTGCGGGAACTTCGGGCCATCCGGCATCGTGAAATCGGCGCGGGATTCTGCCTGATCGGGCCGCACCGTGACGATTTCAGCGCCGAACTGGACGGCATGGAAGTCGGCTCGTTCGCCTCCAGGGGGCAGGCCAGGACAGTGATACTGGCAATGAAGCTCGGTGAAGCTCAGTTGATAAACGACAAAACTGAAGAAAAGCCGGTCGTCTTGCTTGATGATGTGATGTCCGAACTGGACTTGGGTCGCAGGAGACACGTATTCAACCGGATAAGGGATTACGACCAGGTTGTTATAACGACCGCCGAGGCCGATCTGAGTGACGTGATCGGAAGCAGCGCCGTCCGACGCATGTCAATTGACTCCGGTCGGGTAACTTCGATCAACTGAAGGAATAGCGCTCGACGCTCTGGGGGTAAAGTTGCAGGATATTGAGATGGCACTGGAGAAGGCGGCTGAACTCGTAAGCGGCTCTGGTTACGTGGTCGCCCTCGTGGGAGCCGGGCTCTCCGCGGAGAGCGGTATTCCGACGTTCAGGGGTACGGGGGGCCTGTGGACGCGCGTAGGCGAACCCAGCATGAACGGATATGAGCAGTTCCTGCGCGATCCTATCCGGTGGTGGGAGCACCAACTCGATCCCGGCGCCGACCCGGCCCGAACTGAGTTCAGGGAAGCGATTGACAGCGCCGAGCCGAACGCCGGGCATTATGCTCTTGTCAGAATGGAGCGTCTTGGCATACTGAAAATGACAATCACCCAGAACGTGGATAACCTGCACGTTAGGGCAGGAGTTGCAAATCTGGTTGAGATTCATGGCAATCGCACGAAGGTGCGCTGCATCGGCTGCGAGATGCGATGGCTGCGCGAGTCGTTCGATTACGCGAAACTGCCGCCGCTGTGCCCCGACTGCGGCAGCCTTGTCAAAGGGGACACGGTGATGTTCGGCGAGCCGATCCCACCCTCGGTGATAGATGCCTGCTTCCGAGAGACAGCGCTGTGCGACTGTATGATAGTCTGCGGAACGTCGGCGACGGTGTTTCCAGCTGCCAGTTTCCCTCGGATGGTTAAGGAAAACGGTGGGACCCTCATCGAGGCGAATCCCAATCCAACACCGCTTTCAGAATCTGCGGACGTCGTTCTGCGCGGCCCTACGGGAGAATACCTGCCTGAACTGGTGAACAGGCTGGAACGATTATAGCCGCGCCAAGAATTTCAGCTGTCTTTGGTGGAGTCCTACCGTATTACTTCCCATACTCGGCACCTGCCGTCGGCGCTTGCGGCTGCCACCATGTCGCCGTCGGGCGAACTTGCCACCCCGTACATTCCCTTGATACCCGTCTCATAGTGTGCCGAAATCTCCAGGCTGGCGAGGTCCAGCGCCACGATCCCGCCATCCACGGAGGATACGAGCGAATTCGTGCCGGGTAGGAATGCTGATGAATTCGCTCTGCCGCCATTCGGGAAGCCTGACGTGATCAGTTCATATGTCTCTTTCGCGTAAATTGCCAGTTCGCCCTCGTATGTCGTGCAGCATAGGTTGCCGTCCGGAAGGTAGAGGCAGCTTGTCGCCGGCTGTCCTGGAACTTCCAGCTCTTTCAGCACTTCCAGACTCTGGACATCCCATATCTTTACTATATTGCCAAGGCCGGCAGTGGCCAGTGAATTGCCGTCTGTCGAGAAGCTGAGTGACGTGACGTGCTTTGGATGGGACCTGAAAATCTCAAGCGAGTCAGCCCCTTTCTTCCAAATGCCGACCCTGCCGCCATATGAAGAACTGGCCGCGAGCGTCCCATCAGGAGAGAACTTAACTGACGCGACCGTATTGCGGTGTCCCGACAGACGATGGACCTGTTCTCCCGTTTCCCAACCCCAGATCATGACGGTGCGATCGGTGGAGCCTGTTATGGCAATAGTCCCGTCCGGCGACAGATCAATGGCGTTGGCGCTCTTTTCGTGTCCTGTGAAGCTTCGTAGGTGGTCGAATTCGGGCACCGACCATACCTGGATCAGCGCGTCCATTCCGGTGGTTGCAAGTTCATTCCCATCGTGCGAGAACAGCACGGACTGAGCGTGCCTGGGATGGGCTTTGAATTCCGCTATCAGGTTGAGTTTCATCTATATCTCCGTTATAGCTCTTTCACTTCTAGGAAGACGATCAGGGTCTTTTTCATTGTCCTGTTTGGCATAATCGTAGTACAGCGTCCAGCGAGTTTTGCCATCTAGCAGCCTACCCCTGCCTCTGGATTGCCTGGAGGCGAGCCCTTCGGGGTTCCCGCCTTCGCGGGAATGACGAGACGAAAGTGAAAGACCCTGGGAAGGCGATCAGGGGATATACTCGACTTTATGACTTTGATAACTGTACTGGTGAGTGTGCAGGTTGTCTGCTGTCGGCCTGCAGATGGGGTCTGGTACCTGTATTTCACCTACAAAGTCCTGTATTTACCTGCTCAGGGATTTTTTTGTCCCCGTGACTTTGATTGATAGAACTCGCTTAATGTATAGTACGTGTGTTCTGCATATCGTACATTGTAGCACAGCTCAGGAAATGAAGTGAAGATGGAACGATAGTTTGTTTAGATAATCGGACTGGCTGGATTCGACGCCGCATTCATCGGCATGGAGCATACGAGCTCTGAGCTTCCGCGTTTAGCAAGGATTGTGACATCGGCGGATTGAAACTCGACATGCCAGCCCATCCGGGTGGCGATCCAATCCAATGTGCGGCGCGTGTAGAAGGCAATATGTGTCGGGTCGCGCTGGTAGTGCCAATCTCCGAATTTCGAGCGCTCGTCCAATATCCCAGTCATTATTCCCACTCTTCCCCCCGGTCGGAGAATCGAATTCAGGAGGGCGAATACTTCCATAGGCTGTCTCAGGTGCTCGACGGTTTCGGTGCATGTTATGAAGTCGTAAATCCTAGCGAGTGGCTCGGGATCGGGGAAGAAGTACAGATCGTACTTTTCCACACGGAAACCGTCTTCAGTCATCATCTGGACCAGAGCGGGCCCTGGTCCGCAGCCGTAGTCCAAACCGCGTTCTCCTTTGTTGAGCAACGGCCTGAGAGGACTCCACAGCCTCGACAGGAAGGACCTGTATCTAACGTCCTCGGGATCATTGTCGTGCATCAGGTATCGCTGCATCTCAGCGTCGGGCGGCAAGTGGAATTCAGGCGGCACGAACGCCAAGTCGCAGGTACGACATTCGTGGAATTCGCGGATTCCGTGCCTATCGTCAGATCTGTGCAGAAACTGCGTGTCGCTACTCTGACAGAGTGGACAGGTCGGTTCAGACATTGAAGCGTCCGGGCTATGATTGACGAAATGCCGGGTGGGTTTAGTAAACGTCGAGAGTGAAACCCTGCCCTTGGGGAGTTTCCTTGTAGTCAAGAACTGAGGTGGACATCTGGGGGGCTAGCTGCTGGCTTAGCAGGAGAATCTTGGTTCCTCTCAGGGTTACAGTGAGGTCGTCGCTCTTCTCGTCGTCTATGACTATGCCAAAGTCGCCGGGGCCCGGCCACGATGGTGGAATGGCCAGCCTCAGGCACCGTCCTGCGCCGAGATTGCGCTGGTCCACGATGTTCTTGAGTTCACGCTTAGCTTGCGCCGTAACAGTCAACATGGGATCTCAGCCGGACGATCCTTCCCGAGACCAGAGTGTGTGGTAGTTGTCGCCGGTAATCGCGGCAGTTAGTTCCTCGCTCTCCAGCTGACGAAGCTCGGTCATCGCTTTCTCACAAGCAACCAGTATCCCGTCGTCGCCGGATTCTTCCAGACGGGCAAGAATCTTGTCCCAGACCCCTGAACTAATAAGGCTGCCCACGTATCTCTGCCACGGCACAAGAGTGAGATTGGTGGGTCTTGGGAACTCGGGCCTGATACGTCGGATGGATCTCATCCTGTCCTGCGGCGACCTCGCCATGGGCATAAGCCTCACCAGAGGGCCGACGCCTTCCTTGTAGCGTGTGTCGACAATCAGGGCGCGTCTGAATGTGGGGAAGAAAACCGACATAACTTCGGCGCGCTCTATATTCTGAATAACGTCTCGGATGTCGAAGAGGAAATTCCCTTCCATGACCACTCCGTTCCTGAGTCTTGTTCTTGCCGCTAATCGTCCCTCAGTTCCCGAAGAGTCTCCATGAAAGACGGGAGAACCTTGTTCCAGTCGCCCACGACTCCATAAGTAGCAGACTTGAAAATATTGGCATCCTCGTCGCGGTTGATGGCAACTATGTTCTTGGAAGCCGAACATCCCGCCATGTGCTGGCTTGCGCCCGATATGCCAATGGTAATGTAGAGGTCTGGTGTTATCGTCTTGCCGGTCAGGCCCACCTGATGGCTGTGGTCAATCCATCCCGCGTCGCAGGCGGCGCGCGACGCACCGAGAGCGCCGCCGAGAAGGTCGCTCAATGTCTGAAGCTGCTCGAATGGCTCAGGTCCCCCGAGACCGCGGCCGCCACTCACAACTATGCCGGCATCCTCGAGCCTGACACCCTCCGCTTCCTGTGAGACCGTCTCAACGAGTCGAGCCTTGATAACCGACTCATCCAATTCGGCCGAGAACTCTTCGACACTGCCTGTTCGTGCGGAATCCGGCTCGTTTGCCTCTATGGTCTTGGGTCTGACTATCACCACTTGAACACCGTCGCCTGTGAACGAAACGCTTGCCATGGCATTTCCGCCATAGACCGGTCGGGTAGCCTTCACCCTTCCGGTATCTGAGTTCACGGATACTTCGACGCAGTCCTGCGCGACCGCCGCTCCGAGTCGGAACGCAAGCCTGGGCCCTACGTCTCGACCGAGAGGCGTTCTGCCAACCAGTATTATGGAAGGCTCGATCTGCCTGGCGACTTGTTCCAAAGCGGAGAGGTGCGCGTCAATCTGAGGCTCGCTTAGAAATGGGCTTTCCACCTTGTAAGCGGTGTCGGCGCCCATCGAGATGGCATCGTCCGCTTCGCTTCCCACCGACGCGCCCTGCAATGAGACAGATACTTCGCCGCCGGTTTCATCGGCCAGCGAGCGTGCGAGCGAGAGCAGTTCGCCCGTAACGCCGGCGAGACCTCTTTGATCTAATTCTCCTAAGACCAGAATCCCCTGCATCAGAAATCTCCAAAGTAGTTATAAGTGGTGAGCTTCTCGAGTCGGCTAGACCAGTCGGGCCTCGCGCAGCTTGAGAGCAAGCTGCCTGCCGGCGTCCGCCTCGTCCTCACCCTCGATGAACTCGCATTGTTTGTCGCTGACGGGCACGTACAGGTCTTCCAGGTTGAGTCTGGGCGCAAGCGCGGACTCATCAAGACCTATGTCGGACGCGGTCCATACAGTCGGACGCTTTCTTCCGGCCATCATAATGCCGCGCAGAGTCGGGTAGCGCGGCTCGCCCAGTTCGTTGCTGACGGTTACCAGTGCGGGAAGGGGAGCCTGGACTACTTCGTACCCGTCGGTCAAAGCCCTCTGAACCACAATCCCGCCATTCTGAGTCTCTATCTTCTGAGCCATGGTCACGCTGGGAAGACCGAGCAACTCAGCCACGCCGAGCGGTACCATCGAGTTGTCCCAGTCGGACGCCTGTCTTCCACAGAGTACGAGGTCGAAGTCGCCCGCTTTCTTAATGGCTTCCGCAAGGGCTTGCGCGGTCGCAAATGCGTCAAGTTCGGCGGTAAGTGGGTCATCAACCAGAATCAGTTCGTCGGCGCCCATGGAAAGCGGCTTCTTCATCACATCCATGACGAACCCGTTTCCAACAGAAATGACGGTGATGTTCGCTCCGTCGGCCTCTTTGAGTTGAAGAGCGGCTTCGACGGCGTTCTCATCAAACCCATTTACTACCGGCGGGATACCGGCTGCCGGAACGACGCTCTTAGTGTCAGGATCTATTCTGAATGCGGATGCCGGTGTCTCCGGATCTACAACCTGCTTGGCGCAAACGACTATATTGATTGCCACGAACGGAACCTCACGAAAATGAATGGAATCTTACTTGGAACACTGCATTCGACTATAGCATCGCGTCTCGAACAGCGTCAAACCAGTTTCAACTCCTGGGACATCGAGTCCGCTATGCGCGTTTCAGCGTGTGATCCCGTCTGTCTTCATACCGGAAATCTCTTCTTGGCTGTAGCCCATGGCTAGCAGGATTTCATCGGTGTGTTCCCCCAGCGCAGGGGACGCGGAAGTGGCTTCGAGCGGCGTTTCGCTCATGCCGATGATAGGGCCGACCATCTTCACGCGACCCGCCAGAGTGTGTTCGAGTTCGACACTAAGTCCGTTCGCCTCGACCTGCTCGTCCTCGAGCAACTCCTGTATATAGCGCACCGGGCCGGCGGGCACGCCTACACCGTCGAAAATATCAAGCCACTCCTGCACCGTTCTTTCACGGAACAGTTCCTCCGCCTCTTCGACGAGTTTCTCGGAGTAGGCAATCGTCCCTTCGTCGAATGGGTCGAATTCGGGACTGAACCGGGGGTCGTCTATTCCCAGGACATCGGCTACCCGTTTCCTGAGTCGGTCACTCAGGCAGGCAACGGCCAGCGCGCCGTCACTGGCCTGATAGGTGCGGTAATATATGTTGCCGCCACGCCACGGTGAGACAATCTGAACGTACTGCTCGTGCATCTCTTCATAAGACGCACCCAATTCTCGCATCGCGTTCAACACTGCCAGGAACTCCGCTCTTCGTTCTGCGTCGAAAGCGTCGATCTCCATAAAACTGCCTGTCTGAACGCCAAGCGCTGTGCCCAGTAGGGTGGTCTCCACCTTCTGACCACGTCCTGTACGTTCTCTATGGAAGAGAGCGGCGCATACACCCCATGCTATGGCGATGCCGGTGGCAAAGTCAGCAACGGCCGTCGAAGTGATGAGCTGCGGAACGCCGTTCCTGATCTTTCCCTCGGCAGCCATTAGGCCGCTCATCGCTTGGATAATCAGGTCATACCCAGGACGATAGCTGTCAGGTCCGCTCCGTCCGAATGCCGTGTTGTCGCAGTAAATGATTCGTGGGTTGATGGAGGACAGCGTTTCGTAGTCTATGCCGAGTTTGTTCGGTACATCAGGACGTGCGTTTATTACCACGACATCTATCTCAGGGATCATCCTGTGGATGATTTCGACCGCTTCGGGACTGGTTAGGTCGAGTGGAAGGCTGCGCTTCCCCCTGTTGAGGGACATATAGGTCTTGGACTCCCCAGGAATGAACTCGAGCGCGACGCGCCAGGGTTCACCCTCGACCGGCTCCACTTTGATTACGTCGGCTCCCATGTCGGCCAGCATCATACCTCCGAATGGTCCGGCGATTATCTGTGTAAACTCCAGAACCTTTATTCCTGCCAGTGGTCCTGCCATATGATTTCCTCGTGTCTCCATGTTAATTGTATGTTACTCACTCGTATGCAAATCAGTCAACGAGTACAATTCGCCTGGAAGCCGTTGATCTTGATTTATGCCTTTCACATACACAGAAGAGCTAAGTTACATTTATCGTAATTTCCTATGGCCTTACCAAGTAAAAGCCTCGTCGCCATTCAGTCGCCTCAATTTTATACTTGAACAAAATATTTCTAACCAAAAGTCTCTAATTTTGCTCATTTTCGTCAATTTTCCACCTTGCGAACACTAAGGGCCGCAAAATTATAATTGAACGTGACTTGGTCGTCTCGTCTTTCGGGACTCGGGCTCCGACGAGCACCCTGATCATCGCTCGCAGTAATGCGTGGGGCATTTCCGCCAGCATGATTTCATAGGACACCTCTGTCAGGCCGACCCTGATCGGCAATCAATATTTCAGTCAGACCCTAGTATAAGTGCGCAACACAGTATCAGATTTTATTGGCAATCTGACAAGCTGGAGCGCACGGAGAGGAATTATAGAAATGGTCACTTCATCGGTGCCAAGCCCTGCAGTAAGAACACGCCCACACCAGGTGTGTCCACGATGTGAGGCAAGCTTAATCATGACCTACAACGAGCCGGAGTGCATTCAGTGTGGGTTCGTGGACTACAAGTACGTGCCTCCCACTCCGATAAGCGCGAAGAACCTGATGAGTTCCGCGACAAGGTTCGTATTCAGGTATATAGGCGATTCGCCTAACCTCAAGGAGACGCTCGTTGACGTTCAACTGCGTCGGATCCGGAATCGAGTGGTCTATGCGGTAACCTGCCCCTTCTGCCAGTCGCAGATGGACCAGTCTTCGCTGAGCGGTAAACGCCGCGAAATTCGGGAGGAACGCTATAAATGCATTCAGGGACACAGGGTTTCACTCATTCCGCGAAAGAGCGGAAGCATGGGGTGGAAATAAGCTCGGCAAGTTCTACTCAAGGTAACATCGAGGGCCGAAGGCGAAAATGCAGTCTTCGGCCCTTTCAATTTGCCATCGCAGGACTCTGCTGTGTGAGAGTTGCTCATTACTGCAACTACCTTGTATCGTCCTGGTCCTGAGAGCCATGCAGCGTCGTGAAACAAACATGATTTGACAACGCCAAATGTATCGTCTTATAGTCTGTCTTATGCTCAATTGATTACTTGTGCTGAAACATCTGATTTGCTTGAATGCAGGCTTGCACAAGGGCCGGAGCCACTGGATACAAGTCCAAGGTCGCGAGGTATGCGGGAATGATTAAGGCGGGCACTAGGTATGTTACACCGACTGGGGCTGAACTGATCGTCACTAAGGGCGGCGAAGGCGTATTGTCGGACGGTGAGGTTCACTTGCAGGAGAAGGGATCCGGAGCCGGGTTCGACAATGGATACGTACCGGGCGACGATGTTCAGACTGTCAACCTTGGCAGGCGCTACCAATCTCCCGACGGAGCCGTGACAGTACTGGTTACAAAGGCCGGGCAGTGCGACCTGAGATACAACGGCGAGGCAATGGAAGTGCAGCAGCCCAGGAAACTGCCTTCGTCCGACTAGAATCGGTGAGATTCAGGCAGGCGTAAGAGTAAGCCCTCCGCGAGTTGCGGTCTCATGCTGTTCGTCGGCGTGGTACGAACTCCTCACAAGAGGACCTGAGGCTACATGGTGGAAGCCGAGCGCCTCGCCTTCCATTCGTAATTCATCGAATTCCCCCGGGGTGTACCACTTGGTTACCGGAGCGTGCTTCTGTGACGGCCTGAGATACTGGCCTATCGTGAGCAGGTCGCAGTCCACCGATCTGAGGTCGCGCATCGTGTCAACCAACTCATCCCAGGTCTCTCCCAATCCGACCATCATTCCTGATTTTGTAACCGCCCCGGGCGACAGTTCCTTTACCCGTCTGAGTAATTCGAGCGACTGATCGTAGTCTCCCTTTGGTCGAACGCGCCTGAAGACTCTCCTTACGGTCTCGATGTTGTGATTCAATGTGTCGGGACCCGCATCCATTGTGGACGCCAGCGCGTCCCAGTTGCCTTCGAAGTCGGGAATCAGCAACTCTACCTTGCATTCAGGGCTTCGGCTGCGAATCTGCCTGACGCACTGGGCGAAAATGAAAGCGCCGCCGTCGGGAAGGTCGTCCCTGTTCACCGATGTTATGACGACGTACCTGAGACCGAGCCGTTCGACAGTCTCCGCGAGTCGGATCGGTTCCTGGAGGTCCAGGCCCTGCGGCAGTCCGGTCGTTACCGCGCAATAGGCGCAGGCGCGAGTGCATATGTCGCCCAGTATCATGAAAGTAGCGGTGCCGCGTTCCCAGCAGTCGCCGATGTTAGGGCATCGCGCTTCTTCGCAGACCGTATGAAGTTCCTCGGCCCTGAACTGCTCGCGCAGGCTCATATAGTTTGGTCCGCCCGGCATCGGGACCTTGAACCACTCCGGAAGGCGGCGCGTTACTGTCATCCTGTACCCCCTCTGTCGCTGCCTAGATGATAGCAGATTCTATGGTGCGTATCTCACTTCACAGGAGTCAGTATGCGCCTCTGTGCTATATTTTGTGAATCCGAAGATAGCGATAAATCAAACCAAAAGGGATGGCGGTCAAATCGCAATTGGCGCGGAGTAGAAAGAAACGACAAAGGTTTGCGGACATGCCCGCTGAATTCGCCGAACTGGAGCTTGGCGAACTCGGCGAGCTCGGGGACACCATTGCCGAATTCGAGGGGAGCCCCATAAACGTTGCCGGGGGTATCCCGGGTGAGCGAGCCGTCGTGAGAATTTACCGCTACAGACGGCGGCGCAAGGACATCATATCCGGAATCGTATCCAGGGTCATCGAACCATCGCCACACCGCGTTGCGCCTAGATGCGGATATTGCGGCCCTTGTTCGGGATGCCAGTGGCAGCATATAGAATATCCTGTTCAGCTCCAATTCAAACGCGAGAAAATCGAGGGTTGCCTGGGCCACTACGACTCGCTCAGAGAGACGACGGTACTGCCCACGCTCCCAGCCCCCGATGAATACTACTATCGCAACCACGCCAGATTCACCGTCAGAATGGGCGGCCAACTGGGTTTCTCGAACCGGATTACGCGCAGATTCGTCAGGATCGAGCACTGTATGCTGATGGACCCCGTGATAAACGGAACGCTAACTGAGTTTCAGGACAGGTCGGCGGAAACCACGAATATGTCCCTGCGTGTGGGAGCCAACACCGGGGATCTACTTGTACAGCCCACTTTTCAGAATCCCGACATCCGTACTCCGTCGGGGCAGACCCACTACGTCGAAGATATGATGGGACGCGAACTCAGGGTCGCATCCCCGTCCTTCTTCCAGGTCAATACTTCTCAGGCCGAAAACCTCATCCGACTGGTGCGCGACGGTTTAGAACTCGACGCGAGCGACGTCTTGGTTGACGCGTATGCCGGCGTCGGCGTGTTCGCCATACTCTTGTCGCCCTATGTAGCGCGAGCCATTGCTATAGAAGAGTCGGCGTCGGCAGTTCAGGATGGCAAATCAAACGCCGAAGGATTAAGAAATGTGGAGTTCGTTCAGCTAAAGACTGAGGAGGCGCTACTCAATCTGGAAGAGATATGCGAACTCACAGAAGCGCCCGATGCGGTGATTCTGGATCCTCCGCGAACCGGCTGCCACCCCCAGGCAATCGAGTCGCTGCTCCGACTGAAACCCAGAAAGGTGGCATACGTATCATGCGACCCGCCCTCTTTGGCACGCGATCTGGATGTGCTGGTAAAGGGCGGCTACGAAGCCGTCCGTGTACAGCCGGTGGATATGTTCCCGCAGACTTATCACGTGGAATCGGTAACGGTTCTTCACTTGAGGTCGGCGTAGAACTCATAGCGACCCACACAGTAGAAAGTGAATAGTTTGTCGGACTGCAGCAAAATCTCACTCCTCTCCTCCTCGCCGAGAAGACGGGAGCTTATCAAGGCTCTGCTGAACCCGGTTTCGATTTCAGGCTCACGCGGTGAAGAACCCAGGCCTGAGAGAAACGAAACGCCTGAGGAATATGTGGTTAGGTCCGCATTGGCGAAGCTGGGTCAGGGAAACTGGTCCGCGGATGACGGCTGGCTGGTGAGCGCAGACACAGTTGTAGCGCTGGACGATGAGATTCTTGGCAAGCCGGCTTCGGGCGAAGAGGCGCGAGATATGCTCACTCGACTCAGGAATCGTCGGCACCAGGTGGTCACGGGGATCGTGGTGTTGCATGCTGTGTCCGGTCGGCTGCGCGCCGAAGTGGGAACTTCGGACATCTACACGCGTGACTACTCCGACGAGGACATCGAGACATACATAGCGCGGGGTGAGCCGTTCGACAAGGCCGGCGCCTACGCCGTTCAGGACGATGAATTTAACCCCGTAACGCGAGTGGAGGGATGCTACCTGAACGTGGTCGGCCTGCCTCTGTGCCAACTTGTCGGATCGCTCGAGATTCTGGGCGCGAAGCCCAAATTGCGCCCTTTCAGCCAAATCCCTTACCATGACAGGTGTAGCGACTGTCGTTTGCGAAGCGTGCTGGAGAGTGAATCGTGAGCATCCTGGGGATGGGGCCTCTGGAAATCCTCGTGGTGGCGCTTATCGCCTTCATCGTGCTTGGCCCGGACCGCATGGTTGACGCGGCGCGCTTCCTGGGGCGCATGGTAGGTGAGGGGCGAAGGCTGGCCTCCGAGATGCCGAGAGTCGTCGTAGAGGATGACGACATCAAGGTAGTCAACGCGGGCGAGACTATCAGTATGACTCGCGGCGTAGATCGGAGGCCCGACGAGGCGGCTGGTGACGGTCCGCAAACCGAGGACAAGTCGGAAGTGGACGGCCCGATTTCGTTTACGCCGGCATCCGAGGCAGCCTCGCAGAACTCGGATACGGACCAATCACCGGAGCGGGAAAATACTCCATGAATGACGAGCCGCTTCCCCTCAAATCGCATCTGCTGGAACTTCGTCGCAGGTTGATGTACTCGGCGATCTCAGTGGCGGCAACCACTGCGATAGCTTTCGTCTTCCACCGGCAGATACTAAAATTCCTGATGGGTCCGGCAAAGCAATTCGAGGAAATTCCCACCGGGGGGCCGGTATATACCACGATGACCGAGTTCATCAGCGTCGCGTTCAAGACCTCGCTGCTTGTGGGGTTGTTCGTGTCGCTTCCATTCGTGCTGTACCAGATGGTGAGATTCGTCGCGCCGGGCCTTAACAAAACGGAGCGCAGATACCTCTACATACTGATGCCCGCCACGCTGCTGGCGTTCATGGCGGGCGCGGCCTTCGGATACTATGTCATGTTCCCCCCGATGATCAGATTCCTGCTGAACTTTGGGGGCGACATAGCTATTCCCATGATCAGGATAGGCAACTACATCAACCTTATCCTGACGCTAACATTCTGGCTGGGCATCATATTCGAGATGCCGGTGGTGATCTTCTTCCTGGCGAAGATAGGACTGGTATCATCAGAATTCCTGGGAAAGCAGCGCAGGTACGCCATCGTCGTCGCATTCATCTTGGGCGCCATAATCACCCCGACTTTCGACCCTATCAACCAGAGTATGGTTGCCATTCCGATAATCGTGCTGTACGAGTTGAGCATCTGGCTGGCCAAGCTGGCGGCCCGGGGACGCAGGCCGCGAGCCGTTGGCGCGGAGCAGGCAAGCCAATAAAAAGAGCCGCCCTTGGCGGGCGGCCCTCCATTCATTCGTACAGGTCTCAGGCTAGGTGGTCGTCTTGCCCTCTTTGTTGTCCTTGGATACCGAGGCTTGTTCCTGCGTCTCGTCCATCGAGGACTTTCGGAACTCGCGGATAGATTTGCCCAAAGCTCCGCCTATGTCGCTGAGCTTGCCCACCCCGAAGATCAGCATCACTATGACCAGGACGATTACCAGTTCCAATGGCCCAATGCCGAAAGGCATCTCTGAACTCCTTACGCTAGTGGCTTTGATACATCATAGCGATGGCTCATAGCGTGGTCAATGCTTCGCAACCTGTGGCCAGGCCTGTGCAAGGTCGGCGTTACTGTCGTTACGTCTGCAACCGCGCACTGGATTCCCGCCTTCGCGGGAATGACTAGACATGGCTCGGAATCCCGTAATCGGGACTTTGCACAAGCCCCGAACCTGTGGTCATCACCTTCTTGGATTTCGTAGATCCGTGTTTGAACTCTCAATTGACTTCAGTTCGCTGCTACTCTCCTGGGTCGTCGGACAATCTGACTTGTGTTTCAGGATTGAATGCATACCAGGCGAACCAGAAGTGATTGTCATGTGGAATTGGTGTTAGCGCACTTCCTTCAAGCGGCCCACTTGTCGCCGTCCCGAAGATGTTCCACGTTGATCCCGTCTGTTCGTCCACAACAACACCGTCGTTAGCGTAGAAAGTTAGGCTAATGCCATTCAGATTGCGATCATAGACACTTGCTGAACCTACCACCGGATTGCTTGTCCCAAACATCCCAAGGAAAGGCGACATTGTGTCAGGTGCGTAGAAGATCGTGATGTCCCTGCCTTCGATTGTGTCGTTTACCACAGGCGACGTTTCGAATAGCATGAACGGGTATGCGGCAGCTGTGTCTCCGAATGTCAGCCCGACGATTCGCTCCGTGGGCCGCAGTCTGTCGTCCAACTCTCCTACGAACATGAATGGGCGACTGTCAGCAGAGTCGTAGCCGGGGTACGGAGGACGTCCATAATTGCGGGAATAACCTGTTTCTCTTGAAAGAACACTGCCCTTGGGAAATGCCTGCTTAAAGTCCTGCCAAGACACCAGCCGGGCAGGCAGAAATTCGAGCCTGGCGCCTGTGAATTCTCCGACGATGGCCTCCCCGGTTATCTGCTGCCACCAGGACTCTGTCTGTCTGTCCCACATGACCATGTCGCTGTGACGCAAGTACCCTGTTGTCCCGAAGTCGAGGAGTCGTCTTTCTTCTCCCACTTCGCGGTCGAACACGATGGCGGTGTTGCAGAGTGGGCAGTAGGTGACAGCGATTGGATTCCCTCCTAGTTCGTCGTTCACAATTTCGTGCCAGATCAGGATTGCCAGGGGATAGGCCCGAGACTCACCTCCCAGCTCGACGCTCACAACGGGTTCGTGATCCGTCATGTAGGAAGAGGCTTCCGATACCGTCTCGAACACCGGGTGATCAATTGGCGTGATGCCGTCCCTGGGGGGGCCACCTCGCTTGATTTCGGAATATGGAACTGAGGACTTCGTGAAGTCAGTCTTCCATCCGATGTATCTCATCTCCAGCGTTGCGTCCTCCCACGTTGTGGTTACAGTGAACGGAGGTCGCGGAGTAGCGGACGGTGAGAGTTCTGGCAGAGTTGGAGCAGTAGTTGGAGACTGGCTAGTCGGGCTTGGCACGGGAGTGGGCGACGGTGATTGAGTGCGCTGTACTCCGGTAGTCGTTCGTGTAGGTTCAGGCGTATGCGTGGGAGGAGGGACAGTGACTACAGACACGGTCTCTTCCGCCGGTTGCGCCGATGAAGGACTCTCCCGGCCACCGCATACCGCAATGCTGTATCCCGACATGAATAGGGCAATTATTAGTACAGTCTGAGTAAGTCGTGTGTGAGGGAAATGGTCTGGGAGCATGGTTTACGCCGCTATTGTATCATTAAAGGTAGTAATGCTGTGGACGGGTAAGAAACACCCGATGTTACTGACTGTCTCCGTCATAACCATTCTGTCCCAAATCGCGTTATAATCAATCAGAAGCAAACGATTCAGCAAGAGAGGATTCCGGCGGTAGTGGTTCCAGACGAGTACAGAGGATACGGTGGGCGCGAAGAAGAGCCGCCTTTGCGGAAGTCATCTTCCAAGACCCGTTTGGTCGTTGGAATTCTGGCCGTTGGAGTTGCCATAGGGTTTGCGCTTGGTTTCCTGTACACCTCTATTGTCAGTCCTCAGACTAGCGGAATCACACCTCTGTTCGATGAGGATCACGTATCGCTCATCTTCGACCGGACAAGCCCGGCAGTGGTCGAGATTGACGTGGCGCGAACGTTCGGAAACAGAACCATACCCGGAGTTTACTCTGGATCAGGATTCTTTGTTGACGATCAGGGACACATCCTCACCAACAACCATATTGTCTCTGCGGGAAACAACTTTGCTGTGCGTCTGTCGAACGGGAAAGAACTTGAGGCTGTAAAACTGGGGATCAGCGAAGCGGATGACCTCGCTGTCCTCAAGGTTGATCCGGCGGAGGTGAGTGGTATTACACCATTGGAACTGGCCGACTCCTCCAGGGTCAGGTCAGGACAGATGGCAATAGCAATCGGCAGCCCGTTCAGAGAATTCAATTCGGTTGCCGTTGGTGTCGTCAGCGGGATAGGCAGGGGTCAGTCAAGCGTATTGAATCGGCCGATTCCAGACATGATACAGACCGACGTGCCGCTGAACCCGGGTAACTCCGGCGGGCCTCTCCTGAATTCCGATGGTCAGGTGATAGGGATAAATTCCTCGATTCGCGTAAGCGCTCCCAACGCGCCGGTCGAGGACTTCAGGATAGGCTTCGCGGTACCGAGCAACACGGCAATCAGCATCCTTCCCCACCTCAAGACTGCTACGAACCTGAAGCGGCCATGGATTGGGATTCAGGGTATGGCCGTAACGCGGGAGTTGGTAGACACGATGGGGTTCCCCAAGGGAATCGTGATAACAGGCATATTCGCGGACAGCCCGGCGAGAAGGGCAGGGTTAACAGTGTTCAGAGGCTTAACGGATGAGACTCTTGGAGACATCATCACAGCCGTTGACGATGTTCCGGTCCAGTCAGTCGAAGACATGGTGAGCTATCTAAATTCAAAGGTCCCTGGCGACGAGGTAACCCTAACGCTATTCAAGCTCGGCTCGGAGCGCGAGGTTAAGGTGACCCTCGACCCATGGCTCGGAGGCACATAAGCCGTCTCCCTCAGCGAACAGTAGGCCAAACCAAGACGCCCCTGTTACAGGGGCGTCTTTTTCTTAACTCATGTACGACTCGGATATCTTACTGAAGCGGTGAAACGCTCAGGGGAAGCAGGAGCTTGTTTTCCTGCTTGAGCGGGGCGATTCCACCCGGTGGCGGCCATACGCCCTTTTCACGGGTCTCGGCGCGGACCTGGGCGCGCTGATCGTAGCTCTCGTAAGCCCACATATGAATCCAGGTGTTGAGGCTGCCCAGTTCGGAGTACCACGCGCCCACCAGGGGAGAATACTTCTGCCTCTCCTCGATATGGTCGCTCCACTTGTCTATAACCTTGGGGATGTCGCCCGCGGCGTAGGTGTAGATCCGCATCTCATATACCGGCCCAAGCTTTGCCGCTCCGCGAAACTCCATGAAGGGCGCGGGCAGGAATATCTCAGACTGCATGTTGAGCGTGAACTCGCTATTGTTCGGCGGCCACACGCCTTTCGCTACGACCTCGGCGCGAACCTCGGCGCGCTGGTTGAGGTCTTCGTATGGCCAGATATGCACCACCTGGTTCAGAGGCCCCGCCTCTGTCTGCCAGAATCCGAACAGGTCGGAATAGTCTCCTCGTCCGTCCTGCCACTTCGCGTATGTCCGCTTCTCGAACTCCGGCACCGACCGGGGCTTGAGATCGTAAGTCCTGAACTCGTAAATCATCTCGTCTCCTTATTTTAGTTATTGGCGTTCGGGTGGTTTATCCGCCGAATTGTTATCGTTCTATCAGGTGAACCTCAAGACCGTCCACACGTTCGAAATCGCTGTCCAGCGTCAGCAATGGCAATGAATGTTGAAGCGCCAATGATGTAATGATCAGGTCAGCGAATCCTAGCATATTGCCTCGCCGCATCAGTCTATAATTCACTTCCGAAGCTATCAACCATGTGTCTTTGTCAGTATCTATGAACGACACTTCAGCGAGTCGGCTTGACCAGAAGTCATAATCTGATTGAGATACGCACCCTTGCAGTATCTCCGTCAGAACTGGCCCAACCATCTGTATGTCGTCATCCGTCAGGTAGGAATCCAACGTCCTGCCGCTTGGAGATTCCGGTCGGCTGATATAGTCCAGCCATACCGATGTATCCGCGATAACCATGCTAACCGTGTCGAAGTCGCTCCAAGAATTTGTGACGCTTCTTATCCAGCTTTCTCTGACGCGCCGTCGTATCTTCGACCTTAGAGCGGCCGGCCATTGAGCGTATATCCTGAACGTTCTTCCAGCTAAGATACTCTCTCAGCACTTCGTTCACCGCTCCACTCTCGGTTTTCTCGCCCGTGGCCTCGACCACAGCGTCGAGCAACTTTCTGTCAATATCGAGCGTCGTGAGCATCTGATGTCTCCCTTACTGGAGCGGACCGACCTGCACGTCATTTTAGCGCATTGCTATCTCGCGTATAAACACGCGATCCAATTGAAGATGCTGTACCAATTTGGTCGGTGGACTAAACCAAGACCTGCGCTGCCCCACCCCTGGATACCCGCCTTCGCGGGTATGACGATGAGGTCCGACTAGATTGATACAGGCTCTCCAATTGAACGCCTTCATCAGTAGCCCATAAGCGCACTGGCTCGGTTCGAGCGAGTTATCATCTGCTCCATCGGGTCCGTAATGACATTGACGCAGGAAGGAACTCCTTGCTGGCTGGCGGCATAAGCGCGCTCGAGCGCAGGTCGGATGTCGTCAGGCTCCGTAACGTGTTCGGTATGACCGCCGAACGCCTCCATCATCTTGTCGTAGCGAATGTCCTGAACGTATCGGGCGACCCGTTCGCCGTAATCTTCAGGCAGTCCCATCATGGACTCGAGATTGCCCCCCACTATGCCGGAATTGTTGTTGACGACGAACACCACCGGCAGACTGTGGCGCACCGCCGTCTCCATCTCCATCGAATTGAATCCGAAGGCGCAGTCGCCGTTCACGCTGACCACCGGCGCGTCCGGCCTGGCGAGTTTCGCGCCTATCGCGAACGGCACGCCGACTCCCATGCAGCCATTCGTTCCTGAATTCAGACGACTGGCCGGAGTGTTGCTCGGCAGAATCTGGCGTCCGGTGGCAAGAGTGATCTGGCCATCCACGGAGTAGATCGTGTCTCGCGGAAATACGTTCCTGACCTCGGTCAGCAGGCGATAAGTCTTAATTGGAGTCGTATCCGCCTCCATGAACGGCTGTATGGACTCGGCGTTTGAGGCAGCCTTCTCTCGCAGCGCGGTCAGCCACGGTCCCTCTTCTGCCCGGTCTCTCACTCCGTCCGTTCTGCCCTCCAATTCGGACAGTATCTGACCGAGCGCCTGACCTGCGTCTCCCACTATGCCGACATCCACCTTGCGGTTGAGTCCAATCTCCTCCGGCTCGATGTCTATGTGAATGATCTTGGCGTCCGGCGCGAACCTGCGTCCGAAATCGAACATCCAGTTTAGCCGCGCCCCGGCGACAAGGATTACGTCGGCCCCCTGCATCAGAGTGCTGCGGGCCGCGTTGAAGTTCATCGGATGGTCGTCCGGAATGAAACCGCGTCCCATCGGCGATGGCAGGTAGGGCATCCCCAGCGTCTCCACCAGTCCCGTGAGTTCCTGGGTTGGCTCCGACCATCGGACGCCTTTTCCGACGATCATGGCGGGCCTTTCGGCGTTCAGCAACAATTCCGCGGCGCGCGCGATCTGCTCCGGGTTGCCCTGGGGCGGGGAGTCGGTATAGTAGCCTTCAGGCCAGTTAACCGAGTCCTCGTCCACCATCTCCTGGAGTACGTCGGAAGGAAGGTCCAGATACACCGGCCCTGGGCGTCCCGTCTTGGCCTTCCTGAATGCCATGGACATATACTCCGGGATGCGAGACGCGCTGTCCACCTGAACCGCCATCTTCGTGATCTCACGGAACATCGGCACGTTGTCCGTCTCCTGGAACGTGCCTGAGTAGCGACCGGACTGCGGACCGGAGCCGCCGATTATCACGAGGGGCATACAGTTGTCGAACGCGACGTGCGCGCCGGTCACCCCATTGGTGACCCCCGGACCGGCGGCCAGCACTGCGACTCCGACCTCATTCCGCACGTATCCGTATGCGGTCGCCGCGAAAGTGGCGGCCTGCTCGTGCCTCACCCCAATCGGCCTCACGCCGTACTGTGGCCCGTAGCCCATCACCTCGACGATAGGGCCTCCCGCGAGTCCGAACAGAGTGGTTATCCCCTCGTTCGCTATAGATTTGGTTACAAGTGCGCTTCCCTCTATCAGTCCCATTTTCACCCCTCCATATCCTGAGAATTCTGAAATCCTGTTTCTGACTATCCCGACTTCCACACAGGCCGCCGCTTCTCGGAAAATGCGCGCGGTCCTTCGATTGCGTCTTCAGTCGCTTGCACGTGTTCCATAATCGGTGCTCCAAGACGCACCGAGTGCTCTACGGGCACATCCTTCCCACCATAGACGATACGCTTGATACCTTGTACTGCCAGCGGAGCGCACAGCTTGATCTCCTCCGCGATTTCGTCGCACTTCCGAAGCAGAGCGTCTCTATCTTCTACAAGGTGTTGGATCAGACCAATGTCGTATGCGCGCTGCGAGTTGATGCGGGTGCCCGTGAGCATCATGTTCAGAGCCTCGCCGAGCGGAATCATCCGGGACAGATTATGTACCGCGTGTCCAGGGAAGATGCTCCAGCGCGCTTCGGGAAGGCCGAACTGCGACTGCCTCGTAGCTATCCTGATGTCGCACGACAGCGACATTTCCAGCCCGCCTGCCACGCAGTAGCCGTCAATGGCTGCGATCACCGGCTTGAATACACCCCTGTCGGCGTAGGAACTGACCAACGGTCTGCTGATCGGACTTTCCGGCCTGTCTCCCGCAGCATCCAGCGCCGCGCGCTCCTTGAGATCCATGCCTGCCGAAAACGCGCGACCTCCGCCGCCAATCAGGATCGCCACGTAGAGGTCCGGGTCGTTCTTGAACAGGTCCAGGGCCTCTCGCAAGCCTCTGCCCAGCTCGCGGCTGATGGCATTTAGAGACTCCGGTCTGTTGAGTGTGATGTATGCGATATTGTTGCGCGTCTCGTACAGAATGGTGTCGGTCGAAATCGTCATCTTTAACTCCTGCTAAGTCTGATTCGGAGTGTATTAGCAGCCCATTACTGTGTCAACGAACGTGTCCGAATAGGTGGCTTCATATCCAGACCTATTCGTTGTAAACTCAAACTGCGAAACTGAATCAACTCAACGGAGGCGAGTATGCCCGTAGATATGAATCGTAAGAATTGGAAGCCCGGCGATAGCTGGGAAACGGCGATTGAGGACATTCACTATGTTCGTAGCCTGGCCAAGGAACTTGGCGGACCCGAGCGCGTCAAACGACAGCACGACGGCGGACGTTATACCGTCCGCGAACGCATCGAGAAGATGGTTGACGCCGGCAGCTTCATGGAAGCCGGCCCAATGGTCGGGGCTGCCGAGTTCGACCCTGACGGCAATGTCCGTGGGTTCACGCCCGGCGCATACGTCATGGGACTCGCGGAACTGGATGGTCGTCCTGTCGCCATAGGCGGTGACGACTTCACTATTTCGGGCGGCAGTCCTCACAACGTCCACAAGGGGGCTCGCCAGTTCACCCAGCCGCTCGCCATCCAGTACGGAATACCCTACATCCAACTCGTGGAGGGTGTCGGCCACAGCTCCAAGTCCGACGAGGCCTCCGGGCATATGGGTCTTCCCGGAGGAGACCTCTGGTGGAGAAACGTCGAGCTGTTGCGCCGTGTTCCCGTGGCCGCCGGAGTAATGGGTTCGGTCGCTGGCGCTCCCGCCGCCTTCGCTCTGATGTCCCACTTCACGGTGATGATAAAGGGCCAGTCCCAGATCTTCCCGTCGGGCCCACCCGTTGTACGGCGAGCCATTGGTGAAATGCTCGACAAGGAAGAACTCGGCGGATACCAGATGCACGTTCACGACAGTGGACAGGTGGACAACGAAGCCGAGTCCGAGGAGGACGCCTTCGAGCAGATCAAGACCTTCATCTCGTACCTGCCGAACACGACCAACGATGTCGCTCCCAGAGTTGAAACTGGCGACCCACCCGACCGCAGGCCGGAGGAACTGCTCAACATCATCCCGACTAATCGCAAGCGATCTTACGACCCCCGCAAGCTCATCCGGCTCGTCGTGGATAATGGCGAGTTCTTCGAAATGCGTCGCCACTGGGGTGGCGCGGTCATAACGGGCTTCGCCCGGCTTGACGGGTACAGCGTCGGCGTCATCGGAAGCGATCCGCGCTCACTTGCGGGCGCGATGGACGGCTGGGCTGCCGAGAAATACGCGCACTTCGTTGACCTGTGCGACGCCTTTAACCTGCCGGTCGTAATTTTCCTCGATATGCCTGGATTCATGCTCGGTTCTCACGCCGAACGCAAGGCAACTATGCGTCGCGGTGTCCGGGCCCTGATAGCCAGCGCCGAAGCGGACGTGCCCAAGATCGAGTTCAACGTCCGCAAGGCCTACGGCGTCGCCGCAGACGCTCCGCACAGCCTCGGACACCCCAACGGTTTGAATCTGCGCTTTGGATGGCCCGCGGGAGAGTGGGGCGGTATCCCAATCGAGGGTGGAGTTGCCGCCGCGTACAGGCGCGAAATCGAAAACGCCCCCGACCCGGACGCTCACCGAGAAATGATAGAAAACCGGCTGCTCAAGTTCCGCTCACCATTCAGGGCGGCCTACAAGGGCGACGTAGTGGACCTCATAGACCCCCGCGAAACGCGGCAACTCGCTTGCAGATTCGTCAAGCTTGCCCAGCCTATGCTGCACAAACTGGCTCAGAGACCCAAGAGGGCAGTGCGTCCTTAATTTGTGTGGTGGAGATGTCGAATACTAAGCATTCAGTGGAGGGAAACAATGGAATACCAAATCTGGCTTAATGGCGAATACGTGGACCGCGACAAGGCGCAAATCGGGATGACCGACCGCGGCTTTCGGCTTGGCGACGTGGTTTTCGATACTTCCAGGACGTTCAACGGCAATGTGTTCCGCCTCAGAGATCACCTCACCAGGCTCTATCGCTCTCTCAAGTACGTGCGGATTGACCCCGGTATGTCTCTCGAACGGATGGAGCGGCTGACGCTGGAAGTGGCGGAGCATAACGAAGACCTGCGACAAAGCCTGAACGACGATTACATGATTACCCAGATTGTAACCGGAGGCATAGGCAGACGAGGCGACGGTGAACCAAACATCTCTATATGGATAGACCCTCTGGGCTCTCCCAGGTGGTCGCCGGCCTACGATGTCGGCGCCCACGCCGTGATTCCCAAGACGCGCAGCTACTCCTCCGAGAGCCTCGATCCCAAGGTCAAGCACTATAGTCGCCTGAACTTCGTCCTCGCCGAACTCGAGGCTGCCGATGTGGATCCCGACGCCCTCCCGGTTCTGCTCGACACGGACGGCCATCTTAGCGAGGGCACCGGCGCCAACTTCTTCGTCGTTACGGACGGAACCCTCAGAACCTCCAGGGATGACAGTGTGCTTCAGGGCGTGTCCAGGATGACCGTAATGGAGATCGCGGACACGCTTGGGATACCCGCCGTCGAGGACGACCTTCAGCCATACGACGTCTATACCGCTGACGAGGCTTTCTTCTGCAGCACGCCCTATTGCATATTGCCCGTAAGCCGGGTTGACAACAGGCGGATAGGCGAAGACGTTCCCGGTCCGATAACTAATCAACTTCTCGCCGCCTGGAGCGAAAGGGTAGGGCTGGATATCGTTGACCAGCTCAAGAGGCTTCCGAGATAGTTCTACATACAGTCCCAGCCAATTGGGAGCGCCACCATGGCGACCACAGGCACAAGGCCCACATACCAAGACTACCTGGACATACCGGGCGACGACCGATACGAGCTTATCAACGGAGAATTCATCTTGGTTTCTGCGCCTAACACTGCCCATCAGATCGCTAGCATGGGGTTTTCGTTGGAGTTAGGAGGATTTGTTAGAGACGGCGAGTTGCGATGGGTATTCCATGCTCCGACTGAGGTCGTCCTTACCGTCCCCGAAGGCATAAACATCGTCCAGCCCGACATCATATTCGTCTCCGGAGAGCGCGAAAGTATCATCACCCGCGCCAACATCCAGGGCGCGCCCGACCTGATAGTCGAAATCCTGTCCCCATCCACTGGTAGGTTGGACAGAACGACTGAGCGCGATCTCTGCGCCCGCCACGGCGTCAAGGAATACTGGATAGCCGACCCTGAAGCCCGGTCAGTCGTAGTCATGTCGTTGAAAGATGGAGACTACGAGACCGACGGAGAGTACGGCATCGGGGACACCCTGACCTCTCCCACTCTGGGAGGATTCTCGGTCAGCCTCGATAGGATATTCGGATAAGCATCACGAAAATGACAAACCGCACCAACAACTGTAAACTGAAACCCCACACCGACAACCAGCGCCGTATGGAGGTTCACACGCGATGGTAACCACACTCACCGGAGAGCAACTGGAAGAGGTAAAACAGCAGGCCGCCGAACACTTCTGGCCCCACGCCCGGCAGGCGGGCAACGTCTCTGAGGACAACGGCCTCAAGGTCGTCACCAGCGCCCAAGGCGTCTGGGTGGACGACGCCGCTGGCGAACCCTGGTTCGACCTCATATCCGGTATGTTCCTCAAGAACATCGGACATGGAAGAAAAGAGATAGCCGACGCCGTTTATGAGCAGATGCAGGGCATAAGCTACTCACCCGGAGGCACCGTGACCCCCGCGACCGCGCAACTCGCGGCCAGAGTTGCCGGACTCGCCCCGGACAAGAACTCCAGAATCTACTTCGTCAGTGGCGGATCTGAGGCCGTCGAGACCGCGCTCAAGATGGCCAAGCAGTACCACAACAACAACGGTGAGGCCGGCAGGTGGAAGGTCATCAGCAGGAAAGGCTCCTACCACGGTGCCACTCACGCCTGTATGTCCCTCGGACAGTCCGGCGGCGCGGTCGCCCAGATAGGCCCGCTCATGCCCGGCAACATACATGTCCCCAACCACGACCCGTACAGGGGCATCTGCGGCGATGAGAACGACAACTGCACGCTCGAATGCGCTATGGAAATAGACCGCGCCATCGAGCACGAAGGTCCTCGCACAGTGGCCGCGTTCATCGGTGAGCCGATTTCCATGGCCGCCGGAACCCACGTCCCGCACCCCGACTACTGGCCCGCGGTCCAGGAGATCTGCGAGAAGCACGGCGTCATCATGATCTGCGACGAGGTCATCACCGGCTTCGGGCGCACGGGCAAAATGTTCGCCACCGAGCACTGGGGTGTGCAACCCGACATTACCACCGTCGCCAAAGCGCTCACCAGCGGATACCTGCCGATTGGCGCGGCCATAGCCCGCAAGGAAGTCGCGGACGCCTTCATTGGCGACGAAGATTCCACTTTCCGCCACCTGATAACCTTCGGCGGAAACCCCGCCTCCTGCGCCGCCGGGCTCGCCAACCTCGACATAATGGAGGGCGAAGGCATGGTCCAGAACTCCGCCGAGATGGGCGACTACCTCTACGAACGCCTCCAGACACTCTACGAACACAGCATCGTAGGCGACGTTCGCGGTGGTATGGGACTACTGGCCGCCGTCGAGATCGTCAAGGACCGCGACACCAAGGAGAAATTCCCCAAGGAGGCCGGACTGAGCGACAAGCTCACCCACTACTTCAACCAGAACCGCATAATGGGGCGCGGCGCAGATGTCATCCCCATATCCCCACCCCTCTGCATCACCCGCGACGAAGTTGACCAACTCGTCTCCCGCCTCGACGACGCCATCGGCAAGACCGAATCCGAACTCGGCCTCTAGCCCCAAAACAACCAGGGGCGTCCGTTGTGGACTCCCCTGTAGTCCTCCAAACCAACCCGGAAACGATGGAGACTGCCAGTGGCGTCCTCTCACACCTTCCGAGTCGTAACAGAAGACGACCAATTCGAGGACGGTCGCCAGGCATACCACGCGTCTTGTCCCACGCTCCCCGGATGCCATACTTGAGGATATAACTACGAGGAGGCCGAGGCCAACATCCGGGAAGCGATTCTCTTATATCTCGAAGATATACTCGAATCTGGCGAAGAAGTCCCTTCGGACCCATCCGTCCACACCTCCGCTAATGAATCCCCATCAGTAATGGTCGCTGTATGATTGGCCCTCTCCCGAGAGGCGTTTTATCAGGGCATTAACTCAGGACGGCTTCGTACCGCGACGAACCAGGGGCAGCCACCGCATATACCATCATCCGGATGGGCGCAGAGTAACGGCTCGGAGACACCTTCCTTCCCAAGACTCTCAGAAGCATGATAATTGAGGCTTCCTGGACCGACGAAGACCTTCGCCGACTCGATCTTGTCAGATAGCCTGAGATCACAGTCGGCCTTTCGCACGCATCATCCTATTCATCCCCTAATCCCGTAAATCCTGATTCTGACAAATCCCCCTTTACAATCCAACCGAACTTATGCACACTACTTAACAAGAACAAATATACGCACACCCCTAACCATCGCACTGAAAATCCGTAATTGAAAATTGACCACTGACACAGATATCCTAACCCCACAGGAACGACTCGCCAACCCATCCGAAGAAGATCCCTGACCGCCCACAGCCCCTATTCCCAACTTCCCGCTCCTCGCTGTACAATGCGCCAAAGTCCGAGGAGCGTACAACCAATGAAGATTACCGACATCGAGATATTCGTCGTTGACGGTGGACGAAGGCCGTGGCTTTTCTCTGCCGTCCGCACCGACCAGGGCATAACCGGCTACGGAGAGTTCGGCTCCGGCGTGGCTGCTCGCTCGCTCGTCGGACTCATAGAAGACCTCAAACCCCTTGTGATAGGAAGTGACCCGGAAGCGGTAGAAAAACTCTACTTCGACCTCTACCGCAACCTCCGCTCCATGCCCGGCGGAATCGCCCAGATGGGCATAGCCGGAATCGAGCTTGCCTGCTGGGACATCAAGGGCAAGGCGCTCGGCGTCCCAGTCAACAACCTAGTCGGCGGTCCATACCGCGACACTCAGCGTGTTTACTGGTCTCATCTAGCCAGCGCCAGGGCAGGGGATCCGACTCTCGCCCCGGATAAGCCTCTCAAGGACTGGGACGCCGTCGCCGCTGCCGCTCTCGAAGCCCCCGAACACGGCTATGACGCATTCAAGACCAACATCATCTGGCCCGGAGATCCGCCCCGCTCCATATCCCAGTCCCGCGACGGACTAAGCCACGACCAGCGCGCCGACACCGAAATCGTGCGAAACGCCGAGAAGCAGATATCAGTCATGCGAGAGGCCGTCGGCGACTCGGTGGATATACTCCTGGACATCAACTACAACTTCAAGACAGAGGGCGCGATTCGCGTAGCCCGTGCCCTGGAACCCTACAACCTGTTCTGGATAGAGCACGACAACGAAGATCCCGAAGCCTTGTCCCAACTCAAGGCTTCTACAAATACGTTGCTATGTTCCGGGGAACAGCATTTCAGCGTCCGCGAGTATCTGCCATACTTCGAACTCCGCGCCATGGACACCGTCAAGGTAGACGTCCAGTGGCAGGGCTTCGGTCCGTCCAAGAAGGTCGCCGACGTCGCCGAGACTTACGAACTCAACATCGCTCCGCACAATCCGGCATCCGAACTTGCCAGTTTCCAGTCGGTCCACCTTTGTGCCTCGGTCTCCAATGTCCGCATCATGGAATCCGACCCCGAGGGCGTCCCCTGGCGCTTCGACCTCTTCACCACGCGCCCTGAAGTCATCAACAGCTACATGACCGTCCCGACCGCCCCCGGCTGGGGCTGCGACCTAGTCGAGGATGCTGCCCGAAAACACGCCTGGAACCACTAGAACCTTTGGATATTTCCCGTCATCTGTGTGTTGAAAGAATCCCTTCTCCCTCAGGGAGAGGGCTAAGGTGAGGGTGAGCCTCGCTGGACGAATCCTGAAAACTGATAACTAATAACTGAAGACTAGGAACTCCGCATGAAAATCACCGCAATCGAAAACTTCGCCGTCCGCGGACTCGGACGCAACCCCTGGCTCTTCTGCGCCATCCGCACCGACGAGGGCATCACCGGCTACTCCGAATACGGCGAGGGATCGCTCACTCGCGGCTTGCCGGCGCTCGTCGAGGATATCGGCGAGTTCCTGATAGGACAGGACCCGCTCCCCGTGGACAAGCTCTACATGGATATGTACCGCAACACCCGCTCCACATCCGGCGGCGCGACCGCGATGGCGATAGCCGGAATCGAGCTCGCGCTGTGGGACATCAAAGGCAAAGCGCATGGAGTCCCTGTGTACAGGCTGCTGGGTGGCCCGTTCCGCGACAAGCAGCGAGTCTATTGGTCCCACCTCGCCACATACCGCGCCATGATGTCCGAGACACTGGGCAAGCCCAAGCTCGCCACAATGGAAGACGTTGCCGACTGCGCCCGCGAGGCCGTGGACGCCGGATACTCCGCCTTCAAGACCAACATCATCTTCCCGGGCGAAGACGCCTCAGTCATCAACAATATGTTTGCCGGCGCCAACGACCAGAACGCTCCGACAGATCTAGTGCGCCACACCGTGAACCAGATAGGCGCGATGCGAGAGGCCGTCGGCCCCGACGTTGATATATGCCTCGACATCAACTACAACTTCAAGACCGAAGGCGCCATCGCCATAGGACGCGCGCTGGAGCCATTCGACCTGTTCTGGCTCGAGATAGACAACCAGGACCCCGACGCTCTGCTCCAGCTCAAGATGTCTCAGCGTTCCCCTATCTGCTCCGGCGAACAGCTTCTCGGACTCCGCCAGTACCAGCCCTACTTCCGAAAGCACGCCATGGACACCGTCAAGGTGGACGTCCAGTGGCAGGGCTTCTCACAGGCCAAGAAAGTCGCCGACCTCGCCGAGGTATATGAACTCAACATTGCGCCGCACAACTACAACTCGCACCTGTCCAGCTTCCAGAGCCTCAACCTCTGCGCTGCCGTCTCCAACGTCCGCATCATGGAATCAGACGTTGACTCCGCCCCCTGGCGCGACGAACTCTTCACCAACCTTCCCGAAATCAAAGACAGCCACATGACCATCCCCACAACCCCCGGCTGGGGCACCGACCTGAACGAGACCGCCGCCAAGAAGTACGCTTACTGAGACTCTTACCTATCCTGCACCGACCCATCAAACCCAATCGGCGTATCCAGAACCTTCGGACTCTCCGGCTGCGACAGCGCCGCCTCGTTCAACTCGATTCCAAGGCCGGGTCCGTCCGGTACCATCAGATAGCCGTCCACCAACTCCAGCGGATTCACCAGCAGGTCGCTCTTCGGAGGCTCCGACTCCCCCGTGTACTCCTGCAAGGCGAAGTTCGGAATGCAGGCGTCCAGCTGTACGCACGCCGCCGTGCTGACTGGCGACAGCGGGTTGTGCGGAATCACCTTCACGTGGTGAGCCTCAGCCATCGCCGATACCTTCTTGCATCCCGACAGACCTCCGCACAGGCACAGGTCGGGACGCACGTATGACGCCGCCTTCGCTTCCAATAGCTGCTGGTACTCGAATATCGTCGTGAACCGCTCACCAGTCGCTATCGGAATGTTGCACTGCGCCGCGACGTCCCCCATGATAGCCGGGCTGTCCGGCAGCATCGGGTCCTCATAGAAGAAC
The DNA here is from genome assembly GCA_951812505.1 of uncultured Dehalococcoidia bacterium. Classification (GTDB taxonomy): domain Bacteria; phylum Chloroflexota; class Dehalococcoidia; order Lucifugimonadales; family UBA1123; genus VXRN01. The sequence goes on from CATOSI010000001.1 coordinate 318,718, forward strand.
GGGCTGAACTGTTCTAGCCGCCGACCCAGCCAGATACTCTCCGCCGGCGCCATCTGCCGGTGTATCTCCACGCACAGGTCAACGCCTGGCCCTACCGCCTCACGCACCGCGCCCACTCGCTGCACCGCCTCATCCGCCAATTCGCTGTAAGACCTGTGCAGGTAGAAGTCCCTTGGGAACGGCGAGAAGCGCACCGCCGTGAATCCCTCTTTGGCTGCCTTCAGCGCGTCCTGTGCCAGACCCTCCGCCGTGTCGTTGTCCCCAGGCGCGCCCACGTGCATGTAGCAGCGAACCCGGTCGCGCGTCTTGCCGCCCATCAGATCGTATATAGGAACATCCAGACGCTTGCCCTTGATGTCCCATAGCGCGATGTCAATCGCCGACAGCGCGCCCTGGACTACCGATCCCATGAAGTGCGAACTCCGATAAAGCCACTGGTAATGATGCTCTATCAGGTTGGGATCCTTGCCCAGCAGATACGGCTCCATCGTCTCGACCATCGTCTTCGTGGGCCGTTGCCAGCCATGAACGCCGCCCTCGCCGATGCCCACCGTCCCATCCTCGCAATGTATCTGTATAAGCAGCCATCGGTCCCAGAGAAGCGTCTCAACCTTCTCGATCTTAGTTGGCTTGGGCATCGTCGCTCCTCCTGGGACAGCTTGCAGGCGCTAGGCGTCTGGCTTGAGTCGTCATTCACAATTGTAGGGGCGACCCTTGTGGTCGCCCTTCAACCCTTCAATGCGCTGAAAGAAATCAGCACTATCCTCAATTCAGAAACTGGTCAATCCATTCATCGTATTCGTTCAGCCGCGTCACCTGCGCCATCAGACCGGCGGACGCGATGCTGTCATCCAGGTCGGATGGCGGAACGCCGTCGCGCAATGCCTTGAGCGTGTCGTATGTCGCCTTGACCGCCGCCATGAATGGCATATGACCCTGGAGCGCGATTCGCACGCCCTGCGAGCCGAGGTATGCCCTGTCGTTCAGGTCGGGACTCGCTCCACCCAGAAGTATCGGGATGCCTACTTCGGAGTTCAGTGCCTCTAACTCGGCCTTCGCGCTGATGCCGGTCATGAACAGGGCATCCACTCCGACGGCCTCGTACGCCTTGGCTCTGCGTATGCCTTCCTCGATACCCTCTATGCCGATTGCGCTGGACCTGCCCGCCACGACCAGCGTGGGGTCCTGCCGGCCGGACAGCGCGGCTTTCATCTTGCCGACCCCCTCTTCAAGTGATATGAGGCTCTGAGCAGCTTGTCCGAACGGCCTGGGCAGCAGCGTGTCTTCTATCGTCAGCGCGGCTACTCCGGACGTTTCAAGCTCTTCCACAGTGCGCCTCACGTTGAGCGCGTTGCCGTACCCATGATCCGCGTCCACCATGAGAGGGAGCGTTCCGGCCCGGCATATCCGGTGAATCTGCTGGGCAAATTCCGAAAGTGTCAAGACGATGTAATCGGGAGCGCCCAGAACGGTTGCGGAGGCGATTGAGCCCGCGAACATCATTACCTCGAAGCCGAGATCTTCCGCTATGCGCGCCGAGATGGGATCGTAAACCGACGCCGGATGTTTACACTCCTCGCCTTCCAGAATCGCTCTGTATCGCTCACGTCGTTCGGTCAGGTTCACCTTGGGCCTCCATTGCTGCCGGGAGTTGGCGCCCGACATGGTGTATCTCAGGATTTGAGCAGGTCTGGGGTCGCCCGTCGAATTCGCGTCATTTACGCTGCGACCGGCGCTATACAGTAGAAATCGCTGCTGTCGAGCAGGAGTTGTATTACCTCGGGAGACGTGTTTCGGGGGAACTGTGTCATAGCCCACCTTTGTCCGATAAACTCGCTGATTTGAGCGGCGTCCATCGGTTCGTTGCCATGCGCCAACAGAACTCGGAAGATAGTCTCCTTGAGCGGTGTGTCGGGTAGCAGGAAGTCCGGCGCCTGGGAACAGTGTGCGAGTATCTGGTCGAAGAAGTCTTGCGAGTCGGCGTGTATGGTAGAGTCTTCGTCAAGCCCCTGCTGGCACATGTAACACTGTCTGCTGGCGACCAGCACAGGCAGGGACCGCCCTGTCGAGTCGGCCATTGCGGGGTCTATGAAATACTTTGCGAATGTTGGCTGCTGATCGGAACTCCCGGTTGTCTGCACATTCTCAATCATTAAAAAACATCCTCGGGCCAATCCAACATCTGCACCTCGACGGTCTCCCCAGCCTCTTTGACTGATAAATCTTCGGGACAGACGGCCAGCCCATTCGCGCCGGCCATCGAGGTTAGTAGATTGGAACTCTGATTGCCTGTCAATTTGGCGTGGTAGTCGCCGTTCTGTTTCGATATTACGGCGCGAGCGTAAACACGCCGACCGTCGGTATTGTATATCGGCTCGTCAAGTATGGCCTGAATTCGAGGCTTCAGATATCCGGTTTTGCCCATCATCTTGTGAATCGCGGCACGCCCGAACTGCTCGAAGGCAACCATCGCGCTCACCGGATTTCCCGGCAGACCGAGGTGTGGGACCTGGCGATCCCCCCCGGCATTCAGCACGCCGAACGCGAGCGGCTTGGCAGGGCGCATCCGAACCGACCAGAAGGCGATCCTGCCGTGGTCGGCCAGAACATCCTTGACCATGTCGTAGTCACCCTTGGAAACGCCCGCCGAGGTTATCAGCATGTCCGCTTCCAGACCCTCACGAAGTTTCGTATTCATGGAGTCGAGATTGTCGCGGGCGATGCCCAGCAGCTTTGGAACTCCGCCATAACGCAGCACGCTAGCCGCGACCGAGTAGCTGTTTGCGTCGTATATCTTTCCTTCGGAGTATGCATCGCCCGCATTCAGCAGTTCGTCTCCGGTGGAGAGAATCGCCACTACCGGCCTTCGCACTACTTTGACCTTGCCGAATCCGAGTGACGCCAAAACCCCGATCTCCGAAGGACGGAGAACTGTACCGGCAGATAGCACACGCGTGTTCTCGCGCACATCCTGCCCGGCCGGTCGGATATCCGAACCCAATGGCGCGGCTATCTTGATGCCTATTTCGGTAATGTCGTGTCCCGAGTTTCTGCGCTCAATCTCGTCAGTCTCCTCGAATGGGACTACCGAGTCAGCGCCGGGAGGTATGGGTGCGCCAGTCATAATTCGGACTGCCGTTCCCGGTTCCACACTTGTACTGGGCAACTCGCCCGCGGCAACAGCCCCAACCACTCTGAGCGTCATGGGCGACTCTTCCGTGGCATTTGCAACGCTCGCTGCCTGAATTGCGTAGCCGTCCATCGCAGAGTTGTCCAGCGGCGGGATGTCGTGAGCGGAAACCGCGTCCTCGGCGAGTATCTGTCCGAGGGCGTCGAGGAGCGGCGTTTCCTCAGCCTCCAGGACATGGAAGTGGCCGAGGATGCGTTCCAAGGCGTCCTCTACGCTGAGCATGGCTTCGTCGTGATGTCTGTGTCCGTGTTCGTGGCGGTTCACGGTGCGTCTCCGAATTTCAGGGACTTACTGGTCGTTACGCTGATCGCGCAGGTATTGGTAAATGCTCTCTATGGTGCCATCCTCGCTTATTCGGAAGGCCACTCCACCGCGCTCGGCCTCGATAACGGACATCGCAATTTCCCATCCCTGGTACGGTGGCCCGACGCGGCAGTTGTCCGGCACGAACACGTTGTCGAATTTGACCCTGCGCTCGCTTCCCATAAGTATTCGCATGTTTCGTATCTCGATTCCGGGGCTGTTGGCATCAACCATGAAAACGCCGAGATTGGCGCGTCGGGGTCTGTCGCGGCCTGTATTAGCGAGGGTGATCAGGTAGTCGGGATCGAAGCGACCGGTGATAAACGCTTTCTCCCCATTGATTATCCAGCCACCTTCTTCCGGGACAGCGTAAGTGCTTACGGAGGCAAAGTCCGAGCCTGATCCCGGCTCGTTAAAGCACTGCCATGTTATGGACTCGCCCTTGAGACAAGCCGGAATGAAGCGCTCCTTCTGCTCTTCGGTCCCCCAGACCATCATGGCGGGTACCCAGCGATTATTGTCGCCCATGCTTGGAAGGGGCATTCGCCGCATTTCCTCCATGAGAACTACATCCAGGCCGGAGGTCAGTCCGCCCCCGCCCAGTTCCCTGGGCCATGAGGGCGCCAGCCAGCCTTTCTCGCCCAGAAGTCGCCTGAATTCCTTAACTTTCTCCTGATTTTCGGCGTCGAGAGGGCTGCCGTCTGGCGGAATTTTCAGATCTCTTGGGAAGTGCTGAATCAGCCAGGCGCGTACCGCCGCGCGGAATTCCTGCTGCTGTTGTGTATACGGAGATCTGAAGTCCAAACTATTCCCCTTTGACTGCTTCGGTCTGGCTGTACCGAGGCTGTATTGTGACCGGCGAGAAACGGCCTGCATGAATTTTCGACAACAGACACCATTATAGTAGAACGCGTTCCAAGAATAAAATCAGGGCCTTCCCGTGTGTCTGAGAAGACCCTGATTCGATTTCTGTGGACTATACGGCGAAGGCTAAACGCCGCCGACTCCGGCTGTGGAAGGAGTGGCAGCGGCGCGCTCGCGCGTCCTGCTGATGCCAATTCTGCGGGAGATGATGACCTTCTGAATCTCCACGGTGCCCGCTGGGTGAGCGCCTACCAGGCTTCCGCGCTGATACACCTCAGGCTCCCCGCCAAACGGTGCGCGAGGCTCCTCAGTCCCGCACAGGCTGTACATGCCCATGATGTCTCTTGCGCGGTCCGCGTTCTTGATCTTGTAGAGCTTGCCGAACATCGAGGTCTGCGAGCCGTGGTACGTCATTTCCTGCCGAGACTGGTACATCCCGTAGTTGCGCAGGTTGAGCAGGCCGTGGACATGGGAGTCAATGTACGCCGACGCCGCTTCCTGGGCCACTATGGGGTCGTCGCCCAGCATTCCGCCGTTTCGCTTGGTGTTCTGAACAAAGCTCAGAAGATTCTCCATCGCCTCGTCTTGCGGATAGGCCTGCCCGCGTCCACCGTGCTCGACCTCGAGGGTGGTCTGGGTTACCTGCCAGCCCTGGTGGTCGCCACCGATGAGGTGGTCGCCCGGAACGCGAACGTTATCGAAGAAGAAAACGCTCTGGTCGTCGCCGGAGAGCAGGTTCATGCGCTCCTGGGTAAGACCTTCGGACGGGAAGGGGACCATGAAATAGCCGAGATTGCGGTGGCGGGGAGCGTCGGGATCGGTCATGAACGGGCCGAAAAGGAAATCGGGTTCCTCCACGCCGCTGATCCATATCTTCTGTCCGTTGAGGATGAAGTCGTCGCCGTCGCGGACGGCGCGGCTCTGAAGCGAGGCGAGGTCTGAACCGGCGTTAGGCTCGGAGAAGTTCTGGAACGCCACCTTCTCTGCGCTGAGCAGTGGCTTCAGGAACTGGTCCTTCTGGGAGTCATCCGCCCACACGAGCAGGGTGGGGAATACGAGGCTGTTGGTGAACCCGGGAACGACGCGCGCGCGCCTGAACTCTTCCTGGATGATGGTCTCGTGCTCTCCAGTAAGTCCGCCTCCACCGTATTCCTTAGGATAGGTGGGATAGAGCCAACCCTTTTCGGCGATGACCTTGTGCATGTCGCGCCAGAACCAGTACTGCTTATCCGAAAGCTCAATACGGTCAACGGGCGCTCTCATGTCGTCAGGGATATTCTCATCCAGCCAGGACCGTACCTCTTGGCGAAATTCTTCCTGGTCTTCTGTATAAGTGTAGGCGAAATCCATCTGGTTGGCCTCCTGATAGTCGTCTGTCATTCTGAAAAAAGGGCGCACCTGGCGCACCGTTCAACATGCTTTCCAAATGTTATGGTGTCCGTGCGTTTCTGTCAACCGTTAATCGAACTTGGTCAGCGCCTTCACAACGTCGGCGCCGGACAAATTCCGGTGGGCCGACTTACTGTCCATATATTCTGATTTATAAAGCCACTGGTGGCGACAGGTGGCCTAACTGGTGGGCAACAGGTGATTAGAACACCAGAGATTAACCAGAGAACGCCAGAGTTTAGCTATGGGAAAACTTTTTCATGAGCCCAAAGTTCCGATTGTATAATTTCGTATTTATGTATGTGGACATTCAAAGTCATCGGTACTCGGCGCTCCATCTTTAGTTTGTATGTTCGCATTATAGCGCATATGGGATGTAAATGTGTAGTTCTACCTGGATTTACAAGACATGGTCTGAGTGCTATAAACGGCCTGGACTCGGACCATTCGGTGATAAAGGGTTGAGTGTTCCGGTTTCTATGCGCCTTTTATCAGAGAGTGGGAGAGTTGGGCAGTATTAGCAAAATGAACCGCATTTTCATAATCACTACCACCACAGCCCTCATGCTGACGGTGATCCTATTCTACGCCTTATCTCCAACACAGTCCCGCGCTCAAGACAGCGTGGAGTCCGCCGACCTCGCCAAATTCGTGGCGCTGATGCAGTACATCCGCTCGCAGCCCACCCCATCCGACGTGAAGGCGGCCAATATTCCATTCCTGGCCATCCTGGATAACTCACTCTCCGACATATATATAACCGGATTCATAACCCCTTACACCGGAGAGACCCCCGAACAGGTGAAGGCGCGTCTTCAGTCCGTCCCCACTGAGGACAGGTTCACAGCCGTGATGGTGGAGTCGTACCGCCTCACCACGAACCCACTGCTACTGGACATAGTTCACCAGCTTCTGCCGCTGTACTACGTGGAATTCTTCACCACGGCGGCCGATCTGAACGCCTCTGCTGATTTCCTAAAGCGTGAGGATATCGAGAGCCTAGCCGGCTCCTTCGACTGGTCAGACTATGCCATACCCGCGCCGTCCGCGACGCCGTCTGAGCAGCCCAGCCTCGCACTGAGATACGACCCGGCTGGTCAGGATCGCAACTGCGACGACTTCACGATGTGGAGGGACGCGCAGGCCTTCTTCTGGGCGACTCAGAACGACTCTCACGGCCTGGACCCGGACGGCGACGGCATAGCCTGCGAGTCGCTGCCCGGCGCGCCGCAGAGCGAGGTCGTGATCGTAACCCCAACGCCCCCTGGCAGCGGAGAGGTGAGATTCTACGACGTAAATGACACAGACGAAGACCAGGAGTCGGTGCGCCAGGGCGGAATGTTCGCCATCGAGGTCGAGGACTCGGACCTAGATGTAGTCGGCAAGTTCGAAGGCGACGAGGCTGAGTCGCATATGCTGGACAACGTGCTGACGTTCTTCCTGCGGAGTGTTCCCGTCGCCGACAGAAACGACGACGGCTTCATCAACCAGCGAGACATCATTGTGGCCGACGCGAATGGCAATCGCATTGACGTCGACAGGGCCGGTGTTGACGGACGAGTTGATCTTGTAGTTCCGCATACCGGTGAAGTTCGCGTTGCCTACTGGGGCGCAGTTGTAAACAATACCGGTTTCGGTGATGACTCCACCGTGACAGTCAAGTCTCAGGCGGACCCGACCGGCATCAGTATCACCCTGATGGAAACAGGAGCTGACACGGGTGTATTCCGTGGCATAGTCGCGACTAACGGCGCGAATGCCGGCGATGCGTCGGACGCCGACACTTCACCGTATCCTACTCTGAAGGTCGGCAAGAACGACGTAATAAGGGTGACTTACAGTGACGCCAGTCCTAGGCGAACGGTTAGCGCGACGCTGCCGGTGGCAACGACGACTCCGACGCCTACGTCCTCTGGCAGCGACATGGTGAGATTCTACGACATATACGACACCAACGACGACCTGGAGTGGGTGCGCCAGGGCGGAATGTTCGCCATCGAGGTCGAGGACTCTGACCTAGATGTAGTCGGCAAGTTCGAAGGCGACGAGGCTGAGTCGCATATGCTGGACAACGTGCTGACGTTCTTCCTGCGGAGTGTTCCCATCGCCGACAGAAACGACGACGGCTTCATCAACCAGCGAGACATCATTGTGGCCGACGCGAATGGCAATCGCATTGACGTCGACAGGGCCGGTGTTGATGGTCGCGTTGACCTTGTAGTTCCGCATACCGGTGAAGTTCGCGTCACCTACTGGGGCGCAGTTGTAAACAATACCGGCTTCGGTGACGACTCCAAGGTGACAGTCAAGTCCCAGGCGGACCCGACCGGCATCAGTATCACCCTGATGGAAACAGGTGCTGACACGGGTGTGTTCCGTGGCATAGTCGCGACCAACGGCGCGAATGCCGGCGACGAGTCGGACGCCGCCTCTTCACCGTATCCGACCCTGAAGGTCGGCGAGAACGACGTAATAACGGCGACCTACAGCGACGCCAGTCCTAGGCGAACCCTTAGCGCGACGCTGACGGTAGGAACATCGACACCCGCGACTCTGTCCGCCGTTGCCTTCACCAGCACCGTGACTCGTATTGTCTTCGCTCCTCTTATGTAATAACCCCTTCTAAAGTCCTCTCGGTTTCACGCAGAACTACACATACACATCCCATATACGCGAATATGCGAACTGGCGGAGGGGCGGCGACCGCCGATGACCCTGAGCCTCGATATACACAAATACGAAACTATACAATCCGAACTTTGGGAGCGCGAAAAAATTTTAATCAGGTTAGTCGGCGTTGCCCGTGGCGCGAGAATCCCTCTCCCTTGACGGTCTGACAAGGGTGGGTAAAAGTCCCTTCCGCTGCCAAGGGGGAAGGTTAGGATGGGGGTGAAACCCTAGTTGCAAGCGCGAATGCGTCAGATACCTACCCCCTGAGCCCTCGATGGGATAGGGTGAGGGTGATCCTTTCTACCTGCCAAATTGATACAGCGTCTATCGGTAACTCCTGATTTATAGAACATGGCTTGAGTGACATAAACGGCCTGAAATCGCTTCTTTATGGTATCTACATAACAATTGGTTCACCGGGTGCATACCCGACGACCTGCGATATGTCGAGCTCAACGACCGACCGAGAATGGATCTGCGATGCTGCCCTCGATGGATATATGCCGATGTTCATGTCTGGCGTAACCATGCTGATGACATTGCGATAGGGTAGGTATCCGGCTGGTGGATTCACGTACTGGGTCAAACGAACCTGCGGAAGTCGAATTGCTCCCAGAAGTCGTTTCTGACCTCATCTTCCATCTGTCTAAGCGTGCGCCAAGGAAAGTCGGCGGCCTGTTTGTCTTCGGGAAGGTGGATGAACTCTGGGTCCCAGAGCGAGTCAATATAGAATGTGAAGTAGTGCCGGCTGAGGAAGCGGGGCAGTCGTCCGATCCAGACAGGAGCCAGGGTGTTCTCGGACTTATAGCCGCTCAGGAAGGGATCCATGAAGTAGTCCAAAAACTCCGCGCTGTCCATTCTGCTCCCACCAGTCCAGGAATCGTAGTCGCCTTCCTGAAAACAGTGCGCCTGGCAGATTACGGCGTTGATGATGACCGTAGTGAAGTCGGATAGGAACCAGTCGTAGTGCAGGTTGTCGAAATCTATCGGCCAGATTTCGCGGCCATCGTACAGCATATTCCACTGGTGAAGGTCGGAGTGTATGAGGCCGTATGAGTTGCGCTCCGTGGGCAGGGACAGCAGCCAGTCCTTGATACGCTGACCCTTGCGCCGAATCGCCTCTCTGGAGCCCGGGACGCTCGTTTCAAGATGCCAATCGCGGTTTTCATGCCAGTGCCCGCGGCGTATGGACTCGTCTGAGGGCTTGTAGCTCTTGGAGAAGGCGTGCATCGTGCCTATCAGCGCGCCCCACTGCTCGAACAACTCAGGCGTCCACTCGCACCAGTCCACCAGCGCGCCGGGAGCCTTTTCGTAGGCCGTGGCGAGAAAATATCCGGTATCAGCCTCCATCGTCTCGACCAGTTTGCCGCCCGGAGACGGAATGGCGCGCGATACGTTTACTCCGTTGGCGGCAAGATAATCGGTAAAGTCTATTTCTCCCATAATCTGTTGAAATTGGCGATGGGAGCTGTGCGTAATCTTCAGAATGACTGAACGGTCTTCGCCGGGATAGTCGAAGACATAACTGTGGCTGCCCCTCAAGGGTATCGAACCGGCGCGAGCCAGCCCGAACTGGCGCTCTGCCTCGGAGCGAATGTCATCGCTGTACAGGTGTCCGAATTCCTTTAACACTGGAGCTACACGTAGCCGTTACGGCGGTCCCACTCATCGGACTCTGGCGACCTGAGCGCGGGGTTGCCGTAACCACCGCCGCCGGAGGACAGTGCGACGATTCGGTCTCCCGGATTCACCACCACGCCGGTTTGTTTCGTTCGCAGCACTGTCTCGACGCCGTCTGAGACGATAGAGTATCTGTGTGGAAGGCCGGGTTCACCGCCCAGCGCTCCGAATGGCGGTACGATAGCGCCATCCCCTGCCGTGTTGAGCAGCGCGGAGCCTTCTCCTTCGTAGATGATTTCGCACACCGCACCAAGTCCGCCCCTCCACTGACCATCTCCCGCCGATCCGGGCCTCAACTCGTGGTTCACCACGAAGAGCGGGAAGCGCTCCTCCGTCACCTCGACGCTGTTGGCGCGGATGCCGCCCGCTACGTTCACTTCCCCGACGCAGCTCCATCCGTCGTGACCGAATGAAGCGCCGCCTCCGCCTCTGGCCATGAAGAAGTGCCACAGGAACGACTCGCCCGTTCTCGGGTCTTTGCCTGTGATGGCGTATCTCAGGCGGCGGGAGAAGCCCGCGTTCACAGACTCGGGAACCGCCAGCGCCAGCGCCTTGAAAATCGCCTCGACAATCTCCTCAGCGCAGTGATTGGTGCTCATGCAAACAGGGGCAGGGGAGTCTGCGTTGACTATAAGGCCGTTGGGCGCGACAACTTTCAGCGGACCCATAGACCCATCGTTCTTAGGGACATCGTACGGAGCGATGTACATTATGGCCGCATGGGCCAGCGACCTGGTATTGGCGTAGGCGCTGTTGATAAAGCCCGTGACCTGCGGGGCAGACTCGCTCAGGTCTATGGTAAGCGTATCCCCGGCGACCGTGACCGTGGCTCTTATGGGAATGAGCTTGGAATCGAACCCGTCATCGTCCACGAGCGATTCCCCGTAGTACTCGCCATCAGGCCAGTCCGATATGAAACTTCTGACCTGTGCCTCTGTCGCCTCCAGGATGCCGTCCACAATGCGAGTCAGCCGTTCCGGGCCGTAGTGTTCGGCGAGTTCGCGGATTCGTCGCTCGGCCGTCAGCACGGAGCCTATCTGCGCGTTCAGGTCGCCAAGAAAATTCTTCGGATATCTGACGTTTGCCGACATCATCTGAAGCAGGTCATCCCGCGGCACGTCTGCATCGTAGATCCTCAGCGGCGGAATCCTCAGACCCTCGTGGAATATCTCGCTCGCCGACGGATTGTAGCCGCCGTGAGTGCCTCCCCCGACATCCGTGTGGTGCGCCCTGTTCACCGTCATGAACATGAGGGCGCCGTCCACAAAGACCGGACGTATCACCGTTAGGTCGGGCAGGTGGGACCCGCCGAAGTAGGGGTCGTTGAGAAGGAACACATCGCCCGGAGCGATGCTGTCTCCAAAGTAGTCCATCACGGCGCGTCCGGCGACTGGGAGCGCGCTGACGTGGACCGGTATGCCTTCGCCCTGCGCGACGAGCCTGCACTGTCCATCCAGAATCGCGGTCGAGAAGTCCCGGCTTGCGTTCAGAATCTGGGAAAGCGCCGTGCGGAGCATGACGTCCATCATCTCAATCGCGATGGACTCCAGGCGGTTTCCGACAACCGACAGCGTGACCGAGTCGTCCTTGGAGTCGTCGAGGGCTTTCGCAGTATCCTCGACCTCGATATGCAAAATGCCTTGACCGTCGAATCGCGCCGAGCAGCCTTCTCCTACCACCACTGTATTGTAGTCCGAGTTGATCACGGCTGGCCCGTTTGTAACAGTCCCCCAGCCAGCCTCGGACGCCCCACCGACTGGCTTGCCCGAAGCACTCTTATTCTGGCTATTCGTCGCGTCGGTGGCCCCATCGCCAACCGACAGACGCCCCACCGCGCTCGCCCTGAGCGTCACGATCCTGATGTCCTGCTCCTGCTGGCGATACGCGTACAGACGCTCGAATCGTTCGTGCATGTTCTCGGCCCATCGGGACCGCATTTCTTCATCCTGCATATCCAGATCGGGCACATCCACCGTTACTTCGTATATCTGGTCCAGATAGCGCATGTCGGCGGACAGGTGAACACTGATGTCCGACTCGGCGGCGCCAGCGGAGCGGATGCGCTTCCGACCGTCTTCGGCCAGAGTGGCAAACGCGGACCGCAGTCCGTCCAGGTCCACTGTGCTGAGACTGGACGGGTGCGACAGTGCAAGATCGTGCTTCAGATCGGATGCCATCATGCCAAAGGCAGACAGCGCCGGACCCAACGGCGGTATCAGGACACGCCCGATCCCGATCTCTCTCGCCACCCTCGTTGCGACCAAACCGGCGGCTCCGCCGAATCCCATCAAGGCGAACTCACGGGGGTCAAGCCCTCGACTTACGGAAGCCAGCCTTATCCCCTCGGCTATCGAACTGGACACCACGCGGAGAATCCCTTCTGCCGCGGTCGTCACATCCAGACCGAGAGGCTTTGCGACTATATTCTGAATCGCGTCCGTCGCCAGGTCTGGATCAAGTTCAACCGCGCCACCGAGGAATCTTTCGGTATCGAGAAGGCCGAGCACAAGGGCGGCGTCGGTTACCGTCGGCTGCGTACCACCCCGACCATAGCACGCCGGGCCTGGGTCGGCGCCCGCGCTTGTAGGTCCGACCCGCAGCACACCACCCTCGTCCACCCAGGCAATGCTTCCGCCACCGGCTCCGAGTGTGTGTATATCCACAGTCGGAACCGCGATCTTCCAACCCGACTCGAACTTCTCGCTTGCGATATGTGGACTGCCGCCTTCGATTAGCGTTATATCGGTGCTGGTGCCGCCCATGTCGAGCGCGATTACGCGATCTTCACCAAGTTGGCGAGCGACGAACGCCGCTCCTGCCGCGCCTCCGGCTGGTCCGGAGAGTATGGACCTGACTGCCTGCTCCGAGCTGTCCTCGACAGTGGCTATGCCTCCGTTGGACTGAATCACAAACAGGGGCGCGGAACCGCCTGCTTCCGTCAGCCTGGACTCAAGACGATTCAGATAGCTCGACAGCGACGGTCCGACGTAGGCGTTCAGAGAAGTGGTGGAAAGCCTGTCGAACTCCTTGATCTGCGGCAATATGATATGCGAAGCGGAGACATACGCGTCTGGAATGACCTCGCGTACTATCCTCTCGGCCTCCTTCTCGTGGTCTGGATTCAGAAACGAAAAGAGGAAACAGATTGCCACCGACTCCACACCCTCGGACTTCAGGTACTCTGCCTGATGCCTCAGGCCCTCCACATCCAATTCGTGCCTGACCTTGCCGCTTGAGTCCACGCGCTCTTCCACCCCGACGCGCAGGTATCTCGGCGCCAGCGGCTCGACCTGGTCCATTCTCAGGTTGTACCTGTCCTCCTTGAGACCTTCGCGAATCTCCAGCAGGTCCCGGAAGCCCTCCGTCGTGATCAGTCCGACTCTTGCTCCCTTCCTCTCGACGAGCGTGTTGGTAGCGACCGTAGTGCCGTGGACGATCACTTGCGCTTGGTTCAGAAGCCCGCGGGTGTCTAGTCCCATGGCGGACGCCAGACCCGCTATGCCGTTCAGCACGCCATCCGAGGGATCGTCTGGAGTCGTTGGAGTTTTGAACGCTGCTGGTGCGGAATCACCGTCATCCATCGCGACCAGGTCAGTAAAGGTGCCGCCTACGTCAATGCCGATTCTCAATCCATATGTCCTTTCCGACTTCCTGTTGAGGAATGCTCGCCACCGAATCTGAAACGAGACGTATGATACTACAGACGCCGTCCCCCAACCCATTCTTCCACTGCCGGTTGGGGTATAATCCCGGTGGATCTCGTTAGCAGGCAAATCGCGCAGCCTCCGGCGCTCAATTTGATTCTGTTCCAATCGCTTATGTTAGGTGGAGTTAGAAACATGGCTATCTCGAATAGTGATTTAGACTATGATGCAATCGTGATCGGAGCAGGGATTGCGGGCATGTACCAGTTGTACAGACTGCGGGAGATGGGTTTGAGGGTCAGGGTCCTTGAAAGAGGGACAGGCGTGGGTGGCACATGGTATTGGAATCGCTACCCGGGCGCCCGGTTCGATTCGGAGAGCTTTTCCTACGGTTATTCCTTTTCGCAGGAACTGCTCGACGAGTGGGACTGGTCCGAACGTTTCGCCTCACAGCCTGAGATTCTCCGATATCTGCAATACGTAGCGAGTAAATTCGATCTGCGTAAGGATATTCAGTTTTCCAGCGATGTTAAATCTGCCGTCTATGATGAAGATACTCGAAGTTGGGAAATCGGATTAGCGGACGGGAGCGCCTACACGAGCAGGTTCCTGATCACGAGTGTCGGGATTCTCTCCCAGCCTACTCTGCCGAGGATTGACGGGATCGAGTCTTTCAAGGGACAGTCCTTTCACACCTCTCGGTGGCCTCACACCCCCGTGAACTTTGCGGACAAGAAGGTGGCGGTGATCGGCACTGGGGCTACGGGAGTACAGACGATCCAGGAAGTAGCCAAGAATGTAGGGCGTCTTACCGTCTTCCAGCTTCGGCCCGAGTGGTGCGCCCCGCTTCACAACTCCAGGATAGAGCCGGATGAAATGGAAGCTATCAGGGCCGGCTACGACGAAATGTTCGAGCACTGCGCCAAAACCACGGCTGCATTCATACACGACGTTGACCCCAGGGGCGCCTTCGAAGTGTCTGAGAAGGAGCGGTACGAGTTCTGGGAGCGCCTGTATGCGAGTCCGGGCTTTGGGATATGGCAGGGCAATTTCAAAGACATACTAACCAACCCCAAAGCCAACAAAGCCATATCTGATTTCATAGCCGGCAAGATACGGGAGCGCGTGGATGACCCCCTGATCGCGGAAAAGCTGATTCCGAAAGATCATGGTTTTGGAACCAAGCGGGTGCCTCTGGAAACTCACTACTATGAGTCCTACAATCAAGAAAACGTTGAACTGATCGACATTAGCGAAACTCCAATTCAGAGAATCACCGAGAACGGTGTTCTAACCACTGATAAGGAGTTCGAATTCGATTACATAATCTATGCCACGGGGTTTGATGCTGTTTTCGGCAGTTACAACAGGATAGACATACGCGGTGTTGACGGACGCAGGTTGAAGGAACAGTGGGAAGAAGAACTGGCGACCTTTCTGGGGATTCAGACCAACGGCTTCCCTAATATGTTCATGATAATGGGACCCCACGCAATGGCAGGGAACAACCCCCGTTCCATCGAATACCAGGTGGATTGGGTAACGGACGTCTTAGAGTACATGAACAACCGTGGCCTTACTCGCGCCGAGGCCACCCCGGAATCCCAAGCTGGCTGGCATGACTACGTCTTGGAACAGGGCAAGGACTTGCTGAGAAATGAGATAGATTCCTGGCAGACCGGCATCAACATCAATCTGGAGGGTAGGCAGAACCGAATCACCCTCATGTATGCCGGCGGTCAGCCATCGTACAGACGCCGCTGCGAAGAGGTAGTGCGGAATGGCTATAAGGAATTGAATCTCACGTAGCTTCGATTACCATGAGGAATTAGCGACAAGGGCAGTACCAGGAGAAAGAAGATGGCGGCAAACTCACAGATATCCCCGGACTTCGACGCCGTAGTAATTGGCGCTGGCTTTGCAGGATTGGGCATGCTTCGGCGATTGCGGGAAGAACTCGGTATGTCCGTCCAAGTCTATGAGGCGGGCTCAGGAGTCGGGGGGACCTGGTATTGGAATCGTTATCCTGGCGCGCGGTGCGACTCCGAGAGCTACGTTTACTGCTTCTCATTCTCAAAAGAGCTTCTTCAGGATTGGAACTGGAGCGGGAAGTATCCCGAACAGCCGGAGATCCTGTCCTATCTGAGTCATGTCGCGGACCGCTTCGACCTTCGCCGCAACATCCAGTTCGACACCCGGGTAACCTCTGCGAAATTCATCGAAGACACCAACTATTGGCTGATCGAAACGGATCAGGGAGATCGCGTCACGGCCCGGTACCTTATCACTGGAATCGGATGCATCTCGACAGGCAATGTCCCTGACATTCCTGGGCTCGACTCCTTCGAGGGCGTCTGGCACCACACCGGATCATGGCCTCACGAGGAAGTGGATTTCGTCGGCAAGCGCGTCGCCGTCATAGGCACGGGTTCAAGCGGAGTTCAGGCGATACCCGTGATCGCCAGCCAAGCCAAGCGTCTGACCGTCTTCCAGCGAACGCCGCAGTACACCATCCCCGCCCACCACGAAACCGTGGACCGCAGGTTCATCGAGGAAGATGTGAAACCGAACTACGATGAGATCTGGGAAAAGGCGAGGTGGTCGAAGTCGGGATTTCCTGTGGAATTCAGCCAGCGCTCGGCGCTGGAGGTCTCAGCAGAGGAGCGCCTGGCAACGTATGAAGCTCACTGGGCTAAAGGTGGGTTCGGCTTCATCCACGGGACATTCGCTGACATCCGCACGGATATCAGGGCGAACGACACCGTGGCCGAGTTCATCCGTTCCAAGATACGGGAGATTGTGAACGATCCGGAGACGGTCGAAAAACTTCTGCCAACGGACCACCCCTACGGCTCCAAGCGTGCTCTCATAGACACCAATTATTTCGAGACATATAACCGCGAGAACGTCGAGCTGGTAGATATCCGCCACTCGCCAATCCAGGAGATAACACAGAAGGGGATACGGACTGAAGACGAAGAGTTCGAGTTTGACATCATCGTCTTCGCTACCGGTTACGATGCCATGACGGGCAGTTTCCTGAAGATGGACATCCGCGGCAGGAACGGTCTGCCGCTCAAAGAAAAGTGGTCCGAGGGACCCAAGACTTACCTCGGCCTGCAGGTAGCGGGATTCCCGAACATGTTTATGATAACGGGACCCGGGAGCCCGTCCGTACTCTGTAATATGCCAGTCGCCATCGAGCAGCACATCGAATGGATATCTGACTTCCTTGAGTTTCTGAGCGAACGCGAAATCGAGACGGCCGAGGCAGATCTCGATGCCGAGTCCGCATGGGTGTCCCACGTTAACGAGGTTGCTGAACCCACGATGTTCATGCTGGCAGACTCGTGGTACCTGGGCGCCAATATCCCGGGGAAGCCCCGTGTGTTCATGCCCTACGCCGGTGGCCTCGGAACCTACCGCGAGAAATGCCATGAGGTCGCGGACAACGGCTATGAGGGTTTCATCCTCGGCTGCCATTCCACATCAACGAAAGGCGGAGGTGAACCGTGGCAGGACCGTGTACAGGCTTAACCGTATTGGATTTCTCCCTGGGGATGCCGGGAGCCTTATGCACCCTGGTAATGGCCGACTACGGGGCCGAAGTAATCAAGGTCGAACCACCCGGCGGTGACCCTTTTCGTTTTCAGCCCGCCTGGATTTCTTGGAACCGGGGAAAGAGAGGCGTAGTCCTGGATCTCGACACGGAAGAAGGCCGCGATCAAGCCATCCGGCTCGCGGGCGAGGCCGATGTGCTGGTAGAGTCCTTCCGCCCCGGAGACATGGCCGACTGGGGGTTGGCGTATGACGACCTCTCGCAACTCTACCCGCGGCTGGTCTATTGCTCTATCACGGGCTTTGGGCAAAAGGGCCCGCTCCGCCGTGTAAAAGGGTACGAGGGTGTCGTTGCGGCCAAAGCGGGCCGGATGATGAACCTGCAGGGACAGCCTGACCGTGAAGGTCCTGTGTATTCGGCTGTGTACACCGGCAGTTGGCACGCTAGCCAGGCAGCGGTACGTGGCATCATTGGTGCCCTCCGCGTGCGGGACCTGTGTGAGCGTGGGCAATGGGTCCAGACCAGCATTGTCCAGTCCTTGGCCTCTCCTCACGATAACAATGTCGGCGACGGAGGTCTGGTGAATTTACAGCTCCGGCGAAGGGACCCGGAGCGGTTTCCCGGAAGGCCCGGCGGCAACCGGGGCCTCTCCTCCATAGGATATGTTCCGGTGCGGACCAAGGACGGCGCGTGGCTCCAGCACGCCAATCAGAGGATCCCGCACATCCGGGGACATCTCAACGCCATTGGCCTTGGGCATCTGCTGGAGGATGAGCGGTTCGAGAAAGTTCCCGCCATCAGCCTGGAGAACCGGGAGATACTGCGCCGGGAAATACTGAAGAAACAGGCGGAGAAGACCGCCGACGAGTGGATGGATATTTACATCCAGGACGGCAATATCGCCGCTGAGCCATACCGCGACAGCATCCAGGCCATGGATCATCCCGCGGTGGTCTCCAACTCTGCGGTCGTAACGATAGATGATCCCAGGGTGGGACCAATGCGCACTCTGGCTCCTCTCTTGGACTTCAAGGACACTCCGGGCGAACCAAGCGGACCTGCCCCCGATGTAGGACAACATAACGCTGAAATTCTGGGACGACTGCGGTCGAATCCCGTATCCACAAATGATGGCTTGCCTGGGGATCATGGCGCTGATGTACCGGAGCGCCCACTGTCGGGCGTGACCGTATTGGACCTGGCGACAATCCAGGCTGGGCCCTACGGCGCCTCTCTTCTGGCAGACCTAGGGGCGCGGGTGATCAAGATAGATGCCACAGACAGGCGATTGGACGAGGGGCGGCGTTCCACCGAACAGGAAGTGGCCGACCCGCGTACCTACGCTGGCAAGGAGTGCATTCAGATTGATCTTCAGACCCCTGAGGGCAAAGAGATCATCCATAAGCTCATCGGCGGGGCCGATGTGCTATCGCACAACTTCCGCCTTGGCGTCCCGGAGCGTCTCGGGGTTGACTGGGAGACCTGCCGGAAGATCAATCCGCGCATGATTCATGTCTGGATGGCAGCCTATGGCGAACATGGGGAGCACGCGCGCAGGCCGGGCGCCCATCCCATTCCCGGCGCTATCATTGGCGGCGCCATGCGACAGATGGGCCGCGGTATGCCCCCGCCCCCGGAACAGGTCATGGATATGGAGCAGACCGTCGAGGCGACCCGATGGCTTATGAAGTCCAACTGGGGACCGGACCAGAATACATCGCCTGCGGTGGCTACAGGAATCGTCCTGGCCCTCCGTGCGCGGGAATTCACGGGCAAGGGCCAGCCCGTACACCTCGACATGCTCAACGCCAATGCCTGGACCAACGCCGATGAGTATTACGACTACGCAGACCGTCCCCCCATCGCCATGCCCGACGAAGAGATTCATGGCCTTCATGCCCTGTACCGCCTCTACCGCTGCCTGGAAGGGTGGGTTTTCCTGGCCTGTCTGTTCCAGGACGAGTGGGAAACATTCTGCCGAACTGTGGGTAGGGAAGAACTCCCAGCCGATGACCGCTTCTCGACTCCAGAGTTGCGCAAAGCGAACGACGAAGCATTGATTGCCGAGCTCTCGGTAATATTCGCCGAGCGCACCGCCTCCGAATGGGAAGAACTGCTAATCGAGGCGGACATCGGCTGTGTCCGGGCCGACGAGGCGGTAGAAGGCGATTTCTACGCCGACCATCCCCACGCGAGGGCGAACGCTCTGAGCGTCGAGGTGGAGCATCCGTATGTCGGTAAATACCGTCGTTACGGCGGGCTGGTCGAATTCTCTCTGACCCCTGGACTCTACCGGACCTCTACGCAAATTGGCCAGCATACCAGGCCTCTGCTTAGGGAAGTCGGGTACACCGACCAGGAGATCGAAGACCTGGGAGCGCGAGGAATCGTTCAGTGGGCGGACCTCTCGATGGGCGGGGAGCCATAGGCGAGGTATGCCAACCATATGTCGAGCCGCTCCGCGCCTGGGCCATACCATGTCCAGATGACTTTGTAACAATCACCGTCGCTCTCGTCATTTTCGTATCGCCATTCCCGCGAAGGCGGGAATCCAGGGTGGGGGCAGCCTGCTATATGGCAAGACTAACTGGAATCGGTACTACGATTATGCCAAACAGGATGATGAAAAAACCCTGTCCCCATTCCATGAATCACTGTTGAGAAAGTATGTTCTCTATGTATAATGGAATCAGGCATAGCGTTGCGTCGAGGTGAGCTTGATTGGTTCCGAGCGACTATACCGCTTCCCAATGCAACCGCGCCGCCACAAGACCTCGTTCAGGAAGGGGGACGACCAAGATGAAGAAGACTAACATAAAGCACAATTTATTCGCAGCCTCCTTATCGCCCCGAGAGTTTTTGTTTATAGCTAACGCAGGGCAACGCAGGGCAAACTCAGGCGATTTTTCTCGCCTGTACAGCCCTGTGACTTCCCTGTAAACGCCCTGTACAATTATAAAGCATGATTTATGAAGATGTTACTGGGCTCATAGCTGGTCAGGCTCGAAAATGGAGTGTATTCTGCATCTAATCCATGCTGGATTGTGCCGGTAACCACGGCACGATGCGCGAGAATCAACAGGAGATGAGAACTATGTCAACGATTCCAGGCCTGGAGAGACCCGCGCCGGTTCCCAACGATCTGACAAAGCCTTTCTGGGACGCCTGCAACGAGAGGCGGTTGGTTCTACAGAACTGCGCCGCCTGCGAGAGGCTGCAATATCCGCCCGCCGAACGGTGCGACAAGTGTGGATCGTCCGACAGTTTCGAGTGGAAAGAGGTGCAAGGCAGGGGACACATTGACGTGTACTTCGTGATACGCGACTCCCGCATCAGGGGTTTCCGGCCCGCCCAGCCCATCAACTTTGCGATGATAACCCTGGACGAGGACCCGGGCATTAACTTCCTGTCGAACCTTCCGGGTACCCCGCCGGGCGAGGTCCCCGTTGGAGCGCCGGTAGAACTGATATTTGAAGAAACGAATACCGGCCAACTGGTCCATGAGTGGCAGGTCATCGCCTAGCGCGCGTGGAATACGCGGAGACGGTCATCAACGAAATGGTCATAAGGGAGCTGAGATGGTTGGCGACACGAGTTGGATGAGAGACCAGGAGGGCATGGGAGTCTGGGAGCACCGGGGCGAGGTCGCCGTTGTAGGCTGGGGTCAGTCCCACATGGACCGGCGCTGGGACGGAGTGACCCTCGATAGGAGTTGCGGCGGCCTGAGCAAGGAGGCATGTCTGAAGGCCATTGCGGACGCCGGCCTTTCGCTGGACGACATTGATGGGCTGATTACCAGCGCGGAGACACGCGCCGAGCAGACTTGGGCGCCTCGCCCTTATTTCGACCCTCCCTATGACACCGAAGACGGCCTGACCAAGGCTTCGGCGGAGTGGATGCAGAGGGAGTTGGGTCTCAAGAACATAAAGTATCTCGAGTCCGACGCGCCCTACATCGGCCCGATGATGGGCCTGGCCGCCCAGGCGGTCGGCGACGGCCTATGTGAAACAGCCCTTGTGTGGTATCCGATGGTCAACCTCTCAGGACGGTACGGGCACAACAATCCGCAGAATGTCAGTAATGAGGCCCCCGGCAATAGCGCATTTTCTATTCCGTGGGGCTATCAGAGCGGCGCGATGTTCAACAATCTGGTGGTCTTCCTCCAGTACTGCCAGAAGTACGGCAAGTCCCACGACGGACTGGCCCCTCTCTGTTTGAACCTGCGCAGAAACGGCCTGATGACGCCTTGGGGATTCTACGCTATGCACGAGCCCTATCAGCTCACAATGGAGGACTACCTGAACGGGCGCGTGATCGAGGAACCGCTGGTGATCTACGATTGCGACAGGCCGGTCAATACCTGCGCCGCCTTCATCTTCACCACCGCCGAGCGCGCCAGGGACCTGAGGCAAAAGCCGGTCTATGTCCTCAACCACGCGCAGCAAAACAGCAGGGGCAGGAGCTCGATGGCGACCCTGGAGGAGCATCAAGAGGCGGTCGCCAGCCTCGCGCGCAAGATGTGGGAGGGTTCCGGGCTGGGTCCCGGGGACGTTGATATATTCAACCCATACGACGGCTACCTCACGTTCACGCAGCAATTCCTGGAGGGCTTCCAGTGGCACGGCGTCAAGTGGGGGGAGGCCCACGACTTCTATGCCGACGACATCAGAGTCGAAGGGCCACACCCCTTCCTCTCCAGTGGCGGGAACAATGGAACGGGACGCAATCGCGCCGTCCTCTACGCTGATAGTATTCAGCAACTCCGCGGGACGGCCGGTCCACGGCAGGTGACGGTGCGGGCGGAAACTGCCCTTGCGGGCTGCAATACACCCGACAGCAACGGCTTCATGATGTTCAGTAAATATCCCAGCTAGGAGCGCGCCCATCATGACTCGCCAGTTCACACAGCATAAGCAGGAGTTGGCCGCCAACTCCAATTCGGCGGTCGAGTACTCCAGGCAAGCGCTGTTCGACCTTTCCAGGGACATACACTCCCATCCCGAGCTGAATTACCGGGAATATTACTCGTCAAACGCGCTGGCCGGATTCCTGGAGAGCCGAGGCATTCCGGTGGAACGTGGTATCGGTGGTCTGGAAACGGCGTTCCGGGCCAGCATCCCCGGTGGATCCGGAGAAGGTCCCACAATCGCTGTCCTGGCAGAGTACGACGCGCTGCCGGAGATCGGTCACGGCTGTGGGCACAATCTCATCGCCATGGCCGCTATGGGGGCCGCGTTGGGGCTTCAGGCAAACGCGCCGGACCTGCCCGGGCGCGCAGTGATTATCGGGACGCCCGCGGAAGAGGGCGGAGGCGGCAAGATCCGACTGCTGGAGGCCGGAGTATTCGACGGTGTGGATGCCACCCTGTCATCTCACCCTTCCTCCAACCGCACCACAATACCGGAGGTCGCTCCGCTGGGAGAGAGCTGGAGCCTGGCGATGGTCGGCTACCGGTACATGTATCATGGGAGGGCCGCTCACGCTGCGGCGGCGCCAGAGGCCGGTATCAACGCGCTGAACGCGGTAATCCACCTGTTCACAGGAATAGATGCCCTGCGACAGCACCTCAGAGACGACGTTCGCATCCATGGAGTAGTCACCGACGGGGGTATGGCCCCCAACGTTGTCCCGGAATTCGCCGCCGCCAACTTCATGCTGCGCTGCCGGGACAGACGATACCTGAGCGAAGAGTTGGTGGGCAAGGTGCGACAGGTAGCGGAGGGCGCCGCGTCCATGACCGGTGCGCGTCTGGAGCTCCAGGAATTCTACCCTTTCTACGAAAACGTTCAACCCAACGTGACTTTGGCGCAGGCGTTCGGATCCAACGCCCAGAGTCTGGGACTTGAACTCGATGAACCGGTGGCGGGCCGACCGGGCAGCGGAGCGTCCACCGATTTCGGAAATGTCAGCCAGGTAATGCCGGCTTTCGAACTGAGGTATGCGGTCAGCGAGGTACCAGTGGCTTCTCACACGAGAGAGATGCGCGAGACTGCCGTTACCGAACTGGCCCTCACCAACGCGTTAGTAGTGTCCAAAGCGCTGAGCCTGACTGCCACCGATCTTTTGCAAGACGCCACTCTGCTAGAGGCCGCGAAGGCCGAGTACGCTGAACGCAGCAGTTGACAGCATCTGAACGAGGCGTCTGAGCACATCTTTGCGATGCGTCCCTTTCGGTTGTCGTCCCACAGTACATGCGGCCGTTGGGGACGGCTCAAGAATGGTGGCAGTTGACAGGACCTCGGAGACAGTAGTGGGCACGGCAGAAGTCTGTCGCGTTGTTTCATCTCAGCCAGAGAGTGTCAGTGCGGCCGCGAGACAGCACAGGATGAAGGCAAGATGGGTCATCGTACCTCTCAAGCGTGCAACGATATGAGGAATCCCTTGCGATCAGCATCGACGCGCTACACCGTCTCCCAGGTAATCAGCAGTTCCCTCATCGGCCGCTGCCATTTGGGACGAAACCCGTCGGGTCCGGAGATGAACAGCTCATCGAAGTTGTCCCGGAAGATGCCGGCAGCCCGTTCCCTGTCCTCAGCACGAAGCCAGGGACCCTCGACAGCCCACTCCAGGGCGTCTTCGCGGCTGAGATATACTCTGTTCTCCCACCAGGGAGCGTCCGGCAATACCAGTACGTCGGGCAGGATATCCATCTCCCACAGAACGGGTAGCAACTGGCGAAAGCCAGGCAGTCGCTCCTGCTCCTCGCGATGTGCCATCCGAAACAGTGGGGCACCCCTACAGGGAGGAGGCTCGCTCCACAGTGTGATCATCACCCTTCGGCGTGCCGCTGCAGCCAACTTCTCCACAAAGGGGACGATGTCCCTCACGAAGTAGGTCACGCATCCCGAATGCACCACGTCGCCCTCGATGTCCGCTGCCTCCATCCAGTCGGACTGCACCCTGCGTGCGTTGTCGATACCGGCCTCCGTGCGGCTGGCGTCGAACTCAGCTCCCATACCGGGCGAGGGCTCAACCATGACGACTTCCCTGCAGCGCCGCGCCAGGGGCAGGCACATTCTGCCTGCCCCGCCGCCGACATCGACAAGCACGTCTTCGGGCCTCAGGTAGGAGGAGATTATCTGCAGGTTGGGTTCCGGATCGCGGTTGGGGTCCAGGCGGAAGAACCCGGCCACATCGCCCCAGGGGTCGCTCAGCGGCTCCGGTCCGAAGATACGGGAATGTTGTGCGGCAACTGCGTCATGACAGGCAGTGTAGTCCGTGGCGGCTGACATCGGGTCGGTTCCCCCTAAATGATAGTGGCCTATATCCGGTTGGCGAGTAACCTTAGCCACAACCGACCTCGGTGTGCAAGTCCGACATAGTAGGGCAGGGGGTCTTCCCGATTTGAGACCTTCCGCACGTTCGGGATTCTGGGCCCGCTCCCCCGTCTGGCCGACCCCCTTTTTGATCTCGGCGCTGGTGATATAATAGAGTTTCGGGCGGGACGGGCTGACGCCACGTCCCCGCACACGCAGCCGTAGGAAGAAGCGGAATGCACCTGAGAAGGACCGCCGTAATAGCCGCCGCCGCTGTGGCCGCGGTCATAATCGTCGCCATTGCAGGAATGACGTTCATGGGCCTGTTCGGAGGGGAAGGTCCCACCAGGGACGATCCCGCAGCCTACACGAAGGCGTTCGTGCAGAAGGCCATCGAGTGCTACGAACGCGACGGCAGACAGGCGACCATCGAGTATTACAACAATCCCGATAACATAGACGGGCAGTGGTACGGCGTCGTAATCGACGAGAGCGGCTACACGATAGCCCACTACAAACCGGACCGACGGGGAAGGAATCCCAGCGAACGCGTGGATGTGCCGGCTACTTCTTCAGGGACGATGTAATGGCGGCCACCGAGGATGGACTCTGGGTGGAGTTCGTACTTTTCAACCCTGAGACTGGACGTGACCAGAAGAAGCACACCTGGGTGGCGCGACACGACGGTCTGATCTTCGGTTCGGGATGGTACGAAGAATAGATCCCGCAGAGACGCTCGTGGTCGAGCAGCAATTGAACCAATGTTCAGCTTGCCGTCACTCAGGCCTACGAGACCTGAAATAGATACTTCGGCATAGTCATTCTCATTCAAGGATTTCGGTCTGGTGTGAATTCTAGCGTGAACCGGATGACAACGACGAGTAGCTGACGTTCTGGTGCCACTCCTTGACAGTGTGCGGCCCCGAACATACCATCCGTCTTGTAAGCTCAGGTGGAGGTGGGTCTTTATGTTAGATACAATTGTTACTGGCGGGCAGGTTGTGACTCCGCAGGGAGTGGTGGAGGCGGACGTAGCCATCTCGGATGGCAGGATCGCGGCGCTGGCGTATCCTGGTGTGCTCTCGACAGAAGGGGCGCAGGTCGTCGACGCGTCGGGGTTGATCGTGCTTCCGGGCGGAATAGAGCCACACACGCACATAGGCATTCCGGTGCCTGAACAGTGGGCCGGTCGGCCGGAAGTGTTCACGCAGCCTCCCGAGGCGGCCACGCGGGCCGCGGCGTTCGGCGGGGTCACCACGCTTCTCGACTTCGCGGGGACGCTGCCGGTCACGCCTGACGACCCTGTTTCTCCGGACCCAATCATGCGGCAGATGGAGTCGCGGCGGCAGGCGTTCGCAGGCCATAGCTACACTGATTTCGCGTACCACTACATACTCGCGGGCGCGGTGAGTCCGCAGACCATTGGTGAGATTGGAGAGGCGATCCAGGCCGGTCAGGCCAGCTTCAAGATCTTCACGACGTTCGGTGGTCGCGTGCCATACGGTCACCTTCAGGCCATCTTCGAGGAGGTGTCGAAGAACGAGGGCATCATGGCGGTCCACGCAGAGGACGACGATATGGTGACCTACATGGAGGAGAAGCTGAAACGCGAGGGCAGGGACCAGGGTCACAACCTGCACTTGGTGCATAGCAACATCTCCGAGGATGTCTCGTTCCGCAAGGTGATCAGGATGGCGGAGCACGCGGAGGTGGCGATCTACTTCGTCCACGTCACGGCCAAGGAGGGCGTTGCGGCTATCGGCGAGGCCAGGGAGCGGGGTCAGCCGGTGTACGGCGAGGCACTGCACAACTACCTGGAGTTCACCTGCGACGACTACAAGGAGCCGAACGGCACCAAAATTCACACGTACCCGGCTATCAAGTACGAATCCGACAGGGACGCGCTGCAGCTTGGGCTGATGGACGGTCGGGTATCCACGACGGCTACGGACGAATACACCACGTACAAGGACGTCAAGTTCTGGGGACAGACCATCGAGACGGTGTGCGGGGGTCATAACGGCATCGAGACCCGGCTGCCGGTGGCCTTCACGAAGTTCGTGTCGCAGGGCGGCATGTCTCTGAACCGCTTTGCGGACATAACCTCTACCAACGCGGCAAAGATTCTGGGGCTGTACCCGCGGAAGGGTATCATCGCTCCGGGCAGCGACGCCGACCTGGCGTTCATAGACCCGGCCGTGCGCAAGACGCTCACGCTCGACGATCTGCACGCCGACTCCGACTACAGCATCTGGGAGGGATTCGAATGCGAGGGATACCCTGTGAAGACGATGCTGAGGGGCAAGGTGATCGTGGAGGACGGGAAGCTGGTCGGCAGTTCGTCGGACGGTGAGTGGTTGCCGCGCAAGGTGTCGCCTGAGACACTGGCGCGGCCGGTGGTCTAGGGACCGTGCAGCAAGTCGTTAACTCAAGTAGTGCGTTAACCGACTCCGTCACCTCTGACGCATCCTACTTTGAGCCGGCAACCCGGGTCATGGACGCCGTAGTACCCAGATATAGGCTGGTGTCCGTGATCCCGGCGCGCGCGGAGTTTACGAACTCCGTTGTAAGTTAGTATTGACATTGGGCCGTTGCAGGGGGGCACATCGGCACCGAAAATACATTCGGACTGACCGGCATAGTCGCGCTAATCGGAGCCATAGGCTTCATCATCGGCGACGCGAAATCCCCAACCCGCCTCCCCGGAAGAGACACTGCCGAAGCAATCAGTCTTTAGCTCGACTGTCCACTCCCCCGCCGCAACTCCACCCTCGCCCGCTCCTCCTGCACCTGCACCACCGCCGACCCTCCAAGATGACCAATCCCCGCAGCTACCGCAGCTACAT
Source organism: uncultured Dehalococcoidia bacterium (assembly GCA_951812505.1). Lineage (GTDB taxonomy): Bacteria > Chloroflexota > Dehalococcoidia > Lucifugimonadales > UBA1123 > VXRN01. The sequence continues at coordinate 346,119 of CATOSI010000001.1, forward strand.
ACTTCTGGTCCACTGCCGCCGCAATTTCCGCAGGCACATCCACCTCCCGCGCAAGCTCAGTCGCCAGCCGCACGTCCTTCGCATCCGATCTCACGAAAGCGAACCCCGCCGGGTCGAAGTCCCGGTCGAACACCGACTCGAATCTGCGTATCCTGGGACTGGATGCCGAGCCAGCCGCCATCACCTCCGCAAGCGTCTCCAGCGGCACACCCGCCTTCAGCCCAATCGTAAGCGCCTCAGCCATCACGCCGAACGTGGCATGGCTCACGAGATTGTTGCACAGTTTGCAGACCGCTCCGGCACCCACTGGCCCGCAGTAAAAGATGAGTTCCGGGTCTGCGATTGCTTCGAGCGCAGGTCGCACGCGCTCCAGCGTCTTCGGATCGCCCCCCGCCATCACCGTCAGCACGCCTCGATCCGCCGAATCCGCCCCCGACCCCTTGCTCACCGGCGCATCAATATATTCGACACCCTTCTCGGAGCATATCCGGTGCAGCTTTCGCACCATGCTCGGCGAGTTCGTTGCAAGGTCAATATACACGGTACCCTCCGCAGCCCCATCGAGCACACCTTGCTCGCCACTCACCACTGCCTCCACCTCCAGCGGCCCTGGCAGAGACCCCATCACCACATCGCTTCCACGCGCCGCATCAGCCGGCGTCTCCGCCCACGTCGCACCCGCCTCCAGCAGGTCCGTCGCCGCCTCCGGCCTGATGTCGTGCACCGCAGTTCGGTGCCCTGCTCCCACTACATTCATCGCCATCGGCTTCCCGATATTACCCAGCCCGATAAAACCAATGTTCATGCCGCTCTCCCTTTGACGACTCCCGTTCGCCTACACTTCCCAGTCCGTCCATACCGCCTCTATCTCCGCTGTCCCCACTAAGTTGTCCAGCTGACTACCGCCATCGTCACCCATGCGGATCTCGACGTCCATGGCCGCTTCGACGTGATTCACCGCCGACTTCCGGCAGGTCCCGGCGCTGGCTATCAGGCGCTCGAAGTAGTCAGCGTCAGGTTCGTCGTCCGAGTTAATGTTGGAAAAGGCATAACAAAAGTGATAGTGATTACGAGCTCAAGAGCGTTCGGAATTTGTAGCAAGAATAGAAAGAAGCTGGCTCCGCAGGTAGGATTCGAACCTACGACCAATCGGTTAACAGCCGACCGCTCTACCACTGAGCTACTGCGGAGCGCTGAGAAGGGATGGCCAGACGACGCAACCATCCGAAATATGATAGCATCGGCCGGTTCAGAGCTTCAAGCCGTTAATCTCAGGTTCGATGCACACAGTCCCTTGAATTAACCCAATGGCCTCAGCCGCGAACCTGTGTTAAATTGTTCCCGCAAACGCCCTTCGACCATACACGTAGCAGGGAAGGAATCTACTAACTTGAGAGTTCAAGGCTCTTATGCTTTCGATGCCGATATTCAGACTGTCTGGGATGCCATGCAGTCGCCAGAAGTGTTGTCGGGGTGTATCCCCGGCTGCGAGAAATTCGATCCCGCGGGCGAGGACAGGTACACCGTTCAGATGAGTGTGAGGGTGTCCGCAATTACCGGCTCATATGGTGGTGAGGTCAGGATAGAGAACCGTGACCACCTGAACTCATATACAATGATCGTGGAAGGCAGCGGCCGCGGAGGCACGGTCAGGGGATCGGGCGACCTGAGTTTCTCTGAATCTGAGGGCAGAACAAGTATCGAGATAGCCGGGGATATACAGGTGACAGGCATTATCGCGCGGGTAGGGCAGCGACTTCTGGGCGGCGCGTCTCGAATGATGATGAACCAGTTCTTCGACTGCCTCAAGACCAAAATCGAAGCAGGCTGAGCCTTCTCCCTTTCAGGGACGGGACGATCACGGACCTGCGCTTGATTCAGTTCCCAAACCGTTTCTCTTTCCCAAGTAAGCATACTCACAGAGGTCAGACGATATGGCTTACCAGTTCATTGACACCCAGGAATTGGATGGCGTCCTGGTTATCACCATGGACGATCCGCCCACACGTAACGCCATCGGCGATGAGATGGCTGGCGAGATAAACCAGGAGTTCGACAGGCTGGAGGCGTCCGCCGACCTGCGTGCCGTCGTACTGACAGGGCGGGACCCGTCCTTCTGCTCGGGAGCGAACGTCAAGCGAATGGACGATGCCAACCGCGCCAGAGCGGATGAGCCACCGCTGCCATCGGATACAGCCGCATGGGATATTCTCAATGCGGAGTGGAAGAAACTCGGTGAGGTGGAGCCTTCTGGTTCGGAGGAGATTGACGGCGTCCGGTTCGTGCCTCTCAGGCTGCATAGACTCCAGAAGCCGTCCATAGCTGCTGTCAACGGGTACGCTATGGGTCTTGGAATGGGAATCGCGCTGTCCTGCGACATACGTATCGCGTCCGAAAATGCCCGGATGTCCGAGACCTTCATCCGGCGTGGACTGATACCTGCGGACGGATCATGCTGGCAGCTCCCTCGTATGATCGGACTCGGTAACACCATGCTGCTCCAGTACACCGGAAAGGTTATGGGAGCTGAGGAATGTCTGCGGCTGGGAATCGTCAACGAGGTCGTGGAGCACGCTGATTTAATGGAACATACCCTCGACCTGGCGAGCCAGATAGCCGCCGGACCGACGTACTCGATGGCCCTCATCAAGAAGCTGGTGCAGGAATCGCTGCACGTTGACTTTGCTGAAAGCTTACGGCTGGCGGGACCTGCCCAGAGCATTGCCCGCCGCACTCAGGACCACAAAGAAGGTGTCCGTGCCTTCGTGGAGAAGAGGCAGCCCAGATACACGGGGCGGTGATCTGCTAAATGAGTGCGAACACACGCGTGGATATACGAATCCGAAAAGCGAAGGTGGCAGATGCCGCCGGAATTGCCAGGGTACAGATAGACACTTGGCGCTCGTCATACACCGGCATCGTGCCCACTGAACACCTGTCCGGCCTGTCATACGAGAACTGCGAGTCGCGGTGGAACGATGTCCTGACGACCAACCGAGCTGACGTGATCGTCCTCGTCGCTGAGACCGCTGAGGATGAGGTCGTTGGGTTCGCAAGTGGAGGACCGGAGAGGGAGAAAAACAGCGTTTACCTGGGCGAGTTGTATAGCATCTACATCCTCAGGGAGTATCAACGCAGGAAACTGGGGCGTCGTCTTGTCGTCGCCGTCTCTCGGTTTCTACTATCCGTCGGGTTGTGTTCCATGCTGCTGTGGGTGCTGAAGGACAACCACCCTTCTCGCCGATTTTACGAATCCTTCGGGGGTGAAGAAGTTAGCAAGAAGGATATTTTGATTGGCGGCGCGAGTATCTCCGAAGTCGCATATGGCTGGAAAACCATAGCAAACTTGGCAGATTGACTCGCAGGCTTAAGGGAAGGCAGGGACTATGTTCGACCCCGGTCTTCAATTTCAAGGTTGTGAAGCAGTTTGGCTTTTCCGAGGACTGGAACTTGGGATCCGCAATTTTCTCCGAAGATCGCCGCTATCGCTACCTTCTGAGGAGGCGCGTTGGCAATTCAACCTGGCGCGTCCTGTTCATCATGCTCAACCCATCCATGGCCGACGAGGAGCGAAACGATCCCACTATTCGCAGGTGCATCGGATTTGCGCAGGACTGGGGTTTTGGCTTGCTCGACGTGGTGAACCTGTTCGCGATGATGTCCACAGACCCAAAGGCCCTGCTGAAGGCTGAAGACCCTATTGGCCCGGACAACGACGCCGCGATTCGAGCCGCTCTGGAAGTCGCCGACACCGTCGTCCTGGCCTGGGGCAACCATGCTCTCGATCACAAGGAAAGAGCGGCTGCTGTGGCTGAAATGGCGCGGGAGGTCGTGCGTCCCTACTGCCTCGGACTGACATTGCGGGGGGCGCCCAAGCATCCCCTGCGCCTGTCGAAGGACACTCTTCTCACGCCTTTCTGCCCCAACATCCTCTCAGAACTGAAAACTGGCGACTAACGACTAAAAACTGCCAAACCTTGACACTGAAATGTAGCAAGACCTAACATGAATGTCACCAAGACGCCGAGGTAGCTCAGTTGGTAGAGCACAGCACTGAAAATGCTGGTGTCGTCAGTTCGATTCTGACCCTCGGCACCACGTACTTGCTCCGAGCGGGAGTAGCTCAGTGGTAGAGCACTTCCTTGCCAAGGAAGATGTCGGGGGTTCGAATCCCCTCTCCCGCTCCAAGAACAGTTGCGCAGCCAGTCTATAAGGTTCCTCTTCCCTGCACTTCACTTAGAGGAATTGCTCAACTCAATTGCTATTAGGAAGGGCGGCGGGATCCGCACTGAGATATCCCGGACGCCGTTGGCCGTCCGGGTTCAACAAATGTGTCTTCTGCGATGCAACCCCTGATCAAACGCTCGGATTAGCCGTAGGCCTAAGTCCCGCTTTGTTTACTGAGTATGGACTCTATCTGCTTCGCTTCAGTGTCGTTCACAATTCGGAAGACGGCGTACTGGGGAGCTTCTTTGGCCCGGCCCCGTACCGCCCTACGACCATTTTTCAGGGTTACTAATCTGGGTTCCAGAATCTCGCACATCCTTCGCAGCGGTAAGCAGTAAGCAGTTATCCCTTCCATGGGACACCTCCGTCAATCTGTTGGTTTTGGCCCTCATCCTCTAATAAGCCGACGGGACCATTTTGCAGGGCATGGGTCTCCTGTCCAATTCGGGCTGAAGTTAGAGCGACGATATCATCGTTCAAGTACTCTTTAATCAACTCGTTAGCCTGGCTAATGGCTTGGTCCAGGGCGTTGCGTGCAGTTTCTGTTTGGGCATGGGTGACTTGAAACCCCAGCCACTGCTCGCATCGCTCCATGTCATCTTTTACTATCAATTTGACCCCATCCCAGTCATGGGACAACTTTCGTAACCGATGCATCACCCAGTCCCATTGTCTGGGCCTGTTCACCAGGCACAGGACGTAAGCCGTTCCACCAGTGGTCTCCCACCAGTCGGGCAACTCCGGGTGACCTTCGCAGGAGGAGAGGGTCTCTACCAGGTCGGTCTGGTTTAATGTCCACACTAGCTCCCTGACCCCTGGTTCCAACCGCTCATAGTCCATGAACCAGGGGTGCATCACTTGGGAATCAGGGAAGGTCCGCAGGAGTACCGCTCGTTTGAACCACCACATAACGCCTCCTCATGAGCCATCAATCTCAGGAACTTGCAAGTCATCGTACTGTTGTTTACTAACAAATCTAAACAGTTTTGCGCCGCTATCTTCCGCAGTAACGGCATAGGTATGTCTGCCGCTTTTCTGTACCAGCGTACGTTTCCTGAGGCCGCTCTCAGGTATATCCACTTTTTGCCTGGTCTTCACGTTATAGAACTCCATGTTTCACCTCGTGGATCGATATTTAGGTTCTAATTCCATAATGGATTCCTGGTCTTCACTTTCGGGCTTTTCAGTCAGAACGCATTACTATTCTCCTTGTACGTCTTTGTCTATTACTTCGCTGTTGGATATGAACAGCTAGACAGTGCGGACCTATTCCTATCCGGGGGGTCGGGGGATAGCTAAGGAAATGTGGGGCGAGTGGAAAATGAGATGCCTTGGCACCGATATATGAATCCTCACTCACTCTCCGCATTATCCTTGTCCGCAGATGTCGTAACCCAGACTTTGCAGAAGATGTTCGCGGTTTCTGCCTAGGCAGTCCTTTTTCTGAAAGTTTCTGAGATTCCCTTCGTGTATGCCGCCGCCAGGATGAAGAATCCCATCGCCACCAGCGCCATTGCTGGTCCTGACGGTAGATTGTAGTGGAATGACAGGTACAGTCCAACTATCGCGGACGAGGCCCCAATCGCCGCGCCTAGTAGCATCGACTGGGTAAAATTCTTTACCAGAAGCTGGGCGGCGGCGGCCGGTGTGATCAGCATCGAGATGACCAGCACAACGCCCACCGCCTGAAGTGCGATCACGATAACCAGGGCAATCAGTACCAGAAGAGTGTAATCGAGCGCCTGGGTTGGTATCCCTATTACGGACGCGCCTGTAGGGTCGAAGCTGGCGAACACCAACTCCTTATGCAAAACCCACAATAGCACAAGTACGCCCGTCGCAAGGCCAAGCGTTATCAGCACATCGCCTCTGGACGTCCCCAGAACCTGGCCCAACAGAACATCCTCCAGGCTCACAGATATCCCCCGAGCCGTGGTTAGCATGACAAGGCCCAGAGCAAAGAGACCGGCGAACAGAATGCCGATAGAAGTGTCTTCGCTTACTCCTGCCCTCATGGTTAAGTAGCCTATGAGGAGTGCGACTGCGATTGCGGAGGGGACTATACCGATAAACGGGCTGAGACCCAGCATGAAGGCGAGCGCCATACCGGGTAGCACCGCGTGTGCCAGCGCGTCTCCCATGAAACCCAGACCCCTGGTAACTACATAGGCTCCCACCACCGGACACATTATCCCGACCACACCGGACACGATCAGTGCCCTTACCATGAAACTGTAATGGAATGGAGTGACGAACGCCTCAGCGATTATGTCCATCCGGAATCCCTCCGTGAATCGGTTCCAAGCCGTATGGTCCGTACAGTTCTTCCAGAACCTCGGCTGTGAGAACGTCGCGCGGAGGTCCGCAGGCGCAGACATGGTTGTTGATGCACAAGCACTCATCGCAACAGTGTGCAACGTGATTGATGTCGTGGGAGGACATCAGGATGGTGCGCCCTTCGTCTCTGAGTTGACGCAGCACAGTCACGAGGGACTCTTGGGAGGCTACATCCACGCCGCTGAAGGCCTCGTCCAGTAGCAGAATGTCCGCGCCTTGCGCCAAAGCGCGCGCCACGAAGACACGTTGACGCTGGCCGCCTGAAAGCTCGCTCACGACTGTCGAGCGACGCTCCCACATTCCCACCTGTTCAAGCGCGTTCCGGACCGTCTCGTGATCTTTCCGACCGGGTCGGCGGAACCATCCGATTCGACGGGTTCTGCCCATCATCACCACTTCTTCCGCCTTCATCGGCATACGGGAGTTGATCATCTCGAACTGCGGCACGTAGGCAACTACCCCCCGCGAGTCGTCAATGGACCTCCCGTGAATGAGGACTTGTCCCTCATTCACGGGAACCAGTCCCACCAATGCGTTGAACAGCGTACTCTTTCCCGCTCCATTGGGACCTACGACTCCCATCAGACAGCCCGGGCCGGCGCTGAAAGTCACCCGGTCGAGGATTGTAGCGTCTCCAAACCTGACGGTTACGTTTTCCGCCGCAAGTGGGTGGGCAGCAGTTGACGCGCCGTTCACTTCAGCGCCTCCACGATTGTAGTGGCGTTGAATCTCATCATTTCAATGTAAGTGCCAGCCTCGCCCCCAGGCTCTCCGAGCGAGCCGGTGTATAATGATCCGACAACGGATGCACCTGTTTCCTCCGCGATGCGCTGAGCCAGTCGGTCTGAATGGATATTCTCGCCGAACACTACGCGCGCGCCTTCGTGTTCTATCGTCTCTACCAGCGCGGCCAGGTCCTGAGCCGTGGGTTCGGCTTCGGTGGAAGTCGGGAATATCGCGCCGACCACTTCGAAGCCGTATCGCACCGCGAAATACTGGAAGCTGTCGTGCGAAGTCACGAGCAACCTGTCCTCCATGGGAACTGCTGCCACCTGATCCTCTATCCACGTGTGCAGTTCTCCCAATTCACGAACGTAAGACGCCGCATTATCCCTGTAATAGTCCGCTCCGTCCGGGTCAAGAGTCGAGAGACGGAACGCGACCTCTTCTACCGCGCCACGAACTCTCAACGGATCAAACCAGAAATGGGGATCCAGAGAGCCGTGCTCGTGCGCATGCCCGTCTTCCTCTTCATCCTCATCGTGGTCTTCGCTTTCCTCTCCCTCATGCTCCTCTTCATCCTCGTCGTGGCCTTCGCCTTCCTCCCCCTCGTGTTCCTCTTCATCCTCATCGTGGCCATGCTCAGGATGCTCTTCGCCGGAGACTATTCCCAGGAATGCGAGTCTGTTCGGAGCGCCGTGAACTTCCCACTCGCGCTCGACTTCCATCTCTTCAAGACTGAATTCGATGACGTGCTCGCTCGCCGGATCCGCGAGGTAGAGAATTTCGCCCACGACGATGAATGACGGGGGAGCCTCTCTGTCAACGGTTTCGAGTATCTGGGCTTCCGATACGACATCGCCGTCGTGAGTGTCCAGCGCGTTCAGCATTCCGTCGTATGTCAGCACGTACAGGGTCTCTCCATCATCGCTGAAAGCCGCGCCTGCGCTTCCTTTGGCGTCATCCGCTGCAAGGACCTGTGTCATCAGTTGCTCTTCAGGATGGATCATCCAGATACCGTCATCGGCGAAACTGCCCGCGTCGCGGTAAGAGGCCCTGCCAAAGAAGACGGCGGAATCCTCATGTCCGTACAGTGTGCCGATTCGGGATTCGGCCCTCATATCGGCCGGGTTTTCGATGAACCAGTGCTCGAATTCACCTTCATGCGCCTCGATGAAGAGGACTCCGCCCACGCACCCGAAGACCGCGCCATCATGGTTGTGGGCCTCACCATGCAGTCCAGGGCAGGAATCTGAACTCCCGTCATATACTACGCTGTCGTTCAGGTCGCGCACTTCTACGCCAATCGGCAGGCTGCTCTCCGTCTTGTCCGGGTAGTCCGGATTTGCGACGGAGACTGCGAACAGGTCGCCTTCCAGGGGAACCGCGGCGCCGTGCTGCAGCCCGGTATTCAGGTACGATATCTCGTATTCGGCTCCCTCCTCCTCTAGCTCATGCTCGTTCACCAGCGCCACGCGCCCTGTTCCGTCATGGAAGATTGCGGTCCACTCGCCGCCGTTTGCGAAGTGTATCGGACGCTCGTCCGTTGTCCTCAACCCGAGCATTGAAGTCGGGTCGCTTACCAGGTCCTCGTGGCCGTCGTGGTCAACCAGATATATGCCGCTGTCGAAAATATGGACACGGTCGTCGTCATCTCCTTCTCCGCGAGCCAGGGCGAAGCCAAACCTGTAGTTAGGGCTGGAATACACGCTCGCTCCCGAGGCGGCGACCTCGAAGGCCTCTTCCATGACACTTCCGGTCCCGAGGTCCACAACCGTCAGGTGCGGCTCGGCTGCGTCTGCCACCAGCAGCCTCCCGGTCGCCGAGCCGTGTTCTTCGCCGTGCATGTCTTCACCGAATATATCCACGAACTCGATGGGTTCCGCCAGTTCGCCGAGCGAAACGATAGACTCGTGGTCTCTTGCGGCGTTCTCTATAAGCTCATTGAGCCAGCCGCCTTCGAGTGAGAGACCGACGCTGAATATCAGGTCGGCGTCTGCGACGTTAGCCACGTCCCTGGCTCCTGGCTGAAATGTGTGCGGGTCGGCGTCGGGAGGTAGAAGGGAGAAGGAGTTCACCCTTTCGCCGCCGACCCGCTTGACCCAGTCTCCGACGATGTTGCTGGTGCTGACCACACTCAGCTTTGGCATGTCGGCAGGCTGGGGGGATGGGGAAGAAATCTGTGGTTGGGCAGTAGGTGCCGCGGGTGTCGCAATGGTCTGGGCCACCGGTGGCGCCGTGGGCTGTGGCGCTGGCTGAGGAGCGCTCGTCGGCGCGCTCTGGACCGTGGGCGCCGCTGAAGTTGTCGGCTCGGTAACTTCGGTGTCATCTCCGCACGCGCCTGCAATCACCGCTGCACACAATATGGCGATTACCAAAGGAGTGATGTATCTTGCGATCATGTTTGCTTCCTCGTAAATGGTGTTGATAGGTAGTCTCATTAGATATTTACGTTTGTTTGCTTGAGAGCGAAGTCTGGGAAATTACTGATATTGAGTATCATAAGATCAGGCACACTATATTTTATTTAGTCCAATCTTGGGTGTCAAGCATCGTTTTCGCCCAAGGTCTTCTCTTTTTCACGGGGACACACCCCAAGACACGGGAAAGTCATTCCCTTGAAGGCAGGAATCCACTCATCCGCCATGGAATGTACGACGGCAATATCATGCCAGACGACACAATCAGAAGACTCTGCGATTTCGTCGCAGTGTATGGCGAATGTCCCCCCTTGTTTGAAACTAAATCTCAGTTCGATAAGTGTCATATTTGCCAATCGATACAGCTTCTCAATAGTGGGAAAAACTTGCAATATGACCGAAATGCGTAGTATTATGTAGGCGTCGAGCACTTGTTTTATGACTCTACGCTCAAGTAATAGGGAGGTAGCATATGCCGCACGATATACACGAATGCGACGAACACGAACACCACGCACACGAACACGATATACACGAATGCGACGAACACGAACACCACGCACATGACCACCAGGTTCACGAGTGCGACGACCATGAACACCACGAGGACGAGCCTGGGCATGTCCACGACCCGCACGAATGCGACGACCATGAGCACCACGCTCACGTCCACGATCCCCACGAGTGCGACGACCATGAGCACCACGCTCACGTCCACGACCCCCATGAGTGCGACGACCACGAGCACCACGAACACTAGACTCGGCGTGCCGTACCGTCGGTAGTAACGGCCACGTCAGAATTGATCATTCGGGTCGGCCTTTGCAGAGGGCCGACCCGTCTCTTTCAGTGATAGTATCTTTGGATAGTGTCCACTATGAACAAGCCCCTAGGCTCACGGCGCGGCTTGTTCCAATCTGGGGTTGGAATTGATATTATTGGGCCTAGATTTACCTAAAGACTCAGAATCATTTGCCTCTCCACACACATTTTGGGAGCCTCATTCATGAGTTCCAGAGACGGTCCTGAAGACCACGATCATCATCATGACCACCACGGTCACGACGATCATGGCCATGACGACCACAATCATGAGGGACATGACCACGACGACCACGGCCATGAGGGCCACGATCATGACGACCATGATGATCACGGTCATGAAGGACACGATCACGGTCACGCTGGACACGCCCACGACTTCAGGGAGGCAAGCCGACGCCGCCTGATAGTTTCGCTCATTTTGATAACGGGCTATATGATTGCCGAGGTGGTTGGCGGTATCGTGTCCGGCAGCCTGGCGCTCATAGCAGACGCCGGCCATATGCTCACCGACGCTGCGGCCATTGCCCTGGCGCTGTTCGCCATGTGGCTGTCCAGCCGCGAAGCTTCCACCAGGCGCACATGGGGCTTTCACAGGACGGAAGTGCTCGCCGCCATGATAAACGCGCTCGCCCTCTGGCTGATTGCCGCATGGATCGTCTTCGAGGCCGTGGAACGCTTCACGAGGCATCACGAGATACACATCGAAGGCGGCATCATGATGGCCGTGGGAATAGGCGGACTGATAGTCAACATCATCGCCGCCTGGATACTTCACGCCTCCTCTGAACACAGCATGAACGTGGAGGGCGCGTTCCAGCATGTCCTGGCAGACCTGCTTGGCTCCATTGGAGTCATATTGTCCGGCATATGTGTGCTGGTATTTGGCTGGACGATTGCCGATCCGATAATCAGCGTAATTATCGCTGTGCTCATTGTTCTGGGTTCATGGCAGCTCGTATCGCAGGTAATCCACGTGCTGCTGGAAGGCAGTCCGGAGAGAATAGATATGTACAGGCTGTGCAGCCAAATGGAAGATGTCGAGGGTGTGACGGTCATTCATGACGTCCACTGCTCGACCATAACTTCCGGGTACGAGTCGCTCACCGCTCACGTGCTGATTGACTCGGAACATCAGAGCGACCTCGATCCTATCCTCCGCGAACTGCGCAGAATTGCGACGGAGGACTTTGGCATCGCTCACGTCACTATCCAAGTCGAGCAGTCGGTCGAGGGTTGCACCGAGGACCACCACGTGGGGCACCTCCTCCACGAGGCGCGCCCGACCTGATTGGAAACTAGGGCATCCGCTCACGCTCATATATGGGCAGCATAGCGCCAATGAACGCCAGCGCTCTCTCTCGCATTTGATCGAATTCCAAGTCGGTAAGATGTCCACGATCAGCGTGGATATGAAGTCGCAGCGCGCCTTCCCAGTTCTGTATCAGATCCAGATCGTCCGGTTCTTGCTCTGAAACTGCCCGCAGCGCATTCATCTTCGATCCCGTCGTCGCAGGATTCTCACCATGTAGGTTAGCTACTGCATTGATGCACTGCTTCGCCGCCTCATACTAGAAGCGCGCTGGCGGAGTCGGAATCTGAATCCCATTCCAACAGCAACTCTGCTTTGCTAAAGTGGTTTCGGGACCTCGCCTCGCAGAACTCAGCCCTCCGCCGATTCCTGTCTGAGCCGCTATTTGTCACTGCAACTCCGCAGTATGAATTTCCGAGCCGTCTCGTAAGCCAGATCCAATTCACTAATCTCCAGTACACCCATTTCGGCGTGATCGCTCAGCACGTTGCCAGTGGTGAGCGCGCCACTGTAATTAAACTTGGCGACGGAACTCTCATTCTCCAAAGCCTTGGCCAGAGAAATATAGTCTTCCGTGTAATCCAAGCCGTGCGAATCAGCTAACTCCACGAACACCGCCTCGGTTGCCTTCCACATAAGCAGGGACGCCTCTATATGTTCGCCTGCCGCGTACTTTCTGTCCGCCAGATTAAGGTACTCTAGGGGTGTTATGCTAGCCGCCTCCAACCGCTCGAACTATCTCCAACTGGTCGCCGTCCTTAAGAGTGATCCCGCCAAGCTCGGTGCGCCGGACCACTTCACCATTGTGCGCGACCGCAATGTGGCTCTGGGTAATGCCTATCTCCGCAAGATACGACTCTATGGACACCGGTCCGCTGGCCTCGCGTGGCTTGCCGTTAACTGTAAGAGTTATCATCTTATCTGCTCCGAAACACTGGAGTGTACCCGTGTCATAGCTGCCGACAGCCGGCAGGCGGCTTCGGCCGGGTGCTGCGCCATTGATATTGCAGTAATCACCGCCGCACCCGCCGCGCCTGACTGAACCACTTCAGCAACGTTGGATTCCGAGATGCCGCCAATACCTATCACCGGCGTCTCGACCTTGCCGGTTACGTGTCTAATGAGTTCGAGCCCTCCGGTATGAGCGCCCGGGTGCGTGGATGTCTCGAAAATGGTGCCCAGCACGAGAAAGTCCGCTCCGCTCGACGTGGCCTCGACCGCGCCTTCGACAGAGTGTACGGAGCGACCGATCAGCATGTCCGGCCCGACCAGTTTGCGCGCGGAATAGACATCCAGGCCACTCTCTCCGAGTTGGACCCCGTCGGCACCGCTTAGTATCGCGACATCCACACGGTCATTGACAATCAGCAAAGCCCGTCCTGATGTAGCGTTCCTCAACTCATTTGCAAGACACAGCAACTCGCCGGCCGGGTAGTCCTTTCCTCTTAGCTGGACCATTCCCACACCTCCGCTCACCGCCGCAGATACTGTGCTGGTGATGTCGCCGGACGCGGTGCGCTCCCTGTCGGTTACCAGGCACAGGCAGGGCAGGGCAAGATTCGGTTTCATCGGATCAGACTGCAGCCGCTGCCAGTCCCTCCACCGGACTGGACGGAACACCCGTCTCCCTGCGCGCTATGCGTCCCGCCTGGTAGGCCATCCGACCCGCCTGGACACCCAGTTTGAACGCCTCTCCCATACCTGCCGGATCTTCCGCCTGCGCGATTGCCGTGTTCACCAGTACCGCGTCCGCGCCCGCTTCCAGCGCCACTGACGCGTCGGACGGGACTGCCAGACCCGCGTCCACCACAACCGGTACGTTGGATTGCCTGATTATCAGCCTGATCTCGTCAATGGTCTGGACGCCCTGGCCCGAGCCGATAGCGGAGCCAAGAGGCATAACCGTGGCGCAGCCCAGGTCCTCCAGGTCCTTGGCCAGTACCGGGTCGGCGTGGATGTAGGGCAGCACGACAAATCCTTCTTGGACAAGCTGTTTTGCGGCGTCGTAAGTGCCTCGTGGGTCGGGCAGCAGGTATTCCGCATAGGGAATCACTTCGAGCTTGATCCAGTCGGTGCCGGTAACCTCGCGAGCCAGCCGAGCGGTGAATACCGCTTCCTCGGCCGTCTTGCATCCGGCAGTATTTGGAAGGATCGTGTATTCGTCCCAGTCGAAGTATTCCAGGATGTTCTTCTCTTCCAGGTTGTCGAGATCCAGCCTGCGAATCGCAACCGTAATTATCTCCGCCCCGGACGCCTCTACCGATTCGACCATCTCCTCGTTGGTACGGTGTCTTCCCGTGCCAACCATCAGGCGCGAATCGAACTCCTTGCCCGCTATCACCAACTTGTCGTCCATTGTTTCCTCCATCTAACGCAGAACACCGCTGGCACATCTGCCAGCGGTGTTTCATAGACTAGACTAATGTCCCTGCGCTGGCATTACCCAGATCAGGTGATCGCGGTCGGCGACGTTCCATAGTCGCCCTCTCAGCCCGGTTTTCCCAAGCTCCCGCTACCCATCTGTACGGTTCAGAATAGACGACACATACCGAAAAGTCAATTGAATCGCGGCGGGGAACATGGTCTATCGGTTCTCCAGATTGGGCAGCGTGGCGAAAACCGGACTCTCGCTTTGGTGGGGTGTCCGATAGGCCTCATGCTCTGGAACCGATACCGATATTGACACGATACGACTCAAGTTTGCGGATGTTGAGAAAGTTTGAGAAAAAGCTGCCCTTTCTGCCCTAACTGCCCTTATCGTAGCTAGAGAGTGGCAGAAGTAAGTGTAGTCAGGGAGTATTTCTGCCCTGAACCTGCCCTCAAAGCTGCCCTGGTCGCTCTATGCATCACCTTGAATCCGCCGCTTCATCTACGAGGCGAATTCCATCGAGGAGCCTGCGTCCGTTGGTCTTATGGGTGGAGACGCCGAGTAATTCCCTGACGGACTCATACAGGAATCGCGCGCTTGCGGGCCTGATTCGGCGAAATGCGCACCAACTCTTGTATGCGCGATAGAGGTCAGAGCGATCGACACGCGCCTCATCGTCCAGTTCTACACTCTCGTCGAGGAAGAGGCGCATGGGATCGGAGTGCGCGTAGAAACGCGCCTTGGCGTCCAGCATCGTCCCACTTTCGATGAGCCTGCCGCGGTTCAGCATATGCCGATATGAGGCGACGGCGTGGTTGAGAAGCCCGGAGAGTTCTTCGGGAGTGGAGAGCTTTTCCAGGAGGAAGGGGTCGCGGTCATCGTCGTTCAGTTCGGCGTCAAACGGCACGACGAGCCAGCGGCGCAGGTATCCATAAGAGTGATCAGCCGAGTCGGGAGTGCGGTTAGCGCTGAAAATAAGGCGGACGAAGGGCCGAAATTCGAAGGGCCTGCCGTACCTGGGAAAGGCATGGATGTTGGAGAATCGTCCGTCCACTATACGCTTGAAGAGAGCGGTGTCCCTGACAGTCCTGTCGGACAGGTCGGATGACAGGTTAAGCAGTTTACCTCTCAATTCGGCGGCGGCGTACCTATTCTCGGCAAATTCGTGCAGTGATATGCAGGACACATTGTGAGAGCCGAGAAATTCCAGAAGAAGAGCCATGGTAAGACTCTTGCCATTGGAACCTGAGCCGAGCAACATGACGGCTTTCTGCTGCCGTGTATCGGGCAGGGCATAGAGTCCGGCGAGCTGGTAGAAGAGTTCACCAGCATCGTCGGGGAAGACCTGCCGGACAAATCGGTCTATGGTTGGGCACTCGGCGCCGGGGTTCCAGGCGGCGTTGATCTGAACGGGAGAGAGGAAGTCGGGCGAGTGGGGTTCGAGCTTGCCGGAAGATATATCCAGGATGCCGTTAAGAACGTTTACGCGATCAAGGGGCGGCGCGTCCCAGAGTTCAGGAGCGTTGTCGGCCGCCCACTTCACGGCGAGGTTCGAGGCGGCGGGAGTCCAATGCTCGCGCATATCCGTGGTGAGCCTGTTTCTGAGGGGCGTTTCGCCCGGCACGTAGCGTCCAAGTGTATGGTCGTACATGAAGAGTTTACGCTCCCTGGTGGCGAAGCAGTGTCCCATGACTTTCAGGTACATCATCGGTGTCCAGGAGCCGTCGTACATGCCGGAGCGATAAGTGTGGCAGCATTCATCTTCGCAGCAGCCTTCCTGACAGTCGTCGCAGGAGTCGAAGCAGTGGTCGCAGCAGTTGTACATGGTCATCAACCTCGGTCGAATTTTGGAGACAGCGGAACGGACTCTGTTGCCTCTATGGTAACTTAGCATAAGTACAAGCGTTCTGGCAAGTGTCTGAGCGAAGTGAATCGGCGCGAGTCAAGTCAGCCGGACAGTTCAGCTAAAGGCGCTTGCGTACGCTTCCGTGTCATACCACTTATGCGGGCGGGGGATTATACTGTTCATGGAGGCTCAAAGGCATGGGTACTATGAGAAGGCAGATGATATTCGCTATTGCGGCGGCTCTGCTCGTCGTGACAATGGCCTCCGCCTGCGGCGGCTCCGAGGATGACGGGGGATGGTGGTTAGCTGAAGAAACGGCCATGCAAGCTGCTCCTGCTGCAGCCCCGGCCCCGGCCGCAACCGCCGCGCCCGCCCAGATGCGAGAATCTCTGGGTCTCGATAGACCTTCCTGGCTCCCCGGCCCCCAGGGCCCGCCCGGAGCGCCAGGTCTTCCGGGACTCCCCGGCAATCCGGGCGCTCCAAGCCCACAGGCTCCTGCCGCGCCCGCTATGGTTACCAAAGCCCAAGCGGTTCAACAGGAGGCAACCGCGGAAGAGAGGGTAGTTGAAGTCGAAAAGGTGGTCGTATCCGAACCTACGGCCCTCACCGCTCCCAACCTCTCCCCGCAGCAGCAGGCCCAGCTCGTAACCCAGCGACGCATAATCATTCGCACGGTCAATATGTCTATCGTCGTTGACCAGATCCAGGCCGCCATAGACGACATATCGGAACTGGCTAACAGCATGGGCGGATGGGTGGTCTCGACTGACCGCAGGGAGAAGCACACCGGTGTAATCAGCGTAAGAGTCCCTGCCGCGGACCTCGACGCTGCCATCGAAGCGCTGCGCGGAATGGCAAGCGATGTCGAATCCGAAGTCACTACCAGCCAGGACGTCACCGACGAGTACTTCGACCTCCAGTCCCGCCTCAAGAACCAGCAGGCGACCGAAGCGGCACTTATCAAACTCCTGGACAGGGCCCAAAGCGTCGAGCACGCGCTCGCCGTCCAGCGCGAACTGAGCGGCGTTCAGGAGAACGTCGAACGACTTCTTGGGCGTATCAAGCTGCTTGAAGAGACATCCGCTTACTCGCTGGTTACGGTCAGTCTGAAGCTGGCTCCGGTGGACATGGCTGTTGACGCCGGGCCTGACCAGTCCGTCGCCGTATATACCCCCACGAGATTCAGGGCCACATTCACCCCGCCGGAAGGTACTGACCGGCACAGCATCATATGGGACTTCGGCGACGGATCCGAGCCCTTGTACATTGACCGTACCGCGCCAACGACTGACGAGGGGGAGCTCGTTACTGCCACTGTGACGCACGAATATGGCGACCCGAAGGATTCGCCGTTTATCGTCCAGGTCAGAATCAGCAGCTACGGCGAGAGCGGTGTCGCTGAGGGAGGAGACACCCTGATAGTCACCGTATCCGACACGCCGATCATAGAGGTGTTCGCGGGCGAAGGAGATTACCGCGTGCTCGAGAACGAGCAGGTTGTGTTCACCGGCTCATTCACGCGGCCCGCCGGACTTACGGACGTTCGCTACAACTGGGATTTCGGGGACGGTTCGCCCGTATTCGAGGGAGAAATCCCGGAAGGCACTCGCGTCGCTATGACCCACCATTACGCCGACTTCAGGCCGGACCCCTATCGCGCAAGGCTCACCATAATCGCGGACAGCGTAGTTGGAGAGGTCACTGCCTCTCAGGACATCTACGTTTTCGTAGATGAGGACCAAGGCCTGATAGTAGGCGGGTTCGATGTAGGGGACACGTCCAAGACCGCAATCAGGACGTTAAGCCTCGTCTTCTCCGGTCTCACGACTGTGGTTATCTGGGTTGGTATCTTTGGCATAATATGGGTGCCGTTGCTGATTGTCGTGGTGATTCTGATACGCCGAGGCCGACGGTTCAGAACAGAGCATCCAACCGGCAATCTCAACCCGCCGACGCCTCAAGACGAACCAGGACCAGGCTGACTATGAGTATGCGGACACCAATAATCATGCACAGTGGACGCAGAAAGAGGCCAGAATGCAATGAACGCTGAATCGCCTCTGGTACGCCACTTTACCGCGACCGGCTTCGTCGTGCATCGTGGCGGCATCGCGCTTCACTGGCATCCCAAGGTGAAGATGTGGCTCCCACCCGGCGGGCACATCGAGGCCAACGAAGACCCTGTTCAGGCTGTCATCCGTGAGGTGTTGGAGGAAACGGGCCTCGAGGTCGAGGTCCTGGAAACGGGCGCGGGCCTAGGAGTCGGCTACCCGCAGGAGGTTATTCCTCCTTACACCATCATGGTAGAAGACATCCACGACCCCGTAGAAGGCTTCCACAAGCATATAGACATGATCTACTTCTGCCTGCCCGTGCGTGAAACGAGCCTCCCCGAAGGATGGCAGTGGGTATCCGGTGATGCCCTGGAGAGTAACTCACCTTTGGCAAGGGACGGATCGCCGCCTGAACCTCCACCCCAAGATGTGAGACTGCTCGGCATTCGCGCTATCGAGTTCGTGAAGTCCCGCGGCGTCCTGGACGCAAGATAATCTCAGTAGTTCCCCCGGGCTTTCTGTTGCGCCGTCCTCACGAGTATAAGAAGTTCATCACGGTCTGTGATGTTCCTGATGTCGCCGACTTCCCCGTATCTCTCATGGACTACTTCATTCATCAAGTCCCATGCGTCGCGTTCGGCGGATCGTACGGTCTCGGGATCTATACTTTGCCAGTATTGTGCGACGGTGTGTCGCATAGCATCGTCAATCGGGGTGCCGCGTCTGACGCGTCTGCCCACTTGCACAATCAGATTGGCTACCAATGCGTTGCTCATTGCTATCTCCAAGCCGGGATGTGGTGACTCAGCATAGTCAAATCCTTAGGTAGGTGTCCAATTCTCTCGGTCTGCGGCCCAGCGGTCATACTCGCAAAGGGAGACCTTTGCATAACTACCGCCATTTCTGCATCGCTTTCCATCATTCCCTCCACCCGCTCTGTTGACGCCTATGCGAATTTGTATATACTGTGAACGCTTTGAACTTGGAAGTTCTATGAAATGAGATTATCCCACACGATGCAGCTAACCGGATTGCGGCTCGGACAGTGGGAGATTGGAGAGATTCATGGCAGATACTCTGACAGGAAAAGTCGCCATAGTGACAGGCGCCGGCCGCGGAATCGGCAGGGGCATCGCTTTGGCTATGGCCGCTGAAGGCGCGAAGGTTGTGGTAAACGACCTCGGTGGCGCGGTTGACGGCACCGGCGCGTCCAGCAGCCCAGCCGATGACGTCGTGGCTGAGATTACGGCCGCCGGCGGCGAGGCCGTCGCCAACTACGATTCCGTCGCCACGATGGAAGGCGGCGAGAACATCGTCAAGACCGCGCTCGACAGCTTCACCGGAAGGCTGGACATCGTGGTTACCGTCGCTGGCATACTGCGCGACCGAATGGTATTCAACATGACCGAAGAGGAGTGGGACGCCGTACTCGACGTTCACCTCAAAGGCACGTTCACCGTTTGCAAGTACGCCTCAATCGTGTTCAGGCAGCAGCGCGACGGCGGGCGGATAATCACCTTCGCCTCCGAATCGGGACTGTTCGGCAACACCGGCCAGGCCAACTACGCCGCCGCCAAGTCCGGCATCGCCGGATTCACAAAGGTCGTCGCCAAAGAGCTGGGACGCTACGGCGCTACCGCCAATTCGATTTGCCCCAGGGCCTCCTCCAGGATGACCGCTACCGTGCCCGACGTTGCGCGCCAGATGAGATCGGGCAGGCAGGAAGACCGCTCACCCGCGCCCCAGGGCCCGACGGACCCGGACGACATAGCGCCATTCGTCTGCTACCTTGCCAGCGACATGGCCGCCGACGTGAACGGCCAGACTTTCCTGGTTTACGGCGGGAACATAGAACTGCTTTCGCTCCCGCGCCGGGTGCGGACGATTTTCAAGACCGACCAGTGGACGCTGGAGGAGCTGAAGGAACTCGTGCCGCAGCGCATCACGCATGGGCTGCCCAACCCTTCGCCTCCACAGCCCCCGCGCCAGTGACGCGCAGACTCCAAATACCGATCAGATTCCCATCTTCGTAACCATAGGGGAGACCAGACTTATGGGAGATATGCTTAAAGACAAAGTTGCCATCGTTACCGGCTCCGGGCGAGGTATTGGGGCCGGCATAGCAATGCTCTTCGCCGCAGAGGGAGCCAAAGTCGTCGTGAACGACCTCGGCGGCGCAGTTGACGGCACCGGTATATCCACGTCGCCAGCCGACGAGGTTGTCTCGGAGATAAAGGCCGCCGGTGGAGAGGCCGTCGCCAACTACGATTCCGTCGCCACCATGGAGGGTGGCGAGAACATCGTCAAGACCGCTCTCGATAACTACGGCAAGCTCGACATCGTCGTAACGCCCGCCGGAATCCTGCGCGACCGCATGGTGTTCAACATGACCGAGGACGAGTGGGACGCGGTTATCGCCGTCCACCTCAAGGGCACCTTCACCGTGAGCAAGTTCGCCTCCATCCTGTTCAGACAGCAGCGCAGCGGATGCATCATCACATTCTCGTCCACTTCCGGCCTGTACGGGAACACCGGCCAGTCCAACTACGGCGCCGCCAAGGACGGCATAGCCGGATTCACCCGAGCCGTCGCCAGGGACATGGGGCGCTACGGCGCGCGCGTCAATGGTATATCGCCGGGCGCAAACTCGCGCATGACCGCCACCGTTCCCGACTCGGCCCGCCAGATTCGAGCCGCTTCGGGCATACAGGGCGCTGCCGCAGCTCGCCCGCTCGATCTCAGGCGCGAACCCGAAGACATAGCTCCGTTCGTAACCTGGCTCGCATCAGACGAGGCCAAGGACGTGAACGGCTACATCTTCCACGTAACCGGTGGCGAGATCTCGCTGATGAACAATCCCGAATCGGTTCGGACGCTCTCCAAGCAGGGCCGCTGGACCGTCGAGGAGATCGCCGCCATGTTCCCCGGCACACTGGGCATGGACATGGTAAATCCCGCGCCTCCGCAGGCCCCAAGACAGTAGCTCCGACGTTTAACTCGCATCCAGGGCCGCTTCATATCGTAGGAGCGGCCCTTTTCGGTTGACTGAATTGACGCCCAAGTTAGCGGTTCATATAATTGCGCCGTCCGATCATCATTACCCGAAAGGCGCTCCAATGAACCCGCTCGAACCCCGGCAGATAGGAACCACTGATATCAGCGTAACCGCGCTTGGACTCGGCGGCGCCCCCCTCGGCGGACTCTTCACGCCCGTCGGCGCGGAGAACGCCGTCAACACCGTGTGGCGCGGCTATGAGCTTGGCATCCGTTTCTTCGACACAGCCCCTCTTTACGGGCGCGGCAAGAGCGAGCGTTTCTACGGTCAGGCTCTCTCGGAATTCGACAGGGATAGCTACATTCTGTCGTCCAAGGTCGGGCGCGTTCTCGACCCCAATGATAACGCCACCGACGAAGACGACATCTACGTCGAGCTTCCGCCCTACGACGTCGTGTTCGACTTCAGCAGGGACGGCGTCCTTCGTTCGATAGAGGAGAGCCTCGAGCGGCTTGGCCTCGAGCGGCTAGACATTGCCCTGATTCACGATCCCGACGACCATTGGGAACAGGCCATAACCGAAGCATATCCGACACTTGCCGAACTCAGATCCCAGGGGGTCGTCGGCGCAATCGGAGCCGGAATGAACCAGTGGGAGATGCCCGCCCGATTTGCGCGCGAAGGCGATTTCGACTGCTTCCTGCTCGCTGGCCGATATACCCTGCTTGACCACTCCGGCCTGGAAGAACTGCTCCCTCTGTGCGAAGAAAAGAGCATCAGCATAATCCTCGGCGGCCCCTACAACAGCGGTGTCCTCGCCTCCGACCTCGGCCCGGACACAACCTACTTCTACCAGCGAACGCCGCCGGAAGTATTGGAGACAGCCAGGCGGATCAAGTCGGTCTGCGACAGATATGACGTTCCGTTGAAGGCGGCGGCGCTGCAATTCGGCCTCGCACACCCCGCCGTAGCCGCCACCATACCCGGACCCCGAACGCCGGACGAAGTGTCCGAGAATCTGGCAATGGCGTCTTTCGATATTCCGTCGGACCTGTGGGCCGAGTTGAAATCTGAAGCTCTGATTCCTGAACAAGCGCCGATTCCCTCCTGAACCGTTAGGGAGCCTGACATGAAATCGCTTGCAATGACTCTGGACCTCGTGGACGACCCTGAGGTCATCGAGAGGTACAAGGCGTACCACCGCGAAGTTTGGCCGGAAGTCATATCCGGACTCCGCTCAATCGGCGTCGCTAGGATGAAAATATTCCTGCTGGGTACACGGATGTTCATGTACCTCGAAGTCCCTGACGACTTCGACCTCGCCACCGACTTCCAGGCATATACCGACTCTTCGCCCAGGGCCAAAGAGTGGGACGAACTCATGCGAAACTTCCAGTCCCAGGTGCCCGAAGCCAAGGAGGGCGAGTGGTGGGCCGGCATGGAGGAAGTCTTCGATATAGACTGGTACTAACCCAATGACCGAAGAACCCCACACAGTTGACAGCCACCACCACTTCTGGGATGTATCCAGGCTCGAATATCCGTGGATGCCGCCCGGCCCCAGCGTAGTGCGTCGCAACTATCTTCCCAACGACCTTGAACCTCTGCTTGATGAAGCAGGAATTCAGGAGACCGTACTCGTCCAGGCGCAACAGTCCCTGGAAGAAGCGAATTTCCTGCTGGACATAGCCGAATCAACCGACTTTGTCGCGGGAGTGGTGGCCTGGGTGGACATCCAGTCGCCGAGCGTCGGTCGCGACTTGGACGCCCTTATGCAGCGAAATAAGCTGGTAGGCATCCGTCACCAGGTCGAGGACGACCCCGACGATGACTGGCTGGTCCGAGACAACACGATTCGCGGTCTTAGGGAGATAGCCGCGCGGGATCTGGCTTACGATATGCTAGTCAGACCGCCCCATATGAAGCACGTTCCCATAGTAGCCGACAAGGTTCCCGACCTCCGGCTGGTGATAGACCATATAGCGAAGCCGTTTATAAAGGATCAAGTCATCTCACCCTGGGACTCGCTGATGAATGACATTGCCGACATCCCGGGCATCCACTGCAAGGTTTCCGGTATGGTGACCGAGGCCGACCACTCCAACTGGAAGGTCGCCGACCTCATCCCGTATGTCTCTCACGTCAGGGAAGTATTCGGAATGGAACGATTGATGTTCGGTAGCGACTGGCCGGTGTGCTTGTTCGCCGCGTCCTATCGGGAAGTCTTGAACGCCGCAATCGAAGCAATTGGCCCGATGACGGCAGAGGAACGCGCCGGATTCATGGGCGGCAACGCCACGAAATTCTACAAACTTTAGGGGGACTACTGTGCCAACAGTACAAGCGGATAGACTCACACATATTGCCGCGGAGCTACTCAAGGGTTCGGGCGCCAGCGAAGAGGAAGCAGAGATAATATCTCGCCACTCTATTGGCGCTAACCTGGCGGGACACGATTCGCACGGCATCATACAGATACCAACGTATATTGACAGAGTGAAGCGGGGCCACATCGTTCCGGGAGCGGCCTTCGAAATCATCAAGGATACTCCAACCACCACAGTCGTTGACGGGCACTGGGGATTCGGCTACGTCGTCTCCGAGCGCCTCATGGAAATGACCATCGAGAAGGCCAAGACAAGCGGTGTCGCAGCTGCGACTGTCTTTCGGCAGAGCCACGTTGGCCGTGTCGCGGACTATCCCATCATGGCCGCTCAGAATGGGCTGATTGGTATGATGACCGCCGACTCAGGCCGCTCATCCAAGTCCGTCGTTCCCTTCGGCGGGCGGGAGCCGAGACTGGGCACCAACCCAATCTGCATCGCCATGCCCTCCAACCTCGAAGCCACGATGTTCATAGACATGGCGACGAGCGCGGTCGCCGCGGGCAAGCTCGGCGTAGCGGTGGCGAGAGGCTACGACATCCCGGAAGGCTGGATCCTGGACAAGGACGGCAACCAGACTACCAACCCCAATGACCTGAGAAGCGGCGGCGCGATCCTCCCTCTCGGAGGCCCGGAGGGACACAAGGGCTACGGCCTGTCCGTCATGGTCGAGATCCTGTCCGGCATACTCACTGGGCTCGGCTTCGGACACGACCCGTCCGGTCGGCATAACGACGGCTGCTTCATGGCCGCCTTCGACGTCGACGCGTTCCGAGACGCCGAGGAGTTCAAAGCCGAGGTCACCGAGTTCGCCCAATACCTGAAGAGCTCGCCACCCGCTGCCGGATTCGACGAGGTTTTCTACCCGGGCGAACTCGAACACAAGAGGGAACAGCAACTTCTGGTCGAAGGCATATTCGTCGAAGACGCCACCTGGAACAGCCTCAAGCATTTGGCGGACGAGTTCGGCCTCTCCGACAGCCTACAACTCGAATGACCTAAACCTGAAGGGGGCGTCCCAACGGACGCCCCCGCTAATCAATGACGACTAAGACTAACCGTAGTCACGCTATGTTAACCTCCGCACTCGTATCGCGCAGCCAGGTCGGCCTGATAATCAGTTCAGGGATAGCCGCCCTCTGGGGAAGCCGCGCTATCAGTGTAATCGCCTCGGCAGTGTCCTCTGCGGTCACCATCGTCTCTCGCGCCTGTGCTGAAGGTACGACAGGGCGATTGTCCAGAATCGGCGTATCAACCTCGCCAGGAATGACCACGCTCGCGCGTATTCCTGTGTTTCTCAACTCCGCGTTCAGGAAGGCTGTAAAGTTAATGACCGCGGACTTGGCCGCGCTGTAGCTCATCCCCGCCAGCGGACTCGCATTGACGCCCGCCATCGAAGATACGTTTATTATCGTGCCTTCGCCGGCTTCTTTCATCGAAGGGACTACCGCCTGCGAGCAAAACACGCTCCCGGACAGGTTAGAGTCCATCACGGTTCGTATGTCTTCCGGGGTTGTGGTCATCAGCATCCTGTGCGGCGAGCTATGCCCGGCATTGTTCACCAGTACATCCACCTTGCCGTGCTTGGCTATCACCTCATTCACCATCTCCGTAACGGCGTCCTTGTCTCCGACGTCAACGCCATATGCCTCAGCGGTTCCGCCCGCGGCGGTTATCTCGTCCCTGACTTCTTCGACCTTGGAGTAGGTGCGCCCCACCGCGATCACAACGGCCCCTTCCTCGGCCATCATCAAGCCTGACGCCCTTCCGATGCCGCTGCCGCCTCCGGTTATGATGCACACCTTGCCCTTGAGTCCCATAGTCGTTCCTCCTCGTATAAGCCATGAAGGTTGAAATCCGCGTATATAATAGCAGACCAGGAGATTGGACACCTTTGGAAGTATCCTTAGACAATCGTGGTCCAGAGGCCCATTGTCACTCTGCCTAGACTGGACTAAAGCGCAAGGGTCTCAACCCGTTACGGCAATGCCAACCAGATTACCGATTCCAAAAGTGATGGCTGCGGCAAAGCCTCCGGCCATCAGCATTTTCGCCCCGCCCCAGACAAGGTTCCGCCCTGATCCGGCGGCGACCAGTGCGCCGACTATTACCAGCGCAATTGCGCTCAGCCCCGCGCTAAGCATGAAGGCCAGAGATCCGGCGCCCAGTAAATAGGGAAGAATCGGAATAATTGCTCCCAGAACAAACGCGACGAAAGAACTCGACGCCGCGCCAAACGGAGAGCCAATCGTTTCGGGAGACAGGCCAAGTTCCTCCCGCGCGACGGTGTCCAGCGCCGCGTCGGGATTCTCCATGAGGCGTTTTGCCACGTTCATGGACTCTAGGGTCGTGAGGCCCTTAGTTTCATAGATGGCGGCTATCCGAAGAATCTCTTCATACCGGGAGGTTCGAAGTGATTCGGCCAGAGTTTTGATCCGATTCCGGTAAACGTCGCGCTGTCCGCCCACGGAAACAAATTCACCCGCCGCCATGGAGAACGCACCAGCCAATAGGCCGGCTATGCCAGCGAGCAACACCCATTTTGGATCGTCAACTCCGCCCGCGACACCCATTACCAGGCTGAAATTCGACACCAGCCCATCGTTCACGCCGAGAATGGCAGCGCGGAGATTGCCGTCTCCCAAGATGCCGACGTGAAGAATGCTCCCTCGCCGGTCGTCGGATTCGTTCTGTGGCATTAAGATTCGTGTCCCGAATAAAGGAATGCCGCCCGCGTCACGATACGATGCGCGCCAGCTTGCTCAAGTATAGTCCCACCGCATTATGCGGGTACAGTGAGCCGCTCTCGAATCGCCTTGAGTCGGTCGAGATTGTCCTTATCCGGGCCCTTCTTATCAGGACCTGGTACTTCGAGTACGAACGGAACGTCCCTGAACGCCTCGTGTCCGATGATGACCTCGAATCCCTCGATTCCGATATGGCCTTCGCCTATGTTCTCGTGGCGGTCAACCCCAGAACCGAGCTCCACCTTCGCGTCATTGGCGTGAACCACCACCAGCCTGTCCAGGCCGATGTGCCTGTCGAACTCGTCCATGGCCGCGTCAATGCCGTCGGACTCCGCCAGATTGTACCCCGCCGCGAAGCAGTGCTCGGTATCCAGGCACACCTTCATCCTGTCGCTCGCCACTTCCTCTATCATCCGTCCCAGCTCCTCGAACGACGCTCCGAGATGAGACCCCATACCCGCGCTGTTCTCGACTATCAGGTACGGACCCTCCGGGCTGTCATCCAGGACACGCTTCAGAGATTCGGTCGCGGAGCCTATTACGGCGTCGAAGCCCTTCCCCTTGTGGCTGCCAGCGTGAAAGACGACCCCCTCTGCGCCGATTTCGGCGGCGACTTCCATGTTCTGAATCAGGCAGGCGACCGACTTGTCCAGCTGGTCAGGGCTGCCGCCTATGTTGACAAGATAGCTGCCGTGGATGAATACGGGAGCGATACCAGTGCTCTCCGATTCCTCTCTGAATTTCTGGACGATGTCCGGTTTCAGCTCCCTGAACTTCCATGCCCTTGGAGAAGATGCGAATATCTGAATGGTCTCTGCCTCCATGTTCGCGGCCCTCCTGAAAGCCGTATGAAGACCCCCGGATGTTGATACATGCGCCCCTAGTTTCATTGAGTTCTCCTTGAGATGAATGTACCTCCATTTTATTTGGACGCTTCAAGCCAATTCTAGGCGCATGGCTATGTGTCTAGAACCTTAATTCGGAGGTTGGAGTTGCCCGTGTACGCTCACAGCCATATAATGCCCGAACAGAATGCCGAATCTTACGAGGAGAATCGTATGAATCTCAAAACGATAGCTATACTCAGTCCCGGCGACATGGGACACGGAGTGGGCAAAGTATTATCCGAACATGGTTACGACGTCATAACGTGTCTCGCGGGACGCAGCCAACGCACGAGAGATCTCGCCGTGTCCGGCGGATTCCGAATAGTGGAGACCCTTGACGAGATGGTTCAGGAAGCTGACCTGATTATGTCCATCCTCGTTCCGTCTGCAGCTGAGGGCGTCGCCGAGGACGTTGCGGATACGATGCGGACAACCGGCGTATTGCGACCGTTCGCGGACTGCAACGCAGTCTCGCCGCAGACCGCTCGGCGTATGGAGTCCGTGATAAACGGTGCGGGCGGCGAGTATATTGACGGTGGTATCATCGGTGGCTCTCCCGCGAGAGGCGCGACTCCGCGCATCTACACTTCCGGGCCCGGCGCTGGCCTGATGGATGAATTGGACGGGAAGGGAATAGCGGTAAGAAACTTGGGTCCGGAGATAGGCAGAGCGTCTGGCATAAAGATGTGCTATGCCTCGATGACGAAAGGAACTTCGGCGCTCAGAGTTGCAATGCTGACGACTGCGCAATCCCTGGGTCTGTATGACGAGTTGGTCGCCGAGCTTTCCTTCAGTCAGCAGGGAGCGTTGTCTGCTATGGAGTCCGGCGTTCCCGGCCTTCCTGCAAATGCCGGCCGCTGGATAGGCGAAATGGAGGAGATAGCCGCCACGTTCGACGGAGTTGGCGTTACGCCCCACTTCCACCAGGGCGCCGCTGAGATGTTCAGGCTTCTGGCGTCCACTCCGTTCGCCGACGAGAGTCCTGAGACGATTGACAGGGATAGGTCTCTGGGGGAGACAATTCGTGTTACCTCCGAGTATCTTCCCACGTTAATGCAGTCGGCCGACTAGGCGAACAAGTGAAGGCTCTATTCGTCGAGGAGGCGGGCCCGGAACCGTTACTCAATGTAAGGGATATTGCAGAACCTGTCGCGCGAGCGGGCCAGGTCGTCGTTAGAGTCGAGGCGGCGGGACTGTGCGGACACGACGTAGCCATAATGACGGGCCTTCTGCGCCGCGGCGTTGACCGTGATGTCGTTCTCGGACATGAAATCTCCGGTCGAATCGCCGAGGTGGGTGAAGAGGTTGCCGGACTCTCGGTCGGCGATTCGGTCGTCGCGTCGCTGACCGCGTTCTGCGGCCAGTGCGATAGGTGTGCCTCAGGGCTAGACTACCGTTGTCGAGTTGGGAGGGGCGTTGGGCATGGGATCAACGGCGGTTTTGCGGAGTACGTCAGACTTCCCGCTCGAAGTGTTACCAGAATTCCAGACGGAGTTGACTTGGTCGGAGCTTCACTGGTGGCATGCCCCATTGGAGTGTGTGTCAGAGCAATTCAGTCTGTGGCAGGGATCGAGCCCGGAGAGGTGGCTCTTGTCACAGGTGCGGGAGGCGGACTTGGAGTACACGCGGTCCAGGTGGCTTCGGCTATGGGAGCGCAGGTATTCGCGGCCACAAGTTCCATTGAGAAACTGGACGCCCTTGAACGATACGCGCCTGGCGGCGTGATTCTGGGCGATGAACTTGACTTCTCGGAACTGGTCCTCGCGTTTACCGAGGATGAGGGAGCCAATGTGGCTATTGACACCGTTGGCTCGTCAACATTCGGCAGTTCACTGCGCAGCATGGCGCAGTATGGTCGTATGGTCCTGTTGGGAGAGGTCGAAGGTGGACGTGCGAGAGTCAGCCTGACGGACATCATGTTCAGGGACGTATCCATCCAGGGTTCGACAGGAGCAAGTCTTGGAGACATTGCTGCGGCGGTTGAACTTGTCTCCAATGGGCAAGTGGAACCTGTTGTCCACGTGGCCTATTCATTGGAGGAGGCGACTGAGGCTGTTCGAATGGTCAAAGAAAGGCAGGTATTGGGAAGAGTCGTTTTGCGGCCTTGAACCCGAGAACCCGATTGCTTGAAACGCGAGGGACCTCTCCCTAAAGAGAGGTCCCTTCACTTTGACTTCCGCTTCTTGGTCGAGTCGCGGATACTACGGCAGGCTCAAGCCGTTGCGCCTCTTGGCTGTCGGATACGCCTGAAGACGCCACCTATGTCGCCGTATTCCCATGAGATGAGTACCTGGCTCGCAATAGCGATGGAACTGTATGTTCCGGCGACTACGCCTATAAGTAGCACCAATAGGAACTCGCGGATGGTTGTGCCGCCGAATAGGAACAGCGCAAGCAGAGTGACCATTAATGTAATACTCGTATTGAGGGATCGGCCAATCGTTTCCGATATGCTCAGATTGACGACCTCCGACAATTGGCGGTTGGGATGAATGGTCACGTTTTCGCGTATTCTGTCAAAGACTACGATGGTGTCGTTTACGCTGTAACCGATCACAGTGAGAATGGCAATCAGGAACATGGTTCCGACTTCTATATTGAGGACTGCGCCGAGTATGGAGAATATCCCGATTACGATGATGGAATCGTGAATCAGCGCAACGATTGCCGCGGCGCCGTACCTGAATGGACTGGGGACATTCCTGAAAGCCCACCAAATGTATATGAAGATTCCTACCGCCGCAGCCAGGACGGCGTAAAGGGCGTTCAGGACCGTCTCCGAAGCGACAATCGGCGATACAAGATCAAATGATAACTCGGTTACACCATCGGGAGACAGGTTCGCTTCGAGCGCATTGAGAAGCCAAGTCTTCGAATCAGTCTCCACTTGTTCCGTTTCAGGGTCGTCGTCAGCTAGCTCTTTCGTCCGTATGAAGAACGTCCGGTCGCCCAGCTTCTGCACGGTAGCGTCTGGGTGTCCCGCCGAGGCAAGTTCATTTCTGAGGTCAGCCTGGCTCACGTTGGCTTCGAACTCAAGCGTTAGAGTCGAGCCGCCCGTGAAGTCAATGCCCGGGTTCAGTCCGGGCGTAATAATAAGAAACACGACGCCCGGTAGTATGACTGCCAGGGAAAAGAGATAGAACCAGCCCCTCTTGCCTACGAAATTCAATTCATGCTCCTCTAGTCGGCGGTATCGGCGGCAAACTGCTGGGGAACTTCACTCCCGCCGGACGGCAGCCAAATCCTCATTGATCGGGTCAGCCTTGTCGTCCCTACGAAACGCAGAAGCGTTCGGCTGACTATGATTGCGGTGAACATGCTGATGACAACACCAATCGCGAGAGTAACGGCGAATCCCTGCACTATGCTCGCACCCAACTGGTCCGCGAACCAGAACAGGATGCCGCAGGTTATCAGAGTTGATATGTTGCCGTCCCGGATAGCCGGCCATGCCCGGTCGAAACCAATGTTGATGGAAGACAGGAGCGTTCGTCCCGCTCGCAACTCATCTTTCATGCGCTCGAATATCAGGATATTGGCGTCCACTGCCATGCCTATGGAGAGTATGACTGCGGCGACCCCGCTGAGAGTCAAAGTTACGGGCAGTATCTTGAAGACTGCCATGACCAACGTGGCGTAGATCATCAACGCTATCGCCGCCACCAGTCCGGGCAGACGATAGTACAGTGTCATGAACAGGAGTACCAGTCCCAAGCCAACGAAACCGGCAACTACGCTCCTGGCAAGCGAATCCGCGCCCAGTATGGCGTCAACATCACGCTCTTGTATCAACTCGATTGGCACTGGAAGTCGTCCCGCTTCCAACTGGAGCGACAAATCCCGGACCCGCTCCACGGTGAAGTCCTGCCCCTGTATTATCGCGGTCCCCGCTGTAATCGCGGTCTGAACAGTGGGCGAGATCAACTCATCATCATCCAGGAAGATGGCTATCTGGTCTCTTATACCCTCCGTCTCCTGCTTGCGAACGATGTCCAGAGTGAGTTCGCCGAAAACACGAGTTCCCTCACTGTCGAACTCAAGGTTGACTATGGGGATGCCTGATTGAGCGTGCTGTCCGGGAAATGCGCGCGCGAGGTTATCGCCGGTGAGTCCGATGTCTTCGTCCGACGTCCCGATGATTTCAGTGAACAAAAATGTCGGATTGTTTCCGACTCTTTGGCGCGCTACTTCCAGGCTGGGTTGAGCCTGTGTATCTTCCTCGACTGGCACTGCGAATGCGTAGGTTGTGGTATCCAATCGTTGTACAGTTGGATAGCTGGCTGTGAATCGCTGCTTTTCATTGCCGTCAATTGCAATATCGAGGGTATCAGGCAGCCTGCCCCCAAAGGGGAATGCTTCAGGATCCTCCTGCAGCCTCTCGATGTAGTCTTGCTGATAGGCGAAGTAGCTCTGCGCGAGTCTTAGGAAAATCGGAGTGAACTTGTCCACTCCCGCTTCCGTGAACTCGATCATCAGGGCTATGGGCGTTTCTGTCTGGGGTTGCGCCGCTCCTTCTGTTGATGTGGCGAGTTCATCGGTCGAGGTGCCGGACAAATCCGGGAGGAAATCCACAGTCACACCAGCGATATCCGCATCGGTTATTTCATTGACGTCGCGGGACACGTTGAATGTTCGCCGCTTGAATTCCAGCCGGGCGGTCTCGCCGATCAGTCTCTTTGCCCGGTCGGGGTCGCTTACGCCCGGCAACTGAATCAGAAGTCTGTCGGCACCGAGAAGTTGGATTATCGGCTCACCCAGGCCTGAACTGTTGACGCGGCGTTCTATTGTCAGCTTAAGCGCGTCCATCTGGTCCTGAGTCACCTCGACTGGAGCCCCGGTAACCGGGTCGGTCAAGGCTGCCTGATAGACAAGATGGCTGCCGCCCTGAAGATCCAATCCAAGACTCAGACCCAATATGGTGTTGTCCGAGCCTCTCTGAAAGTTGCTGATGGAGATGGTCTGGAAGCCGAGTATCAGACCGGCAGCGATGACCACGACGGCAATAACTAATACAGTACGCCCGTACCTACCCACCGGCCACTCCTGTCTCGATTTTTGCTCTGGCCAATTTCAATGCCTCTTCTCTGGTGCTGACTCGACCCTGCGCCTCTGCCTGCGCGACAGATTTGAGAAGCCGCCCGACGAGCGGCCCCGATTCGATTTGTAACTCATTCATGATGTCGTGGCCTGTAAGCAGTCCCTTTTGCGATGCCGCTGGAGTCTGTTTCTGAGGGCCGACCACAAGTATATGACTTATGACCCTGGACTGGATTCGCATCTCGTCTGGAGTGAGTAGCGGGCCACGTGCCGCAAGAAAGTCTGCCATGTTCAGGTACAGCGTGTCCAGTGCAACATCACCCAAATCCCGGAAATACCTGTGTACCGCACGTTGCGTGGGTAACTCATCCCTATTAGCCATCTGTCGTGGTCTCAGGTGGTGGCGAATCATGCCTTTCACCATACTCACGCCGTTGCCGCCAACCCGGAGACGGGTGAGGATATCTTCCGCCAACTCCTCTCCCTTTTCAGAGTGCCCGAAAAACCTTATCCGACCGGACGGCTCAATCGTCTTAGTATGAGGCTTGGCGATGTCGTGCAGGAGCGCCGTCAGCTTGAGTATCGTGCCTCTGCTATATCCGTCGGAAGCGTCGCGGTTGAAGTAGGCATCCATTCGGTGGAATGTGGGCATCATTTCGCGCACAAAGTCGTATTCGTAACGGTTCGATACTATCTGGTCCGCGTGATCCAGCGCGGCCACCAGGTGACCGAACACATCGTAGTAATGTTCCTTGGGCTGCTCTATGCCTCGGGCACCATCAAGCTCGGGTATGACTATGGACAGAAGGTTCAGGTCGTCCATCAGCTTTACCCACCTCGCAGCGTTATTCGCGTCCAGGATTCTGAGCAGTTCCTCCCTGATGCGTTCTGGTGAGGATTCGGCGAGGCTTGGCGCATGCCGGCGAATCAGGGATATCGTCTGAGACTCGATGGAGAATCCGGTCACTGCGGACAATCGAACTGCCCTGAGAAGGCGGATCGAATCATTAGAGAATACGCTTTCGGAGGCCGCTCGGATTGTTCTGGATTCAATGTCCTGAGCACCGCCAAGTGGGTCTATAAGGTCCCAGGCGCCCGCTATGGCGGAATCTAAAGGCGCAGCAATAGCATTAACTGTGAAGTCTCGGCGTCGTATGTCGGTCAGAACGTCGTCGCCGGACAAGCTCAAGAGATCAATAATCACTCTGTGGTCTCGACTTCCGGCAATGACCCTGGCTGCGTCTCGCTCGAAATCTATGCGGATCTTGTGGCCGTTCAGGGATTCTGCCAGAGCGTCTCCCGCATCGTTCGCAGAACCGCGCAATACAATATCCACATCTCTTGTCGTCTTGCCAAGCAACGCGTCCCGGACGGAGCCGCCAACCAAATACGAATCCACACCCAGGCTTCTGAGAACCTTGGCGACATGGGTTACGATGTTATGGGTCTTATCTTCGAATGGGTTCATTGTGGCGGGATCGAATTTCCGTAATATACAAAAGTGCCACCTACTCAGGTGGCACGCGCGACCTGTTGAGGCGGGGACTGAAGCGCTACTTGATCTTCATGGATGCGGGCACGTCATCATCCTCAAGGAGGTCTGAAGGCGTATCGGATTCATCTTCGCCCGATTCCAGTTCTGTGTCGAGTGGCTGCCCTTCTTCATCTACACGATAGGGCGTGGCATGTTCGACAAGGTGATCGAGGTATAGGATGCCGTTCAGGTGGTCAACCTCGTGTTCCATCGCCTGCGATAAAAGCCCGTCCGTCTTTATCTTCACCACCTTCTCAGTATGGTCGAGAGCGCCGAACCTGATCCACTCCGAGCGGTTCACCATAGCGCGATAGCCCGCATGGCTCAGACACCCCTCTTCAACCTCGCGCGCTCCGCTTCTCTTGAGTATCTCGGGGTTGATGTATATGCGCGCCTCTTCTTCCTCCGGTATCTGGATGACTACCAGCCGTCTCAGTTCCCCGACCTGATTCGCCGCTAGTCCGACGCCGCCCGCCTCGCGCATGGTCTCTACCATATCGTGGGCAAGCCGGAGTAGCCTCTTGTCAACGCGCCTGACCTTCTTGGCTCGCTGCCTCAGGATAGGGTGCGGAATCGCAAGTATATCTCTTATCGCCACGGACCTTCCTCGCGCCGTCTTGCGTACTGGTGCTAGACCACACCCTATTGTACCACTGCCGCCCGCGCATAACATCTGAAAAAATCCGTCGCGGCGCCCCATCGCATCTAATTCGCGCGCACGCTATGCAGGGTTTGTGCAAAGACGAGATTCCGAACCACATCTCGTCATTCCCGCGAAGGCGGGAATCCAGTGCGCGGTTGCTAACGAAACGACAGTAATGCCTACCTTGCGCAGGCCTTGTACGCTATGGTGCATATGTTCTGTCATGTGCTATCATCTATTCATATTCAGTGGACCCACAGAACACACGGTCAGCGAGAGAACCATAAATGGACGTATATGCCAGATGACCAGCCACACCAGAAATGCCCATGATCGGCGAAAACTGGCCTAAACTGGTCTGTTTCAACCAGTTTAGGCCAGTTTCTCCCAAAGAACTGGTACCAGTTTTTCCACCAGTTTAGACCAAAACAGGTCACCAGTTTAGGAATCTGGCCCTCTGTCCGTAGCTATAAAACTGAATTTATGCTCAGACCGAAATTTAGATGCGATTGCCCTGGGAGAACTGACAGATGCCGAAAGTAGCCGTACTCGATGATTACCAGAATGTCGCGCGGGACATGGCGGACTGGGACTCCCTCCCGGCGGGTGTGAGCGTGGATTTCTTTAGAGATCACCTGTCGGTGGATGGTGACGTCGCGCGGCGGCTGGAACCTTATGAAATAGTGGTGGCGATGCGGGAGAGGACGCCGTTTCAGAGAACGCTTTTCTCGCGCTTGCCGAATCTGAAGCTGCTTGTAACCACAGGAATGAGGAACGCCTCGATAGACATGAACGCGGCGGCGGAGCATGGCGTTACAGTGTGCGGCACCGACGGGCTGCCGTATCCGACCGCTGAGTTGACCTGGGCGCTGATTCTGGCGCTGGCGCGGAAAGTGCCGACCGAGGACGTGGCAACGCGCAATGGCGAGTGGCAGGTGACGACGGGCGAGGGACTCCAGGGAAAGACGCTCGGAGTAATCGGACTCGGCAGGCTTGGTTCTCAGGTTGCGAGGATTGGTGGGGCATTCGGGATGAGCCTCGTTGCCTGGAGTCAGAACCTCACCGATGAGCGAGCGGCTGAGTTCGGCGCGAGCCTTGTATCGAAGGACGAGTTGCTGAGGGAGTCGGACATCGTAACCATACACCTGGTTCTGAGTGACAGGACGCGGGGACTTCTGGATGAGCGCGAGTTGTCCCTGATGAAGCCGTCCGCCTACCTGGTCAACACCTCGCGCGGCCCGATAGTAGATGAATCTGCCCTCGTCGCCGCCCTGGAATCCAGCGCGATAGCGGGTGCGGGTCTCGACGTGTTCGACATAGAACCGCTGCCGCTCGATCACAAGCTCAGATCGCTACCCAACACCGTCCTCACGCCCCACATGGGCTACGTGACCGCCGAGACGTACAGGATTTTCTATGGAGACGCGGTTGAGGACATTGCGGCGTTCCTTTCCGGCAACTCCGTTCGTGTGCTTTCGGAGTGAGCATGATGAACAAACGTATTGTCTTGGAAACTGCCTCCGTTGTGCTGGATGTCGGGGACATAGAACAGGAAGCTCAGTTCTGGGGGATCATGCTCGGAGAGACCCCTGGGCCGCTCCGGGGTGACGGTGGATGGCTTACGGTCGGATCACTCGACTCAACGACTGCGCTCATACTACAAAAGGTCCCCGAGTCGAAGGTGGTCAAGAATCGGTGCCACATGTGTTTCATCGTCCCCGATGTTGATGAGGCAGTTAGTCAGATAGTGGAACTTGGGGGAAGCCAGGCAAGCGGACCCCGGCAGGGTGGTGGAGTCACAATGGCCGACCCGGAAGGCAACGAATTCTGCATAGGCTCATTCCGAAGGACTAAGGACGGCGAACGGATCCCTCTGTACTGAGGCTGAGTGGTAAAGAAGGCGTGTGCTAGGTGGATGCGCCCGTTTCAGCGTCAGCCCAGGTTTTCTATCTCCACAGGCTCGATATCGTCGGCGAGGTCGAATCCTAGGATGCGGGAGTAGAAGTAGAGTTCCGCCTCGAGCGAGCGCTTTACGTTTGCTGAGTCTCTGAATCCGTGTCCCTCGCCCTCAAATGACAGATACGCTACTGGCAGGCCCTTCTCTCGCAGCGCCTCCAGCATCATCTCCGACTGTGGGGGAGGCACTACCCTGTCCTCCGTTCCCTGGAACAGGATGATGGGGCATGAAAGCCCGTCTGTGTGGTGGATGGGCGAGCGTTCCTCGTACAGGTTGCGGCGTTCGAGGTAGGGACCGACCATCGAGTCCAGGTAGCGCGACTCGAACTTGTGGGTGTATTCGGCCAGCGCGCCGAGATCGCTCACGCCGTAGTAACTCGCGCCAACTCTGAAGACGTCTCTGAAAGCAAGCGCCGCGAGTGTGGTGTAGCCTCCCGCGCTGCCACCGCGAATCATCAGCCGCCCACCGTCCACCTCCTCCGCCTCGACAAGGTGCAGCGCGGCGTTCACGCAGTCGGCTATGTCAACGATGCCCCACTGCCCATTCAGCCGTCGTCTGTACTGCGTGCCGTAGCCCGTGCTGCCACCATAGTTCACGTCCACTATGGCAATGCCCCGACTCGTCCAATACTGGTAAGGCAGGCTGAATGAGGTCATTGCCGCACCCGTAGGTCCGCCGTGACTGATGACCAGGAGGGGTGGCTTATCTCCTTCATCGGCTACGAAGTCCGCGTTCTTGGTAGGGTAGTAGAAGGCGTGGGCCGTCAGGCCGCCGTCTGTCTCGAACTCCATGGCTTGCGGCATGGAGATAAAGCCGTCGTCAACGGGAATCGAGCGGGATTCCCTGATGACGCTTATCTCCCCGGTGTACGGATCGAGCGAGAGCAGCGCGTCCGGCAGGCTCGCCGCACCCGCCTCCAGGATAACCCGCCCATTCGAGGCCCTTATATCGCCGCGCGACATCTCGGTGTACGGCGTGTCAATTGGGTTGAACTCGGTTGTGCTAGGGTTTATGGTTGCGATTTTCCAGAAGCCGTTTTCGGCGTATTCACAAACAATGCGCTCGGCGGACTCGAAGGCATAGGTATGAGAACCAAGCGCCCAGGCGGGCGCACCGAACTCAGCGGTCATCGGCGCAATGGCTTCGATGTGCCCGCCGCGCCAGCGATACAGGTTCCACCAGCCGGTACGGTCAGAGACGAAATAGAGAATGCCGTCCGGAGACCACTCCGGCTGGAAGATGGACTCGCCCGGCATCCCGGCTATCTTGCTTGGTGTGCCGACTGAACCGTCATCGAGAATGTCCGCCGTCCACAGTTCTGTGCTGTCCCAGGGCATATTGGGATGGTCCCAGCTCAGCCACGCCATCGTCGTGCCGTCTGGGCTGACGGAAGGATATCCGTAGAAGTCGCTGCCGGATACCAGTACCTCGCCTTCGCCAAGGCCATCCAAGTCGAGGGCAACAATCTCGTTGGCACAGTCGTGATCGGACTCGCGGTGGTCTTCACGGACGCAGATAAGGCGGTTGCGAGCCTGGTCTATCATGCCGTCCGCGTAGCGCAAATCAACTCCGTCGGGTGTGATGGGTATAGGATCTTCTCCCACACCCTGCTGACGATACACACGACCATCGGCGAAGTTGGAGAAGAGAATTGTTCCTCGATTTACCCAGAAGCAGAGACCACCGTATTCGTGGACACGCGTGCGGACATTGAATCGGGCAGGTGTGAAGTCCTCAGTCACGCCACCGTCGGGTAGGCGAACGATCACGTTTCTGCCGCCCTCGTGCGGCCTCTCTTCCACCCAGTAGAAGTGATCTTCATCGAGTGCAATCGAGCCGAGGCGTACGGAGTCCTGTACGACCATGTCCGGGGTAATAGGCGATTTCCAAGAGCCGTAAGGGGCTACCGTTGGCATATCATTCCCCTTTCTTGATTCTATGAGAAGTGAGTCAGGGAAGGCTCAGCTCTGGATTATGCGTAGTCGTTCTGTCCTAATAAGGGTGAAAGCTCAGCCTTTCTCGAATGTCTTTTGCCAGACTCCGGGCGATTCGGGCAAGTGAATCATGGCCTTGCGCATACGGGCGTTGTCGGGGTGCGCAGTCTGCTGTCTGAGCCACTCCTCGCCCTTAGACACTTCGGTATGATCGAACTCGTACATTGTGAGATACTTGGGTTCGCCAGCTACAGCTG
The DNA here is from genome assembly GCA_951812505.1 of uncultured Dehalococcoidia bacterium. GTDB lineage: Bacteria > Chloroflexota > Dehalococcoidia > Lucifugimonadales > UBA1123 > VXRN01. The sequence continues at coordinate 384,600 of CATOSI010000001.1, forward strand.
TGTAGCGTCGTCCGCGCCTTACGCCCTGAACAGTCTCGTAATTTGGCACGTACACCGTGTCGTACCACTGGTTCCATTCATCCTCTACATCGGACGGAATGTCCATGCGGCCGATCTGGAGCGCGGGAGCCATGGGGCTGCCCGCAATCTCGTCGGTCAGCCCGGCGGGGTGTATCATCTCGTACACGTTTCGGATGTATGTCGTCGCGACGTACTCAGGAGACATTCGTTTCGACCACTCGGTTGGGTTCGAGCGTACCTTGAGGTACTCGTCGGACTCCATTACGGCGGAGTTTTCCAGTTCGTAAACTGCCAGGTGTTTCGGTCCGCTGACCACTGCCTCGTAGCGCGCGGCGCTCAGGATACCCGGGATGGACAGGCGCTCCTCGATGTGTTCTTCGTTGTACCAGCGGTTGAACTCGTCTTCGATGTCCGCGGGGACCTCGCACCAGACCATCAAGAGTCCGGTGCCTTTCTTGTTAGCCATGACGCTCCTCCGTTGTCAGTTTTCAGCCGTTAGTTTACAGTTATCGGTACGAACTTGTCAGTTCCGAGCAGAAAGACTCTTGAAGGAGTAGAAATGACTATTACGCAGGATGTGGAAGCGGCGATTGCAGGACTCGAGGAAGAGCGTCTGGCGGCGATGGTGGCGGCCGACGTCGATACGCTAGACAGGATACTGGCGGATGACCTGAGCTACGTACATACGACCGCTGCTATAGATACCAAGGAGAGCCTGACAAGCGGGCTGGCGAGCGGAAGGCTCAACTACGAGTCAATCACGCCAACCGCGGAGCGGGCGATCAGGACGTACAACGACTCTGCCGTGGTGCGAGGAGGCGCGCACGTGCACGTCAATGGCAACCACTTCTCGCTGGAGTACACCGTCGTGTACGTCAACAGCAGTGGCGACTGGCAGATGACTTCCTGGCACGCGACTCGGCTGCCGTAGCCGAATATGTCCATTCACATGATGGAGGAAACAAGATGGGGTTCATTCACGTTGACGTGGAAGTGTCGAACCCGGCGAACCCGGATGTGAGCGAGAGCGTTCGGGTAATGGTGGACACGGGCGCCACGCTGAGCATATTGCCGTCGAGTATGTTGGAGAGGCTAGGAATCCAGAGACTCAGCAGGCGGAGGTTCCGGGGCTTCGCAGGCGTGGTGACGCGGGAGGTCGGAGGAGCATATATAGGCTACGATGATGAAATAGCGTCCGTGACAGTCGTCTTTGGATCTGAGGATGACCCTCCGATACTGGGAGTCACCGCGTTGGAAGTATTGGGCTTTACGGTGGATCCTGTCAAGGGCAGTCTGAACCGGGTGGATATGCTTATATGAGGACATTGCGGGGCGACTCACAGGCCGCCCCGCACACTCTCTGGCTAGTTGCCCGCCGCCGCCTCGACTTCCGCGTTTGAGAAGGCGGGCATAACTTCCTCGGCAAACTGCTCTAACTGCTCCACTATCACCGACTCCGGCGTGCCGACCGGGTGGCTGACGCCTACCCTGTCCAGCCCCGGATAGGCTTCCTCCAGCTTCTTGAGCTGCTCGATGATCAGTTCAGGTGGGCCCGCGAGGAATCCGCCAGCGCTTACGGCGTCTTCGATGCGCGGCAGGTCGAAGGTCGGGGCCCGGGACGGATCGGACATGGCTTCTATCTGCTCGTCGCTCAGGGCGCGAACCAGTCGCAGCGGACCGAACATCTTCAGATTTTCCTCGTAGTATCCCGCGGCGGCTTCTATCGCCTCTTCCTGGGTGTCCGCGATGTAGAAGTGGAAGCCGATGGAGAGATTTTCGCCCAGAGCCAGGTCTCTGCCCCTGCGCGCGTTGGCGTCGCGGTAGGCTTCCATCACCCTGTGCATCGCGCCGCCCTCGGCCACGCCGCCGCCGATCATGCCTTTGATGCCGTGCTTCGCCATGAAGTCCAGGCCACGAGGGGTCGCGCTCTGTATCGGCTGCCAGCATTCGACAGGGAGGTTCACCGGACGCGGCACAAGCGAAATCTCCTTCAGCGTGTAGCCCCTGTAAGGTACTTCGGGCGGGATGGTGTAGTACTCGCCCTTGTGCGAGAACGATTCTTCATTGAAGGAGCGGAAGATGACGTCAACTTGCTCTTCGAAGAGATTGCGGTTCGCTTCCTGGTCGAGAAGAGGAGAGCCGAATGTGTCCACCTCGCGGGTATGGTAACCGCGACCGACCCCGAAAATGACGCGCCCGTTGGTAAGAATATCGGCGGTCGCGTAGTCTTCGGCAAGACGAAGAGGGTGCCACATCGGGGCGATGTTGAATCCGCATCCAATCTTGAGGTTCTCGGTGAGGTGGGCGAGATGGACGGCGATCATGAGCAGGTTCGGAATGCACTCGTAGCCCTCGGGTTGGAAGTGGTGCTCGGCCATCCAGAAGGTGTCGTAGCCGAGCCTGTCCATCGTCTTGGCTATATTCTCGGCCTTGTCATAGGCCGTGACGAGGTGGTCGTTGTCGAAGTAGCGGTCGTTGACCGCGGTGCCGGCGTAGCCGACGTTTTCCATGTCAACGTGGCCGGCGTAGAGGCTGTCGAACTTGGTGATCATGTCTGTCCTCCCTGTGAACGATGTAGATACCCAATATGGGCGAATGATAGAACAGGGGTGGTGTTTGAGCAAGTATCGCCGCGATTTGACAGCGCTGGCATGGGTTCATATCATCAACGCCGACTTGAATGGCGATTCGATACGCGAGTTGAAGGAGGAGAAATGGCTACGACTAATATGAGTCCTGTGGATGTGTCTCAGGACGTTCTTGATGGGCTGAAGAGTATCCCGACCGCGACGGTCTATAACGCGGTTCGCTCGATGGGGTCTCCACTGACGGTGTGCGAGGGTCTGGCGAACTTCACTCCGGGCAAGGAGAGGTTTGCGGCGAGGGCGCGGACGCTGAGATTCCTGCCAATGCGTCCAGATATTGCGAGCGAGAGGGCGCCGGGCGAGGAATCCGTCGAGTACGTGGCTATGGGCCGCTGCGGTTCGGGTGATGTGCTGGTGGCGGACATAATGGGTTCTAAGGAAGACGTGGTCGCGGGGGACGTTAAGCTGCTGCAACTGGCGATGAACGGGGCGGACGGCGTGGTGATTGACGGCGCGATCCGGGACCTGGATGTGATGGTGGACGAAGATTACGGGCTGCGGGTGTATGCCAAGGCGCGCAGTTTCCATGGTAACCCGACGGCGATACCGGCTGAGGAGAATATCCAGATTCAGTGCGGCGGCGCTCTGGTGCGACCGGGGGACGTGCTTGTGGGAGACAATGACGGGGTCCTGGTGGTGCCGTCTTGGATGGCGGAGGCGGCGCTGGAGTGGGCGATAGACCACGAGGGCGCGGAGAATTACATCAAGGAGAAGGTACGAGCCGAGGGTGTCGCGCCGGGCAAGTATTACCCGCCGAATGACGATCTGATGGCGGAGTGGAGTCGTGTCAGGCAGGAGCGTGGCGGCTGATTGGCTGCGGCTGTCCGCATTGCGCAGGAATAGGGCTGTTTGCTATATTTAGGCTTGTCTTCCGCACCGATACTGTGGGGCTGTAGCTCATCTGGGAGAGCGCTTCAATGGCATTGAAGAGGTAGGGGGTTCGAGTCCCCCCAGCTCCACCATGACGTAGATTTCCCCCAACTCCTCTCATGGATCCTAAAAGCTTAGCAAAGCGAATTTTGCCTCCCACCGTGATTCAGTCCCTTCGCGATTTCAGAACGAGGCTGCGGATGAGGCGTATCGGGATAATTGAAGTGGCTGAGTTGAAGCACGGTAGAGTTGCTTACCTTGGATCTGCATACGGCGGTTATGCTGTGCCTATTGAATCAGTTACGGGAGAAGTCGGACTGAGTTTTGGCGCAGGAGAGGACATTAGCTTCGAGACGACCGTTGCAGGGGAGTTCGGAGCAACGGTACATATTTACGACCCTACACCGGGGGCAATCGAGTATTGCAGACGAATCATAAGGGAATTTGAGAGGCAGAAGATGTACGGACGAATGTTTCTACATCCGTTCGGGGTTTGGTCTGAGAGTAAGGTCGAGAAGTTCTATTCCCCAATCAACCCCGCTCACATAAGCCACTCTATACTCAACATGCAGAAAACTGATGAGTATTTTGAAGCTGAGTGTTTGTCCCCAACCGAGATTCTGGACCGTCTTCATCTTGATGAAGTTGCCTTTGTGAAACTCAACATTGAAGGCGCCGAGTATGAGGTGGTCAATGCTATGTTCGACTCTCACATCACGCCCGCAGTAATTTGCATCACATTTGACGAGCTACATTCTCCGATCGACAAACGGGCTTCAGAGCGGATGAAGGCGTTAGTTGGGCGCTTTGCTGACGAGTCTTACTTGCCGGTGCATATTAGGGATTGCAAAGTCACCTATGTGCATTCCGAGCAAGTAGAGTAACTCATTTCCGACTAGTTCCAATCACTCCAACAGCAGCGTGCGGCCGTCCGCGGAGCCAGGTTCCCAGATTTCTGGCAGTTCCGTAATTCTTCCTGTGATGACTTCATCGTAGATGGCATTTGTGCGGGCGGCGACTTTGCCCCAGTCGAATATGTCTTCGGCAAGAAGGCGCGACTGGTGACGCATACGAGATAATTTGCCAGAGTCCTGCAGAATTTTTTCCAGAGTCTGGAGCAAGGCGGCGCTGTCTCCTCGAGGAAACAGTTCCGCATTCTCGTATTCGGACATCCGGGCGATGTAGTAGGGGTTGGTGTGAACAATGGCCAGGCTGCACGACATGGCCTCAATCATGGCGATGCCCGGATCGCCGGGCCAGACTCCGATGTCGGCGGTTGAGAGGTAGGCGGGTAGTTCGGAGTTGGGGATGTGACCGGTGATCGTGAGCATGTCGCGGTTGCGGTCTTCGACCAGGGCCAACAGGCTCTGTTCCATTGCATTAGTGGCGGGGCCGATGAGCATAAGGTGAGCGCCGTATTTGTCTGAGAGGTGTTTCCATGCGGATACGAGGGCATCGACCTCCTTTTCGGGTCCGATGCGCCCGAGGAAGGCAATCACAGGAACATCGAGCGGGATGCCCAGTTTGCGCCTGACGCTATCTCTTGCATTCTGGCTGTACTTGAACGTCTCGGTGTCCGCGCCGAGCGTAGAGTGCGTCATTCGGTGATACTCGATGCCGAGTTCGTTGTGGAGAATGGCTTCACTGTCGGGCATGAGGGGAATGTAGCGTCCAACGACTGAACCCAAGAGGGGTAGAATCCCGCGTCGGAACAGGGAGCGGTAGTAGATGCGCTTCTTAAGATCGTAAGGCCTGAGGTTGAAGTAGCAGAGGTGGTTATCCACCACGGCCGGAATGTCGAGGGAGCGGGCGGCGAGGAGCGCTTGGATGCATAAGAGCCCGACTGGGCCGTGAATGTGCAGGATGTCAGGATTGACCTGGCGAAGTGCGCTCTTGAATCCGTGCAACAGGACCTGGGAGTTTGCTCTGGCGCGAAGTCCCGCCTCAAGCCGGTGGATGCGGACACCTCTGTCCTCGTAGGGTTTGAGGGCGTCGCCCGTATTGGAAAGCTCTGTGTCCGAGGTCTGCTGCCACATACCGGACGGCAGGATGGATGTGACCAGAGACACTTCTGCGCCGGCCAGTGTCTGGAAGTGTCCGAGGTGATTTTCCTCGTATCCAAGGCCTTCGCGGTAGGACGCGATGATGTGGGTTACTCGCACCGGACGTCACTCCGCATCAGGGCAGCGACTTCGCTTTCTCTCCGACAACCAGGAATCTGTACCGATCCGCGATTTTGGACGCAGCAGCCTGCCATGTGTAGCGCTCAGTAACGAGTTTCCTGCCGCGATCTCCCATGCGGTTGCGGAGTTCGGCATCCGACAATAAAGATCCTATTGCATGGGCCACCGGGATCTGACTTGCCTCGACCACGAAGCCGGCATCATGTTCGGCTACTTCGGGGAAATTACAGCCGTCCGTTATTACCACGGGAAGACACACGGCCATCGCTTCGAGAATGGCGATGCTGAAGCCTTCAGAATACGAGGGAAGGACAAAGACATCGGCGATGGACATAGCGGAGAGTCTATCTTCGCCTGTAAGCATCCCTGTGAATATGACGCTGTCGAGAGTTCCTTCGGAACGCAGGACGGACTCTGTCTTTTGTCGTGTGCCTTCTTCGTCGGGACCTGCGATTAGCAGAACGGCGTCTGGGAACCGGCTCTTCAGAGTGGAGAAGCTGTGAGCGAGTATGTCCAGGCCTTTCTTGGGATTGAGTCGGCCCATAAACAGTATGACTCGTTTACCCTTAAGCGCCGGATATCTTTCTAGGAAGGCGGACGGCTCTGGCAGTTCATCAAAGGGAGTGGGGTCTATTCCGTTTGGTGCGACTATAACAGGAGTGTCATAGCCTAATTCGGCGATACGGTCTTTTTCGGCCTGGGTGATCGCGTGAAGGGCGAAGGCATTCTTCAGAATCTTGTCGAGCACCGCTTTCTTGTAAAGGAGTTTCTTCCAACCCTTGTGCTGAAGGCTCCACTCGCTCAGTTCTCCATGGATAGTGACTATGTACGGTATGCCGTTTTTCTTCGCCGCCTCTGAGGCGGCGTACCCCGCATGGTGCCAGACTTCGTGTATGTGGACGAGATCGAAACGGGCAATGTTCTTATCGAGGAACGCGGATAGCTCTCTCGAGTAGGCCGTCCAGATTCGGGCGGGAAATCCGGTGTGGAAGACGTGGATAGGCACGCCGTGAGGCCCTACTATTTCATTGCCGACCCTGTGTCCTCTGGTAGTGGCAATCTCACAGCTTATTCCCTCGTCTGCCAGGGCGGGGATAAGCTCGGAGACTACGACGACAGGGCCTCCCCAATTGGGGGACATGCTGGGGGTGACGTGGAGGACGTTCATCTATGCGGACTCAAGACCGTCGAGGCAACGCCTTACGCGGGCGCGCCAGGTATATTTGGTTTCGACCCTCCGACGGGCGGCCTTGGCCCGCGAGGCAGCCTTCATGGGTTTGTTCTTCAATTCGGTAATGGCCCGCATCCATGATACGAGGTCATCCGGTGGTACGAGCGTTGCGACGTCTTCGTCGAGCACCTCGCGAAGGACGGGCAGGTCGGAGGCGATGATTGGCTTTTCGGCAGCCATGTATTCAAACATTTTGAGCGGGCTTGTCCAGAGTCCGTGAATGTTGTGATACCCGGGTACCAGCTTGTTGGGCAAGAGTAGAACATCACATGCGGACAGCCACACAGGTACGTCGGCGTTATCCACATTGCCCGGAGTCGTCAAGTTGTCGCTGCCCGATGCGGCTGCCGTCTGTCGCAGTTCGTTCAGGCCGCCGCCGCGGTCTCCGACTATTACGAAATGTGTCTCCGGCATTCCGGCCGCTAAACGGGCAATTGTGTCGGCGCCTTTGTCTTTGGCCAGACTTCCCACGTAACCGGCGATCCGTGCGTCTTTAGGAAGGTCGAGGATGTGTCTAGCCTCATTTTGATCTGGGGCGGAGTCGAATCTAGCGAGGTCAACGCCGTTATGCGCCGGTACGATATGCTCCGTATCCGCGAATGGAAAACGTTCCGCAAGCTCAGACGGAATTGCTCGTGTATTCGTCACGATGCGTAAACGAGGTGTCTGTTTACTCAGGAGTCGTTTCAGCAATCTTTCAGCGAGAGAACCTTCACTTGGCACCCAATGAATTTCCAGCACAGTGGAGGCGCCCGTGTCCAGGCAGACAGTGGCATGAGCTATATGACGAGTGTACGCAAGCCTTCCCAGGGACGAAAGTCTTGCCATCAACCCATACCATCCCAGTCCGACGATAGAACTTCCGCATTTCTTATAGGCGGGTGTGAGGTTCCTACGGAGGCTGTACAGTTGAGCGGCGTCGGTAGCTGTCAGTCTAACGTCAGGTGACTTGATGGGAGCTATTAGCTGAACGTCGTGCCCTTCTTCGATCATAGCCTCGCACATCTTCATAACCTGGAGGCTATCCGCATTGTACGAAGGAATGTTTTCTGAGGAAATGTAAGTGATATTCAAACGCGTGTTGCTTCCTAGCGCCTCTCGTTAGTATGACGCCTCTATAGGTCTGCACTCTCCTCTTTACCGTCGAGAGTGAGGATGGCGAACGCCTTTTTCCCTGCTTGGATTTCGACCGAAATTTGTATTTCTGGTCCCACTCTCTCAAAACGTTTCGCTCGGAACCACGTTCAGCGTCATCCAACAATATGGTGCACTTTGGGCGTAGATTCGATTGCAATATAGGAAGCAATCCATACCGCCCTCCAAGTGTAGAACCCGGCGGTCCGTCGCATATTACTAGATCGATGTTCTCAGGTATATGAATTCCTGATATGTCATACCAATGGAAAGTGCCGTATTCTCGCATTGGTACCATACATACGTTAACACCGCCCGTCGAGAATCTGGTTAACCTATTGGTAATGTGACTGTACCAGTCGGCATCATGCTCCAATGCAATAACTTTTCTCTCTTTGGCATCGACTAATCTGCAGAGGATTAAGGTAGTAAGACCACTTCCACATTCAAGAATAGTACCGCTTGTGCTCTTCACAGAGACGATCATGGCCTTGAGAAATTCAGTGCTAGCAGCCCATGGATTGTCCCAACCAAACTGCAACAAGAGTAAAACCAAGTGTCCCGTCCGGTACCTTGGCGGCAAGCAACGCAGTCCAATAACACCTACCAATAATGCGGGGCGTCGCATCAGATTCCGTATTGTTTTCAAGAGCTGCCAAATAAGTTGTTCGGGCATGAGCAAGATTCTATGCATCAATTCTGTGCAAAGTTGGGTTGACTCTCGGGTTGGTGTGCACGATGCTTCGCACACGTGTTGCGATTGTAGCCCAATTCATTTCTTTCTCTACTCGGCGTCTGCCGTTCTCCCCCAATTCGTGAGCCAATGTAGGATTAGTCAAGATTTGGATTATCGCCTCAGTAAGTTCTTTGCTGCTTTCAGGATCGACCAGAATTCCTGTTTCCCCATGCAATACTGCATCAACTGTACCAGAGTCCCGACTGCCGATAACGGGTTTGCCTAAGGCGTTGGCTTCCAAATATCCAATTCCGAATCCTTCGCCGACTGATGGCAATACGTAGAGGTCGCACCGGTCATAGCATAGCCACTTTTCGGATTCGGAGACTCTCCCAAGAATGCAGATGGAATCCCTCACACTTGATGCAGAGGCCATCTTGGCAAGTCGGTGGCGTTCACTACCGTCACCTACGATGACCAGTCTTGCATTGGGAATCGACTTGACCACTCGCGGCATAATGTCAATCAGGATATCCGCACGCTTGCGTGGCACCAGGCGGCTCACGAATAATATAGTCGGGTGTCCTTCTCCAAATGCCTGGTTCACTCGTGGTGATTGGAATTCAGAGAGGGACCTCTTGTAGCGTCCGACTTCTGATAGGCAGACACCATTGGGAACGGTTACAGCCAGTTGTGGGTTTACGCCGCCCGTAAGAATTCTTGACCTAGTGTGTTCACTGACACAGAAGAATGTTACCGAATTGCGCATTCTGGACCAAAATGGCTTTATGACAGGCACAATGTCTCCTGGCCCGTCATGGGAAAAAGCATACATGGGTTTGCCTGATAGTCTGGAGGCAAGGTAGGCGCTCAGTAGGAAAGACTGAACATCGCTGGAGCCGCATAAGACGTAGTCGGCTTTTTCTCGATAAATGGTTTGATACGTGGGCTTCAGCATTCTAATTCGGTCCGGGATATATCTCCATCCCTGACCTCTGCCCACATCCGTGTCGACACGGACGATGGGATAACCGCATTCCCGGTCGAACTCAGAATCCCCTTCGAAATGTGGGGCCACGACAGTTATTCTTTCACCCAATTCGATTAAGTGAGTAATCATGTTGTGGTTGTGGGACTCAATTCCACCGTAGGCGCGGCGAGTTAGAGCGCAAAATACGCCCGTAGCCATTAGATACGTCCCCTGTTAACATCTGCATAAATGATGTCCTTAACCTTTCTGGAGACGGCATTCCAGTTCAACTCATTTTGGACTCTGCGTCTGCCGTTCTCACCAAGTCGGTGCGCCTCGCATGGATTCTGTAGGAGACGGACTATCGCATTCGCAATGTCTTCTATACTGTTCGGGTCAACCAGAAGGCCGGTTTCATTGTGCACTACAGCATCGGGCACACCGCCTGCATTGCCTCCTATTGCAGGTTTTCCGAATGCATTGGCCTCCAAGAAAGCTATTCCAAATCCTTCACGCGCCGGCCCATGCGTTTCACGGCTGGGCATAGCAAATAAATCGCAGCGCTCAAAACATAAGAATTTCTCTGCATCCGTCAAACGTCCCAAGAATTTCACTCGGTCGTCCACACCTAAATTCTTGGCTATGGTTTCAAGACGGTCGCGCTCTGTACCTTCCCCTACGACAACTAAACCTGCGTCGGGAACTTTCGAAAGAACTATTGGAAGACTCTCTATTAACCGGTCTATACCTTTATGGCGGACAAGCCTGCACACGGTAAGAATCATTCTGTCGGGAAAAGTTGATTCCAATTGTGAATGTGAGATGTGATGACGAACGTTCTGAAATGAACTGATTGCCTGGTAATCGACACCATTGAAAACGACATGTGTGCGCCGCGATGGAATACCCGCATCCAGGACCAATGACCGGGTGTAATTGCTTACACATATGAGATTCGAAGACCGGAAAATAGAATTCGTTAATAGACTGTAAGGAGTTGGTCTAGTGAATTCATCATGATGGACAAACACAAAACGCGGTATGCGAGCAAGCAGCGATACAATCCCAGAAGCGAGCATACTCAAGCCCCTTGATGCGGTGCCTACTATGATGTAGTCGGGTTTGAACTGGAGCATCCTACTAATCACACTGAAACCGTATAAGGGGCGCCGATAGGGCATCCACCATTTCTTGCCCTTGCCAGCCATGCCTCCTGTGGTAGCTACTCTTACTACCGGATAGCCGCAATCTCTGTCGAATTCGCTATCTCCGGGATACTGTGGTGCTATGACCAAAACTTCTTCCCCCAATTCGACGAGGTGTTTAACAATTTGGTGGTTGTGCTCCTCCCCCCCTCCGATTGCGGGTTTTGGAACTGCCAAAAACAAGCCTCTAGCCATAGATTGCCAATCACCACCCTTACTCAGTCACTGAATCTTTGGTTCTGGACATTATCTGTGGTCGACGGACTTACGATTTTACTGGGGCGAGGGAGATGCGTATCCTTCCCGCCTTCCGGAATAAGTGGTGATGCGACTGCCTGCCGGGCCGTCGTTTGGATGAAATCACCATTGAAACTGCTAAGGAATTCACGGGCACCCTGTTCGACGACGCTGCCATCTTTGAGGACGAAGATGGTGTCGCAGTTGCGAATGGTGGACAGGCGGTGGGCTATTAGGATTATGGTCTTGTCGCCGCGGAGGGCGTCTATGCTGCGCTGGACTTCGCTTTCGGACTCGGTATCGAGGGCGCTGGTGGCCTCGTCGAAGATGAGGAGGCGCGCGTCTTTGTAGAGTTCGCGAGCGATGGAGATGCGCTGTCGCTGGCCGCCTGAGATGTTGATGCCGTTGTCGCCGAGGATGGTGTCGTAGCCGTCTGGGAGATTTTCGATGAAGCCGGAGACCTGGGCAGCGCGGGCGGCGGCACGGACTTTGTCGTGGGAGGAGTCGTCGGAGTCCCAAAGGGCGATGTTGTTGTGGATGCTGTCGTTGAAGATGACGCTCTCCTGGGTCACGTAGCCGATGCCTTCTCTTAGCCTGCGCTGGTTAATTTCGTGGTAAGGGACCCCACCGATGGAGACTTTGCCGGAGGTGGGTCTGAGCAGTCCGGTGAGCATTGTAACGAGGGTTGACTTCCCAGCGCCAGAGGCTCCTACGAAGGCTACCATGCTGTTTGGCGGTATTGTAAGGCTTACATTGTCCAGAACTATTTCGGACCCCTCGTATTCGAAGGATACGTTGGTGAGGGTGATGGGCCGGTGGAAGTCGGGCTCTGCGCCAGAGTAGTTGATTGATTCCTCTCGCTCGGCAAGTTCCCGGCTGAGGATCTGGAAATTTCGTACGCTGCCGGAAACTCTCAGAAATTCCTGGAACGATCTCTGCGCGTTGAGGGCGTAAACCATGGCTCGGCGCACGATGAAGAGGATGAACAGAATCTCTATGAGATTGTTGCGGGCTATCTCTACGGAATAAATGAGGAGTCCTGCGATGATGAGCATGAAGAACAGGTCGGTGCCGTTTTCGAGAATCGCGGAGAGGGCGGACTGCTTATATTCGAGGCGTCCCTGTTCTCGGCTGGTGGTTCTGATTCGTCCGAATATGCCGTGGTGGGAGCCGGTGGCCTTGAGGTACTTGAAGTTGACGAGTCCTTGGATGATGTATGACTGCAATCCGGCGTTTGCGGAAGTGGACCTGATCGAGAAGCCACGGGCGATGTTGAACAGTCTCTTGAGTAGAAAGTATCCGGGGACGCCCACGACGATGACTACGCTTGTGAAGACAGGGTTGATGGCCAGCGGTAGAGCGATGTAAACGAGCGCGAATCCAGAGTTGACGATGAACCTGTTGCATCGTTCGAATGCTTGGGCGACATTGTTGAGTTCGGTGGTTACAGCGTTGGTGAACGTGCTTAGGCCCCGGTTGAGGAAGTACTGGTAGTCGGCGCTATAAACCTGTTCGACCAACTCTATTTTGAGCCGCGCCATCAGCTTGCCGGTTATGTCGGCTGCGTAAACGCGCTGGTGGATGATGAAGCCGGTTCGCGCCAGGTAGAGGACGGCCATTCCGGCGACGGCTACTGGCAATGTGTATGGAAGTCCGAGGTAGTCCGCTCCGTCGGTCAGGAACCTGTGCAGAGGGGTATCGGCGGACTCCGATCCACCCAGGATCGGTAGGATCATGCCGATGCTGAAGCCCTCCAGAAGGGAGGCGACCATCAACAGCGCGACCCATACGAACAGACGCCATCGAATCATGGAGTAGAGGTAGCGTATGAGGTATATGAACTCGTTCAACTTGGGCGCCTAAACGAAAGGAAGTGGCCGATTGTTCCTGCCGACGCTGTGGTATTCGAATCCTATCATTTCCATGGTCTGGGGAGACAGGCAGTTGCGCCCATCGAAGACGAATCGGGGCGGTCTCATACAGCGGGCGATTTCCGTCCAATCCGAGTTGACTATCTGTTCCCATTCGGTAAGCAGGACCAGGGCATGGGTTCCGGCGGAAGCCTCTACGGGATCGTCCAGGATCTGGGCCGAGGGTGGGAGTTCGCGGGCGGCGGTCCGTGTTGCTCTGGGGTCGAAGGCCTGCACCTCCACGCCTTCGTCAACCAGCGCGCGGATGAGGTCGAGCGAAGGGGCGTCCCGGACGTCGTCGGTCTCAGGCTTAAACGCGAGTCCGAGGACCCCAACCTTGAGTCCCGAGATCGCGCCGCCAAACCTGGATCTCAGGGCGTAGAGAGGCAGTAGGCGTTGCTTGTTATTCACGTTGATGACTGATCGGAGGAGTTCGAAGTTTACGCCGCTAGTGAGCGCGAGGTAGTCGAGGGCGCGCACGTCTTTCGGGAAGCACGAGCCGCCGTAGCCGACTCCAGCGTAGATTCTACTGCCAGTTCTCGGGTCCAAGGCAAGGCCCTCGCTCACGGCGTCTATGGAGGCGCCCACTCGGTCGCACAGGGCGGCTATTTCGTTGATGAAGGATATGCGGGTGGCAAGAAAGGCGTTGCTGGCGTACTTGGTCATTTCTGCGCTGGTGATGTCGGTAACGACGAAGGGCGCCGAGATGCCGGTGTGCATCTTCTTGACGGCCTCAACTGTCTTGTGGTCGCCGGGTTCGGCGCCAATGACGATGCGGTCTGGCGAGTTCCAGTCCTGTACGGCGCGCCCTTCCCGGAGAAATTCGGGGTTCGATGCGTATCGTATGTCCGTTCCACGTAGATCTTCGCCCAGAATTCTGCAACCAGTACCGGGCGGGACGGTGCTCTTCATAAGGACCACGAGGTTGTCGTGAGATCTTGACTTGATCCAATCGAGAGCGACCTTGACTTGGCTGAGGTCTGCTGCGCCGCTTTCCCTTGGGGGAGTTCCGGTTGCGATTAGGGCTATGTCGCCGATATGTTCGCTGAATTCATCGACGTGAACAAAGCGCAGATTGCCGTTCGATATTCCGGCAGCTACTCTGGGCTCGAGGCCGGGCTCGTATATCGGTACGCTGCCGGACGACAGTGCTTGGACTCGGTGGCAGTCTATATCCACACCGATTACTTCGTGGCCGGCGTAGGCGAGTCCTCCAGCGGCAACGGCGCCGACATATCCCAAGCCTATTACGGTGATTTTCAAGGTGCTCTACTCCAACTGGAAGGATGGGGCAGGATCGAAGTTCAATCTAATTTCCCGCGATTCCGCTTGAACCTGTCTAGGCAAAGAGAGTTCATCGAGTCTTCGATAACTTCCCAAAAGGGTGTCCATAATCCAGTTGGATTATAGACCAGAAGCAGTATTTCAATCCAACACAGGAGCACCGTGGGAAGGATACAAATCTGGTAGTTGGAAGCGTTTCAGTCAGCAGTCGCACATTGGCTTCCGGCCTTCGCAGGGCTGTATGCGTCGCTCAGGTCATCAATGCCTGTGACGGAATGGCCCTGGTTTAGAAGTAATTCGGAAACTCTAGCGCCAATGAATCCAGCGCAACCGGTTACAAGGTAGCTAGACATACCATTCAATCTGCAGAATTAGAATTGGAGCGGGACCGGGGGAAGCGGTCTTTCCACCTGAAGCAGCCTCAGGAATGCCTGCTGCACGGTGCTGATGTGCCCATCGTCGCGGTAGAAGACGATCAGCGGACGCTCGCACTTCCACCCTCGCACACGCAGGACGCTCAGAAATCCCGCGACGACATCCGGTCCTACGGAGAACTTGGAGAGTAATCCGAGACCCAGCCCGGCCGCAGCCGCCCTCTTCACGGCCTCGTTACTGCCGAGCTCCATGGCAATGTTCACTTCCATGTTGTGCGCTTTGAAGAAGTCAGAGGCTGCGTTTCGTGTCGCAGAACCGACTTCGCGCATTATGAGGGGCTGACTAGCGATTTCCTGCAGGCTGACCCATCTACGGTCACGTGAAAGTGCGTGGGTAGGGGAGGCGACGACTACGACTTCGTCTTCGACGTATGGGAACGAACTCAGGCCCTGTATGTCAACGTCCGCACCTGCCATGCCCAAGTCTAGTTCGTGGCTGAGTATCTGCTGCACTACGGTGTCGGTGTTGGAAATTGCCAGTGAGATGTCGATCTTGGGATAGCGTTCCCGGAACATGCCCATAGCCAAGGGCAGTATGTATTCGCCAGGCGTTGAGGAAGATCCGATAGTCAGCTTGCCGGCCTGCAGACCTTCCAAGTCCTGTACTGCGAGGCGCATCTCGTCGGCCAGCGAAAATATCCGCTTAGTGTAGCCATACACTACTTCGCCTGAGTCGGTGAGGAAAACTCCTCGTCGAACACGATTGACCAAGACAGTATTGAGACTGCGCTCCAGTTCCTTGACCTGTATGGACACCGCTGGCTGGCTGATGTTCAGTTCCCGGGCGGCCTTAGTAAAACTGCCCAATTGCGCTACATTGTGAAATATGAGTAGTTGGTGGAAGTTCGTATCAGCCATGGCATTTCTTTTGACTCAATGGAAGCATGTCACTATGTGCTTATACCATCTATCGAAAGTTATCACATTAATTGAAACACTGCATCCGCAGATTTACCTAAGAGGTTGGACTTGCAGATTGGTTAATGGACGTATGCGCGTTGCACGCCTTGAATTGCAAAGGGTCGAAGCCAGGCAGTCATTAGAGACTGTATCCTAGAGTTGAATTAGAGATCAGAGTGCGAATTGTGCGGCAACGTTCCTGCGTTGGATCTTGCCTGTTGCAGTTCTTGGAAGAGCGTCAACGAGATAGACTCTGTCGGGTATTTTGAAGTCTGCGAGATGTCCTCCGCAGAAAGACCTGATGTCACCCTCAGTGACCGCGTCCGAGAGCACAACCGCGGCTTGTACGGCTTCACCGTATTTTACATCCGGCACACCGAAGCAGACTGCTTCCGCCACGTACGGATGTTGCAAGAGTACAGCATCAACCTCCAGAGGCGAGATTTTCTCTCCTCCCCTGTTTATGAGTTCTTTGATCCGTCCTGTGAGAGTGAGAACACTATCTGCATCCAGCACGCCTTGGTCTCCAGTACGGAACCAGCCGTTGGTAAATGCTTCAGCATTTGCCGTTGGGTTGTTGTGGTATCCAAGTGTTACGTTTGGCCCCCTGATAACGACCTCGCCTGTTTGGCCGGCGTTTCGTAGGCCGCCATCGTCGTCCATGATTCCGATATCCACTCCCGTCCCGATTCCGACGGTACCGGGCCTCCTATTCCCCGGGGGCAGGAGATTGGAGGCCATCTGGTGAGATGCCTCGGTCATGCCGTAGGCCTCGAGCACCGGAGCGCCGAAACGAGATTCCAGATCGTTGAAGACGGATGGCGCGAGGGCAGCAGAGCAGGAGCGAATGAAACGGAAACTCTCGTAAGGCGCGTTGTCGTCATCGGCCCTCATGAGCAGTATCTGGTGAATTGTGGGCACAGCTGAGTACCAAGTCGCCCTTGTTGAACGCTGTTCATGCCAGAATCGGCTGGCGCTGAACCTGGATGGCACAACGATACTTCCACCGGTATTGAGAGTCGAAAGCGCGACCCCAATCAGGCCATGCACGTGGAACAATGGCATAACCACCATTGCGATGTCGTCGGGAGTGAGCGTGTAAGTGTCCCCGATGTTCCTCAGGGACGCCAGAAGGTTCGCGTGGGTTAGTGGAACGCCTTTCGGTCTGCTGGTTGTTCCCGAAGTGTGGAGGAATAGAGCTATATCGTCTGGCGAAGGCCCAGACGTGTCTTTTCTTTCAGTCAGTTCGGAACCGTCGCGTGACAGCCGAACTTTGCTATTGTCGCTCAGAGACACGTCCAGCGTGGGAATGCCGAGCTGCCTCGCGGCGTCGCGACCCGGATGTTCACCTTCGGGTAGTATGACCAGCCGTGCGTCCGCATCCTCCATGAAGAATGTGAACTCGTCTAAGGTGTAGGCTGAATTCAGCGGCGCAGCGATTGCGCCTGTTCGTGCTACGGCCAGGAAGACGACCATGAATTCGAGTCCGTTGGGAAGTACGATTGAGACAGCCTGTTGGGGGCCAATAGCGGAGGCGAGCGTTTCGGCGATTCGTTCGACCTCATCCCTGAGAGCGCCGTATGTAATTGTAGGCCCATCGGGAATGAGGATTGAAGATTTATCGGCGGGCTGGTCGTCGAGAATATTAGCGAGCGAGGTCAAGTCTTCCCCCTGTACAAGTGTATGCCGTCTCCATAATTTCACATTAGTTGAGCTTAATGTCAAGTGTCGAGTTGAGGACTGCGACAACGTGACAGCTATGAAATGAAGCCGGATGAGAGGGATTTTTTCAGTCCCGACCTAAAGTCTGGATGGGCGATTGCGATGAGTGCTTCGGCGCGCTCTTTGTGGTTCTTGCCGAGCAGGTCAGCTACGCCGTACTCGGTGACAATCGTATCAGCCCAGAAGCGAGGCATGGTAACCAATTCCCCGGATTCGAGCTTGGGTACGATACGCGAAACGGCCCCTTCCAAGGCCGTTGAGTAGAGCATAGTGATTGCTCGACCACCCTTAGAGTACAGCGCTCCGATGTGCGTTTCCGGCTGGCCCCCTATGCCATTGATCATCCTGCCGCCGAGGACGCTTTCGGAAGCTATCTGGCCTGTCAGGTCAACGGACAGAGCATTGTTCATTCCTATCTGTGCATGATTCTGAGCGATCAACCATGGATCCAGCAAATATTCCGGCGAGTACAGCTCGAAGATCGGATTGTTATCAATAACCTGCAGGTCTTCATCATTTGCGCCCGACCAGGAGACCGCGACCGCACGGTTCTTGTGGATAGTCTTGCGGGAGCCGTTAATGACGCCGGTTTCCACCAGCTTTGCGACGCCCGGCACAGTGAGTTCGGTGTGCAGGCCGAGGTCAATCTTGTCGTCGAACACTCCAAGTCTTGGCATGTAGGAAGACGGAGTACCCACGCCGACCTGAATCGTAGCGCCGTGCGGTATGAGCCTCTTCACGTTTTCGGCAATTGCGCGGGATTCAGGGGATGGATCGTCTATGCCAAGCTGAGTCTTCAGCCTGTTTAGGTCAATGGTATCCAAGTATGGAATCGCGGGGACGAGGCGATTGGGGTTCACCAGGGCGACGATCTCCTCGATGGCTGCCCTGCGTTCTTTGGTGAGGGCGGCGATAGCCCGATTCAGGCGCTGGCGACCGTCCTTCGGCGGTTCGACTTCGACGAGCTTGGTAATGTCCTTCAGGGGCATGAAGGTGTCGCCGTGGGTGCGGATGAGTGCAGGGTTGACCTCAACCGCTGTCCTGTCGGCCCGTTGTACGAAACCGCGCTTGTACCATGCCTGGGGGCCGAAAGTTATCTGTCCATGGTTGTTCGGTGGGGCGACGCTCACGAGCGCGACATCAATCGGCTTCGATGAGTCCGGTCGTTCGTCGGGCGACTTGAAGGTCAGGGAAAAGGCCAACGGCACATAAGGCACGATGCCATCGTTCTCGTACGGCCTACCGTATGGACCAATAAAGTTCTCTATCTCGACGTTCCATCCTGCGTCCAGAAATGGGCCGACATCGAATTGGGGAACGGCGACGGACAGGGTTGCGCCGCTGACTTCGTGAGCACGCTGGGCCAGGGCACGTATGAGAGACATCGGCTGCTCGGTGAGCGGCACAACGACGCGGTCTCCATCCTTGACTATAGAGACTGCTTCCTCAGGGCTTGTGAGCCTACTTTTATATTCTTGTTGCCAGGGCATTTTACCTTCGGCGCTCCGTCCGCCAAGTTTTCGATAATTTCGCCAATGCGCATTCCGAGAGGGCCGGCGCATTCGGTGGCATTGCCCATTATAGCCACATCCAAGCCTGATTTGGGGTAGTGGTGCAGGCGACAGCTTACTCCGGCCTCTTCACCTCCGTGTCCCCAACGGATGATCCGTCCTTCCATGTCGGAAACTATCTCGACTCCGTAGCCGTACCACCAGCGGCAGCCGATTCGCGGGCTGAATGGCATTTCAACTTTCAGTGCAAGCATATCTTTGAGAAGATCCGCGCCGATTATCTTCCCACGCCTCAAGAATCTGGAGAATCGTAACAGGTCGGCGGCGGTGGAGGTTGAGCCGCCGTCGGCGCCGCCTTCTATTGTCAGGTCATACACGTTGCTCTTCCAGCCGGTCAGTTTTCGGTCGTCGTCAAGAATTGGGATGTAGCCCTCGGCTACGCGATCTGCGGCCGAGTCGGTTGGGAGGAAGTCGGTATCGGTCATCCCATAAGGACCGAAGATGTTCTGTCGCATATAGTCGGTGTATCTAATTCCAGTGACCTTCTCGATAGCCATGCCTAGCAGGACGAAGTTGGCGTTGCAGTAGTCCCAGTCCTCGCCAGGGGAGAAGCGGGGCTTGCGGTTAGCGAACAGGGGAAGGTGGTCGGAGCTTTCTTTGAGCAGGTAGAGTGGGTGTTTTCGCTTGAGAACGTTCCAGTTCCAACTGCTTGTGGGAGACTCGTCAATCCAGTCCGCAATACCCGATGTCATCGTTAGCAAATGACGGACGGTGACCTTGTGTGAAATGCGCGTGTCTTCAAGGCCCAGGAGTTCTACTATTGACCTATCCAGCGATAGGAAGCCGCGCTCAACCAGTTGAAGCACGGCGGCGGCAGTGTGCATCTTGCCGACGGAGGCGATCCGAAATCTTGTGTCGCGCCGGTTGGGGACTTTCCAGGAGCGGTTGGCGTATCCGCAGCAGCGGACGAACACGTCGCCTTGATCGTCGGACACGAGCGCTACTCCGGAGAACGGCTCGTCGCTGCATACGCGGTCGAGCAAGTCTCCGAGTTCTCGCCGTAATTGGAGCCTGTCTATGGTCACGAGCGCTATTGGTAAACGGAAGCGCCGACTCCACCGCCAGCCGCGACCGTCTCGCCCGCAATGGCGGTTGACTTCGGCGAGGCGAGGAATGCCACGACGTAGGCGATCTCCGTTGCGTCCACTAGCTTGCGGATGTCGTTGGATTGAGGTGCGTTTGCGGCTTCCTCAGTGGTACGCTCGGTGCGCGTTCCGCCGGGGTGAACGAGGTTGACGTTTATCCCATTTGGTCCGAGCTGCAGCGAGAGTGTCTTGGTCAGGTGGGAGAGGGCGGCGTTTCTGAGACCGCTGAAGGTTCCGGCGTTTCTGGCGGCCAGCCCGCCGATGTTTATGATTCTGCCCCAGCCCTGCGCCTGCATATGGGGAGCGACTGCCTTGGCGCAGCGGAAGTATCCCACGACCTTTGTGTTCACGTCGAAGAGAAGGTCGGAGTCGTCAGATTCGTCGAGTGGGCCCTGTACGAAACCGCCGGGAGCGGCGGCGTTGTTTACGAGGATGTCCACTCCGCCGAGTTCTTCAACGGCCCTGGCTACCATAGCCTCTACTGAATCTGTGGATGTGGTGTCAGCGACAATGGGGATAATCCTGCGTCGGGTTTCTGAGGCGAGTTCGGAAGCCGTATGTTCCAGCACGTCCTGCCTGCGAGCGCAGATAACGACGTCCACGCCCTCATTGGCGAGTACGCGGGCGGTGGCCTTGCCGATGCCGACGCTTCCTCCGGTGACGATAGCTCTTCTTCCGGTGAGTTCGAGGTCCATTATGTAACTCCAATTGTCTGAATTAGGATTTACAGGATGCTGAGATGTTCAGGATGGATGCACTCCGAGTAATTGACGATATTCAATATGTCTCGAGTCGATCATATCGGTGGCTTTTGCCAGCCACCGAGTGACTCTTCCAGGAAGGCTGCGACGGCGAGGGAGACGTCTTCCCTCCAGGGGCGGGAGACGATCTGTACTCCGATTGGCAGTCCTTCGGACGACGTTCCACACCTGACGACTGTGGCAGGCCAGCCCGTCAGGTTATAGGGGTGGGTGTAGATTGCGTACCCCTCCTCTTTGGAATACTCGCCGTGCGGCTGGGCGGGCTGCGCGGTCGTAGGAGATATGATCACGTCGTATTCGCGCATGAAGTGGAGCATGTCGCTTCGGTACTGGTCGAGGTCTTCGAGAGTCTTTGTAAACTCTTCGGTCGAAATCTGTTCAGTCTCGTCCAACCACTTGATCAGGCGAGTGGAAATGTCAGTGGCGCCAATCTTTTCAAGAAGCCTGCGGGTCCCGGCTCCTCCGTCGCCCTCACTGGTCCTGTCATTCAGTTCAGGTACGCGGCTCAATGGCTGGGGGACGTCTTCTTCCATCACGCCGACTATGTCCCTCAATGCAGCGACCGCGGCCTTCACGGTGTCCCGGGTATCCTGGGAGGGAGCCTTGAATCCGGGCGAATCAGTGTAGAAGGCGACACGCAGTTTGGCCAGATCCACATCGGCTGAGTTGCCGATGGGCATATCCACAATTGCGGGGTCTATCCAATCGGGTCCGGAGATCACGGGCAGGATGAGGTCGAGGTCTTCAACGTGGCGGGCCATTGGGCCATTCTGAGTGTATGAGTCAATCGCGCCCATCGTGTAGTCAATAATGTGCCCGGTGCGCGGGACCCGGCCTGAATTGGGCTTGATTCCGGCAATGCCCGTGACGTGGGCCGGGGCTCTGATGCTGCCGCCTGTATCGCTGCCGATGTCGAATGGCGAGCCGCACGCGGAAATAATCGCCGCGGCTCCGCCGCTGGAGCCGCCGGGTGAGCGTTCGAGGTCAAACGGGTTGTTCGTGCGACCATAGACATCGTTGTCGGTCTCGCCGGACCAGGTTATTTCGGGGGTGTTGGTCTTGCCGAGTAGAATCGCTCCCGCCTTTCGCAGGCGGGCTACAAGGGTGGCGTCGCGCTCGGGAATAAAGTCGCGGCGTCCGGTTGTGCCGCCTGTGGAGACGACGCCCTCAGTGTCCAATGAGTCTTTCAGAGTCATGGGAACGCCGTGTAGAGGGCCGATGTCGTCTCCGCGAGACAGCGCGGCATCGGCCTCACGGGCCTCATCGAGTGCGCGCTCCGTGCAGAGACAGACGACAGCGTTCAGGCTCGGATTGACCTCGGCTATGCGGTCAAGGTGCGCCTGTACAACCTCAAGCGCGGCAACCTGTCCGTCGCGTATGGTTCGCGCTATGGTTTTGGCTGAAGCACTCGTAATCTCTGTCACGTCAGGCTACTCACCACTACATCGGGGGCCGTTGCCAGCCGCCGAGGGCGGATTCGAGGAAGGCTGCGACGGCGAGGGAGACGTCTTCTCTCCAGGGACGGGCGATGATCTGCACACCGATTGGCAGGCCCTCGGACGACGTTCCGCTTCTGACGACTGTTCCGGGCCATCCGGTGAGATTGTATGGGCCGGTGTAGAAGGCGTGGCGGTTGCGGTCCTCGAATGAGGAGCCGTGCGGTTGAGCGGGCTGCGCCGTTACAGGGGCGACGATCACGTCGTAGTCGCTGATGAATTGGAGCATGTCGCTACGATATTGGTCCAGGTCTTCGAGCGACTTTGTGAACTCGGAAGTGGTTATGGGCTCGGCTTCCTCGATGCGCCTGGTCAGTATGACAGAGACGTCGGTGGTACCTGCCTTGTCGAGAAGCCGGCGGGTCCCGGCGCGGCCGTCCCCTCCGCCTATCCGGGCGGTCATATCGGGCACACGTTCGAGAGGGCTTGGCGCATCTTCCTCGACCGAGGCGGCCACATCGGAAAGGGCGCGGATCGCAGCGTTCACGGCGTCTCTGGTCTCCTGCGCGGGAACCTTGAAGCCGGGTGGGTCTGTGTAGAAGGCGACGCGAAGGCTGTTGAGGTCCACTTCCGATGGATCGCCTAGAGGCATGTCCACGATGGCAGGGTCTATCCAGTCGGGGCCGGAGATTACGCGCAGAATCAGGTCCAGGTCTTCGACGTAACGAGCCATAGGGCCGTTCTGGGTGTAGGAGTCGGTCGCTCCCAGGGTGTAGTTGATGATGTGTCCTGTACGGGGAACACGGCCCGAATTGGGCTTGATTCCGGCAATGCCGCATAGGTGGGCGGGCATTCGGATGCTACCGCCTGTGTCGCTGCCGATGTCGAAGGGCGAGCCGCCGGTTGTGATGATCGCTCCCGCGCCGCCGCTGGAGCCTCCGGGGCTGCGTTCGAGGTCGAACGGGTTGTTGGTGCGGCCATAGACGCTGTTGTCGGTCTCGCCGGCCATTGTGAGTTCAGGGGTGTTGGTCTTGCCCATCAGGATCGCTCCCGCGGCCCTGAGGCGGGCGGTGACGGTAGCATCTCGGTCAGGCACGAAGTCGCGGCGGCCGGTAGTTCCGCCGGTGGTTACGACGCCCTCGGTGTCGAGCGAGTCCTTGAGGGTCATCGGAACGCCGTGGAGCGGCCCGGCGGCGTCGCCCCGGGCGAGGGCGGCGTCAGCTTCGGCAGCCTCTTCGAGAGCGCGGTCGGCGCAGAGGTGGACGACGGCGTTTAGCTTGTCGTTGACCTCGGCGATGCGGTCGAGGTGGGCCTGGACGACCTCGGCAGCGGATACTTCTTTGTCGCGGATGGACTGCGCTATTGATGTGGCGGAGGAGTAGATCAGGTCGGTCATTTTCAGTCCTCAGTTATTAGTTTTCGGTTATCGGTCGTCTTTCTCGGTCTTTCCGCCAGGAGTTCGCCAAGTCTGTAGTTCCTTTTAACGCTCGCGTGAAAACATTCCATCACGAATTTGCGCGTGTTCGTCTCCATCCTGGCGAGCAGAAGGCACTTTCAATTCACTGTCTCCGATTATCAACTTTCATACCACATCAAGGGCCATCATGTCCTGGAAGGACTCGCGGCGGCGGATGAGGTTGGCCTCGCCGTCGGCTACTACTAATATGGCTGGGCGTCCGTTGAGGTTGTAGTTGCTGGCCATGGACGGAGCATACGCCCCGGACGAGGGTATGGCTATGATGTCGCCTGACTCCATCTCCGGCATCTCTATATCGCGGACGAGGACGTCGCCGGACTCGCAGTATTTGCCGGCGAGGGTGACAAGTTCGCTTGACTCGGCGGACATCCGGGAGGCTAGGACGGCCTCGTACTCGGAGCCGTAGAGGGCAGGACGTATGTTGTCGCCCATGCCGCCGTCCACTGAGACGTATTTGCGGACGGTGGGGATCTGCTTTATCGCGCCGACGGTGTAGAGCGCGACTCCGGCCCTGCCGACGATGGAGCGTCCGGGTTCGAGGAGCAGGGTGGGCTGGCCGAAGCCGAGGCCTTCGCAGCGGCGGGTGAAGGCGGAGACGATGATCTCGGCGTAGTCGTCTATGGCGGGTGGGAGCTGGTCGCGGACATATCCTATGGCGAATCCACCGCCCGGGCTGAACTCACGCATATCGAGTCCCTCGTCTTTGAAATGGGCAAGGTAGGTGAGAACGGTATCAATGGCTATCGAGTATGGCTCAAGCTCGAAGATGGGGGAGCCGAGGTGGAAGTGGAGTCCGAGAAGGTCGAGGTTGGATGCTGCCAGGGCCTGCCGGATGGCGTGGGTGGAGTCGCCGGTCTCGATGGAGAAGCCGAATTTGCTGTCTAAGATGCCGGTGGTGGTGTGGACGTGGGTGTGCGGGTCCACGCTGGGAGACAGCCTGAGCAGGATGGGCTGGACGACGCCACGCCGGGCGGCGATGTCGTTGAGCAGGTTGAGTTCGTAGAAGCTGTCCACGACGATGCGCCCGCAGCCGACATCCAGGGCGTACTCGAGTTCCTCGGGAGTCTTGTTGTTGCCGTGGAAATAGACTTTGCTCATGTCGGAGCCGGCGGCGACGGCGACGGCGAGTTCGCCGCCGGAGACGACGTCAAGTCCGAGACCCTCTTCGGCGACTATCTTTGCTATGCCGGCGTTGACGAACGCCTTGGATGCGTAGAGTATGCGGCTGTCGGGGTAGCGGGAGCCAAAGGCGTCAACGAATTGGCGACACATGCCTCGCAGTGTGGCGTCGTCGAAGACGAGCAGCGGGGTGCCGAACTCGTCGGCGAGTTCGACGGTGTCGCAGCCGCCGATGGTAAGACGGTCGCGGTCGTTGATGTCGGCTGAGTAGGGAAAGAGTTCGATGTTGTCGAAGGGCATCTGGGTTTGGGTCTCCTAGTTGTGGTCGGGCCTTGCTTCGTCGCGGGCGGTGGAGCCGAAGATGGCGATGGACGTCACTCCGAACTTCTCGCGGAGTTCGGTTTTGTGATCAGACAGTATTTCGAGGGCGTGGTCTCGCCGCAAGTTACTTTCCTTCTTAGTGATGCTATACGCCTTATTCGTCTTTGACTATCCTACATATCGCACTACTCGATAACAATGCTGCCTGTACGGTCTTACGACAGCTTCCCAGCAGGGTGGGTAAAGGACAAGATTGGTACTGGCTCAGGGCGAGTTTGATATATTCGGGTTTATATTTGCACTGGTGAGCAACAGGTGCACCGACAGGTGGCAACTGGTGAATTTTTCACCTGAGATCCACCTGAGAACGCCAGAGTTTAGCTATGGGAAAACTTTTTCTTTCCCTTTGTGAGGCTCATTGATAATCTCCTGTTTATGTCTTGGATGGTGTGAGTTGTGTTGTTCATACAGACATTTTAGCACGTTTGGTCGCGGATCAGGAAGCCGGAGAATGTAATTTGGACCTTGCGTAGTCGGTGGGGTCCGATAGAATGCCGGTCCTCAAAAATTCGAGGGGAGGTGAGTTATGTCAATGAGTATTGGAGTGGTTCGGACAGAGTATCTCGGTTATCCGGGACAGGTGACCAATGGTTTCGCAAGGCATCTAGCGACCGAATGGGACAAGGAGACTTGACGAGTGGTGGATGAGGGTCATGTATTCATAGAAATCTACCGAGACCATATGACTGACCGCGCCACACAGTACATCGCATCGGAAAATCGTGGGACGCCCGAGGCTAACGAGATTTTTCGCAGGGTGAGGAACTTACCTTGGGACAGATATACCGCGATCATGCTGCACTTCTCGTTTTAATGAATTCATGGACAGCAAACCACTTGCTTGCTGCCAGGGTTCATTGTAGAATACGTGTTCGTAATGGGGGAGGCGTGATCAGATGGAATGTCTTGATAAAATCATTTATGGCGACTGCGAAGACGTTTTGAAGGAAATTCCCGATGACTCAATAGACCTGATCTTTACATCGCCACCGTATGCCGACCAGAGGCAGAGAACATACGGCGGCATAAAACCTGACCAGTATGTGGACTGGTTCATGCCCAAGGCTGACCAGTTCTTCAGAGTGTTGAAGCCGTCCGGTACGTTCGTCCTGAATATCAAGGAGCGTGCCGTGAATGGGGAGAGGCATACCTATGTGATCGAACTGATATTGCAAATGCGAAGAAGGGGATGGCTGTGGACTGAGGAATTTATGTGGCACAAGAAGAATTCCTATCCCGGGAAATGGCCGAATCGCTTTAGAGACAACTGGGAACGGCTGATTCAGTTCAATAAACATCGCAAGTTTAATATGTACCAGGAAGCGGTCATGGTACCGGTGGGTGACTGGGCAAATGGTAGGCTTGCGAATCTGAGTGATACTGACAAGATGCGAGACGAATCGCGCGTTGGAAGTGGCTTCGGCAAGAATATCTCGAACTGGGTAGGCCGCGAAATGGTCTATCCGAACAATGTTATCCACATGGCGACAGAATCTTCCAACAAAAGGCACAGCGCCGTCTTTCCGCTTCCCTTGCCCACGTGGTTTATAAAGCTGTTTACACAGCCGGGGGATGTGGTGCTGGATCCGTTCATTGGCTCAGGTACGACAGCCGTTGCAGCGCTGTCGCTTGGTCGGCGATATGTCGGTATAGACACCAACGAAGAGTATGTGCAACTATCTGAGGAACGCTTGGCGGATGTGCAGGCTCGGATGCCGGGTGTCGCGGAGCGCAGGGCAAAATACTCAGAAGAGGTCGTACAGGGGGAATCTCGTGGAACCGCTCAACCTTCCCGCAGTGGAAGAGTACGTGAATGAAAACATCAGCGTGTTCCATGAAGGGCGACTGAATTCGATTCAAACTCTGGACATGAGGCGGCTGCTAAGGAAGAATCCTTATCTGTTCAGGGCCAAGAACATCTTGACGGCCTCGGAGATGGTGGAAGGGTTCTTGGACGCTTTCCTATCATCCTCTGAAGAAGAACGGTTCGGGAGATTTCTTGAGGGCTTGGCGGTCTTTGTAGCGGAGCAGACGTCGGGCGGTCATAAGTCGTCAGCTGAAGGTGTGGATTTAGAATTCATCAACAAGGGTGTTCATTACGTGGTGTCTGTGAAGTCGGGCCCCAATTGGGGAAATTCTGACCAGCAAAACCGACTTGAGAATAACTTGAGAACAGCAGTGATCAGAGTCCAACAAGGAGATATGCGAGCCAATGTCCGGGCGGTGTTAGGAATCTGCTATGGAAGGACCAGAACGAACTACCTTCGAGGATATCTGAAAGTCGTGGGACAAAATTTCTGGTATTTCATCAGTGAGGACATGGACTTGTACACTGACATCGTGGAGCCAATTGGTTACCGAGCAAAGGAACATAACGAACAATATGAAATCAAGAAAGCAGAAGCCGCCAATCGAATCACAAAAGACTTCATAGATGAATACTGTCAACCATCCGGAGCAATTGACTGGCCTAAGTTGGTCAAAGCGTCCTGTGGTAACTATGATTTGGATACGTTCTTCAGCAAATCTGATGATTGATAATCTAGCGGCGAGGAAACAAGCATGACTGTATCGGACAGCATCGAACAGAGAGTGAGGGAGCGGCTGGAGTCGGTGGGGGCGGAGTATGAGATGTTCGAGATAGACCCGGATTTCGCGGATACGGCTCAGTTTTGTGAGAAGTATGGGTTTCCGCTGGAGAAGTCGGGGAATACAATCGTGGTGGCGTCGAAGCGGGGGCAGAAGAAGTATTGCGCGTGCATCGTGGCGGCTACGGACAGGCTGGACGTGAATAAGCGGGTGAAGGGTCTGATGGAGGTGTCGCGGGCGTCGTTCGCGAGCGCGGATGAGACGATGGAACTCACGGGCATGATGATCGGCGGGGTGACGCCTTTCGGTCTGCCTGACGATCTTCCGATTTACGTGGACGCGAAACTTCGGGATCTGGACTATGTGATCCTGGGCGGGGGAAGCCGGTCGTTCAAGTTGAAGATGCCGCCGCCGGAGCTTGAGAAGTTGTCGAATCTGGAGTTCATCGAGGGATTGTCGCTTCCGCCGAGGGGTGTCTAGAAGGGGATGCCCCAGAGGGCGTACCACTGTTCGAGGCGGCGGGCTACGGGTATCTTCTCATCGCGCATTATCTCTCCGAGGCGCATTTCCGTGGCGTTGTCGCGCTCGCGGCTGGCTGTGGGCACGAAGGGGTAGAAGCGCCCGAATTTGTAGTTGTACAGCCAGTATGCGGGGCGTCCCTGGTATTCGACGAGGAACGCGGCGGCGAGAATGCGGTCTGCGAATCCGTGTTCGATGATAGTTTCGGCAGTCGTGTGAATCAGGCTGACGAGGTCCTCGAAGTCGGGGTCGTCTAGAATGATCCAGCGGGTGCCGAATTCGTCGTCCCTTATCTCGAAGCGAGTCCCAGTCGCCCTGCCGCTGACGTCGAGCAGCGTCCTGAGTTCGGCGTTCAGATTGTCGAAGTAGGATGATTCGACAGGGTTGACGACGAGGCCTGCCTTCTGGGTCGGGCGCAGATCAGTCCGCGCCTCCAACGAGTGGGCCGCCCCTACGATGGAGAAGAATTCCTCCCTGCTCGGGGCCTGGATCTTAGTGTGTCCGAAGATTGCGCTGAAGATTCCCATGATGTTAGTTATCAGTTGTTCGTCTTAAGTTTTCGGTTGCTTGGGGATAGTTCGGATGGTGGTGTAGGACACCGCCATCAGATTGTATTCCCGAATTGGGGGCGACCACAAGGGTGGGCAACCATGATTGATGGGCAACCACGAGGGTTGCCCCTACGGGTGATGGGACGGTCAGCTACATGCGGTTCTAAGAGGGTGTCTGAGAAGGCGATTCCTTATGTTCCATCCCTTTGATGGGTGAGGGTGGCGAGTATAATCACCCTCACCCTAGCCCTCTCCCAATCGAGGGAGAGGGGATTTATTTGACGCGCGCTAAGACCTGAAAGGCCCGGGGCTGTCCAGTTGGCGTTGCATTTCGCGGAGTTTTTCTATGCGGCTTTCGGTGGAGGGGTGGCTGGAGAGGAGGCCGGTGATTCCCTCGCGGGATAGGGCAGGGGCGAACATCAGGGCGCTGGCGTGGCGAACCTCGCGCAGGTCCTGGTCGGGTATGCGGTACATATCGTTGCTGATCTTGGCAAGGGCGGAGGCGAGCTGCATGGGGGCTCCGGTGACGATAGCTCCGCCCCTATCTGCTGCGTATTCGCGATACCTGGACAGGGCCATGACGAGAAGCTGGGCGATGAAGTAGATGGCTATCGTGCCTGCGTAAACGGCCATCATTACGAGCATGATACTGCCGCCGTCTCCTTCGCGCCTGTCCCTGCCGCCGAATCCACCGAACAGGCTCATCCAGAAGAGCATCTGCATGAGGTATCCGGCCATGATTACGATGAGTCCGGCCCATGTCATGACGGCGACGTCCCGGTTCTTGACGTGGGCGAGTTCGTGTCCGAGTACCGCTTCGACTTCCTTTTCGCTGAGTCGGGCGAGCAGGCCCCTGGTGACGGCGAGAACTGCGTTCTGAGGATTGCGGCCTGTGGCGAATGCGTTGGGGACGTGGGTGTCCATGATCGCTATCGTCTTTGGCTTGGGGATGTCGTACATCTGGGCAAGGCGCTCTATGGTGGAGTGCAGCCAGGGCTCCTCCTGCGGGGATACCTCGCGCGCTCCGGTTGACATGAGCACGAGCTTGTCTGACATGAAGTACTGGAGCACGACACCGATAAGCGCAAAGCCGAGAATCAGGATGGGGGAGATGCCAGCCCAGAAGAGCAGACCCATGAATGCGATCCACACTCCGGCCAGCATGAACATGGTGAAGAACATGCGTAGTGTGAGGCCGGTGTCCCTGCCGTAGCTTCTCTGTCTCATGTTGGTGTCCTCCGAGTTCACCCCCATCCTAGCCTTCCCCGTTCAAGGGGGAAGGAACTTTCCTCGAGGGAGAGGGGATAGTTGTGTGTCCCAACTATTAGAACGCGCCGGAGAATGAAAAGGTTACTATCGAGAGGCGTGGGAATCAGCGGGCGGGCTGGACCAGCTCGATGAGGACGTTGTCCGGGCCTTCGATATACGAAAGCCGAGTGCCGCCTGCGACTTCTGTGATGGGCAGGACCACGCGAACGCCGGCGGCTTCGAGGCGCGCCATGTCAGCCTCGATGTCGTCCACGTCGAAGCCGAAGTGCTCGAGTCCGAGGCGATTCAGTCCGGCAATGGCTTCCGTATCGGGCGTTCCCTCCGGCTTGGAGGATATGTTGAGCCTGACCGGACCGCCCGCGTCCATGCTGACGGTGATGGTGCCGGGCATGACCTCTCGCGCTCCGAGGACCTTGGCGCCGAAGTGTTCGGTGTACCAGGCGGCGGATGCGTGTGGGTCGGAGGCCCTGATGTGAACGTGGTTGATGGAGTATGGCATGGGGAGGCTCCTCAATTCTCAATTATGAATTGTCAATTGGTTGTTGGGGTTAGAGTATGCGGTTGGGGGACATATTTGTCCATGCGCTCATTTCGTGGGGAGCGACCACGGCCTCAGCCTCGCAGACGTATGACGGATCAAGCTGGTCTATGGAGGTCACGCCGAGGAGGGCCATGGCGATTGTAATTTCGTCTTCCAGTAATTCGAGCATCCGAACTATACCCGCCTGACCGTCGGCGGCGAGTCCCCAGCCCTGCAGCTTGCCGAGGGCTACGGCGCGCGCTCCGAGCGCCACGGCCTTGACGATGTCGGCGCCGCGCTGCACACCGCCGTCGAGTATAATCTCGGCCCTGGCGTCAACGGCCTCGACGACTTCGGGGAGCATCTCCATCGTGCCCTGGCCGTGGTCGAGTTGCCGTCCGCCGTGGTTGGATACCCAGACTACATCCACGTCGTGCTCCACTGCAATCCTGGCGTCTTCGGCGGTGGCTATGCCTTTGAGCATGAAGGGGAGTCCGGCGTAGCTTTTGATCTTGTCCACTGTGTCCCAGGTGACGGCGGCGGCGTGGGATGGGTCGGAAGACTGGCGTCCGCGCTGTGTGGGAGGCATCCAGCGGGTGAGCATGGGACGCTCTCGGCGGCTGTAGTGGTCGGTGTCCACTGTGATGCAGAGGCCGACGTAGCCGGCGTCTCTTACGCGGTCCAGCATCTCTTTGACCCATTCCCAGTCGCCGTGTATGTACAGCTGGAAGACCTTGGGCCGGTCGGCGGCAGCAGCGATTTCTTCGAGGGTGGGTTGTGTTACGGAGCTCACGACGTGCATGATCCCGAAATCGGCGGCGGCGCGGGTTGATGCGGCGCCTCCTTCGGGGTTGAACACCTGCAACGAGCCAATGGGCGCCAGCAGGGCGGGTATTCGAAGGTCGCAGCCGAGGAACGCGGTGGAGCTGTCTATCTTTGAGACGTCGCGCAGGACGCGGGGTCGGAATGCGACACGGTCGAAGGCGAGGCGGTTGCGGCGCATGGTTGTCTCGGACTCGGACGCGCCCACGAGGTAGTCCCAGGCTCCCTGGTGCAGGTTCTTCCTCGCCCTCTGGACGATTTCCTCATTGCTCAAGAATTGTGATGACAAGATAATCTCCTGTTTTCATTGTATTGGCCGGTATGGTGTAAGTCTCCTTCGGTGCAAATACACTAACATCGCGGCGTCAACGGCTACAACATGCGGGGTCGTCCGGGTGCGACAGTCGAGCGTTTTGCTATAGTTAGCTGGCGGTGGAAATACTGTGGACGCCGCACCAGATTACGACAGGATAACGGGACATGGAGACGCAAGATGCCTGAGTACGAATTCATACTGTACGAGAAAAAGGGTCCGATCCGGCTGATAACGCTGAACCGCCCCGAGACACTGAATGCCATTACGGAGCCGATGGAAGCGGACCTTCATGAAGCGCTTGACATCGCGGAGGCTGACCCGGAGGCGCGGGTAATCATTATCCAAGGAGCGGGCAGGGCGTTCAGCTCCGGCTACGACATTGCTTCGTTCGGCGAGACGGACCCGGTGTCCATGATTGCTAAAGGAGCGAGCGCGGCGGACCACGTTTCGCGCTGGTTCTATCATGATAGAAATATGCTTAAGAACCAGACGCACATCCTGGAGCTTTCCAAGCCGGTCATAGCCTGCGTGCACGGCTGGTGCATGGGAGGCGGGACGTGGCTGTCGCTAACGTGCGACATGACGTTCTGCTCCGAGGATGCTGTATTCGCGCAGCCGGAAGTTCGTCAGATATCTAACACGAGCTTCCTCTGGGTGCTCATGGCGGGTTACAAGAATGCTTTGAGGTATTCGCTGACCGGCGACCATATTGACGCGGAAGAGGCGTTCAGGATAGGTCTGGTAAACGAGGTATTCGCCGACAAAGATACGATGATGGAAGAGGCATTTCGGCTGGCTGAGAGGATATCGAAGATAAGCCCGGAGACAGTTGCGGCAAACAAGTATGTGGCGACGCTTGGGCTGGAGATGATGGGCCTACGGAACGCGATAACGACGAACTGGCTGCTGTCTTCTATCGCGCACTCATCGCAGCGTCCGGACTATAACCGCAAGGAGATGCTGGACGCGGCGATGGAAAGCGGGATGCGCGGGTTCCTGGGTGTGCGGGACGGCCCGTTCAGGCCGGAGCCGTTCGGGCCGCGGTCGGAGGATCGAGAATAGCCAGCTAAGGGCTTGCTTGACCGTCGTTTCGAGGCAAACCTATAATCTTTGCTAGCGTCGCGCGCTTGCGACCGGAGTAACGATGAGCGAATCAGCAATTGCCACCCAGATAGAAGAGCTTGAGTCCAAGGCTCTCGCCGACGTTCAAGCGGCTGCCAACCTGGAGGCCCTGGATGAATGCCGTATTTCTTATCTGGGCAGGCGCGGGGAGTTGACCCAGATACTTCGAGGGTTGGGATCGCTGCCCGCCGAAGACAGGCCGGCGGCGGGGGCTGCGGCGAACGCGGTGCGTCGGAAGCTCGAAGTGGCGATGTCGGCCAGGGAAGATACGCTAAAACGGGCGGAGGCGGAGTCCGACCCAATAGACGTAACACTGCCGGGGTGGCCGGTTCCGAGAGGGGGGATTCATCCCACGACACGCATCGTGAGGGAAATATGCGACGCCTTCGTCTCGATGGGTTTCAGCGTCGTAGAAGGTCCTGAGATCGAGTGGGACCACTATAACTTCGAAATGCTGAACATTCCAAAGGACCACCCTGCGCGCGATATGTGGGATACGCTGTGGATAGACTACGAGGACGAGAACGGCGAGCGTCCGATGCTTCTCAGAACGCATACATCTCCGATGCAGGCTCGGACTATGGAAGCAACCGATCCGCCGGTGCGCGTGGTCGTTCCAGGCAAGTGTTACCGCTACGAAGCGACCGACCCCAGGCACGAGTGGCACTTCTACCAGATAGAGGGACTCGCGGTGGACAGGGGCATCACGATGACGGACCTCAAGGGAACGCTTTACGAGTTCGCCCGGCGCATTTTCGGGGTGGATCGCAAGGTGCGATTCAGGTGCGACTACTTCCCGTTCGTCGAACCGGGTGTTGATATGTCTATTGACTGCTTCCTGTGTGACGGAGGCGGATGCCGCGTGTGCAGCGATACGGGCTGGATCGAGATAATGGGTGCGGGCATGGTGCATCCGAAAGTGCTGGAAGGTGTCGGATACGATCCCAATATCTACACGGGCTTCGCTTTCGGAATGGGGCCTGAGCGAATAGCGATGCTTAAGCACGGGATTGAGGATATCCGGCTGTTCTACTCGAACGACCTGCGATTTTTGCGCCAGTTTAGCTAGTCTCAGCCGACCGGCCGCTCATGGCACAAACAGGGCGACCGGGCGGTCGCCCATATTTTTTGTAGAGAATGAAACGGAAGAGGAACACATGCTTATACCCATCTCATGGCTCAGTAAATATGTGCCGATTACGGATTCGCCGGATGACCTCGCTCACAAGCTGACGATGGCTGGAGTCGAGATAGGCGATGTGGAGATTGTCGGCGAGAACTGGGACGCGGATAAGATCGTCGTGGGGCATGTGCTCGAAGTCAATCCTCACCCGAATGCCGACCGGCTTCGGCTGCCGACGGTGGACATCGGCGGAGAGACGGCAACGGTGGTCTGCGGGGCTCCGAATGTCGCCGCGGGTCAGAAGATTGCGTTCGCCAAAGAGGGCGCCCGTATGTTCAGTCCGCGCTCGGGCAAGGTGGAGACGCTGAAGCGCGCCCGTATTCGCGGAGTGGAGTCAGCCGGGATGGTGTGTTCGTCATTAGAACTTGGTCTGGGCGAAGACCACGATGGGATACTCGTGCTGGACGAAGACGCACCAGTGGGCACGTCGCTTGCCGAGTACCTCG
The DNA here is from genome assembly GCA_951812505.1 of uncultured Dehalococcoidia bacterium. Classification (GTDB taxonomy): domain Bacteria; phylum Chloroflexota; class Dehalococcoidia; order Lucifugimonadales; family UBA1123; genus VXRN01. The sequence goes on from CATOSI010000001.1 coordinate 419,189, forward strand.
GGGACGCCGTTCTGGACGCAGAGGTCTCGTCCAATCGGCCGGACTGCCTCTCCATACTTGGGATCGCGCACGAAGTCGCCGCAATCAATGGTGAGCACGTAACGGAGCCAAGTCAGTCTTACCCGGAGGAGGGCGAAGACATAGAAGACCTGGTTAGTATCGAGATTGAAGACCCTGACCTGTGCTACCGCTACACCGCGAGCCTGGTCGAGGGGATCAAGATTGGGCCATCGCCGTCCTGGATGCAGGACGCGCTGATCAAGGCTGGCCAGCGTCCGATTAACAATGTGGTAGATATCACCAACTACGTGATGCTGGAGTATGGACAGCCTCTTCACGCATTCGACTTCGACAAGTGCCGAGACAGCACGATTATCGTGAGGGCGGCGAGGGAAGGTGAGACCCTTACTACGCTGGATGGAGAGGTCCACGAGCTCAAGCCGCCGATGCTCACGATCTCTGACTCGCGCGACCCGGTCGGACTGGCCGGAGTGATGGGCGGAGCGAACTCGGAGATGACCGAAGAGACCAGCGCGGTCCTGCTGGAGTCGGCCAGCTTCAATGCGGTCAATACGCGACGGACTCGAACAGCGCTCGGCATGAGGACTGACGCATCGGACAGGTTCGAGCGGGACATCCGGTCTGCGCTCGCGCCGGTAGGACTCCGACGCGCCACACAACTCATTGTGGAGTTGTGCGGCGGAACTGCCGCCAAGGGAGTCATTGATCTATATCCGAAGGAGGCAGAGCGGGAGCCACCGACCGTGAAACTCAGCCGCTCGCGCATAAGGCAAGTGCTTGGCGTGGATTACCCTGCTTCGCAGATAAAGCGTACGCTTGAATCGCTCGGATTCGAAGAGGCCCAGGAGCCGGGAGGTCTGATTGATCTGATCGAGACACTTGAGGCGGGGCCTTCGTCCGAACGCTCGGATACGTTCTGGCTGAAAGTCCCTTTCTGGCGTTCGGACATCTCCATAGAGGACGACCTTGTGGAAGAGTTGGCGCGAATCATCGGATACGACTCCATGCCTGCGACGATGCTGTCCGGTTCGATACCTCACTGGCAGCCACAGCCCATGACGCAGCTAAAGGACACAGCGAGAGACCTGCTTGCCGCCTCCGGGATGCAGGAGACGATCTCGTATTCGCCGACGACGTTGCAGAACCTTGACGCGGTGGACGCTCTTGACGAATCGAATCCGCCCCTTCGCATCGCCAACCCGCTGAGCCGAGAGTGGGAGTATATGCGGACCAGCCTGAGGTCGAACATCCTGAACACGCTTTCATACAACCGGCGGATCGCGCAGGGCGAGGGCATCCGAATTTTCGAGGTCGGACGAGTGTACATCCCGAAGCTGGAGGCGAGGGAGCGCGACCTGCCCGAAGAACGGGAGATGCTGGTGGGTGTGGTATCCGGTCCGAGATTCGGAGCGTCCTGGATAGCCGAGGACGCGAACATGGGATTCTTCGACGCCAAAGGGTTCCTGGAGTACGCATTCGCCGGACTGGGCATTGATGTCGCTTACGAACCCTCGGAGGACTCGATTCTCCAGAGGGGACGCACTGCCAAGCTGATAGCTAACGGGACTACGCTCGGTGTGATAGGCGAGATTCAGGACAGGATCCTGGAGAAGTTCGACCTTGAGGCTCACCCGGCGGCGATGTTCGAAATCAGTATGGATGCGCTGATGGCGGCAATTCGTGGCGTTAGTCTGACATACCAGAGTTCCAGTCCCTATCCAGAGTCTTATCGTGACCTTGCCATAGTTGTGGACGACGAAGTAACTGTATCTCGCATCCGGCAGATTATAGAGCGTCATGCCCTGGTAGTCCGCAGCGCTCCGTTCGACATATATTCGGGCGAGGGCGTGGAGGAAGGACGCAAGTCGGTCGCGTTCCGCGTGGTATTCCAGTCGGACCGTGGGACGCTCACGTCGGAGCAGGTGGACCGCTTCCAGAACGACATACTGCGGCAGCTAAGCCGCAACCTGAACGCGGAACTTCGGGGCTGAAATGCCAACTTTAGTTGAAGGGAGGGCGGGATTGCCCGAATTACCGATGAACCCTGATCTTCGCGCCAACTACGAGAAGTACTACGAAGGTGCAGCCTCTGAATGGCGACGGATTGGGGCCGAGAACAAAGTGAAGAACATTATCGAACTTTGTTCCAGCGTACCGCATCAGACGGTCCTCGAGATAGGTTCCGGTGACGGTGCGATACTGGAACGTATGTCGGAATTGAGATTTGGAAGGGAACTATATTCTCTCGAAGTAGCCGAGTCTGCGGTACGGAAGATACAGGAGCGTCAGATAGAATCTTTGTTGGAGTGTTCCATATACGATGGCTACAACATCCCCTACGAAGATGGACGATTCGACCTTGCGGTGATGAGTCACGTATTGGAACACGTGGAATATCCACGCCAACTTCTCTATGAGGCCGCAAGAGTCGCTACATGTATATTTATTGAGGTTCCACTAGAACTCAACTCGCGCCTGAGTGAGGATTTTGTATTCGACAGGACAGGACACATCAACTTCTACACAAGAAAGAGTATCCGTCGTCTCGTTCAAAGTTGCGGCTACGACGTGGTTTCCCAGGTGGTCACAAATTCATCGGCTGACGTTTATCGCTATTTACGGGGGGTGAGAGGTATTCCCGTGTTCGTTGTCAAAGACGCAGCTCTTCGAGTGTTCCCGGGTTGGGCAACGAGCAGGTGGACATATCACTCAGCATTGCTTTGTCGCCCCTCCAGTCTGGCTCGATATCAGCTATAGTTGAGGTGGGAATAACATATGTGAAGGGTTCCGGCACTTAAGAGAGGACTCAAGACTGCGCCAAAATTTGGTGTGGCGAGGGAATGAATTGAAGATACCCAGCAGAGGGGTAATTTGAGCATTGGACTTCTCCTATCACTATACTCCTGATCAACAAGTATTTCGAAAGAGTGTTGCAGATTGGCTAGATCTGAATGTTCCTAGTGACATGGCCGCTCCATTTGCCTCCTCAGACAGCGGGTCGAGTCTAGCCGAACTTTCCAAGAGGATGGGAGAAACGGGCTGGCTTGCGCCCTCCGAGTCCGTCGAGAATGGTGGGGCCGCACTTTCTCCCGACCTGACCGTGGTGGTTCTGGAAGAGTTGAACAAGCGGGGACTGCTTGCGCTTGTACAGGGCGAGGCGCAGGCTCTGAAGACTGCGCTGTTGGGCCGGGGAACAGAGGCGCAGCGAATGCGACTCGTTCGGTCCCTGTCGAGAGGGGAGCGGACTGTATGGCGGCATGACGTATCCGTATCGCCGCGCTCGGATGGCTCGGTGGTGCTGGATGCGGACTCGGTTGGGTTGAGCGCGACGCCCGACGCTGACGGGTACATAGTCAACGGGTCGGGCATGTTCCGGGGACTCGGCGGCGCTCCCGACATACTATGGACTGTCGCTCTAGTCGAGTCAGACGACACAGATCCGCTTCCGGTGTGTCTTCTCATAGATGCTTCGTCGGAGGGAATCACGTTTGCGCCTTCCAGAATGCTGTCCTCGATGGCGGCGCGTTCGGTTCGGTTCGACGATGTCTGGGTACTGCGGGCCGACGCGCTGGGGCCAGAGGGAGACGGACACCGCGTCTTGAGTACACAAGTCTCTCTTGACCCGAACGCAGACCTGCCTGGTTGGGTGGAGACGGAGACCGATGCGCTGCTGGACTATGCGCGTGCAACTGAGTCGGGCGGCAAGCCTCTCAGCGCAGACCCTATACGCGCTCGCATACTGGTGGAAGCCTACATAGCGAGCCGGGTTTCGCGCCTTCTGAGGATGCGGGCGTCGTGGGAGCGGAATCAGGATGGTGAGACGGAGCAGGCGGACGCGCTGGCGTCGCTGTGGCGTCGGGCCGCCGGGTCGGAACTGTCGGACACGGCGCGGCAAGTGGTAGGGCTGCGCGCGCTGTTGTCTTCGGACGATCCGCAGGCGGCGGACGCTGGCCGATTCGAGCGGCTGAGCCGGCGGGAATTGGCAGAGAGGGAAGTGGGGGATACTGAGCGGGAGGTGTTGGCGGCTGAGATTGGGATGGGCGGGAAGGAGCAGGGGGAGTGAATCCGGCTGAACACAGTTAGAGTCGTAGCTTCGACCGTCAAGTGCAGCTGCACAGCTTCCACTCTCTATTTCAGTACCCTGATACAGTCAACACCCTGATACAGTCAACAGACCGACCTGATACATGATATGCACTCTGGAGAAGGACGATGGTAACATCCGAGGCCACCAACGAGATAAAAACAATGATCCAGGACTTGCTCAATGAACGCTTCAAGGACGAGTTCGAGTTCGGCCCCATAGTCGTAATGTCTCGTGTCGACGACGACGGTGAGGTGTACCTGCACTCCTACATCGTTTTTCATGGGGACCAGAGCAAGTTGGACCCAACATGGACGCTTAGGCTATCTGACTCTCTCTGGTCTAGGGCGTTAGAGCTCGGATACCCCGGAATACCGATACAGTTATTTGTAGAAAAATCGGAGTGGCCGGAATTGGAGAAGATGCTGCAGTGAACCCCGACGATCTATTAGTAGTCGCTGATAGCTTGGTCGCCGGTGAAGGACCGGGGAGGCCCAGACAGATCGAATTACGGAGAGCCGTGAGTACAACCTACTACGCGTTGTTCCATACTCTAGCCAACAACTGCGCCGACCTTCTCGTCGGTCCGCGATCACCAAATCAAACCAACCAAGCATGGAGACAAGCATATAGGGCGTTAGACCACGGAGAGGTCAAAAGGAAATGCACGCGGGGTCCAGGAAAGCCAATCTTGGACACACACTTCCCGCAGGCAATCAGAGATTTCGCCCGTCAGTTCGTGAAGATGCAGGAGATTCGCAACAAGGCCGACTACGACCCTCTCGAACCATTCACACGGTCTGGCGTATTGCAATTCATTCAGGAAACGAAGGCAGCCATTAAAGACTTCGAGGACGTTCCTGGCAGAGACCGCCGGGCATTTGCCGTGTTTGTTCTGTTCAAACTCAGAAGGGACTAGCGCAGAGTGATTTACTTATCTCATAGATCTCTTTTGAATGAAGATACCTTAAAACTAGGTTCTGTTGACATTCTATGATTTTCCCTGCCCTCAAGGAGTTACGGTACGGAAAATAACTACACCCCACCCCCTGGATTCCCGTTTTCACGGGAATGACGAGAAACGTCAACACGGTCTAGCAATTTAGATGAATTTCGATTTTGGATAGGAATATCAAAACTGAAAGGGGCGGGATTAAGAATCCCGCCCCTTTCAGTTCTCAGACTATGCTTCTTTTCTAGGTTTAGCGCCAGTAGCGGGAGATGTTCTCTTCTTCCTTGGTCTTCATTTCGAGCAGGGCGGGCTTGCCCTCGGCATTCGCGGCGAGTGCTCGCTGAATGGCCGGGGCTACCTCGTCGGGGTCGCTGACCTTTTCGCCGTATGCTCCGAGACCGCGCGCTACTTCGGCATATTCGCCGCCCAGTGCGTTGCTGTTCCAGCGCTCGGTGGCGTAGGGCATATGCTCATAGTAGTGGGTCATTACGCCGTTGTTCAAAACCACGGTCAGAATGGGCAGACCCGACCTGGAAGCGGTCTCGATGTCCAGTCCGGCCATGCCGAACGCCGCGTCGCCCATTATGTTGATGACCTGTTTGCCGGGCTCGGCCATCTTCGCTCCGAGCGCGAGTCCGAGTCCGTAACCAAGCTGAGTTGACTTGCCCCAGCCGATGTAGTTGCGAGGCGTTACGGCAGGCCAGAACGGGACTATCTGCTCGCGCGGGTAGCCGGAGTCGTGCGTGATGATCGTCTCGCGCACGTCAACCGCCTTCATAAGCTCGGTGAACACCCGGTACGGGCTGATGGGAACTTCGTCGGAATTGAGGGACGGGTTCCACTCGGCCATCCAGTCGCTCTTGACCTTCGCAATCTCGTCCCGGACGCCGTGTACGTCCCCCCGACCGTGCTCACCCAGTTGACTCTTGGCTTCCTCGATCATCTGGCGCAGTACCACCTGGGCGTCGCCAATCGCGCCATAGTCCGCGCGGTGGTCCTTGTTCACGTCGTCGGCGCAGTTGGTCGAGTGGGCGAGAGTTACGCCGGACGGCATGGGCGCGTTGAAGTTGGAGATCGTGAAACTCGTACCCATGCCAAGTACCAGGTCGGTCTTCTCAAGGAAATGCTGGCACATCAGCGTGCCTGAGGACGCGCCCGTACCGAGCGCGAGCGGGTGGTCTTCCGGGAAGGCGCTCTTGCCGGCGAGGGTTGTCATCACAGGTATGTTGGTGAGTTCGGCGAATTCTACGAGGTCGTCGGTGGCTTCGGCGTACATGACACCCTGTCCGGCGTTGATGACCGGGTTGTCGGCGGCGAGAAGGGCGGCAACGAGGTCTCGAACGTCCTCGGCGCTCGCGCCCGACCTGAACTTCTTCACCGGCTTGTAACTGTCAACTAGGGCGTCGGAAATATCTCCCACCATCACGTCGCGAGGCAGTTCGAGCAAGACTGGGCCGAGTCTGCCGTGCTTTAGCTGGGTGAAGGCCATAGCCATCAGTTCGGGAATGCGTTCGATCTTGTTGACCAGCGCCATCCATTTCGTGATACCGCCGTAGTTCTTGACAGCTTCGAAGTTGGGATGCACGTCCATGCTGTTCAAGGGCTGTCCACCGGGGAGGCAGAGTATGGGCACCGAGTCCGCGAATGCCTGGGCGACGCCGCCGAAAGCGTTCTCCGATCCTGGCCCTGTCTGCATGGTGAAGACGCCGATTGTGTTGCCGTTCTTGATTCGGCTGAAGCCGTCCGCCATGTTGACGCCAGCGCGTTCCTGCCGGGAGAGGATGGGACGTATTCCCTCGCGGGCGCAGGCGTCAATAAGGGTCTGCGCCGGGAAGGCCGCGATCCACTCGACGCCCTCTTTCTTGAGTATTTTGGCTATTGCCTGATCTCCGTTCAATTTCCGTTCTCCTTGGCTTCTGTACTGGGTTGTTCGTTTTCAATCTTTCTCAATACGTGTAGTTTATGGGTTGTCACCACGGTCTCTGAAGAACAGACGAGATCTTGGTGGACGACCCGGTGAACTCCCGTTTGGTGGAGGTACTACTTCAAAAATTCCGATGAGCTCTTTCATGTTTTGTATGCCGGCGCTTACCGCTTCTTCGGGCATCCAAGCTTCGTAGAAATTGGCGTGCATTCCTTCGCCAACGGCGAAAAGTTCGTAGATTCGTCTCTGATCAGTTTCGCTGACTATGTGATTGACTGCTATTCTCAACTCACGGTGAGACTCATGAGGGAGTCCTCGTAGAACGGCCAGCGCCATTAGATGCTGAGTCGCCGCACCCCAGGCCTTCTCTGAGGCTTGGAGCAAGTCGCCTTGCTGGAATTCAAGCTCAGCCTGCCGCATATAGCGGCTGCCGGTCTGTCTATATTCTTCAGCCAGTTCACTCGGAGTGGCGTAGGTCGTCATTTGCGAAATGTCCTCTCCGCATCAGTTGAGCCATCCTCACCGAATTTGATCAGTGAATAGGATGGCTCATTATAGCAACTGCGCTGGCAGTCAAGGGTGCCTATCTCACTCTGGCGAATTTCTGCAGGCGCATTCCGTCGAGTACCTCGCCAATGTACATATCGCCTCGGGAGTCCACGGCGACACCGTGCGGCGCCCAGAATTGTCCCGCTTCGTGTGTGCGTTCGCCGCCCCACTGCGATAGCACGTTGCCCTCGTCATCTATTATCGTCACCCTGCCCTGAAGTTCAGGAACGTAAATCTCGCCTTCGGGGCCGACGCAGAGGTCGGTGGGCTGCCGGAATCCATCGAACATCTGCTGGAACTCACCCTCCTGGTCGAATACCTGGATGCGGTCGTTCTCGCGGTCGCACACCAGCACATAGCCCTCGTGGTCAATGCCGATGCCGTGCGGAAGATGAAAGTCGCCAGGGTTGACCTTTCCCGGCAATCCCCACGAAAGCAGCAGGGAGCCGGTGTCGGTGTACCGGTGGACGCGGGCGTTTCCGTAGCCGTCCGAGATGAAGATGTCGCCCTCTTCCGATACGGCGATGCCTGTCGGCAGATTGAACGGTCCCGCGGCGTGCGGCACAGGTTCCGCGTTCGTCGTGTATCCGGTCTCCGACGGGATGCCGGTTCCCATCTTGAGCGTCATCGTGCCGTCCGTTGAATACTTCATCACGGTGTGTGCGTCCCGGTCGGCCAGGTAAACACTGTCGTCGGGGCCGATGTGAATGCCGTGGGGACCCGCGAAAACTTCGTCCCATGTGTTCAGGAAGTTGCCGTCGCTGTCGAAAATCATCAACTGATGTTCGCTGCGGTTGTAGGCATAGACATTGTCGTTGCTGTCCACAGCTACGCCGGCCACCTGGTGCCACTCGTAACCTTCGGGCAGGTTTCCCCAGTCTTCCACTAGTTCGTACTGATAATCTCCTTGTCCGTAGGTCATGATTTATCCTCCAAATGCGGATGCGACCGGCAACCCTCGGGGAAGCGGTCATTAACTCTCTCCAATCCGAAACGTAATATACGTTTTAGGTTTGGGGTGGTCAAGTTGGCGGCACATAGACGCCTTCGCGATTAGCGTCTATAAGAGAACCGCGCCAGCTGACCAAACTACTTGAAATCCTCATTTCGATAGGGTAGAGTGGGCGAACCACATTGGAAAGGCGAATAATAATAATCAGAGGAGACAATACGATGTGTAATTGCACATGTATCAGGGCTGGGCTGAGCGTATCCACACAAGTCGCACAGATCCGGCCAGACGATAATCCTAAGTCCCTGGTGACCATTGAACGCGAGCCGATGATCGGCGAAGCTCCTCAACGCGCGTTTGACAACTGGCTCACTCCCAACCCCCTCTTCTATGTCCGAAACCATTTCGACATTCCAGATATACACTGCTCAGAATGGAGACTTCGCATTGACGGCGTGGTTTCACGAAACTCTGAACTGACCCTCGATGAATTAAAGGAACTTCCACGCGTCACTCTGCCCATAACGATGGAGTGTGCGGGCAATAACCGCAGCGACCTCGACCCGCCTGCTCCGGGTAACCAATTCCAGAATGGAGCTGTCAGCACCGCGTACTGGGCAGGCGTCCGCCTGAAGGACGTTCTGGCAATTTCGGGGATAGGTGACGGCGCAGAGGAAGTGTTATTCGAAGGCCACGACCACGGCTCACCCGCGCCCGGCGAACCCGAAATGCCTTACCTGCGCAGCCTTCCAATTGACGTAGCAATGCACCCGGATACACTGCTCGTGTACGAGATGAACGGACAGGCGCTGCCGAAAGAGCATGGGCATCCGATCAGGCTTATGGTCCCCGGTTGGTACGGCATGGCCTCCGTAAAGTGGCTGAAGCGCATCACGGTTCTGGACATGAACTACGAAGGATTCTTCCAGACCGACCGTTACATAATAGAAGATGAAACGGGCAGCACCGTTCCGCTTACGAATATCGGAGTAAAGTCGGTGATCGGATCTCCCTCAGAAGGAGACACAGTCCGGATGGGCAAAGTCTGCGTGAAGGGGACCGCATGGTCGGGCGGAGAGAGAATAGCCGCCGTCGAAGTGAGTTGCGATGGTGGCGAGACATGGACTCGCGCCGACGTGGTGGGCCCGTCAGAACGGTATGCCTGGCAGCACTGGCACTATTCCTGGACTCCTCCGGCGCCCGGCGAGTACTCGCTGATGTCCAGAGCGATTGACGCCCGCGGCAAAGTACAGCCGATGAAAACACACTGGAACCGACTCGGATACATGGTAAATGGCGTCAGATCAGTCACCGTTAGCGTCCGTGCCTGAACTTCTGATTGGCATTTCAGCCCAATTGGTGTAACCTCGCCGAATCGAATTGGGAATTCCCAGGGGAGTGAGAGGTCTTCTCACCTTTCGCTCCTCCCGCTCGCTGCGCCCAGGGAGGAACGAGATAATAGACCCCAGGTCCCACGTATCCGCAATTGTTCACCGCTACACGGCGGCCCTTGCTTACCCTGACTATGTGACTCTGTGGACGGCGAGTCTTTCGTCCGGCGCTGCCGCTTGGGCTCTGATTGTGGCCAGAGGGTGGCTGGTTTATGACCTGACCGGCGGCGAGTCGCTCTGGGTAGGCATTGTCACCTTTGCGGCGATGATACCGCGCGTCCTGATCCCGCCGTTCACCGGCTATCTCGCCGACAGGTTTAACAGGCGCAACATCATGGCCGTCATGTTTGCCGTCAACCTCGTCCATAACATAGCGCTGTCGGTCTTCGTGGTTTTCGGCGTCATCGAGATTTGGCACCTGGTGATATTGTCTTTCGTAAACGGTTCGGCGCGAGCGGCGCAGATGCCCGCCGGACAGGCGCTCATTCCAAATCTGATTCCCCGCAATCTCCTTCTCAACGGCATCGCGCTGAACCAGGCGACGATGAACGGCTCGCGTCTGATCGGCCCTCTGGCCATTGCGCCGCTCCTGCTGTGGTTCGGCGTGGAGGGTGCGTTCGTTCTATGCTCGGGCTTCTACGCGATCAGCCTTATTCAGGCGCTGAGAATCAAGACGTATTCGACCGGAAACATAGACAGACGCCAGAGTTTCCTCAACAACCTGCTCGGAGGGCTGAAGTACGTGTATCGTCAGCCGATTCTGCGCGCCGTCGTCGTCATGGCGCTGTTTCACTGCGGCCTTACCATGTCGTTCGAATCGCTTCTTCCGGTTCTTTCGGACACGCGACTCAACGCCCAGGACGCCGGCTTCAGCCTGCTCATGATGGCTGTCGGCGCCGGCGCGATGGTCTCCATAGTCCTGCTCGCCGGGGTGACCAGCGAATCTCTCAAGGGCAAGCTTTTCCTGAACCTTGGGGTTCTGAGCGGACTTGCGCCCGCAGTGCTGGCCATGTCGGTCAATATGCCGACCGCGCTGGTCGCCGCCGGCATCATGGGGGCGACGCAGGCCGGTTTCATGACGCTCACCCATACGATGATCCAGTCCGTAACCGACGACGGAGTAAGGGGCAGGGTGGGGGCCGTTTACTCGGTACACATTGGCGGCATGATGGCTTCCGCGAATCTCATCAACGGCTGGTTCGCGGACATAATCAGCGCGGCGCTGGCCTCTATGAATATGTTCAGCGGCACGGCGTTCGGCGATATGCTCAGCAGCAGCGGCGGAGCTTCGCTTCTGCTGCTGGCCGGTGGCGTCGGATTCATCGTTGTCATGCTTGCCAGTTGGCAGGGCGCGACGATCAGGCGGATCTATCGCGGCGAGATGTTCTACTCCCATGCGGCGGCGGACTGACCCATTTCCCGGATTGGTGTACAATCGAGCACACTTCTTGCGCGGATGACGTCTGCCTGTGCTGAACAATACCTTCATACACATTCCCGGGATTGGCTCGGTAACGGAGCGCGAACTGTGGGAATCCGGCATACACACCTGGAATGACTTCCTGTCAGCTACCAGCCTTCCGGCTCGCGCCAAGTCGGCATTCCGCATAGCGCGCCCGATGCTGTCGGAGTGTGTGGGCAGACTCGAGCAACTGGACGCCCGCTACTTTTCGGAGAAGATTCCACGCAGGGAATCCTGGCGAATGTATGCCGACTTCAGGAGCTCCGCCGCGTTCCTGGACATCGAGACAACCGGGCTGTCGCCGCGGTCCTCAATCGTAACGCTCGTCGGCATACTGGATACCGACGGGTACCACTCTTTCGTGTATGATCGCAATCTGTCCGACCTGCGTGAGGCATTGGAGAAGTACGATCTCATCGTCACCTACAATGGGGCTTCGTTCGACCTGCCGTTCGTCGAATATCATTTCGGGTCGGTATTCAAGCACAAGGCGCACATTGATCTGAGATTCGTGCTGAGTCGGCTCGGTCTGAAGGGCGGACTGAAAGCCATAGAGAACCGGATGGGCGTTGGGCGACCGTCGGAGTTGTCATCGCTGAATGGCTACGATGCGGTGAGGATGTGGCGCATGTGGACCAGGGGCAACGAAGGCGCGCTGGAGACACTTATTCGATACAACGCCGAGGATGTGCTTTCACTGCCTAAACTTGCCGAGATTGCCTATCGGAGGATCGCCGTCAGCATTGGCGCGCCGGATGGCAGTCTTGACTCGTGGGCGTACCCGGAGTCTGATCTGCCGTATGACTCCGACGTGATTCGAGAACTCAGCGCCGCGAGGTACGGGCTATGAAGCTGGCCTATGTCGGACATGACCGCGTACTCCGTGTCCACGAGACGCAGATGCCGGACGCCGAAGACCTCGTTCTCAGCGTGCCGGGTCTTCGCTGCACATGGCCGGCATGGTCGCCGGACGGGGAGGCCGTGGCTTTTTCAGGATATTCCAGTGAAGAAGCGCTTGGAGTCTATGTCACGGGATACGAGAGTCCTGGCCCGGGGCTCATCTATTCCAACGAGGTCGGCACCGGAGAGATTGCGAGCGCTACCCCTCACTACTGCTCGTGGTCGCCGGACGGCGCGAGACTCGCGTTCGTGGCGCAGACGGGCAGGGGCCTGACACTTTTCGTCTGGGACAAGGGCGATACTGGCGACCCTCGCATCGCGCAGGACGGCGGCCCAATGTACTTCGCCTGGTCGCCTGATTCAGACGAAATCTATACCCACTCTTTTCTTGATCACTACCTGGTTGATGCGACAGAAGAAGGAACTCCACAGCAATTCCCCGGGAGAGGTACCCAGTACATGTCCCCAGCCTGGGGGAGGGAGAGTGATGGAATAGCCTTCTTCCTTGATGGAGAACATGGGAAGCAGCGTCTGTTGGTCATCAATCTGAGGGACAGTTCGGCCAGGATGCTGACTGAGTTCTATGGTATCGCGGCGGTGGCGTGGCGTCCGGGCTATGCCCAGCTGGGAATGGTGAAGGAGACTATACGCAACACCGGATTCTACTCTGGTCTGTGGCTGGTGGACTATGAGACGAGGGAGGAGGTCCAACTCTCAGATGATCCCGCGCTCGCCTTCTACTGGTCGCCGGATGGGTCGAAGGTCGCTTACGTCACCCGTTCTGACGGAGCGGAGGGTTCCCTGTGCTTTGGCGTTGTGGAAGTGGAGAGCGGGGACAAGGTCTATCTCGCCGATTTCGTGCCCAGCCAGGAGCAGCTGATTCACTTCATGTTCTTCGACCAGTACGCGCAGTCTCACCCGGTCTGGTCGGCAGACAGCAATTCGATGCTGGTGTGTGGGCAACTGGGCTATCAGCTGATCCGGTCCGAGTTGCCTCCCAGCGAGTCCAACAGGGTCATCCTTCTCGACGCCGCGGGTGGGGAGGCTCCTCGCGACATAGCCGGGGGATTCGTAGGCTGCTGGTCGCCAATCTGAGATCAGCGCACGACCCTACCATCGCAAAGGCCCTGCGCCTCATCTATCATCCGCTCGCGCGCGGCAGCAAGCTCTGGAGATGAGGGGTCGAAGACCGAAATGTCTGCTATGTCATTCAGGAAGGAGTGCAGACCCGGGGAAACCGAGTCAACCATGAATTCGTTTCCATTTACAAACGCGAGGACTTCACCGTCATGGCATCCGAGCAGGGCGTCGTCAGTTCGGAAGGGCCAGGTTGAGCCGTAGTCGCTGCGCCTGATGGTGCGAACGGTATCCGAGGACTTCTCCCACATACCGGATGAAGCGATATTGGGTATTTGCAGACTAACAAATGATTCGTCGTCCACCCAGACACCCAACGTTTGCAGTCTCAGCCTGGAGATTGACTGCTGGATAGTAGCCAGATCTTCGCTCGCATCCAGTTCTGCCATCCCGGCCCGAAGGGAGGCCAGTTCCTCGTGAAGGCCCTGATTCTCAGTTTCCGACGCTTGTTGCATAATAGCTAATTCATCTTGCAACTGTCTGACTTCCGACAACTGGACGTATGAAATGACCGACAGAATTACGACTGCGACCGTGAGCAGAGCAGTTACGAAGATTCCGACTCTTTCTAAAGACATATCAACCTCCACAGTTCGCTCCTTGACGCTTTAACAGACTGAATAATTTATGACACATCCTAAAGCGATCTGTTGACCTGATCCGCCGTTTACGGTGAAGACGCACTGGCTGCGGGCACCGGAAGGACTTAGACTTAGTGGAGAGACTTTCAAAAGTCCCCTCTCCCTCAGGGATCACAAGGGTAGGTAAACGAGCAATGCGGCTATGAATGTCGGCAGAATGTCCCCTCTCCTACAGGGCTGAAAAGGGTATGTAAATCAATGAGCCGTTCGTCCTGAGCTTGTCGAAGGACGAGTCCCAAAGTCCCTTCCCCCTTGATGGGGGAAGGCTAGGATGGGGGTGACTCCACCAATCCAAGTTCAATACATACCCCTCTCAGCTCCCACAGGGTGAGGGCTAGGGTGAGGGTGATTTACGCCACTTGATTAGGCTCTTGTAGAATAACCGAAAGACCCTGGTATGGGGCAAGCATGGTATTTCCCCTATATGGCAGTGGAATATGGGAGTTAAGAGCCGACACCACCCTGGATCCGGAGACCTGTGAAGTGACTATCGAGCGGGTGGTAGCGGGCCCGGACGAGATTGTCCTCTACCCGGAAGAAGGTGGATAGTATGCGATTCGCTGTCGGTCTGATAGCCCTCGTCGGAGCGTTGAATTGTTCACAATTGCCCGGTGCTCCGGCGCCTGCTCCCACCGCCACTCCCATACCGACGCCGAGTCCTGCTCCAACGGTCGCGCCCACTCCTGTTCCAAGTCCCGCGCCAGTCGTTTACAAGCCCACCTCCACACCCATTCCAGATTCAATGCCGGCGTCCTCGCCTGTATCCAGTCTTCCATCTGCCACTGTCTCCCCCGATCCGACAATTGTGGCAATCGAGCGGCGATGCTTCTACCCGGACACGGGCATTCCTGAAGACCTTATGGCTCCACTGGCTGATATCGTGGACAAGCACACTACTCGAACCGTGGTCACGGAGAGAGGCGCCTTTCGCATCGAGGTGGGCTACTTCGTGGACTTTCATCGCTGGCCTCTTGACGATGTGCATAAACCTATTCCGACTCCCACTCCAACGGCTTGGGACCCTGATCTGATGAACCATCCATTCCTTACGCACGATCCTGTTCACCTGCCGCCGGCGTCGCACGTAGTGGTGAGGAACGAAGACTCCTGGAAATTCACACTTTACGGCCTGATGCCTGTTCACGCCTATCACGGCGAAGGGTTCTGGGTGCTTCGCGCCGAGGCGACGATGAATCCGGACACGTGCGAATCCAAGCTGGAACGAATGGTGGCGGGGCCGGATGAGGTCTTGCTTCATCCTGAGGACGAGGCTTGATTACTGGTGTCAAGCGAGGAAGACACCTGCGAAGCTACGGCTTAAGTTGGTCCTCGTCTATCTGGTGCCAGAACACCTTGCCGTCCTCTATATCGGGCTCTATCCCGATGTCCCTGCGAACGCCGGCGACGACCGGATGCGCGGGCAGTCCGGTGAACCTTTTCAGCAGGCGAGCGTGGGATATGGCCCTGGTGGTGTCCCGGCCGTTGCAGGTATAGGACGCCTCCACTGCTATGTAGTGAGTTTCCCCGTTGACGTCGTTCGCTTCGATAACGAGGTCGGACTGGTAGAAACTCCGCAGTTCGCCGCGGCTTAGGTCTGAGGTGTCGCCCGAACGGCGGGCCACTGCCACCAGGTCCTTCTGCTTGAGATTTCGGGCGGTCAATTCGTCGAGACCCAGACCCGTCGCCTCGCTCAAGTCCATGACGATGACGATTGAGTTCTTCTCGACGGCAGTCTCGGCGAAGGCGCCCCTGAAGTTTCCAAAGTCATTGCTGAGTCTCTGGAAATTCCTGTCGGTGGTCGCCACGAACTCGTTCATGGTTTCCACGAAGTCATTCATCTTTGCCACGAAGCCGCGCATCTCCGCCACGAATTCGGCGTGGGCCTGGGGCAAGTTCAGAAGTTCCTCGGTGAGGATGCGGGCTCGCAGCGCTTCCAACAACTCAGGGTTCGCGTCCAGTATCTGGATCAACTCTTCCACTGTATTGAAAGTGTTCATGAGATAGTTCTCCGTCCTCCCGCGACTATTATAGCGCGTGGGGGATGTTAATCGTGAATGTCCCTCAAATACGGTCCCATAGCCGAATTGATAGGGCTTGTGCAAAGTCCCAGTCGGTTTCGTAAAGTATTAAACATCCAGATCCTTTATGTGCTACAATACGAACATACAAACTATTGACGGAGAGCCGACTGCCGATGACTTTGAATGTCCACATACATAAATACGAAATTATACAACCGGAACTTCGGGCTCATGAAAAAAATTTCATGTAGCTAAACTCAGGCGATCTCAGAGGGTGTCTGAGAAGTGTTAAGATCGTCTCATTATGAAGCGTAAACCGTATCCTACGGACCTGACAGACACCGAATGGGCCATCCTCAAGCCGTTGGTTCCGAAAGCCAGAGCGGGTGGACGACCGCGCTCAGTAGATATGCGCGAGATCATCAACGCCATCTTCTACGTTCTCAGAGGTGGGATACCATGGCGGATGCTCCCACATGACCTTCCGCCATGGAAGACCGTCTATCACTATTTCAGAGCATGGCGAATGGTAGGTGTGTGGGAGGACATGAACGAGGCATTGCGCGAGCGAGTCAGGGTAACACAGGGACGTTGGCCCACACCGAGCGCGGGTGCGATAGACTCGCAGTCGGCGAAGACGAGTGAAAGGGGGGCTTACGCAGCTACGATGGCGGCAAGAAGGTGAACGGCAGGAAGCGTCATATACTTGTGGATACTGAAGGGTTGGTACTGAAGGTGAAGGTGCATGAGGCTGGAATAAGCGATAGCGCGGGATCCAAGATGGTGCTGGACGGTCTGAGCAGTCGGTTTCCGAGGATGAGGAAAGTGTGGGCGGACTACGCATATCGCGGACTTAAGGAGTGGATGAGAACCACGCTGGGCTGGGACTTGGAGGTTGTGAGACATACTTGGTCTGGCAGGGTATGGGTGGTAGGTGACCAGGAGCCTCCAACTCGTCCGAAGGGATTTGTAGTGTTGCCGCGGCGCTGGGTTGTGGAGCGCACATTCGCATGGCTGGTACGTAACCGCAGACTGTCTAAGGACTATGAATACTTGCCTGAGACTGAAGAGTCGTTCGTGTACGCTGCTATGATCAGACTGATGCTTCGCAGACTGGCGCATCCTACCTGAAATGACTTCTCAGACACCCTCTCAGGTGAATCTCTGGTGTTCTAATCACCTGTTGGTCACCAGTCAACGCACCTGTCACCACCTGTGGCTTTATAAATCGAGGTATATGACTCAGCGAATCCGTCCGACATCCGGCAGGATTCATTCCGCGCCGACTTCGCAAACGCACTGGCCGAATTGAGGTCAAACTTTAATTAACCATCCCCATACAGTATATTTATTGGTGGTGTGTCAGAACCGCACCCGTCACGATGGAGTGGCGACTACTGTGAATCAATTTAGTGGAGGTGATACATGGGCAACCGTCTTGAAGGCAAGGTTGCGGTGGTGACCGGCGCGGGACGCGGCGTAGGCCGTGGAGTCGCGCTGCTGATGGCTGAAGAGGGCGCGAAGGTCGTGGTTAACGACCTTGGATGCGAGGTGGACGGAAGCGGAAGTTCCAACGCTCCCGCTGACAGCGTCGTGGAAGAGATACAGGCGCGCGGCGGTGAGGCCGTGGCCAATTATGACAATATGGCTTCGATGGAGGGCGGCGAGGCCGTCATCCAGCAGGCCGTTGACACCTACGGCCAGGTGGACGTCCTGGCAAACTGCGTCGGGTCGCTGAGAGACAGGATGATCTGGCAGATGACGCCGGAAGACTGGGACCGCGTGGTAACCAACAACGTCAAGGCGGTGTTCGCCCCGACGAAATTCGCGTGCATCCTGTTCAGGCAGCAGCGCAGCGGGCGCATAGTGAACATGACGTCGGACGCCGGTCTCGGCGATGTCGGACGCTCGAACTATGCCGCCGCGTCCGAGGCGATCATCGGACTCACCCGAACGGTCGGTCGGGACATGGGGCGCTACGGCGTTACCTGCAACGCGATATCGCCGATAGTCGAGACTCGTCTGTTCCCAGGCTCAGTCGAAGAGTATCGCGTGGCGTCCGTCGAAGGGCCGACGCGCGACCAGCGCGCGGGAATCTTCAGTCCCGAGAGCGTCGGATGGGAAGGCGCGGGCTGGCCGGACGACCCTGAAAACGTCGCTCCGCTTGCGGTATATCTCTGCACATACGCCTCTCCGAACATTAACTGCAACGTCTTCGGTGTTCGCGGAGGCAGTGTCTATCTCTACTCGAATCCAAGAGTGGAGCGGGCGGTGCAGAAGTGGGGCAACTTCACAATGGATGAAATGGATGTCCTCTTCCCGAAGATGATCGGGACCGGGTTCTAGGAGTAGCGATATGGGTAACAGACTTGAAGGAAGAGTTGTAATTGTAACCGGCGCCGGTCGTGGAATTGGCGCCGAGGTAGCAAAATGGATGGCCGCCGACGGCGCATCCGTGGTCGTGAACGACCTCGGAGGCTCCCTGGATGGCACCGGGGACTCCAGCGCCCCCGCTGAAGTGGTAGCGCAGGAAATACGCGACGCAGGCGGCACGGCGGTCGCCAACTTCGATTCGGTCGCGGAGTATGAGTCGGCGGGCCGAGTAGTGCAGTCGGCGATTGACAACTTCGGGCGGGTGGACGCTCTCTGTCATGTAGCCGGAATTCTGCGTGACCGCATGGTGTTCAACATGACCGAGACGGAATGGGACGGCGTACTGTCCGTCCACCTGTATGGCGCGTTCAACATGGTGCGGAACTGCGTTCCTCACATGATTGACCAGAAGTATGGCAGAATCGTACTGTTCTCGTCAGGTTCCGGTCTGGGGGCGTCCGGTCAGGCTAACTACGCCGCCGCGAAGGAGGGCATGGTAGGCTTTGCCCGGTCGCTGTCCAAGGAACTTGCTCCCTACGGAATCACCGTGAACGCTGTGTACCCGGGCGGCGCGACAAGGATGACTGAGTCAATCCCCGACAGTACGACCCAACTTCGTCAGCAGCAGCGGGCGCAGGCACAGCCCGCCCCGATGGCGGCGCAGGGCGCTCCCATAGAAGGACCGCCTGAAGCTCGCGATCCAGCGAACAACGCTCCGAAGACGGTCTATCTGTGTTCGGAAGCCGCCGGAGACATCACCGGGCAGGTTGTCGGTGTCAGTGGATGGCAGGCTACGCTGTACTCGCCTCGTCATGTAATCCGCAGCATCCACAAGGACGGGCGCTGGACTCTGGACGAACTTGACGACCTGATTCCAATATCGCTGGGTTCGGACTTGATCAATCCCGTGCCGGAACAGCCGCCGCGTCAGTAGTCTTCAAGCGAACAGCATTGGTTTAATTCAAAGCAAGTGGCGGGAGATCATCCCGCCACTTCTCTTCTAGCCCGACGAAAGTTGTTGTCCCAGCAGGTCTATCACAGCTTGGGCCGCCTGTCGCTTGTTGCCGTCGCGGTCTCCTGTGTCGGTGTGAATGCGCTCTGCTACTTCCAGGTCGTCGGGACCGGCGACGCCAATGTAGAAAGTGCCAATCGGCAGTCCTGAGCGTCCGCCTGTAGGTCCCGCGATGCCGGTTACAGAGACTGCGTAGGCCGTCCCGGTAAGGTCGCGCGCGCCGACTGCCATGGCGACCGCCATCTCCGGGCTGACCGTGCCCTTGCTCTCATACAGCTCATCCGAAACGCCCAGCACCTTCTGCTTCAGCCCACCCGTGTAGGCGATAACGCCGCCCGGGAACCATCTTGAGCTGCCCGGAACAGTGCTGAAAAGATAACCTACCAGCCCGCACGTGTCCGCCTCTGCGACCGATACGCTCTGTCCTCTGGACACGAGCAGGTCCGCGATTTCTTGTACATCCATGACTGTCTCCTTGTTGGTCAGGATTTGCTTTGCCCAAGTGTATCAGAGACAATATCATTAAGAAGATTCGGGTTCAGGCGTACTATATACTCAGTAGCTTATTAGGCGGTGCCCCATTATACTCACCCACTCAGGGCTTTGGATGCCCTCCAACTTGCCGGATGCTTGATAATTGGTAGGAGTATGTCGGAGCCACTGACCTTTGTATGCGCCGACACCCGCCTCATCAACGCGGCGGCTCTGGAAGGGCTGAGTACGCTCAATCCCCTCGATGGTGTCTGACTTGTAGATTCACCTTACGCCTCGGAGCTTCATCCTGCTACACTTTCGGTTGGAAAACAAACGAGGGTACGCAATGACTCAAATATCCTCCGACGAAGTTCGACACCTGGCGCTGCTGTGCCGCGTTTCCATGACCGAAGACGACGTCGAAGTAATGCGCGACCAGATGTCGGACATACTTGGCAATATAAGCATCCTCAACCAGGTTGACACTGAAGGCGTTGAGCCGACAGGCCATTCCGTGGACCTAGTTTCCGTGATGCGCGACGATGAAGTTCAACCTTCGCTGGGGCTGGAGGAGACGCTCGCCAACGCGCCGACCCGTGAAGGGGACTTCATTCGAGTGAGGGCGGTGCTGGAATAATGGACGGCGCAACTCTATCGTCTCTCACAATTCACGAGGCGCGTTCTCTTCTAGACGGCCGAACTGTGAGTTCCGTGGAACTCACCAAGGCCGTCCTGGGACGAATCGAAGAAGTCGAGGACCGGGTCAAAGCCTACGTGTCGGTCAATAAAGACCTCGCTATCGAACAGGCTGAGCAGGCAGACAAGCGCATTGCAAAGGGTAATGCCGCGCCACTCACCGGCATCCCGATGCAGCTCAAGGACAACATGGCAACGCGGGGCGTTGCCACGACCTGTTCGTCTCGAATGCTCGAAAACTATATCCCGCCATACGATGCCACAGTGACCCAGAGGCTCTATGAACAGTCCGCCGTTCTGGTGGGCAAGGGCAATTTGGATGAGTTCGCCATGGGGTCGTCCACCGAAAATTCCGCCTTCTTTCCCACGCGCAACCCCTGGGACCTGGATCGAGTGCCCGGCGGCAGCAGCGGCGGGCCGGCGGCGGCGGTAGCGGCATCGGAATGCTTCTACTCGCTGGGCTCGGATACCGGGGGAAGCATACGGCAGCCGGCCTCTCTGTGCGGCGTAGTTGGCCTGAAGCCGACATACGGACTGGTCTCGCGCTATGGACTCGTGGCCTTCGCCAGTTCCCTCGACCAGATTGGCCCTATCACCAAGGACGTAACAGACTGTGCGCTGGTTATGAATGCGATTGCGGGCTACGATCCGCGAGATTCTACTTCCCTCAAAGTAGAGATTCCTGATTACACCAAGTCGCTTGGACAAGATCTGAGTGGGCTGCGCATAGGCGTGCCGACCGAGTATTTCGTCGAAGGCATGGAGCCCGGGGTAGAGAGTGCGACGAGGAAGTCTATTGAAATCCTTGGCAGCCTGGGCGCGGAGATTGTCGAGACTTCACTCCCGCACACATCGTACGCGCTTGCTGTGTATTACATACTTGCGCCGTCCGAGTGTTCGGCGAATCTCGCGCGCTACGATGGCGTAAAGTACGGCTTTTCCGACAGGGAGGCCGAGACGATGTGGGGCGCGCTGGAGCAGACCAGGGGTCGCGGGTTCGGTCCAGAGGTAAAACGTCGCATCATGCTGGGCACATACGCGCTGTCGGCGGGCTATTACGACGCCTTCTATCTGAAGGCGCAGCGTGTGCGAACGATCATACGACGCGAGTTCGAGCAGGCCTTCGAGGACGTGGACGCCATCGTGTCCGCGACTTCGCCGACCGTGGCCTTCGAACTTGGCGCCAAGACTTCGGACCCGGTGCAGATGTACCTGTCCGACGTTCTGACGCTGCCCGCCAACATCGCGGGTATCCCTGGCATCTCCGTTCCTGCGGGCATGTCGGAGGGCCTGCCCGTTGGACTGCAGATACTCGGAAGAGCGCTGGGTGAGCACACGATTTTCAGGATCGCTCACGCGCTCGAGCAGGCTACGGACTGGCATACTCGTCGCCCCTCACTGTGATAGGAATTGCCGTATGACATCTTCAGAAGTTTCTATTCGCATTGTCGGCGTCGAGCCCTGGGAGCCTCCCGACGGCGAATCTGGTCGCGGGATGCTGCTGCGCACCACACGAGGCGATGTCAATATCATCGTTCACAATAACCAGGAAGGACGCACTACGAAGGGCGTTGTCTGGGTGTGGGGGGCGCGCGGCGGATTCGCGGGCCCGGCGGGTGGACTGTATCGCGACCTGTCAGAGGAGCTCAAGCTGGATGCCACTTCCGTGCGGGTTGACTATCGTATGCCCAATAACATCCAGGAATGTGTCATGGACACGCTGGTCGGCGTTTCGTTCCTCACCGGCACGGGCCATACCGAAATCGCTCTCGTCGGACACTCCTTCGGAGGAGCGGTGGTGATTACGGCTGCGCCTTACAGCGAAGACGTGAAAGCAGTCGTCGCATTGTCCAGTCAGACCTTCGGAGCGCGCGGCGCCGACAAGGTTTCACCGCGTCCGCTGCTGCTGGCCCACGGAGCAAGCGACTCCCGCCTGCCTCCGTACTGCTCGGAGCAGATCTACTCCTGGGCAAAGAAGCCGAAGGAACTCGTCCTGTATCCCGGGGCCGAACACGGCCTCACGGAGTGCGGTCAGGAGTTGCGCGAAATGCTTGGGGACTGGCTTAGAAGCAATCTCGGTCTGTGACCCCGCGCGTTTACACTTCGACTCAGGCGCGATATACTTCTGCCCGACGAAAATTCGACTTAGCTTGATCAGTGAGGATTCCCAATGGGCGAATTAGATGGAAAGGTTGCGATTGTAACCGGAGCTGGAAGACTGCGAGGAATAGGACGCGCCGCCGCAGTCGGGTTTGCGAAACTAGGCGCCAACGTCGTCGTGACTGGAACAGGTCGCGATCCTTCTACCTTCCCTGACGACGAGAAGGCCGTAAACTGGCGCGACATACACAGCGTCGCGGACCAGATCGAATCTCACGGCGTGAAGGCTCTGCCCCTGATCGCTGACGTGACCAACACGGACCACGTCCAGAATATGATTGACCAGGCAGTTAAAGAGTTTGGCCGTGTGGACATATTGGTGAACAACGCTGCGTTTGCTCGCGGCCCGGACCGCGTGCCGGTTCTGGAGCTTGACGACGGCATTTTCCAGAAGGTCATAGACATAAAGATCGGCGGCACTTATCTCTGCACCAAGGCGTTCGTCGCCCAGTTGCAGAAGCAAGGGTCCGGCGGAAAGATTGTGAACATATCCTCATCCGCAGGTAAGCGGGGCAGCGCCAGCACTCTCGCGTATAATGCCGCGAACTTCGCCATTGTGGGAATGACACAGTCCATGGCCAGGGAATTTGGCCCCATGGGAATCAACGTCAATTGTGTCTGCCCTGGGGCTGTCGATACCCACAGGATGGATGACATTGATCGTGAGACCCGCTGGGTAGAGATGGCCGAAACCACCCCGATAGGTCGCAATGGTACCGACGACGAAACCGGCGAGTTCTGCGTCTATCTCTGTACCGAGGCAGCCTCATGGATTCATGGGCAGTCCATCAACATAAACGGCGGCACGATAATGGAACACTAGGCCGTGTTGATATTTCTCGTCATTCCCGTGAAAACGGGAATCCAGGGGTGTGGGGTGTGGCTATTTTCCCTGCCGCAACACCTTGAAGGCAGGGAAAATCATAGAATCCCAACAGAACCTAGACTCCGAGATTACAATAAGGCGATACAACAGAAGAGGCGTCCGCACGGACGCCTCTTTCTCTTTTCTGAATTTCGGGGTTTCGTCGAATGAATTATTCGCGCGTGGGCAGTGAAACGGTCGCCTTGCCAATCACATGAGGTGTGCCTTCCTCGTTCTCCATCGTGATGTCGCACTCGATGGTGGGATCGTCGTCAACGATGTCCTTGTCCGTAATCATACCCTTCAGGGTAAGAGGGCGATTGTGCAATACCGGGCTTCTGAAAACTACATCCAGCTTTTTGAGCTTGACCGTAGGCGACCATCCGGTGATCAGTTGGGACATAATCGCGATATTCATCGCGCCGGGCACGATTGCTTCGGGGAGACCCTCGCTCTGCGCCTTCTCGCGGCTTGTGAACCGAGTGGGGCCCGTCTCGCGTCCCCAGACCTGTGTGAATTCGATGACCTGGTCGTCGGTGACGATTCGCTCGACCGGGCCTACCTCATCTCCGAGATCAACGTCGTCGAAATAGACTTCCACTGCGGTCATCTGGGCCTCCTGTTGCGCTTCACAAACGACTCCTGCACCAGCGCGACAGTGTCGCCGTCCTGGTTGGCGAAGCTGGTTTCCCACACTTGGAATACCATCCTGCCCGACCGTCCGGTCTTCGCGTAAACGTCCTTGAGCTTCGTCTTGGCGTGGAGCGTGTCCCCTGGCTTCACCGGAGATAGAGACTCGATTGCCTGACCCGCAAACAGGCTTACGTCCCCGAATTCCAGCTTGATGTCCGGGCGTGTAACCCCGGACACGAACATGTTGCAGAACGTCGGTGGCGCGATGATACTTCCATGTTCGGACTGGCTTCCGATGTCGTCGTCATAGTAAAGTGGGTTCTGTTCACCGGTAGAATTGGCGAACTTGACGATCATCTCCTTGGTTACCGGGTACTGACCGATGTCGTTTTCGACGCCCAGAAGACTGCGGTCGAACTTCAATTCCATTTCCTCAGTTGTCATATGGCTGCTGCTCCTAAAGTGTGTCGTCCAATCGAACGGGACCGTATCTGCCCGACCGGAGTTCCCGTACCAGGTCGGTTTCGTCCAAGACCTGACCATTAAAGCTCGTCATGCACTTGCCTATAGCGCTCACCAGATGGGCGTCGCTGCCTCCGGTCGCGGGCACTCCGAGGCTCTCGATCAGTTCCTCGGCACGTTCCTGTTCACCAGGACGATTGGAACCGTTCAAGCCCTCTGCGGCTCTTATCAGGCCGAAGTCAGATCCGTTATCCGCAAACTCGCACAGCCCAATTCCGAACCGACCGGGGTGGGCGGGGATTGCAATCGCGCCACTTTCCTCCGCCGCCCTCACCAATTCCATGGCGTCCATCGTGACATCAGAGAAGTCAACCGCGTCAGTCAGCGCTTCACTCACGCCGTAAACCAGGAAGTGCCCCATGTTGGTATCGAGTTCGGAGCCCTTCATAATCAGCACACCGTTCTCTTCGGCCAGCGCCGAGTAGTCCTTGTCGAAATCGAATTTCCTGTGCTCCGTAAGAACGAAGCCGTCAATAGAATAACCCTTCCGGCGCAACACTCCGACCCATTTGACGTATTGCTCCACGGCGGCGCGTGAGTCGTCCGAAGATACCGAATGGGTGTGTAGGTCTATGAACATGAACTCCTGCCGTCGCATGAAAAGTCCGGTCAGGCTCAAGTGTGCGCCGGGCCGCAACCCGAATAGTATGAGAGCGCGCTAATCGCAGTCAAGTCGCGTCTAAATTTCGCGCGGTTGAGGAGTGCCCGCCCACGCGATGTCTTTGGCAATGATCTTTTGACCGGCTTTTGGACCCATGCTAGAATCAATTAAGATGTTTGTCCTACTGAATGAAGGTCTTGGGAGACGCTGGTGAACTTGGCTCCTCGGCATTTGAGACACAATACGTGAAGAATTCTATCAAGTGGATTCCTAGGAGCGGCATAGATCTGCTAAGCGCCATTCTCGCATTGGCGTGCTTCGGTCTTGTAATCGTGATGATTGTTGTATCTTCGGGACGTGAACTCACCTCTCTTGAGGAGATTCTCTTCCAAGTGGTGATTCTGGCAACCGGGATAAGTGCGTCTTGGAGAATCGGACGGAGTTCAGCACTTAGAAATCACGCCCGCCCAGTCTTCCGGAGAGTGTTGGACATACACATCGGACTTTATAATCTGTCCGATATGGTGCAAGGGTTCAAAACTCAGAGACCAGATCCCAGTTTGGATGTAATTGACGCTGTTGTAAGCGAACAGCTAAGAACGGCGCGTTCTGCTATTGAAGACTGGCGCGATATATCTCCCGAAGATGTAGAGGACATTGAAGTTCAGGCGAGGGAGTCTCAAAATGACAACCCAAGTTAGACCAATCAGAGGAAAGGTCGCACAGATTCTCAACTCCCGCGAGGTAGCTCTGAACGTAGGCTTGGACGACGGAGTTGAGATAGGGATGCTGTTTGATATAGTGACCCCTAAGGGCCATGACATAACGGACCCTGTCACTGGCGATGTCCTCGGTTCTCTGGACAAGCCGAAAGTCAGGGTGAAAATAATATCAGTTCAGCACAGACTATCCGTAGCCGCGACGTTCAGGAAAAAGCGCGAAAACATAGGCGGTTCGTCAGACCTCATAGGGTTGTACAGTCGTATGTCATCACCACCTAGATGGATTACGAGATACGAGACCCTGAAAACAACCGATTCTACTTGGGAAGACCTGCCCGATGAGGACAGCTACATATCTAGGGGAGACCCCGTAGTCCAAGTATTCTCGGACGGCGAACCGGAATAGCGCTCACACTCACCCCCTCCGCGCCACCCAAATCATCTCTGTGCTGCCCGGTGTGAACACCGAACGGTCGAAGTCTCCCCAGAGATCTTCGATTTCGAACCCGCACATTACGAGCAGGTGGTGTATCTCCCAGCGATGGCAGTATCTCAGGCTGTAGTCGCGATACATCTTTCGGACGACCACGCTGTCATCGTCCAACTCCTCTATCATCATGCGGATGCTGACTATCTGGTCGTAAGTCTCATACCAGCTCTGTTGATACAGGACGTAACTCGTGCCGGTCGCAGGATCGGTTACATCGTTAAGATACCGCGGAACATCGCTCTGCTCGAAGGCGATGTTCGGGTCGGGCACAAAGATGTTGAAGACCAGCCTTCCTCCCGGGCTCAGATGACTGCGAATCCGTTCGAAGGTCCGTATCTGTTCCTCGACCGTCATGAGCGCGAGGAAACCCCTGAACGGGATGGTAATAAGGGGGAATTTACGTTGCGCGCCGCTCTCGTGCCGAAGGTCGAATTCGCGCATGTCCGCTGCAATCAATTCAACGTCGCCGGAGCCCTCTCTCAGGGATTTCAGCTTGCGCCTGGCTTGCGATAGCATCGCTTCCGAGGTGTCTATGCCAACAACGTCTATGCCAAGTTGGGCGGTGGGAATGGCAATGCGTCCGGTGCCAACTCCCAGTTCCAGCACGGGGCCTCCCGACTCAACTGCTTCCTGGGTGTAAAAGGGTATGTCGGCCCGGACATACGAGTAAACGGCGTCGTATATGTCGGCCCACGGGTCGTATGGCGAATACTCCATCACTCGCCCGCCAGGTACTCCAGTGCAGCGCGGATTCTGTCCTCCTCCGACTGTCCTTCCGACGCCGACCTCGACAGCGCCTCCCGTGCCTCATTGTCGCCATAGCCCAGAGCCGTTAGTGCGTCAACCAGTTCAGAGTCGGGGGCCGACCCGCTTCCATCCGCGAAGTCCAGGTCCAGTTTGCCCTTGAGTTCCAGGACTATGCGACTGGCGGTCCGGCGACCTATTCCGGGTACAGTCGAAAGCGCTCGCGTATCTCCTTCCTCGACAGTCTGGACGAGCGACTGCGGACTGAATCGCGCGAGCATTGCGAGCGCGAGCCGGGGGCCGATGCCGCTGATGTTCAGAAGCGTGTCGAATGTCTGGCGCTCATCTTCCGTCGGAAACCCGTACAGAGTTAGGCTCTCTTCTCTGACTTGCAGCGAGGTGTGTAGGCTCAACGGATCGCCGACGCGCCCGACTGCGCTGGCTGAAGTGTCCGGCATACTGATCCGGAACGTCACGCCTCCCACCGATACGTCAACCCAGTCAGAGCCTACACCGCGCAGGGTGCCGTTAATGGATGAGATGAGAGTGGATACCAACTGCTACTCCCACATCTCGATATCGAGGGTCTGGGCGTTGTTTATGTGGCAGATCGCCACGGCAGCCGCATCCGCCCGGTCAGCGGGATGAAGAGGCTCTTCCAGGTCGAGCAGAAACTGGACCATATCCTGCACCTGCTCCTTTGAACTCCCGCCATTATCGGTGACAGCCTTCTTCACCTCTCTGGGCGCATAGGTTGACACCGGAATGCCATGAGATGCGGCCGCTACCATGGCCACGGCCTGCGACTGACCCACCGCAATTGCGGCTTTAATGTTTCGACCCACAAAGGGAGACTCTACGGCCACCACGTCCGGCCTGACCTCCGCTATCAATTCCGCCAGGTGGGCGTGAAGCCACCCGAGACGCTCCGCCAGATCTGCCTTCCTGGGAGGGCTGAGCGCGTCCGAATGCCTCAGGAAGAATTCTTCGCCGTCCGATTCCACTAGGCCAATCCCCATACTGCGCGTTCCGGGGTCGATGCCCATTACGAGCATTACGACATCCTCCTCACTCCTAGTCCAACCACTATCCGTCGTTCCCGCGAAAGCGGAAATCCAAACGTGGAGGGCAGGCTAACACATGGCAAAATCAAGTTGTCACTGTACTAGTCTGTAGATGAATATGATGAATATAAAGACAAACGTCGAGATAAGGCAATACGAACGGCGCGGGTTTTCCCGTCTGCGCGCGGTCAGGGCCATTGCAAAGCTGTAGATTAAGCCTTATAGACCCGCTTTCGTCATTCCCGCGAAGGCGGGAATCCAGGGGGGAGGTGCGGTCGAATCTGGACAACGCCCACCTTGAAAACGCCTTGGCGCGGGGTTAGGTTCCCTTTAGGCGGCGACTGCGCTGTGCTAGTCTGGAATCATGTGAGTGCGCCGATTTCACTCGTAGCTCCTGCTTAATTTATAGGATAACGTCATGGAAGTTAGCTGATGCAGTGGCTGGATTTTCTGATAATCGTGATTCTTTGCGTATCGCTCTTCTGGGGCCTGAAGACAGGGCTTGTGGATGTGGTCTTCCTGTGCGTTGGATTAGTGGCGGGATGGTGGTTGTCTGGAAGATACGCCGCTAATGCTGGTGAATTAGTGAGCTTCTCGCCGGGAGCCGACGCATTAGTCTCAGTTCTTGCGTATGTTTTCATCATGTCCGTCTCGACCGCGACATTCGTCATGACCGGCCGAGTAGTGAAATCAATCGCCAACGCCGGAACGCTGGGCGCGACGGGACTGGCGGACAGGCTCGCGGGCGTGGCACTCGGTCTTCTCGTCGGGCTCACGGTATCGGGCGCGCTCATCGTCATTCTCGCACGGCTTGCCTTTGCGTCCACGTTCGCCGGGTCTGATATAGACATTCCTGCGACGGGCATAGCCGCAGTGGACACCGCCGACACTGTTTCCCTCATGGAAGACAACAGGCATATTCTAGTGGACGGACTGGTCGACTCGAAATCGGTTTCACTGTTTCTCGATGTGTGGGACACAGTGCCTGAAATCTCATTCGGGCCCGTGGTTGGAGACTTTGCGGTTGGGCTGGACCTGCTCTCCAGGGAGGCGAGCGGCAATAGCGTCGCGTGATATGGAGATAAACCCGTAGTTTGAGTTAGACTAGGGTTGAGCAGTATCCACTTTGAGGAGTTTCTGGCAGACAAGCCCACCGGAAGGCGTAGAATGAGCGCAATTAATTCGCCGGTTCTGGTGCTCAACCAGAACTACCAGCCACTCAACGTCTGCAATGTGCGACGCGCGGTTGTCCTGGTAGGGCGGGGCAAGGCGGAGCTTGTAGTAAACGGACGTGGACACATCCAGAGCGTTTCTGAATTGTTCCCCGCGCCATCAGTAATCCGCCTTATATACATGGTGAAGAGACCGGTGATGCGCCGCCGACTTTCTCGACAGGCGGTGTTCTATAGGGACGGGTTCACCTGTCAGTATTGTGGCAAGCAGACGCGCCAGCTCACTCTCGACCATATCCTCCCAAGATGGCGCCACGGTCCTCACTCTTGGGATAACGTCGTGAGCGCGTGCATTCCCTGTAACCATCACAAGGCGGGAAGGACTCCTCGCGAGGCGCGAATGAAGTTGCTGAGAGAGCCGGGCATACCCAAGCCCAACCCCTACTACATGTTCCAGCATCGCAAGATCATGGATGAATGGCGTCCGTTCATTCCATGGCTGAGTTGAGAAGGACTGCTTCCTACCACCACTACATCCATATGAAGATGACACACTCTAACGACCGTCCGTCATTCCCGCGAAGGTGGGAATCCAGGGGTGGGGGCTGGTTGCAATACATCAGAAACATGTGGAAACGGTACTACGGTATCTCCGGGGCTCTTTCGACCACGCTCAGAACACGTGGCAATGTACAGGTGAGGCTGCTGTGCACCACTTGGTCGGACCCGATCACTACGCTGGCCTCTCTTTCGCCATCGTCGGATTCGACAAGCACTCTGTCCGCGAACGACAAGCTGATTCCGCTGTCGTCGTAATAGTGGACTCTGCCGTAGGGCTCGAATCTGACTCCGACGATCATGTCTGTCCGTTTCGCCCGCTCAGGAAACCACGGGTAGTTTCATCATCATACTCTCCAACGCAAGGCGCGGAGAAACATTCCTCTCCAGGAGAAACACGGTCCGTCGAATCGCCCTTAGCGATGCTGAGACCTCCTCGATGGAGTTCTGATCTGCGACCGAAGTCAGCGTCTCTTTGCGGGATGAGTTGACTACCAGTTCGTGCTTCCTCTGACCGATGAGCAGCACGTCGCGCCACCACGACTGCCAGAGATCGAGTTCCGTAAAAACTCCTTGTCTGTCTGCTGAGAAGCGTCGTGCGAGACTTTCTGAATAGTCGAATCTTTCAGCCAGGGGCCCTTTGACGGTCGCCTCGATCAGATCCAGGGCCTCCGCAATTCGAGTGATTATCGCAGGATCGTCCGCTGCCTCGATTGCCCATCCGATTCTGCCGCCCGATAAACCGGATATCTCCTCGGCCCTTTCGCGACTGAGCGATTTCTCTTCCACAAGATAGTCCGCAATGATTCCCGGAGGAGCTGTTCGAAGATCTATCCGTCTGCACCTGGAGAGTATCGTCGGCAGCACGGCGTTCGCATCCGAGGCTACGATAATGATGATGACCCTGTCGGGCGGCTCCTCCAGCGTCTTGAGCAGGCTGTTGGCAGCCTCGCCGCTCAGTTTCTCGCCATTCTCGAAAATGAAGACACGGCTGCGGCCCTCGTAGGGCAGCAAGCTCGCGTCGCGCTGGATCTCGCGCACCTGTTCGATGCTAATCTGCGTTCGCAGTCTGCCCGACCTTGCGGCTTCCAGACCGATTGTCCGGACATCTGGATGTAGGCCCGGAGTGATGCGCTGGCACTGACGGCAGGTCCCGCATGGACGATTATCTGATGTGCAGTTGGCCGCCCGCGCGATGTCGAGGGCGAGCGTCGTCTTGCCGATCTTGGAAGGGCCAGTGATCAGGTAAGAGTGGGCGAGCCTTTCCGCTGTTATCGAGCGGTTTAGCGTCCGAATCGCTTTGTCATGTCCGACTGTTTTCCACATGGTCTGCATATTCTGCGAATGGCATGTCCCTATCCCAAATCTATCAACGCCTCAGCCAAAGCGTCAATCGAGTTCTGGTCTCTACTTTACCCAAGAGGACCGAACCATGATAGCGTTGCTCTGCGAAATAGAACCTACAATCGTATGTATGCTATACTTGAGACGCTTCTCTGAATCTCTCGATTCACGGTTCCGACCGAGTAAGACTCACTGATGTCTCTGTTGATGCGAAACGGCTCATATTTGATGAACATTCTTGGAAGTCATAACCTGAAATCTATGAAATACATAATTCAAAGCAATTCAGAGGGGCGGGTTAGGGCAGCTTTGGGGCAGAAATTTTCACTGAACTGTCCTGCATTTTGTAGCTGATAGGGTCAGGTAGGGCAGAAAGGGCAGGTTTTCTTGAAAAACCTTTTTTCGAGTCCATTCTCAACATTTCTATATCATTGTACTAATAATATATGATATATACTGTATCAATATAGAAGATTGAGACATCTCTCTGGAGCGGCTGAGAATTCCGGATCCGTGAATCTGTATCAACCTAGTCGGCGGCGCTTGTGGAGTGAAAATCCCCTCTCCCTTGATGGGAGAGGGCTAGGGTGAGGGTGACTCTTATACCGACCAAACTTATACAGCATCGCCGTCCGTAACTCGGTTGACACTCACCGACTCTGTTGATAGATTTACGATGTGACGCTCCGCGTCTCCCGCCGTTCGTTGCCGAACCCGGTTTTCGAACCACCCACGTGATAAGTCCAGGAAGGATCCCTGAGAATGACTACCCAGACCAATCCCATTATTGAGTACTTCCCCTCGGAGATCGAAGAGTTCGAAGCAGGAGTGAAGAGATTCCAGGCCGGGGACTGGGACCCGACTGACTTCATGGCGTTCCGCCTGCGGCAGGGTATTTATGGTCAGCGTCAGCCCGATGTCCATATGTTCCGCATCAAGATTCCGTTCGGCGGCATGAACGCGGACCAGTTGGATATGGTCGGCAAGATAGTCGCCGATTACGCGCCACTCAACAAGGGGCACGTGACAACTCGTGAGAATATCCAGTTGCACCATATCCCGCTCGATTATGCCGCCCAGATAATGCGTATGCTGGCATCCGTTGGGCTTACGACGCGCGAGGCTTGCGGAAACACGGTACGCAACGTTACGGGCTGCGAGATTGCCGGTGTCTGCTCTCTTGAGCCTTTCGACGTTACGCCTTATGCGGCGGCGTACTCACGATATTTCGTCCGGCACCCGTTCACTCAGTCAATGCCGCGCAAGATCAAGACCGCTTTCTCAGGATGCTCGCGCGACTGCGCTATCACCGGAATACACGACGTGGGTTTCCTTCCCGTGATCAAAGACGGGCAGAGGGGATTCAAGATGATGATGGGCGGCGGCACCTCTATAATGCCGCGAATCGCGCCCACGCTCTATGAATTCGTTCCCGCCGACGAATTTCTGAAAGTAACCGAGGCCGCGCTCAGAGTCTTCCACAATTCGGACCAGGAACGACGAAACAGGATGAAGGCTCGCGTCAAGTTCCTGATTGATCGCATAGGAATAGACGAATTCCGCAAGCAGGTCGAAGAACAGCTTCGGGAAGATTGGGCGCAGCGTTCGTTTGATCCCGCAGGACTTCTGTTCATTGACGACGAGCAAGCGGATGCCCCATCGCTTGACGGCAATTTCGCCACGGCGGGCTCGGAACCCGAATTCGAGCGATGGCTTTCGACAAACGTAAAGCCGCAGAAACAGGACGGATACCATACCGTTACCGCCAAGTTGCCCTTGGGAGATATACAGGCGGAACAGTTCTATCAACTGGCCGATCTCACCCGCAAGTACGGTGCGAGCCGCGTGAGATTGACTCACCAGCAGAACCTGGCTGTGAGATGGGTGCCCGAAAACGCGCTCTACGAAGTTTGGCAGCAGCTGAACGAAATCGGCTTCGGCGACTCCGGCGCTATGGAGATAACCGACGTCGTCTCGTGTCCGGGCACCGATAGCTGCAAGCTAGGCATAACGTCTTCGATGGGACTGGGACGCGCCATCAGCGACGCAGTCCAGGTGATTGACAAAGAGGAAGACCCGCTCGTTCGGCAGATGCACATCAAGATGAGCGGCTGCCCTAATGGCTGCGGACAGCACCACGTCGCCGATATTGGCTTCCACGGCGCCGCGGCAAAGGGCCCTGGCGGACAGGTTCCGGCATACGAGATGTTCCTCGGCGGCGGCTTCGAGAACGGCGACACTCGCATTGGCCTCCGGGTCAAGACCAAGGTTCCCGCGAAAAGTATGCCCCAGGCGCTCAGAAAGGTTCTCGACTTCTACAAGGCAGAGCGCGACGATGACGAGATTTTCCGCGACTTCGCCGCCAGGGTTGGGCCGGAGTCTTTCGAACCGTTGCTGCAGGAATTCAAGGACATTCCCGAACTCAATCGGGAGTCCCTGGATCTGTACATTGACTGGAACAAGACTGCCAAGTACATCCTTGAGCGTGGCGAAGGAGAGTGCGCCGTCTGAAGTCCAAGTCAACATCCGGCCTGTCACCTTGTGATCTAAAGTCGCCATGCCCGCCATATCGAACGGTAGGCATGGCGATTCTTATCAGTCTGTGCTTACTCATATCTATCCTCTCGGCTTGCTCAGACCTGCCCGACTCCGTTCCTGAAATTCCACAGCTTCCGACTTCGACTCCTCTTTCCCTGCCTACTCCTGAATTTGCGCCGTCTCCTGTCCCAACCGGGACGCCGATCAGCCAGATTACCGCGACACTCACGCCAGTCCCAACTGTTCTTCCCAGTGCGTCCACGATCATCCTGCGAATCTCTATTGCCCCCTACAATCAGGGAGCGCCGTATGATCGGGATGAGTGGAATCACTGGATAGATGTGGACGACGACTGTCAGAACACGCGGCATGAGGTACTGATCTCTGAATCTACGAAGACTGTGGGATTCAAAGATGGGCGAAGTTGCGAGGTTGACGCCGGGGTCTGGAAGGACCCGTACACCGGCGAAATGTTTGCCGATCCCGGAGACCTGGACATTGACCACATGGTGCCTCTTATCAACGCCCACAGATCTGGAGGGCACGCATGGGATGGGGAGCGTAAGAGCGAGTACGCCAACGATCTTTACTACGACGGGCACCTCATTGCGGTGAGTGCGTCAGCCAACCGTTCCAAGGGAGGTAAAGGTCCCGATGAATGGAGACCGCCGAACAGCGAGTACTGGTGTCAATACGCGCTGGACTGGATAACCATTAAGTGGGAATGGGAATTGACGGCGACTGAGGAGGAGTTGGAAGCGCTCTCAGAGATGCTTGCAACCTGCGAAACGCGGGTGTTCCTTCAGACCATTGACCAGGATGAAGCAGCGCCAAGAGATATCGCCGCTCCGGTAAGTGCCACGCCTATCCCGACTTCTATTCTCGATGCGCCCACACTCACACCTACACCTGCCGATATTGCCGCGAGGGATCGTAATTGTTCAGACTTCGGGACTTGGTCGGAAGCCCAGGCGTTTTTCGAGTCCGAGGGCGGCCCAAATTTAGATCCACACCGGCTCGATAGAGACGGCGATGGCATCGCCTGCCAGTCTCTTCCCGGCGCGCCAAACGACCTTATTGATCCTACCTCCACCCCCGTACCGGTTGATCTACCCCAGCCACTTCCTGATCGCAATTGCTCCGACTTCGATATCTGGTCGGAGGCTCAGTCATTCTACGAGGCTCAGGGCGGTCCCGGCGTGGACCCGCACGGACTGGATAGGGATGGCGATGGGATTGCCTGTCAGTCGTTGCCAGGCGCTCCCGGGAGCGCGGTTCCACCAGAAACCAAAGACACAGAGATTTCACTACTCGTCATGCGTTGCTCGGATTTCCGTACATGGGACGAGGTGCAGGAATTCTTCATATTGCACGGAGGGCCGGAATCGGACCCGTTCGGCCTTGATGTGGATGGCAATGGCATCCCCTGTCAGTCCATACTCGGCGCTCCGGCTATACCCGCATTGCTCGAAATTCCTGTAGATGACCGGGATTGCTCAGACTTTGACACTTGGTCAGCTGCCCAGGAGTTCTATGAAGATCATGGTGGACCGGAATCCGACCCACACAATCTGGACAGGGACGGGGATGGTATTGCCTGCCAGTCACTGCCGGGTTATCGAGATTCTGGAGCCGATTCTTTAGAAGACCGCAACTGTTCAGACTTCGCCACATGGTCGGAGGCGCAGTCGTTCTATGAATCGGAAGGAGGTCCTTCTTCTGATCTCCACCGTTTGGACAGGGACGGGGATGGCGTAGCCTGTCAGTCCTTGCCCGGCGCGCCCAGCAGCGACGAATCTGCATCGAATCGGTCCGGCAGCGCCGTTCCAACTCCCACGCCCATTCCAACGGACACTCACAACTGCTCCGACTTCGAAACCTGGCGTGAGGCTCAGTCATTCTTCGAGTCTGAGGGCGGCCCCGGTTCAGACCCACACCGTTTGGACAGGGACGGCAATGGTGTAGCCTGTCAGTCCTTGCCGGGCGCCCCCAGCGATGAATCTACATCGAATCCGTCCGGCAGCGCCGCTCCAACTGCCACGCCCATTCCAACGGACACTCACAATTGCTCCGACTTCGAAACCTGGCGTGAGGCTCAGTCATTCTACGAATCTGAGGGCGGCCCCGGCTCGGACCCGCACCGACTGGACAGGGACGGTGACGGTGTCGCGTGCCAGTCCTTGCCTGGCGCGCCCGGCGATCCAACGCCAACACCCACTTCCATAGCGCCTACTCCAACCTCCGAGCCTACGCCCGACGTAGATACTCACAACTGTTCAGACTTCGCCACCCAGCCCGAAGCACAAGCCTTCTTCGAGTCCGAAGGCGGCCCTGGATCAGACCCACACAATCTTGACGGGAATAACGACGGCATAGCCTGTCAGTCTCTACCCGGCGCTCCCAATGACAAATCCAAGTCTGAGAAGGATACTCACAACTGCTCCGATTTCGATACCTGGTCAGAGGCGCAGTCGTTCTACGAATCCGAAGGTGGCCCTGATTCCGATCCTCACAGACTCGACAGAGACCGCGACGGCATAGCCTGTGTATCTCTACCCGGCGCTCCCAAGACTCCGACACCCACACCTACGCCCACCCAGACATCCGGGTAATGGAAACCCGAAGCCGGGGCCCAAAGGGAGGCCGAATCTAAAACACCTTGTCTATGCTATGATTGCCTTGCCAAATCAAGCATCGGAGGTACTGTTATGCCGTTCGGAGGTAATGACTGGCTCGCCTTGACGACCGAGCCAGCTCTTGAGCCCGAAATTCCAATTTGCGATCCACATCATCACTTCTGGGACATGCGTACCGAGCGTATCCCTTATCAGCGCTATCTTCTCCACGAACTTGCCGACGACGTCAATAGCGGACACAACATCCGATCCACCGTGTTCATAGAGGCGAGGGCAATGTATCGTTCCAGCGGGCCGGAGGAAATGCGCCCGGTCGGTGAGGTCGAGTTCGTACAGGGTCTAGCCGCTGCAAGTGAGAGCGATCTCTACGGGCCGACTCGCGCCGCCGCCGCGATTGTCGGACACGCGAATCTCCTACTGGGCGATGGTGTCGAACCCGTACTCGAAGCTCTTCAGACCGCCAGCCCCAATCGCTTCCGCGGCATACGGCATTCCGTGACTTGGGACCCGCATCCTGAGATCGAAGTGACGTCGGCCCATAGGATGAAGGGCCAGTTGGCCGATGATAATTTCCGGGCGGGGGCACGCGTCCTGTCTCGGATGGGAATGTCGCTGGAAGCATGGATGTACTTCCCTCAACTGCCTGAATTGGCCGACTTTGCCAAGGCCGTGCCTGATCTGACTATTATTCTGAATCACATTGGCGGCCTGCTAAGGGTCGGCCCCTATGGCAACAACGACGAAGAGGTCCTCGAAGCGTGGCGCAACGGAATTGCGGCAGTTGCCGAATGTCCAAACGTGAATGTCAAATTGGGTGGTATTGGAATGCCGCGCACAGGCTTTGACTGGCACGAAAGAGACACTCCCATCGGGTCCGAAGAGCTGGCAGAGGACATGACCCCATTGATGAATTACTGTATCGAGCA
This sequence comes from uncultured Dehalococcoidia bacterium, assembly GCA_951812505.1. Taxonomy (GTDB): domain Bacteria; phylum Chloroflexota; class Dehalococcoidia; order Lucifugimonadales; family UBA1123; genus VXRN01. The sequence continues at coordinate 456,753 of CATOSI010000001.1, forward strand.
GTTCGGGCCCGAACGCAGTATGTTCGAGAGTAACTTCCCGGTGGACAAGGTCTCGTACTCGTACAACGTGATGTACAATGCGTTCAAGCGCCTGTCGAAGGGCTACTCCGATTCAGAGCGCGCTGACATGTTCCACGACACCGCCGTTCGGGTGTACAAGGTGGATGTGTCTAGGTAAATCTTCCAGCAGAGTACGCTACTAAAAGCGGGCGGCAATTTTCAGGACGCAGGTGAACCAAGATGACACTTCCCGAAAGAATGAAATTCGGAATCTTCCTCGGTCCCTTCCATCGTGTCGGAGAGAATCCCACGTTGGCGATAGACCGCGATCTTGAACTGATACAGTGGCTCGACTATCTCGGGTACGATGAGGCGTGGATCGGAGAGCACCACAGCGCAGGATGGGAGACGATTTCCTCTCCTGAAATCTTCATAGGAATCGCGGCAGACCGCACACGGCACATCAAACTTGGCACTGGAGTGATCAGTCTGCCTTATCACCATCCGCTCATGGTGGCGAATCGCATGGTGCAGCTGGACCACATGACGCACGGCAGAGCAATGTTCGGCGTGGGTCCGGGTGCGCTCCCAGGCGACGCTTACATGTTGGGTATCGATCCGACCACGCAGCGGGAAAAGATGGACGAGGCATTTGGGATCGTTCTGCGCCTGTTCACTGAGACCGAGCCAATCAGCTATAAGAGCGACTGGTTTGAGCTCAATGAAGCGATGCTCCAGCTTCGCCCCTACACGAAGCCGCATATGCCCATTGCCGTCGCCTCAGTGCAGTCACCCTCGGGGGTAGCGCTTGCTGGAAAGTATGGCGCTTCGGTGCTTACCATCACTGTACCCAGGGATCCGTCCGCGACCGGCGGAACTAATCTCAAGTTCCTGTGGGATGTGGCCGAGGAATCGGCGGCTGAACACAACCAGACCGTGGACAGATTCGACTGGCGGCTGACTGTTCCCGTGCATCTCGCCGAAACTAGAGAGAAGGCGTTCGAGGAAGCCAGACTGGGAGCAGGCCGTTTCCTGCGCGAGTACACTGAAGGAACCAACGGACGTAAGGCCGCGTTCTATGGGCCCCTCGAAGAGGTCATTGATCACATGGCCGATACCGACTCATGGATAATCGGCACACCCGACGACTGTATCGAGGGCATCCTGAAGCTGGAGGAGCAGAGTGGGGGCTTCGGCGGCTTCCTGGTGCAGGCGATTGACTGGGCGTCAAGAGACCGAATCCTGAACAGCTTCGAGCTTCTCGCTCGCTATGTCATGCCCCGCTTCCAGGGATCGCTTGTGGGCTTGGAGAACTCCAACCAGTGGGCGAAGTCGCGCCAGGAAACGCTGGTGCAGGGCCGCACTCGCGCCATTGACAGAGCGCACCAGGTGTACGCCGACAGCAGAGGGTGAGGCAGGGCCCCATTCCTGAGTGGCGCGAAAGTTCCTTCCCCCTTGACGGGGGAAGGCTAGGATGGGGGTGATACACTACTGTAGAAGCGCCGCAAGTTCCTCGGGGTGACTGAGCATGGGGTAGTGTCCGGCGTCCATTTCGTGCCAGTCGGCGTTGAGCGCCTCGGCAGTGCGACGCTGGTGCTCTTCGGGTGGATTGGCGCTAAGCAGGCATCGGATCACTCGCGCGTCCCATTCCTGTGCCCAGAAAGCATCCAGTTCGCCCGGCGCGTCGGATGCCTCTGCGGGGTGCATGGTGCACCGCTCAACGGCCCAGGCCCTCAGTTCGGGCTCCAGGTCGGCGAACAGTCGGTTCTCCATTTCCTCCCGTGTCGGGCCGCGCGTTAACTCCGTCGTAGGCATGGGCGGCGTATTCGGATCGCGCTGGACTATCTCGGACACGCGCTCACCGGGCTGAGGCGCAAGCGCGTCGACGAACGCGACACGGCTGATGCGGTCACGCGCCAACTCCGCGATCTTACATATCACCAGTCCGCCTGTACTTGTCCCGACGAGGACGACATTGGTCAAGTCCTCGTAGAACATCATATCTGCGACCTCCCGCCCCTGCGCTGCAATGGTAATGCCTGGTCGTATGAGGTGGTGACGCTCGCCGCAGCCGTCTAGTGTTGGAGCATAGACATCGTGTCCCGCTTGTCGCAGAACGGTCGCGGTCGGTTTCCATATCCACCCGCCCTGAAATGATCCGTGTATCAGCACAAAAGTCGCCATCTGTTCCTCCGAGTAGTTTCATAGAAGCGAATTGTTGACTTCAAGTATCTTCACAGCGTCAATTGTACAGTGCCGGGGAGACAGATGGCGCATGAATGGCGTACCGACTACATCCATTGCGATGGGCGATACTGCAGAGCCTCCGCAAGGTGCTCCACCTCGATGGCCTCCGAGCCGGCCAGATCGGCGATTGTGCGCGACAGCTTCAGAATGCGATGATACACCCTCGCCGATAAATTCATCTGCCGCATGGCGGATCCCATCATTCCCGAAGCCTGCTGACCCAACTGGCAGAACCTGTGAACTTCGTTCGGCCCCATCTCCGAGTTGGTAAGCAGAGAGGTTCCCGTGAAACGTGCTCTCTGAATTTCCCGCGCCCGTTCGGTCCGAGCTCTAACGTTTTCCGATCTGTCGGCCCCCGGCGGCGAAGTCAGCTTCTCGTAGTCCACGCTCGGAACGTCCACGAAAATGTCTATCCTGTCCAGCAAAGGCCCACTGAGCCGCTTCCCGTATCTGGACACCTGCGAGTTAGTGCAGGAACACTGTTTCAGTGGGTCGCCGTAGTACCCGCAAGGACAGGGATTCATCGCGCCGACCATCATGAAGTTGGACGGGTATGATACCGACCCCTGGGCTCGGCTTATCACTACTCGCTTGTCCTCGAGCGGCTGTCTCATTGCCTCAAGGATCCTGTGTCCGAATTCGGGCAGTTCGTCCAGGAATAGTACCCCACGGTGGCTCATCGAAATTTCGCCCGGTCTTGGTCTGCTGCCACCTCCAACAAGGCCAGCGTATGAAATTGTATGATGCGGCGCGCGAAACGGCCTTTCGGTGATGAGGGGGTTGTCTCTTGATAGCGAGTCGGCAATGGAGTAGATCTTTGTCACCTCTATCGCCTCTTCGTGTGTGAGCGACGGTAAAATCGTTGGAAGCGCTCTGGCCAGCAGGGTCTTTCCCGATCCTGGGGGCCCGCTCATCAGCAAATTGTGGCTTCCCGCCGCCGCTACCTCCAACGCTCGCTTGGACTGTTCCTGTCCGCGTATCGTGGAAATGTCGAACGCGGAGTCCGTGCTATCCGTGTCTCTAGCCATCCCTTCCCAAGCGATTTGCTTCAAGCTTTGCTCGCCGCTGAGGTGGCGAATGAGAGATGGAAGATTGCCCACCGAATACACTTCGATGCCTTCCACCAGCGCGGCTTCCTGCCCGTCCGGCATCGGGACGAATATCCTGCTGACGCCCGATTCCCTGGCCAGCGCCGCCATCGGCAGCACGCCGTCGGTATGGAGAAGGTCGCCGTTCAGTGAAAGCTGCCCGATGAACATTGAGTCTTCGGACACGGGCGGTATCTGTCCTGAACTTTGAAGCAAAGCGATGGCCAGCGGCAGGTCATAGGTTGATCCGGCCTTCCTGACGTCTGCGGGGGCCAGATTTGCTGTTATCCGGCGCAGCGGAAACTCGTAGCCCGAGTTGCGAATCGCGGCCCTTACGCGGGCTCTGGCCTCCTGAACTGCGGTGTCCGGCAGTCCGACAACGTCGAATCTTGGAAGGCCGGGGGAAATATCAACCTCTACATCAACGACGAACCCGTCCAGACCGAATACCGCGCACGACTTCACCTTAGCCAGCAATATACAAATCTCCTTGAGAACGAATCGTAAACTGACGCGAAGAGACCCACGAGCGCAATAGAGTGGATTTCAGCCAGATGTTTATTGGCGGGGGCTTTCTATCCCTGAAGCCTGACGAGGCGATACTGCCTGGCGCCGCGCCGCAGAACTATTATCTGGCCGTCCACCGAGTGTTCCAGGGTGACGTTCTGCCTGGCGTCCGACACGCGCCGGTTGTTCAGTGAGACCCCACCGCCCTGGATGAGCCGTCGCGCCTCGCCGCGAGAAGATGCCAGGCCCACTTCCGCGACAAGATCACGCAACTGGACTCCGCCATTGTCGAACTGCTCGCGCGCCATGGATGACGACGGCACATCTTGGAAGATATCCAAGAGTTCGTCGGAGCTAAGCCCCGATATGTCGCCTCCAAAGAGTACATCAGAAGCGGTGAGGGCCTTTTCAAGCCCCGTCTGGCCATGGGTCATATGTGTAACCTCAGATGCGAGTCTCTGTTGTGCCTCACGCTTCTCAGGCCGTTCCGATACCTCGTCCTTATACTCGTCTATCTCCTCCAGAGGGAGGAGAGTGTAGTACTTCAGAAATTGAACAACGTCCGCGTCGGCGGTGTTCAGCCAGAACTGGTAGAACTGGAATGGCGATGTCTTGTCCGCGTCCAGCCATACCGTGCCTCCCTCGGTCTTGCCGAACTTCGTTCCGTCGGACTTTGTAACCAGCGGCGTGACGAGAGCGTGCGCCTGTTCTCCGCGAACACGGCGGATCAGGTCAACCCCAGCGGTTATGTTGCCCCACTGGTCGCTGCCTCCCATTTGAAGAGCGCATCCGTGCCGGTCGTAAAGCGTCAGGAAGTCGAACGCCTGCAGCAGCATGTAGCTGAATTCGGTGTACGAGATTCCGTCAGTCATTCTGCTGCGAACCGACTCTTTCGCCAGCATATAGTTGACGCTGAAGTGCTTCCCCACGTCGCGCATGAAGTCAATCGCGTTGATCTGCTCCAGCCAGTCGGCGTTGTTGATGAGAAGGGCGGCGTTGCCCTCGGCATCGAAGTCCAGGAAGCGCGCAAGCTGCGCCCTTATGCCCTCCAGGTTTTGCTGTAATACTTCCCGTGTGAGGAGGGGACGCTCCTGGGACTTTCCACCGGGGTCGCCTATCAGGCCGGTTCCGCCGCCCGCTATCGCTATCGGCGTATTGCCGTACTTCTGCATCCGAACGAGCATCATAATTCCGAGCAGGTTCCCGATGTGAAGACTGTCAGCCGAGGGGTCGAAACCGATATAGGCCGTTACCTTCTCTCTCGCTAAAAGCTCTTCCAGACTGGGAGTCAACAACTCCTGGCCATCGTCGGTTATGTGAATCAGCCCTCTACTTCGGAACTCATCAATGATCGAGCGAGTCGTTTGGGCAGCCGCCGGCATAGTTCAAATCCTCCGCAAGTGCGCCATAACATTCGTAATACTATGCTTGCGAGTATCGCAGAGAACACTTTCGGTTGTCCATATGCTGGTATCAACATCGAGACTCCTGGAAGCCCTGGGTGCCGGATAATTCATGACCAGAAATCCACTTTCGTGCGCAGTCCACTTGTCTGGCAATGAAGACAAGGCTGTATTAACATATGACGGCTCCGAGCGTGAGTTTCGAGCATTCCAGCCCACGTCAAAGAAGGTCACATGACATCTGCCAGCATCGGCGAACTGACGGCGAAACAGCGAAGAGTCATTCGCGCCTGGTGCATGTACGACTGGGCAAATTCCGCATTCGCAACCAGCGGCACGGTTACCATTTTTCCTTTCTACTTCGTTTTTCTGTTCAATAACGCGCTTGGCGAGAGCGCGTCATTCATGGGTATCGCTTTCACCGGCAGTTCCATGTGGAGCCTTGGAGTCGCCGTTTCTACCGCAATAGTTGCCGTGTCGAGTCCCGTTCTCGGCGTCATTGCAGACAGAGTACCCATAAAGAAGGCGCTTCTCTGGGCATACACGATCGCAGGGTCACTCTTTACCGCGCTTGCATTCTTTTCGGCATACACATCAAGTCCATGGGCATGGCTGTTCGGGACATTCATCCTTGCCAACATCGGATTCGCCGGCGGTCTGGTTTTCTACAATGCTTTTCTGCCTCACATCGCGCCCCGCAATCTTCTTGATGATGTAAGCAGCCGTGGGTTCGCCTATGGATACTTTGGCGGTGGACTGCTTCTTTTAATTCATCTCGTGCTGATTCTGTTTACTCAGGACACGGAGATAGCCGATCTGGTGACACGTATCTTGATGGCGTCCATAGGATTCTGGTGGTTCGGATGGGCGCTGTGGACTCTCACCATAATCCCTGAGCCGCCGACTTACAACGGACATCAGGGAATGAATATCCGCGGTGCGGTTGCTGTCGCTTTCAGAGAACTTGGCAAGACCTTCCGCGACCTGAAACGTTTCAGGGTGGTTCTTGTCTATCTGGGAGCATACTTGCTGTTCAATGACGGATTGCAGACTGTAATGAGCATTGCCGGGGCGTTTGCCGCCGACACGCTCGGAATTCCACTCGTCTTCAACATGGCTACGATCCTGATTATCCAATTCGTCGCGGTTCCGGGCGCATTGCTCTTCGGAAAGCTGGCTCAGCGCCTTACGACCAAGCTCGCGCTTACTCTTTCCCTTATAGGATGGTGTCTGATCGTACTGTTTGGAGTCGCGATTTCTCCGCTGGTACCGACCGACCATGCCGACTTCGACTACCAATTGAATTACCAGTCAGGTTCTGGCGACTACATCGTAGAGAAAGCCCCCGACCTCGAGGACTCACACACCGAGGTCCTGTGGAGAGAAGAGGCGGGCGAGTATGTCGAGGGGGATGTCCTGTCTTCCCGGAGCGCCCGTTCTCTTAGCGAGAGTGTCCGGCTTTCCGACAATTCGGCGTACTCTATCTCCATAGTAGGTGGAAACTTGGACGAGGAGAAGCGCGTCGGTGCTTTGCATCCTTCGACACTCGGGGCCGGACCTCTGGACTGGTGGCCTGCGTTTGTGCGTGAAGTAATGTGGAAGCCGCTGTCCTTCGACGCCGGGTATCAGTGGCTGCTTCTAGGTGTGTTCACAGGGATGGTGATAGGCGGCAGCCAGGCGCTGGCCCGAAGCCTGTTTGCACAGATTACTCCTGAAACCAGGAGCGGAGAGTTTTTCTCCTTCTTCGGATTTATGAGCAGGGCCTCGGCGGTCTTTGGCCCGATGATGTACGTAGTTGTCACTTCCGTCTTCGATACCCGCGTCGCGATTACGTCAATACTCGTCATAATCATAGCTGGGACTGTAGTTCTCAGGTGGGTTGACGTGAAAGCCGGAGCCCGTGCCGCGGAGCGGGAAGATAACCGACGAATGACCCTGCTGCAGGAACAACCTCAATGCCCGTCTTAAACGATGTCCAGTCCCGACTAAATAGGACTAAGACAGCGCGGATTGTCCGACCGCAAACTTCGGAAGCCATTCGGAATGAGATCAGGAAAGCAGCGGCTGATGGTATTGCCGTCTGTCCATCCGGGTCTCTCCACTCTATGGGAGGTCAACAGTTCGCCGCGTCTGGCGTATCCATGAGCTCATCAGAGTTGAAGGAAATAGGTCCCCTTGACAGGGACGGGCGGACTGTTTGGGTACAGTCGGGAGTGACATGGCCTGAACTCGTTCGCTGGCTGCACGGCGCGCAGAGCGGAACAGCCGGCACACTCTCGATAATCCAAAAACAGACCGGCGCGGATGAAATGACCTTGGGAGGCGCGCTGTCGTCGAACATCCATGGCAGGGTACTTGGCCGAAGGCCGATTGTGGCAGACATCGAAGAGTTCTTTCTGATCAATGCCCGGGGTAAGCGTGTCTTCTGCAGTCGGGAGAACAACCGTGGACTGTTCGGCCTGGCGATTGGCGGATACGGCTTATTCGGATTCGTGGACTCGATCAAGCTGAGGTTGGAGCCGAGGACACAAATGGTACGTCAGGTAGCCGAAATAGAGACCGGGAAAGTCATGTCCGTGCTTGAACAGCGAATGGAGGAGGGCGCTACTTACGGCGACTTTCAGTACATGACAGACGAGTCCTCCACAGACTTCATGAACAAAGGGATAGTTTCGACGTACTCACCGACGCAATCCAGGGTTGACATCCCTCCTGATCAGCTTGGATTGACGGCTGAGGATTGGATGAGGCTCTACGTCCTGGCGCACACAGACAAGGCAGGCGCATACGACGAGTACGCGAGTCACTACCTGAAGACGGACGGCCAGATTTATTGGTCCGATGAGCACCAATTCAGTCCGTACATTCCTGAAGCCGGGGATATGCTCGCCAACAGCCTGGGCTGGAAAACGTTCGCCTCGCTGATGATTTCCGAGCTTTACGTACCCAGATCGAGATTCTCGGAGTTCATGAGCGCGGCCAGTAAATCTCTTCTGGACACAGACGCGAACGTAGTTTACGGCACTGTCCGATTGATACAGCGGGAAGACGAGACATACCTCAGGTGGGCCAGGGAGGACTACGCCTGCGTGATATTCAACCTGCTTGTCGAACACTCACCCGAGGGTATCGCGCGAGCGAAGAAGCAGTTCCAGGCGTTGATAGACTGCGCCTTGGACGAAGGCGGCTGCTACTACCTGACGTACCATCGCTGGGCGAGGAAGGACCAGGTTGAGAAGGCATATCCTCAGTTCAGATCATTTCTGGAATTGAAGAACAGATACGACCCGGACGGGCTTTTCACAAGTGAGTGGCATCGCCATTACGTGGAGATGTTTGCATAAGGGATGCGCTTGTGCCCTAGAGAAACCGGCGCATGACGTGCCGGCGCGTTCCGGCCCTGCCGACTTTCTTGAATCCCAGCGCCTTGAACAGCCGCTCCAGGTCTTGCCATCGGTCGCAGTCAACTCCGTGGAATTCCATATCAGGCGGCAAAGTCAATTGGCGTCCTAGCGAGGCAGTCCCAGGCCGCGCTGCGCGACGATGTTGCGCTGGATCTCGGACGTTCCGGCGGCAATCGTGGAGGACACCGAAGACAGATACAACTGCTGGATGTGCCCTTCGAGCGGCGACCACTTAGAACCCTGCGAAATCTGCCCCGCCATGCCCAGTATCTCCATGCCGGTGCGCGCCACTCGCTGAGTTAGCTCGGTGCCGTACATCTTGGACATCGAGGCCTCGGCGTTGGGCACCATGCCCTGGCTCTGCATCCAGGCGACTTTGTAGGAAAGCCAGCGGGACACCTCAGTCTCGGTGAAACGCTGGGCGAGTTTTCGCCTGACGTTCTGGTTCTTACTGAGCGGTTCGCCATGTCGTTCAGTCTGTTTGACATACTTAACCAGCGCGTCCAGGGTGCGGCGCGCGCCAGCGGAATAGCCGACCCCGGATCGCTCGAAATCCAGCGCTACCGCCAGCGTGTACCAGCCGCGGTCTTCCTGGCCGACCAGGTTGCCGCTGGGTACTCTCACGTCGTCGAAATATACCTCGTTGAAGTCGCGGCCTCCGGCCATGTTCTCAATCGGGCGAACGGTGACGCCGGGACTCTTCATGTCCAGCATGAAGATACTTATGCCCCTGTGTTTGGGCGCGTCCGGGTTGGTGCGGGCCGCCAACCAACCCCAGTCGGCGACGTGCGCGCTCGAAGTCCATATCTTCTGTCCGTTGATGACGTAGTCGTCGCCGTCCCTTGTCGCCAGCGTCTGGAGGGATGCGAGGTCCGAACCGGAACCGGGCTCGCTGTACAGCGTACACCACAGCCGTTCGCCGCGCGCGATTGGAGGCAGGTGCTCGCTCTTCTGCTCTTCTGTCCCGGCTATCATCAATACCGGGCCGACCCAGGATATTGCGCCGGTCCCGAGTTCCGTTCCAGGCACGTTCTTGTACGACATCTCCTCGTTATAAATGACCTGCTCCATAATAGAGCGTCCCTGACCGCCGTATTCTTCGGGCCAGGCAAGCGTGAGCCACCCCTTATCGGCCAGGACGCCGGTCATCCGGCGAGTGAACGAGTGCTGTTCCTCAGCAGACTTTCCGGTCTGCCCAAGCGGGTTCCAGTCCTCTGGAAGCGTCTCCTGCAGGAAGTCGCGTATCTCTTGACGGAAATCCTCTTCCTGCTGGGTGAACTTGATATCCATGTGATGCCTCCAAGCTCTTAATCCAGTATGCGAACAGTCTATGAGTACCGCGATGGACGGTCAAGTGGCTTAGCTGGCTGCGCGAGCCTTGTCCCGACTCTGGCGTTTGCGGCCCGTCGAAGAGAGTTCCATTTTGCGGAGTCTGAGGTTCTGGGGAGTAACCTCGACAAGTTCGTCGTCGGCGATGAAGCTCAGCGCTTCCTCGAGGCTCAACCGGATTGTGGAGTTCAGCCGCTTCGTTATCTCGGCGGTCGAGGAGCGCATATTGGTGAGCTTCTTCTCTTTGCAGACGTTGATCTCGATGTCGGCGCTTCGCCGGTGACTGCCGACGATCATGCCTTCATACACCCTGGTGCCCGGATCTATGAATGTATCGCCTCTGCCCTGGGCGTTGAGCAATCCGTAGGTCACCGCCACACCGCCCTCGGAAGCGACAAGAGCTCCACCGCGATGAGACTTTATATCCCCCTCCATCGGCTCATACGATGTGAATGCGCTGCTGTGTACACCGTCTCCACGCGTAACTCTGAGGAAGAAAGCATTGAATCCTATGAGTCCGCGGGTCGGCATTTTGTATTCCAGGTGGACATAGCCGTCCTCGCCATATCTCATGTCTCGCATCTGGCCCATGTTGGATGACAGGTGTTCGGTCACCGTGCCTAGGTACCCCTCTCGCGTGGTGATGTTCAGTATCTCGTAGGGCTCGTGTACTCTGCCCCCGATAATCTTGGTCACCGGCGTCGGACGCGATACCTGGAACTCAAATTGCTCGCGGCGCATGGTCTCGATCAGAATAGACAGGTGCAGCTCACCGCGTCCTGCCACGACGAACACGTCCGGGCTGGGAGTTGTCTCCACGCGCAGACTGACATTTGTCCTGAGTTCCCGCATAAGTCTTTCATGGAGATTGCGGGACGTGCAGTAGTCGCCTTCCTTACCCATGAACGGAGAGTTGTTCACGGCAAAGGTCATCCGCACCGTAGGCTCGTTGATGGCGATAGACGGCAGCGCCACAGGGCTTTCTATTGACCCAATAGTGTCGCCAATTGACACGCCCGAAAGTCCCGTAACCGCCACTATATCGCCTGCCCGCGCCTCTGGGACTTCGACGCGGTCCATGCCCTGAAACACGAAGATGCGCTCCACATCGTGGGCGACGGAATCGGATTCGCCGTTCAGGAGAGCCACCTGGTCTCGCAGCCTGAGAGTGCCGTTCGTCAGCCGCCCAATGGCTACCTGTCCCAGATAGTTGTCATAGTCGAGAGCGGCGACGAGCATCTGAAGTGGCGCATCGGGATCTCCTGTCGGAGATGGTACTGAGTCAAGTATCGCCTTGAACAGGGGCAGCATATCCATGTTCGGGTCGTCGAGTCCGGTCCTGGCATAGCCATCCCTGGCCGAGGCATACAGCACCGGAAAGTCCAGCTGGTCGACATTCGTGGCGACGTCGAGGAAGAGGTCCTGTACCATCTCTTCCACTTCTTCGACACGCGCTTCAGGACGGTCAATCTTATTGATTACGACCATTGGCGTGACGTTTTGCTGCAGGGCTTGGCGAAGTACGTAAGTGGTCTGGGGCATTGGCCCGTCCACCGCGTCAACCAGGAGAAGGCAGCCGTCCGCCATATTCATCACGCGCTCGACCTCGCCGCTGAAGTCGGCGTGCCCCGGCGTGTCTATGATGTTGATCCTGACGCCGCCATAGGAAACCGACGCGTTCTTGGCCAGAATGGTAATTCCGCGCTCACGCTCCAGCGGGTTTGTGTCCATTATCAGGCTTCCAACCTGCTGGTGCGCCTGGAAGACTTTGCCCTGTTTCAGCAGCGCGTCAACCAGAGTGGTCTTGCCATGGTCAACGTGTGCGATAATCGCCAGGTTGCGTATGTCCATTCGCTGATTTTCGTTCAAATCTAATTTCTCCAAGTCCGTTCTAAGATCCAGTTCGCTGCCGACGCCAGCGCAGCGCTCGCCAGCCAAAGAATAGCAGAACGATCAACGCGAGTACGACCAAAGTACCATTTTCGTATGGCTTGGTAAGATTTCTGATATCTTCCCAGTTCTCGCCGAGCACGCGACCAACATAGGTTAGGGTCAGGTTCCAAAGCGTCGTGCCAAGAGTAGTGTAGATGAGGAACCGCAGGAAATTCATCCTGGCGTATCCTGCCGGGACCGAGATTATGCTGCGGATGAGCGGAATGAGCCGACCGAAGAAGACGACCGCCTCGCCGTAACGCTCAAACCACTCCACGCTCCGGTCGAGGTCTCTCTCGGATATGAATACGTACCTGCCATAGGACTCTACCAGCCGGCGCACACCTGCCTCGCGGGCGACGTAGCCAATTGCGTAGAGAAATATCGCTCCAATCAATGAGCCAAGGGTGCCGGCCGCAATTGCCCACCAGAAGTTCAGTTCCCCCTTGGCGGACAGCGCCCCGGCGAACGGCAACACCATTTCCGAAGGAATCGGCGGAAAGATGTTTTCAATCGCCATCGCAAGGACTATGCCGGGGTAGCCGATAGCGGCGATCAGGCCTTCGATCCAGCCGCCTATCTGCTCCAGCACGTGCATTTCTACGCGCACTCCGATGGCGACAGAGGCCCGGTTCGCAGCATAAATGGTGCTGGTATTCGGCAGATATCAGGAGGAACAACGCACTCTGCCGACAGCTCTCGCCGTGGTACACTGAAGGACACACCGGAAGAGTTAGTGTGAATTTCGCCGTCAGAGTAATATGAACTCATGCGAAACTGGCCAGTTTTAGAACGCGATGCACGTTTTCGGGGCTGGGGGAACGTTGGCCGGACTGCACTTCCTTCACCACCTGCACAATCGCAGCGTTGATCGGAGTGGGAATTCCCGACATTCGTCCCTGCTCGACGATGTAGCCGTTCATGAACTCTATCTCTGTGCGTCGTCCCTTCTCGACATCCTGTCCCATGGACGACTTCCAGTCCGCTCCGCCTCCGGTCGGCTGGAACTTGGCATCAAGCTCCTCATAGACTTCACCGTCGTCCGCGTCGGCGAACGTTTCGGCGGACACGCCTCGTATCGGCTCAACCTGGTAGTTCTGCGCGAGCGCGACCTGGCACGACTCCTTGCAGATGTTGATTTGAATACGCCTCGCCTCAGGCATGGAGGCAACGCCCTGCGCTCCCAGTCCGGTCATTGCGCCGACGGGGTTGCCCGACGAATTGGTCGTGAGCTTCGACCATCGCTCTCCCCAGAGGTTGGAGGTCACCTTCGCGTCGTCAACGCACATCAGGATGTCAACCAGTTCTTCCACCCTTGGGGTGACACGCCCGTGTAGTTCGCCCACACGGAATACCACGTGTCCGCGTCCTCTTCCGGGAGGTCCGCCGCGAGTCACGTGTCCGGGCTCCCACAGCGCGACCGTGATGCTGGACATTATGCATCCCACGGCGCGGTCGTATCCGGCGATTGACGCAATAAGTCGGTCATTCATGCAGTTCTGAGACGAGACCACGACGCCATCGTTCTTGACCAGCCTCTTGAGGAAGTGCGCCGCCCACTCAGTGTCGTAGCTCTTCATGGCCAGGAAGCCAATGTCGAACTCGCCGTCCAACTGCATAGCGTCGGACAGATGAAACGCCTTTACGGGAATCGTGAAATCGCCCTGACTGCCCGATGCGCGAAGTCCCTGAGTGCGCATCGTTTCCACATGCTCGCCCCACATATCCACGAGGGTCACGTTGTGACCCTCTCTGGTCATATATGCGCCCAGGTAACTGCCCGCCGCTCCCGCTCCCATTATCACAATGCGCTTGTCGCTCATCGAGTCTCTCCTTTTCGTACTTTATGGAGACGCGACTTCAATCTCGAAGTCGAACCTCTGGTCTCCGACCGTCGCTGAAACTTGCCTGGTTGCCCTGTTCACCGGATACACTCCGGGCGACGCGATGATTCTGCCCCCCGAGTCCAGAGCCGTGAACGCGCCGCTGTCTGAGCGTACCGAAATGGCACCCGTCAGGTCGAGACCGACGTGCGCTTTTAATTCCGCTATCATCAACTCCTGAATCATATAGATAGCGTGGGCCTCCTCGACCGACACATATTCGAAACGGATCTTTGCCCCCGGCATCGCCTGGGCCAGCAGTCCGATGTCCGCGCTCACCACTGTCGCTATCTTGGTGTAGCCACCCGTTGTGCCCCGATCCGCCAGCAGGACGATAGGCGTTCCGCTGCCCGGCACCTGCACCGAGCCCAATGCTGTACCGTCCGAAACTATGTCCGCGCCGTCGACATGCTCAATGGTCGGCCCCTCCAGTCGGCAGCCTGTCCTGTCCGTGTCATTCGAGACCGTGTACTCCGAACTAAGCAGCGTGGAAACGCCCACCTCGGTGAACGAATCGTTCTGCGGGCCGAGCACAACTCTCAGCGTAAACTGTTGCTCATAGGTGGGCTGCCTGCTGAACTCAGTCGGCAGTCTGTTGGGTAGGGGAATGGAAGAATGATGGGAATCTCCGGTGGAAAGAATATCTCCCGGCATTAGAGCCCGCCCTTCGAATCCGCCGAACTCGCCCTTTATATCGGTGGACCTGCTGTTCATCAGGAGTGGAACGTCAATTCCGCCCGCGACAGCAAGATAGGCCCTCAGACCGTCTCTTGGAGCTCCGAAACTCAATATCGAGCCCGACGGAGCGTTGACCGACTCCCAGGCGGGAATGGGGATTCCGCCCAACGTTGGTTCGAGGTCTGCGCCGACAACCGAAATGGTCGTGTCGGCGACAAACCTGATGGTAGGTCCTATTGCCGTGATTTCGAGCCCTGCCAGGTGGTCGCGATTCCCGACCAGAACGTTGGCAATCCGGAGGGAAACGCTGTCCAAAGCTCCGCACACGGGAATGCCGTATTTCTGGAATCCGAAACGCCCCAGGTCCTGTACGGTGGTCAGCAGACCGGGAGAGACTATTTCCAGGGTTGGAGTTGCCATTACACTTGCCGGGTTGTTACAGAGTAGCTGCCGTCCCGAACTCGTTCCTCGATCTCCAGGAAGGCATTCTCGTCTGCCAATGGTACAAAGCAAACGCGGTCTCCGGCATTGATTATTGCCGGCGGATCTGACTCCGGCTCAAATAGCTTCAGAGGCGTTCTGCCAATTAGTTGCCATCCTCCGGGACTGGCAACCGGATACGCGCCTGTCTGAGTCTCCGCGATTCCTACCGAACCTCCCGGAATCAGCGTTCTTGGAGTCGTCAGTCTGGGCGTGTTCAACCTTGGGTCCAGTCCTCCCAGATATGGGAAGCCGGGACTGAATCCCATCGCGTAAACCAGGTAGTCGGTTCCCGAATGTGTCGCGATGACCTCTGATTCCGTCATCCGTGCGTTTTCTGCGACAAAGCCAATGTCTGGTCCAAACTCTCCACCGTACAGTGTCGGTATCTCTACAATTCTTTGGCCCCCAGACTCGACCGTCTCGCTCAGGTCCAACGACAGAATCGCATTTTGCAGGTCGCCAGGATGTGCGAGCAAGGGTTCGTAGTGCACTATTAGCGACCTGTATGTCGGCACCAGTTCGACCACTCCGTCCAGATCGGCGCGTTCTATAGCGGAGGTCGCTCTGTGAACGAGCGCGTTCACCTCTGGATCAATTTCGGACCCAAACTGTACGACAAATGCCCGGTCTCCAGACGGAAGGAAGACTGGCTTGCGGTCCGATGTCATCGCTAGACCAGTTCTCCCAGCGGCTTGATCTCGACACCTTCGTCTTCCAACGCCTGCTTCAGCGCCCTCGCCATCTCAACCGCTCCTGGAGTATCACCGTGAAGGCACAGACTGTCCGCCTGTACTTCGATCACGTCCCCGGTTATCGCTCGGGCCTTTCCATCCCGCACCATCTGAAGGCTACGCTCCACGACCTCGTCAGTGTCATGAATAACCGAGCCGGGCTTCGACCTAGATACGAGCGTGCCGTCCGGATTCAGGGCGCGGTCCGCGAAAACCTCGCGTCCCACTCTCAGTCCCATGTCTTCGGCGATGGCGACCCACTTCGATCCAGCGAGAGCGAGTAGCGCGACACTGTCATCAACTTCGAGCACCGCTTCGCAAATCGCCCTGGCCAGATCGTCATCGTCCACAGCCATGTTGTACATGGCCCCATGCGGCTTAACGTGCTGGAGCTGCCTGGATTCTGTGAATGCCTGGAGGGCCCCCATCTGGTAGATTACGTCGTTTTTCGCCTCGTCCGGGGAGACGATCATGTTTCTTCTGCCGAATCCGGCAAGGTCGGGAAAACTGGGATGAGCGCCGATTGCCACGCCCTGTTCTTCCGCCAGCCTGACGGTCTCGCGCATCCAGTTCGGATCGCCAGCGTGGAACCCGCACGCTATGTTCGCCGATGTAATGTACTTGATGACTTCTTCGTCGTATCCCATCTTGTACATTCCAAAGCTCTCGCCCATGTCGCAGTTGAAATCTATTTGGTTGCCCATGCCTCTCCCTCGCGATGAAGACGTATTATCCCGGTAGCACAATTATATCCGCAGGTCGCTGAACAATCCACAGCCGTCTTCTAGAGACAATTGCAAAAGCCCGTCGCGGTATCCAGTCGTCATTCCCGCGAAGGCGGGAATCCAGAGGTGGAGGGGCGTCCACCCAACTATGAATTTGCCTATCTACTCATCCACTCAGACCTCGGAGACGAAGTGGACCAGGGTTTCGCAAAGGTCTCCGTTCTATAGCACCGCTACACAACCGCCCTTCCATGTGCTACAATACCCGCATGACAGAACAATAGTGCTTAAACATAGGTGATAACTTATCTATAAAGCCCGACCGACACGGAAAAACCTTCTATACTGGTGAATACAGGTCTTTGCAGGTGAAATGCAAGTATCAGACCTCTCCAGCGGGCGACCAGCAGATCACTTGCAGACTCACCAGATTGCAATTTGAGACCATAACCACGAATATATGATTCTTTCCCTGATACGTCCCGTCCCTGACACAGGAGAACCGATTGAGTGACCTTCCGCCGCAGCAACTCAGCATGATTATCACCGCCGAGTCCGCCGGTCATGTGCCTGCGACCTCTCCGGCGCCCGGCTTTAGCCTCCGCCCTTACCGAGCTGGAGACGAGGACTCCTGGGTCGAATTGATTAACACCGGAGAATTCGGTTCCGACTGGGACCGTGCCCATTTCGACGAGTACATGGCCGGGCCCGAGCGCATGGCCGGATCGAGAGTCGCAGTTCGAGACGGAACGATTGTCGCCGCAACGTTCGCCTCCATTCAGCCCGATATGGACAACACCGGTCGCGTTGACTTCGTCACGAGCCTGCCTGAGTATCGCGGGCTGGGACTGGGCAGGCTGGTCTGCAGCGCGGTTGTACTCTACCTGGTTGACAAAGGATACACCCGCGTTATTCTGTTCACCGACGACTGGCGACTTCCCGCCATCGGACTCTACCTGTCAATGGGCTTCGAGCCTCAGATGACCCGCGAGGATATGCCCGACAGATGGGAGACGGTCAAGCATAATTTGGAGGCGAGCGGATGAGAGAACTCAGGCTGGGACTGGCCGGACTCGGTCACGGCGGGACGGTGCTGGGCGCGAACCGCTCCGACATCCCGATAAGGGTCACCGCGCTCTGCGACACCAATGAAGAGCGACTCGAAACGGTCGTCGGAGAATATGGCATCGAGGACGTTTCCACCGACTTCGACGAGCTTGCTCAGCACCCGGATATTGACATAGTGGGCATATATACTCCCGGCCCTCTGCACGCGGAACAGATACTCACCGCGCTGGATGCAGGTAAGCATGTCATGGTGACGAAATCCATGGTTTACACTATGGAAGAGGCTGAGCGGGTTGTGGAGGCAGTGGACAGGACCGGCTTGACGCTACTCGTAACCCAGACCATGCGAGGCCGATACGACTTCATGGAAGCCAAGCGCTTGTGCGACGCCGGAACTATAGGCGACCTGTTCATGGCGGAGGCGCACTACGTCCACGACCTTCGTCCAGTTTACGAGCAGACACCCTGGCGCGTCAGTATGCCGCAGGACTTGATTCTTGGAGGCGCTTGTCACCCCATAGATCTGCTCCGCTGGTTTATGGGCGACATCGCGGAAGTTCAATGCTACGGTATCAGGAGCGGTGTATCTCCAGACTATCCTCAGGAAGACACATTCGTCATAAACGTCAAATTCGCCAGCGGAAAGATTGGCAGGGTCGCCAACTTTCTGGGCGTCATACACACGCCCGGCGTACCCATGAACAGCTTGTCGGTGTATGGAACCAGGGGCACGATTCTGGACAACAAAATACGTCTGGACGCCGACGAATGGCTTCCGCAGCGTACTTATTCGATAGAGTATCCGCCTGCCGGCGGGCACCGTGGCGAGATGATGGTGATGCTTCAGCACATGGCGGACTGTGTTCTCAACGGCGCGACCCCGTGGGTGGGAGCGAGAGAGGGCGCTCGTGTCGTATCCACCGGACTGGCCTGTTGGGATTCGCTTAGATCGGGCGGTCCCGCAGAAGTTCGCAACGAATTCTAAGCATCGCTATCGAGAATCAAAATCAAACACTGGAAGACGGTGAAACATGGGTGACAAAGAAAGAGTAAAAAAGGCGGGCGAATATCTTGCCACCGAGTACAAAGCAGAAAGGCCTCTGGACATCATGCGGCAGGATTTCGCGCCCCGCTCCCAGGCAGAGGCATACGCAATTCAGCACGTATTCCAGTCTTGCATGACGGCCGTGAGAGGTCCGGCTGTCGGTTACAAGATCGCATATACGAACGCGATAATGCGGGAGAGATCGGGCGTAAACGCTCCCTGCTCAGGTCGAATACTGTCCAAAGGCGTGCTCGACTCTCCCGCCACAGTGCGGAGAGCGGAATTCCTCCGACTGGGTGTCGAGTGCGAAGTCGCGGTCAGGATGGCATCTGAGTTACCGGCGTCGGGAGCACCGTACTCGCGCGAGGACATCACCGACGCAATAGAGTGGCTTGCCGTTTCCTTCGAGGTCATTGACGGACGCCCGGGAGCAGACGCCGAGGGACAGGACCCGGCCTTGAAGGCGATTGTCACCAACATCAGCAACGCCGGTGCGGTAATGGGCGAACCGGTCGCCAATTGGCGAGACATTGATCTTCCCGCGTCACGAGGACGTCTCATAGTCAATGGGGAGTTGATAGGGGAGGGCGTTGGTTCTGACGTTCTGGGACACCCGGTAGAACCCGTCGCCTGGCTCGCCAATAATCTTGCTGACATGGGTCAGAGTTTAGAGGCGGGAGCAATTATCCTCACAGGAAGTTTCGTCCCGCCCTACATGCTCGACGCTGGAGATTCCGCCATCGTCGCCATCGACGGACTTGGCGAAGCCCGCCTGGACGTAATCTGACGGAGGAACTGGTCTAGACCAGGGCATTGTGCCCCGTGAGGTCGCGCCCGAGTATAAGCGTATGGACGTCGTGAGTTCCTTCGTATGTGTCCACGGTTTCGAGATTCAGCATATGCCGGATGGCGGGATGTTCGAGGACGATGCCCGATCCGCCCAGGATTTCCCGCGCCGAGCGCGCGGCGTTCAGTGCGGCCCTGACGTTCTCCCGCTTGGCGAGTGAGACCTGGGTGAATCCCATCTTGCCCTGGTCCTTGAGAACCGCCAGTCTCCAGGACAGAAGTAATCCCCGTGTGTGGTCCGATACCATGTCCACCAGTTTGTCCTGCACCAACTGTCTCGCCGCGATTGGCTGCCCGAACGTCTCGCGAGTTTGTGAGAAGTCCAGGGCGTCCTGGTAAACCGCCTCGGTTGCTCCCAGCACTCCCCAGGTTATTCCGTAGCGCGCCTGTGTCAGGCAGGACAGCGGCCCGCGCAGTCCCGCGACATCTGGCAGCATGGCGCTCGCTGGAACCCGACAGTCCTCCATGACAAGTTCGCTGGTTACCGATGCCCGCATACTCATCTTGTGCTTGATCGCATTCGCGGTAAAGCCAGACGTGTCGGTCGGCACCAGGAATCCCCGCACGACCTCCTCGTCGTCGGCTGCCCACACCAGTGCAACGTCCGAGATGTTTCCGTTGGTTATCCACATCTTGGAGCCATTTAGAATGTAGCTCTCGCCATCTTTCGCGGCGCGAGTCCGCATTGCCCCGGGGTCGGATCCGCCTTCATGCTCGGTGAGTCCGAAGCATCCGATGATTTCCCCTGCCGCCATCTTGGGAAGATACTCGCGCTTCTGCTCCTCCGAACCGTAGGAGTAGATTGGAAACATCACGAGGGCGCCCTGGACGCTGGCAAAACTCCGAAGCCCGGAATCCACATGCTCCAACTCGTACATGATCAGTCCGTAGGAAATGTTGTTTACGCCGGCCGCTCCATACTCCTCAGGCAAGTTCGCGCCGAAGTAGCCCATCTCTCCTAACTTCGGAACCATATGTCGCGGAAACTCCCCGCGCTCCCAGTAGTCGGCAATGTCCGGCGCGGCCTCGGAGTCCAGAAATTCGCGCGCAGTCGCCTGCACCTGCTTCTCCTCATCGCTGAGCATGTCCAGTACGTTGTAGTAGTCGAGCATCTCTTATTTCCTTTTTTGAGAGTGTATTGCGATGATTGTAAGACTAATGCTGCCGCAAGCGGTAGTCCGTGCAGATAGCTTACGGTCAAATTGACACCCAAAATAGCCGATGCTAACATCGGCCTACAAAAGTGTGATGATGACACGTTTCCAATACGATAACCTGGTGGAAACTCCCACGATGGTCGGCGCACCTGACCGTCTTAGTGTTGACCAGTCGTACGTTCTGTGTGAGCGCCTCGCCAAAACGCACTACGAAAACTTCTCTATTGCATCATTCTTGCTTCCGCAAGATAAGCGCAGACACTTCTATGCGATATATGCCTTCTGCCGTTTCGTTGACGACCTGGGCGACGAGTTCGATGGTGATAGGTTGGGCGCGCTGGACTACTGGCAGAACGAGACCGAAGCCTGCTTTTTCGGCGAGCCGTCTCATCCCTACATGATGGCACTGCGCGACACTATTCACTCGTTCGACATACCGAAAGAGCCTCTTCTAAACCTGATAGAGGCCAATCGCATGGACCAAACAATCATGCGCTACCCGACGTACCAGGATCTTGAGCACTATTGTCGGCACTCGGCAAATCCCGTCGGACGCCTCGTACTGTACGTGTGCGGATACCGCGACGAGGAACGCCAGCGCCTGTCCGACTATACGTGTACGGCGCTTCAGCTCACCAACTTCTGGCAGGATGTGTCGCGCGACTATGCCAAGGGACGGATATACATCCCACTTGAGGACATGGAGACGTTCGACTACACGGAGGAGGAACTAGCGCGTCATGAAGTCACGGACGGCTTCCGGCAACTAATGAGGTTCCAGGTTGAACGCGCGCGGGACCTGTTCGAGAAGGGTTTGCCCTTGGTTGATTTGGTTGACGATAGGCTCAAGCTGGACATCGCCCTGTTCAGCAAAGGCGGCATGAGCGTGCTGGATAGCATCGAACGGCAGAACTACGACGTTCTGGGTAAGCGTCCTGTCGCAGGCAAAGGGAAGAAGATGTATCTGCTTCTCAGCACCTTATTGAAGTTGAAGCTGCTGAATAGGGTATGAGGTAGAAACATGGCAAGCGACTTCGACCGGGCCTATGACTACTGCCAGCGTATAGCGAAGACCCACGCCAAGAACTTCTATTACGCCTTTCGCACCCTCCCTCTGGCGAAACGTCGGGCGATTTATGCCGTCTATGCATTCTGTCGGTATTGCGACGACGTGGCTGACGAAGACCTTCCACCGGATGAGAAGAGAAGATTGCTGGAACAGACGCGCAGTCGCCTGTACGATCAGAGCCTTTCATCTCAGGATCCTGTATTCGTCGCGCTCGAGAACGTTATTCAAGACTTTGAAATCCCGCGTCGGTACTTTGAGGATGTGATCCGGGGTGTGGAGATGGACTTAGAAGTGTCCCGCTTCCAGACTTTCGACGAATTGCGGGAGTACTGCTACCTGGTGGCTTCCACGGTCGGTCTCATTTGTATTGAGATATTCGGATATGACGACCCGGTTGCAAGCGAATACGCCGTTGACTTCGGAATTGCAATGCAGTTGACAAACGTAATGCGGGACGTAAAAGAGGATGCCGAAAGAGACCGTATCTACCTGCCTCTCGACGACATTGACCAATTCGGCTACTCGGAACAGGACCTCATGAACGGGCGCAACAACGATAACTTCCGTTCGCTGATGGGCTTCGAGGCAGCCCGCGCGAGGCGTTATTTCGACTCCGGCGCGAGACTATTCCCGCTACTGTCTCGGGAGTCGCGTGCCTGTGCTGCTGTTCTTCACCAACTGTACAGCAGAATTCTGGACAGGATGGAATCCTCAGGCTACGACGTATTCGAGCGTCGCATTGGGCTGAGCGTCTGCGAGAAACTGCTGCTGGTTGCCAGGCTCTGGGCAGGAAATGTAACTCCCAGCCTTGCCATTCGGCGTGGCAGTTAGTGGAGACTCTAGTACCGCGTCCGCATGAATGTGACATACTCAAATTCACCCATTCGTCATTCCCGCGAAGGCGGGAACCCAGGGGTGGGGCAGGCCCATAAATGTCAAAACTAGCTGGACGCCGTACTAGTCCCGTGTCCTCAGGCTTCGGTTCAACGAGAGTAGCGGTTCTGGGTGGTGGGCTGGCAGGACTGTCGGCGGCACGCTCTCTCATTGAGATGGGCTTTCAGGTGTTTCTTATCGAGAAGCGGCCTTTCTTAGGAGGGAGGGCATTTTCGTTCTACTCGCACGAGACCGACAGCGAGGTGGACAACGGTCAGCATGTCTTTATGGGCTGCTGCACGTATTACATTGACTTTGTCCGGGCGCTCGGCGCCTACTGTGACGCGACTCTGCAAGATTCACTTCATGCAGAGGTTGTGCTGGATGGAAAGAGGGGGACACTCTCAAGTATGCCGTTTCTCGGACCTTTGCACTTCATGCCTTCCTTCTTGAAGTATCCTCATCTCGGCATTAGCGACAAAATACGCGCCGCATATGGACTTGTCCGCGCCGGTCTGACCGACAGACGCAAGAATTCGCCGACGCTCGACTCTGAGACCTTCTATAACTGGCTGAAGCGACACCAACAGCCAGAGAGGGCTATCGAGAATTTCTGGAATCTCGTCATACTGCCGACGCTTAACGACGATGTCAGGAGCGTGAGCGCGGACATGGCTCTCAAGGTGATAAAAGAGGGCCTCCTGAAGCGCCCGGGGGACGCGGCAATCGGATATGCCCGCGTCGGACTGAGTTCTCTTGCTGGACTGCCAGGACAGCGTTTCATCGAGGAGCGTGGAGGCTCGGTGCTCCTGCGGACGACAGTCCGCTCACTACTCTTCGACAGCGACAGGGTTTGTGGTGTGCAGCTCTCGGACGGTTCTAGTTTGAGGGCAGACGCATACGTCAGTGCGCTGCCCCACGACATTCTGCTCGATTGTCTGCCCACCAAAAGAGCAGCAGACCCTTTCTTCGCGAGTGTCGCAGAACTCCAGTCGGCTCCCATAGTAGGCGTGCATCTGTGGTATGACAGGCACGTTATGGAAGAGCCATTCGTCGCATTTATAAACAGTCCAATACAGTGGGTCTTCAATCGCAGCTTGATCCAGGGCAACAGTGAATCCCTCGGTCAGCATGTGTGCATATCGCTCAGCGGCGCCTGGCAATTCATAGACCGTCCAAAAGAGGAACTCCGGGAGTTATTTGAGCAAGAGATGGAGCGACTGTTCCCCTCGGCCCGCGGCGCCGCAATCGAGAAATCGCTTATCATAAAGCAGCCAAACGCCACATTCCGATCTGTGCCGGGGGTGAGTCGGCTCCGACCAGCCCAGGAAACTCCAATTCCGAACCTCTTTCTGGCAGGAGACTGGACCGATACCGACTGGCCGTCCACGATGGAAGGTGCAGTGCGCAGCGGTGTCTATGCCGCCAATGCAATTGCCGACAGAGTCGCGGGTTGACTACTTCGTTGACCCTGTCTCGGACAGGTTGCTAAACTCGCCTTGGGTCGGCGACTTAAATTTCGAGGAGTACATCGGGACGGCGTGGCAAATAGATTAGCGGCAGCCGTAGCTTTGATTTTTCTTGCGCTCTTATCGGGTCATGGGACGATTGAGGCGCAGTTGGACTATCGGACGGTTGAAGGTGTAGTCGTAAGTGGGACGGCAGGAGGCGCCGACTTGTTCGGTCAGGTCGTTACACTGCATCGCGTCACATCCACCGGATTCGACGATGTTACAACTCTCACAGATGATGCCGGCGCCTTCAGATTCGAAAGAATCGAATACGATCCCTCGACAAGCTATGGTGTGTCGGTGCGATACCAGGATGCCATCTACGGCACCGACCTGGATATGGCGGCCGGTTCCCCCCCACTGGTTACGTTGACTGTGTACGAAGCGACGCACGACGATTCGATTGTGTCTGTCGGAGCCACTTCTCTGCTGCTGGCTGCCGCAGATGCCACCGACCAGACGCTGGCGGTTCTGGAGATCATTACCCTGGTCAATGGTTCGGACTTGGCATACGTGCCTGGCACAGGAGTGATGGAACTACTCAGATTCGGCCTGCCCGCCGGTGCGACCGAACTCTCATTGGACACACGGCTAATCGGTGCGGACTTCATACAGGTTGACCGGGGATTCGCTCTACTTGCCAGTGTCCCACCGGGCGAACACGAAATCATGTTCTCTTACAGATTTCCTTATCCAAGCGAGGCATTTTCGCTCGAAAAGACTTATCGCTATGGTGCCGACTCGCTCCGTATCCTGGCTCCGGAGGAAGTGGTTTCCATTGCGGTTGAGGGGCTTGGCGCGCCTGAAAGTGTGAAGATTGGTGAGCGTCAGTACCGAGTCTTAACAGCGGACGGTGTGGGCAGAGGCGAGTCGCTTGCCATGGAACTCAACGGACTGCCTACCCGTAGTGTCACCGACAGGATTACTGACAGCGTTTCAGGCATAAAGTTCCAGTTCATTGCACCGGTAGCGTTAGGCGTCCTCATGGTCGCCTTGCTGATTTATGGCGCGTTAACGAAGAGCGCAGGCCGACGGCATGTCGAGTCCACTTCGGACGTCTCCATTGAGCGAGCTGTCATATTCAGAATGATATCCGACCTTACCGACAACTATGAGTCGGGCGAAATATCGGACGAGGAATATCGCCAGCGACTTCTGGTCTTGAATGCAAGACTCACTGCTCTTGGAGAGTATTCGCGGGGTTGATGTATTGCTTGATGTTAGTGTAAAGAAGAGAGTCCGGCTTTCTAGTGCCGGACCCTCTTCACTAAGCCTATCCATGTCCCCATGAGGGGCGTTCTGTTATCTGGACAGAGCCGACGCGATCGTGGTTGACTGGCCCAGGTCGAAGCCTATGGGGATGCCGCCGCCATTCGTAGGTCTGTAGCCCGCGCTGACGCCGTTGCTCGACAGCATGGCGTTGATCCGGTCGAACATGGATGCGGCGCTGTCAATTGTCACCTTGTTTATCTCCCCACGCATCATCGCGTGGTTCTTCAGAAGGAGCGACGCCGGCTTGTACGGATCGAACTCACCGTTGTTTATGTCGTTCTCGCTGAAGTAGGACTTTAGTCGCTCTACAATGCGCGGATTGCTGTCCGAGATTGCCCTGAGCGTGATGGGTTCCTTCAGATGTGGTGCGTAAGCCTGGTTAACCAGCCTCAGGTAGAATCCCGGATCGAGCAGATCCTCGATGTCAGCCTCTCTGACACGTGTGACTTCTATCCAGTTAACCGGTGTGCGTCCGACCGAAGCCATGGCCTCGTTGATGTGATCGAAGTGCTCCCGGTTCTCATTCGAAGTGTCCATCAGCACTGCAAGACTTGTGTAGTTCTCGCCTAGAAGCGAGATGAACGTCGGCAGATTCTCGGCGGTGCCGACCGGAATTACAACCCACCTTGGGTCGAGCTTGGAAGCTCCTTCAGCAGCGCACATTTCACCGAGCACCTGCAGGTATATCAAGTCCGAGGCCGAACCAACCAACAGACAGTGTGGAGCCAGGAACAGGGTTTGAACGAGCTGATATCCCAGCGCCATCTGGAGGGGGAAGACCGTGTCGTCGCTGTTCTGCAATATATCCTGGCTGATGGTCGTTCCGAGGTTATCCATATCCTCGACGGTTCTAACGGCGGAGAGGTTGTCCAGATCAACCATAAACGGGGAGTGGGTCGTGTAAACGACCTGGTGCTTGGGAGCCAACCTCTCGTTGATGAATCGCTGGAAGTCGTACTGGGCGAGGGCGTGCAGGCTGAGTCCTGGCTCGTCCAGCAGGAAAATCATGTCACGGTCCTGCTCTTCCTGTATCTTCTCTATCATGGAGAAGTACACAAGGAAACTGAAGAACCATACAAATCCCTTAGATCGCTCGTCGAATGGCACCGATACGCGATGCCGCTCGTTCCAAACACGAACGTGAAGGATGGCGCCGCTGTTGAGAGGAGGCGGGTCGTTCGGGTTTGCAGAGGATAGATCGAACTGAACGCGGAGTTGCTTGTTCTGCTTCCAGAACTCGAAGACCTCATCGCTGATTCCGATTGAGGCGGATTCCAGCTCTGCCTTGAGGTATTCGAAGTTGGTCTCGTGTTCCAGGTCGTCGAGGCTGCTTCCTACCATGGACAATAGTGCCATGAAGGTGCGGTCGGCGTCGTCCAACTCCTCAGGAGTCGTCCTGCGGTTCTTGATATCCTCAATGGATATTCGACCGCGCATCGTGCTGTAGTTGTCGAAGTACACGAGCACGGGCAGATAGCGCTCGAGGTGTTCCAGTACAACTTGCTGGCGCAGGTCGTTCTTGGGCAGCCGCTCTATGAGAGCGTCAACCGCCGGGTTCTTGGTCTCTATTGACTGCAATCGCTCCTGCAGCTCCTGCCATGTTCCGACCGAAGAGACATACTGATGTATCTCTTCCGGCAGTCCCGCAGACTCAACCAGATGCTGGGTAACAGCGGTCTCGTCCATGTCGAACTGCCAGGCTCTCTGATTCTTATAATTCTTGGATGCCATTACGCGGCGCGAACGCATCACGCCCTGCCCAAACTTGCTTTCCAGCTCCGTGATTTCCTCGTCGCTCAGTTCGAACTCCGCACGAACTGCGACGTCGGGCTGGGAGTCGTGGCGCCTTCTGTAGCGCACGTAACCCTTTCTGGGATAGTCTCGAAGACTGAACTTTCCACTGGCGCTGTCCACCGGATTGAGGCGCCTCAGCGCCTGAAGAAATGCTGTCTTGCCCGACTCGTTCTTGCCCACCATGCATGTGACGTTATCCAGAGATACCCATCCCGAGTCGTCAATACTGCGGTAGTTCGTAACTCTCGCTCTGATTAGCCTCATTTTTCCTCCTCGGCAAATCCTCCGCGCGGTCCCGATGCCGGCTCTTTACGTCATCGGTTAGCACAATTATTCACTACGGTGCGTCTTAGGAATCAGAGGGTGTTTAACTCTCTGACCTACACCCCCTGTCCACTGTTCGCAAAGAGTAACATTGGGCAACAGTTCCTCTTCAAGGAGTTTATGTGCCTTGTTTTATACTTGTACAAAAATACGCCGACTCTTATGGAAGTCCCGAGAGGTAATTCCACAGTAAGAGTCGGCGCAATAGGCCAAGGAGGATTTTCTGTCGATTCTAGATCTGGCTGTAGCCCGATCCCTTCCGATCCACGCCAGTGCCTCGAGCCTCATCTATCCAGCCGAATTCCTTCAGGATCTCCTGGCTGTAGGTGACTCGGCCAGTAACCGTGTCCAGCGGTTCTGAAGCAAGCAACAGAGAGGACTTAGCCATGAGGTCGGGGTGCTCGCCACGGGGATCGTCTATTCCTGTCACGAGGTTGTGGAAAACGGTCCCTGGCGTGGGAACTACCTGAGAAGGAGAAACGCAGGTAACCGATATCCCATACTGGTAAACCTCCTGCGCAAGTCCCTGGGAGAATCGTTCCAGCGCCGCCTTTTCAGCTCCATAGCATGTGCCGCCGGAATTGGCCGGCGCATCGGGGTAAGGTCCGCGTCCGGGCCCTATGGCCGCGCCTGAAGAGATGTTCACTATACTGCCGCTCTTCTTGTCTATCATGTCTTGCAACACCAGTTGGCATAGAATGAACGGCGCGTGAAAGTTCACTGCCCACGAACGCATCCAGCGTCGCAACGGATAGTCCTTTACAGGAATGAAGTACGTCAGGGCGGCGTTGTTAACGAGTACGTCAACGCTGCCATATGCGCTGTGAGCTTCCTCGATGAGACGCTCGCAGTCTTCAGGAAGCGAAATGTTCACCGCAGACGCGGTTGCTTCGCCGCCCGACTCGCGTATATCGGCGACAGTCTTTTCCAGAGATCCCTCCAGAATGTGGTCTCCCTCCCTAAGGGTGCGCGCGGCTGCGACGACCTTTCCGCCTTCCTCGGCGAACAGTCTTGCAATTCCCGCTCCGATGCCCCTGCTTGCACCGGTTACTACACACACTTTGCCGTCTAATCTTCCCATTTTGGTCCTCCAGTTTCTTTTTCTTCGCTTGACGACCGCATTATATACCTATATATACCCTTCGGTTGTATCACCTTATGGGGTTGTGTGTGTATAGACGATGGAGTACATTTCCGACAGCATTGAAATGGAGGTATTCCGATGTCCGAAAGACAGGCTCCGAGCAAAGACGAAGTAATGTCCTACCTGAGAGAACGTCGAAACTGGGGCAGATGGGGCGACAAGGGATCAGCAGGGGCGATAAATCTCATAGATTCCGAGAAGAGATTGGAAGCCGTAGGGCTGGTTAAGAATGGTCGAACCGTATCGTTGAGCAGACCCCTACCGGTGGAACCAAAAGCCGAGAATCCAAGGCCGGCCCAGCACTATATGTTCGTCATGGACCGTCCTCATGGGGGAGGGGCGGCGATGGACTTCTACGGCGTCTCTTATCATGGCACGGCGACAACTCACATAGACGCTCTTTGCCACGTATGGGACTCCGGTGGCATGTGGGACGGCAAGTCACCAGAGGAGATCCTTAGCTTCTCGGGCGGCACTTACGGTACGGTTGACGCTTGGAGTGACGGCATTCTTACGAGGGGAGTTCTGGTCGATGTTCCACGGCACCGCGGAACACCTTACGTAACGCTCGACTCGCCCGTCCATGGATGGGAGCTTGAGGAGATCGCAGAGGCGCAGGGAGTGGAGATAAGGGCCGGCGACGCCGTCATGGTGTACAGCGGAAGGGAAGCATACGCTGCTGAACACGGAGGCAGCTGGGCGGGAGAAGATTCCCGGCCCGGTCTTCACGCATCATGTCTTAAATTCGTGCGAGACAATGACATTTCGATTCTGGGCTGGGACATGATGGACGCATCTCCTAATGAATACGACGTGCCCTGGACCGTTCACGGAGTCATTTTCGCATACGGCGTCGCGCTCCTGGACAACTCACTTCTGGAGCCGCTTGCCAATGCATGTTCTGAGGAAGGGCGATACGAATTCATGCTGACGATCAATCCGTTAAACGTAGTCGGTGGGACAGGTTCTCCGGTCAACCCCATAGCGGTCTTTTAGGGATGCCGTACTGATTTGCTTGCCAAAACAGTCTTATGGCGTCGAGCTGAGACACGGGGACTTAACATCCCTCTTCGTTCGCAGAATCATTGCATAATGCTATGCAATCAATGGGAATGCCAAGCGATTTGATGTCCAGCCCGAATCCGGCAACCGTGAAATACACTCTGTCCGCACGAGATGCCACGGCTTGATTTACCCGGCCGAGAATGTCGCGATACTCACGACCAAGCCGTGAATCGGGTACGATTCCAAGTCCGACCTCGTTGGTGACCATTACCCAGGTTGCTGATGACTCTTCGCAAACTTCGAGGAGCCTTTCGACTTCAGATAATATTCTTGCTTCCGCGTCACGACAGCGCTCTAGGCTCAGCAGAAGATTGCTGACCCATAGTGTAAGACAGTCCAACAGACAAACGTCGTAGCCATCCAACGCTTTCGGTATGGCTGAGGTTAGGTCTCTCGGCTCTTCCAGCGTCTTCCAGGTGCTCGGACGTTGCTGGCGATGATTGGCTATACGGAGCTCCATTTCCGCGTCGAGCGGCTCTGCCGTGGCAACGAACAGTACGCGTTCTGCAGCGCGCGCCAATTGTTCGCCAAGTCCGCTTTTGCCGGATCTCGCACCGCCGAGAATGAGAATCAATTCCTTGCTCACATACTCCTCCCGTGTTGCCAATCTATCGATCCTGAAGGACCTTCGTAAGCGCATGTACTAGCTTCCGGTTGTCGTCCATGCTCCTTATGCCGATTCTGACGTACTCCGGAAGCCCGAAAGACGTGCAATCTCGGACGCACACGCTGTGATTCGTCAGAAGCCTTCGTCGAATTTCAGTCGCACGCCCCACTTTGAGCGTAAGGAAATTCGCGGATGACGGAGCGTAATCAAGAGAGAGCAAATCCGCGACTTCTGCCAGGTACTCCTTGCCAATTCGCACAGCCTCTATGCCCTGCTCGAGGTGCAACCCGTCGGAGATTGCGGCAATCCCCGCGGCTTGAGCGGGGCCATTCACACTCCAGCTGTATTGGTACTGCTTCACGTGACCGACGACATCCTCTGTCGCCAGCATGTATCCAAGTCTCAGTCCGGTGAGCGCGTAGTCCTTCGTCATAGATCTCAACAGGATTACGTTGGGCATCGTTAGTAACTCCAGCGAGTCCCAGCGCTTCTCTACAAAAGACAAGTACGCTTCGTCGAGAACCAGAAGTCCGATGTCGCGCAAAGCTGCGGCAATTTCAAAGACCTCGTCTGCCCTCAAATACACTCCGGTCGGATTGTTGGGATTACATAGGAAGGAGAGCGCCGGTTTTACCTGGCTGATAGCGTCAATAGCAGCCTGAACGTCCCATTGAAATTGCCTCCCGTCAGGAGAGAGCGCGACGGGGGCAACTCCCTGAAGACGACAGGCTGCCTTGTATTCGCTGAATGTGGGGGTGAAGATGAATGCAGAGTCGTCTTCCTTGAGAAATGCTCTTGCCAGCAGGTGTATGAGTTCGGTCGAACCGTTGCCGACCAGGATGCTGTCGGGCGCTGCACTTAATTCTCGGCCGATGGCGCTTCTGAGTTGCACGCAATCCGTATCTGGGTACGTAGCCAGGTTCGCATTATTCGCGGCCTTGATAACGAGTGGCGACGGTCCAAGTGGGTTCACGCTTATACTGAAGTCCAGAACATCCTCGTGTCGCAGCCCAAGACTTCTGGGCTCTGACGAGTTGAGACCGCCGTGCATTGGTCTGCCAATTCCAAAAGTCATTCGAACTCCTTAATTCCACAGGATGCCGCGAAGAGCAAGAGCGCCGATAGTTACAAGAATTCCAAGTGCGCCGACGGCATATGCCACCCGAATCGCAGCGTCTATGTGAGACGCGGTTGGATCCGGCATACCGTTTCCAATTCGGTAGTGCCCCGGCTTCTCCAGTGCGATACCGAGTCGTCCGGACATAGCGCCAATCGTCCACCCTGCGTTCGGACTTGCGGTCAGCCTGCGTCCTCGCCACGCCCACACGAGCGCTCTTACAGCCGACATCCGGTTCAGTGCGCTGGTTGATATTATGAGCGCGGCGCTCAAACGTGCGGGAAGCAGGTTCACGAAGTCGTCCAGCAGCGCCGACGCTTTGCCCAGGTATTCGTACTTTCCTCTGTAGCCGATCATGCTGTCGAGTGTATTAATGGCACGGTAGGAGAATGCGCCTGGCAGCCCGAGGAGTGCAAATGCCAGCCACGGCCCAACGAAACTGTCTGTTGTATTCTCTGCCACCGACTCTATCGCCGCCGCAGCCACGAGATGTAGGCTCAGCACCCTGGTGTCGCGGCTCACCAAATTTCTCAACTCGTGCCTCGCCTCGCCGATGCTTTTCGATTCCATTGCTTCCTGAACATCCTCAGCGGCAATCGCCAGACCTCGCACTGCGAAAGTCGTGCTGAGCATGAGCGCGCATCCTGCTACGTAGAGGATACTGCTCAACTCGCGCAGGACATTGGCCAGAGTCCAGACGAGCATCGCCACAGTCGAGGGGACGACTGCTGCAATGACCATTCCCCAAAGTAGCGCGGGCCATTTTGAGCCGGTAGAAGGACCGATGTCTTCCAGCCACTCGGTCAACCTGCCCATCCAGACAACAGGATGCACGGAGTTAGGCAATTCTCGTATAGCCAAGTCGAGCACAACCGCAAACAGGAGTGCCGTTGCGTCGAGATGCCATTCACCTGGCCACAGTTGCCAGTCCACTTCATGTAGTCCTATCCCTAGTGCCATACCCATATGAAAATGACATACTTCAACGCTGACCGTCATTCCCGCGAAGGCGGGAATCCAGGGGTGGGGTCTGGTTGCTATACGTCAGAAACATGTGGAAACGGTACTAGTTTGCCAGCCAGATGAGTGGCGACATGACTGGCAATAGCGTACTTCCGACCAGAAACACGCTAACCAGCAGGACTGCCACCTCAGTGACTTCGATAATTGCTCCATATACGTCTCCGGTTAGCCCACCCAACTGTTTCAAAGACCAGTTTCCCAACGACCATGCCGCGATGCTGGCCACTGCCAGGAGCCCTAGGCCAATCGGCCCGGCGAGGACAAACGCAGCCAGGAGCGTGATCGTAAGAGCCAGGGCGATGTGCCAGCGCTGACCACTTCTGAAAAATGGCGACCCGATTCCTCTGTCGCGCGCGTAAGGAAACACTTCCATCGCGAGGGTTGCGGCCCAATGAGAAAGGCACGGAAACAGGATCAGGATCCATATCCGACCTCCTTGTGGAAGCGACATGATCGCCGCAACCTTGAGGAAGAGCAAACTGACCGCGCCCGCAACCGCGAACGCCCCGACGCGGGGGTCTCGCAGAATCTCGAGGCGGCGTTCCCTGCTGAATCCACCGAACAGGGCGTCGCAACAGTCCATCAATCCATCCAAATGCAGCGCGCGAGTGAGCGCAACTATGCCAACAGTCAGGATGACGGCAGATAGTACGGGAGGAATCGGACCCGTGTCCTGCGCTATGAAATCGTATCCTGTTTTAAGCAGGAGGTCGGTCGCTGCGAGAATACCGCCCAGAATCAGGCCGACGACAGGAAACCAGGCTCGTGCCGACACCAGTCCGGGCGATGCATGACGTGGCGCAACCGGCAGTATCGTCATGAAACTGATGGCGGACAGCAGGCCTCTCACCGGCGTTCCCCGCCGTCATATCCTGTGTCGTCTTCTCTATCCGATACGCCCGCTTCTGAGAATGTCACCATTTCGGACAGGCACGCGGCAGCGGCTTCTATGATGGGCATGGCCAACACGGCGCCCGTACCTTCGCCAAGGCGCATACCCAAGTCGAACAGAGGGTCAAGCTCCAAGAAGGCCAGCGCCGCGCGATGTCCTCTCTCCGCCGATACGTGGGACGCGATCATATAGTCGCGTGCGATAGGGCACAGCGCGACGGCAATGAGCCCCGCGGCGCCCGATATGAACCCGTCCAGTACGACCGTTCGTCGCAACATGGTCGTTCCCAATACCACCCCGGCCAGCACACCGATTTCAAACCCGCCCACCTTGGCAAGCACGTCCAGGCCATCGTCCGGGTCGGGCCTGTTTACGTCCAGCGCCTGCTGCACAACTTGAACCTTATGTCGAAGTTCCTCCGGCGTGCGTCCCGTTCCTTCTCCGGTTGTCTGGTCGGGCGACCTGCCGCTGATGGCCGACGTAATCGCGCTGGACGGGGTCGTGTTGCCGATACCCATGTCGCCGATTGCAATGAGGTCCACACCTGATCCAACCACCTCTGCCGCTAGATTTATCCCCCTTTCGATGCACTGTCTGGCCTGACTGGGTGACATTGCCGGTCCACTGCTGATGTCACCTGTACCGCGACCAATCTTGTACGAGCGGAGTTCCGAGTGAGTCGGTAGATCAGAAGCTACACCCGCGTCAACGATAATCTGACGAACGCCAAGACGTTTGCACATGACGCTGACCGCTGCCCCGCCGCCCAGAAAGTTCATCACCATCTGCGCGGTTACCTCTTGAGGGTAGCCGGTGACGCCACGCGCCACCACACCATGATCCGCAGCGGCTACAACGACGGCCTTGCCATCAATCTGGGGGCGCTCCGACCCAAAGATTCCCGCCAGCCTGGCGGACACGTCTTCAAGTCGCCCGAGGCTGCCCGGCGGCTTGGTCAGGTTCAACTGCCGCGCATCCGCGCGCCGCATCGCATCCGCGCTCGCCGGCCGTATGCGCTCTATGGCTCGGGATATAGTTATGTAAGGATTGGTCATATCATCAGAACTCCAATCCGGGCTGAGCCTTGATGCCCTGTTCGTTATATGGATGTTTGATCTCGCGCATCTCGGTAACAAGGTCTGCGAACTCTATCAACTCGTCCGGCGCGTAGCGGCCCGTTATGATCACGTGGAGCATATGCGGCTTTTGCTTCAGGACTTCTATCACGTCCACAACCGGAATCCAGCCGTAGTGGAGCGGATACGTGAACTCATCGAGGATGACCATATCCTGGTCCCCGGACAAGATCGCCTTTCGGCAGTTCTCCCACTGCTGAACCGCCAACGCCTCGGTCGCGTCCATGTCCTTGCTCCGCCATGTGAAGCCGTCGCCCATTGCGCTCCACGCTATCCCCAACTTATCCGCTGCGCGACTCTCGCCGAACCTCGAACCCGTGTGCTTGATGAACTGGAACACTTCCACGTTCATGTTCCGGCCCCAGGCGCGGAACAGCACGCCGAGCGCGGCTGTCGTCTTGCCCTTTCCATTGCCGGTATTGACGACTACCAGCCCCTTTCTGATCGGTCGCTCTCTAACTTGTCGCTCTTTTCCGCTCTCTGTTGTCATTGTGGCCTCCCAACGCCGTCACTGAGTGGGTCCGATAAGCCATACTTGCGGACACCCGGTTGCGGGATCTATCTGCACCGACGTATCCACACCGAACACTTGCCTTAAGTTGTCTTGAGTCAATACATCGGTGGGCTTGCCTTCCGACACTATCGCGCCATCCGAAAGCATAGCCAGCCTGTCACAGTACCTCGCCGCCAGAGCTATGTCGTGTAGCGCCACCACCATGGCGACCCCGCGCTCCACGATTTCACGCCGCAGCGCCTCCATTATCGAGAGGCGATATCGAAGGTCCAGGCTCGACGACGGTTCGTCCAGCAATATCACCCGCGTCCGCTGGGCAAGCGCGCGTGCCAGCGCTACCCTCTGCCTCTCTCCACCCGACAGACCGTCGAGTTGGCGGCTTTCGAATCTCTCTGTATCTGTCCGAGCCATCTCCTCCCGAGCTATCCGCCTGTCGCGGCGTCCCTCCAGCTCGAACCGGCCCAGGTGGGCGTATCTTCCCATCAGAACGGTTTCGAACGCGGTGAATGGGTGAGCCGCGTCCTGCTGAGGCATGAACGCGACGCTCCGCGCCCGCTCCCCGGTCTTCATGCGCTCAAGGCGCGTTCTTCCCAGCCTCACGCTCCCCGAGTCCGGTCGAAGAAGTCCGGCCAGCGCCCGAAGCAGCGTACTCTTACCCGCGCCGTTCGGCCCGATAAGGCCCACCAGTTCTCCCGGACGCGCCTCGAGCGAAACCGACCTTAGAACCTGGCTGCCTCCTAGACTCACAGATACGTTGTTCGCCCTGATAGGAACGCCCTCGTCCATCCGCTCACTCCCCGTCATACGGCTCGAAATCGCTGAACGTAAGGTCGCTGAACCTGTCCGGGTACAGTATGAGCGCGGTCTGCTCGATGCCCCGCACGTTCCAGTGAGAAAGGGTCGTGTACTTCCGTGAATCAACGACGTGAACCATCTCATCCTTCACCGCCGACACTTCCGCGAGCGCGGGATGGCTCAGCAGGTCGTCCCGTAGTTCGTTCGCCCCGTATTCCACCGGCTGGGTTATCAGGATCACGTCCGGGTTCATAGCCGCTATGGACTCGACGCTAATAGTCTGGTGACCGGATATCCCGTCTCTGGCCGCCGCGTTCACTCCTCCGGCGGCCTCTAATATGCCGCCCTCCGTGGTGTCCGCTCCTGCCGCGTAGAGTACGTCCGAGTAGCGGGTCATCGAAATAATCGTGGGGCGTTCAGGAGCGCCGGGCGGCGGGACACGCTCGCTCACCAACGCAAGCCTGCCCTCGATCTCTGCGGCCAGTTCCAGCGCCCTCTCTTCCACCCCCAGCATATAGCCCATCAGCAGGATGGTCGGGATATTGCCCTCCGCCGAACTCTCCAGCGCGGGACGCGCGACCGGAACCCCCGCCTCCTGTATCAGGTCCACTATGTCCGCGTCGGTGAATTTGGACACGATCACCAGGTCCGGCCTGGCCGCCAGAACGTTTTCCACCCCCTTCTCGAAGGTTGGCAGGCCCGCCGCCTGTTCCGACACGTTCGAGTAGGCCGCGTCGCCGGCGAACGGTCCGACGGCGGCGAACCTGTCTCTGTCCACGAGCGCCAGAAGTATCTCGTCGTGTCCCAGCGAATAGGAAAGAATGCGCTGCGGTGGCCCTTCCAGGCGCACCAGGCCGTCTGCCGTCTCCACCTCGCGAGGCCAGCCTCGGTTGGACACGTCCACTATGCCCGAAACCGCAGGATATGGTATCGCCGTCGGCGTGGGTATGGGCGTGGCCTTCGGCTGAGGTGTAGCGGTAGGCGCAGGCGTCGGTTCGGGCGTCGCTGTTGGAACCGGCGTGGCTGTCGGCGGGGGCATAGGGGTGGAGGTGGATTCGGAAATGGCTGTCGGCGCGGCTGCCGGAGAGGTGGCAGGCTCCGACTCCGAGCTACAAGCGACAAGCGCGACGCCCAAAATCAAAGCGAACAGTACGGCCGTGTATCTGGTTTTCAATCTCGATATCATTTCATTTCCTCTATTTGCCTAACTAGAGCATTGAGGCGCGCGCCTTGTTGCGCGCTAACAGCAGGATGAAGAACGGTGCACCCACCAGCGCGGTGACGACTCCGACCGGAATCTCCGCGGGGGTTATCACTGTCCTGGACAGCGTATCCGCGATGAGCAGGAATACTCCGCCGCCCAGAGCGCTCAGCGGAATCAGTGCGCGGTGGTCCGCCCCGACCGCCAGCCGCAGAATGTGCGGCGCTATCAGGCCGACGAAGGCTATCGTGCCCGAGAACGCCACCGCCGCGCCGGTTATCATTGAAGAGGCCAGAAGCAGAGTGTTCCTGGTAAGCCCTACCCGTACACCTAGCGAACACGCCTCCTCATCGCTCACCATCAGCAGATTCAGGTCGCGGGATAGTACGACCGCCGCCACGATTCCCAGCAGAATCGGCGGTATGGCAATCCGCGCGTCCGTCCATGTGGACGCGCCCAGGCCTCCGGCCAGCCAGAATAGCATCTCCCGCTGCGCCTCGAGGTCCCTGGTGAACAGGATGATTGCGGAGATGATCGCCGCCGCGAACGCGCTGATTGCCACTCCCGCCAGCAGAAGGGCGGCCATCGAGAAGCGGCCTCCGATTGAGGCTACGACATACACTAGCGCAAGCGTAGTGGTCGCCCCCGCGAATGACATGGCCGGCAGCACGAGCGGAAATGCCACCTGCGCCCCAAGCGCGATTGCTGCCACCGCTCCAAGCGCGCCGCCCGCCGATACGCCGATGATGCCCGGGTCTGCCATAGGGTTCCTGAACAGACCCTGCATGATCGCTCCCGCTACTCCCAGCGCCGCTCCCACAGTCAGAGAGAGAATGACACGCGGCAGTCTGATAGTTGAGACAATCGCCTTCTCCGTGTCCGAAGCAGTTGATTGACCTGCGCCGAGCCACTCGAGAATCACTGCCGCGACTTGCTGTGGAGCAATTGCGTAGGGTCCGACTGCCGAGGCGGCCATCGCCAATGCGAGCGCAATCGCAATCAGGATCGCTGAGCCGACAGCTAGTTTGAGGAGAACAGGCGAGTCGGAGAGTCTAAAGATCGGTCGCAGCAATCCCGTGCGGCGGCGAAGTGTCTGTCCGCCGGGACTCGGACCGTCTCTGTCGGAGCGCAGGTTCGGCGCCCCGGAGTTTGCTGTACGCAACAGAAAAATCCCCGCCGCTTTCGCGTTGCGGGGATTGCATCGGTTAGACTTTGCGCCTCTTTATCAGAGTGCCGTCTGAACCTGAGGCGCTCCCTGAGACGAAGAGCGGCTACTCAGCCCCGTTCGGCAGGTCTCCTGGCTCTCGGATCATCGCCTGTCCCGCGCCTTCCCATCCATTTAGGACAGTGGCATTAGCGGGAGGCTAGCCGATTACAGTGGCGCCTCCGCAGCGGCCTTTCACCGCTTTCCCTTTTCGCGCTCAGGTATCGAGCGCACCGAACTGGGTTGGCCTTCATTAGCTGGCGCGATGTTAACAGTGGTCGAGGATGCTGTCAATATGCCCGTCTCTGTGACCCAGGGTCATTCGATTATCAACATCCAGCGGCTTCCATCCCTGCTCTCATGGTAAGCCCGCATAATTCTCCGTAGGGGCAACCCTGAAGTTGCCTGTTGTCCGTAGCGCAAACTGGACAATCGAAATGCCCGTCTCTATGACCGGGGGCTTTGCAAAGTCGTCCGCGCTTCCTATTCCACTACACATCCATCCCGCCAATACGCTACAATACATCCATGAAGAACAAAGTTTCTGGCACTGGTTACATAAATACAAATTTATACTAACGAGAAAACGGACCATAGAGACTTCTCTCCATAGCGAACGCAGGGCGACGCAGGGCAAACTCAGGGCAAAATCGCCCCCAGTACATGCCTGTGACTCGCCTGTTCCCGCCCTGTACAATAATAAACCAGAATATATGAACCTCCGGATCCGCCAACGCACCGAAATACATTCTGGCTCAACTTTGAAGAAGCCCTGCTCTATGCACGATTCTCTCGTCAACTAAACCAGTGACCTGTGTTCGCTGACCCTTACTTTGCCCTCCTTGTCCATATCATCAGGTGATGATATACTCAGGACATAATCTATTGACTTGCTGGAAGTGGGCGCGGCCCACTTTCTTTTTTCAATAAATAGTGCGATTCTTGCCGGAATAGACAAGGAGGTAGCTGAATGATGAAGAGCGACTTTGTGATCGCTTTAACACAGCTTGCCGCTGAGCGAAACCTGCCGAAAGAGATTGTGATCTCAGCCATTGAGGCTGCGCTGGCCTCTGCTTACCGCAAGGACACTATCGCAGCCGGGCAGAATATCTCGGTGAAGTTGGATCCCGGCTCAGGGGACGTTACCGTCCATATACTTAAGACCGTCGTGGATACGGTACTGGACCCGGAGACCGAAATTCTGCTCCCCGATGCAAGGCAGATAAGCGGGAGTGTCGCGCTAGGCGATGTAATTTCGACCAGCAGCATTCCTCACAGCGCCGGACGCATCGCCGCCCAGACTGCAAAACAGGTCGTTATGCAACGACTCAGGGAAGCGGAACGGGATCTCGTTTACCAGGAGTTTATTGAGAGGGTAGGGGAAGTTTTCCCCGTAACCGTACAGAGAGTTGAAGCCCGCCATGTTGTCGTGGACATGGCCCGGGGCGAGGCAATCCTGCCGCACTCCGAGCAGATGTCTTCTGAGCGTTATCGCCAGGGACAGAAATTCAAGGTTCTCCTGAGATCGGTAGAGCGCACTCCCCGCGGGACAGAGTTGATAGTTTCACGCGCGGACAGGGACTTGCTTAGACGCCTATTCGAAATGGAAGTTCCTGAAATTTACAATGGCGCGGTTGAAATGGTCGCTATTGCCCGCGAGGCCGGTTCCAGAAGCAAAGTTGCCGTCCGTGCTCGTCAAGATGGCGTTGACCCGGTGGGATCATGTGTCGGGCTTCGCGGAGTTCGTATCCAGAACATAGTCAATGAACTCCAGGGAGAGAAAATAGACATCCTGGAATGGAACAAGGACGTCGCGAGGTTCATAGCCAATGCCCTGAATCCTGCCCAGGTGATGCGAGTGGAACTCGACCCGGCTACGGATACAGCGATTGCTGTGGTACCCGACAGGCAGCTTTCGCTGGCAATCGGCAAGGAGGGTCAAAACGCTCGACTGGCTGCTAAGTTGACGGGGTGGAGCGTAGATATAATGAACTCCACCGATGCTGAAGCGGCAGCGCTCGAACGCGCCAAGATTGCCGCAGAGGCAGCCGCCGAAAAGGCGCGTCTGGAAGCTGAAGAGCGCGCTGCGACAGAGGACGGTTCACAAGACGAACAGGAACGCTTCGAAGAGGAGATTGCGGTTGCTGTCGCGGAGACTCCCGAAGTCGTTCAAGAACCCGGCGA
This sequence comes from uncultured Dehalococcoidia bacterium, assembly GCA_951812505.1. Taxonomy (GTDB): domain Bacteria; phylum Chloroflexota; class Dehalococcoidia; order Lucifugimonadales; family UBA1123; genus VXRN01. Next base: position 497,004 of record CATOSI010000001.1, read on the forward strand.
AGAGCCTCCACTGGAACCTGAGATTCTGGGAGTCGTGGCGGAAGTTGAAGCCGAACCAGAGCGCACTGCTGAAGAAATCGCCGCTGAAGAGGCTGCGATATTGGCCGAGCTTGAGCGTGAAGAAGAGGAGCTTCGCGCCGCTCTCGAAGCTGAGGAGCGTGAGAGGGAGGCGGCTGAAGCAGCGGCTGCTGCGGAGGCGACTTCGCTTAGGAATCTGCCCGAAGACATCTGGACGATTCCCACTGTGCCAGGTCAGGCCGAACCTAGTGGAATAAGGTTCGCCGAAGACATTGATGGGCTCAGGGGAGGGGTTACTGCGCGAAGAACCCGCAGGAACTCTCCGGGGACAACCGAAGGTCAGTCCCCCGCCGGCGCCGCTAGAGGAGGCCGCGGCAGGCGTGGCCGCGGTAGAACCAGCAGACGGCGGCGTTAACTCTGACAATGTGAGGAGTGCTTCATGTCCGTGCTTAGGCGAGTTCCGCAAAGAACCTGCGTATCGTGCGGCGTGAAGACTGATAAACGTGAGCTCCTGCGGTTAGTTTCGGTGCCGGGCGACGGTGTAGTCGCTGACTTGACCGGCAAGAAGAACGGTCGAGGTGCCTATCTATGCATGTTGTGCCGCAGTGCTTCGAAATGCCTGCGGCGCGATAGGCTAGAGTACGCGTTACGGATCAAGATTGACGAAGACAATTGGCAAGCCTTGGTTGGGGCGATGACTTCTTGACGCTAAGCCGTCGAGACATTCTGTACCTGACTTCGTGAAAGAGGAGGTGTATGTGTAGGTATGACAACGAGCAACATATCCCAACCCACACAATCAACGACAACGTCACTCGAGCATAGTATCGAAGAGATCTCGACTGCTATCAGGCTTCAGGGGCTCGAACCTCTGAGCATACCGGCGGCGGTTACGGTGGCGGACTTCGCCGCTGCAATGGACGTGGGACCAGTTGAAGTAATCAAGGCCCTCATGCGCACTGGCTATATGTTCACTATCAATGATGTTATCGAACACAGTGTCGCGTCTGTGGTTTCGCCCGCTTTCGGGTATGGCCTTCTGCCACTTGAAGCCGAGTCGAGTTCAGAAACAGGTTCAACGTCAATAGTATTCTCTCCAGATGAGGAAGAGGATCAGGAGGCCCTTGAGCAGCGTCCGCCAGTTATTACTATTCTCGGTCACGTGGATCATGGCAAGACTACGCTGTTGGACACAATTCGAAATGCCAACGTAGTGGAAGGCGAAGCAGGTGGAATTACCCAGCACATGGGCGCATATCAGATCGAGCGGGAGGGCACGCTCATCACTTTTCTGGACACCCCAGGCCATGAGGCTTTCACGGCGATGAGGGCGAGAGGCGCACAGGTCACCGATATAGCGGTTCTGATAGTCGCTGCGGACGATGGCATTATGCCTCAAACAGTCGAGGCGATAAATCACGCTCGAGCCGCGGAGGTGCCTATAGTTATCGCCATCAATAAAATTGATCTTCCCAGTGCCGACCAGGAAAGGGTGAAGCGCCAGCTTGCCGAGCAAAACCTCCTCATCGAAGAATGGGGCGGTGAAATTATTGCTGTCCCTGTGTCTGCGATCAATGGTGACGGTGTAGATGACCTATTAGAAAACCTGATCGTGCTGTCCGAAGTCAGCGAACTTCGAGCTAATCCTGACAGATACGCCCTCGGCGTGGTCGTAGAGGCCAGACGAGATAGAAGCCGTGGAACTGTCGCCACGCTGATTGTCCAGACTGGGACACTTGAAATTGGAGACAACATTGTGATCGGTGGTATCCGTGGCAAGATTAGAGCGATGTTCGACGACGAGGGAAATAGAATTGATTCCGCGGGCCCTTCAACCCCTGTGGAAATTCTTGGACTCAGTGGTCTTCCGGAAGCGGGCGAACTTTTCGAGGTGGCTGCTGACGAGCGCGAAGCTCGGGAGTGGGTCCAAGACTATGAAATCGAGCAACGAAGAGAACGGCAAAGCGGTCCGACACTTGAGGATGTTCACACCCGGATTCAACTTGGTGAGATTGTCGCGCTCAATTTGATTGTAAAGACGGATGTACAGGGAACTCTCGAGCCAGTGCGAGCCGCACTCGAACGCCTGAACTCAGACAGCGCGCGAGTCAACATAGTTCATATCGCAAGCGGAGGAATAACGGAAAGCGACATTCTTCTCGCCGTTGCCTCTAAGGCCGTAATCATTGGATTCAATAGCCCTCCTGAACAGGGTGCGCAGACACTCGCAAATCAGGAAGGTGTTGAGATCCGGAATTACGATGTGATCTACCACATGACTGAGGATGTCGAACGTGCGCTGACGGGTATGCTTCAGCCTGTCTATGAAGATGTTTTCGAGGGAAGAGCGACAGTTCGTGCGGTCTTCAATCTTGGTAGGCGCGCCAGAGTCGCGGGCATCTACGTCAACGATGGGCGCATTGCGCGAGGTAATACGCTCCGTGTAATGCGTAACGGTAACGTCGTAACGACCGGTGTTCCCGCCAGCCTCAAACGCTTCCAGGACGATGTGCGAGAGATAGCGAACGGCTTCGAGGGTGGCGTTACCATCGAAGGATTCAGCGATTGGCGGGAAGAAGACGTCATCGAGTCCTATCGCTCAGTACAGGTCAGATAGGACGCAATTCTCACGAGGCCATAGGTAGTTCAATTCGGAAGCCGCTATCGTCGTGCGGTGCTGTTGAATCCTGAGACTCTGTGATCGCTTCATTAGTACAGGTATCTGCTCGGAGGTTCTGTTTTGTCGAGAAGAATCGAGCGTCTCAATTCCATGATCCGCCGTGACGTGAGCGAACTGTTACGCTATGAAGTGAAGGACCCAAGGGTGTCGGGCGTTGTGAGTGTGACTCGCGTAAACACCTCCAACGATGTTCAGCACGCAAGAGTGTATGTAAGCATATACGGGACGCTGCGAGAAAAAGAAGACACAATTGCCGCTCTGCAGTCAGCCGCTGGATTCATCAGGCGCCAACTTCGGGGCAGACTGGAGACTCGCCACGTTCCCGTCCTCAAGTTTGTCCTTGACGACACGCTGACTGAGGGGAATCAGATGCTCGAATTGCTCGATAGCCTTGCGGACGAAATACCGGACTCAACGACTGCTTCATGACTATTGGTACCGTGGACGGTATTCTCATTCTGGACAAACCCGGAGGCATCTCATCCATGGATGCCGTTCGCAACGTAAAGCGCGCCAGCGGAATCAAGCGGGTAGGACATGGCGGAACGCTGGACCCAATGGCCACGGGTGTGATTCCGATTTTGCTAGGTCGGGCCACTCGTCTTATGGAATACATGCTCGACAGTTCCAAAGAGTATGTGGGTGACGTTTGTCTGGGTGTGTCCACCGACACATATGACGCTGATGGCAATGTAACCCTTCGGAGCGACACTTCCGGCGTAACGCAAGAGCAAGTAGAAGATATTCTGAAGTGTTTCCAGGGTAGAATAGAGCAGACTCCACCTATGTTCAGCGCTCTAAAGAGGCAGGGAAAGCGCTTATATCAACTTGCCAGGCAGGGAATCGAAGTTCAGCGGGAACCACGTACCATGATGGTTCATTCTATCCGGCTCGCGGACTGGCGCCCACCCATCGCTACTGTACAAATCGAATGTAGCCGTGGATTCTATATGCGCTCCCTCGCGCATGACATTGGAACAGAGCTGGAATGTGGAGCGCATCTCCAGTCTCTGACTCGTCTGAGGACTGGGCGACTTAAAATCGCAGACGCGGTGTCTATCGAGACCGTTCAACGCAGCTTCCAGGAAGGTTGGTGGTGGGAGTTGTTAATCAGCCCGGACAGCGTACTAGGAGACCTCAGGGCATTGGTTGTAGGTGAGCGAGGGCAGAATGACATTCAGAATGGCAGGCGGATCTATCCTGCTCAAGAAGACTGCACGTTGCAGAAAGGCGAGCGCTTCCGGGCCTACGGCGAAGAAGGCGACTTCCTTGCATTACTTCGCTTCGATGACTCAGAAAAGTGCTTCAAGCCCGACAAGGTGTTCAAAACTCCTAACGATCAGCCGTCCACTGATTCGGGTTGACTGTCTCCGTCCTGTATCACTAAAATGAGTCGTTGCCTGAGAGGTATGTGAATTGGCAGAATATGCAGTAATCCAAACTGGCGGAAAACAGTACAGGGTCGCCACCGGAGACACTATTCGAGTGGAAGTAATCCCCGGTGATATTGGCGATACGGTCGAACTGACCGATGTGCGAATGGTTTCGAACGATGGTGGAGTAACCCTTGGTACGCCGACCGTTGAAGGAGCCAAAGTCGTGACCGAAATATCGGAGAGCGGCAAGGGAAAGAAGATCGTTGTCTTCAAGTACAAATCCAAGGTGCGCTATCGGCGTAAGAAGGGCCACCGTCAGCAGTACACCGATCTGACCGTTACCGACATACTGATGGACCAGGACTAACGTCCAGAAACCGGAGATACGATCATGGCACATAAGAAGGGCGGCGGCAGCACACGCAACGGTCGAGATAGTAACGCCAAGCGGCTTGGCGTAAAGCGGTATGACAGCGAACTGGTCAGAGCTGGTACGATTATCGTCCGGCAGCGCGGCACTCGTATCCATCCGGGGACCAATGTCGGGCTAGGCAAGGACCATACTCTGTTCTCTCTGATAGATGGTTCTGTCAAGTTCGAGCATGGACGCCTTGGACGCAAGCTGGCCAGCGTGTATCCGGCAGGGAGCCTCGCCGAATGAAGACAGGAATACACCCCACCTATTACGACGAAGCCCGTGTGATTTGCAGCTGTGGGAACAGCTACGTCACCGGCGCGACGAAACCTGAGCTTCGTGTCGAGATATGCTCCCAGTGTCATCCGTTTTTCACGGGTGAACAGCGAATCGTGGACACCGAAGGTCGTGTTGAGCGTCTTATGAGAAGGTTCGGACTCCAGCAATAGCGGACCGACGATGAATTGCCAAGAGAGGGGTGGGAGCAAGTCTCACCCCTTTCCTTTTGCAGATTTAACTAAGACCCATCTAGTACCAAACCCATGTGAATATGACATACTCAAGCGCCCAATCGTCATTCCCGCGAAAGCGGGAATCCAGGGGTGTGGGGTTGGTTGCTATATGCCAGAAGCATTTTGAACTGGTACTAGTGTGGATAAGTTGTTTCGGAGTATGAAAAGTGGACTTTGATGATGTGCGTCCGTTCTTGGAGACTCACCACAGAGGTGTGATCGCCACACGCCGACCAGATGGCGCGACCCACTCCAGTATCGTCGTGTGCGGCGCATACGACGGGAATGCCGCCTTCGTGTCCGTCTATCCCAGATCCCAGAAGATACGCAATCTCCGGCGTGATCCCAATTGTACTGTACTGGCAGTGACCGACGACTGGCGACAGTATGCCGTCATCGAGGGCCAGGCCAAGCTCTTCGACTACTCCAACATGGATGCCGAAGAGGTACGAGTGATGCTGCGAGAGGTATATATGGCCTGCAGCGACACCGAGCATCCCGACTGGGAGGAATACGACCAGGCGATGATTGACCAGAAGGCCGTCATCGTACTTGTCGAACCCGGGCGTGTCTATGGTCTTCTGCGCTGAGGCTTGAGTAGATGGCCGCTTCACAGAGACCCACTTATGGCGGGCAAGCTGTTCTGGAAGGCGTAATGATACGCGGCCAGAATCACATGGCCGTCGCCGTCCGGAGGCCCAACGGTGCAATTGCGATAGATGAGAGACCGCTATCCACTCTCTATACGGGTGTTGTGAGACGGATCCCACTGCTCCGGGGAGTCATCGTACTCGTCGAGACGCTGAGTCTCGGGATGCGCGCACTCAGCTATTCTGCCAACGTGAACATGGAGGACCCGGAGGCTGACCCAAACTCGGAGGTCGAGTCGGAAGAGCTGGGCAAGGGCGCGATTGCTTCAATGCTGCTCCTGTCATTCGGATTCGCCATAGCTCTGTTCTTCCTGCTGCCTCTGTTCGCTAGTAGGCCACTTGAGGGAATGTTCGGCAACGACATTGTGTCGAACATAGCGGAGGGAGCCATCAGACTGGTAGTGTTCGTGGCGTACATCTGGGTCATAGGGCGAATGCCGGACATACGGCGCGTGTTCATGTACCACGGGGCCGAACACATGACGGTTCACGCGCAGGAGAGGGGAGACCCTCTCGTAATTGAGGCGATCAGGAAGTATTCACCGGCGCACCCCAGGTGCGGGACCGCGTTTCTGCTCACCGTGATGGTTGTTGCAATTGTGGTGTTCGTAATTGTGCCACGAGAGCCGCTGTGGTGGCTCATCCTGTCAAGGATCATCTTCATACCGGTGATAGCCGCGCTGGCCTACGAGGTCATCCGGTGGAGCGGTCGGTACGAGGACAATCCTATAGTGAGCCTGATAACCGCGCCGAACTTGCTTCTACAAAAGCTCACGACGCGCCAGCCCGAGGACGACCAGATTGAAGTCGCGGTGGCGGCCATGAATGCCGCACTGGTTGCGGACCGAGGCGGGTTAGAGATTGATCCAGGCACCGACGAACTCACCCTGACGGACGCGCCGCCAGGCTGAGTCAATTGGCCTCGAGTATATGAATGCGCTCGATCGGTAGTTGCTAACTCCTGCGTTCTCTCAGGGACGACCACACGTCTTCGGGGCGGACACCTGTGGCGGACATGAGGACCAAGGAGTGGTAGAAAAGGTCGGCAAGTTCATCGGCAAGATGCTCACTATCCTTCTTCACGCCGGCTATCGCGGCCTCGCCAGCTTCCTCGATCACCTTCTGGGCTACGCGCTCGGGACCGCCTTGCAATAGCGTGGCAGTGTAACTGCCTTCGGGCATTGATTCCTTGCGGTCCTGGATGACCGAGAACAGCTCTTCCAGGATGCCGGGTCCCTTTTCAGGAGACTCGAAGTCGGGGAGTTCGTCGAAAGGCGTGAAGAAGCAGGTGGGGTTTCCTGTGTGACAGATGGGGCCGTCCGGGACGACCTTGAGTAGGATCACGTCACCATCGCAGTCAACGGACGCCGAGCGGATCCTCATGTAGTTTCCCGAAACCTCCCCCTTGTGCCAGAGATCGGAGCGGCTTCGGCTGTAGAACCAGACCTCTCCGCCTTCGAGTGTTCGTTTGAGAGCGCCCGGGTTTACGTATCCCAGCATGAGAACATCTCCTGTCTCGATGTTCTGACATATCGCGGGGGCGAGTCCTTTTTCATCCAGCAGAACGGTTGCCATTTTTCTCTCCGGGTTTAGGATTCAGTTATTGGTCGTTGGTGGAGGGTGATTCGTCAATTGGGCGGATGGGCATCCGGTTTTGGTTAAGGTATTCCTTGATGTCTTTGACGCGGTAGGTCCCGAAGTGGAACACGCTGGCTGCGAGAACCGCATCGGCCATTCCGTAGTCCAGGGCTTCCAGGAAGTGGTTCGGGGAACCCGCGCCTCCGCTGGCTATGACGGGGATGGTCACTCTTTCGGAGATCTGTTTGATCATATCCAGGTCGTAGCCGGTCTGGTGACCGTCGGTGTCCATGCTCGTGACAAGCAGCTCGCCCGCGCCGAGCTCGTTGGCGCGAATGGCCCACTTGAGCGCGTCAATCCCAGTGGGAGTCCTGCCGCCGTGTATATACACTTCCCAGCGCGAGCGCTCATCCAGTGCCAGCGTCATATCATCGCAGGTTACGCGAGCGTCGCCGGGTCTAACGGCGGTGGCGTCTATGGCGACGACTATGCACTGCGCCCCGAAGTGTTCCGACGCCTCGCTCACCAGGTCGGGATTCTGCACAGCTGCCGTGTTCAGCGAGACCTTGTCCGCGCCAGCCTCCAGCATATGCCGAACGTCACCCACACTCCTCATGCCGCCGCCCACCGTAAACGGGATGAACAGCCTCTCCGCCACCTCCCGCACCACATTGACCATGATCTCGCGCGAGTCGGAGCTTGCGGTAATGTCGAGCAGCACGAGTTCGTCCGCGCCTTCGGCGTCGTAGTAAGTCGCTAGCTGGACGGGATCGCCCGCGTCCCGTATCTCGATAAAGCTGATGCCCTTGACGACGCGTCCGGCGTCAACGTCGAGGCAGGGAATTATGCGTTTGGTCAGCATAGTTTAATCGTGACCTCCGACCGAGTGGATCGCCTCTACCAAGTCTATGTCCCCGGTGTAGAGGGCTTTGCCTACGACGACGGCGCCGACTCCATTTTTGGCGAGGCGGTGAAGGTGTTCCATGGATGCTATTCCCCCCGCCGCGATCACTCCCTCACCCGCGACTTCCACCAGGTCTTGCATCAGGGTGTAGTTGGGGCCTGAGAGGGTGCCGTCTCTGGATATGTCTGTGCAGAGGAAGGTCTGGACTCCGACTTCCATCATGCTGGCTACAAGGTCTGTGGCCTGGATTTCGCTGGCGGATGTCCAGCCCGAGACGGCTACTTTGCCGTCCTTTGAATCTACGGCGACCACTACGGCTTCGCTTCCGAACTCGGCGGAGGCGGAGCGCACGATGTCGGGATTTCGGACGGCGACGGTGCCGAGCATGACTCGCTGGACGCCTGCTTCGATGATGCGGCGGGCGCTGTCGAGGCTGCGGACTCCGCCGCCCATCTGGGTGGGGACTTGTACCGCACTGACTATGCGCTCCACAACTTTGAGATTATCGGGATTGCCGGAGCGGGCGCCGTCGAGGTCCACGATGTGTATGCGGCTCGCTCCGAGGCTCTCCCAGCGGAGGGCGACTTCGACGGGGTCATCGGCGTACACGGTCTCCTGAGAGTAGTCTCCCTGGTACAGGCGGACGCACTTGCCGTCAATTAGGTCTATGGCGGGGATCAGTTCCATGGAGGTCATCCGGGTTGAATTACCCGATGGTTCGACCACGAAGGCCCCAGCCCCTGGATTCCCGCTTTCGCGGGAATGACGGTAGCTGTACGAAAGTCCGACTTAGCGGGAGTGGCGAGTTGAGCGCACCAGAATGCTGGTCGGTCGGTTCGGTTCAACGTAATGTTCATGGTTATGACTCGCGGGTGTAGCGGACGAAGTTTTCGTATATCTTCAGTCCGACTGTGCCGCTTTTTTCGGGGTGGAACTGCACTGCCACAACCGAATCCCAGGCGGCGGCGCTGCAGAATTCGACGCCGTACTCGGTTGTTCCGGCTATCAGCGATGTGTCTTCAGGGTCGGCGTAGTAGCTGTGGACGAAGTAGAAGTGAGAGTTGTCCCGCACGCCGTCGAATACAGGATGCTCTTTTTTCAGGGAAACCTGGTTCCAGCCCATGTGCGGAATCTTGCGGCCTTCGGGCAGACGACGGCATGTGCCGGACACGATTCCGAGGCAGGGTTCTTCACCTTCTTCGGAGCTGTCAAGCAGGAGTTGAAGCCCGAGGCAGACACCCAGAAATGGTTTGCCGCCCTGTATGAAGTCACGGATCGGCTCTACGAGTCCGCCGGAATGGAGGTGGCGCATAGAGGAATCGCAGGCTCCCTGGCCCGGGACTACGAGCGCGTCGGCGTTGGCGATGCATTCGGGTGACGAGGTTATCTGGGCGCGGGCGTCGAATCTTTCGAGCGCCTTCTGGACGCTGCGTATGTTGCCGGCGTTGTAGTCCGCTATGGCGATGGTGGGCGTGGGCATGGTCATTCAGCCTTCTCGGGGGGCTGCCCAGTGACGATTTCCATTGGCAGGCGGCGGTCTTCGTATCTGGCGAGCATGAAGAGCAGGTCGGAGAGCCTGTTGAGGTAGATCATGATCTGCGTGTTGGGAAGCATTCCCTCGTTTCGCAGCTCAATCACTCTGCGCTCCGCGGTGCGGGTCTGGGTCCGGGCGACGTCTATGGCGGCGGAACCCGGAGATGCGCCAGGTATAATGAAGTTGGGAGGCAGTTCGACAGCCTCGTTGAGTTCATCTATGAGCGCTTCGAGCTTGGCTACGTGGTCTTCGGAGATTATCTGGAAGCGCTCCAGCAGGTGATGGCGATTGGTTGTGTCGGTGGCTAGTTCGGCGCCAATCATGAACATCTCGCGCTGGACTTCGAGAAGGATTTCTTTCACATGGTCGTCTTCGGATAGCGCGCGGGCCAGTCCGATTGCGGAGACGGCGTGGTCGGTGGAGCCGTATGCCTCGGTGCGGATGTGCGCCTTGGACACGCGACCGCCGAACAGCAGGCCTGTTTCGCCTTCGTCTCCAGACTTGGTATATATCTTCAATTGGGGATGCCTCCGGCGGTCATTATAGCAAGTGGTCGGTAGGAAGTCAGAGTCAGTTGGTGTATGGATGCTGTATCAGTTTGGTCGGTATAAGGAATCACCCTTACCCTAGCACTCTCCCTGATGGAGAGGGGATTTTCGAGCCACAGGCAGCGCCGACTAACTTGATACAGGTTCTCGTGTCTGGCAGGGTGTTAGCGAAATTGGCGCTGAATGAATCCTGCCGGATGTCGGACGGATTCGCTGAGTCATATACCTCGATTTATAAAGCCACAGGTGGCGACAGGTGCGTTGACTGGTGACCAACAGGTGATTAGAACACCAGAGATTCACCTGAGATCGCCTGAGTTTAGCTACATAAAAAATTTTTCATGAGACCGAAGTTCCGGTTGTATAATTTCGTATTTATGTATGTGGACATTCAAAGTCATCGGCAGTCGGCGCTCCATCGTTAGTTTGTATGTTCGTATTATAGCGTAGATGGGATACTCATGTGTAGTTTTATGTGAAACCGGAGTGAACTTTCCAAAGGCGCCAGATATGTGGATGTGGTTGGCAGCTGACGCTCGACGATAGAAAAGAAATGGGCGGGTCCTGAGACCCGCCCTGGCTGGGTGTGATCACGCCCGACTGGGGGCGTAATATGTTCAGACGCTCTTTACTTCGAGCCGACGGGTGTTGCCGGACTCCTGGCGTGGGATGGTTACGGTCAGGACGCCGTTCTCGTAGGTGGGTTCGGCCTTGTCGGCGTCAACGGAGTTGGGCAGGCGCAGGGAGCGGCTGAACCTACCGACTCGCCGCTCCCGGAGCAGATAGTCGCCCTTCTCGATCTCGCTGTCGGCGGCGGTCTCGCCCTGGATGGTGAGCAATCGGTCCTCCAGCGTTACGCTGATGTCCTCGGGTTTGAGTCCGGGGAGGGAGGCTCGGATGACGACATCCTCTCCCTCGCTGACTACGTCAATGGGGATGGGCCAGAGTCCGCTCTCGAATGTTCCGAACCGGGATCGGTTGAATGGTCTTACGTCTATGAATGGGTTCCATCTCTGAATTGCCATGTTATTCTCCTTTGGCGTATCTTGCTAAACTGGGGTCGTCTGACCTTGTATTGAATTGTAGGGGAGAGAGTGTGTTTTTGTCAATAAATATGATATAAAACATATCAGATATAATTAATGATATGTAGCATATGTTATAATACCGATACTGTAAGCATGGACGGCGTGAGCTATGGCGGATTACTACGACACACTCGGCATTCAGCGCGACGCGGACGAGAAGGACGTGCGTCGCGCCTTCAGGCGTCTTGCGCGGAAGTATCACCCGGACCTGAACAAGGACGACAAGGACGCGGAGGCCAGGTTCAAGGAGGTCAACGAGGCGTACGAGGTACTGTCGAACGCGGACAGCCGCAAGAAGTACGACACCTACGGCGACCAGTGGAAGGACGCGGACCGAATCGAGGAGCAACGTCGAGCCTCACGGTCGCCGTTCGACTTCACGGCGCACGGCTACTACGATAACAGCGACCTGTTTTCCGGCTTTGAGGATTTATTCGGAGCAGGCGGCGGATTTCGAGATTTCGAGACGAGGCGCGCTCCGAGGAATGTGCGGACCGAGACGACGGCCACGGTGTCGCTGGAGGAGGCTTACAGCGGTACGACGATCAACGCGAATCTGACGACAGGGGGCAGGGCACGGAGGTTCGAGGTCGAGATACCACCCGGAGTGGATAACGGGAGTTCCGTAAGGGTGACTCCGGAGAGCGGGACTGAGTTAATTTTCAGGGTGGCGGTTACTCCACACCCGCGGTTCAGACGACTGGGCGACGATCTCTACACGGACGTTCCGGTGGCGTTCGAGGACGCGATGCTGGGTGGGGAAGCGGAGGTTAGCACTCCCTCCGGTCGCCGGATAGTAGTCACCATCCCGGAGAACAGCCAGAACGGACAGAACATCCGGCTGCGCGGTCTGGGGATGCCGACGCTGGGCTCACCGGAAAAGAAGGGAGACCTGTACGCGACGGTAAGGCCCGTGATGCCGAAGAGTCTGAGTGAGGAGCAGCGGGATCTGATAAGGCGGTTCCGGGAGTTGCGGTCTTCTACTCTATGACGATTTCGCCCTCCCTGTACTTGGCCAGTCCGTCCCAGTCGTATTCGACGCCGAGACCGGGGCCCTGGGGGACCGAGACGCAGCCGTCGGAGTCTATGGCATCGAGGCCGTCGGCGTATCCGTCTATGTACACCGGAAGCCTGGACACCGAGCCAAGTTTTGGATGGACGAGGCCCATTTCGTAGAAGTTGGAGTTCCGCATTGCGGCCATGCAGTGGCGCTGGGCGGGGCCCGCGATGTGGAGTTCGACGTCCATGCCGAATCCCTCTGCGGCGTGGGCAATCTTCATCACGCCTGTAATGCCTCCATCGTACTCAGGATCGGCTCTCCAGAAGTCGGTGGCTTCGGCTACGGCCATGTCAACGTGTCCCTCCACCATGTGAACGTGCTCGCCCTGCAGCAGAGGCGTCTTCAGAGACTGTCGCAGCCTGCGATGTGCCTGGAGTGAGACGCCGCCGTCATTTAGAGGGTCTTCGTACCAGAAGAATTCGTTGTCGTCGCAGGCGAGCCCGACACGAAGGGCGTCGCCGTAGGTATCATAGACGCAGCAGGGGTCGGTCATCAGGGCCATCTTGCCGCCGACACGCCTGCCAACCGCGTTGACGGTCTCGATCTCGCGCTCTATTGGGGCATCGGCCCATGAGTGTATCTTGAAGCCCTTGTATCCGAGTTCGAGGCACTGCTCGGCGAAGTCGGCGTAGGCTTCGGGGGAGCTGAGGCCGTCGGGGGCGCGGTCGGCGTGGTAAGTGCTGGCGTAGCAGGGGAACTTCTCCCTGTAGCCTCCGAGCAGACGGTATATGGGCGCATCGAAGAGCTTTCCTGCGAGGTCCCAGAGGGTGATGTCTATGGGGCCGATGCCCATGCGGTCGTGCTTTCGCAGAATCATCTTGGCCTGGCGGTAGAACAGCTCGCGGTCGAGGGCGTTCCTGCCTATCAGGAACGGGGCCCACATCTGTATCTGCTCGCTGGTGGCGGGAGTTCCGCAAATGTATTCGCCGGTAACGCCCGCGTCGGTGTAAATCTGGATGGCGAGAACTGTGCGATAGGACCTGGCGCCGGGCTGATAGAAGGGGCCCGCAGCGAATGCGAGATCGGTTGCGATGTTCTCAAGCGGGAATCGGTAGGACGTGAGACTAATCCGGGTGATGATCGGTGACTTGGACAAAATGTTCTCCTAAATCCGGTTACTCCAGCTCCACGATTGGAGCGCCGGCCATTACCTGCTGTCCGACGGTCACCATGACGGTCTTTACGACGCCGGACCAGTCCGCGCGGAGCATCTGCTGCATCTTCATGGCTTCGAGGACGCAGATGGCATCGCCGGTGACGACCTGGTCGCCGGGGTTGACCTCGATGGACAGGATTGTGCCGGGCATCGGCGCTCTGAATAGTTTGGCCGCTCCGGGGGATTCTTCGACTACCACGCCCGTCGGTCTGGCGACCGGCGGCGGCGCTGCGAACGCCGGTCTCGGGGTCGCGCGAGTAGGGGTGAATCTGGGCGTGGGGGCACGTCGGGGACGTCGCTGAACGACCTGAGGCGCCGGATCCTGGACCTCAACCTCGATGGTGTGTCCATCCACGACGGCGGTCACCGGTCTCTGGGTGAGGTCGCCCACCTCGACGGTGTACCACTTTCCTTCGACTTTTACTCTGACGGTTTCTGACATAGCTCGCCTTTTGGGTTGTGCGCTCCCGTTCTCCTAGTTGATGAGCGATATAAAGACGCCCGCTACAACAGCGGAACCAATTACGCCGGCCACATTCGGGCCCATGGCGTGGGGAAGAAGGAACGTGCGTGGGTTGGACTCCTGACCTATGTGGTGGGAGATGCGCGCGGCCATGGGGACGGCGGACACTCCTGCGGATCCGATAAGCGGGTTGATCTTCTCTTTGAGGAACAGGTTCATGAACTTAGCGAAGAGCAGCCCGCCCATGGTGCCGCAGGCAAAAGCCACGAGTCCCAGACCCAGGATTATTAGCGTATCGAGTTGGAATACGCGCTCGGCGGACAGCTGCGTCCCGACGGTCAGCATAAGGAAGACGGTCGCGATGTTAAGTATCTCGTTGGAGGCCGCGGATGTGAGACGAGGAACGGCTCCGCTCTCGCGGAACAGGTTGCCTATCATGAACATGGCTATGAGCGGGGCGGCCTTTGGCACGATCAGGATGATCCCGATCATGGCAATAGTGGGGAACAGCAGCTTTTCGAGACGCGAGACTCTCCTTGGTGGAGGCATCTCGATCTCACGTTCGCTCTTTGTGGTGAGCAGCTTCATGAGCGGCGGCTGTATGAATGCGACAGCCGCCATGTACGAATAGGCTATGACAGCAGTTATGCCGAGTATTTCGGGGGCCAGGCGCGCGGAAAGAAAGATTGTCGTAGGACCGTCAGCGCCGCCGATTATGCCAATTGAGGCGGCTTCCGAAAGGCCGAAATCCGAAAGGCCGAATGCCCCGGTCGCAAGCGCGCCCCAGAAGGCGACGAATATGCCGACCTGCGCTGCCGCTCCGAGCAGCAGGGTCTTGGGGTTGGAGATTACTGGGCCGAAGTCAGTCAGCGCGCCAAGTCCGAGGAATATGATCGGCGGCAGGATGTTCCAGAAAGAGAGGCCGTAGTGGAATATGATTCCAAACAGCCCAGACTCCTGGAATCCCGCGCCCACTTCCGGCAGCGTAAGCAGTCCTGTCAGTGGAAGGTTGGCGATGAGGACTCCCAGTCCGATTGGCAGAAGCTCGTAGGGCTCCATGTCCCTGGCGACGGCAAGGTAGATGAAGAGAAGTCCGACGGCGATCATCACGGCTTCGCCCGGTCCCAACTCGCTGAAGCCGGTAGATCTAAGGAAGTTCAGTAACTCGTCCAAATACGATTCGTCCTGGCTGTTTATTCGTTAGGTTTCCTAGTTGGTTGACTTCGGAGGTAGGGTCTGGATTCCAGGAGAGCGGTTACCGCGATTGCGGCCGCGGTAGCGCGGTTCCTTGTCTCCGGATCTTCAATCGAGGCTTCTTCCTGTAGAGCGGATTCGTCCTCGTCGTCGTTAAGCAGCCGCGCTGCCAGCCGAATGAGCAGGACTGAGACCAGAAGCAGGACGAGCACGCTGAATGACGTTCCGATCCCAATGCCGGTCAGTATTAGCGCGTCGGGCTGATCCAAAAGACTCTCCTTGTCAGACTATCCCGCAGATTCTACACCAGAGACGGTCGAATAGTGAATTTGCAATTGGATTTTGGGCTGCGAGACTCGTCGCTTGAAGCAGTGTCTCGGACGGGGATAGAATCGTAGTCAGCAGCAGATATGGGGGAGAATATGCTCAGGCTGGCATTCCGGGCGATGATGTTCGACGGAAGCGTCTATGAGGAGATAAGAGACAGGCAAGAGACCGCCTTCAGCGCGCTGGGAGTCGTTCTTGTCGCCGGGATAGCATTCGGAATGGGAGTCTGGGGACTTATCCGAAATCCCGCTCAACAAGGACTAGACCTTGACCAGAATCTCTATCTGATTCTGGCTGTTTCGTCTATATTCACCAGTTGGGTCGTCTGGACAGTGTTCGTATGGTTACTGGGCCGAGTTCTCTTTTCCGGCAGAGAGGGGTATCGCGCGAGCCTGAGGTCTCTGGGTGTGTGTTACCTTCCGCTGGCGCTGTGGCTGCTGATTGGAGTGCCCGCCGTTGGTGCCGCACTGTTCATGATGGGAGCGATATGGACGTTGGCGGCGGGCGTCGTGTCAGTGAAGAACATTCATGACATCTCCTGGTGGAAGGCCGGAATAGCGGCTGGAGTCGGGTGGTTCTGGGCTATTATCGCGGCGCCTCTGTTTCTCGTAATCCTGCCACTGACGACAGGCACCTCCGCCTGACCGCCACCCACTGGGATTCGCTCCACTGCCGCTAAACTAATGCAGGTTGTCGGTAGTCTTGCATTGGGTTTTCTTGTAATATCTATGTTGCAAGTTTGAAACTTAGCGAAAACTTGGAGCCAGAAAACATGCCCCAGCGGCCCAAGACTAAAATTGTCTGTACACTCGGCCCTGCTACCAAGTCCTATGACATGATATGCAAGTTGATCGAGTCCGGCTTGACTGTCGCGCGACTCAATCTGTCTCACGGCACTTCCGCCGAGCACCAAGAACTGTTTCGTACCGTGCGGAAGGCTTCAGCCGACCTAGACATTCCCGTCGGGATAATGGTGGATATTCCAGGTCCCAAGTACAGGACGGGACCGCAGTCGCCTGGCGATTTTGACTTGAGTTCAGGCGATACACTGACTTTGACAAGCCGGGACATTACCGGAAATCCGAAGATGCTCGGGGTGTATCCTTCGGGAATACACAATGATGCGGTGGAAGGCGGTCGGGTGCTGGTGGACGATGGCGCGATCACGCTGGAAGTGATCTCCGTCTCCGGCCAGGAGGTGGAGTGCAGAGTCATGGACGGCGGCAGGATAACTGAGGGTCGGGGAGTAACGACCCCGGGAAGAGCGCCGACTCTTCCTCTGCTGGACTATCGCGCTATGCACGGTCTGAGTTTCGCGGCCAGCGCGGGCGCCGATTTTGTTGCGCTCTCGAACATCACCAAGTCCGAAGACATATATACCGCGCGCCAATTGCTTCATATGAGGGGCAGCGCTCCATTCATCATTTCTAAGATCGAGACCGCCGAGGCGATCAAGGCGTTCGACGGTATCCTTGCCGCCAGCGACGGCGTAATGGTTGCCAGAGGCGATATGGGCGTTGAGATCAAGATGGAAGCTGTTCCCGCTGAACAGAAGCGCATCATCTCCAAGTGCAACACTGCCGGTAAGCCGGTTATCACAGCCACCCAGATGCTCGAATCCATGGTCACTTCTTCGCAACCCACGAGGGCTGAAGTTACGGATGTCGCCAATGCGGTGTACGACGGGACCGACGCGATAATGCTTTCCGGCGAAACCTCAATCGGAAAATACCCGGACCGCGCCGTGGACGTGATGCGGAAGGTGGCGCTGGAGACCGAAACCGATCTCGACCACGACCGCATCCTGGTGGAGAAGGCGCAGACCTCAGAGCAGCAGACCGACGACGCTATAAGCTATGCCGCCGCCAATATAGCCAACCAGATGAGCGCAGTAGCGATAGTGGCGTTTACCGAGTCAGGCAGCACGGCGCGTCGGATGTCGAGATACAGGCCGCGTCCGCCGATCCTGGCGCTGACGCCGCATGAATCGGTTCAGCGTGAACTGACGTTGAGCTGGGGCGTTAACCCCATCATCGGTCCGACGTTGACAAACCTGGAGAACTTGCTCGACGAAGCTGAGGATCATGCGGTTTCGCAGGTTTCGCTCACCAGTGGGGACAAGCTGGTGCTAACAGCGGGAACCCCATTAGGGGTCCCAGGCAGCACGAACTTCCTGTACGTAATGGATATATCCAAGGACGGGGAGAACCCCTCAAGTTGAGGTGGCGGAAAAAGATTCGTTCGTGAGATAGACTTGATTCAATAGTAAGTGGTCGCAACTGGGCCTCAAATGGCGCAAGGGGAGCCGTGGAAGATGCTGAATATATATAACACTCTCACAAAGGAGATTGACGAGGTTTCCCCACTGGAAGACGGTGTAGTCAGGATGTACACCTGTGGGCCTACTGTTTACCGGGACGCGCATATCGGCAATCTGCGTTCCTACCTGATGGCAGACTGGATCAGACGCATTTTGTCTGCACAGGGTTTGGACGTCGTCCATATCAAGAATATCACCGACGTCGGGCATATGCGCCAGGAGATGTTGGAGCGTGGCGAGGACAAGATAATTGCAGCAGCGCTGGAAGAGGGAAAGACGCCTGCCGAGATAGCCCAGTTCTATACTGACCGATTTCTCGCGGACGAGCAAAAGCTGAGGATACAGCCCGCGCACGAGTTTCCGAAGGCCACCGATCATATTCAAGAGATGATCGAAATCGTCGAGCGACTTGTAGAGACAGGATACGCATACGAAGCGGACGGCAACGTGTATTTCGCAGTTTCGCAGTTTCCGGAATACGGCAAATTGTCGGGCAACATTCATGAAGCCGAACTGCTGGAAGCGGTTAGAGTAGAGGCCGATCCTCTGAAGCGAGACCCACGCGACTTCACGCTCTGGAAAGCAGCTGAGCCTGGCCGCATGGTCAAGTGGCCCAGCCCCTGGGGAGAGGGATTCCCGGGCTGGCACATCGAGTGTTCCGCGATGTCATTCAAGTATCTCGGTGAGAAGTTCGATATTCACACCGGAGGCGTGGACAACATCTTCCCGCACCACGAAGGAGAAATAGCGCAGAGCGAGGGATTCACGGGGGAGCCGGTTGTCAGCTCCTGGGTGCATGGCCAGCATCTGCTTGCGGACGGCGTCAAGATGGCGAAGTCGGCGGGTAATTCCTTCATCATGTCGGACATAGAGGCTCAGGGGATAGACTCGATGGCCTTCCGATACCTGTGCATGACCGCCCGATACAATACGAGGCTCAACTTCACGTTCACATCGCTGAGAGCCGCTCAGCGCGGTCTGCAACGTCTCAAGAACCGTATCTGGCAGTGGACTATGGACGCGGACGGCGACGTTGCGAACGGCGCTGACGTCGAGGAATGGACGGGCAAATTCTTCGATACGGTGAACTCAAATCTGGATATGCCCGGAGCGCTGGCTCTGACATGGGAAATGGCCAGGTCAGACCTTTCGGCTGCCACCAAGCTCACGCTGGTGGAGAAGTTCGACCACGTGCTTGGCCTGGAACTCGTCAATGTAGTCGAGGAATATGAATCTGAGCCCGAAGCGCTTGAGCAACTTGTCAGAAGGTCGAGTCATCGAGAGGCCGGTGAATACGCGGACGCGGACCGAATCAGGGCAGGCCTGGAGGACGCCGGATACGTCGTCGAGGACGATGCGACAGCATCCCGGATTAGGCCGAAAGCCGAGTGGGAGAAGCTGACCGAAGACCGCGATATTATCTCTTCGGCAGCCGAGGTGCCATCGCTTGTTGACGAGATGGACTCACGCGAAGTGACCATCGGAATCGTGGCTTGCAACTATGTGGAAGATGTTAAGCGCGCGGTCAACAGCGCATTCACCTGGGCAAACGGCCGCGATATGGAAGCGGTTATTCTGGACAATGGATCGACGGATGGCACTTCCGAATGGCTGGAGGAGTTGGCGTCGCGAGATGCTCGGGTCAGAGTGATTCATGCCGACCACAAGCTCGGCGAAGGAGCGGCGAAGAACATTGTCCTGAAACAGAGCCTTGGGCGTACGGTAGTGCTGCTTGACACCAGCGCCGAGATATGCGCCGACATTTACGGTCGCATCGAGCAGATGCTCGACCAGAAGGATGTCGGCATAGCCGGACCGTTCGGCCTGCGAACCGACAATCTTCACCACTTCCACGATGGTGAAGGCGAATCCGGAGAGATGGATGCGATGCAGGCGTACTGTTTCGCCTTCAGACGCAGCGCCCTCAAGGAAGTCGGCTTGATGCGAGAGAGTTTCCGGTTCTACCGCAATCTGGATATTGACTACAGCTTCCACTTCAAGGAGGCGGGCAAGAGGATACTTGCCGATGCTTCGCTGGGGGTCGTTCAGCACGAACACAGAGTCTGGAGCGAACTGGCGGAGGGAGAGCGCGACGAGTTGAGTCTGAAGAACTACCGCCGCTTCCTGGAGAAGTGGGGCGACCGAGCCGATCTTCTTGTAAGCAGCGGGCGGGGATAGGTACAATTAGCGCGCCTTGGTGTTGTCGAATGGCCCCCGGATACGCAGGGGGCCTTTTCTTGTGTTACAGGAGATGTCGTGGAGCTCACTCTGCTCTGGCTACAGTTAGCCGCCGCCGCCGGGATAATTCTGGTTACGGCGCACTTTATGGCTGGATCGGCAGACGTAATTGCAGAGAAGACGGGATTGGGAAGGTCTTTCGTCGGAGTGGTTATGCTCGCCACCGCTACATCTCTTCCCGAACTTGGCACGGGCGTCAGTTCAATCGTACTCGTTGGCGAAGTGGACCTCGCCGCGGGAGACGCTTTCGGCAGCAACCTGTTCAATCTGTTGATTATCGGACTTCTGGACATTTACTGGAGGCGCGGCCCGATTCTCAGTAGCGTAACGCCCACGTCGGCGCTCGTAGGGATACTCGGAATTCTGGTAATTTCGATGGCACTCACCGCGATGATTGTGCACGGCTTGACAGAGAGTGCGTCGAGCTGGTTTATAAGCCCAATGTCCCTGATATTGTTCGGGGTGTTCCTGGTCGCTATGTTCCTGATCTACCGCGCGGAGAATGTAGAAAGGGAGGTCGCGAGACCATCAGATGAGGCCGAAAATTACGCCGAAAAAAGTCTGCCTTGGGCATTCATCACTTATCTAGTTACAGCCGCAGTTGTCGTCGCATCCGCCGTTTGGCTCGCTAATATCGGCGAGGATCTCGCCCATGCTATGGGCTGGGAAGCGAGTTTCGTTGGTACACAGTTCCTCGCGCTTAGCACTTCGCTGCCCGAGATTGCGGCGTCATTCGCCGCGCTGAGGCTCGGCGCGCCGGAATTGGCGATCACCAACGTTCTTGGAAGCAATCTCTTCAACATGGGATTCGTTCTCTTCCTGGACGATGTGGCGTTCACTGAGGGCGCTCTCTGGAACGGCATATCCCAGATACACCAGCTTACGGCAATTGTGGCGATCATAATGTCCGCGATTGTAGTGGCGGGAATAATGACAAGGGGGTGGCGAAGACCACGGTGGCCCGTAAGTCCCGAAGGCGCTTCAATGATAGTCCTCTACGTAATCGTGAGCGTCTTAGTGTTTGCCCTCGCTTGACACATCGCCTCTTCGCTCATAAAGTTGTCGCACAAGTAACATACGTGTACAGGAGATAAGAGATGTTCTTTGAGCTCAGAGAGTACAGGACAATGCCCGGTCAGCGAGAAAACTGGGTGAAGTTTATGGAAGAGGAGATTATTCCCTTCCAGGTGTCGAAAGGTATGACGATCCTGGGAAGTTTCGTGGGCGAGGAAGAAGACGATCTGTATATCTGGGTGCGCCGCTTCGATAGCGAGGAGCAGCGTGAGAAGCTCTATGAAGCCGTCTATGAGAGTGATTACTGGGTGAATGAAGTCGCTCCCAGGATACCCGGAATGATGGACCGGTCGAAGATCGTCGTTCGGCGCATCGAAGCCACCCCGCGCTCGGTGATTCAGTAGCCGGGATTCACTTACCTGTGCGCAAAACCGCGTTCACCACGTGACTTTCAGTGGACCGCCGGATCTTTTTCTGACCAACGCCCGCGTATTGACTATGGACGAGCAGCGTCCTAGAGCGGGTGCGGTTGCGGTCAAGGACGGCCGGATCCTTTGGGTCGGCTCATCCACGGATTTGACCACGAGCAGTTCGTGGAATGTCAGGAATCTCGATTGTGCAGGCGGTTCTTTACTGCCGGGTTTCCACGACGCTCATATTCACCTGTTATCTTACGCATCTACGGCGTTGGCGGTTGACTGTCGGCCCACATCCGTTTCGTCCATTCAGGACATCAAGCGCGAGATTGGTGAGAGAGCATCGCACACTCCACCAGGGGAGTGGATCAGGGCCTGGGGGTATGACGAAACTTCGCTGGAAGAGCGCCGACATCCGACTCGCAGGGACCTGGATGATGCAACTAGACAGCACCCTGTTCGACTCGATCACAGGTCTGGACATGCCTGTGTATTGAACTCGCCGGCGCTGGAACGTGTTGGCATCGGCGACTCGTTCCCCGAGCCGCCCGGAGCGACCGTCGAGCGGGAACTCGATACCGGAAGGCCCAACGGTGTGCTTCTGGAGATGCAGAATTTCCTTGACGGAAAGACAGACAGCCACACCAATGATGAGTTGGAATCCTCCATCAAGGCGGTAGCAAGCAGCCTGCTGGCCCAGGGTGTCACTTCAGTACAGGACGCTACGCAGTACAACTCGGTTTCCCGGTGGGACTACTTCGCGCACGCTCGTGAGCGGGTCGGAGCCATGCCGAGAATTTCTCTCATGCCGGGATATCGGAACGTTGCCGAGTTTGTGGAGCGAGGTCTGACATTCGGGTCCGGGAATCTGCTACAGAGAGTAGGACATGCCAAGATCATGGTCACAGCGTCCTCCAGACACCTGACGCCTGATAGGAGGGAGTTGTCGCACATGGTACGCGAGTCTGCGGAAGCCGGCTTCCCAGTCGCGATTCACGCGGTGGAGGCGGAGGCCGTCAGGAGCGCGGCTGAAGCAATATCGTCGGTCTCCGGTCTGACTGGGATCCTCGGACCTCACCGTATCGAACATTGCTCGGAATGTCCTCCTGAAGCGCTGAGAGCTGTGGCGCAGTCCTCGGCATTAGTCGCGACACAACCAGGCTTTATTCTCCAGAATGGCGACCGCTACCTGTCCTCAGTGGATCAGGCGATGCTGCCATACCTGTATCGAATCCGCGCACTTACTGAAAATGGAATCTCCGTCGCCTTTGGCTCCGATGCGCCCGTCGGGAATCCCAATCCGATGCTTGGTGTTTCTTCGGCCGTGACGCGTAGGACCAGAACTGGGACAGTCCTCTCCGAAGGGGAGGGAATATGCACTCTTGAAGCAATTAGAGCGTACACGTCGGTATCGGCCAGGGCGACGGGTCTGGAGCTCCAAGTTGGAAAAATCAAGCCGGGAATGTTGGCCGATATGGTCCTATTCGACGAAGACATAACTCAATGCCCGCCCGAGAGTATCGGCACAGTTCGTCCGGTCATGACGTTGCTGGGTGGTGCAGTAGTCTCGGAGAGCTAATTCGGACAGAATCCGGCAGCGACTGTCGGACAATCTACCTTCTACGCCTCACAACGTAATCGAGGAGAAGTTCAAGAGAGCGGCGACCTTCCGATTCGGGCAAGAGTTGGAGGGCGTCGCGCGCGACATCGCACCGCCTGGATGCTTCGGAGTATGCCTCGGCCATGATTTCGGGCTGCCTGATCATATCAACGGCTTCCTCGAGCAGACTGCCGTTGTTCCTGTCTTCGAAATATGCCTTCACGGGATTAGTCCCGTTATGTCTGTCGAGTGCTATAAAAGTTGGCAGAGTCATGACGCCGTGGGCGAGGTCGCTTCCCACAGGCTTCCCAAACTCTTCCTGAGTGCCCTCAAAATCCAGGATGTCGTCAACAATCTGAAAGGCCATTCCGAGTTCGTAGGCGTATTCTCGCAGCGCGGAAATATGTTTGTCGGGGGCTCCGCTGATTGTGGCCGCGGACTCACCGGATACAGCAAATAGCGAAGCGGTCTTGCTGAAGATTCTTGAGTAGTAGTCGTCAAGAGTCTGCTCAGGGTCGTAGATGCCGACCCTCTCACGCAACTCGCCATTGGATAGGTCCATGATAGTTTCAGAGAATCTTCTTATGACGCCTATATGCCCTATATCACAAACCAGAGTCGCAGAGGACGCAAATACGTAGTCTCCCACTAATACGGCGATGTCTTTACCGAACATACTTGATATTGTTGTTCTTCCGCGCCTGAAGTCCGACTCGTCCACAGTGTCGTCATGAATCAACGTGGCGATATGAAGGAGTTCAATCGCGGTTGCCATGATTTCGGACTTCTGTTCGTCGTGTGGGTGAAATCCTGACGCGAGGAGGGCTATCGCGGGCCTTACTCTCTTGCCAGAAGAGCAATAGACGTGGGAGAGCACATCGGATAGAAAGGGGAAGTCAACATTGGCCATGTTGCCGAGCCGGTCCTCGACTCTGGACAAACGCTCTCTTATGGGAGCGTAGATTAGATCTATGGTTTCTCTGTCCGAGCTAACTTCCAAGACGCGCTGTCTCTTCCTCTATGAGGGACTCATCGAACTTGCGGAACAGAGGCTTTGGGCGCGGCAAGGGGATACCGGGCTTCAGGTCGTTAGGTTCCCAGTTCCAGCCCCTTGTCTCTACGGTGCCGTCCAGCCCCAGCATGGTGTGCAGCTTTTCGGAACTGGTAGGCATGTAGGGATAAAGCGCAACCTTCAGGCAATTGATGGCCGTCAAGCTCGTCCATATCGTCCTTGCGGCGTCAGCCCTGTCAGTCTTTACCGCCTGCCAGGGTGCCTTTGCGTCGAGGTAGCGATTTGTTGACTGGGCGAGCCGCATAGCCGATTGAAGCCCGTTTCTGAATCTGCAATCTGAGATATTTCGCCCCGTCTCATTCAGCGCCTCTCGGGCGAAGTCCAGCAGGGCGACAGATTCGTCGTCAAGGGAACCGGGGTCGGGAACGGCTCTGTCGAAGTTGCGCCCGGCCATAGTCAGAGTTCTGTGAATCAGGTTCCCATACGTTGCAACCAATTCATCGTTGTTGCGGCGGACATATTCTGTCCACGAGAAGTCGGAGTCGCTCGACTCGGGCATCATCGCAGAAATGACGTAGCGAAGCGGGTCGGGTTCATACCTGTCCAGATAGTCGGGCATCCACACGGCCCAATTCCTGCTTGTGGACAGTTTTCTATCTTCGAGGTTCATGTATTCGTTGGCCGGTACATTGTACGGCAGGTTCAAGTCGCCGTAGCCAAGCAGCATGGCGGGCCAGATGACGGTATGAAATGGAATGTTGTCCTTGCCCATAAAGTAGTAGGAGCGCGATTCATCCTGCCAGAATTCCTTCCACTTGTCCGGCTTTCCGCTGCGCTCGGCCCACTCTTTGGTTGCGGAGAGATAGCCTATCACTGCCTCGAACCAAACGTAAATGCGCTTACTTTCGTATCCTTCAACCGGAACGGGGACTCCCCACTCCAGGTCTCGCGTGATCGCCCGGTCGCGCAACCCTCCTTCTAGATATCCAATAGTGAAATTCCTTACGCTCGGGCGCAGGTGGTCCTGCTCTCTGATCCAATCCAGAAGCTGGTCTTCGAAGGCGGTGAGTCGTAGGAAGAAGTGCTCCGTTTCCCTTATCTCCGGCGTGGACCCGCAGGTACGACACCGGATTCCAATGAGATCTTCGGGGTCGAGCGTGCGTCCGCAATTGTCGCATTGATCCCCGCGAGCGCCATCGCTTTCACAGTGAGGACATGTGCCTTCCACATACCTGTCCGGGAGGAACCGCTCGTCACTGATGCAATAGGGCTGACTCATAGTGTCGGTGTAGAGGTAGCCCTTCTCCAGCAGACGCAGAAATATGTCCTGAGTAACTTCCGCATGATTCTGTGTATGAGTGGTGGTAAATAGGTCGAAGCTGATGTTGAAGCGTTCCCAGGTATCCAGAAATTCAGCCTGGAATTTGGAATAAATATCCTCCGGAGTAACGCCCTGCTGGTCGGCCGCTATTGTGACGGGTGTTCCGTGGGCATCGCTGCCGGACACCATTGCTACTTCGTTGCCTATCATCCTGTGATAACGCGCGAAAATGTCTGCAGGCAGATAGGCCCCCGCAGTGTGGCCGAGGTGGATGGAGCCGTTGGCGTAAGGCCAAGCCACGGCTACGAGTATGCGTTCGGACATAGGTCGTTCACTAACCTTAAGGAGTCTGTCCGTGATGCGAACATGGCACTATGGTAGCACGCCGAATTTGCAATTGGAAATAGAGAACGGGGTAGGGTGCAGGACGACGTTTTCGTTCAGTCTCTACACTTATTCGGGCAGCTTCTTTAATGTCCGTTTAACTGATTCGGTGTCCACCGGCGGACTGTTCATGGATGCTAGGCAGTGTTATAATCCGCGCTGACAGCAGTTGCATCTCTTCCATACCGTTTGGGGGGTATTATGAACTCTGGAGATACCGCGTGGATTCTGACTTCCACGGTCTTCGTGTTGTTCATGACGTTGCCGGGAATCGCTATGTTCTACGGCGGTCTCATGCATTCTAGATCGGTACTTTCGGTAATGATGCAATGCTTCGCTATCACTTCTATCTCGACTTTGTTGTGGCTCTATATCGGCTACGCTCTGGCATTCGGGGACAGCGTTGGGGGAGTGATCGGAAGCGTGGAGAATGTCTTCTTTATCGGGCTGGCCGATAGTGTCTCGGCCGGGAACGTGCCCGATTTAGCTTGGGCGATGTTCCATCTGACATTCGCCATTCTGACTCCCGCACTAATTGTTGGGAGCTATACAGAGAGGATAAAATTTCCGGCTGTGCTGGTGTTCAGTGCGCTGTGGTCCACATTCGTGTATGCGCCGATCTGTCATTGGGTGTGGGGAGGCGGCTGGCTCAGTCAGATGGGCATCATGGATTCCGCCGGGGGCACGACTCTTCACACCAGCGTTGGAATTGCAGGACTGGTTGCAGCTCTGGTCATCGGCAAACGTTTAGCATTTCCTAACGAACTTCCAGAGCCGCACAATCCGGGGATGGCGGCAGCCGGCGTAGGAATGCTTTGGATTGGATGGCTCGCGCTGAACGGCGGAATGCAGGTGTTCGCGGGTCGGGAGCCTGGTATTTCTATAGTAGTGACACACGTGGCCGCCGCTGCCGCGGTGATAACCTGGATGACCACACAGTGGATTGTGGAACGGAGGCCTACACTCGTTGGGACCGCAATAGGCGCAGTCGCGGGACTGGCTATAGCTACTCCTGCCTCGGCATTCATTAGTCCGCTTTCTGCACTGGCACTGGGAGCGGCCGCAGGCCCGATTTGCTATTTCGCGGTCGGTGTAGTAAAGAATAGGCTTAATATTGACGACTCCATGGATGTATTTGCCATCCATGGGGTGGGCGGCATACTTGGCACGCTGCTGACGGCTGTCCTGGCCCTGGAGGTGCTTGGCGGCAGCGGATTCGTAGAAGACGGGCGACAGTTCTTCGAACAACTTGGGGTTCAGGCTCTTGGGCTGGTGGCCGTGGCCGCCTGGAGCGGGGTCATTACATACATCTTGCTCAAGATCACAGGCGCCCTGGTAAATGGCCCGAGAGTTGATGAAATGGACGAGATCGTAGGTCTCGACATCGCAACTCAGGGAGAGAGAGGTTACGACTTCTGAATTGCTTCAAAGCGGACATCCATGCCGCCATGTGTGGTAAAATTGGCGTCCGCGAACCAATGCTCCGGGGAAGCCCTCAGCATCACGACGATTAGCAATATAAATTAGGGAGGCTTACATATGAACGTGGATACCCTTAAGCAGGGGGACAGTCTGATCTTGTTAACCGAAGGTCGCGTGGACGGGACGAATGCGGTTGACTTCCAGAACGCGTTGGAAGACGCCATAACAGGGAATGACCAACCGGTTATTCTGGATTTCGCGAATCTCTCGTACATCAGCAGCGCCGGGTTGCGCGCCATCCTTGTCGTGGCCAAGGCCCTGCAAAGGCAGAATGTGAATTTCGCGGTCTGCTCTTTGATTGACCCTGTCAAGGAAGTGTTTGTAATCAGCGGCTTCGACAGAATAATTCCCATTCACGATTCTCAGGAGTCGGCTATCGGTTCCTTCAATAGCTGATCGCGAAGGAGGCGGTACCGATGGCAGAGTCGTACAAGATTCTTGTCGTGGACGATGAGCCGGATCTTGAGCCTCTTATGCTGCAACGCATGAGGCGCCACATCAGGGCAGGACGTTATAACTTCGTTTTTGCCCACAACGGTGTGGAGGCACTGGAGGTGCTGCACCAGGACGACGAAATAGATATGGTGGTTTCGGACATCAATATGCCCCAGATGGATGGGCTAACCCTGCTGGAGCAAATTCCGAAAGTTGACCCCAATATTCGTTCGATAATAATCTCGGCCTACGGCGACATGAAGAACATCAGGACCGCCATGAATCGGGGGGCTTTTGACTTCGTAACCAAACCGCTGGACTTCAACGACCTTCGGATTACGATTGATAGAACTCTCGTGCATCTCACCGAATGGCGAGAGGCTCTGGCGTCCAGGGACCAGCTCGTCGCGCTTCAGAACGAGTTAAACGTCGCAAGCGGTATGCAGCAGTCAATCCTGCCGACTGTTTTCCCCCGGGGTAACGACTTCAAGTCTTTTGCGAGTATGGAGCCCGCTCGCAATGTAGGAGGGGATTTCTACGATTTCATGAGTCTTGAAGGTGGGAGAGTTGGGCTCGCCATTGCCGACGTGTCGGACAAAGGCGTGCCCGCGGCGCTGTTCATGATGTCGAGCCGCACCCTGCTGAAGGGTGCCGCGATTGGATATGAGGCCCCGGGCGACACTTTGAGGGAGGTCAACAACCTGCTTTGCGACGATAACGAAGCTCTTATGTTCGTGACTCTCTTCTACGCAGTGTATGATCCCACGACTGGAAATCTGTCTTTTGCGAACGGAGGGCACAACAGTCCGGTGGTTGTCCACGCCGACGGCACATCTACTGTGCTCCCGATGACGGAAGGAATCGCCCTTGGTGTAATGCCGGGCTTTGAATTTTCCCAGAGTTCCATAACGTTGAATCCTGGAGACACATTGGTGCTCTATACAGACGGCGTTACAGAGGCAATGAATGAAACGGGCGAAGAATACGGAATGGATAGGTTGATTGAAGTTCTTTCCTCCGCTTCTTCGAGGGAGGCGGAGGAAGTCTCCAAGGTTATATTCGAGAGCATACGCGAATTTGCGGGCGAGGCCCCGCAGTCGGACGATATCACTTGTCTGACCCTTCACCGCAGCGAGGTTGACGCATGAGCACGAAACTCAGCCTGAGAGTTGAGAACAAGATTGAAGAGTTGGGGCGTATTTCCGCCGCCGTGGATGAATTAGCGGAGAGCGAAGACTGGTCTCCAGCGCTTACTTTCCGCGTAAATCTGGTATTAGAAGAGTTTGGCATCAACGTTATCAATTATGCTCACGAGGAGGGGGGCGTCCACGACTTTGAGATTACCCTCTTGTCCGAGCCGGAGACCCTTATAATAGAGATAACGGATGATGGCGTCCCATTCAATCCACTGGAGGACAAGCCGACACCCGATACGTCGGCCCCCATGGACGAGCGACCCATCGGCGGACTGGGCTTGCACCTGGTCCGCACCATGACTGAAGAGATGCGTTACGAACGTCAGAATTCTAGGAACCACTCCACACTGGTCATGCGAAAGGCTGAATGAAGCAAAAACATCGCCTAGTGGCGGCTCTGCTGTCGGCGGTGGCCCTCGGAGGAGTCGCTGTTATTGTAGCCATCAGCGTGGGCGGGTTGTCTTGGTTCAATAGTACTGAAGCCGAAGTCCCCACGAATCAGGACAACGCGCCAGGTGTAGCTGCGTCCGCTGTTGGGGAGAACAGTGAAGCCGAATCTGTTCCGCTTGGTGAGCCCGGTGTCTTTGACGATTACATTCTCTTCGGTCAGTCTGCCGCTTTTAGCGGTCTGGCGAGTGAACTCGGTATTAATATGCGCCGTGGAATCGAGTCCGCGTTCCAGGAAGTCAATGCAAAGGGTGGGGTAAACGGGCGTCGCCTCGAGCTCAAGTTCATGGATGATGCATATGAGCCTGAAGCGGCGATCTCCAACACCAAGAAGTTAATCGAAGAGAGAGTATTCGCATTGATTGGCGCGGTGGGAACGCCGACGTCGCGCTCTGCCACGCCGGTTGCGGCCGCCGAAGGCATTCCTTATGTCGCTCCGTTCACAGGCGCCGCATTCCTGCGAGATCCGGAGTGGAAGAACATCGTCAATCTTCGTGCCTCGTATAATCAGGAAACTGAAGAAATGGTT
Source organism: uncultured Dehalococcoidia bacterium (assembly GCA_951812505.1). GTDB lineage: Bacteria > Chloroflexota > Dehalococcoidia > Lucifugimonadales > UBA1123 > VXRN01. Next base: position 526,901 of record CATOSI010000001.1, read on the forward strand.
GAGCGCCTGACCAAGGACCTTGGTGTTGAGCGAGTCGCTGTAATGTACCAGGATGATTCATATGGGCGTGCCGGCTACCAGGGTGCGAAGAGCGCACTCGCAAGAAGGGGCATGGAACCTGTATCGGTCGGACTCTACCCCCGAAATACGCTGGCGGTAAAGACCGGCTTACTGGACCTGCGGCGAGGGGACCCTGAGGCGGTCATCATCATTGGCGCTTACCAGCCCGTAGCTGCGTTGATTTCATGGGCTCGCTTCACCGGACTTGACCCGGTCTTCATGACTGTGTCGTTCGTTGGCAGCAACGCGCTGGCCGAAGAGTTAGGTCCATCCGGAGAAGGGGTATTCGTTACCCAAGTAGTGCCGTTTCCCACTGACAGCGGTTTGCCGATCGTTCAGTCATACCACGGCGCCCTTCTGGACTACGCCCCATTTGCGGTGCCGGGTTTTGTTTCTTTCGAAGGATACCTCGCGGGCAGACTCGCCATTGCCGCACTCGAACGTTGTGGAAGGGAAGTTACGAGACAATGCTTTATTGACAGCATAAACCAGGGAGAAGTGATTGATATTGATGGATTCAAACTTGATTTTGGTCCCAGCGACAATCAAGGCTCCGACGAAGTATTCCTGACGGTAATTGGCAGTGATGGCGCGTATCACCCGATCACTACACTTCTGGAAGCGACCCAATGATTGAGCGATTCAAGAGAATCTCGCAAAACAGGTTACGTCTTTCCACGCAACTGTACTCCGGTATCGGAGGCGCGGTGCTATTGACCGTGGCAGCTAGTCTCGTCGGCTGGTTCTCGTTCGACCGTGTCGGAAATGCGCAGAGCCAGGTTAACGACAGCAGTATCCCGGAAATGGCTGCGGCGTTTGAAGTCGCCGAATACAGCAGCGCCTTGGTGGCCGCTGCGCCCAGATTGACCTCAGCTAACACGCGAAAGGACCTGGAATCCGTATATGACAGCATTTCGGACGCGAATGATGCCCTGGAAGTTCAATTGGAAGTTCTTGAGCAGACAACCTCAGGAGACCAGCGCCTGGCAAGAATACGAGATCATTCCCAAACGCTTATCTCCAATGTAGAAGCGATCAGATCTCAGAGAACGGAGCTGTTCAGACTCGTAACCGAGCGCGAAAGCATCAGTAATGAACTGGCAGATCTGAGGAGCCAACTTGACGATACGGTAGTTCCCGCAATTGACGACCAACTCTTCTATATCATTACCGGGTATCGTGTGCTCGGAGAGCCTGCCGCCGAATTGGAGGAACATTTCTCAGAGGAGGAATTCAATAGGTATCGGCATCTTTCTGAACTTCAATCAGACGCGAACATAGCGACTGAACTGTTGGCGAACGCATTCACACTATCCGAAGCCGCTGCTATAGAGCCGTTGCGAGAACGTTTTGAAGCGGTTGACAGCCGAATACAGCGCAATCTAACCGCTCTGGAGGACTCGGACGCATACGTGAATATTGCTCCTGTATTTGCGAGAATTTCCGAAATGGGAATGGGCGAACAGAACGGGTTCGCCCTCTTGGAGAGAGAGCTTAGGCTCAACGAGAGTCAGCGCCTGTTGCTGGCGCAGAACCAGGATGAGGCAGTGGCGCTGGTTGCGGAAGTTGACGGGCTCGTAGTAGCGGCCCGCGATAGCGCTGGGGAAGCGACGACCGCCTCGACTCAGGCAATCCTGACCGGTCGGACGCTTCTGCTCGTAATCAGCGCGCTGAGCGTGGCAGGCGCGCTCCTTATCGCGTGGCTGTTTGTGGGGCGGGTTCTCCTACGGAGAATTCAAATCCTGTCGGACTGGATGCGTCGGATGGCGGCCGGAGACCTGCAAGCCAGAGTCGAAATCGGTGGAAATGACGAAGTTACTGATATGGCCGCAGCCCTTGAGGTGTTTCGCCAGCACGCCCTGGAGGTCCAGCGCCTCAATCTGGTCGAGTTGCTGGCCGCCGACCTCCAGGAGAGAAACGACGAACTACAGAGTGTGCTGGAGGAACTTCGTCTCGCGCAGGACAAGATTATCACACAGCAGAAGCTGGCCGAGATGGGAGAACTGACGGCCGGCGTGGCGCACGAGATAAGAAACCCGCTCAATTTCGTCAAGAATTTCTCCGAAGTTTCGGAAGAACTGATCGAAGAATTGAAAGAAGTGCTTGACGAGTTCTCCGACGATCTGACGGACGAACAGCGCGACTACATCGAGGAGATTTCACAGGACCTTTCCGGCAATCTCGAGCGCATACGTCATCATGGAGCCCGTGCTAATCGAATTGTCGAGGATATGCTGCAACTGGGACGCGGCGGTGGTGAAGTACGTCCAGTGATAATTAATGACCTCCTCAACGAACACGCATTGCTCGCGTATCACAGCGCACGGGCGTTAGATCCCGATTTCCAGCTGGACCTGAAGTCGGAATTCGATCCTGACGCCGGTGAGTGGCCTGTGATCCCCGAAGACATGGGCCGCGTGTTTCTCAACATGGTCAGCAACGCTTGCCACGCCACTGATGAAAAGAGACGCGCCATCGTCGAGAAGGGCGAGTCGGGTTCATACATGCCTACTCTTTGGCTAAAGACAAAGCGAACCGATGACGCTTTGGAGATTCGCATACGGGACAATGGCGACGGAATACCCGACGATGTCATTGATAAGATATTCAACCCTTTCTTTACCACCAAGCCTACCGACAAAGGCACCGGGCTCGGATTGGCCTTGTCAAACGATATAGTCAGGGAGCATGGCGGCACAATCAGCCCCGTCTCGGTTCCCGGAGAATATACGGAGATGGTAGTCGTGCTGCCCGTGAACGGGATCCGAGAAGAGGAGGAAGCGGCCGTCTGACCTCCGCCGCGAGCATTATGGATTTTGGCGCATACGACCTCGATACCGGCATCTACGACGAGATGTTCTTGTCGGACGGGACGCCGCGTGATCATTCGAAGTCCCTTTACGAGACCCTGTCCAGAATCACTCCCCAGAACATCTCCAGCATCCAGGAGTGGGTGACTCGCTCCTTTCTTCAAGAAGGCATATCCTTCATGGTTTACGGGGACGATGAGGCAGAGGAACGAATAATCCCGGTGGACTGCGTTCCGCGAATATTGTCTGCCTCCGTATGGGACATGCTCGAATCCGGTCTGACTCAACGTCTGCGTGCGCTGAATCTCTTCATCGAAGATGTTTACAACGGCGCCCGGATAATCGAGGACGGGGTGATCCCTAGGGATATAGTGCTGGAATGTCCGCAGTATCGTCCGGAGATGGAGGGATACTCCGCGCCGAACAGTACATGGGTCACGATCTGCGGAACCGACCTCGTCCGTACTCACGATGGGTTCTTCGTGCTCGAAGACAATCTTCGCTCCCCTTCAGGCGTGTCATACATGATAGCGACCCGCAGGGCTGCCAAAGCGAGTTTCCGGCGGCTGTACAGAGCCTCCCGAGTGCGCGACGTGGAACACTACGGACAGCTTCTCCTGACTACACTCCAGGAAATGGCCCCGGATGGAAGTTCAGAGCCGACTATTGCGCTTCTGACACCCGGGGTTTACAACGCCGCCTACTATGAGCATATGTTCCTCGCACGTGAAATCGGCGCAGAGCTGACTGAGGGAAGAGATCTGCTGACGCGCGACGGATACGTATATATGCGCACGACCGAAGGTGTCCGGCGGGTTGATGTGATCTACCGTCGCGTGGACGACCTATTCCTGGATCCTGCCGCGTTTCGTCCCGATTCGCTCCTCGGGGTACCGGGCCTGCTCGACGCGTGCAAGCGAGGCAACGTGACCCTGGTCAACGCTCCGGGCGTAGGTATTGCCGACGACAAGAGCGTTTACGCTTTCGTTCCCGACATGGTCCGCTACTATCTCGGCGAGGATCCGATCCTCTCGAATGTAGAGACTTACCTCTGCCGCAACCCTGAAGGTCTTGAGTACACTCTCGACAATCTGGAGAGTCTGGTAGTGAAGAGAGTTGGTGAGTCGGGCGGATATGGAATGCTGGTGGGCCCACACTCTACTCCCGAAGAAAGAGACGAATACGCTAAGCAAGTGAGGGCTGACCCCGCGGATTTCATATCCCAGCCGACTCTGTCGTTATCTCGCGCACCCTGTATGGTAGATGGTCGCATAGAGGCGCGTCATGTTGACCTGAGGCCCTACGTGCTTCAGGGGAGGGATTCCAGACTCGTACCCGGCGCCTTTTGCCGTGTTGCGCTGCGGAAAGGAAGCCTGGTCGTGAATTCCAGCCAGGGCGGTGGCTGCAAAGACCTCTGGGTACTGGAAGATTAGGCAGATGCTATCCCGGAACGCGCAAGGACTATACTGGATGAGCCGCTACCTCGAGCGGACTGAACTTCTCTGTCGTCTGCTGAGACTCCAAACCGAGTCCCTCGTTGACCGGCCCGTGCGCGACATCCATGCGGGCTGGCGACGCCTGTATATGTCCCTGCATCGCCTGCCGCCCGGCGGTAGCCTCAGCATCGGAGAGAGTGATGAATACACCCTGGCCGATTCCTACACTCTCGCCGGCGATCTCACGTTCGACCGTATCAATCCGGATTCAGTATGGAACTGTTTCGCCCAGGGTAGGGAGAACGCGCGCCAGATGCGGCATCGCATCAGCTCCGAGATGTGGCAGCGTCTGAACCTGGTGTACCTGCGCATACGTGGCCTGGATATTCAGGATATATGGGCGTCGTCGCCTGAGGCCTTCTACGCGGAGATGGGCGCCGATATTGATGCCTTTGTGGGCGCGGCTGAAAGCACTATGTACAGAGACGAAGGCTGGAGCTTCCTCCGAATCGGAAGGTTCATAGAAAGGGCACAGCTTTCCACCGAACTTCTCATACAGCAGATAGAAATTGATTTGGAAGCGGGGGAGTATCGGGAAGGGGACTGGCTGGACCTGCTGCGGGTTTCCAATGCGCTCGAGCAGTATAACCGGCGCTACGGCATCTCGGTCTATCCGCGCGACGTCATGGATCTGCTTGTGACCGACCCGATCCTTCCGAGTTCACTTAGCCGCTCGTTCAGGGTGATAGAGTCTGAACTAGACTCGATTGGTGTCGGCCCCAGCTCCGATACATTCGGGGCAGTTCGACGGATGTCCGGACGCCTGAGCGGACTGGTGCAGTATGAGTGGCCCGATAACTTTGACCGCGAGGACCTGCTCAACCGGGCGCTCGAGCAGTCGCGCGAACTGCACTCCCTGATCAACGCGGCCTACTTCGACTATCCCGTTGCCCGCGCTACATAGTCCTCGCGCCTCGCGCCAACGTCATTCCTGCCCACCTCTCGTCATTCCCGCGAAAGCGGGAATCCAGGCCGTCCCCGACGTGCTGGCTTCTGCGGAGGCCGCGCCATGAATACCAGCGCCATTGACAACAGCGCCGCTACCGAGAAACCCAAGAAGGCGTTCGTATAGCTGCCCGTGGTATCGAATATGTACCCGCTGATAATAGGCCCTGCTATTATTCCCAGCATCTGTATGCTCGACCTGAACCCCTGAATCGTAGCGTATGCCCGCCTTCCGAAGTAATCGGCAATCAGCGACTGGGGAATGACGGATATGCCCCCCTGCGACGCGGAGAACACGATCAGAACGGGTATGACCGCCGTTACGTTCTCAGCGCGGGCCATGAACACGATGGACACCGACATCACGGCGAGCGACGCCGCCATTACGTAACGCTTATTCACGTAGTCTCCCAGCGCGCTCAGACCGAAGCGCCCGGGTATGCTCATCAGCCCCACCGAACCCGCGAGCGCGGCCGCAGTCACGTTCGACGCCCCCAAGTCAACGAAGAACGGCACCAGGTGCAGCCCGATGCCCCCGCTCACCAGCGACCGCGCCATGATCGAAAGCGTCAGGTACCAGAAGCTGGACGTTCTCAATGCCTCGCGCGCCGTGAAGTCATTGGACAGGTCAGCCCTTATCGGCCTCGTCCGACCCTGCGAGTCGCGTGCACCTTCCGGCTCGATGCCGTCCGGGTAGTAACCGTACTGCTCCGGCCTGTGGCGCATCACCGACGCCACCGGCGGCCCTATTACCGTGATGAAAACACCTATGACAAGCGCCGCCGTCCGCCAGCCGTAAGTCTCCACCAGCCAGCCCACCGCCGGGACGAACAGCCCGCCCAGTCCCACACCCGACCACATGATCCCGAACGCCAGCCCACGCCGCCGGTTGAACCAGTTCGCCGCCGCCGCCGTGATTGGAGTGCTCATCCCCAGGCTGTTGCCCAAGGCAATCATGAACACATACACGAAGAAGAACGCCAGCAGCCCGTTGATGAAGCTCAGCCCGATATACCCCAGCCCCATCAGCGGAATCCCCACCAGAATCAGCCGTCGCGGGCCGAACTTGTCAACTGCCCATCCCTCAATAGGCCCCAGCAGTCCCGACTCCAGCCGCGCCGCGCTGAATATCACCGAGATAGTCGTGCGGCTCCACCCGAACTCCCGCCCAAGAGGAATGATGAAATTCCCAAACCCGTGGAAGTTGATGCCAGACGCGATGGACATAACAAGCCCACCGGCAAGCACAATCCACCAGCCGAAGAAAAAGGGTTGTTTATTGGAGTCGTCAGTTTTCAGCGATTAGTTCTTAGTCGTTAGTTTGGCGGCCAAGGGCCATGACGCCGTCGTGAGTCCAGCCTTCGGGACACCCTAGTAATTTCTGAGCTACAGCACGGTCATTCTTTCGTTGAGTGTCTGTTCTGCGGTCTTTGTCTGACCCGATAAACTGGTAAAGGCCTCTTTCGACATCCACGGCTCTGAGGGAAGTGGAGGACTTATCGTTGACTAAGTAAGCGATTCCTCTACACCATACAGCCCAATTCTCGTAACATTGTTCATTCCTCCTACCTTGATCGGTAAGTTCTCCTGTAAGCTGACCGTATTGTCTACGAAGGTTCAGTGGAATAGTAGTGGCTTTTGAAGGGTTTGTTCTGTTGAATGACAGGTCTTGTAAAGGTGTGAAACCTTCTGACCAAGCAAACTTGGCAATGTTCAGGTCTAGCACAGGGTATTTGCTGGGGCATAGGAACATCATCGTTTTGCTTATGAACGGGACACCACTGAATTCTGGAAGTCTTATACTTCTAATGTCCCTCAGTCTGAGTCCCCGTAGGTCTTTCACTAGCTGTATGAATCTATCAATGCCTCTGTCGTCCGCTTCCAGGAACTTAGGTATTCTATCTTTCTGTCTGCCTGTCAACGGAATATAGCCGTCGCACGGACCATTACCTTCACGACGCTGGCTTGCATACCCCCAATAGAGGACGTTTGACAGTCCATCTTTTACCTCTTCTGGATTCGGGCTGAACAACTGCGCTTGTATCTTTTCCTCTACTTGACGCATATTCTTGTGGCAGACTTCCTTACCATTCTGAAAGTCGTATGTGACCGCAGGATAGTCGTATGCCTTGACTGCATCACACAGTACCTTAGCGTATTTCTCCATCGAGTATTGCTGTAGAGTCATGTTGCTATCCTCCCTGAATCGACTCTCCGTCGCGGGACGCATTTCGTGGATGGTTACCGGAAGGCCGGCCCGCTTGGCCTTTAGCCATCGCTTGAACGACCTTCCACTTTCACCCGACCTTTGACCCGTCAGCAACATTTCCACACTGAGGTCCTCGTCGAGGTCGGGCCAGTGCAGGTGCTGGCCTCCCGCATGTATCTCCCAATTGTCACGCTCCTCCTGGGTAGCGTGGGCCAATCTGGGATACCACGCCAACGGCGCGGAAATTGTCCGTCCATCGGACAGATGGGCGGTTAGTGTGTCGTCGGTAACCGCAATTGCTACTGCATCGGGTATATCCACGCTAACGGCTGAAATAGCCATGCCAAGCCCCCAGAAGTTCCGCCCGATTCCGCTCGACGATTCTTTGAATGCGTCGGATCTCCGAGCGTCGAAAGTTGCCGCTATCCTGCAATGCTACCGGGTCTAGCCAGAACTTGGCGTAACCCACATCGCGCCGCACGTGAATGTGCGGTGGCTCCATCCTGTCTGCTGAGACAACATAAAATCTATAAGGGCCTTGTCTCAGGAATACAGGCATCGCCAGACTGTCATCCTACCATTGAAAATTCACTACCACCCAATCGCCACCCCATCCCTCCGAGGGTCCGCCCCACCCTGAAAAGTCCCCGATTCGTGGTCAACCATGATCCCCTGCGCGCCGCCTACCGTCATCGAAAACGGCGCGGTCACCTCTATGTCGTGGCCTTTGGCGGAGAGCACGGCGCGGACGTGGTAGGGGAAGCGCTCTTCCATGACTACCCGACGTTCCTCGAAGACGCGCAGGCGCGGCGCCTCGATAGCCTCCTGCACGTTCATGCCGAAGTCCAGCGCGTTCATCACGAACTGCGGAGTCGTCTGGAGTATCCCCCAGCTTCCGGGCGTGCCCAGGCTTACGTGGAAGCGTCCGTCCTTGAACGTCTGGGTGGGCGCGAGACAGAAGTCAACGCGCTTGCCTCCCTCGAGACGGTTCGGTGCGCCCTCCTCCAGGTCGAACCAGTGCGCCATGTTGTTGAGGAACAGGCCGGTGTCGCCCGGAGCGACCGCCGACCCGAATCCGCCTCCAAGCGTCTGCGTCACCGAGACGACATTGCCGTCGGAGTCCGCGACCGCGAAGTGGGTGGTCATGCCGCCGTCGAACTCGTCAGGGCTGCCCGCTTTGAGGGATCCGGACGGTATCATGCGACTGAACTCTTCGCCCGAAACTACCGCCGCATTATCGCGGTCAATCCGGCTGCGCTGCTGCTCGGCGTAACCGGAGGAAAGCAGCCCGTTCAGTGGAGCCTTCACGTGGTCGGGGTCTCCGCCCCACTTGATGCGGTCCGTAACCGCCAGTTTGACCGCCTCTATATAAGAGTGGACGGTCTCAGGATGCTGGAAGATCAGGTCCGGGCCGTCGAAGCCCTCCATTATCTTGAGGGTTTCTAATAGCTGGAATCCCGTTGAGTTGGGCGGTACGGAGAATATCTCGTAATCCCGGTAGTTTATGCCGATTGGTTCGCACCACTCGGCTTCATACGTGGCAAAGTCTTCTTCTGTGAACTGACCGCCGAGTTCCCGGGCGCCCTTCACGAGCCTTGCGGCGAGTTCGCCTCGATAGAATTCATCCTTTCCACCGCGAGCTATCGTGCGCAGCGATTCAGCCAATTGGGGCTGCTTGACCCTCTGGCCCGGTCCGGGACCCTTGCCGTTCTTGACGAAGATGCCTTTAGACGGAAATCTAGCAAGACGTGGGACGGAATTCCCGATGGACCTGGCGTTGAAGTGTGTAATCGCCGTACCGTTCTGGGCATAGCCAATCGCGGGCTCGAACAACTGCTCCCTGTCCAGTCTTCCGTATGTCTCATGCAGGGTTAGCCAACCCGCGACGTTCCCCGGAACGAGCGCCGACTTGATGCCGATGTCCTTGTCCGACGCTTCGTATTCCTCCGGGTCGGCGGCGGCGGGCATACGTCCCGAGAAGTTCAGAGCGCGAACGCGGTCCTCGGATGCCACGTATGCCAACGCCAGCCCGACCCCGCCCGCGCCGGACATGAATGGCTCGCAAACGTTTAGAGTCGATGCGACGGCGACGGCGGCGTCGAAAGCGTTGCCGCCCGCGACCATCATCCGAATTCCGGCAAGTGATGCGAGAGGGTGAGCGGATGTCGCCATCCCGTTGACACCCACCGCGGCGGGCCTGTTCGCTTGAGGAATCACTGACAAACCGGACATGATGTACTCTCCTGAACTCTGGCTTTCGATGCCAGTATATCAGGGATTCTTACCCGAATCAGGATTCGCGAACCTCTCTTGACCGCCGCAACCCCGACGACCTAGAATTGACGCAGACTCACAGTTACCAGCAGTACAGGATCAGATGAATTGGGAACCGCGTAGTTCTCTTCAGACGAATAACATTCTCGACTATGTAGCCTCTCGCGGGTTGCCCATCAATTGCGCGAGGGGCTTTTGCGTGTTTCAACTCACGCTAGAATTTGACCCCCAAAGAATGATGTTCATGGTCGGGTGTGTGCCTGAGTGACCACCTGCCAACATTAGGAGAGAAACAGAAATGACGCTGCAAGTTGACTCCGAACTGATAGAGTTGCGGACGCGCATAAGGCACTCCGCCGCCCATGTGATGGCGGACGTGGTCAAGACGCTCTTTCCCGACGCCAAGATAGGCATTGGCCCGCCCACCGACGACGGCTTCTACTACGATTTCATGGTGGAGACGCCGTTTACGCCTGACGATATTCAACGAATAGAGAACCGGATGCGTCGCGTGATCAAGCGCAATCACGCCTTCGAGTACAGGGAGTATTCAAGGGATGAGATTAACGAACTCAACGCCGAAGAGCCGCTCAAGCTGGAAGTAATCGCCGAGATACCCGAAGGCGAAGCTATTTCGACTTATACTCATGGCGGATTCGAGGACCTGTGCGCCGGGCCTCACGTCGAGTCCACGGGCAAGATTCCGGCATTCAAGCTGCTTAACGTGGCCGGCGCCTATTGGCGCGGCGATGAAAACCGCCCGATGCTCCAGCGCATTTATGGGACAGCATTCGAGTCGCGGGAAGCGCTGGACGAGCACCTGGAAAGACTCGAGGAGGCGCGCAGGCGCGACCACAGAGTCGTCGGGCGCGACCTCGACCTGTTCTCGGTGCACGATGAGACCGGCCCCGGGTTGATTATATGGCACCCTAAGGGCGCGCGAATTCGCGGTCTCGTGGAGGACCTGTGGAAACGCGAGCATTACAGGTGGGGATACGACCTCGTCTATACGCCCCACATCGGCCGCTCCACTCTCTGGGAGACGAGCGGGCACCTTGAGAACTTCAAGGAGAACATGTTCGCCGCCATGGACATGGAGGGCCAGGACTACTATCTGAAGCCGATGAACTGCCCGTTCCACATCATGTACTACCGCAACGGCCTGAGGAGCTATCGCGACCTGCCGATGCGAATAGGCGAACTGGGTTCGGTGTATCGCTACGAGAGGGGAGGGACGCTCCACGGGATGCTGCGCGTCCGGGGAATGACGCAGGACGACGCGCACATATTCTGCCGCCCCGACCAGATCGGGGAAGAAGTGAACGGAGTTCTCGATCTCACCTTCCATCTGCTGAACAAGTTCGGATTCAAGGACTATTCGGTGATGCTTTCAACCAGGCCGGACAAGGCTGTCGGCTCTGAAGAAGAGTGGGAGGTCGCCACGAATTCGCTGCGTGCCACGCTGGAGGGACGGGGAATGAGTTACGAGGTCGAGGAAGGCGGAGGCGCGTTCTACGGACCCAAGATTGATATTCATATCGAGGATGCCATCGGAAGGCTCTGGCAGTGCACGACGGTCCAGTTCGACTTCAACCTGCCTCGCAGGTTCGGACTAACCTATATCGGCGCGGACGGGGCCGAGCACCAGCCTTACATGGTGCACAGGGCGCTCTTCGGCTCCATGGAGCGGTTCATGGGCGTTCTGGTCGAGCACTACGGAGGCGCCTTCCCAACATGGCTGGCTCCCGTACAGGCGACAATAATTCCGATTGCCGACCGCCACCACGAGTACGCAGGCAAAGTTCAACGCAAACTGCAGCAGGCGGAAATAAGGGCTGGGTCCGATCTCCGCAACGAGCGAATGGGATTCAAGATAAGGGACGCCCAGATGCAGAAGACGCCGTACATGCTCATAGTCGGTGACCGTGAGATCGCCGCGAATGCGGTTGGCGTGCGGCTGCGGTCGGGTGAGGACCTGGGTGCCGTTGCAGTTGACGAACTCGTCCAAAGGATCGTGGCGGATGCTGCCGCCGGTTGACGTATTGGGAATACCTCCGTAACGGTGTTGTAACGTAATTTGGTCTGTGATATATTCATTAGAACTCAAGTATCGGCTTGGGTGAAACCGCTTTGGCGAAAGAAAGAGGTGCCAGGATACCACCCAGGGATTATCGCGCTAACGAGAGAATAAGAGTTCCCCAGGTCCGAGTTGTGGACGAAGAGGGAAAGCAGTTGGGTGTACTTCCCACGAGACAGGCGCTGGAGATAGCAGACGAAAGGGGCTATGACCTGGTGGAGGTTGCCCCCGGGGCCGATCCCCCGGTCTGTCGCCTTATGGACTTTGGAAAGTTCAAATATGAGGCGACGCGCAAAGAACGCGAGGCGCGAAGAGCGCGAAGGGCACGCCCTACGAATGAGTTGCGCGAGGTCAGGATGAAGACCCGGATAGGTGAACACGACCGCCTCGCCAAGACCAGGCTTGCCAAGCGTCTGCTCGGACAGGGCGCGAAGGTCAAGGTGTCGGTCATGTTCAGGGGACGTGAAAACGAACATCCTGAAATCGGCATGAATCTTCTCAGGCTGGTAGCCGAAGCGCTTGTGGACGACGCCGCGCTCGAAAGCCCACCCAACTTCGAGAGCAGGAGAATGCTTTCGATGATACTGGCGCCGGTAAGCGGTCCAAACGCAAGGGATCAGAAATCGAATCAAAGGCGGGAGAAAGTACGTGCCTAAGCTGAAGACACATAAGGGAGCCAAGCGCCGATTCCGTATAACCGGAACCGGTAAGTTGGTCCGAATGAAGGGGCACAGGTCCCACCTCAGACGAAAGAAATCCAATAAGGCCAAGCGCCTTTTCGCCAAGAAGTTGGAGGTCAGCCCCTCCGACGTGAAGATGCTCAAGCGCGCGCTTCCATACGGCTTGGATTAACTGCTACAATTCCTTCAGTATAGTCTCAGTTTCAACTGCCCCAGCTTAACCGCGAGGGGCGGTTGTATGTTTGAATAGTGAGGTAGTCCAATTGACCCGGATCAAGCGTGGTGTAACAAAGCGGAAACGCCATAAGAAGATTCTCAAGATGACCAAGGGCCATCAGGGAGGACGCCACACGCTGTTCAGGCAGGCAAACGAGTCCATGCTTCACGCCTACTCCTACGCCTTCGCTCACCGGCGCGAGCGCAAGGGCGATATGCGAAAGCTCTGGAACGTCAAGATAAACGCCGCCGCCCGTGCCAATGGCATCACGTACAGTAAGCTGATTCATGGCCTCAAACTCGCCGGCGTCGAGGTCAACCGCAAGATGCTCGCGGACATTGCCATGCGCGACCCTGGCGCGTTCGCCCAGATCGCCGAGACCGCCAAGCGGGAACTCGAACCGGCCGCCTAGCTGCTGTCCAGAAGTTTCCTTACGTCCTGCGCCACTTCCTCCGGCTCCAGTGGGGGAGTGAAGACCACGCGGCGCTTTCCCTGCCGGTCTATCAGAAAGACTGGCGTCGAGTGAACTACAAGGTAGCGTTCCGTTATCTCCGCGCTCAGTGAATCAATTGCGCCTCTCGATTCGGGAGTTGGGTTAGCCTGAGCCGATTCCAAAGGGTCGTGATTGCTGACGGCCGGATCTACGTAATAGTCCTTCCACACTTCCTCCAGTAAGGTCTCTTCCCCGACCAGGTAATCCCAGTTGTTCTCTGAGAGTCCCCACTTGTCCAGGTACTCTCGGGCCGCCTCTACACTGTCGCGCTCTGGATCAACGCTGACGGCGACGAACTGTACTTCCGCGCCGTCTTCGCCCAGAGTCTCTTGGACTTCACGTAGTCTTGAAGTCGCGATAGGGCAGACGTCCGGGCAATTTGTGTAGAGAAAGGTAAGTACGACGACGCTGTCTCTGAAGTCGTCGAGGTCAACGGTTTGGCCGAACTGATTGGTCAACGCGATACCGGGAGCAGTTTCAGCATCCTTCAGAACAGTCCCGTGGAACGCGACTTCGGATTCTGAGGAGCCGCAGGCCGCCATGAACAGGACAGCCGAGAGCGTTAGCAGCCACTTACAGGAAAGGCTCTTGTGAAACATGGACCGGATTGCCAGCGCGCGGCCCGAAAAGGAGGCCTACTCCGTGGGTTCGTTTCTGGTTAGCAGATAGGCGACAATCGGCACACCGAACACCAAAGAACTGCCAAGCACTATGACAGCGATGGGAATTTGCTCGCCGAATGCGTTCAACTTTATGGTGTTTAACAGGATGAATGTAACCCCAAGCGTACCACCATAGAGCATGATCAACAGGACTGCCAGAAACGGGAAGAGAATCGAGAATTTGAAATTGCTGCTCACGTTGGTCTGTCCTCCAGGCTTGTCGGGTAATTTCTTTGTCGTCGGTTGGCTTTCCGAGTGCGTTCCTCTTCTCCATACCAGCGATAGAAGGTTACTATCAGCAATCCAAGGAACAGGAGGCCTCCGCCGACCTTCATTATAACAGCCCCGATCTGCTGATCGGTAAGGGCCGTCATAAATGAGATTCGGGGTGCGTCCACATAGAATCCGTAAATCGGTTCACCTGCGAATGTGAGAGCGCCGAACACGATGAGTTGCGCCACAGACAGGCCGAACAGGTACATAATCCGCATCGGATAGGAGACCCGGGGAAGTTCCGGCATCGTGCTGGTCAGAGGCCACCACATAATTATGGCCGTGCTTATCATCATTATGTGCTCGGCTATATGTATGCCGTGATTGGTCAGAGAGGCATTGTATAGAGCCGGTATATGCCAGATTGAAAATACGATGTTGAACGCCAAGAACGCTCCAATTGGGTGGGTCAGAGCTCGCGCGACTCTGAATGACCAGTTCGGCCTGAGCACGGGACGTAGGAGCCAGTCCGGAATTCCTCGCACCATTAGAGGCGGCGCTACGAGTGTCAGAAGCACATGCTGGAGCATATGCACGCTGAAAAGGTAGTTTTCGCTGACTACGTGAATAGGCGATGCGAGAGCGATGAAGATGACGAGGACGCCAAGTGTGAAAGTCGCGATCTGCCTGGGGTCCACATCTTCGGCCCAGTTATTGCGCTGCCTCAAAGGTCCTACGCCCAGGAGATAGGCCGCCTGTATAGCAATAAGTAGGATGACGGACTCGAGGTCGGCCTGCCACGCCATCCACAACGACCCTGTTTCCAACTCCCCGATCCTCCTTCCGACGCCAAGCCGCGCCGTCCGCTTCAGGCCATCAGCTTACGATTTGTGGGCGTTCGGCTCGGACTAGAGCAGGAACCAGCTGAACAGCGCCATAAGCGCAAATATAACACCTGTGGCCACGAACATCCCGAAGAAGAACATCCCGGAGAATATCTTCGAGTCGAACTTCAGGTGCATATAGTACATGACCACGAGGGCGAACTTGCCGATTGAAAGAATGGCCAGTACTGGGATGATTGCGTAACCGATCTGGGTCACATAAAAGATTCCGACCTCGACGGCCGTAAGAATGGCCAGCGCCATCGCAACCTTGAAATATGTCGCAGGTGTAGGGTGTCCTGTATGAACGTTGTCAGCTGCGTGCTGATCTGCTACCTGGCTCTCTTCCTGGCTCATTTGAACTCCCTGAGCAATAGCTTGAGGTTACTCCGTCTCTCGTAAAACGTATCAATGCGGGGTAGAAGGCACCGTCCCCGGGAATCCCTCGAATACGCCGAACAGGTACACGACGGTGAAGATGACGATCCACACAATGTCCACGAAGTGCCAGTAAAGCGCGGCGAGGTCCACGTCGAGGTTCTTTTCCGGCGTAACGCCACCCTTCCTGAAAGAGTGGAAGAGGATGGAGAGCAGCCAGACGACGCCAAGCGTTACGTGCGCGCCGTGGAATCCCGTAAGCGTGAAGAACGTTGTTCCAAACAGGTTGGTGCGCGGGGTCAAAGTATATTCCACACCGTCTATCACGACTTCATGGTTGGCGAATTCGTAGAACTCGTACACCTGGAAGGCCAGGAAAGTTGTACCCATGATGGCCGTAGAGGCGAGCCAAATCCTGAAAGCCTTCAGGTTGCCCCTCGTCAGCCATGCGTACGCCATCACCATGCTCATAGAGCTCATCAGCAGGACGAAGGTGCTTACTGACGTTACCGGTATGTCGAAGACGTCAATAGGCAGCGGGCCTTCGAGACTCTTGTTTTTGTACACCAGGTAAGTCGCGATCAGCGTACCGAAGAACATGCAGTCGGAGCCCAGAAAGGCCCACATCAGCAGTTTTCTGTGGTTCAGACCTGTTGTAGTCGGTTCGTGCTCGCCATGAATGGCGGGGGCGTGTGCCACTTAAAAAGCCTCCGTTCGGTTAATGAGCAGCGTGTCCGCCGTCGGGTTCGGGATCGTTCACCGGCTCGAACGACCAGGCATATACGGATACCATGCCTATGATCACTCCGATGACTGTCGTCGTCAGCGCGACCCAGTTGAGCGTTCGTATTCCGGCCTCGCTCACGTTTATCAGATAAACGAGACCCATGCCGCCTATGAAAAGTCCGAGTGAGACGAAGAACGGCCAGTATGAAGGCTGCGGCAGGTGAATGTCGTGAGCGTCCTCGGGGTCCGAACCTCCGGCGACAACCGGAACCGGCGCGCCTGGCGCGAGTTCGCGCCTGCGCTGCTTCTCTTCCCACCAGTCGTCGCGGTCCTGGACGTTCGGTATCTCGGCAAAGTTGTACTCGGGAGGAGGGGACGGTATGGACCATTCGAGTGTGCGTCCATCCCAGGGGTCCGCACCGGCTACCTCGCCCTTCTTCCAGCTTCTCGCCATGTTGTGAATGAAGATCAGGAATCCGACTGCCAGCAGCAGAACTCCGAGTGAGGAGACCATATTCCAGAAGTCCCAGCCCATGCCGCCATAGTAAGTGTAGATGCGGCGCGGCATCCCGTTCATGCCGGTGAAGTGCATTGGGAAGAATGTTATGTTCTGCCCTAAGAACATCAGCCAGAAGTGCCACTGTCCCATTCGTTCGTCGTACATTCTGCCGGTCAGCTTGGGGTACCAGTAGTACGTACCCGCCAGTATGGCGAATATGGCCCCTCCGAACAACACATAGTGAATGTGGGCGACGATGAAGTAGGTGTCCTGCTGCTGTGCGTCGGACGCGGCAACCGCGTGCATGACCCCACTGATACCGCCGATGACGAACATAGAGACGAAGGCGATGGCAAACAGCATTGGTGTCTTGAAGCTGATCGAGCCGCCCCACATGGTTCCCATCCAGTTGAACACCTTGATGCCGGTTGGCACAGCTATCAACATGGTTGTTATTGTGAACACCGAGTTGGCGACCGGGCCAAGTCCGACTGTGAACATATGGTGGCTCCAGACCATCCATCCCATGAAGGCGATGATCACACCGGCTAGAACGACGGTTGCGTAGCCGAACAGCGGCTTCTTGGAGAACACGGGCAGTATCTCCGATACGATACCCATGGCGGGTAGAATCAGGATATATACCTCCGGGTGTCCGAAGACCCAGAACAAGTGCTGCCACAGCACCGGGTTTGCTCCAGCCACTACGTTGAAGAAATTCATGCCGAAAGAGCGGTCGAAGTAGAGTTCGATGAGAGCGACAGTGATGACCGGGAAAGCCAGTACCAGCAGTATGGCGGTAACCATGGTCATCCATGTGAAAAGCGGCAATCGCATCAGACCCATGCCCGGCGCGCGCATGTTCAATATAGTAACGATGAAATTAAACGACGCCGCTAAGGAGGCAATGCCCAGCACCTGCAGGGAAATGATCCACACGTCGATGCCGTGTCCGAGGTTGTACGTGATACCCGTAAGAGGGGAGTAACCGAACCAGCCGCCGTTAGGGGCGGAATGGGTGAACCAGCTTATCTTGAGAAGAAGAGCGCCGCCCAGGAAGGTCCAGTAGCTGAAAGCGTTAAGGCGAGGGAACGCGACGTCTCTGGCGCCTATCTGAAGCGGTACGACAAAATTGAAGAAAGCAGCCGACAATGGCATGACGCCGAGGAAGATCATCGTCGTCGCGTGCATCGTGAACAGCTGGTTGAAAATCTCCGGCGTAATGAGGTTCTGCTCTGGACGGGCAAGCTGTACCCTTATCAGGAAAGCCTCGATGCCGCCTGAGAAAAACATCAGGAATGCGGTTACTCCGTAGAGTACGCCAATGCGCTTATGGTCTATGGTAGTGATCCACGACCAGATCCCCGTTGGGTGTACAGGCCTCGGTATTGCCAGAGTAGTCATCCCGTTTCTCCAAACACTAATGTCAACCGTCGGGCCGTCACTTCAGGCTCGACAGGTAGGCTACTATGGCGGACAGTTCCGCTTCGTTGAGAGCGTTCTCCGGGTCTATGTACGGTGCACCCTCTGAGGCCATCGTATTGCCGGGCTTGACGCTCTCGGGATCTGAAATCCAGGTTCTCAGGTTTTGCTGCAGGATGGCAAGATTGACATTGCCGTCTTCCCCGCGATTGTCGAACATTCCGCCGGCGAGGTTGGTCCGACTGGCGACGTGCGCCAGGTTTGGACCTTCACGTCCGGGAACGCCGTCGTTGGCCACAGGATCTGTTGCGTGGCAGCCTGAGCAGCCGGCGCTGCGGAAGACTTTGCTGCCCTCGACAACAAGCGGGTCCTGGGATTCCGCAGGCGGCGTAGCCTGTGCCCTGAGCCAGGCATCGAAATCCTCGCGAGTCTGGACTTCGACCTTGAAGCGCATGTTGGCGTGCTGCACACCACAGAATTCCGCGCACTGGCCGTAGTACGTGCCGGTCTGGTTGCCCTGTATCCACATGGTGTTGTCGTTGTTTGGCACCATGTCCACTTTCCCGGCGATTTTGGGAATCCAGAAACTGTGAATGACGTCAACCGAATCGAGGTTAACGTTGACGACCTCGTTGATAGGAATGTGAAGGTCTCCGGCAAACACCACATCTTTAGTGGGGTCGTCCGGGTGGTCATATCTGAACTCGAACCACCACTGGTGGCCTATTACATCCACAGTGAGCGCACCCGGATCTGGCGAAACCTGATTGTCGAATATGGTGAATATGGTAGGTATAGCTACCAGAATAACGAGGGCGGTTGGGCCGGCAGTCCAAGCGAATTCGAGAGTGTGGTTGCCCTCGACCTGTTCGGGAATGTCGTCGTTGCTCTGCCTGCGGAATTTGATGAGCAGGTAAACAAGAGCGCCCTGGACCGCTACGAATACCACCGCGCCGGCTCCCAGTATGATCCAGAAGAGGTTGAGCTGCGATTGCGCGACGGGTCCGTCCGCGTCGAACGTGGACTGAGGATCGTTAGGCGTACACCCGAACATCAACGCCACCAGTGCCACCAGCATAAACACGCCGAGCAACACCCTGTGACGTCGGTATAGATTTAGCATATTCCCAAGTTCCCTCTTGCTTGTCATTATAACTCAGAGACTGCTCCCGAAACCGACAAAGAATCTATCAAAGCGCCATGTCTCAGTCAAGGTGTTGAAGCACGTGCAAGCCTCCCCAACAGACGGTGCGCCCTTCTGCATAACTACAATCTCACAACGCTGTCCACCATGATTACCAGGAATAGCAGGGCCAGGTACGCGAGGGAATATAGGTAGGCGGATTTGGCGCCTTCGATTCCATCCCTCCTCATCAGTCTCCAGGCGTAAGCCACAAATCCCATTCCCAGGGCCAGTGAACCCGCGAGATAGACCCATCCGACCGCCCTGGTGGTGAAGAACATAGTGGTCAGCGCGACTAGTAGGAGGGTGTACAGGAAGATATGGAGCTTGGTGTCCCTGATCCCTGCGACGACCGGCAGCATCGGAACTCCTGCCCTCTGGTAGTCGTCCTTGATCAGCAGAGCCAACGCCCAGAAGTGTGGAGGAGTCCAGAAAAAGACGATTGCGAACATGTAAAGCGCCGGGAGTCCGAGCCCGCCCGTTACGGCGACCCACCCAACCATTGGAGGGATGGCGCCCGCGGCTCCGCCGATCACGATGTTCTGGGGCGTACTCCTCTTCAGCGCCTTCGTGTAAACGAACACGTAGAATAGAGTCGCGGACAGCGTCAGAAGCGCGCTGAGAGGATTTACGAAGGCTCCGAGTATGATGAATGCGACAATATTCAGGGCGATTCCAAACCACATCGCATGGAGAGGGGCTATGTTTCCACTCACAATCGGGCGTCCCGACGTGCGTCCCATCAGACCGTCGATGTCGCGGTCCAGATAGTGGTTCAGCGCGTTAGCTCCTCCGGCGGCCAGCGCTCCGCCGCCTAGCACCAGGATGACCAGCACCGGATCAGGAAGGCCTCGCGCGCCCAGGAACATACCGCCGAGAGCGGTAAACACCAGCAGGGAGATGATACGTGGCTTGGTAAGGGCTATGTATCCCCTGAGTGTTGAATTCGCGCGGCTGTGAGCCGCAGTTGAAGTAGCCATCCGACTCCCGCTAGGTCGCTTTTTGTCTCATAACCGCTCTGCCGAATTCAGTAGCGGGACGATAGGAGTATATCAGAGCGGAAAGAATTACCAAGACCACCCAGACCAGAGTTGCCAGACTGAGATGGGTTGCTTTCAGATCGGCCGCGAATCGACTCCATATTACAAACGCGCCGACCACGATCTGTACGACAAATGCCGACGCCAGCAACACGGAGGCCGTTCTGAGCGGACTGTTCGCAGGAGCCGAAGCCCATGCCCTCCATGCCGTCCATGCGATTATCATACCTACGATTGCGGCTATGTATCTGTGTCCCATGTGTACGATGTAAGCCCATCCTTCCGGGAGGATGCTGCCGCGGCACAGCGGCCAGGTGGCGCAGGATGTTCCGTATCCCTCTCCGACCATGTATGAGCCGGACAGTATGAGAACGAACGCGCCTACGATTGACGCGATTATCAGCGGTTTGAGCGAATCCGCCTGTTCGGAATTGGCGGCGGTGGGCGTGGAGGAGTATGGGTTCCAGCCCGCAATGGCCGCTACTACCAGGCAGGCAATGAGTATCTCGGCTATGGCCAGGTGAAGCAGCCTGTACTGCCAGGCGAGCTCTGTCAGGACGGTGACTCCTCCAAGAATCCCGGCCACGATCACGAGAACGAGCGCGCTCACGCTCATATACCAGACCAACCTGTTGGCGCGGAAGCGCATCCAGGCTATGGTTGTGGTCGCTATGACCAGGAGACCGAGCACTGAACCGGAGAGGCGGTGGCTGTACTCGATAAGCGTTGCGGTGTCGAACGGGGGAATAACTTCGCCGTGACACAACGGCCAGTCGGGGCAGCCGAGTCCGGAATCTGTAACACGCACGACACCGCCGAGCGTTACCTGGAAGAATGCGGACAGGATAGCGGCGACAACCACGATGCGGAATATGGATTGTATTCTATCGCTCGGCAATATTTGTTAACCGCTCGTCTGCGTGAACTCAACCGTCCCTATGTGAATATGTGCATTATTTCACGAACTCAGATTATCACACACCCTGAATATGCGTCAATGAATGCAACCGTATGTCAATACCTATGTATGGGGGATGATTTCAGAAGGCCCCACTCCCTTGATGGCACAGGGCTGGGGTCAGAGTGAATTTCGCCGCCTTGACTCGAGAATGTGGGACATAGTAAGGACACTGGAGAGAATTCGACTGACCTTGACTGATCTCGTCAGCCGCAACTAGAATTATTCAGCAATTGTACAGGCCTCTTCCTGAAACGGCCCGCTAGCTCAATTTGGCAGAGCAACTGACTCTTAATCAGTAGGTTCTCGGTTCGAGTCCGAGGCGGGTCACTCCCCCCAGCGAATCCGCCTCCCTCGTGGTTTCCTAGCTTTCATTCCTGATGAAATCGGCTATGCGCTCCCCAATCATCATGGTCGTTACATTAGTGTTGGCGCGCACGCAGTCCGGCATGATGGAGGCGTCGGCCACTCTCAGGCCCTCTATCCCATGTACCCTGCCGAACTGGTCAACAACGCTCGTAGGGTCCGACGCAGGCCCCATCCTGCATGTGCTTGTGAGGTGATTCCCAGTGACGACTTCTCGCCGCAGCCACTCGTCCAGCGTGTCGTCCGACTCAAGTGCGGACTGCGGTGGCTCGGTAATCTCCTCGATAATTTCGTCGAAGTCAGAGTGCCTGGCCAGCTCTATTGCCTTGTGGACCCCCTCACGTGCCCTCTCCAGGTCGAATGGGTCTTCGAGCAGGTTCACATTAATGTCCGGTTCGTCATGCGGATCGGCGGACCTGAGCCTTATCTCACCCTTGCTCATGGCCAGGTAGATCGCCGCGACGAAGCGGATGCCGATTGGCTCCATCCGGTCGCCGCCCCTGTCCACGCGCGCACTGGCGAAATTCATAGGCCACAGCAGCATATCGTCCCTCAGGGGCGAACCCGACGACGTGTAGCGTAATCCAATCTGGAGCCTCGGGGAGAGTCCATCCAACGGAAAGCCCTCCTTGGTTCTGAACGTAATAAAGATCAATGGATGGTCGCTGAGGTTCCGGCCGACCCCCGGAAGGTCATGCACGACGGAGATCCCATGCTCAGAAAGATGCGCTGCCGGACCGACCCCTGAAAGCATGAGAATCTGCGGATTGGCGACTGTGCCGCAACTCATCACAATCTCATTTGCCTCCACTACGAAAGTCTCGCCTCCACTCTCGACCTCCACGCCTGTCGCGCGCTTACCGTCGAAGACCAATCGCCGGACGTGACAGTCCGAGCGGATCGTCAGATTGAGTCGGTGTCGCGCGGTCGGCAGGTATCCGAGAGCGGTGCTGATGCGAATACCGTTCGGGTTATTGAACGCCATTGGCACTACGCCGGAGGCGTCCGGGTTGTTTATGTCGTAGGTAGTGGGATTTCCTGCTTCCACACAGGCGTTGTAGAACGCGGTCTGGGGCGGAAGCCAGTCCTCCTGCTTGAACCTGTGGACGACTATTGGCCCATCCGTCCCATGGAAGTCGTCGTGTACGTCGGTATCGGTCTCTATGGCGCGATAGAACGGCATTACCTTGTCGAAAGTCCACTCGTCGTTTCCCCACGACGCCCACCGCTCGAAGTCCTCCGGCAGCGCACGCATGAAGACCTGGCCGTTGATCGCGCTTGTACCTCCGGTCACCTTACCCCTCGCCACGAGCATTGGCCCTGACACGTCATTGGCCCTGCCTGTGAACTGCCAGTTGTGTTCGTCGCTGACGGTCACATCAGTCGCGGTCGCGTAGCCGTACTTCAGCTCGTCGGGTAGGGTCTCGAAGTCGGGATAGTCGGGGCCGGCTTCGAGCAGGAGGACAGAGCGTTCGGGGTCTTCTGAAAGACGTGTCGCCGCCACGCCCCCGCCCGATCCCGCTCCAAGAACGATAACGTCGTACTTCATGGGTATGCCTCCCCGCGAAACTATGTGACTGCGGGGATGATACGCCAAATGTGCTGCCCTGCCAATCATTGACCCCCGCCAATCCCGTTGCTACACTCGCGCCGACATTGGCCCCAGGAGGCACTGGCATGGAATACGGATTCTCTCTTCCCAAATCAACGGACGGCGACGCGCTGATAAAATTCGCGCAGGCCGTCGAAGGCCTAGGCTTCGAGTCCGTCTGGATGGGCGATCACATCGTCCTGCCCAGCGAGGAGACCGACCAGTATCCCTACACTCCTGACGGTCGCTTCGTCTCCCGCCCTGACGATCCCCAGATGGAGACGCTGATCACCCTCAGCTACATTGCCTCCTCGACGAAGCGGGTAGCAATCGGCAGCACGGTCGTCATAGTCCCGTACCGCAACCCGATTCTCCAGGCGAAGATGTTTGCGACGCTCGACGTCCTGACTAAGGGTCGCGCGGTGTGCGGCGTAGGTGTAGGCTGGCTGGAGAAGGAGTTCGACGTTCTCGGCGCTTCATACAAGGAACGTGGCCCTGTGACTGACGAGTACCTCGAGATTTTCAAGACGCTCTGGAAGGACAAAGAGCCGGAATATCACGGCGAACACTACGACTTCGATGGCATCTACTTCGCGCCCAAGCCTGTCCGCGACGGCCACATCCCCATCTGGGTCGGCGGACACACAAGGCGCGCCGTCCGCAGGACCGTCAAGTACGGCGACGCCTGGCATCCGACCCGCCAGTCGCCGGAGTTCGTCGCCTCCCACCTTCCTTACCTGAGAGAATTCAGCAACGAGATGGAACGCGACCCCGACGAAATCACCATCTCCCTCAAGCGCACGCTCCACTTCACCGATATAGGACTCGATGAGGGCCCATCCAATCCCTCCAACAGCGCGCTCATCGCCTCCACCGGAGAGGTCATCGAGGACGCAAAAGCCTGCGCCGAGATCGGCATCCAGCAGCTCACCTTCGACTTCCGCACACCGGATATAGACGACTGCATCCGAACAATGGAGCATTTCGCCGAGTCGGTAGCGGGGAGAATCTGACGGCGCCGTCAATCGCGTCAGACCCGCTCCCACACTTTTTCTGTCATACTCGCGAAAGAGGGCATCCACAGGCTCGGGGCGTAGTGCCCTCGCATTGCTGGCGTGTCCTATAAACGCCAACTCGTCTCTTTCTGTACTCTGGCCGACCAAGTGTGCTAAACTGTTCGCATGATGAACCCGTCTGGTACATACGAAACATAAGTCAGGACTTATCCATGAACCTCACGGGGCGGAAGAAAAATTTTTTATGTAGCTAAACTCAGGTCAACTCAGGTCAATCTCAGGTGTTCTAATCACCTGTTGCTCTCCTGTTGCCCTACCAGAAGCCACCTGTGCAATTATAAACCTGAATATATGAACTCCGCGAATCCGCCAATCAACTCAGAACGGAGCTGACCATGAAGATAACCGACATCAACGCGTTCGTCACCAAGCCCCCCGGCGCTTTCTCCAACTACGTCTTCGTCAAGGTCTCCACCGACGAGGGTATCGTAGGCTGGGGCGAATCGAGCATCGGAGCCACCTCCGTCGCCGCCGTCATAGAGGAGTTCGGCGCCGCGATCATCGGCAAGGATCCCTTCCGAATCGAAGAACACTGGCAGGATATGTACCACCTCCACCACAACATCCGAGGAGGAGCGCTCCAGATGGCCGCCATATCCGGCATCGAGATAGCGCTCTGGGACATCAAGGGAAAGGCCCTGAACGTCCCCGTCTATGAACTTCTGGGCGGCGCGATGCGCGACAAGCTCTGGACCTACGGACGCTTTGACGGCGTTGATCCCGCCGCCGCCGTCGAGACCGCCATGTCCTTCGTCGAAGACGGCTACACCGCGCTCAAGGGAGACCCCTTCGGACACCAGGGCATCTTCACCTCCCCCGAGTCCGAACGCGATGCAATAGCCAAGGTCAAGGCCGTGCGCGAAGCCGTCGGCGACGACGTAGAACTCCTCGTCGAGGTTCACGGAAGGCTCACCCCCGCAGAGGCGATCAGGATAGGGGAGCAGCTAGAACCGTACCGCCCCTTCTTCTACGAGGAGCCTGTCCCACCGCAGAACATTGACGCAATGGTTCGCGTCGCGCAGGCAATCAACATCCCAATTGCCACCGGCGAGCGAATCTACACCAAGTGGGGATTCAAGGACCTGCTGGAAAAACAGGCGGTCGCGGTGGTGCAGCCCGACGTCTGCCATGCCGGGGGAATCAGCGAACTCAAGAAGATAGCCGCCATGGCCGAGACTTACTACGTCGGTTTCGCGCCGCATAATCCCTACGGCCCGATCAACACAATGGCCGCCATTCACGTTGATGCCTGCACCCCCAACTTCCTCATCCAGGAAGGCGGTCACGCACCCTGGTTCGACTCGATCATGACCGCCCCCTTCAAGCGCCAGACCGACGGCTATTTCGACCTCCCGACCGAGCCCGGAATCGGTGTCGAAATAGACGAAGACGCCCTCATCGCCAACCCCCAGGGAATCCCCGAAACCGGAGGCGGATACAGAAGCCGCTTCACCATGCCCTCCCGACAGCAAAACCACTGGGTATAAGCCGACCAGACGAACACAGTAGTGGGGTTCAGTGCTTGAAAGTACGGGAAGACGATTGCAAAAGTCCCTTCCCCCTTGACGGGGAAGGTTAGGATGGGGGTGACCGGCTTCTATACTTGGTACTGCTGCGCTCTGGATCGAACAGTGATGAGACTTATGCAAATTTCTCATTACGGGAAATGAAGAGGATAGTCGAGCGGGACGGGTGGTATCATGTGAGAACGCGAGGCAGCCACCGTCAGTACAAGCATAGGCTTAAGCCAGGAACGGTTACGATTTCGGGTAGGGATAGTAAGGACTTACCCCGTTGGTTGGAGGTCAGCATTTTGAAGCAGGCAGGCTTGAGGTGAATGACAAATGGCTAAATATGCCGTCGTAATCGAAAAGACGGGTAACGGATACGCGGCTGGCCTCCCCGCTCTGCCAGGCTGCGTGGCGGCAGGCGACACGCTGGAAGAAACCAAAGCCTTGATTGTGGAGGCAGTCAGATTCCACTTCGAGGCGCTGACGGAAGATGGTTTGCCTATTCCCGAACCTCTCCCGCCCGAGTCCTGGGAAGAAGAATACGGGATGCCAATTCCCGAGTCTGTCGAACCAGGATTGTTCATCGAGATCTCTGTACCCCAGGACGTTCCCGCCTCGGCGCGCTCGAATCTCAAAATAACCTACTAGGCCGTGTTGACATTTACCGTCATTCCCGTGAAAACGGGAATCCAGGGGTGTGGGGGTGTGGCCTGATTAGTCGCGATTTAGCTTGTTTGGAACGTTCAATTTTCAAATGTCAACAGAACCTAGAAATAATGGGAGTCCACATGAAGATAACCGGATTCAAGACGAGTATCGTAGAACTTCCCAGAGACTCCGGACCGATGGGCGCGTCCGCGCTGTTCGTAACGCTCAAGATACGTACCGACGACGGCGTGGAGGGAATCGGTTACGCCGGTTTCACCTCCGCCCTCATGATGAAGGCGCTAAAGGAGACGCTGGACGCCTTGACTGCACAGGCTATTGGCTCCGACCCAATGATGATTGAAGCCATTGGCGCAAGGCTTCTCACACTCGGTGGAGGCGGCTCGCCCTCGGGTCTGGTGACAAGGGCAGTCTCCGCCATAGACGTCGCCCTCTGGGACATCCGCGGAAAGGCGCTCGGACAGCCGGTGTACAGGTTGCTCGGAGGTTTCGCAGACCGCGTACCCGCATACGCCAGCGGCCATCTCTGGCGCACCTACGACCTCGATATGCTCGCCAAAACGGGCCCCGAGATCGTGGAAAGCGGCTTCAGAGCCATGAAATTCAGGATGGGCGCCGAAGACAGCGACGCCAAGGAAATAGAGCGGATGCGTGTAATGCGCGAGGCCATCGGCGACAATATAGACCTCATGGTGGACATCAACCAGGGCTGGGACATCAACACCACACTCAGAATCGGTCGCCTCATGGCCGACTACAACCTGTACTGGCTCGAAGACCCTACGCACTACCAGGACTACGTCGGCTATGCCCGAATCGCGGACGCACTCGACACGCCCATCGCCACCGGCGAGTACCACTACGGCGCCGTCCCGTTCCGACACATGCTCGAAAACCGCTCACTGGACATCGTAATGGTTGACCTCCTGCGGGTAGGCGGTCTGACAGGCTTCATGAAAGTCGCGCACATGGCGGAGATTTACAATCTTCCCGTCGTCAGCCACCTCGCCACAGAGGTACTGGCCCATGCCATAGCCGCCGCTCCCAACGGAATCTACGTCGAGCACATGCCCTGGACATTCGACCTCTTCACCACCGAGCCTGTGATTGAGGACGGGATGATAGTCCTCCCCCAGTCTCCAGGCCTCGGCGTCGAGTTCGACGAGGACAAGCTGACCAGGTACGTGGTCGGCTAGTCCTGCCCTTGGAAAAGACTGTCCATCCGCTCGTATTCTGAATAGCGTATGAGTTCATATAACTCGGCCCGCGTCTGCATGTCGCCGACAAGATTCTTCTGAGTGCCGCGCGAAAGCGTCTCGGACATGGCTCGTTTCATGGCCTTGGCCGCCACCCTCAGCGAAGTGACCGGGAAAATGACCAATTCGTAACCCAGAGCGTGGAATTGCTGGACTGTGAGATACGGTGTCTTTCCGAATTCGGTCATGTTTGCTAGCAGGGGAGCGTCAACCCGCTGCGCGTACTCGGCGAATTCCGACTCCGACTCCAGAGCCTCCGGGAAGATGATGTCCGCCCCCGCTTCCAGGTATTGATGCCCACGCCGGACGGCCTCATCCATTCCGTACACCGCCTTGGAGTCCGTGCGCGCGATGATCAGAGACGAATTTCGTGATTCTGTCGCCGCCCTTATCTTGGCGACGAATTCCTCGGCCGGAACGATCTGCTTGCCTTCAAGGTGTCCGCACCGCTTGGGCATTACCTGGTCTTCGATCTGAATCGCCGCCGCGCCTGCGGCCTCGAGGTCGCTCACCATTCTGTAAACGTTTAGCGTCTCTCCGAACCCGGTATCTGCGTCCACAATCAGAGGCAAGCTCGTGGCCCTCGTTATCCATCGAACCGCCGTTGTAAGTTCGTCCAGCGTGAAGAGGCCGATGTCCGGTATCCCAAGACTCGCCGAAAATGCCGCACCTGAGAAATACAGCGCCCGGAATCCCACTTGCTCGGCTATCAATGCGGAAAGCGGGTTGAACACACCCGCCACCGGCAGCGCGCCATCCTCGGAAATGATTTGGCGCACGTTTTCGGCCCTACGGTTCATCGGACACTCGCCCCACTATCTGCCCATGAAGTCGGTTTTGCCCTCGATGGGCGTCCACTCCTCACCCGCGTTGTCTTCAGGACGGTAGCCTATGAGTCTCTCGCCGTCTGTTATGTCCCAAATGAGCAGGTCGTTGTTGGACATACCATGCACGATGGCGAATCCGACGGACGGGGCAGCCTCCACGGCCTTCTGAATCAGCTGGGCGGTGTCGCGGTGACTCATCCACAGTGAAAGCGCGGCTGGGTGAAAGGTCGGGTCGTCCGGCGTCATAACCCACCCGATGCGCAGGCAGATGACCGACAGCCCATATTCGTCATGGTAATAGCTCCCCAGAACCTCACCGAAAGCCTTGCTGACTCCGTAGAAACTGTCAGGCCGCATATCGCGATGATCGAGCATCCTGAATGGACGTCTGACTTCGGTCAGCCTGCCATCGTATATAGCCTTGTAGGGGTCGTCCTTCAGCGGATAGAACCCTATGACATGGTTCGTGCTTGCCAGAATGACGCGACTCGCGCCGGCCTCACGCGCAGCTTCGTAAACATTTCGTGTCCCTATGATGTTATTGTCTAGCGTGGACTCCCAGGATGCGAGCGGACTGGGATCTGCGCCGAGATGAACGACCACTTCCACCCCATCGAATGCGGGCGTGATGGTGTCGAAGTCGGCGATGTCGCCTACATGCGAGTCTGGCCAGCCGCAGTCCACCCTGTCCAGTCCAACCAGGTCGTATCTATATCCGAGCTTGTCCTTTATGATCCCGCCTATCTGTCCGGCCGCGCCGGTTACTAGGACCCGTGTCTTGGTACTCAATTCATGTCACTCGCTTTCATTCAATTCCGTCGGCGAACTGGTATAGAATATGTCAGGCGCCTCCCCTGAATGCCAGAATCAGGGTAATGGCAACCAGCGGCACGACTATCATCCATAGTAGTCTTCTCGGGCTGAATTGGAACATGGGACGCGTCCTGCGAAGTCTGTATATGTGGGCGCATGAATACTATCACAAACGGAATCAGGCGGAGGGACGACCGAGTTGGCTTATAAACTAATAGCGCTCGACGTGGACGGAACCATCCGAAGCCACGACCGTCCTACCTCTGAGCGCACCAGGCGCACTATCGAGAGAGTCGAGTGCGCCGGCGCGATTGTCACTATTGCGACAGGGAGATCATACAAGAGCGGAGCGAGCGCGGCGTCAGACGTGAATCTGACCGCGCCCATAGTCACGTTCCAGGGAGCGCATGTCGCCGACCCTCGCACGGGCGAAGTCCTCTGGCACGTACCTCTCACTCACGACATGACGGCGGCGGCGCTCGAAGCGCTCTCAGTTTGGGAGGATGTACAGGTAGCGGGCTATCTGGGGGACGAGATTTTCGTCACCGAAATGACTGACTGGGCGAAGGCATACGGGGAGAGAACCGGCGTCGGTGTCAGGGTCGTTGACTATGATGAATTCACCTCCAGGTCCATGTCTCGGATTGTGGTTCACGGCGCCGATGACGAAATCGAGCGTCTGGAACGCAATTTGAAAGACCGCTTCGATGGAGATATGTACATCACGAGGTCTCTGTCTTATTTCTGCGAGATTCTCAATCCCGGCGGCGGAAAGGACAAGGCTTTGGAGTGGCTGTGTGGATACCTGGGTGTCAGCCGCGATGACACCATAGCTTTCGGGAACGGATACAACGACGTTCATATGCTCGAATGGGCGCGGATGTCGGTCGCGGTAGGGGACGCGGTTGACGAAGTCTTGGAGATCGTGGACGTTGTCGCCCCTCCAATGGAGGAGGACGGCGTCGCCCAGGTCCTGGATGAAATGCTCGAAAAGGGACTCATAGGATGAGCGCAACAAGGACACCCGTCATAGTGGTTCTGGGTGGAATCAATATGGATCTCGTCGGGACCACCGAAAATATGCCCGCCCCCGGAGAAACCGTATTCGGCCAGTCCTTTCATACCGCGCCGGGGGGAAAGGGCGCGAACCAGGCTGTAGCGGCGGCAAGACTCGGCGCTGAAGTCAGGATGGTCGGACGAGTGGGAAGGGATGAATTCGGGCCGGCGTTGCTGGACGGGATGAGACGCGAGGGGATAGATGTGTCGGGCGTGGCTACCGACCCGGGCAACCCTTCGGGTATCGCTATGATCCTGCTGGACGGTCGGAAAGAAAACTACATCGTCGCAATCTATGGTGCGAACCTGGCGTGCGACGACGAGCAGATTAAAGCCGCCGAGGCTGCGCTTGATGGAGCCGACGTCCTCCTGATGCAGCTGGAGATGCCCCTCGAAGTGGCAACCGAGGCCGCGAGAATGGCGAAGGGCAGGGGAGTCCGGGTTGTTTGGGATCCGGCGCCCGCCCTGGAGATGGGACGCGACGCCTACGCGCTCTGCGACTTGCTGACCCCAAATCAGGTGGAAGCGGAATTCCTCTCCGGGATCTCGGTTGCCGACCTCGACTCGGCTAGAGACGCCGCCGGGAAACTCGTTGGCGAGGGCGTGTCGGCTTGTGTAGTTACCATGGCTGAGTCCGGTGCATACTTCGCTACTATGGATGATGACGGATTCGTCCCGGCATACGACGTAGAGACCACCGACACCGTGGCAGCCGGAGACGCCTTCACTGCCGCACTCGGAGTCGCGCTCGCGGAGGGCCGCTCACTTAACGAGGCCGTCAAGTATGCTTCGGCGGCCGGAGCTTTGGCGGTTACCAAGAGGGGCGCTCAGGAGGCGATGCCCTATCGCCGCGAAGTTGACGCGCTGTTCGGCGAAGGCTAAGTGTGAACAGTTCGGACACTGACAACGCGGTGGTGGAGATTAACCGCGATCTGAGCAAGCGGGCGGCGCTATGGGGACTCGCGATTGTTTTGCTTCTTGCTCTCGCCCTGCGCCTGTACGGCCTCGACTGGGACGACGGGTTCGGATGGACCCCTCACCCGGACGAACGGGCGATACTCTTCAAAGTCGTGGACCTATCCTTCCCCGGCATATCAGACCTGTCACTGCTGCTGAACGCCGACGAAAGCCCATGGAATCCCCGATGGTTTCCATATGGCAGCCTCCCCATATACGTCCTCAAGGTAACTGGCGCGTTAAGCGGCTTTATCCCGGGTTTAGACCCCATTGATCTGAGGGTGCCCGGACGTGCTGTATCTGCGTTGGCGGATGTTGCCACTGTTGCCCTGGTATATGCGCTGGGCGTTATGGTGTGGTCCAGGAGAGTCGGTCTGCTGGCCTCCGCGCTGGTGGCTGTTGCTGTAATCCATATACAGCTCAGCCACTTCTTCGCCGTGGACACACTGATGGCACTATTCTGCTTCGCGACTATGCTTTTTCTGGTTAGGGTCGCGCGCTCTGGCAGGTTAAGCGATTCGGTTCTGGCGGGTGTCTTCCTTGGACTCGGTCTCGCCACCAAGATCAGCGTCGCTCCAATTCTTGCAGCTTTTTTTGTCGCGCACTTCATTGCCGCATTCGGTCTGTCAGATTACGGCGAACGCCAGAATGTAACGTTCACCGACCGTCTGTCCGATGTGGCTTGCAACGCCATTCTGGGAGCGCTTGCAATAGTTGCAGCCTTCCTGATTGCCCAGCCCTACGCGCTGCTGGACTGGGACCGCTTCTCCGCGGACATCATCGAGCAATCGGAGATGGTGCGCCGGATCAGGGACTACCCCTATACACGCCAGTACATTGACACAACTCCGTACCTTTATCACATCCAGCAACTGTCGGTGTGGGGTCTGGGACTGCCGCTTGGAATCGTCGCCTGGGCAGGGACGGCTTATGTAGCGGTTAAGGGGCTGAGGTTCTGGTGGATATTGTCGTACATCCTGGTGGGCCTATGCTTGCCCGCGGCGATCCTGGCGCTGTCTAACGGACTGCTGAGTCTCGTCCTGGCTTCCGGGATCTCGGCCGGCGCGCTGGTATTGACTATCCCTTACCGCAGAGTGGAAACACGGATTACGGCACTTCTGCTCTGCTGGGTCGTGCCTTACTTCCTGATTACCGGCGCGTTCGACGTCAAGTTCATGCGTTATATGATTCCGATAACGCCGTTCCTACTGCTGTTCGCAGCTTCGATGCTGACCGATTTATGGCGCAGAGCCACAAGTCTCCCGACCAAGACGAGCAGCCGTGTGCGGGTAATGCTGGGGGCAGCCGGAGCGCTGGCGTTCCTCGTTACGATTTTTTACGCAATCTCATACCTGGGGATATACAGCGAAACACACTCGGCGGTTCGCGCCGGAGAATGGATCCAGTCCAACGTGCCTCGTGATTCGCTGATCCTGAGAGAGCACTGGGACGAAGGAGTCCCCGGGCTCGGCGCATACGAGTGGCAAGACCTGGAACTCTATAATCACGACGGCCAGTCTAAGCTGTCCAGGATGAGCGACCAACTTGCTGAGGGCGACTACATCCTGATCTACAGCAACCGTCTTTACGGGACGATACCACGCCTGCCCGAGCGTTATCCGGTTACTCGGGCTTACTACGAACTTCTGTTCACGGGCGAACTCGGCTACGCCTTAGCCGCACACTTCGATTCGTACCCCAATCTCTTCGGCGTAGGCTTCGTTGACGATACATTCGGACGGCCCAACCTGCCCGTACCGGCCCCGCTCGACGGATTGGAGCCTTATACGGTTACTGTACGGCTCGGATTCGCAGATGAGAGCTTCTCGGTTTACGATCACCCGAAGCTCCTTCTCTTCCGCAACGACGACCGGCTCGTTTCGGAGACGATCTACAACCGCATTTTCGATTCTTCCGGCGGGTTCCCGAACGTATCGAGGCTTACACCGCGCTCACCCCCGGAAACGGACATCTCTCGCCAACTCATGCTTACACCGGAACAGTCGGAGGCAAGACAGTCCGGCGGGACCTGGTCGGACATCGTGAACCCCAACCTTGGAGCGGACTGGGTTTCGGTCGCTATCTGGATCGTGGTCCTGCAAGTCATGGCGCTGATTGTTTTCCCACTCGCCTTTATTATATTCCGACCGCTGAGAGATAGAGGATGGCTGTTCTCGAAAGGACTGGGCCTCCTCTTGCTGGGGCTGGTTGTTTGGCTTCTGTCCAGCCTGGAATTGATGCCATTCACGCGGACCACCATCATCTTGGGTGCGGGAACTCTGTTCCTGGTCAACGTCGCACTTCTGATCAAGAAATTCCAGGAAATCCGCGAATTCTTCAGTAAGAGATGGAATATCGTCCTGATCGCGGAACTGCTGTTCTTCGCTGCATTTGTGATTTTCCTCATTGTCAGAATGGCGAACCCGGATCTCTGGCATCCATACAGGGGGGGCGAGAAACCAATGGACATGGCGTACCTGAACGCCGTGCTGAAGTCGAGTCATATGCCGCCATACGACCCATGGTTCGGCGGCGGCTACATCAACTACTACTACTGGGGACAGTTCCTCGTCGGAATGCTGATTCACGCGACCGGAATCGTTCCCGAGGTCGCTGTCAATCTGGCCGTGCCCCTGTTCTTCGCCATGACCACAGTGTTCTCGTACTCAGTCGTTTACAACCTGGCCTCGGCAGCGAATGCTAGGAGTGCCCTAGCGGGAGGAGTATCCCCTGTCGTCGCGGGACTGTTTGGAGCGATTTTTGTCGTGGTGCTCGGCAATCTGGACGGAGCGATACAGCTTTGGGAGGGAGCGTGGCGTGTTTTAGTTGAAGGCGTGCCGATGGGCGAATTCGACTTCTGGCGTTCGAGTCGCATGATGCCTCCAGATCCCCCCGGACACGAAATCACCGAGTTCCCGTTCTTTACATTCTTGTTCGCCGATCCTCATGCGCACTTGTGGGCGCTGCCTTTCACAGTGTTGTGCATCGGTCTATCGGCCGCGGTTCTTTTGGATAGGGTGTCACGCTCCGGTAGCTCATCCCCCTGGGGCTTTGAGCAGGTCACCAGAATCGCCATCCTGGGAGTCGCCGTCGGCGCACTGAGGCTCTTGAATACCTGGGACTACCCAACTTATCTGCTGTTCGGTTTGGCGGCCGTCGCGCTGGGCGAATTTCTCGCGCACGGCGGTCTTTCCTTCATAATGTTATTGAGAGCCGGCGTGAAGAGCTTGCTCGTCTTCATTGTCGGATACGTGGTCTTCCTACCGTATCATCTGAACTACGAGACATTCTTCAGCAGTATCGAAAGGACGACCAACACGACACCCCTATGGCAGTTCCTCGCGATAAGCGGGCTGTTCGTTTTCATCATTGGCTCCTTCTGCCTCTGGGAATTGCGAAGCATATTGTCTTCGGCGTTCTCTGGAATACGTCCGCGCCTGGACTCACTGCTGGACACGCTCGCCGAACGCCGTCCGAATCGCGCGTCCTCCACACTGCCGACCGTCGGCCCCGGTGCCCTGGTTGGGATGATATTGGCGTCCGTCGCTGTCGGCTACTTCCTGACCGCGATTCTCTCCGGATATGGCGCGGGAGGCACGATAATCTTCGCGCTTGCTATTGCAGCGCTAATACTGATCGTCGCCCTGCGCGCCCTTGCGACTCCTCGCAGTGGGTCTTCGGTCACGCTGTTCGTCGCCCTGATGGCGGGAACGGCCTTCGCCCTCGTCCTCGGACTCGATATCTTCAGGGTCGAAGGCGATATCGAACGCATGAACAGCGTGTTCAAGTTCTACCTTCAGGTATGGGTACTCCTCGCGCTGGCAGCCGCGTTTATGCTATGGAGGATTCTGGGTTCCTCGATGTTCTCGGGCAGGAGACCTTGGGAATACCGCTACCTGTGGGCAGGTGGTGTGGTCATCCTCGTTGTGAGCGCGTCCGTTTATCCCATCCTCGGAACGCAGGACCGGTTGAGAGACAGGTTCAACGGCAACACCACGGCCCTGACGCTGGACGGCCTCGCCTACGTCGAGGGCACGACCTACAACGAACCCGAAGGTCCGGTTGTTCTCGAAGACGATCTCGAAGGCATCAGGTGGCTTAGAGAAAACGTAAGGGGTTCCCCCATAGTGCTCGAAGCCAATACCCCAACGTATCGCTGGGGCGGGCGAATCTCGATACACACCGGGCTGCCCAGCGTTGTCGGCTGGCAATGGCACCAGGAGCAGCAGCGCTGGGACTATCGCCAGATGGTAGCCCCGCGCATTCGAGACGTCGAGCGGATCTACTCCACCGAGGACGTTGCCGTTGCCGTTGACCTTATTGAGGGATATGGGATCAAATACATCTACGTGGGCCAGCTCGAAAAGTCGTACTATTCGCCGGAGGGGATAGCCAAATTCGATTCCGAGCTTTCGCCATACCTGAATAGGGTGTTCGATTCGGAGAAGGTGGCTATCTACGAAGTTCTGAATTAACGAAACGGGCAGATACGCGGAGGTATCCCATGTGCAGAAGTATTAAGAAACTCAGAAGTGCGGACCGCCCCGCATCTGACGAAGAAATACGCGAGGCCGCGCTACAGTTCGTCCGCAAGATAAGCGGTTACAGGAAGCCCTCCAGGGCAAATGAAGCCGTATTCGACGAAGCCGTAGAAGACATCGCGGATGCCTCCAGGAGAATGCTCGACTCGCTCAGAGTGGGAGCGCGTGTTTGAGTCCGACTACTGCGCGGTCGCGCCGCCGTCAATTATCAGCGGCTGGCCCGTCATGAACGACGACTCGTCCGAGGCGAGGAACAGTGCGCCGTATGCAATCTCCTTCGGCTGGCCAAAGCGTTTCATGAAGTTGGAGTCCGCCGCGTCCGACAGGAACTTCTCGCGCTCTTCACCCGTGAACTCGCGGTGTAGTTCCGTCGCCTGCGTCAGAATCGCGCCCGGGCACACGCAGTTCACCCGGATGTTTTCCGGCGCCAGATCCATCGCCATGCACCGCGTCAGCTGGAGCAGCGCGCCCTTTGACGTGTTGTACGGCACGAACGCAGGCTGAGCGATGAAACTGGACACGGATGCGATATTGACTATCGAGCCGCCACCGGCTTCCCTCATTGTTCCCAGAACGTGCTTCACCATATAAGAAGGCCCCAGCACATTCACGCCGAATACCCTCTGCCAGTCCGCGTCCGTAACATCCTGCACCTGCCCGAACACGAACGCCGCCGCGTCATTTACCAGAACATTGATCGCCCCATACTCCGAAACCGCCTTCTCCACAAGAGCTTGCGCCTGCGACTCCTGCGACACGTCGGTCGAAACGAATTTCGCGCTTCCGCCCGCGTCTTCGATCCTCGCGACCGTCTCCCGTCCGCCACCGGAGTCAATATCCCCGATCACAACCTTCGCGCCCTCTTGAGCGAACAGTTCGCATATCGCGCGTCCGATGCCCGCGGCCCCGCCCGTAACGATTGCGACCTTGTTTTCGAGTCTCATTCTCAGCTCCCGCTTACTTCCGGCGACGTCTCACTCCGTATGAAACACCTCTTCGAGCTCCACCATCATTTCGTCGGGTTTCGCTCCCGGAGGAATCTCGAAATATTGAGCCATGAACTCCTGCCAGCGGGCGTTGGCTTCCTCGCCCGACATTCCCTCCAACGCAGCCGCGAAATCCTCGTCCGCCTCGAAGTACCCGAACAACAGCCCGTCCTCACGTGCGAACAGCGAGTAGTTTCTCCATCCGTTTCGACGCAGCGCGTCCAGCATCTCCGGCCACACGTTCCGGTGATGCTCCTTGTATTCCTCAAGCAAGTCCTGCCTGACTTTCAGCAGAAATCCAACTCTCTTGATGATGGTGCTCCAAATGGGATGCGCGAAAGCGGATATGGAAATTGAAGGGAGTGGAGCGGGAGACGGGATTCGAACCCGCGACAGCCTGCTTGGAAGGCAGGGACTCTACCACTGAGCTACTCCCGCTTGACGACTAAAGAATACCACAATTGCGTTCCTGATTGTAGTCTTGTGATACAATGCGCCCTCTTTGGTTCAACGTTCACTTTTCTCGGAAAGGGTGCAGAAATGACCTACGAATTCATCGAATACGACGCGTCCGACGGCATCGGGAGGGTCTTCCTTGCCAGGCCCCAGAAACTGAACGCGCTCAGCCGCGACTTGCAGGCCGAACTCGTCCACTGTATGCAATCTGCGGACGACGACCCCGACATCCGCGTTATGACTCTCATGGGCAGGGGACGCGCCTTCTGCGCGGGCTACGACATCACGCCGCCTGCCACCCCCGAAGCTGCGCGCGTAGCCCAGGAAGCCAGGGACAACATCCGCACCGACATCCACCGCATGAAGCAGACGCCCAACACGATGGCCCAGATACTCAACCTGAGCAAGCCGGTCATCGCCGGTATTCACGGCTACTGCATTGCGGGCGGCACAGACCTTGCAATGCACTGCGACATCTCTATCGCTGCGGACGACGCCCAGATAGGCTTTCCTCCGGTGCGCTCGATGGGCGCGCCGCCAACCCACATGTGGACCTATATGGTCGGCCCGCAGTGGGCAAAGTGGTTCCTGCTCACCGGAGAGTCCATTTCCGGCAAGCGCGCTGAGGAGATTGGCTTCGTCTGGAAGTCCGTCCCCAGAGAGGACCTTGAAGAAACCGTGGAAGACCTCGCTCGAACCATGGCCAGGATCCCCTGGGAGCTCCTCGCCGCCAACAAGAGCATCGTGAACAGGGCGCTCGAACTGATGGGACGCAACACCCTCCAGTACCTTGCCGCCGAGACCGACGCCATCGCTCACCAGGCCCCGATAGTCAAGGAATTCGCCCGGCGCTCCAAGGACGAGGGTCTCAAGGCCGCACTGGAATGGCGCGACGGCCCCTTCAGGGACTACCGAGGCAGCCGAAGCTGAACCGCTCTTGACTTTCAATTCGCCGACTCGCTAGCATCAGCCAATTAGGAGTTGATGGTCGAAATGCTCAATATATCTCCAATAACCACGATGATCGTGAGGGCCCGTTGCCTGAGGGCTGGCCGCGTTCGTGGGGGGAGTGTGCATTCGGCTTGAGTTAAACTCCGTCAGGTCGTTTCTTCGCCCACTATCGCGTTCCGAGGTAGTGGGCTTTTTTATTTCGTTTCAAACTCGCCGGGTATCGGCGAATCCAGGAGCAATACTATGAATGACTCAGCGCCGCTCCAAGTCGAATCGCTCGCCAAGAGTTTTCCAAGTGGCCCTGACTGGCGGAAAGTCGTTCCGATTCTCAGGAAACGTCCCCGCAAGGTCAAAGTGCGGCCCATAGACAACGTTTCCTTTGAAATAAAGAGGGGAGAGATATATGGGATCATCGGCGCGAATGGCTCTGGCAAATCAACGCTCGTTCGCGTACTGAGCACTCTGTTGCTGCCCGATGATGGCAGCGCCAGGATATTCGGGTTCGACGTAGTGAAAGAGCCCGGGAAGGTGAGGCCGGCGATAAACCGCGTCTCCGCCGACCCATCGTTCTTCAGGAGTATGAGCGCGATAGAAAACCTGACGTTCTTCGGACGAGTCTATGGCTTGAAGACCTCGGGAATAAAGTCTCGCTCCTACGAAATTCTGGAACGTCTCATGCTGACCAGGGAGCAGGCCCGGGACCCGATGCAGAACCTCTCCAGGGGGCAGCAGCAGAAGGTCGCCGTCGCGAGGGCGTTTCTCACTTCACCCGTGCTGATGCTCCTGGACGAGCCGACCACCGGCCTCGATCCTCGAAGCCGCCGGGAGGTCCAATCGTTCATACAGACCGTTCGCCGCGACCATGATGCCACGATTCTACTTACGACTCACGATATGCAGGAGGCCGACCTGCTCTGCGACCGAATTGCCGTGTTCTCCGAAGGCAGGATTGTCGCCGAGGGCACTCCCGACTACCTGCGCGCTATGGTCGCGGGCGACAGGCCGCCGGAGGATGTCGACATGGAAGAAGTCTATCTCGAATTGACCGGCAGAAGCATAGAAGAAGACGAGGAGACACATGACTAGCCTGGAATTTCAGACGGCGCTCGGAAGGCCGCGACCTATGAGTCTGGCATGGGCATTCTTCGAACGCCAGATTAACCTTTGGAAGCGGTACTGGGCTTGGGAACTGGTGTGGCTCTTTTACGGCGTCGTGAACACGCTTGCCATAACATTCATTGCCGAACAGGTAGGAAAGGACAGCATTGTCGGCAGAGACGAAGTCAACAGGCTTGTCATGTTTCTGTTAATCGGCACACTGGTATGGGCGTACCTCTCTGCTGTCTTGGATGATGTCAGCCTGGTCGTTGGATGGGAACGCTGGGAGGGCACGATAGAACACACTCTTATGGCCCCGGTGCCCCGCGTCATACACCTGCTCGGCATGTCCGTCTTCGGAGTCGCCCACGCCATATTCAGGACGGTTCTCATATTCGCCATGGCCGCGCCTTTCTTCGACATTAGTATCGCAAACGCCGACTGGCTTGCCGCGTTCGCGGTCATCGCCGTCGGGAGCGTCAGTGTCATCGGACTCGCCATACTCGCGGGCATACTGCCGCTGCTATACCCTGAGCGCGGCCCTCAGATGTCCTTCATGGTGCAGGCTGCTGTCCTGCTCGTCTCCGGTGTATATTACAGCGTGGACGTGCTGCCCGGCTGGTTGCAGGCCGTATCCTACCTGTCCCCCGCGACCTATATGCTCGACGGCATTCGAGGAGCGCTGTTGGACGGTCAGAGTCTAGGCGAAATGGTTCGGATTCTGGTGATCCTTCTCGTTTTCGGTGCGTTCTTCATCCCGTTCAGCGTCTTCGCTTTCTCTCTCGCCGAGAAGTGGGCCAAGATGACCGGTCGCCTGAAGAGACAGGGTTGACGACCGCACTGGGAGCCAGAACAATCGCATCTAATTCGCGCATACACTATGGCGCAAATGTTCTGGTATGTGCTATCATCTATCCATATTCGGCGGACCCGCAGGCCACGTGGTATGCGAGAGAACCATAAATGGACGTATATGCCCGACGATCAACTACACCTGAAATGCCCATGATCGGCGAAAACTGGTCTAAACTGGTTGAAATAGACCAGTTTCAGCCGGTTTCTCCCCCAAAACTGGTACCAGTTTTCGACCAGTTTAGTCCGAGACTGGTTACCAGTTTCACGAATCTGGCTCTCTGTCCGTACTGATAAACTGAATTTATGTTCAGACCGAAATTTAGATGCGATTGCCCTGCGCCGGGAGCGAGTCAGAGCGACAAAGACATCTACTTCAACTATAATCCGCTCGGCTGGATAGACTGAGGTCGAAGACAGGTTGACGGGAGGGCGAAATGCCTGACAGAAAGAACGTACTGATTACCGGAGCCGCCGGACTCATCGGCGGTCTTCTCCAGGACGGCTTGAAGGACTCGTACAACGTAACAGGCGTGGACATCAGGCCGGTGGACCGCTTCACCAGCCTGGTCGCCGACACTTCCGATCTCGATGCCGTGCTCCCTGCGTACGAAGGCGTGGATACGGTCATAGACCTCGCCAGCGTGCCGGACCAGGACAGCCCCTGGGATGTAGTCTATCGGAACAATCTTCCTTCGACCTACAACGCTTTGGAGGCGGCGCGACGGGCCGGAGCGAAGCGGGTGATCTTTGCCAGTTCCAATCACGCGACAGGGAACTACGAGAACGATGAGCCTTACGCTTCCATAGTCGCTGGCAGGTACGAAGGGCTCGCCCCGGGAAACTTCCCCCCAGTGACGGTGGACATGCCGATACGACCGGACGGACCCTACGGAATAGGCAAAGCGTTCGGAGAAGCCGCGGGACGATACTACTCGGACCATTTCGGACTGTCCGTGATCTGCCTCCGGATCGGGACTCTGAACCGCGAGGGCAGGCCGCAGGTCCCAAGACAGTTCGCGACCCTGCTGTCCCATCGCGACCTGGTGCAATTGGTTCGAAGGTGCATAGAAGCGCCTGACACGGTCAGGTTCGCAGTATTCTACGGCGTTTCCAATAACACCTGGAGCTTCTGGGACATCTCGAACTCGCGGGAATTAATCGGGTACGAACCCGAGGACGATGCCGAGAAGTGGAGGACGGGCTGAGACAGTGTGACCA
The DNA here is from genome assembly GCA_951812505.1 of uncultured Dehalococcoidia bacterium. Lineage (GTDB taxonomy): Bacteria > Chloroflexota > Dehalococcoidia > Lucifugimonadales > UBA1123 > VXRN01. The sequence continues at coordinate 568,351 of CATOSI010000001.1, forward strand.
ATACCTTTGTGCATTGCGGCCAGCCCCGATTTCCAGAAAGAACGGTCGCTGCCTGGGGGAGATGGAAGTCGTGGTATTTGACAACTTCAGAATTCCGACATTAACTTATGCTATCGGTACTTTCTCAGGAGAGGACGCCGTGCAGTGACTGGATGGGAATATCGGTTAACCACTGAGGAGGTGCTCCGTGGCCGAAAGACCTCTGGAGGGTAAAGTAGCGATAATCACCGGGGCTGGAAGTCCCATTGGAATTGGACACGCGATCACATTGGGACTAGCTCAGGCCGGCGCCAGGGTGGTGCTGACCGACATAAACCAGGAGTGGCTGGACCAGACTGTCGGCGAGGTACGAGAGATTGGTGGCGACGACTGCGCCATCGGCATCGCTTCCGATGTAACCGACCCGCAGTCGTGCCAGGATGCGGTGGAGACTACGATAACCCAGATGGGAGGACTGCACATCCTCGTAAACAATGCCGGCACTAACCCCAGAGCCGCCGGACTAGGGAGCACTAGCGGAGCTACTCCCGCCAACTTCTGGGAGAACTCTCCGGAGGCTTGGAGCCACGTGGTGGCGGTTAACCTGAGCGGCAATTTCTACATGTCCAGAGCGGCAGTAGTCCATATGCTGGACCAGGGATGGGGCCGCATAATCGGAGTGACCACCAGCATGGATACCATGTGGCGCAAGGGTGGGGCTCCTTATGGCCCTTCCAAGGCAGGACACGAAGCGCTGGTCGCCATCATGGCCCAGGAACTGGAAGACACCGGAGTAACCGCCAACGTTCTGGTTCCCGGAGGCGCCACCTACACCAACATGACCTACAGCGGCGACCCCAACTTGAGAGACCAGCTAATTCAGCCAGAAGTGATGCAGAGGCCGGTGGTTTGGCTGGCCTCGGATGACTCGGGTGAGTTCAACGGTCGGCGCATCATTGCCTACAACTGGGACGATAATCTTCCCCTGGAGGAACGGCTGGAGAAATGCAGCGCTCCGGCCGCTTGGCCGCAGTTAGGGCAACAAGCCATCCGCCTCAACCGGTAAGAGGAGAGAAACATGAGCAACTTTGAGAAATTGCAGGCTCGTCTGGCAGCGGGGGAGACGATATTGATGGACGGGGGTATGGGCTCCGAGATTGAGAAGCGGGGGCTGGCGAGCCCCACCACGTGGTCGGGCGGTCCGATGCTCACCCATCCAGAGGTCGTGAAGGATATTCACCAGGAATACATAGAAGCAGGCGCCGAGATTATCATCACAAACACCTTTGGCACGGGGCGTGACGTGCTGGAGCACGGGGGTCTCGAGCACAAGGTAGCCGAGGCCAACAAGCTGGGAATCGAAGCGGCGGTACAGGCAAGGAGAAACTCCGGGACAGAGGACTCGGTGGTCATTGCGGCGTCCGTATCTACGATGGCTCCAATGGCGCACGCGGAAGTTCCGGTGCCCTTTGAGAAAGCTCTGGATACCTACCGGGAGCAGCTGGGAGAGCTGTCCAAAGGTGGCCCGGACGTAGCGGTGGGCGAGATGTTGGTCCGCATATCCGACACGCTGGCGGTGATAGAAGCCGCTGCGGAGCTGGGTCTTCCGGTGTGGGTTGGGCTCTCCCTGGTCCGGGATGGAGACGGGCTTTACCTCGGCATCCAGGACAGACATGGTGGCGAGACCCTTCAAGACGCTATGGACGCCATCAAGGACAAGGACATAGCATCTGTATTCATTATGCATACGCCGGTGGACGAGACGGGCCCCGGCCTGGAGATAGTCAGGAAGAACTGGTCGGGAACCTTCGGCGCCTACGCCCACTTCCCGGGTCACGGTGGCCCAAACCCCAGGTCAAACGCCGTGGACCCACAGCGGTACTTGGAATACGCCAAGGGGTGGAGTGAGCAGGGCGCGCGGATAATTGGAGGGTGCTGCGGCACGAGCCCCGACCACATCCGGGCGCTCAGAAAGTGGCTGTCCGACTCCTGACCCGGAGTCCGCCCAGCTTCCGTGTAAGATCATGGACATCCCGCACTCCCTGCAGTAGGAGATCGCTCGGGTCCATTTCCCCTCTTACCTGCGAGCAGAGTAAGGATCTGCGGCGTCTCTCAAGCCGTCGCCCATGAAGTTGAGCGTGAGCACGGCGAAGATAACGAAGAGTCCCGGCGTCAGCAGCCATGGCGCGTTCGCCACCGCCTGGAGATTCTGCGCCTCGAACAGAAGCACACCCCAGCTTATAGCGGGCTGGCGGAGTCCGAGCCCGAGGAAGCTGAGCGAAGTCTCAGCGATGATGATGGCGGGAATCGCCAACGTGGTAGTCGCGATGATGTGGCTCATAAAGGACGGAAGCATGTGTCGGAATATCACTCGCAACTGGCCGGAGCCGTAGAGCTGGGCCGCCATCACGAAATCCTCTTCGCGCATGGCGAGGAACCGTCCCCTGACCTCGCGCGCCAACGTGGTCCATCCGATTAGTGAAATGATGACCGAGATGGCGAAATACACTCTGACTACGGACCAGTCCTGCGGCACTGCCGCGCCAAGCGCGAGCCAGACCGGAATCGTCGGCATCGCGCGCAGGAACTCGATGAGACGCTGGATAAGCGAGTCCGTCCAGCCGCCCCTGAAACCTGACAGCCCGCCCATCAGTATTCCGAGGAACAGGCTTATCGCCACACCCACCAGACCGATGGACATTGAAATCCGCGTCCCGTACATCAGCCGTGAGAACACGTCCCTGCCCAGCTTGTCGGTGCCGAGCGGACGCAGCGCGTGCATTCCTTCCTCGCTGTCAGCGCCCATGAGATGAATATCGGTCTTGAAAAGGCCGAACAGCTTGTACTCGTGTCCGCTCACGAAGAAGTTGATGTAGTGCTTCGTTTCCTTGTCCTGGACATGTTCCATGGCAAGCGTAACCTGGTTGCGCTCGCCCTCGACGCCGTACACGAAGGGCCGGGGAACCCAGCCATCGAACAGGTGGATACGCTGTGGGGGCATAAACACCCTGGTCGAGGACGAATCCAGAGGGTCGTGAATGGACAGGAAACCCGGAAACGCCGCTACGACGTAGAAGCCCAGCACGAGTATCAGGCTTATCATGGCCAGGCGGTGCCGCCTGAAGCGCCACCAGACGAGCTTCCACTGCGAAGCTAGGTATGCGGCTTCCTCCGGAGTGCTCGCCACCTGGGGATTTACTGCGTCGGTTGTGGCCATTCCCTAGGCTCCGATCCTGATTCTAGGGTCAATGAGTGCGAGTACGACGTCGGATATCAATGTGCCTATCAGCGTCAGCGCCGTGAGTATCAGGATGATCGAACCCGCCAGGAACATATCCTGTGTGTAGAGCGCCCTCAGAAGCAACGGCCCCAGGGTGGGCAGGCTCATCACCGTAGCCACGATCAGGCTTCCTGAGAATAGCTGGGGCAGCGTCCATCCTATCGTGCTGACTATCGGATTGACCGCGATTCTCACCGGGTATCGCATGATCAGCTGCCACTCCGGTAAGCCCTTCGCCCGCGCTGTTTCGACGTAGGGCTTGTTCAGTTCGTCCAGCAGGTTCGCCCGCATTATCCTGGTCAGTCTGGCCGTTCCGTCGGTGCCGAGTATCAGCATCGGAACCCAGATGTGCTTCAGCATGTCTATGACCTTGCCCACGCTCCACGGTGCTTCCACGTAGTCCGGCGAGAACAATCCGGTGATACTCATCCCAAAGTACGCGAACACCATCCACATGATCACCAGCGCGAGCAGGAAGTTGGGCGTTCCCACCCCCAGGTACGAGAAGAAGGTGAATATGTAGTCAATCCAGGAGTATTGCCTGACCGCGGAAAATATCCCAATAGGTATGGCAAGAGTCCAGGTGAAGACGACAGTGAACAGGCCGAGAATTATCGTAAGACTGAGACGCTCATTGATAAGATCATTTACCGAGACCCGCATTTCCAGCGACTTCCCGAAGTCCCAGCGCATAACGCCCCAGACCCACTTGGCATACTGGATATACATCGGCTCACCGAGCCCGTACTGCTTCCGAAGACTCTCCAGTTCGCCCGGATCCGCGAACTCGCCCTGGTTCTGAAGCTGGACTACGTAGTCCGAAAGAAAGTCGCCCGGCGGAGCCTGAATCAGCGCGAACGCCACCACGGACATCAGGAACATCATCGGGATGAACGTCGCCAGGCGACGAACTATGAAAGTAAGCATATCCGGTTTCCGGGTAATCGTTGGTTTTCAGCCGTCAGAATCGGGATAGAGATAGGATAGGGATACGTCGGGCGGGTGAGACTATCGTGGGGGTTGCAAGTAGGGGCGTCCCTTGTGGGCGCCCCTACTTGTTCGAGATGCTCTAGTTGGAGAACCAGAACTGTTCCGGGAATCCTGTGGACGGCGTTCGGTATATCCATGCGTTGGCCGCTACGTCGGGGACGTTCTTCAGCCTGTCGCTGGTGATAATCACGCCCTGGTTGGAAGGACTGAGGCCCGTAACGCCAATTATCCATAGCTGTTCCAGCTGTATCCTGGCGATTTCTTTCCCTAGTTCTATGCGCTCGGCCAGCGGCATCTGCGCGGTCTGGGCCCGCATTTCGGTCAATTGACTGACGATTTCGGGTGGCTCAATACCCTGCTCTCCATTCGTGTTGTACCAGAGCAGGCTCTGAGGGAACGGACCGCCCATCCAGTCAGCCGGTGGGCTGAGAGCCGGGTCCCCGAGACCATAACCCCAGATGTACACCAGGTGTTCGCCCGCTTCTCGGCGTTCCGAAAGCAGCGTCCTCGTTATCTCGTTGACCTTGGACTTGATTCCCACGTCTTCCCAGTCAGCCGCGATAAGCTCTATCGTATCGGTGTCGCGGCCCTCGCCCGGGGTGGTATCTAGGATGATGTGCATACGCTCGCCATTATCCATCAGACGGAAGCCATCGGCGTCCTTGTTGGGCATTATGGCGTCCAGAAGCTCATTCGCCTTGTCTGGGTCGTACTCCGTCCACATGAAGGCGTACTCGTCGCCCGGGTAGTGAGGCTCGGAAGGAGCCGGAGCGGGCTGTCTAGGCGTTCCCTGACCGAGGTAGCTGATCTCGTTGATTTCGTTGCGATCAATCGCGTGGGAGAGCGCTATCCTGAAGTTTTTATCCTGGAAGTATTTGACTTCAGGTCCCTCCCACTGCTGGTTGAATTGAATGCCTATTTCGGCCCCGGTGTTGGCGGGCCAGATAGTCATGTGGTATCCGCCTGTCTCCTCGTTCTGCTTGAGAAGAGGGAACATCGAAAGGTTCACGTGGCGGCCTTGGAAGTCAATCTCACCTGCGATAGCCTTCAGCTGGAGGATGTCGTTGTCCTGGACGAGCGTATATTGCAGCCTGTCAACGTAGGGGAGCTGATTGCCTTCCTGGTCAACAGCGTAGAAGTACGGGTTCCTAACCGCGGTGAACACCTGCGACGAGCCGTACTTGCTGCCCGCGGTGGGAATCCAGGGCTTCATCAGCGGCCTCTCAGGGTTCACCCTCAGGTCGAACATCGCGAGGTAGTACGCCTGCCAGGACTCGTGGCCCGCGTCCTTAGCCTCCTGCTCTACATTCGGGTTGTACTTGAGGTGGAACTGCTTCATGTAGTTGGACGGTGCGTAGGGTACATTGCAGCACCCGTTGAACTGGTCCATCTGCGCAATGGTCTCAGGGAACACCCAGAATGGGTCTTTGAAGCTGAACTGGACAGTGTAGTCGTCCACCTTCGTGACCGTTCCCAGTCCGCCCGGCGTCTTCAGCCTGTTCGGCTTGACTGGGGCAAGATCGTCATCCAGGATAACGTCTTCATAATGGAACACGAAATCATCCGCGGTGAACGGGTCGCCGTTCGACCAGCGCGTACCTTCACGCAACTTGAATGTCCACGTCTTGCCTCCGTCCGAAGCCTCCCACGACTTGGCGAGGGCGGGAACCAGGGCGCTCGCGTCCTGAGACCAGCGTACTAGCCGCTCACTAGAGATCCTGCCGTAGTTCCATACGTCGGCCGGTCCGAAATACACTCTGCGGATCGTTCCGCCGTATGTCCCAATGGAGGCTGCCGGTATCACCATAGGCTCCGATGGTATGCGTTCGTCTATCGGAGGAAGCTGCCCAGCCGACACCAGTTGCGCCATCAACGGAGCCTCGTTGAAGGTCTTGGGAGCGGGTATCTCTTTGATTACCTCGATCTCCTTGATTACCTCGACCTCTTTGATTACCTCTTTCTCCACCACCACCGTCTCGCCAGGCACCTGGACCTCCTTGACCACCTCTTTCTCCACCACCACCGTCTCGCCAGGCACCTGGACCTCCTTGACCACCTCTTTCTCCACCACCACCGTCTCGCCAGGCACCTGGACCTCCTTGACCACCTCTTTCTCCACCACCACCGTCTCGCCAGGCACCTGGACCTCCTTGATGACCTCTCTCACGACCTCTTGGATGATTGGAGTAGGAGTAGCGCCGCTGTCGCCTGTTGCGCAGCCCACCGCCATCGCTACCACACTGACAAGTAATGCTGACCAAATCAGTCTCTTCATTTCCGCCCTCCTAGCCTGAACGCGGGCTACACTCCAATTCCCGATTAAAGTTGCATAGAAATTCAATTGTGGTATTCTGTTTCAGAAATTCCGGGACTACGATTTGCCGAATAATATCCAAACACTCATGGAGTGTCAATCAACGGGAATCGTGGGAACCTGTATCAGCTTAGTCGGTCACCTCATCGTCATACCCGCGAAGGCGGGTATCCAGGGGTGGGGCGGCGCAGATCTTGAATTAGTCCACCGACCAAATTGGTACAGTATCCAATCGTGGCGTCATACAATCGAAACAGGTATCAACTGGCCGTCTTAGTTGGAAATCCAGAATTAAAGGAGAACAAGTGCAGCCCAGTCCATTGCTGGAAGTCAAAGACCTCAAGACCCACTTCTTCCTGGACGAAGGAACGGTTCGGGCGGTTGACGGCGTCAGTTTCGACATACGTCCCGGTGTGGTGCTCGGAGTGGTGGGCGAGAGCGGCTGCGGAAAGAGCGTGCTTGCGCGCTCGATCATGCGCATCGTAAGACCTCCGGGAAGGACCATAGAGGGCAGCATCATCTACGACCGGGGTCTGCGCAGGGGCACCGACGACGACCATGTGGACCTTGTGCAGATGCCCCTCGACGATCCGGACATGCGAGACATTCGGGGCAGCGACATCACGATGATCTTCCAGGAGCCGATGGTCTCTTTCAGCCCTGTACATACGATAGGCCAGCAGATCATCGAGGGCATAATGCTTCACGACCCCGACATCTCCAAGGAGGAGGCTCGCAGCCGTGCGGTCGAGATGCTCCGTCGCGTGGGGATTCCCAACCCTGAAGCGCGGATAGACCAGTACACATTCAGTCTCAGCGGAGGAATGCGCCAGCGCTGCATGATAGCGATGGCTCTTGCGGGCGACCCGAACCTGCTGATCGCAGACGAGCCGACCACAGCGCTGGACGTGACCACACAGGCCCAGATACTGGAGCTGATGGCTGAGCTTCAGCGAGAGTTCGGGATGGCGATGATGCTCATCACCCACAACCTGGGTGTGGTGGCGCAGATGGCCGAGGAGGTCATCGTCATGTATCTGGGCAAGATTGTGGAGTGGACGGACATCAAGACGCTGTTCGAGGATCCGAAGCATCCCTACACGGCGGAACTGCTCAAATCCATTCCACGGCTTCGGCGAGTCAAACAGGAAGAGAGACTGACGGCAATAGCGGGTAGCGTCCCATCGCCGTATGTAAGGCCTCCGGGATGTCCATTCCATCCCAGGTGTCCACAGGCGATTCCCGGGACGTGCGACGTTGTGGAACCTGAATTGAAACAGGTCGGTGATCGCCACGTGGTCAGTTGTCTTCTGTACGAGGACGACGCCGTCAGCCGGAACACGGAGTCTGTTGGAGCATGAACAACGGAAGCGACACCGAGAACCTGCTGGAAGTCAGAGATCTGAAGACCTACTTTCCGATAACCGCTGGTCTGTGGCGTCGGGTTGTGGGTTACGTCAAGGCGGTTGACGGTGTGAGCTTCGATCTGAGGCAGGGAGAAACCCTCGGACTGGTTGGGGAGAGTGGCTGCGGCAAGACTACGACCGGAAGGGCGATCATCCGGGCAGTCGAGCCGACCGGGGGAGAGGTCTTGTATCGCATGTCCGACGACTCGGTTATAGACGCAACCAAGGCGGACCGCCGGGAACTCCAGACACTCCGTCAGCAGATTCAGATCATATTTCAGGACCCGTTCGCGTCGCTCAATCCGAGGATGACCATATACGACATAGTTGCCGACCCTCTGAGAGTGAACAATCTGGCAGGCGGATCCGAACTGGAAGATCGGGTGGCGGAGATTCTCCGTTTAGTAGGACTGTCTCCTGCATTCATGAGGCGCTATCCCCACGCCTTCAGCGGAGGTCAGCGACAGCGCATAGGAATCGCTCGCTCGCTCGTAATGAACCCGCGTCTGGTCATTGCCGACGAGCCGGTGTCGGCACTGGACGTGTCTGTGCAGGCGCAGATACTGAACCTCATGCTAGACCTGCAGCACAACCTAGGTCTGACTTACCTGTTCATAAGCCACGACCTGAGCGTGGTACAGTACATCAGCCACAGGGTCGCCGTGATGTACGTGGGCAAAGTGGTCGAATTGGCGCCCACCGAGAGACTCTTCACACAGCCCAGGCACCCGTACACGCAGGCGCTTCTGTCCTCGGTGCCGGTGCCGGATCCCACGGTGGCCTCTTTGGGACAATCGCTGGAAGGTGAAGTCGCCGACCCGGCAAATCCTCCCAGCGGCTGTTACTTCCACCCGCGCTGTCCATTCGCGCAGGAAGTCTGTCGCACGACCGAGCCCGAGTTCCGGCAGATTTCGCCCGACCACTTCACTCGCTGCCACTTCTCTGAGGAACTCGATCTACCCGGAGTTCCGGGGTAAAGAGCCGGCCGTCGCCACATCTTCAGGGTACTTTCAGGAATCTAATCTGCCGCCATATTTTAGCCACAGTGGTGACCCCTCCGCGCATCACACTTATGCCTGGAATGTATGGGACATAATGGGAAGTTGTAAAACCGGAAAGGGGGCGAGTCAGCCACAGAAGGAAGCAAGGTGGAACTCGATGGGGCGTTGTGTGAGTATGACCTGGTGGAGATAGGGGGGCTCGAACCCCCAACCTCGGCATTGCGAACGCCGCGCTCTCCCAATTGAGCTATATCCCCACTCTCTTGGACGCGCCCATTATACCATGTTGAACGTTGACCATTACAAGTGTGCTGCTACTTGGGCGGGGTCTTTGCAAAGTCGTCCGCGCTTCCATTTCCACTACACATCCATTCCGCCAATGCGCTACAATACATCCATGAAGAACAAAGTTTCTGGCACTGGATACATAAATAAAAATTTATGTTTTCGAAAATCGAAGCCTCGGCGATTTCAAAACACGCGAACGCAGGGCGACGCAGGGCAAACTCAGGGCAAAATCGCCCCCTGTACATGCCTGTGACTCGCCTGTTCCTGCCCTGTACAATTATAAACCAGAATATATGAACCTCCGGATCCGCTAACTCGCCGGAACATATCTGACTCAACTCTGAAAAAGCCCTGGCATAACGGAGATTCCAATGGCAGACTTCGATGGCAAAGTAGTTATCGTTACAGGTGGCGCCCTCGGAATGGGTGGCGACACTGCGGTCGAGTTTGTTCGCAACGGAGCGAGTGTTGTGATAGCCGACCTGAATACTGAGGCCGGAGACCGGCGTGAGTCCGACATTCGTGCGGAAGGAGGTCGCGCCCTTTTTGTTGAGTCGGACGTCGCGCTCGCAGACGATGCCCGCCGAGTCGTTGATGGCGCCGTCGCCGAGTTTGGCGGGGTGGACATCCTGTTCAACAACGTCGGGATACAGCCCGTGGACTCTTACAAGAATGTTGAGGATACGCCCGAATCAATGTGGGATAGGATTCTGGACGTCAACCTCAAGAGCTACTTTCTTATGGCAAAGTACGCCATCCCGGAAATCCGCAAGAGGGGTGGGGGAGTCATCATCAACAACGCCAGCGTGCAGGGACTCCAGTCCCAGTATCTCGTTCCCGCATATGCCGCCAGCAAGGGAGGCGTGCTGTCTTTCACACGCCAGATGGCCCTCGACTATGCTCCCGAGAACATTCGAGTGCTCGCGATATGCCCCGGAACGATAGATACCGACATGGTGAGAACTGTAGCCGCCGCCGAAGGAGGGGATATCGAAGTGACCCTGGATCGCTACGGCGCCGGACACCCGGTGGGACGTATCGGTACAGGCCAGGACATCGCTAACCTCGTGATGTTCCTGGCGAGCGATAAGTCGTCCTTCATGACAGGTACCCATGTGATGATTGACGGCGGATACATGGCCCTCGGGGCATGGGCTGGTGGGGCCGGAGCCGATACCGGGCAGTAGTTTCGGTTTATAGCCGACCCTGCTTTGGCGGGGTTGCATTTTGCCCTCGCATTGTCTATATTGGGCGCACTTGAACCCCTACTTGTCCAGTAGGTCGGTTCGGGTGCGGAGTGCTCGGATGCACGCATTTTTCGCAAGCGATTGACATTCACGGTTTAGCTTCGTTACTAAGGAGTAGGGCAGGATGACCACATCCAATGGCAGCAATAATGACGTTGTACTCGACGTCCAGGACCTGCGAACATATTTCGTTACTCGTTGGGGAGTGGTGAAGGCGGTTGATGGCGTTAGCTTCCAGCTCAAGCGCGGCGAGACACTGGGTATCGTCGGAGAATCGGGTTCCGGCAAGTCGGTGACCTCTCTCTCCATCATGCGGCTGATCCCGTCCCCTCCGGGACACATAGTAGGCGGCCAGGTCCTATTGGAAGGTGAAGACATTCTTCAACTCAGTGAAGGCGACATGGAGAAAGTCCGCGGAAGCCGTATCGGAATGGTTCTCCAGGACCCGATGACCGCTCTCAACCCAGTCTTCGACATTGAGGACCAGGTTGGCGAAGCCCTGAAGATACACAAAGGCTTTGGCGGCGACGTGCTCAAGGACACGATAGTAGATATGCTGCGAAAGGTGCGCATACCTGCACCCGAAGTAAGGATGAGAGACTATCCCCACCAGCTTTCGGGCGGTATGCGTCAGCGCGTTGTCGGCGCTATCGGTATCTCATGCGACCCGGCGGTGCTGATTGCCGACGAGCCCACCACATCACTCGACGTCACGATTCAGGCGCAGTACCTCAGGCTGCTGAACGACCTTCAGCAGGAGACCGGCGTTGCGATCATGTTCATCACGCACGACTTCGGTATCGTGGCAAAGATGTGCGACAGGGTCGCGGTCATGTACGCGGGCCGAATCGTTGAACTTGCGGACGTTCGCACGATCTTCAACGATCCCAAGCACGAGTACACCAAAGCGCTGATAAACTCGGTGCCCAAGCTGGAAGAAAAGACGGGTCGCTTGGCTCAGATTGATGGCCAGCCGCCGCAGCTCTACAATCTTCCTCCTGGAGACGCTTTCGCCGAGAGGTCCCCGCTTCCCACAACGGATATTGACTTCCAGATAAGGCCCGAATTGGTGGAAGTCGAGCCCGAACACTGGGTACAGCTCTCCCATAGCTCGGTCGCCGAATTTGACAAATATGCCCACCTCGTTCCCTATGGCGCGGAATACAGTTAACCCGGATTCAGAGAGTAACAAGGAGTGGTGAAGCCAAAATGGTAGCAGATGCTTCGACTAATGGCTCCAATGGGACCACGAATAAGTACGGCGTCGAGTCCGCACCGGGTGTTGACTCTAGTTCCGACGCCATAATATCGGTTCGACACCTTCGCAAGTGGTTCGATGTCGGCGGCGGCTCACTGTTCAAGCGCCAGAAGAGCATTCTGAAGGCGGTGGACGATGTCAGCTTCGACGTTGACCGCGGCAAGACCATGGGCCTGGTTGGCGAATCGGGCTGTGGCAAGACGACCACGCTCAAGGTCCTCCTGGGATTGGAAGAACCCACCGACGGACATATCTTCTACGAGGGCGAGGATATAGCCACCCTGAGCCGCGCCGGAAGGCGAGAGCTCAAGCGGTCGGTCCAGGCAGTATTCCAGGACCCTTGGGCCTCGCTCAACCCCAGAATGCGTGTTGGCAGCATTATCGGCGAACCGCTTGAAGTCAACACGAACATGACCAAGCAGCAGATAAGGGACAGAGTGAGCGACCTCCTCGTTGAAGTCGGACTCCGCCCTGACCAGAGTTCGCTTTTCCCTCACGAATTCAGCGGTGGACAGAGGCAGAGGATTGGCGTCGCCAGGGCGCTTGCGCTCAATCCGCAGGTCATCGTTCTGGACGAGCCGGTATCTGCGCTCGATGTCTCCATTCGTGCGCAGATTATGAATCTGCTTGTTGACCTCCAGCAGGAGCATGGCCTGGCTTACCTTATGGTCGCTCACAACCTCGCGACCGTCCGATACATGTGCGACCGGATGGCTGTCATGTATCTCGGCGTATTCCAGGAGATGGGCGATACTGAGAGCATTTTCAATAACCCGGTCCACCTCTACACAAATGCGCTCCTCTCTGCTGCCCTCTCATCCCACCCGGACATCCAGAGAGAAGAAATCATTCTCCCCGGCGAAGTCGTGTCCCCCGTAGATCCTCCTCCCGGAGACGTGTTCCAGACACGGACCCCGCTGGAAGTGGACCCCAACCACGAATATGCAAATTCGCGTCCTCCCCTGGTGGAGGTCGAACCCGACCACTGGGTAACGATCACACCTTGGAGCACCATCAGCGGCGCCGCGGAACAGGGAGTTAACCTCGCTGCGACAACTTGGTAACATCGCCGCTCGGGGTACGGCACACAGCTTACTAACCAAGGCGCGCCACACAAGCGGCGCGCCTTTTCATTGAAGGTCTAATTTGCCATACTGTCGAAAACGCACGGTCGCATTATGAATTTGAAAGGGAATCAGCACGCTCAGCGCTAACCTTAATGGTCTGGGTGGGCGAAATCGCGGAGAAACAATGCCGAATAACCCAATCGAAGCCGTAACTACGCTTACTTTCGACATCTTCGGTACTGTGCTGGACCTCACCGGCAGCCTCGAAGGACCGACCGGGAAATTGCTGACAGAGTTGGGCTCGGACATGACCGGCGCCGAATTCTATCCCCAGTGGCGTGCAAGACAACGCATAGAGCAGTACCAGGACTCGCTCATCATGCTGGGACACAGCGGATACCTGGAAACCTGTCGCAGGGCGTTGGTTTATGCTCTCCGTGCCAATGGTATCGAATTCGACCCTGAACGAATCCGAGAGTTCATGAGTGTGTGGCACGAACTGAGCCCGTATGCAGATTCGCTGCAAGGCTTGAACAGGCTGGCTGGCAAGTACAGTCTTGTTGCTCTATCGAATGGCGAGCCTGAGTTTCTCGACCATCTGGTCGCCAATAGGATCAAATTCGACTTTGACAACGTGATTTCGGTGGAGGAAGGGGGCGCGTTCAAACCCCATCCTTCAGTTTACCGCTCAGCGGCCCGCATCCTCGATGTCGAGCCCTCAGCGATAATGATGGTCGCGGCGCACTCCTTCGACATCATGGGCGCAAGGGTCAGTGGATTCAGGGGAGCTTATGTAAACCGGTACTCGCTGCCCTACGAAGATACGGAACAGTACACGCCTGACATCGTTGTGAAAGACTTCAACCAGTTGGCCGCGGCTCTGGTCGGGGAGGGTTAGCCATGTCAGATACCCCCGACGTCATAGTTGTTGGCGGTGGAGTCGTCGGTACTGCCGTTGCCTACTTCCTGGCAAAGCGTGGTAAGTCCTGTGTGTTGCTGGAAAGGGGGAGAATAGGAGGAGGGGCTTCCAATGCAGCTTCAGGCATCCTGAGCTCATCTCCCGGCAGTTCTCAATACTCCCGTCTTGCGCATCGCAGCCTCAGACTGTTCCACGAACTTGCGCCGGTTATCCGCGAGGAGTCCGGTATTGATATTGAATTTGCGGAGTGCGGAGACCTCACTCTGGCAATGAATGGGAGCGACGCAATCGCGTTGCGCGGTCTTACGAACCAGCTTTCTACTATGGGCGAGGAAGCGAGATGGGTTGACAGCGACGAGTTGAGGGAGTTGGAGCCGCTCCTTAATCCGGCGATTCCCGGCGGCATGTATGCTCCCGAGTCCTGCCGGGTCAACAACCAGAGACTCGCCAGTGCGCTGGCGTCGTCTGCGCAGAGATACGGAGCGGAAATCAGGCAGGGTGTCGAAGTAACAGGCCTGATCGTCGAGGACGGTCAGGTCGCGGGTGTCATGGAGAGGGATGGACCTCTGCGATCCGGGTCCGTCGTGCTGGCGTCTGGCGCCTGGACCGGTGCAATGGACAGGTGGCTGTATGGCGAGCGCGGGCCAAGCGCCTCCCGCATTCCGATGGTCAAACCCGTAAAGGGCGTCAACCTTAATGTCCAGCCCAGCAATGGTAGTGTAAGCCGGATAGTTCACGGCTCGTGGGGAATCCTGGTACCACGCAATGACGGCTCGATGATAGTAGGCGCGACCGTCGAAGAGGTAGGCTTCGATACCAGGGTAATGGCTGGCGAGGTGCAGGCTATACTAGGTGTGGCTACGGCGCTGATGCCCTCACTGAGCGACGCGGAAATCAACTGGAGTATCGCCGGTCTGAGACCCGGATCAGGCGATGAACTGCCGGTCATCGGGCGGATGCCGGAACATGCTAACGTTGTCGTCGCGTCTGGCCACTACAGGAACGGAATACTGCTGAGTCTGGCGACAGGCGAGGCGGTAGCCGACCTATTGGACGGCTCGGAAAGCGAGTCCCTTTCTGACTTTGATCCGGCTCGATTCTTCTGATGTGATGTATAGTTAGTACAGCAAAATGTGGAGGGTGCGCATGGTCGTCTCCAATACAAAGCCCCAGCTTACATACACCTTGGATAGGATATTCCGTTAACGAGAAACTTCGCCCTGCGTACAGAAGTATGAATTAGGAGAGGCAAATGTCGGTCAAAATAGGAATAGGTTTCGGCGGTTGGCCATTCCCTTCCGCTGACCCGGATCACCTCTGGGAGTACACAGACCTGTGCGAGAATTATGGTGTGGACTCACTCTGGCTCAGCGACAGGATTGTCTCGGAGACCCTTAACATGGAGCCGATGATTGCGCTCTCCTTCATCGCGGCTCGGACTAAAGACTTGAAGTTCGGGACTAACGTGCTTGCTCTCCCGCTCAGAAATCCGACTGTTCTCGCCAAGGAGGTCGCTACCCTGGACTTTCTCTCCGGCGGTCGGTCGCTCCCTGCCGTCGGACTGGGTACGGGCGAGGCAGGAGAATACGAGGCCTGCGGAACGATCAAGCGTCAGCGCGGTGGCAGAACAGACGAGGCTATCGAGGTCATGAAACTCCTCTGGTCGCAGGACAACGTCACCTACCACGGGCGCTACTTCACCCTGAATGACGTGACCGTCCAGCCCAAGCCAGTCCAGAAGGATCTTCCGCCCGTCTGGATAGGCGGACGCAGCGAATTCGCCATTAGGCGCACGGCGAGACTGGGCGACGGCTGGCTTGTGTCTCAGGCGACGCCTGAAGAGGTCGCCGACGGGGTCTCACAAATCAAGACCATGGCAGCCGAGTTCGAGAACGACATCGAAGAGGACCACTACGGAGCCCTCTTTAGCTACTGCATCGCTGACAGCTACGAGGAGGCTCGCCGGATTTCCGAGCCCTACATGCTCCGGCGCAGGACCGATATAGACTACGACGGCTTCTCCGCCTTCGGGACCGCCGACAGGATGCGCGACCTGATTGACTCCTACATTGACGCCGGAGCGACGAAATTCGTGGCCAGGCCAGCCTGCCCACCAGCGATGATGAACGAACAGCTTGACGCGCTGTCCGCCGATATTTTGCCCATCTACCACAACTGAACCGCGAAGGGAGACCAAACCATGCCCGATTATGCGGTCAAAGTTGGAGACGCCGAGATAATCTCCGTATCCGACGGCCACATACACTTCGCTCCGTCCGACTTTTTCCCTTCAATTGATTCCGCTGAGTGGGATCCTTACGCTGACGAGCTTACGGACGAAGGATTTATCCGTATGAATGTGGGTTCTTTTGTGATACGGGTCGCGGATGTCGTCGCCCTTGTGGATACTGGACTTGGAGAAGGCGACCATCCATTTGATAATTCCGAATGGGGCCTGCTCGCCTCCGACATGGCAAGCAAGGGGATTGCCCCAGACGAGATAACCACGGTCATCATAACCCATCTTCACCGCGACCACGTCGGTTGGAACATGGTCGAAAAGGACGGCGCGCCGACTCCTTTCTTCCCAAACGCCAGATACTACATCCCCAAGGCCGACTGGGACGTCTTCACCCGCCGCGCCGGAATGGCTATGTTCTCCTACATCGCCAAGCAGGTGACGCCTCTCATGGAACTCGGCGCGCTTGAGTTAGTAGAGGGGGAACGGTCCATAGGCGACCACCTCACTGCGCTCCCGACCCCCGGACATACCCCAGGCCACACAAGCCTGCTCGTCTCATCCTCTGGCGAGAGCGCCGTCGTCCTCGGCGACGCCGCTCACGTGCCGGTGCAGGCCCACCACACCGACTGGAGCCCACGCGCCGACACCAACCCCGAACTGTCCCGCCGGAACCGTACCGACCTTTTCGACCGCATGGAGAAAGACCACTCCCTCGTCGTCTCAGGCCATTTCCCCGTTCCTGGCTTCGGTAGGCTGGTGAGGGTCAGTGGAAGGCGATACTGGCGCGCCCTTTGACAGACGCACCTCATAGGGCGTCATGGACACCATGATAGAATGAATAAGCAGCGTTCGGACGTGCATCAGGGAGGGACTGACATGGCCTGCACTCGAAGACTCTACAAGAGCTCGGGCGACAAGATGATTTCAGGCGTCTCGGGCGGAATGGCTGAATACTTCGAGATCGATCCGGTTTTCGTCCGGCTGGGCTGGGTTGTGTCGGTCTTCCTCACCGGCGGAATTTCGATCCTGGTCTATATCGTAATGGCCATTGTCGTGCCAAAGGGAGGCCATGGCCCTTCAGCGAACCCAGATGTGGTGGATGAGGAAAGTGGTCAGGTGGGCGAGTATCCCGTCGTTTCGGAGGCTGACATGCGCCAGCGCGACGAAAGAAAACGTTATATTTTGGGAATCGGCCTGGTTGTGGCGGGAATAGCGCTTCTCATGTACAACCTCGACTTCTTCGGCGCGATTGACTGGGGTATTGTTGCCGCAATCTCCGTTATTGGCATAGGTGCCGCGCTTATATACGCCTCGGTTCGCCAGAGATAAATCCCGATGGCTGACCAAACGGAAAGCAATCGGTCCAGAAGGCGGATTCCGCTCGCTGCGATCCTGCTTCTGACCCTCGGAGTCGTGCTGCTTCTCAACACAACCGACGTGGTCGGATGGGGAATTTGGTGGCAAATCTTCCGCTTCTGGCCCCTGATACTCATAGCCGTCGGTCTGAACATCATACTCGCCCCCCGATTCCCGATCATATCGGCCATCGTGGTTGCACTGGTCCTCGTCGCGGGCATCGGCGCAGCCTATCTGACAAGCTGGGATATGGCCTTTGATGATGACAGGTCGCGTCAGTATGGCATATCCGCCAATCAATCTGAATTTCTGGAATTGGATGTGGATTTCGGCGCCGGTTCCCTTGTCGTTGACTCCATTGTGTCGCCGGATGAAGGTGAGATGATCATGGCGTACTTCAACGGCTTGGGGGCCCATACGGACGATAGAATAACCGAAGACGGTCTCGAGGTTACGCTCTCTATAGATGCTCCCGGCATGCGCCTGAAAGACGGCGACGCCGAGTGGAAGTCCGAAATAGACCTGTTTGGGCTGTTGCGTACTCTGGGTAGCCTAAGATGGGACGTTGGAGTGTCGCCCGACATCGCCGAGATCATATTGGACATCGAGGGCGGCGCGGCGGACATGGACCTGCGCCTTACCCACCTGAATGTAAAGACTCTTGATATGGACGTCGGTGCCGCCGACGTAGAAATAGCTCTACCCGCGAATGCCGGACATACCGACATTTACATAGACGCCGGCGCAGCCGACATTGACATCGCCGTACCCAACAACCTTGCCGCTTTGATAAACTCCGACTCCACCTTGACTGCGTTCGACGTGGACACCTCCAGATTCCCCAAGACTGGTGAAGTATGGCGATCTCCCGACTATGATACCGCCCAGAACAGAGTCGAAATAAACATAGACGCTGGAGCCTCCAGCATCTCCATCCACTAAAATCTAAGAATGAACGACTACTCCCCGGAGGAAAAGCTTGTACAACATAGACCTCAGCGGCAAGAACGCGCTCGTATTCGGAGTCGCGAACCAGCGCAGCATAGCGTGGCACATCGCCAGAACGCTCGATCAGGCGGGCGCGCGGATAGCGCTGTCCTACATCAACGAAAGAATCAGGCGGAGCGTCGAAAGGCTCGGCTCCCAGCTCTCGTCGTCGCCCATTCTCGTCGAGTGTGACGTCAGCGATGACGCCAACGTACAGAACACATTCGACACGCTGGCCACTGACATGGATGGTATTGACATAATCGTCCACTCAATAGCCTTTGCCAACAGGGAAGACCTCGGCGGCCCCTTCATAGATACCCCCAGGGAGGGATTCCGTCTCGCCCTCGATATTAGCGCCTATTCGCTCGTGTCCGTCGCAAGGCACGCCGCGCCCATGATGAAGGGCAGGGGAGGCAGCATCATAACCATGACTTTCCAGGCATCCGACCGGGTATTCCCGGGCTACAACGTCATGGGGACTGCCAAGGCCGCGCTGGAGAACGAGGTCCGCCAACTCGCCTGGGACCTCGGCAAGGATGACACTCGCATCAACGCCATCAGCGCCGGTCCCGTTGACACGCTCTCCTCCAGGGTCATCAGCGGCTACCGAGACATGAAGCGCGCTCACGCCGACAGGTCCCCGATGGGGCGCAACATCACCCACGAAGAAGTCGCCAATACCGCGCTCTTCCTGTGTAGCCCGATGTCCTCCGGCATTACCGGCGAGGTGATCCACGTCGATACCGGCTACCACATCATGGGCATATAATGGCATAGTCATAAGAGAGCTGACAGACAAAGACCTCATTCATCAAAGTGGGAGTCTGGAGCCCGATACTCCTGTAAACCTTAATAGATAGGCGAATCGCCAAGGGTTGATATTCAAGCCGCTGAACCGTTTATGAAATGGCAGAGAGTGAAGAGAAAATGAACTGGGCTGAAACCATCGTTAAGTCCCTTAAGGACGCCGAGGTGTCCCTGATAGCCTACGTCCCCGACGTGAGTATCCACCAGGTCACCCGTCTTATGGAGGAGGACGACTACTTCCACGTCGTGTCCGCCACACGGGAGGAAGAAGCGATTGGCATCGCTACCGGAGCGTACGCCAGGGGCAGAAATGCCGCGGTTTTCATGCAGTCCAGTGGCTTCGGCAACTGCATCAACGCGCTCGCCAGTCTCTGTTTGCCTGCCCGTGTGCCGATACCTATGTTCATCAACCTGCGTGGCGAGGTCGGGGAGTTCAACATCGCTCAGGTCGCGATGGGACGCGCTACGCGGCCGATACTTGACGTCCTTGGCATCCAGCACTACACACTTGACACTGACGACAGGCTCGACTTGCGGGTCTCAGGGGCGCTCAAGTTGTGCTACGCTTCCCGCCAGCCACTGGCGTTCTGTCTGACGCCGCTACTTCACGGAGGAAAACTTGCATAGATTTTCTGCTACTCAACGACTGCTCACGCTAGTCGGCGACCTGCCCGTCGTTGCTAACCTTGGCCCGACCACGGACGAACTCTGGCACGCAGGACACCGCGACCGGAACTTCTATACCTACGGCTCCATGGGACTCTGCTCGTCTATCGCGCTCGGCATGGCGCTATCCTCCGACGAGAAAGTAATCTCGCTGGACGGCGATGGCTCCCTCCTGATGAACATGGGGACGATTGCCACGATAGGGCGCGAAAGTCCGAAGAACTTGATCATCATAGTCTGGGACAACGAACAGTGGGCGCAGACCGGCTATCAGTCCAGCCACACCGCTTTCGGCACGGATCTGGCCCAGGTCGCGAAGAGCTGCGACATCCGGAAGACGGCCACCGTGTTGGACGAAGAGGAACTGGAGTCTGCGGTTCTCCAGGCATTGGAGGAAGACGGCCCTTGGTTCATCGTCGCCAAGATTCAGGAAGAAGAGTATCTTCCGGTCGCTCCCATAGAACCCGAACTGACTCTTCACAGATTCAGGGCTTCTTACAGTGGGTAGATTCTGAGTCCTCAGGTTAAGCCAGACCTTCTCGCAGTGCGTCAAGCTCCGACTCCGAAGCAGGAAGTCCAGACACCTATGTACGCTGGACCGCTGGACTGGCGGCCTCCGACTGGGGATTGTTCCTCTCCTGGGCGATTGGAGCCCGGATCTCGGGCATCAGTAGGCCTACCGTCCCTACTGTCAGCAGTCCTAACGAGGCGAATACCGCGATAGCCATGGGTGGCGAGGTCGTCTGGGCTAGCGCTCCTATCAATAAAGCGCCAATCGGACCCGCACCAATTGCCAGGGATATGACGCCCAGCGCCCGGCCCCGCATATCCTCACTCGCCGCTATTACCACAATTGTTGACTGCATCGTCCCGAATCCGGCCGTGCCTAATCCGAGCAGGAAGAGAATCAGCATGGATAGCAGAAAGACATTGGATGCCGCGAAAAACAGGACCATGACGAGCCCAATTATCGAGCCGCCAAGATACACCCGGCCGTGATGCCTCAGCCGAGCTGCCGATGCAATAGATATTGATCCTATTATTGCTCCCAGTCCGTCTGCACCCATCATAATTCCCATCAGACCCGGCCCCACATCGAGGATCTCGACGGCGATTACAGGCACCATCTGCATATAAGGGAACAGCAGGAGATTCATCAACACGGTGATTACCACGGTCGCGAGAATGACCCGATTGCCGCGAACATAGCTAAATCCTTCACCGAGATTTCTGACAATACTGCGGGTAACGACGGAAGAAGTCCGCGTAGGCAATTTGAGCATCAACATGAACGCTATCGAAATGATGTAGAAGGCGATGATTACGAAGAATCCGCCTTTCACCCCAATCAGGGCAATCAACCCGCCCGCGAGCGCCGGCCCCGACATCCTGCTGGCGTGCATACCTACGGAGTCTAGCGCCATCCCGTTGGTGACTCCGGCCCTGCCTATCAGATCGTGCACCGCCGCTCTCCTCGACGGCATGTCGAAGGCCCATCCCAATCCGCTCGCAAACACGACTATGTACGAGTGCCAGAATACGAACATATCGGTAACCAGAAGCACAGTCATGAATATGCCGGCTGCAAGGTTGAGTATCTGTGTGCTCAACAGCAGAGTATGGCGATTCATCCTGTCCGCAAGTACGCCGCCGAAGGCGCCAAATGCCAGCAGTGGGAACATCCCAAAGAATCCCACCAGGCCAACGTAGAATGGGGAACCCGTCTCCTGCAGTATGATCCACGCCAGGAATGTCATCTGCATCCAGCGTGAAATGTACGAAAAGAAGTTGGCGGGCCAGAGCAGCCGGAAACCGGGATTCCTGAAGGCATCCAGCGTCGAGGGCACTCGCGTGAACCTGGGTCTTGGTAAAGAGGTGTTGGCCATAGTATTATGCGCGCCGATTGTACATCGTCAACGCCTGCTTAAGAAGGGGATGGCAGGCTAGAGTCAGGGTATTTTCATTATCCTGTTTGACATAATCGTCGTACAGCGTCCAGTTAGCTTTGCCATGCAGCAGCAGCCCACACCCACCCTTGGATTCCCGCATTCGCGGGAATGTCGAGACGAAAACGAAAAGACCCTGGGCTAGAGTAGGTAGGCTTTAGATGGCGAGCTAGGTCCAGCGGATTCATCCTCCGGGAGCAAGCACGCCTTCCACACTCGCCGATTCCACCCAGCCTTCGACTCCAGTGTCGAAAATGCCGATCTTCGACCACCTGCCTCTTCTGTCGATGAGTCTGACTTCGCTACCGGCGTCCAAGCTGAATCTGGGATCGAGGCTCTCCCTGGGACCGTGGTACACTCCCGCTGATTCGGCGGTTACCACAGCAATCCGCTCCCAGTGGAGCCGGTCCATGTGCTTGCCAATCGTAATCGAGCCGAAAATGAAAATGCACAGCACGGCCACTGCGGCAAGCCGACTCACTGTCATGGATGTTCGGAAGCGGCCTCCCCAGATATAAAGCGCAGCCAACACTCCCGCTACCAGCCATGAGACAAGAGTGGCAATCGCGGCCTGATTGAATGTTACCCAGGGGACAAACTCCGAGAGTTGGACGAACACAGGGGTTGCCGACTCACGCGAATTGGGACTGTCAAGCTGCTGTCGCACAAATTCCAGATTCGCCGCAATATCCTCATCGAATGGGGCGAACCTCTTCGCCCGAAGATAGTTGAGAATGGCGCGTCCCAAGTCGTCCGACTTGTAGTAGGAGTTAGCCAGATTATAGAAGAGCGTCGGGTCCTCATACCCGAGGCTGACCAGGTGTTGATACGTTCGCGCCGCTTCTTCGTAATTGCCGTCTTCATAAAATGCTCCGGCAGTTGCGAAGATTTTCATGTCCGTCAACTCGTCGCCGTAGCTTACGCTTGAAATGGCGAATATGGCCACAAAGGCGACGACAACTGAGATCAGGATTTTCATGTCTGAATCTCCCTCTCCACCCTACGGACTATTTCAGCCACAGCCTTCGAGGCGCTGCCTTGGTCAGCTAGCCATTGCGGCGCGAATCGTGATTGATCAAGCTCTCGGAGCACTCCCATAAGTTGCTGAATTGTGTCGTCCTTAACTCCAAGCTCACGCAGTGGAGTTTCAAGTTCTGTGATTGGGAGAGAGGAAGATGATCGTCCCAGAATCACGCTCAGGTATCCGTGCAGGGCTGCGGTAGCGACATCCGCGCCGGATGAGGAGGTGTCAAGGTCGGACATCCTTGCAAGAGCTTGCTGCCGCGCTCGAATAGGTGCGTTAGCAAGTATCGCGGTCTCACGCCTTGCGACTGCCCAGCGCCACACAAATGATGCCAATAGCACGGCAAACGGCAATGCTCCCAGTCCCCAGATCATCGGATTGACTTGAGTAGGATCAGAGGGAGCACCGATGCCGCGCGGCGCAGGCTTGATGTGCCTGATGTCTGTAACCGCCAGTGTACCATCCTCGTTCACTATGGGTTCTGGCATTGGAACCGCATTCGGGTCAGGGGCCACGTGGACTGAAATGCTCTGGGTTGATGCGGTAACATATTCCCCCAGAACAGGATCGAAATAAGAGTATTCGATTGGGGGCAGGTCGAAGTTACCAGCCGAGTCAGGAACGAGGACTCTTTGGAAAGTCTTTGTGCCGTTTATAACCCCATCCTGTACGAATGAGCGATGGACGGAGTCGTTCTCGAACGCGCGCCATCCGGGTATGTCCTGCCAGACGGGATCGGGAAGTGTGTCGAAGTTACCCTGACCGTCGATCTTGACAGTCAGCGTCACTGATTCTCCAAGAGTCACCGAAGCTGTATCTAATTCCGCTTCGATGTTGAACTTGCCGACCGCGCCCGTGAAAGAGGCTGGTTCGTTCGTGGGTAGGGGCTTCACCTGTAGAGCTACAGGCGATGAAGCGTACTCCCTGAATGAGGACGAGAACATACCTCCTGGCACGCCCACCGTACTGGGTTCTATGGATATGTCTCCCGCGATGGTTGGGAATACTATCGCGCTATATTCGATAACCGCGTATCCGTTTCCTTCAATCACTTCCGGGTATTCGCGCCTGTCGGTGCGGTCCGGGTTCCAGAAGCCCACGAAGTCGGGTGGACGGTGTATCGGCCTGATAAAGAATGGGTCTGAGGCGTAGAACTTCGAACTGTATGTAATCTGCTCGCCGAGATAAGGGGCGTCGTTATCCACCTCGGCCTCGATGAAGTAAGCGCCATCGTTCACCGACGTATCGAACGATGGGTCGCCTTGGTTTAGCGGAGACTGCGGTCTGAGGAATGAACTCGCTGGCGGGAGCAAGGGAGTGGGTATAGGTGATGGAGTAGGAGGCACCCCCTGTGTGACATTCAGCGTAATGGGAGATGTCTCGTAAGTGTCTCCGCCGATGGGTACCTGCACCGGTCCTATCACGATCGTGCCGGTGTGTCTGGGCTGCATTTCGATGATGAACCTGAATTCAGCCGTTACCTTCCCCTGATTGTAGGACTGCTGAGAGTTGATCTTTCGTCCGACGATCTGAAGTCCGCTGAGCGTAGGAAAGACCGGCGCGCCGATATTGTTCTCGCCGGTCACCGTGACCGTCAAAGTTACTGTGTCGTAGAGCGTGGGATCGGTGCGGTCCACTTCGGCGGTGACGGACGAGGTCTGGGCATTCGCCGACGGTGGCGCGGCAAATAGCACCACTGCCAACAGCAATGACAGCAGTAGTCCAGTCTTCACTATGTTAGTTGATACCATACCGGAGCGACTCCCAGAGTAACGGCGCGTAAAGCATCGGATTGCTGAGTCATATATCTTGATTTATATATCTGCTGGTGGGTCTGCAGGTAGTCTGCTGACGCCCTACAAGAGGGGAATGGTACCTGTATTCACCTGCATTTCACATGTATTAGCTTTGGAGCGGTTTTTCACGCTCCCTCTGTTTTCCAATTTATAATTTCGAATTTATGTATGTTGAGGCTCTGAGCCTCGTCGGTCGGCGCCCAGTCATTAGTTTGTATGTTCGTATTATAGTGGAATTGGGATGTGGATGTGTAGTCCTGTGGGAAACTGGGAAGACATCTGCACCCCGTACTTTCCAGAATTCTGTTCATCTGCCGCCTACCATTGCTGTTCGGGTGGCGATCCCTGAAAGTGGAGTATTCTGCTTCTTAAAGTGTCGGTGTTGTCAGCCATAGATTCCAGCAATTGTTCGGCCTGTTCCTCTGTCATGCCGGTTGGGGGGACCTCTCCCGGACTGGACTGCGACTCTGTCGAGCTGGACTCTCCTTCTTCCGGCTCGGTCTCTTCGGAGGGTTCTCCGTCTTCTTCGGAACCCTGGTCCTCCTGGTCCGAAGAATCTTCCTGGTCCTCGGGCTGCTGTTCCTGCTGTTGCTGCTGACCGGGCGTGTTCCCTTCCCCGTCTTCCTGCTCTTGATTGCCTTCTTGTTCCTGTTCCTGCTCTTGATTGCCTTCTTGTTCCTGTTCCTGCTGCTCTTGTTCTTGCTGTTCTTCGATCCGTAGAAGAGCAAGTTCCAGGTTATGCTTTGCTTCCTGGTCCTTCGGGTCGAGTCTCAACGCCTGTTTATATGCCTCGACTGCCGCTTCATAATCCTCGGACATGTACAGAGAGTTTCCGGCATTGAAGGCAGCATACTGAGACAGGCTGGGCTCGGCGGTCTCCGCGCTTACGTCTAGCTTATAGCGTGCATCGCCGAACTGCTCCTGCTTGTACAGCGTATTGGCGGAATTATAGGTTACTTCCGGACTTTCCGGCATTGCCTCCAGGGCGCGGTCATAGGCTTCCTGCGCCTGTTCGTACTGCTCCGCTTCAAATGCCTCGTTACCTTCTCGTATGGAAGCCGGACCTTCGGAGGCACACGCCGTTATAAACAATGCGCAGAAAGCGGCTGTGATGAGCGTGAGAGAATTCATGTTCTGGACTCCCCACTTTCTCCCGTGCGTCTAGGCAGACGTCGTCTGTCCGGGATCAACTCTCCCGCAATTAGCAGGAGGACGGATGCGAATGCGAATATCTGGAATCGTTCGATTCTGATAGTTTCGACCTCGCTGCCCACGGCGGCTTTCTCGAGAGCGTCAAGTTCAGCGGTGAATTCGCTCGCGGCGTTCGTGGAGCCGCTCAACCTGATAAACTTGCCTCCCCCCGCTTCAGCAACGGATATGAGCGTGTCCTCGTCCAGCCGGGAGAAGACCATGTTTCCGTCCCTGTCCTGAACATACCCGCGCACGCTGCCGAAGGAAGTCCGAATGGGGATTGGCTCCCCTTCGGGTGTACCTATCCCAACGGGGTATATCAGGACCCCGTCGGCGGCGGCTTCTCGGGCGGCTTCGACCGCGTCCCCGTCCAGATTCTCTCCGTCAGTGAAAATAATGACAACCTTCTGGCTGAAGAGTTCCTCGTTGAAACTACGACTGGCAATCTCTATCGCCTCACCGATATCCGTGCCTTGAATGGAAATCATCTCCGTGTCGGCGGCTTCGATGAAGTTCCTCGCGCTCAGGTAGTCGAATGTCAATGGGAACTGGAGAAACGCGGCCCCTGAGAAAAGTACCAGACCTACTTCATCCCCCTGTAGTCTCTGCATCAAATCAACGATCTCCAGTTTTGCCCTAACCAGGCGATTTGGCTTGATGTCTTCAGCGAGCATTGATCTGGAGACGTCGAGCGCGATGATTATCTGGACGCCCTCACGCTCAACGGTCTGTACGTTTTCTCCCCACTGTGGTCTTGCCAGCGCTACTATTGCCAGCCCAAGCGCCGAGATTGTCAGAATCCTGCCGATAATCCTGCCCCTGGAGTTCACGTTCGCGGTCAGCATGTTGACCAGTCGTGGATTGCCGATGCGTTCGAGCATCTGCCTGCGGTTCTGGACCGCCCAGTAAACAACCCCAATCGCAATCGGCACGGCGATCAGCAAGAGTAAATACTGTGGGTTAGCGAATGTCATACTGTCTCAATTACGGCATTGGTCTGAAGATAGTTCCGCGTGCGACCACTTCCAGCAGCAATAGTAACGCCGCGGGGATGAGCATCCAATGAGCAAGTTCTTCGTGCTTGGTATATACCGAAACTTCGTATTCGGATTTTTCGAGGCTGTTGATTTCTTCGTATATCTGTCGCAGTCCTTCTGTGTCGGTGGCGAGGTAATATTTGCCTCCGGTTCTGGCGGCTATGTCCCTGAGCACATCTTCATCGAGGTCGAATCTCTGGATACCCCTCCTGTTTCTTGGCTGAGACCAGGGAGCAATCGAAGCGAACTCGGGGGAACCCATACCCACGGTATATACTCTGATGCCCAGAGTCTCGGCGGCTACCGCCGCGGTCATTGGGTCTATCTCGCCGGAGTTGTTCACCCCGTCCGTCAGTAGGACGACAACCCTGCTCTCCGCCTCGGAGTCCTTGAGGATACTTGCTGCCGTCGCCAGTCCCGTCCCGATGGCGGTCCCGTCTATGATACCCAGTTCGGAAGCCAGTTCCACATCCTGCATAAGTACATCGAGCGTGTCGTGATCCACTGTCGGAGGGCTGTGGACGAATGCCTCGCTCGCGAACACTACGACACCGATTCGGTCGTACTCCCTCTGCTGAATAAACTCGGAGATCACATCCTTAGCCGCGTCCAGGCGATTGCTTGGATCGAAGTCCAGCGCCGCCATCGAGCCCGAAATATCCACTGCCAGAGATATATCCACTCCTTCTCCCTTCACTATCTCGCTCGCCTCGCTTGATTGCGGTCTTGCGGCGGCAATTATCAGGAGGGCGAGCGCGAGCCATCGGAGCAGCGACAGGAACGGTCGAACTCTCAGTTTCCAGCTGAGTGATTCAGGTCTTGCGGCATCCGCGCTCGTGAACCTCAAGGAGGCAGGGCGTGAGCGAGATCTTGCATACCAGGGCATCAGCGCGAGCGCGAGAACAACCGGAAGCAGGAAGAGCAGATAAGGCGTGGCGAAGTCGTAACTCATGCAGGCTCCGCTCCAACAGCGACAGGTTCCTGTCCAGGAGTGGAAACGGCCCCTGTCGCCCGAATGAAATCCTTGGATCGTTCGATGACTCTATGAGCGTCGTCTGCATCCGGCAGGAACCGCGCGAATTTCACGAGGTCGCACTCTTCTAGTATTTGCCGGAGAGCGTTGCGTTCCAAATCCACAATATCCGAAGATTCGATACCCCGCACAGTCTGACGAGTTGTCAGTTCAGGAGCGGGGACGCTGAACTGTCCCCACAAGTAATTCCTGAGGCAGTCTGACACGAGTGTATAGTGTTCCTTGAAGTCGGCGTCCGTCTCCAAGGGTAGGGCCGCGATTCTATCCAGTTCGGCAATTGCGGTCTCCGCAGGTGTGCTGAGGTCAGGATAGACGGGGGCTCTCATCAAACCCCATAGGTACACCGCCAGCGCTGCAAGAGCCACGCCGCCCAAAACTGCCAGCATCGCCAGTCCTTCGCGGTCTCTGAGGGCCGACAGCGGATCAAGTGGGACCGGAAGCTCTGCCTGTGGTTTTATATCCTTCAACTCACTTTCGTCACCTTCAGGGAGAAATCTTGCCACCACGACATCAATGGGCTTCACAGGCCTGTTTACGATTTCGCCGTCCGGCTTGCGGATCGCAACACTGAGTTCTGGCGTTGGAATGTCTCCAGTGGAAAAGAGTACAGCTTCTATTTGAATGGACGACGTGTTCGTACCGTCCTCATTCTGAGTGGTTGGCTGTGAACTCTGACTCCTGACTTCGAAATCGTCGCCCCACCGGGACGGTACCTGGGGGAAGATTACAAAGTGGTCGGGTGGGTAGGTTGCGGACAGCGTGATAATGAACGGGTCGCCAATATAGATGTCTTCAGACTCCGCCTTGTCCACTTTCTCAACTGTCATGTTCAATTCGACCGGGGCGCTCTGCGCGGAAATAGGAAGCGCGCTGTGCACTCCCAGCGCAATCCAGAATGCAACTGTGAATGCCAAGGTCGAAATTAGACCGAGAAGCGGGGCGGTGGTAGCGGCGCGTACATTCATCGAGAGAGCCTGATGGCGCGTCTGTGAAAGAATTCGTTCAGTCCAGCGACGTATGGCTCACCGGTTGTTAAGTCAATCCGGTCAACACCGAGCGAGTTCATCGTCTGAATCTTCTCAAGCTGACGTTCCGCGATGCCGACACCATACGACCACCGCCAGTCTTCATTGTCGGTGTCAACCCACACCATCTCGCCGGTCTCGGCGTCTTCGAGCGATATGACGCCAACGGGCGGGATCTCGTACTCCACAGGGTCGTGCAGGTCGAGCGCAATCAGGTCGTGACGGCGAGCGGTGGCCGACAGCGCGAGCCTGTAGGATTCGGGCGGCGCGATGAAGTCGGAAATTAGGAAGATGATGCTGCGCTGCTTGAGCAGAAGACTCGCAGTGTTAAGCGCGAGATTTATGTCTGTGCCCGTATTTTCGGGTTCGAAGACAAGCAGGTCGCGCACCATTCTGAGAATGTGCCTTCTGCCTTTCTTTGGCGGTACCAGCAATTCCGTCTTATCGGTAAATATCGTAAGGCCGACGCGGTCGCTGTTGGCGGTGGCCGCGAAGGAAAGAACGGCCGCGAGCTCGGCCGCGAGTTCTCTTTTGAACTGTCCGACGGTGCCGAAGTCCGAAGAACCGCTCGCGTCCACAAGAAGCATGACCGTTAGCTCGCGCTCCTCCTGGTACCTGCGGATGTATGGAGAGGCCATTCGCGCGGTTACGTTCCAGTCAATTCGCCTCACGTCGTCGCCCGGGGAGTAGGGGCGAACCTCATCAAATTCCATCCCGCGCCCTTTGAATACCGACTGATATTCTCCGGCAAAGACGTCGGTCGCCAGGTGGCGGGCGGTAATTTCAATCCGGTTGATTTGTTGAATCAGCTCCTGGTCCAGCAAGGCGGGCATCCTCGGTCAAGGAACTTCGACGTGTTCGAGAATAGTAGAAACGATCTGGGAAGACGAGATTGCTTCAGCCTCGGCTTCGTATGTAGGTATGATTCGGTGTCTCAGCACATCCTGGGCGATGGCCTTTACGTCCTCTGGGGAGACATACCCGCGTCCCTGGATGAATGCATTGGCGCGGGCTGCGGTTACCATGTAGATGCTGGCGCGCGGAGACGCGCCGTATGATATAAGGGAACTCAGGCTGGACAGTCCGTTGTCCTGGGGATAGCGTGTCGCCATCACCAGATCCAGAATGTAGTCCTTCACCTGGTCGTCAACATATATGTCGCGGACAGTTTTTCTCGCGTTGAGGATATCCTCGGGAGAAACGACAGGGGCGATCTCCAGCAGGTCGTCTCCGGTCATCCTGTCAATGATCGCTTTTTCCTCGTCTCTATCCGGGTACTCGACGATGACCTTGAGCATGAATCGGTCGACCTGGGCCTCGGGAAGCGGATATGTCCCTTCCTGTTCGATGGGATTCTGCGTGGCGAGGACGAGAAACAGCTCTTCCATTTGGTAGGTGGTGTCGCCAATAGTTACCTGGCGTTCCTGCATCGCCTCCAGAAGGGCGCTCTGCACTTTGGCGGGGGCGCGATTAACTTCGTCGGCGAGAACCAGGTTGGCGAAGATGGGCCCCTGGTGGACGCTGAACTCGGAGGTTCGCGGGTTGTAAATCTGCGTGCCGATCAGGTCGGCGGGGAGTAAGTCGGGCGTGAACTGGAGCCTTGAAAAATCTGCGTCTATTGCTCGCGATACTGTGTTCACCAGTAGCGTCTTGGCAAGGCCGGGCACTCCTTCGAGAAGGATGTGTCCATCCGCCAGAAGTCCTATCAGGACTCTCTCGACCAGGGCATCCTGTCCGACAATCACTTTGCGTATTTCGTCAAGAAGACGGTTCAGAAACACGGACTCCTGTTGCACGTGTTCGTTCAATTCCTGAATGCTGTTCAGGTTCATTCGAGCCTCCGTTCAAATTCAGCCTGAATAGTGGTATATCCGACGGTATTCAGACTTTGGCAATCTACATAAATGTACGAACTTCGGCGTGACTGCGGTTTCGAAGACGACGCAAGACAAACCGTGAAATTGAACCTCGTGTCGTCAACGAGACTGGACCGCGACTGACGCAGGGTCTTTTCATTATCCTGTTTGGCATAATCGTGGTACAGCGTCCAGCTAATTTTGCCATGTAGCAGCCTACACCCGCCCCTGGATTCCCGCCTTCGCGGGAATGACGATACGAAAACGAAAAGACCCTGGCGACTGACGCCGGGCTGTTGCAAGTAAACGAATCGTTCATGTACATGGGAAGTGGTTATTGCCGAAATCAGACTCCCTCGTACAGCTCTTCCGTAAGGCGCGAATTCTGGAAGGACAGATACTGCGACTTGCTCATCGTAGGACGAGCGGAATCCAGGATGCGTTTCGCCGTCTGTGCGTCGTCGTGCAGGAGATCAATTACGGTCATTGCCATGGCTATCGCGGGGTTGACCACTGCCTGCTCGTAGTCGGTAACCACGTAATCTGTGCTATGCCCCGAACCTACTGCAGCGGTGGTATAGGGGTGTATGACAGGCATTATCTGGCTTAGATCGCCCATGTCCGTCGAGCCCCCCCGATTCAGATTATCCGGATGCTCGACGACTTCGTCTTCGCCTACGAGTTCAGTTGCGTTTTGCTTGAATAGTTCCATCATGTCCTGGTCGTTCTTCATTGGTAGGTAGCCGGGCAGGGTAACGATCTCGACGCTTCCACCCATCGTCAGAGCGCCCGCGCGCAGACACCTGTCCATCTTATCGTTGGCGTCCGCTATCGCCTCGGCCGTGCGTCCTCTTACGCGGCCCTCATACCTGACGTCGGCGGGAATCGAGTTGACCGCGGCTCCGCCCCTGGTAATGATGCCGTGCAGCCTGACGTTGTGCTCGTTCCGCAGAGTCTCGCGCTGTGTGTTCAGGGCGTTCAGGGCGACCATTGCGGCCTGGAGCGCGTTGACACCCAGATGCGGCGATCCGCCCGCGTGGGACGCCTTTCCGATAAACTTCACGTATTTCACGACGTGCCCATTCGATGTGCCGCCAACGGCGAATTTCGCCGCTTCCTGCGAGTTGGAGGCAGTGTGTACCATCATTGCCATGTCAACATCGTCGAACGCGCCTAGTCGAATGAATTCCTGCTTACCGGCCATGAGACCGAGCTTGCCCTCGTTGTGAAGTCCCCAGCGGTACTCTACGTCTATAAACTCCTCTGCCGGAACAGCAATGAAGGCGATGTTTCCGGCCAGAGATTCCAAGACTTCCGGCACGAGCAAGCCAACGGCGGCCCCGAGCATCATGGGAGTCTGGCAGTGGTGTCCGCAGGCGTGCGCCGCGCCGGTCTCGGGGTCCGTGTGTGGGTGCTCCAGGACTCGCAGCGAGTCAAGCTCTCCTATAACCGCGATTGTTGGTCCGGGTTTACCTCCCTTCACCACGCCTTTGAGTCCGGTCAACGCGATGCCTGACTGGTGAGCGATGCCCAACTGGCTCATCTTTTCGCTGACGTAGCTGGATGTCTTCACCTCGGTGAAACCCGGTTCGGGATTGTCCAGTATCGTCCTCGCGGATTCAATTAGCCAGTCGGCTCGATCATCTATTGCCGCCCGCGCGATGGATTTCAGTTCTTCGATTGTGGGCATATCCAGTCTCCGGTGGACTACTCGGTGTGAGACGACTCTCTCAGCATGGATCGCATGAGGCTCAAGTAGGACTCTTTTGTAAGTGGCGCTCTGTACTCACCCGCAATCCGACGAGCATTCTTTGCGCCGTCGAAGAGGAGGTCAATGACCGTCATCGCCATTGCCTTCGCCCCCGTCAGAACGCCGAGTTCGTAGTCCTGGACAACATAGTCTATCCCGTGTCCGTTGCCGGTGGCCGCGACAACGTATGGGTGAATCACAGGCATGAGTTGTGATACGTCTCCCATATCGGTGGAGCCCGTGCGATGTCCGAGCCTCTGTACTTTTGTCTTTCCAACCAGGCCGGCCGCATTCCGTCCATACAACTCGAGCATACTCTCGTCCGACCTGATCGGCAGATAGCCGGGAAGTGTCGTAATCTCGACGGAGCCGCCGACCGCCATCGCTCCCGCGCGCAGGGCGCGGTCAACCTTGTCCGAGGCGTCCATAAACGCTTCGGTCCTTGCCCCGCGCACATAAGTCTCCATTCGTACATCGGCGGGCACCGAACTTACGGCAACTCCTCCCTGCGTGATGATCGGGTGGACGCGCACGGTGTCCGGGTCCTGGTAGGTCTCGCGCTGGGCGTGTATCGCGCTGAGCGCGATCATCGCGGCGTTCAGGGCGTTGATTCCCATGTGGGGGGCTCCACCTGCGTGAGACGCCCTTCCGAGAAAACGGATGCGTTTGGCGACCATGCCGTTGTTGGTGCCCCCGAATGCGATGCTACCCGCATCGGCGTCACCGCTGGAGGTGTGGGTCATCATGGCAAGGTCAACGTCGTCGAGCGCGCCAAGACGAATAAACTCCGGCTTGCCGCCAATAAATTCCAGCTTGCCCTCGCGCCTGAGATCGTCTCGGTATTCGACCTCTATGTATTCCTCGGCCGGGACAGCCATAAGCGCTACGCGCCCCGAGAGATTCTCCAGCACACCTTCCGCTTGTAGCGCGGTGGCCACGCCGAGCATCATCCCTATCTGACAATGGTGTCCGCAGGCGTGGGCGGCGGTCGTTTCGCCATCGGCGTGGGGGTGGCCAAGCACCTTAAGCGAGTCTAGTTCGCCCATGACCGCTATAGTCGGACCTTCCGTCCCGCTCTTGAGGTCGCCCCTGAGTCCGGTGATGCCGATACCGTCCTTGTAAGGGATGCCAAGTCTCTGGAATGCCTGTGCGACGGTCCGCGCTGTCTTGAACTCTTTGAAGCCCGGCTCAGGGTTGTCGAGAATGTTCTTGGCAATGCCGATCAGTTCGTCGCCTCGTCGGTCTATCTCGGCGATGGCTTTTGCTTTCAGTTCAGAAGCGGTTGTCATTTCTGCGCTCCGAGAGATAATTCATACACGGAACGATTGTAGCAGAGGGAGTGTTGCGGTCAAACATCGGTTCAAGCTCCGAATCCTGTGAACAGCCACTGCCTGACATGTCTCCCTGCTATCAATCTGTATCCCACGTAGCAAATAACCACTATACCAGCTGCCTCTGCTACAACGTAGAGCAAGTCCGGGTCAGGTCCCCATTCGTGGATGAAACGCGGACTGAATGTGGAAGCGGGGAAAGGCCATAGAAGTATCCGGTGGCTGTACCACATCATATCCAGAACGAGGTGTCCCGCAGATGCAAGAGCCAATACAATCGGCCATTGGCGCTTTACCAATGCCGCAAGCGCGACTGCTGCTGCCAGCACCAGAATGGCGAAGACGAGGGTGTGTCCGTAGTTTCTCAGGCTGTGGCCGACAAGCGTGGGCGAGATGAACAGGGCTAGCGGCTTATCCACGACGTCAGGCAGCACAGAACCGAGGATGAGAGCACGGTCATCCAGCCGCTCTACCCATGACGGCCTGAAAGTATGAGAACCGGAAGGTGGCCTGACTCGGCGACTCATGTCTGCAATTGCTCGCGGGCCGTACTTCGCAATCGCGAGCGTTAAGCCTATGTGCCCGGCGAATATCATCGCGAAATCCTCTTGCGCAGTCGCAGGGTTGCCCGTCCACAGACCCTGTGCTACATTCGCATTGCTCTCTGGGGAGAGCGAAAGACCTATGCTATGGAGAGAAAAGATGCCAGGATCGCATTCCGTCACCTTCGATTATAACGTACCTATCCTCATGAGAGACGGAATAACCACCTACGCCGATGTATTCAGGCCACAGGTGGAAGGCCCCGTTCCCGCTTTGTTGCAGCGAACTCCATACGACAAGTCCGCGCCCGCCAGCCGAACTGGGACGCTCGATGCGGTCCGGGCGGCGAGCCACGGATATGCTGTCGTGATCCAGGATGTTAGGGGACGATACTTGTCGGAGGGCGAATTCTACACGTTCTTCAACGAGATAAACGATGGCCACGATACCGTTGAGTGGATAGCCTCTCAGCCCTGGTGCAGCGGCAAGGTCGGCATGTTCGGAGTGTCTTATGTGGGCGCTACCCAGTGGCTCGCGGCTAAGTCCGGCGCGCCCTCACTGGCCGGTATAGCTCCGGGCGTCACTGCCTCCAATTACCAGGAAGGATGGGCGTGGCAAGGGGGTGCATTCGAGCTTGGATTCAATTTGTCGTGGGGAATAGGTTCGCTGGGGGCCGCCAATTGGGGGAATTTATCCCGACGGCTCCACCTGCATGAAGACGACTTTGAACAACTGCTGGCCGCGAAGGACGGGCTGACCGAATGGTTCCAGTATCTACCGATGAAGGACATGCCTCAGTTGAAGGATGTCGCGCCATACTACTACGACTGGCTGGACCATCCCGAGTACGACGACTACTGGCAGCAGGTGTCTATCGAGGAATCCCACGCGGACATAACAGTGCCTGCCTACAACTTCGGTGGCTGGTACGACATATTTCTGGGCGGCACGATCAGAAACTACGAACGAATGCGGGACATGGGCGCGACCGACATTGCGCGAAGCGGACAGCGACTGACGCTCGGTCCCTGGATACACGGTGGGTCGCCGCCTTCAGTCTCGGGCGAGTACAACTTCGGAACCCGCGCGGGTGGCGCAGCGATAGACCTCATGGGAGAGATCCTTCGCTTCTACGACCACGTCATACTTGGCGAGGACAACGGATTCGCGGACGACAAGCCGGTACGCGTATTCGTAATGGGCGAGAACGCCTGGAGATATGAGGACAACTGGCCGTTGGAACGCGCCGTCGCTGCTGACTATTACCTCCATAGCCGCGGGAAGGCGAATTCGCTCAATGGCGACGGGGTCCTGAGTCTCGAACAACCCGGAGAAGAACCGCCGGACGCCTACGTGTACAACCCCATAGATCCTGTGCCCACCGTGGGCGGCGGACTGTGCTGCGACCCTGCGTTCATGGCGAACGGAGCCTACGACCAACGCTGGGTGGAGGCAAGGGACGATGTTCTCGTCTATACGACACCGCCATTGTCAGAGGACACCGAAGTGACCGGCTGGGTGAAGGTAACACTATTCGCCGCAAGCAGCGCATCCGACACGGACTTTACCGCCAAGCTTGTTGACGTCGAGCCATCGGGCTACGCGAGGAACCTCACGGATGGAATTGTGCGGGCACGCTATAAGAATCCGCGCCAACCGGCATCCCTGATACAGCCCGGAGCGATCAACGAGTACGAGATAGATCTGTGGGCAACCTCAAACCTGTTCAAGAAGGGACACAGGATACGCGTAGAGATATCGAGCTCGAATTTCCCGAGATTCGACCGAAATATGAACACGGGAGAAGAGATCGGCTCGGATTTCGCATTCGTGCCTGCCATGCAGACCGTGTATCACACGTCCGAGTATCCTTCGCGTCTCACGCTGCCGGTAGTGCCCAGGTAGCAGATCAAGAGAGGAACTCGGTCACGGTCTTGGCGAACTCCGCAGAGTGTTCGTGAGGGAACATGTGGCCGGAGTTGGGCATTGTGACCGACTTGGAGCCAGCGATGCGCGAGGTCAGCATTTCCGAGTAGGCCGAGGGCACTATCTGGTCGCGGTCGCCAACTATGACGAGGGTCGGGTTCTTGATGCGGCGGGCGCGGCGGATTAGGCCCTTGTCCGGTATGGGCCACAGGAACTTGCCGACGGCGTTTAGGGACTGCACCCGGTGAATGATCTGCCAACCAAGTTCCTCGTCGTCTTTGGGAGTGGGATAGATGCTATGTGCCACGTCGGATTCCGCGTCGGCAAATAGCGCCTGGCGCATCTCTGTGATCGGCGTGGTGTTATAGTCGCGACCGGGGTTGTCGTCCTGCCAGAGTCCGGCCGGCGCGGCGAGGACTATCTTTCCTAAGTTGTATGAGCAGATCACTGCCATTTCAGCCGCGACCATCGCGCCTGAGTAGTGTCCTACCACGTGAGGGCTTTCAAGTCCGAGCGCCTCGATAAGATCGTCGTGATACAGCGTAAGGTCGAGAAGGTCTTCGATGTGGTCAAGGCCACTGTCTCCTTCGAATCCCGGGTGCAGCGGGGCATATACTGTGAAACTCTGGGAGAGTAGGTCCAGGAATTCGGGCCAGCCGTCGTATCCGAAAGCGCCGTGAAGGTAGAGTAGTGGATCGCCCTCTCCGGCTTTCAGATACTTGGTGGTTATCGGCCCGACCTGGACCGTAAGTTGCTCTGGGGTTTTGGTCATTTCGTCTTCCTGTTGATTTGTCGAGGATGTAATTCTGGATGGGCGCTTAGGGGAATCACCCCCATCCCCGTATCAAGTACGGGGCGGGCTCTAACCTTCCCCCATCGAGGGGGAAGGAATTTTGGCTACCCTTATCAGCCCGTCAAGGCAGAGGGAGTTTTGGTCTTCAGAGTGGCTTGGTTCAGGCGACGGGAGCGGGTTCGGCGCGTTCGGACTCGGCTGCCGGCTGCGGCCACCAGCGGTCTTCGTACTCGTCCCACATGTCTTCGAGATATGGCTTGACCTGCGTGGCGAACAACTCGGTGTTCTTCATAGTCAGGTCCTTGGGCATGGAGCCGATCTGGAGAAGGGTCATAAGATGCCCGACTCTCAACCCCTCCACAGCGTTGCGGAGCTGCTCTATCACGGTCTTCGGACTGCCCGCTATGACATAGCCCTGCTCAACGTAGTCCTCCCAGGTCAGGCGCTGCCTGAACCTGCTGGCGGCGGCTCCGACCTGCTGAACGGCGCCGGACTTGATCGTGCGGATTGTGCGGTAACCGGGCGCCTCGGCGAAGCCCTCGTACACGTGCAGGCACTTCTTGTAGAAGTAGTCAACGTGCTCTGCGTACAGTTCCTTGGCTTTCTCGTCCGTTTCCGCGACGCAGACAAGCTGTAGGAATCCGGCGCGGTAGGGATTGTCGTCAACGCCAAGCCGCTCCATCTCCTTCCAGAAGCCGTCCATGACCTGTATGCCGCGCTTGTAGCCGAAGTAACTCAAGTAGCAGTAAACGTAGTCCATACGCGCGGTCCACTCCCACGTCTCGACGCTGCCCCCGCCCGGTATCCAGACCGGAGGATGTGGGTCCTGGAGAGGGCGAGGCCAGATGTTCACGTAGCGAACCTGGTTGTGCTTGCCGTTGAACGCGAATGGTTCGGGTTCTGTCCACGCCTTCATCACGAGGTCGTGCGCCTCGTAATACTTCTCTCGGAGGCTGGCGGGGGTCGCGCCGTAGGCGTAGTTGGTGTCCATGGACGTGCCAACCGGGAATCCCGCTACCAGCCTGCCGCCGCTGATGCAGTCCAGCATCGCGAACTCCTCCGCTACGCGGAGGGGCGGATTGTACAGCGCAAGGCTATTGCCGAGAACGACTATCGCGGCGTCCTTGGTGCGGCGCGTCAGCGTAGCGGCGGTGATATTGGGCGACGGCATGATGCCGTAGGCATTGTTGTGGTGCTCGTTGATGCAGATGCCGTCGAACCCGACCTGGTCTGCGAATTCCAGTTCGTCCAGATACTCGTTGTAGAGTTGGTTCGCCTTGACCGGATCGAACAGGTGGCTGGGCACGTCCACCCAGACGCTGCGGTACTTCTCCTCGAAATCTTCGGGCAGATAGCGGTAGGGCATGAGGTGGAACCAGCAGAGTTTCATTTGGGCGACTCCCGTCTTTAGTTATTAGTGGTCAGTTATTGGTTTTCAGCTACGCTGATGTCCTTATGAGTCGGAGACTTTCGTCGGACGATTCCGGCAAGTCCATAAATTTCGATTTATAATTGCTCTGGTGGGAACAGGTGGCTTAACTGGTGAGGAACAGGTGAAAAGGTCACCTGAGTTTCACCTGAGAGGGTGTCTGAGAAGTCATTTCAGGTAGGATGCGCCAGTCTGCGAAGCATCAGTCTGATCATAGCAGCGTACACGAACGACTCTTCAGTCTCAGGCAAGTATTCATAGTCCTTAGACAGTCTGCGGTTACGTACCAGCCATGCGAATGTGCGCTCCACAACCCAGCGCCGCGGCAACACTACAAATCCCTTCGGACGAGTTGGAGGCTCCTGGTCACCTACCACCCATACCCTGCCAGACCAAGTATGTCTCACAACCTCCAAGTCCCAGCCCAGCGTGGTTCTCATCCACTCCTTAAGTCCGCGATATGCGTAGTCCGCCCACACTTTCCTCATCCTCGGAAACCGACTGCTCAGACCGTCCAGCACCATCTTGGATCCCGCGCTATCGCTTATTCCAGCCTCATGCACCTTCACCTTCAGTACCAACCCTTCAGTATCCACAAGTATATGACGCTTCCTGCCGTTCACCTTCTTGCCGCCATCGTAGCTGCGTAAGCCCCCCTTTCACTCGTCTTCGCCGACTGCGAGTCTATCGCACCCGCGCTCGGTGTGGGCCAACGTCCCTGTGTTACCCTGACTCGCTCGCGCAATGCCTCGTTCATGTCCTCCCACACACCTACCATTCGCCATGCTCTGAAATAGTGATAGACGGTCTTCCATGGCGGAAGGTCATGTGGGAGCATCCGCCATGGTATCCCACCTCTGAGAACGTAGAAGATGGCGTTGATGATCTCGCGCATATCTACTGAGCGCGGTCGTCCACCCGCTCTGGCTTTCGGAACCAACGGCTTGAGGATGGCCCATTCGGTGTCTGTCAGGTCCGTAGGATACGGTTTACGCTTCATAATGAGACGATCTTAACACTTCTCAGACACCCTCTGAGATGACCTGAGTTTAGCTACATAAAAAATTTTCTTTGGTCGGATGATCCACCATGTATAACCTTCTGTTTATGTATTAGACAGCAATTTTTCATGCCGATATTGTAGCATGGAACGGGGATGGGTGTATAGCGTTATGGGAAACTGGACGCGGTTCTGAGTTCGGGTTCTGAGGGTGATTACATCCGAGCGTGGATTGCCGGTCGGATGGGGCGATCTCGAACAGAGTGAAGTCGCCTTCGGTTTTGGGCGCGAGGCCGATGTCCTCCATTCGAGTCCGAATGACCCTGTGGGATTCGGGGGCGTCGTCCATGCCGATGAAGCGGCGACCCAGTTTTGCCGCCTCTACAAGTGTAGTCCCACTTCCGGCGTAGCAGTCGAGTACGGTATCGCCCGGATTCGAGGAGGTGAGTATGACGCGCTCGATCATGGCGGCGTTCTTCTCGGTGGGATAGAGAGGACGCTGCGGGTCCTTGTATTCCCAGACGTCCTGGGGCATCTTGCCCTTGGTTTGGTCAGCGTAGTTGATCTTGCGTGGGTTGCCGGTGGCGCTCCAGTGGATGAGGCCGGCGTCGTCAAGTTCTTGTAGTCTTTCAGGTGGGTAGCGCCAGTGACGACCGCGCGGAGGCCTGACGCCTCGCCAGCGTTGTCCGGTCGGGCCGTCGCGGGTTATGCCTGGGGCGTGCAGGGGGGTCGTGGTGTAGCGGCGACCGTCGGCGTCAACGCGTGGATAGAGCCTTTTCAGGTCGTCCTCGCTGAGCGGAGTTCGCTGGGGGTTCCAGGTTATCCGGCTTGGGGAGACGGAGTAGAAGAGGATCGTGTCCTTGATGTTGCCGTAGGAATACCGATCAAAATTCTTGGGGTTGCTCTTTATACGGGTGATGCTATTGCGAAAGTTTCGAGGGCCGAATACTTTGTCCATGAGGAAGCGGACGTGGTGTTCCATGTTGATGTCAATGTGGACGTATATCGAGCCGGTGGGAGACATCACCTTGCGAATGGCAAGCAAGCGCAGTCGCAGTGCGTCGAGATATTCGGAGCCGAGCGTGGTGTCTGAGTAGGCGAGCCTGCCGGACGCGCTGATCGTGTTGGCGCGGTCGGTGTCAACCAGAAACTCGTTATTCGTCGCAAACGGTGGATCAATGTAAACAAGATCAACGGTTATGCCGCGCTGGGTGAGCAGGCGCAGGCCGGCGAGGTTGTCGGCTGGGTAGAAGAGGTGCTGCATTGGCTAATCGGCGTTGACCAGTTCGGGGGACAGTTTTTCGGACACCTTTGCCAGATGGACGCTTGCCCGCCTTATGGCAACGCCTATGGGATCTCGATAACCGTCAGGTTCGTATTCGTCCACGTGCCAGTACGCAACCAGGTCTCCATTCTCGGTGATGAGTTCGGGGTCGGTGGCCGTCTTGCCCATTGTCAAGATGTCGGCCTCGGCGTCGTATCCTCTATTGCCCAACGGGAGATACGCCGATATTCCCAGCACCTCGACGCCTACTATCTCGTGGCCGTCCTCAGTAGCGAGGTCGAGCGCTACGCCGGGGTCGTCGAGAAGAGAGGCGGAAACGGCGCTGGGAGTTTGTGTGATAAGGCGTAGATAGTCATCTTCACGACTGTGTCTGATTCTCATTTCGTATCTCCAAGTTTTCGTAACGCATTTCAAAGTAGTCGCGGTTGCCCCTGTTCCAATGACCTGTCGCCGTTCTATCCAGAAAGGCCGTGACGATTCGCACGTCGTCCAGCGAGACCGCTACATTCACCATCTTATCGAGTCCAGTCACGAATGCCAGATAACCCCAACTCCGCGTCCCTCTGCTATCAGTGTAAATGCCGCGAATCAACCAGTTATCGAGCACCTGCTGTACTCGTGTCGCAGTGATGCCAGGGCGTGGCGCGTTTCGGAAATGCTCAGTAAGCCTTCTGGTCCGACCTCCTGCTGTTATCTCACGCGGCAGTCTCATATAGAATGTAGTTGCGCCCTAGACTGGATGATGAATTCGCGACTAACTTCCGGATGAGTTTCGGTGAGCAATGTAATGGCTCCGGCCTGTGTCTCAGTCGGGCGGCGAATCCAGGACGTCAAGCAGTCTCGCTACTCCCACCAGACCTCTATCTATATTTTCGTCTTCCATCCAGCCTTCATAGAAGTTCTGATGCAGTGCGTTCGCTATGCTGAACAGGTCGAGGACGTCGTTCCTATCCATTTCCGCGGATATTCTGTTTATCGCACGGAACAGATCGTTGTGAGAACGGCGTCGCCAGCCGCGCCTTTCGGCTACGGCCTTGACCGCGTGCGCCGCCGCTCCCCAGCCCTTCTCGGACGCTTGGAGACTGTCGCCTAACGCTAACTGCTCTCTTGCGTGGACGAGAAAATTTCGGCTTACTTTCAGATGGGTTTGGGCGAGCAATGTCTTGTTCTCTCCGCTTACGAGTTAATAAGGCACGTACCTGTTCCGGGGGCGATTCTTGAACCGCCCCCGGATTGGGAAGTTCCTAATCGTCTTCGAGGGTGCTGGTGTCGCCTTCGGGGAGGCCGAGCTCGCGGGCTTTGAGGAGGCGGCGCATGATCTTGCCGGAGCGGGTTTTGGGCAGGCCCGGTATGAAGTCGATCTCGCGGGGGGCGACGGCTGCGGATAGCTTGGTTCTGGCGAACTGCATTATCTCGCGGCGGAGTTGCGGGGTCTCTTCGTAGCCGTCCTTGAGGGATACGAACGCCTTGACGACCTCCATCGCAATGGGATCGGGCTTGCCGATCACGCCCGCCTCCGCGACCGCCTCATGCTCGATGAGCGCGCTCTCGACCTCGAACGGACCAACAAGGTGTCCGGCGGTGTTGATGACGTCGTCCGCGCGGCCGACGAACCAGAAGTAGCCGTCCTCGTCCATCCTGGCGGTGTCGCCGGTTATGTACCAGCCCTTCTTGAATCGGGAGTTGTACATCTCGGTGTTCTGCCAGTAGGTATGGAACATGGAGGGCCAGCCCGGTCGCGCCACCAGGTTGCCGTCCTCGCCCACCGGCACTGGGTCGAAGTTTTCGTCAACGACGCCAAGCTGGATCCCTGGGATCGGCCTACCCATGGAGCCGGGCTTTATGTCGGTAGAGGCGTAGTTGGCGCACATTATCGCGCCGGTCTCGGTCTGCCACCAGTTATCGTGGAAAGCGTGGCCGATGGCCTCCTTGCCCCAGACGACGGCCTCGGGGTTCAGCGGCTCGCCCACGCTGGCAGTGAACCTGAGCGAAGAGAGGTCGTATCGCTTGGGAACTTCGTCTCCCGCCTTCATCAGCATACGGATGGCGGTCGGAGCGGTGTACCAGACGGTCACTTTGTGCTTCTGTATCTGCTCGTACCACCAACTCGCGCGGAATCCGCCTTCAAATATAAGCTGAGTCACGCCGTTGGTCCAGGGGGCGAGCATTCCGTAGGAGGTGCCGGTCACCCATCCGGGGTCGGCGGTACACCAGTAGATGTCGTCTTCGTGGAGATCAAGCGCCCACTTGCCGGTAGCATACTGCTGGACGACGGCCTGGTGTCTGTGGACCGCGCCCTTGGGCTTTCCCGTAGTGCCCGACGTATAGTGCATTATGGAGTAGTCGTACTGCGATGTGGCGACCGTTGTGAAGTTCGCCGGCGCCTTGCCCATCTCCTCGTAGTAATCGAGGTCCTGCGAGTCTATGGGCATCGGATCGCGCCCGTCCTTGTTGACTATAATGATGTGCTGAAGATCGAACAACTCAGGGATGATATGCGTGATCTTGCGCCTCAGATCTGGCTGAGTGACCAGCACCTTCGCGCCAGAGTCCTCCATGCGGTCCCTGACGGGATCTGGACCGAAGGCCGAGAACAGCGGTCCCGCGATTGCGCCCGCCTTGAGAATACCGAATACCGCGATATACTGTTCTGGAAGCCTGTCCATGAACGTGAATACGCGGTCCCCGGTCTGAATCCCAAGGCTCTTGAGAACATTGGCGAACTTGTCCGTTTCGCGCTTCATGTCGCCGAACGTGTAGTCTTCTCGCTCGCCGTTCTTGCCTTCCCAAATCATCGCGATCTTGTCGCGCTTGGGGCCGTTGGCGTGCCGGTCAATCGCCTCGTGCGCCTTATTCAGGCCGCCGCCGGGCAGCCAGTCGAGTTCATCGAACATCTGCTGCCAGTCGTACTCTTGTACGTTGTTCCTGTCGAGGTTCGGCGCGACATCGAATTCGCTCACCGCAGGCTTGTGGATGGTTTCGAAAGAAGATCCTGTGGTCATGTCTCTCACTCCGGCGTCAGGATTTGTTCATGAGCGCGGGTTGTGCGCTGGATGTGTGGTGTCGCCCGCATTATACACCAACGAGACGGGAATCCAACGGGCCCGATTCTACGCTTCTTGACCCATGTTCTACCCGTTCATATAATGGCGCCAACCAAACGTAAATGGAGAGGCGATTGAGTTACGAACATCTTCTACTCGACATACAGGACCACGTGGGCGTCATAAAGCTGAATCGCCCCGAGGTTCTCAATGCGATGAACCGCAAGCTATTCAGCGAGATTGACGAGGCCGTGTCCCAGCTGGAGGACGACGACGACGTCCATGCCATTATCTTTACTGGAGCGGGCGAAAGAGCATTCTCGGCGGGCGCCGACATCCACGAAATGGCGGAGCAGGCGACGATGGACAATCCACCCCCGCCGGATCCGAGGCGGCCGGAGTATTCATGGCACATCGCGGCGGCGACTAAGCCGACAATCGGAGCGCTGAACGGGCTAGCCTTCGGTGGCGGCGCTGTTCTGGCTTCCAGCTTCGATATTCGCGTCGGCTGCGAGAGGACGCGCTTCCGATTCCTAGCAGTGCAGTACGGACGAGTGAACTCCACCTGGAGCCTGCCACAACAGGTTGGCTGGCCCATGGCCAAGGAACTGCTGTTCACAGCACGGGTGGTGGAAGCCGAGGAGGCGCATCGGATAGGGCTACTGAACCACCTGGTGCCGTCGGACAAACTTATGGATAAGGCGATGGAGTTGGCGGGGCTTATAGCGGCGAACGACTCGCGCATGGTGCAGGGCGTGAAGAGACTGCTTATCAGGGACATCGGTGAGGACTGGCGCTCGCACTATGATAACGAACTGAACGCGCAGGCGGATGAACTCGCGCCGACACCGGTGTTGGAGGGCTTCAAGCCTTTCCTGGACAGAAAGGGACGGATTTAGACATGACAGAATTGCAGACACCGCTCGAAGGACTCAGGCTTCTGGACCTGGGACGCTACCAGGCTGGCCCGCGCTGCGCACTCATGTTCGCTCGCATGGGAGCCGAGGTCATCAAGATAGAGTCGCTCGGAGGCGACGAGAGCCGACGCAACGGGCCGCGAGTCAGGGGCCAGAGCGCGTACTGGGTGCAGTACAACTCCGGCAAGAAGAGCCTGGCGATCAATCTCAGGACTGATGAGGGTAAGGAGGTACTCCGCGACCTGGTCAAAGAGTCCGA
Organism: uncultured Dehalococcoidia bacterium; assembly: GCA_951812505.1. Classification (GTDB taxonomy): domain Bacteria; phylum Chloroflexota; class Dehalococcoidia; order Lucifugimonadales; family UBA1123; genus VXRN01. The sequence continues at coordinate 613,346 of CATOSI010000001.1, forward strand.
CTTCTTCCTCCAGAACTTCAGACCGGGCACCATAGACATCATGGGATTCGGATACGAAGAACTCAAGAAGTTGAATCCCCGCATCATCATGATCAACGTGTCCGCCTACGGTCAGTACGGTCCTTACAAGGAGCGCGTGGGGTTCGACCCCATCGGACAGGCAATGGGCGGCCTGATGTCGCTGACCGGATTCCCGGACGATCCTCCAATCCGCACATTCTTCCCCCTCATAGACCGCATAACCTCCCTCCATGCCACAATAGGCGCGCTGGCCGCGCTCAGGGAGCGCGAGTTCTCAGGCATGGGACAGGAGCTCGAAGTCTGTCTCGCAGACACGGGCTACACGGTCAATGAGATTCCCATCTCCGCGTACCTGGGCGATGGCTACGAGCAGCCGCGTGAGGGCAACGGACGCGGCACCGGCGGAACTTACAAGACAGCCGACGGCTGGATGATTATTGCGGCCACCAACGAAAACATGTGGGGCCGACTCTGCGAAGCTGTAGAGAGGCCCGAATGGCTTGAGGACGAGCGTTTCGCCACGCGCGAGCTGCGCTCCCAGAACGCCGACATCCTGGAAGAGGGGCTGTCGGAATGGTTTGCCGACAAGAATATGCAGGAAACCTCCGACCACCTCGCGTCGCTTGGCGTGCCTTGCTCACCAGTGAACACCACCGCGCAGGCGGCAAAGGACCCGCACCTAACCGAACGCGAGATCATGATGGAGATTCCCGACCCCGTGGCCGGCACGATGTGGGTGACCGGCAAGTCCGTCAAGTTCAGCAGAACGCCGATGGTAGTGGGAACAACGCCGCTTGTCGGTGAGCATACCACCGAGATTCTGCGCGACATCCTCGGATACGGCGACGACAGGATCCAGTCCCTCCAAGACGCCCAGGTGGTGCGGTCGGCTGAGATGGCAGCGGCCGCCGCGGACTAGGCGCTGCATTGGAGATTATGGAGTTGATAGCCCGCGCCCCTTGGCGCGAGGCTGTCACCTACCGCGATACCTGGCCGCATGAGTATGTGGTCGTCGAGAAGGACGGTCAGCAGGAATTGCTGGTCGCCTTTCATCATCGCATATCGCGGGACGAGGGCATCGAGTGCCGATTCTTCCACCGGACACAGAAGTACCTCTTTCTGGGCGAATACAAATACTGGGCGCTGCAGGACGGGGATGAAATAATCCTCAATCGCGCGTTACTGTACAAAGACAGGCGGGACTTCGTGATTCGTGAGGGGGACAGAGGTGTAACCGTGGACGATGATTCGCGCGTTGCCGAGGCCGATCTGACGGAGGACGAGAACGCGGTGGCGTCATGGCCTGAAGGCAGGATGGAGCAATTGGACGTCCGGGAAGTCTGGGCTGATGAAGCCGCCGACTTCACGCCGTGGCTGGCTGAGAACTTGGATATATTGGGAGAGGAAGTTGGCTTGGACCTGGAGTTGGTAGAGACGGAAAAGGCAGTTGGTTCGTTCTACCTCGATATATTGGCTAAGGACGTTGACAACGGAACGTTAGTCGCCATTGAAAACCAGCTGGAATGGAGCGATCATGGCCATCTGGGACAACTCCTAACCTACGCCGCGAAGTGCGACGCTCAAGTTGCGATATGGATTGCACCTGAGTTCAGATATGAACATCGAGAGACCATAAATCGTCTCAACCAGTGGACGGGCAGCGAGATACAGTTCTATGGAGTTGAAGTAAAGATTGTCAGGATCGGCGAATCGGCACCTGCGCCGGACTTCCGAGCGGTGGCCGTTCCCGATGGATGGGGATGGTAATAGGAGACGGTAATGACAGCCGAGTTCCTACCGCTTGAAGGCAGAGTTGCATTAGTAACCGGCTTAGGCAGCAACATCGGCAGGGCCACGATTCTCGAACTTGCGCGGCTTGGCGCTGACGTGGTGGTCAATTTTGGGTCGAACCGATCAACTGGATGAACGAATATGGCATTCATAAATACCAAAGATGACCTTATGAGATTGCTCAAAGACGACGCTGAACTCAGGGAACTACTGAGGGAGATGGTTTCGGAAACGGTCTCGGAGGTACAGAAAGAGACGCTGAAAATCCAGCGCGACACGCTTACAGAATTACGCGCGATGCGGGCTGACACGAACGCGATGCGCGGGGACATCAGTCATTTGGTCGGAGACAACCTGGAGCGAAAGATAGGCTTCAGACTGCCCGCGCTGCTGGCTCACCGACTGGAACTGAGTGGCCTGGAAGTGCTGCTGTATCAGGAACGCGAGATTGTCGTGGACCCCGAATTAGAGGAAGTCATAGGGCAAGCCTATGGGCATAAGTCCATCAACCAGAGCCAGCGTCGTAGGCTTCTGGAGACTGACATGATAGCGAGAGCTCGCAGACCGGACGATAATCTGGCTTTCTTTCCGGTTGAGGTGTCGGCGGCCATAGGCGTTGATGATATATCCAGAGCCGAAGAATCGGCCCAGATACTCACGGCGATTACTGGCATGGCCGCGAGTCCTATCGTTTGCGGTTACCGACTCACGGCAGACGCTCGAAACTACAACCGAACTTCGGAGGGTAGAAGGGCTACGGTAATCAGAATAAAGCGGTAGAACTTATACATGATAGGGAGACAACTATGTCAGACGAGTCAAGACCGCTAGAAGGCAGAGTTGCGCTCGTGACCGGCTCAGGCCGCAACATCGGCAGGGCCACGATACTTGAACTCGCGCAACTCGGCGCCGGTGTCGTCGTCAACTCGAGGTCGAACCGCGATGAAGCGGAAGCCGTAGCCCAGGAAGTGCGCGAACTTGGCGCGAACGCTGTCGTCGCCATTGCGGACGTCGCCGATCAGAGACAGGTTTACGACATGGTCGGAGCCGCGATCTCAGAATTCGGGCGCGTTGACATACTGGTCAACAACGCTGGCATGAGGCAGGCTAAACCATTCATCGAGATGACTGTCGAGGACTGGCGTATCGTGAACGGCGTCAACATGGACGGGCCGTTCTACGCTTGTCAGGCCGTCGTCCCCGGTATGATAGATCGCGGCTGGGGCAGGATTATCAACATCTCGGGCCTCAATGCGTTCACCGGAAGGGCGGAGTGGGCGCACGTCTGCGCCGGAAAGATGGGCGCCCTGGGTATGACCCGCGCGCTGGCGGTCGAGCTGGCTCCACACGGCATTCTCGTCAACCACATAGTCCCCGGCGCATTCGACACGTCTCGCGTCGAGGGTCAGAGCGCTCCGGCAGGGCAGGCGTCGGGCATACCTGTAGGCCGCCTGGGATTGCCCGACGAGATAGCCAAGACGGTCGCCTTCCTTGTTTCGGAAGGGGCGAATTACGTCACCGGACAGACGATACACGTGAACGGCGGGGCGCTGAGGGGGTAAGATATCTCGTGAAAGTACAAGTATTGTTCTTCGCCAGCTACCGCGAAAAGGCCGGCGTGGGGCGTCTTACACTGGACATGCACAACGGCGCGACGGTTGGTGATTTGGCTGATACAGTGCGCGTGAAGTATCCCGAACTGCCGGAACCCGAGCGTATCGTGGTCGCGGTAAACAACGAGTATCAGGACCACGATTTCGTCCTTGGCGACGGGGATGAGGCCGCGCTGATTCCCCCTGTAAGCGGCGGATAGCCGGAGGGTCATCTTTCCATGATAGTTATAACGCACGATGAACTGGATACCGGACAGGTCGTCTCGGAAGTGGGGCATCCCGGAGCCGGGGCGACTGTGACTTTCGTCGGTACGACCAGGGACAACACCGCCGGACGCCGCGTCCTCTTCCTGGAGTACGAGGCATACCACCCAATGGCCGATCAACAATTGGCGCGAGTGGCGGAGGAAATGCGCGACCGCTGGGACTTGACCGGCGTGGCGATTCATCACAGGCTGGGCAAACTGGAGATAGGGGAAGCAAGCCTTGTAGTTGCTGTCTCATCCGCGCACCGCAAGGAGGCGTTCGATGCGTGCCACTTCAGCATTGACCGCATCAAGCAGATCGTACCGATCTGGAAGAAAGAGTTCTTCGAGGGCGGTGAAGTGTGGGTTGGAAGCCAGTCGGACTTTGATCCGGTCCATACGAAGCAGGCCGTTGTTTGAGTCTTGGATCGCCTGTCATGGCATTCCAACTCAATTACCGCCACTGCTGAAATTACGTGAATGTTTGGATCATTCGCCTTTGAGAGCTAGTTTTGCTCTTGTGATGTATTCCAAATTGTGTAAAACATGACTAAGAGGCTTGGGATAATTACGATATTCGACATTGTTTATTCTGATAGTGCAGAATTTCACAATCAGAATCCTTGATGGTCGTTGCCTTCTCTGGTATAGTCAAAACTAACGCGGATGGTTCGCACATCTGCAGTTACATACGTTTTGGCGGCATTGTGACGCAGGTATGACATCAAACTTCTGAATAACGTTATCCACTGAGGACCAGACCCTAATGTGGGCGATCCGAAACAGTGGCGACATGGAAGACTTTACGATTCGGGCCGAGTCCGCGTTGTCTGCTATATTGAAGTAACGAGAGTTGGGAATGCAAAGCTACTACGTCTGGACAGTCGGCTGTCAGATGAACAAAGCCGACTCCGAGCGTCTGGAAAGCGCACTGGGACAGATGGGACTATCGCCCGGCGATTCCGTACGCGACTCTGACGTGATCGTTCTGAACAGCTGCGTCGTCCGCGAGAGCGCCGAAGACCGTGTAGTCGGAATGCTGACGCACCTCAAGCCGGTCAAGCAGCGAGACCCAGAAAAGGTGCTCGCCCTGATGGGTTGCATGGTTGGCCCACGCAAAGACGCGCTCAGCGAGCGATATCCGTATGTTGACGTATTCATGCAGCCCCAACAGTACGCGCCCCTGATTGAACTTCTTGGCGACAGGCTTGGCATTGACCCCGATGGATGTGTCGGCCCTCTGTCGGCAACCCCCAGCGTCGCGACATACATTCCGATTATTCATGGCTGCGACAAGTTCTGCTCGTTCTGCATTATTCCGTATCGGAGGGGCAGGGAAGTAAGCCGGACTATCGAGGATGTAGTAAACGAGGCCACTCACCTGTCTAGGCGAGGTGTCAAGGAGATTACTCTACTCGGACAAAACGTTGACTCATACGGTCACGACCTGCCCGGAAACCTCGACCTCGGCGACCTGCTCGCCGCCGTCAACGAAGTGGAGAATCTGGAGCGTATCCGCTTCCTCACTTCCCATCCAAATGACATGAGCGATCACATCATCGCGGCAATTGCAGATCTGGATAAGGTGTGCGAACACGTGAATCTTCCGTTCCAGGCGGGAGACGACCATGTCCTCGCCGAGATGCGACGCGGTTACACAAATGCCGAATACAGGGAGAAGATCAACGTCATCAGGGACCGCATCCCTGATGTCTCGCTGGCGACCGATCTGATCGTTGGCTTCTGCGGAGAGACCGAAGACCAGTTCGAGCGCACAGCTGAGCTTGTTAGAGACATTAAGTTCGACAAGGTACATGCTGCCGCGTACTCCACGCGTCCCGATACAATTGCCGCCAGATTGATGGAGGACGACGTTCCTGAAGACGAAAAGCGTCGGCGTCTGAAAGTGATAGAGGCGCTTCAGGAAGAAGTCGCCACAGAGATCAATTCCAGGCTCCTCGGTTCCACCCAGGAAGTGCTGGTCGAGGGTAGGCGGAAGGGAAGATGGTTCGGAAGAAACCGCAATGACAAGCTGGTATTCTTCGATAGTGTAGAGGACCTCACCGGTAACATCGAAACGGTCAGAATCGAGAGGACGAGCCCCTGGTCTCTCCAGGGAGCGCTCGTTAGTGAAAAAGACATAGTCACAGCCGGGCGGTAGTGGCCTAATCCGCTTGGGGTTGGAGAATTATGTTAAAGACAGAGACCAAGATACGAACGATACCCATTACCGAGATAGAACAGTCCGCGTTCTGTACCACGGACGACGAACTGAACTCCAGGACTCTGGATGACGAGTTCGCTGTCGGTGTTCGCTGGCAGAAACTGCCAATAGAATACATGCGGATGAAGCCCGAAGAACTGGATGCCCGCATAACTGAGGCGCGCTCCAGGCTGGGAGACACAGTCGTAGTGTTGGGGCATCACTACCAGCGCGATGAAGTAATTAAATTCGCGGACTTTCAGGGCGACTCGTTCAAGCTGTCCCAATTAGCCGCCTCGCAGGAAAACGCAGACCACATTGTGTTCTGCGGCGTTCACTTCATGGCTGAGACAGCCGATATACTGAGCAGTCCGTCGCAGAAGGTAATCCTTCCCAATCTGACGGCCGGGTGCTCGATGGCGGATATGGCCCAGATTGACGACGTTCTGGACTGCTGGGACGACCTTGATTACGTTCTGGGCGACAGTGGCGGGGCGACTCCTATTACCTACATGAACTCCACCGCGGACATCAAGGCGCTTTGCGGCAGGAACGACGGCATAGTATGCACGTCGTCGAACGCTCCGGCGACTTTTGAATGGGCATTCGGACGTGGAAGCAGGGTCCTCTTCCTTCCCGATCAGCATCTGGGACGCAATACGGGCCTGAAAATGGGCGTTGATCTGGACGACATGATTCTGTGGAATCCGTTCAAGGAACTCGGTGGAAACACTGAAGAGGACCTCGTAAATTCAAAGGTTATCCTCTGGCAGGGACACTGCTCAGTGCATACCCGCTTTACGGTGGATCAGATTGAGAAGGCGCGTGAAAAGTATCCCGACGTCAACATCCTGGTCCATCCCGAATGCACGATGGAAGTTGTCGGCGCCGCAGACTACGATGGCTCGACTGAATATATCAAGGCGATGATAGCCGACGCGCCTTCGGGCTCGAAATGGGCTGTTGGCACCGAGATAAGCCTCGTCAACCGGTTGGCGGCGCAGAACCCCGACAAGCTGGTGTTCTGCCTCGACTCGGTTATCTGCCCCTGCTCCACGATGTACCGGATCCATCCGGCGTATGTGTCGTGGGTGCTCGATGGCCTCAACGAGGGCGTAGTCGTCAACAGGATAGAGGTGGACGAGGATACGGCGGTGGAGGCGCGGGTTGCGCTCGACAGGATGCTGTCGGTGGTGTAGGCGAGGCAGTCAGCTGTTGGCGGGCGCCGAGTGCCTGTTCCGTATCAACATGACGATGGACAGGACTATCAGCGCGAACGCGAACGGCGCGGTCAGAAGCCCTATGCTGATAATCGTCAGGGTGGAGAACGCGAGAGTCACCATCCCAATCAGTCCAACTGACAGCCATCGCGTGCCGACATTTCGCGACACTATCGCTATCACGACCATTAACGTGACGCACACCCCGCTTAGAGCCAGCGCCGACCAATTCAGGTGTTGACTGGGATTCATCCCCACTATCCAATAGGCGAAAATCAGTACGGTCTGCGACGCGAAAGCCGCAATGAACAGAATGAACAGCGACAATCGCATATCGAACCTCCCCATATATATCCGTCTGTACCCAGTACGAGGTGCCTTTTCATAGTATCACCCAGTTTCCGCAGAATTACACATCGTTGGCCTATGAAGAACGTGTTACGATGGAGCCCTTACAACCATGCTGATTACGTCCGACATTCAGAATCTTATTGACGCCGCTTTCGCCGAGGACGTTCTAACCGGCGACCCGACGACCGACGTCCTCATTCCGCCTGATCTGATGGGGCGGGCCGCGCTGGTCACGCGAGATTCGGGCGTTCTTGCGGGAATAGAGGTGGCGACCGCCGCGTTCGGGCGTTTCGACCCGTCCCTGCGGACGAAGATACTCACTCCGGACGGTTCTAGAGTGTCTCCGGGCGACCGTCTCGCCCTGGTGAGCGGCAGCGTGGCGTCCATACTCAAGGCCGAGCGGACGGCAGTGAATTTCCTCCAGCATCTGAGCGGCGTCGCCTCCGAGACTCGCCGCTACGTTGACGCAGTTTCGGGTCTTCACGCGAAGATCGTGGACACCCGCAAGACGACTCCGGGACTGCGAAAGCTGGAAAAGTACGCGGTAACGATGGGTGGTGCCCAGAATCACCGGCAGAATCTCGCGGACGGCATCCTGATAAAGGACAATCACATAGAAGCGATGGCTCTGCAGGGACTCAATATCGGCGATGTGGTCAAGAGGGCTAATGCTCGCGCGTCCCATACCATCAAGGTTGAGATCGAGGTGGATACCATTGCCCAGCTCGAGGAGGTCCTCGATGCCGGCGCCGACCTGGTGCTGCTGGACAACATGTCCACCGAACAGATGCGAAAGGCCGTCGAAATCACAGACGGCAGAGCAGTGTTAGAAGCCTCAGGGGGAATCACGCTCCAGACAGTCAGGGCTATCGCTGAGACAGGCGTTGACATAATCTCGGTTGGAGCGCTAACTCACTCTGCGCCGGCAATGAACGTCAGCCTCGACATGGAAATTGATGGATGAGTTTCTATCCAGGGAAATATTCCATCCTCGCGGTAACTGTCGCAGCCTTGCTAATGGTGGCAGTTCTTGGAGGAAGGGGAGAAACCACAGGCCGGGGTGACGCATGGCCTCCCGAATATCTGGTGTATCGCATCGCTGTCGTCTCGGCCGACGGACAGGTAAGCACAATGCGGCGCGATGGATCTGGGGAACGCGCCATCTCGGATGATGAGGGGTTCTTTACCTGGCCTACGTGGTCCCCCGATGGTCGAAGTGTCGCTTACTCAGGGGTGGTCGAGAACGCCGACGGAGAGTTGGTCACCACGCTGTTTCTCCACGAATCCGATAGCGGGGCGTCTCGCATACTCTACGAGAGTGCGCCCGGATTCGCCGGCTTGCTCGCCGAAGGCGTCGTCCATTATCCGCTGTGGTCGCCCGACGGGAATAAGATTGCGTTCATTGCCGCCACTGAGGAACGTGGCTTGACGCTATTCCTCGACGACGTGAGAGACTCGGAAGAACCCGTTTATGTCCTTGACCGTGGGCCACTCTGGATGTCCTGGTCATCGGACTCGTCCAAACTTGCGGTCCACAGGGCCGAGTCGCACTTTGTTGTTACAGCGCATGAAACTACAACCGTCTCGCCGACGACACTGCGGTCCCGCGCTTACAGAGTTCCGGCCTGGGTTCCGGGTGTGGATGAATTTAACTTTGTAAGGGGGATCTCTGGGCCTTATTTCGCCATTTCCTCTGTCTCCCCGTCGAATGCCGGAAGTGAAAGACTGCTTGCAGAAGTAGGAGCCAACGCCGCATTTCTGTGGTCGGCCGACGGCTCCCACCTTGCAGTTGCCGACGAAGTGAGACCTGTGTTGTATGGGAATACCGTTCTGTTCGTGTACAGGCAACTCCGCGTGCTCGATGCGGAAGCCTTCGAAGCGAAATCCAAGTTGAACGAAAATGTCGTTGCGTTCTTCTGGTCGCCAGACTCATCAAAGATCGCATATGCAACACTCTCCGGTCCGTCAGGCGGGATGCAGTGGAAGCTGCTGGACATCGCATCCGACACAGTCAGTCCCTTAGTGAAATTCCGACCTTCATCAGATCAACTTACGATGTTTCAGTTCTTCGACCAGTATGCCTATTCACACCAACTCTGGTCTCCGGACAGCCGCTACCTGATATTTGCCGGTGCGCTGAATGATGTTGCAGTGACAGCCGGATATGCCGCACAGCCTACTGGCGGAAGCCGAATTTTCATAGTGGACACTGGCCCTATGCACACTGTGCAGCCCCTGGTGGAAGGAGTCCTGGGGTTCTGGTCGCCGGCGTAACATCGGGTGATCATCGCCGTGAATTATGCCTGACATCGGTCGGGGCTATAACGCTCCGACTCCGCGAAGAAAACGTAACTGCAGGCGAGGAGACTCTTGAACGGCAATAACCGTCCGGGGGTTTGTGTTATGAACAGATTGAGATCGTGATGTATAATCTGGACAGATTAGTCGCCGTGTGCCCGTATCCTCAATCGGTTCAATCGGGCAAAGTGCTGAATCATTCTATGGCCGCCAGACTGACGAGATTTACAGCGAACAAGGCGGGTTCCTTCTGTAAACCGTACTTAAGGGTCAAAGTCGCTCTGGTCTGCGATGTGCCTTGACGGAGAGGTAAATTGGGTGCGAGTCCTGAAATAATGAGCCTTTTGATTTCAGTAGCCATCGGCTACCTGCTCGGCGCGATCCCATTGGCGGATCGTATAAGCAGGAGGAGAGGGGTTGACATCTTCAGTATCGGCACGGGGCTTGCAGGAGCGTCGAATGTTCGGCGGAACGTAGGCGTGAAGCCCGCCGCGATTGTGGTTATTGGGGACGCAGTGAAAGGTATGATAGCTGTTATGGCTGCCAAACAGATGGGAATCGAGGGCCCATGGCTGTTTGTTCCGGCAACCGCGACAGTGATTGGTCACTGGAACTCTATTTTCACTCGCTTCAAGGGGGGAGACGGTCTTGTGGTTCTGGGTGGAATGTGCCTGGTGGTCTTCTCTCAGCCCATTGGATACGTCATTTCAGTATTGGGAGTTCTGGTAGGGATCGCCGTGGCACTCGGCGGTCAGAAGATGCGTTACACGTCCCTACTGTGCATAGTATCGGGATACGGAGTTGTTGTCGCATTTACGTACTTCTGGAATCCCGGCGAAATGAACACAGCGCTGATAATAGGAGCCTTAGCAATAGTAGTGTTCGGACACGCGGTTCTGGGACACGCGCGGCGCAACAGGACAGAAGAATCGGAAGGCTTTTCAGCCGACGGACAGGCTATAGAGAACCGGGACGGGTTGGCTTAACCTGCTAATGCGGACGCGGTCCGACTTTAGTTTTCGGGTTGCGGCTCCGCTATGTCGCTCAATCTCAGAAGAAGTGGCCCGACCCGCTGCGCGTCCACTATATAGACCGTAGAGGTTGTGGGTATCTTCAAATAGAAAGAACGGTCGTCGCGCTGTAGAAATCGTAGCCTCGTGGAGGGAGTGGGAGCGTCGTCGCGAGTTATGACGCGGACCATCGCGTCAGGCGTTGTGAAGTTCAGAGTTTCCGCGACTTCCTCGCTCTCGAAACCTGAGGCAATGACGAGTTGAAGGATGCCGATGATGCTGTTCAGCGCTGCCGGCCTCGAGGGGTTTTCCGTTCCATCAGCGCCTATGACGAACCACTCTCCCTCTTCATTGGGTTTCAGAATGAACTGCTCATCGCGATAGGTGTATAGGATTTCGGCGATTTCATTGGGAGGAATCGAAGCGACGACCGGATTCTTCCACCTGTCGGGGTCCGGGTCGAATATGTTTCCGCCAGAACAGGGTATCCCGTAGGTTTCGTCGTGTCCCGCTCTCCTTACATAGCAGAGCCGAGTCGCCGACTTCCAGGTGCCAACCAGGAACTTCTCCTGCAACGAACGCCTATCCTGGAAAAATGACATTTCTATGGAGTCGCCCTGAGCCACTCCCAACCGGTCATGGTTGGCGGGATTCGTTGAAATAAGCTGGGCGTCGTAGAGATCGTCAACCCCCTGCCAGAATTGTTGAAGCCAAGGCTCGAATACAGGCTGGTCGTCAACGAACCAGGCCCCCTGCTCGGCTTCTCCCAGGCGCTGAAGCTCGGTCGTGAAGCCATCCCCCTCGACGAGAACACGGTCACTTGCCTGAGACGAAACCTGCACCAGCCCTTCGAGTATGACTTCGTCAGAACCGCCGGCAACAATCCGAAACACGAGCCCGGCTATACCGACCACTATCAGGGCCATCAGGACAAATCCAACCTGCCTGCTCTTCACTCTTCGTCCTCCTGGTCGGACTCGGCGCGTCTTCTGGCGGCTCTACCTCTTGCGGCCTGACCGTACAGAGTAAATCCGAACCTCCGCCTTCGGACAGATCGAATTGCGCCGAACAGAATGAATATCAAGGGCACTCCGGCAATGTTAATCCAGCGTGCGGCGTTCTCGTGGGTGGGAGAAGAGTAGAGTAAATCACGCGAAGAGACTACCTTGGATCGAACGGATGCAAGTTTGTCTTCCTGTGCAAGCCAGTCAACCAGATTGAGGGCAAGAGCGACGTTCTCTTGCGAACGAGAGACGACTGCGTCCGTGAGCCAGCCGGAGTCACCGACTACGACCAACCTGTAGGCCTCCTGGTCGTCATCGGATTTCTCGGCGATAGCGACGGCGACTAGACTCTGTACCAGGTTTCCCGGCGTAATCTCCTCAAAGACGGTGGAGTTCGGTCTCAGGTCGCGATATGTGAAATCAATTGCCGCGAATTCGCTGGTTTCCAGGATCGGGATTACTTCTATAAAGTCGCGCTGGGACTCGACGACTCCGAGTGAACTGGCCCATGGCAGCACGGCCGATTCGACGTTGCCCGCCACTTTCTTGTCTATGACCGGCGCACGGACCCAATACGGGTAGGGCAGGAAAACATTACCTACCTGGGTCCCGAAAGACAGGGTCTCGTTGGCCTGAAGGTCGAACACAAGGTCCTTTTCGACTACTACTCCAAACCGTTCGGCCAAGTCCCTGAAGCTGTAGCGATTCTCCCCGGCAATCAATTGAGCCTGGTCCACGAGTATGGAGTCAATCAAAAGCAGGGCCTTCCCGTCGTTCGCAACGTAGTTGTACACTGATTCAGCGGTCTGATCGGGGATGGCTTGTGTCGGGCCTCCGATAATGAGGACGTCAACGCCGGACAGATCAATCGCGGGATCTTCGGAAGCGTTTATCTCCCGTACTTCATAAGCATCCGTAAGCAGGGCAGAAAAGGTCTGGTAGCCGCCTGATGGACCGGCCTGACCGTGTCCGGTAAGGAAGGCGACGGACTTCTTCTGGTCCTCGACCATCCTGTTGATCAGGGAAGCCAAACGATATTCGAATCCGTCGAAGTTGTTGATGAACGGAATAGTCTCTCGTTGGTCCACATAGGTCATGGACAGGCCGAGGTAGCTGGCCTTAATCTGAAGTTCACCCTGGCTGCGGACGTTAAACTGCCTGGGTGGCACTCCTGCAATCTGTGCCTTGCGGAGTTCGTCCTCATCTTCCTCAGGGAACCTTCTTACGAGCTTGACTTTGCCATCCGATCCAGATGCGAAGTCTTCCAGGAAGTCCCCAATGTCGCGTGTTGCCAGGGCTATTGGAACGGCCGGTTCGCGCGATTCGTAGAACTCCAATGTAAGAATGTCATCCAGGTCTTCAACCATGTCAGCGGTGGCAGGGCTGATTGTAAACAGCCTGTCTTCCGTGAGATCGAATCTGCCCTCGATTGAGTTGCCGGACCAGCCGATGAGTATGCTGAAAACGATCAGGCCGGCTGTCCCTAGTTGAAGGTTTCGGTACTGTGTGGACTTATGGCTGAGAGTCCTACCTCGGATGATCAGGAAGGTCGCACTGAGGAAAGTAGAGATGAGCGCTATAAAGTAGAGGACGTCTCTCAGGTGTATCACACCCCTCGCGACGCTGGAGAAGTGAGTTACCGGACTTAAGTCCTGCAATAGGGAGGCGAGTCGCTGAGGGAGGGTGACGGCAACTATGTCCAGCCCCATAATCATCAGGAGCATCGTGAAGGAGAGTCCCAGAATAAAGGCGACTACCTGGTTTCGGGTCAGGCTCGATGTGAACAAGCCAATTGATACAAAGGATGCTGCCAGGAACAGGCTGCCGACGTATTGCCCGACCGCGGCGCCTATGTCCAGGTTGCCAGCGGTCTGGACGGCTATCGGTATGCCAATAGTAGCCAGGATCGAGAAGGCAACGAATACGAAGCCCGATAGAAACTTAGACAACAGAACTATCCACCCGCGTATCGGATGGGTGAGTAGAAGTTCCAGGGTGCCGTCCCTGTTTTCCTCGGCAAGAAGCTTCATAGTTGCCGCCGGAACAAAGATGGCCAGCAGCCACGGCAGTGAGGGGTTGTCTATCTGGAAGTCAACGGTGAATAGCGGGCGTAGAGAAGCCTCAGCGGTTAGAAGAGCCTGGCTGAAGAATACGTAAGAGAGAACCGCGACAAACGGCACAATCAGGATGTACGCGGCGGGCTGGTCGAAGTAACTCTTGATGTCCTTCTTGACTAGAGCGAACAGTGGTGAGCTCATATACTATGAAACTTCTCCCGTAGTAGTGGATTCAGCCGTCAGACCGTGGAACACATCTTCAAGGCGAGGACGCTCTTCGTGCAATTCCCATAGGACCCAGTCATTCGACTTAGCCATCTGGAAAATCTCTGGGCGCGGGTCGGATTCGGCGGTTACCGATAGAAGATAACGTTTTCGGCCGTCCTGAATGCCTTCGCTTTGTACATCGGAAATGCCTTCAATTTGAGCCAGACCGGACTCTATACCGTTCCCTTCGACCTCAAGATGAACTCTTCTGAGTTCCAATGCCTGCTGCAAGAGGTCCTGCACAGGACTGTTGGCAACCAGTTTCCCCCGGCTGATCACCAATACGCGCTCGCAGGTGTTCTCGACCTCCTGCATTACATGGGTACTGAGCAGTACCGTTCTTTCGCCGCCCAGATGTCGGATCAGATCGCGGATAGTGATTCGTTGGTTGGGATCGAGTCCTTCAGTGGGTTCGTCGAGAACCAGGACGGAGGGTCTGTGAAGTATTGCCTGTGCGAGGCCGACGCGCTGGTGGTAGCCCTTAGACAGTTCGTATATTGGGCGATAGAAAACTTCCTGTATGCCGGTCTCTTCAACCGTGAGGTCGAGATTACGGCGGCGGTCGTCTCCGGTCAGACCCCTCAGTTCGGCTACGAACGCCAGATACTCAGAGACGAGCATATCCTCGTAAAGGGGGTTGTTTTCCGGAAGATACCCTATGGCCTCTCGTGTGACTATGTCGTTTTCCTGTGTGTCCATCCCGTTAATTGAAATGTTTCCGATGTCCGGCGTGTAGAACGAGGTGAGCATCCTCATCGTAGTGGTCTTGCCCGACCCGTTTGGGCCGAGGAAGCCTACAATTTCCCCTCGTTTGACATCGAAAGAGAGATTGTCAACCGCGACGCGCACGCCAAACCGCTTGGTAACGCCCTTGACCTGTATGGTGGCGTCATTATCCGCACCGGAATCACGGGTTGCGGCTGTTTCAGTTTGTTCAGACATCTCGACGTACCTCACTATGGATACGCGGTTCGGCGGATGAGCGGTTTTCCGGCATCTGAGTCCTACGTGATAAAGGGGTCTAGAAAACTTGGTGTGTCTGCAAGCATCAGACCCTATTCAATCGCGATAGGGTCTGATGCGGGTTGTGCTTACAGGCGAGACGACCTAATCGTCGTATGGCGCCGGCAGCGGCATAGGATTGAGTTCCGTAATGAGGGATTCGGTCGTGAGAACCATACCTGCCACGCTTGCGGCGTTCTCGAGGGCGGACCTGGTCACCTTGGCCGGATCAACGATGCCAAGTTCGTACATATTGCCGTAACGCTCTGTTTCGGCGTCGAAACCGTAGTCATCCTCAGCCGAGGAAATCTGGTGCAGGACGACCTCTCCGGTCAGTCCGGCATTGCGTGAGATTACCCTGACAGGTTCTTCGGCCGCGCTGAGGACTATGTTCACGCCGGTACGCTCGTCGCCGGATGCTTCCAGATTGGCCGCCGCTCTCTGCGCAGCCCTGAGAAGGGCGGTGCCTCCACCGGGCACGATGCCCTCTTCCATGGCCGCCCTCGTGGCGGATAGAGCGTCTTCAAGTCGCTGCTTCCTTTCTCGGAGCTCGATCTCGGTTGCCGCCCCGACTTTGAGCACTGAAACGCCGCCTGCCAACTTGGCCGCCCGCTCTTCGAGCTTCTCCCTATCGTAGTCGGAAGTGGTTTCAGCGGCCTGGTTGTGTATCTGGCTAATACGGCCCTGGATGTCCGCCTCCGAGCCGCCACCCTGGACGAAGGTGGTGTTGTCCTTGTCGGCGATGACGCGGCCACAGGTTCCGAGGTCGGCGACCGTGACCGAATCGAGGCTGCGGCCGGATTCGCTGCTGATGACCTGGCACCCGAACAGTACGGCCATATCTTCGAGGATTGCCTTCCGGCGTTCGCCGAAGGCGGGGGCCTTGATGGCCAGGCAGTTGAGAGTGCCACGCAGATTGTTGACCACGAGAGTGGCCAGCGCCTCTCCATCCACATCCTCGGCTATGATGACGAGGTCCCTGGAGACCTGCGACGCCTGTTCCAGCATGGGAAGCAGGTCGCTGACTGCGGATACCTTCTCTGAGGTCAGCAGTATGCGAGGGTTTTCGATCTCGGCGATCATTCTTTCTTTATTTGTAACAAAGTGAGGGGACAGGTATCCGCGATCCACCTGCATACCTTCTACGAAGTCGATCTCGTAGCTGAGTCCCTTCGACTCTTCCACGGTGATTATGCCTTGCGGTCCGACCTTATCCATGACGTCGGCGATGAGCTCTCCCATTTCGGGGTCGTGTGCTGAAAGCACCGCAACCTGTCCGATCTGTTCTCTGCCATTCACGGGACGAGCCATATCACGGATTTCGTCTCTTACACCGGCGACTGCCAATTCGATGCCGCGCTTGACCGCCATGGGGTTCGCGCCGGCCGCAAGATTCTTGAAGCCATCGCGAATCATGGCCTGAGCAACGACGGTCGAGGTAGTCGTGCCGTCACCGACATCATCGTTCGTCTTGCTCGCAGCTTCCTTAAGGAGCTGTGCACCCATATTGGGGAAGGGCTCCACGAGCTCTATTTCCTTGGCAATCGTAACGCCGTCGCTGCAGACGTGCGGAGGACCGAACTCCTTATCCAGAACAACATTTCTTCCGCCTGGCCCAAGAGTAGCGCCCACCGCCGCGGCCATAGTATCTATGCCGTCCATGAGCTGGCGTCGGGCGTCCACGTCGAACTGAAACTGTTTCGCCATTTCTGGTACACCTCTCTGAATTTTGATTTACTTGAATGTGATACTAAGTGACTATCTCAAAATCTAATCGGAAGGGATTTCACCCCCATCCTAACCTTCCCCCGTCAAGGGGGAAGGGACTTTGCCTACCCTTGTCGCTCGTTTCCGGCGATCGTTTTGAGAGAGTTTCTAACTGGTTTTCTTACTGTTCAGAGCCTTTACTATCGAGGCCGGATTCATTGGCAGCTCGTCTAATTGAACTCCGGTAGCGTCGTGAATTGCGTTTGCAATCGCGGCGAGTGGGGGGACAATGTTGGCTTCCCCGACGCCGCGCACTCCAAATGGATGCCCAGGGTTGGGCACCTCTACGATCACCGCCTCTATCATCGGCACATCGAGGCTGGTGGGCATTCGATAGTCGAGCAGCGTGGCATTGAGCATTTCGCCATCGTCGCTCATGTAATACTCTTCATTGAGCGCCCATCCGATGCCCTGAACCGCGCCACCCTGTATCTGTCCTTCGACGTATGAAGGGTGGACCGCCGTACCCACATCCTGAAATGCGGTAAACCGGAGAATATCAACCTTGCCGGTCTCGGGGTCAACCTCCAGGTCAACCAGATTGGCCGCGTAGGAACCGCCCACGCCCCTCATGGGATTAACACTGCCGCGACCTACAACAGGGCCTCCGGTTGCGTTGAGGCTCGGAGCGATATCCTTGAAGGCGATGCTCAGTTCCGGGTCGGACTTATGCCTGAGAATCGCGTCGTCGTACTCGACGTTATCGCTGTCGGTTTCCCAAATGACCGCGGCCCTTTCTATGAGCTGCCTCTTGATGTCCTGAGCAGCTTCGTAGGCGGCCCAGCCGGTCTTGTATGCTACGCCGCTTCCGCCGGTGTTCGATGTGTAACCGATGGAATCGGTGTCCATGACCTGCGGATTCACGTCGGTTACCGGAATGCCAAGCACTTCAGCCAGCTGCTGCGCCACCGCGGGCCTCGAGCCACCGACGTCCACTGAGCCTTCGTTAAGGGTCACTTTTCCGTCGGGAGTTACACCGGCCACGACGTTGGAAGGTCCGGCGTTGTTTCGCCAGAATCCGAAGGCCAGTCCGCGTCCCCTGAGTTTGCCTTCCGACTCACCGAGCGGCTGGGAGAAGTGTGGGTGGCTACGGACAGCCTCGACGGTCTCCACCATACCGATCTTACCGTTGACTACGCCGTCCACACGGCGCGTGCCCTCCCTGGCAGCGTTGAGCATTCTGAACTCGGTCGCCTCGATGCCAAGTATTCCGCAGATTTCGTCAATTACGGTTTCGACCCCCAGAGCGCCTAGCGGGGCGCCGGGAGCCCGGTACGCGGTCGTCTTGGGCTTGTTGGTAACGACGTCATAGCCGTCTATATGCACGTTTTCGATGTCGTATGGCGAGAACATACAGGCCGTCGCCCCGCCTATCGGCGATCCCGGGTACGCGCCCGCCTCGAACGCCAGGTATCCCTCTGCGGCTGTGATCTTCCCCTCGTTGGTGACTCCGATCTTTACCCTGACATGGGATCCGGAGGTAGGGCCCGAAGCCTCCAATACCTCAGCTCTTGTCATGTACATCTTTACGGGCGAACCGGACTTGCGGGAGAGAACGGCGGACACGGGCTGCAAGTAGCTGGCCAGCTTTCCTCCGAATCCGCCGCCAATCTCGAGTGGGACCACTTTGATCTGGGATACGGGTATTCCCAGGACGGTCGCGGCGGTATCTCGTATTCCGAAGTGTCCCTGGCTGGAGCACCATATGGTGACTTTGCCGTCGGAGTTCCAGTCGGCAGTCGCGTTCTGAGGCTCGATGTAGCCCTGGTGGACCGATTTTGTCCTGAATTCGCGCTCGACGATAACGTCTGCCTGTTCGAATCCTACGGCGATGTCCCCGAGGATGAATTGCTGGTGGCTGGCAATGTTGGTGCCGGTGGGCGAGTCGTCGCCGAGGCTTGCGGTGGTCATGTGGTCGTGAAGGATAGCAGCGTCGGGGGCCAGAGCGGACTCGACATCGGTAACGGGCTTCAGTGGCTCGTATTCCACTTCGATCAGGTCGAGGGCTTCCTCGGCGGCGTGGGGCGAAGAGGCCGCGACAGCGGCGATGGCGTGGCCCTTGTAGAGAGCCTTGTCGGAGGCGAGTATGTTGTCTCTGATGTACTTCATACTCGTGTAAACATCCTCGCCGACTTCTTCGATTCGATCTTCGACGTTGGCGAGATCCCTGAAGGTGGCGACAGCCCTGACTTCCGGGTGAGACTCCGCCTTGGAGGTGTCTATCGACTCGATCCGGGCGTGAGCGTGGGGGCTTCTGAGTACCTTGCCCCAGAGCATACCGGGCAGATTGAGGTCTGTTCCGTAAACGGCCTTGCCGGTTACTTTGTCCGCACCGTCGTGTCGGATCGGTCGCGTTCCTACAACTTTATATTCCGGTTTTGCCGGGGCTGTTTCCGTAGTCATCGAGGCTCTATCCCACCTTCTCGTCGTACTAGACTGAACGATTACGAGTTACCGAATGCATTTTACCATCATTGGCGCGGCGACCGCACCAGAAGATTTCCGACGCCGAGGGCTTATGTGTTCGTGAAGCGTTGGCGAAAGCGCATCATCAGCTTTGCGAGGTTGCCCATAGCGATGGGCGTGTTTTCCTTGAAGTCAGTCATGGCGTCCTCGTCGGCAAGATCGCTGACGCATCTGACCTCGACGTAGGGCACTCCCGCGAACTGGCAGGCCTTGGCCCCTCCCGCGCCTTCCCAAGCCGCGACTATTCCGCCCGTCTTGTCCATTAGCTCCTTCGCTCTGGCAGAGGAGTCAATTCCCTCGTCGCCGGACGCTATCGGGCCGAATACGACATTTAGGTCAACGGACTGTGAAGCCTGGATCGTCCTGAATGCGTCCAGTAGCGTCTGGTCACTGTCGAATCTGGGAGTCGGGCCCTCCGTGAGCTTGCGATTGAAGTCGTGCTCGACCGTTTCGGTCGCAATCACGACATCGCCAATGGCGAGGTCCGCTGAGAGGGCGCCGCAGGTACCGAGACAGATCACACCATCGAGAGACGGCTCTTGCTCCACGATGTGAATCGTCCTTACAGCAAAATCCACTTTGCCGAGGCCGCCCTGCGCTACCAGCAGCCGCCCGTCCCAGTAGGAGAGACAGGGTATTTGTCCGATGCTGCGGGGTATGCGATCACAGCCAAGTGATTCCATTGCGCTGACGAACGACTCAAGCTCACCTGTCGTCGGGATCAGAGCCGCAATCTTCAACGATGTTCTATTCATCGGATGTGTTTGCGGACCACTGCCGCGCTACATCAACGGCGCGGGCGAACTCCACGCCTGGGAACTCCTGAATGTACCGTATCAGCCGTTCGAGCATTCGCAGGCGTCCGGGTCGGCCTATAACGTGGGGGTGCATGGTGAGTACGAAAGCGCGTCCATAGTGGTGGGCGCCTTCGAATCCCGATGACCACACGTCGTAAACGTGGCTTGGGCTCGACATGGGAAAGCGCGCTCCGAGCGAAGGGGCGTAACTGAAGTAGGGCGCGTCATCCAGTTCCCAGTGGACCGGAATCTCCACGATGGTGCGTTCATCTACATTGACGACATAGGGGATGTCGTCGCCCATGAGACTGGAGTCGTAGATGAAGTCCCGGTCAGCGAGCAGTTCAAGTGAGTGTTCGCTGAGTTCCCAACTCGGCGAACGGTATCCGGCAGGAGATTCCCCCGTTAGACCTGCCAGGATTTCGATGCCTTTGTCCAATACCTCGGCTTCTTCACTTCGTGTGAGAGTGGCGGGGGGCTCGTGCATGTAGCCGTGATGGGCGACTTCGTGGCCGCGAGCGTGGATGTCCTTTACCAACTCAGTATGCGTTTCAGCAACGAACCCCGGGATGTAGAAGCTGGCGGGTATCCCGTATCGCTCCAGCAGATCGAGTATTCTGGGCGTGGCGACGGAAGGGCCGTACTCGCGCGCAGACATGAGGCTCGGCAGGTTCGCCGAGGCCGGATCTCTGTTTATCGCGCTCGAGACGCCGTCTATGTCGAATCCGAGCATCACTACGCATCGTGTGTCGCCAGGCCAGATTCCGCTCATGTCAGTCCTCCGCGGGTGTGTGGTTTGGGTGGATTCTATCGGAATTGTCGGGCGGGTTGTAAGAGGAGGCAAGGAGCGGGCGGACGCCCACAAGGTACGTCACTACGAATTGGGCAGCCAAATACCAACCAGAAATTTGATGCTTCGGGCCGGGGCGATGCTATAATCGGTTCCCCACCTTGTGGCGCTGTTCACAACCGAAATACCGGAGATATTGTCCACTGATACCCATTTTCACATTCATTCTGGTGGCGCTAATTCTCTCGGTGTTGTACCTGCTTTTCTCTTACATGATGGCGTCCGGCATGACCAAGGTAGGAGAGGCGGAGTTTCAGGACAGCCCATCGGACTACGGCGCGGCGTTCGAGAGCGTCCGATTCATGTCGCGGCGAGGGGACGTGAAGCTGGACGGTTGGTATCTGCGCGGACACGAGAGGATGCCAACCCTCATCTTCTGCCACGGA
The DNA here is from genome assembly GCA_951812505.1 of uncultured Dehalococcoidia bacterium. GTDB lineage: Bacteria > Chloroflexota > Dehalococcoidia > Lucifugimonadales > UBA1123 > VXRN01. The sequence goes on from CATOSI010000001.1 coordinate 634,694, forward strand.
ATCGAGGTGGGCAGAACGGGGGACGGCCTGACCGAGTTGGCGACAACGCTCAACCGGCGGGGTTTCGGGGTCCTGCAGTTCGACTTTCGCGGACACGGCCTGTCGGAAGGAAAGAGGGTGTCGTCCGGCTGGCATGAGCGGATGGACGCGCTGGGTGCATATGATTTTCTGGTGGAGCGAGGAGTTCCGTCCTGCCACATCGGACTGCATGGCGTCTCGATGGGCGCGGGGGCCTTGTGCCTGGCTGCGGCAGAGGAGCGCGGGATTCGGGCCCTGTCTCTGGATACGCCGTACGCGAGAGCCTCGGACCTGATTTTGCGTGAGGTCAAGTTCCGAACGGGATTGCCGGGATGGTTCACCCTGGCTTTCGTTCCTTGCGCTGTGTTCCTGGCTCAAAGGATATTCGACATCAGCCTCGAAGGGATGTCCCCGGAGACAGCGGTTGCCGAACTGGACTTTCCGGTCCTGGTGATTCATGGAACGGAGGACAGTCGCATACCGCCAGATCACAGCCGGAGGGTGTTCGACGCTTCGCCCGAGGGCAGCCGCCTGTGGGTGGTAGAAGGCGTAGCCCACGCCGAGTCATTTGTCGAAAACAAGGCAGAGTACGCCGACAGGGTTGCGGCGTACTTCTTGTCGCGACTAGGTTCCGAGGAAGGCTGAACCTTCACCCCTGTTCGGGCATAGCCGTGAACCAACCGAGATCGGGCTTGCCTGACTTGTTTCTCAGGCGTCCAGGTAGTTTCGCACCGTTTGGGCGGCTTCATCCATCGGGACAGTCTCGGACTCCGAAGAGTCTCGCTTCTTGATCTCGACGACCCCCTGACCGAGATTTCTCCTGCTGACGACGACTCGCACCGGCAGCCCGATGAGGTCGGCGTCGTTGAACTTGACCCCCGGGGACTCGTTCCTGTCGTCGAACAGCACCGACAGACCGGCCTGGCTGAGTTCCTCGTAAAGCGAATCGGCAGATTCCACGACGTCGTTCACATTCGTGTTGAGACCCACCAGGTGAACGTCGTAGGGTGCAATCGGAGTAGGGAACACGATGCCCGCTTCGTCGTGGTTCTGCTCGATAGCGGCGGCGAGAAGTCTGCCGACTCCTATGCCATAGCATCCCATGATGATCAGGTGTCGCTCGCCGCTGCTGTCAAGATACTGCGCATCCAGCTTTTCGCTGTACCGTGTTCCGAGCTTGAAGACGTGTCCGACTTCTATTCCTCGCCGCGCAACCAGAGTTCCGTCGCACTTTGGGCACTGATGGCCTTCCTCGGCGAGGGCGATGTCGGTGACGACGTCCGGCTGGAAGTCGCGTCCGACGTTGGCGTTGAGCAGGTGATAGTCGTCCTTGTTCGCGCCGACGGCGAAATTCGACCCAAGGTGTATGGAGTCGTCCGCAACGGTAGTGAAATTCAGGCCGACGGGAGAGGCCGAGCCTGCGACAACACCGGCGGCGGCGACCTCTTCTGGCGACGCAAGACGCAACTCCCCGGGCTGACCCAGCGCATTGTTCAGTTTTACCTCGTTAACATCCAGGTCGCCTCGGATGACCACGAACAACAGCTTACCGTCCACGATGTAGAAGACGGCCTTGATCGTGGTGGCCTGTGGTATGTCCAGAAAGTCGCAGAGTTCATCTATGGTCTTGATGCCGGGGCTATGTACTTCCTCCAATGGCAGCGGTTCTTCCTTTGGCATCGGGGGCTTGGTGAACTCGGCTTTCTCCGCGTTGGCGGCGTAGCCGCAGTCGGCGCAGAAGATGATGGTATCCTCGCCGCCGTCGGCGAGCAGTATGAACTCCTGGGAGTCCCTGCCGCCAATCGCGCCGGAGTCGGCTTCGACGACAATAGGATCGAGTCCGCAGCGCGCGAATATATTCTTGTACGCCTGGACCATAGCGTCGTAGCTCACGTCCAGTCCGTCTTGATCGGAGTCGAAACTGTAGGCGTCCTTCATGTCGAATTCACGGACGCGGATGAGCCCGGCGCGCGGTCTTGGTTCGTCCCGGAATTTCGTCTGAATCTGGTAGAGCGTAACAGGCAGATCGCGATAGCTTAGGACGTTCGCCTTGACGATGTTCGTCAGGAGTTCTTCCGATGTCGGCGCGAGTACCATCCGCCTTTCGCGGCGGTCCAACAGGCGCATCATGTCGGGGCCATACTGCTCATCTCGCCCGGACTGCTCCCATATCTCTCGTGGCTGGAGCATGGACATGTGAAGTTCCTGGCCGCCGGCCGCGTCCATCTCCTCTCGGATGATCTCCTCGATCTTTCTGATAGACCTCCACGCAAGGGGCAGATAGCTGTACACGCCCATCATCGTTTGATGGATCATGCCAGCTCGGAGCATTAATTTATGGCTATCCAGTTCGGCCTCTGCGGGATCGTCTCGCAGTGTCTTGCCGAAAGCCCGGGACATTCTCATTGGTTCATTCCTTGCGTGTTATTCATTTCATTGAGAGACGAGTTCTATTCCCTTAAGAAGCCTGCTATGGTCGCTGTCAGGGCATTCGAACTTTCCTTCCCTGAAATATCCTGTCTCCACTAGCTGTGCAATAACATCATTGGTTGACTGTGCCGTATCTCTGTGACGGGGAGCCACATTCACACGTAGCCATACGTCTAAGGAATTGGGTTTCCTATGTTTATCAAGTGTATCTTGCTGCGTGCCTTGTATGATGTAATTTCTACCGCTTTTGGAAATGTGGTCTATAAGGATCTGTACGTCAAAGCTAGCTCCGCCGCCATATGGTAACCGAATAATGTTGCTCATGTTGCCCTTTCCTCTTCTTCAATGACCCCCATGTAAGTGCCGTCGTCGTGCAGAACTATGCCCTGGTTGATTATGTTCATCGTGCGGTCGCAGCGGCAGCCCGTGGCCTCCAGGTGGAACATCATCTTGTCCGTGAACAGTCGGTGGATAGGCGCTATGTCGTCGAACTCGCTTTGTACCTCGACGCAGACAGCTTCCATTCGGCGGCGTGTCTCGGAAGAGCCTTTGGAGATTATGTATAGATCAATGTCGCTCTGGTCGTTGGCCTCACCCCGCGCCACCGATCCGAACAGGATGACGGAATGAACCTCATCGCGCATCCTGTTCAATAGCCGCTCCACCAGAGTATCGGCTATCTTGCGGTTTCGTCGCGATTGCGCTGTAATCACCGAAATGTCCTCGCTGTTTCTGATTTCAGACCGGAATCGCCATCTCAGCTTCCGCCTTGTCAACCTCTTCCATCAGCGCCGACAGCATTTCGTCCTCGGCGACTATTCGGGCCTTCTGGCCCTTGCGGAAGATGATGGCACGTCCCGCGCCGGCGGCGATTCCGACATCGGCGTCCTTGGCTTCGCCCGGCCCGTTTACCTCACATCCCATGACCGCCACCTTGATTGGCGACTTGGTCTTCTTGAGCAGTTCGTCCACGGTATTGGCGAGACTCACCACATCCACGTCCGCCCTGCCGCAGGACGGGCACGCAACCAGGACCGCGCCCTCTTTCCGCAATTCCAGCGACTTGAGGATCTCGAAGCCGGTGTACACCTCTTCAACAGGGTCGTCGCTCAGGGAAACACGGATCGTGTCTCCTATGCCGTCGTAGAGAAGCGCTCCCAGTCCGATTGCGCTGCGTATGCTGCCTGATTTGGCGGTGCCGGACTCCGTTATGCCCAGGTGGAGAGGGTAGGGGACGAGCTTCGCCATTCGCCTGTACGACTCGACCGTGGTGTCAATGTCGAACGCCTTGAGGGAGATCTTTATCAGGTCGAAGTCGAGGTCTTCAAGTATTCCAATCTCCCAGAGTCCGGTGGCGACCATGTGGTCAACGACGGAGTATTCGTCGTCATCGCCCGTACCCTTGGCGAGCATATTGACGCCGTCCCTGTGCCTGGACAGCCCGCGCGTCTTGCCGATTCCTCCGACCGGGGGTAGGCTGCCGAAGTTGACGCCGATGCGGATCGGAACTCCTCGCGCCTTTGCCTCCCTGACCACCAGTTCAACTTTCTCCCTGTCTCGGATGTTGCCGGGATTGAGTCGCAGGCAGTCAACTCCGCTTTCGAGCGCTTTGAGGGCAAGTTGGTAGTGGAAGTGGATGTCGGCAACGAGCGGTATTCGTATCTGTCGCTTTATGTCTGCCAGGGCCTCCGCCGCTTCCATGTCGGGGACTGCGGAGCGGATTATCTCGCATCCGGCCTCTTCGAGTTCCTTTATCTGCCGAACTGTGGCGGCAACGTCGCGTGTGTCGGTCTTGGTCATCGACTGGACTGACACAGGCGCGTCCCCGCCAATCTTGACGTCGCCAACATGGAGTGCTTTCGTAACTCTTCGCTTTATCATGTTGGGTAAGCTCCCACTTCCAGAAGACTGTGTTACTGCTGAATCGCCTGTCTAAGAGCTTAGGGTATTAGGCTTTCGCCGGACAAGATTCGTGAGATGTCGAAAAAGCTGACCACGAGTATCAGGCCGATGAGGACGGCGAATCCCACCAGGTGGACCAAGCCCTCTTTTCTCGGAGAGACGCGCTTTCCTCCGCGTATCCATTCTATCACCACGAAGACCAGTTTCCCGCCGTCCAGAGCCGGAATGGGCAGGATGTTGATTATACCGAGGCTGATGCTGAGGAACGCGACCAATTCGAAGAAGATCGTCAGGCCGTATTGATCGGACGCTTCAGCGACCTCGCCGGTGATCTGCGCTATACCGATGGGACCTGTGAAACCCGGGTTGGGACCTCCACCGGCCCACTGCTGGAATGCGTCCTTGGTCGTCGTCAGTATCTCCCATATTCGTCCCGCCGCGTCCGGGACAGCCCGGAGCGGGGGCTGCCGTTCCTTGACGAAACGGACATTGCCCGTGCCGATAATGACCCCAACCGCGCCCTGGCTCAGCGTATCGCCCACCTCCAGTTGGCCGTCGTACCGGCGCGCTTCCCTGAGGCTGACTTGAGTCTGGGGGTCGGTGACCGCTTCCACCACACGGAAACTTGGCGGGTCTGATCTGGGAACGACGGTTACGGTCTCAACAACCGCGAATTCGGGGGACTGCCCAAGCCCGGATACTATGGAGCCGCGCCGTATGTTCAGCTCCGTCTCGATTCCCAGATATGAATTGACCTTATCTATCAAGTCGTAATGGTTTCTGACCCGCTCTCCGTTGACCGCGAGGATCTGGTCTCCGGGCCTGATTCCGGCTTCGGCGGCAGGGGACCTGGGCGCGACGCCGCTGATCTGCACCGTCCCGACGGGAACGTCGCGGGGCAGCAGGAAGATTATCGTGAATATGACCAGGGGCGTGAGGAAGTTCATGAATGAACCGGCCACCAGCACAATGGCGCGCTTGAGCGGGGTTTGGTCCGTGAAGCGACGCCCGCTGTCAGGGTTTGCAGATTCGAGCCTGGCCTGTTCGGCAGAGTCAGGTACGCCGGCGGCATTATCCTCGCCCAGCATCCTTACGAATCCGCCAAGCGGTATCCAGTTTATGGAGTAGAGGGTCTCGCCGTAGCGGACTCCGAACATGCGGGGAGGGAAGCCGAAGCCGAATTCCAGGACCTTGATGCCGAATCGCTTCGCGGCCAGGTAGTGTCCGAGTTCGTGAACGAAGATCAGGAAAGCAAGCACCGGGACTATGAGCAGCCAGGACAGCGGTCCAAACATGCTATGACCTCACCAGCTCGCACACCCTGTCATATCCGTCCTGTCCTGCCCGGATAATGTCTGATAGCTCCGGCTCCTGGATGCTCTCATGATCGTCGAGGGCGGCGCGAATAACCTGTTCGATTTCCAGGAATCCAATCTGTCCCTTCAGGAAGGAGTCCACAGCGGCGTCATTCGCCCCACTGAGGGCTGCGGCCCATGTGCCTCCTCGCTTTGCGAATCCGATTGCCATTTCAAAGCAAGGATACCGTTCCCGGTCCCAATCCTGGAATGTGAGGGCTGCGGTGGCCAGTGGATCGAAGCGGTCAATCTTAGGATTGTCCAGGCGGTCAGGGTAGAGCAGGGCATACTGGATGGGAAGACGCATGTCCGGCTTACTCATCTGGGCTTTGACCGACCCATCTACGAACTCGACCATGGAGTGGATGACACTTTGAGGGTGGATCACAATTTCAATGTCGTCCCAGGGCATACCGAAAAGCCAGTGCGCTTCGATCACCTCGAATGCCTTGTTCATAAGGGTAGCGGAGTCAACGGTGATCTTCTGACCCATACTCCAGGTCGGGTGCCTCAGCGCCTGTTCGGGAGTGACTGACGAAAGTTGATTCAAGGGAGTGTCCCTGAACGCGCCACCAGAGGCCGTGATAATCAGCCTTGAGACGGTTGCGCGTTCGCCCCGAATGCACTGCCATATCGCATTCGGTTCGCTGTCCAAAGGCATCAGGTCAACGCCCTCTGCGGAAGCGAGCGAAGTCACCAACTCTCCGGCCATGACTATGGTTTCTTTGTTCGCGAGCGCTATCTGCTTGCGCGCGGAAATCGCTGCCAGAGTTGGGCCTATCGCCACGTCACCCGTGGTCGCAGTGACAACGATATCTACATCGTCATGGCGAACGAGTTCGATCAGGTCGCATTCCTCAACGTAGTTGGGAAGAAGTTGAGATTTTTCGTCCTCGGAGGCGTTGCAATGGATGAAGCGGGGAAGAAATTCCTGGACCTGTCTGCTCAGCAATTCGACGTTGCGGTTGCAGGCAAGCCCGACGACCTCGAGTAGGTCGGGAAAAGTCCGCACGACGTCCAGCGTCTGGGTTCCGACCGAGCCGGTGGAACCAAGAATTACCAGACCTTTCTTTCTTCCGTTCATAGCCTCAATCTTACACAAACGCAGTGTCTATTCCAACGCATTCCTGGATAGTAAGGTGTTTCGCGCGAAGGTGAATGGCAACCCGAATGCAGGATTGGTCAGATAATGGGGATTTGGACGGAATCATGGAACCGATGCAGGAATATGCGATTGAGTTACAACGTCCTTGAAGGAGTTCAAGACCGTGCTCTGCGGCGCCGACGCCACATACGCAGCCAGAGACGAGGATTTCGCTTCCAGCCCAGATTTGCCGACACGAACCGAGCCACCGAGGGACTTCCTAGTATCAACGGTCGCGCCCAGCGCCTGAGGTCGCGGACTCTTGTCTCGTTCGTTTTCCAATTCTCGACCAACGCCGATGACTCGCGCCAGTCCAGCGACGGGAACATCCCCATCGGGCCAGCGCTTCTCTGACCGATCATCAGCGCGGAGCCGGCCTCCATCGCAACGGCCACGCCGCCAACGATGTCCCAGAGGTGTGGGTTTGAAGTGTACATGTACTGCGTAATGCCCCGGGAGACCATAACCAGTTCATACGCAATTGATCCGGTTACCCTCGGATCCCCTGTCTTGCCTCTCATTGGCGTGTCGAACTTGTAAAGCCAATCGAAGGAACCGGGCAGGGTTATGAGCTGATTTGCCTGTGGTGACTCTAATTCAGCCACTCTGATGGGTTTTCCGTCGGTGAACGCCCCTCCGCCTTTGCGGGCATGATGGACAACGCCGCCTTCCTCCGGCCAGGGCGTATAGACCGCGCCCACAACGGGCTCGCCTCTGTACAGGACTCCGACTGAGCAGGCATAAACGGGAAGTCCATGCAGGAAATTCTTGGTACCGTCCAAAGGATCCAATACCCAAAGGAAGTCTCCGGCTGCTGCCTCATCGTCTTCCGAATTCTCCTCGTCCTCTTCGCCGAGGATGTCGTGATCGGGGAAACTCTCGTTGATGCCTTTCACGAGGAATTCCTGAGTCCTGTGGTCGGCATCAGTAACCGGGTCCCGTTGGTTGTCGTCTTTGTACTGTATGTCCAGGTTCCCACCGAAGTACTCAGACAGTACTGATCCGCCGCCTCGCGCCAATTCGATAGCGCGCGCCTCTATAGCAGCCAACAGGGTGTCGTCGAGAGCCCGGGCATCCAAGTTCGTTTCGTTCATTGGCTTAATCCAGTGTTGGCAGAGGCGGAAGCTGTAGTTCGGCGCAGATGTCGCTGAACCACTCGATAACTTCCTTATGCAGCGGAATTCCGTTTGCTCGGCGTTCCTGTTCCTCTTCGTACTCCGAGAGGCCGGGATACATGACACGGTCGTGGCCCGGCGCGGGAGGAGTCTCACGCAGAGTACGCAGCATATCGTCCATGTTCTGCTTGAACTCGTCCAGGTCGCAGAACGAGGCTATGTTGTAAGCCGCGAAATAGTGGTGACTAGCGCCGCCGCCGGTAAGCATGGAAGGCCTGTCTCCGGACAACATCGAGGCCAGCACCTCAGACATCAGGCTGAAGCCGTAGCCCTTGTGCGATCCCTGTTCGCGGGTGCCGCCCAGGGGAAGCTGATAGTACTGGCCGCGCTCAGGCATGGGGACTTCATCCAGTATGGGGTCGCCGTCCGTTCCGGAAATCCAGCCGCCGAGAAGGTTCGCCCCTACGCGGCTTGCCAGTCCGAGCTTGTTGCCGGCGATAGCAGAAGTGGCCGCATCGAAGAGCAGGAACGGCTCCGCCCCCGCGGGGGCTGCGATTGCCAGGGGATTGGTCCCGAAGCGGGGTTCCGCTCCGAATGTGGGCAGGACGAGAAGGCCGCCCGCCGTCGCCGTCATACCGACCATGTCCTGCTTTGCGGCCAGCATCGCGTGATGTCCGATTGCGCCGGAGTGGCCTGCGTTGTACATCGTCACTGCGCCCATGCCTACGTTGCGCGCCTTCTGGATGGCTATCTCCATCGCCTTCGGGCCGAGTATGACGGCGAGGCCGCGGTCGGCGTCAATGGTGGCGGTGGCCGCGGATTCGCGCTCCACCTTCCAGTCGGGTCTTGGGTTCAGCGTCCCCTGCGAGTATCCCTGCACGTAAGACCTGAGCATATTGGACACGCCGTGCGTCTCGACGCCCCTGAGGTCGGTGGAGACCAGGACGTCCGCGCCGAGGTCGGAGTCTTCTTCGGTGACCCCCATCTTCTGGAATATGGATGCGACGGTTTCTCGCAGTCCGTCGTGTGGCACATGGATCTCGTCTTCTTTTGGAACCTTGAATCGTTCGAGCATATTGTTTCCACCTCTTGAACTTGCGATATGAAGCGACAGGATTGTATCAGCAATAGCCGATGCGTTGCCGCGATTCGGGTACATTCATACTCAACTGCCCGGATCCGTCCTATATGGCCTTTACAGGTCGAGGGGGATGTGTCTCGATGAATGGCGCAATTGGCGGATTCGTGGGATTCATATATTCTGATTTATAATCGTACAGGGCTGGAACAGGCGAGTCGCAGGCATGTACAGGGGGCGAATCTGCCCTGAGTTTGCCCTGCGTCGGCCTGCGTTCGCTATGGAGAGAAATCTCTATGGTCCGAATTCTCGTCAGTATAAATTTGTATTTATGTATCCGGTTCCAGAAACTTTGTTCTTCATGGGTATATTGTAGCGCATCGGTGGATTGGATGTGTAGTAGAAATGGAAGCGCGGACTACTTAGAAAACATCCTGTTTGTCCTCATATTCGCTTGAAAACCAGGGATAGGCTTGCATAGAATGGATTCCACTCTATCGCCCTTTAAGTTAGTCCCGTGAGGCTGGCAAGGGAGAGGAACGATACCGGAAGTTCGCGTGGGCGGCCTTCCTGAACTGTATCCCGCGCCTCTTGCCCCCTCGGGCAAGAGGTTTTTGTTTGGTCGAAAGCGAAGCGACAGTCGGACGTCGGATTCTCACCGACGACGAGATACGCCGTGCGCTGATTCGCGTAGCCCATGAAATCATGGAGCGCAACAGCGGCGTGGAAGGCGTTGTGCTGGTCGGGATGCACACGCGCGGCGTTCCAATCGCGCGAAGGATTGCCGGGTTCGTGCAGCGGTTCGAAGGTGTGGAAGTTCCGGTGGGTATGCTGGACATAGGGTTGTACCGAGATGATGTCGCCGCCGGAGCCAGACCCCTCATGCGTCCCACATCCATTCCCGACATACAGGGAAGGACAGTCGTGCTTGTGGACGACGTTCTCTTTACGGGTCGCACAGTCAGGGCGGCGATGGACGCGCTTACAGACCTGGGCAGGCCGAGCCAGATACAGCTGGCAATTCTCGTGGACAGGGGACATCGTGAACTTCCCATTCGCGCGGACTACGTTGGAAAGAACGCGCCTACATCTCTGGACGAGCAGGTTTACGTGAAGCTGACCGAGATAGACGGGGCCGACGAGGTGATTCTCGCAAGAGAGGAGGAAGCATGACAACGAAAGTGAGCCCGCAAACTCGCGCCCGGCAAGCCAACGGAGCCTCCCCCAGACCAAGGAACAGGGTGGGGCGTAGGCATGTCTTAGATCTGGACGACTTTACGGTGCAGGAAATCGAGGAAGTCTTCCAGAATGCCGACGCGATGCGCGAGGTGATGAACCGGGACATCAAGAAAGTCCCAACGCTGCGCGGCAAGACGATAATCACACTTTTTACAGAAGCCAGCACGCGCACCCGCGTTTCATTCGAGCAGGCGGGAAAGATCCTGAGCGCTGACGTAATCAACGTGTCGGGCTCAGGAAGCAGCGTGGAGAAGGGGGAATCTCTTTACAATACGGCTCTGACTCTTCAGGCGATGAACGCGGACATCATCGTGATTCGGCACAGCCACTCGGGCGCACCGCACTTTCTTGCAAGAAATCTCGACGCCTGCGTCATCAATGCCGGCGACGGCACTCATGCACATCCAACGCAGACACTTCTCGACATGTACACGATGCGCGGGCACTTCGGCAGGGTCAAGGGACTCAAGGTCGTGATCGTAGGGGACTTACTTTACAGCCGTGTGGCGCGATCCAACCTGTGGGGACTCACGAAAATGGGCGCAGAGGTGACTCTATGTGCGCCTCCAACTCTCATCCCACAAGACATGCTGAACGGACTGTCGGATGTCGGCGGCCATCCCTTCTCGTCGGTGAAGATAGAGGGCAATGTGGAGAAGGCGCTCGATGGCGCGGACGTAGTGTACGCGCTCCGGCTGCAATTGGAACGCCAGCGGGCCGGACACCTGCCGTCGCTGAGAGAATACTCCAGGACTCATGGCATCAATACGGAGCGACTGAAGCTCGTGAACCCCGACGCGCTGGTAATGCATCCGGGCCCTATGAATGAGGGAGTGGAGATAGATCCCGATGTCGCCCACGGAGCCCGCTCGGTAATCGAGGAGCAGGTGACCAACGGCGTAGCGATCCGCATGGCCTTGCTGTACGGCGTCGCGACGCCGGTGCGTGAGCAAATGTTCCGCGCGGACAGAGTCTAGTACCGTTTCAACATGTTTCTGATGTATGGCAACCAGCCCTACCCCTGGATTCCCGCCTTCGCGGGAATGACGATCAATGTCAACGTAGCCTGGCAGGGATTTTAGAGTAGATGAATCAGTCACCAGAGCGGCCTACCAGCTATCCCGGCTGGGATGGGACACTGCCGCGCCACCGGGCGACGGTCATAGTTAGGCGCGACGACCGCGTGCTTGTGGTCCGGGACAGGGGGCGTCCGACCTACGCGCTGCCTGGCGGTGGAATCGAGGATGGCGAGTTGCCCATAGTCGCGGCGGCCCGCGAACTCTACGAGGAAACCGGACTCGAAGCCTCGGCCATAAGATTCCTGTTCGTCTTCGAGGGCAAGTACAACGACCATCACCTGTACGAGGTGGAGGCTGACGGCGAGGTTGTCGTTCGGGGAGAGGTGGACGGATTCACATGGTGGGACATGGTGGACGACACGCCCGTATATCCGCATGTCAGGGGCATACTTGAAAGGCTCAGTGGGCTGAATGGCTGAACCATACGTGAGACCGATGCTTTGTATGTTTTAGAGGAGCGAGTGAGTGGAGAAGATACTCATCAAAGGCGGCAGAATAGTGGATCCGGCGCAGAGTATGGATATGGTTGGTGATCTGTTCATCAGCGAGGGTAGGATCTCAGGCATTGAAAGGTCAATCCCGTCCTCCAACGGCGCCCGTGTTATAAACGCTTCAGGCATGGTGGTTTCGCCCGGGTTCATTGATCTGCACTGCCACCTGCGAGATCCTGGACTGGAGTACAAGGAGACCATCGCCAGCGGCACGCGCGCCGCGGCGAAAGGCGGGTTCACCACGGTCTGCGCCATGCCCAACACCGAGCCGACGATGCACACGCGAGCTACTGTGGAATACGTGCTGGAAAAGGCGCGAACAGGGGGCGCGGTGCGTGTGCTGCCCATCGGCTGCGTTACGAAGGGGTCTCTGGGCAAAGAACTGTCTGAGATGGCAGAGTTGGCCGAGGCGGGATGCATCGGATTCAGCGACGACGGTCATCCTGTCGCCGACTCCAACATCATGAGGCAGGCCCTCAGCTACGCTTCAGGACTAGGACTGCCAATCATAAACCACTGCGAAACTCCTGACTTGTTCAGGGGAGGCCACATGAACGAGGGCTGGGTGTCCAACCGCCTCGGACTTCAGGGCGCGCCAAATTCCGCCGAGGAAACCATGGTCGCGCGAGACATATCGCTGGCACAACTGACAGGGGGGCATATTCACCTGGCGCACATTTCGACGTCCGGTACACTGGATATGGTTAGACGCGCCAAAGACGCTGGAGTACGCGCCACCTGCGAGGTTACGCCGCACCATCTAACGCTTACGGATGAGACTGTGATGGGCGGACAGGGCGGAAGTCCATTCGAACCTCTTAGTGAAGACGCTTATGACACTTATGCGAAGGTGAATCCGCCACTGAGGGCGCGACCAGACATGAACGCGATGGCCGAGGGTCTGACGGACGGCACGATCGACATCATTGCCACCGACCACGCGCCTCATGGCAGGGTCGAAAAGCTATGTACTTTCGAGGATGCCGCCATGGGAATAAGCGTGCTGGAGACAGCGTTGGGGTCGGTAATGTCCCTGGTTCACGATGGACATATCGGCCTGCCCCTGGCGATAGAAAAGCTGACCGCCTCGCCCGCCAACCTGCTCGGACGCTCGGACATCGGAACGCTGCGAACCGGGTCCGAGGCGGATATCGCAATCTTCGACCCAGACGCGGAATGGACGGTGGACACGGAGGCGTTCGTGTCGAAGGGCAAGAACTCTCCGCTGCATGGGGTTACGCTCAGGGGTCGGGTGGTGGTGACGGTGGTGGGGGGTGAGGTGGTGTATGGGAATGGAAGGTCGGCATGAGAATCACCTATCATCAAGACGTGAACATCCTGAGAATCATCCTGAACGACTCGGGCATCGAGGCGTATCGAGAATCCGAGAACGTCGGAGTACCCGGTTAATGGATGACTGAACTTTCTATCCACGCTAGTAGGAGCAACATGATTGGGAATGAATTATCGCGGCCCATTGGTCTGGCCGCGGACGAGTTCGCTGTCCCTGACTATTTCGACGATCCTTACTGCCTGAAATAGTATGTTCAAGGAACTGGATTTGATAGCTCTCACGTCTCCATTCCCCAGGGACTGCATCTGGGACATTCCGCCTGGCAGTCCATTGACTATGTCCAGTGAGGGATTGAGAAAAGGGGACATCGGCACAATTGTGTGTAAGCAGGGCGATGGGGAAGCCTTCGATGTTGAATTTATGGAACCCGGAGGGCATACAGTAGCTATTGCCACAGTTTAGGAGTCCCAGGCTCGTCCGGCCACGAAAGAGGACATCGCGAGCGGACGAGATTTTGTAGAATATATATGACCGCCGAGATGATGGGAGGCAAAAGATGCAGGGATTTGACCGGATAACGTTCGACTCTCAGATTATGGGCGGGCGGGCCTGTATCCGTGGGATGCGGATAACTGTTTCGCTTGTGCTGAACCTTGTCGCGGATGGTATGTCTGAGGAGGAAATCATAGAGGCTTACCCCGACCTTGATTCAGAAGACATTTCTCAAAGCCTAAAGTACGCGGCGTGGCTGGTGGACGAGGATGGGAATGACGACCGGGACGAAAGCGAAGACACCTCGATAGCGGAACAGATCAATAAAATCTGCTCCGAGGTGGATACGAGAATGGACCCGGCCCTAGCCGCTATGCAATCGGCGGCGCTGAAAGCCGCCGATGACGGCAATAAGCTATTGCGTCCCGTTGGTCTGGCAGCCGGTGAATTCGCTGTCCCTGACGATTTCGACGACCCGCTGCCCGAAGAGATAATACGAGGGTTTGAGGGCCGATGAGATTGCTACTCGACACTCACGTCTTCATATGGCTCATAGGAGAGCCAGAACGTTTACCAGGACTTACCCTGGGGGCCATCCGAGACCAGCACAACGATGTTTACTTGAGTGTGGTTTCGCTATGGGAGATTATAGTCAAATACCAAATAGGCAAAATGCCCTTGCCAGAGCCGCCCGGATCGTTATATTCCTGCTCAGAGGGAAAAACATCTTATTGGCAATCTACCTCTTGACGAGACCAGCGTGTCGCAACTCTCTAAACTTCCTATGACACATCGCGATCCATTCGACCGTATGCTCGTTTGCCAAGCGATTGAGCATGACTTGACCATCGTAACGGTTGACCGGATTATCAGTGATTATCCTGTATCCGTGTTTGACCAGATTCAGGCATCAAACAGTTGAACGTCAGAGGTCTCTACAACAACATGAACAGCCACGCACACCTCGTACTTGAAGACGGCTCCGCCTATCGCGGATTCGCGTTTGGCGATACTTCGCGGCAGACGCATGGCGAGGTTGTCTTCAATACATCCATGACCGGATACCAGGAAATCCTTACCGATCCGTCCTACGCTGGGCAGATCGTGGTGCCGACCTATCCGCTGATTGGCAATTACGGGATCAACCGGCAGGACTCCGAATCGCGCAGGATACGGGTGTCGGGCTTCGTCGTTCGTGAACACTGCGACGCACCGAGTCACCCGATGAGCGAGATGACGCTTGACGAATTCCTCGAGTCTCAGGGAGTGCTGGGGATAAGCGGCGTTGATACCCGTGCTATTACGCGACGGCTGCGTTCCAGGGGCGTCATGATGGGCGCGATAGCGGTGGATGAGTCCCCCGAAAGCTCGCTCGAACGACTGCGAGGACTACCTACATACGAAGGAACGGACTTCGTTCGAGAAGTTTCGACTTCCGCGCCATATCCGTGGGAGCAATCCCTTCCGGGATTAACCGCCGCCGCGCCGCGCTTCAGGATACTCGTTGACGACTGTGGGCTGAAATACAACATACTCCGCATACTCCGCACTCGCGGCTGTGAGGTTATAGCGTACCCGGCGACCACGTCCGCGGAAGACCTTCTCGCGCTGAAGCCGGACGGGATTCTGCTGTCGCCGGGACCGGGTGACCCCGACCTGCTGGACTACGCGGTTGATACTGCCAAGGGCCTGGTAGGAAATGTGCCGATTATGGGAATCTGCCTGGGCAACCAGATTCTGGCGCGCGCCTTCGGCGGCAGAAACTACAAATTGA
Organism: uncultured Dehalococcoidia bacterium; assembly: GCA_951812505.1. Classification (GTDB taxonomy): domain Bacteria; phylum Chloroflexota; class Dehalococcoidia; order Lucifugimonadales; family UBA1123; genus VXRN01. The sequence continues at coordinate 650,105 of CATOSI010000001.1, forward strand.
AATTCGGGCATCGAGGCGGTAATCACCCCGTGAAAGAAATCGCTACGGGCCGCGTTCACATCACGGCTCAGAACCACGGTTACGCTGTGGACCCGGACAGTTTGCCTTCAGAGGTGGCGGTCAGTCACATCAACCTCAATGACGATACGGTGGAGGGGCTGGAACATCGCTCCCTGCCGGTGATGAGCATCCAGTACCATTCGGAGGCCTCGCCCGGTCCCCGTGACAACGAGTACCTCTTCGACCGATTTCTGGAAATGGTGGAGCGGCACCAGGAAGGCTGACGGATACAACGATGGGGAGGCGATTAACGTGCCTCCCCATCGAGTTATCTTGTGTTTCAGCCCGTCAGAACGGGCAGTTCCGCATCGTTACCAGGAGAGAGCGTAGCAGGCGCGGCGCGGGTCTGCGGAAGACGCAAGTACGCCGCTCTGCGGATCGCGAGTGTTCACCGTAGCTCCCATTCCCGCGCTGGCGATGGTCACTGTGTCGTGTCCCATGCCCCTTAGTTCGGCCACCACATTCTGGGATATGCCGGGCTCCACGCCAAGCTGGCCGGGGTAGTAGGTGTGCGGATAGAAACTGTTGCGCACGCCCTGGCTCGCGAACCTGGGAGCTTCGACCGCCTCCTGGGGGTTCATGCCCCACAGCACCATGTTCAGGACCAACTGCATGTTTGCCTGCGCCTGATGGTCGCCACCAGGACAGCCAATAGTCATGGTCGGCTGACCGTCCTTGGTGACCATGTAGTTGACCAGTGTCGTCCTGGGACGCTTGAACGGCTCCAGCCGGTTCGGGTGGCCGTCCTCTAAGTTGAACATTTCGATTCGAGTGCTGAGAGCGCAGCCCAGTTCGGGGAAGTACACGGACTTGCCGAACGAACCGCCCGAAGGCGTGGCGCAGACCATGTTGCCATCGCGGTCTATGGACGAAATATGAGTGGTGCCGCTGTCCGCGCCTCCGCCGTCGGCGGCGGCCGTTGGGACTTCTTCGCGCGGCTGCGCGGCTACGCCAGACATTTCCGAGTACTTGAAGGGGTCTCCGGGAGGAGGAAGCTCTGGCATGGCCTTGCTGGGGTTTATCAGCGCGGCGCGTTCTCTGGCATATTCCTTGGACAGCAGTCCGTCAACGGGAACTTCCGCAAAGTCGGGGTCTCCGTAGTAGGCCTCGCGGTCGGCGAACGCAAGGTTGACAGCCTGGCTGACAGTGTGAATGTAGGCTGTCGAATTGTGCCCCATGCCGCGCAGGTCGAATTTCTCGAGGATGTTGAGAGCCTGCATCAGGACCGCACCCTGGGTCCAGGTCCGTTGGCCATGCACTTCATGTCCCATGTAGGATGTCTTCAGCGGAGTCTCGTATTTGGCCTCGTATGACGCGAGAGATTTGAGACCCAGAATGCCTCCGACTCTGTGTGCGCAGTCGTGAATTATTTGCGCTATCTCGCCGCTGTAGAAGCAGTCGCGCGCCGCGCGCACTCCGTCAACCCGATGACCCGGGGCCGCGCTCTCTGCCTCGACCAGCTTTCGCAGGATCAGGCCGAGCGACTTCTGAACCAGTATGGACCCGGGTTCGGGAACGCGCCCGTCGTCGTAGAATACGTCTGTTCCACCCGGTGGGTACTCGTCCCACTGGCTTCTTGTTCCAGGCCCGTCTATCCGCTCCAGCATATATTCGTAGTTGGGAATGCCGCGTTCCGCGTAGTGGATGGAAGGCTCCAGAACTTCGCCGACGGTCTTGCTCCCGTATCTCTCCAGCAGTGACAGATAGGCCGCGACTACCCCGGGAACAGTGAAGCTGAGATGCGCGAGAGGTCCCGGACCCGTCGGGATTTCATCCTGTCCCTGGGAGCGATACCAGTCAACTGTAGCCAGTCTGGGCGCGGTTCCCTGTCCGCTCAGGGACAGCAGATCACCACTCTCGGCGTGGTACAGCATGAACACACCTTCTGCGGCGAGTGAGTAGGACGCAATCGGCTCGGTAACCGCCGCAGCGAAGCCGGCGGCCACCACCGCGTCGAATGCGTTGCCGCCGGACAGCAGCATACGCATACCCGCCATTGAGGTGAGATAGTGTCCGCTGGATATGACGCCCTGGGTACCATAGACCACGGGGCGGCCCGTGGCCTGCTGGCCTATGTTGCCCTGTTCCATTGCCGATGCCGAAGTAGTCATAGGTCTCTCCTTAGCCTGGGGGAAGCGCCATTTTCGTTTGATTCGCGCCGGGTAACGAATATGCGACATATCTTGATGCACAAGCTGCGATCATGCATTTGGCAGACAGTTTATAGTGTTATCTTTCTGTTGTCAGCAGTCGCGTCTTCAACGGCGGAGGTTGTACATCTGTGCTGATTAGACTATAATATATCTGTAACTTACTATGATGAGACTTTCGACCGGATCCCCAGTGCCCAAAGCTGGCCTCTGTGCCGAAAACCATAAATCGGAATATATGGCAAGGCGCGACAAGCGAGACAGAAAAAACTCTCAGCTACAAACTCAGGTGTTCTCAGGTGAATCTCTGGTTCAGAGGTCACCTGTTGCGTCACCAGCCAAGCCACCTGTTCCCACCTGTGATGATATAAACCAAAATATATGAGACCGACGAAATTTGGACGCGATTGCCCTGTAGAGGCGGTCGTTTAGCTTTTATCACCGTTCATATTGAGTTAAGATTGAGATGGATATCGCCGAGGCTAGGAAAGCCTCTCTGGGCGTGCAGCAACATGGAAGGTAGCAGCAATGACTAAGCTGAGCGGTTTTGGCCTGCTGGTGCTCGGGGCCGTCCTCATACTATTGGGTCTCGTCTTCAGATTGGGCATCATACAGTGGCTGATAGACCTCACTGGACTAATCCTGATTATTCTGGGAATTATTATTGTGGTCGTCGGCATCATCTCGATGTTCACCGGCAGGAGGTCCTCCGATTTCTGAAACACATTCCAGGTTGGATGACGGGTCAGATGAATTGTTAGGGAGTTGGGAAAATGGGTCTTATGTCCCGAATATCAACGGTAGTCAAAGCCAAGATCAATCGGCTCGTGGATGATGCGGAAAATCCGGGAGAGAATCTGGATTATGCCTACGAGAAGCAGCGTGAGATGCTTCAGAACGTCAAGCGCGGGATCGTTGAAATGGTCACGACCAAGCGTCGGCTTCAGCTTCAGGCCGAGAAGGTCAGAGCCAGCATAGTAAATGTCGAGAATCAGGCCCGCCAGGCAATGGCCGCAGGCAGGGAAGACCTCGCGCGAATGGCGCTCCAGCGCAAGCAGACCGCCATGATCGAATTGGAAGGTCTAGACGAGCAGGTCGCTCAGCTTGAACTGGAACAAGAGAAGCTGACTCGCGCTGAACAGCGTTTGACTGCCAAGGTGGAAGCCTTCCGCTCCCGCAAGGAGATAATCAAGGCCCAGTACAACGCGGCGCAGGCGCAGGTCAGGATAGGTTCGGCGCTGTCGGGCATATCCGAGGAGATGGGCGATGTCCAGCTTGCGGTCGAGCGGGCGGAGGACAAGACCGAGAACCTGCGTGCCAAGGCCGGCGCGATAGACGAACTCGCCGAGTCCGGCGTCCTGGACGACCAGCTAACACCGGGTGGTGGCGACGTCCTCAGCCGTGAATTAGCGCAGCTGACGGCCGAACAGAATGTCGAAGATGAATTGGCGGCGCTCAGAACGAGTTTGCCCGCTTCAAGTCAGAATAGGGCGCTTCCGGGCAGCTGAAGCGTTTTTGGAGATTGGGTTAACCAATGATTGTACGCATACTGACCGAGGGCCAGTTCAATCTTCCGGGCGCGTTCATTGATGAATTGAACGAACTGGACAACCAGTTGGTTGATGTGGTTGAACAGGATGACAACGAAAGGTTCGGTCCTGCGCTGAAGGCGCTGCTCGACCTCGTCCGCGAGAATGGGACGCCGGTTCCGGTTGAAGAGCTGGTCGAGTCCGACCTCGTTCTGCCAGAACCGGACATCACGCTTAAAGAGGCTGAAGAACTGTTCGTCGGCGAGGGTCTGGTTCCAGACTAGTTTCCGTTGGCATTCTATGATTTTCCCTGCCTTTAAGGTGTTGTGATAGGGAAAAGGGCAAATAACCACACCCCGCACCCCTGGATTCCCGTTCCCCGCTTTCACGAGGACAGGCTTCGCGGGATTGACGAGAAATGTCAACACGGCCTAAACGAACAGCGCCTTCATGGGGATTCTTGTTCCCACCAGCCAAGTCTAGGGGCGGGCATCGAAACTTACCGCTTCTTCGGCGAGGTGAGAGGCATCGTTCAGACGCACTACCGACCAGCCGTGCCGGTCGAACACGAACCGCGAGATAGACGTATTGTCTATCGCCACTCTCCACAGCAGGGTGTCGTTGAAGCCCATTATGTACTGAAAGAGACAGCGAGAGGCAGTCCCATGCCCGACGACCGCAACGGTTAGTTCCTTGTGGCTGGACACGACTTCCTCGTTGTAGATGATCTCCGATTCCACCCATCCGGATACGCGCCGTCTAACCATCCTGAGCGACTCACCCTGCGGGGGTATGAAGTCGGGTCCCTTGCTCATGATGTAGGCCACGTTCTCCGGAGTGAATACTTCCTCGACGGGAACTCCTCTCCAGCCCATAGCCTTCTGTTCGACAAGTTCGTCCACAGTCGGCACGGTTCGTTCGGTTTCGCCCATTGCGTCAAGCATGTATCGCGCAGTCTTCTTGGCGCGGTCGAGGCTGGAACTGTAAACCCGGTCGAACGTCATACCTTCACGCTTCAGCCGCTCTCCCAGCAATCGTGCCTGGTTCACGCCGCGCGCCGTGAGAGCTGAATCGTAGTTGGCGCCGGCCGCGAAACCAGGGGAGGCGTTGGACTCGGATTCGCCGTGCCTTATGAAATAGAACTCGCACCTAAAGTCTTTGTGTATCAAGTCGGTCTCTCCAAGTGTTCTAGGAATCCCTGAGCGAGGGCGGGAGCATGTTGGGGATTGTATTCGTTATCGGGTAGATTTCACCACACTTGGTGCAGGTCAGCTCGCCTTCGACAATCTCTTCATCGTCTTGCTCAGTGACTTTGAGATCAAGGCTGCTCCTGCACATCGGGCATACCAGAATTTCCATCAACTGTATTTTCAATATTTCCACCTCTCAGTGGGTTTGCTCGAAAAGCCGCAATGAGCTACGTCACCGTATGGCGACCTCGTAGAGAGTCTTGAGCAGGTCGGCCAACAGGAACACTATCACTCCAAGTATTACAACCGTATTGTAACCGGATACCGCTCTGATTATCTTCCGAAACGCGCTCTTCGGCGGGTCCGGGTTCTGACGGTATAGGTCGAGGAGCGCCGTTCGACGTCTTCTGCTGCGGGCTAGGATGAACATCCATACGCTGAGTGCGACTTTTATCCCCAAGACAATGCCGTAGGACGGGCCGGTCACGCCGACATTCAGGCGGTTGAACGTCAGAATTATCCCGGTGACCAGGATGACGAATATGCAGGTGTCCACAAGGACTCTGAACTCCGCTGCGGTAATTTCGTTAATTGTGCGACCAGCTTCGGGAGCCCGGCGCAGAGCGGGTCTCAGAACAAAGAGATAGAATATGCTTCCGCCAACCCAGGCCGCCGACGCGACTAGGTGAATCCACCTGACCACCACCAGAAAGGTGTCACTGGCCGACATTCACGCTCTCCGAGATTTCGCGCGGGTATTGTACACGAGAGAGGAATCAGGAATTGCGGGAAACAGAATTGGCGGGATGATGGCCCGCCGACCCACAAGCCTTACAAGATTTCAGCTATGAGTTCTTCGAGTTTTTCCAGGTTCAGGGCCCCTGACCAGGTCCTGACGATGTTCTGGTCCCGGTCTATGAATATCGTCGTCGGAAATCCCTGAATCTGGTAGTTCTTCAGGATTTCCCCGGACGTATCGCCCTGTCTGTCGGGACCGAGCATGTAATTGACGTTGAGGTCGTCCACAAACTTCTGTCCATCCTGTGCGGTATCCAGTCCGAGTAGTTGAATCCCGATCATCCGCAGTCCGTCGCCCTTGTACTTCTGATATGCCAGTTCGAAGTCGGGCATCTCCGCCACGCATGGGGGGCACGAGGGGAACCAGAAGTTGAGCACGACCGGTTCTCCGTCGAATTGCGACAGGTTGATCGTATCTCCGGCCTGGTGTTCGGCATTGGCGTAAAGAGTCAGATTGAAGTTCGGGGCGGCGTCTCCGGAAGGACTTCCGCAGGCGACGGCAAATATCGCAAGGACTGATAGAACGCCGATTGCCAAGAATGAGCGGGTAGGAAAAATAGATAGAGGTTTCATCATCCACTCGTGTCTGATTCAGGATTTCCGGGATAGCAATTACCCCCAGATATTGATTTAGATGTGTGAGCAGCTTTCATGGATTCAATCGGAATCGCTTCCCACGATTAGTTGGCTGCCGCGTTCTAGAAGGTCTTTTGCGCGGTCGGGCGGAGTATCGCGGGAGTCCAGGTAGCGTTCGAGTAGTTGCGATGGAGTGAGTCCGTCAGAATATGTCCCGTCCAGCCTGGTGCGGGGACGCTCGGTTATCTGCCTCGAGATTGCGGCCACATAGTGGGCTTCCGAGAGCGATGCCCGAATTTCAGAATCGGACAGCAGCGGTTCCAGGCTCGCGGGCATTTCGATGTTGAGCTTCACTATGGCGTCTCTCGTAGCATGTCGGCTGACCCGATCCGCCACGGTCAAGTTGGGAGATGGGTCGCCCGCGTCGAGCTTTACGTCAATGGTGAGAAAACGCCTCGCATTGACGGTTTGAAAGTGAAAATCGGACTCATTAATTCGATTGCCCTGCGGTTTGGTCGTATCCAGTTCTATGACGCAAAAGCCCTTTTCGTCTCTCTCCTCACCAAAGTCAATCCGCTGCAGACTTCCCGAGTAAACGACGTGCGGATTCCGACCGATTATCTGATGCTTGTGGATGTGCCCGAGTGCAACGTAGTCGAACTGCGGCAAAGCAACTGAACTTCGAAGAAGAACGTGGTCGCTGCCGAGCATCATGGACTGCTCCGAACTCGTCCTGGCGTCGTTGACCGTAATGTGCCCCGCAAGAATCGCGGGAATGTGTGGGTCGAGGCGCTGCGCCTGAATCTGGATCAGGTTCGTGAGAGTGTCGCTGATTTTGGCGTTGATCTCGATAGTCGAAAGACCGCGCATTTCGTCTCTTGCCAGAAGTTGGCTGCGACGGACCCAGGGTACTGCGACTATCTGTATCGGTCCCGCCGGGGTTTCGATAATATAGGTTGCGGCGTTATCACCGATGGTTACCATTGGCAGCGGCAAGGTCCGGTAGATGTCCAGCGAGGTGGCGCGGCCCTGAACGTGCGGAGTGTCATGGTTTCCGATCAGCAAGAAGGACGGGATACCCGCCTCCGACAGGCGGACAATACGCTTGGCGAATTCGCGCTGGTGGGTCTGAGAGGGGTCCCGACTCTTGTACGCGTCGCCGCAAAATAGGGCTAGATCCACGTTAGCGCCGATGGCATAGTCCACAAGCTCGTCGAACGTCTCGAGAAAGTCATGCAGTCTTGTGGACAAGCCGGTATCGGGGTCGGTTCGAGAGTAGTTTTCGACGCCGATGTGAACGTCCGCGAAGTGCAGTATGCGCATTAGTCCCTGCCAGAATTCCGGTCACCTAATAAGCGTGATTTGACGGGCAGATCCTACCGTTACGCGACCAAGTCCTGTGAGAGTCGCTCCACCAATTCAGAGATCGGCACGCGGACCTGCTCCATTGTGTCGCGATACCGGATAGTTACCGCGTCATCGTCTATCGTATCGAAGTCCACAGTCACACAAAGGGGCGTTCCTATCTCATCCTGTCGCCGGTAGCGCCTGCCTATGCTCTGAGTGTCGTCGTACTGTACAAAGCCGGGTATGCGCCCGGAAGTGCGCACCGTCTGGAACACTTTGCGCGCTGTCGGCGCGAGACGCTCGTTTCTGGACAGAGGCAGAATCGCTACCTTTACGGGTGCGAGTTCAGGGTGCAGTTTGAGCAGAACGCGAGTCTCGGTCTTGCCTGAAGGAGTGGATACTTCCTCCTCGGTATAGGCATCCACTAGGAAAGTCATTACGGAGCGGTCAACACCGGCCGCAGGCTCTATGACGTATGGGACGATGCGCTGGCCACTATCCTGATCGAAGTACGTCAGATTCTGGCCGCTGGCCTCTGAGTGCGCTTTCAGGTCGTAGTCCGTCCGATTCGCGACACCCTGTATCTCTCCCCAGCCCCAGGGGTACAGATACTCCAGGTCGCATGTAGCCTTGGAGTAGTGGGAAAGCTCGTCTGCATCGTGATTTCTTACGCGAATTCGATCAGGGTTTACTCCAAGACCCGTGTACCATCCCACGCAGTCTTCTATCCACTTGTCGTGGGCCTCCTCATCCTCTCCGGGCATTACGAAGTACTCAATCTCCATGGCCTCGAACTCTCTGGTCCTGAAGATGAAGTTGCCGGTAGTTATCTCGTTCCTGAATGCCTTGCCAATCTGTGCGATGCCGAAGGGAAGACGTTTGCGCGTCGCGTTCAGCACGTTCTCGAAATTTACGAAGATGCCTTGCGCGGTCTCGGGTCGGAGATAGGCTTCGGCGGCCTGGTCTTCAACGGATCCTATGAAGGTCTTGAACATTAAGTTGAACTGGCGCGCTTCAGTCAGATCGCCACCGCAGTTGGGACATGACGGACCTTCAAGGTGGTCTTCCCTGAATCGCTGGTGGCATTGTCGGCACTCCACAAGCGGGTCCGTGAAATTCCCCACATGTCCACTGGCGCGCCATACGTCGGGGTGCATAAGGATGGAGGCGTCCAGACCAACGATGTCGTCTCTGCTCCATACGAAGGTCCGCCACCAAGAGTTCTTGACATTATTCTTGAGTTCTACCCCCAGGGGGCCGTAGTCCCAGGTGCTTGCGAGCCCGCCATATATCTCGCTGCTCTGGAATATGAAGCCTCTGCGCTTGCACAGGGAGGCTAATTTATCCAAGTCCACACGGGATTCTGTTGTAACCACGATCACCTCTTCAAGGGCACGATTTTCGCCAGATTGGGGATAATAGTAAAGGATGAACGCGGGCAGTTTCCAATCAGGGTGAGACGCTCCTGATCAAATCGGCGGCCTTTTCCGCGATCATGATCGTAGAGGCATTGGTATTGGCCCGAATGACGTCGGGCATAATTGAGGCGTCAACGACCATGAGGTTGTCGAAACCGTGAACCCTGCAATGTTGGTCAACAACGGCCATGGGGTCCGTATCAGGCCCCATTTTGCAGGTTCCCGAGGAATGGTGTTGGGTCAATACGTTCGCCAGCAGCCAGGCGTCCAGCGCTTCATCGTCCGCGAGGACTTCGTCCGTAGGGGAGAGACGAGACATTCTCGCCGGAGCGTATTCCGGCATTGCCGATAGTTCGGCGCAGAGCCTCACGGCGCCACGCATTCTCTCACGGTCGAACGGATCTGTAAGGTAGCGATACTCGAGAACGGGCTGGTCTTTCGGGTCCGCGCTGGCCAGTCTCAGCTCCCCCTTAGAGAGCGCCTTCTGCATAGCGATGCTGAATCCTGTTGGGATGTGCCCATCAGTCAATTGAAAGTCGGCCGGGATGTGCTCGGTGCGAATCTGTAGTGGGCGCATCTGCATGTCATTGCGATAGGGCGAGCCGGGCGTTGTGTACCGCATCCCAATCTGAAGGGGCGGCGCACGGGAAGGCAGTTCTACTTCACACTCATAGTGCATGAAGACTGCGGGATGGTCGCGCAAGTTCTGACCTACGCCGGGAACGTCGGCCAAGACGGGAATCCCGACTTCAGATAGATGGGCGGCAGGTCCGATACCTGAGAGCAAGAGCAGTTGAGGGGAATTGATCGCTCCACCACTCAGGATCACCTGGTCGGCTTCAACTCTGAATGCTTCTCCTCCCGACTCCGCCTCCACACCGATTGCGCGACTATCCTCAAACAAGATCTGATGGACCAGGACCTCTGACCTCACCGTCAGATTGAGCCGGTTTCTGGCCATCCTCAGATATGTCAGGGCGGTGCTCATACGAATGTTGTCAATACGGTTGAGGGCATAGAATCCAACCCCCGTGGATTCGGGATGATTCATGTCGTGCGTTTGCGGAAAGCCGGCCGCGATACACGCTTCCAGGAATGCCCTGGGACTGGGGAGAAGTTCGTCATCTGTGTAGCGCCGAACCGGGATGGGGCCATCAGACCCGTGAAAATCGTCACCCGGAAAGTCCAAGTCAGTCTCAGACTTACGAAAGTAGGGGAGGACGCTGAGGAAGTCCCATTGGTCATTGCCCAAGCTGGACCACTCATCGAAGTCTTCGGGTATTCCTCGAAACCATATCTGTCCGTTGATAGCGCTGGACCCGCCGGTGACCTTGCCTCGCGGGAGGTTGAAAGGCTCTCTGTCGTCGGAAGCGCGCGCTTCGTATCCCCAGGTGTGTGCCAGCGGATCATAGGATTCGTACCAAGCCCGGACTCCCATCTTGATCTGGTCGGGCAGATTGTCGAAGTCGGGGTAGTCCGGACCTGCCTCGAGCAGTAATACCGAGCGGTCGCGATCCTCGCTGAGACGGGAAGCAAGTACGCATCCTGCGGAACCCGCCCCTACTATGACAGTGTCGTATTTCATCTGTTTACCCTGTATCCGTCTATTCAGCAGTTCGAACGGTGATTGGTAACAGACCGCGATCATATTGTGTTACGAAGGACCGTTTCGTGAAGTCTGCCACGCGCACTTCGTCAAGAATTCACTTCTTCAAAGAACGTCCCTGCGGCGGATGACAGCAGCGTTGCCAAGTGTGTGTAAACATAAGCGACACCCTGGCCCATGTATCCTCTGATTGCTGCGGCACTCCCGGCCGAGCCGGGCACCTTCCCCGCGGCAGCGACAGACACGAATGCGCGGTCCATTGCGGTCCGCACTTCGGGGGCGTCCGGCCGTCCCGGATAGCCAAGGGACTGGGATAGGTCTGAGGGGCCGACGAAGAAGACGTCCACGCCTTCCACCTGCACTATCTCGTTCACGTTCGCGACGGCATCAGATTCTTCCAGTTGGACGCACACAAGAGTTTCTTGGTTGGAGCGCTCGGTATAGTCTGCCATTGACATGCCGTACCCATAAGCCGCCGACCTTGTTCCGGCGGCAAGGCCACGTTCTCCCAAAGGGTGGTACTTAACGGCTTCAACGGCTCTCCGGGCGTCGTCCGCCGTGTTTACGTGCGGCACCTGCACTCCCATAGCGCCCCTGTCCATGAGTTGACCGATTGATTCGAATGAGTTGATTGGAGGCCTGGCGATAGGCGTCACGCCGGCCGTTTCCGCAGCCATCACCATGAGTTCGACACTTTCGAGTGAAATTGAACCATGTTCGCAGTCAATGAGTACCCAGTCGAAACCCAGTCGCCCAACCATGTCAACCACATGGGGCGAGGGGATCATAACGGAGACACCGAATGCGGGTTGCCCTGAGAGCAACTTCTGCTTCATGCGATTAGGAACCATGTGATCGGCTTTCCTATGGCGTTCGCCTGCAACCGGCGGAACTGTTCAGGAGGGTTGTTTCCGGCTTTGTGAAATCTGGGCGGCAATCCAGTCGTAGGTGTACTTGATTCCCTCACTGACCTGGATTTCCGGCTGCCAGCCGATGATCTCCGCAAGGATAGTGTTATCGCTGTTTCGTCCGCGCACTCCTTGAGGCTTGGTGAGGTCGTGTTGTCGTGTAAGGGCCTTGCCCGCCGCGGAGCAGACGGCATCAACCAGTCCGTTTACGGTAATCAACTCTTCAGTCCCAAGATTTATCGGCTTGGTATAACCGGACTCCATGATGCGCCGGAGTCCCTCAACGCAGTCGGAGATGTAGCAGAAACTTCGAGTCTGTTCCCCGTCGCCCCACACTTCTATGCTGCCCCCGTCGGAGGCCATGGCCACCTTGCGGCAGATGGCGGCGGGAGCCTTCTCTCTTCCGCCGTCGTAAGTACCAAGAGGCCCGTATATGTTGTGGAATCGGATAATGCGAACGTCCAAGCCGCACTCTTCGTGGTAATAAGCTGTGAGTTGCTCTGCGAAGAGTTTCTCCCACCCGTAACCCTTTTCGGGGTCGGCGGGAACGGCTTCTTCTTCTCTCAGAGGCGTTACATCCTCGCTTTCCTGGAGAAAACTTGGATAGACGCAGGCAGAGCTGGTATAGAGGTATCTGTCAACTTTCGATACTCTCGCTGCCTCGAGCATGTGGCTGTTTATGAGAGTGTTGTTCCGCGTGAGGAAGGCATGATTGGCGGTAATGTATCCAATACCCCCCATATCTGCCGCAAGCTGATAGACATCGTCAACGCCGTCTGTTGCCTGTAGACAGCTTTCGAAGTGTCGGAGGTCGGCGACAAGGAAGTCATCCGCGGCACTTTCTTCGAACTCCGGGTACTTGATGTCCACACCCCTGACCCAGTGTCCCTCGGCCTTAAGCCGCTTCACTAGATGATGCCCGATGAATCCCCCCGCTCCGGTGACAACTACTCTCATATCTGTATCCTCAGAAATTGCCGACTATCGTGGTCGCCCCACGAACTGAAATATCTTACTCGCCGGCTTCAGGAATGGCACGAGATAGCCGCCACGCAATTCGTTCAATCGCCACGCGCGGGCGACTTCCGAATTCGCCTTGATGATATTCGAAATCGAGCCGTTGGACGCGCCTCCCAGAGCCATTCTTACCAGCACCCGGTCCAGGTATTTTACGTTAATGCGCTGCCTGACGAAAAGGCGTAGCATTAGCTCGTAATCCGCAGCAATCGGGAATCCCAAATTGAAACCACCGTACTCGTCGTAGATACGTCTGCGAACGAAAAACGTGGGATGTGGCGGCATCCAACCCCAATACCACTTACTCAGGCCGGCGCGACCTGTCTTCCAGTATCTCACTATCTCGTCGTTGTGATTGACATAAACGAGATTGCCGTAGCAGGCTTCGACATCCTCGTCTGCAAATACTTCGGTCACATCGCGCAGCACGGACTCGTCCGCATAGCGGTCGTCGGCGTTGAGTATGCCGACGACATCTCCAGTCGAGTGGCGGATCCCCTTGTTCATGCCATCGTAGATTCCGCTGTCCGGCTCGCTTATCAGAGTCGTAATGTTATCCCAGTATCGCTCCAAGACTTCCATCGTTCCGTCGGTTGACGCGGCGTCAACTACGATGAGTTCCAGGGCATGCTCGTGCCTCTGGGACAGGATCGAGTCGAGGGCACGACCGACCCGCACGTCGTTGAACACGGGAGTTATGATCGAAATCTTCATTCCTGAATCCGTATTAGCTATCCTTCTGAGACGTGTTGCTGTGGCAGTCTCAGGGTCGTCTTGCTAAAGTTATTCTAGCATATATGTGGGGTGCTACCCGCCACGCAGAGTACTGTCACTTCACTATTAGGAAGAGTGCCGAAGTGGAATCTATGCCTCCTTAGGAACGTGGGGTGAGTGTGTGCCTTGGATTCAAAAGTCGGCGTGCGAATGGGAGAGTCAAAGACTAGTGTCATACGAACGAATCAAGAAAGAGATTAGGGCATATGACAATATAGCTGTGAGTCGCATGAAGGAGGATGTTGCAGAGTTTACTCGCAACTTTGTCGGTTCCAATCTCTTGGACTGTTATCTTTCAGGTAAGCCGGTTGAATTCCCCAAATCGTCGAGACTTTGGATTGATTCCGTGGCCAATGGCATATCACAGCGAACAGCCTATAACTGGTTGGCTCCCATTGAGGGGAAAAGGTACTTGCAACTCGGAGGCTCAGGTTCTCACGCAATCAAGTCCTTGATAGGGGGAGCGGACTCTGCCGTCCTAGTGACGCCTTCTGCCGAGGAAGGCCAGATAGCATTGATGGTAGCAAGACGCTTAGGCCTGGCGTCTAAAATGGAGGTCGCATTGGGAATCGGCGAGGCGTTGCCGTTTGCCGAAGGTTCATTTGATCGTGTTTACGGTGGCGGCACACTGCACCACATTGAATTGGAACTGGGCTTATCTGAATTGCACAGAGTCCTAGCTACTGGTGGACGGGCTGGATTCGTGGATCCTCGTCTCAATTTCATTTATCGCGTACTTGAAATTACGAAGCTTAGAAACCTCGCAAGGGAACGCGGTGCCCAGTGCTATCCATTAAGGGTGTCCGATGTCCAGGAGAACGCAAGAGGATTCACGACCACTTGGTGTGAGCTCTCTGGTGGTCCTGCGAGATACGCTATAGTTGGACTTACTCGAATCTTGCGAATAAACGTTCCGCTTTCCCTATCAATGGTATTGCAGTCAGCCGAAACTCGAGTTATTTCGGCATTAGGGCTCAGCGCAATGCTCGGAGGACTTTCTGTCCTGTTAGAAAAGTAACTTCGCAGCAGTTGATCGCCACTTTAATTTACTCTGTGAGGAGCCAGCGCCTCTTCGTTCAGGCTGATGCCGAAGCCTGGGCGGTCCGGCGGGCTGACGTGACCGTCCTCGACCATCAGCGTTTCATTGAACATGTGCCCCCACATCGGGTCTGTCGAGTTGCTGTAGTACTCTACCGTCAGTCCGTTGGGTATCGCCGAAACCAGGTGAACGTGTACGTCCTGGTTGCCATGCGGGGCTATGAGCAGGTCGTGCGCCTGTGCGAGTGCCGCGACCTTCATGAATTCGGTGACGCCTCCCATTATCAGCCCGTCAGGCTGGAGAATATCGCAGCATCGCCCCTCGATGAGTTCTCGAAAACCGTAGCGCGTGTATTCGTTCTCGCCGGTGGCTACAGGGATGATGGTTGACTGGCTGACAAGCCTGTGACCCTCGTAGTCGTCGGGGTTGACAGGTTCTTCGAACCAGAATACGTCGTAGGGCTCCATCTTTCGAGCGATTTCCTGCGCCTCGAAGTGTCGGTAGGCGCAGTTTGCGTCAACCATGAGCCTGGTGTTCGGTCCAATAGCTTCCCTGACTACCCGAACGCGCTCCACATCCTCGTTGATCGGCGCGCCTCCAATCTTCATCTTGACGGCCCTGGCTCCGAGACTGACAGCGGTTACCATCTCCTCGGCCAGTTCTCCAAGACCCTTGCCCTCTTCGTAATAGCCGCCCGCGATATACACAGGCACCTTATTCGTGTAGCCGCCAAGCAACTTGTACACCGGAAGTCCTGTGATCTGGCCCTTGAGGTCCCACAGCGCAATGTCTATGCCGCTAATGACACGAGTTGTAATTCCTCGACGGCCGACGAGCTTGGGCTGCCACATGTTGTCCCAGATTCTCTCCGTATCAAAAGGGTCCTGTCCCACAACAACCTGAGCGAAATGATCCAGAATCGCCGAGCCGATTTCTTCGGCGCCCTGCACTCCGCCAGCGAGACCGATGCCGGAGATTCCCTCGTCCGTCTCAACTCTCACCACGTTTAGACCGGCTGTAGGATAGACGTACATACCATTCCTTATAGGAGTTGCCCGCTTCCAGCGGTAGGTTTCCATAGTCAAACTCGTGATTTTCATGCTCTGTATCCCTGTCTTTTGTTCGTATTAGGTAATTTCATGCACTATCGCCAGTGTGCCGTACATAGGATATAGCGGAAACAACCATGAAAATGACAACTCCCGGCACCAGCAGATCCCACAAGAGTTGGGCGGGCTCGAAACCTTCTGCGAATTTTAGAACATACTGGTGCATATAGAGGATGGCGAAGAACGCCGTTAGCATGGTCATGATGTCCACCGGCAGCTGGCGCAGCCCACGCCCAGCGTTGTGATGTTCTAATGAAATCCTCGTATTGGCGACGATGACTAAGATCAACGTACCTATGATTATTGGGTCAATGACGTAGTCCCACAGGGTCTGCACGGGATCCGGATTATACGGAAAGTAATAATAGGAGATAAGTAGAGTCGCAGCCGCTATCCAGCAGAGTATGGCCAGGAGCCGAAGGGGGCTTGACATGAATCGCCTCCTTTCTCGTAATTGTGCCGAGTATATCACACGCAAGTCGGTCCTCTTCATCGGAGTAGATCGCCCAGTTCTGCGACTGAAGGAAGTAGTCAGAAGTATCCTGAATCTAGTACGTGTTCATGGGTCGAGGGCTTCGAAATCCGTCTCTCATCAATCCGACGGGGCGTAAATCAAGTGTGCGACTGCCGACTGGAGCGTTTCCCCCCTACCAACCAGTGGAAGTTCGACTCTGTATCGCGTGGTTGACAAGAATTGTAGCGTGTCCTATAGTCTTGACCGAATCATAAGTGCCTGAGCCGCACTTATGGGTGATGTTTTGCTTCAAGAATAACAGGTTTTAGATCCTGTGGAATTGCGAATGTGGAGTGCAATGTTGGTTCGTCTGTGGTTTCTCACAGGTATAGTCGTAGCCGCTGTCATTGTCGCAGCCGCTTGCGGCGGCGGCGGTGGTGAAGAAGTGGAGGAATCCGCTCAGGAAGTGGCGGAACAGGCCCTGGCTCAAGAAGTGGCTGGAGACGCCAGAAGGGCGCAGAGGCCGGGTCAGAGGACCGTAACTGAAGAGCGACCGCAGCGAGTAGCGGGCGAGGGAGAGGTGATCTTTCCTGATCCTGCGGTCGAGGAGGCTGTCAGAAAAGACCTGAAACAGGAAGAGGGTCCGATAATGATTGCGGATGTGGCGGAATTCACATCCTTCAGCGTGAACCAATTGCTTTATGTCGCCGACATTTCCGGCATGGAGCATATGGTCAATCTCACCGAATTCGACCTATCCCAGAACGCCACTGCCGACATCTCCGTTCTGGCAGGTCTGACAAAGCTAACCAGGCTCGACATGGCCCAGAACGACATCAGCGACCTCACTCCGGTGACCAACCTGACAGAATTGACTTACCTTCGCGTGAAGGACAATCGTGTCAGCGACTTGACCCCACTCAGTGGACTCACAAACCTGACTGAACTGGACCTCTGGGAGAACCAGATAACGGACATATCTCCACTGGCCAGTCTAACCAATCTGGAAACGCTTAATCTGACTAAGAACCAGATCAGCGATATATCGCCCCTGGCTTCGCTTTCCAACCTGAACCATTTGGAACTGACCAGGAATGAGATAACGGATATCTCGCCTCTCTTGGAGTCTGGGCTTGGAGAAGGCGACACGGTGAGGCTGTGGGGTTTGGATCTGGACGATAATTCCCTGAATGTCGTGATTCCGCAGTTGGAAGAAAAAGGCGTCAGAGTAGATAAGTAAGGGTGAAATAGTCAGATGACCACGTACATAATCAGAAGGCTGCTTCTCACTATACCTACCCTTCTAATAGTCACGCTCCTGACTACCGCCGCGCTCCGCATAATCCCGGGCGACGCGATTGACGTACTTATCGGTCAGATGGACCTCTCCGGCAAGGAAGACCGGGGACTGCTGCGCGAAGAACTCGAGAAACAGCTTGGGATAGATGTTCCTATCTACGTGCAGTACATCAGGTGGTGGAGAGACCTGATCCTACACCAGGACCTTGGTAAAGCGGTTATTATGGGCTTCGACGTGAAAGACCAGATAATACAGAGGCTCCCTGTCACCTTCGAACTTGGGATACTGGCGATAGTCATCGCCATCTTAATCTCATTCCCGGTTGCGATACTCTCGGCTGTGCGACAGGACTCATGGGTGGACTACGTATTCCGCAGTCTCGCTATTCTGTTCATCAGCCTTCCATCATTCTGGGTAGGAATCATGGTGATTGTCTTCCCATCGCTATGGTGGAACTGGTCGCCGCCCATCATCTACGTCCACATTTGGGAAGACCCTTGGGAAAATTTGAAGATGATCCTCCTTCCTGCGGTCATCATGGGCATGGCCATAAACGGCGTCAATATGAGATTGATGCGAACGATGATGCTGGAGGTGGTAAGGGAGGACTACATCAGGACTGCCTATTCGAAGGGGCTGGCCGAGAAAGTCGTAATATTTAGGCACGCGGTCAAGAACGCGTTGATACCGGTGATCACTGTTCTGGCGCTCGGTGTGCCGGTTGTCATAGGCGGCTCGGTCATAATCGAGCAGATCTTCGGTCTTCCAGGGATGGGCCGGCTGGCCATCGAGGCGGCTTTCCTTCGAGACTTCCCGGTGATAATCGGGGTAACGCTCGTGTTCAGTATGTTCGTGCTGCTCATCATTCTGATAACCGACTTGAGCTACGCTTGGCTAGATCCCAGGATTCGTTACAGTTAGAGGAGCGCGGGAAGAATGGCACAACAATTAAGTTTGGGCGCTCCGGTCGTACAACAGAGACGGAATCCGTTCACCGACTTCGCCACGCGCCTGGTCAGGACGAAGCCGCTTGGCACAGCATCGGCGGTCATCGTCTTGGTGTTCTTCTTTGTTGGCGTATTCGCAAATTTCATTGCGCCTTACGGCTACAACGAGCAAAAAATCAGGAATGAGGACGGGACAACGACGCGCTTCGAGCGCCTGTCCTCACCTTCATTCGACCACTTTCTCGGCACTGACAGCATAGGTCGAGATATGTTCAGCCGCATCATCTACGGTGCGCGTATCTCCATGCTGGTAGGTGTGATCGGAAGTATCACTTCACTCGTGGTTTCGTGCCTGATCGGTATCCCCTCAGGATACTTCGGGGGCAAATTCGATCTTGTCGTGCAAAGGTTCATAGACGCATGGCTTGTCTTTCCCGACTTGATACTTCTGATACTGCTGGTGGCTTTGGTCGGTCCCAGTCTTTGGAATATAGTATTTATCCTGGGTCTGCAGTATGGCCTGGGCGGATCGAGGTCGGTGAGGGGAGCCGTCATAGGAATCAGGCAGAACGCCTACATCGAAGCTTCACAGGCTGTCGGTGTTGGGACTCCGAGGATTCTTGTGAGGCACATTCTTCCGAACGTCGCGCCATTCCTGCTAGTGCTGGTGACCACTCGAATGCCCGGCATGATGCTGGCCGAGTCAGGCCTCAGCTTCCTCGGTCTCGGCGTTCCTCCCCCGGCTCCAAGTTGGGGTGGGATGCTCAGCAGCGCCGCGATGTCTTATATGCTCAGGGCGCCATTACTGGCAGTATGGCCCGGCCTTGCGCTCAGCGTTGTGGTGTACAGTACGAATATGTTCGGAGACGCGCTCAGAGACCTCCTTGACCCAAGGCTCAGGGGGGCATCGGGCGGTCGTTATTAGGACGCGCAGGTATGATGGCTTCCATGGAGACATCTTGACATAGAGCGAAAGTTTACTATCATTGACAAGCTCGAATTTGGTGGCACTAAGGATGTTGCCTAAGATATAGGAAAGGATGGGGTATCGAAATTGAGTAAACTGAAATCGGTAGTAGTTATCTTGTCACTAGCGATAGCGTTAGTGGCTTTGATGGCGTGTGCAAGTGAGACGCCGGCGGCACCCGCGGCGCCGACACCGGACGTCGCTGCGATTGCGGCGCAAGCGGCGCAGCAAGCTGTCCAGCAGGCACAGCAAGCTCAGCCGGCGCCGGCCCCTGCAGTGCAGGGAGCTACTTCGGAAGAGGTAGCCAAGGCCGTTCAGGAAGCCCTGAAGGCGCAAGAGGCGCAGATCGCAAAGTCCGTGGAAGAAGCCGCGATGAAGGCGGCTGAGGCCGCGGTGGAGGCCGCTCCTGTCGCGATGACGCAGCTGAGGCCTGAGGACGTCAAGACCGTCGAAATCAGGACAGGTCCGTCATACGGCGGACAGCTGAGACTCGCGACGGCCAGCGATCCCGGCTCCAAGTGGGACATGTGCGAGTTCAAGAACCAGCATATGCTCACCTATTCGGTAGAGAATTTCCTGTTTGGCGACTACAACAAGGGCCCGTCAGGTTCCGGTGAGACGACATACTTGCCCGTGCTGGGATTCGGAACCGACAAGCTCGCCACCGGCGCCCTGGCCGACAGCTGGGAAGTGCCGGATCCTCTGACATACAGTTTCCACGTGAGGCCAGGAGTTAGATGGCAGGACAAGCATCCCACATTCGGTAGGGCAGTCGAAGTTGACGAACTGGTCGCCGAAATGGAACGCATCAAGGACTGCCGCTGGCCCAGGCACGACTTCCTGGATAAGGTAACCGGCGACGACACCGACGGTGATGGTGTCAACGACACGGTGACATACCACACCAACAAGCCGGTCTCGTTCTGGGGTTACGAGTTCGCATGGGGTCCCTACCTCATAGCCGCTCCCCCTGAGACCATCGAGCTTGGCACCGACGATCCCTGGAACCAGTCCGGCACCGGTCCGTGGATGACGGTCGAGGGCGGATACGTAGCCGGCAGCAAGACGGAGTTCGAGAAGAACCCTGACTGGTGGGCTACCTATACCTACGAAGGCAGTGAATATGCGCTGCCCTTTATAGATGGGATAGTCGAGATAATCATTCCCCAGGAGGCTGCTAGGCTGGCCGCACTGAGGACGGGTAAGATTGACAAGCTCAGAGACGTCCGAACTTCAGACTGGGCGAGCATCGAAGAGTCGAACCCCGACCTTGGGAAGGTTAAGCCTCTCCAGGGCGCGCACATGTTCTGGATGCCGATGAACAAGCCTCCGTTCGACGACCTCCAGGTACGTCGCGCGATGAACATGGCATTGGACAGGCAGGTCTTCTCAGACAACCTGTACGAAGGTGACTCCGTCCTGTTCGCATTCCCGTCGTCTCCTGAGTGGCCGCTCCACTACGTGCCGCTCGAAGAGCAGCCGGAGTCGGTGCAGGAATACTTCGAGTACAACCCAATGAAGGCCGGCGAGCTTCTGGACGCGGCAGGATATCCCCTGGACGCTGATGGCACGCGCTTCGAGATAGAAT
The DNA here is from genome assembly GCA_951812505.1 of uncultured Dehalococcoidia bacterium. Lineage (GTDB taxonomy): Bacteria > Chloroflexota > Dehalococcoidia > Lucifugimonadales > UBA1123 > VXRN01. The sequence goes on from CATOSI010000001.1 coordinate 670,882, forward strand.
TGATGATCAGGAATACCATCGAGCTCGAGCTGGAATCGGCGCAGATAGCGGTGGACATGTGGGACGACATTGGCGTGAAGGTAACTCTCGACCTGGTGGACAGCCCTGTGATTCAGAGCCGCCTGTTCGAAAAGCAGTACGACTTCATGTTCAACGCCCTCGTTGCCAGGCCGAACGCCCTGAACGACTTCAGAGCCGGACACCAGTGGAACAGGGCCAACCTGAATGATCCCGAATGGCATGCCATGTGGGAGGACGTCCTGGCCGCGACCGAGTCTGACGAGCAGATTGCCAGAATCAAGGCCGCGAATGTCGGCTTCCTTGAACTGGCTCCTGTAATCCAGATACCCGCCGGCTTCGGTGGCGACTACTGGCAGCCATGGGTGCAGAACCACAATGGTGAGAGAATCCTGGCATTCGTGGACTACTCCACCAAGTGGGCCTACATCTGGCTCGACCGCGACATGAGAGAGTCCAGGACCGGATTCCGGTAGGCGATAGGTCCTACGTTTAGCAGATAGAATGATTAGTGAAACGGGGTGTGGCGATTATGTCTCCACACCCCGTTTGCGATTCCGAAGACTTTATGACATGTGATCATGCTTAGAATTCGCGCCGGAACCAGCAACTTCCCGAACTCGCTCTACGATAGCGGTCTGAAGAAGCGCCGCATCGTTGGGCTTCTTCTCATCGCAATAATGCTGGCGCTCTTTCTGGCGTTCAACAGGATTCCTAAGCTGGACACGGTCCAGGCCGACTTGGCCGTGGCGACATCACCTGTCGCGGAGTGCTTCCAAGGATTCTGTATGGAAGGGCAGCCTGAGAAGTCCTTCCTCTCTCGTTGGTGGGATTTCTCTCTGACATATCTCAGGCTGGTAACGGTGGGGATGACTTTTGCCTTCCTCGTGGCGGGCGCGACCGAGGCTTTCGTATTTCCCAAGTCGGCTAACTGGACCGTATCTGGAAAAGGTATAAAGGGTTCGCTCAAGGGCTTGGCTGTGGGTCCGGCTATGAATCTCTGCTCAGCCTGCATCGTACCCGTGGCCTCTGCATTCCGTCGAAGGGGATCCAGCATCGAGACGACTCTGGCTATCACTCAGGGTTCTTCGACATTCAATCTGCCTGCCTTAATCATGGCCGCCATGGTTTTCGCCCCTCTGATAGGCGGAACTCGCATAGCGGTGAGCCTGGTGGGGGCATTATTGATCGGACCTCTCGTTGCATGGCTTGTGAATCAGAGAAAGCAAATTACCGTTGACCCGACTGCCAATCCTCCCGACTCAGACGAAACTGGATGGGGCCAGACTTTGGAAGAGGGCACAAGAGAGTGGATAAGAATCACCGCCGGTCATGTGATTAGACTCGGCCCGGTGATGGTTCTGGCAGGATTTGCCAGCGGGCTCGCTATCCAGTGGCTGAGTCCTCAAACCGTCACCTCCTGGCTCGGAGACGACATACTTGGTGTATTAATCGCGGCTACCATTGGCATTGCCATTAACGTCCCGCTGTTGTTCGAGATTCCTCTCGTCGCCGTGCTACTGATGTCGGGTATGGGGACCGCGCCCGCCGCCGCGCTTCTATTCACGGCCGCGGCCGCCGGTCCTATTACATTCTGGGGACTATCCAAGATCATGCCCGGAAAGGCAATCGTTGCCTTCGGTGCAAGCACGTGGGCGCTCGGAATAGTGGGCGGCGTAGTGACGCTGGCATTCGTCTCACTCGGCAACGGACCCGACTTCGGCCTGCGCGCCAACTACACATCCTCGACGAATAACGTGCCTCTCGTCGCCGACAAAGTGTCCTACACATCCAGCGATTGGGTGAGCGCCATGCGATTTACCGACGTTACACTCTCGGCTGGCCTCACACACACTCACAGCCCGCCTGAGACCCTGTTGGACAAGACAGAACCTCCGGACATGGTAGGGGGAGCCGTGGCCGAAGACTTCAACGCAGATGGCTGGGTTGATATCTTCGTGTTGCGCGGCGGCGAGGCTCCCAGCCTTATGTATATGAACCGGCAAAACGGCTCGTTCTCGGAGGAGGCGGTCATCAGAGGCGCAAACTTACCCACAAAGTGGGGCGTGGCCGCCGCCGCCGCCGATTACGATAACGATGGCGACATTGACATTGTGGTCGCCGGACAGCAGGCGCCTCATTACCTTCTCATAAACGATGGGTCGGGCAAGTTCAGCGTGAACGACACGATGATAACCGAGCCCAAGATGTTCGCTACAAGTCCGAGCTGGGGAGATGCCAACAATGACGGACTCCTCGAACTGGCGTTGGGCGAATGGAATCCTCAGACTGCCATGAATTACGACGTGGCGACTAAAGCCTCAAACGACTTGGAGATCGTTGCATCCGGCAATCCGCTAATTGGACAGGACAGTCTCGCTCCGCTGTTCATGTATTCCAACGATGGCAGTGGACATTTGGAACCATATGACTTTCGTGCAACGGCCGACATTGATCTCTGGGTATTCGCTCCGCGGTTCGCGGACATGGATGGCGATGGGCTGACCGACCTCGCAGTCGTTGCAGACTATGGGATGTCGCGCCTTTACCGAAACGTTGGCGATGGGAAATTCCGACTTGAACGGTCCGCCTCCGGCGTATTCACCGACGAAAACGGCATGGGTTCCGCCATCGGCGACTACGACAATGACGGCGACTTGGACTGGTTTGTATCAAGCATCTTCGGACAAGACAATCCCGAAAAAGGCATATTTGGAGGCACGGGGAACCGTCTCTATCGCAACGAAACCGAGATGTCGTTTGCCGACCTTAGCGCCGAGGCGGGAATTCGTAACGGCGGTTGGGGATGGGCGGCCAGTTTTGGTGACCTGGACCACGACGGAGACCTTGACTTGTACCACGTGAATGGATGGATCCAGCAACAGTCTGAGGGCAGTCCTACTGAGTTCAACAATCAGCCTGCCCGCTTGTTCGAGAACGCAGGCTATCTCGGCTTCCACGAGGTCGCCGAACAGTCGGGTGCCGATGATAGAGGTCAGGGTAGGGGCCTGATCCTATTCGATTTCGACAATGACGGCGACCTGGACATATTCATTACCAACAATCATGAATACACACTTGATGGTGGAGACTCGAATCGTAAACCGGCCGAGCCAACTCTCCTCCGTAACGATACCCTCACTCAGAACCACTGGCTGAAGGTAACTCTGGATGGTAGTCCACCGCTGCACCGCGACGGCATTGGATCAAGAGTCTATGTCACTACAAACGGTCAAACCCAGATGCGTGAGCTCCACGCATCAACGAACTTCGTTACACAGGAACCGGGCAGAATCGCTCACTTTGGCTTGGGAACCGCCGACTTGATTGACGAGGTTCGCGTGAAGTGGACTAATGGCGAGACCAGCGTGCTGACTAACGTGCCCGCTGATCAGCACATTTCTATTTCTAGCCGGTAGGTCGGTACTACAATAGCCCAGACACGGCAACCCCATTGACACCCCTACGCTACCTACATATGATTGGCCCAATTCGCTTGGTCGAAAGATCGGCCGTCTGAGAGGCATCCTATGGTCAGCTACCGCTATTCCCATTGGGACGGAACCCAGAATCCGTTTGATCTGGACGAGGATGATCTTCTCGAAGCCTTGTCAGACGACATTATGGATCATGGCGACGTCAACCGCGCGATGCGAAACCTTATGCGCCAGGGAATGAACGGCGATCAAGGGCAGCGGATCACAGGTCTGCGGGAACTGCGCGAGCGACTCAGCCGCCTTCAACAGCAGCAACTTGAGCGCTACAATCTCGAGTCTGCTATGGACGATATATCCGAGCGGCTCGAAGACATAGTATCTACCGAGCGAAGCGGAATCGAGCGGCGCTTAGACGAAGCAAAACAGCAACTCGAAACCGCGGGGGACGATTCTGAAATGTCCGATCTGCTCGGCAATGCGATGGATTTGCTCGAGCAGCGCGCTCAGCAAAACACCGAGAAGCTGGACCTCCTGCCGGACAGCGCAGCGGGCCAGGTTCACTCCCTGTCTGACTATGACTTCATGGACCCTGAGGCCCAGGAAAAGTTCCAGGAACTTATGGAGATGTTGCGTCAGCAGATGATGCAGAATTTCTTCCAGGGTATGAAAGACGCGATTCAGAATATGTCGCCCGAAGACATGCGCGGCATTCAGGAGATGATCCAAGCGCTGAACCAGATGCTTCGAGACAGGTCCATGGGCGAGGACCCCGACTTTGAGGGATTCATGGAGCAGTACGGGCACTTCTTTGACCCTGACCGGCCCGCCAGCCTGGACGAGCTTATAGAACAGCTTCAGCAGCAAATGGCGTCTATGCAGTCATTGATGGACTCGATGTCGTCCCAAATGCGGAACGAACTTGAGGATATGCTCCAGTCTTCGATGCCATCGGAGATGATGCAGGACATGGCCGAACTTGCTTCGACCATGTACGAGATGTTTCCGTTTGACGATATGGCGGCAGAGTATCCGTTCATGGGCGACGAATCCGTGACCCTCGATCAGGCGATGCAACTCATGGAGCAACTCCAAGACATGGACCGTCTGGACGATCAACTCGAGTCCGTAATGCGACAGGGCGGAGTTGAGAACGTTGATCCCGACAAGGTCGAGGAGCTCATGGGTGAGGACACGCGCCGCGAACTCGAACAGCTTCAGAAGCTAATCCAGCAACTTGAAGAGGCCGGATATTTACGCCGCAAGGGGGATAGGCTCGAACTGACCGCGAGAGGGATGCGGAAGCTGGCGCAAAGCGCGCTTCGCGAAGTCTTCTCCGAGATGAAGAAGGAGCGTATGGGAAGGCACGAGGTCTTCACTCGCGGCGATGGCGGGGAATACACGGGCGAGACGCGGCAGTACCAGTTTGGCGACCCGTTCGACATTGACATGCACCGCACTCTGTTCAACTCGGTGCTGCGGAACGGTCCGAGCGTACCCCTGCGCCTGACTCCTGAAGACCTTGAAATTCACCATACTGAGCATCTGACTCAAACCGCAACGGTCCTGCTCCTGGACCAGAGTAAGTCAATGGGGATGTTCGGTTACTGGGGCCCGGCAAAGAAGGTTGCGCTGGCGCTCTACTGGCTGATTCACTCTCAGTTCCCGAGAGACTACTTCTACTTGGTCGGCTTCTCCGATTACGCAATGCAGTTCAAGGAAGAGGAACTGCCGGAGATAACCTGGAACTACTGGAATTCCGGCACAAATATGCAGCACGGCCTGATGCTGGCGCGCAAATTGCTGTCGCGTCAGAAGGTAGCGAACAAACACATCATCATGGTCACAGACGGCGAACCGACTTCTCACCTAGAGAATGGACATGCCTACTTCAGCTACCCGCCCAGTTACCAGACGATTGACGAGACCCTTAAGGAAGTTAAGCGTTGTACCCAAGATGGGATAACCATCAACACCTTCATGCTGGAGGCGAATTACTACCTGATGGACTTCATTGATCAGGTTACTAAGGTCAACAAGGGACGAGCCTTTTACACCTCGCCCAACCAGCTGGGCCAGTACGTTATGGTGGACTACATGCGGGCGCGTAAGAAGCGAATCGCCTAGGACCCGCTCGCCCTTATATTCACATCAAAGCCTGCCAAAACAAAACCCGCCACGAGTTCTCTCGATGGCGGGTTTAATTGTCTTGCGGAATCTGAGTTTGGCCGCTCTCAATCACATCCTAAATTGACATTACTTTCGATGTCAGCGGTCGCACGGAGGAACCGGGTTGAGGATGATGGATAGATAATGCCAGTCTAGCCGAACGGCCACCACCATCTGCGACGTCCCGTATCGGCGCCTGCCTGCCGCGTTTCTGACTCGGTCGGAATCGCAATTGGCTGACGGCTGAATAGGCCAAGCGCGCCCAGAACCCTGTTGAATTGCTCCAATTGCAGCGGCTTTCGCGCGTAGCGGCTGGGAGGAATCGCATAGGATTCCAGAAGGCTGGCTTCAGCTTCCGTACCGGTGAGAAGCATCACTGGTATAGAAACCAGGTCCTCGTCCGCGTTTATTTCGGCCAACACCTCTGTGCCGTCCTTCCGCGGCATCCTGAGATCCAGAAGTATGAGGTCCGGCCTCGGAGCAGAAGCGTGTTCGCCCTCTTTTCGGAGAATGGCGAGAGCCACTTCTCCGTCCTCTGCGTGGGTGATGTTAGCCTGCTGACTCGACTGCTCTATCGTATCCTGGGCGAGCCGGGCATCCGCGGGATTATCTTCCACTAATAGGACTTCAATAGGTCTGTCATCAATCTGGGTAACCATTGGCATCACCTCCTACGGTGGGAATCATTATCCAACTACCGGGATGTTGAAGCGGAAAGTCGCTCCTTCGCCGACATCCGATTCAACCCAGATACGTCCTCCATGGCGTTGTGCAATCTTACTACACAAGGCAAGGCCTACACCAGTACCTTCATACTGCGCTCTTGAGTGAAGTCTTGAGAACATGCCGAACACCTTTTCCCGGTACTCGGGCGCAATACCTATCCCGTTGTCCTTTACTGAGAAGACCCACTCGTCACCGTGCAACTCCGCCCACACCCTGATCACAGGACTGCTGTCACCTCGGAATTTCAACGCGTTGCTCAGCAGGTTTTGGAACAGTCTGTGTAGTTGCGATTCGTCACCTATTACTACTGGAAGCGGTGAGGTCTTTATGTCCGCGCCATTTCGTTCAATCGCCTGGTTAAGACTCCTGAGCGCCGCCTCCAACGCATCGTCGCAGCTTACCGACTCCAACGGCCTCTCCTGAACATTGACGCGAGAGTAATCGAGCAGGTCATTGATTAGCGTCCTCATCCTTTCGGCCCCGTCCACGGCGTAGTCAATGAACTCTTGAGCCGTATCGTCCAGACTTTCGGCGTATCGGTCCTTGACAAGTCCCAGGTAGGAAGTGATAGTTCTCAATGGCTCCTGAAGATCGTGAGAAGCGGCGTAGGCGAATTGTTCCAAGTCGGAGTTTGAGCGCGCCAGATCGTCCTGTGTGCGGACAATGTCTGCGTAGAGCAGCGAGCTCGCAATTGCCGGGGTAATTTGAGATGCTACGCGGGAAAGAACCTCTGAGTCCGATTCCGTATAGGCGTTCAGTTTGGAAGACCTTGCATTGAGCACTCCGAAAAGTTGTCTTCTATATATGAGCGGCGCCAGTACGATGGAAGGAAACCCCAGCAGATTCGGATATCTTATCTTGAGTTCGGTCGGGTCGCCCTGGATAATCATAGACCGCTTGGAGCGCACTGCTTCGCTGGTCACCGTACCTTCAAGAGAAATGACGTCCCCAACCTGTCTGCCCTCCACATCGTGTCCTAAGATGTAGGCGTTTGTGAAAGTATTGTCATCGAGGTTGACCAGGCTGATGGATAGTCGGTCGAATTCAATCAGCCTTCTCACCTGATTCGCGAATCCCTCGTAAACTTCGTTTATATCCAGGCTGGAGGCAATGATTCGTCCGATCTCTCCGAGGATCTCATTCTCACTTGCCAGCGCGCGCGCCTCATCTCCCGCAGCTCGCAGGGACTCGTGAGCGGCCCTCAGCCGGGAGATGTCGCTGGAATAGATGCGTATCGCCAGATCCTCTGGGATATAGACTATTTTCTGCTCGAATGTAGCTTCTTGAACCGTGATCTCTCGCGTCGCAATCCCCGCGCCGGCCCGGAGCAATCTTCCAAGCAGCGGGCCCAGATCCTGGGCAAGCGGGTGACCGGCCAAAGCGCCGGGATCGGACACATACACCTCAGCCGCCGGATTCATGAACGTTACGTTCCCGTCCAGGTCAACCTCGACTACCGGGTTTGGGTTGTGTTCAGGAAAGGAAGCAAGCCGATTGGCTAGAAGTTCAGCGCCTTCCTGTATCTGTTCCTCGGACGCCTCGCCAACTCCTGTCAGGCGTCGGACTATACCTGCCAGATGATTCTCACGACTTCGCATTGTCAAACCTCGGTACGGATTTTACTTCATACTTCTTACGTACCGAACCTGTCGCCAGGTTTCAGGCCGATTTGCCCAGTCCATTCGGGAGCCATAACTTTTCGCTGGCCGTCCGGTTGCACGCGACCAACACTGATCGCCCCGCCACTTGCAGCTACCGTAAAGCCGTCCTCCGCGACGTCCACTACCTCCCCGGCGGGCTTGCCGGTGTCGCCCGCCACCTTAGCGGCCCTGAAGAAGGCCACCGCCGACCCATTGAGGGTTGTGTTGGCGCCCGGACTTGGGTCGCCTCCACGAATCATGTCGTAAATCTTATCCACTCCGCCATCCCAGTCAATGACGACATCTTCTGGATTGCACCATCCCTCATAAGTCGCCCGAGAGTCGTCCTGGACGATCCTGGGGGCCGTTCCATCCCTGACCATCTGCACCGACTCCACCATGGCATCCACGCCCATCTGATAGAGCTTCCCAAAGTACAATGATCCCAGTGTGTCGTCGGGAGTTATCTCGACTTCTTTCTGGAGGAGCACCGGGCCGGTGTCCAGACCCTTGTCAGGCCAGAAGACTGTCAGTCCGGTCTGTGTCTCGCCCCAGATGATCGGCCAGTTCATCGAACTCGGCCCGCGGTGCTTGGGCAGCAGGGAAGGGTGGTACTGAATCGTCCCATGAGTTGGGGCTTCAAGTATTTCGTCCGGTACTATGTCTGTAACGAACGCCATCACACAGAGGTCCGCATTCAACTCTAAGAAGGCGTCAATAGCGCGCTTCCGTCTCATCCGACGAAATTGGAAGACCGGAATTCCTCTCTCTTCCGCTTTCTGCTTGATAGGGTCAGCGGGCCTGCCTTCCCTGTCGGGCGGACAGAACACGCCCACTATATCTTCCGAATTGTCTGCGAGCGCGGCCAGAACGTCCTTGCCAAAGGCTGCCTGGCCGATTATAGCGATTCTCAAGTCATCCGACATACTTTATCCCCTATACATGCAACTACGAGTCATCCGACCCAATCATGTCCTCAACCCGACCGGGAAGTGGACGAATGGAAATGTACACCGCTTGTTCTGACCCTGAATTTACCACTTAACAGCTACGGGGGCAAATCCGCATCATAGCTGCAACTGTTCGCCAATTCTTGCGCAAATCTTAACGAATGTGACAGTTAGGCAGATGGTTCTGCGCGCGCCTTGAAATCCATTGATTTGAATTGACTGGCAATTGCAGACATCGCTAGAATTCTATTACAGGGGTGGGAAACAATCCCGGAGAAACACAGGCAAAGGAGGAGCGCAGTCATATGAACTCAAGCTTTATAAGGAAGGTCGAGAAGGCCAAGGATTACGCGCTTCAGAAAGAAAGAGTAAACCTGACAGGCTGTACTGTGCGATTCCAGGGTGAAAACGGCGACCATACGATAACTTATGAAGCGGGCAGCTGGCATTGCGATTGCGATTATCACATAGGTCGGGACACATGCACGCACGTTATGGCGATGCAAATTATGCTAGAGGATATAGTTGGTTCGGTGCCGGTACCCTCTTAAACTCCCCAAGTCTCCGAAATGAAGAAGGCCACTCCTTTTGGGGTGGCCTTCTTTGTTACCATGGGGCGGCAGATTCACCCGTACTTAGTCAGTCATCGAACCTGCCGAATACTACACAGGCGTTCTGTCCTCCGAATCCGAAGCTGTTCGACAGTACGTTCACAACATCGGTCTGCCTCGCGTCATTGGGCACATAGTCGAGGTCGCACTCCGGGTCCGGGTGTTCATAGTTGATAGTGGGGTGGATAACTCCCTGCTCGATGCTCTTCACGCAAGCGACCGCCTCGATTGCTCCTGCTCCGCCCAGCACATGTCCTATCATGGATTTTGTAGAGCTGATTGGGACGTTATAGGCATCCTCGCCGAATGCCTTCTTTATCGCCAGTGTCTCTACGTGGTCATTCTTTGGTGTGGAGGTGCCATGCGCGTTTATGTAGCTGATCTCCGACGGCCTCAGGTCCGCGTCCTCCAGCGCCCAGCGGATCGCCCTGGCCGCACCAGAACCATCTTCATCCGGTTGAACGGCATGGAAGGCGTCGGAAGATACGCCGTATCCGACCACTTCCGCCAGAATATTCGCGCCCCTGCCGACCGCGTGTTCAAGGCTCTCCATCACCAGGACGCCCGAGCCCTCTCCTGGCACGAATCCGTCTCTCTTCAGATCGAAGGGCCTGCTTGCTCTTTCAGGCTCCTCGTTTTGCCTGCTCAGCGCCTTTATGACATTGAATCCGCCAAGTCCCAATTGACTGATGCCAGCCTCGCATCCGCCACCTAAAACCACGTCCGCGACGCCTCTCTGAATAGCAACGGCAGCCTCTCCGATGCCCTGAGTACCCGCCGCGCACGCTGTGATTACCGTGGAGGTATAGCCCTTCAGCCCGTAGATACGGCTGACATTTGCCGCCGCCATATTCGGGAGAATCATCGGTATGAAGAACGGCGACATACGCATTCCACCGCGTCGAACCAGAATGCGCGCGTTGTCCTCAGTGGTAGGAAAGCCTCCGTTGCCATTGCCCATGACAACGCCTATCCGGTCGCGGTCTTCACTCGACAGATCCAGTCCGGCGTCTTCTATCGCGAGCCCCGCCGCGGCTACCGACATCTGAGAAAACCGCGCCATTCGACGGTGCTCCCTCCGATCAATGTAAGTGCCAGGGTCGAAACCGCTGACTTCGGCCGAAATTCTGGACGGGAATTCCGATGGGTCGCAGAGTGTCATGGGTCCAATTCCCGACACTCCATTGACGAGATTCTCCCAGTACTCCTCAACCGTTTCACCGAGTGGAGTAATCGCGCCCATACCTGTTATGACGACCCTCGTTTCAGTGCCTTTCATGTTGCTTCTCCTACCACATGTATGTGACCGAGGTTACTTGCGGGGGCGCGGCCCCTTAAGATTCTCATAAATCTCAGGCTCTATGCCGTGAATCTCTTCCAGCACTTCGGCTACGACGGCAAGAGACCCGGTGCAAAGAATGAGGTCGTTCTCAGTTGCTATATCAAGTGCATGTTTGAACCCTTGCGACACTGTGCTCGCCTGCTTCACCAGATTCATGCCCAGATCGCGAATTGTGTCGCCAATTGTGCTGGAGTGAGATGATCGAGGATGCCTTGAGTGAACCGCGACAACCCTCGGTTCCAGACTCGACAATTCGCTCAGCATATCAATAGCACTGTGACCGCCTAGCGCCCCGTAAACCAGCACTACACTGTCAAATTCCACGTAACTCCGAAGGTTCTGAACTAGCCGTCCGACTGAGTACGGGTTGTGTGCTCCGTCCGCCACTATGGTCTTGCCACTCCTGTGATAGACCTCAAAGCGACCCGGCCAGGATACTTCTCGCACCCCCGCTGAAATCGCCTCTTTCGGAATTTCGTATCCCTTTTCTATCAACACCTCGGTGGCGGCAACTGCGGTCGCAATGTTTTCTGCCTGATAGTCACCCAGCAGAGGGGTCCTGAGGCGATACGTGCCATCTGTCCCGGTCAACGTAATGTCCTGACCGTGAATGTCAGAACAGCCCATCTCCCACGTGTATGTGTCGGCCGTGGAAATCATCTTCGAGTTTTGTTCCTGCGTAACTTGCTTGAACACGCGCATCGCGTCATTTTCGGCCTGAGGGCCGACCACGCAAGGCACGCCATCCTTGATTATTCCTGCCTTCGCGGTAGCAATTTTCTCTATCGTGTCTCCCAATACGTTCACGTGATCGAGGCTGATTGAAGTGATGACGGACACTTCGGGAGTCACTATGTTCGTAGAATCCAGTCTTCCGCCCATGCCGACTTCCAGTACTTGGAAGTCGGCTCCAATATTCCTGTAGTGGAGCATCGCCAGGGCCGTCAGCATCTCAAAGAAAGAAACGCCACCGTACTTGCCGTCTCTCTCCACCGATTCGACGGCAGGCCATATCTGCTCAATCAGCGCGGCGTAGTCAGTTGTCGAAATTGGTTCAAGCCCTACGCGCACACGCTCGCAAACGCTGTGAAGGTGCGGAGACGTGAAAAGCCCGACTCTGTAACCAGCTTGCGTCAGGATTGAGGTTATAAGGGCGCATGTGCTTCCCTTGCCTTTGGTTCCGGCGACGTGAACAGTGGGAACGGCTTTATCCACATCGTCGAGACGCTGCGCAAGCATCTGCACACGCTCTAGGTGAAAGAAAGAGTGTCCCGGCCAGTTCGCGGACCGCTCGAAATCGGCTAGGCTCATCGCCATATCTACGGCCTGATCGTATGTCAAGTCTGTGGAATAGTAGTTAGCTGTCATATCCCGATGCTGCTTTTGGCTTGCGCCTATTAGAGGTGCGCGAATACGCATCTAATTATAGCGCAGCACTTTACTCGCTTATAGAGCAGAAATTGCTGGCGTGGCGTTTCGGAAAGGGCGATGCCATTCGGGCCGCGCCTGATTGGATGTCCCCTGATCACTCACTGGACAGAGAAAGTATGCTCAATAGAATCGGCTGCCATTTGTAAAAGCGCCGGAATGTACTTCTCCAGCGTTCTGAAGTCAGGATAAGGATATGGCAAGTACGGGACGATATTGCGGTGATAATGGAATGCTGACTCCAGCGCCGCCATCGCCTTGGCTATCTCGAATCCGGTTCGAAGACTGTCAACTGAACCGTAGCTTGGCCATTCACCCAGGTAAGTATCCACTAACTCTGGATATCGCCGAGCCTGCGCCGGCGCAAGCGGCGTAAAGAATGGATGGGAAATGCAGGCGTCGGACCAGTCCATCAGAACCGGAACTCCATTCCGAATGAAGATATTAGTCGAGTCCAGGTCTCCGTGCTCCAGCGTCTGCGGAAGTCCGAGCGCCTCCAAGTTGTCCGCCATTGCCTCGATTCTCTCCAGATTCACCTCCAATCTCCTAAGCTGGCCTTCGGCCTCCGACTGGAACAGTCGCAGCCCGGCGCGGGAGGGGTCCTGAGTCCAGTCGGCGAGCGTTTCCACTATCGCCCTAACGCTCCGCCTTTCGACACCCATACGCTCCAATTTGTCGGTGCAGTCCATATATCCGTGCTGGACGTTCGCGATAGTCTTCATTGCATCGTGCCACAACTCCACTCGATCAGCCTTCGCCAGGGTGACGTCGCCGAGATCATTCATGAGCAACCATCCCTGTTCAGCGTTCCCCGCGAGGATTTCGGGGCTTGCTTCAGGGAAGCGATTCGACACATCCTGCGTTACTGCAACCTCTGAGTCGAAGTACCTCGGTGATGCTTTGAAGTAGAGCCTTCTTTCTCCTGAAGAAATGCGAGATACCGAGGAGATTGACCAGGATCGGATTTGGGCGATTCGCCAGGGATGACCATCTCTCGCTTGGGACAGATTCGCCTCTATCCAGCTTCGGGTTCTCCTGTGCCAGTCTGTGGGAGAGTCCCACGGAACCGGAGAGTCGGGCTCCGAATCAGCCAAAAGACGCTCGACCTCATTCCCTGCGATCACTGCCAGGTTCTCACGAGCGTCTTTGTCAAAACTCGGCTCGTCCAGATCGCGCCATCTGAACCCCGGACCCAGACAGTCATCGGATAAGCAGAGTGCGGAGTACAGTCGAGGCTTGCCCTCATTGGCACTGCCCTCTTCGAGGCATCTCAGGATTGCGATATCCAGTCCGCACTCGGAACGGACTCTTTCTACAAGCTCCTCAACCTCAGGATAGAACGCAGGTGTCGCCTTGAAGACCGGAATCTGCCCGGAAGGTACGCTGACCATCATCCTTCGACCATCGGGGTCGAGAAGCAACAGGTAAGCGGAAATCACCTCAGGTGAAGGAGAGGGCGGGGTAGTGGACATTCAGGGCCTGACTACGCCAATACCGTTCTTAACCTGCACATCTACGCCAAAGCGCTTGGACAGGCGCCTTATCCGGTCCAGGGCGACGCGCATGACCCGACCTTCCGCGAGCACCGGGCGTCCACGCTGTGAGCGGGATTTACCGTGCCCCATGTCAATCGGATGAAGAGTGATCTGGTCCAGTTTGCGAGCCTCGAACCGGCACTCTGCAACGACGCTATGCCAGTAAGTTGAATCGCCGGGGAATCCTCGCGTGTCGTTCTCGCTGCGCTTGTCATAGAAGTCGGCGGGAGTGGACTCCGGTCCGAGACCGACGCTCTCATAGTTCGACGCCGGCTGCCAGCGCACCGTATCGTTCTGGAATATGAAATTGCCAAGACTGTAAAAGATAGGCCGCCCCCGGTAAATTTCAATGCCCCTTGTCACATGCGGTCCATGCCCCAGGAAACCATCTGCACCCGCCTTGATACACGCACGCGCGAAAGTCTTCAGAAACTCAGGCGGATCATCCATGCTCTGACCATTCTCGTGGCAGTGGAAGGATACAAACACCCAGTCCGCCATACGCTTGGCATCCCGAATCCACTTAAGGTTCTCCTCCATATCCCGTCGGTTCGGGGTAGTAGAGGTGCTGAATTCCTCTCCCCTTAGGAATTTCCTGCCGAGAAAGCTGATCTGCGTGTCGTCTTCTTCCATGACGGTGCCTTTGGGCCTGAAGCGGCGCTGGGCGGCGTTGCGCGACTCGAATCCCAGTTCGCGGCTTACACGCCTCATTCCGTCGAACGCCCGTTTGTCAACCGTATGAGTGGTGGAATGTCGGAGCGCGTTGAGTCCGGGCCTTCCGTTCAAGTCCGGACGCTGGTCCATCGCGCGGCCTGCTTCATGAAATGTGGAGGACGCAGAAATCAGCGCAACTCTGCCGGCGGGCGTGTCAAGGTATCCGGGCGCCCTCGCTTCACTAAGATTTCCTCCCGTGCCGGCGAACACAAGTCCCGCGGCTTTCAAGTGCCCTATATTCGTAAGTGAGCCGTCTCCCCCATAGTCGTAACTGTGGTTGTTAGCCGTGGACACTAGGTTTATGCCCGCCCACTGCAACTCTTTCAAATTCGCCGGCTCGGAAGCGGTGAATGTTCCACCGGCCAATCCCGGGGAGTGCTCGAACTCGTGCATCACCATTTCAAGATTCGTGTATCCGACATCCGCGTTCCTGAATAACTCGATGAGCGACACGAAGCGAGGCTCTCGAAAGACGGAGAGCCGCCTGGTTATCATCGTGTCGCCACTAGCTGCCAGTGTAAGATTTCCCGATTCCGACTCGTACAGCATCTTGGATCAGACCTCTGACTTACTCGGAAGATCCGGCTTGCTGCTGATACTCGGCTGCAAGGATTCCCATTACGGCCGAGTCGAACCTGGACCCCTCGTGCGGTCTGCTCTTACGCAGTGTACCCTCATGTACGAAACCAAGACCCTCGAACAGCGCCCGTGCCGCCATGTTGTACTCAGGCACATCGACCCATACTCGGTATAGTCCATACTCGTTGAATGCGGAATCCAAGGCGGCATGGACGCTCGCCCTGCCGTAGCCCCTGTTCCATAGGTCTTTACGTCCTATGAGAATTGACAGCTGACCGTCGCCGAGCGCTTCCTCGAGAGTAACGTGGACCTCGCCAATGTGGTCGCCCTCTTCAGTGTAAATAGACAGCGTGAGGTGGTCCGGGTCCTCGAGTGTTCTGGTGAATTCCTCGTCGCTTGCTTCTTCCATCTCTTGAGGGCGGTACCCCAGGTGGGCTGGTTCACCGTATGAGTACCTGCCGAACCAGCTGTCCGCGACCTCGTCGTCTTCAAGCCATTGGCGTATGCGAGACACATCCTCGCGTGTTACTTGTCTTAGCGAAATTTTCCTTCTGCTAGGCATAGATTTTCTCCCTGCATTTCGGAGTTGTGAATCTTTTGAGTTTCCCGTTAAGGGAGCTTACCTATGGTCTAAACTAATAGCAGATTTCGCGCCGATTATCCACTTCTGCTGTTGCGAGCTTTCACTACGCCGGGCAAACCTTAACACGACCTTAAAGCGATGCCATTGACACGGTTCACAGGATGTTGCTATCTTAGCTTTCAAATGAGAGAACTGCCTGCCAACAGATATTTTGGATATTACTTTTACCGCACCGACTGTGAAGTCGTCGGCTGAGAGGTTTTGTCCAAAGTCCTGAAAAGGCGAGACACCGAAAACCGGACCCCAGTCGGCACAGACTGGGGTTTTTGATTGTCGGACGAGGACGATAGAATCCCCTAGGAGAGAAGATCAAATGCAAGAATCACCAACCAGGGACGTTAATGTCGTGAGCACAGAGCAACTCATCAGCCCGGTAGAATTGGTTAGGCAGATACCCGTTAGCCCGGCAGCTGAAAAGACCGTGCTGGAAGGACGGGAGCAGATTCGGCGAATCCTGAACGGCGAAGACGACCGGATGATGATGGTCGTTGGACCATGTTCGATCCACGACGAAAAGGCCGCGGTGGACTACGCCGCCCGAATTCTCGAACTCCGAAAGGAACTCGAGGACCGACTGCTGATAGTCATGCGTGTCTATTTCGAAAAACCTCGCACGACGGTCGGATGGAAGGGGCTGATATACGACCCCCATCTCGATGACACATTCGATATTGACGAAGGCCTTCGCGTGGCGCGCCGTCTGATGCACTCCATCACCGACATGGGCGTTTACACCGGCACCGAGTTCCTGGACCCGATCGTGCCCCAGTATCTTGCCGACCTCGTCTGCTGGGCGACTATCGGCGCGCGAACCACGGAGAGTCAGACGCACCGCCAGATGGCTAGCGGACTTTCTATGCCTGTCGGCTTCAAGAACGGCACCGACGGCAACCCCCAGACGGCGGTTGACGCCATGATCTCCGCCGAGTCCCCCCACGCATTTCTCGGTATAGATCACTTCGGTCAGACCTCAGTGATCCACACCGGTGGAAATCCCGACGGTCACGTCGTGCTGCGAGGTGGCCGATCAGGACCCAATTACGCCGAGCGGTTTGTTTCCGAGGCGCAGGATCTTCTGCAGAGCGCGGGTATTCGGACGGACCTGCTCGTGGACTGCTCGCACGGCAATTCCAACAAGGACCACGAACTGCAGCCTGTCGCCTTCAGAGACGTTGTCACGCAGCGCGCCGGCGGCAACGCGCGCATAATCGGCTGTATGCTTGAGTCCAACATAAACCCGGGCGCTCAGAAGCTCGATGGCGGGCTCGACTCGCTTGAATACGGCGTGTCCGTGACCGACGCATGCCTCGGTTGGGAACAGACCGCTGACCTTCTCCGGTGGGCAGGAGACCAGATCAAGGGCCGAGTTCCTGTAACCGCTGACTAGTCACAGAAAGGGATGGGGACTTCCTCCCCATCCCGTCCAGCCCATCACAGTTGGGGGACGAGAATTGAAACTGACCGAGCGGACCCGGATAAGAAACCATCCAGAAAGAGCTGTTCCTGAGGAGTCAATTGAAATCCTCTCTCAGGGCTTGGTCGCCCACTTGGGCTTCATTCAGGACCAGTTCCCTTACGTGATCCCTTTTACCTACCGCTACAACCCCATTGCCCCCGACTCCATTTACCTTCACGGCTCCATACGTAGCCGAGCTCTCAAGCACCTCGCCACTGGTGCACCGGTGTGCGTCACGGTCACCCTCACCGATGGATTGGTCTATTCTCGAAAGGCGATGAATCACTCTGTCAACTACCGCAGCGTCACACTCTTCGGAAGCGCCAGGGAAGTGACCGACGAAGAAGAAAAGTTTGATCTGTTCGACAAGATGGTTCAGAGGTATTTTCCGGGCCGTACCGTTGGTCGGGACTACAACCCTCCGCCATCACCGGATCTCGGCATTACCGCTCTCGTCGAGGTCACGATTGAAGAGTGGAACGCAAAGGCCAGGCGCGGACCTCCAACCGGCCCCGACGACGATAAACCCAGCACCCTCGGTTCAGCAGGAGTAATTGAACTGCGCGAACCTTAACCCCGTGTTTGAAAGCACATAGGAGTCCGCGACTTACTCCGTGCCGTACAGCGACGTGTCCGGGTGGAAAGCATACCAACCGAACCAGAACACGACGAAAGACGGCAGCCGCGTAAGAGAATCACTCGCCTCGTCGGCCCGCCTCAAACCCGTCTCACCGACAACCCAGGTATCCCCGTCGGAGTCAACCAGCGAGGTTGGCACACTCTCGACATCCGCCCCGTCCTCTAGTGTAAATGTCTCATCTCCACTCTCGAACACTCTGACATCCGACGACTTGCTCGAAGACACTATCACCACGTTCTTGTCGCCTATGGAGTCGTTGACGACCCGGAGTTCGCGCAATTTCATTATCGGGTAGGCTCTGTAAACATCCCCGACCGAAAGGCCAAGCACCTCGTCCTTGGCCTCCAGCGCTGTGTCTCTGTTCCAAACCGGGAACATAGTCTCTGCGCTCACCCTGTAGTCGTAGTAGATGGACCCGGAGTCCTTCTCCGGCTCGTAGAAGCGGGGAGAGTAGTAGTCAGTGTCTAGCGACAGCACTTTAGTATCCGGGTTCTCAGCGAGCCATTCACCCCAGGTCGTCAGCGCGACGGGGAAGAAGTCGAGCCTGATGATTTCGTCCCGCTCGGCCAACGCGCCGATAACCGGCTCTCCGACCAGCGAACTCCAGAGTGAATTGGTCTTGCGGTCGTACATCAGTTTGTTCGAGCGGTAGAGAAAGCCGGACGTACCGAATGAAGTGGGCTGTCCGTCTATCTTCGCGGAATACACGATTCCGGCTCCACAGAGAGTTCACCACATCAGCGAGATAGGCTCGCCCCCGACTGAATCGTTCACCATTTCGTGCGCGTTCACCACTCTCAGCGGGTACGCTCTCACGTCGCCGTTTATCTCGAGCCCGAATACTCTGTCGTCGTCGTTCATGTAGGTGGCCTCGTCAGACTCGAGGAACGTTGGCCTCCTCAGGTCCGGTATCCCGTCGGGTCTCACTCCGCCCCAGACGACCTCCTCCAGGTTGATTCGAGAGAAGTCGCGCGCCGGTCTAAGGAAATAGGCAAAGCGTTCGTCAATTACCGAGTAGAGACCCGCCTTCCAGTCCGGATATCCTTCGGGTGGCTCAATTCCATCGAGGTTCTCACCCATCCAGTCCATCCACTTGTCCCAGTCATTTCCCGCATACTGCTGTCCGGTGAGGGACTCTAGAGTATTGGCAACCCTGTCGCGGGAGGATTGAGACGGCATAAATCGAAGTATTTCAACCAGAACAGGAATCATGGAAGTGTCTCTGTTCACCCTGATCTGTTCCAGGGCTTCGTTTGTCTTTGCCATAGAGACGGTAAAACCTGGGAATATGTCATACATCGCCACGTCTGAATCATATTCAAAGGGTATGGCTGTTGGGGAAGGTGTCGGCTCTGGTGCCTGAGTATCTGCGGGCGCCGGAGTCGGCGCCGGAGTCGAAGTAGGGCGCGACGTCGCCGACGGAACGGGCGTGGACTCCTGCGCGTTCATATCCGCCTTTGCCGTAACTTCCACTGGAGTAGGCTCGGGCGTGGGCGGCACTGACGCCCCTCCCATGCAGGCAAGAGTCGCGATCATAGCTCCCACGACTAAGGCATTAAGGGGAATTCTCGTCAGTTCACTTGACATCAGTCAATCGCCTTTCTCACACGCTATACATTACGTGATGAGGCGAGACTGTGGATTGGCGGGGTCGTGGCCCGGAGGGAATGCGGATATTTCCCAAACCGCGGCTACGCTCCATCGGAAATCCAACCCGCTATGCGTTCGGCAAGCATCATAATGGGTACGTTGGTATTGGAGCGGGGGCAGTCTGGCAGAATAGAGCCGTCAACCACCCTCAGATTCAGCACGCCCTTCACGCGCCCGTGCTGATCAACTACTGCCATTGGGTCTTCGTCTGGACCCATCTTAGCGGTACAGGATATGTGATGCATCGTACTTACGTTGCCGAGCATCCACTCGTCCAGCGCTTCTTCCGACTCCAGCGACTCAGGATCCGGAGCGATGAGTTCGCCGGCAATGTCTGCGAACGCCTGGTTTTCTATGATATCCAGGGACAGTCGCACACCATCCCTCAGACGCTGCCGGTCGAACGCCTCGGTAAGGTAATTGTAATCGAGCAGCGGCTGGACATGCGGGTCTGAAGACTGAAGTGTCAGGCTGCCTTTGCCGACTGCTAGATATAGGCCCACGCTCATTACGAGCACGTGGTCCCACCTCCCGAAGCGCATCACTGTGATCATGTCGTCGGGCAGATGTGAACCGGGCGCCGTGTGGCGGAGGGCGACCTTCTGCGGCCCGACCTCATGCGGTGGAGCGGGAACGTGTTCCTGCGCCTTCCACAGCATCGTCACGCATGGATGGTCTCTTAGTCCCTGTCCGACACCCGGTGAATCGTGAATCGTCGTTATGCCAAACTCGGCGAGGTGTTCGGAGGGTCCAATGCCCGACAACATCAGTAGTTGCGGTGAAGCAATCGGCCCGGCGCTCAGCACGACTTGGTCGCCGTACACTTCGAAGACCTCACCGCCGCTTTCGACTTCCACTCCAACCGCGGTCTTCCCCTCGAACAGGACTCGGCGCGTGAAGCAATTCGGACGTATTGTCAGGTTCAACCGATGTCGAGACTCGCCCAGGTAGCCTATGGCCGTACTCCAGCGCACCCCACCCGGATTGTTGAGCGGGTACGGCCCAACTCCGGTCGCGCCGGGATGGTTGTGGTCCCGTATCGCCGGAAATCCCAGGTCGAGGCACGCTTCGTAGAATGCGCCCTGTTCCGGCTGGAGTGTGTCGAGCGCATGCCTGCGAACGATTATCGGCCCGTCAGTCCCATGATAGTCGTCTGAAAAATCCGTATCGGTCTCCATTTTGCGGAGGTAGGGAAGCGTATCTTCATAAGTCCATTCATCATTACCGAGGGATTTCCAGTAGTCGAAGTCGTGGACCAGTGGCCTCAGAAACACCTGACCGTTGATTGCGCTTGTTCCACCTGTGACCTTGCCGCGCGGCACCTCCATATCAGTCCTGAACGGAGTGGCCTGACCAGTGAAGGCCCAGTTGTGCTCATCCTCCACGACAAAGTCGGCTCCGGTACCCCAGCCGTACTTCAGGTCTTCTGGAATAGAGCCGAAGTCGGGATAGTCAGGCCCCGCCTCGATCAGAAGCACAGAGATACTCGGGTCTTCGGACAGCCGGGTTGCCAGCGTAGCGCCAGCCGACCCCGCGCCGACGACGATATAGTCATACTTCAAGCTTCAAGCTCCCTCTGATTCCTGCCATGGAGAATCTTCATGCGCCGACCACTGTCTAGCGTCCCTCTTTGATAAAGTCCGCCATCTTCTCCCCAATCATCATTGTGGTGACGTTTATGTTCGCCCTCACGCAGTCCGGCATAATCGAGGCGTCAATGACCCGAATGCCTTCGAGACCATGAACCCGGCCGTACTGGTCAACGACCGCCATCGGGTCGCTCGCTGGCCCCATCTTGTTGGTACACGATATGTGGTGGCCGGTCGTAACCTCTCGGGCCATCCATTCGTCCAGGTCGTCGTCCGAGTCCATCACCTCTTCGGGCGGCTCTACGCGCTCTTCGAGGATTTCGCTCCACGACTCGTGCTCGCCCAACTTGGAACAGATTCTCACCGCCTCCCGCATTCGCTCCCTGTCGAACTCTTCGGTGAAGTAGTTGTAATCGAGAATCGGCTGGTCCGAGGGATCCGCCGAGTTCAATTTCAACTCACCTGAACCCATCGCCAGGTCGAGAGCGACGATCATTCGGATGCCGACCGGATTCATCCTGTCACCGCCGCGATTGACGCGCTCGGTAGCGAATGAATTCATATAGACAATCATGTCGTTGCGCAGGTCTGATCCCGTCGCGGTGTACCGAAGTCCGAACTGCATTCGAGGCCCGTACAGGTCGAATTCGTGCTCCGGCTTGGCCCTCCATGTCACATAGATCAGAGGATGGTCGCGCAGATTCTGTCCGACACCGGGAACATCCTTTACAACGGCTATGCCGACATCACTCAGGTGATCCGCCGGCCCGACACCCGACAGCATTAGTATCTGCGGCGAACCGACGGCCCCTGCGCTCAGAATGATCTCCTCACTCTGCACCGTGAATACGTCGCCGCCGCTCTCTACTACCACTCCCGTCGCTCGGTCGCCCTCGAACTCGATTCTGTGAACCGTGCAGTTGGCGCGGATAGTCAGATTGAGACGGTGGCGGGACAGGCTCAGATAGCCGAGGTTGGTGCTCCATCTGATTCCGTTGGGGTTGTTCAACGGAAGTGGCCCGACGCCCGTCGAGTCGGGGTCGTTATGGTCTGGACAGTCCTCGAACCCGTAGTCCAGACAGGACTGGTAGAACGCCTTGGAGACGTCCTGCCAGGTCTCAGGCTGGAACCTGTGACAGATGATCGGCCCGTCGGTGCCATGGAAGTCGTCCGAATAGGTCGTATCGGTCTCCAGCTTGCGGAAGTAGGGCAGGCAGTCTTGGAATCCCCACTCCTCGTTTCCCCAGGACGCCCAGCTGTCGTAGTCCTCGGGAACGCCGCGCAGGAAAATCTGCCCGTTGATGGCAGAGGACCCACCGGTCACCTTGCCGCGCGGGACCAGCATCGGCTCTGCGGAATCCGTGGCACGGCCCGTAAACTGCCAGTTGTGGTCGCTCGTCATTATGTCGGTCGCAGTCGCGTAGCCGTAGCGCACTTCGTCAGGAAGCTGTTCCATCTCCGCGTAGTCCGGCCCGGCCTCCAACAGTAGGACGGACTTGGACGGGTCTTCAGTAAGACGTGTGGCCAGAATCGCCCCTGCGGAACCGGCTCCGATGACAATGTAGTCGTACTTCATGCCTGCGCTCCTTTACCCTGCCGCTTTCTGGAAGCATGGTCGGCTAGGTCCAAATCCATCTGAAAATACCATTCTCCAACCACTAAACGTCATTCCCGCGAAGGCGGGAATCCAGGGGTGGAAGTGGGCCAGGCTCATGAATGGCAAAACTAGCCGACACTACACTAATTCCCGCTTATCGTAACCCCGGCCATGTCCTCAATGAAATTGGCGATTGCGGAGTGGTCCGCGTTGCCCTTACCCTCGTTCATCAGCGACACGATCATCTGCTGGACCAGTGAAGTCACGGGTAGTCCAACGCCAAGGTCCTTCGCCGTCAGTAGGGCGTTGTTCAGGTCCTTATGGTGAAGAACGATCCTGAAGCCGGGAGTGAAGTCGCCCTCGATCATCATAGGCGCCTTGGCATTCAAGACTGTCGAGCCCGCAAGCCCGCCCTTGATGGCATCGAATACTACATTGGGGTCGAGTCCGGCCTTTCTGGCGAGAGTCAGAGCCTCGCCAACCGCCTCGATATTAGCCGCGACGATGATCTGGTTGGCCAGTTTCGTCGTGTTTCCCGCTCCATAGTCGCCGCACAGCACGATGCTCGTTCCCACCGCCTCCAGCAGCCCAACATGTGCGTCGAATACTTCCTTCTTGCCTCCGACCATTATCGCCAGCGTGCCTGCGATGGCACCCGGCTCGCCGCCCGACACCGGAGCGTCCAGAAATGCCACTCCCTGCGCCTCGCAGGCCGCGGCAATCTTCTGAGAACTCGCCGGAGCTATGGAGCTCATATCAATCACGACCGACCCTGCGGAAGCGCCCTCCAGAACGCCGTTATCGCCTAGAATGGCCGCCTCGGAGTCTGCCGAATCCGGCACCATGGTGATTATCGTCGGCGTTGCCGCCGCCACTTCGGCCGCCGATGACGCCGGCTTCGCACCGTCGCCGACCACCTCTTCCATCGCAGAGCCAACCACGTCATAAACGGTGAGCGAGTATCCCGCATTCATCAAGTTGCGCGCCATCGGGCGCCCCATAATACCCAGGCCGATAAATCCTACATCTCCGCTTGGCATTTTATGCTCCTTTCTGAGGGGCGTCCTGAACGCGGAAATACCCAACGCGAGACGCCCTGACGAGGGTGTGATGTTTACAATCGAAACTCGCCTCAAGGTTAATCTGACAGGGCGACAGGGTCAAGTGACTATCGAATCGGGTTAGCGGTTCGGGCCGAGCATATGGGAAATCGCAGGGCCTTTGCAAAGTCGTTCGCACCTCCATTTCCACTTCACATCCATTCCGCCAATGCGCTACAATACACCCATGAAGAACAAAGTTTCTGGCACTGGATACATAAATACAAATTTATGTTTTCGAAAATCGAAGCCACGGAGATTTCAAAACAGGCTAACGCAGGGCGACGCAGGGCAAACTCAGGGCAAAATCGCCCCCTGTACATGCCTGTGACTCGCCTGTTTCCGCCCTGTACAATTATAAATCAGAATATATGAACCTCCGGATCCGCCAACTCGCCGGCACATATCTGACTCAACTTTGAAGAGGCCCTGGGGGAATCGTGAGACGATTGCAAAAGTGTATTGCAATGGATAATATGCCTATGCCTTTGATTCTACATTCAGCAGTTTTGCGCAGGAACGGCTCATGAGTACAGAAATGGCAACCTGGCCGAGGGTCCAAGAACTCTTGGACAACATAATGGCGCGCTGGGAACGCAAGGAAGGCCGCAAGGGTCTCCCTGGAATCCACTCCTACTCATGGGACACTCCGCAAGAGCTGGCAAATGACGAATCAATGGGTTCCAAGTTCATCGAACCTGGACTGCCCGCAGAGGAAACCGCGCTTATAATCTCTCTGAGAAGGGGATTCGGCTCCATACCGCGTATGCCCATGGGCGGCCCGTTCCTCAAGCCCGACGAGATTGACGAAATATCCGCGTGGATTGACGCTGGAATGCCCGAGTGAGGTTTATCCTTTGACCGACTCCGAAAGACCATCCAGTACCGTCAGCCTTAGCTGGGAAGGCGGCTTCAGATTCGACTCCCACGATTCGCACGGCCACTCCCTCACGCTGGACGCGCCCCAAAGCGACGGAGCGAAATTCGAGGGCTTCATGCCCGGCGACATGCTCCTGACCGCCCTCGCGGGATGCAGTGGTATAGACGTCGTGAACATTCTGGAGAGGATGCGCCAGAACGTGGAAGGAATCGAAATCAGCGTCAAGGGACATCAGAATCCTGATCCACCCTGGACCTGGGAGGATATCGAGATTCACTACACCATCCGGGGCTCCGACCTCAAAGAGCATCTGGTCAGGCGCGCCATCAATCTTTCCGAGAACAAATACTGCTCCATCGGCGCGACCGTCGGCGGACGCGCTAGAATCACCAGTAACTTCGACATCGTAGAAGCTTAATCACTGCGCGGCGTTCCTGCCGCTAAGCCAACGCAACCGTCCAGGAGGACTAACAAGTGTCAGAAATACAGCCAATAGACTCAGGCCTGCTTGAAACCCTGCGCAAGATCCCTTCCTGCTCCATCGCCAACGCGATAGAGACTTTCTCCGTGCAGCCCCGCAACGTCGGTTTCATGGGTCCTGAGGTAAAGAGCATATTCCCTAATATGGGCCACATGATTGGGTACGCGGTCACCGCCAAGATAGCTGCCGACGCGCCGCCGTCCAGCCACATGAACGTGTCCCGGACCGAGTGGGTGGACTCGATTATGAAGATTCCCGCTCCACGCGTCCTTGTCCTCGAAGACATAGACTACCCCAACCCGATAGGCTCGTTCTGGGGGGAGGTCCAGGCTAACCTGCACCGCGCGCTCGGCGCGGTCGGCACTGTCACCAACGGCGGCGTCCGAGACCTCGACGAGATGCAGGAAGTCGGCTTCTTCGCTTTCGCCTCCTGCGTTCTGGTATCCCACGCCTACGTCCACATCACCGACATAGAAGTTCCCGTAAAGGTAGGCGGTCTCGAAGTCAGCCCCGGAGACATAATTCAAGGCGACCAGCACGGCGTCATAAAGGTGCCCAGAGACATCGCCGCCGACATCCCCGGCGCTGTCAAGCGCGTGGAGGACGGTGAACAGGAGCTAATCGGCTACGCTAATTCACCGGAATTCTCCGTCGAGGGACTAAAAGAGATGCTCGCCCAGAGGTACTAAGGAGATTATCACTAGTGGGACTGTTCAACGTTCCAGTTGGAGTAGGAGACCCACAGGGGGAACGCTTCCAGATAGTGGAAGCGCTGGTGGATACCGGCGCAACTTTCTCAATCGTTCCCGCGCCAATCCTGGACGGCCTCGGGGTCGAAGCCCAACATAGCGGGTCTTTCGAACTCGCAGACGGCAGTTTTCGAGACTACCAGATAGGCGAGACTATCCTCCAGGTGGAGGGTGTGGAAGTCCATTCAGCCGTGGTGTTCGGCGACGAAGACATGGAGCCTATACTGGGCGCTTACACGCTGGAGCGCATAGGCTTGGCAGTTGACCCTGCGAGGCAGCGCCTGTTCAGAGTCCCCTACAGGCTGTTGTAGCAGTCTGCCGCATGGGGAGGTAAGGTATGTCGAATCCCAAGGTAGTCTTCATCACCGGATTGCCCGATCAGATCGTCGAAGTGGTCCTCGGTTTCAACCCCGACGGCTGGACGACCGAGGTCGTTCGCGGCGACACGCCTCTCGAAGAACAGAAACGCGCCGTCGCCGTCGCGGACTTCATTATCGTCTATCGCGCCAATCTTCACGACGATGTGCTGCGCGCGGCAGAAAACGTCCGCGTCGTGCAGACGCTCGCTGCCGGGTACGACAGCATGAATCTGAGGCTCATGAGCGACCTTGAGATAGCCTGCTGCAACAACGGCGGGGCCAACTCCCTTGCCGTCGCCGACCATGCCGTGCTGTTGATGCTCACACTGTACAAGCAGCTGCTGGCAGCCGACAGGGCGGTGCGCGCGGGCCGTTGGTCGCAGCCTATTGACGGCTTCAACACGTTTGAGATGACCGGCAAACTCGTCGGAGTTCTCGGACTTGGGAATATCGGTCGGCAGGTCACGAGGCGAGTGCAGGGTTTCGATGCTAACGTCCAATACTTCGACCTGTTCCCACTAGCTCCTGAAGTTGAGCGCGAGTTGAACGTGACGCGCGTGAGTCTCTCGGAACTCTTCGCCACATCCGATATCATCACCTGCCATACACCTCTCACGCCGGACACACGCCACATCATCAGCCGCGAACTGATTTCTCTGATGAAGCCGACCGCCATTCTGACAAATACCAGCCGGGGCCCCGTAGTTGATGAGAATGCTTTGATAGAGGCTCTGTCCGAAGGCCGTATCGCTGGAGCAGGCCTGGATGTCTTCGAGACTGAGCCCGTTTCCCCCGACAATCCACTGCTGACCATGGACAACGTGGTCGTAACTCCACATTCGGCCGGCACCACTTGGGACACCTGGTTTCGCCGAGCCGAATTCGCATACCGCAATTTGAAGGGTGTCTGGGCGGGAAGCCCTCCTATGGCCCTCGCCCAGGACTACGATATTGACAACTGATTAATAGCAAACTTAATCTACTAAATGAGGAATATCATGGAACCTGTGATAAAAAACGTACAGGGTGGGGGAAACCCCGTCCTTGGACCTGACGATGGAGTACCGAACTATGTGATGCTTTGGGTACAGCATCCTCCGGGAGGAACGAGCGCCCAGCACGTTCATCCCTGGGAGCATCAGGCGTACATCGTCGAGGGCGAGGGGGTCCTCTGGGTTGAAGGAACCGAGTACCCGATAAAGGCCGGAGACGCCGTTCTGGTTCCCCCCGACGTGGAGCATCAGTTCCGAAACACTGGCGACGTAACCCTGAGCCGCGTCACCGTGAACCCGCTGAGTTCGGTCGGCCACGAGTAGTCCAATGCCCGAAGTCCATGACAGGGGAGGCCTCCCCACCGACGAACCTATTGACCGCACCGAACACGACTGGGCCGACTGGGAACACACGACCAACGCCCTGGTCGGTGCGCTACGGACGCGCGACCTTATGAGCGTTGACGAACTCAGGCGCGGAATCGAGTCTATTCCCCCGGAAATATACGAGTCTTACAGCTACTACGAACGTTGGTCCACGTCACTCGAGACCCTGATTGTCAAAAAGGGAATCCTTACGACTGAAGAGATTGACGCCAAAGTAAGAGAGTTGGATGACCGATGGGGCTAGTCTTCTCAGCCCAACCCGGCGACTTCTCGCCAGGCGACGAGGTCGTCATCAGGACCGACATCGTCAGCCACCACCATCGCACACCCTGGTTCATCAAGGGAAAGCGGGGTAGAATTCGCGCCGTTAGCGGACCGTTCTTCGATCCCGAAACCCGTGCGCACGGCGGCAGCGGAGTCCCCAAGCGTCTTCTCTACCAGGTCGAGTTCGAGCAGTCCCACGTATGGGGCGACTCCTACCCCGAAGACGACAACGACCTGCTCATCGTGGACGTGTACGAACAGTGGCTTGAATCCGTGCCCAATAACTGACAATTAACAACTAAAGGCAGAGCAGAGCCATGAGAGAATACCACCACGACGAATCCGAACACGAAGGAATCCAGCCAGACTCTGAGTTGAGTTTGCCTGCCAGACGTGCGCTCGCGATTCACGAACTCCTCGTCGAAAAGGGAATCATCGCCGCTGACGAGGTTCGCGAACGTACGGACGCTTACCGCTCACGCAGCCCTTCCGACGGCGCGAAAGTCGTCGCAAAGGCATGGACCGACCCGGCATTCAGGAAGCGCCTGCTAGACGACGCCCGAGCCGCGGTGTACGAACTTGGCTACACCCTTACCCACGATGCCGAGCTCGCGGTCGTCGAGAACACCTCTGAAGTCCACCACCTGGTCGTCTGCACGCTCTGCTCCTGCTATCCGACGTCGCTGCTCGGCCCGCCTCCCGACTGGTACAAGAGTTTCGCATACCGTCAGCGAGCGGTAATCGGCCCTCGTTCCGTCATGCGAGAGTTCGGCCTGGAACTCGACGACCAAGTGCAGGTTAGGTTAGTGGACAGCACCGCCGACCTGCGCTATCTTGTCTTGCCGCGTCGCCCTGCCGGAACTGAAGGAATGGCTGAAGAGGAATTGGCCGCCCTGGTCACCCGCGACAGCATGATTGGCGTCACCGAACCGCTCTCTCCTAAGATCGAAAGTCCGGCCTAACGCTTCCGAAATGGCTCATATTCCTCCACGCAGCAGGGGCACGCTCAGAGCGCAGGCGCAAAGTTCATTTGTTAGCCGAAGAATCCGCCTGCCGGTACAGCAGTACATTCATACCGAGTCGGTAGGCGGCCTGGTCCTCTTGGTCGCGACCATCGCCGCCCTCGTCTGGGCGAATTCCCCTTGGTACGACCTGTACCACGAATTGCTGGAAACGCACGTGTCCTTCGACCTTGCGCTGTTCGAGCTTGACCTGTCGCTCCACCACTGGATCAACGACGGGCTCATGGCCGTCTTCTTCTTCGTCATCGGCCTTGAGATAAAGCGCGAACTCTTCTTTGGACATTTCTCGTCTTTGCGCCGTGCTGCGCTTCCTGCGATTGCGGCTCTCGGTGGCATGGTTGTTCCGGCGGGCCTCTACCTCGCCTTCAATCTCGGAGGAGAGGGTATGCGCGGGTGGGGCATACCGATGGCGACCGACATTGCCTTCGCTCTGGGAATCCTCGCACTGCTCGGGCGCCGCGTGCCGATGGAACTCCGCGTCTTCCTGTTGGGCCTAGCGGTTGTGGACGACCTCGGCGCAATCATCGTAATTGCCGTCGCTTACACCGAGACTATCTCATTCCCACACCTCGCGCTGGTCGCGGCCTTGGCCGGGGTAACCGTCGTGGTCAATCGCATCGGCTTCAGCCACGCCGCTGTCACCGCTCTCCTCGGATTTCTGATCTGGGCCGCAATGCTTAAGTCTGGAGTTCACGCGACCATCGCCGGCGTTATTTTCGGTCTGCTGACCTCGTCCCGCTCGCACTTCAGCAGTGAACGTTTCGCTGACGAGTCGGAGTCTTTGATTGCCGAGTACCGGCAGGCCCTGGAACAAGGCAACACGGAACGAGGCGAGGCGATTCTGGGCGAATTGGAGGTGCTTGCTCAAGGCACCGAGTCGCCAATGGAAAGACTCGAAAGGCTGACCCATCCCTGGGCAAGCTACGTCATCCTGCCTGTGTTTGCCCTCGCAAACGCCGGGATTCACTTCTCCGGAGTAGATTTCGGCACCGTGATCACCAGCGGCGTTACAATCGGAATAGCGGCGGGCCTTCTGATTGGCAAAGTTGTTGGAATTACCGTCTTTCCATGGGTGGCGTCGCGCTTCGGGATAATCGAACTCCCCGGTTACGTGTCATGGGGACAGGTAATGGGTGTCGGATTCCTGGGAGGAATCGGATTCACCGTAGCCATATTCATCTCCGGCCTTGCGTTCACCGACTCTCAGCTTGTGCTAAACGCTCAGGTTGGTGTGATGTGCGCCTCAGCAATCGCGGCGCTTCTCGGATACACCGTGCTGAGTCTTCTGTCGCGCCAAGGTCGCAGGCTGCCGTCAAGTTAGACCAATACCAGCGCATATAAGGCGCGTTGAACGGCGCAGACATCTGAGAAACGGTTCGACCCTTCTGATAAGGCTATTTGACGCTCCCTTTTCGGCCCAACTAGAATTGATTGAGTTCACAGATAGGGGAGAAGTCCGAATGGCGAATAAATTGGTCCCACTGGGTGACATGCCTCGCGCCTATGAACCTGGCGCGGTCGAAGAGCGTATCTACAAGTTCTGGAACGACAACGGCTACTTCACGCCTGAGGTAGATCGTTCCAAGGAACCGTTCACGATCATCATGCCTCCTCCGAACGTAACCGGCGAACTCCACATGGGACATGCGCTCACCATCGCCCTCGAAGACCTGATGATCAGGTGGCACCGTATGCTGGGCGACCCCTCACTCTATCTCCCGGGCACCGACCACGCGGGCATCGCAACCCAGGTCGTCGTCGAGCGCCAGATTGCGTCCGACGGGCTGAGCAGGCACGATCTCGGACGCGACAAGTTCATCGAACGCGTATGGTCCTGGGTGGACGACTATGGCGACCGCATCTACCGCCAGGCCGAGCGCCTCGGCGCTTCCTGCGACTGGACCCGCCGCGCTTTCACCCTCGACGAGGGGCCGGCAAAGGCGGTCCGAACGACATTCGTCAATCTGTACAAGAAGGGGCTGATATACAAGGGCAACCGCATTACCAACTGGTGCCCCCGATGTCGCACTGCTCTCTCCGACCTGGAAGTGAAATACCAGGACGAAAGCGCACACCTTTACCACATCAGGTACGACCTGGAAGATGATCCTGCGCACGTCGTCATAGCCACGACACGTCCCGAAACCATGCTTGGAGACACGGCAGTCGCAGTCAACCCGGGAGATGACCGCTATTCGGACCTAATCGGCAAGAACGCCATACTTCCCATAGTCAATCGCCGGCTGCCAATAGTCGGAGACGACTCGGTAGGGATCGAGTTCGGCACCGGCGCGCTCAAGGTGACCCCTGGACACGATCCGGTGGACTTTGAGATCGGCCAGCGCCATTCACTCGACTCTGTCAGCATCCTGAATCTGGATGGCTCTCTCAACGAGAACGCGGGCTCCTATCAGGGCCAGACGGTCTCAGACGCTAGGCGGAACGTGGTTGCACAGCTTGAAGAGGACGGAGTTCTCGAGAAGATCGAGGACTTCCAACACGCAGTCGGCCACTGCGACCGCTGTGACGAGGTCGTCGAGCCGATTCTCAGCGACCAGTGGTACGTGCGGATGGCACCGCTTGCCAGACCTGCCCGTGAGGCTGTCGCCGACGGTCGCATCAAGATCGTCCCGGAGCGCTTCACCAGGGTCTATTTCAACTGGATGGACAACATCCGCGACTGGCCGATCAGTCGTCAGCTTTGGTGGGGACACCGTATCCCAGTCTGGTACTGTGATTGCGGGGAGCAGATTGTTGAGTTGGAAGACCCGGCGAACTGCCTCAAGTGCGGAAACAATAGCTTGGAGCGCGACCCCGATGTCTTGGACACGTGGTTCAGCTCTGGCCTCTGGACGCATTCCACTCTCGGTTGGCCCGACGACACCGACGACCTGGACTACTTCTATCCTACGTCGGTCATGGAGACCGGATACGACATTCTTTTCTTCTGGGTAGCCAGGATGATCTTCTTCGGCATCGAGAACATGGGTGATATACCGTTCCACACAGTCTATCTGCACGGACTGGTACGTGACCCCGAAGGTGTGAAGATGAGCAAGACCAGGGGCAACGTCGTTGACCCGCTAGAGATCGTTCGTCAGTACGGCGCCGACGCCGTGCGCTTTGCACTCACAACCGGCACCTCGGCCGGAAACGACATGAGGTTGAACGAGCAGAAACTGGAGGCAAGTCGCAACTTTGCCAATAAGCTCTGGAATGCCGCTCGTTACGTCATTAGCAACCTGGAAAATGCATCCGACTTGGACGACTGGCACGAACTGTCCGAATTGGAACACCGTGAAGACCGCTGGATAGTCAGCCGGCTGAACCGTGTCGCTGAACAGGTCGACTCCAACATGTGCGACTACCAATTCGGCGAAGCGCAGCGAGTTATTCACGACTTCCTTTGGAACGAGTACTGCGACTGGTACATCGAGATGTCGAAGGTTCGGCTCAGGGCGGGCGATGGTCCCTCACCCTTGCCAACCTTGGCGCATGTCCTCGAGAAGATGCTCAGGATGCTCCATCCCTTCATGCCGTTCGTGACTGAAGAGATATGGACTCGACTTACGGACACTCTCCCGGACGCTCCTGACAAAGCCGAAGCGCTGATAGTCGCTCCCTATCCCACGAACGACGCGCGGCGCCGTGACCCCGAAGCGGAAGCCGAGGTAGAATCAATCATCGAACTCGTCCGCGCGGCAAGGAACCTGCGCGCCGAGTTCAGGATACAGAACAATGAACGTCTCGACGCACAGTTCTCGGTTGGCGATTCACACTCTAATGTGTTCGAGGACTCTCTCGACTTCATCGCGTCCCAGGCCATGATTGACTTGGATATTACGGACGCGACCCACGAGTCCGTCGCGTCGTCCGACAGGGCCGTTCAAGCTCTCGCATCTGGAACACTTGCCGTATCACTGGGTGGTCTCGTTGACCTCGGAGAAGAGACCAGTCGGATAAGATCCGAACTCGGCGAATTAACGAAGTACGAGCAGCGCATCACCCGCAATCTCTCCAACGAGAATTTCGTCAATCGGGCCCCCGAAGAGGTGGTTGACCGCGAGCGAGACCGGCTCGCCGGAGCGCAGGAGCGCATATCTCGCCTGACCGACATCCTGGACCGGCTCGCCGGTTAGGGGCGGGGGTCTCCACCTAGCCCGATTCAATCCTGCCGACTCATTAAGCGGAGCGCACCTGTACTGCGCTCCGCATTCGTAACAGGGACTCTTCCAAGATTCTTAACTCGCTGCAAGCTTTTCGCAACTCGCTTATCCCCACGGTGGACAGCAATGGCCAGGTTGTGGTCATCGCCTCCGCGATCCGTTCACTCGACTACGGGTTCATTAGCGTTTTCCTTGGCGTGTATCTCGACCTGCTTGACTTTTCGCCACTTCAGCTCGGTATCGTACTCAGCGCCATCATGGCCGGAGGCACACTGTCCAACATTGTGGCCAGCTGGAGAGGTGATACTATCGGCCGCCGCCGGATGCTGATCGCAATGGCGTTGCTCATGGGACTGGGCGGCGTTCTGTTCCCTCTAACCGAGCAAACGGCTCTTCTGGTAGCCATCTCTCTGGTGGCGATGACCACTTCCACAGGCGGAGACAGGACAGCTTTTCTCTCACTGGACATGGCGATTCTGGCCCAGTCCGGCGCTGCAGGACAGAGAACAATGCTGTTCAGCTGGTACAACCTCCTGGGCAGGCTCACCAAGGCCCTCGGTTCGCTGATGATAGCCGTTCCCGCCCTGCTCCAGGCTTGGGCCGGAATGGACGAAGTGGCCTCGTTTAAGGCGATGTTCATTGCTTACTCGCTCGTCGCATTCGCCGGAGTCGCGATTTACTGGAAATTGACGCCCGGAGCAGAGTCGTTGCCTGCCGAGTCCGTCGAGTCCGAACCTCCGCCGCAGATGCCCAGAAGTGCGCGCACCATAATGATCCAGCTTGCCGTCCTCTTCAGCCTGGATTCGCTTGGAGGCGGATTCATGGTTCAGAGTTTCATGTCTTTCTTCTTCGCCAACCGCTTCGACATGTCCCTGGAGACAATAGCCGCAATATTCTTCGCTGGCCAGATTCTCAACGCCGTTTCAATAATGATGGCCGTTCCCATAGCGCGGCGCGTAGGACTTATTACTACGATGGCCGCTTCCCAGGGGCTCGCCAACTCTGTGATGATTCTCATGGCCCTTACCGGAAATTGGCTTCTGGCAGTAGTGTTCTTCTTGGTAAGGGAACTCATCAACGACATGGATATTCCTACCCGGCAGTCCTACTCCATGGCGATAGTTCCACCCGAAGCCAGGACCGCGACCGCGAGTGTCACCAATTTAGGCAGGACCTTCGCCCAAGCCATCAGCCCTGCACTTGCCGGTGTGGTGGCCCAGTCCACCACACTTGGCATTCCTATCATCGTGGGTAGTCTGATAAAGCTGGTTTACAACGGCGCCCTGTACATCATGTTCAGATCGGTAAGGGCACCTGAAGAAGGGAAAAGCAAGTAGTGTGTGATGGATTTTCAGATTCCGATTATCCCCTCTCCCTATGGGAGAGGGCTAGGGTGAGGGTAGATAAGCCATCAATCCAAAGACGTTGGAACACTGGGTAAGTTCCCGTCTGAGCACCAAGGCTTTGTGCCTGTCTCAGCGCAAGTTGTAGGAATAGTGGCTCATGCCGGACTCCAGTTCCCACTCCGAGAACCAGCCGTTTATGTATGGCAGAATCTCTTCCGAAAGACGCGCTCCATTGGCCTCTCTGTCCGTCAGTTCACGCGAAAGAGACTCTCTTAATCGCGTAGCCACTTCGGACTTGTCCGCCTTCAGGAATTTCTTGTCCCTGAGAAGTACCTCTCCATCTACCATCACGGTATCCACGTCCAGCCCCTTGCCGCGGTAGATGAGCGCGTCAACAATGTCGGTATCCGGGTTGAGATACGGCTCTTCGATCCGATCCGTGTCTATCAGGACCAGATCGGCGCGCTTGCCCGGCTCGATGATTCCCACGTCGTCGAAGAACGTTACTCTGGCGGCGTTTTCCGTGGCGAGCCGCAAAATGTCGTGAGAGGTGGGGTGGGAGGAGGAGACACCCGGCTCGCGGTGTATTTTCTGCGCCAGGCGCATCTCCTGAAGAATGTCGTTGTCGTCGTTGATACCGGCTTCGTCTATGCCGATTGCCACATTGACGCCACGCTCCAGCAGCCTGTTGAAAGGGGCTATGCCGCTCTTGAGCCTCAGATTGGAGCTTGGGTTGGTGCAGACGGAAGTCTGGGTCTCGGACAATATGTCGAGATCGGATTCGGACAGCCAAACGCCATGCGCGCAGGAAACTTCCGGTCCCAGTGTCCCGAGCTCGGCCAGATGAGCAAGTGGAGTCTTATTCCAGTGGCGTGTTCCGTACATTCGTTGATAGATGGTCTCTTGTAAGTGTATGTGCAACCCGGTGCCCAGGCGTCTCGCCAGGTCGCTCATCGCGACCAGCATCTCGTCCGAACACCAATGCACGTTGTGAGGACTTACGAATATGTTTGTTCGCGGACTGCTTCGTCGGGCGTGTAGTTCGGCGGTGGAAGATAGGTACTCTTCCAGGGGCACCGGTCTGGCGCTGAGGCGTTCACGAGTCCGGGCCGCGAGTTGGGAAGGCAGAGTTGAAAGGAATCGCTGGTCGTTCTCATAGACCAGGTTGTTCTGATCTCGTATGAATATCGAAAAAGCCACCCTCATTCCGCTAGCCTTGTAGGCGTCCAGAACCTGGGACGACGCTTCGAACAGGTCCAAGTTCTGGGGCAGCCTTGATGCCATATGATTATGCTGGACAGTCGTAATCCCGGACTCGATCATCTGGATCGCGCACCACAGCGTATCCAGATAGGGGTCAACCTCTCTCAGCGCCCAGCGAGCGATGATCCACGTTTCAAGCGGCATATCCAGCGAGCCCAGCTGGAACGGCGTTAGTCCAACGTGGTGATGGGCGTTAATCAGTCCTGGGATTACGACGTGCCGGGAGGTTCCGATTATTTCATCGGGCTGATAGCGTTCAAGCAATTCGTCGAATTTCCCAACTTCGATTATCACGCCGTCTTGGACTACTACGGCTCCGTCTTCGATGACCTCAGCCGAGTCCTTGCCGGTGACTCTGCATATTACCTGTCTGCCTCTGACAATCGTGGTCGTCATATCTACCTCGTGGAATAGTACACAGAGTTGAATAGCAGTTTGTAAGTGCCCCTCGCCTGTGCCCTGAAGTGCGGCCTGAACCCGAACAGGATTATCTTGCCGAGGCCGACCGGGACCGAAATCAGCGCCGACAGTCCCGCTATATGCTCCTTGCCGATGAGTAGGCCGCTCAGCAATGTCTCATCGTCAGAGAAGCTGGCAATTGTATCCCCCTTGTCAACCTGATAGGCGGGGCCATTCATGTAGAGGGCCGCCGCGCAATCCGGCATACCGAAACCGATGGGGTGACCGTTGTCCACGTTAATCTTAAGTAAGCTGCCAGGTGCGAAGAAGTCAGTGGTTGACATTCTGGCAAGAGGGTTTTTCACTGGGAGTTTCAGGTGGTGAACGAGCAGTCGGCTGGAATCGTCCCACGCGATGATGGTTCCGCCGCGTTCTGCGAACCGCCGCAATCCGGCAATGCCACGATCCCCCAGACCGCCGGAGAAGCGTGGAGAGTAATGAGCGCTGCTGAATCCCCGCCGCAGTTGGCGGACCCTCTGGTGCGGGACGATTATGCAGTCGAAGCGACTGTCCAGACCCGTTTCCTTGATGTCGCTGTCAACAAGCGATGTGTACTTGAAGCCGTAGCTGTCAAACAAGAATCTCGTCCACCCCTCTTCGATGCTCGGGACATAGCTGGCGTAAACCCCGACCCTGGGCGGGCGCACCAACTTCAGTCCCTCGTGCGGCCTGGAGTGGATCGGTCGAATCCTCGCAATGGCATCTTCAGAGGAAAGCGCCTCACGCGCGGATTCGGACGCGGGTATCACCCATGTCCCTCGGCTCAAACCGTCGCTCCCTTCGGGTGAAGCGGGCCCAATTCGAAAAACTGGATGACCGTCAAACAGAAGTCTGTTCACTAGCTTATAGGCGCCATTGGATTCAGGTCCTACAGCAAAAGCGCGGGCATCCGATTCGGCTGCGCCGCCGCTGAATTCCTTCCATTGCCAGGGACCAGCCTTACGAGTTTTACTCAACTCAGCCGGATTCTTGAGCTCGTGGCAAGTGACACCCATTGAGAGGGGCAAACAGTGCGACGTTGCATCGTAGGGCTTCTGGGGAGGTCCTCCGGGGAACTGCCGAACATCCGGGTAACTCTGCTTCTCTAGCATCGTCTGAGCGAAGGAACCAAATCGCTGTTGTGAGGGGATCAAGTAGTCTCCTGCCTCCAACGCGACGCCTTCATGTAAGACTTGCTCTTCTACCTGATGCACTTCAACATCCGCAAAGTCCAACAGGTCCAGCAATTCGCCCGTCGCGCTGAGATCATGCTGCCGGTGGGGAATCACGAACGCAAAAGGATCGGACTGACTCGACACGCGCCGTTCCAGGGTCTCAAAGGCGTTCCTCACCCACCACTCTCTGTTGCGCGCCGCGTGGTCCAGACAGGCCAAGGTTGCGGACAGGTCGTATTCGACAATGTCTCGAAGACTCCATCGCCCTCCTTTCCATGGGAGAGGATGTCTCCACGACTTGACCTTCGGTCGTTCTCCTCTGTCATCCCGGAGGCTTGCGACCGGAATATCAATGGGTGTCGCGATTTTCGCGCTGGCCGCCTCAGAGAGTATTCTCAGTCCTCCGTGGTAGTGGGGATAGGAGCGACTGGGACTGTACGAGTCGTAAACCATGTTGACCGCAACGCCGCCTTTGCCCTCAGAGATAAGTTGAGCGGCCATGTGCGATCCCAACGCGGCCATTTCGCTTTGGATTACCGGGTCCACGTGCGGCCCGATGGGATCGAGCAGGGGAGGGAGAATCATGCGCATTCCGTCGGCGCGAGTCTGATGAATATCGTAAGTAATGTGCGGACGCCAGGCGTTGTGAATATGCTCTACAACGAGTCTTGTCTCCTTTTGTGTGAACATGAACCAGTCGCGGTTGTTATCGTGCCCGGTGTACTTGTGGTACAGATAGGGCGGTATCGAACCTTCGAAGTGAGTTCCCAGCGACGCATCGTACCAGTCTTTGACTCGCACCAATCCGTCCGGGTTCATGCTGGGGACCAGCAGGAGGATAACGTTGTCCAATATATCCCGGACTCTGTCGGTGTCGGAAAACGCAAGCTGATAAGCCAGTTCCAACGACATCTGGCTTCCGCCCACTTCGGTAGCATGGATACTGCAAGTGACCGCGACGACGGTTCGCGCCTTCCCGATTAAGGGCGCGGGGTCTCTTTCGCCGAGTGACGAGGGATCGGCAAGCGACTGCTGTATCTCTCGGATATCATCCATCCGACTGAGATTGCTCGGAGAGCTGATAGCGCATAGGATGAAGGGCAAGCCCTCTGTGGAACGGCCAATCTCTTCTACGATTACCCTGTCACTCTCGGAATCAAGACAGTTGAAATAGCCAACCATATCGCTCCAGCCGGCCAATTTTCTGTCTTCACCAACTCTGAAACCCAAGAATTCCTCAGGTGTGGTTATCCGCGACATCTAACGTCGTCCGCAGAATGTGAATTTGTGTACAAGTATGCCTGTCTCCAATGTTACTATGTTCTATCCGAGTTATAGGATACATCATCGTTATAGTTAAATTGGACAAAGGAGAATGTCAAAAGAATGACTCATCGAATTGATACGGTCTTGGTAGTGACGCCTCATCCGGATGACGCGGAAGGGGGAGCGGGTGGAACTATAGCTAAGTGGACACGTGAAGGCAAGAAGGTCGTTCTGGTCGTATGCACCAACGGCGACAAGGGGACCAGCGACAAAACGCTCAAGCCCGAAAAGCTCGCCGCCATTCGCGAAAAGGAACAACTCGACGCAGCGGAAGTTCTCGGACTCGAGGAGGTAGTATTCCTCAGGTTCCCGGATCAGAATCTCGAAGACTGCAGAGAATTAAGGCTGGCTTTGTGTCGCCAGATCAGAAAGCATCGTCCTGACCTTGTTGTCACTATTGATCCGACTCCCCGCTACATCCAGCATAGAGATCACTACATGGCAGGACGTGTGACACTCGACGCGGTCTTCCCTTACGCGCGCGACTATCTGGCGTTCCCAGAGCTGATGGAAGAGGGTCTGGAGCCATTCAAGGTTAGGGAAGTCTGGCTATTCAGGCCCCAGGAACCGGATACCTACGTCGACATCGAAGATACGTTCGTAACAAAAGTTGACGCGCTCTACTGCCACGTCAGCCAGATGGGTCGCCCGAGAGAAGAGCGAGAGGCGTGGCTGCGCGAGCGATCTGGGGAAACCGGCGAGCATATAGGCGGAGGACTGGCCGAACCGTTCAAGCGAATCGTAATCGAACGCTAATCCAGCTCGGTCTCTTCGATAGTGGGCAGCTTGCCAGAGCCCCTGAGCATGGTAAGCGCCTGCTTCTCCAACTGGCGAACGCGCTCGCGTGTTACTCCGAGTTCCCTGCCGACTTCTTCGAGCGTTCGAGGCCTGTCGTCAATGAAACCGAATCTAAGCGCCAGCACCATCCTGAGACGAGGCGGGATATTCTCTAATGCCTCGATCACGTCTTCCCGCGTGAGCATCTTCATGGCGACTTCGTATGGCGTTCTGCCGCTTGTGTCCTTGATGAAGTCCTCAAGCGTGGAATCCTCGTCACCGACCGGCGTACCCAGCGAGATTGTATGCTGGCGCTGGCGCATGAGATTTTCGACCTGCTCCGTTGTCCACTCCAGTTCCTCGGCAAGCTCTGCCGGGGTAGGGTCGCGGTCGTTGTCTCTTATCAGCTTACGTTCTGCAGTATTGAGTTGCTGGAGCCTCTCGACTACGTGGACGGGAAGCCTGATGGTCCGTCCCTGGTCCGCCAGAGCTCTAGTGACAGCCTGCCGGATCCACCATGTGGCGTAGGTGCTGAATTTGAACCCCCTGTGAGGATCGTACTTTTCAACCGCGCGCATCAACCCCAGGTTGCCTTCCTGAATCAGATCCAGAAGAGGGAGGCCACGCCTGAGGTACCTCCGGGCAACGCTCACAACAAGCCTGAGATTGGAGTTAGTGAGCCTCTCCGAAGCAGCTTCCCCTCGTCCCTCGATCAGTCTCCACCACCGCTCGATTTCAGGCGCCAGACCATCAATGGAGTTCTCAATAGTCTCCTCGTCCAGCGACTCGTGATACAACTGGGGACCCAGTTTCCGTTCTAACTCGCTCACAACCCTAACCGGAATCAAAGCCGTTACTTTCGACATATCGGTTATTCTGGGCGCGGATTCCTCAACCTCGAATTCAAGTTGATCAGCTACAGTCTCTTTCAGGCGATCTGAAATTGGGCTGTCGAGTATGTCGCGCACATCGTCTCTGGAAAGGATAACGCTTGCGGGCGCTTCCAGAGGAAACTCGAGTTCTGTCTCTTCTGCTAGAGTTCTCAGGACCAGCAAGTCCGTGAACAAGTCATAGAGAAGCGCCGCGGCGACTCTTGCGGTCGTAGGTTCGTGTTCGAGCTCTTCCAACAGCCGAGCGCGGGTGTCTTTGAGCAAAATCCAGCGTTCTACGTCTCGACCTAACGCCAGTTCCTGCGGCGCGGTGAGCAGCGTATGCTGACCTATTGCGCGCAGATACTCCCTAACCGTATCTGTCGGCTCGTCGCTCAGTTCACGCTCGTAAGCCTTCAGCAGCGCCATAGACTCTTCGGAGGCAACCGAAACATGATCGTAAGACTGCCTCGCCAGAGGGTCCTGTCCGGCCCTATCAAACTCTGTGCTCTGGTTGTCCCAGAGATGTCTCTCTTGCGTCATTATCATGCTTTCTTTACTAGGGGAGCGGCATTATACCACATTATGTATTATACCCCAATTCGGATATAGGCATCAGCAGGGGAATAATCTTGACAATCCCAATGGTGGCCTGTTTACTACTGCATGGCAGAACAGAACCTTTACGTGGCCTTGCCATACCTGATTCCAACGGCCACGACTAACAACGACGAAGGCAATCTCATCACAAGGAGAAGCAACGTGTCTAGGAAAGTCTTGATTACCGGAATGAGTGGTCTGATAGGTGGGATATTGAAAGATCACTTAATCGCAGCCGGCGGCTACGATCTGACGGCGCTGAATCGGCGCGAGGTGGAAGGCGTTCGGACGGTCCGCGCCAACATTTCGGACCTGGATGAAATCCTGCCCGCCTTCAAGGATCAGGAAGTTGTTGTTCATCTCGCCGCGTACCTGGGCTCGCAGGACTGGGAAGGCCAGCACGCCGGCAACGTACTGGGCACTTACAACGTCTTCGAGGCGGCGCGGCGGTCCGGTGTAAAGAGAGTTATTTTCGCGTCCAGCGGCAACTCAATACGCGGTTTCGAGCGTGTGCCGCCCTATTCGGATATAGCCGCCGGGAACTATGAGAAAGTGCCGTCCGATTTCCGCAAACTTACTCACCATGATGTCCGACCCGAAGCCCTGTACGGAGCCGCGAAGATATGGGGAGAGGCGCTCGCCCGACACTTCTCCGACGACTACGACATGAGCATGATCTGCGTGCGAATTGGCTCGGTTACTCAGGGCAACCGCCCCAGGACGATGCGCGAGAACGCCATTTACTTAAGTCACAACGATGTTGCCACGCACCTGAAGGCCTGCATTGATGCCCCGGATGACATCAAATTCGACATCTTTTTCGCGGTCTCAAACAACAGGTGGAATTACCGCGATCTGACACATCCCAGGGAAGCGCTTGGTTGGGAGCCGCAGGATTCGGCGGACAATTATC
Source organism: uncultured Dehalococcoidia bacterium (assembly GCA_951812505.1). Taxonomy (GTDB): domain Bacteria; phylum Chloroflexota; class Dehalococcoidia; order Lucifugimonadales; family UBA1123; genus VXRN01. The sequence goes on from CATOSI010000001.1 coordinate 712,710, forward strand.
CATACACTGGATGACACATGAATTCGTCCGAGGAATGCAGTGAACAGTTCTGAAGACCGACTTGACAGTTGTCGGATGGAGAATTCAAACCCATGACCCAGTTTGTAAGAATAGATAGGTCCATGAGGCTAAAGGAACAGCCTGAGACAGGCCACAATCGCTGGCATCCCGACATTCCGCCGCTTCTCGAAGTTGGGGAAAACGAGAACATAATAATCGAAACGCGCGATGCCTCCGATGGTCAGATGACGCCGGAAGTTGTGCCCGAAGACATGGAATCTATGGACCAGAAAGTCAGCCATCCGCTGACCGGGCCGATATTCGTCGAGGGAGCTCAGCCGGGGGACCTTCTCGAGGTCGAGTACGTTGATATATTTCCCGAACCCTATGGCTGGACGCGCTTCAGACCCGGCGCTGGATTCTTGAGGGATGTGTTCACCCAGCCGTTTGTGGCGCACTGGAGCATTGAGCACGGCTACGCCACCTCAGAACAGATTCCCGGAGTGCGGATTCCTGATGGGTCATTTATGGGTACGGCTGGTGTCGCTCCCTCACATGATCAGCTTGAATCATGGACACGCCGCGAACAGGAACTTCTGGATCGCGGAGGCGTGGTACAGCCGCCTGATATCGAGGACGCTGTGCCCGGCGGACGCATCGGTGAGGAGGGACTTCGCACCGTGCCTCCACGCGAGAACGCGGGCAACATGGACATCAAGCAGCTCACCCGAGGCTCGCGGCTGTACATTCCGGTAGCAGTCGAGGGAGCGCTCTTCTCGGTCGGAGACGGTCACTTTGCCCAGGGAGACGGTGAAGTCTGCATCACCGCCATAGAGATGGGGGCGACCGTGGGCGTTCGGTTCAAGGTTCACAAGAGTGAAGCCGAATTGAAGGGCATTCGAACGCCTAGGTTCTCTCACCCCGGCTTCTTCCAGCCCCCTGATATTGCAGTGCCGAGAAACTTCACCGCTACGATGGGATACCCAATCCGAGAGGATGGCACGCAGGAAGGCGAGGACGTTACACTCGCGGCACGAAACGCGCTGCTTGCGATGATAGATCTTCTCTGCGAGAGGGGATACAACGCTGAACAAGCATACGCAATCTGTTCCGTCGCGGTTGACCTACGCATCAGCAACATCGTTGACCTACCGAATGTGACCGTGTCGGCGTTCCTGGCGGAGGATATTTTCGTCGTGTAGCCCCAGCAATCTCAGACCAGCCCGCGCAGTTCGCTGTCGGCGTCGAACAGGTACTTCTTCCAGTACGAAGACTTGAGGCCCTGCAGGGCCTGATGCCATGCGTGCTCAGTGGCTTCGTCCATCCCAAGCGTCATCGCACTTGCGAGATAGTCCTGAAAATCGTTCCTGAACTCTGCAACAGCCGCGTATTCGCGTCGCCCGATTTTCGTCAGCAACTTTAGTGCGCGGTCGGACCCGCTGACATTTGCATTCGCGTACTCTTTGGCGATTACTTCTGACTTCCTCTCCAACGTGCCCGATAAGCGAATTTCCCTCGTCCGGGTGAATCCGCCCGGCTCACTTGGAGACGGCTCCGTGGTCGTATATTGCAGGAACAGATCGAACAGAATGTCGTTCAGGTCGAACATAGGATGCCTGTGCGTGCTGTCCCTCGGCAGAGTCAGGGTTCCCAGGTCAATTACCCTGATTGTTCTCGACGCCGGCGAATAGAAGACGTTCTGCGGACCCAGGTCTTGGGCCAGGTAGCCCTCGTCATAGACTCGCTCGATGATCGCGAGCACTGCGAAGGAAGGATGCTCATAGCCTGAAGACATGAACGCCTTTGAGGGATGAAGTGCGAACAGATTTAGGGGCAGCGCAATCGGATGGCCTCTGACCATGTCCGAAACGCCTCCGACAAGCGGAATGCCCTTCGCTCGATCCTCGACCTGTACGGAGTACTTATGGCCGGGGTCATCACCAAAGTACCAGTCAAAGTTGTCCCGTTCCGTTAGCAAGTGGAGATGTAAGAGGTTAGATACATCTTCAATTCGGTCTCTCAATTCCGCCTGAAGTAGAGTTCGTTCCTCAACGTTATGATGAATGTTCCGTGAGACGAGCGTCGGATGAGCTCTCTTGACGACAACCGGCTCTCCTATTTCGGAGTCAGTCCCCTCGAACACCTGGAGGTCGGCTCCCTCTCCAAGCAGATTGCCAAGGGAGAAACGCTCAAGCTCTTCTGGGCTGGATAGATTCAAAGTGACCTTCTTACTGAATTGCGTTAGTCTTCCAATTGGTTGCAATGTCGAGTTGAATCGTAAGACAATGGGGACACCATGCCCCACTACGATATGATTGTTATTGGATCCGGCCCGTCGGGTCAGCGCGCCGCCGTCCAGGCTGCCAAGTTGGGTAAAGTTGTGGCTATCTGCGAGAGGCGGGAACTCGTAGGCGGCGTATGCGTCAACACAGGAACGATTCCCTCGAAGACCTTCCGAGAAGGCGCACTCTATCTAAGCGGATTCATCCAGCGCGATATTTACGGTCAGTCATACGTCGTGAAAGAGAATATCACGATGGGCGACCTGGTTTCGCGCTGCAACATGGTCATAAACCGCGAGGTAGATATAATCCGGCACCAGATGCAGCGAAACCAGGTGTCAGTGATTGACGGTCGGGCCAAATTCCTGTCCGATCACGAACTGGAGATCACCAGCGAACATTCCCGCATTCAGATTTCGGCAGAAAACATCGTAATTGCTGTCGGGACCGAATCAGCCCATCCAAACGAAGTGCACATTGATGGGAAGATGGTCGTCACGGCCGATGAAGTCCTGGATATGCCAACGCTACCACGGACCATGACCGTGGTCGGTGGGGGAGTAGTGGGGATGGAATACGCCTCTATATTCGCCGCGCTGGGTGTGGAGATCACAATCGTGGACGGGAGAAAGAGGCTGCTGGAGTTCCTCGACGGAGAGATCGTTGATTCGCTGATTTACAGAATGCGCGACATGGAGTGCGTATTCCGACTGGGAGAGCAGGTGGTTCACGTTGAGTCTTCTACGCCGGGCAGGGTGGTCGCCACGCTGGACAGCGGCAAGAGAGTGATTTCCGAGGCACTGCTCTATTCTGTCGGACGCGTGGGCGCGACGGGCGACCTTGGCCTAGAAGCCGCTGGTCTCGACGCGGATGACAGAGGCAGAATTAGTGTGGACGACTCCTATCGCACTGCCCGGCCTCATATCTACGCGGTAGGGGATGTCATAGGATTCCCCTCGCTCGCATCTACCTCGATGGAGCAGGGACGGATAGCCGCCTGCAATGCGTTTGGCGTGTCCTATACCTCCGAGAGAAGCCTGTTTCCCTACGGAATCTACTCCGTGCCGGAAATCGCCATGGTAGGTCAGACCGAGGAGACACTGACGGAGAATCGCGTCCCTTACGAGATAGGCATTGCCAGATACCGCGAAATCGCACGTGGTGCAATAATGGGCGCGACGCAGGGACTATTGAAGATACTCTTTCACCGGGAGAACAGAAAGATCCTGGGAGTTCACATAATTGGGCACAGCGCGGCGGAGCTAATCCACATTGGACAGTCTGTGCTGGCATTCGGCGGCGGCCTGGACTATTTCGTCAACACCGTCTTCAACTATCCGACACTGGCCGAGGCCTACAAAGTCGCCGCGCTTGACGGGTACAACAAGGTCGGCCCCGACGACAGCGACACACCGCTGCCAGCCTGGAACTAGCGCAGGCTACGGTTCCACTCTGAAGGCGTGCCTGGAAAGCCTGCCGAGATTCAGCTCCTCAGACGCGCGAATTATGATGTCGGTAGCGGCGTCAAGATTCATTTCGCTCGTGTTGATGACGAGGTGGTAGTGTTCGGCAGCGTCCGGGCTATCAATTCCGAAGAATCGCTGGAAGTAGTTGAGTCTCGCCTCATCCCTCGAGAGTATCGCCTGTTCGGCGACTCCCTGATCCATTCTCTCACGCACCATCACACGTTCTACCCGATCCTCGAACGTAGCGACTAGTCCGACTCGCAGAACATCTGGGTTGTCCTTGAGGATGATGTGCGCCCCTCGGCCGACAATTACGACATTGTCCCCGGATGCAAGCTCCACAATAACGTTTCGGATGGCGGTGATGTAGGCATCGTCGTCTATCTCATGCCCGCGAGTCGCTATCAGATTCGGCAGTTCATCGTATTCTGAAACGAGGAATTCAGGATACACTGTGCCGAAATAAGGGTCGGACCCACCGCCGGTGTAAGCGGTACGCTCCATGATTCTCTGAATTATTCTGGAGAACCGTTCCGAGCGAGTGGGCGGACGCTGTTCGCGTTGGTCGAGTGCCTCAACAGTTGCCTGCAATTCACGTGCGACATTGGAAAGGATAAGCCTATCTACATAGTCGGCGTCGATCCGTCGGGATAATTCGGGTCCCAGAAATCTTCCTCCACCACCTGCAAGTCCGCCGGTAACTATTACGGTCATCTCAGACCTCGCTTTCAGAGTTTGCACGTCCAGTCGGTGAAGAGCTTCTCAGATGTCATGGACTATTTGCCACGCCAGCCCAGCGCAACCTTGGCCTGGAAACGCTTGCCACCCTTTGGTTGAAACGTCATAATGCAAATGGACATATCCGACTGTTTGCGGATGCGCAAGCATTGTGAACCGGGTGAAATCAAGCAGAGTCTATATGCGGCTTCACAAATATGTCAACATGGGAATTCAGACATGAATTGACGTTCTGTATTGAGGATTGCAGGGACGCAGTACTGAGGGAATATGGTGACTGTCAGGGACGCAGAAACGGTGGCTCCAGAAAGGCGACTACGACTTGCCCAGGAGCGAATTGCTGAACTCGAAGCCCTTCAACGCAGGAACAGGCGAGTTAGCGGAGTCTTGACTCGGCTTGCAACTCTTGCCGACCATAGCCCGAGCGCTATCGTTGAATTCGACGGTTCAGTAACCTATCTGAACAACGCCGCTCGGGAGAAGTTCCCCGCTCTGGCAGTAATGGGTCTAAACCATCCATTGCTGGCCGGGCTGGACGTGATAGTTGACGACATGCGACGCGTGGGTTTGATGATTAAGACACGCGAAGTAAGTCTCGGAGAGAACATCTTCAGACAGAAGATCGTGCTAGAGCAAGACTCACCGCAGGTAAGCATTTACTCTGACGACATTACCGAGGACATGGTCTTACAGAATGCCTTGAAGAAAGCGTCTGAGGAAACTGAGCTACTTGCTGCCGAAAACGCACTGCTGGCCGAGATTGGAAGAATCATCAGCTCTTCATTGGACATCAGCGATGTTTACGAAGGGTTCGCGCAACAGGTGAGGCAACTGATCCCGTTTGACCGCATTGCGATCAGCTTGGTTGATATGGAATCCTTTACTTTCAACAACCAGTATGTCTTTGGAGTTCCGGCGGAAGGCAGGGAAGAAGGAACGGTTGTTACGCTGAGCGGCACGATGATCCTTGAGGCAGTAGAAGCCAATGAGGCAATGATTCTGCAAGGAGACGTGGAAGAACTCTCCAAAGAATTCCCCAAGATGGTAAGGTCAGGTCTGAAGTCAGTGCTTCTCGCTCCCATTGTCTTTAAGAATGAGATTCTGGGCGTGTTCCATATGCGTTCTCTCCAGGAAAACGCATACAACTCCCACCACCTTGACCTGGCTACGAAAGTAGCCGCTCAGATCGCCCCCGCGATCGCGAACTCGCAGCTTTACGCTCAGCACACCGAGTCCGAAGCTGAGGCCAAACGCCTGGCACTGCAGAATGCCGCGATAGCCGAGATTGGCCGGATCATCACCGGCTCTCTGGATATCGAGGAAGTGTATGCGGGATTCGCGGAACAGACTCGCCGGCTGATAGGATTCGACCGGATCGTCATCAGCCTGCTCAGCCGCAACTCTGACGACTTCACCAATGCTTACGTAATTGGCGTGCCGGTTTCAAACAGGGGTCAAGGAGATCTGATCGGGCTGAAAGGAACGTTTACGGACGAAGTGGTGCGACAGCAGCGGGCGATCCTGTTTCTTCCGGAATCCCTGAACGAAACCCGAACCATGTTCCCCGGCCTTCTTCCTCAGTATCATAGTGGGCTCCGATCATTCATAAGCGTGCCGCTCGTTTACAAGGACGCCACTATCGGCGTACTGCACTTCACTTCGGCGAAGCCCAACGCATACAGCGAATACGAGGTCGCCATCGCGGACCTGATAGCTGCTCAGATAGCCGGCGCAATTGAAAATTCACATCTACATGCCGAAACGCTGGAGGCCGACCGAGCGCTTCAACGACAGACTCAGGAATTAGCCCGCTCCAATGCTGAGTTGGAGCAGTTCGCATACGTTGCGTCCCACGACTTGCAGGAGCCATTGCGAGTAATTGCGGGCTACGTAAACCTCTTGGAGGAACGCTATGCCGACAAGCTAGACCAGGACGCCCGTGACTTCATTGGTTTCGCTACCGATGCAGCTCACCGAATGAGGGCATTGATCAACGCCTTACTCCAGTATTCTCGTGTAGGGACTCACGGCAATCCGTTCGAACTGATGGACTGCAACCGCGCTTTGTCGGAGGCCTTGGCCGATCTCGAAGTTTCCATTAGCGAATCTGATGCCGAGATCACGACTGACCAACTGCCTGAAATTGTAGGCGACCAGATTCAAATTACCCACGTGTTCGAGAACCTGATATCGAATGCGATAAAGTTCAAGAAGGATGATAGCCAGCCCAGAATTCACGTCTCTTGCGATCGCTCCCAGGACTGTTGGCAGATCTCTGTTTCCGACAATGGCACCGGCATTCGACCCAGATACCAGGAACGGATATTTGGGATGTTCAAGCGAGCGCATAAACGAAGTAAGTATCCGGGCACTGGCATTGGGCTGGCGCTGTGCCTCAAAATAATTGAGCGCCACGGAGGTCGAATCTGGGTAGATTCGGAAGTTGACCGTGGCTCAACGTTCCACTTCACAATTCCCGCCATCAAGGAGACAACAAATGACACTCGGAGATAGCAGGCCGGTCCAGATATTGCTGGTAGAGGACAACCCGGCAGACGCCCGCCTGACACAGGAAGCGATTAGAGATACGGAGTTCAGATACCAGTTACACCTTGCGGAAGATGGGGAAGAAGCGATGGAATTCTTATACCAGGAAGGTGAGTTTGCTGACGTTCCCAGACCCGATTTGATTCTGCTCGACCTCAACCTGCCCGGCATGGATGGGCGGGAAGTGCTGGCTGAGATCAAGTCAGACGAAAATTTGGGATCAATTCCTGTGGTTGTGCTTACGACGTCCACGGCCCAGCAGGACCTGCTGTATTCGTACGGACTCCGCGCGAACAGCTATGTCAACAAACCCATAGACAGAGACAGATTCAACGACATGATAAAGAGCGTGATGGAATACTGGATTAACATTTCCACTCTTCCTGGTCGTCAGTAGCCGTCACCCGGAGACAGAGGTGTGCCAATGGCTGTAAGGAGATTCTGGCTGGTAAAGTCCGAACCCGGAGCTTATTCGTTCGACGACCTGCTTAATGAGGAAGACCAGACCGCCGAGTGGGATGGTGTGCGGAACTACGCTGCGAGAAACACTATGAGAGACGACATGCAGGTGGGGGATGGCGTTCTCTTCTATCACTCCAATTCAAGGCCCAACGCTGTGATTGGTTTTGCGACGGTAGTCCGTTCCGGCTACCCCGACAGCACCGCTTGGGACCCTGATTCCGAGAATCCCGACCCCAGAAGCACACCTGAAAGTCCGATCTGGTATATGGTTGACCTGAAGGCGGAAAACAAATTCCGCAATCCGGTGACATTGCAGCAGATCAAGGCCCATGAAGACTTGAAAGACATGGTCCTTGTCAATAACTCTCGCCTGTCCGTGCAACCGGTCGCGAACCGAGAATGGACGATCATTCTCACGCTTGGGATGGATGCCTGATTTGTATTCGTGGCGATCTGATCCGAACCTGAGTGGTCTCAGCGACCGCGAATACCTCGGCGATTTAGCCCTTCACCTGACGGATGAAATCAGTCGAGAACCCGATTCATCCAGACTTTACTTTCTCAGGGGGAACGCCTATCTCGACTCTGGGCGATTTCACGAAGCGATCAGCGACTATACCAGGGCGGTAGAACTATCTCCGGACGATGCTCCCTGTTACAACAACAGAGGTATCGCGCGTCGTTTCTTGGAAGACTTCGACGCCGCCATAGACGATTACGAGGTCGCGCTTGGCATTGATCCAGAGTATCGCGACGCGTACACCAATCGTGGCATCGCGTTTGCCGACAAGGGGGAACTGAATCTCGCCGTGCGGGACTTCGACAGGGCAATAGAACTTGACTCGGATTTCTGGTTTGCATACAGCCAGCGAGGTCTCGTGTTGTGGGCGCTCGGCAGACGCGAAGAGGCTGAGGCTGACTACTCAAGAGTCCGCGAGCTCCAGACCCGATGATTGTTCGGAAATCCGACGAAATTTTGTTCTTTTAACGCTTGACAATACATCTGTGCTGTTCTACTATTAGAACACCTAATTCGAGACTGAAAGGGACTCTACTAAGTGCCCCACACTAGTGGCAATTCCATTCAGGACGAGGAGGCCAAGTCACTCTCCTCTCTAGGTCTGCACGGCCTATTTCTCTTTCTCTAGTGTCTGAGAAGTAGGCCGTTTCGCGTACATAATGTCAATTTTCTCATGCGATCCTCGGTGTCTATGGACTGCAGATTTTGTGGAGTTGGTTTCAAGTCGCGCGTTGGAGAAGCGTCCAATGAAGGCTACGGCAAGCATTTTGATTGACAGGCCCATTTCGGCGGTCTGGGATTTCGTGGCAGATGTGGCGAACATGGAAATATGGGTAAACGGAGTCAGTGCCCTGGCGCCGACCTCTGAAGGGGAATTTGGTGTCGGTTCAACCTTCAAGAGCAAATATACGTACGCCGGCAAGACCCACGCAGTAACCTACGTGATAACCGAGTTCGATCCCCCTAATTGCATAACCATGCGCTCTACATCAGGACCTTTCCCATTCGAAGGGTCCACCGAATTACGAGAAGAGGCGGAAGGGACACGTGTCTTCAATACGATTGACGCTAGTCCTACGAACGCGTTCCTGACAGTATGGTTCGCTGTCTTAGGCGTTGTACTGAAATTGATGATGCGTCGTCAGCTTCGCAAGGAACTCGTCGAACTCAGAAGCCACCTTGAAGAAACAGAGACAGGTGAGCAGGAAGATTGAGTCCTACCACCCAACTGCGTAGCCGTCTGCGCGTGGCTCGCTGCCTCCGGTGAGAGTTCCAGTATCGGGGTCGCGAGTGATTATCTGACCGCTGCCGAATAGCCCCCCATGTGGAGGCATTGCCAACATTCTGTGCCCTCTTGCTGCGAGGTCGTTTATGACCTCTGCGCTGGCGCGATTCTCGATGGCGACGCCTTCGCCCAATCTAATACTGAATCGTGGGGCGTCTAGTGCCTGCTGAGGCTCCAGATCAAAGTCAATCATGTTGGTAAGAACCTGGAGATGCCCCTGGGCCTGCTGCATTGCCCCCATGACCCCATAGCTCGCCCAAAGCTCGCCGTAGCGGGTTACCATTCCGGGGATGAGTGTATGGTAGGGCAGCTTCCCCGGCTCCAAGCGGTTGATATGACTCGGGTTAAGAGAGAATGATGCCCCCCGGTTCTGCAATGCGATTCCGGTATCAGGCACGACCAGACCGCTGCCGAAGGGCATGAAGACGCTGTTGATCAGCGAACAGGCATTCCCTTGTCCGTCAACCGCACTTACGTAAACCGTGTTGTGATGCGCCGGTGGCTGGCCGTGGGGCGCGATATCCAACGCGCGATCCGGCGAAATCAACTTTCGTCTCGATGCCGCGTATTCCTTGGAAACGAGAGACTCAACTTCGGTGATCATCTTGTCTGGATCAGTTATATGGTACAGCGCGTCCGCGAATGCCAGGCGCATACTCTCAATGAGGTGATGTAGAGTGTCAGAGCTCTGAAAGCCCGTGGCTTGCAGATCGAATCCCTCCGCGATGTTAAGAGCCATCAGGGCATTCGCCCCTTGAGAGGGCGGGGGGCACTGCCAGCAGTCGTATCCGCGGTACGATGTTGAAATTGGCTCTACCCACTCAGGTTCATGGATGCAGAAGTCGTTCTCTGAAAGCCAGCCTCCCATGCTTTGCACGAATCCCGATATCTTTCGGGCGATTTGACCTTTGTAGAATGCCTCGCTTCCGCCTTCAGCGATTTCATTAAGCGTTGTTGCCAGGGTAGGAAGCCTCATCAGGTCGCCCGGGGAGGGCGGTCTTCTGTCGAGAAGCAATTCTGCGCCGGCGGGTCCCGCGCTCAACCTTGGCGCTCCAGCAGACCAGTGGTCGCTGATGACTTCCGAAACCGGGTATCCTTCCCCGGCATAGCGTATGGCCGGGCCTAGTGCGTCTGCCAGTCCCATGCTGCCATAGTGGTCAAGCAGCGCTCCCCACCCGCTCACGGCGCCCGGAACCGTTACCGCATAAGGACTGGTATCCGGTATGTGGGTGAGACCATCCCTTACCAACTGATCGAGTGAGGCTGATAGGGGAGACCTGCCTGAGGCATTCAACGCACGGACGCGCTTCTCGTCAGACATCCACACCAGCGCAAAAAGATCTCCCCCAACTCCGGTGGAATGCGGTTCGGTCACGTTCAGGGCGGCTGCGGCCGCAACCGCCGCATCAATCGAATTGCCTCCCTCCAGGAGCATTTTCATGCCCGCCATCGCAGCCAGAGGCTGGGTAGTGGAGACCATCCCGTTCTTTGCGCGCACGTTCGATCTTCGGGAGTTGAAATTCATCCATCGCTCCAATTTATCTGCGGCTGCCCGTAGGAATTGAGCTAACTCTGGTGCTCGTCAGAGAGCGGAGCTTGCGACTGCGCTACCTGCGACGACTTCAAGCACTTTGCCGGGCTCAACGACTCGCGGACCGTCTGGGCTCAATTTGACTTGGACATCAGACTGAGAGTTAAGGCTGAATGACCGTTCACCGTCTAGCGCGATCGTTGACGGTCTCAGGCTGACTCTTACCCCCGGTTCGCCAGTTTCTATCACCTTCCACTCCGCGATTTCGATGTCTTGAACGAGTCCCGGCGCAACTGGGGCGCTTACGACAGTCTGTCCCTCGCCCAGACGTATGTATAGTCCTCGTTCCTCCTGTGGGGACACCTGCCGCAACCTGGCCCCGATTGCCGAAAGACCGATGCTGACCGGTTCGGACCTGGTCAGGAAGAGTTCGTGCAACGTTGTGATGTCCCAGATAGCCCGCGCGCCAACAAACCGCTCCCTGGAGACCGCTAGATCAACCAAGGCTATATCTTTTAGCCGGCCGTCGAAGTAAACTTCGAGGCGGGTGTGGCGCGTAGTAGTCTGTCCTGGATCCACATTGCCGCTGGCAATGGAACCGGCCGCAAGTCCGGCAATTGTGCCTTCCATCATTTGCGGGAAGACGTTGTTCGTCCCTGTTGAAATGGGCATGATTGGGACATCGCGGCTCTCTTTGGCGACTGCGCGGTTGGTTCCATCTCCGCCTAGGGTGATGATGCAACCCACTCCTCTTTCCCGCATAGACTTTGCGGCCCTGGCCGAGTCGTTCTCTTCGTGAAAGACGGGCATATTGACGAACTCGGCGGTCAGACTCAGCTCCAAGCCTGCCAGCGCGTTTTTGCCAAGAGAGCCAGTATCCGGCATGAATATGACACGCTCGATATTTGCCGCGTCAAGTCCTGCCAGGACGCGCTTGAGAATGTTGACCTTCTCATGGTTAGGAACGAAGCGTCCCTGCGCGACAATGCGCCGTATGTCTTTACCAGCGGCGGGATTGGCAATTATTCCGACGGAACTCAATGCCGTCCATCTCCCGTGCCGGTATTCGGTTGCCTTTTGCTAATCGTCGAAACGGAAACCAAGTGGGTCTTCCTCGAATTCAATTGATGCCAACGCTTGTTCGGCGGCCTCTTCCATAGCGTGGTCGCCTCTCTTCATTGCCTGTGTAAGAGCTCTTTTCGCCAAGTCGCCACCAATGTTCCCGAGGGAACGTGCCGCCGCGAGTTGGACCTGGGTATCTTCGTCGTTGAGCATATTGATCAGATGTGGAACGGTTTCATCGTCTCCAAGATAGCCGCAAGCTATCGCGGCCTCATATCTAATGGCGGCGTCTCGATGCCCCGTCTCATGGATAACTGTGGAAAGCCAGCGGGAGTCGGAACTACGACCCATGGCGTAAATCGCACTCTGTTTCATAAGGGTATCATCGTCATCGTAGGATCGCTGGATGGTCTCATGTACACGCGCAGAACTGATTGGAGCTATCGCCTCTATTGCGCGTCGGCGCGTCTCATTCTCTTCGTTTGGATTTTCGATGACCGCCATAAGCGCATCGCTGATTCTCTGACCATCACGTCGGATGAGCTTTCCCTCTTCTGCCATTTCTGCGAATTTGCCCAGGGTCGTAGCGGCGGCAGACCGCACTTCTGGCGAGGGATCCTTACTCAACAGTTCGGCGAGTGGGCGAATCACGATGCGGTCATCGGAGTCCCAAAGGCCGCGTGCAGCGCTTGCTCTGACAGACGCTTCCCCATCGCGCAGGCAGGCTCTGAACAGCGCAGTGAAGTCCAGTTCGATATTGTCTCCGGCGAGTTCAGACATTTTGTCCAATAGTTCGCGCCTTCGTTCGGGGCCGATATTCGTCCAGTCCGAAATCACGTTCATCACTTCGACTCTTGAAAGACCCGATAGCTGTACCAAGTCCGTGTGCCTGATGTTGGCATCTGGATCCGACAGGTCCGCCATAATCCGTTCGAGTGTCAATATATCCTTCTCCCAAGCTCACTCACAAACGACGATAGCGATATGATGCGCCATTGAGTCAGGGGCTTCCAGCGCTACCATCCACGGTTTCAACGCTCCGAACGTTCAGACTCGTAGGCACGCGGTCGCCCCAACCTTCAGTTTGCTGGAACATGATGACAGTAATAGAGCAATTTAGTTTGTGTCAAGTGGATTGGGTGCCGAACGCGGTTGAAGTATAATTCTGCATTATCGTGGTGGTCGGGCAATCAATTGAGGAGAGGCATGATGGCTGAAAGACGAAAAAGGGTCAGGGCTGCCGACGTGATGTCGCAGCTTGGACCGCTCTATGGTCCTGTTGAATGGGAGCCCAGATATAACCCGGCGGAGGAGCTGGTTTATACAATTCTGTCTCAGCATACCTCAGATATCAACTCCGAGCGCGCCTTTCTCAACCTGATGAGCACTTTCGGGACTCTGGAGAAGATAGCGGACGCTCCGGTCGAAGAAATCGAGGTTGCAATTAGGTCGGGTGGGCTGTCGAAGCAGAAGTCAGGACGCATCAAGGAAGTGCTGAACATCGTGCGAGCCGACGTTGGCTCCTTCGATCTCTCGTTTCTGGGAGAAATGCCATTGGAGGAGGCCAAGACGTGGCTGAAGAGCCTGCCGGGAGTCGGGCCCAAGACTGCGGCGATAATCCTGTGCTTCTCACTTGGTATGCCCGCCATGCCCGTTGACACACACATTTATCGTGTTTCGCAACGCCTGCGACTGATAGGGCCAAAAGTATCTGCCGATAAAGCCCACGATATTCTGGAACCTATGGTGAGTGAAGATGACGTGTTCGCATTTCATGTGTATCTGATTCAACACGGCAGGCAGGTGTGCAAAGCACAGAGACCAAGGTGCGACGACTGCGCGCTGGCATGGGGGTGTCCGTCTATGGGAAAGGTGGGCAACAAGCGCGCCAAACGCCGCGGTCGGAAGTCATCAAGTAGAGTTTAGGAGGCGCGGCAATGCCAGAGTCGAATAGGCTGGTGAGCCTTGGTGAAATCCGAAAGGCGGCGAGTATCATCACGCCGCACATTCATAGAACACCACTTACTTCTTCTGCTCATCTTGGAGGACTCGTCGGCGTGAACCTATACCTGAAACTGGAGATGTTCCAGAAGACGGGTTCGTTCAAGCCTCGCGGGGTCCTGAACAAGATGGCGAGTCTGGGCGATGGCGAGAAGAGGCGGGGAGTGGTCTCGCTTTCCGCGGGGAATCATGCCCAGGCGCTCGCCTACGCCGCAACCATGGCAGGTGTTCCCTCCGTAATCGTAATGCCGACAGGGGCAGTCAAGACGAAAGTGGAAGCGACCCGAGGGTATGGTGGGGAAGTTATCCTGACCGACAGCGACCTGCTGGAGACAGCGCTGGAAATCCAGCGCGAGCGCGAGTTGACGCTCGTTCATCCCTTCGACGACCTCAACACGATTGCGGGCACCGGAACACTCGGACTGGAGTTGCTCGAAGATGTTCCGCAGGTTGATGTGGTCTTGTGCGGAATCGGAGGCGGTGGACTCATCTCGGGTGTCGCCGCCGTGCTCAAATTGGTCAACCCGGAGATCAAGGTGATAGGCGTGGAACCTGAAGGCGCGCCCGGCATGTCGCTCGCGCTGCAAAAGGGGGAACCCGTACACATGACCGCAATGAACACAATCGCGGATGGACTTGCCGCGCCCTTCGTTGGTCATCACAACTTGAACCACGTCCGGGCGTTCGTGGACGACGTGGTGACGGTCCAGGACGAAGAAATCATTGAAGCGATGCGGCTCCTGTTGGAACGAGTCAAGGTGGTCGTCGAACCCGCCGGAGCCGCCTCTTACGCGGCCCTTCTGGCGGATAAGGTGAATCTAGACAGTGGGGCCAACGTACTGTGCGTTCTTAGCGGTGGCAACATCGACAGTGGACGACTCTCGGAACTGTTGGGTTAGCCGGAATATATGATGTGCCCACCGGTCTGGTCGCGATTCAGCCGGCGATTGAGGTAAAGGCCTTCCAGGATAAACTCAACAGCCGACGCGACTGCCGCTGGATCGTCCGAGGACTCGACGCGGGACAGAAGTTCCCTCATGTTAGCCATCTGGGGCAATTTGTCCGTATAGTCGGTTGAGGAAACCTCGGTGCCAGTCTCAATCTGTAGGCCCTCTTCGAACCTTGTCAGTACGGCGCTGAATTCTCTCGGGCTGAAGTAGCGACCGAAAGCGTTCTGGATCGCTTTCTTCACGAGTCCATCCACTACTTTGAACTCGCGACCCTCTTCCACGCTCTCCATTTCGACCTTGCCGTTTGTTGACGCCACTATTGCGGGCAGGTCACTGACCCTGGGACAAGCGCTTTCCTCAAGCCTTAGACCACGCTTGAAAGCGCTGCCTATCACGGTCTCGTAGTTGGCGATTGAGACGCGCAGGCTGACCCCGGAGCGTTGATTTATCTCGGGGCTTCGCCTTGCGAGAGTAGTTATCTCGGCAATTATCTCTTTCATGTACTGTGGAACACTAACCAGATCCGACGAATCTTCGAAGATAGTGTGTTCCTGCTCCATTATCTGTATCTCTTCGCCAAGAACGCGCGGGTAATGAGTGCGAATCTGCGCCCCGTAGCGATCCTTGAGCGGCGTGATGATGCGTCCGCGGTTGGTGTAGTCTTCAGGGTTTGCGCTGGATATGAGCAATACGTCCAGCGGCAACATGATTCTGTAGCCCTTGATCTGAACATCGCGCTCCTGCATCAGGTTGAACAAGCTAACCTGAATCCGCTCGGACAGGTCGGGCAATTCGTTGATGCAGAAGATTCCGCGATTTGTTCGCGGTATTAGTCCGTAGTGAATGGCGAGTTCGTCGGAAAGATATCTGCCCTCCGCGATCTTGATGGGGTCAATCTCACCGATGAGATCGGCGACGGTGATGTCGGGAGTGGCCAGTTTCTCGGCGTAGCGCTCTTCACGGGCAACCCACTTGATGCGGACATCGTCTCCGTCCTCGGCGACGGCGCTCTTGCACTCGGTGCATATTGGCGCGAACGGATTGTCGTTGAGTTCGCAGCCGTCTATGGCGGGAATGGCGACGTCAAGCAGGTCCACCATGTTACGGATGAGTCTGGACTTTGCCTGTCCGCGCTCTCCAAGCAGAATGATGTCCTGTCCGGCGAGAATGGCGTTCTCGAGCTGGGGAATGACCGATTCGTCGAATCCGACGATGCCCGGGAATAGTTCCTGGCTGTCCTTTATCCGGGATATCAGGTTCTTGCGAATCTCCTGTTTGACTGTGAGAACTTCATAACCGGACTCTCGCAGTTGTCCGATGTTCTGTGGTCGGCCGTCGGATGCCATATTCAGGTACGCTCCTGTGTCGAATCTGAGATAAGCCGCCTAACGAGCGGGTTTCAGCCGACAGTCTTGCACACAGGCACGGAATTGGCAACTGGGCCGCTCGCTGTTGAATGTGGTGGAGCAGCATCAAGAGCGCCCTCCTGATTGTGCTCGATCATTGGCTGTGCCATAATCGGCGAACCATCGCTCATGGGGGCTGAACCATGCCGAATTTCATATGCCGAACTTGCGGAGTCCAGTTTGCGGAGTCCACAGTGCCTCCGGCTGAGTGTCCGATCTGCCTCGATCCGCGCCAGTACGTGGGTTGGGGAGGACAGCAGTGGACGACCATGGAAGCTCTCATCCGAGAGGGACATAGAAGCGATGTCCGCGTCGAGGAGGAAGGTTTGCTTGGCATAGGAATCGAGCCCTCATTCTCCATCGGACAGCGGGCCTTGCTGGTACAGACTGATGAGGGCAACGTGCTGTACGACTGCGTAAGTGCATTGGACAGCGGTGCCATCGAGCAAGTAAAGAATGTGGGCGGCATAGACTACATCTGCTTCTCGCACCCGCACTTCTACGACAGCATGGTCGAGTTCAGCGGCGCATTCGGAGGCGTCCCCATAATCGTGCCTGAGGCGGACAGGGAGCATGTGATGCGCCCCGACCCCGCGATACGATACTGGGACGGCCAACCGCTGGAACTAGTATCGGGAGTGACGCTTATTCAATGCGGCGGGCACTTCGACGGCAGCGCCGTACTGCACTGGGCGGGCGGCGCAGAGGGCAGGGGAGCGTTGCTGGTGGGCGACAGCATCACCGTTGTGCCGGACCGCAGGTACGTCAGCTTTATGACAAGCTATCCGAACCTGATTCCCATGTCTGCTGAGAAGGTCACGAATATCTTAGACGCGGTTCTGCCTTATGAGTTCGACCGGATCTACGGCGGGTGGTGGGACCGCAATGTAATGTCCGGGGGCAAGGATGCGGTGAACCAGTCTGCGGAGAGATACATTCAGCACATCGAGGGTTCCGACTGACCCGAGGCTAGTCCGCCCAGTCTTTCGATCTCTCCACCGCCTTCTTCCACCGCGCATATAGGCGCACTCTGTCAGCGTCGGCCATCGAGGGCTCGAATTTCCTGTCCGCACTCCAGAGTCGAGAGAGCTGGTCGGTGCTATCCCAGAAACCGACGCCCAATCCGGCAAGCCAGGCCACACCGAGCGCGGTTGAGTCCTTCACCGCTGACCGATGCACTGGGATGCCGAGGATGTCCGCCTGGAAATTCATCAACAGTTCGTTGTTGGTCGCTCCGCCGTCAACACGTATCGAGTCGAGAGCGATGCCGGCGTCCTGCGTTACGGCTTCCATTAGGTCGCGAGTCTGATACGCAATGGACTCCAGAGCGGCGCGCGTAATGTGTGAACGGTTGGATCCGCGTGTGAGACCGACGATAACTCCGCGCGCATGCATATCCCAATAGGGAGTCCCAAGCCCTGTGAATGCGGGAACCAGATAAACGCCTCCGCTGTCGTCCGCTTCGGCAGCGATGCTCTCGGATTCAGCCGAACTTGAAATTATGCCAAGTTCGTCGCGAAGCCACTGGATAGTTGCGCCGGCGGAGAAAATAGCGCCTTCAAGAGCGTAAGTCGTCTCTCCGTTTAGAGTCCAGCCCACCATTGATATGAGTCCTGAAGAAGAGTCAATCTTGCGAGAGCCCGTGTTGGTCACGAAGAAACAGCCGGTGCCGTAGGTATTCTTGGTATCGCCTGCGTCGAAACACGCTTGGCCGAAGGTGGAAGCCTGTTGATCTCCGGCAATGCCGGAAATGGGTATCGGCTGACCCGCGGACAGGTCTCCGGCCACGTATCCGTATATCTCGCTGGCAGACCGGACCTCTGGAAGAATTGAGCGTGGAATCTCGAACAGATCCAGGAGTTCCGGGTCCCATTCCAGGGTGTTGATGTTGAATAACATCGTCCGGCATGCGTTGGTCGTGTCGGTTGCGTGAACAAGCTTGTTCGTGAAGTTCCACATAAGCCAGGAATCCACCGTCCCACAGGCGAGTTCGCCGCGCTCGGCTCGGACCTGGGCGTCTGGCACGTTGTCTAGTAACCACCGCAGCTTGGTGGCGGAGAAGTAAGGGTCTATGGGCAGACCGGTCTTCTCGCGCACCCAGCCCTCCAGACCGCGATTCTTCAGCTCGTCGCACAGTGGCGCCGTCCTGCGACACTGCCATACGATTGCATTGTACAGGGGCTCTCCGGTGCGCCTGTCCCACAGGACTATCGTTTCGCGCTGGTTGGCTATCCCCAAAGCCAGTATCGAACGCGGATGCGCCTCTGCCATCTCGAGCAGCTCTTCGACCGTGTGCAGACAGGACTCGAACAGCTCCACTGGGTCGTGCTCTACCCAGCCCGGCTTCGGGTAGATCTGCCGGATCTCGCGGTTCACGCTCCACAGCGGCATCCCCGTGGAATCAACGAGCATAGCGGTCGTGCCCGTCGTTCCCTGGTCAATGGCGAGGATGTATCCTGGCGCTGACATGAAGGACTCCTGCGGGTTGTAACTTAGCGCTTGGCTTTGAGGTCTGCCGCTGCCAGCAAAGCCACATCATTGGGATATCTCAGCCGCAAATTCCGTGTGGAACCTTTTGTCTCGTCGTTCTTACGTACATTTCCAAAAAATTTGGCGAGCAACGCTTCAGGCAATTGCGAAGCCTCTGGTAAAACCGCGTCGTCTCTTTCTCTTCGGCATATAGAGCAAATCTATCTCACCAGGCTTGGTATTGCGATCACCGTATAGGGCTGTCTGAGTAGCCGACTGATATGGAGCTGGATTTTCGTAGCTTCGGTGGTCGGGTAACAGACCATCCAGAGTCTCTGTGATGATTTCCTTAGTCTGTAGTCTAGCGTCTGACCGAATATACCACACTGTCTGTTCATAGCTTCGTTCCTGCGTAGAACGAAAACAGTCGGATAGCATATTGCGGTAATTCTCGGGATCTGTAAATTTCTGATCAGGGTTCCAATCTGGCAAACTGGGACCTTCGTCCAATGCCCATAGTCGGAGCCAGTTATCACTCCGGTAGTTGGTGACGTTGCAATATGGCGGAGACGTAAGTACAAGTTCCGCTGGGAAGGCCGATTCTGGCAGTGAGTTGCGCGCGCTGCCTAGCCCGATACTTGGGCGGGGAATTCGTTTCGTTCCCACTATGCCTTTAGCATATCGCCAGTCCGCTCGGCGTTTCAGGAAGGTGTGCGCTTCAATTTCCGGAGGACGGTCAAAGCCTTTATTGCGCCACCAGCGAATGCAGTACCCAGGCGACATGGCGCGGGAATGTCGCATTTGATTGGAGAGACCATGCCCTATCTTGTCGTGTAGATGCTGAATTAGGAAAGCTGCAACAGTCCGGTCTAGCCGACATTTGTGCCAGTCCAGTTCTCGGCGTGAAGTGTTGATAAAAGCCAGAACATCGGGGCAGAAAGCTAATTCTTGAAACTCATGTTCGGCTTGATAGTCATGAGGAGTTACGGCTTCACGAATTTGCTCAATGCGACGCTTGACTTCATCAAGACTTGGATGTGGATCTGTCTTGGTCTTGCTGTATATCCATGCAACCGGATTGATGTCGGCGGCTATCGCCATGATCCCATTTGTCATGGCTATGAATGGGACCGTACCCCGACCGCAGAAGGGGTCAATAACGATGTTCCTAGGTTTTGCGAAGAGCCGAATCACTTCGGATACAAAGGGTATAGGGAACATCGCATAGTAGGGTCCCATGCGGGCCCAACGACCTGCCGCAGTGCTGAATGATAAGTCAGGCATTGTAAACGTTAGGATGTCTATCAGTGGTCATTGAATAGTTCTGCCAAGATACCCTGACCTCGCCGAAGAGGAATGGCGGCATGAGCATTGGCGCGGACGAGCGGTATGAATCCATCTCGATAGAGGTGCGTGTACAGGTCATCAACAATATCAAGGGCATCCCCTAACCTTGGGAAAGCCGAGGCATTGGAACTGTTTGGTTCCATACCAGATGAATTCACAATAGGAGTCATGATGACAGCGTGTTGGCCCGCGCTGTTCTTATACATGATCTTGCGGCCGTAGTAAACGGCCTGACCGTAGGGTTTAGTCGAATTAGGGTTAGGGATAATGTGCTTGTATATGTACTCTGTGGTTGGCACAAGCGCAGTCTTGTTGGGCAATCGTTGGCGTTGACCAACAGAATCATCCCAATCTATCTCCTCCAAATGGTCTATAAATTCGCCGGTCTTTTCAAGTCCAATCAGCAGAAGGCCTAATCTGTCCTGTGATACGAGATCGTTGTGGATTCGAGCGACCTCGGTTTGGATATGCTCTTTGAGCCAAGCAGGCATTCCGAAGATCGCCAACGGCCCGTCTATGACGAATGCGGTATCATCGAAGTAGCGCACGGGCAGGTTCTTGTGAAAATATCTCAGGATATTGGTCATCAGAAGATGTTCAGCCACCATACGAAATGCGGTGAACGCCTGTTCACTGCTACTGAAGTCGTGGAATCGCTCGTGCGTGCGAAGGCTGTCCGTAGAGTAGAGTTGTTCTTTCAGAGGGCATGGGCAGAAAGTGTCCTTTGTTTGCCTGGCAACTCTGGGAGTGTTGACCGAGCCCGGCGGTTCCATTTCACATTCGTCTATGGGACATTGAAATGTCTGCCCAGAACCAGTGACACTTGCAGTGATGGTGTGAAAGGTTTCCAGCAAAGATTCGTGGCTTTCATCGAGACGGAAATCCAATTCTTGGCGCACCGTGTGACGGTAAAATTTTTTGGGTGTGTCTTCATTGGGTTGCAGTCCTACCACATTTTGGCCCGGAAGCACGGCACTCATGGTTTCGACTTTTTCCAAGTCCCGTAGTTGGCCAGGGCTAGGTATGCGGTCACGGTCGAATTTTGCGAGTTCGTCCACCTTGATTACGATTACGGCCGCGTTGAAGAGAGCTGCCTCCGCTCTTGGGAAGCCGTTCTGCACAGCCTTCGTTATCGTCGAGCCGTCCACCGCGATGATGCGTCTGATTGAATTTTGCCGACGCGCCAGTTTGATTGTGGGCGGCAGGCTATAGGTCATCTGGTCGCTGCGAACGCGGATGGAGCCTTTGAATGCCTGGACGCTGGGATTTTCTTCCAGACGCCAGAGCGAATCGCCGGTAGCGTGCTCGTTCAGGTACGGCATAGCTCTCTGCCTTATGAGACCGGCAACTGTTGTTGACTGGCGTGATGACCGTTGACCTGAGTATTGAAAGTAGGGGCGGGAGGAGCCTCGAATTTGTTCATCTGGACAGGGATTGTGAAGTAATTTGATCTGGTTCTCATCTTTATGAGTCCGACTTCTGACACATTGAGGATGCTATTGGCAAAATCTTTGAAGTCGTTAAACTTGCCGAGTTGATTAGTTTCGTCCGTATTGTTCAAATGGGCGATGAACCAATTTTCGGTATTCTTCAGAATGTTGGTCTGGATAGAGGAAGGTTCTTGGGTGGAATAAACCATCCCTATATTGAACTTGGCCCCTTCTTTGGCAATGCGAGCCCAGATATTGGTATTATCGTCTTCGCTGGATTTTGGGAGCAAGGTATGGGCTTCCTCCGCGTAGATGATGACGTGGGGCGGTTTCATGATTTCGCCCGTTGCCTCGTCTATCTCGGGAGTGACGAAAGTTTCCTGCTGGGCGTTGAAGAGGCGCTTGACGATTCGTTCGGCCGCTTGGCTGTTCAGGTCAGGGTCGCCCAGCAGCTGGTCAACGATTACCAATTTGCCTTCACGCACTTGCTGAACGACTTTCTCAGCATAATCATCGGCCGACTTGGTATGATGCCAAACTGTAGCATTCCCAGCCAATGCGCGCCCACGAGTGTTTTCGTAGAATCGAAGTAAACCTCTCAAATGTGGATCAGACCAGTTTCGACCTTGGTGCTTGGTGGCATAACTCCTGTCGAAATCCTTGAACTCTTGAGACTGGGTCCATTGGGCAAACGCTTTAACGAAATTGCCTGCAACATCCCACGTCGTTTTATTTTCATCAAGTGGCTTGGCGTATTGCATCACGTCAGACGACTCTTCCATCAAGCTCCTGATGTCCTTGCTAAACAATCCTTTAGTTTGAGGAGGCGTGGAAGGTTGATCAAACCCTGCTTCGACCAAGATACACCTGTAGATGAAAAGTCGTCGTCGGAAGCGAACGTATTCTCCACGAGCTTTGTTTCCGGTTACGCCGGCGGAATCAGCTATGTTTGAGTTGCGGAAATCTTGAATGTACCCTGCAGTCTCTTCAGCAAGAGTGTCGTCAATGATTTGCTTTCCTTGGTATAGGCCATGCAGCAATTGGTCTAATTCTTCGCTAGTGGCAGGTGGTGAGCTAGGTTCTTGATTACCGAAGAAGTTGAACTTGGTGATGTGTCTTTTCTCATCAAATGGGTGCTCATGCAATCCGTAGGTGTGAACTTGATCGGCATACTCTGGATTTTCATATTGTAGATTTCGGATGCAACCCTGGTCCTGTGGGTTATCATTTGCATATTCCCCATTAGGGTCGAAGATAAGCTGACCCACAATCTCTCCGTTTGCTTCCGAACGAAGTCTGAATAAAGCGCTGGCGATGACTTTCGTCGTATTGGATTTGCCACTGCGGGTCATTCCAAACAGAGCGGTTCGTTGCGCTATGAAATCTCTTGCTTGGATGGAGACAGGAACTGATTCAGGGGTAACATATTCCTTGACGGCTGCCGAATATCGGAGTCTGCCAACCTCTTCTGAGATGAATGATTCTTCACTATCGCGGCGATGATTTGCGATATTCTCGAGCGCGTTGCCGATTGGCTTGTAGATTTTCATACCCTGACCGGCGTTGAAGTTTGCTATGTCGCTACCGAAATGGACTGTCCATTCATCCTCCGGGCTGGCTTGGCAAAGGCGGAATGTTCCTAAAGTCCTGCATCTGATCCCTGAGTAACGAAGCATGTTGAGAGTAAACTGATCGGTTTGCCTGGATTCGTCGTAGCTATATTCGGTGTCATTAGAACGCTGTACTGCCTCGAAGCGTATTTTATCCAAGTCTGTATCGGTGGACAGTTTGACGCTTTGTGCTACTCTGATAAGTAAGAGCGAGTAGTCTTCTGGCAAGACATCGTTGGTCAAGTCTGCCGGAGTTATGCGAGTGGCAATCAGAAGGCAACCGTGAGGCAATCCGTTGGTCCGATTCCTGTGAGTATCGTGAACAAGAATGTCTGCATGGTCATAGTCCAAAGCAATTAGATCGCCAACGTACTGATCCGGGTGGACCATACTGAGAAGCCGTTGCAGTGCGCTACGCTTTGCATCCTCGGCGATGTCTTTACCTAAATCAGCCAGAAACGTCTTGCTGGCCATTCGAGCCTCCTTTGATACGATTGTGCAGGCAGAATGAGTTTTGCACAACTATTCTATCACTTTTGTCGCTTAGCTCCACTTTGGAATCTGGAGATGCCAAAACAGCCCCACCTAAAGCGTTCCGCGCCTTCCCCAGTCTCTCCCAGCTCTACACATCCATGCCCCGAATACGCTATAATACGAACATACAAACTAATCAAGGAGTGTGGCCTGACGATGACCCCGAACCTCGACATACATAAAGCCCCAATTATGCTGAGCCGATTTTGGAGGGCCGAAAAAATTCTATGTAGCTAAACTCAGGTCTTCTCTGGTGGATCTCAGGTGTTCTAATCACCTGTTGCTCACCAGTCAAGCCACCTGTTTCCACCTGTCGCTTTATAAACTGAAGTATATGACCAGCCGAATCCATCCCCTGAACATCTTCAGCGCCGACCTAGAAAAGAATCTGGCCCGCTGTTGTATCAATCCACCCCGACAGGCTAATATGACCCAACCCACGAACACAGGATTTAGTGGTATGACGCCACGAAACGTTAGAATCACGGCGGGTGGCGTGGAAGTGACCGCCGAACTGAATGACACTCAGACCGCGGACCTCGTGTGGGACGCTCTGCCTGTTTCGGCTTCGGGTAGTACATGGGGAGACGAGATATACTTCCGCACTCCGGTAATCGCTGGCGAACAGGACGCCGTTCCCACCGTGGATATGGGAGCGGTCGCGTACTGGCCTCCGGGACAGGCGATTTGCCTGTTCTTCGGCCCTACGCCAATGAGCGTGGGAGACGAGATTCGGCCCGCCAGTCCGGTAAACGTGTTCGGCAGTATCCTTGGCGATCCGACTGTGCTCAAGTCCGTTTCGTCAGGGTCCGAAGTCAGGGTGGAAAGGGCTTAAGTCCATCTGAAAGGAAGCGCGGGCATGGGATTTTCTGATGAACTTAGACAGCGGGGAGCCTCGACGTGGGACAAGGAGAAGGCTCATCCTTTCGTAACCGGAATTGGAGATGGCACGCTTGACCTGGACAAATTCCGCTATTACATGCGGCAGGACTACGTGTTTCTCATCGAGTTCTGCCGCGCGATTTCTCTCGCGGTCGCCAAGGCGCGCACTCTGGACGATATGGGCTGGTTCGCCCGCATGATTCACGAGACGCTGAACATGGAGATGGCCCTCCACGTGAGTTTCTGCGCCGACTTCGACATCAGCGAGGAGGAATTGCTGGCGACGAAGCCCTCCCCCACGACCTGGGCCTATACCCGACACATGATCAACACGGCTCACCAGGGGACGGTCGGTGAGACAGCTACCGTGATTTTACCCTGTTCATGGGGCTACTCAGAGATTGGCCGGATGCTCTACGCGCGCGGCACACCGAAGGACCAGCCTCTATACACAAGATGGATCGAGACTTACAACTCCCAGGAATTCGCCGACATCGCCGACTGGCTGCGCAGCTTCGTTGACAAGCACGCCGAAACCGCCGGCACATCGGAGCTAAAGGCGATGGAACGGGCGTTTATGATCAGCAGCCAATATGAGTACATGTTCTGGGATGCCGCCTGGAGGATGGAGGACTGGCCGGTGTAGTTCAGTCTTCTATCTAGGCTGTGTTAGCATTTTTCGTCATTCCCGCGAAGGCGGGAATCCAGAAGCGTGCGGTGTAGTTGATGATACTATCGCTACAATGGTTTGTAGGGCTGAAATATAGAATGTCAAAAGAATCTAATCTCATTAGTGGACACTCAGAAAGAGCGTCCACGCAACTCGGCCCACGACAACCTTTCAGGGAGCGCATTTGAACTTAGCCAGGGGAGAGAACTACAAACTCTGGGTGTTCGCGGCGCTGGCTATCGGACTGTTCGCTTCGGTAGCCGATCACGGAAGCGTCGGCGTCGCTCTCCCGACGATAGCCGAGCATTTCAATACCGACCTTCCCACGAGCCAATGGGTGGTAATAGGATACGCCCTCACGATAAGCGCGTTCCTCCTGCCCATGGGCAGGCTCGCGGATATCGTCGGCAGGAAGAAAATATACCTGCTTGGCACCGTGATTCTCATTACCATGGGAATTGCGGCGGGTTTCGCCCCGAATATCGGCGCATTGATAGGCGCAAAGCTGGCGCAGGGAATCGGGTCGGCGATGACACAGGGCACATCTATGGCAATGCTCATCGCCAGCTTCCCGAATCAGGAGCGCGGGAAGGCTCTCGGACTCCAGATGAGCGTGGTCGGCACGGGCAACGTCGCGGGCCCGGCGGTCGGCGGGTTCCTGGTTGGCCAACTGGGCTGGGAGTGGGTCTTTTTCGCCACATCCATCATGGCAACCGCCGGCTTCTTTTCTGCGTATTTCCTTATCGACTCCCGGCAGGCGGATAAGGGGTCGGCAATCGGACAGAAATTCGATTGGCCGGGTGCCGCGCTTTCCACCGCGACTCTGCTGACATTTCTGCAAGCCCTGACATGGGCCTCAGTTCTCGGATTCGACAATCCAGCTATTATTCTGTCCTTCGCGTTATTCGCGGGGCTATTGGCGGCATTCATTCTATGGGAACTCAGAACACCGAACCCAATGATGGATGTGCGGCTGTTCAAGAGAAGGCTGTTCTCGCTCGGAGTTGCGGCCAATTACATAGGGTTCGTCGGGATGACGTCGGTTCGTTTCCTGATGCCCTTTTACTTGCAGGCGGTACTGGGACTTACCCCCAGCCAGGTCGGACTGACCGTCGTACCCGGCGCTGTCTGCATGATAATCATGGGACCGCTTTCCGGTCGTCTTTCCGACAGATTCGGATGGCGATGGTTCACGATAGGGGGCCTGCTGACAGCGGTATGCGGCCTTTTCACCCTCGCCACCCTTCGTCCGGATTCTCACTTTGCGGTGGCGGTGGCGGGCATGATATTGCAGAGTGCCGGCATGGGTACTTTCTACGCGCCGAATAACAGCTCGATCCTGAGCGCGGTGGAACCGAACAAGTATGGCGTAATTTCAGGATTTCTCAATCTCGTGAGAAACGCCGGAAATCTTTCCGGTATCGCAATCGCCACAGTCATGGTTACAACGACCATGGCCGTATTGGGGCATGAACCAACTCTGGCATCAGTGTCGTCAGGGGGAGGGGAGTCCCTGCTCGCAGCGTTCACGTCCGGTCTGCGGGTAACATACCTTGGCATGGCTGCCATTGTCCTGGCCGGGGTGGCGGCTTCTACATTCAGAGGAAGGCCCATTCAGTTTCCCGAAGTCGTCGAAGAGACCAGTCAGCCCGCCAGACAAGGCGCGGACTAACTTCGCTATACCTGAATGCCGGTGGCCTTTTACGCGCTGGAAGTTCAATCCAGCGTAGGGCGCTAAGCGGCATGTTCGAAGCAATGCTGTGCTAGAATCCATACATGGCATCACGATTCGCGGCAGCGGTAATGGACTTCCAAGCTGTTAGCGCACTTAAGCATCGCAACTTCCGACTCTACTGGATTTCCGGCATAGGTCAGGCTGCAGCTCTGGGGATGCAGTTTCTCATTTTAGGCTGGCTGGTGCTGGAGTTAACGGATTCGCCCGCCCAGCTTGGACTGGTAGTTGCGATATACGGGGTACCGAACCTGGCAATGCTCATGTTCGGCGGTATCTTTGCAGACAGGCTCGACCGACGTTGGATGCTGTTCTACAGCCGGGCTATAGTGGCGGCGTTGATACTCGTGGCCGCGACGCTGACGGTCTATGAGCTGATTTCCATCTGGTACATTTACGCAATTTCGTTCACATTGGGGACGATCCAGGGGCTCAACATGCCGACCCAGATGGCAATTGTGCCCGACCTCGTTGAAGAAGACGACATTCTAAATGCAACGGCGCTTAACATGGCGGTTTTCAATACCGGGCGTATTATGGCGCCGTCGCTGGCAGGGTGGATCATCCAGTACATTGGGATAGGACAGGCACTGTATCTCAACGCGGCTTGCTACGTGATTAGCTGTGTGTTTCTACTGTTAATCAATGGTGTGAAGTCGAGTGAGACACAGGGTAACGCGAGTATTGCCAGGGACTTCTGGGATGGGATTCGATTTGTAGCATCTACGCCTATTGCATACACGATGGTTGGATTGAGTTTTGCATTTGGGTTCTTCGGGGCGGCCTACGTGCAGGTACTTCCGGCCTTCGGCAAGGAGGCTTTGCGTCTTAACGCCGACGGCGCTGGATTCCTTCTGACCGTTGCTGGTATCGGCTCTCTTGCCGGGAACGTATTCCTGGCGTCGCTGGGGAACGCAAAGCATAAGAACTGGCTTCTATTAGGAATGATCATCCTCTTTGGAATCGCCCTGCTGCTGTTCGCGCTCTCGCCAATGTACTTACTGTCGCTTGTCCTCCTGTTCTTCACGGGGGTGGGCTTCACCGGGTTCATTTCCATGGGTACGACCGTCCTGCAATTGAGCACGCCTTCGGAACTTCGCGGACGCATGATGAGCCTGTGGCTGATCGGGGCGGCAATGCACTACATCGGCGCGCTGCCGCTCGGCGCGGTGGGCGAACACTATGGCTGGCCGATGTCTCTGGGAGGTGGGGCGCTGATAATGCTGGCGTTCGTGCTGTGGCTGGGGATTCTCAGTCCCACGCTGCGACGGCTGAAGGTCTAGTAATGCTCGACATCCGGCGCCTGTTCCGGGCCACCATGTATTCGTTTACTGGAATCCGTGATGCCCTCGCGGGAGAGGCTGCATTCCGGTTGGAAGTCTTGTTGCTGTTTTTCCTGGTTCCCGCCGCGGTATGGCTTGGCGAGGACCACGTCGAACGCGCCCTCATGATCGGGACGCTGCTTATCGTTCTGATCGTCGAATTAGTTAATTCGGCGGTTGAAACCGCGGTTGATCGGATCGGTGTCGGATCGAATGACTTGTCGCGAAGGGCAAAAGACCTCGGCTCTGCCGCGGTGTTCGTGTCCCTGATCTTGGTCGTGGTCGTGTGGGTATTGATGCTGTTCAGCTAATTACGACCCATGTACGCAGACATGCTGTTGACAGGTCGCAGGGCTGTAAGTAGTCTTGCCGAAAGTGCCAATGAACTCCAAGAAGTACGCAGATCAGCCTCTTTCACCCTACACTGTCCTCGACCTGACTGAGGGCGGGTTCAACTGGTGTGGCAAGGTTCTGGCAGACCTCGGCGCGGACGTGATAAAGATCGAGCCGCCGGGTGGAAGTCCCACGAGGAATATTGGGCCGTTCGTTGATGGGAAACCGGGTATGGACAGGTCTCTATTCTGGGCCTCCTACTGCGCGAATAAGCGAAGCGTAACTCTGGACATTGGGACTGAGGAGGGTGCCGCGCAACTGCGCGCTCTCGCATCCGGCTCGGACATACTGATCGAATCGTTCAGACCGGGCCAGATGGACGAACTCGGACTCGGGTACGACCATCTGAGTCGAGACAACCATGGGCTTGTATATACCTCCATTACCCCATTCGGGCAGACGGGTCCTTACTCCCAGTACGTTGCTCCGGATCTGGTCGCATGGTCGATGGGTGGGATGCAGTACGTTGGAGGGAACGAGGACAGGCAGCCGGTGCGGATCAGCGCGCCACAGGCGGAACTCCATGCGGGAGCGCAGGCGGCGGCCGGGACGATGGCCGCTTTCTGGCAGAGCCGAAATACGGGGAGGGGCCAGCATGTCGACGTCTCGATGCAGACGGCGGTTGTCTGGACGCTGATGAATGCAACACCGTTCCCGCCGCTCCACGGAACCAATATGGAGCGAAATGGCGATTACCGCGCCAGGGGGCACATCGCGGTCAGGCAAGTATTCAGATGTCGCGACGGACACCTGAGCGTCGTCCAGGCTCCGCGGACCCTGAGGGGGCTGGCCCAGTGGATGAAAGAGGAGAGCGCAGCCCCCGAATGGTTGGAGGCGATTGACTGGGACGAGTGGAATCCGGGCGCGATCGCGGAGGACGACCTTGACGGGATAGAGCTATTCAACCGCGTACAGACTCAGATGGAGGAGTTCATCGCGTCCAAGACCAAGAACGAACTATACCTAAGGGCGATTGACGACGGAATGCTCATCGCTCCCTGTCATACCGTCAAGGACATAGCGGAGAGCGTACAACTGGAAGCGCGAGACTTCTGGCGGGCTTTGGAGTACGCAGAACTGGACCGATCCCTTACGCAACTTGGTCCGTTCATTCGGATGAGTGAGAGTCCTATTGAAATCCATATGCCCGCGCCGAGGATCGGCGAGCATGACCATGAAATCCAGCGCCGGGTCAAGCAGGCCACGCCACAGAGGCGACAGTCCGATCCGAGATCGCACAGTACCCCAGTCGGAATGCCATTCGATGGAATCAGGATTCTGGATTTTACCTGGGTGGGTGTGGGGCCAATTACGATAAAGCACCTTGCCGACTTCGGCGCTGACGTGATACGAGTTGAAGCTGCCAGCAGGCCCGACGTTCTTCGTTCCGCTCCGCCATTCAAAGACGGTCAGCCGGGTGGACTCAACCGAAGCCAATTTTCCGCGAACTACAACAGCAGTAAGCGTGGCCTGGGTCTCAATCTGGCGCTACCGGAGGGCAGGGAACTCGTTCGGCGTCTGATCGCCGAGTGGCAGCCCGACGTAATCGCCGAGAGCTTCACCCCGCGCGTCATGCGGGACTGGAAACTCGACTACGCAAACATCCGCGAACTCGTACCCGATGTCATCTACTTCAGCACCTGCCAGCAGGGTCAGACCGGGCCACACTCCAAGTACGCCGGATTCGGTCAGCTCGCGGGAGCGCTCGCCGGGTTTTACTACATTACCGGGTGGCCCGACCGCGACCCGTCCGGACCGTATGGGGCCTATTCGGATTTCGTGAATCCGCCTAATGCCGCCGCCGCCATTGTCGGGGCTCTCGAATACCGCCGAAGGACCGGCAGGGGGCAGTACCTCGATCTCTCACAGTACGAGTGCGCTGCCCACTTTCTCGCTCCAGCGATAATGGACTACCTGACCAACGGTAACGTTCTCAATAGGCGCGGCAACGAAGACGACAGTTTTTTTCCGAACGATGCTTATAGGTGCAAGAACAAGGAACGCGGATACACGGGTATTGGGCCTTCGTGGATCGCGATATCCGTTACCAACGACGACCAATGGATCCGTCTGTGCGAGGTCATGGGTAGGACCGACATGACTTCAGACAAGAGATTCGAGAACTCGGAATCCCGACGAACGTACTTATCAAGTGTTGACGCAGCGATTGGAGAGTGGACAGAAGACAAAGATGCCCACGCATTGATGGCTAAATTGCAAGACTCAGGAATTCCGGCAGGTGTGGTCCAGAGCCAAGCCGATCTTTGGGAAGATCCTCAACTGCAGCATAGGGGTTTCTTTCAATGGCTGGACCATGCCGAATGCGGCCCGATGCCATACGACGGGCTGACGTATCATCTATCCGAGACGCCGGGTGCGCTCAGGATGCCGCAGGCCCTCATCGGTCAGCACAATGAGGACATACTGAAAGAGATACTCGACCTGGACGATGACGCCATTTCGGATCTGGTTGTCAGCGGCGTCCTGGAGAGTTCCTGATGAAACGGTTGGAGTGTTCTAATGGCAATGGCGTTAGATGGGATTAAAGTGGTTGATCTGTCGAGGATGGCTCCAGGACCATTCTGTACGATGGTGCTGGGCGATCTGGGAGCGGACGTCATACGGGTGGAGGAGCCCGGTGGGGGACGTATGGCCCGCGAGCGGACTGCCAGTGCGGACGAAGATAGAGCCAGCCGAAACGCGGCCTTCAACGCCTTGAACCGGAATAAGCGCAGCATTGCCCTCAATCTCAAGAGCGATTCTGCCCAGAAGGTGCTTCACCAACTTGTCACTGACGCTGATGTTTTCGTTGAGGGTTTCCGGCCGGGCGTCGTATCGAGGCTGGGCTGCGACTACGAGACATTGAGGGAACTCAATCCTCGACTTGTGTATTGCTCGCTGTCCGGATACGGACAGTATGGGCCTTACTCCGGGTTGGTAGGCCACGACATCAACTACATATCCGTCGGGGGGGCGCTCGGAGTGATAGGGGAGCAGGGTGGGCCGCCCGTGATCCCGTACAACATAATCGCGGACTTCGCGGGCGGTGGGCTGCACGCGGCGACCGCTGTCCTCGCGGCCATTATTGCGCGGGGACACACCGGCAGGGGACAGTACGTTGACGTGGCCATGTCCGACGGAGTGACGTACATGTTGGCTTCGTTGATGTCGGCATACTTCTCGGACGGCGTTGTGGCCTCTCGGGGAGCTATGTCTTTGAACGGCGCGGCTCCGTACTACAACGTCTATCGGTGCCGTGACGGACGCTATATAAGCGTCGGATGCATCGAGCCCTGGTTCTGGGCAGCTCTATGCCGGGCACTTGACCGCGATGACCTTGTTCCCATCCAATTCGATGAGAGTCAAGCCGGATACGTCAAGGGTGAGCTGCGGGACATCTTCGTAACCAAGGATCGCGATGATTGGTGGAAGAAGCTATCGGGAATAGACAATATCGCGGTGGCCAAGGTGTCTTCGCTGGAGGAAGTGGCGTCGGACCCGCAGAATGTTCACCGGGAGATGGTGATTCAGGCGGGCGAGGTGAACGGGCAGCCGGTGAGGCAGGTGGGAATAGGGCCCAAGCTGTCGGAGACACCGGGATCGGTGAGGTTCACGGGCGCCACGACGGGGCAGCACACGGACGAGATTCTTGGCAAGTTGGGCTATTCGGAGGAAGACATAGCGGGATTGCGGGAGTCGGGGGCGGTAGCCTGAGCCTTTTCAGCCGCCGTGATCTCTTTCATGCGCTCCACAATCCACGTCTGTATCAGCGCGTCAACGAATATGCCACGTTCACGCCCAAGTTCAAGAAGTTCGTTGAATGTATCCAAGTCAAAACGAACTATAACCGCATGATCGATGCTGTCGGAGAAATTCACCTTTACGGGTTTGAGCTCCTCCCAATAGTCCGTGATGTCATGCGTATCCCAGAACTCCGCTTCCTCTTCTCTGCTTGCGAACTCCGGCATTGTTCTCTGTTGCTGGTTTTTCGATTCACTCACCTTGTTTCCTCCCCATATGTGCGACGCTCTCTACGATTGGCCGGACGCGCCGTAACGACATAGTACATACCGTCATAATCAGGTTCAAGAATAACTGCCAGAGTACGCTCAGTTAGAGTCTGACCAATGACTACAAACCTGCCACCATAGCTTTCCCTGACGATAAACCTAGCGGTGCAAACTTCCTCCACTTCATCAGGTATAATGCCGTGTCGAGCAATATGCTCTATGTTCCACTGGTTCCATCTTAATGTACCGGTTGTGAGTTCGTAAGGAAGCATAGCCTCGCGTGTTTTAAGCTCGTAGGAAGTCGAAGTCGCAGCCGGTGTCGGCTTGTAAGACGTGCTGGGAGTACATGGAGGCGTAGCCGCGCTTGTGGACGGGCTTCTCGGGCGGGGATTCGTGTAGGCGACGCTTGATTTCCCTGTCGTCCACCAACAGGTCGAGGCGGCGTTCGGGTACGTTCAGGCTTATGCGATCTCCGTTGCGGACGGCGGCCAGCGGGCCCCCGGAGGCTGACTCAGGAGTGACGTGAACGACTACGGTGCCGAATGCGGTACCACTCATACGGGCGTCGCTGAGACGTACCATGTCGCGCGCACCACTGGCAAGTATCTTCTTAGGTAGCGGGAGGAATCCCCACTCGGGCATACCGGGCGCGCCTATCGGACCGCTGGCGCGCATTACCAGCACATCGTCGGGAGTGACGTCGAGGTCGGGGTCGTCAATGCGGGCGAACAGGTCGTCGTGGTCTTCGAAGACGATTGCGCGTCCCTCGTGCGTCATCAGGGACTCGGACGCAGCGGTCGGCTTAATCAGGGCGCCTGTGGGCGCGAGCGAGCCTGTGAGCACGGCCAGGCCGCCTTCGGGGTCCATAGGCTCATCCATGCTGCGGATTATGTCGGGGTTATAGTTGATGGCCGGGGCAATGTTCTCGGCAAGCGTCTGTCCTGTTACAGTCATCTGGTCGCCGTGCAGCAGAGGGGCGATTTCTTTGAGCAGGGCAGCGAGGCCGCCGGCGTAGAAGAAGTCTTCCATGAGATACTGGCCTGATGGCTTGAGATTGAGTATGAACGGAGTAGTCCTGGACAGTTCGTCGAAGAGGGAACCGGGAAGATCAATGCCGAGCCGTCCTGCAATTGCGGTCAAGTGAATCACGGCATTGGTGGAGCCACCAAGCGCGTGCATAGTGCGGATTGCGTTCTCGAACGCCTCTTGGGTCATGATCTTAGAAGGTCGCAAGTCCTGTTCGACGAGGTTGATTATCTGGCGTCCGGCGAGTTCGGAGATGCGATGTCGGCGTGAGTCAACGGCGGGAATGGCGGCGTTGCCGGGAAGGGCAATTCCCATAGCCTCTGCCATGGAGGCCATGGTAGAGGCGGTTCCCATGACCATGCAGTGGCCGGGACTTCGGACTATGCAAGTCTGGAGCTCCGCCCAGTCTTCGCCGGTTATGTTGCCCGCGCGAAGTTCTACCTCGTAGCGCCGGCAGTCGGTGCAGGAGCCGAGCTCTTCGCCACGCCAGTTTGCCTTAAGCTGCGGGCCGCCGGTGACGATTATCGCCGGTATGTCCGCGCTGGCAGCTCCCATGAGCAGGGCGGGTGTGGTCTTGTCGCAGCCTCCGAGCAGCACGACGCCGTCGAGCGGGTTGGCTCGGAGAGACTCCTCCACTTCCATGCTCATGAGGTTCCTGAAGAGCATGGTAGTCGGGCGCATATTGTACTCACCCAACGACATGACGGGGAATTCCATCGGAAAACCGCCAGCCTGCCAGACACCGCGTTTTACGGCCTCTGCCAACTGTCTCAGATGGGAGTTGCAGTGCGTGAGTTCGCTCCAGGAGTTGCAGATGCCGATGATGGGACGATTTTCATATGCCTCGGGACCGTAGCCCTGAGACATGAAAGCCGCCCTGCGCAACCATCCGTAGAGTTCGGGCGTGTCGAACCACTCTGTACTGCGGAGTCGAGGGGAGTCGGTCGTCATGTCTGGAGTCCTTAATCTTCAGTTGTTAGTAATTAGTCGGTGCAGTCCAGTCTGAATTTGGGTGGATTCATATATTATGGTTTATAATTGTACAGGGCGGTCCAGGGGGAGTCACAGGCATGTACAGGGGGCGATTTTGCCCTGCGTCGCCCTGCGTTAGCTATGGAGAGAAATCTCCGAGGCTTAGATTCTTGAATACATAAATACAAATTTATGTATTCGGCGCCAGAAACTTTGTTCTTCATAGGTGTATTGTAGCGTATTGGGGGAATAATTGCATAGCGAGACCGGAAGCGTGAGACTGTTGCATCGAGGACCTTGTTGGCAACAGATGGATTGCCGAGCGGCGAGCCCTTCCGGGTTCTCGTTTTCACGGGAATGACGGTAGATATGCGAAGGTCCTCTTGCGCGGGAATGAGGGTAGGACACCAGAACGGACTTATGCAATTCTCAAGGGCCTCTTCAAAGTCGACACTGTACAGGGTTCACCACCCCTACCCCTGGATTCCCGCCTTCGTGGGAATGACGGCAGGGAGTCCGGGAGTAACTTTGCAAAGCCCCTGGCGATTCTCTAGCAAGCGCGTCAGTGATTGGGCGGGGGGTTGGCCTGATTAATGTAGGAGTCTAGCCAACGCTTGAGATCGTCGAGGGCGCGGGGGGCGACGAAGAAGACCTGTACGTCGGTCGGGAACTGGACTCGGTGGTCTTCCCGGATGAAGAGGGCGGCGGACTGGCCTTCGGTGAGGTCTTCGGAAATCTTCTGGGCTATGTTGGCGTAGCGGGTTTCGAGGGTGGACTGGTAGCCCTCGATGGCCACAGTCATTACCTTCTGGCTGGCGGGGCCGATAGTGATGATCCTCTGCCAATCGGTGTGTTCGTGAACGAGTTCGGCGTCTTCGAGTGCGTATAGCTGAGCGGATGACTGGCACATTGCGCGGATGAAGGAGCCTGCACTGGGGTTCATCATCTCTATCTGGGCGAGTCCGTTGTCTCCGCCAAGGTATATGAGTTCGTGATAGACGTGGGAGACCGCGCCGAGGGATCTTTCGAGGTTGGCTATGGAGTCGCGGACCTCGGACCAGTACCTGGAGAGAAGTTCCTGGCCGTCCTGGGGTACGTCAGGAGGAAAGACGTAGTTGGGCACCAGAAAGAGTTTCTTCTTGTCGGCGAATCGTTCGGCCTGCGGCCTGGGTATCTGTGAGAGAGGGGAGGTCATTTTTAGTTATCAGTAGTCATTTATCAGTGGTCGTGGGGGATTGTAGCATGGGGTGGGAGGGGTTGTGTATTCGGGTATAATTGCTCCGTGCTCAAGGGTTCCAATACTACAACGACATCCGACGAGCCGAGGCTTGCGCTTGGTGGTCGAACCATAATTCCGGGGCTGGCGGTCGGCCATGCCGCGTTTCACTGGGTTGTCCAGAGTTTCGTGGTGGCGCTGCCGGAGATACAGCAGACGTTCGGGCTGAGCGGAGTCGGAGTCGGTGGAATCCTCGCGGCGCGGGAGTTGGCGACGGCGGCTGTGAAGTTGCCGGGTGGAGTGGCGGTTGACGCTCTGCGAAGGTACTGGGGAACCGTTCTGGCGGCGTGTCTGGGAGCGTCTGCGCTGGGATTGCTGATCCTGGGATCGTCGCCAGTCTATCCGCTGCTACTGGTCGGCATAGCTGTCGTGGCCATTTCTCATTCGATATGGCACCTGCCCGCGTCGGCGGCGCTTTCTCACCACTATTCGGAGCGGCGCGGGGTTACGCTGGCGATTCACGGGGTCGGGGGCAGCGTGGGTGACGTGGCGGGGCCGGTGGTGACCGGGGCGCTGCTGGCATACCTGACATGGCGGGGATTGTTGAGTATCTACGCGGTCGCGCCGCTGTTTCTGGGAATCGTGGCGATATGGGCGTTTCGGAACATCGGTCCCAGGAGCGAAGAAGAGAGGGCCGAGACCACCGAACGATCCGAGGTGACGCGCAGGCTGCTGAGGAGTCCGGTTCTGTGGGGACTGGCGGCGGTGTACGGGTTCAGGGCGATGGCGTTGGTGGCGTTGGTAACGATTCTGCCTCTGTATCTGGACAACGACCTGGGGCTGAGTCCCTCTTCGCGCGGAGTCCATGTAGGACTGCTGATCGCCATCGGGCTGGTGGCGAAGCCGCTGACTGGCTACTTGTCGGACAAACTGGGGCGCAAGCAGGTTCTGGGACCGGGACTTGTCTGGTCGTGCGCGCTGGCATTGGGTCTGCTGCTCTTCGACTCTGGAGTCCTGCTGACTGCCTGCATTGCGCTTCTGGGGCTGTTTCTCTATCCAGACCAGCCGATACTGACGGCGACGGTATTCGACGCGGTGGACAGCGAGGTGGCTTCCACTGGACTCGGGTTCGTGTCTTTCGTCGGGTCGCTGATGGCAGTGGCGTCACCGCTCATCGCGGGCGGGTTGTACGAGGGTCTGGGATTCGAGGCGGTCGTGTACTATGTGGCGGGGCTGTTTGGGTTGGCGACGGTGGTATTTGTGGGGGTGCCAAGGGCGAAGAGGGACGCGAAATAAGTGAAGAATAAGAACCAGATAAATTGCTACCCGCTTGGCCTTTGCAATACCTGACTCTCGTTCGTCTTGAGGTAGCGCCATGACTGCGGAATGACAAAGTCTTCAAACATGTCCCTGAGCGACTCTAGACCAAAAGGCTCATCATATTCCCAAACGTCAGTGATCTTTAGAGCATACGCCGTTTTCACTCCCTCATAGTAGGCGTCAAAGTCGCCCTTGGTGACTCCGGCCTTGTCCGACACTTTCTCCCATACTGTTTCCGGAGGGCCGCTCCACACCTGTTCGATGCGGAATCCCCCTCTAAGCTGTCTGACTGGGGTAGTGACGTATATCAATACTTCCTGATTCTTCACGTAAATGCTTATACGTCTTCGCAACTCGGCAGTCTTGGTTCCATCGAAAATCTGGTCTGCGAAATATGGCTTCACTGAAAGTAGCAATTTCGAAGTCATGCCAAGCCTCACCAAGAAAACCCGAATTGAAACAGCCTTTTAAAGGTTGATCGGGGAACCTGGGATGGGGACTGCAACACTAGACTCGCACCTTCTTCCTCGTAAATCACTCGCAAGTGCTCCAGTGAAATTGGCCGTCTGAATGGAAAGGTGTGGGAAAACTTCAGAGCCATGATGTCAGTATCCGGGTCGCCGTCGCACATGCTGTGGATCTGATTCCAGTCGAGGATGCCCAAACCACTGTATCTTCTGAAGAGATTCCTCGCGGTGCCTGTTTCGATGTCGTCCAGTTGAGAAATAGCCACCACTTGCCTCTGACTTCCGCTCACATACCATAGTAGTCGTGCAGGTGACCTCAACATTCGATGATGTGTTTTTTTGCGATAGTAAACATTGTCCCATCGTAGCAAGACGTTAGGATTGCCACCGAATAAGTCGTTTGCGGCCTGCCTCTGGTCGACGAGGCTGAGTGCGAATCCTGGACGAATTGGGATCATGAAGCACTCTTCGGACGATGAAAGTGCCAGTGGGGAACAGTGCCGTTGTAAGTCCAGATCTGACATTAAATGAAACTTGGAGCTAACTTCAGGTGCGACTTCAAGAGTACGGGAAAGTGCTTCTTCCCGTCGAAGACTCTCAGAAAAGCAGAGGCGTACGAGTTTGTCTTCCGTAGCAACAAAGCCCATTCTTTCTAATTCTGGCTTGAGTCTCGGGAAGACGCCGGTGTCGGTGAACTCTACCTTCTCTGCACCAATCGCTACGGCCCTAGTGATGCTGTCGGATACCAAGAATTGTTCAATCAGCGAGCGTTGACCGGAATTAGATCCCCTTGCCACGTGAATCGTAGCAACGGAGTCGCCGACGTCGCGCTCAATCACCCTTATTGCAATGGCCTCATCGCCAAACCAAAGCAACTCACAATCAAAACGAGTCGGGTCTGCCAGATAAAGTTCAAGTCTTCCTTTGAACTCACCTTTACCTTCGCCCTGAATTAGGAATATCTCGTAGGGCAGACTGTTGAGATCATCGGAACCAAGACGCCTCCATCTGAAGTCAACCCCTGATACGAGTTCTGGGAGGTAGGCTGCAGCATCCAAGAATTCGTGGACTCTTACAATCAGTTCGGATGGCGACAACACAGTCAGTTCAGTGAGGTCTGCTATTTCCTTCGCTTTTCGCAGGAGCCGACCATCCCGAGTGACGAAATACCTCACACTAGAAGCAGCAGTCTTTGCCAGTTGCCTTACATCGGAGAGTGCCCTTGGCGTATTGGACGGTAGAATATCCTTAAGTGTAGACTCGAATGCTAGGGAAGAATCAATGCCATGGATCACGGTGGGAAAGTTCAGGATACTATTCCGCGCCGCCTCTCTTTGAGAGGTATCGTGGTTTCGGTCAATTTCAACCATCAACTCATCCGTAACCCGTAAGCTGATAGTTTCTGCCAAGAAATCAGAAAGTAATGCTTTCGAGAGTTCCTCATGGTTTCTATCCACTGAAATCAGGTCAAAGAATATCTGGGCATCAATTACAACATCAAGGGTATCAACGCCGGAATCGGCTTCGAAAAGGCTGAGTTGATCCTCGTGTTCCACGGTCAAACACCAATGAGTCAAGAGATGGCCAGCCCTAGAGCGTCCAGCTCTCTCACCCAACGGTATGAAACCTAGTTTCGGCCACAGAGTATTTGCAGGAAAATCACGTCTGCAGTGAAGCTTAATTGTCTTCTGCGTCGTTGCTTTGCACCGTAATTCCTCAACAAGAGCCTTACCTGTGCCTCGGCCGCGGCTCATCTCAGCAATACACAGATGAGCAATGCGAAAGGAATTCCTGTTAGCGCCGTATAGGAGATAACCGAGAAGTTCTCCTCGCTCGTTGTGCGCTCCCAATACATTGCCGTTCAAAATGTAATCGCAGAGGGCAGCTTTCGGAAGGAATCCAAGAGTCGCACTGTTCTGCTTCATCAGACGATCAACGGCATCTATGTCGTCAACCGCCAAAGTTGAAATCACCGTTCCCAAGCTTGAGTCCTAGAATATTGTGCTTTGTGTTCGAATCGAATCCATTCTCTTTGCATCAACAGAACTATCGAATTCGTCTGCCTTGAAAGGTTGCCAGACTTGACGGATCCTCCTAGGCTTTCGCAGGTTGGCGAGGTCGGCGGGCCGCGCCTCGGTCTTCGCCCACTATGTCCATGCGGACGGCGCAGACTTTGTACTCTGGGATTCGGGAGTTGGGGTCCAGGGCGGAGTTTGTGAGGAAGTTGGCGGCGTGTTCCTGAAGCTTGACGAACGGGACGAAGAGTTCCCCGGCGCGCTGCTTGTCCGTGTAGTAGGCGCGGCCTTCGAGGTCGCCACGACGGGAGCGGACTCGTATCCACTCACCGTCAGGTATGCCGAACTTTTCGCCGTCGGCAGGGTGCATGGAGACGGTGAGCTCGGGCGAGCGGGCGAGCAGGTTGTCGGCGCGGCGAGTAATGGTCCCGCCATGCCAGTGGTATAGGACTCGGCCGGTGTTGAGTATTAGCGGGAATCTCTCGGTGGGCGTCTCGTCGGCGGCAGGACCCTGGTCGAAGGCGACGAACTTGGCGCGTGGACCGCGAGGGAAGTCGGATTCGTAGAGGTAGCGCGTGCCCGGGTGGTCGGGAGTGGGGCAGGGCCACTGTATTCCGCCCTCGTTTTCGAGGCGGTCGTATGAAATTCCGGCAATCCCGGGGCTGAGGGACCTCATCTCATCGAAGATCTGAGAGGGGTGGTCGTAGTCGAACTCGTGCTCGAGTTCCAGGCCGAGCTTCTCGCTGACGCGGCGCGCAACGTTCTGGATAATCTCCCAGTCGGGCTTGCTTTCTCCGACGGGGTCAATTGCCTTCCGGACGCGCTGAACGCGACGTTCGCTGTTGGTGAAGGTGCCGTCCTTTTCGGCGAACGAGGTGGCTGGCAGGACGACGTCGGCGATCTCAGCGGTTTCGTGCATGAAGATATCCTGCACGATGAGGAGTTCGAGCTTCTTGAACGTCTCCTCGGCGTGGTGAAGGTCGGGTTCGCTAAGGAGGGGATTCTCGCCTGTGATGTACATCGCCTTCATGCGGCCCGCGTCTATAGCCGGCACCATGTCAGTAACGACCAGGCCAGGGTCGGGCGGGAGCGGCTGGCTGCTCCAGGCAGCCTGGAATTTGGCCAGGGACTCTTCTCCGATGGTCTGGTAGCCGGGGAATGAGTTGGGCAGACATCCCGCGTCGCCGCAGCCCTGCACGTTGTTTTGACCCCTCAGAGGGGAAATTCCGGAGCCGGGTCGTCCAAGCTGCCCGGCGAGAAGCGCGAGGTTCAGGAGACCGTGGGCGTTAGCGGTGCCCATCGTGTGCTGCGTGATTCCCATACCCCAAATGAGGCAGGAGCCGCTGAATGGCGGCTGGGCGTAAATTCTTGCGGCGTCGGCTATCTGGTCGGCGGGAACGCCGGTTATCTTCTCGGCATACACGAGGTCGTACTTCTGGACGGTCTCCCACCACTCGTCGTATTCCTCGGTGCGGTCTCGGACGAAATCGGTGTCGGCAAGTTTCTCGTCCACTATGACCTTGGCCATTGCATTGAGGAGGGCGACGTCGGTGCCAGGGCGCGGCCTGAGCCAGAGGTCGGCGTAATCGCACATCTCGATACGGCGAGGATTGATGATGATGAGCTTGGCTCCGCGCTCGACGACGGCCCGGCGCATACGTGAGGCGGCGACAGGGTGGTTCGAGTTGGCATCGGAGCCGATTATCACCAGGCATCCCGCCTCCTCGTAGTCTATGTAGGAGTTGGATGTCGCGCCGCTTCCAAGCGAGGTCAGCATTGCCTCGACGGACGGGGAGTGGCAGAGGCGAGTGCAGTGGTCTATATGGTTGCTCTGCATGATAAGGCGAGCGAATTTCTGCTGGATGTAGCCGTCTTCGTTCGTGGCTTTGGCCGAGGCAAGAGTGCCGAAGGTGTCGCCGCGGTACTCAGCCAGTTGGGATGAAACGAATTCAATCGCTTCTTCCCATTCTACAGGCGTCAGTTCGCCGTCCTTGCGAATCAGGGGCTTGGTGATCCGGTCGGGGTGGTTGACGAACGAGAATCCGAAGCGTCCCTTGACGCATAGCATTCCGAGCGAGGACTGATTGTCCGGGTCGTCTAGAATCTCAATGATCTGGTCGTTGGGATCAATGCGAGCCTTGATACCGCAGCCCACGCCGCAGTATGGGCAGGTAGTGGTGACAGTCCGGACCGGGTTGGATACGTCAGCCTTAGGTGTAATTGCGCCGGTAGGACAGGATGCCAGACACGAGCCGCAGGTGGTGCAAACGGACTCGACGAGCGGCCTGTCCATGAACGTGCCGATGCGGGCCTCGGTACCGGCGCCGAGCACGTCGATTGCGCCTATGAACTGGTGCCCGTCCTGGCACGCCTGGGCGCAGCGACCGCACATTATGCAGGAGTCCATCGCTATCTGGAAGACCGGATTCGAGGCATCGACGACCTCGCGCTCGCGTCCGGTCCATCGAGGGTTGTCAATGCCGTGATGCCGTGCGGCGATGGACAACTCTCGGTAGTCGTCGCCGGTGTCGCCGTTGGGAGGGAACATCGCCATTGTGAGTTCGAGGACGCCGCGCCGGGTATCGCGGGCATTTTCGGTCTCGGTCATGACACTCATGCCCTCGGCGGCAGGAACGGAGCAGGAGGCGGGAAGTCCGCGAACGCCGTCTATCTCGACCAGGCAGGTTCGACAGGCTCCGATGGCCTTCATATCAGGGTCTTTGCAGAGCTGCGATATGTAGGCGCCGGACTGGTTTATCGCGTCAAGGACGGTGGCGCCGTCGTTGACTGTAACCTGCTTGCCGTTGATGGCGAGTGTGATGGTCATGGTAGGCCTTTCTTATAGCGAGTCATACAACGGCACGTGAATCAATCTATTCGTCATATCATCTGGATTGTTGCGTTCTGAGATACGCTGCAGATTCTCTACGCAAGTTCCTATGTATGTTAACATGGGTGCGAAAACAACGCCGTGGAAGACTATACCATCTCTCTGCCGTCTCGCAGCTTCTCTCAGAAATCTTTGTCGTGTGTAAAAAACACACGGCCTAACTCACCTGACCTGTCCAAGAGCGACGGGTCAGGAGTTCTATCCCGACCCTCCTCGCGCGCCATGATTACGTCTATATGGCGTGAGCGAAGGCCATCAGTGATTCGGTCGTCCACATTGTGGTCCATGTAGTAGGCGACAGGCACTTCAGGCCGTGACTTTCTCTTCTGCCTTCGCTTTCCTTCGCTCCGCCGCCCTTGCCTTCATACGACGCTCGAACTCTCTCTGGGCAGGCTCGTTCTGTCGTCTCATTTCCTCGACGATTTCGTCGCCCTCTTTGATTAGCCGTTCCACCTCTTCCTTGTTGTCGTAGTAGTAGGCGAGGGCAGAGTGGACCTGACCCATGTTTAGGACCGGCCAATATTTACAGATTTCCTCGGGGCTCAGTTTGTGGTGGTTGGTAGCTATGACGATGAGTTCCACCTTTATGCGGGTTCCGGCTATCATGGCGCGTCCGTCTTTCATCATCAGGATGTGCCGGTATCCGGTGTCGCTTACTATGGGCTGCATTTTGCTGTCTACCCCGACTGCGTCTCTCAATCCGTGATCAACTTAGTACGTAGTAGATTAAGTGTACCATTTGGGTTCACGATTTGGCTTTGGAGATCAGTTCGTCGCGGAAGAAGTGCAGGCCGCTCAGGATGGGATTTCCGGCTGCCTGGCCGAGTCCGCAGAGAGATGCATCGTTGACAAGGCGTGCGAGGTTTGACAACTCATCAATGTCGTCCTTAGTGGCTGTGCCCCGGGCCATGGAATCTATCATCTCCACCATTCGGGGAGTACCCTCACGACAGGGTGTGCATTTTCCGCAGGACTCATTGGCGTTGTACTGGGCGAGGTTGCGGACGACGGACAGCGCGTCCATAGAGTCGTCCATGACTATGATCGCGCCCGCGCCGAGCATGACGCCGGACTCATGCAGGAATCCAGGCTTGATGGGCGTGTCGAGCATGGAGGCGGGGAATATGCCGCTGGACGGGCCTCCCACACCTATTACATTGATGGAAGATCCGTCGGGAGGGCCGCCGCCGATGTCGTTGATGATTTCGCGGAGAGTCGTTCCCAAAGGGACTTCTATAAGACCGGGACGGCGGACGGCTCCGCTGAGGTTGATTATCTTAGTTCCGGTGTCTGTCCCGTCGCCGATTTGGGCGTAGGCTTCCGCACCATTGGAAATGATGAAAGGCACGCTGGCCAGGGTTTCTGCGTTGTTGATGACCGTTGGGCGGGACCAGAGGCCAGATTCCACCGGGTAAGGGGGTCTGATGCGTGGCTCGCGGCGAAATCCCTCGATGGTGTTGATGAGGGTGGTCTCCTCGCCGCACACGTAACCGCCGGCGCCTCTGCGGATTGCGACATTGAAGTCGTGTTCGGCGCCCAGGGCATTTTCACCTAGAAGCCCGATCTCGCGGGCCTGTCGGATGGCGACTTCCATGCGCCGGGCGGAAAGGTTTGCCTCGGCGTTGATGTAGAAGATGATGTCCGTCGCGTCGGAGGCGTATGCGGCTATGCAGGCGCCTTCTATCAGTCTGTGGGGCGCTCCTTCCATGAGATGTCGGTCTTTGAACAGGCCGGGCTCGCCTTCCTCGCAGTTTACTATCATGTATCTCCGGGCGGCGGAGAATCCGCGCGCGGACTCCCATTTGAGGCCGGCCGGGAAGTACGCGCCGCCGCGTCCCCTGATGCGAGAGTCCTTGACTTCCCGGATGACATCGGCTGGATCGGATTGCAGCGCTTTGACCAAGGCGGAGTAGCCACCATGCGCAATATAGTCGTCAATGGATTCGGCATCCAGGAATCCGCAGTTTTCGAGCGCGATGCGATGCTGATATCCAATGAAGTCCTCGGCGGCGGTCGGATGGACGATCAACACGTCGTCTTCAAGGGCGCGCTCAATTCGCCCGATGCCGTCGGGCTCCATGTAGTCCAGACGGTACACGTGTCCTGATTTGGAAGTGACCACTACACTTGGGCCCGCGAAGCAGGCGCCGTCGCATCCGGCAGTGATGACGCTCGCCGTGTCGCTGAAACGTTCTGCGACAGCATGAGCCACTTCGGACGCGCCAATGGAGGCCCCGCAGTGTCCAACTTGGACCGCTATCTTAGGCCTGTCGGAGCGCGCGAGAGACAGCCGGTCGCGCACTGAATTGACGATTTCCTGGAAACG
Source organism: uncultured Dehalococcoidia bacterium (assembly GCA_951812505.1). Lineage (GTDB taxonomy): Bacteria > Chloroflexota > Dehalococcoidia > Lucifugimonadales > UBA1123 > VXRN01. The sequence continues at coordinate 757,591 of CATOSI010000001.1, forward strand.
TGTCTGTAAGGGAGCGTCAGTCATGAGTGGAGTTCCTGACCAGTTCAACAGCCGACTGAGCGTCCAGGCGTCCATACCAGCGACCATTTATCTCTATCGCCGGGGCTGTGCCGCACAGGAAGCCGCAGGCGGTCTCCTCGAGCGTGAAGCGGCTGTCGGTAGGGTCTGGAGCGAGTTCTTCTTCCAGCGCCGAGAGAATATCGGCTGAGCCCTGAACGAGACATGAGAGGGCGGTGCAGACACGCACTACCGTGTCTCCCGGATCTTCGATGCGCAGTTCGGTGTACGAAGTAGCGGCGCCATACACTTCGGAGGCGGGGATGCCCAGGTGCCAGCCGACTACTTCCATCCCCCAGTCGGGGAGGTAGCCGAATTCACGCTGGAGGAAGTGGAGTGCGGGCAGAAGTTGGCCATGATTTCGGGGGAACTTCGCCCTGAGTTCGCGGCGCAAAGTGTTCTGGTCGGTTATCAAGGACCTCACCTCTGATTATCCTGATTCAGACGGCGTGATTCTATCAGAATTGGCGAGGGCATGATTGTCCGAATTCAAGATTTGCAGGATTATAGGATTGGACGGGATTCTACCCCTCCCTGATGTTTGAACACCTCGAGCGGGATGATTGAGAAGGTGGGATTGAATCAGGCAGTTGGGGAATAAGATACCAGCTTGTCCAAACCCAGTTCTCCCAACTTCTCGCCTGGTATCGTGCCATCGGGGTTCCAGCCGCGGGCCTCGTAATAGGCGGCGACCATCATGTCGAGGTCAGAGGGGGAGAGTCCGACGCCTGCGGCTACGCCGTCTGGGAGTGGCTCGGTCAGCAGACGTGGGGGCAGGGTGTCGGCGGCGCGGGTCCAGCCTTCGCGTATGTTGAAGAGCTTCTTTAGATTATTGATGCGCTCTCCTGCTTTCTTGAGTTCGTCGGGGGTAACATCCCAGCCGGTGATCAGGTTGAGAGAAGTTGCGGACTCGGTCCAGAAGTCGTCGAATGCCTTTCGCAGGAACTTGCACCAGATGAGCGAGTCGAGGACGGCGGAGAAGTCCTCGCCATCGGCGGTGATGCGGCCGCGGAGGGCGTCGGCCTCAAGCCTGTTGACGCGGTTGGAGAAGTCGGCCTCGTAAGCGGAGGAGCGGTTGTGGCACGCGCCTCTCGTGCTCACGGCTAGAGCGAGGGCCATGGTCTTGAGACTCCTAGGTTCGTAGCCTGGCATCTCCAGACCCTTGACATGCATTGCCCAATCCTGGGAGTTTTGGCCCAGAGACTCGGACGCGATCCGTGAGCCTTCCGCAAGTAATTTGCCCAATTTATCGCTTTTGTTTGATATAGATTCGAGACAAGTAAGAATGACTGCCGCGTTTCCAAACTGGAGGTCGAGGCCACAAGTATCTTCAAGAGTGAGCAGTCCGCGCTCGAGGCACTCCATTGCCCAGGCTATTGTGCCTCCGGCGCTGATGGTGTCCATGCCCATTTCATCGCAGTAGTGCGAGGAGCGGATGACTGTCTCGCGGTCTGACACGCCAACCAGCGGACCGAGCGCGAATGCGCTCTCGTATTCCATACGCCCGGTGGACTTTTTCTTGCCGCTTCCGACAGTGAGAATCTTTTCGCAGCCAATGGTGCAATTGGCGCAGTGAGCGTTCTTGACGAAATGACCCTCGTAAAGAGCCTCACCGCTTACCTCTTCAGAGAACTCGAACGTGGACTTCTGGAAGTTGCGTGTTGGCAGCGTTCCGAGCCTATCGAAGACGGCGACATTGGCCATCGTGCCAGTCGTGCGGTACTTTTCAGTCGCGGGGCCCAGGCTCCTGGTGGAGAGGTCTCGACCGATTTTGTCGAGGGTGTGCCTGTCGAATACGGGAGCGGGGTTGCGTCCTCGGACTGCTATGGCCTTGAGATTCTTGGACCCCATCACCGCACCTGTTCCGGTGCGACCCGCCTGACGACCGCCGTCGTTGGCGATGCTGGCGAATCGCACTCCATTTTCACCGGCGGGGCCGATGCAGGCGACCCTGAAACGCCTCCCAAGCGAATTTCTGACAGCCTGTTCAGTATCGAAAGTGTTGAGTCCCGCGAGATGAGCACCGTCCAGGAACTCCACTTGGTCGTCTTCGATGGATAAGAGTGTCAGTCGTTCGCTCCGCCCCTTGATGACAAGTGCGTCGCAACCTGCCCGCTTTAGCTCGACGGCCAAGAAGCTGGAGCTGAGCGAGTCGCCTATCATGCCGGTGAGTGGCGACTTGGCGGCGACGGCGAACTTACTGGAGGTCGTCAGCCTGCTACCAACGAGTGGGCTGCACGCGAAAATGAGCGGGTTTCGGGGGCCGAGAGGATCGGCTCCCTGGGGGCAGTGCTTGAAGAGCAAGTAAGACGCGAGTCCTGTCCCACCGATGAAATCTCTCAGGACGCTATCGGGCAGGGATTCGCGGCACACGGTTTGCGTGGAGAGGTCCACTACCAGGGCGACTCCGTGGTAGCCGTACATATCAATTCTCGATTGTGAATTTTCAGTTTTCAGTTTCTAGCCCCCTGCCTGGCTGGAGAACAGGTATATGGTATCGCCCGGGGAGATGGGGATCGGGTCGTCGCTGATGAAAGTGAGTCCGTTGAGGTTGGCGGTATAGCTGGGAAGCAGGCGCGAGCCGTCGTCCTCGAGCGCGACGGACAGCAGGGACGGTAGGGCCGCAGCGAGTGCGGCAGCCAAGTCGGACGTGCTGGATTGAGGTGAAAGGGCGACCCGGACATCGCGGACCCCGGCAACGGTTCGGGCATATCCGAACAGTTCAACCTGAACTATCACTCTACTTTCCGTTTTAGTATTCATTGTTCAAAATTAGCCAAAGCGATGCGGTTCGCTCTTTCCAAGTCCTGCTGGGTGTTGATGTTGAAGAAGCTGAGGAGGTCTGGGTCTATCTCACGCACTTGGTCTTCTGCGAAATAGCTGACGGTTACGTCATCGAAGAAGCCGGAAATCTTCAACTCGTTCGCGTTCAGTTTCTCGCGGATTGGACCTAGACATGGTTTTGAATAAGCGGCGTGAATTGGCTCAGGTCTTCCGTCCACGACGGGAACGACAGCGTTGTTGGAGCCCCGTTCGGCCAACAGGGCCTCGTATAGTTGGGGACTGGGGAAGGGCATATCGCAGGCACAAAAGACAGCCCACTCAGTCGGTGCGGCGCACAGGCCGGTATAGATTCCTCCGAGCGAACCTTTGCCGGGATATTCGTCTATTACCGGAGTTGTGCATTCTGGCAGATCGAGTTCGGCGACGCGCTCGTCGTCGTTGGCGACAACAATGATGTTGGACGTTACAAGACCCATTGTGCGGATTACACGGCGGATTAAGGGTTCGCCCTGGAATGGCTCCAGCGCTTTGTTCCGACCCAGACGCCGACTCATGCCGCCCGCAAGTATGACAGCAGTGACACCGAAAGTCCTGTTCACGCATTCGCTCATAGGTTCAGATTATCAGAACTCAGTCTGTACCGCTACCCAGAACTGCTTTGAGAGTGCCCATTTCGCTCACGTTGTAGCCACCGAGGGATTGCACTTCTGCCTGGAAGTCGGACGAGCGAATCATTTCAAGCATGGGCGCGAGAAGTTCGCTGTCGTAGAACTCGGCAGGAATCACGAGGTCGTACTGCTCCTCGAAAAGTGGGATGAAGTCGAGTCCCATAGCGCGCGCGGCGGGCAGGATGCCGAGTCCCACATCGGCCCGACCACCCTGCACTGCCGCCGCGACTGCGAGGTGAGTGTACTCTTCACGGTCGTAGCCGGATATGGATTCAGGCGAAACGCCAAGTTCGCGGAGCTTGAAGTCGAGCAAGACGCGAGTGCCGGCGCCACGCTGTCGGTTGACGAACCTGACTCCTGACCTTGCCACATCTGACAGGGAGGATATTCGCATGGGATTGCGCGGGGCGGTCATTAGTCCCTGTGTTCTTCCCGTGAGGTGGACCAAGGCGACCCGACTGCCCGGAATGTAGCGTTCTATGTAGGACACGTTGTACTCGCCGGTGTCTTCGTCCATGAGATGCGAGCCCGCGATGTGCGTTTCGCCTCTACGGACCGCGAGGAGGCCACCCAGACTGCCGACGTTTGCAGAGGCGAGAGTCGGATTGCCGGGATGCTCGCTGAGGCGGCTGGCGAGTAGATCGAGGATGAGGTCGTGACTGCCTATTGCGACTATAGTGCGTTGGATGTCCGGCATGGGCCTGAGAAGGCGTACATCAACTTCGCTGCCAGCCTCTATGCCCTCGGAGTTTCTGGGGACGCGGGCAATACCGTCGGCGCGGACAAGTGAGCTTATGACGCCCGCACCACGCTGGAGAGGCGTCGCGACAAGCCTTTCGCCGACCTGTCCGAGGCGGACACGCAGGAATTCGTCCTCGCCCATGGGGGAGTGGACGCGGCGGGTTATTGTGGCCGTAGCAACAGGATCTGGGTCGGCGGAGCGTCCCAGCCTGGATTCGACGATGGGCTGCACAAACAGTTCGCAGGCTATGACCGCCGATACAGGATAGCCCGGGATCCCAATGACGGGCTTGCTCTCGACAACTCCCAGTACGATTGGATGGCCGGGCCGGATGGCGACGCCGTGAACTACCAGATTACCTAGCTGCTCGACGCAACCTGCGGTGTAGTCCTCAGTACCGGCTGAGGATCCTGCATTGACCAGAACGATGTCGTAGCGGCTGACGGCCTGGCTTATCGCATCGCTAAGCAGGTCGGGGTCGTCGGGGACAGGGGGGAGCCGGGTAGGGTCGGTGCCCCACTCTTCGAGCATGGAGGCGAGGACTATTGAGTTGAATTCCACTATGTCGCCTGGCTTGGGGTTCTCGGAAATGTCAACGAGCTCGGTTCCGGTGGGGATGATGGCAACAGTGGTCTTGGGTCGGACGGCGATTTCGGTGACTCCGGCGGCGGCGCAGGCTCCGAGGTCGGCGGGGCGCAGGCGGTGGTTCTGTGGGAGGAGAAGTTCGGATTCTACGATGTCCTCTCCGAGCGGCCTGACGTGGTTGTAGGGCGGGACTGGGGCCCTTATCTCGATGGCGGAATCGTCGAGACGGTTGACGACTTCTATCATTATTACGGCGTCGAACTCGTCGGGAACCGGATCGCCGGTGTCCACCCATTCGGCCTGTTCGGGGAGCGTGAGGGTGAGGGGCGAGGTCTCGGACGCGCCAACAGTGTCAGCGGCGCGCACTGCCACGCCGTCCATGGCTGAGGCGTCGTAGTGGGGGACTGAGCGGGCGGCCCAGACTGGCTCGGCGGTAATTCTGCCGAGGGCATCTTGGATGGAGATGCGCTCGGGTTCGGGTGTGGTGAGGGCGTCCGCGTGGCTCAGGGCGTCGGTGTAGCGGGCGGTGGCCTCGTGGAGGGGAATGTCCTCGAGGTAATAGCGGCGGGAGTGGGCGTGGGTCATGGCGCGGTTTTCAATGCGGCTATCCAGCCTGAGGATTCGGGATTTTCGGGCAAGGGAACTCTCTCCAAGGAGGGTGAGTGCACGAGGTCGTGGCCCACTTTCGGACACCGGCCAATCTCAACGTTTAGTATAGGTTAACAGACACTCTTTCTCCCGCATATAGCCCCCCGGAGTCTGCCGGCACTTGTATAAGCCCATGGGAATTGACCAGGGTGTAGATGAGGTTGGATTTGCCGAATACGGGGGTGGCGCGTGCTTGCCCGTCGGACTTGGACAAGGTTACTGGTACGTAGTCCTCTCTGCCTGATTCGGAGGGAATATCGGCGGTGAGGATGGCTTCAACCGTGTTTGTCGTGGGCGGGCTGCTTGCTCCGGAGAGTAGGCGGATGGTGGGGGCTACCAACAGGTCGAAGACTACGAGCGCGGACACCGGATTGCCTGGGAGTCCGAATAGGGGCTTGCCGTCGGCGACCGCGACTATGGTGGGCTTGCCGGGCTTGATTGAGATGCCGTGCAGCAGGACGCCGGGGTTGCCGAGTTGGTTGAATACGTCGGCGGTCATGTCGCGCGTACTGAGTGAGCTTCCGGCTGAGAAGACGAGGGCATCGGCTGACTGAATCCCTCTGCGGGCGGCCTGGAGTTGGGGTTCGTATTCGTCGGGCGCGAGTCCGATGACGACAGGCTCGGCTCCACACTGGGCAACGCGGGCCGCGACTGTGTAGGTGTTGATGTCGCGTATTTTGCCCGGAGGCGGTGATACGTCGGGCGGAACGAGTTCGTCGCCGGTGGAGACGATGGCGACTCTGGGCCTTCTGAGGACCTCAATCTCCGTAATGCCGAGCGCCAACAGGCCGCCGATGTCCTGGGGGCGGATAGCGTGGCTTGGACTGAATAGCAGGTCTCCGGCTCGGACATCCTCGCCCTCGTTTACAACGTTTTCACCAGGGGCGACGGGACGAAGGATCTCGATGGAGGTATCGTCCGCGGGCTGGGTGCGCTCGATCATCACAACTGCGTCCGCGTTGCCGGCGAGCATTCCGCCCGTGTAGGCGACAGCGGCTTCCCCGACACTCAGTTCCACATCAGATTCGGCCCCTGTCGGAATGTCGGCGACTACTTCCATCATAGCGGGGAGGGTCTCGGACGCGCCGAAGGTGTCGCGGGCGCGCACTGAGAAGCCGTCCATGGAGGACTTAGGAAACGAGGGCAGGTCTTCGGGGGAGCGTATTTGGTCGGCGATTACGCGGCCCAGCGCGGACGTAGTGGGTATGGTCTCACGCTCGCTTATGGCGAAGATGTGTGGGCGCAGGTCGTCGAAGGCCTGGGAGGGTGAACGAACGTTGAAAAATTCGGGCATTTTCTCTCCGTCCGTCGGTACAAGTATGGGTTTAACGGATTATATGCTTTGGCGTATCTCAATGCCGTCGCTGGGAAAGCGTCGGTCGAATGTGTAGATGGCACTCGCGCCGTCGGTGCGGGCGGCGGCCCAAATCATGGCGTCGGCTATGGACACTCTTCCTGACGGGCGGCACATCTCCAAGCCCCGCAGAACGAGACTCTTATCCAGAGCGTAGGTAGATATGTTGTCTCTTTCTACCAAGTCTATGAGGCTGTCAACCACTTCCGAGCGGGACTTGCCATAGACTGACGTAAGCACAAAAGCGGTTTCCCCCAAGATGCCTTCCGTGATGGCGAGGTCATCAACTTCTTCTATGATTTGGGTCGCTTGGTTCGACATTTCGGGCTGGTCGTTTGTTAAATAGCGAACGATCACGCTAGTGTTAAGGAAGACGCCCATCAGACCCGTTCCCTGAGCCCCATTTTCTCTTCGGCCCTTACTTTCCAAGCATATTCCCGCGCCTCGTCCCACTCCTTGCCGGAGGCGACTTTTTTCTTGAGGTTCTTGGAAAGGCGGCCCGCCAAGGGTTTGCCGTCGTCAGGGGGGTGGAAGTAGATTATGAGGTGGTCTTCTTCCAAGTATTGGTAGGCGCGCCAGCCGGGGCCTATGCCCAGCTTTTCGCGCAACTCTTCGCCTATGACTATCTCGCCCTTCTGTCCGACTTCTTCCACTTTGTAAGTCATAGCTGAGCTCCTCGATTCTTGGAATGGTTACAGGCCCAGGATGTTGCCCTCGTCATCAACGTCTAGCTGGCGCGGTGACCCAGGAAGCCCGGGCATGGTGACTATGTTTCCGGCTATCGGATAGATGAACCCGGCGCCTATGGAGGCGCGAACGTCCGACAGCTGGAAGGTGTAGCCAGAGGGTCGCCCCTTGAGCGCGGGCCGGTGCGAGATGGAGAGGTGCGTCTTTGCCATGCAGATGGGCAGGTTGCCCCATCCGCGTTCCTGGAACTGCCTGAGCGTCCGACCCGCCGGTAGCGCCCAGCGGACATTCCCTGCGTTATATACGCGTTTAGAGAGAGCGACTACCTTTTCGCGAAGGGTATCGTCTATGGCGTAGGCGTAGTCTATTTCAGGGTGATCGTCCGCCTCGGTAGCCGCTATCACGGCTTCGGCGAGGTCCATACCGCCGGCGCCGCCCTCAGCGAATACCTTGCTTTCGACGGCAGCGAACGCCCCTGCTTCTTCCGATCCCTGCTTGAGGATGGCGGTCTCTTCGGCCGTGTCGGTCGGGAAGTGGTTAAGCGCGACAACGACCGGAAGGTTGAAAGACTTGATCATTCCGATGAGGTGAGTAAGGTTCTCCATGCCCTTCTGTACGGCCTCGGCGTTGGGCGTTCCGAGGTCGCGCACCCGGACGCCGCCGTGATATTTAACGGCACGCACCGAGGCGACTATGACAGCGGCGTGCGGCTCCAGGCCATTGAAGCGCGCCTTGATGTGCATGAACTTCTCGAAGCCCAGATCGGCGCCGAAGCCGGCCTCGGAGAGAACGTAGTCCGCGTATCCGAGTGCGAGCCTGTCGCCAACGACGGACGAGCAGCCGTGCGCAATGTTCCCGAATGGTCCGGCGTGAACGATAACGGGCTGCCCCTCGGTGGTCTGGACGATGTTGGGCTGTATCGCGTAGCGGAGCAGCGACATCATCGAGCCCACGGCGCCTACATCTTCGGCGGTGATGGGCGTGCGGTCGGCGGCCCTTGTCTCGGTGGTGTAGCCGACGACGACGCGGCTCAGCCTGGCGCGGAGATCCTCAAGGTCTCTCGAAAGCGCCAAGATTGCCATGATCTCAGACGCCGTGACGATGTCGAAGCCGCTCTCGCGCACCGGGGCGTTGTTCGAGCCACCAATACCGGTCATAATCGCGCGCAGGGCACGGTCCTCGACATCGGTGACGCGCCTCCAGGATATTCCCTCCGGCCTGAAGCCGTCTATTCGGCCGCGCTGGGCTACGTTGTCCGTAAGAGCGGCGAGCAGGTTGTGGGCTGAACCGACGGCGTGGGCATCGCCCGTGAAGTGGATGTTGACTTCATCCTCCGGCTCAATCAGGCTGAGTCCGCCGCCTGTGCCGCCGCCCTTGATTCCGAAGATAGGACCGAGCGACGGCTCCCTGAGAGTCGCTACCACGTTCTTGCCGAGTCGTCCCATGGCCTGAGTCAGGCCAACGGTGGTTGTAGTCTTGCCTTCTCCGGCGGGCGTGGGCGTGATGCCGGTAACGACTACCATCTTGCCGCGCCTCCCGTCGTCACGGATAGCGTCGAGGCTTATCTTGGCCTTGTGGTGACCGTATGGGATGATCGCGTCGCGGCTAAGTCCCAATTCCTCTGCTACGTCCATGATCGGCCGCATACGAAAACCTCCGACAGGTGTTGCGCGACAGGACGCGCAGGCTTGCTAGTTGACGGGGCGAATTGTAGCATAAGCGCCTATCGAGGGAAACTTGGAAGGAAGCGCTCCCCGTGTTCCTGACAAGGAAGATTCGCGGGATTTTTCCGGGCCGGGTAAGCAGAACAGAGTCACATAGAAGTCATACGGGAGGGCGAGATATGAGAGGGGTCGTGTTCACGGGAGACCGTAATCTGGAAGTAAGAGAACTCGGGAAACCGGAGCCGGGACCCGGGGATGTCGTACTGAAGATGATGGCGTCCGGCCTCTGTGGAAGCGATCTGACGCGTTATCGGATGTCGTCCGACAGGCTGGGCCCTACGCTGTTCGTCGCAGGTCATGAGCCCTGCGGCGTGGTCGCCGAGGTCGGAGCGAACGTTGACTCGGTCAGAGTCGGCGACCGCGTGATGATGCACCACTACACAGGATGCGACAAGTGCTCGATGTGCCGCATCGGATACACCCAGATGTGCCTGGTCCAAAACACTGTGTATGGCAGCGCCGCGGACGGCGGTCACCAGGACTATCTGCTCTGCCCGGCTTCGACCTGCGTGCCTATGCCGGACGCCCTTTCCTTCGAGGAAGGCGCGGCGGTGGCGTGCGGCACGGGGACTGCATTCCACGCCGTGAAACGGCTCGGCATTTCGGGCGTTGATACACTCGCCGTGTTCGGACAGGGGCCGGTGGGCGTGAGCGCGACGATGTTCGGCAAGGCGATGGGCGCGAGAGTCATAGCGGTGGACGTGATCCCCGAAAGACTCGCGCTGTCCGAGGATCTCGGCGCGGATGTTGTCATTGATGCCTCGAAAGACGACGCAGAGACGATCATAAGGGAACTCACAGACGGCGAAGGTGCGGACGCGACGCTTGACGCGACCGGGATTCCGGACGTGCGTATAAACGCGGTTGACTCGGCACGGTATTGGGGAAGGGTGTGCTTCGTAGGCGAGGGTAACACGACGACTTTCGACGTAAGCGCTCAGATAATTCACAAGCAGCTTACGATTTATGGTTCGTGGACGTTCAGCCTTTCCGGTCTGGCTGAGGCCGCTAACTTCGTGGTCAACCGAAACGTACCGCTAAAGAATTTGATTACGCATCGCTATGACCTGGACCAGGCGGACGCGGCGTACAAGCTGTTCGACACTGGCAGAACTGGCAAGCCGGTGTTCATTTGGGAGTAGGCGGGCAAATGTCTTGAGTTGCGTATATAATGGCGAGGTAGATACATAGGCGAGGTGAGAGGAGACACAGATGAAAGAACGCGGAGATACGATTATCGGCGAGGGAACCATCAAGTTTGGTATCGAGTACAGGGACCTGCTTCACGATCAGGGCGTGTGCATCCATGTTCTGGGCGACGTCAGCGAGGACGACGAGCACGAGCTTCTCAGGTTCGACTGCTTCGACCATGAGCCTCACTACCACTATGGGCCGCAACAGTTGAATGAAAGGCTCATGCTGGACAAGACGACGGCCGGCGACTCGCTGGACTGGACGCTGGGCAATATCCGAAGTCGGCTGCCCGAAATGATAGATAGGGCGCGGTATCCCGAACTGGCTGAGGCAGCGCGGGATGCTGATCTGTCTGCCGAGATGGATGAGCTTGAGTCGCAGGCTCGGGCGCTGTCTGTGTCGGGTCGGCGAACGGTCATGCACGACCGCGGCGACGTCATCCTGGAAGCGGGACCTGTACGGTTCGGCGTGGAGTTCAGGACGCTGGCTAACGACCGGGGCGTGGCAATCCACGTGCTGGGAGACATCGGAGATGAAGAGCAGGAACTGCTAACGTTCGACTGCTTCGAAGTAGCGCCACACTATCACTACGGACCGAGGGCGAAGAACCAGCGGCTGTACCTGGACATGACGACCGTCCCGGACCCGCTGGGATGGGCGCTCGACCTGTTCAAGGGTGGCAAGCTGGGCACCATGCTCGAGAGAGCGGGTTACACCGACCACGCCGCCCGTCTGAACCCGGCGCTAGTCGCAAGCGCGGTTACCGAGCTTGAGAGCGTGTCCAGGGAGATGGAGACAGCGAACGCTCAGTAGCTGATAGCAGTCAACTATAGGACATAGGCGCGCACGAGCTAACCGATAGAGACGGGAGGTGGACGCGCGCCTTTTCATTTCAGCGGCAACTTGTCCGAATGGATTCCTACTACTGGAATGAACGAAGTCCCTTTTGGGTAATCAGGACAATTAAGGTCACCAGAATGAGCAGCGCGCCAAGTATGGCGATGGCCATCTGACCGCCCAGAGCGTCTGCAATCATCCCGGCTGGCAGAACGCCTAGCGGCATCAGACCGAAATTCATCATGAACACGCTCATCACGCGCCCGCGGTACTGGTCTTCCACCACTTCCATAATCAGGCCCATGTTGATCGTGCGCCGTCCAGCGTCGCCGAGTCCCACCAGGACCATTATCACGGCGGCGGCGTAGTAGAACGGGAACGATGCGATAAGCAGCAGCGCGATCCCGGACACGAACGAGCCTATTATCAGAAGCATCCCCCTGCGCCAGTCGCCCAACGCGGCTATGGCAAGCGACCCAACCAGCGACCCTCCGCCCATGATGGCGACGAGAAGTCCCATCGAATCAGGTCCCCGGTTGTAGATGTCCACCACGAACACCGGCAGGAGCATCCTGAACGGTGAGGCGAGCAGGGTTGTGGCCAGTCCCATGACAAGCAGGACGAGCACCATCCTATTACCCTTTATGTACACGAGCCCGGCGCCAATGTCGGCGAACATATTTCGCCTCTGACTTGGCGCGGCGGCTCTCTCGGGCTTGGGCACCAGCGTGGTGACAATGACAGACAGGATACTCAGACCGGAAATTATGAAGTACACGTTCGCGGGCCCGGCGACCGCGTAGAGTCCTCCGGCGACCGCGGGAGCGATCAGAGTCATCGCGCTCATCCCGGCGGCGTTCAGGGCCATTGCATTGCCGATTCTCTCGGGGCCGACGATCTGCGGGATGATAGCCTGTCTCGCGGGCATCATGAATGTCCAAACGGTGCCTTGCAGGATAGAAACGATCAGCAGGTGATACCATTCGACCATGTCGGTGAATATGGCTGTGCCAATGACGAGTGCGAAAATTGCGACAATGACCTGGCCGCCCTGAATCAGCCGCTTGCGCTCGACGCGGTCAGCTATCACGCCGCCGAATGGGGCGAGAAAGAGCATGGGAATCGCCATCCCAGCGCTGACGAAACCAAGAAGAGCGGCGGAGCCGGTGAGATCGTACACAAGGTAGCCGCGAGCGAGCATCTGCATCTGCATACCGGCCATCATGGCCATCATCCCCAGCCACAGATACAGGTAGTCTCGGTTATTCAGGGAAGAAAAGGTCTGTCGCCAGCCGCGTGTTTGGGTATTGCTGGGTGGAAGCACGGCCCCGGAAGGGGAGCTGTTGCGGGAAGCAGTCTGTCTATTGGGAGTCTGCTGTTGTGAATCGCCTGCTGAATCTGGCGAGGGAGAATCCTCAGAAGAGGATGATGCTGAATCTGATTTCATGCGTTGAGTTTACAGGAGTGGGGAAGAGGTAATCAATTTGGGGAGGGCGCGTTCGTCATTCGCCGCTCAGCCGTTCCAATTCGGCTTCCAACTCGGCGACGCGTCGTTCGGCAACTGCGCGCGCTACGCGTTCGGACTCGACGCGTTGTTCGGCGGACTGTCGCGCGTCCTCCGACTCATTGAGCGTCGGAAGGTACTCCCCGCTTACAGGATCGCGGAAGCGTAGAATGCCGTCGTCCCACCAGAACTCCAGACCCAGCCTCTCGCTGTATCCCCAACGACGACCATCCGGCTCTACGGCTATCTCGATAGGCATATACCTATCATCCACAAGCATGTCGCCCGCCAGAGGCGCGTCGTGATACTCGCCGCCCGACGGGTCGAATCGCCAGTATTCGCGCACGCCATATCCGGCGTAGCGTTCGCGCTTGTCGGTGTAGTCTTGTCTGCCCGTACCCTCGGAACCAACTTCCAGAACCAGATCGGGAGGCTTGCCCACCTCGCTTATCACGTAGCCGTTGCGGTGGAATATCCTCTCCGCGCCGTCCAACCCCTCGGCGAATACGCCGTCCGGATAGGGGCCGCTCCTGTCATCCGCATCGGCCCACAGGTAGCCAAGCGCCCCCACAAAAACGTCGTCCCTGTCCTTGAACCACAAGCAGAGAGCCGAGGTGAAAGCGTTGATGCCTGGATACTGCTTCATCATGTCAGGCTGCCTCGGGGGATCCGGCAGAGGCTTGACGTTCGAGTAGTCTGGTACTCGGATTTTTGTGAGTACACTCTGTGTAGCCATGGTCGTGTTCTCCGCGAGACTCTCTCACCTGGGTCTCCGTTTAGTCAGCGTTGTGCGTGGCAATTATAACACTGGCTCGGCACTGGCAATAGGGCGACACGCTAGATATGGCGGTGTGGTGTGTTGGCTATTGCTGTCAGAATCAGGATTTTCGGGCCTGTTCAAGGGTCAATGGAATTCCGCTTTCAAGGGAATGATGCTAGTTGTGCGAAGTCTCCTTCCTCTGGAATAATAGGTCAATTTACTTGATCACCGTCAGATACGGTGGCCTATCTCGATACCAATGGTAATATTCATCAGGACTTATCGCCAAGAGTCGCATTATATTTTCATCCGAATACTCTAATTTTTCTCTATAAAATTGAACTATAGCCTTTACTAGGCGTGGTTCTTCCCAGGGAGGGTCTAATTCTATGGGCTCACGTGTGCGATACCCGTGAGACGAGAGACGCACAAACCAAGATCTACGCTGTCTGTCCGTCAAGTTTCCTAAACTATGTGCTCGCATAATGAGTGCCTGCATTGATACTTTCCAATACTGTTTTAGTGAGGCGAGTTTCTCGAATGTAAGATTAGTAAGTTGTCTTTTGATTTCTCGTTCAGGTGTCAAAAATTCTGCTGCGAATCTGTCTGCCTCTTCTTCACCAGTTGGTTCAGGGGATTTATAGTGCATGACTATATGCCCTATTTCATGGGCAAGGGTCCAACGAATACGATCTGGAGGCCTATCTGTGTTTAGGAAAAACAACGACGGTAAAGTAGGAACACGTTTACTGAATCCATCAATATGCCGAGTACCAAATCTGCAAAGAAAAACTACTCCACCTGATCTCTCTACAATCTGTACTATATTTCTTACAGGTCCAGACGGAAGATGCCAGGCCGCTCTTACTATGGCGGCAATTCTCTCGACTGATCCGTCAAAATCATCAGGGTCATGAGATGGGAACATTGCATCCCCAATATCAACAGCTCTTAATAATTTTTCCAAATGTATCCGACGAATCTCAGATTCAGCATAAGATTTATTAAGAATACTCACCTTAGCCTTACGACGTGCTCTGTGATATATTTCATCACCGCCAGCCCCATAAATCTCTCCCGTATATTGGAAGAAATTTTCTGGATAGCTAAGAACATCAGAAATTCTAGATATATCTTCACGGGAAGGGATGTTTATGCCAGCTTCTATCCGAGAAATTTTCCCCTGCGAAAATCCAAGTGAACGGGCAAGCGAACTTTGCGACAGTCCCCTGGACTGTCGCGCCAGCAATAGCATCTCCGAATTAAATCTATTTAAGTCTTCTAATGAATCATCCTTCATTGGCAGTCTCACTCGTGACTCGGGCCCTTATTGTCGGAGTGATGTCATCTTCAGGAGGATGTGTAACTAAATCTGTAATTTGTGCAAGTGAATCATCGTAGAGTTGCCATGTCCAGATATTACGATTTCCATCAGGCATCGTCACATATATAGCGGCGGCGGATGTTCGCGTAGGATTGAGAAGATAGCCTAATGTAAGACTGGCAACTGGGGGCATATGTGGCAATTCACTCTGATAATCTTGGTGGTTAAACAAAACCGCTTGTTGAGTTGGGATATTACGGGACCTCATGTTCTCATCTAATTTCTTGAACCGCAGTGTTGCCGATAGTGCCCCATCAGACACGTAGTAGTAATACAGCCCTTGACTGTACCTAGGTATGAACTGATCCAAACAGCTAAGTCTATCACTTGCGAGACCAATCATTATGTCGTGGATTATGCTGGCGTCGGAACGCTTCCCGAGTCGGTAGCGTACAGAAGCAAAATCTTGAGTGTACAATCTAACAGAGTCAGTAGGTATTCTAAAGAGGATACTCTCATGTGGAGCAAGAAGTTCCATCGCTTGGTCTTTGCGCATATGCGTCATGATGACATTCCTCTGAAGAGTGATTCTATGGATTATATATATATCCATTTATGCGACTGTACCAGAGGGGGACGTCAAACATCAAGTATTTTATGCACATATTTATGCACAATCTCTGAACCATCTATCAGACGTCACCAGCACGAACCCCGCTATCTGCCGTGCTATGTCTGTGAAGTGCTGGACTTCCTCCGGCGTGAGTGAGCGGCCCAGGATTTGGCGCTCGCGATAGGAGAGCCACTTTTGAGTACATGGTAGCCACCGAGCTTGTAGTTCCAGACGGCGGCGGGGGCGTTCTTCCAGTAGGGGCGGTCGTTGAGGTAGATGTCGAAGGTGGTCCGTCCCAGGGTGGGAATGGCGTCGGAAAGCGCGGCGCGTACGGCGGCGTTAAGGTGTCGGCGAGTCATGGGCATTGGGGGATGCGTTCTTGGTTCAGGACGAAATGGCGGTGAGAGTGGCAGTAGATGGGTCTGGGCTGCGAGCCGCGCTCGCCCGTGCGGACACGGGAGGCACTCGCAGGTGTTCAGCCCAGACCCGTCGTGAATTCGGCACTCGATTCGGGTTCAAGCACTGACCGATGATAACATACTCGCGCTTGGCGCTCACTCTTATCCCGCTAGACCGATACAGACCCGCCTTCCCGATTCGGTTATACAACCTCGTCTCCGATACGCTACAATACACCCATGAAGAACACAATTTCTAGCGTCGCTGACATAAATGAGAGGTTATATAAATGGAAGAATCGAGGCTCCGAAGAATTTTTATGTAGCTAAACTCAGGCGTTCTCAGGTCAAACTCAGGTGACGTTTTCACCTGTTGGTCACTAGTTGACCCACCTGTTATCACCTGTGGCTTTATAAATTGGCATATATAGACATCGGACGCGGGAAGCGGTTGTCAAGTTGATGCGGTGTCATTGTCGGCATGGGAGTGAGAGATGAGCAATTCATTTGGGAAGATGTTCAAGATTACGACCTGGGGAGAGTCGCACGGCCAGGCGGTGGGGGTGACGGTTGACGGGTGTCCACCGCAGTTTCCTCTTGAGGAATCTGACATCCAGCGGGAACTGGATAGAAGGCGACCTGGGCAGAGCGTAATCTCGACGCAGCGGCGTGAGGGCGACCAGGCGGAAATCGTATCGGGCGTATTCGAGGGCCTGTCACTTGGCACTCCAATCCAGATCATCGTCTGGAACCGGGACGCCAGAAGCCGAGACTACGAGGAAATGCGGCTGAAGTACAGGCCGTCCCACGCGGACTACTCCTACCAGGCGAAGTACGGCATACGGAACTGGATGGGCGGTGGACGCGCAAGCGCAAGGGAAACTATCGGCAGGGTGGCGGGTGGAGCAATCGCCAAGAAGTATCTTGCCGCCGAGTTCGGAGTTGAGATCGTAGCGTATGTGAAGAGGGTGCACGACCTCGAGGCTGATGTTGACTCGGACCACGTCACGACGGCGGATGTGGAGGAGAACATCGCAAGGTGCCCCGACCAGGATATGGCGGCGCGGATGATAGAGAGGATCCAGCAGGCGCGGAAGGATGGTGACTCGTTGGGAGGTGTCGTGGAGTGCGTTGCTCGGAACGTTCCCGTGGGACTGGGCGAGCCGGTCTTCGACAAGCTTGAAGCCGATCTTGCGCGCTCAGTCCTGTCACTTCCGGCGTGCAAGGGGTTCGAGGTCGGGTCCGGGTTCGCGGGGACCTATATGACCGGCTCACAGCATAACGACCCGTTCTACAACGAGTCGGGACGGATACGGACGCGGACTAACAATTCCGGCGGTATCCAGGGCGGTATATCGAACGGTGAGAACATCGTAATACGTGCGGGTTTCAAGCCCACGGCCACCATCATGCGAGAGCAGGACACAGTTGACGTTGACGGAAACGAGACGACGCTGATGGGCAGGGGGAGACATGATCCGTGCGTTTTGCCCAGAGCCGTCCCGATTGTGGAATCCATGATGGCGCTGGTGCTTGCGGATCATGCGCTGCGCCAGAGGGGGCAGACTGGAAACGTAGGGTAGAGTGACAGCCCACCCTCGGCACTGTGTGGAGATGTGTGTGGGCACCTGCACTACCGGCGATTTACGCGAGAGGCTCCAGCTTATCGCTTCGGTCTCTGCTGACCCTGTGGGCGTCTGAAGCGAGTCCATTGGCGAGTTGCTGTAAGTGCTGGTGTCCATCAGGAATTAGAAGGACCCTGTGGGCGTCTGAAGCGAGTCCATTGGCGAGAGTGGCGGTCGGTGTGTTTCGATGGAACGCCAGCCTGTTGATGCTCAGGGCGTTCTAAGTTCCTCCACCATAATAGCATTGGTAAGCTCTTCCGATTCTCGTTCGCCTGTTGATGCTCAGGGCGTTCTAAGTTCCTCCACTCTCTCGCTTCGCGTATATCCAGCCACAGTCCGACTGAGCCAAATGCTATGGGCACTAGGATGATGGCCCAAAAAGCGGCATCCACGATCCTAAAATGGTCATCTATGGTCAAAAAATCGGGATCCGAGGTTCGATACCCGTTCATTGACCCGCCCAGCAACCCCAGAAACAAATAGATAATCCCGACGGTGAACATCAGTCCGAGGATCACTCCGGTTAGTGTCCTACGCATTAAGGAAGCCTCCCATGGCTCTGGAGTAATTGGCTTCCAACATTCTACTACATGATGACGCTCTACGCGCATTCAACAACGCAACGCCCAAGGCTTTTGCTGTGAAGAATGGATCGGAAGCGGGTGGGTGGAGTGCCGGAGACGGTCGGGTGGGACAGAGCACCGCCCCCGGAGCCTTGAGTAGCCTATAACATGTGAGCGGCTACACCACGGGCGAAGTTCCGCCGTCTATGTTTATGGCTATGCCGGTGAGGTAGCTGGCTCGCTCAGATGCGAGGAACGCTATGACGTCTGCGGCCTCCTCGGACTCGCCGACGCGACCTATTGGCACACGGTCGCCCATGTCGCCGTAGAACTGGTCTAGCGTGAGGTTAGGATCGCTCGCCTGCATTGCCTTGAAGCGCGTCTCGTGCTGGCCGCTCTTTATGAGGCCGATGCATACTGTGGTCACCAGGATGTTGTCGGCGGCGAACTCCTTGGACATGGCCTTGGTGAGCGCTACGCCTGCGGCCCTGCTAACTGAGGTCGGCACCGAAGCCGCTCCCGGCGCCTTTGCGCCGAGGTTGGTGACGTTGATGATTCGTCCGCCGCCCTGTTCTCGCATTAGCGGCACGGCCAGGCGGGAAGTCCTGATAGAGCCGTAGAGCTTGAGGTCGAGATCGTGCTGCCACGCCTCGTCCGTCACGCCCAGGAACGCGCCGCCAGCGGAGGTTCCAGCATTGTTGACGAGAATGTCGAGCCTGCCGTGATCATCAGTCGCGCGCTGAATGAGGGCCTCCACCTGTTCGGGAACCATGACGTCGGTCTGGACTGCGGTCACACTGCCCCCGGTCTGCTCACGTATTTCTGAAGCGGCCGACTCGAGAACGTCCGCACGGCGCGCGGCTATGAGAACGCTGGCTCCCTCGGCGGCCATGCTCGCGGCGGCGGCTTTACCTATTCCTTCACTTCCTCCGGTTACTATCGCTACTTTGCCCTGCAAACCAAGATCCATTTTGTTCCTCCAGTGGTTGGTTATAGGTTTTCGGAATTGAGTTCTTCCAATCGGTAAGCCTCATCAAGGAGGTCGGTTACATATTTTACCTTAGCATCAAGTTTGCGATCCTGGACTCCGAACTGGAGCTGCATCAGGCAGCCGGGATTGGCGGTGGCGAGCACGTCTGCTTCGGTTGTCTCGAAGGCGTCCATCTTGGAGTTCAGGACGCGCAGCGAGAAGTCGCGCTCGGTTATCGTGTAGGTGCCGCCCGCTCCGCAACACTGGCCGGCGTTGGGCAACTCGACGAACTCCACGCCCTGAATGGAGCGCAGGATCTGCCGGGGAGCGGCGGTAATGCGCTGGGCGTTTCCGAGGTGGCAGGAGTCCTGGTAGGTAACGCGGTAGTCCAGAGCCGCCGTTGGGGGATCAAAGGGAAGCTCTACCAGGAATTCATTGATGTCCTTGACGGTGTAGCTGAAAATGTGCGACCGTTCCGCATACTCGGAATCGTCCTTCAGCAAGTGGCCGTACTCTTTCATGCGGGACCCGCATCCGGCGGACGCGATGACGACATATTCGACTCCCGCGTCGGTGAAGACATCAATGTTGCGCCGGGCGAGCTTTCTGGCCGTGTCGAGATCGCCTACGTGAGAGTTAATCGCGCCACAGCAGACCTGACCCTTTGGTACGACAATCTCGCAGCCGTTGCGAGCGAGCACGCGCACTGCGGCGTCCATTTCGGGGCCGTTAATCAGGGGCATTATACAGCCGGACAGGACGGCGACACGGGCGCGTTTCTCACCAACAGCCGCGACAGTCTGACCCTTCGCCTTGAAATAGGTAGAGGAGACTTCGGGCATCGAGGACTCGAGAGCGGCCATCGAGGGCATTAGCTTATCGAGTAAGCCGGAGTTTCGTAGTAAGGCTTGGACGCCCGACCTCTGGTACAGCTTTGTAAGAGACATCAGCGCTTGCAAACGCCTCTGATGCGGGACTATCCGCTTGAGCGAAAGGTCAGCCGCACCCTTCTGAACGATGTTCTGCTTTCTGTGATCGGCTACCTGGGCCATCGTCGCCTCAATCAGGTTCCCGTACGGTACACCCGAGGGACACGCGACTTCACAAGCCCTGCATTGGATGCAAAGATCCCAGTGACGGATCACGGTGTCGGTAATACCGATTCTGCCTTCGTTCACAGCCTTCATGAGGGCGATGCGCCCACGGGGAGATTCTGTCTCCAATCCGGTCTCGATGTATGTGGGGCAAGCCTGCAGGCAGAATCCACAGTGTACACACTTGTACAGATCCGACTCTTCGGGGGCGTTGGGGCCCGAGAATAGTAGGGAAGGATCAACTCCTGGCTGAGTACTCACAGTCAAATCCTCCCTATGAACCTTCCAGGATTCATGATGCCATTGGGGTCGTACTGCCGCTTCATTCGCCGCATCACATCAATGCCCGGATGGTCTTCCCCCCATATGTCCAGTGCTGCCTTAACGCTCGGAGGGCACTGCTGTACTACGGCGGTCCCACCTAGACGGGCAACATGCTTGCGGACTTTGGAGACTATGGCGATCAGAGAGCCGTCGGATACATCGCCTGGTGCGTACCAACAGGCTTCCACGGAGCCGAAGCCGGGCTCAGCGACGACGGCGGGTTCGAGGTCTGAATCGCACAGACTTTCAATAAGCTTCATAATCGCGCGAGTGTGCGAGGGAAGAGCCGTTGTCTTGATGTTCAGCGCCGGCACTGTTTCAGATGTCCATCCGAAGTCGGAAAGGGAACGCCACAGGGACGAAGCCGAGCCTTCAATGTCCTGCTGTGTGGATGCACTGACATCACTGAAAATGGAATTGATCTCATCCGCCTGGCGCGCAAGAGTGCGGGATCGGCCGCCCAGTCGAATTGCGAGATGATGACGGTTACTGTCTTCGTCCGAGTTTACTCGGGATGCGACGGCCGGGCCGAATGCGGTCATGGCCAGCGGCATGACGTAGGAGTTGAAGACTTGCATCGAGGCGTCCATTGCATCATCTATGTTGCTAAATGCGGCCAGTATAGTTCTCTCGTACATCGGGATGGGGGTAAGTTTGAAACTTGCCTCAAGTATTATGCCGAGGCTGCCGAGTCCTCCGATATGAAGGCGGGACATGTCGTACCCACTGACGTTTTTGACGACCAGCCCGCCGCTCTTGGTTACGCTGCCGTCGGGTTGGACGACCTTCATACCGATGACCGTATCGCGCGGGTGTCCAAAGTGCCACTTCAGCGGCCCGCTAACCGCGGCGGCGAGTGTGCCTCCCATGGTGGCGCGTTCCGGCAGCGGGGGGTCAATCGGGAGCAGCTGGCCCTGCTGAGCGAGGATCTCAGAAACGAATCCGAAGGTCGCTCCAGCCTGAAAAGATGCGGTGAGGTCGGCGAAATTGTGAGATACGACGCGGTTAAGATTGGTCGTGTCCACGACCAGACAAGGACGGGAAGGCAGATTGCCGAGACCGATACGAGTTCCTCCGCCGTACGGAGTGATTCCGAGGCCGTCCTTATTGGCGTCGGCAACGACTTCACAGAGTTCCTCTTCGGAGGAAGGGGCGACAACGTCAACAGGGGCGACTCCGTCAACACGATATTCCTTGGAATCGGCCTTGTTCATGCTTGGGGACACGGCCTAGATGTAGGCGCCGGGGCCCGCGCGCTGGATTGCGGCTGCCTGGGACACGTCGGAGCAGGATGCGCCGGTCGGGAATATCTTGCCCGGGTTGAACATGTTATTCGTTGCGAAAGACGGTCTGAGCTCTGCCATTGCCTGCATGTCGGCATCGGTAAACATCAGAGGCATGTGCTCCTGCTTCTCGAGACCTATTCCGTGCTCCCCGGACAGGACTCCGCCAACCTCCACGCACATCTCAAGTATCTCGCCGGCTATGTCGAGAGCGTTTTCGGTGTCGCCCGGCTTTCTCTCGTCGAAAAGTATCGAGGGATGGAGATTACCGTCTCCGGCGTGAAGCAGGTTGGCAATGGGGTATCCGGTTCGATCAGATATGTCGCTTATGCGGGAGAGAACTTCGACCAGCCGGGTTCTGGGGACTGTGCCATCCACAAGGATGTAGTTGGGGGCAAGTCGGCCCAAAGCTCCAAGAACGCCCTTCCTGCCGGACCAGAGTCTTTCGCGCGCGACCGGATCGGTTGCGGTCCTGATTTCTAGCGGGTTATAGGAACTGCACACTTCCTCGATGGCAGCGACCTCCTCCTCGACAGATTCCGCGAGGCCGTCAACTTCGACGAGAAGCACCGCGCCAGCGCCCGCAGGATAGCCCGCGTTGACGGCGGGCTCGACGGCGCGGATGCAAGTGTCGTCCATCATCTCAATGGCAGCGGGCACTATGCCTGCGCCGATTATGCCGGACACGGCCGCGCTCGCGTCGTCGAGTTCCTGGAAGATGGCGAGCAGGGTCTTCACGGATTCCGGCTGCCTGAGAAGTCGGACGGCAATCTTGGTGACCATCGCAAGTGTGCCCTCGGAGCCGATAAGGATCCCCCGAAGATCGAAGCCTGGGTAGTTCCTTCCTAGTCCGCCGACCCATTCGATGCTTCCGTCGGCGTAAACGACCTCGAGGCCAAGGACGTGATTCGTGGTAACTCCGTAGGCGAGGCAGTGAGGTCCGCCGGAGTTCTCTGCCACGTTACCTCCAATCGTGCAGGCACGCTGGCTGGAAGGGTCGGGCGCGTAGTAGAGGCCATACTGGGAAACGTGCTCGGTGAGGTGTAGGTTTATCACACCGGGTTCGATTATGGCGACTCGATTCTCGACATCCACTTCGAGTATGCGAGTCATCCGGGTCAGGGCGAGGACTAAGCCGCCGTGTTCGGCGACGGCGCCTCCGCTGAGTCCGGTGCCTGCTCCGCGCGCGACCACAGGAATCTCGTGTCCGGCAGCGACTTTGACGCAGCGCGAGACTTCTTCTGCGCTGTCGGGCAATGCAACCACTGTGGGGAGAGCGCGGTCAACTGAGCCATCGTATTCGAAGACGATCAGGTCTTCGGGCTTGTGGAGGACATAGTCCGATCCGACGATGGCCTGAAGTTCTTCGATTATGGCTCGGAAGTCCACCATCCAGCCTCCCTCTTGCATGGAGGCAATCATAGTTGATTGGGGCGGGGATAGGCAATAAGCCTATCAACCAGGGCAGGGCCTTTTCAAAGTCGACCATGTCGAGCATTGACCGCCCCTCCCCCCTGGATTCCCGCTCCCCGTCTCCACGAGGACAGGCTTCGCGGGAATCACCCATGCAGGTTACGCTCAGCACAACGAGCAATGAAAATATCCATCTTCATACCAATGACGGTAGTTGTGCAAAGGTCTCCGTTAAGGGGAAGGGACTTTTGCCCGCCCTTGTCAGCCCATCAAGGGAGAGGGGACATTCAACATACAGGCGACGCGACCCAGTCTAGCTCAGGACCTGGGACATCATGGCGTCGGGGTTGGTTGTGGGGAGCTGGCAGGCGTAGTTGCGGCAGACGTAGGCGGTCGGCTTGCCTTCAATGACCGTTCTGTCCTGGAATACAGGCCAGTGGCTTACATCTTCGGCATTCTCGGGGGCGGACACAACGACTGTGCTTGTCTGGTAGGCGGAGGCGAGGCGACGGAGCAATTCGTCCGGTCCGGGACCGCCTGCGCCGGTTACTATGACCGCTTCTTTGTGGTCGGACAGATAGAAGTCGAGGACGGACAGCCAGTGTCCGGCGCCAGTGGGGAACTGGATCATGATGTCGCGGACGGAGCGGAGTGAATCGGAGGCCATGGTCCTGAGATCGCCGTCACCTGTGATAATGGAGAGTCGGGCCAGTACACCTGTCATCATGGAGTGACCGGAGGGGAGTGCGTTGTCGGTGACGTCGCGGGGTCGGATTATGAGGCTTTCCTGGTCGCTGCCTGTATCGTAGAAGCGACTCTGAAGGGGGTCCCAGAAAAGCGCGACGGCCTGCCGCGTCAGTTTCTCGGCCTGGACGAGCCAGCGTAGGTCGCCGTCCGCGGAGTGCAGCGCGAGCAGGCCGTCTATGAGGTGGGAGTAGTCGCCGAGGAAGCCCTGCGCGCCGTTGTCGGAATCTCCGTCGGTCCGTCTCAGACGATCTTCCCGCACCATGTTTGTCAGAATGAAATCGGCGTTGTCGTGGGCGGATTTCAGATAGTCGTCCCTGCCGAACACGGCGGCGGCCTCGGCCATGGCAGCCATCATTAGTCCATTCCAGGATGTGATTACCTTTGTATCGGTGAGTGGGGCTATCCTGCCTGAACGTTCCTCCAGCAGCCTGGCGCTGGCGGACTCTACTAGGGATTCCAGACCTGCTACGGACATGGAATGTCTAGCCGCAACTTCGGAGGCGTCGTTGGGCACATTGAGGATAGACATGCCCTCGAAGTTGCCCTCGGTGGTGACTCCGAAATAGTCGGCGACGACATTGGCATCCGCATTGCCGAGCACGCGGGCTAGCTGTTCGGGTCGCCAGACGAAGAACTTGCCTTCCACGCCCTCGCTGTCGGCGTCCTGGGCAGCGTAGAAGCCGCCATCGGAGTGGCGCATTTCTCGCAGGACGTAGTCGAGTATTCCCTGCGCGACTCTCGCATAGGACGGGTTCCGGGTGGCCTGGAATGCGTGCGTGTAGAGCCGCGCAAGCAGAGCGTTGTCGTATAGCATCTTCTCAAAGTGCGGGACAAGCCAGAAGGCGTCGGTGGAGTACCTGTGGAACCCACCGCCAATCTGGTCGTACATGCCTCCTGCAGCCATTTTGTCGAGGGTCAGTTCCAGCATCTCGAGCGCGAGCGGCACACCGGTCCTGTGGTAGAAGCGGAGCAGGAATTCGAGGGTCTGCGGCTGGGGGAACTTAGGCTGAAGGCCGAAGCCGCCGGACCTGTCGTCGAACTGGTTAGTCAACTGGTCGAACGCGGCCCGCAGTATCGCATCGGTGAGAGGTTCCACACTTCTGCCCGCTGCGAAAGACTGGTTAATCCTGTCGACAAGCTGCCTGCCGCTGGTTATCACATCGGAGCGGCGCGTACTGAATACCTCGGCCATCGTGGAGAGAACTCGGGGGAAAGAGGGCAGGCCACCCCTGTCTTCGGGCGGGAAGTATGTGCCGCCGTAGAAGGGAGAACCGTCCGCCGTGAGGAAGACGGTCATGGGCCAACCGCCATGTCCGGTCATTGCCTGGATAGCAGTCATGTAAACGGAATCTACGTCTGGGCGCTCCTCGCGGTCCACCTTGATACTGATGAACGATTCATTCATCATGGCGGCGATTTCGGGATTCTCGAAGGACTCGCGCTCCATGACGTGGCACCAGTGGCAGGAGGAGTAGCCGACGCTGAGCAGGACAGGCAGGTCGCGCTCGCGGGCGGCCTCGAACGCCTCCTCGCCCCAGGGATACCAGTCAACCGGGTTGTCTTTGTGCTGGAGCAGATAGAGGCTAGTTTCGTTGGACAGGCGGTTAGGCATAGTTGGGTCTCAGTCTCCGCGGACCTGTAGGGTCGTTACTTCTTTGGACTCGAGGTCGGTAACCCGGATGGCATGGTTGTTGGTGTCCGCAATGTAGAGCTTGCCGTCGTGGGCACTAACTCCGCCGGGTTCGTAGAACTGGGCCTGGGAGCCGTCGCCGTCCGCGTCGCCGACTTCGCCCGAACCGAATACGGACCTGCACAGTCGCGAACCGGGGTCGAGGGACTTGATCTTGTTGTTGTACGAGTCGGTAATCCAGAGCAAGCCTTCGTGGAGCTCGAGTCCGATGGGGTGCTGCAGTCTCACATCGTCTCCGATGCCGTCAACGTCTCCGAAGGTAAACAGTCCCTCGCCGACGAGGGTGTTCACCGCGCCCATCGGAGAGACGGAGGCGGACCTGATCGAACTCGTTTCGCTGTCGGCGAAGTAGATGGTCTCGCCGTCCGACACAATGCCGCTGGGCTGGGCGAGTTCGGCTTGCTGGAGGGGGCCGTCGATGATTCTCTCGCGACCGTTGCCAGCGTGCGGACGCAGGTCCCTGCTGTCGAGGTCCAGCTTCCATAGCTGGTGGAAACCAGCCATCGCTATGTACAGAGCGCTTTCGACTTTGACCACGTCCCAGGGGGAGGCCAGGGATACGAAGCGTCCATTGCCACCAGCGTGCCGTCCCACAGACTGCTCGCCGGTGCCGGCGATAGTCCTGACCTGGAGACTTTCGAGGTCTATCATCCTGATGGCGTGATTCTTGGTGTCGGCCACGTAGAGACGGGGCCAGTCGAGGGCGGCGCCCTGTGGATCGTGGAAAGCGGCCTCAGTTGCGTGGCCGTCCTTCAGACCGCGCTCGCCACTTCCAATTACGGCTTTGACCTCGCCGTCCAAGTCGGTCCAGACTATCCTGTTGTGACTGGAGTCGGAGATGAACAGTCCATGTTCGGAAGCGACCACCTTGCCGGGGAAGGAGAGGGGACGCTCCCACTCCAATTCGCTCTCGAGTCTGAAGGCGAGGGGCTTGCGGTCCATTTCGCCGATCTCGTCGAATTCGCCGATCATAGTAGCGAGGACGTTGTCCAGCGCCTCAATCGGGAACTCACCTTCGTGCTTGCCAATGACCTTGCCCGACGGACTTATGAACATCAGGGTGGGCCAGGCCCGGCAGGCGTACTGCTGCCAGACCATGAAATCGGCGTCGTTGATGACGGGGTGTTCTATTTCGTATCGAAGAATGGCGCGCCGAACACTATCCGTAGCTTTCTCCGCGTTGAACTTAGCCGAGTGAACTCCAACCACCGCGAGTTCGCCAGCGTACTTCTCCTCCAATTTCCGCAACTGCGGAAACACATGCATACAGTTAATTCAACAGTACGTCCAGAAGTCCAAGACCAGAACCTTGCCACTGAAATCGGCAAGCGTTAGTGGGCGTTCGGTGTTCAGCCAATCCAGGCCCGTCGGAAAATCGGGGGCATTGACGGTCCCAGTGAATCTGCGCGCCATAGCATTACTCCTCGCATCATTTCCATCGTCAGCGACAGAATCGCTGGGAAATCGGTTATGCCCGAACTCAGGCGGGCCAGTCTTCGAGATTATACGCCATTGTCCAGAACATGTGCTCATAGCGTGAGCTGGTTAGATAAGCCTGCTCCATCATATCTCGCGTATCGGGGCCAGCTTCATCGGCGAGTTCGTCCACGAATTCCGACCAAGCGGCTACGCTTACTTCAAGCAGCCCCTCCGCGTAGCTTGACTGCCAGATCTTGTAAGTGGGATGTTCGGGCTCTTTCAGTATCTTGCCGACCTCATGGTATATGCGAGGGCAGGGGAGAAGAGCCGCGACGCCGCAGGCAAGACCGCCCATGTCCATCGAGACTTCGATGTGGTTCATATACGCAAGATTCGTCGGTGAGGGTGTCGAGGCTTCTGCCTCCTCCTCCGTGACGCCAAGCGCGTCAAAGAGCGCGCCGTGTAGCGGCCTTTCCACCGGGGTCGTCACCCGCTTGAGCAGCCTGACGGCGGAATCTGTGTCGGGGGCCTGAGCGAGCGCTGCGGCGGCCGCACGTCCGAATGCGCCAAGGTACAGATAGTCCTGCAGAATGTAAAAGCGAAACTTCTCTATTGGGAGGGTCCCGTCCTGCAATTCAGCGAGGAAGGGATGGACAGACACCGATTCCCATATTGGGGAAGCTTGGCTCCAAAGGAAAGAGCTGAACGAGCTGTTTTCCATCTATTATAATATCTCCATTATAAGCTACGAGAATCCAGTAGAAGGCATTGATGCATATATGTGAATATTTTTATACAGAATGGCGATTCATGTAGTTGCGATTTCGATCTGGCGTATCAGTCGACGGCATACATATCTAACAATTGCAATATTCATTAAGATTATTCAGACAGGTCGGTGGGGTAGTATGGCGGACAATGCCGGTCGGAGCGAGGGGAGCGTCCCTGGCAGGATTCGAACCCGCGACCCGCTGCTTAGAAGGCAGCCGCTCTATCCAGCTGAGCTACAGGGACACAGTCTGACTACGAATTCAGTTTAGCAACGGCCCATATTCGGGTCAAGGAAGTCGAGAATCAATTCGTCTGCCTTCAGACTCTTGTCTGCAGTACCGGCGGTCAATCTCTTCAGGAAACTTTCACGATTCGCGACGTCGGAAAAGATGACCTCATCAGAGATGCTAAATTCGATTATCTTCGGAAGGACCAAACGGATTGTTCATCTGCGTCATTTCCTGGAAGCAGCCTACCAGCTATCGAACTTCTAGAACTCACAGCCATCGCGAAAATGCGACGACGTCAAACCCCGTCACACTGAACACGGTCATCACATTGCGGCAAGCGCGGGAAGAGAATTGATCTGACTTCAACGGGCGCTTGAGTCTGTCCTGATCCAGACTATAGACACCGGTTTTTGGGAAAGTTCTCGAATTTCGACCAATTTGACCGCTTCGACATACGGTAGGGTAGTGCAGTGGCGCTGCAAAAGTCTTCCCAGCGGCCTTCCAAGCAGCATCGCAGCTATGACCGCGGCGACCGAACCTCGGACGGTGGACCAGAAAGTCCTCTTCCGACCTGAGAATATCCTGGCCGCCAAGGCTCCCACGAGCGCGAAAGTCACGATGTTTGTTCCACAATACGGGGAGATCGCGAGCTCGGAATTGCCGGCTTTCAGAAGGTCCAAGGCATCCCGGGCGGCGAGCGCAACATCATCTATGGAACCACGCGACCAGATAACGAATCCGGGGCCAATCGAGTAGCCTCCCATCGGCGCGGGCACGCCACGTTCCAGCATGAGGGTCACCGTCGCGTGTTCGATTGCGTGGTTCCTGCGAACACTTTCCATAAGGGCTATTCTCAAGTCAGGCCTCCTCGCACGCCGGAATCATGAAGCGACTGGCGTACAAGAATAACACATGTCAGTAGTTCGGAGATTCCTGTGTATTTGCACCAAGCACCTTGGACCTGTGATACCCGGGGCAATAACGTCTCAGGTGCTACGCGCCACCAAAATGCAATGAGGGTCTCATGGTAGAGGAGGATCAAGCACGTAACTGCCAGTCCGACGCTGCCTAAGACAAGCCAGATGGCGCTCGCAGTAGGGCAGACTATATAAACTGGGCAATCATTATTAAACACAAAACAACAGTGTAAAATATATGACACTCGCCTGCTTATCTTATTCAGAATGATTTCCAACTATTTCAAGATCATGGCAAATGCTGGAAAAAGTATTGAAAAGTACATTGACACTTTGCCTCTGCAATATTAGAATGCCTACAACATCAATAAACGGAGGCAGGGGAAATGACCCGCAAGACCAAGAAGATGATCGCCGTCGAAGAGAAGTTCCACCAGCCACTCGAGAAGATTCTGCCTGAGATGGTAACCGCCGAAGGGCTGTCCTCCACCGCAGACAGGCTCGGCGTGAGCAAGGCGACGTTGGGCTACTGGCTGCTCAAGCTGGGCATCAACGTCAGGAGAGTCGCGCTCGCGCCGGGCGAAACCATCGAGATCAAGCGAGTAAGCTAAGATGGTCCATTCTCCCGGGCAGCGGGAATGGCCCAATACTGAGTCAGACAAAATGACCGTCGGGTGCGAACCCGGCGGTCATCTGCGTTTCACAGGAGCGCTTCTTCTAATGCACAGGAGAAGACCAGGAGCTACTGAGTAGCTCCTGGTACCATCGCAGCGCGAGGAAGCAAGGCCGGTTTGAGTTTCGCCCCCAGTGGAACCGCGTAGAGCAATAAGAAGATGACCAGCGGATCAAGAGATGAGACTTGGCGGAAGAGGAAAGCCTTATCAGGGATTCGGTCAAAGGCGCCGGCGGCAAGCGCTACGTGAGGTTCGTCCCATAGGATGGGCCCTTGCGTGCTGTTGGGGTGACCGGACAGAGGAACTTGCATAGCCTTTATGAAGGCGGGAGTCTGCACCCCGGCAGGGGAGCAGGACAGGACAATACATGACACTCGCTCGGGGTTCGCCAAGGCGAATCGCATTCCAGTCCAGCCGCCCATAGGCTGGCAAACTATAGCCGCGCGTTCAACCCCGGTCTCGTCCATAACGGCGAGTATATCTTCAGCGAAATGGGACGCCTTCCTGTAACGGGGTTCGCAATGAGACCTTCCCCAGCCACGCCAGTCACGAATGGGCATACATCAGTAGCGCCTGGCTCCTATCGCTGCTCGAGCCTCGCGCTCGCGTTCACGCTCGATCAGCGCGCGTCGCTTGTCGAAGCGTTTCTTGCCGCGCGCGACAGCCAACTCCAGCTTGGCCTTATGGTTCCTGATGTACAACCTTAGCGGCACGAGCGTAAGGCCGCGCTGGTCAACCTGCTTGGAGAGCTGAAGAATCTCGTCGCTGTGCAGAAGCAACTTCCTGGGCCTCTTTGGTTCGTGGTTGTTCCGGTGGGCAGGGGCGTACTCGTCAATGTGGAGATTATGCAGCCACATTTCGCCATCCACGGGACGGGCATAGGAGTCGCTGAGGCTCACCTTGCGGTCGCGGACGGACTTAATCTCAGTCCCGGTGAGAACCAAGCCGGCCTCGACGGTGTCCACGATTTCGTAGTCGTAGCGCGCCCTTCTATTCGTGGTAATTGTAGAATTGCCCTTACTGCTCAACACTTCACCCTCTAAGCTCCACCTGCGGCGCTTCCGCCCACAAGTTCTTCCATCACCTCGATCGCCTTTTCTAGTTGGGACGTATCCGCCTTCTGCTTGTCTCTGGATGTGACCTCGTGGTCTGGTTCAACACCATTGCCCTCGATGAGTCGTCCGTCAGGCGTGTACCACTTGGCAATTGTCAGGTAGAGTCCGCCACCATTCGTGAGGCGGCGCAGGATATTGACGCTGCCTTTTCCGAAGGTTGTCGAACCGACCACCGGAGCGCGATCATGATCCTGGATCGCACCCACGACGATCTCGGAGGCGCTGGCACTGAATCCGTTAGCAAGAACCACAAGAGGAATGTCGGCGAATTCTCCTCCGTTCCTGGACGTGTGGTTGTCCCGGTCGCCTTCGCCGTCGAGTTCGTACAGGATGAGGCTGCCGTCCTCAAGGAACATACTGGTTACATCAATGACGCTGCTGAGCAGCCCGCCCGGGTTGTCACGAACATCCAGAATGAGCCCCTCGGCGCCGTTCTTCTGCGCCTCTCTGATGGCCTCGGCCAACTCTTCGGCGGTATTGGCGTAGAAAGTGCTGAGCCTGATATGCGCGAACCTATCTTCGGGCCGGCTGCGCACGAGAACGCTTTCGAGGGGGATCGTATCGCGCAC
The DNA here is from genome assembly GCA_951812505.1 of uncultured Dehalococcoidia bacterium. Lineage (GTDB taxonomy): Bacteria > Chloroflexota > Dehalococcoidia > Lucifugimonadales > UBA1123 > VXRN01. Next base: position 788,874 of record CATOSI010000001.1, read on the forward strand.
GACTACGATCTCCACTTCGTCAGCTTGCGTAAGATGCTTGATGAGAAGACGGACCTCGGAACCCTTCGGGCCCCGGATCTTGTTCACGGCTTCGAGCAGACTCAGGCCGACGATGCTTTCGCCGTCTACTTCCATAACCAAGTCTCCGGGCTTCAAGCCGGCCGCCTCGGCAGGGCCCCCCTCGATAGGCGAGACAATCTGGAGTTTGCCGTCGGGCCTCATATCCACCCTGGCACCTATACCCTCAAAGGAGCCGTAGAGGTCCTCGTTCTCGACCTCGAACGCTTCGGGCGGCACATATCCCGAATGCGGATCGCCGGTGCCCTGAATCAGGCCCCTTATCGCAGCTTCATTGAAAGTGTCGGTCTCAAATTCGTTCCGGTCCACGTGCTGCTCGGTGAGAAGGGACCATGCCTCCCAGACAGTGGCAAGCTCCTCGGGCACGCCCTGCGGAATCTTCAGATCATCCGGGGCCGGTATGGCAGTAGGGAGAACCATCGGATCCTGCGGCTTTGCGGCGGGCAGGGCAGTGGGTTCCTGCTGCGCCGTCGATGCACCGGCCTGTTCAGCCGGCGCAGGTTGGGAGGCATCCGCAGCGGGAGGCGACGGTTCACCATCATCCTGGCAGGAGCCGAGCGCAAGAACAGCAATCAGAGAAATGATCGCAATCCAAACGATCGGGCGAGACCTCCACGGAAAACTATGCGTCTTTTCGGGGTAGAGATATGTATTTGAAGGCATAAACCTATTTTAGCACCTGGCGTACGTCTAGCATATTCCAGTAAAGAACGTCTGTCGTGAGGCAACTACTCTTAATCGTGGAGAGGGGCGCGTCGTCGTACCAATAACTACGTCGAAGTTACGAGACGCGGATTGTAACGCCACAACATCAGCACGACATAAGAAAACCGCGGTCCCCGTCCAGGAATTCGATGTCTTTGCAGAAGACCAAGTTATTCTTTGAAATAGGAACTGAACGGGTGCGGAATATCGCGATTCTTAGGTACTCGCACTTCAAATATCCTCACCCCCGGATTGCCGCCTTCGCGGAACTGACGGCAGCGTGATCGGAATTGAGGGTGGCAATACACAAGACTCTCTTTTCAGAAATACATGAAATATGGTAGCATTTTTGTCCAACAACTTGAAATACAAGCTTGGATCAGTAGCGTAACTTAAATAATGCCGGAAAATATTTTCTGAAATATGCAGTCTGCGGAGGGAAAACCATGGCCAAAAGGACGAGAATTACCAGGCCATATCCGACCCACTCGTTTCAGGAAACGGTCCCAATTGCCGAGACGATACAGCGAGTGAACGGCGGACTTCCGGTGGAGACTGAACTCCTGGCAGAAGCGCTTGGGACATCTGCAAGAAGCAGTTCGTTCATACAGAAACTGAACGCATCCTCTAAATACGGGCTGACCGTCGGATCGTACTCGGACGACTTCATCCAGCTTACGGAACTCGGAGAGTCGGTTACGGCCCCGGGCAGCGCAGAGGAGCGAGAGAACTCGATCCTAGAAGCAGTGACCAGGCCTGAGGTCTTCTGCGAATTCTACCGGATATATGCCGGCAAGAGGATGCCAGAGGACATCTACGCATCAAACACGCTCGTGCGCGAACTGGGAGTACCGAGAGAGCTGACCGAGGAGTGCCTGGGCATCATCAGGCGCAATGGGCTGGTCGCCGGGATTGTTTCGGACCAGGCGGGAGTCCTAGTCGTGGGAGCAGTCGCTGATAGCGAAGAAGCCGGATACTACGCGGGAGCGGAAACTAGCCGGGACGTTCGGGACCAGGGCTCGCCTGAGGACAATGAAGGACGCTCAGCGGGCATCGGTGAGATACTTGTGGTCGGGACAGCGGAAGACTCGATTCGCGTTGAGGTCGTCGGGCTGCTGGGGGGGCTATCGGTTGCGTGCAGGACGGTGAACCTGGACGGAACCGAGGGGCGGATTATCTCGCAGGAACTCTCCGAGGCGTTGGGATCGGCGCGCGGGTGCGTACTCGTGTGGCCGCGCGATCCTGGGCCTGACTCAGAGCGGACGCAGGACCCCTCAATATGGGCAGCGCTTGGGGCGATGTCGTACAGGGTTGGGCAAAGGCTGGTTGTCGTGCTGCGGGACGGAGGCGACACATCCACCAATCCGGCGGAAAGCGATCCGGTCACGACGGTGATCCGAGCTGAGCCGGGCGAGAGCGTCTATCCAAAGCTGATGGGCGCGCTGGTGCAGTCCGGGATCGTCAGGATTTCAGTGGGTTGATATATACCAAGGTCGGCGCGGTCCGGGATCAGATAAACGTGGCGCATAATTAGTTATGTCGAGTAGAAGCGACATAGCCTTTGAATCCAACTATACTACTTTACATAACATTTATAGTGCGAACCAACGATTGAGGACATTGGCACTACCCTTTCATCTGGTTGGCCGGTCTTCAACACATCTCATCGGTACCTTTTCGGTTCCGATATTATGTCTCGAACTCCTAATGGCCACCGTGGACCATCCATACTGTAACAGGCTCTCATGCTCTGGACGGCGCAAGGAAGGCGTCGGAGTGGACGGCACCATCGAGGGCGAGCCGGGACTCGATCTTCTTAAGCAGGTCGTCTATTCCCTCTCCCTTTAGCGCTGAGATCAGAACAGCATCCGCCGGGCCGGATGCGATGTCCGGGAGATTGTCCATGTGCCCGTTGGCGGACTGCGTCAGCAGATCAGCCTTGTTGAGGGCCATAACGGTCGGAACGCCGTTCATGCCCATATCGTCCAGGATGGACTCGACCACGGTGACCTGCTCGGGGGCGTTGCGGTGCGTAACGTCAACGACGTGAAGCACGAGCGTGGACTCGGATATTTCTTCCAGCGTCGCGCGGAATGCGGCAATCAGCGACGTAGGCAGCTTGTGGATGAACCCGACCGTATCGGTGAGCAGTACCGGGTTTCCCGAAGGAAGTTGAATTCTGCGAGTAACAGGGTCGAGAGTCGAAAACATCAGGTTTTCCGCTCGGACGCCCGCCCTAGTCATGCGGTTCAGCAGCGTGCTCTTGCCCGCGTTGGTGTATCCGACCAGTGAGACGACAGGAATTCCGTTGCTTGTTCTCTTAGAGCGATGCAGCCGCCGGTGGCGGCGCACATTCTCCAGATCTTTCTTGAGTTTCTGGATGCCGCCGCGCACGAGTCGCCTGTCTGTCTCTATCTGAGTTTCGCCGGGGCCCCTGGTGCCGATTCCGCCGCCGGCACCACCACCAGCGCCACCTCGGAGCCTGTCCAGGTGGGACCACTGTCCTGCGAGGCGCGGGAGAAGGTACTCCTGCTGGGCGAGTTCGACCTGAAGCCGACCCTCGCGCGTTCGAGCCCTGGAAGCGAATACATCCAGGATTAGCGCGGTGCGGTCTATCACCTTGCGTTCGGCATGGCCGCCGCTGTAGGCGAGCGCGTTTTCGAGATTGCGCTGCTGGGTGGGCGTGAGCTCGTCGTCGCATATTACGGTGTCAACGTCCAACTCTTCGCAGAGGCGCTTAATCTCCTCGAGCTTTCCCTTGCCGACATACTCCTGGGTGGGCTTGGGAACACGCTGTGAGACACGGTCGAGCACCTTCGCGCCAGCGGTCCGGGCAAGCTCCGCGAGTTCGTCGAGCGAGTCCTGGGGATTCCAGAGCAAGCGCCCACGCTTGGGAGTCGAGCTCACCAGTATGGCGCGCTCCTGCTTGGGCCTGGTAGTCTTCATTTTCCTTCTTGCCATGTAATCTCCTACCCTCCACACCCCGCTGGATTCCCGCTTTCGCGGGAATGATGAATGGCGGTTGGAGTGTGTCATCTTCATATGGATATGGTACTAGCGGGAGCCCGTATAGGTGGCGAGCCTCCTCAGTCCCTCTTCAAGAAGATCATCCTGTATGGTGAGCGAGAAGCGAATATAGCCCTCGCCGTAATCTCCGTAGCTCGCGCCGGGTGTAACAACTATATCGCAATTTTCGAGCAACTGCTCGGCGAACTCGCCGCTGGTGAATCCTTCCGGCACTCTTGCCCAAACGTACAGGCTCGCCTTTGGCGGATCAACCTCAAGGCCGATTTCGTCAAGAACCGCGAGAACCTTATCGCGGCGTCGCTGGTAAACGGCGTTTCGCTCGTCAATCCAGTCGTCGGTGGTGTTCAGGGCCTCGATGCCCATGTGCTGTATCGCCTGGGGGACGCCGGAGTCCAGATTCGACTTCACAATGAGCAGAGCGTTAATCATATCGGCATTTCCGACGGCCATTCCCAGACGCCAGCCGGTCATATTGTAGGTCTTGGACAGAGAATGGAACTCCATTCCAACGTCCATGGCGCCCGGAGTCTCAAGGAATGACGGGTGCCGATAGCCGTCGAACGTGACGTCGGTATAGCAGGCGTCGTGCATAACGGCCAAGTCGTAGGACCTTGCGAATTCGACCACCTTCTCGAAGTAGTCGGGGCTGGCTATCGCGCCAGTAGGATTATTGGGATAGTTGAGCCACATGACTTTCGCCGCTCGCGCCACGTCTTCAGGAATATCCTCAAGTACGGGAAGCCAGCCGTTCTCTTCCTTGAGCGGCATCCAGTGGCACTCGCCACCAGCGAACCAGGTTCCCACCGAGTACACGGGGTAGCCGGGGTCAGGCACGAGGGCGATGTCGCCGGGCTCGATGACGCAGAGCGCGGCGTGTCCGATACCCTCCTTCGCTCCAATCAGCGAAATAACCTCAGTTTCAGGGTCGAGTGAAATGCCGAATCTTCGCTGATACCAGTCGGCAGTCGCCTTTCGGAACTCAGGCAGGCCCTCCGATTCGGGGTAGCGGTGGTTTGGCAGGTCGCCGGCGGTGTCGCGCAGGACGTCAACCACCGGCGCGGGCGTTTCGAGGTCAGGGTCTCCTATGCCGAAGGAGATTACCTCGATGCCCTCGGCGCGCTTTCGGGCGATCTTGCGGCTGATTTCGACGAACAGGTACGGTGGTATCTTCTCGACTCGGCTGGCGAAATTCATGTGAATCTCCGATTCAGTTTTTAGTTCTTAGTTTTCAGTGGTTGGGTAGGTATCTTAGCATGGCGCGGTGCGGTGTGAAACTTGCCACATGGACTGCGTAGGAGGATTGTAAAGTCGACACTATCCAGGATTCGATCGCACCTCCCCCTGAATTCCCGCCTTCGCGGGAATGACGAAAGCGTGTCTATAAGCGAAGAACTGCAACTTTGCAATCGTCCTGTGGATTGGGCGCGTTCATATATCCCGACTTATGTCGCACTGGCGCAGCGCAGATGGACGCAACAGGTGGCGACAGGGTTTGCGCTGGTGAGTTTTCCGACCTGCGTTCGCCCAGAGTTCACCTGCGTTTAGCTTTGCGACAGGCGCTCTTGCCATCGGGTTGATCACCATTATAAATTTTCCTTTATGGAGTTGAGTCATCAGTATCCAGTTGTCAAGGGACAGCGCCGCATCTCGCCCTCTGGATTGCCGAGCGGCGAGCGATTCCCTCGAAGGAGGGAACGACGATAGCTATGCAAATATCTCCTCGGGTGAGTTTCTGTTGACGCAACCTATTGATATTCTCTATGATAGCAAAGAGAACTTACATTCGCAAAGATGAATTCAGAATAGGAAGGGAGGAACGGCTAAATGGTAGAGCAAAAACATCTGTCGGAGGGACTCGTAGAGAAAGTTCCGTGTCCGGCGACGAAGCGGAATGGAGAGGTGTGCGGGTCAAGACGGATTACGGCTTCGGGACACTGCTTCGCTCACCACCCTGAGGCGGCTAAGTGGCGGGCGATGGGAGGGAGCGCGACATCCAGCAGAAGACGCATGGCGAAGCGGATGGAAGACGCAGGGGTGGCCCACCTGTTCAATATGCTGGAGGAGGATTTCTACAAGCTCAGCGAGAATATAACCCCCGCCAACGTCCGGACGATGGCGAAGCTGTCGGAGGTCATGCTGAAGATAGTCAAGTTCACGGAGAAATACGGGAATGACTCGGATTTCATGGATGTGGGGTGGGAAGATCCCGAAGAGTGGACACCGAACTAGTGTGGGTCAGTAGGGCCAGTCGCCCTCAAAGACGCGGGCGACCGGGCCCTCCATGACGACCTCTCCCCGACCCGGCCATGAAACGCGCAACTCCCCGCCCGGAAGCTCCACCGTAACGTCGTCGTCAACCAGGTCGTGCAGCTTCGCGGCTACGACGGCGGCGCAGGCACCGGTCCCACAGGCGAGCGTGATGCCGGAACCTCTCTCCCATACGCGCACCTTGATGCGGTCGCGGTCCAACACGTTCACTATCTCGTAGTTGACGCGCTCGGGGAAGAAGGGGTGATGCTCGACCATGGGGCCGATACGGGTCAGCTCGTAGTCGTCAACCGGATCGTTCATGAAGACGACGGCATGGGGATTGCCCATCGAGACGCAGTTGACCAGAATCTCGGACCCGTTGACGTTCAGCGGGTAGTCGAGCGCGAGATCCATTTCGTCGGGGGCGGCCACGGGGACCAGGGAGGGCTTCAGTATGGGTTCTCCCATGCTGACGGACGCGCCGGTCATCACGCCGGCGTCCCAGCTGGGCCTCACAGCCAGTACACCGGCGCCCGTCTCGATTTCAAACGAGTCCGATCTGATATTCAGCGCAGAACTATCTATACCAAAACGCACAAAGCACCGGATTCCGTTGCCGCACATCTGGCCCTCTGAGCCGTCGGCGTTGAACATTTGCATCCTGGCGTCGGCTATATCGGATTCGCGCAGGAGAATGAGGCCGTCCGAGCCAATGCCGAAGTGCCTGTCGCTGACCTGTCTGGCCACTTCGGGCCAGTCCCTACTCTGGTCGCGGGCGTCAACATATATGTAGTCGTTACCCGCACCGTGCAACTTTACGAATCTCATGGGAATCTCCCGATTCAGTTATCAGTCGTTAGTTTTCAGTTATCAGTTTGACGGCGTATTCTATGGCTGAGTCCAGCTGGGTTGGCTTGAACCAGTGGATACGCGGATCGTCGCTCCGAAACCAGTTTAGCTGCTGCCTGATGTAACGGTGTGTCCTGTACTTCGTCCTCTGTATCGCATCGGACAGATCTGCGCCGTCGAGCAGATGCTCTGCGAGTTCATGATAGCCGATTCCAGACATCGAAGACAGGTCCGGGTGGTAGCCCATAGCGATCAGACGCTCGACCTCATCAAGGAAACCCGCGTCCATCATTCTGTCCACACGGTCATCCGCGCGGTCGTAGAGCGCGGCTCTCTCCATCCCCAAGCCGATTGCGGCAAACTCGAACCAAGGCTCCAACCTCCTGGGAATATCCTGCGTTGAACCGCTGGCGGCGGCGACCTCAATAGCGCGGATAACGCGGCGCGGATTGGCTACGTCAACACGTTCAAGGGAGTCGGGATCGAGACTTCGCAGGCGGGACAGCAGGCCGTCAATCCCCTGCGATTCGAGCAAATCGTCCAGTTCGCAGCGCAGGACAGGATCGGGCGGAACGAGGGGGACGTTCCAGTTTTCGATAAGAGCCGTCACGTACTGGCCGGTTCCTCCAACCAAGAGAGGACACTTCGCAGCAATGTTTGTGTTTAGGATTACCTTTTTTGACAAGTCTAAGAACATTCCAAGGCTGAAATCGTCGTCGGGGTCAATTATGTTGACCAGGTGATGGGGAACGGTGGCGAGCTGGGCCTGGGTTGGCTTGGCGGTACCGATGTCCATGTGGCGGTACACCTGCCTGCTGTCCGCGCCCACTATCTCGACATCAACATGGGCCGCGATTTTCATGGCCAACTCGGTCTTGCCGACGGCAGTCGGGCCGACGATGGCGAGAAGACGGGGGCAGACACGGTTTTCAGTCATCGGATTTCAGTAGTCAGAATCGTGGGCGGGACTTTGGGTAACTCCTGCGGGTTGTCTTCCCTACACTACCAGATCGAAATGCGCGCTCCAGGAGCTGGCGAGCAGGTCGGAGACCCTGGTTTCGAGGGCTGCGCGGTGTCGTTCCTGGGGCGCTATGAAGTATGCCCTAGAACTTCCGCGGCGATAAAGCAGCGACCGGGGCAGGTTGGGCAGATCCAGGCTTGCCTTCAGGCTCTCGGCGACTTTCATCGTCTGCTCGACAGCCGTGCCTCGGCGTCCCAGGTGGTGATAGACAATCAAGCTCTGGCCACGCTCGAAGAACGCGCGCAGGTCGTCAATGAACACGTACTTGGGGCCGGTCTTGCGCAGCGGGTCAATCGAGGCGGAGATGCCGTTGTCGGGATCGGACAGGCTGTTGTCGGGGTCAACGAACACCACATCGGCGCCGGCGGTCGCTTCAAGGGCGGCTTGGAACCAGTCGTCTCGAGCAATCCGCCTGTCGGGCCGCGACATTCCCGCCGGAAACAACAGGCTCGGTTCATAGTAGGCCGTTTCGTCTGGAAGGATCCGGCTTCTCTGGACCGCGGCGATATTGCGGCGGCCGGTTTCCACGAGGTGGCGCATCGTGTCGTAGAGATGGGGGTCACAAGCGCGATACCTGGCACGATTGGCGGGGATGTCGGTTAGGTAGCCGGTGTATTTGCCGTCCGCGTTGTGGGACTCGTCGGGGTAGAGATACCAGACGACGCCGAGGCGCGTCGTTTTGGCGGATGGCGGCGCTTCCTTCTGCCCCACCAGGTGGCGCAGGAGGCCATACTTTCCAAAGTCGCCTACGTCTCCAACGTATCTGTCCTGCATACGGTCCGCTCCAGTTATCCAGCGACTTCGGCGGCGCGGGCGACTATGGCGGCGAAAGACTGAGCGTCGAGACTCGCACCGCCAACGAGGGCACCGTCAATGTCCGGTTCGCGGACGAAGTCCTGGACATTGTCGGCGTTTACACTGCCACCATAGAGGCAGGGAACCGAGTCGGCTATTGCTCCGAAATTGGACTTCAAGGCAAATCGGATCGTTCCCAGCATGTACTGAGCGATCTGCGGGTTGGCGGCTTCACCTGTTCCTATCGCCCAGACAGGTTCGTAGGCGACCAGAATTCCGTCGACATCCTCAATCCCTGCGAGGGAATTGAGCAATTGCGATCTTACGACCTCTTCCGCCCTACCCGCTCGACGATCTTCCAAGGACTCGCCAACGCAAAGAATCGGCTTCAGACCGGCGTTAAGAGACGCTACTACCTTCCTTCCAATGAATTCGTCGGACTCACTGAACAATTGACGGCGTTCCGAGTGTCCCACGATGACGAAGTCGGCGACCTCGGCGATCATATCTGGCGACACCTCGCCAGTGAATGCACCGGAACTTTCGGGGTGAACGTCCTGAGCGCCAACCCGAATATGGGATCCAGACACTATCCGAGATACTCGATCCAGTGAGACATATGGGGGACATATAATTATATCTACTGAACCATCCACGACACGCATGTCCCTAATGCCATATGCCAATATCTCAGCAGAGGCGAGGGTCGTGTTCATCTTCCAGTTGCCAACTATTGTAGATGTTGTCATGTGGTTATATCTCTATATGTCTTTCCTTATAGTAGCGTGTTTATGCTCCGAATTTGTCTAGTTTGCCGGCGTGTGCCAGGAGAAGCAGGGGCAGTGACGTGGCGGGAAGGCTTCCCAGGTATCCGGTTCGACATTCGCGCTCATTGAATCCGGCGGTACCCAGTCCTTCATTTGTGTGCTGAGAATTTATCAGTAGTGGAACCGGGTGCCAACTATGCGCCGCCATGCTAGATGGTGTCGAATGATCACCGGCAATCGCAACGACGTCGGCTCCGAGATCGAGCAGGCGCGGGACGCGCTTGTCCAGTTCTTCAAGTGTACTCACTTTTGCGTCGAAGTCTCCATCCTCCCCTGCCGCGTCCGCGGGCTTATAGTGGATGAAAAAAAAGTCGCGCTCATCAAAATGTTTGGACAGCGTGTCCAGTTCAGCGTCGAAATCGCCTCCGGTGGGGATGACATTCATCCCGAGCAGACTCGCTATGCCCCGATACATGGGGTAGGCGGCAATCGCGCCCGGGGAGAGGCTGTACCTTTCGCCGAATACGGGCCATTCGGGACGCTTGGAAAATCCGCGCATCAGTATCATATTGGCGGTATCGCGGCCTCCGAGGATATCGCGGGCTGCTTCGATGAACCGGGCTGCTTTCTTCGCTGTGCGAACAGCCGCGTCAGATTTGCCGACTGGTTCCAGAGGTTCAAAGCCGGTCCGCTGCGGATCGGTGTCTGCGACTTCCCCACTCAACCCTTCACCGCGTATTACCACGACGAAGCGGTAGTCCTGCACCGGCTTTACGATAATCTCCACGCCCGGCACTGTGATTCTGGCCAGCTGCTCTACTAGCGGAGCGGACTCGGCAGTGGGTATCCTCCCTGCCCTGCGGTCGGTGATGACTCCGTTCGCGTCGAGCGTGCAGAAGTTGCAGCGAACGGCGATGTCGTCGGGGCCGAGATCAACTCCGATTCCCAGTGCCTCGAGTACACCACGTCCTATAACGTACTTAAGCGGGTCGTATCCAAACAGAGCCAGGTGTCCGGGTCCGCTGCCGGGAGTTACTCCGGGGGCGACCGGCGTGGTGACGCCACAGGCACTGCGCGAGGCAAGCGCGTCCAGATTCGGAGTGCGCGCTGTCTCTAGTTCGCTCTTGCCCGTATCCGGGTGAGGGAGTCCGCCGAGGCCGTCAACGACGAGGAGAACTATCCGCGAGTCGGTCTTGCGGCAGATTTCGCTCAAGAATGGAAAATCTATCATTGCGGAGTTATCAGCCTTTGATTGTAAGTTATCAGTTCTCGCGAGAGCTCAGTACACGCTACTATATGGCAGGAAGTCGCTGACTTACGTAATCCCGCCTTCGGAGACTTTTGCGATACCGTGTTCCTCTTCATCTTGGAGGTCTGGGTAGATGAGTAGATGGGCAAATTCACAGCCGGGTGGACCGCCCATCCACCCCTGGATTCCCGCCTTCGCGGGAATGACGGTGGTTGTGCGAAGGTCTCCCTTCACGGGAATGACGGTAGTTATACAAAGTTCTCCTTTCGCGAGGATGGCGCGAAACTTCAACATCGGTGATTTTGGGGGAGCACGAATCGTCGAGAGCCGCTATGCCGGGCAGTTCCCTACCTTCCAGATATTCGAGGGCGGCGCCGCCGCCGGTTGAAACGTGTGAGAACGCGTTTTTCAATCCCAGTGACTGAACAACATCTGCTGTGGAGCCACCGCCGGTTACGGTAAAGGCATCATCAAGTGATGCGATTGTCCGGGCGACCCCGCGTGTACCGTAGGAGAACTGCTGCCACTCGAACACACCCATGGGCCCATTCCAGACCACAGTGCGGGCGTTTTCAAGTCTTTTCTGATACAAGCGCACCGTACGTGGGCCTATATCCATGACAATGCGACCGCGTGGAATCGAGTCCACACAGATCGTGTCAGGCGCGGCAGACTCATCGAAGCTATCGCAGACAACGATGTCACGCGGCAGCACGATTTCTACGCCATCGGCGCGGGTGCGGTCCAGCACTCGGAGAGCCAGTTCCACGTCGTCCAAATCTACGCCTGAATCGTAGCTGAGCTTGCCCTGAGCGCAGAGGAACGAAGCAGCCATTCCGCCGCCGATCAGGAAGACATCAGCAATATCGGCCAGGCGATCAATTACAGGAACCTTGTCTGAAACCTTCGCGCCCCCCATTACAATTACATACGGATGCTCCGGTGTGTGAATGACGCCGTCCAGCGCGCGTACCTCCGATTCGATGAGGAATCCGGCCGCCGAGGGCAGAAATTCCGTAACTCCGGCGGTTGAGGCATGACTCCTGTGCGCGACGCCGAAGCCGTCGTTGACGTAGAAGTCGGCTAGGCTAGCCAGCCTTAGGGCGAAGTCCCTGTCGTTACTCTCCTCGCCGATGTGAAATCGCAGGTTTTCCAGCATGACGATACGCCCGGGGCTCATGTCGGAGATGGCGGCCTCGGCTTCTACTCCAACGCAGTCAGACGCCAGCGCAATCGGACGCTGCATGATCTCCGAAAGGCGGAGAGCCACGGGGGTCAGGCTGTACCTGTCGTCCCGGCGACCGTGCGGCCTTCCGATGTGGGAGCACAGAATTACCCGACAGCCACGTTCGAGGAGATACTCTATGGTGGGAATTGATTCGACGATTCTGGAGTCATCGGATATCTGCCCAGTGTCGCCAACGAACGTCACATTGTAGTCCACTCTGACGAGCGCCCTGTCACCGGGCGCTATGTCAAGGTCGCGGACGCTCCTCTTACGAAACACTATGCCTCTCCAGCCATGTATCGCAGAAGTTCGCAGAGATCGTCGGCACCCTGACCAGTGGGCAGAACGGACCGTACCAGATCCGTCGCTCGCGCGACGTGGGAATCAATCTCCCGTGCGGCATCGTTAGCCACACCCAGGCCCGAGATGATCTCCGACAGGTTCCTGGCGTCGGAGGGCTCCAGCACGCGCTTGAAGTAGTAGTCGCCCAGTCTCCTGCGCTCTGTGGGTGAAGCGACCTCGAACGCTCTAACCACAGGATAGAGCTTCTTCTTGTTCATGAAGTCTTCGGAGGGAGCAGCGTCGGCGCTGGTTGCGGAGGCAAGCTGCGCCATGTCCTCGGCGATCTGAACGGCGATCCCCACTTCGCGGCCGGCGTCGGCGAACGACTCGCGTATCTCCGTACTGCCGCCCGCGACCAGAGCGCCGAATTCCATAGCACACGAATATACTGACCCCTCCTTCGCTCCCGCCATATCGAGGTATGCGTCGGAGGACATGTCGAGCCGCTCCTGCGCCTCCAGGTCCATAAAGCGGCCCTCGCAGGTTGCGAGGCTTGCCTTGTCGAGCAGCTTTACCGCTTCAAATACCCTATCGGGACCGACACCTCGCTCACCCAGTCCGAGCAGAGCCAAACGCGCGAGGGCATGCATTCCATCGCCTGCATTGATAGCCTGCGCGGGACCCCACTTCCACCAGACTGAATCCCGGTCATTCCGGGCAATCTTGCCCGCCTGAATATCGTCGTGTATCTCACAGAAGTTGTGCACGAGTTCGATGGCCGCCGCGGTCGGGAGGGCGGCTTCGAGGTCGTCGCCGAGCGCATCACAGGAAGCCAGGCACAGAGAGCCGAGCGGTCTCAATATCTGTGAAGATGTGGAGCCTGTCTCAGAATCCCAACCCAGGTGGTGTTCCATCATCGAATACAACGGAAGTCCACGATCTGAAACTATGCGCCTCAGCTCCGTCTCAACCAGCGAGCTGTAGCCGACTATGCTTTCCAATCCGCGACTCCTTCCGCAAGGAAGTCTGAGCCTTCACTCTCAGCTATTTGAGTGGCTGCTTAGTTGAGCCTGCGGCTCAGTTCCGCCCATCCTAGCTTGTATCCTACCTATAGTGGATTTTACACTTCCAGCGGTATGCCTGCCAATTTCTGAATGTGTGACGGGGATACAGCGCCCTCGCGCAGAATACGGGGCGGGTTGGCAGTGACGTCAATTACGGTGGATGGCAAGGAGGGAGAAAGCACACCGCCGTCGAAGACGAGTTCGAGCCGTCCGCCGAGTTCCGCGACGACATCGGAGGCGGCAGTGAGCGGCGGTCTGCCACTCACGTTGGCGCTGGTAGCCGTGATCGGAGCGCCTAGCTCACGGACAATCTCCCTGGGGATGGGATGGTCGGGGATACGAAGGCCGACGGTATCGAATCCACCGGATACCACAGAGGGTATCCGCTCGGACTTGCCAACGACGATTGTCAGCTTGCCGGGCCAGAACAGTTCAGCGAGCCGGACGGCGACGTCAGGCACATCGCGTCCGTAGCGGAAAATGTCGCTAGCCTCGCAGAGGAATATAGGCAGCGGACTAAACTCTTCGCGTCCCTTGACGGTAAACACTTTCGAGGCGGCGTCCGCATCCAGCGCATTGGCGGAGATTCCGTAGAGGGTGTCCGTCGGGAGGGCTATCACGCCCCCGCTTCGGAGAATCTCAACCGCCCGGATTGTGGATGTGGATAGAATATCGGGTACCTGCAATTGCACGACTCGTAAATGCGACTAAAACCACGTTCATCGGATGTAAATTGCTTGACCCAAATATAGCACATACGCTAGCCTGAGATCAGAGACTGCCCATGTCTTCAAGCCATTTTCGAGACTCAAATCAGCCTGCATCCGCCGGTCGAAATCCGGTCGGATCGGCATACTCCAGAGGTATGCAGTCGGAGGGCGTCACGACTCCTAAATCTGCAGATTCAGGACATCAAGAGACTATCGTAGTCATTGATTTTGGATCTCAGTATTCAAGGCTGATCGCGAGACGGATCAGGGAATCCAGCGTGTACTGTGAGCTGATTCCCCACTCCGCACCGTGGGAGATGGTAGAGTCGCTCAATCCCAAGGGAGTCGTACTGTCGGGCGGCCCGGCGAGCGTGTATGAAAACGGCGCACCACTCGCGCCGGACTGGGTGTATGAATCCGGTCTGCCGATTCTTGGCATCTGCTACGGAATGCAGGCGATGGTGCACCAGCTTGGCGGCAAGGTCGCGCCGGCCTCTCGGCGAGAGTATGGGTATGCGGAACTGCTGCAAGACGAGCCCTCGGACGCGATCTTCGATGGCACGCCAGAATCCATGCAGGTTTGGATGAGCCATGGCGATCACATATCCGAACTCCCTCCAGGTTTCAGCACCCTGGCCCACACCGACAACTCTCCTATCGCGGCGCTGGGCGACGGCAACGGGAGACTTGGGATACAGTTCCACCCAGAAGTCGTGCATACGCCCAAGGGCAGGCAGTTAATCGAGAACTTCCTGTATAAGATTTGCGGATGTTCAGGGGCATGGACGCCGGGCAATTTCGTTGCCGAGACGGTCGAATCCATTCGGCGCCAAGTTGGGGATGGAAAAGTCATCTGCGCGCTTTCGGGCGGCGTTGACTCGGCGGTGGCAGCGACGCTGGTGCATCGAGCAATCGGCGACCGGCTCACATGTATTTTCGTCAACAACGGCCTGATGCGTCACCAGGAACCTGAGCGAGTCCAGGAGACTTTCGAGAAGCACATGGCTATGAATCTGAGCTATGTGGACGCCTCGGAACACTTCCTAGGGGCCCTGAGAGCCGTCACCGACCCGGAGAAGAAGAGGAGGATCATTGGGGAAGAGTTCATCAACGTGTTCGAGGGCGAGGCTTCGAGACTGGGGCGTGTTGACTTCCTAGCTCAAGGGACTCTGTATCCCGATGTGATCGAGAGCCAGGTCCCCGGCGACGACGTCTCGGCGAAGATCAAGACGCACCACAACGTGGGTGGACTCCCCGACCACATGAGGATGGAACTGGTCGAGCCACTGCGTTACCTCTTCAAGGACGAAGTCAGAGAAGTCGGCATGGAACTCGGACTGCCGCGCGAGATGATCTTCAGGCAGCCATTCCCAGGTCCGGGACTGGCAATCAGGATTATCGGCGAGATCACGCACGAAAGCCTTGAAACGCTCCGGGAAGCCGACCGTATCCTCATGGAGGAGATCGAAGCGAACGGTCTATATGACGATCTGTGGCAGAGTTTCGCTGTGCTGACCAACTCGCGTTCGGTCGGAGTAACGGGGGACTTCAGAACGTATGGCAATGTGATTGCGATAAGGGCAGTTACCAGCGACGACGCGATGACCGCAGACTGGGCACGCATTCCCTATGATGTTCTGGCGCGAGTCTCGAACCGTATCTGCAACGAAGCTCCGAACGTGAACCGCGTCGTGTATGACATCACCAGCAAGCCTCCCGGCACCATCGAGTGGGAGTAGGTATGGGTCTTGCCAAGAACGTTCTGATCGTCGGCAACGGCGCGCGCGAGCACGCGATTGCGTGGAAGATAGCCTCCAGCCCGCACAAACCGCGAGTTCTGACTGCTCCGGGCAACGCGGGAACCGCACAACTGGGCACCAATTTCGACGTTTCCGCCGAGGATATAGAGGGGCTGGTGAAACTGGCCTGCGACGAATCAGTGGACCTGACGATCATCGGGCCCGAAGTTCCTCTCGCCACCGGGGTTGTGGACAGGTTCCGCGAAGGAGGTCTGCGCGTATTCGGACCGACGAAGTCGGCTGCGCGTATCGAGGCCAGCAAGTCTTTCGCCAAGGACGTGATGGCGGCGGCTAACGTGCCTACTGCCGAGGCAGAGGTATTCCAGAATGCCGCCGCCGCCATCGAATACATCGAGTCGGCGACACCGCCATTCGTCGTGAAGGCGGACGGCCTTGCGGCGGGCAAGGGCGTGATAATGTCGGCGACGGCGGAGGAAGCGGTTGACGCGATAAACTCCATGTTTGTCAGCCAAGAGTTCGGCAGCGCAGGGGACACGGTACTGATAGAGGAGTGGCTGCAGGGTCAAGAGGTCAGTGTGTTCGCGTTCGTGGACGGCCCCTATGTATCGGAGATGACCGCGGCCTGCGATTACAAGCGTGCAAAGGACGGTGATCTTGGTCTGAACACAGGAGGCATGGGCAGTTACAGTCCTCCTCGCTTCTGGGACGAGGAGCTCGACAAGAGAGTGCGCTCGGAGATCATGGAGCCAGTCGCAACCCACATGGCACAGCTTGGGTGCCCTTTCCAGGGTATCCTGTACGCGGGGCTTATGATAACCGAGGACGGACCCAAGGTGATCGAGTTCAATTGCCGCATGGGAGACCCGGAGGCGCAGGTTGTCATACCGCGTCTAAAGTCGGACCTGCTGGAGTTGGCCTGGCGCTCATCAGAGGGCAGCCTTGCGGGACTAGAAGTCGAGTGGTCGAGTGATTCATGGGTTGGCGTCGTGCTGGCGTCGGACGGTTATCCTGGGAAGTACGAGACTGGATTTGAAATTGACGGGCTACCCGACCAATCTGAAGAGTGTATTGTATTCCACGCCGGAACTGGATTAGTCGAAGTATTAGAATTAGACCAAAACGCTAAAATCTCGACTTCTGGCGGAAGAGTGATGACGGTCTCTAGCCGTGGCGACTCAATAGCCGAGGCGAGACGTTCGGCATATGAAGTTGTGGATGGTGTGCAGTTCGGCAATGTATATTTCAGACGCGACATTGCGGCGGGTGTGTGAAAAAGTGTCGGTTTCCGAGATGAGATGAATGGATTCCCGCCTTCGCGGGAATGACGCGACAATAGAGGTTAAGAGATGCCACTTGTAGGTGTACTGATGGGCAGCAGTTCGGACCGCGGAGCAATGGAGCCAACGTCGGAAGTGCTGGAACAGCTTGGAATCAGCCATGAAGTCGAGGTGATGTCGGCGCACCGCACACCTGACAGGGTACGAGAATACGGAATGTCCGCGAGAGACAGGGGCGTTGAAGTAATCATCGCGGGGGCAGGCGGTTCCGCGGGGCTTCCCGGCGTGCTGGCGTCTTGGACAACATTGCCTATTATTGGCGTGCCGATACCGTCCAGCGACCTCGAAGGTATTGACGCGCTCTACGCAATCGCGCAGATGCCGCCAGGAATTCCGGTGGCATGTGTCGCGGTGGGATCGTGGGGGGCGAGGAACGCGGCGTTCCTAGCGGCGCAGATACTTGGGGGGAAGCACGAAGAGGTGCGGAAGGCATACGACAACTATCGGGAAGGGCTGAGAAATCGGTAATTCGGCGCAGTGGGTGGAATGCCGATTTCCCAGGGCTTATCGAGCACCCTTACCTTAGTACCGGGTCCAGATGATTATGATGCAAAGCAACCAGCCCCCACCCCTGGATTCCCGCCTTCGCGGGAATGACGAATCGCAGTTCACCCTCACCCTAGCTCTCTCCCGTCGAGGGGGAGGGGATTTCAACATACAAATGACGAATGGGACTTGAAAGTACGCTGAATACAACAAAACTAAGTGGACATGGTACTAGCCCTCCCCATCAAGGGAGAGGGGGCTTATCCGAGCAGGACCGGGCATGGATGGAGATATGAGTAGATGATCGAGCGATACGCCCGACCACGCATGAAACAGGTGTGGTCGGACGAGAACAAGTACGACAAGTGGCTTCTGATAGAGCTTGCAGTGTGCGAAGCATGGATGCAGGCGGGGGTGATTCCCCAAGAGGACATGGAAAAGCTGCGCGTCGCCACATACGACATAGAGCGTCTGAACGAGATACTCAGAGTCACCAGACATGATATGACGGCGTTTCTGGGATCCATGACGGAGCAGCTTGGGCCGGAAGGCAGGTGGCTTCACCTGGGACTGACGACAAGCGACGTTTGGGACACCGCCACCAGCCTTCAGATGGTGGACGCGGCAGACGCGCTCAACGACGAGATTGAAAGCTGCATCGCAACGCTCGCCGATCGGGCGCGCGAACATAAGGACACCCTGATGATGGGACGCACGCACGGCGTACACGCGGAACCCATCACGCTCGGGCTAAAGCTGGCGCTGTGGTGGGACGAGATGCGCCGGAACAAGGCTCGGCTGGCGCAGGCAAGAGCGGAAATCGCCGTCGGCAAGATCTCGGGGCCGGTCGGTACGCACGCTACAGTATCGCCGGAGATCGAAGAGATGGTCTGCGAACATCTTGGGCTCGCAGTAGCACCCGTATCGAACCAGGTAATCCAGCGGGACCGCCACGCCAATTTCGTGACGACGCTCGCCGTAATAGCTGCGTCTTTAGAAAAGTTCGCTACCGAGATTCGAGGGCTGCAACGCACCGAGATACGTGAACTCGAAGAGCCGTTTTCAGAGGGTCAGACGGGGTCCTCTTCAATGCCGCACAAACGCAACCCAGAGCTTACAGAGAGAGTCTGCGGGCTTGCGCGGCTGATTCGAGGGCATTCGGTTACTTCGCTGGAGAATGTCGCGCTGTGGGGCGAGAGGGACATCAGCCATTCGTCAGCCGAAAGGCTGATACTTCCCGACTCCTGCATGGCTCTGGACTACATTCTCAACCTGTTCACGGGTGTCGTAGAGGGTATGAGTGTGTATCCGAAGCGCATGAAGGAGAACATGGAACTCACACGAGGGCTGCTGTTCTCCCAGAGGCTCATGCTCACTCTCATAGAGAAGGGAATGAGCCGCGAGGACGCTTATAAGACAATGCAGAAGAACGCAGCCCTGACGTGGGACGAGGACGACGACTTCCGTGAGCTGGTCCGAAAGGACACGGCAGTCTGCGAGAGGCTGGAAACTGGGGAACTGGACGATATATTCGACTATGGATACTACGTCAGGTTTGTTGACGACGTGTTCGAGCGCGTGGGACTGAACTGACGAATCACGAAACATTGGGAAAGAGCGATGACACTAACGACTGTACACGAAACCAACCTTCCGAACCTGCTGTACCGCGGCAAGGTCAGGGACACCTACCCAATTGACGATGAGAAGCTGTTGATGGTCGCTACGGACCGAATCTCGGCATTCGACGTGGTGCTGCCCACGGGGATACCGGACAAGGGCGCGGTTCTGAACGGAATATCCGCGTTCTGGTTCGATAAGACGGCGCACCTGGTCCCGAATCACCTGATCGAGATGGCCGTTGATCGTCCAGACCTGGACATTCCAGAGGAGATAGCCCGACGGGCCATGGTGGTCAAGAAGGCCGACCGCATAGACGTGGAGTGCGTCGTGCGCGGATTCATCACGGGGTCGGCGTGGTCGGAATACCGGCGTTCAGGTACCGTTCAGGACAAGCCTATGCCGGAGGGACTGAGAGACGGAGACCCGTTCCCTGAAGTCCTTTTTACGCCGACGACGAAGGCGGAGGTAGGGCACGACGAGAACATGAGCTTCGAGGAAGTAGTGGACATGGTCGGCCAGGAGATGGCCGAACGCCTACGGGACACTACGATAGAAGTTTATGAGTACGCAAGGGACTATGCCCAGGAACGCGGGATCATCATAGCGGACACCAAGATGGAGTTCGGGACGATTGACGGCGAACTGATTCTGATTGACGAACTGCTGACGCCCGATTCGAGCCGGTTCTGGGACGCTGAGGGATACGAGCCCGGGAAGTCTCAGCCGAGTTACGACAAGCAGTTCGTGCGGGACTGGCTGGACGACTTCGGTTGGGACCATGAGCCGCCCGCGCCCGAATTGCCTGAGGATGTCGTATCCCGGACGACCGAACTCTACGCAGAAGCGTATCTGAAATTGACCGGACTCGACCTGAAATAGCATAATTGACTGTCAGCGTGAGTTGCGCATGAAGGAAGTGGATTACCGCTTCCAATTTCCACGGTGACAGGCTTCGAGGGAATGACAAGTGGCAGGGGGAAGATAACGTGCGACTTCCTGTTGAATAAGGGACTCTCGGTCAAGGCAGATATGTCAACTACATCCAATCGTTCAAGTGGAAGAATGACGCCGACGCAGGCGCGAGCCGCGCGACGACAGCGACGGCAGCGACGCAGGCGTGTTTACAGGTACGCTGGCGGAGTAGCGATAGGCTGCGTGGCCGGCGCCCTGATACTGTCGCTCTTCCTTCCGGGATTGCCGCTAGACAGTCTATTCCGGGGCGGCACACCTGAAGGGCCAGGAATTCGCATCGAGGACCAGGGTCGCGAACACGTCGCGCCCGGCGAGGAACATCCGGCATACAGTACCCTGCCTCCCACATCAGGGTGGCACTACAATGTTCCTCTCGCCCCGGCCAGATGGGGAATATACGACGAGGAACTGGAAAACGAAATCCTTCTGCACAATCTTGAACACGGCTATGTGAACGTCCACTATAACTGCCCCGACGGATGCGACGAACTTGTGGCACAGCTGACCGAGCTGGTGCAGGAAGGCGTCGACCGAGGGGGCAAGCTGCTGATGAGTCCGTATTCGGACATGGACAGCCGGGTCGCTCTGACGGCGTGGAACTTCATTGACCAGTTCGATGAGTTCGACGAAGACAGGGTAAGGGCATTCGTCAACGCACATGAGAGTTCCCCTAACGCTCCGGAGTGGAACGTATCAAGGTAGGTGACCATGGTATCTCGGCACAGTCCAGCGATTTCGGCAGGCATAGATTCCCGCCTACGCGGGAATGACGGAGAAGAATGCGGGAATGACGGAATTGGGTAGGCAATGTTTATAGCAAAGGTCTATATCAGCCTGAAGCCGAGCGTGAACGATCCGCAGGGGCTGACCATACGGAGCGGTCTTCACCAGTTGGGCTTCGACTCGGTCCTGGATGTAAGGGCCGGCAAATATATGGAGATCCGGGTAGATGAGGGGGAGGAGTCGGCGGCGCGAGATCGCGTATCTCAAATGTGCCGTCAACTGCTGGCGAACCCGATCATAGAGGACTTCAGGTTCGACTTAGAGACCATCTAGCGGATAATCTCGCGCCACTTCCCGACCACGCGAAACTTTCTTCTGGATTCCCGTTTTCACGGTAATGACGATACCTGATTACTCGCTAATCGTCCCCTTGGTGCTGGGCACCTGCCCTGCCCTGCGCGGATCGGCCTCCAGCGCTGTCCTGAGCGACCTCGCCAAGCTCTTGAAGACTGCCTCCGCCTTGTGATGATTGTTTACGCCGGACAGCAAGCGGACGTGCAGGTTGAATCGACCCTCGCGGGCGAACGACTCCAGAAAGTGGCGCACAAGGTCCCCCGGCAGCCCGCCCATGTCACTGTCGCCGATCTCGGCTTCTATCACGGCATAGCCGCGGCCGCCGAAGTCCACGACAGTGAGAGCGAGTGTCTCGTCCAGCGGCATGTAGGTGTGAGCGGCGCGTCGGATACCGGCGCCGTTGCCGACAGCCTCGGACAACGCCCTACCGAGCACTATACCGAGATCTTCTACGAGGTGGTGCAGTCCGACATCAGTGTCTCCGCGCGCGGAAACCCTGAGATCAATGAGGCCATGCCTGGACAACTGCGCCAGCAGGTGCGTGAACATCCCGTTCACGACATCCAGCTCGTATTCGCCGGATCCGTCAATATTGAGTTCGACGGAGATCTGGGTTTCGGCGGTGTTGCGCTCGATTCTGGCTGTCCTGGGGGCACGTTCGGTCATTTCTTCCATGTGTCAGTCTGTCCTATGAATTCCCGCTTTCGCGGGAATGACGGTAAACGTTGCCGGCCGCGTCGGTCATTGGGAAATCTCTCTCACGGCGTTGAGGAAAGCAGCATTCTCGTCCGGGGTCCCAATCGCCACTCTGAAGCAGTCGCGCAACCTGTCGGAACTGAAATTCCTGACGAATATACCGCGAGCGGCGAGTTGGTCGAACATCTGCTGGGCGTCTTCGGGACGGTCCATCTGGCAGAGTATGTAGTTGCCCTGGGACGGCCAGGGCTTGATGCCGTTAATCTCAGACAGGCTCCCAAAGAGCGCCTCGCGGTCATCAACAATGCTCTGGACATTGCCGAGCAGATATTCGCTGTCTTCGAGCGAGGCTATCGCGGCAGCCTCGGCGGCGACATTGACGTTGTACGGGGACTTGATATCTATGATGTGATCCACTATGCCACTGCCCATTATGCCGTAGCCGACTCGAAGTCCGGCAAGTCCGGCCCACTTGCTCATGGTGCGGAGAATCACCAGGTTTTCATACTGCCCAATGAGATTTCCGACAGTCTCCTTGCTGAACTCGTAGTATGCCTCGTCAATGACGACGATAAGGCCTGTGTCCAGCAGAGCGCGAACCTGTTCCTCTGACACCATGTTGCCAGTAGGGTTGTTGGGGGAGCTCAAGAAGATAATCTTGGTCTTGTCGTCTATGGCTTCACGTACGGCCTGAAGGTCAATTTCAAATAGCTCGTCGCGTTGGACGAGACGAAGTTCCCCGCCATTTATTCTGGCGCAGAACGCGTACATGGCAAATGTTGGTTCGCAGTCGAGAATAACATCGCCAGGCTCGATAAAGAGCCTGAAAAGCAGGTCAATTAGTTCGTCGCTTCCGGCGCCCGCGATGATGTTTTCGGTCGGAAATCCGGTGTAATCGGAGAGCGAGGCGCGGAGATTGCGCTGGAACGGGTCAGGGTATATGTGCATGGGAGTCCTCGCCATTGCCTCAGCAGCTTTGGGTGACGGCCCGTAGGGGTTCTCGTTGCCGTTCAGCTTGACTATGGACTTGGCGGGAATACCAGCCCTCTCGGCCAGCACTTCGGGAGGATCCACGGGCTGGTAGGTCTGTATAGAGGCCAAGTGGGGCCTGATTAGCTGTTCGATTCGGTTTTCAGGCATATCGGACTCCTGAGATGCTGTCATTAAGTTGCGGAACGACGCTCAGGACAGTTCCTGGCGAATCTCGGCGGCCTCCGCATGTGCCGTCAAGCCCTCCGCGCGAGCAATTATTGCGGCTGTCCGCGACAGCGCAACCGACTCGGCATCTTCGAGGGCAATCACGGGAATAGTCTTCAGAAACTTGTGCACGCCCACACCGGAGTTGAACCTTGCGGTGCCGGAAGTAGGCATTACGTGGCTCGGGCCGGCGACATAATCTCCGAGAACCTCGTGGGAGAACTCTCCCACGAATACCGCACCGGCATTCCTTATCTTCCCTATCCAGGACCATGGATCGGCAACAGCAAGACACATATGCTCTGGCGCGAAGGCGTTAGCAAGTTCAATTGCCTGCTCAACATCTTCTACAACGGCGATAGTTCCCTGTCCCTCGACCGAAGCCCTTGCGACCGATTCTCGACTGAGTCTTCTGAGTCGGGTCTCGACTTCTCGGGCAACTTGCGCAGCGAGCTGTTCGGACGTGCAGACGAGTACAGGTCGAGCCATCGCATCATGTTCGGCTTGGGCGAGCATGTCAGCGGCGCAAAGAGTCGGGTTCGCTGAGGCATCGGCGACAATCAATGTTTCGGTGGGACCGTAGAGGCCGTCTATACCTACATCGCCGTAAACCAACTTCTTAGCGAGGGTGACAAACAGGTTTCCGGGACCGCAGACCACATCCGCGGCGGGAACAGTCTCAGTTCCGTAAGCCATTGCCGCTATAGCCTGCGCGCCGCCAACGGCAAACACACGGTCAACACCGGCAATCTGAGAGGCGGCAAGTACGACAGGATCGGGCAGGCCGCCCTCCCTGGCCGGTGAGCAGAGCGTTATCTCGTCAACTCCAGCCACGCGCGCGGGAATCGCGGTCATAATCGCAGTCGAGGGAAGCGGAGCGCTGCCTCCGGGTATATACACCCCTACCCGCTCGCAAGGCCGGACAACAGCGCCATAACCGGCGGAGAAGTCCATCCAGTCGTTTGACATGGAGGCTTCGTGGTAGCGGCGAACTCTGTCCGCGGAGAGTGACAGCGCCTCAAGGACAAGCGGATCGACAGAGTCGGCCGCTGACTTGACTACGTCCGGGTCAACTTCGATTCGTTCCTGTTCCGAGCCTTCAATAAGAAGCGAGAGGCGCCTAATCGCATCGTCTCCATTAGCCTTCACATCTTCTATAATGCGGGACACGACTTCCAGCGGAGTCAGTCGTTCTCCAAAAATCTGCTCGGAACTATCCAGAAATGCCTGCGGTACGCTTGATAAGTCAAGACGCCTGCCCTCTGACAGAGCGGAGCGGGACTTCTCGTATCCCTTCACGACTTTCATGACAGGTAGTCCCTAAGTGAGTCAACTATCGTCTCGACGGCCTCAGCTCTGAATTCCTCGACGCACGAGCGAGGAACATGTTCGTACAGGGTATCAAGCGAGTCGTCCACCGACACAAGGAAACGTTCAGTGTATGAATATGCCGGGTGGCTCTCATCGCCCGCGGAGATGCGCCTGGCCATGAACCTTAGTCTCTCCCATGAAAAGCCGCCCGACATGACTCGTGCGACCCACTCCTTCCACTGTAGCAAGTCTTCCTGGGGAAGAAACTGTATATTCACATTTCTGGTGTCGGGGTCCATGCCGGCAACAGACCTCTGGACATCGTTCCAGACAGTCCTGTCGAAATCCAGTTGTAGGGCACGATCCCAGACCTTGGCCATCGCGTCGGTCTCGAACGCATTGGGCTGCCCGAAGTACGGCCTGAACATCCTCACGATGTACGATTCGTCCGCTATAAGGTGCGTCATGTAACCGGCTATGAAGGCACGCATCGGGCCGTCGTGTTCCGCGGCCTCCATGAGCTCAGGATGGGCGACAAACATCGCGTCCACGCCGGTTCCAATCGTCTCGAAGTCCAGTTCGACGAAGTGGTACTCGGATCGGGCACGCTTCGTGAGCGCTCGTATGTCGGGAGAGGTCGAGCCCAGATAGAAGTAAGGGAGATTTGTGTCCAGATCCGAGTGACGCATTCGGTCGGCGGCGGAAATCGCGAGTTGTATATGTGTAGGCAGGTTGGGCATAAAAGGCTTTCGGCAGGTATTACATCAAGCGCGAGTATGACTTGCATTCGGACTGGAATAGGTAGTGCGGCTTGGACACCCGCACGCTACTGCCGCCTATCTCTCGTAGGCGAGTAACAGCGGGAAGAAGACGGTCCTCTTCGACCATCACCGTAACCGCGAACCAGCCCTCACCCTCGGGATTAAAGACCGTAGAGATCGTCGGCCCCCTCAGGCCGGAGGTGTCGGCGTGTTTCATAACGTATTCGGCAACCTCGGCGTCGGTTTCTCCCTTCATATTGGCGGTGACCTCAAAGTAGCCCCCGGCGTGAAGGTGAGCCTCCATCATTTCAAGCAATAGTCGCGCCGTCTCAAGGGGTTCTCTCTCGTCGCCGGGGCGCATTTTGCGCGAAACCACGCAGGCTTCGGATTTCATAACGGTGCCGCCGTCTATCTCCTTCAGCCTGTTCTCCCTAATGGTGGTCCCGCTCTCGGTGATGTCTCCAATTATATCGGCGAATCCCATCGCGGGGGCGGCTTCCAAGGTGCCGCTCGAGCGTATCACGCTAAAGTAGTTTACGCCATTGGCGAGAAGGTGCCGTCCGATCAGGCGAGGGTACTTGGTAGCAACTCTCAGGTCCTGACCCCGGGTGCGAAATTCGACGGATATGTCCGCGAGATCGGATATCGAGGTCACGTCAACCCACGAATCGGGAACGGCTATTACCAGGCTGCTCCTACCGAATCCCAGCTTCTCCAGTATGATCCTGGTGTCCCCGTCCTCTCGCCTGTTTTCGAGGAACTGATCCTTGCCGACAACCGCGAGGTCAACGCTGCCCTCATCAATCTTGGTGGTTATGTCGGAACTTCGCTGGAACATCACCGTGGCGTTGGGCAGAGACGGGATACGCGCTATATAGCGTCTGTCGTTGGGGCGCGAGACAGCAAGTCCGCAGGACCGCATGAACGACATTGCCGGATGTTGCAGAGCGCCGCTGCTCGGCAGGGCAAGACGCAGCGTGGAGTTCGTCATGTTGTTTTGCGCTCCTGTTGAATTGCCCGTACCACCTCATCCACATAGAGCGCAAAACCGCAGGCGGACACGCTACCTCCTCCGAACGCCTTGACCAGATCGTCGTACCTGCCGCCGCCCCCTATGGCGTATTCACTTCCACCCTTTCGGTCCAGAAACTCAAAGACAATGCCGGTATAGTATGTCACACCACGCACGAACGACAGGTCGAGATGCATAGTGGATTCGTCAATGCCCTCAGCCGCGAGTTTCAGGAGAGTTGCCTCAAGGCCCTTCACACTGCTGAGAGATGCGCCGTTCGCCTTCAGAATCGCCTCCGCGTCCAACACGACCTGGCAGGCGGAACCGCCAAGAGATACGAGTTGGGATACATTGTCCAGCGCGGCCACAAAGTCGGAGCGTGAGCAGGCGCGTTTCATTCTGCTGGACAGACGAGCAAGAATCTGGCTCGCGCTCCGACGACCGGTCGGACCTGAAATCGAACGTCGGATCACTTCCAGTTCGGGCATTGCCTTGTCGAGCCCCTCGGTGACAGGAACATCCCTGCGTTCCTGTATAACGAGGCCCGCCGCGGTCGCGCTTTCAGTCAATCGTTCCGCAAAGTCAGAGCCGCGACCTATCTCTTCCAAATTGGAAATAATGAACATTTCCACCTGCTCTGAGAGACCCTGAGCCTGGACGATGTCATGTATCATTCCAATGTGGCCCAGTCGCAGCGTGAACTCCGAGGCACCCGCAGCGCGCAGGCACCGGACGGCGGTGGTGAGAATCTCAACATCACCGTTGGTGTCCGATACGCCGATGAGTTCCGCGCCGACCTGCTGAAACTGCCTGAACCTGCCTCGCCGGGCTCCAGCATACCTGAATACGGGACCCGAGTATTGGTAGCGGTGTGGCGCGGATAAGTCCGATCCGTTTTCGATGTACCATCTGATAATAGAGGGCGTGAATTCCGGTCTGAGACTGACGCTCATCCCGCCCGGGTCCTGGAAGGAGTAGAGGCTGCTGGAAACCTCGCCGCCAGACTTTCGGACAAAGAGGTCTGTGGGTTCCAGGACTGGAGTGTCGAGCCGCCTGAAGTCGTCCTCGCTAAGTACGTCAATCATCCGGCGGGAAACATCGAAGTTCTCTTCGGCCTCGGATGGGCCGAGGTCGCGCATGTGGTTCAGTCGGGATATCAGGTCTGTCCGCAAATTCGGCTGCCTCTCACTTCAGGAATTCTACATTACACTCGCAAGGGCGTTCAATTGTGATGACAGCTTAACGGGACCAGTAGAGAGTCTTCTTCACTGGTAGTCGTGTTGACGGTCTAAACATGGGTGTAACATAATTCTGGCTAATCTGCCCAAGGAGGCTCCCTTGAAGTTGTTCAACAAAGATTCACTCACTTGAATTCACGAGTCCTGCCTGGACGAGTCGCCATAATAGTGGACAGTGCGGCCTCGGTCCCCAAAGAATTCAGAGACAGTCCGCTGACGTTTGTGGCCCCCATGCGTCTCCATATCGGAGACAAGACGTACAGGGACGGCGTAGATATTTCTCCTGGGGATTTCTATCAGAGACAGGGGCGGACCGCGGACAGGACCAGCACATCGGCGCCTTCCCCGTCAGACTTTGTGGAGGCTTACGCGGCGGCCTCGGAAGTCGCGGATTCTGCGCTTACGATCCTTGTATCCGGCGCATTCAGCGCCGCAAAGAGGTCGGCGGACACGGCATACAAGCGGTTCAGAGACACGCATCCCGAATTCGAGATACGCAGCCTTGACTCGCGGAGCGCTGCAGGAGGGCAAGGTCTTATCGCATGGGAAGCGCTCAAGGAATCCTTAACAGGGGCTGACCTCGGGCAGGTCCAAGACCGCGCCCGGGAGATACGGGACCGCGTCAGGCTTCTGGCCTATGTTGATACTCTCTATTACCTATGGAAAGGGGGGCGCGTGCCGGGCATCGCTCACGCAGGCGCTTCCCTACTGAAATTGAAGCCAATTTTCGAATTGAACCAATCGCAAATTCGCAGTCTCGCCAGACCACGAACAGCGCAGAGGGCGAGCGAGAAGATGATCGAACTGATGGCTGAGCGAGTTGGGGGCGCGACTGTACACGCCATAGTGATGCACGTTGCCTCATCCGAGAAGGCAGAACAGTTGCGAAAGTCGCTCGGTGAAAGGTTCGAGTGCGCCGAATTGTTTTTGACGGAGTTTACACCCGTGATGGGAGCCCATATAGGTCCGGGCATGGCGGGGGTAGCATTCTGGGCGGGGCGGTGAATCGGATAGGACCGGAACGAGAGGAGGAGTTGGCACGCCCGGCAGGATTCGAACCTGCGACACCTGGTTCCGAAGACCAGTGCTCTGTCCGCTGAGCTACGGGCGCTGGGTAGGTAGGCCGCTTTGCAGGCCAGCCTGCACTCTTAGTTTACCAGCCCGTCACAGAATTGGCGAAATTCCATTGTACCCGTATGGCGTATCTTGGAATCGTCCGTGAATTCCACATCGCCAAGATCCTGGAGCAATTCGATATGGGCGACGATCTCCGAGAGCGCCATGAAAAGGTTACCACCGATCAGTTTTCGTCGCTCGAACACACCCCTTGTCATATCCTCCAGACCGGTCGGCCGGTCATCTATGCGCTGGACGATCTGGGAGAGACGCCGGCTGTGATGGTTTATCACTTCGGCGGCGCGGTTGACTGAAACGAAGTTAAACTTGCCCCGGTTGTAAAGCCTGTGCGCAGGCAGAACGGCGTAGCTTTCACCGAGGTCCAGCACAGTCTTTAGCGACACCATATACGTCTTGAGGCCGTAAGATCTGGATGGGTCACTGTATTTGGACGGGATGTCCTCGGAAACATGGTCGGAGTATCCGGCCTTGGTCGTAGGATGAGGCGTGATCTCAGGCAGAACGTGGTCGCCGGTGAAGACGATGTTGTCGAATGTGAGACAGAGTTCGTCGGGAGAATGACCGGGGGCGTAGATGAATTCGACGTCTCCCACTCTATCCCCATGTTCTACGGTATGTTCAACATTCAGACCTTTCCTCGAATCTACATACCTTCTGTTGCGGGCGGCGTATGACGAACTCCTCCTGTCCAAATTGCCGGACACGACACGATTCATCTCGGCGTGAATAGGCGAGGCGTCTCGGTTCTGAACTTCCCAAGGGTTGTAATTTATCAGCGCCGCATACATCTCATGAGCCCATACAGTGGAGTCGGACGTCTCGACAAGCTGGGCGATGGAGCCGTCGTGATCGGAATGCCCATGAGTAACCACGACCCTGTCTATGTCTTTGACGGAGTATCCGGCGACCTGGAGTCCGTCTTCAAGTTCAGAGAACGACCCGTGGGCGCCGGGATCTATCAACGTTATACCGTCGCTGTCCAGCACATAGCACCAAGTCGGTCCCGTGCGAGAAGGCCAGTCCTGCGGGACGCCGATGGCGTGAATCTCATGGCCGGATCGGGAACAGAGTTTAAGCACCATTCGATTGCCCTGTGGGTCACCCTCGCGAAGTGTGTCCACAGAGGTGAATCCGGTTGGCATCAAGATGCTCTCCTAAAGTGATGGAAAGGCTGGAACATGCAGAGGGCGTGAGGGGCAAAAAGTGGGGTGAGCGAGGGGATTCGAACCCCCGATCTCCAGGGCCACAACCTGGCGCCTTACCGCTTGGCCACGCTCACCATAGCTGCCGAAGAATACTAACATTCGACGTTGAAACCGGTCAACGCGTTAGCCGAAGGCAATAGGGGCATCAAACAGCGACGGCCTCTTGCTTGGAATCGGTGGAAGATTCTTGAGATTCCATAATTCCCTGAAAGTTTCGACTTGTCAGGGCTTCAAGGAGCTCCGAAACTATGATGTCCTTCTTTGTATGGTGGCGAAGCGGGAGATTAGGATCCACGCTATAAACGTTCCGCCGTCCCGACTTTCGCCTCGCGATATATCCCGCCTGTTCCAAGTCCGAGATGATCTTATGCACTGTTCTCTCGGTGACCTTGATCTGGTCGGCTATCTCACGAGCGGTGCTGGTGGGATGGTGATATATGTAGCTGAGCACGAGGCCGTGATTGGTGATGAAAGTCCACCTGGAAGAAATGGTCAAGGCACTGCTCCTCTACTGACTGTGTGAATCGGCACTTGGGAAAATAGTAGCATATGGCGGAATCGAATTTCCAACTTATTGGTTTCCAAGACCTCTGAACCGACGGCATCGTGGGCTTTCCCGAACGAAAAGGGGCCCACCGGTTATACGGCAGACCCCTCCCCACGCGGAAACGAGCGTTTTCGCTGCGATGAGCAACGTAGTTGATTTAATTCGAAGCCAGCGAAGTCGCCAATTCGACCAGAGTACGCACCGGCACTCCAGTCGAGCCCTTAGGATTGATTCCCCTGTCGGACGTGGTCCTGGTGGTAGCAGCGATGTCCAGGTGCGCCCAACGGGAGTCGCCCGCGAACTCACCGATTATCAAGGCTCCGGTTATGGCGCCCGCGCCCCTGCCTCCGGTATTCCTGATGTCGGCAATGTCGCTGCTGTACTCGGACTTGTACGAGGCGTAAGTTGGAAGTTGCCACATGCGCTCGCCGACAGAGTTACCGGCTTCAACCACCGTGTCCACCCATCCCTGATCATTGCCGAAAACGCCGGTGGCTCCGTCTCCCAGGGCAACTCCGATTGCACCGGTAAGGGTGGCGACGTCAACTATGCGGGTGACGCCGTTTTCGACGGCATAGCAAAGTGCATCCGCCAGCACCAGCCTGCCCTCGGCATCGGTATTGCCAATCTCGATGGTCTTGCCGTTCATAGCAGTCACCACATCGCCGGGCCGCTGCGCGCGCCGACCCGGCATATTCTCGGTAGCAGGAACAATAGCCCACACGTTGATCTTTGGATTGAATGCTCCGATTGCCTTCATCGCGGCAATCACGCATGCCCCACCGGACATATCGCTCTTCATCGTGAGCATTCCGGCAGCGGACTTTATATCCAGGCCTCCGCTGTCGAAGGTTATTCCTTTCCCGAGCAGGCCGAGGTTGTTGTCAGGATTGTCCGGGTCGCCATCGTGTCTTATGACAATGAATTTCGGCGGCTCCTCCGTACCCTGAGCGACACCCGCAAAAGAACCCATGCCAAGTTGCTCGATCTCTGATCGGTCCAGTACGGTGAGGCTCATTTCCGTGCCACGAGTAACGTCGAGTGCGATTTCGGCCATACGGGTGGGGGTCATATAATTGGCAGGCTCGTTACCCA
Organism: uncultured Dehalococcoidia bacterium; assembly: GCA_951812505.1. Classification (GTDB taxonomy): domain Bacteria; phylum Chloroflexota; class Dehalococcoidia; order Lucifugimonadales; family UBA1123; genus VXRN01. The sequence continues at coordinate 820,353 of CATOSI010000001.1, forward strand.
TCTCGCGAGCGAGATTTACGGCTTCTGCGATTGCCCTTCCACGTTCGACTCCACATTCGACCTCCGCTAATTTCTTCGCATCGAACTCGACGATATTCACAGCGTCAATAGACTCAGCGCCCGCGTTGGACTTGTACTTGTCGAACGAGTAAAGCCCCAGAATCAGACCTTCGGCGGCGGCTTGAGCGGCTTCGGAGGTATCCAGGCCGCCCACGCCCGCACCGTGAAGAATTGTGGCATATCCGTTTACACCCCTGGTACGCAGGAACCGAGCAACGCCCGCGTGAATTTCTCTCGCCGAATTCGCATCGAAGTCCTCGCTCTTACCAAGCCCCGCGACCACGACGCGCTTCGACTTCAGCTTTCCCAGCGAGTAAATGAGCACGTTTTCGCCCTTCTTGCCGGTAATGTCGCCCTGCTCTATCAGGTCGCTGACTGCACCATCGAGTGCGTCATCAACGGCTCCGGTCGCACCAGCGGGCTGAGTTACTCCCTCAAACAGGTTGACCACAATTGCCGGGTCTTCACGTTTCGCAACATCTCCATTGACAACATCAATCTGCATAATTGCCTCCCTGTGCCGCCCGCGAATTACTAAAATGCGACGGCTCGCGTTCACAGACATAGTAGCATCTATGGGTATGGGAGTCAGAATAAAGTAAGCGCAGATATTGTCCGACGTCGGCGTTCCTGGGAGCAATCAACTCACAGGCCCATCTGCTATACTTCGGGCCAATGGAGTCCCTGGCACAGTAGGACAAGATTCAGCATCAGACACAGGAGAACGAGCATGGCACGCTCACAGTCGGACAGAGAACGCAAATTGGTTGAACGCGCTCACGCGGTGTTGCCTGGTGGCAACCTTGGCAATGTCGCTAAGGACATAGTCATCGAAAGAGGCGAAGGCAGTCACATCTGGGATGCAAGCGGGAACGAGTACATTGACTACCTGCTCGGCTCCGGACCGATGCTAGTCGGACACAGCCACCCGGAAGTTCTCGAAGTTGTGCGCGAACAGTTGGGCAAGGGGACTACCTTCTTCGCGAACAACGAATTCGCAATCGAGCTTGCAGAGGAAATCGTGAGCGCCGTTCCCTGCGCCGACAAGGTGCGGTTCAGCTCAACCGGAACCGAGGCAACTCTTTATGCGATGCGCGCGGCAAGAGCATACCGCCGCAAAGACAAGATTCTTAAGTTCGAGGGTGGATTCCACGGGATGAACGACTACTCCCTCATGAGTATCTGGCCCTCCCGACTGGCCGACTTCCCCAATTCCGTTGCCGGTTCTGCGGGGATTCCACGATCCGTCCAGAATGAAATGCTAATCGCCCCATTCAACGACCTTGAAACGACGCGGGGAATCGTGGAGCAGCACCACGACGACTTAGCGGGTATCATCGTCGAGCCCTTCCAACGACTAATCCCACCCAAGCCGGGATTTCTGCAAGGTTTGAGACAACTCGCAGACGAGTTCGGAATCCCGCTCATATTCGACGAGGTGGTGACCGGCTTCAGGTTCGCCTACGGAGGCGCGCAGGAGTTCTACGGAGTGTCACCCGATATCTGCACGCTGGGCAAGGCCGTTGCGGGCGGATTCCCTCTGACCGCCATCGCCGGACGCGAGGACATCATGCTGCACATGGACGGTGGAGAAGTGCCTACCGAAGACTTCATGCCGCAGATTGGGACGCTTAGCGGAAATCCAATCGCCGCCGTCGCAGGACTGAAGACGCTGGAAATCCTCAGGAGACCAGGGACATACGAGGCGATGCGAGCGACCGGAGCCACACTCAAGGAGAGTCTTCAGAGGATGCTCGACGAGGCTGAGATCCCGGCTCGTGTCACCGGCGAGGATGTGTTGTTCGACGTGTATTTCACTGACGCCGAGATAACGGACTACAGATCCACCCTGACCGCCAACTCAGAAACCATGGGCAGTTTCAACCAAGGCGTCCTAGAGAGAGGGATATTCAAGGGCGATTCGAAATTCTACATCTCTGCCGCCCATGATGAGAGCGACGTAGAGCAGACCTTGAACGCCTTCAAAGAGACTATTGAAGAGATGCGATAATGCCCCTAAACCGATAGAAGATAACTCACGTAGCTAAGCAATGGAGGTGTCGGAAATCCGACACCTCTCCTAGGTTCAAGGCTAAGGAAATGCTTGAATATTACCTTAAATGACGTTACGAAAATCGTAGCGTTAATTCCAAATTATGGCTGATATTGGCCTTTCAGCGGTGATATAAATTATTTTCCAACAATTTTGAGAAAAATATAAACTGCTCCACGCTTGACAGTGTTTGCCCCCGCGCATACCATTAAGTTGGTGGTTGTGGGAAGAGCAGTCCCGGCAGGGGGACCTATTGAAGGGTCATATCCGAGCCGGACATTGCATCCATTTTCGGATTGTGCGGGACTGTTGCGCTGACTATCAGGACCTCGTCCAGTTCAAGCGATTGAGCGACGATTACGTCATTCCGGCAAGGCCCCAAACCTGTCCAGGCAGCGGACAGCAAGAGGGCCTCAAAAATGTAATCTTCATCTGTCCTCGGATGACGTGTGTCACTCTATAGGCACGGTTCCGGTGAAACTTGCGCTAACGTGGCTCTCTCCCCTCGCCCACCGAATACGACACAACGGTCGCTTTTCAAGACAATCCGGGGGTGAGTGATTGAGAATAGGGAACACGAGTATTGACCTTTTGAAAGACGGAACATTCAGGATGGACGGCGGCATCCTGTTCGGACAAGTAGCGAAGAGCGAATGGGAGCGTTACATCAAGCCTGACCGAAGAAATCGGGTAACCCTGGGTTTGAACGCCATCCTCATCAACACACCTGAACTGAAGATACTTATTGATACCGGCGCGGGAAATAAGCGAATCGCCGAGATGCGGGACGATTACAATCTGAACGGCAATAAGCTTCTCAAGGGCCTTAAGGAGCGAGGGCTTAGCGCCCGCGATATAGACATCGTAGTTCTCAGCAACCTTCACTTCGAGCACAGCGGCGGATGCACAAAGCTCGACAGAACGGGGACGGCCATTCCGATGTTCCCAAATGCGGTTTACATGATGCAGAGGAGTTCCTGGGAAGCCGCTCTCTCGCCTAACGAAAGATACATGGACTGGTTTTACGAAGAAGACTACGAGCCACTCGCAGAGCGCGATATGATCAAGTTCCTTGACGATGGGGACGAGATTATCCCAGGGGTAAGGGTCAAACTGACCCACGGCCCGTCACAGGGAAACCAGATCGTATTCATAGAGTACGGGAGCGAGAGGATCGTATATGCGGGCGATTTGATTCCCACGCCGTTCCATCTCCCACTGCACCACATACCCGCAACCGCCGAGTTCCCGAACGATACGCTCGTTCAGAAGCGCGAACTCTTGGAGACTGCCATGGAGGGCGGATGGCTGATTGTCTTCGGAAACGGCAATGACTACAATTCCGCCTATGTCCGAGACCGAGGCGGCGTCTCTCAGCTAGTACCCGTAGAGATCTAGTCTCCACACCAAACTTTCATATCCGAAAAGCCCCTCAGGACTTACATTTGAGAGGCTTTTCGTTCGCACATATGCTTAGAGTTGCGCTTGGCATGGAACGCATGCCTCAGTGCGGTGAGGCGATTGAGAATGCGGTTCAATTCAGACCTCGGAGATTCGCGCGTGCATTAACTGGCCTTCGAAGCCTTCAAGAGTAGCGGCAGTTATCCGATTGGTAAGATCAGCCTCCGACTTTCCGCGTGCCCTGAGGTAGTTGTCCGTCAGCCCCGTCCATATAGTCCCGTTCTCGGAAGACTCGGCAGTCTCCCAGAGTATCTGCCGAGTCTGACCTATTGACGCCTCTCTGAATTGAGAAGCGAGTTTGCCCACGACTGAACTCAATTCCCTGGCCCTCCTGGATTTTTCCGAAGGTTCGATGTGCGCCTTGAAGTACGCGGCGCTGGTACCCGGCCTTGTGGAATACGGGAAGACGTGCGCAGAGGCAAGTCCCGCCTCGACGCAGGCATCAACGCTGTCCCGGAAGTCCCTGTCGGACTCACCCGGGAATCCGACGATGACGTCCGCGGTAACTGATGCGCCCGCCACATTCCGCTTGATTCGGCGTACCGAGTCTTGGAAGTCCTCAGGAGAGTAGCGACGACGCATCTTCTTCAGGATCGAGTCGCTGCCGCTTTGGAGTGGTACATGGAAGTGGGGGCAGAGCCGTGGATCGCCCCAGAGCTCCAAGAGTTCCTCGGATATGTCCTGTGGCTGAAGAGACGATACCCTAATTCTGGGTACATCGGTCCGATCCAGTATGTCCTTCAGGAGCTCAACTATGTTCATGTTCTCCAGATCGAAACCGTATGAGCCGAGCTGCGTGCCTGTCAGGACGATTTCCTGGCATCCCGCGTCCGTGTATTCACTTGCAGTTGCCACGATCTCATCAACCGGAATACTGCGCTCCCTCCCCCTGACCGTGGGCACTATGCAGTACGCGCAAACCTGATCGCAGCCTTCCTGAATCTTGACCATCGCCCGGGAGCGAATTCTCAGCACCTGGCTCACAGCCTCGTCGTCGCCGACGGCGCACGCGGAATCAGGGTTTAATTCCAGTTGCCCTATCATTCGTACTAGCGAGGGCTTGTCCACGTTGCCGGCCACCAGGTCTATCTCAGGCATGGAGCGCAGGTCGTCGGGAGCGCGCTGGGCATAGCAGCCGGTTACCACGATGAGACTATTCGGGTTGCGACGTTTCGCGGCTCTGACTGCCTGGCGCGCCTTACGGTCGGCGACGTGAGTAACCGTGCATGTGTTAAGTACGTAAATGTCTGCGTCTTCTGTTCTCGGAAGCACATCGTAGCCGGCTTCCAAGAGCGCACGCGAAAGAAACTGTGTGTCGGATTGATTGAGCTTACAGCCGTGCGTTTCCAGTTTTACTGTTAAGCGGTCAGACAATTATCGCTTCTCCTGTGAGTCGGGACGAGTTAAACACTGCCGTACCAAAGTGGTACTTTGGGAGCACCGATTGGTGGAGATGGAAGCTAAGGGAGCCAACTATCCGTTTCCTGAATTATATATAACCCCACCTATGCTATGCTACAATTCCGACTGTTTGCCACGACGTTAGACTGAAGGATAATATCGTCCGCCCGGGTCCGTAATGACACCTATGCAAGACAACGACTCTCTCGGAATGTGGATTGACCGTACCAGCAGAATGGTCGGCTACCGAGAAGAGGCTCTCGATTTCCTGGAGCGGGCTGGCAGCCAGCTGCCGGTGTTCGAGTCTGACCTTGGAATCGTGTGCCGCCTGTGGGCCGTAGCTGACGAATACGACGAGATCATTTGTCGAGCCCTCACGGAGTTCGACTCCGCTGTGTTCGATACCGCCGGGGAACTGGACATCACGAGGGGAGCGGAGACAAGGCCGACTTCGGAAAACGAACCTCAAGTGGTGTTTCTGTGCACTTGGTCCGTAATACGCCCTGAGGGGCAGAGCGTAAGCTGCATTCTCTGCGGTGAACAGTTGACCGGCGCCCTCAGTATGGAAATTCGGGACCACCATGATTTTAGCCGACCTGTGCCCTTCCCTATCGAAAGTCCGACAGTACTATATAGGACATTGAGCGACAGTTTCTTCGGGCTCGCAGGTGAGCCGTGATCCATATGCAAGAGACTAACACGACTTCCCCGAATTCTGAATCGCCACACGGAGGGGTCTCTTGACACTATCTACTACACCCAAGATGACTGTCTATGGAGCGCCCTGGTGCCCGGACTGCCGTCGTTCGAAGCAGTTCCTCGGAGAACAGAGAATCCCCTACGACTGGGTTGACATTGACCTGGACGACGAGGGACGCGCCTACGTTCAGCAGGTGAATGACGGCAAACAGATTATCCCGACGATAGTGTTCGAGGACGGCTCGATTCTAGTCGAACCAACGAACTCTGAGCTTGCGCTCAAACTCGGCATCAGCCCGAGCGCGTCACGATCGTTCTACGACCTGATTGTCGTAGGCGGTGGGCCGGCGGGACTTACGGCTGCGCTTTATGCGGCACGGGAAGGAATTGACACACTCATAGTCGAGGAGAGCGCAGTCGGCGGCCAGGCGGGCGTGACCGAGCGAATCGAGAACTATCCCGGTTTTCCTGAAGGCGTCCAGGGGGCGTTTCTGGCAGAACAGATGCGACTTCAGGCCGAACGGTTCGGCGTCGAGATACTTCAGGCACAGTCCGTAACCGGAGTGAAGGCAGTAGATGACTTCAGGGTAGTCTCCACTGAGACCGGGGACGAGTATTCTTCATCCGCGCTGGTGATCGCGACCGGAAGTAGATACAGGAGACTCGGTGTACCTGGAGAGGAAGACCTGATAGGCGCCGGCATCCATTTCTGCGCGACCTGCGACGGACCTTTCTACAGAGATCAGGAAGTGTTGGTCGTCGGGGGCGGCAACAGCGCCGTAGAAGAGGGTCTATTCCTAACTAGATTCGCCTCCAAGGTAACGCTGCTTGCAAGAGGAGACCAGCTGCGCGCAAGTCAGATCCTTCAGGAGAGAGCAGAGAGCGAGCCGAAGCTGGTAGTTCGAACGAATGCGTCGGTACGGGGATTCAGGGGGGCTACAAGAGTAGAATCTGTGACTGTCGCCAACTCTGAGACCGGTGATAACGAGGAACTTCACCCATCGGGGGTGTTCATCTTCATCGGCCTGGACCCCAATACCGAATTCGTACGCGGTGTGCTCGACACCGACCGGTGGGGCTTCATCAAGACGGACATGACCTTCCAGTCTTCGATATCAGGCGTATTCGCGGCAGGCGACGTTCGAGCGGGCAGCACGAAACAGCTTGCAGCGGCCGTCGGCGAAGGCACAACCGCCGCAATGATGGTCAGAGGCTACATGGAGCGCCTCCAGAAGAACCGAGGCTACGCCGGCGACGGGTAATACCCGTATCTGTGCTATAATCCCATCCGATGATAAGGCTCAGAAGGACGCAGATTGTGCGGACGCCCCTCGCCCAGGAGTTCCCCGAATGATACCCAATCGAGTTGTAGTAACAGGCGTGGGCATAGTAAGCCCTCTTGGGTTGGATACCGAATCCACTTGGAAGGGCCTGCTGTCGGGTCGCTCCGGTGTCGGACCTATAACAGCCTTCGATCCCGAGGGCTATGGCACGACCATCGCGGCGGAAGTCAAAGACTTCGAGCCTGAAGGTTTGCTTGGCCGCAAGGAATCGAGGCGCATGGACAGGTTTGTTCAGCTCGCGGCAGTGGCCGCCTTGGAGTCGGCGGAGGCCTCGGGCATCGAGATAACTACCGATAACAGCCCGCGTGTTTCAGTGATGATAGCCAGTGGCATCGGAGGCATCATCACGCTTTCGGATCAGGTGGGCGTGCTTGGAAATCGCGGACCGAAGCGCATTTCGCCGTTCCTGGTACCGATGATGCTTCCAGACATGGCTTCTGGCCAGGTCTCCATGATGATGGGAGCCAAGGGGCCGAATTACAGCACGGTATCGGCCTGCTCCAGCGCTGCCGATACTATCGGACAGGCATTCGAGGCGATTCGCAGGGGCGACGTGGACGCCGCATTCGCCGGTGGGTCAGAGGCCGCAATATGCCCGATAGGAGTGGCCGGATTCAATGCATGCCATGCGTTGTCCAAGAGAAACGACGACCCGCAAAAGGCTTCCAGACCATTCGACGCAGACCGCGATGGGTTCGTGCTGGGAGAGGGTGGCGCGGTACTGGTTCTGGAGAGCTTGGAACACGCGATCTCAAGGGGAGCGACACCCATAGCCGAGATCGGGGGATACGGTTCCACGGCCGACGCTCACCATATCACGCAGCCCGCTCCGGAAGGCGAAGGCGCCGCAAGAGCCATGAACATGGCACTGAACCAAGCGCAGGTCCAGCCGGAAGAAATAGGCTATGTGAATGCACACGGAACGTCCACGCCTCTGAACGACAAGTACGAGACGATGGCGCTCAAGACCGTTTTCGGTGAGGAGGCCTACAAGGTACCCATCAGTTCCACCAAGTCAATGACCGGCCACCTGCTGGGCGCAAGCGGAGCGTTGGAGGCTGCCGTTACGGTACTTGCCCTGTCGAAGTGGGCTATACCGCCCACTATCAACCTCGAAACTCCTGATCCCGAATGCGATCTCGACTACACCCCGCACATGCCTCGAAGAGGGCGCATACGCTCTGCCATGAGCAACTCTTTCGGCTTCGGGGGACACAACGCATCGCTCGTGTTCCAGGAATTCGAGGAGTAAGCGCGCCCCGCCTCGCTTTCGCGCGTCGGAATGTCTGTGAGAATATCTGCCCAACCTAAATTCATAGTTGGGATATGCGCCGTTGAAAAACAACTGGAAGCTAAGACCGCCCGTTCCTGAAAAGACAGTGAGTGCGCTCGGGTTCCCTCAACTTCAGTCTCAACTTCTCTACAACAGGGGGTTGAACTCTAGGGAAGAAGCCCGGTCATTCCTATCCCCTAACGAGTCTCATGTCTGCGACCCAATGCTGCTGCCCGATATGGACAGAGCCGTGTCCAGGCTTGGGCGCGCAATCGAGGACGGAGAGCGCGTATGCGTCTTCGGCGACTTCGACATTGACGGCATAAGCGGTACGGCGGTTGTCATGTCCGGTCTGAGAAAGTTGGGCGCCGATGTAGTGCCGTACATTCCCAACCGGAATCGGTTGGACGAGGGACACGGAGTTACTGGCGACGCTATCCGTGTCATCGCAGACATGGGCGCGTCCGTTCTGGTCACGGTGGACTGCGGCAGTTACGATAGCGAAAGCGTGAAGTTAGCGTCCTCTCTTGGCATAGATACCATCATCACGGATCACCACTCGGTTCTGGAAACTCCGCCCGCGCTGGCATTCATCAACTCCAACAGGCCGGACTCACAGTATCCCTTCCGACACCTGGCCGGTGTGGGAACGGCCTACAAGCTCATGCAGGCCGTCTATGAAGACGCGGGGCGCGATGAGCCGGAAGAATTGCTGGAGTTCGTCGCGCTGGGCACCGTGAGCGACATAGTTCCACTCATCGGGGAAAACCGCTACTTCGTCGGCGAAGGGCTGAGACGCATGAATCGCACCAGCGTCCCCGGTCTCAAGGCGCTGGTGGAAGTGTCCGGCAATCGCGGAAAGACGCTGGATACAACTACCCTGTCATTCAGTCTCATACCGCGCCTGAACGCTCCGGGCAGGCTGCACAATGAACATGACGAGCTCAATGCCCGCTACATGGCCCTCAATCTGCTCACGACCGCTGACCCTGAAAACGCGCGGTACATAGCCGCCGACATGGAAGTATCCAACAAACGACGGCAGGCGCTGACTGAAGTGGGCGCGAAACAAGCCCAAGCTCAGGTACTTAAGAGATGGGGGCGCACCTCCCTACCCGGAATACTGATGGTCGGGCATCGCGACTGGAAGCCGGGCATAGTAGGCCTGATCGCTTCCAAGTTGGTTGATATGTACCACCGGCCCGCCATTGCCGTTGCCGTAGGAGAAAGTGAGAGCAGGGCGAGCGCAAGAACAGTACCGGGATTCAGTATATTTGAACCGATAGAGATGAAGAAGGAATTGTTCGTCAAGTTCGGAGGGCACAGCCAAGCCGCGGGATTCACGATACCGAATCAACACCTGAGGACGCTGGCTGAGCACTTCGAGACTTATTCCAACGGTATTTTCGACGAAGTCGCGCAGGACGCGCCCCTGGAAATCGAGATGCAGGCCGGCCCTTCGCTCGTATCCAACGATCTGTTCGATTTCACTCGGGACCTTGAACCGTTCGGCCAGTCCAATCCTCAGCCGCTGTTTGCTTCAGATGGGCTTTGCGTGCTCAATTCCACCCGCGTCGGATCCGGCAGGCACTTGAAAATGACCGTCCAGGACCGCGACGGTTCATCTTGGGACGCGATTGCCTTCAGGCAAGGGGACCACGTCAGTCAAGCCAGGCCGGGTACATATCTCGAGGTCGCGTACAGTATGGAACTGAACACCTGGCGCGGCTCGACCAGCCTTCAAATGGTCATCGAAGACTTGGGACCCTCATAGATTAACCGACTACCCTCGTCGGCGTCTTCGGCGTTCCGCCCGCGTACCTCGCTCTATCGGCAAGATCGGCTCATCGGGTACCTCGTCCGCCGGGATCGGGCGGGCCTTGATCAACAGCAGGGGCACCGTGATCGCGAGCACCAGAAGCGCGATGTACTGCGCTTCCTGCATTCCGAACGCCCATATCTTGTCTTCCCTGAAGAACGTTATTCCGAATCTGCCCAGCGAGTACAGGGCCAGGTAAAGAGCGAAGAGCATCCCGTCCGGACGCAACCGATTCCGCAATTTCCAGATTACAAGCAGCGAGAGCATATTCCAGATCATCTCATAGGCAATTACGGGATGAACGGATATGCCGACGCCGCTAACACAACGTCCTGCGTCCGACGCCGGATTTGTCCATATAAACCCAAACGCAAAATCCCACGCCTTCGCACAGTGTTCGCCGTTTACGATGTCGCCCAACCGCCCGATTGTCTGGACGAACAGCATGGCGGGAGCAGTCAGATCCGCGATTATGCCGACCGGATGCTTGCGCCACAGCGCATATCCCGCCGCGGCCAGAAATCCGCCAAGAATACCTCCCCAGAGTCCGATGCCTCCGTTCCAGACGGCTATCATCTGGCCGGGATTGCTCTGGTAGAAGCTCCAGTGGTCAATCACGTGGACGGCCCTGGCGCCGACTATCCCGCCGACTATCCCCCAGGTAGCAATCGAATACACGTCGTCGGGATGAATGCCACGCAGTGGCGCCCATCTACCGACCAGGAACACCGCCGTAGCAACGGCTATGAAACTGAAGAAACCATGCCAACTCAGCACGAATGAACCGAAGGCTACCAGATTGGGGCCGATATCAATTTCAATCATCCAGAACTGTCCTGAATTTCGCTAATCGTGGCGTTTCTCAAGATTACCGCGCAGAGCTCACCGATTTGAAGGTCACGAAACCACCTTACTCGCCCAGCGCCGTCTGTTAGAATCGTTTTCTATCCTCGTCGCTACGAAGGTGTATTTCATGAACGAAGTCGCTGAAAGTTTCCTCCACTATATGACCGTAGAACGCGGCGCTTCGCCGAACACGCTAGCGGCCTATCGAAACGATCTTGAACAACTTACCGAGTTTCTCCAGTCTGTCAATGGGCGCGTCGTATGGAACGAAGTATCCGAGCAAACAATATCCGAATACGTACTCTACCTCCACGGATTAGGATATTCGGAAACGACCAGGGCGCGCAAGATTGCCTCCGCCAAGTCGTTGTTCGGGTTTCTGGTGGGAGAAGGTACGCTGGAAGGCAACCCGACGTCAAACGTCAGCGCTCCAAGAATCGGAAGATCTCTTCCCAAGGCTCTGACTATCGAGGAAGTTGACAGGCTTCTCGCCGCCCCAGGTCAGGTCCACACGCCGGAAGCTACACGCGATCAGGCAATGCTTGAACTGCTGTACGCCAGTGGGATGAGGGTAAGCGAACTGCTCTCCCTCGACCTGGAGGACGTATCAATCGGGACTGGAGCGGTAAGATGTTTCGGCAAGGGCGGCAAGGAACGAGTTGTGCCGATTCATAACCAGGCTATCGAGTCGGTAAGATTCTACATCGAAGAAGTACGTCCCGGCCTGCTGGGATCGAAGTCCACCTCTGCCGTGTTCCTGAACCGGAGAGGAAACCGACTGACTCGCCAAGGCTTCTGGCTGATCCTGAAGGGGTATTGCCGGAAAGTGGGTCTCGACGGTAAAATCACGCCTCACACACTCAGGCACAGTTTTGCGACACACCTCCTGCATGGCGGCGCGCCCCTGAGACACGTCCAGGAGCTGCTGGGACACGCCAGCATCAACACGACGCAGGTTTACACCCATCTGACGAGTGAACACGTTCGCAGTGAATATGACCATGCCCACCCCAGAGCCTGATTTGAAACTCACCGCAAACAAGTTTATCCTTATCTTGTCGCATATCTCCTCTAAAGGAGGCAGAAACAAATGCCAAGCAAGAACAAGCGAGCAGCCTCACGCCAGGCCAAGCTGAGCCAGCGTCGAAGACGCAGGGGCGGCGGACGCAGACAGAAGACAGCCGAGCAGCCAGCGGCCAATATAGCTGCGCCCATGCGGAGACGCGCAAACCCTGCGGCAGCCACGGCGCAGGCGCAGACCCCGGCGGTCGCCGCTCCGTCGGCTCCGACAGCGCAGCGTCGGTCGAGAAGCGTTGCGGCAGCTCCCAGCGCCCGCACAAGGGCAGCGCAGAATCGCGCGGCCACATACGAGCCGCTGGCGATGTACGCCTACCTAGGGTCCGAACTCAAGCGAATTGCCGCGGTGACCGCGCTAATGGCAGTCGCGCTTGCGGCGCTCACGGTGGTACTTGGGCAGGCTTAGAATTAGACATACATAGTAGAGACATCGGCGGCGTCTCATCCCTGGTGGAGTGAATGCCGTTATGAACGAGGTCGATGAGACCGCGAGGGGCAGCGTGGTCGTAGCGGAGACTCCAACTTTTATAGAGCGCTTGCGCGCCCTGCCGGCGAGGCCGGGCGTGTATCTGATGCGCGACGGCTCGGGCGCAATTCTCTATGTGGGAAAGGCGGCGAGGCTCCGGTCGCGCGTCTCCAGCTACTTCGGCTCTCCCTACGATCTGCCGCCCAAAATCAGGCAGATGGTGCGCCGGATCACCGACTTCGAGTTCATAGTCACCGAGTCGGAACAGGAAGCGCTGATCCTAGAAAGCAATCTCATCAAGGAGCACCAGCCTCAGTACAACGCCCGACTCAAAGACGACAAGTCCTACCCATTTATCAAAATAGATACGACTGAAGAGTTCCCGCTCGTTTACGTTACCCGAAGAGTGAAGGAAGACGGAGCGCGCTACTTCGGACCATTCGCAAGCGCGTCGAGCGTGCGCAAGACGCTCGCGCTTCTCAAGAAGCTGTTCCCCTATCGCTCCTGCACCAAGACAATCACAGGGAACGACGACAGGGCCTGCCTGGACTACTACATCCACCGTTGCGCGGGACCGTGTATTGGCGAAGTGAACAAGGGGCAGTACCACGAGATTATTGACCAGGTCGCGTTGTTTCTGGAGGGTCGGACCGAGCAGGTGGTAAAGGGCATCCGCACACGGATGGAAGCGTCTTCAGAGAACCTGGAATTCGAGCGCGCCGCCGTTCTCAGAGACCAGATTGTCGCCATAGAGAAGGTGCATGAGGGCCAGAAGGTACTCCACCTCACTAACGAGAACGTGGATGTCATCGCGCTGGCGCAACAGAATCGCGATGCCTGGGTTGAGGTCTTCTTCATCAGGCAGGGTAAGCTGATTGGCCGTGAGAACTTCCTGATGCACCGCGCGGACGGAGACGAACCGGCGGAGGTGCTTGCGGCCTTCGTCAAGCAGTTCTACACCGCTAATCCATACGTCCCACGCACCGTATTGCTACAGTATTTGCCCGACGACCTCAAAGCCATCGAGGGCTGGCTCCGAACCAAGAGAAAGGGCGCGGTCTATTTGCGCGTTCCGCAGCGTGGCGAGAAGAAGAAGCTGGTGGAGATGGTGGCGCAGAACGCCGCCCAGGGGCTTGAGCAACTGACCATCAGAAGGATTCACGAGTCAACCAACAACGCGAAGGCCACAGAAGAAATTCAGGAGGCGCTCAACCTGCCCCAGCCGCCTGCCCGAATCGAGTGTTACGACATCTCGAATATCCAGGGGACGAACTCAGTCGGGAGCATGGTTGTGTTCGAGGACGGCAAGCCAAAGAGTTCCGACTACCGCAGATTCCAGATCAAGAATGTCGCAGGCATAGACGACTATTCGATGATGCGTGAAGTTCTCACAAGAAGGTTCAAGCGTCTCGCCGAATCTCGCAAAAGGGAGCGTGAGAACGGCGCTCACTCCACGAACGGCAATTCCAAAAACACCTGGGGCATCATCCCCGATCTGGTGATAATAGACGGTGGCAAGGGACATCTGGGCGCGGCGTTGCAGGTTTTTCTGGAACTCGGGATTGACGATGTCCCATTATGCAGCCTGGCCAAGGAAAACGAAGAACTGTTCGTGCCGTACGAGAAAGACCCGATTGTGCTGCCCAGAGATTCGCAGGGGCTGTTCCTGGTGCAGCGGGCGCGGGACGAGGCGCACAGGTTCGCCATCACGTTCCACCGTCAGCGACGCTCCAAGAGCAGTGTCAAGTCCTCGCTGGACCTGGTGCCGGGCGTCGGACCAAAGCGCAAGAAGATGCTCATTCGCAGGTTCGGATCGGTGAAGAACATCCGGGAGGCGTCGCTCGAAGATGTTGCCTCAGTGCCGGGGATGACGATCACAGTGGCGCGGGCGATCAAGGACCACATATAGCCATCCTCTTGGCTGACATAGAGCAAGGCGGCAGTCCAAGAACTGCCGCCAATGCTAACTCGATCCACAAATCCCTCAGGACGCCGAGGGCGCGACCTATATCCTCACGCCATCACTGCATCCAGTCGTTCTTGACATATTCAGGCCGCCCTCACGCCTGGATTGCCTGGCGGCGAGCCCTTCGGGGTTCCCGCTTCCGGAGACCTTTGCGTAACCCTGGTCCACTTCGATGCTGGGGACTTGAACGGATGAGACGGCCTACAAATCCTAGCTGCCTGCACCACTCCCCCACCTCTGGATTCCCGCCTTCGCGGGAATGACAGCATTTGTGCGAAGGTCTCCCTCCGCGGGAATGACTGCATTGCAGTTGAGGTTTCACCCCCATCCTAGCCTTCCCCCATCAAGGTGGAAGGGATTTTCAACAGCCGCTGGAGTATGACATCTCCATGTGAATGTGGTGGCTAGTCGTCGCCGGCGCCGTTCCCTTGCCTCCCGGAACCGCCGCCCGTTGCGGCGTTCAGGAACGGGTTGAGCAGATTGGTGAATTCCATCGGGAAGATGAACTTGGTGCTCGGGCTTTCCCCCATGGACTTCAGCGTGTCGAAGTATTGCAAGCTTAGCGTGTTGACGTCTATCCCGTCTGCCACTTCGTTGATCTTGTCCAGCGCGGTACTGAAACCCTCCGCTCTTAGAACGGCAGCCTGTTGGTCTCCCTCTGCGGTAAGGATTTCGGACTGGCGGTGACCCTCAGCCCTGAGAATCGCAGCCGACTTCTCGCCTTCCGCGACTGTGACCGCCGCCTGCCTCGTGCCTTCGGCCTCCGTCACGACGGCGCGGCGTATCCTTTCGGCGGACATCTGCCGGTTCATCGCCTCCTGAATGTCGCGCGCAGGCTCGATCTCACGGATTTCCACCTGGGTGACCTTGATTCCCCAGCGCTCGGTTATCTCGTCCAGCTTGATGCGCAGTTCCTCGTTTATCCGCTCCCTCTGGGACAGCACATCGTCAACGCTCATTTCGCCAATGACGGCGCGGAGCGTGGTGGTAGCTATTCCAACGACCGCGCTGTGAAAGTCCACCACCTCCAGCACTGCCTTTTCAGCGTGATTTTCCATAATCCGCATATAGACCAGGAAGTCAATCTCAATCGGCGCATTGTCCTTGGTGATGTTGGTCTGGCGAGGAATGTCTATGACCTCTTCCCTAAGATCCACCCTAAGCGTGGAGTGAAACGGCCAGAACAGCACTCGCAGGCCGGGCTGCATAAGTCCCGAGTACTTGCCCAGAGTAAATAGCGCGAGACGTTCATATTGCTTAATGACCTTTATATTCGGAATCATGTTAGCCCCTCTCTTGGGAATAAGGATTGGATGACAGCGGGTCTCTGAACACTTTCAACGTGAGACCCTCTACTTCTGTTACCATTACACGTTCACCGGATTGAATGGGTTCGCCTGAGTCGGACTCAGCGGTCCAGAGTTCGTTGGCGACCTGCACCGTTCCGGTCGGGTTGAGTTCGACCCTTACCGTGCCGACCTGCCCGACTATCTGTGAGTCTCTCGACGGACTGTGTATGTTTCGCGCCTTCCTTGCGAAGTACCAGAGTCCGGCAAGGCTCGCGCACATGAAGGCTATCGTTCCGCCAAACGCGCCGAATCCCGCGAAAGTCCTGTCGTCGAACAGGAGCAATCCCCCGATTGCGAAACTGATGATACCGGCGGCTCCAAAAGCTCCGTAGTCCGATCCGCCGGTGAACTCGAACAGGAACAAGCCAAGCCCGATGGCGATGAGCGCCAGTCCCATCCAACTGAACGGCAGGCTGAGAAGCGCCAGCCCCGCGATGGCAAGAAGGGCCACGCCCGCGATCCCGGCAATCCAGCCCCCTGGGCTTGCAATCTCAACCAGGAGCAGAACCGTGCCGACGGCAATCAGCGCGAATACCACCTGAGTGTTGGAAAGCCAGCTAAGAGATTCCAGTTCGGGCATGACACTCTCCTGCGGGAACTTGAAATCACAAAGCGCCGCTGACGTCAATCCTCTTTCCGCACTGTCAGTATAACACCATCCATATCGGTTACGACGACACTCTCTCCCGGTTCTATGATTTCGCCAGAGAGTGATTCAGCCGTCCAGAGTTCGCCCGCGGCGTACACCGTGCCTCTCGGTTCCAGGATTCTTCGCACAGTACCCACCTGCCCGACTATCTGCGATTCTCTGGACACGACCGTTATGCCCCTGGCCTTGCGGGAGAAGTACCACAGTCCCGCCAAGCTCAGGGCCATAAATGCCGCCGTAACTCCCAGGACTCCGTAACCCACCCTCACGTCGGGCGCGGGCAGGCCGGGGACGCTGGTGTCTCCAAATAGGAAGAAGCCGCCCAGAATGAAGCTGATTCCTCCCGCGAGTCCGAAGCCGCCCCAGCCCGGGGCTTGCAACTCTACGAAGAACAGGACAAGTCCCGCGCCGATGAGGACAAGACCTATCCAGTTCACCGGCAGACTGCCCAGTCCCAGGAAGGCTAGAATCAGCAGTCCGACGCCCAGAACACCGGCGACCCAGCCACCAGGTATCAGTATCTCGAACAGAATAAATATCGCACCCAGAGCGATCAGTATGAATACAAGGGTGGGATTGGCGAGGAACCGCAACACGCGCTGAACGGGCGTGACTTCGGCGCGCTCGACCGACAGACCTTCGGTCTCGATGGTGCGAAGGCTGCCTTGAACCAACACTTCCCTACCGTCAATCTTGTCCAGCAGATCGGAGGTGTTCGCCGCAAGCAGGTCCAATATTCCCAGTTCCAGCGCCTCGGCATCGGAGTATGAAGCGGCCTCCGTGATCGTCTTCACCAGGGCTTCTGAATTTCTGTCTCGCTGGTCGGCGATGCTGCGGAGCAGGGCGGCAGCGTCCTGGGTGGTCTTCTCCTTTATGGTTTCGGGAAGCTCCACACCGCCCGCTCCTACAGGAGACGCAGCCCCTACATTGGTCCCGGGAGACATGGCCGCAATGTGAGCCGATGCCAGAATGAATGTGCCGGCCGACGCAGCCCTGGACCCTGACGGCGTCACCAGGACAGCCACAGGGACGGGGGAATCCAGTATATCCCCGACCATGTCTCTCATGGAGTCCAGATCGCCGCCGGGTGTGTCGAGTTCGAGTACGAACAGCTCCGCGCCACTGTCGTGAGCGTCGCTTATCCAGGTTCTGAGAATACGCGCCGTCACCGGATCAATGGGGGCGTCGAGGCTACCGACCGATACCCCGCCTTCAGTCGGCTCTGTTTGCGCGTCCACAATACGTACAGTAGTGGATAGCACAATTGACAGTACGCCGAGCGCGAAAAATACGCGGGTCAATTTTGGTATCACGGCTTGCACTTGCGCTCCCACGGACTTTGCAGCCTACAACAGTTCACGGTTTCGAGAAAACGACGGTGGTGAATCAAATTATAGCCGATTGGGCCGGCAGTCCAACGCGTGAGTTGACTTCATATAGATTGCGGTGCTGACACAACAAACGTCATGGCAGCGAAGCTATTTCGCAACCCATAGCCTCGAAGAAGTCGGGATCAACACAGGCCACAGGCAGCCCGGCTTCGAGGGAGGTGGCGGCGACTACGGCATTGGGCATTACGGAGGAATCGTCGGAGTCCAGACCACGAGCAATTCCACCCGCCCGTTTGGCGACTTCGGGGTTCAACTCGACTACTTGCACGAGGGAGAGCAGAGCGACGAGTTGTATCTCGGCGCGCCTGTCGGGAAGTCTGCGGACCGCTTCCGCGATGGACAGCGTCGAAACGGCGGCTTTTGTATCTCCCGCGACGACGCGTGAAATCCAGTCGGACTCGGCGCCGCCACGCCAGACGCTCTCGATTATCCCGGTGTCCAGGATTACTTCGGCGTCCATAGATAATCGCTCCTCGACTCATACAACGCGAACGCGCGCGCAGCAAATCCAGTCGCCCTTGGATTGGATGCAGTAAAGTATCGGCTACCGCTCGTTGGAACCAACCGCTTCATTAAGGATAGCGGCAGCCTCTTCTGCCGTAAGCTGTACGGGCGAGCCGACCGGCTGACGCTGCTGCATGGAGAGATATTCGTCATTCCAAACCGATTCGGCCTTCGCCTGGTGTACCTGCGACCGGTCACCGTTCAGCGCCATTTCGAGAGCGTTTTCCAGGAAGGTTCTCAGCGGAACGCGCATTTCGGCGGCCCTCGCCTTTGCGCTCAGATACAGGTCTTCCCTGATCTGCGCGTACAACTGTCGGGTCGGGACAGAACTCTTCTGTCTGGGCATAGAAACTTCCTCTGTTCAGGCTGTGTTCCTATACTATCACATCGGATTTCTGAGAAAAGCGGACGGGAGTGGATGCGCAGGGACTCTTCATTATCCTGTTTGGCATAATCGTAGTACCGCGTTCAGCAAGTTTTACCATGCAGCAACCTCCCCCACCCATGGATTGCCTGGCGGCGAACCCTTCGGGGTTCCCGCCTTCGCGGGAATGACGGTGGTTATGCAACGGTCTCCCTTCGTAGGAATGACGAGACGAAAACGAAAAGCCCTGACGTCTGGCCAATTAAGCATCGTGAGAGTGGCTGCAATCGCAGAGAGGCGAGTATTCAGTTGTGGGTCGGCGGAGGTCAGGGATCGTCTTCGGACTCGAAGCAGATTTCGCAGTTGCAGTTGCCGTAGTCGTCCCGCTCGTGGTCGTCGCAGTCCTCGCAGTAGCAGTCTTCATCCAGCGCGTATTCGTCGTCCTTGTCCAGATCGTACATCCAGAAGTCGTAGTTCTTCTCCACCAACTTGGGGTTGTAGCCGTCGGGGTAGTGAGGGTCGTCTTCCAGAAGGCGATTGAACCAGCCCGGAAGCGCTTCTATGGTGGATTCGGGACACAGCCGCCTGACGTAGGCAAGGTACTGATTCCATACCAAGGTGGCTTCGGACAGTCGCTGCCTGGGGTCTCTCGTAGCGGTCATGGCCCTGCGGACTATGTACTGGTAGGTCTCTTCGCCTTCCTCGCAGTGTGTGAGGGCGAATCTGCGCATAGCTGAGCGGACGCAGGTTCTGCATGAGCAGAGTTCCGGGTGTCCGTTCAGCGACTGGACGCTGGGTTCGGAGGCCACAGGCGCGGATTGGGTCTGCGGCTGCGCGGTTTCAGTTTGCGGCTTGGGCGCAGTTTTCCCGCGTCGTCTGGCCGAGGTCAGCAGCGGGAAGGCGCAGCCTATGAGTTCCTTGGCGGCTGCAATCCTCAGCGAGGGACTGAAGCTCTTGATGATTCCGTTCATCGCGTCGAGGTAGAAGCGGACCATCTTGCGACCGCTGCGGGTGGCCTTCCTCGCATAGCCTATGAGTTCGCGTTCTGCGGCGCTGAGCTTGGCGTCGAGTTCGTCTTCGACAACCCTGCGCTGTGGTGTGTTTCTGGGCAGGCTGGGCGGTCTGTTGGCCTCGACGAACTGCACACCCTGTTCGACGCCGATGATGGCGAGAGCTCGTCCAGCCATGAGTTGGTGCTGCGGGGTGAAGTTGTGAAACTCGCCCCACATGGCCTTGAACAGGAATTGGACGATGCCGCGACCGTTGTCGGTTTCCTCTCGGATGATCTGTTGTAGTTCTGGGTAGGGAGTCATGTTCAGTTGTCAATTTGGAATTAGGAATTGTCAATTAAGGACATGATAGTATATATGTTCTTTGGAGGTCAAGTGTTCTTATGTCTGAGAGAGGATTTCAAAAGTGGATTTGAAGTAGCTACAAAGACCCTAGTTTCTGGATTGCCTGGCGGCGAGCCCTTCGGGGTTCCCGCCTTCGCGGGAATGACGATTGGCCGCCGAGATGGACTTTTGCAATTGTCTCCTAATACTGACGGTAGCTGTGCAGAAGTCTTCTCCAGCACGGTGAATTGCGGGTTGGCTTGGGTGTATAATCCGTCCACTATGAAGATCGTCATTGCGCCCCAAACGTTCAAAGGAAGTATATCCGCGCTGGACGCGGCCAAAGCCATGCGAGAGGGCATACTGGAAGTATTCCCGAATGCGGATACGCTTCTGGTTCCGGTCGCGGACGGCGGCGACGGCACGTTGGAAACGCTGGTCGAGGGTTCTGGCGGTGAGATACGGGAGGCGGAGGTCACCGGCCCCCTGGGAGAGCGCAGGAATGCCGAATGGGGCGCGATGGGGGACGGCGTTACGGCGGTCATAGAGATGGCGCGGACCTCGGGCCTTGCGCTGGTGCCGCTAGACCACAGGGATCCGCTCAACGCGACCACCTACGGCTTGGGCGAGATAGTCTGTGCGGCGCTGGACTACGGGTTCAGGCGATTCATCATGGGGATCGGGGGCAGCGCGACCAACGACGCGGGTGCGGGCATGGCCCAGGCTCTCGGTGTTCGGCTTCTCGACGATAAGGGAGACGAATTGGCGCATGGCGGCGCGGCTCTGGCGAGTCTGGCCCGCATTGACATGTCGAGCGCGGACTCACGTATAAGAGAATCGTCGTTCCTGGTAGCCTGCGATGTAAGCAATCCTCTGACAGGACCAGAGGGGGCGTCCGCGATATACGGGCCTCAGAAGGGAGCCACGCCAGAAATGGTGCAGACACTCGACGCGGCGCTACTCCACTTCTCCGATGTAGTCCGTCATGACATTGGAGCCGAGATAAACGATCTCCAGGGAGCCGGCGCCGCGGGGGGACTCGGAGGCGGTATGGTGGCCTTCCTGAATGCAGACCTGCGCGCAGGCGTGGATATAGTGATGGATACGGTGGGTCTGGATGACGCCCTCGAAGGCGCCGATCTGGTACTTACCGGGGAAGGCGCGCTGGACTACCAGACGGTTTACAGCAAAGCCCCAATAGGTGTAGCCGAGAGAGCGCAAAGGCGAGGAATGCCGGTCGTGGCGATTGCGGGAACCCTGGGCGACCGTTATCACCTAGTCCACGACCATGGCATCGAAGCAGCCCTCGCAATTACCAGCGCGCCCATGAGCCTGGAGGAAGCGTCGTCGCGCGCCGCCGACCTGATAGCGGACACAACAGCCCAGGCGATGCGACTATTAAAGGTCGGAGGCACGACTGTCAGCAGACAGTAAGCCCTACCCGATGAGCACCATGTGGACTTCGCCCGGGCCGTGGACGCCGGTTATGAGCTTATACTCGATGTCGGCGGATCGGCTGGGGCCGGTTATGAGGTTCATGTAGCTCCCCAAATCGCCGTTTACGAAGTCGTTGCGCCTGAGGGTGAAGAGTTCGTCCAGGCTGGGGAGCACCTGCCCCCTCTCGACCAGCGCGATGTGCATCGGCGGAAGCAAAGAGACGAGCCTGCTAACCCCGGCGCGAGGGATGATAACGCAGGTGCCAGTTTCGGATATGGCGTAGTCCACGCCGGTGACGCCGATGTCGGAGCGTTCCATGATTCCCTTGAGATCCGCGAGTTCCACGGCATCCCGCTCTTCAGACTCGTGGCCGAGCGCTATAGGAACGGCTTCCATCCCGGCTTCGGAGAGAGCGCCCGGGCGCAGGGCGCTGCGCACTACCTGATGAAGGGAGTACACCAGCGAACGCGCCTCAATTTCCCTCGCCACATCCATAATGTAGTCTCCGGCGGCCTCGGCGCTATCCACTCGCTTTACGTTCCAGCCAGATGTTACGGCCACACGCGCGAGCACGGACATCAGATTGTCGGCGTCGCGCGAAATCAGTTCACGCACCCTCCCTACCCGCTCGTCGAGTTCGTCCGGTGGACCCGCGCTGTGAGGGACTTTGGATGCGGGCGCTTCCAGTGGGGCTGTACGCCCAAGCGCACCACGGATATTGGCGAGGAAATCGTCTCGGTCGTTCATTCGTCGCTCATTTCACGCCATCGCGACCTGAAAGGCCTGGCGGCGGACGGAAAGTCTCGATGCTCGGTCCAACCGGACATTGGCCCGGGCAACTTGGATATTTTGCCGTCATTGGACAGGACTGACTGTCCCAGTCTGGCGAACAGGTTCGCGGCCCTGATAGCTTTGTCCGACGACACGGAGGCGCGCCACCCCTTCATCGCTGCGCCCTCGGCAGCGGACGCGGAACGCTGGTCTGGGTAGTTGTCGCCCTGGGTCAATTCCTTTCGCAGGTAGAGGAGCATCCTGGGAATGTCTATCTGCACAGGGCACGCTTCTTTGCACGCCCCGCATAGCGTGGAGGCATACGGCAGGTCTTTGGCGTCGGACAGGCCGGTGAGCATCGGCGACACCACCGCTCCGATCGGACCCGGATACACCCACCCGTAAGCATGGCCGCCCACCTTTCTGTACACCGGGCAGGCGTTCAGGCACGCTCCGCATCGGAGGCAGAGCAATGCCTCGCGCAAATTCTCGTCGGCGAGAAGACGGGAACGTCCATTATCTACAATGACGAGGTGGAACTCCTCGGGGCCGTCCTCTTCATAATCGCGTCGCGGTCCGGTCACGGTTGTAACGTAGCTGGACAGCATCTGTCCCGTCGCCGAGCGTATTAGCAGCCTGAGGAAGACGCTGAGGTCTTCTATGGAGGGAATCACCTTCTCCATCCCGGCTATGGCGACGTGAACCTTCGGCATCGAAGTACACATACGACCGTTGCCTTCGTTGGTGACGAGGGTGACCGTTCCAGTCTCGGCCACAAGGAAATTCGCACCGGATACGCCCATACCGGCTGACATGAATTTCTGCCGCAGTTGGACACGCGCTTCGCGTCCCAGGTCTTCTATGTCCTCGTAGTACGGCGATCCGAGCGTTTCCGTGAACAATTGAGAGACATCTTCCCGCGACTTGTGTATGGCCGGGGCGATTATGTGGAACGGAGTATCGCCGGCGAGCTGTACGATGTACTCGCCGAGGTCAGTCTCGACAGGTTCGATACCATCCTCTTCGAGCCTTTCATTCAGCCCCATCTCTTCGGAGAGCATGGACTTGCTCTTGATGACCATCTCAACGCTGTGTTTTGCGGCGACACCCGCAACGTAGTCCGACGCGGACTTTGCATCCTTGGCGAAGAAGACGTTGCCGCCTGCGCGCTCGACGTTACGCGCGAGTAATTCGAGGTAGTAGTCCAGGTTCTCGATAACGTGCGCCTTGATCCGGCGTCCTGTATCACTGAGTTCCTGCCAGTCCGACGTGGCAGCGGAGGCAGTAAGCCTCGCACTGTGAAAGCCTGAGTAGAGACCTGCGAGGTTATGCTGTACGTTGTCGTCAGATAGCGCTGCCGCCGAGTTCTGCCTGAATTGCCTGGTGCGAGGCTCCAATTTACTACCTGCCCTCCAGCCCAGCGGCGACAAGTTCAGCTATATGGACAGCTTTGACTTCGCTGCCGCGACGCTGGAGTCCACCTCGAATGTGCATAAGGCAGCTCGAGTCGCAGGCAGTCACGACATCGGCGCCGCTCGCTTCGATATTGTCCAACTTCTCGCTGAGCATCGCGCCCGAAATGTCCGAATACTTGACCGAGAAAGTACCGCCGAAGCCACAACAGACTTCCGCCTGCGGCAACTCCACTCTGGTTGTGAGCGTATCCAGAATACGTTTCGGCTGAGCGTCAACGCCGAGTTCGCGCTTGGCGTGGCAGGCTTCGTGGAAGGCGACTGTCGCGCCCATACCCTTGCTCCCCAAAAGTTTATCCAGCTGGGCGGCGTCGGCTTTCTCGGCGAAATATTCAGTGAATTCGTAAACGTTGTGGGAGAGCTTTTCGGCCCTGGCCTGATTCACCGAGTCATCGGCGAATAGTTCGTGGTAGTAGTTGCGAATCATCGCGGCGCAGGATCCGGACGGCAGCACAACGGGTTCGGAGCCGTCGTACTGGCTGAGAAGTCGTCTTGCGAGCGGCTTGGCCTCGTTCCAGTAGCCGGAGTTAAAGGCCGGCTGTCCGCAGCAGGTCTGCGCAGGGTTGAATTGCACTTCGTCGCCGAGCGCACGCAGGGTCCGCACGACGGCTTCTCCAACTTCCGGGAAGAACTGGTCAACTATGCACGTCACAAACAAGTGGACGCGATTCTGTTGGCTGTCTGGAAAGGTGAATTCTGGCATTGGCGCAGTCATTGGTTCTAGAGAGACAGTAGTCCCTTCAATATGAAACCTGCCATCCACGCCATCATAAAGACCCCTCCGGCGGCAAACAGACTGCCTTCGGTCTCGCGTTTGGCCGGACCGTGGAGTGAGAGATAAACGATGAAGAGACCGAGTCCGATGGCAAGCAGCCAAACCGACAGGTCGTTCACCCCTAGCGCAAGCCCAATTATGAAGCCTATGACACCCCAAGTGATCCACGAGTCCAGTTTCTTCAGGACCGCGCCGACCCGTGACTCTTGAATTCTGGCTAACAAGGCAACTCCCTGCACTCAATTGGATATTCTAGTATAAGAGGATACACTCGCAGGGTAGGCGATGCAACGCGGAGGAAGGCCGAGCCTTCACTCCTGTTTGTGGAATCTTACCTCCCTAACCTATTTCCTGTAACATCCTGCATGACTGTTAGAGTTCAATGTAAGATTCGATGTCGATCGGACAGGAGGGATGAGATGATAACGGGATTCAACCATTCGGGGTTTGTGGTGAAGGATATAGGGAAGATGGTCGCGTTCTACCGCGATTCGCTGGGGCTGTCGGTGAAGCGCGAGGTGGATAGCGTCGCACCGCCTGAGGGCGATCACACCGGGATACCTGGGGCTCACAGGACTCTGGTGTTCGTGGGCAAGCCTGAGGGGGAGCACGCGCTGGAACTGGTCCACTTCATAGACCCGCCCAGCCCGGAGGGCCACCTTCACAGGCACCAGTTGGGCGCCGCGCACATTTGCTTCAACGTGACGGACCTGGCGGCGCTGGCGGACAAGCTGAAAGCGGAAGGAATCCAGTTCATCACCGACCCCATCTTCCATGACACGCCGGAGGGAAGACGGGGCATCTGCTACATCCAGGACCCGGAGGGCAACTACGTGGAGTTTATACAGCCGCCGTCGCCGGCATAAGGCATCGCCAGTCTAGACCGTGCAACCTGCCGGAATTCATATCCCGTGCTTATGGAATTCTCTACGCCTTCTGGTAGATCTGGAAGCGGTGGCGGTTGGTTTCTACTACGTAGAGGCGCTCTTCGTCGTCCAGGCGGACGGAGACGGGCCCCCAGAAGTAGGGCTCGATCTGGGATGAAACGTGATACGGAGTGTGTAGATGCTCTGGCAGCTCGGGTTCCAGGTCGGAGATTTGACGTACTTCCCATTCATCAGGGTTGGCGGAGAAGTAGTCCATGGCCCACTGGGACAATGTGGCCTGTCCACGCAGGGTCACAAGGTGACTGCCGTCTGGATTAAAGGCCTGAACGCGCTCGTTTCCCCAGTCGGCGACGTAAATCACCCCACTTGAGTCAACCGCCACACCTGAGGGTCGGTTCAGTTCGCCGTCGCCGCTACCTGAGCCGCCAATGCTCAACAGGTGGTCGCCCTCGGCAGTAAACTTTTGCACGCGGTCGTTGCGCCAGTCGCAGATGTAAACGGCGCCGTCGCTTCCGAGGCCAATTCCCCAGGGTAGGTCGAACTGTCCGTCGTCGGAGCCGCGCTCTCCCCAGCCGGATAGGTGCTCACCGTCCGAATTGAATTTCTGCACCCGGTTATTGTGCTGGTCGGTGATGTATATGTTGTCCTCTTTATTGATCGCGATTCCGGCCGGACCATTGAACTGACCGGGCGCCTCACCCCTCTCGCCCCAGTGGGTAATGTAGTCGCCTGACGCGTCGAAGACCGTCACACGGTGATTGAATTCGTCGGTGATGAACAGGCGGTTGGAGCTGTCGAAGGCGATGGCGACGGGCCAGATGAACTGACCTTCGCCGTCCCCGTAGCCGTTTCCGAACTCGAACAGGTAGTCCTCGTCGAGGTTGCAGACGCCAATGCGAATTGCCTTTGCGCGCGCCGGGTCGCAGCGATTGAGCACATAAATCCGTCCGTCCGGGCCAAACGCGATGTCATAAGGATTTGCGAATCCGCGACCGTTATCGCCGTTATTCACAATTCCAATGGTCTTAAGATATTCAATTGAAGCGCCAGCCTGTCCAGACACCTTAGTTCACCCCGTTTCGATTGAATTTCAGCGACATTCAGTCAATGAGCCGGCATCCAGCGACACCGGCTCATTTTACATTCGACTTTACTGGGCCATTATCTCCGGTTATGCCAACTGGTACTCTTTGGACGAGGCGATCAGTCGCATTACATTGGCGACTTTCTGGAGAGAGTCGTCCTCCTGTAGGTCCACTTCGCCGAACTGAGAGGCGAAGGCGACAATTGCGCTGCGCGTGCTGTCCTCGACATGAATCGGACCCATCAGGTCGAGGCAGCCGTCCACCAACTGTTCGGGGGACTGGGTATGTCCGCCGTCCAGCGCCAGCCTGTCGGAAATCGCTCGTACTCCGGGGCTGTCTGGATTGCCGAGCTCGCTCGCCGCGAAGTTCACACGCTCGACCAGCGAACCGCTGTCTATCCACTCGACGCCCTCGTGCCAGCCCTCGACGGTCGGAGGCTGGAGAAGTCCCTGTCCCATGAAGAAGGCCTGGTTGGCAAGCATATTCACACCGAGCGTAGGCTCCCTGTAAGAGCCCGCCATCCTGACGGCTCCGACAACTGTTTCCACCGGGGCCTTGACACGAGCGTATCGCGCCTCGTCCGAGGTGAAGTAGTCAGAGTTGAACAGCGTGCGTAGGACCGAACGGATTTCGTAATCGGACTCGAAGTAGGAGGCCATCATCTGCTCGATGGCAGCTTCGCCATCCTCATCAATCTCGTCGGCGGCGAAGAACTGGAAGAGCCTGGTGCATACGAACCGGGCGGTGGCGTCCTGGCGGCAAATTATGTCAACGATCTCGTCGCCGTCGAAATTGCCTCGCTCACCCAGGAACTCCTTCTCCTCGGTGTCATGGTCGTGTTCCCGGAACTCGAAGTGCCAGGCGATCCTGCTGTACGGCCAGATGGAGTCTTTCATGGCGCGCATGGACATGTATTCGGCGTTCCTGAGAGTCCAGCCTGTGAATGCTCTCGACGCCTCCTTGATGTCGTCCTCGGTGTAGTTGCCAATGCCCAACGAGAACAGTTCCAGCAGTTCGCGGCCGTAGTTCTCGTTGATCGCTCCGTCGTGGTTGTCGTTGTTGTCCAGCCAAATGATCATGGCCGGGTCCTTGGACAGTTCGACGAGGATGTCCTTGAAGCTGCCGAAGCCGACACGCCTGAACATATCAATCTGGTTGAGCAGCGAGCGCGCCTGGTTCAGCTTGGAATATCCGGTAGCGAACAGGCTGTGCCAGAACAGCGCCACTTTCTCTTCCAGTGGAGAGTTGGTGGTGATCATGCGGTAGAGCCAGTAGGCGCCCGCGCCATCCAACTGTCGGAGTTCGGACTGGTCAACATGGTAGCGGCGAATCAGGTCGTCCGAGAGGACACCCCTATCCCCGCTGGGGTTCAACATGTCCTCTACGACATTCTCGTAGCCTCTGGCCACGAGTTCTTCCAACTCCTCGCGGGTGGCTCCGAATCCCGCGCGTCTCATCAGGTGTGCCATAAGGGAGATGTCCGCGGTTGTGGTCATCATCATTCTCCTCTTGTCATTTGCATCGGCGTTGGGATTTCACCCTCACCCCAGCCCTCTCCGATCGAGGGAGAGGGGGATTTCTTTCGCTCTAGGCTGTCAGGAAATCGAAATGTTCGAACTGACCGTTTACAATTGGCTCGGAATCAATCTTGAACCAGCGGTCCAGCAGGGTGGCGTAGGTCATTCTGAAGTCGTTATTGAAGTGAAGGTCGCCTTCAAGCTGCATATGTGGCTCGATTGACGGATAGTCTCCATAGAGTCCGCCGTTCACCTCACCGCCTATGACGAAGGCCGTTCCACCCGACCCGTGGTCGGTGCCGGAGCCGTTATCCTTGATCCGGCGTCCGAACTCTGAGAATACGAGTATAGCGACATCATTCTCGCGTCCGTGTTCTCTCAGGTCGTCGTAGAAGTCGCCGATTCCGCCCGCCACCTCGTCCCACAGCTTGGCGTGGCTGACGATCTCACCGGAGTGGGTATCGAAGCTGCCGTGCTGGGTGTAGAAGACGCGGGTGCCAAGGTCGGCGAATAGCACCTGCGCGACGCTCTTGAGGCTCTGCGCGATTGGGTTCGCCGCGTATTCGACGGTGGACTCATACTGGGCGGGAGCGGTGCGTAGAATGTCGGCGCCCTTCAGCGCGTCCCTGCCAGTCTGTCCGAGGAACTCCATCACGGTGTCCTTGCCCTGCCCGCCGTACATCTGCGAAAAAGCCTCTAGGGCGTACTTACGCATGACTTCGTCCTGCACGTCCGGGAAGAGGCCGTAGGTCTCCAGATTGCCGACCGACGCTACGGGAACACCGCGTACCGACAGCGCCCTGGGCAGACCGCGTCCGAAGTTCACGGCGGTCAGTACGTTGTCGCCTGTCGGATCGAGTTCGCGGGTGGCCAGACCAAGCCAGCCGTCTCTACCAATGTCGTCGGGCATCGCGGTGTGCCAGATGTCCATGGAGCGGAAGTGCGAGCGATTCGGATTCGGGTAGCCAATGCCGTTGATTACAGCAACGTTGCCTTCGTCCCAGAGCCTCTTTACCGGCCCCATGCTGGGATTAAATGCCAGATCGTCGCTGATGGGATGGACCTTCGTCGTATCGAGCCTGACCTTCTGGCGGAAATCATGGTACAGACCGTCGTTGAACGGCACTACGGTGTTAAGAGTGTCGTTTCCACCGGACAGCTGAACCACGACCAGCGCCTTGTTGTGATTTCCGTTTTGCGACGCCATTGAAACGCCCCCTATTCCACGATTTGAGCGGCTAATCTATATAAAGAGAATTTACTACTTATCCACGCTTGGCGCAAGCGTTCGGAGCGGATTTCCGGGCGCCTTTCAAAGATGATATTGCGCTGCGTTCCCTCTCTTGGTTTTCCGGGTCTTTCGAGGAGTTTCATATATTTGGATTTATACTACTGCAGGCGAGAACAGGGCGGATTTACAGGGAGTCACAGGGTGGTACAGGGATAGATTTTACCCTGCGTTTACCCTGTGTTGCCCTGCGTTAGCTATGGACGGTATTTTTCTTTCGCCCCATTGGACTATTGTCATAACCCCGCATTTATGTTTCTTCGGTCCGCTTCGATGAGATGATTGTAACACAGAACGGATGTATTGTTGTAGTATAGCCTGGACAATGACACAAGCGTATAGAGGAGGCTGAGATGAGTTCCGAGTACATAGGGTCGGCGGTGGAGGCGTGGCGCACGCGGGTGGAGAAGCATCACGCGCAGTCGGAGGGCGCGATGGAGGCGGCGCTTAGGGAGGGGGATTTCTGGCGGACTCTCGCACCGATGTTCCGCGCCGATCCATACCGCACTGATGACGAGATACTGAACGTTCTGATGGAGATGGTGGACGAGGATTCTTCGGTCCTGGATGTGGGCGGCGGAGCGGGGCGATTCGCCATTCCGATTGCGTTGCGACGCGGGGCGTCTGCCACGGTGGTTGACCCCTCCCCTTCCATGCTGGAACAGCTAGAGGGGGCGTCGTCGGAGGTGGAGGGGGCGAACGTTACGGGTGTGAACGCGGAGTGGGAAGCGGCGCGGGTGGAAGCGGCGGACCTGGTCCTGTGCTCGCACGTGGTCTATGGGGTGGCGGACATCCGGCCTTTCGTCCAGAAGCTGCACGACCACGCGCGGGGGAGGGTTGTGATGGTGTCGTTCGTGGACTCGCCACAGGCTGGGGTCGCTCCGCTGTGGGAGCCTGTGTACGGGGAGGAACGGATCAACCTGCCCGCGCTGCCGGAGTTGATGAACGTGCTGTGGGAGATGGGGATTTACGCCAGTGTCCGAATGATGGCGCCGACTGGTCCGCAGTCTTTCGAGAGCGTGGAGGCGGCTGTGGAGGAGGTGAGCGGGCGGCTGTTCATCGGGTCAGATACGGCGAGGCTTCAGCGGCTGGAAGAGTCAATCGAGGGGTATCTGGAGGCGGAGGACAGCGGGTACAGGATAAGAGGGGCGCGGGCGGTGCGGCAGGGAGTAGTGTGGTGGGATGTAGAGGGATGATACAGTATTATCTTGGTCGTCGGTCACTTCTGTCGGAATCAGGATTTGCAGGATTGTCGAGCCACGAGTTTCTTCGAGGGGTTAGAGGATTTTCAGGATGAAGTCCGCCGGGTGTTTCTTTTCTCTCAGGCGTGTCGCCGACTAAGTTGATACAGGTTCGGAGTTGCGTTTAGCCAATGGGAAAGACGCTGAAGCCGCTAATCATCGGCATAATTATCGGAGTCGTCGGACTATACGCATACCAAAACCCGGAGATTCGCTCGGACGTTTCTGAGTTTGTCGAGGGAATCCTGAACTCGGCTTCGGAAGCGCCCGCTCCGGCGTCGACACATACTCCGACAGCGGCATTGGTAGTGGCTCTTTCCCCTACCAATACTCCCACTCAAGCTACGCCGATCAGAGCAATCCCATCTTCAACGGCGACACCACCGCGAACTGAAACCCCGGAGCCGAGTTCAACTCCAACCGCGACGCTCGTTCCCAATCCCACGACTATCCCGGCCACCTACGCGATAGACGTAGTAAGCGTCGAGTCGCTTGGCGACGAAGAAGTTGATTTCCTGCTGGAGGTGAGGAATGTGGGAGAGTTGGAAAGCGATGAAGTGGCGCAGGTGGAAATGTCGGTTGATGGCGGCGCGGCGGAACTGGTGAATATCATCGGCACTCTCTCTGCAGGAGAATCGAAGTCGTTCGCATTCGCGCGAACGCTATCTCCAGGGCCTCACACGCTGAGATTCACGGTTGGTGATTCCCATACGACCGTTAGCGTGAATGTGGAAGAGGACAGCGCTATCGTCTATACCCCTACACCGACGCCCGCAGTTACTCCGACTCCTGAGCCGACGGCTACGGTCACAATAGTCCCGACTCCAGTACCCATGCCCATTGAGACGGCTATGCCGACCAATACACCGACATCAACTATCACGCCATTGCCGACCAACACGACCGTACCGATAAATACGCCTACGCCGATACCGACTCCCGAAACTGTCTTATCCCCGGACTCGCGCCATCTAGAAGAGAAGCGGTATATGCTGGAACTGATCAATGCTGAGAGAGCGAAGGCAGGACTCGATGCTGTTGTTCTCGGAGATAATATAGCCGCCCAGTTGCACGCGGAAGCGGCGCTTGAGAATTGTTTCGCATCCCACTGGGGGATTGACGGACTCAAGCCCTATATGCGTTACAGTCTGGCGGGCGGCTATCAATCCAATGGGGAGAATGGATCCGGAAGCGACTACTGCATAAAGGCATCCGACGGCTACCGCGCTATTGCCAGCATTGAACGAGAGATACGGCAAGCTATGGAAGGCTGGATGGACAGTCCAGGGCACAGACGGAACATCCTGGGCAAATGGCACAAGAAGATCAACATCGGTCTGGCGTGGGACAGGTACAACTTCCTCGCATACCAGCACTTTGAGGGCGATTATGTTGAGTATGATGAATTGCCTTCCATTGAGGATGACATTCTGAGCTTATCAGGCAGAACCAAGAACGGGGCGCGATTCGACAGCCACCAAGACCTCGGTATACAGATTTACTATGATCCTCCGCCTCATGCACTCACCAGAGGGCAGGTCACAAGGACGTACTGCTACGGTAGCGGACTTCAGATAGCCGCGTTAAGAGAACCTTTGACGGGTGGAGCGTACTGGACGACAGAAAGCTATGTTACAACACACAACCCCTGCCCCGACCCCTACGATGTTCCCGCAGACGCGCCCGGCCCACGCTCACACGATGAGGCTCACAGGTTCTGGAAGGCAGCCTACGACCTGAGCCAAAAGCTCATTGAGCGTCCCACGATAGTACCCTGGATCACAGCCCGAAAGTGGTCGGTTAGAGAGGGAGTCTTCTCGGTGACCGCCGACCTGAGCGACCTGATAGCCCAACACGGCGATGGCGTCTATACAATCTTGGTTTGGGGTAAAATCGGTGGTGAAGATGTGGTTATCTCCGAGTACTCGATATTCAACGGGGTTACGCCGCCAGATCCTTATGCCGACGAACGGAAGTGAATACTGAACGCTTTTAAAAGGCGAGGAGGTAGCGGACGGTGTCGGGGTTGCGTTCGAGCAGGACGCCGGAGTCGGAACCGGCAAGTCTTGCCAAGCGGCGCGGCATAATGAAACCGTTCAGAAAAAAGCCCGCTCTCATTACAACTTCGCCGTGTCTTCCTCCGCTTGGCATGGTTTCGCAAAGCTCCCCTCTTACGAGTTCGCCGCGGACTCCCTTGCTGTACAGCATGAGCATTTCATCGGCGGTGATCAGCTTGGTATGGGTGGTGGTCATGGCTGTCACATCGCTCCGATACTGATGGGCTCGGTTTCTGATTCGTCCAATAGTAGAAGCCTGTCTGTTCGGTATTCCATGAAGAGGGCGAGTTGGTAGAATTTATCGCGACCAAGCAGGGACGGCATGGTTGGGAACTGGCCCGGAGGCGGCTCGACCAGCGATAGGGTTGTAGAGATGGACTGTCCGCCTATGTCCAGAGTGGAGTCAATCATTTTAGTCTGAGTCTCTCCGCCCACACCACCGATTGGCGGACCAAACGGCAAGCTAAGAATGTCAATCCCTAACTGCTGACGCAAGCGCGCGCCTTCAGCAGGAGAGAGCAGTGTGCGATCCGCACCAGTATCGATCAGGAAGGAAACTTCCAACTGACGATTATCGGCAACTGGAAATTGCAGAATCAGATCAACGTAGGGACGCTGAAATGCGCCTTCGGTCTGAAAATATCCGAGTATCATCCGAACGGTGTAAATACCCAGACCTTCTCCTCAGTAGGAAGAAAGTGGAAGTACATAGTCTTCAGGGAAACTCCCTTGGACTTCAGTTCGATCATCAGAAGTTCGGGGTTTTCGTTAGCGCCTGCCACCTTCTTGTCGCGTATCCCCACCCACTGGTCCGGATACAGAGCCTTCAATTCCTCGTAGTGATCTCCGAACCAGAGCGCGTTGGCGTGGTAGCGTTCAAGGTTGGTTTGTTTGGTCTTCTGCATGGTCGTTCTCCTGCCGCCTCCTTTAAATCTCCCCTCACTTCTTGACTAAGTCTTCTATGGGCCTTCGGCGTAGGCGGAGTGGAAGGTGTCCACGCCGGCGCGGAAGCCGGAGCCGGGGTCGCGGACTATGGCGACAGGGCTCGCGAAGCTGGCGAATCCGCCCTGGACGTGGTTGCTGCCTATTGTGTAGATGCGGTGTCCTCTGGATTCAAGATCCGAGACGACCTCGGCGGGCAGGCGAGGGTCAACGCTGGTTACGGGAAGTGAGCAGTCCAAGCGAGGCGAGTCTATGGCGTCCTGCGGTCCCATGCCGTAGTTGACGACCTTGGTTATGAGCTGGGTAACGCAGTTGGTGATCCTGCGACCGCCCGACGCGCCCACGGCGAGTTTCACACCGTCGTCGTCCATTACAAGCGCAGGCGTCATGTTGTTGAGCGGGTACTTGCCGGGCATAATGGAGTTGACGCGGCCCGGGACTGGGTCGAACCACATCATGCCGTTGTTCATGACTACGCCGGTGCCTTTGGGAATAATACCTGAGCCGAATCCAGCCATGAGCGTGTTTGTGAGCGAGACCGCTCCGCCGTCTGCGTCCATCGTGCAGAGGTGCGTGGTGCCGGAGTCGAGAGCGGGCGCGCTGGCCTCGAATACGCGGGAAGGCGAACCTTCCTCGAATGCCCAGGGATCTCCGGACTCGATTTTGCCCAGCCGATCCGAATCTATCAGAGAGCGCCGGACTTCCGTGTAACCGTCTGACACCAGCCCAGACCATGGAACGTCCACGAAGGCAGGGTCGGACATGTATCTGAACCTGTCCACATAGGCGAGCCTCGCGGCATAAATGTAGGCGTGCAGCGCTTCCGGCGAATTGTGTCCCATCTCCTCGATATCGAAACCGTCGAGCAGCTTCAATGTCATAGCGGACGTGGTCCCGGCGCACTGGAATGGAGGAACTCGAACGGTGTGCCCTGAGTAGCCGAACTCGAGCCCGCCGTCCCAGACGAACGGCTTGTACTCGGCGAGGTCGCGCATGGACAGAGTTCCACCATTGGCTTGGATGTCCGACGTTATGGCTTCCGCGATGTCGCCAGAATAGTAGGCTGACGCGCCGTTTCTGCCTATGGCTTCCAGCACGTTCGCGAGGTCGGGCTGCTTGAGATTGGCCGGTGAGGTGAGGTCGCCCGTGGGCAGGTTGCCGCCCGGCATGAACACGCTCCTCAGTTCGTCGTACCTGAACAGCTTGTCGGACATCATTCCGAGCGAGTATATGTTGTGCCAGCCGGGTGAGTAGCCGTCCCTGGCGAGGGAGACGGCAGGGGCGATTACTTCAGAAAGAGGCAACTTGCCCAGCCGCCTGTTCGCTTCGCACAGCCCCGCGACCGCGCCGGGAACGGCGATTGACCTGAATCCCTCCAGATTCTCGTTGTTGACCACTCCGGGCCAGCCGAAGTTGCCTACCGCCGCCTCGCCGGTAAACTCGTACATGTCCGGCTTTGCGTCCAGCGGCCCCTTCATCGGGAAGCCTATGACGCCGCCCGTGTCTCCGAGCTGATAGACCATGTATCCGCCGCCGCCGATGCCGCAGGACCAGGGTTCGACGACACCGATGGCGAAGCAGGCGGCGACCGCCGCGTCAACGGCGTTGCCGCCCATCTCCAGCATCTGCACACCCGCTTTTGTGGCGTGAATGTCCTTCGTTGCGACCATTCCGCCAGTGGATCTGGCCTCGGTCTTGTTAATAGTCGTAACGGTTGGGGCTGAATTTGCCATTTATCTCTCCTAGTGAGTATCGTTCCATGTGTATTCAGTCAAATGGAATCGTTATAGAGTAGAAAATATCCAATTTTAACAATTTCTTAAAATTCGGTTAAAAGACTGTTGACATATACCGGATTAGGCTATAGCATTGATGCACGTCCCAATGGACCGAGCCAAATGGAGGAGACCATCAGGGATCGGGCGGCCCACCCGCCAGGTTCCAGGGGGTTGAGGACAGATAAGCGAAGCCTGTTGGGGCGTACTCTTTTTTTTCAAGACTTTTCCTCCGGCCTCAGGGTCGCTATGAACGGCAGGTTCCTGTAGGTCTCCATGTAGTCGAGGCCGTAACCGACCAGGAACTCGTCCGGTGCCTCGAATCCTACGTACTTAATATCCACATCGGCTATACGACGCACCCGCTTGTCCAGCAGGGCGCACACCTCTACGCTGGATGGGGAAAATGAACGCAGGTATCCGGTCAGCCAGTTGAGCGTCATTCCCGTGTCCACGATGTCCTCGACGAGGATGATGTCCGCTCCCTCGATGTCAATGTCCAGAGACTTGGTTATGCGGATGTCCGGGCCGTTCTCGCCCGCGTAGTGAGATATGGACATGAAGTCCATGCGGATGGGCAGGGATATGTGGCGCATCAGGTCCGCCATGAAACAGACCATACCCCTCTGCACACCGACCAGAACGGGCTGACCATCGGTATAGTCCGCAGACAGCGCCTTTCCAAGTTCTTCTACTTTCTGTCCGATTTGGCGCTCGGAGAAGAGCACCCTGGATATGCGTGGCACATCGGGTCCGGCGAGCGGCCCAAATCCGAACTTGGCCAGCAGCCGGTGAAAGTCCTTCCTGTACAGCAGCTTGACGTTTATCTCCGGGTAGGTCGCGCGCATCTTCCGTATCTTGCGGTTTTTCTGGGTAACGAGCGACTGTTTCATCGTGGTCAGTTCAAGGTACAGATCTAAGTCCGGCAGGTAGAAGTCCGGCGTCATCATCTCCACAGGACCGTCGTCCTTCCATTCCAGGGGGAAGGACAGCGGTTCGTAGTCCCAGCGAAGTCCGTAGAAATCGAGTATTCTGGCGAATTCTTCCTCGCTGGGATGCGCGAACTTGGGACTGGGCCCGCTTGCCGGATTAGGGAAGGGAGCAGGCAACGGAGTTTCGACTTCGACCATTCGGCGCCTCCTCGTATGACCTCAGTATGAATCACTGCCCGGTTGGGGCGCAATTCTAACACAAGATACGAATGTTCGTTTCCGATTGCAAACGCGGTTGACCAAATATGAAGCTGTTCATATAATCGTGCCACTTCCAAATCACCCTCACCCCCGTATCAAGTACGGGGCAGGCTCTGGCCCTGTCCCATAGAGGGAAATGGAAATTACGCATTGGAAAGGCGATTATGGTAAGCGCGAAACTGAGCTCTGAACACATCCGGTTCGATCACTGGAACGAGGTGGTCGAAGATTACATGGCCCGGGGGTGGACCGACGGACTCCCGATCATCCCCCCGACGCCCGAACTCGTGGCCGAATTCCTGGACGCGGCGGGCAGAAGCCCATCCGACATCCTGGGAACCGAACCGACCAAAGGCAGGGTTATCACAGCCGAAAAGGTCGCCGTTAATTCGGTCATGGCGGGCTGCAGACCGGAGTACTTCAAGATTGTGCTGGCGGCCGTAGAGGCGATGTGTGAGCCGCAATTCAATCTTCACGCGGTCACGGCAAGCACCCAGGGGTCTGCGGTCCTCGCGGTGGTTAATGGACCGATAGCGCGGGAGATTGGACTGAACAGCTCCATTAGCGTTTTTGGCCCAGGGCATCGCGCCAACGCCACGATAGGCAGGGCGATTCGGCTGGTCATCATAAATGCGACGGGTTCGGTTTCGGGCGAGATTGACAAGGCTACGCAGGGACACCCAGGCAAATACACGTGGTGCATTGCAGAAGACGAGGACGTTTCTCCTTGGGAGCCTCTCCAGACAGACCGGGGCTTTTCATCCACCGACAACACCGTCTCGATATTCGCCGGGCTGTCCAGCATCCAGGTTGACAATCACGCATTTCAGAGGCCGGAGGAAATACTGATTTCTTTCCGAGACGCAATGTTCGCCGGAGGCGTCGGCTGGAATCAGGGTGAAGTCGTAGTGGTGCTCTGCCCCGAACACATCGGCCACCTGAAGAGCGCCGGCTGGTCGAAAGACCAGGTGAAGGAGTTTCTTTACGGCGCGGCGCGGCGGACGATATCTGAGTGGCGTTCGGCGGGGCGATTCATACGCGACTCCGTCGGGGCTGACGATGATTACCTGCACTCCGTAACCTCGCCTGAGGCACTGACAGTATTGGTCGCGGGCGGTCACGCGGGGGCATTCTCTTGCGTTATACCCCTCTGGAGCGGCGGTACGGGTTCGCGCTCTGTTACAAAGCTGATAGAATAGGCATTAACGAAAGAAGAGAGGTGAGGTATGAACGGTTCGGCAGGAATAGCGGTATTGGACCCGACGGTCGCTCCCCTTCCGGCAGACGGCGTCGTGGCTGACAGGCCAAAGTCTCTGGACGGCGTCACAATCGGGCTACTGGCCAACGGCAAGATGAACTCGGTGGAGATGCTGACCGCTCTCCACGACGTTCTGGCCGACAGGTATGAATTCGGCGGAGTGGTGGAGCGCAACAAGATGAACGCATCCCGACCCTGCCCAGAGGACATAATTGACGAGATGGTCGCTAAGTGCGACGTGGTAATCACGTCGTCCGGCGATTGAGGGTCCTGCTCATCGTGCAGTGTGCACGACGGATTGACCCTCGAGAGGCGCGGAGTACCCACGGCGGTGATATGCACCGAGCCGTTCGTTACCAGCGCCGACGCGATGGCGAACCTTGGCGGAGTTCCCGACTATCCATACGTGGTTGTCCCCCACCCGCTTGGGAGTCTGACAATGGAGCAACTGCGTGGGCTGGCTGCCAAGGCAGCTCCCGACGTACTGAGCATTCTGCTCGCCCAGAGGTAATGGTTACCAGAATCTGAACGGCGCTGCTTGCCAGGCAGTCGGATTTGGAGAGAAGAAAAGATGGGGCGAATATAGCCCCATCTTTTTATTTGTGTTCGCTGGCGGGAGCGAGAGGGAGTCGAACCCACCGCGCCAACCGCTGGGTTGCCGCCGGACGGTTTTGAAGACCGCGAGAGCCACCAGGCCCTATCCGCTCCCGGGCGGTGTAAAGGAACAAGCCCTCTACCCGGAGGATGAGAGCTCGGTTGGGGGTGACCTTATCCAGCTATCTACCGACTCTTAAGCGATAACCTGGTCAACCCTCTCCTTGATTCTGGACTTGGGGAGCGCGCCAACGACCTGATCAACAGGAGTCTCCCCTCCGTTGAAGATCAGCAGCGTGGGAATACCGCGAATGCCGAACTGCATGGGAGTCTGCGGGTTGGAGTCAACGTCCATCTTGGCGAACTTGACCTTACCTTCATACTCACCGGCAAGCTCCTCGACAATAGGCGCGATCATCTTGCAGGGGCCGCACCACTCCGCCCAGAAGTCAACAACGACGGGGGTATCGGAATTGACCACCTCGTCCAAGAATGTCGAATCAGTAACTTCAAACGTTTTGGCCATGCTTAACTCCAATCTGATTATGGGTTGGGATTTCACTACTTCATTATATTAGATGCGACAGGATAATGTCAGGTTCGCAAAACGATTTCAGAAGTGGACTTGCAACAGTTACGAGGACGCCAGTTCCTGGACTCCCGCCTTCGCGGGAATGACGATTGGGCACCACGACGGACTTTTGCAATTGTCCGCAGGTTCGCGGAACTGAATTCAGCGCCTGCGATACTCCACATAATCCAGCACAACCTCATCAACCTCGTCCCACCATAGCGTCCCAAGCGTCAGACCTTTCGGCACGTCGAACAGCATCCAGCCCGAAACCTGGAAATTGCGGTCGAGCTGGACCTGGCCCCAAAGCAACTGTGTACATCTGCTCAGGTCTTCGTCGTCTCCCGGGTCCGTCAGGATTGAATCTTCATCCGCGGAATCCACGATGGACGAACTTTCAAACGGATCGAAGGCTTGAATTCTTTCTCCTCGGCGGTCACCCAGCCTGGCCGCGTCAGGGTTTACCTCGAGCGGCATAACGGTGCTGGTGCGATTAACGACAGTGACGCATACCGCCGCCATCTGGCGATTGGACGCTCTGGGTCTGAATACATAAAACTGATCGCCGGGAGATCCATAAGTGATTTTCTCGGCTACCACCGGCCTCTTGGCGTGTATCTCGATACTCCGCCCCCGGACTCCGATTACGTCGGGGTTGCTCGAGCATCCGACCAAGGCCAGTGCGATGAGCCCTAACATTATGGCTGCGCATCTATACTTCACTAGGCCTGCAAAGGACGACGATATTTGTATAACCAGCTTATGGGTCGAGTTTGGGGTGTCAGTGTGGTGTTGCATTTATTTTCGTCATATGTTCCCAATTGCACTAAACCCCCGACAACGATGGCATCGCTCGCAGTCTGTTTACGAGGTCGGTCAGCGTCTCCAGGAGGTAATCAATTTCTTCGTCGGTGTTGTCTTGTCCAACAGTAATACGAAGGCTGCCCTGTGCCAGATCCGCGGGCAGTCCTATCGCCGTGAGTACGTGAGAAGGTTCCAGTGAAGCCGATGAGCAGGCGGATCCGCTCGAAGCGCAGATGCCCGCAAAATCGAGTCCCAAGAGAATAGGTTCACCTTCAACACTTTCGAATGACACATTCACATTATTGGGGAGCCGCTTCGTAGGGTGTCCATTGAGGCGAACGCCTTCCATTCGCTCCTGGATACCGTGAATGAGGCGATCTCTGAGTTTCATAGTATGTGCGGAAGCCTGTTCGCGCTCCGCGTCTGCCAGACGCATTGCTTCAGCCAGTCCCACAATCCCAGGAATATTCTCGGTGCCCGAACGCCTGTCCCTCTCCTGTCCCCCTCC
Source organism: uncultured Dehalococcoidia bacterium (assembly GCA_951812505.1). GTDB lineage: Bacteria > Chloroflexota > Dehalococcoidia > Lucifugimonadales > UBA1123 > VXRN01. The sequence goes on from CATOSI010000001.1 coordinate 860,583, forward strand.
CATCATCAGGGGCTCGAACGGAGTCCCGCGCCTGATGTAGAGTGCGCCAACGCCCTTGGGCCCACCGAGTTTATGTGCGGAAAGGCTGAGGAGGTCCACGCCCAGTCTGCGCGTGTTCACTTCGATAGCTCCCACCGCCTGGACTGCGTCGGTGTGCGTGTATATCTTGCGACCAAAGCGCTCCGCCGCCCGCGCAACGGTCGAGGAAATCTCCGAGATCGGCTGTATGGTCCCGATTTCATTGTTAGCCATCATTACGCTTACAAGGATGGTGCGGTCGGTCACCGCCCTCGCTACGTCGTCCGGTTCGACCAGCCCGTACTTGTCCACCGGCAGGTATGTAATCTCGAATCCGAACTGCTCCAATTGGTGGCACGCGTGCAGTACAGCATGATGCTCGATTGCTGTCGTTATTATGTGGTTGCCGACATTCCTGAGCGCGAAGGCTACTCCCTTGAGAGCGGCGTTATCCGATTCCGTTCCACCGGATGTGAATACGATCTCGCTCGTTCGACAGCCGAGAGACCGCGCCACTCCCCGTCTGGCGTCGTCGAGGGAGCCTCTGCTCTGTTGGGCAAGTTCGTAAATGCTTGAGGCGTTGCCGAAATATTCGGTGAAAAACGGCATCATTGCACGCACAACCTCCGGCCTGACCGGAGTAGTCGCCGCGTTGTCCATATATATCAGCTTGTTGTTCAATGCCATCCGACTCACCTGATTTCAGTCGGAACCTTGACCGATTCCGCCCGACGTGGACAATTGTAACATGCGTTTACTTTCCGCCGGATACTATGTATCCCATCATCTTGTACGCCAGCCTGGCCGCCGTCGAGGAGCAGGCAACAGGTCCCTCCTCCGGACTCAATTCAACGATATCGAACCCAACTACGTTGGAACTGACAGCCACCTGCCTGAGCAGGGACGTAACATCCCACCAAGTCATACCGCCGGGTTCGGGAGTCCCGACAGCCGACATTATAGACGGATCCATCACATCGAGGTCTATAGACACATATACATTGGACGAGAGACGACCGCAGACTTCGGCTATGAATTCCTCGGTGTCGCCGTGCCACGGCCAGTAGAAGACGGGAATCCCGCCAGACTTGGCGAATTCATGCTCTTCCGCGCTGATGGAGCGAACTCCCACCTCAACTAGGGGACATATCTCGGAAATTCGCATTGCTACTGAGGCGTGTCCCCACCGCGTACCCATGTACGAGTCCCTCATATCGGCGTGTGCGTCCAAGTACAAGACGGTCAAGTCGTCGAAGCGCCCTTTGCAGGCGCCAACCGCTCCAATAGTTACCGTGTGCTCCCCACCTAATACGACGGGAATTTTTTCGTCCCCGATGACCTTGCTTACAAAAGATCGCAGCTGCCTTACTACCCGCTTCGGTCCCGAGAGATCGGGCGAAACCTCCGCAAAAGTGTATATGCCTCGGTCAGAAGGGTCGGTCTCTAACTCGACGTCGAAGTCCTCGAGATGGCGGGAGGCGTCGATTATAGCGGCCGGACCATATCTTGAACCGGACCTGAATGATGTGGTGCTGTCATAGGGGACGGGGATCACGGCAAACTGCGAAGTTTCGTAAACGTGCTCTTCGGGCGGAGTATCCAGGAATGTTTGCCATTGATATTCGGGTCGCGGCACGGCAGCGCTACTCGGCGTTGACCGCGGTCGCACGCAAACCCACACGCTCTCGCACCATTCCCGAATAAGTTTCTCTGTCGCCGATGTACTCAAGCCCTCTATCCAACAGGCAGGAGTCCACATCGGATAGTCCAAACATCCGCTTAACGGCGGAGAGGGCGGCCGATGCGTCGAACTGCTTGCACGAGAAGATATCTACATTCAGGTAACCGCGGTCGGGAAATGTATGAACGGTTATGTGGCTTTCCGCAATAAGAACGAACCCGGACAGTCCCCAGTCTCCCGGCTTCTGGCCGTGGTAGGTATAAACCTGGGGAGGGGAAATTTTAGTCATGCCAATCCGATCCGGGTAATCCCCCAAGAATTCGTAGATCAACTCCACGTTCCCAAGGGAGTCCGAATCTCCACCATAACCGTCAATCACGAGATGCAACTGAAGAACACTCCATTAACTCGACTGCCGACTTCAAATTCGGCGGGAACTTAGCTTATCACTACCTGTAGATGCCGTACAACAAGTCACGCCAAGGCGGCAGGATCTTTTCATTATCCTGCATGGCATAGTCGTCGTACAGCGTCCAGTTGGTTTTCCCATGTAGCAGCCTACTCCCACCCCTGGATTGCATGAAGGCGAGCCCTTCGGGGTTCTCCCCTCGCGGGAATGACGAGATAGGATGAAAAGACCCTAGCCAGGGCAGCCTCGGTCTTGATTAGCTCAAACTGCATCAATTAGAATCCGTAGGATTTCGTTCAGCGCTTTCTGCGTGAATCCCAAGAGGCTTCTCGAACGTAAAAGAAATCGAGTCCACTGGAAGGTCTCGAAATATATGAACAGGACGTCGTAACACCATGATAGAAGTCAGCGACGTAACCAAATACTACGGAAACTTCCCGGCAATAATGGACATCAATTTCCGAGTTGAGCAGGGGGAAGTTGTCGGCTTCCTCGGACCCAATGGCGCCGGCAAGTCAACCACCATGAAGGTGATCACAGGGTTCATTCCCCCTACCAGCGGCTCAGCATCGGTCGCCGGCTACGACATCGTGAACGAGTCTCTCGAAGCGCGAAGGCATATCGGATACCTTCCCGAAACTGTGCCGCTCTACACTGAGATGACGGTCCGCGAGTACTTGGACTACATGGGCAAGCTCCGCGGCATGAATTCAGACAAGATCCGCACGCGCATTGACGATGTGGTCGAGATATGCCACCTGGAGGACTACTACACTTCGATTATAGGCAAGTTGTCCAAGGGCTTCAGGCAGAGACTCGGAATCGCGCAGGCAATCCTCCACGAACCCGACGTGCTCGTACTGGACGAACCCACCATCGGGATTGACCCGATTCAGGTCGTCGAAACGCGTCAGCTCATCAAAGACCTCGGTGGAGACCACACCCTTATCGTGAGCACCCACATCCTGCCGGAAGTGAGTCAGCTGTGCGAACGTGTAATTGTCATAAACGAAGGCCAGATAGTGGCAACCGACGAGCCGGAAAACCTCGCCAGGCGCCTTCTTGGGAGGGAACGTGTTGATCTCCAGATAAAGGGGCCCCAACAAGAAGTCCTTGGAGCGCTGGAAAGCGTCGAAGGCGTAGAGGAAGTTCGTCGCTTTAACATCGAGCGCGGGGTGATTCCTCAATACCGCGTAGAATCGGAATCTGGCATGGAGATTCGTGCTACTCTAGCCCAGAAGGTTATCGAGAGTGGCTGGGAACTTCACAGGCTCGAAGCCGTTACCATGTCTCTGGAAGAGATATTCCTCAAACTAACGACCGAGGACGAAGATTGAACACGTTCAACATTGCCCTGAAGGAAAGCAAGCTCTACTTCGCTACACCGGCCGCCTACATCGTCGGAGCGATGTTCCTGGCTCTCACTGGTGTCTTCTTCGTATTCGACGTCACCGCTCCCTTTGCAGAAGCCAGTGTTCGTGGAATCGTAGAATGGGCGGGCTTCTTCATTATCTTCCTGGCGCCTCTCCTTACGATGAGACTGCTGGCCGAGGAGCAGAAACTGGGCACTCTGGAACTGCTGCTCACGTCCCCCGTCAGGGACTGGGAAGTGGTGATCGGAAAGTATATCGCCAGCTTGCTCATACTGCTCGCAATTCTGGCCGTAACCTTTTACTATGTACTTCTCCTCTACGTGTTCGGCGAACCGGACACGGGACCGGTGCTGAGTGGCTATCTGGGCCTGATATTGTACGGCGCGTCCGCTCTGGCGATAGGAATGCTCGGCTCGTCCATATCGGGCAATCAGATTGTATCGGCCGTGGTAGGCATCGCGATTCTGCTGATGTTGTCGTATGTGCACTACATAGGCGGCATCGTAACAGGCTTGGCTTCGTCAATCCTCAACGGCATGTCCATGAATCAGCGGATTGCGGACTTCAGCCGTGGAGTGATAGACACTTCCAGCGTAGTCTTCTTCCTGTCGCTAACGGCAGTCTTCATCTTCTTGACAATTCGATCTCTGGAAACGCGCAGGTGGCGATAATTGGCTAGGCAGTCTGACAGAAGAGCGGCTCTGAGCCTCGATCTTGTAGATTCACTCAAATCAACCGGTTTCTGGAGTGCCATCGGAGCGGTGGTCGGCTTGATTGCCACAGTCACCGGACTCGTCGTCTTCCTGACAGTGGACGAACTTCGCAATTTCGCGGTTTCGGTACTAATCATAGGACTCGTTCTGCTCTTCATCGCGCTTGTTCTCTCCCCGCGCGCAATCGCCGTCTTTATGGCGGGACGACAGGGTCGCTACGGCGCCAATATCGCCGTGATGACGATTGCATTCTTCATAATCATGATTCTCATAAACTTCCTGCTGTTCCGAAGCCCGACCCGAGTTGACGTGACCGCCACGCGAGTATTCAGCCTCTCACAGCAGACCGAAAAAGTACTGGAGGCACTAGAAAAGCCTGTAAGGGCAAACGCCTTCTTTGTCCCCGGCGATACCAGGACGGCCTTCGACAGGCAGCAGGCAGAAGACCTGCTGAACGAATTCTCACGACGCAGTTCCAATTTCACCTACCGTTTCGTAGATCCCGAACTGAATCGAAGCGTCGCGGTTCAGTATGACGTGCGCGAATATCCGGTGGTCGTATTCGAAGACTTGGAGACCACCGCACAGCAAGGGGTCTTCAACCTCACAGAGCAGGACTTCGTAACCGGAATCCTCGTTGCCACCGGCGTTCAGCAGAAGCGCATCTACTACCTCACCGGGCACCAGGAGGCGGCTCTAAGCAGGGACGTAGCAACCGGTGAAACAGACGAGGAAGGACTCGATTTCGCCCTTCAGGGAATGCAAAGGGATAACTACCAAGTACGCGCTCTCAACCTGAAACAGGACGGCAGCGTACCGGAGGATGCGGCGATCCTCATAATTGCCGGACCGAAGCGCGATCTCGACACAGATGAGATGGACGCGGTGATGGACTATCTGATTCGAGGCGGCAAGATGGTGGTCCTGCTTGACCCGGATGCACCGGACACCTACCGTCAGGTTCTGGCGGAGTGGGGACTGCTCATCGGCAGTAACCCCATTGCCGACCTGATAAGCAATGTGGCCGGCGAAGCCAAGTCCCCCATGGCTCAGAATTCCAACGCACAGTTTGTATCCAGTGGCTTGACGAATATCCCAATTGTCGATCAGCTGAACGTCGTGTTCTTCACCGACGCGACAGCTGTTCAGCCGATCCTTCCACTTCAAGATCTGCCGACATACCTGACATATAGCTCGCTCACGCGCTCCACACCCGCAAGCTGGCTGGAGACGCACGCCGAGGAGGTCAATTACGACCCTGGCGACGATATACAGGGACCGTTCGACATCGGGGCAGTTGTCCAAGCGGGCGCAACTCTGACCGGTCAGCCGGTTACTGCGCAGGATACTATCGCCAAGGTGGTGGTGTTCGGAGACTCGGACTTCGCGAGGAACAAATTCTTCTTCAGCAGCGACAACGCGGACCTGTTTCTCAACTCGGTAAACTGGCTCGCGGAGGACTACGAGCTCATTTCGATCAGACCCAAGCTCATCCCCTTCCGGGAGTTGGTGGTCAACCAGCGCGAGCGTGACTTCATCAAGTGGTCAAGCTGGTTTGTTCCACCCGTAATTATGCTCATACTCGCAATATTCGTGTGGTGGAGGCGCCGGTAACAGGCTGTAGATATGAACTGGAAATTTACCATAGCGCTGGTGATCCTCGCGGCTGCAATTGGAGCAGTCGCATACATAAATCCATTCGAAGGAGAAGAAGAGAGAGCGGACAAGTCTCCCTGGTTCTACCAGGTCAGCTTTGACGACATCATCAAAATCAAGGTCCAGTCCGGTGAAAACGTGGAGAGTTTCACCAAAATCGGAGAAGGGTCCTGGGTATTCGACAGACTGGAAGGCATTCCGCCTTCTCACCTGAGATGGGGCGGCATCGTTCTTCTAGTCAGCGGCCCGCAGACAAGGCGTGATTTCTCCACGGTAAGGCCGGTTATAGACGATCCGGCCCAGTACGGCCTTGACGACCCTGGACTCATTGTAAACCTGGGCCTTACAGGCGACCGCGAGCTCGAATTCAGGCTTGGCGACAAAACGACGGACGGCAACCATAACTATGGGCAGGTAATTGGCTTCCCCCAACTCTTCCTCATTGCAGACCTGTGGGGCGACGTTCTCGCCAGACTCGCCCACGAGCCTCCGGTTCCAAAGTGGTGGGAGACACGCGACCCGGATACAATCTCCGAGGTCAACATCGTTCTGGGTGAGCCCGGCAACTTCGATTCTCCGTATCTCCGCATACAGAACAAGGACGGCGAATGGCTCGCGCGCCACTTCCAGAATGATACTGACAATCGGCCACTGGACGACGACGTGTGGACGTCGGAATATAAGACTCTAATGGGTGGACCAGGCAGCATCATGGTCGAGGAGTACCGGGTTCGGGATCGCGATTATTCAGACTGGGGAATCGATCAGGACGGGCACTCCGTAGAGATTCGCTTCTCCGGACTAACGGAGCGGGGCACCAGATACACCGATGGCGTTCTCTTCCTGATAGGGAACAAGACCGAGGACGGCGAACACTATTTTGCGGTCCCCGCTTCCGATCAGACACTCGTGCCAGTAGTGCTTCTGGATGCGGCCTGGACCGAGAAGATGTTCGATCTGGTCGGCAACGTACCCTACGCGGACGAGACAGCTTCTCAGTCGGGCTAAGCCGCGCCATATCCCGTCTTTCAACTGCTCCCAAGTCGGGATATACTTGTGCCGAATTTTCTGCCCGATTTAGCAGTTAGCGCCGCGATGCGGAACGCTTGCGACACGAGGTCAATGCACTTGAACGCTGAGATTATAGCCGTCGGCACCGAACTCCTGATGGGCGAGACCGTGGACACCAACTCCTCATACCTCGCCGACGAACTCGCCAAGATAGGCGTCGAACTGCAATGGGCGACCAAGGTCGGCGACCATCCCGGCAGGCTCGAAGAAGCGATTGAGCGCGCTTGGAGAAGATCCGACATCACAATAACGACGGGTGGCCTCGGCCCTACTTCGGACGACCTCACCCGGGAATCTATCGCCGCCGTTATGGGTGAAGAGATGGAGGTGCAGAAAGACCTTCTCGCTCACTTGACTTCGCAGTTCGAGAGTCGAGGCGTAAAGATGCCCGCCACTAACATCAAGCAGGCGACCCTCATCCCGTCCGCGGAAGTGATCCCCAACCCCATGGGCACAGCGCCAGGATGGTGGGTGGAAAAGGATGGGCACGCAATAGCAGCGATGCCGGGTCCACCCAGGGAAATCACCCATATGTGGGACAACCAAGTTGGTCCGCGCCTACGCTCGCTCAACCCCGAAATAGCGATAGTCACTCGCACGCTGAAGACCTTCGGAATCACGGAAGGCGGTCTGGACGAGATGCTTTCGCCACTCTTCCAGAGCGAGAATCCCAATCTCGGAATCTATTCCAAGCAGGACGGAATACACCTTCGCGCTATCGCAAGTGCCTCGACTGAGACTGAGGCGCAGGCGCTGATCGAGCCAATGGAACGCGAGATAAGAAGGGTTGCCGGCCATGCTATCTGGGGCGAAGACGACGACACGCCGGTATCGGCGGCGCTGGACGCGCTTTCAGGCAGAGACCTGACACTTGCGGTAGCGGAAGGATTCACCGGGGGCCTGCTTTCCAGCACACTGTTGGAGTCCTCATCCGCATCCAGTATCCTCGCTGGGAGCATCGTCATCACGGGCGGCGACTCAGATAGGCTCATACTGGACACGTCGCTTGACAACCCGGACAGCCCCAGACCCTATGACGCCTCCAATTTGGCGCTTGCGGTCAGGGATAAGATTGGCGCGGACGTCGGCCTCGCCATGACGCCTCTGGTATCCGAGGAGACGGAGGACTCCGGCCCCGTTGGAACTACGCACATCGCCATAGCATCAGGCGGCGAGGTATTCGTCCGCTCAGGCCACTATCCCACCCGCCGACTGAGGATACGCGCCCGCGCCGTAACCCACGCGCTTCTGGAACTCGCCAAATGCCTCGAAACAGGGGCTGGCGGACACGAATCGCGCTGGGGATAGAACTTCAGCCTTAAGCCCGACTGATCGTGCGTACGAAGCGCATGGGGCCCGTGCCGAGTCGTGTCTTATTCCAATTGACGTCGTGTCCTAGAGACTCTGACACAAAAAGCCGGGCGACCCCCATAAGGAGTCGCCCTTGTTATCAAACGAAATCGGAGTCTCGACAACGCGTTTAGCCCTACATCGTCAGGCTGCGATAGAGGTACAGCAGACGCTCGGGCAGGTCGTAGATGTTGTCCAGAACTTCGTAGCCCATGTCGGCGCACATCGTCTTGAGATAGTCGTGGCCATTCTTGTCCACCGTGAGGCAGAAGGCATTAATATCCTTCCGTCGCGCCTCTTCGAGCGCCATGCGCGTGTCGTGGACGGCGTACTCCTTCTCCACTCCCTCACGACTGTACCCACGGTCCTGTGGACGGCCGTCGCTTACCAGGAACAGTATCTTAGTGCGCGCGTCAGCCATCTCCAGCTTCGAGGTGGTGTGGCGGATTGCCGGGCCCATCCTCGTGGCATGGAGCGGCGCGACCCGATCAATCCGGCGCTTCACGCGGTCGGAGAAGGTCTCGTCCAAATCCTTGATGGTGTAGTATTCGACGTTCTCGCGTCCGTAGCCTGAGAAGCCGTATATGCCGTATATGTCGCCGATTGCCTCGAGCGCATTTACGATCAGGACTATCGCTTCCTTCTCTACGTCAATTATTCGCTTATAGGACCGGCGAGCGGCCTCCCCGCGCCGGGTGCGCAGCCAGACCATGTACTCGACGGGATCGTCCGGAGCGTCCCAGTCGTCGGCGGTGCGCTTGCCCTCATCAATCGCCTCGGCTGTGGATGCGCTGGTGTCAATCAGGAAGGCGGCGGCCACCTCGCGCTGGACCTTGTTCCTGCGCCAGTAGAACTTGTCCGACGGACTGACGCCCGTCTTCATGTCCACGATGGCCTCGATTACATCATCAATGTCCAGTTCCTCGCCGTCCTCCAGCTTGCGTACCTTGCGCATAGTCTCGGGCACCATTAGCTCGAACTGTCGGCGAATGCGCGACACCAGGCCGCCGTAGCTGTGCAGTGTCCCGCCAAAGAAGTTCGGGTCGCCCTCAGCCATCATCTTCTGCCTGACAATACACCATCTCGGCTTGTAATCCCCGGCCCTGAAGTCCCACTCGTCATACACGAATGTCTGGGGCTCGTTGGCCTCCAGCGAATCACCGTCCTCGTCAATGTGGACGAACGGCCCGTTGCTGAATTCGGGGTTGTCGGGGAGCTGCATTCCCGCCTCTTTGAGCAGGTTGTCCGCGAACATCCCTTGCGTATCCTGTAGGTCGCCTTCCACTGCCTCCAGATCGAGTTCCGCGCTGTTCTGAAGCAACTCTTCCAGCTGCTCCTGCGTAATGGGCTCGCCACTGGCGTCGCCGGCGTTGTCCTGCTGCTGCATACGAAGCTGGGTGAGAAGCTGAACGAGTTCAGGCTTGAAGTCGCCTCGGTAATCTACTTCTTCGGACGACTCGTATTCCTGTTCGCTGTCGGGGCGGAATTCCATGTCCATTCCCATCGCCATCTGCTGGAGAAGGTCCTGCATGTCGTCGGGATCGGAATACTCTTCCTCCTGGTCTTCCTCGGTGTTAACATCGTCCCAGTCTTCGGGCGGAACTTCCTCATTGGGAATCGAGGTGATAATGGCGTAGATGCGAAGCGTCGCTTCGGCAGTGTCCTCCACGGTTGCCTCGGCGTTGAGAATCTGGCGGGCGATAGACGCAATCTGCTTCGCCTGCTCCACGTAGTCGTGAGGGGCGGGAATCTCACGGTACTGCTGAAGACTCAGTCGCACCAGGAATTCCACTAGCGCCTCACGGGCCGGCAGGGTTGTAATTTCCGGCCTGCCCTCCGACGAGTCCATCTGGACGCGCGCATACGCGCTTTTGATGCCCGGGTATTCGTACTTGACACGGAAATCCAGCCTGCCGTCCTCGACGACGGTGAACACATCTAGCGCGAGCTTACGGTCCTCGAAGAGGTTGAAGAACCGCTGCATATCGGTTATCCAGGCCCGCTCCAGACCTTCGCCGGACAAATCCGCGTCCACGTCTGTTCCATTCGTCGGGCCGCCTTCAAGCGTCTTTTGCCCCTCGACCTCGTGTCGGCGGTCTTCGAAAAGCGCCGACGGAGTATCGAACTCGAAGAAGAAGCTGCCAAATTCGAGGTGCGCGACCTGGTGCGTGGATACGACCTTGAACCAGGAGAAATTCTCGTCCTTAGTGTGGTAGCGGTCAACGACGTCGGGCACGAAGACCGTGGAGCCTTCAGTGGACGGAGATTCGGCGGACACCCAGCCGATGTTTCTATCCACGAGTTCCGGCGACGAGGCGAGCTTGATCTCCTCGCCCGCAAGTCCCCGACAGTACATTTCCATAATGGACTTGATCCTGTCGAACTCCACCCCCGAAGAAAGAGCTTCGAGCATCTCCTCTGAGTGCGCCGACTCGATCTTGAAGTAAGCCAGGCCGCCGTCCGGGTTCTGGCGCAGCAGGTTTACGCCCTCCGCGTACCACCTTTCAAGCTGGTTCATCGAGAGGCGATCCATAACCATCGCGGAGGACTTGATGAATTCTGGAACCGCGTCCGGCGACTCCTGTATCAGCGTTTCCGAAAGATTCAGGATGCTGGAATGCAGGTCCGGGTCTATCTGCGCGAACGCCTGTGATGTTTCGAGCATTACGCCGGGTATGTTTGAGCCGCCCTTGTGTACCAGTTCTTCGGCTATTCTGAGGAATCTGAAGCGCTCTTCCGGATCAATCTTGGGCAGTGCCTTCGCCCCCGCGTCGAAGAAACTCTTCACCTCTCGCCAGCCCGACTCAACAAGCGCGGAGGCGAGAGTGATGAAGGCGGTCTTGTCCTCCCCGATCAGTGGGAATATCTGTGTCCCGAGCGACAGGCATTCGGATGCCAGATCGTAAGACCTGTGAGAGAGGGCGTCCAGAAATGAGACGAACCGTTCAAGTTCGGGGAACGTCAGACTGTCCATCAACGCCGGACTGTAGGTGAAGAACTTGCACGCGAGCGTACTCGACTTCCAGGTGCCCTTATACAGGCTTCCTCCCAGCGCGGCCCAGCTTTCTATGTGGCGGGAGCGCAGTTTACCCATCGCCGCGGGCGACGCATCGAAGTACGCTGCTGCCAAGGTCGGCGATTCCTTGCACAGTTCCGCGCCGCAGTCCGTCCACTTCATAAAGTAGTTGAACGGCATGTACGCGACTACTTTGGGACTGACCTTGAAGTATTGAGCGGCGGCTTCCCAAGAGCGTACCGTCTGGTCTGCTATGCCGAGACCGGCGCGGCCCCATACAAGTACGTTGTCCTCTTCCATGGACTTGGGCATCATGGAGCGGGCCTTGTCGAACTCCTCGACGACCGGCGCCGGGAATCTCTTGAATTCAGCCCTGAGCTCTTTTAGTGTTGGCAGTTGCTCGTTAACCACGGGGCCTCCTTACAAGGGCGCGTCTTTTGTCAGGCTCAAAAACTGTTCCAGAATTCTTGCCGTCGCTCCGAAAATCACATGACCGTCATACACGTATATGGGCATCCTGTGAAACTCGCCGGCTTCCAGTCTGACATCATCTCTGAACGAAGTCGGCTTACGCAGATGCGTTACGGGCACCAGAAGCACCTCATCCACTTCGGCTTCAGAGGGCGTGAAAGTATAGGGCGACGGAATGGTTCCGACGAAAGTCGAGATCATGAAGTCCGAAATAGTCGGTGTGTCGTCGAGACGTCCCAGGACACTCACGTCGTCCGGGCTGATTCCCATCTCCTCGTCAGCCTCTCGAAGCGCCGTATGCAGACGCGATTCATCGTCCCTGTCAACCATTCCGCCGGGGAAGGAGATCTCTCCCTTGTGATGCTCCACCAACTGCGAACGCTTCTGGAGAACGATGCGAAGGTCGCCTTCCACCTCGTAAAGCGCAAGGAGGACGGCGGCGGGAGACATACGGTGTTTTTCTGCCGTCGCCGTCCTCCGATTCTCAAGAATGCGCTTAGTGCTGTTTATGAAGTCTAGGCCCAAACCAGGCCCTCAATCCTCGGAACGGCCCGAAGCCGGTGTTGACTACTCGAATATCGAAGTGGTGAGTTCCTCAATGCTGCGCTGGATGTTGAAGTCGTCGGTCACCGACCAGTTGACGGCAACCTGGCAGGCGCGGCGCGGCGGAACTCCCTGGGAGATCAGCTGCCCGGCGTATATCAGCAAGCGCGTGCTCGCGCCCTCGGCCAGACCGTGTTCCTTCAGATTGCGGATTTTCTCGCCCAGCTTGGCGAGTTGGAGCGCCGTTTCTTCGTCAACGCCGGACTCGTGGGCCACTATCGTCGCCTCAGTATCACGCGGCGGATAGTTGAACTCTATCGAGACGAATCTCTGACGTGTGCTGTGCTTGAGGTCTTTCAGGGCGCTCTGGTATCCCGGATTGTACGACAACACAAGCAGGAAGCCCTCCGCCGCCTCAAGAAGTTCTCCTCGCTTCTCGACGGGTAGAATTCTGCGATGGTCTGTAAGCGGATGAATCAGGACTGTCGTATCCTTGCGCGCCTCGACTATCTCGTCCAGGTAGCATATTCCGCCCGCCTTGACCGCGCGGGTGAGCGGACCGTCAATCCATACGGTCTGGTCGCCCTCGAGAAGATACCTTCCCACCAAGTCGCTGGCAGTCAGGTCCTCATGGCAGGCAATCGTCACGAGCGGCAGGTTGTCCCTGTCATCGGTCTCACCACTGCCGTTGACCTGCTTCACGCGCGTCAGCGGCTGCCCCAGTCTGTAAGACATATACTCGACGAAGCGCGTCTTGCCGCAGCCGGTCGGGCCCTTGAAGATAAGGGGTATCTTCTGGGCGTATGCCGCTTCGAACAGCTGGACCTCGTCGCCCAGGGGAACGTAGTACGGCTCTTCAGTGAGATGGTACTCCTCGATAATGTAGCTTCGGAAAAGCGTTTGCGTCCGTGATGTCATCTGACTGCCTGGTCTCCTTTTATCCTTCTTTTCGCGCGGAAACTCTCGAATTCCAGGTCTCCGCTATCGAAGACTCGAGCTCATAGATTCCCGAAGCGTTAGCGATTACAACGTCGGCGTGTGTTACGCGCTCATCCTGCGGCATCTGCGATTCGATCCTGGAAAGCGCCTGTTCGCGCGACATTCCCCTTCCGGTCAGCCTGGACAGAACGTCCTCCTGCGGAGCGGTAACTACCCAGACCTCGTCAGCGAGCGGTGTCCACTTCGCCTCTATCAGCAGCGCGGCTTCTACCACTACCACACTGACCCCATCGGAAGTCAGGGACTCGATTCGATCCCGAATCATAGCATATATTCTGGGATGCACAATCGAATTGAGGCGTTGGAGGTGCACGGGGTCGCTGAACACGATGGCCCCCAGCTTCCTGCGGTCAATCTGCTCGTCGTCGTCGAGAATGTCCTGCCCGAACGCCGATACGACTTCGCGCCAAGTCTCCGTGTGCGGCAGATATGCCTCGTGCCCCACGAGGTCGGCGTTGATTACCGTTGCTCCGTGACCTTGAAGAAACTTCGACACCTGCGTCTTGCCAGTGCCGATACCCCCAGTAAGTCCAATGACGAACATTCAAAACCTAGCATTTGAGAAAGTCTTCACATTCTACTAGAGCGGCTGAAACAGGGTCAACTTGGCGTTTTCAATTCGTGAGCCTCTGGCCTTTCTCCAGCCATTCATTCAAACAATGGCATGGACTGAGGCGCGCACGATTCACGCAGTATATAATGACTCGGACGCATCACCACACGAAACGGAACAGGCAGGAATGACATCCAGATTCAGAGAAATTCCATCGGTGAACGAAGTTCTGCGCCGGCAGGAGGTAACCGAGCTAATTACCAGATACTCCCACCAGTCGGTTGTTGAGATCGTTAGGGAGCAACTGGCATCTGCCAGGCGCACCGTCTCACAGGGCGGTGAACCTCCCGGAATCGAGTCAGTTGCAGAGGAGGTGGCGGATCGTGCCGCTTCCAGGTGGAAGAACTGGCCTGAGACCGTCATCAACGCCACCGGCGTAATTCTGCACACGAATCTTGGTCGCGCGCCTCTGAGCGACGAGAGTATCGAGGCAGCGTCCGTCGCAGCTTCAGGTTACAGCGACCTGGAGTTCGACCTTGCTTCCGGCAAGCGGGGTTCCAGGCAGGCTCATATCTCGCAGTTGGTCTGCGAGGCGACAGGCGCGGAAGCGGCGCTCGTCGTGAACAACAACGCCTCGGCGGTGATGCTCGGACTCGCAGCCATTGCCACTGGCAAAGAAGTCATCGTATCCCGCGGCGAGGCGGTTGAGATCGGCGGCGGGTTCCGAATACCTGACGTCCTGCGACAAAGTGGAGCGACCCTGGTCGAAGTCGGCACTACGAACCGCACCTACGCGCGCGATTTCGAGGAGGCGATTACCGAGAACACCGGCGCGATCCTCTCCGTTCACGCGTCCAATTTCCGCGTAATGGGCTTCACACACGCCCCGACGACGTCCGAGCTGGTCGAGGTTGGCGACAGAAACGGCGTCCCTGTACTCCACGATCTGGGCAGCGGCTGCCTGCTCGACACACGACCATACGGACTAGCCTGGGAGCCCCGCCCGCAGGAAAGCATCCGAGACGGCGTGGCGCTGGGGTTTTTCTCCGGCGATAAGCTGCTGGGAGGGCCACAGGCCGGCATTATCGTCGGCAGAAGAGATTACGTGAACGTCGTCGCCTCTCACCCATTGGCCAGGGCCGTGAGGATTGACAAGATGAGCATGGCCGCTCTATCCGCCACGATGCTTCACTACATACGCGACGAACCGACCGAAAGAGTCCCCATTTGGCGCATGATCTCCGCTCCGCTCGACGAGCTTACAGCGCGAGCGTCCGAATGGAAAGAGGCCGCCGGCGCGTGGGCCGATGTGGTCGAAACGCGCGCCGCGATTGGCGGCGGCAGCCTGCCCGGAGAGACGATAGAGTCGGTCGCCCTGCGTGTCAACTGCAACCGTGTCGGCATAAGTGCCGAAGCCGTACTCACAGACTTGCGCCAGGCCGATGAACCCATCATCGCACGAATTGAGGACGACGATGTCCTGCTCGATGTCAGGACTGTACTGTCCAGCCAGGACTCTTCAGTGAAGAGAGCGCTGGATTGTCTCAACAGAGGTGTGGCCGGACACCAGTCGAAATGAACCTGTTCGAACACAGAATGGAGCGCGACCTCAACCGTCTCGCGCCTCTTGCCGAGCGTATGCGCCCGCGAAACCTCGAGGAGTTCGTCGGACAGGAACACATCGTCGGACGAGACACCGTCCTAAGAAGGTCGCTAGACGCCGGCCATGTTCCCTCGATGGTGCTGTGGGGGCCGCCCGGAACGGGTAAGACGACGCTCGCCCAGATAATCGCAGAATCCTCGAACGCCCACTTCGAGAGAGTCAGCGCGGTCACGTCGGGCGTCGCCGATCTTCGCCGAGTCGTGTCCGACGCCAGAGACAGGCTCGGAATGAACGGTGAGCAAACGATCTTGTTCGTGGACGAGATACACAGGTTCAACAAGGCTCAGCAGGACGTCATTCTGCCGCACGTCGAACGTGGGACCGTGATTCTCATCGGAGCTACCACCGAAAATCCTTCCTTCGAGGTCATTTCCCCCCTGCTGTCTCGCGCGCGGGTCTATACGTTGCGTCAACTCACGTCCGAACAGGTTTCTTCCATCCTGGACTCGGCGATGTCCGACTCCGAGCGCGGTCTCGCCAGCTTGAAGCCGGCGCTTGGGGACGACGCGAGAAAAGCGCTTGTCGCGCTGAGCAACGGCGACGCTCGCTCAGCACTGAACACGCTCGAACTGTCCGTAAACGGAGCTCCCCCAGACAATTCAGGAAGGCGACTTGTCTCTCTCCAGACAGTGGAGGACGCCGTCCAGAGACGCGCCACTCTCTACGACAAGTCCGGCGACCAGCACTACGACACTATTTCCGCATTCATCAAGTCGGTCAGAGCGTCCGACCCGGACGCGGCTGTTTACTGGCTTGCCAGGATGATTCACTCCGGGGAAGACGCCATGTTCATCGCAAGGCGAATTGTGATTCTCGCCGCCGAGGATGTGGGTCTCGCCGACCCGAACGCGCTCACCGTCGCGGTTTCCGCGCAGCAGGCCGTTCGCCTGGTAGGGATGCCGGAGGGTAGAATCCCGCTGTCGGAGGCGACCGTCTATCTTGCATCCGCGCCGAAGAGCAACCGCGCCTACGTCGCCATAAACGAGGCCATGAAGGACGCCGAACGGGACATGAACGAACCCGTCCCTCTGCATCTGAGAAACGCCGTAACCGACCTGATGCGGAACAGCGATTACGGCAAAGGCTACAAGTACGCCCACGACTACAACGATGCCTTCACGCCTACCCAGAACCTCCCCGAGAACCTGAAAGGCAGGCGCTACTACGAGCCGTCTGACCGCGGCTACGAAGCCGAGGTGTCGGAGCGTATAGAGCGCTGGTGGGGCGACCGCAAGGGCTGATTGCCAGAGCGCGGCTCTCCTAGTCGCTGGCTACGGCGGACGCGCTTGCCGCTTCTTCGGAGCGTTCCGAACCAAGGTCCGCCTCACGCTCGATGCCCGACGCCCGGGGTATCAGCCTGATCGCGTTCAGCATGACTATTACGGCTCCGACTCCGATGGCCAAAGGCGCGCCGAAGAATGTGGAAATCGCGCCGGTATGGAATCCGGTCATACCTGTTACCCCCCACAACATTCCCTGGAAGCTGAGCACTCGCCCGCGCATATCGTATGGCACCCCGGTCTGAAGCATCGTGTTGACCACTGTCTCGTAAACGATGGCAATCCCGTAGGCCAGCCCCAGCATGGCCAGGGACAGCGGAACAGAGCGCGACAATGAAAACATCAATAGGAAGAAGCCATAGCCGAACACTCCGACCACCAGCAACATCCCCTTCTTCCGGGGGTTTTCGAAAGACGAAAGAGCTATGCTGGTCACCGTCGCGCCCATGCTTCCGGCCGCCAGCAGGTTGCCCAGCCCTGTCACCCCCATGCCCAGAACGTCCCTCGCCATCACGGGCAGCATGGGTTCATGGGCCCATCCGAACAGTTCGTTGATCAGTATCGCGCCGAGCAAAGTCCTGACCAGCGGGGACTTTATGGAAAAGAGCGCTCCCGATTTGAGGTCTTCGAAAGGCGAAGACTTCTCGGCTCGCTTGAGAACGGGCGGATTCACCAGCGTCAGCAGGGCGACCGATATCAGGTCGCCCGCTGCCATAATCGTGTACGCCCAACCCATACCCGCGCCGTCAACCACCCTGCTAACCGACAGGGGCACGACAACGCCCATAACCATCATGGACGCCATCCTGGCAGCGGTGGCGCTTACGAGCCGCTTGCTGCCCACTATATCCAAGCTGAGCGCCATCAGCCCGGGGATTCTCACGGACGCGGTAATGCCGGACGCAATCGCGAAGACCAGCGCGTGCCAGAGTTGGATAGACTCGGTGAAGATGAGCGCGGCGATAACGGCCGCCCCGATACCCCTGAACAGTCCTCCAATTTGCACCGCCCTTACCTTCACCATGCGGTCGATAATCACACCGCCGATGGGAGAGAAGATGACCATAGTTAGCCCGCCACAGAACGAGGATATTCCCACCCACAACGGCGAGTCGGTGATCTGCAGGACCAGCCAGCCCTGGACGGCAAAGTACGCCAGCAGGCTGACGTCGCCAAACGCGCCCGCTATCCAGAACGTCCTGAACTGTGAGTGGCGCAGTAGAAGAAGCACCCGCAGCCTCACCGATTCTGCTAGTCTCGTAAATCAGAAAGAGCGGGTCGCCAAACGGCGGACCCGCCCCAAGGTCAACTCAATTGTGTTAGTTATCTAGCCGCCGTTGGAGAAAACGTCCTGAATAGTTTCCAGTGTGTAATCTATATCGGATTCTGTGATCCCGTAGTGGGTAACGTATCGCCAGCGCTTCTGTCCGCCGCCGCCCTTTACACCTCGCTCCACAAGCTGCCGGTGCAGCTCATCTCTGTTCTCCCGCTCCACGTCGAAGAATACTAGATTGGTTGGCAGGGACTCCGGCTCGATGCTTATCCCGGGTATCTCCGCCAGTCCATGGGCAAGTTTGCGCGCGTTCGAGTGGTCCTCAGCCAGGCGTTCGACCATGTTATCCAGAGCGACCAGTCCAGCGGCGGCTATCACGCCCACCTGCCTCATGCTGCCGCCGACCATCTTGCGCCAGCGGCGGGCCTCCAGTATATAGTCCTCAGAACCCACGATGATCGAACCTATCGGGCAGCTAAGTCCCTTCGACAGGCAGAAGGTCACCGAGTCCACGTCCTTCACAAGTTCTGACACAGGCGCTTCCAAAGCGACCGCCGCGTTGAAAATCCGCGCGCCGTCAACGTGAACGGGTACTCCGTTCGCGTGGGCGACGTCAGCCACCGACTTCATGTCGTCCTGAGTCAGCGTCGCGCCGCCGCACATGTTCTGCGTGTTCTCAAGACATACCAGCGCGGTCCGCGGCATATGAGGATCGTTGGGCCGAACAGCCGCCTGTATATCGTCGGTGTCCAGCATTCCTCGTTCGTCGTTCGGAATGGTATGGAAGGAAACGCCGCCCAGCGCGGACGCTCCCCCCGCCTCGCTTCTGAATATGTGCGCCTTGTTGCCGAGTATTATCTCGTCGCCCCTCTGCGCGTGGGAAAGTACGGACACCAGGTTGCCCATAGTGCCGCTTGCTACAAATACGGCCGCCTCTTTGCCCAGACGCTCCGCCGCCTTCGCTTCAAGAGCGTTGAGGGTGGGGTCCTCACCGTAAACGTCGTCTCCCAGTTCGGCTTCATACATCGCCCTTCGCATCTCGGGAGAAGGATGTGTAACGGTGTCACTACGCAGGTCAACTACTCTCATTCGCCTTACTCTCCTTGGCTTCGGGGCCTGGTCAATTGCCTTGGCAACTCGCCCAATTCTATCAACCACGCTTGTCAAACGCTATAGCGCGACCTTAGTATTGATAACGCACAATTTCAGGCGGTACAAGACTTGGATTCGAATAGACAGTCAGTCACCATTGACAGCGGTGAACTCCGTATCGAGGGTTCGCTGCACCTGCCGGAAGAAACCGCGCGCAAGGCCCCGGGCGTCGTCGTGTGCCACCCGCACCCGAGGTATGGCGGGGATATGAACAACAACGTCGTCCTTGGACTGACGAATCGCCTGGTAAGGGACGGCTTTGCGGTAATGAGATTCAATTTTCGTGGTGTCGGCAACAGCGAGGGTTCGTTCGACTGGGGTGGAGGCGAAACCGACGACGCGGACGCCGCACTCGAAACACTGTCTCTCCGCGACGAGGTGGACGGCAGCCGTATCGGAATAGCCGGCTACAGTTTCGGCGCGGCGGTCGCCATGCAGTCCGCGGCCGACTCCACGCTGGCTCAGGCTGTGGCCGCGATTGCCTGCCCCGCTCCTCAATTCAGGGCATTCAGCGGGATGGAGATACTCCAGCCCAAGATGTTTGTACTCGGAGACCACGATCACAACTTTCCGGCTGACCAGTTCAGATTCCTCTGCAGGAGGTTCGCCGATCCCAGGCGCGATGAAGTAATCGGCGGCGCGGACCACTTCTTCCGAGGGTCTGAACCACTCCTCGGAGAAATGACTTCCGAATTCTTCACGACATGGCTCAAGCGCTAGCGCCACGTCCGATTAGTTTTGTTGAATTCAGCGTACTTTCAATTTCCATTCGTCATTTGCATGTTGAGAGTCCCTTCCCCCTTGATGGGGGAAGGCTAGGATGGGGGTGAAACCTCAACTACAATTCAGTCATTCCCGCGAAGGCGGGAATCCAGAGATTGCGGCGCACTGGTACATGGCAAAGTCACCTGAACGCTGTACCATGCTGAACGACGACGACCAACCGAGGACACCGAATCTATCCTGAGACTCAGCGCGTCTCACAGAACTTGATTCAGACGGAACTATGCGACAGTCGGCAATAGACTTCAGAAGTAAGAGACTCACGTTGGAAGGTATCTTCTCAACACCGACCGAGGCGGGGCCGTACCTGCCCGCAGTCGCCGTTTGCCACCCCCACCCGATACTCGGCGGCGATATGAACTCTCCTATTGTAACCTCCGTCTGTCGCGCAGCCTCAGACGAGGGCTTTGCCACGCTCAGATTTAATTTCAGGGGAGTCGGCGAAAGCGAGGGCGAATTCTCCAACGGCAAGGACGAGCACAACGACGTGAAGTCGGCCTTGAATGTCCTGGCGCGCTGGCCGGGCATTGACCGGAAACGCATTGGCGTCGTCGGATACTCGGCAGGCGCCTCCATACTGCTGGACGGCATAAAGCACGTCAAGCGCGCCTCCGCGATAGTTCTTATTGCGCCTACACTTGCCTCACTACGCAACAGGCGATTCATCAAAGACAAGCGGCCCCGTCTTGTCATAGCCGGCTCCGAAGACCGTGTAGCCCCGTCCCTCCAGATCCAGCACATCCTCGACGAATGCCGCGGCCCGGTGCGATTCCGCGAAATTCGCGGCGCCGACCACTCCATGCGCGGCCAAGAATCCGAAATAGCCCGTGCCGTCGCCGAGTTCCTGGTACAGAGTCTATAGGTCATTTGCACGCCATCAGCAGACCTCCTGCACGCCCGCCAGAAGACTATAAGCCCAATTTTATGCCCCAACCCAGCAGAGACTTGCGACAACCAAACACCGACACTGGTAAACTACCAGCGCACACCACAGACTCACCGATTGAACGACAGGAGCGTTAAAGTGTCAGACTCACAGGAATACAGACTCGAACGAGACTCGATGGGCGAGTTCAGCGTGCCGGTGGACGCCTACTACGGCGCGAACACCATGCGCGCCGTACTCAACTTCCCCATCAGCGACCTCAGGTTCGGGCGATCCTTCATCCACGCCATAGCCTCCATTAAGCTCGCCGCCGCCCAGGTCAACAGTGAGCTTGACCTTCTTTCCGACGACATATCCAATGCGATTGTCACTGCCGCGAGCCAGGTGGCCGACGGCGACTTCGACGACCAGTTCGTCGTTGACATCTTCCAGACCGGCTCCGGCACTTCCACCAACATGAACGCCAATGAAGTCATATCCAACAGGGCAATCGAGAACCTGGGCGGAACCAAAGGCTCCCGAGACCCGGTCCATCCCAACGACCACGTAAACATAGGGCAGTCCTCCAACGACGTCATCCCGACCGCAATCCACATCGCCGCGCTCAGAGCGATTCACGACGAACTTATCCCAGCCCTCGAAGAATTGAAGGCGGACCTCGATGCGAAGGCGGACGAGTTCATGCCCATCGTCAAGACGGGACGAACCCACCTCCAGGACGCCACTCCGGTCAGACTCGGACAGGAATTCCTCGGACACGCAGGACAGATAGAGCGTGGAATCTCGCGCCTCAGACAGGCCGAGAATGAACTCGGCGAGGTCGCGTTGGGCGGAACGGCCGTCGGCACGGGCGTGAACACCCATCCCGAATTCGCCTCAAGAGTCTGCACGAAGTTGACCGAGGCCTTGGGCGTCGAGGTCAGGGAGACCACCAACCATTTCCAGGCTCAGAGCACGCTTGACAACATCGTTGCCGCCAGTGGCGCACTCAAGACTGTGGCTGTCAGCCTAATGAAGATAAGCAACGATATTCGCTGGCTCGGCTCCGGCCCTCGCGCCGGAGTTGGCGAGATCATGCTCCCCGAAGTCCAGCCCGGAAGCTCGATAATGCCCGGCAAGGTGAACCCGGTAATACCCGAGTCGGTCTGCCAGGTAGCAGCGCAGGTAATAGGCAACGACGCCACAATCGCGGTTGCGGGGCAGTCCGGCAACTTCGAAATTAACGTGATGATGCCGGTTGCCGCCTACAACCTGCTCCAGTCCATAGACCTGCTCGCCACCTCGGCCCGCAACCTCGCCAGACAATGCGTTCGCGACCTCGAAGCCACTTCCGCGGGCCCCAACATGGTTGACAGGGGACTCGCAATCGTAACCACCCTCGTACCCGTTATTGGCTATGACGCCTCCGCCGACATCGCGAAGGAGGCGCAGGCAACAGGCCAGACTGTCAAGGAAGTCGCGCTTGTCAAGACCGACCTGTCATCAGAGGAACTCGACCAGATTCTCGACCCGTCCGGTATGACCGAACCCGGGCTCGGATCAGGCGTCGCGCTGGGCTAGTAGTGCGACAACTTAGTTGTGATGGACATTCGGATTCCGATTTCTCCCCTCTCCCTCTGGGAGAGGGCTGGGGTGAGGGTAGATAAGCCGTTATTCCAAAGATGTTGGAACACTAGTTGCCGAAGTCATTGAGGGGCTTTCAGTCTGTCGCGGACGAAAGCCTCTTCCTCTTCCCTGCTACCGACGAGACCGTCCTGCCTCGCCGCCCGTAGCCGTCGCTGAATTCTGCCGACTTCCGGCCCCCGTGAAACGCCAAGCGCGATGATGTCATCTCCTGTCAGTATCGTCCGGAGCGGCCTGTGAACCCGAAGATACTCCTGCAGTCGCCCGCCGATTGGACTTCCCGCCCTGGCAATGGCGCATCCTATGACGCTGAGCTCTGATAAAGCGTCCAGCGCTTCAGCGACCGCGCTATTAGCCGCGCCCTCGAACTCGTCTCCCTCAATCCGAGCTATCAGCCCTGCCGAATCTCGCAGCGCGCGGCGCGCTCTCGCCTCCGGCATAAGCCGAGCCGCCACGCTAGTGGACTCGGGCACGGACATACCTGCTCCCAGTATCGCGTACCCGACCGCTATTCTGCCCCGCTCGGACAGGCCATGCGTTCTTTCTGAATACAGGGACCATGCGTCCGCCTCGTACTCAAGCGCCGGACTAACCGCAGACAGCGCGCGCCACCCGCTCAACAAGCCGAGCGCGGAGGCTGCGTCCGGTTCGAGAAAGATTCGCTCCAACTCGTCCCTCATCCGGGCGGGTGAAATCTTCGAGATGAACCCCACCGAAGCGAGTAGGGCGTCTTTCGTCTCAGGGGACAGTTCAAACGACAACCGACTCGCATACCGCGCCGCCCGCAATATCCTAGTCGCGTCTTCCCTGAAGCTGCCAGGGTGCAGTATCCGCAGCGTCCCCTCTCGTAGGTCACCCGACCCGCCCTGTGGGTCGAACAAGTCTCCCCAGGTATCCTCTGACAGCGACACTGCCATGGCATTCACTGAGAAGTCGCGCCGAGCCAGGTCCTCGTCCAGCGTTCCCTGTCGCACGACAGGAAGGCTTCCGGGCGACGGATAGCTCTCGGCGCGCGCCATGATAATGTCGAAGTCGTAGCCTCCGACCTTCATACCGACCGTATTGAACTGAGACTGCTTGGTAATCTCGCCGCACACCAGCCGGGCAATGTCGCTAAACGTGTCGGCGGTGGCGCCGACCAACGCGACATCCAGATCAGGCGACCCGGTCGCTTCCAAGAACAGGTCCCGGACGAGGCCGCCAACGAGGAACGGCTCGACTCCGCATTCCTCAGCCGCTTTCGCAACATCCCTCAGCGCGCGAAGGACTGCCGGAGATATTCCCGACGCCATCAGGCCAGCAACGTTTTCCATCCCTATCCTCGCATGTGGGCCGATTTGGGCGAGATAGTCCTAGGAAGATGCTGTGGCGACCTTCTCCTTGAACGCCTCCGCGCCAGCCTGCGCCCATGCAGTCCAGCCGGTCATCATGAACTTCACGCCCTTCTCGATATACGCCTCGACATTGGCGTCGCTCGCGAGCGCCCCCGGGGTTCTACCCGCGGCGGCTATCTTGGACAGCGCGCCGTCTATCGTACTTGTAACTTCAGGGTGCCCAAGCTGGCCGATGTACCCCATGGACTGAGCGAGGTCGCTCGGCGCGACGAAGAAGACGTCAATGTTGTCAACCTCGAGAATCTCGTCCAGATTATTGACCGCTACGATGTCCTCGATGAGAACGACGAGAAGGCTCTGGTCGTTGGCCTCGGCGAAGTAGTTATCTACACCGTAACTCTGGCGGCTGCCGAACATCCCGCGTTCGCCGATAGGGGCAAACTTCCCGGCGCTTACTACAGCCTCGGCCTCCTCTTTAGTGTTCACGTGTGGCACCACAATGCCCTGGGCTCCGACGTCCAGCGTGCGATATATGATGCCCGGCACGTTCTGGTTGACTCGCACCACCGAGCTCATGCCCCAGATGTCCGCCGCCCTGGTGAGGTCCGGAATATCCTTGTAGTCCACGGGACCGTGTTCGCCCTCGATCCACACGCCGTCGAACCCTAGCGGCCCGAGCCAGTCCACTATGTCCGGCGTCATGTGCCCGGACAATACGACAGACACCTCGCCCCTATTGAGTTTAGCCTTGACCCTGTTTTCTCGCATGGACGCCAATGTGACACCTCGTTAGCCATGTTGAATGCGACCCCATCCGGCTCGCTGAACAAGCCAATTATAGATTCGGCATCTGAGAACGGTCAATCGCGGGAACGATTGCGACCGCCTGTCGTATAATCCCCGTAACCGAGTCGCGTCCCAGCCCAGAAGGAATACCATTCACATATGCCCTCCGACAACAGCTACTGCCACAGGTGCGGAAACGGCATGAGCGAACGCAATGTAGGCGGGACGATGCGCCCCAGCTGCGATTCGTGTGGGGCAGTCGTCTTTCTCGACCCCAAGCTCGCCGTCGTCGTCATTGTTTCCCACGAGGACAGCATTCTCATGGTGAAGCGCGACATCGAGCCGATGATGGGACGCTGGAGCTTCCCCTCTGGCTACGTTGACCGCGGCGAGGTCGTGGAAGAGGCCGCCGTGCGTGAGGTCCGGGAAGAAACGAGTGTCGAGGTGAAGCTGGACGGGCTGCTAGGCGTGTATTCGGGCCGGGGCGCCCCCGTCGTGTTGATCGCATACGCGGCGCGAGTTTGCGGCGGAAGCGCCGAGGCGGGTGACGAGACGCAA
Organism: uncultured Dehalococcoidia bacterium; assembly: GCA_951812505.1. GTDB lineage: Bacteria > Chloroflexota > Dehalococcoidia > Lucifugimonadales > UBA1123 > VXRN01. The sequence goes on from CATOSI010000001.1 coordinate 885,774, forward strand.
GCGGTTGGATGGTTCCCGTCGGACGACCTTCCTCCCCTGCCGTTCCCGCACGACGAGGAGATTATGAGTGACTGGCGCGCCGCTGCCCACTAGGTTTTGTTGACATTCCATGATTTCCCTACCTTCAAAGTGTTCCGGTAGGAAAAATGGCTACACCCCGCACCCCTGGATTCCCGTTTTCACGGGAATGACGAGAAATGTCAACATAGCCTAGAATGCGACGATGTCTTCCGCTTCCCAGACGGCGTTTAATACATAGTCGGGACGCTCCGGCTCGATCTCCCACTTCCGGCCCAGACTCATCCAGGCGGTCCGCATTCCCACTCCAGTCGCGCCCAGGATGTCATGTTCCGCGTTATCACCGACGAACACCGTTGACCCAGCCTCCGCGCCAATCAATGCCAGAGCGCGCTCGAAGATAGCCGGATCAGGCTTCCACACGCCGAATTCCTCTGAAACGACGCACGCAGTAACCATGTCTGCTATTCCGGTCTTCCGCAGCTTGCCCCACTGGGTCTCGGTCCCGCCGTTGGTTACCACGCCCACGGTCACTCCCTTGTTTCGGAACCGCTTCAGCATGGCCCGGGTCTTCGGGTGAAGCCCCACCATCTCCGGCATCGCCCTGAAGTGCGCCTCTACCGCAGCGTCCACGCTGGGGAAACTGCCAAGCCACAAATCCAGCATCTCCCTGTATATATCGGGTATGGGAGCGTACCCTATGCCATATTTCGCCATACGAGAAACGAAGGCATCTCTGTCAGGGGGACGGTCGGTGGTTGGCAGCGTGTCGTACCAGTGGCCGAACAGTTTCTCGAACGCCTGCGAACGGTCTATGAGCGTATTGTCCAGGTCGAAAAGGACTGCTGTGATTGGGGTTCGGAACATTAAAGTGCCTTCGGTAGCCTTAAGGACACCTAGAAGAAGTCTTCAGGCAGCCAAGCGCGCTTGAATATCCCAAAACGTGTCGCGGCCGTGTTCGAGGATGCCTCCACGGAGACCAGTTCCCAGCCCGCATCGCCCATCCGGTTGAGCAGTTCGGTGTTGTACTTCACTGCGTCAACCCTGCTGTTGAGTTTGATGACCTCGTACTCCCAAATCGGCAGACTGGGTTCATAGTCGAAGCCGTCAACGTAGTCGAGCTGGACAAGGTCCTCTCCCGACACCTCAGCCCACCCGTCCTCTGGAAGCGACGAGTCGCATATATCGCACTTGGTCGCGGGATCGAGCGAATACTCGCCGCACTCGGAACAGAATATTATGCGCATCTTAACCCTGCCGGATCTCTCACTATGGTATCCGTGCAAATTCTCACAGTATATTTTACACGTATGGAGTCATTTCAGATAGGCGAGGAAGGCTGAGCCTTCACCCGTATTTTGGAATTGTACCGTTTCCATATGTTTCCGATGTATAGCAACCAGCCCCACCCCTGGATTCCCGCCTTCGCGGGAATGACGAGACGTGGTTCGGAATCCCGGAATCGGGTCTCTGCGCAAGCCCTGATTTTGCGACGCCGGTTATCGCGCTCCGAACGGGTCTTCAATCGTCGCCACTAATCAGAAACCACACCGCGATTGCCGACAGGAACGCGATTCCGCTGAACCCGATCCCCCATGCCAGCCTGCCCTCGAAGACATCCAGAATACCACCGATGAACACCGGCCCCAGGGTTCCACCCATGAATCCAAGGAACGCCTGGACCGCCATGGTCGAACCCAGTCTTCCGGGAGGCGCGATCTCGGTGAGCGCCGTTGAGTATATGGACGAGTCCGCCGATATCGCCCATCCAAGTACGCAGGCAAGAAGGACGATCAGCACCCACGGCGCGGCGATCATCCACCCAATGACAAGGCTGCACACCCCGCTGAGAATGAAAATGCCACCCGCGCTGGCGGCCCGTCCGAATCTGTCCGAAATAGCCCCGCCCATCACCGGACCGACCGACCCCACTCCTAGCGCGATGCCGCCGACGGTGGCGGCGGTAATCGCCGCTCTCTCCACATCCGTTCCACGGTAAACGAGCGCTGCCGCAAGAAGCGCCGGCAGCCATACTCTAACCGCGTACAACTCCATCGCGTGCAGAGAGTAGCCTATGATGAACTTGCGTGGACGCGGGTCCGAAAGAACGCTGAGATGCAGCCTGCCACCTGTGCCGGAATCGGGGCCATGAGAGCTTCTGACCAGAATAAGGACTAAAGGAATGGTAATAATGGAGACAAGTGAAAGGGCGAGATACGCTGTGCGCCAGTCCAGGTGATTCATCAGGCCGCCGGTGGCGAGCAGCGATACCGCGTTCGCGGTATAGAACGCGGTCACGTACAGGCCCATCGCAGTTCCACGTCCAGAATCGGGGAATTCCTGTGCGATGATCCGCAGGCCGGGCATGTATATTCCCACCAGCCCAATTCCGGCGATGAATCTCAGCGCGGATGCGACAATCGGGTCGAAGGCGGCAATCGGAAACAACACGTTCCCCACCACAGTCACCAGGGCAGAGGCGAGGAACACGCGTCGCGTCGGCAATCTGTCGGTTAGTGGCAGCACAAGAAGCGCCGACAGAGCGTACCCTGCCAGGTACGCCGAGAAGATCACGCCGGCGCTGGTATTACTTATTCCCCATTCACTCTGGATTATCGGCAGAGCGGCAACATAGCTGGAAAACGGCAACAGCGCCATCAGGAGCATGACGCACATTGCCAGCAGCCACCCTATCCGCCGTGCATTTCTCGCCCCGCCACTGGATGGAATGAGTTTCTTCAACCGGCCGCTAACCATGAGTACCGCCCCGGCGCTGGCTATCGAATAATGGACAGAAGCTGTCGGGCAGCGGTGTCAGTATGGTCGGCCCCCGGAAGGGACAGAACTTGCTCCAGGTCCGCTTCCGCCCTGATCCAGTCTCCAAGGGCCAGATATGTCTGAGCGCGAATCAGAAGCAGTTCCGTATTCTCAGGTTCGAGCGTCAGAGCGACATCAAGGTCCGCGAGAGCGGATTCCCCGTCCGACATTTCCAGATAGATCCTCCCACGGTTGACATAGGCTTCAGTCATCTCAGGAGCCAGTTCGACGGCCCGCGTGAATTCCAGAATCGCCTGCTCCCGAATCCCGTTAATTGCAAACACGACGCCTTTGTAGTTGTGCGCCAGCGCGTAATCGGGATCAATCGCCAGCGCTCTGTTAATGTCGGCGAGGCCACCCCTTACATTCTCCAGGGCAAGCAGGACGTATCCCCGCCTCGCATACGCCTCCGCGTCTTGCGGGTCGCTCTGAATTACGGCGTCGAAGACATCGTAGGCCTGCTCCAGGTGCCCGTCCTCGAGAAGACGGACCCCCCTATCAATCTCCAGCGCCGGATCCACCGGATCATCATCGTCTCCCCCGCACGCGCCGAGCAGAAGGGTTAAGATAGCGACGGCGATGAAGAAAGGCATCCCGTAGGGCCGAGAATTCGCGCCGACCGATTCACTAGTCATCAGGCGCTAGCCTTCCCCAGGAAGATACTCTCACCGGAGTAATGCGTATTACCGGCGCGTCGTCGGGCAGCAGGCTCACATATTGCGAATACTTGACTCTTAGCGCGTCAATCGCGCCCGTCCTCTCCTGTTCCAACATATCGAGTGTCGCGCTGCCGGCGATCATCACGTATCCCAATCTCTCCCAGTCCTCTTCATATCTGTCCACGAGGAATGACACTCGCGGATTCGCTCTGATATTTCTGACGCGCCTCAGCCTCAGATGCGCTACGGACTTGGGCTTCGAGTCCAGTCCGATGTAGATCCCCCCATCCAGCAACTCGAAGCACACGGGCACAACGTTCGGCTGCCCATCCCCGGAGGCGGTCCCGAGTCTTGCGACCCGCGCTCGCTTCACGAAATGCTCCTCATCCGCTGTCAGGACAGCGCGCGGCATTTGTCCCTACTCCGGCTGCCAGATCCGGCGGTCGTCAGAGCGAACGAAACGCCCATACCCCGGATGCGGGAAATGGCCCGATGCGACCAATGTGCCCTCGTCCTCCAGTTTGTCCAATACAGAGTGCCTGGTCTGACGGGCCAGGTCGGGGTCGGTATCGAAGACGGGACTCCAGTCGGTGTACTGTGCCTGCGCGGGCGTGTGCGCTACGTCGCCAAGAATGAAGGCTCTCTCGCCACCCGACGCGACGGCAATAGAGATATGACCGGGAGTGTGCCCAGGCGTGGGGAGCGTGGTCAATTCGTTCGTTACGCTGTACTCGCCATCTATCAGGTCGAGCACGTTGAGACTCTCCAGCGGAACCATCTGGGCGTCAACGTGAGGCGCCTGGGCGCGGACTTCGGGCTGAGTCCAGTGGTCCCAATCTGTCTTGGTCACAAGGTAGCGCGCATTCGGAAATGTCGGGCTGCCGTCGGACAGGTTCCAGCCAACGTGGTCGGGATGAATGTGTGTCAGCACTACCAGGTCAACCGCCTCACGCTCTATGCCGTTCGCCTCCATGTCGCTGAGCAACGTCGCGTCCGGTCCACCCAGTCCGGTGTCAACCAGTACCAGCCTGCCTCCCGAACTCACGGCGAACGAGCCGAAGCGGGGGTGAATCTGACCGGCGTCGTCCACGAGGCCCGGGTACTCCGACCTCCAGGTTTCTATGTCACTCGCAGGGAACGTCTCCGTCGGATTCATGTCACCCTGGCCGTCCGACACTGACACTATCTCTACATTGCCCACCGTCAGCCTGACTCCTGCCATCTTAACCTCCCATATTTAGGGGCGAATTCAGTTGACAGCCATTCTAACACGCTACCCATAATCGCAGGTTCGAGTCACTCCCGAACGATGACTGGATGGCGTCCGAGACGAATCCAAGTAAGAGCCCCGCCCTGTGATACAATTCGCCCCCAAAGCTAAATCCGTAACTGAAAACCGGAATTCGAAGAGCTTGTTCATGAGGAGTGGCCAATGAGCGACCGAAGCGCGGACTACATCATCAGAGGCGGCCTGGTCGTTCGCGGCACAGGCATTACCCGCGAAGACATCGTCGTGAAGGACGGCAAGATCAGCGCCAACCACGGCAACTACGGAGACGCCGACGCGGGCCGAATAATTGACGCCTCCGGCCTTTATGTCATGCCGGGAATAGTGGACGCCCACAACCACCCGGTGTATGCGGACCGTATCGAGACATTCTCGCTCAGCGCGGCTTTCGGCGGGATAACCACCGTCATCCCGTTCATAGCCAACAGGCGGCGCGAGGGTGTCGAGGGCACCGTCTCGGACATGATCCGCGAGTTCAAGGAAGAGGCGGCGGACACCTCGTATCTCGACTATGCGATCCACGCTATCCTGCTCGGAGACGACGACGTGGAGGAACAGGTGCCGGAGATGATGGACATGGGGGTCATCTCTTTCAAGATGTACATGACCTATCCCAGACGCGGCATGATGATGCCCGACGACCGTATGCTCAAGGCGATGGAACTGGCGTCGGAGCGAGGCGGCATAGCGATGGTTCACGCCGAGAACGGCTACTGCATTGATTACCTCGTGGACCAAGCAATCGAGGCAGGTAACACAGGGCGCGAGCACTACGCTCCGTCGCAGCCGCGCGTCCTGGAGATCGAGGCGGCCAATCGCGCCGCGACATACGCCCAGGTGACGGACTGCCCGCTCTACATAGTCCACCTGTCAGCCAGGGAGATGATTCCGGTCCTGGAACGCTTCAGGGGCGAGGACATGAACCTGTTCGGCGAGACCTGCCCACAGTACCTCGACCTCACCAACCAGAAGATGCTCGACTTCGGAGCGCTCGCCAAGATCGGCCCTCCACTGCGCGAGCGCGAGGACAACGAGGCGATGTGGACCGGTCTGTCATCCCACTTGATAGACACCATAGCGAGCGACTTCTGCGGGCACAAGAAGTCGCAGAAGGCCTCATATGACCACGAGACCGACCCGGATGAAGAAGGCTCTATCTTCGACGCGACGTTTGGCGGCAACTGGGCGGAGCAGATGCTCTGCGTCGCCTACCACGAGGGCGTGAACATGGGCCGGATCACCTTGCCTCGTCTCGTCCAGGTGATGTGCGAGAACCCGGCCAAGATATTCGGCCTCTACCCACAGAAGGGCTCGCTCGACCCGGGTTCGGACGCCGACATCGTGCTGTTCGATCCGTCCGTTCGGCACACACTCTCAGCCGAGGCGCAACACTGCATCGCGGACTTCACCATGTTCGAGGGCAAGCAGGTGACCGGACAGCCCGTCATGACGATGCAGCGCGGCGAGATAATCGTCGAGAACGGCATAATGCAGCGACCGAAGGGCCGGGCCAACTTCCTGGCCGGGAACCCAGACCTCGCGGCCTACGCTCCCTCCGGCCACAAGGTTATGTAGGGAATCGCCGGTGTGGGGTTCCTCAGGGCCAAGGTTATAGGATTCGCGGTTTCACCCCGATTCTAACCTTCCCTTGTCAAGGGGGAAGGAACTTTGGCGTGGGCGGTCAGGGATCTTCTTCGGAGGGGTTGGTGAGTCCCATCAACTCGGCGCGCATCTGGAGACCGCGCAGGGCTTGTTCCTTGATTCGCTCTGTGTCCTCTTCGCTGAACTTGGGAAACTCGATGCCGTAGTAGGGACATTCCTCGTTTTCGGGACAGGGGATGTCTCTGCCTTCATCTTCGGCTATGGCGCAGGGACAGTCGTCCAGAGGATCGTCGCTGTCCACTATGTCCAGGATGTTCTGGGGGAGCAGCTGTCTGAGCGGACTCTGTTCCTCGTAGGCTTCCACCGCTTCGGAGAGGTACTCAGAGACAGTGGGAGTCAGAGTCAGGGTGGGATGGGCCTGGGGCTCAGGGGCGACGGGCGCAAGTTGGGCGCCATCGGCCTGGGACTGAGACTCAGGGACGGGTTCGGGCCATGCAGAGACAGGGCCGAAGCCACGCAGCAGAAGTTCCTTGCCTGCGGCTATGCGGTGGTGGGGCTTGAAGTCCTCGTCGTTCCTCAGACCTTCCATCACTTCGGAGTACATCTCGATGACGGTCCTGCCGTCCTGAGTGAGTTCTCTTGCGTACTGTGCGAGTTCTTCTCGCGCCTGCAGAATCTCAGGGGAGATTTCGTTGAGGTCAGTGGACGGTCGCCCGGTCTTGCGTCGCTTTGTAGGAGTGGCGTTGGCGTCTATGTAGTCCTGGAACTCGGTGAGGCCGATCTTGACGAGTTCTTTGGCCGAGTCCATGCGGTGGTTGGGCTGGAAGCCTTCGTGTTGGAGTTCGCCTTCGACGACCTGTCTGAAGAAGCGGACGATGGATCGTCCGCCGTCTGTTTCCTCGCGTACGATTCTGGCGAGTTGTTCCTGTGGAGTTAGGATGTCGGTGTCAGTGGTCAATTATCAGTTCTCAATTTTCAATTATGAATTGTGCGTATGTATGTTCTTATCGAGTAGTGTACATAAGTTCTGAGGGAATGTAAAGGGCAATTTTGGATGCTGTACCAATTAGTCGATATATCAGAAGGCGTATCGGTTCTGAACCCACCCCGCCCCTGGATTCCGGTTTTCACGGGATGACAGACGGACGGCCCACCGACCAGATTGATACAGGTTCGCAATTTAGTTGGCTTACTGCACAAGGGTATCGGGAATGCTCTATAATTCCGCATATAGGTAAATGTAAATTCAGGAGACGCGCCTTGACCATAGCACAGGAAAACATTCGACTTACCGAACTCGCAAGCTGCGCGGGTTGAGCGTCCAAGTTCAGCCCCGAGGACCTGGGACAGGTCCTGAGCCAACTTCCCCCGGTCACCGACCCGAACCTTCTGGTCGGCGTCAACACCGGCGACGATGCCGCGGTCTATCGCATGGACGACGACACCGCGCTCATTCAAACTGTGGACTTCTTCCCACCCATCGTGGACGATCCCTACTCGTTCGGACAGATCGCGGTAGCCAACGCCCTGAGCGACGTTTACGCGATGGGAGGCAAACCGCTGACCGCGCTGAACATCGTCGGCTTCCCGGTCGCGCTCCCGAAGGAGATTCTGGGCAGCATCCTCGTCGGCGGCTCGGACAAGGCGCAAGAAGCGGGAGTGCTGATAGTCGGCGGGCACACGGTTGACGACGAAGAGCCCAAGTACGGACTGTCGGTAACGGGAATCGTGCGCCCTGGGGACGAGGTAACCAACGCAGGTGCGCAGCCCGGCGACAATCTGGTCCTGACCAAGCCCATCGGCACCGGAGTAATAACCACCGCAGCCAAGCAGGGCGTAGCGCCTGAAGACGTTCTCAAAACCGCTGTGGGCATCATGAGCCAGTTGAACCTTGCCGCTTCCCACGCGATGAACGAGGTCGGCGCGCACGCCTGCGTGGATGTAACCGGCTTCGGACTCCTCGGCCATCTCAGGGGCATGACCCGTGCCAGCGGCGTCGGCGCGTCCCTGTCTTTCGACTCGATACCCTTCATTCCAGGCGCGTCAGAACTCGCCGAAAGCGGCGTGGCGCCGGGCGGAACCCACCGCAACCTGGACTCGCTGGAAGCCGACGTCGCCTGGGACGACTCCATAACCGACGTACAGAAGATACTGCTGGCGGACGCGCAGACATCGGGCGGCCTTCTCATATCGGTCTCTGAAGACTCAACCGCCGCGCTGCTTTCATCCCTCGAAGAACACGGCGTACAGACACGGGCCGTCATAGGCTCGATAACGGATGAAGCGGACGCGCCCTCAATACACATAAGTAAGAACTAGAGAATCCGAGGCAATAAACTTTCATGTCCGCGTCAATCCGAAGACAGATATCCGATAGTGTAAGCGCGGCGCTTGCTTCCGCTCAGTCGTCCGGAAAGCTCCCGGCAGTCGAAGTAAGCGACCTCTCGATAGAAAGGCCGCAGAAATCCGAAAATGGCGATTTCTCGTGCAGCCTGGCCATGAAGCTCGCCCGCCCCATGAAGATGAATCCCAGGGCAATAGGCCAGGCGATAGTGGACGCCCTTCCCGACTCGGATATCGTCGGCAACGTATGGGTCGCGGGTCCCGGCTTCGTCAATTTCTCCTTCGATGATGAATGGCTCCAGTCCCAGGTGGATCAGGTGATCGAACAGGGCGAAGAATTCGGCAACTCCGACCTCGGAGGCGGCAGGAGCATCCAGGTCGAATTCGTCAGCGTCAATCCCACAGGGCCGGTCCACGTCGGACACGCAAGGGGCGCGGTGCTCGGAAGCGCGCTCGCCAACGCCCTCGAGGCAGCTGGATTCGACGTGCAGCGCGAGTACTACGTGAACGACGCCGGAACGCAGATGGAACTGTTCTACCAGACCGCCTACGCCCGCTATCTCCAGCAGCGCGGCAAACAGGTGGACATTCCTGATGACGGCTATCGTGGCGAATACATGAACGACCTTGCCCTTTCGATAGTCGCCAGGCATGGCGACGAGTATCTGCACATGGATGCGCAGGAGGCCACGGCCGCCATAGGAGAAGTCGCCCTCGAAACGATGGTGGACTCCATCAGGCAGTCTCTGGACAGGTTGGGCGTGGGCTACGACGTGTGGTTCCGTGAACGCAGCCTGTACGACGAGGGCGGATTCGACGGCGTGATGAAGCTAATAGAAGAGCGCGGATACCGGGCAGAGCGCGACGGCGCGGTGTGGTTCGCGGCAACCGAACTCGGCGAGGAGAACGACGCAGTGCTCATACGCTCCAACGGCGCGCCCACCTACTTCGCCTCCGACGTCGCCTACCATCACAACAAGTTCATAGAGCGCGGCTTCGACCGAGTCGTGAACATATGGGGCGCGGACCATCAGGGACACGTGAACCGGATGAAAGCCGCCGTCTCCGCAATGGGTGTGGACCCGGACCGCCTCACGCTGATGATCTACCAGATGGTTACCTTCAAGCAGGGCGACGAACTCGTGCGGCTGTCCAAGCGTTCGGGCGACATCATCACGGTTGACGATCTGGTTGACCAGGTCGGCGCGGACGCATGCCGCTACTTCTTCCTGTCGCGCGCCGCCGAGACGCAGATGGAATTCGACCTGGAACTGGCGGCTCGCCAGTCCTCCGACAATCCGGTTTACTACGTCCAGTACGCACACGCGCGAATAGCGAGCATCATAGCCGGCGCAACTGAGCGCGATATCCGGTTCGATGCTGCCGACCTGTCGCTTCTCAACCACGAAGCAGAACTGACGCTGATCCGCAAGATAGTCCAGCTGCCCGAACTTGTGGAAGTCATGGCGTCCAACCTGGAGGTCCACCACCTGCCCCACTACGCCCAGGAACTCGCGACCGCCTTCCACTGGTTCTACCAGCAGTGCCGCGTGATTTCGACGGTAGAAGGCGAAGAGGGACTTACCAGGGCAAGGTTGCGTCTGTGCCTCGCCTCGAAGACAGCCCTTGCGCGCTGTCTGTCCCTGATGGGCATGAGCACGCCGGACAGGATGTGAACGACCGGGACTACTCCAACCCGCCGTTTCTCTTGTAACGTTGTGTCTTCAGCACATAGACCTTGTTGAAGTACTCGCCAAGTTCGAGGTGTCGGTCCTGGACCTGCCCGCGTACTCGTCCGGGCACGCCGACCACAATCGAACGGGTCGGCACTTGCATATCGTCCAACACGACCGCGCCGGAGGCGACGACGCACTCGTCGCCGATTTCTACGCCATCGTTGACGACCGCGCCGTTCCCAAGAAGCGTTCGGGCGCCGACCGCTTTGGCATGGCACACTACCCTGTGTCCTATGACCACATAGTCGCCAATCGTCGCGTCAGTGTCGCAGTGGACGACGGAGTTGTCCTGAATACAGGTGTACTTGCCAATAGTTATCTTTCCCATGTCTCCTCGGACCACGGTTCCGGGCCAGACGCTGGAGCCTTCTCCGATTTCCACGTCGCCGATTACGTAGGCCGCCTCGCTCACGAAAGCGGTGGGATGAATTCTGGGTGTAATTCCGTCCAAAGTCTTAATCACGGCGTTTCCTCTTGTGATTTGCGTTAAGCTTTCTTCGGACATACTCTATTGGATTCTGCATCGAGAGAAAACCCCTGCCAGCGTCTGCGCGTATGCTATCCTGAATAGTAGTTTCTAAATCCTGAAGCATATAATCACGGACTACATCATGACCAGAATGACCGTAACACTATGGCTCGGGGTCGCAATCGCAATTCTGATTGGGGCCTGCTCCGAGCCCGCTCCGGTTCCAACGCCAACGCCGGAACCGACCGTTGCTCCGACGCACACACCCGTACCCACGCAGACACCTATCCCAACGGCGACGCCCATGCCAGCCGCTACGCCGGAGCCGACAGCGGAACCCGAACCGACCGCCACGGTGCAGACAGCGGCCCTGTTCGAGTACAGCCGGGCGGTCAGGCTGCTGGAAGTCCAGGAGTTCGCCGATGCCATCACCGCTTTCGACCTGGTGATTCGGAAGCTGCCGGACTTCGGCAGGGCATATTACCGGAGAGGACTGGCCTTCTACGGCGACGAGCGACTGGAACTGGCGCTGGAAGATTTCGACAAAGCAATAGAGCTCGAGCCCGAATACGCGGGCACTTATGTAGCGAGGGCGAAACTCCACCTGGACGAAGGCAGGAAGGTCGAGGCGCGCGCAGACCTGGAGAAGGCTATGGAGGTCGCAAATCCTGTACGCATATACGACAGACCGGTGATCAGGGAGGCGAGTGAGCTTCTGGCCCTGTTCTAGCTCCTGCTATGTCCGTGGCCTGGCCATGACAGCGACTTCGCCAATGCGTGCAGCCCTGAATGTTGAGCGGCGTTCGCGGGGATGATTCGCGTGCCCAAGACGACTGCCGTTCCTCTGGTGACCGAGTCCGCGGGCAGCGATGGCATCTTCCGAAATTCCCCAACGATTACCTCTGACGGACGGAGAGCGTACAAACAGGGCAACAGAACATTTGATGCAATTACAAGCGCGAAGCCGCGACCGACATGCGGGGAGTCCGAGAGCATCTTAACCAACGCGCTCGCGCCGCCGCAGTCGAATCCGGCACGCATGTACTCCGAAAGGTCCATACCTTTGCTGTGGACCAATATGTGCGCCATCGCTCTCATCCGATAGACTGGATCGTTGTGCGGCCTGACGCGGAACATACTCCAATCACTCTCGGACAAGCGGCGGCGCGCACCCATACTTGAGGCGACTCTGCGTACCTGGCTTCGTTCAAGTACGGGCACTCGCTTGAGCATGTTGCCGACCGCCGCCAGCACTGCGAATATGCCAAACTCCGCGGTTGCGGGCGGTTCGTTTCGGAGAGGTTCGAACTGGGTTAGCGGCGCAGCGCGGGAGAGGGCGAGAAACGGTTTGCGGTTTCTGGCGTAGCCCATTGCCTCCATCAGGCCCTGGTACATGAGCTGGTCGGGGGGAACCCCAGCGTCCAATTCCAGTCGGAAGCCGCCGCTCTTCGCGATGAACCTTTCCACTCCCAGGTCTTCAAGGTCGGCGGATGAGATGTTTGGCGAGTTCGGTACGATGGGTGAATCGGCCCGGAATGTCACTGCTGCCGTCGGTGGAGACGCGTTCGGATTGGGGTTCCGAGCCAGGCTCAGGACGACCTGAAGCACGACACCATTGTATGCGGGGTCGAGGTGATGGCCGTGCGACTTCCAGCCGGACTGTTCGAGGTGTAGTTCGACGTCGCCGCCGAAGGTCTTCCCATCGCGACTGAGAACCGCGCCGGTGAAGTCGGGGCCGGCGCCCTGGTTCCGTACACCCGGAAATATTACATCGTACCTGTGCCCTTCGCCGTCCACCACATCGGGGCGAAGGTCGAGAGCGCGCTCCCAGAGGTCGGAGAACTGTCTCTCGGATGTGATCTGCGTTAATACACCCGCCATGATACTGTTTCGCTCGATTCAGGCCGCGAAAGTTGGCCGGACTATAAGATGGGCCAGCGAGGCCGGAATGAGATGCCAGCGCGATCCAACATACTCTGACCTATGCTCTGCATCTGGCCAATGAGTTCCCGCTCGTCAACAAAGGTCGGCTTGTGGTCGCGGACGACGATCCTGCCGTTCACCAGGACGGTATGAACGCTGCGACCATCGGCGGAGTACACCAGGTTGTTCACGGGATTGAACAGCGTCCGCCACTCGGGTCTCATCGTGTCGAACAACACAAGGTCGGCCTTCTTGCCGACCTCGATGGATCCGATCTCGGCAGACATGCCGAGCGCTTCAGCGCCGGTGATCGTCCCAAGCTCGAGAGCGGTCTCGGCCGGGATCATGGACACATCCTGCCTGCCGTCCTTGTAGAGGATTGCCGAGAGATAAACGCTTCTTAGCGTTTCTATAAGGTTGGAATTGTTCGGAGCATCAGTCCCTAGAGCCACTTTCACACCAGCATCCAGGAGTTCTGGCATCAGTGCGGTGCGCGTCGTGCCGGAGCCTCCCTTGACGGCGGCCGGGGGGCACATAACCACGGTCGCACCAGATTCGGCGATTACGCCAACATCATCTTCCGTTATACCCAGAGCGTGGGCGAGGAGGATATCTTCGTCCAGGAAGTCAATCCGGTTCAACCAGCCAGTGGGTGTAGCGCCGGTGCGGGACTGCCAGTCTTCGACGGCAGCTCCCGAAAAGCTGTGGTGAATCGTCGCGCGCGTATCCTTGTCATTCACTATTTTCTGTATCCCTGAAAGCAGTTCAGGCGACGCGTATTCGGAGGAGAAGGGCATCGCCCAGGCGCGCATCATGCCGTCGAGTTCACCGTCAAACTCGGCAATCGTCCGCTCGGTGATTTCCAGAGCCTCTTCCGTTTGGTACGTCGGGACATTCAGCGGGTTGGACTTGTCGGCGACCTGCGTTCCGGTGATGATGCGACAGCCAGCGGTGCGGTAGGCGTCCATGCAGGCGGCTATGTGCTTCGTGCTGCCGGGATCAACGAAGGTAGTCGTACCGTACTTGAGCAGCTCGGTTATGGCTAGAAGAGACGTTAGCCGTTCTTCCTCCGGGGACATGATTCCCTGGAGTCTGAAGACGTTTGGCAGGTAGTCCGGGCCCAGGTCGTCGGGGAAGATGCCCCTGGTGGCGTGGGCGTAGCTTATGTGCATATGGCCGCCGACGAAGCCCGGCGTCAGGACGAAGTCCCGGGCGTCCAGCGTTTGGTCGGCAGCCACTTCCTCCAAGTCTGAGGACTTTCCCACGCGCATGATCGTGTCGCCCTCGATCAGGATAGAGGCGTCGCTCAGGATGCGCCTTTCGGAGTCCATGGTGAGGGCGTAGAGGGCGTGTTCTATTTTTATGGAGGGTTGAGTCATGCTGTCTGGCAACCGAGTTCAGTCAACTAATACCGTTTTCATATGTTTCTGACGTATAGTAACCAGCCTCCCACCCTTGGATTCCCGCCTTCGCGGGAATGACGATTGGAATTTGAAAGTACACTGAATACAACAAACCTAAGTGGACATCGACTATTGCCAGTGTTCGGGGAGAATCGGCGCGTCGAGGCCCAGTTTGTCGGCGATCCAGCGCTCGAGGTAAAGGCCGTCTTTGTAGCTGGAACGCTCGGAGGGATACACCGTGACGCCGCCGCCTATGGCGTCGGTCAGCGGGCGCAACGCTTCGGGTCCCAAGAGGGATCCCTCCGGTCCAGCGTTGATCAGAGTCGTCGCGCCAATGCGATGGGCGAAGGCGCGGAGGTCGAAGTGGGACAGCGTACTTGCCACAGAATCCATTCTTGAAGGGTGTGCTCTTAAGTAGTCGTTGTACTCTTCAAGGGGGTAGCCCTGCGTCTTACGCGCAAGACCGAGCGGGTCGAAGAACAGCGCGGGGGTGCAGACAAGATGGGTCGAGCCAGGTCGCAGAGCCAGGGCCTGCATAGCCACATCGTTGCCTATGACCGCGGTGCGCGTCTTGTCAACCTGGTCCAAGGAGTTCACATACTCGAGGCCGCGAATCGCGTCTGCGACTATGCCCCTGAAGACGTAGCTGTCGGGGGACGAAATGCCCTCGGTGAGCAGACCGGGGAACATCGCGGCGAAGGGCTTGTCGGAGTTGCGCTGTCCCCTGCCCGCGAGCGAGAAGGTGACGAATTGGCTGCGGACGGCGTTCGCTGTCCCCTGCGGGATTATCTCAAGCACACTGGCGTACTTGGGAGTCCAGTAGATGGAAGGGAACGGCCCATCGCCCTTGGGAACGCTGAGGTATCCAAACAGCCTGTACGGGCCAATGCTCGTTATCGAGACACCATGAAGCATGGCGAAGTCGGTCTCCCTCAGGGGTATGGCCTCAACCTCGGGTTCGGCAGGGGTGGCGTCCAGTTCGGCGACGACCTCGTCCCAGTATTCGTCGAATCCGTCCGGCCTGGTGTAGTCCGAATCAGCCATTGGACCCCTCCTGCGCGAGATGCTTTTCGAAGAAGGCGTTGATTATCGGGTCGTGCTCGTCTCGGCCCGCGCTGTGTCCCTGCCCGTCGTAGGCGTAGAGGCGCTTGTCTTCGCTGGCGATATTCCGGAAGAGCGCGTAGCCGGTCTCCGGCGGGCAGACATTGTCCTGAAGCCCGATATTGACGATGATCGGACAGGTAATGCTGTCGGCAAAATTTACGCAGTCGAAGTAGTTCAGCGTGCGCTCGACTCGCTCTCGCCTGGAAGGGTGAAGCCTGAGATAGTCGTTGATCTCCTGGTAGGGGTACGTACTGGTGAGCTCTATCGAGTCCATGAACCCGGTCAGGTAGGGCGCGCCTGCTGCTGCGGCCTTGATCTCGCCTCGCATGGCGGCGGTACAGATCGTCAGTCCACCGCCCTGGCTGCTGCCGGTGACCCCAATCCTGCCGGAATCCACCTCGTCCCTGGACAGCAGGAAGTCAACTCCGCGCCAGGCGTCCACGTAGAAGCCCCGGTAGGAATAGACGTTGCGGTCAACCATGCCGTAGGTGAGCAGGCCGGGATAACCGGGATTGAACTGGGCATTGGAGCGCAGTTTGCCGCGCGGCGCGGCGCCGAGAGCGGCGTATCCGCGTCTCGCCCACTCCTTAGGGATGGGCGGATCGCTCTGGTAGCCCGGTACCGCCAAGATTGCGGGCAGCGGTCCGTGCGCGCCTCTGGGCAGGCAGTACCAGGCGGCGACCCTCACATTGTCCAGACTGTTGTAGAAGACCTGGAACACCTCGACTTCATCGTCGGAGCGCAGGGGGTTGGTTACGACTTCCGGCGCCAAGTCAATACGCTCGACTTGAGACTTGACGTCGGCCCAGAAGGAGTCGAAGTCGTCAGGCTTGCGCGCCTTGCTCCGATAGTTCACATCTACTAAATATGCCAATGGAATATCACCTGCCTCGCAGAATAGCTGCGCGTCTCTTCCAAAACGAGGGCGCGCTTCGCCCGTGGTTCGGGCGTATGTCTGGGAATGGAGCGGGTGATGGGATTCGAACCCACGACATTTTGCTTGGGAAGCAAACACTCTACCCCTGAGTTACACCCGCTCTTCGGTTGCGAGATTGTACCAGCGGCATGTCGCATTGACAACTGAGACCGTTTAGTCTGAGGTTGTTAGTCTTCAACTGTCAGAATCAGGACTTTCGGGATGATGGGATGTAGGGGATGGGAATGGGGGATTGACGGGTGTCTGCCATGGGAATTTGGACTTTCGTGATGGTCGGACGCATTCCCGACGGTCTGCTAGAATGTGCGCGGCTCGACTCAGGCCAATATAGGCTAACCAACTGGCAGGAAAAGAGGTAAGGCACGATGGCGCTTCAGCCCGCAATACTGGAAATCGGAACGGGGATAGACCTACACGGACAGGACTACACGGAAGCGGCTCGGCGCGCGGTATGGAATGCGGTGCATCAGAGCAGTTTGATGTTTCTGGGAATGCTGGGGCCGGATATATCGAAAGAGATGATAGTGGACGTTACGGTGGCAATACCTCAGCCGGACGCGGTGGACGCCGATACGGTGCTCGCGGTACTGCCGCACGGCAAGGGAAGGCTCACGACCGTGGAAGGCGGACTGGAGATTGAGCCGCGCGAGGGGTCTGGGGACAAGACTGTGATAGCGAATGCGGCGGTGGTGGTTAGGGTGGACGTCTGACCTTCACAATTCGCAATTCGCAATTCTAAATTTACAATTCTCCCGGCGCGGCTCTGGCCAATCCCGACAGTTCGGGTAGTTCGTCCAGCGAGATTATGCGGCCCGTGTTCTCGTAGGTCTCAATCAGGGTACGCAGGTCGTCGGGCACGGGGCGGGAGACGCCGGCGTCGCTGTCGAAGTTCACGTAGATGATCTCGGCCCGGAGCAGAAGGTCGCCGGAGGCGCGGTTATGTATCTCGGACCTGGTCGTCAGGCTGGTGTTGCCGATGCGCTCGACCTTCCAGTGTATGTCTATCAGGTCGTCCACCCTGGCCGGGGCGATGTACTCGAGCGTAGCCTTGACGGTGGCGGTGTCGAAGTGGCGTCTTCCGTCCGGGTCGTACAGGACGAATCCGAGGTTCCTGAAGTACTCCGCCTGGGCCACTTCAAGGTAGTTGAAATACGAGCCGTTGAAGACGATCCCCTGAGCGTCGCAGTCGGACCACCGGACGCGCTCTGTGCAGCTGAATCTGAAGTCGTCTTTTGGCAAGCGCCGCCACCTTTCTCGACACTGTGAGAGATGAGACAGGAGAGTTGAGCTGCATCAGCCGATGATTAGAGGCAGACACCCCTAATACGGGTGAAGGCTCAGCCTTCCCTTCCTTGACACTGATTTTGGCGTAAAGATATACTCAACGCCATGAGTTCGCAACTGACAGCAGAGTGCCAGGTCGTCCACCCGGACGGTCTGGAAGTGGAGATAAACTCGGGCAGCATGACCCGCTTGGCGGGCGTGTCGCAGGCGCTTGGCGGGGCCGAAGGCATCCATCTGGCGATAGCCACGATTCCTCCCGGATGCGCGTCCAGTCCGCACTATCACGTCAATTGCGAGTCGGCGATCTATGTTTCCAAGGGACAAGGACGGTTCCTTACCGGTGTACATCTTGAGAAGTCGCTGGATATCTCAGAAGGCGACTTCATATACGTGCCGCCGGACTCAGTACACCAGCCGGTGAACGACAGTCTTTCGGAGTCGATGGAGCTCATCGTCGCCAGAAACGCGCCTGTGGAGATCGTGGTCGAGTTCGACCCGGAGACGGGCCAGCCAGCAGAATAATCCTCCCCACTTCCCTTCCCCTTCAAAGTGGGCCATTAGCTCAGACGGTTAGAGCGCAGTCCTGATAAGACTGAGGTCCCTGGTTCGAGTCCAGGATGGCCCACCAGAATCATAGTTTTTCCAGTACTCAGTTATCAGTCGTCTGTCAGCTTCGGCACGGATTACGCTTGCTGTCGGTTTCAGGAGTGTTAATCACGCTCTAAGGCGTGGACCGTTCCATGAGGTCGGATGCCGTCAAGTTGTTCTGCTTCGCTTAGCTGTGCGTGATAAAGTTCCCAGCGGAGCTGCAGGTTCATCCAGAATCCCGGAGAGACTCCGAAGAACTTGGAGAGCCGCAGGGCGGTGCTCGGGGTAACCCCGCGACGCCCTCGCACAATCTCGTTGACGCGCTGGTATGGCACCCGGATGGCTCTAGCTAAATCCTGCTGCGTCATTCCAAGGGGCAGCAGGAACTCTCTCAATAGCATCTCTCCCGGGTGTGTAGGTTCGCGGTCGGTTGGTATTCGGACCATGCTGAATCTCCTGCTCAATGATAGTCGGTTATCTCGACTTCGGCGGGCCCCATGTCGGTCCATGCGAAACAGACACGAAACTGTTCATTGACGCGAATGCTATGTTCCCCTCTTCGGTTGCCGGTCAGCCGCTCAAGTCGGTTGCCCGGAGGTGCGCGAAGGTCGCCCAAAACGGTAGCGGAATCGAGTTGGTCGAGCTTTCTCCGCGCTACTCCCCATACAGGCTGAGGACATATCCGCCGGGCCGTTCGGGTGGCGCGCCCATTGAACACATCCTCGGTTCCACTATTCCTGAACGATACGATCATGGTAGCATAATAGCACGGTGTCTATGCTATACCAAGTGGTTCTGACAAGACTGAGGGTGCTGGTTTGAGTCCGGGATGGTCCGCCAGACCCTAACTAGAATTAGGCACCCACAATTGGATCATACAAGCAGGGTATTATGGAATCACTCGATAAAGTCAGCAGAATTCTTGAACATAGGAACTACACCAGATTGGCAAATTTGCTGTCGCGGGCATACGTCGAATTCGACGTATCTACCCAATACGGAAGTTATGCCTACTCCTCTCTTACGACAGCCGAGATTTACGCTCCATTC
This sequence comes from uncultured Dehalococcoidia bacterium, assembly GCA_951812505.1. Lineage (GTDB taxonomy): Bacteria > Chloroflexota > Dehalococcoidia > Lucifugimonadales > UBA1123 > VXRN01. The sequence goes on from CATOSI010000001.1 coordinate 904,995, forward strand.
CAAGAGTATGAACGCTTGAAGGCATTCTTGGACGGTGAACGACATCCCATACTTGATGCAATACTCGATGTTTGGCCGCCAGGGCCATACGGAATGGAAATCACCGGTATCGTCTTCAAACTCAACACAGATTCCCTCATTGATGAATCTGATGAATATAGACAAGCTCTCCAGCAGTTGGATCGTATTCAGAATATACTGATCGCTGTCTCTACTGGCGGACCGAGAATCCAGTCAGTGAGTCACGATTATTACGATAGATACTCTCTATTTACTGAACGATTGGAAACATTGGGTTTACAGAACCCCATACCCTACTCAGATCTATGGGATTGGTATGGAAAATGGAGCAGCGGAGACCTCCCGACGTATCAATCGCGTCGAGAGTACATCCGTGGCCTTTTGGCCCCCCTTAGGGAGCGTCTCCTTAAAGGCCCGTCGCCGCATGGGACGGAGATGTTTCCAGAGCATACAGGATGGTCTCTTGTAGATCGCCAGTTAGGAGAAGCACGGAAGGTGTTGGAGTCAGCATCAACCGAGGAACAATTCCAGTCTGTTGGACTACACTGTCGCGAAACGCTAATTTCGCTCGCGCAGACTGTCTTTGACCCAGATCAACATCCACCTGTTCGTGGGGACGATGTAGAGGCTAGCGTGATTGATGGCAAGCGGATGCTAGACAGATTTCTCGCAGTTGAAGTTAGTGGGAGATCGAACACCCAAGCCCGCAGGTTGGCTAAAGTTTCTCTGGATCTCGCCAATGATTTGCAGCATCGGCGAACTGCGAACTTTCGACAGGCTGCGCTATGCGCCGAAGCGACTGCTTCAGTGATTAACATTATCGCGATTATATCTGGTGTTCGCGACCCATCGGATAACCCTTGATCCTCAATGAAGGAGTTTAGCTAAGATGTTGAGATTTGAACCAGGGGAAGAATACTCCAGAGCCGACGTCATGAAACAAGCCGGTCATACTGCCGAGGGAGGACACTGGTACACCGGTATTGTAAAACACGATGGAGAGTTTGTGGTCTTCGCCAATGTCGGTACGGAAGGACGGACAGGCCACGATTATGACAATCGGTGGGAAGTGGACACACTTCGCTGATTTCACCAGACGAATTCCCATCTCGGCTGGCCGAGCGTCCAGGCACTCTTGCAAGAAGACAGCGTGGTTCATGTGTTTTGGCGTACATCTAACGCAGACAAGTTCAAATATGCTGGTCGGGCACAGACGATTAAAGTATTCGATACTTCACCCGTAGAAATAATCTGGTCATTTGGCAGCACAACGTAAGGTGAGGGCCATTCTGGGACACCAGGAGAAAGCGCCAAAGGTCCAAGCGCAACCGTGAAGATACTATTCGATCATGGAACGCTCGCGCCACTCCTACAGCATCTTCACAGCCACCTGCAAATACTCCGTAGGAGGGTCGTCTTAAAGCGCCATTGCGTAGCCGATGTTGTTCCTGGTGGGAGGAGGTCCCGGCCTTCACCTGCCCTGCTTGATGAAGTCGGCGATGCGCTCGCCTATCATCAGGACGGTTACGTTGATGTTGGCTCGGACGCACTCGGGCATGATGGAGGCGTCGGCTACGCGCAGTCCCTCGGCTCCGTAGAGTTTCCCGTACTGGTCCACGACAGCCATCGGGTCTGAGCTGGGGCCCATCTTGGCGGTGCAGGAGATGTGGTGGCCGGTGCCCACGTGCCTCTTCATCCACAGGTTCAGGGCCTCGTCGGACTCAAGGTTTGAGTCTTCTGGGTAAACCCTCTCCTGGATCATGGCTGCCATTGCGGGATGTTCTTCGAGACTGACGACCTGCCTGACGCCGTCCCTGTACCTGCGCAGGTCTTCCTCGTGGTCGAGGAGGTTGTAGTCGAGATAGGGGTGGTCCCTGTAGTCACTGGATCGGAGTCGGAGCTCGCCCTTGGACAGCGCCAGGTTGAGCCCGAGTCCGGCTCCCAGTCCCACGAGGTCGCCGTGCTTGCCGCCCATGTTGCGCCCCTTGCCTGCCGCGGCGGACAGGTAAACTATCATGTCGTTGTGCAGGGGAGAACCCTCGGCCGTGTACCTCACGAGAAGCTGGGAATTGGGAACGAAGCGTTCGAGTTCCACCTCCGGTTTTGTGGCCCAGAGTAACCAGAGGAGAGGATGGTCGGCGAGGTTCTGACCGACGCCGGGGGAGTCCAGGATAGTCTCGATGCCGTGTTCACTCAAGTGGTCAGCCGGTCCGACGCCGGAGAGCATTAGTATCTGGGGAGACCCGATTGCGCCCGCGCTCAGGACTATCTCCTCGGCCTCGACGACAAAGGTCTCATCGTCGGAGACGGCCTCGACGCCCGTTGCCCTGGGACGCTCGCCAGTGGTGTCGAAGAGTAACCTCTTCACTGTCACGTTGGCCCTGATGGTTAGATTGAGCCGGTGGCGCGAGAGTCCCAGATATCCTATGGACGTGGACCAACGGATGCCGTTGGGGTTGTTCAGGGGTATGGGTCCCACTCCGGCGGTGCCGGGGGCGTTGTGGTCTTCGCAGTGGGGGTGACCATTGTCCCGCCAAGCCTCGAACCAGGCCTTGTTTCCCTCCTTCCATTCGTCCTGCGGGAACCTGCGACAGATTATTGGACCGCTGGAGCCGTGGAAGTCACCTGGGTCGTCCTGATAGGTGGTGTCCGTTTCCAACTTATTGAAGTAGGGAACCAGCTTCTGGAAGTTCCACTCGTCGTTTCCCCATTTTGCCCAGTCGTCGTAGTCCTCGGGAATGCCGCGGAGGAAGACCTGCCCGTTGATGGCGCTTGATCCTCCGGTCACCTTGCCTCTGGGAATCTCTATCTCAGCTTCCTCGGTGCCCCTAGCCGTGTACTGCCAGTTGTGGTCGCTGTCCCAGATGGGCTTAGTGGACATGTAGCCGTACTTGACCTCTTCCGGGAGGCTGTCTATGTCGGGATAGTCCGGGCCGGCCTCCAAGAGGAGGACCGAGGTATTGGGGTCTTCCGAGAGCCTCGTGGCTAGAATCGCGCCCGCCGACCCCGCTCCGATGACGATGTAGTCGTACTTCACTCCCTGCCTCCTGGATGTTACATTGATGCGCCACCTGAAATTACTGCAGGGATGTTACTCACTGATAACGGTGTCGTCAATCTTCGGGGCGCCCTGAGGGTGGGCAGTCGTTCTCCTCGCCACCTACAGGGCCATCGCATAGCCTATGTTGTTCTTTGCGGAGGCGGCGCCGGCGATTACTCCCTTGTCAGCGTGCCATCGGATGCCCATCACCTTGCCATTGGCCCAGGCGTCGGTGCGCTCTATATCGTGGCCGCGTCGTTCGAGGTCCTCCAGAACTTCGGATGGAATGCGGGACTCGGCGACGACGCGCGCAGGGAAGGCGGCACGAGGGTAGAAGGACGACGGGAAGTGGGTGGAGTGTACGGTCGGGGCGTCGAGAGCTTCCTGCAGGTTCATGCCGAAATCCACATGATTCATGAAGAACTGGATTGTCCACTGTTCCTGAGAATCGCCTCCCGGTGTGCCGAATGCCATATATGGCTCGCCGTTGCGGGTGACCATCGTGGGTGTGAGCGTCGCACGCGGTCGCTTGTGCGGCTCTAGGGCGTTAGGTCGGTCGGAGTTCAGGTAAAACATCTGACCGCGCGTACCGAGAGGGAATCCCAGACCCTTGATGACAGGCGAAGTTCCCAACCAGCCTCCGCTCGGTGTGGCGGCGACAACGTTGCCCTCCGCGTCCATGGCGTCGAGGTGGGTTGTGTCGCCTATATGTGCGTGCCCCAAGCCGAGGTCGCGGACTTCGCGGGCTTCGACGCCGAGGGCGGCGCGGTTGTTTTCGGCTACTGTCATCGCGGTGTAGGCGGGTATGCCTGCGCCAACGTCGCCCGGGCGCAGGTCGTAGGAGGCACGTTCGCCGATCTGGGACGCTCTCGTCTCGGCATACCTGTAGGACAGTAGCTCATCCAGGGGAACGTCGTCGAATTCGGGGTCGCCGTAGTATGCCTCCCTGTCGGCGAAGGCGAGCTTGGAAGACTCGATCCAGCCGTGCAGGTATTCGGCGGTGTTGTGTCCGAGAGACGATGCGTTCATCGTGCCCAATATCGAAAGATGCTGCAGGAACGTGGGGCCCTGGGTCCAGGACGAGCACTTATGGACGTCCAGGCCCTTGTATTCGATGGTGACAGGCTCTTCTACGACGGCGTTCCATTCGGCAAGGTCTTCAAGTGTCAGCAGACCCTTGTGCGCGACGCCGCTGGCGTCTTCGACAGGGTTGTCGTTGATGAACTCGACTATCTTCTCGGCGACTCCACCTTTGTAGTACTCGTCGCGGGCAGCCTCTATTCCGGCGATGCGTCCCCTACCCTTCGCCTGCTTCTCAGCGGAACAGAGGGAGCGGAGCATGGCTCCGAAGTCCGGGTTGCGGACAAGCTCGCCGACCTGCGGGACACCGCCGTTGGCGTAGTATATCTCGCCGGTCGTCGGGTATAGCTCGGTGAACTTCTCGAAGCTGTCCGCGAGTGTCTGGCTGAAGCGCTCGTACACTGGGAAGCCATTCTCTGCCAAGTCAATCGTGGGTTGAGCGATTTCGGTGAAGCTCATCGTACCGAATCGGGCAAGGGCGGTGGTCCAGGTTCCGACGACGGCAGGGACACAGGCGGGCAGATAGCCATCGCCTGGTATTAGGTCTATGCCGTTCTCGCGGCACCAGTCAATGGTGAAAGCCTTGGGAGACCACCCCATCCCGGAGACGGAGTAGGTCTTGCCCTCTTTGGCTGAGTAGATCAGGGTCGGGACCTCGCCCCCGATGCCGCAGGACTGCGGCTCCAGCAGCGTTTCGCAGATGCCCATGGCAGCGGCGGCGTCTATAGCGTTGCCGCCGCGCATCATAATCTGGAGACCGACAGAAGTGACGAGGTAGTGCCCCGAGGTTACAACTCCCCTTGCGCTCATGACGACCGGTCGTGTTGTGAAATTCGCCATCGTGTTCTCCTTGCCTGGGGCAGTTGTCAGTATAATCATTAGTTGTCAGTTCTGGGCGTAAGGGCGATTGTTCGGACGACTTCGCTCTGCGTCTAAGCGCAAGTTTATACGAAATGAGTGGAGAATTGTATATACTGTCGCCTACCCCACTAGAGAACGAGCGCGCCCCAACTTGAGACTTAGACACAGAGCGTCGAACACCGAGTGCGAATCCGAACACGATTGCCCCACTGCTCATCCCACTAAAGAGCCTGCGAGCGCCGGCCTTATCCTGAAGCCCAGAAGGACTATGTTCTCGATTTACCGAGGGTGGTGGGTCGTATCCGTGCCATTTCTCGCGGCGGCAATAGGGACCGGGGCCGGCCAGTACGGATTCGGGATATTCATCGCACCGTTGGAAGAAACATTCGGCTGGACGCGGTCCCAGATCAGCGCGTCCCTGTCTTTCACCGCGGTCGGCAGCCTCATCGCGCCGATTCTGGGCCGTATCATGGACAAGTACGGCACGAAGCATGTGATTACGATTTCGCTTGGCCTGACGGCCGTCGGGTTCCTTCTCCGCCCATTTATGACCGAACTCTGGCACTGGTACGCACTCAGCCTGCTACAGTACGCCGGATACACAGGAGCGTCTATGCTGCCCGCCGGTAAGCTGGTGGGACTGTGGTTTAACCGGACCCGTGGACGGGTCATGGGCATAACCGCGATGGGAAACAACTTCGGGGGCCTCGTAGTACCGCCGATGCTGGGCGGTATTCTGACGCTGGCATCATGGCAGGGAGCGTACATCGCACTCGGAGCGATGAGCGTCCTCATGGTCGTGTACGCTTTGCTGGCGGTGCGAGACTTTCCGTCGGTATCTGAATTGGGCGATCAGCTCGATGAAACTCCGAGCAGCGGCAGCGGGTCTCCACTTCTGAGCGGAGCGTCGGTGAAGGACGCTCTCAGGAGCAAGGCGTTTTACGCCATCACGCTGGCCATCGTCATGGGAACTTTCACGTACTCAGCCATTCTCCCGCAGATAATTACTCATCTGGTTGACCAGGGAGTCTCCCTCACCATCGCGACAACTGCGTTGAGCGTTTTTGCGATTTTCGGCATGATCGGCAAATTCGTGATGGGTTTTATAGCGGAGCGGATATCCGCTCGATACACGCTTATGATCAATCTATTCGGACAGGCTGCCTTCGTCACAATGTTGATCTGGGCGGGTTCACCGCTGATCATGTGGATTTCGGTACCGCTGTTTGGTTACTTCAATGGCGCCTTCGGGGCGCTGTTTCAGCTGGTGGTGCAGGATGCTTTCGGCATTAGGAATTACGGCAGCATCATGGGCATGATAAACATGTCGTCCATGATTTCTTTTGGAATTGGGCCGCTTCTGGCGGGGTTCTCCTACGACATAACGGGAAGCTACGAGTTTGCATTCGCAACCGTGGCGATTATGTTCACAGTCGGCGCTCTGTCGCTGACACAGGCACGAATCAGGGTGGCTTCGGAAGCGGTCGCTCGCTAACCAGGCAGCCGCCCGCCGAGCTTTTGGCCACACTGGCTATCAGTTACCATCCGGGTTCCAGCCATTCTCACTGTCGCGCCAAGGGGAGCGTCCAAGCTGGATGTTCGCATGCCGCAGCGCTTCGCGCTCTTCGGCTGCCGCAATTTCCGCCTGCATACTGAGCACCTCAGGCCTCAAGTCCGAAGACTGCTTGGTAATCGCCGCGCCATACAGGAAAATCATGCCCGCGACGTGCGACCAGATCAAGACGAGCACCACGGAGGATATCGGACCATACAGCAGATCGCGCTGACTGAAAAGGTTCACGAAGAAGAAGATGTACTTCGCGATCTCGAACAGCACCACGGTTACAAATCCACCGAAGGTGGCGTCGCTCCATTCAATGGACTGATTTGGGAAGTACTTGAACACGACCACGAACACAAGTCCGGCAATGAGGAGAGGCACCACGGTGGAGATAATACTGGCGACGGGCAGAAGCACGACGGTTATGGGCGTGCCAATTAAGGGAATTCTGTCGGAGAGACGCAAGCCAGCCTGGAATACGGCCGTGAAGCCAATGGACACAAGGAACAGGACGACCGCCAACGACGAAATTGCTATGGTGGATAATGTTGTCCCGTATAGTTTCTTCGGAGGGCATCCGAAGAGGCGGTTCACACCCCTATTCGCGGCGACAAATAGCCCTAGAGCACCTACGATGATTCCGCCAAGGGACAGGATACCTGCAAGCAGTTGGGCCGAATAGAGATGGTCAATCGTATGCGACAGAAATTCTTCGGCGCCGGGGAAGTAGAATATGAAAATTTCCGTGGCTATACTGTGAACCGTGGCTGGGTCGAGAAATGCGGAAAAGCCCAACACAAACAGAGCGGTGAGCGGAAAGAATGCCAAGAGGGTATAGTAGGCAAGCGCCGCACCGGAGTCTATGCCTCCCACTCGCATCAGTAGCTTCCCCGCTCTCCACAGGGCTACGCCTCTCCAGAACTGGGGCCGAGCCCGGAGCTCCTCAGTCAGATCGGATATAGCTCTGGATACCGACCTCCTGATGGGCGGGGCGAGCACATTGATTGGTGTGTCAACAAGGGCTAGAAGTGAGACTCTGACGGACTCGCCGGTGGAACGGTCTAAGTCGTATGCCGCCTCGATACAACCCCTCGCCGCACCCATAACGGCGTCGCTTGTACCTACATCGTAGAGTCTCGTAGCACGGATTGCCTCGCTCACGACGATACTCGCGACTTGAGCGGCGTTATAATTCAATTCGACGCCGCTCTTCACGAGGGCACTGGCGGTCTCATGCGTAGCCTCCAGCAGATTCCCGGACGTCGAGATCACGCCCGTTATCACGCCATGAATCGCGGGCGACACCACGTCGGTAAATTCAATGCCCAGATTCTGTACGGCCTCGGCCACTCCCTCTGTAGCCTCCGCCCCCGCCCTCGCGTCTCTTACTCCCACCATCGCCGCGCCGACTACCGCACCTTCGACCGCCTGCCTTATGGAGTCAGGTGTGCTACCACCTAATTCTGCGGAACTCACCACCGCCGCCGCCGCGACTTCTTTGACGACGGGCCTGCTGACTTTAGCGACCCTGCTGGTACCTTCTATGACACCAATGACGGCATCCCGGACGAATACAGTAGCTTCCCCGCTGATTTCGTCCGCTGCCCTTATGGTGCCAGCGACGGCATCCGCCGCCGCGCGGCTTGCGCCGCTGCCAAGTCGTCTGGTGCGGTTTAGGGCGGAAGCGGAGAAGTTTCTGAACAGATCGGCCCCCGGCTCCGACTGAGCCGAGTTCGATACGCCATTACGTCTCTGACCACCTGTTCTTGACAGCTTGAATCGCCGATTCAACCCCCCGCTCCTAGCTTAATTACGCCTAAGTATGCCAGCCTGATACATTTTTAGCAACAGGAACTGTCAATTATACGGAGGATTTACTACCCAGTAGAATTGTCTTCATTGGTCGGCGTCTCTTCTTCGGCAGCGTCCAGGAAGGCAAATCTGAAAGCATCTTCCATTGACCTGTGAAGTTGGAAAACGAGCCGCCACGCACCAACGATTATCGCCACGAATATGAGTATAGGCAACGGCGCGACGAAGCTGCCAAGAGAGAGGAGACCGGACAGGAAAGGAAGGCTGAAGATGGCAAGCAGCGCAACCAAAGCAAACAAAAGAGCATCTCTCAGAATCGCGCGCAGCGTCAGGTCCCATGCGACGCCGAAGAAACTGCTGCTGCCCAGAAGCACATCGGCCACCGCGTCAATCATCCGACCAAGCGCACGCCAGATAAATACACTCGGCGGTACAGAGAATGCCACGACAATTATGGTGACCGCGAGGCCGGTGAAACTCTCGTTGACCCCGAATGTGTCCGAAAGCGGCTGTGCGTAACTGAGCGCAAACGTGCCCACCGCAATCAGAACAACGACAACTCCGGCGTTGGCGATCAATACTCTGGCGGAGTCCCTGATCTGGTCTCCGACAGCTCCGGCAAGGTTGAATGCCGCCCTAGTGGACTCCATCCAATTGGACGCCAGGAATACATACCTCTTTATGAAAAGGGGGGACATGCCGGACAGAAGCCTCGTAAACCCGTCCGCCGAGCGAAATATGATCGGATACACGAGCGCGGTGAGTGCAACGGAAATAGCCATAACCGGGTACATGAACGTCCCGACCGCGCCGTGGTCGCTCCCCTCTTTAACCATAGCGAGTGAGAACTCCCCCATTTGGGGCATCCCGAATCCGACACGAACGGGCGTGTTTCCGATATGACCTGCGAGCAGGGTCGCTACCGTGTCAATGAAAGTCTTACCGAAAATGAAGACGCAGGTTACAAGCAGCGCAGGCAGTATGAATCCTCCTGCCTGCGAAATGTCAATCAGCATCCCAATCGAGACGAAGAACAGGGCGGAAAACACATCGCGTACCGGCGCCATGTTGCGAACCAGGTCCTCCGAATAGTCGGCGTCACCGAGGACAGCGCCGATTATGAATGCGCCCGCAGCCGCGGACAGTCCGAGTCTGTCGGCGACAAGCGCGAGGCCGAAGCAAAGCGCGAGGCCGACAACGAGCAGCATTTCGGGTGAGTGGAAGCGACCCACGCGCCCGATGAGGCGGGGCGCGAGGACGCCGCCCAGAATCAGGACGGACATTAGGAAGAGCAGCAACTTGCCCAGGAGCGGCCACAGATCGGAAAAGTGACTTGCTTCGGCTGAGGGTACGCCCGACAGAATGCTAAGCAGAATTACGGCCGCAAAGTCCTGGACTACAAGGAGGCCAACAATCAGTCTTCCGTGAGTGGAGAAAAGCGCTCCGGTATCACGGAGCATCTTGAGGATTATCGCAGAACTGCTGATGCAGACCGCCGCGCCCAGGAATATCGCCTCGATCCCGGTCCATCCGAGCAGACGGCCCAACTGGTAGCCGAGCGCGATCATAAAGGAGATTTCTATGGCGCCCATCAGGAGGATTGGGAGTCCGAGTCTTCGAATGCGTCGCCAGCCAAATTCCAGCCCGATTGCGAACAGCAGTATGGAGAGTCCGAGCTCGGCCAGCGTCTTTATGGTTTCATGGGAATGGATAGGGGAGCCTATGCCAATCAGGGGCAGCGTGAATGGCCCAACCAGGATTCCGGCGACCAGGTATCCGAGCACTGGAGGCTGGTTTATGAATCTGAACAGAACCAGGGCTATTCCGGCGACCGTCATGATGATCGCGAAGTCCTGGAGAAGGAATTCCTCTAGCAAGCGTTACCACCCGTGGGTCTCTGGGTTCGGACGCAGTCAATCAAATGATGATGTTACTTGCTTGGATTGCGCATCTTCCAGCAGGAAGATGTTCCAGCATTTCAATAGGCGTTACGTTAAAATGTGAATGGACAGATTCAGTGTAGTTTAAGCGGTATCAGGGGAGAGAACCAGTGAACGACAAGAGCGAAGCGGAAATGCAACTGAGGGAAGCCAAGACGATAGCCGTTGTAGGTATGTCGCCCCGCCCGGACCGCCCCAGCCACTATGTAGCCAAGTATCTGATGGAACAAGGGTACAAAGTTATTCCGGTGAATCCAGCCGTTGACGAGGTTCTGGGCATCAAGTCCTATCCTGATATCGTATCCATTCCCGAGGATATCGACATGGTTGATATCTTCAGGCGCTCGAGCCAGGTTCCGCCCGTGGTGGACGACGCAATCGCGGCAGGCGCCAGGTTTATCTGGATGCAGGACGGCGTGGTACATGAAGGAGCCGCCGCCAAGGCACGCGCCGCGGGGATGTCGGTCGTCATGGACAATTGTACCTTGAGAGAGCATAGTCGAATCTACGGAACCGGCGGCTTGGATTAATAACCACTACGACGCGCAGCTAGTTTTGGCGTTTATGGACTGCTCCGCATCCTGGATTCCCGCTTTCGCGGGAATGGCGAGACACGTCAATACAGCCTAAACCCTGATCGAGTCTTCGTAGAGTTCGAAGCGCTGCCTTATCATGTCGCAGGCCAATTGAAGGCCTTCAAGAATTCGCTCGGCACTCATCCCTTGAACGAAACTTCCGGTGATGGCAGTTTGACTGTACTGGGCGCTGACTCCGGCTCGGTATAGCCATCGAGTGTAGCCCCTCACCCAGTCGGCGAGGACGGGCGAGGCTTCGGAGGTAAAGGGGATAGGACTTCCACTACCGTCCTTCGCGGAGAGGGTGAAAGTGGTTTCGTCGTCGGAACTACCCACTCTGATGTCGAATTCGACCTCGGCAGACTCAAAGGGCAGCGTAAGGTTCAGGTCAATGGTGTGTGAGTTCATTTGGTCGTTACTCCAGGAGGGCTGCCTGCCGCTCCGTTGGAGTAATCGGCAGATTCTTTTCGGGATTGATCGGTCTGCGCTCGATGAATGCCAGACGCCGTTCCTCGGCCTCGTCCGTTTCGGAGTAGCGAGGGGCATAGAGCTCGGTGGGACTCTTGTACTCTTCGAGGTACTCGGCGGACTCGTTGAAAGTGATCTTCTGAAGCTGGAGAATCACGGGGCTGTTGTTCTTGATGAGATTGCAGTACCGGATGACCTCGTCCTTCAGTTTGTCGTGTGGGACAACGGAGTTGGCGAGGCCCATGTCGAAAGCCTGCTGAGCGGAATACTGCTGTGTGAGCATCCAGATCTCGCGGGCGCGCTTCTGTCCTACGACGTGAGCGAGGTAGCCGACACCAGCGCCGGAAGCGGGGCTGCCAACGCGCGGGCCGGTCTGCCCGAATATGCTGCGGGTGGACGCGACCGTGAAGTCGCAGGTGTATGCCAGGATGTTCCCGGACCCTATGGCATATCCGTCCACCATCGCTATGACGGGCTTCGGGATGTGCTGCACCAGATCCATGAACGAGGACTCACTTGTGCCTGAGTACTCGGGGCTGTTCCTGTCTTCGCCCTGGTCCCTACCGGAGCAGAAGGCGTTCGGGCCGGAGCCGGAGATAACGACAACCCGGATTGACTGGTCGTTGCCAGCGTCCTTCAGGGCGACGGCCATCTCGTCCGTTGTGCGTCCCCTGATGGCGTTGTACACCTCCGGCCTGTTTATGGTGAGCCAGGCGATGCCGTCGTCTTTCTTGTAGATGATGTCAATGAATTTCAAGCGGAGGGCCTCCGGGAGTTGTTAGTTAGTAGCTATTAGTCGTTAGTTTGGAGTCAGCCGATGCTGCGGATTGATGGTACTAGCTCGACTGGGTTCTGTCCATTGCCGGTTCCGGCGCTGCAGGGCATTTGCAAAGTCGGCGCTGAACACGTCTTGGGGGACGGATTCACCCAGTCATATACTTTCGTTTATAAAGCGACAGGTGGGAACAGGTGGCTTGACTGGTGGACAACAGGTGATTAGAACACCTGAGATCCACCTGAGAACGCCTGAGTTTAGCTACAGGAAAAAAATTCGCTACTCCGATATTCGGCCAGCATAACTAGGGCTTTATGTATGTCGAGGTTCAGAATCATCGTTGGACACTCTCCACAATTAGTTTGCATGTTCGTATTATAGCGTAGTAAGGATGGGAATGTGTAGTCCTGAGGGAAACGGACGAATGCTTTCGGCAGGCCCTGACCTGGCGCGGCTAGAGTTGAGCGTAGTGACCGACGCGCCCTATAATGCATCCATGCTGGTCAGAGACATAGGCGAATTCGAGTTGATCGCTCTGCTGGAGTCGCGGATACGGGGGCGGAATCGCGTTCAGATAGAGAAGTTGCGCGCGCTTGGGGTGGAGGTGGAGTTGGAGATTGGGGACGACGCTGCGGCCTGGACCCAGCGTGGGGCGAGGGTCGTGTCCACGACCGACACAATGGTGGAGGAGGTGCATTTCAAGATAGACACGACGCCGTGGTGCGAACTGGGATGGAAGGCGATGGCGTCGAACCTGAGCGACGTGGCTTCGATGGGCTGTTCCCCTACACTCGCGCTGGTGACTCTCGGATTGCGCGGAGATATTCCGGTCAGCGGGCTCGCGAATATGTACGACGGTATGATGGACGCCTGCGAATACGCGGGTGGAGCCATAATCGGTGGGGACATAGTCCGATCCGATACCTTCTTCGTGACAGTCGCGCTGGAAGGTGTGTGCGACGCGGGGTCTCATGTCCTGTCTCGCGGCGCGGCGCAGGCTGGGGACCTGATCGGAGTCACGGGGCATCTGGGGTGCTCGGCGGGGGGTCTGGCGCTACTGCTGGACGCTGAGGCCGGTCGCCGAGTTTCGGATGAATCGAGGACACATCTTACAGGGGCGCACAATCGTCCGCTTCCGCGGGTGGCGGAGGGACGTGCGCTGAGAGAGATTGGCGTGCGGTGCGCGATGGATGTAAGCGACGGTCTGACGGCGGACCTGGGCAAGTTGTGCGCCGCGAGCGGCGTGTCGGCGGTGGTCGAGGCGGACAGGCTCCCTGCGGACGCCTATTTGAAAAAAGCGTTTCCGAACAGGTGGCGCGAACTCGCACTGGGCGGCGGGGAAGACTACGAGATAGTGTTCACGACGAACGCAGGTATAATGGAATCCGCCTCCGAACGTCTGGGAGAGCGTATCAGCGTAATCGGCAGGATAGAGGATGGTGACGGAATGGGAGGCGGCAAAGGCGGTCACCCCCATCCCCGTGTCAAGTACGGGGCAGGCTCTAACCTCCCCCCATCGAAGGAGAGGGGACTTCCAGAATCTTCCCCGGTGAGGATTCTGGACACTGACGGAAGCGAGATAGAGATAGGATCGGGTGGATGGGATCACTTCGCGGGGCGGCATGGATAGCGTTAACGTAAAGCTGGAGTCGGACTCTTCTTTCCGGCCTACTGAGATAATGGGCGATCTTCGGATGGTGGCGGAGACACTGTACTTTCCGATGAAACTGGTTGGATTCTGGGACGAGACAGCGGGGGGCAATCACATGTGTCCAGAGACGGAAATCGGGGGGAGATGCCCTCATGGTCTGCCCGAAGACGATCCAGAGTATGTTCCGTACACGCGCTCCATGGAGAGGTTGAAGCAGGCGGTGATCGAGGTGAGGTTTCCGCACGCATCGGTTAGAATGTTTCTAAGCTAGGAAGGCTGAGCCTTCACCCTTTTTCTCACAAGATGGTTGTGGACCAAACAGGCCCGCAACCCTGACCCATTTCTTATGACATCGAGGGAAAGGCCGGTTTCTTCTCCCGCATACTTTCAAAATAGGAGGCGCAAGCAATGGCACTCCCAACGGCTCGAGAACTCAGAAGATCGCTGGCTCCATACGACTCGTATCCGCTCCAGGACCTGCTGACGCGGGCGACGACGCGATACGGGGGCAGAACCGCGGTCGTTGACGGTGCCCGCTCATTCACGTACAGCCAGATGGGGGAGTATTCGGACAGGTTGTCGAGCGCCCTGGCGGGGTTAGGCATCGGCAAGGGAGATCGCGTGGCGATACTCGCGCCGAATTGCGCGGAGTTCGTGATTGCGTTCTTCGGCATACTCAAGGCGGGGGCTGTGGTCACGACGGTCAATTCCGGCTACCGCGAGAGGGAGATAGCGCACCAAATCAACGACAGCGGCGCCGAGACCCTGATCGTGCACGAGTCGCTCAAGCCAATGGCCGATCTGGCGCGCGATGACGTCAAGGGGCTTAAGCGTGAATTCGTCATCCGGCCGGACTCTTCGGACAGTGAGTCATTCTGGGGCCTGCTGGAGAGAGCTCCCGCTTCGACGCCGGACATTGCAATAGACCCGAAGAGCGACCTGGCCGTGCTTCCCTACTCCTCAGGTACTACGGGCCTGTCCAAAGGAGTGATGCTGACCCATTACAACCTGAGTTCCAACGTGGAACAGTTCACGCGACGCGACGGTGAGGAAGCGAACTTGAAGGCGAACGATGTCATCCTCACACATCTTCCCCTGTTCCACATCTATGGGATGAACGTGCTGATGAACGGAGCGATAGGAGCCGGAGCGACGCAGGTGATGATGGGGCGTTTCGACATGGACGAGTTTCTCGACGTCATGTCGGGACATGGCGTGTCAGTCTTATTCACGGTGCCTCCCGTGGGGCTAGGACTCACACAGTACCCGGCGGTGCGGGAAACCGACCTGTCGGCTTTGAGAGTGGGCTTCTTCGGGGCCGCGCCTCTGTCGGAGGACATGCAGCAGAGAGTCCAGGAGTCCCTCGGAGTCCCAATCATTCAGGGATACGGCATGACTGAATCATCCCCGGTCACCAACGCCGACTTCATGGAGCCGCATCTGATCAGGCATGGCTCAATAGGACCGGCCATGCCAGATACGGAGGAGAAGGTGGTTGACCTGGAAACCGGGGAGCGCGAGGTGCCGTTCGGCGAGATCGGCGAACTGCTCGTCCGCGGGCCGCAGGTTATGAAGGGCTACTACAACAATCAGGCGGCTACCGCCGAGACACTAAGCGAGGACGGCTGGCTGCACACAGGGGACATCGTTCGTATGGACGCGGACGGTTACGTATGGGTGCTCGACCGCAAGAAGGAACTCATCAAGTACAAGGGTTTCCAGGTGCCGCCAGCCGAACTCGAAGGCGTGCTTCTGGAGCATCCCGGCATCTCGGATGCCGCAGTAATCGGCAAGGACGACCTGGAATCCGGTGAGATTCCGAAGGCCTTCGTCGTTACCGGCCAGGGGGTGGAACTGAGCGTCGAGGAAGTAATGAGTTTCGTCGCGGGTAAAGTGGCGACATTCAAGCACGTTCGCGAGGTGGAGTTCACGGACGCGATTCCCAAGAACCCGTCGGGCAAGATACTCAGGCGGACGCTCATCGAACGGGAGAGGGAGCGGGAATGACCGCCCTGTTGACCAATACCTAATTCCTGAAAACGAAAGTGTCCGACCAGCTTAGTCCTGGACTATACTCGCGTGTACTATGTTGGACACTTTGTCCAGCCTTACGCTGTGCCAGGGTTCAGGCGACATGCAGTTGGACAGGTAGGTGAACGAGACACCGGACTCGGGGTCTCCCCAGGAGTAGGAGGTTCCGGCTCCGCCATGTCCGAAGGTCGAGGGCGACGCGATGGTACCCAGGCCTCGAATCGTTGGCGTGAATCCCCTTACGTGCGGGCCGATTCCTCTGTGCATGGGCATTCCCATGTTCTCGTCAACCCTGTCGCCGGTGTGGTTGCGGGTGGCATACTGAATCGCTCTCGGACTGAGGACCCTTGTCCCATTGAGGACTCCGCCGTTGAGCAGCATCTGGTAGAAGGACGCGATCCCTCGCGCCGTTCCATATCCGCCCGCACCGGGCACACCGGCTGCGCGCCAAGCGCGAGTGTTGCGGGAAGATCGGACAATTCTGCCGCCGTCCGGGACGCTTTCATCCTCTTCAATACTATGGATGTCGGCACACCTGTCGTCGGCTTCTTCGCTTACGCCGACGAATATCTCGTCGGCGAGTCCGATTGGGCGCAGTAGATTCTCCCTGACGTAGTCGCGGAAATCGGAGCCGGTGACGGCCTCTATGAGCACGGCGGCGACCCAGTGGGCGGCGGTACCGTGATAGTGGACCCTGGAACCGGGTGTCCACTCAAGGGTGAAGTCGCTGACCGTCTTTCTGAGAAGATCGTGGTCTTCCCACGCCTCCTCGGGGACCTCCGCATTCGGAAAGCCACCCTGATGGGTGATGACCTGGAACAGAGTTATGTCCCCCTTCCCGTTTGCCTCGAATTCTGGAACGTGATCAGAAATCTTGTCCGCGAACCGGAGCTCGCCGGACTCGACAAGCTGCCACAGCGCCGCGGTCACTATCACCTTGGTCTGGGAAAACATGAGCCAGAGAGTCTCATCGTTTGCGACTATGGCGTCCGGGGTGATGCGAGCGTCTCCAAATGTGGCAACCCTGGCCAACCTGCCATGCCGGGCGACCGCGTACTGAGCGCCCGGATAACGGTTGTCCGATATGTGTCGTTCGATAAGGCTGTCCAGTATGGAGAGCCTATCGGGATCGAGTCCGACGGATTCAGGGGTGGACATGGCAAGTGGAGCGGGAGTCAGTAATGCCGTTGTCATTAGTCATACCTTCCTTGGAATGGGAATTGCCGGGCCGAATCAGTCCGCAACTCTTCTGAATGCGGTTGCCAGTCTCGGCCCCACTTCCGCCATCTGCTCGACCGACGCGCTGCTGAAAGCGAGACGGAGATACCTGTCGTGGGACTTGCCGGGATCGTTGAAGAACGTGACGCCGCTTGGGAATATGAGGCCCTCTTCGGCAGCAGCCTCTCTGACGTCGGACGCAGACGCGCCGATACACTCCAGCCAGAGGAAGAAGCCGCCGTCCGGTCGGGTGAATTTGACATACGGTCCGCAGTGGTCTTCCAGAGAGTCGCACAGGGTCCTGCACTTGAGAGCGTAGAGTTCTCGCATTTCCTCCACGTGCATCTCGAGGGCGCCGGACTCGACATAGCGAGCCATCGCCCTGAGCAGGATGGGGCTCGTGCCCATGTCGAATCTTACTTTCGACAATGCGCTGGTTATGTCCGGCCTCGCCTGTACCCAACCTATCCTCAAGCCGGTAGCGGCGACCTTGCTGAAGGAGCCCACTCTCATCACCCCGTATCCGTCGGACATCGCATAGAGAGAGGCCGGCGGCGGGTTGTCGAAATAGAGTTCACTGTATGCGCCGTCTTCTACAAGCAGAACGCGATGGCTTGCGCATAGTTCGATAAGAGCCCTGCGCCGGGCGGCGGACATAGTGACGCCGGTGGGGTTGTGGTAGTCGGGAATGGTGTAGATCATCTTGACGGTCTTCCCTGCCTGATCACATTCGGCCAGAGCAGTCGCCACCGCTTCAAGTGACATTCCATCTTCGTCAATCGGGACCTCGATAATCTCGGCAGAGTAGGACCGGATCGTCTCGACGATGCCGGAAAAGCTCGGCCCCTCGACTATGGCCGCGTCTCCCGGATTGATGAACGCCTTCGCAATGTTGTCCATAGCTGCCGAACTACCGTTGTGGATGATGAAGTTGCTGGCGTCCAAGTCCAGACCTTCGATGCGGTTCTGGCGTTCAGCCATCAGCTCCCTCAAGCCGTCGTAACCCATCCAGCCGCCATAGACCATGGCGTCGTCGGCTTCTTCGTCCAGGACGGCGTTCAGAGCGTCCCTGAATTCCTCGGTCGGAATGGTGGGCGCGTCTGGAATGCCGCCGCCAAGGGGGATAAGGTCGGGATACTCGGATGGGAGCGTCCATGTCCAACCTGCATCGTTCGGGTCGCCGACGCCGGCCATCCGCGCGGCGTCGGAGGCCAGGTTGCTTAATGGCGTTTCAGTCCAGACTTTCCGTGAAGTCTCATTCGTCTGCATCTTCACCCCGTTGCCCGCGGTCGCGGGAGCACTAGCGTACAAACCGTTGCGACGATTGTAACGGAAATAAGGTGGCGACTGACAGCGGTGCGGAACTTTGTCGGATCAAGAGCCCAGCGCCTCGACTTGTGCGAGCACTGTTTCGGCAGGAGGCCGACTGGTGTAGTTCTCGTTTACCTGCTTCCATCGAATGATGCCGTCGGCGTCTATCACGAATGTCGAAGGGTGAGGCAGCTTGCCGTTTAAGATGCCATATTTTCCGACCGTTTCCCGTGAAGCGTCGTACAGGATGGGGAACTTGATTTCCGGCCTGTCCGGGATGTAGGACACGCCACTGAAGTCGTCGGTGCTTATCGCGAAGAACTGAGCTCCCGATTCCACTATCCGATCTTCGTACTGTGACAACTCTCCAAGTTGCCTCTGACAGTACGGTCACCAGAAGCCCCGGTAGAAGACGAGAACAGTCGTCCTCCCTCGGAACTGCTCCAGGCTGTACTCTTCGCCGTCTATGGATGGGAGCGTGAACGGATGGGCAAGGTCACCGATGTTAACTCCGAATTGCGCGGCGGTCTGGCCTGCGCTTTCGGTCTGCTGCGGCGTGGGAGTCGCCGGAACAGGTGTGGGCGTGGGTGCCGGGGTCGGAGTATTGGGAACTCTTGTGGCCGTGGGAACCGCGGTTGCGGTCGGGACTTCCGTGGCCATCGGAATGGGAGACGGCGGGACGGCTGTCGCTGTGGCGGGAGCGGACGTGGGTGAAGCAGGCAGCACGGTCGCAGGCAATGAGGTCGGCGTATCTGGCGTGGGAACAGGTGTTGAGGCTGCAGGCGCAGGTTCCCGCGTCGGTACGGGTGTCCCGGTCGGTGCTGAGGCTGCGGTCGGAGCCGCTGTCAGGGTTGGAATCTGGGTAGGCTGTTCAACAGCCCGTGATACCGGTGCGGGCGTTGGCACTGGCGCCGGGGTATCCTCCGGCTCAGGCGTCGGAGGGTTCGGACTAGGGGTCGGGGTCGCTACCGAGACATCCGACTCTTCAACAGACTGTTCCTGCACGACAGTGACATTTGAACAGGCGAAGAGAATGGCAGCGGCGGCAAATGCAGATGCTACAACAAGTGCAACTCCCCGCCAAATTTCGTTTCGAGTAATCAATATGCGCCCGCCGTTAACCATTCCGTACCTGTAATACGCCGACACTCTGTGAGCGGATTGTTGTGGGCGTCCGAAGATGCTTGACCATTATCCCATCCGAATCTACACTTTGCCCAACCCATCGAGGGAATAAGCAATGCCCCCGAATTCCTCTTCAGACTCCCTATTCACAGACCTCTACCAGTTGACCATGGCGCAGTCATATTACCAGAGCGGCCAGACCGAACGCGCCACATTCAGCCTCTTTTTTCGGAATTTCCCTACGAAAAGGGCTTATTACGTGTTCTGCGGACTGGAATCGGCTGTGGAGTACCTGGAGAACCTAGAGTTCTTCGAGGAGGATATAGACTCTCTGGACTCGCTCGGCATATTCGACGCCGAATTCCTAGGATATCTAGGAAAACTAAGATTCACCGGCGACGTTCGGGCGATGCGCGAGGGGGAGGTCTTCTTCGAGAACGAGCCGGTGATGGAGGTCAGCGGGCCGATTATCGAGTGCCAACTGGTGGAAACTTTCCTGCTGAATCGAGTAAATCTCGAATCAATGCTGGCGACGAAGGCGGCGCGCGTCGTGGACGCCGCCGCAGGGAGGAGCGTCGTGGATTTCGCCACGCGGCGCACGCACGGGCTGGACGCGGGGATGAAACAGGCCAGATCCTCATATATAGCAGGTTTCGACGGCACCAGCAACGTCGCTGCCGCCACTGAATTCGGCATTCCGGCAGTTGGGACGATGTCCCACTCATTCATATCGTCGTTCGGGGACGAGAGAGAAGCGTTTCGCGCCTATGCCAAATCGTTCCCTGACTCCTCCACTTTGCTGGTGGACACGTATGACACGCTGGGCGGCGTAGCAAACGCGATAGCGACAGCGAAGGATATGGAAGCGGGAGGGCATCGCCTTCGCGCGATTCGCCTGGACAGCGGCGACCTGGAATCTCTGGCCCGCAGCAGCAGGGCGATGTTGGATGAATCCGGTCTGGATTACGTCCAGATACTCGCGAGCGGCGGGTTGGATGAATACCCGATATCCGACCTGCTCAAGAGTGAAGCGCCTATTGATGGATTCGGGGTCGGCACGCGAGTTGGGGCGTCGGCTGACGCGCCATACACGGACTTCGTTTACAAGCTGGTCGAATACGACGGAAAGCCGATAATGAAGCTCAGCGAGGACAAAGTTAATCTACCGGGGGCTAAGCAGGTGAGCAGGCATATAGGTTTTGATGGAACAATGAGGCTCGATATGATACACCGAGCCGACGAATACGCTTCAGGCAGAGGCGGTGAGCCGCTTCTACTGCCAATGATGGAGAATGGAGAGCGGACACGCGCGCTACCGTCGCTCGATGAGATACGAACCTTCCATTCACGAAGAGCGGCCATGCTGCCTTCGGGTCTGCAAGGACCGGAACCCGAGGGCCGCTATCGCGTCCGAGTGTCGGATCATCTGGCGGAACTACGAGAAGAGACTATGGAGCGAATCCGGGCGAGCGGAAGCGGATGACCGGGGTTCCAGCAGAAAGGATTGCGGAAATGGCAAGGGTGCAGTACGTAGAGCGGGACCAGTTGAACGAAGACGGTCAGCGGATATTCGACCATATAGCGGAGACTCGCGGCAGCATCGAGCCGAGCACGCCGATGCCCAATTCGTTCAGGGCGCTGATGAACAGTCCGAGGGCCGCCGAGGCGGTAGGACAGTTGGGGGAGTACTTGCGACTGCATACGACGCTGGACCCGGTGGTGCGCGAGATAGCGATAATCAGCGTAGCGCGGCACACGAACAGCGACTACGAATGGGCGCATCACGAACCCATCGCGCGGGAAGTGGGGGTCAGGCCGCAGGTCATCGAAAGCATTCGCACAGGCCGGGCGCCGATGGGACTCCCCGCCAAAGAGGGAGTCTTCGCGCAGGCGGCTAAGGAACTGGTGCTCAACGGAGACCTCACCGACCGCACGTTCCAGGCAATCGAACACCTGCTTGGACCGCAGGCGGTGGTGGAGTTCGTAACGCTGGTGGGCTACTACGCGATGCTGTCAGTCGCGCTGCGCGCGCTGGGAATAGAGTTGGACGAGGGGTTGGAGTCGGATCTGGATGCTTGAGGCGACGCATTCGATCAGTAAAACTCCATTTTCTTGATACAGACGTGTGGTTAGGCCATATCAAGGGAATAGAGATTTCTATTCTGCATGGCCCAGGAAAAGATAGCCATCTCAACATCTACGGGCGTGAATTCTCGCTCTGTCATCTCCTCATCAACATCTTGATAGTGGTACCCACCTTCATTGAGAGAATCAGCTATACGCCTACACTCAGGAACAAATTCATCAATGTATAATCTCTTGTTGTAATCGTAGCCACCTTCAGGGGAAGAGGGTACTACTAGTCTTCCATTTGCAGCGAACACAAACTCCATATTCGCGGTCCATTCTAAGATATGCTGGATCTCGTCGGGCTGAATTTCCTCACCGAAGAATCTAGCCACATAACGATCAATTATAGGAACATATTCCCGCCCATATAGGAATGAGGCAATCGCAGTAGCAGACGGCAGACGGCAGTAACCAATGTCAAGATGATCAATTACCTGCCTTAGATTTTCATAATCATTAAATGGGCACATATCCAGAAGTTCCCTTGAATATGTGAAATCATTACCTTCTCTTCCAAGAAGAAGTTGGGGATACGTGTTTAGACCATCTGCATATGTCGGGTTTTTCCAAGTGTATACTGTCACCAGAGAATTATGTAGCGTCTCAGCATGATCATTATCTAAAGCAGTGATAGTTTCTATCCTAATCTGCTCTATCCTTTCCTCGGCCGCCCCTCTATCTTGACCGCCCCATGTGTAATGTTCGCGGTTCTCTATGAACCAATCGGCTACTTCACCAGGAATGATCGGAATTACCAGGATCTCTACTCCTTAACTATTGCCTTGATTTCGTCGCGCTCGGAGGGGGAGAGTTCCCAGTCGGCGGCGGCTACGTTTTCCTGGATTTCTTCGGGGCGGCGGGTGCCTACGAGGGCGACGGAGACTGTTGGCTCAGAGGCCACCCATGCGAGCGCGAGCTGGGCGACAGAGAAGCCTTTGTCGCCGGCCATCTCTTTCAGGGTGTCAACCTTCTTCAGGTTGTCCAGGAAGTTCTGGCCTTTGAATATCGGCTGGCCGAATGCCATTAGACTGCGCCGCCAGTCGTCCTCCTCGAAGGTTGTTTCCGGGGTCATCGTTCCAGTCAGGAGGCCGTGCGCCAGTGAGCCATAGGCCATGATTCCCATGCCGTTGTCCGCGCAGAACGGGATTATCTCCGGCTCCGGTCGCTGGTCGAACAGGTGATAGCCGACCTGGTTGGTGACTATCGGGAACACGTCGAGGCAGTCCGACATCTGCTGCGGGCTGAAGTTGCTCACACCGCCGTAACGAATCTTGCCCTGCTCCTGAAAATCCGCGAAGGCCTCCATAGGTACGGACATGGGGCGCGACTCGTCGGGCCAGTGGATGAGGAAGAGATCAAGATAGTCGGTCTGGAGACGAGACAGGCTTTCATTCAGCGACTTCTCTAACGACTCGCGCGAACTGTCCCGTCGCCTGCCGCCGCCCTCCTCGTCCCAGGGGATGCCCGCCTTGCTCACGACAACAACATCTCCCCTCCTGCCCTCCAGGGCTCGACCAAGCAGTTTTTCGCCCTCGCCCCAGCCGTAAACCGCCGCAGTGTCGAACAGTGTTACGCCGAGGTCGATAGAGGCGTGCACGGCCCTGACGACTTCATTGTCGTCGAACGAGCCGTAGTGACCGCGTCCCATGGGCCAGCCGCCGAATCCGACGACAGAGGTTTCAAGGTCGGAGTTACCGAACTTCTTGTAGCGCATAGCTGTCTCTCCCCATTCAGTATGAGGGGATTTATTCACCCTCACCCCAGCCCTCTCCCCTGTGGGAGAGGGAGTCTGTTACTTGGCATTCATAGCTGACTGCACGTTTTACCTACCCCTGTGAGCCCATCGAGGGAGAGGGGACTTTTTCGTCAGCCTAAGCTGGTTGCTGGTGAACCTGAACCTTCACCGAGCCGCTATTCTTGTCGTAAGCGGTCTCGAACGCTGTCTGTATGTCGTCCAGGCCGTACTTGTGCGTGACCATCTGCTCGATGGACGCCCTGCCGGAGGACATCATGTCGATTGCCACTTCGTAATCATGGCGTCCGTCGAGCACGTTGTAGCAGGAGGAGAAGACGAACTGCTGCTCCTTGAGCATCGGCGTGAGGAAGTCAAACTCGAACGGACGACGGAAGCCGCCGATTATGACGATTCTGCCCTGAATCCGTGTCACTTCGACCGACTGGTGCATAGTCGCCGACTGGTGGCCGCCGACGGTCTCGACCGTCATGTCGGAGCCTCGGCCGTCGGTGGCCTCCGCGATTGCATCCCAAAGCTCGGGGCCACGGTCGGAGTAAACCTCGTCGGCGCCGACCAACTTGGCCATGGTCGCCTGCTGCTCGTATCTCGCGGACGCGATTACCTTTCCAGCCCCCAGACCTTTGGCGGCGGCGATAGCTGTCAGGCCGATGTTCCCGGACCCGAGTACGGTGACTACCTCGCCGCCTTTCAGGTTTCCAAGCCTGATACCGTGAACGGACACGGCCAGAGGCTCGACCAGCGCGGCGTCCTCCCAGGACATCGAGTCGGGCACAGCGTAGCAGCCTATCGCCTTGCGTTTCATGTACTCGGCAAATCCGCCGCCCTCAGAGGGAGCCATATTCTGGCACGCCCTGAACTGTCCCTGCCGACAGTACCAGCAGGTAGTGCAAGCGCGACCATGTCCGATAATCTCGACCGCGACGCGCTTGCCCAGCATGTCCGGGTCAACACCCTCACCTATCTCTACTATCTCACCGGCGACCTCATGTCCCGCCGGTAACTGGTCAGGTTCGGTCTTGTCCACATTCATCTGCAAGTCCGAACCGCAGATTCCCACAGAGCGGACTCGCAGGATCATATCGCCGGGCCCCGCTTCCGGCTTGGGGATTTCCCTGACTTCCATCCGTCCTTCACCGTCGAAGAAAGCGGCCTTCATCGTCGCCATTTTTCGCGCTCCTAACTTATCTTTCGGTTATCCCATTCCGCTGACGCGGCGACCTGTGGATTCCCGTTTTCACGGGAATGACGAATAGAGCTAAGGCCCAGTGCGCCATGAGAGGGTTCTACGAATTAGATTCGAGGTACGCCCTCGCGCCGCTGAGAACGATCTCTGGCAGGCCTATCGCGCTGGATATGTCGTAGGACATCTTCCGGCCGGCTGCGTGAATTCTGTCCGCTACACCGGCCTCAGCCGCCTTCACGTCAGGATGGTCGGGCTGTCCGGGCAGTCCCATGGACTGAGCGAGGTCGTTGGAACCCCATGCGAATGCGTCAATACCTTCCACTTCCAGGATCGCATCGAGGTTCTCGAAAGCGGTAGCCGTCTCGAGCTGGGCCATCACAAGCATTTCCTTGTTCGCCGCTTCCATGTACTCAGTGCGCCTGAGTCCGGGCTGACCGATAAGCCCACCGTCGTTGTAGAAGGTGCCACGACCGCCGCCCCAGCTCCGCTGTCCTTCGGGAACGAACCTGCAGGCATCTACCAACTGCTTGGCCTGTTCAGCGTTGTCAACGTGCGGGCCGAGCACTCCTATCACCCCCCTGTCGAGGAACTGATTGATGGTCGAAGACATAAGATTCGGGACGCGAGCGGTGACTGTAAGGCCGTAGCCGTCGGCGACTCTGACCATCGCGTCAATAGACTCCGGCGAGAACAGCCCGTGCTCGCCGTCCAGGTTGATGTAATCGAAACCGCCGAGCATCCCGACCAGTTCCACGGCCTCAGCGCTGGGATAGACAAGACCAAGACCAAGGCCCAGTTTGCCGTCTCTGTTCTTCGCGAAGATGTTGTTTTTTCGCAGTGTTACCATGTGTTTTACTCCTGTTTTGCGTGTTGGTTTAGTTCAACATCGTGTCAAACAAGTACTTGATCACAGTTTTCGTAGTTCCTAAAGATCTGCTTTATCAGGCTCTTGCAGGCGGCATCACGTCGTTCAGCCACTGCTTCAAATCAGAAATGACCTGTGGATTTATCTCATGCCCCATTTCGTATTCGCGATATTTCGGGGAATAACGCTGTGACGCCAAGAAGTCCCTTGACTCGCGTGCGGCCTCCACACTAATTACCGCATCCTGAGTCCCGTGCGCCACAAAAATGGGCTGGTCGCGATGTTCAGGCAGGTTGTCGGCGAGAATCTCGGGCGACGACACCCTGCCGCTCAGTATGATCAGACCTGCGAACATCTCCGGCCTGCGAAGACCGAAGCGATAGGTCATCATCCCGCCCTGGGAGAAGCCGCCCATGACCATACCGCCTTCCGCAATGCCGTGCCGTTCCATCGCCTCATCGAAGAACCCCACAAGCAGTTCCTCGGCCCTAGTCGCCGCATCCTCGCCTCCGGGCTGTCCTCCGGGTGGAGTCCAAGCGAAGCCCGTCATACCGTAGCCAATCTGCATACGAATCGGGGCGTTCGGGAACAAATACAGATAGCCGCTCTGATCTAGACCTGGAGCCAATCCAACGAGGTCCCGCATACTCGCTCCAAAACCGTGAAGCAGCACGACTGCCGGATACTCTTGGTTTTCGTCATAGTCGTCCGGCTCGACCAGAATGTAAGCCAGCGAATTACCTTCTATCTCTTGCGCCTGCAATTATCGAAACCCCCTCGATTCGTCGGGCATAGGTTAATGTTCCCCTCCCACTTTGGCAATAGGAAGGCTGAGCCTTCACCCTTAGATGGACTAGTACTGCATCCAGCTGGTTTTGAAATATTCAGACTGCCCTCATCCCCTGGATTCCCGCCTTCGCGGGAATGACGATCAGGCACTTGGGTATGTCATATCCACATGGACTTGGTACTAGCAGAAGTTTAATGACTAACCACTAAGAACTGTCAACTGTCAACAGACCGGCTTCTTTGTTACTTCCTCACTAACCGACCTGGAAAGCAGGCGGCCGTCGCTCGGAGAGCCTGTCAAGGTTCGTCCATCCACCATCACCTTGCCCCTGAGCAGAACAGTCTCCGGCCAGCCGTGAACGGGCCAGCCTTCCCAGATCGAATAGTCCTCCAGGTGCAGGTCGTCCAGCGTAAGTTCGCGGTCCACGGTCGGGTCGAGTACGCAGATGTCGGCGTCCGATCCGGGCGCGATTGCGCCCTTCTTCGGGTACATTCCGAATATCTTCGCCGCGTTCGCCGACGTGATGTCCACGAACCGCTCCAGGCTCATACCCAGATCCACGACACCGACAGAATACGCGATTCCCATCCGTGTCTCGATTCCATTGTGTCCGCCGGTTACGTCCGCGACGGTCTTGAAGCGAACCTTCTCCTCCCAGGTCGTCGAGACAAGATCAGTAGCGACCGTTGAGAGCCGTCCGTCCAGCAGCCCCTGCCAGAGAGACGAGCGGTCCAACTCCGACTTGAGCGACGGGTACGTGTGGTACTTCATGCCGTTGTCCTCACGGTAGTTCCCGGCGTTGAAGCAGGCGTAGTTGTGCAGGGTCTCGCCATAAACCGGCCTTCCCAGCATACGCGCCTGTCCCACGGCTTCGACTCCCTCGTCCGCGCTCACGTGGACAAAGTAGATCGCACAGCCTGTCTTGCTCGCCAGTCTGAGGACCCTCCTGAACGACACATCCTCAGACAAATTGCTGTGGATGTCGTGCATGTGCCACCAGTCCCACTTCCCGTCCTCCTGGGCGTTATCGTAATTGAAATGCACCATGTCGTCGTCTTCGGAATGGACGAGCAGAATCCCACCCGCCGCCTCGACCTTCTCCATGATGAGCGCCAGCCGACCGAAGTCGGTCTTGTTGTTCTGCATCTGAGGACTGGGGGGCCGTATCGAGGTGGTGAATATCTTGAAGCTAGGAAAGCCCTCCTCCACCAGTTCCGGTATCTGACCGATGGATTCGCGCGAAGCGCCGTTCGTGAAAATAGGATGGTACGAATAGTCGGTGTAGGCGTTGCCTTCCCACCGCTCCGCCGCCTCTCCGAGCGCGTGCCTCAGATCGTGGCCCGGCACCTGAGTGGCGAAGTCCAGAACCGTGGTCGTCCCGCCCCAAACGGCCGCCTTCGACACTGGCTCAGCGCCCGAACGCTCCGGCTGGCGAGGACCGCCGATGTGCGCGTGCGGTTCAACACCGCCCGGCACGACGATCTTCCCCGAAGCGTCTATAACCCTCGCGTCGCCATGGTCCATGGTTCCCGGCGCGGCAACCGCCGAAATGCTCTCGCCGGTTATAAACACGTCCAGATTGTCCGCCCCGTTCGGCGTTACCACTAGTCCTCCGGTAATTACGATGTCTGCCATGTCCGGCCTCCTATGTCAGCGCGGCGACTACGGCGTCGCCCACATCTTCAGTCCTCGATGTCCCTCCAAGATCGGGAGTCAGCGTCTCCCCCAGCGCCACGACGTTTAGCGACGCCTTTTCCACCGACTCCGCGGCCGCTTCCTCTCCCAGATGCCTCAGCATCATCGCGCCGGACAGTATCGTCGCCAACGGATTCGCTATTCCCTGCCCCGAGATGTCCGGCGCAGAACCATGCACCGGCTCGAACATGGACGGGTATCTGCGTTCGGGGTCTATATTCCCGCTCGGAGCCAGACCCATGCTGCCGGTGATGATCGCTCCGATGTCGGTCAGGATGTCCCCGAACAGGTTGCTCCCGACCACCACGTCGAACGTCTCCGGCCTGCGGATGAAGTCCATGCAGGCGGCATCAATTAGAAGCGAGCCGGTCTCTATGTCAGGGTACTCCTCGGCTACCCGCTCGAAAGCCCGGTCCCATACCAGCATTCCGTAACCGAGCGCGTTGGATTTGGTGATAGATGTAACGTGCCTGGCTTTGTTCCTACGCCGGGCTACCTCGAAAGCGTGCCGGATGATTCGTTCGCACCCCTTCCTGGTGAATACCGCAGACTGTATGCCGAGCTCCTCCGGGAAGTCGGGATAGACGAAGCCGCCCACGTCGGCGTACTCCCCCTCCGTGTTCTCTCTGACGACCACCATGTCAATGTCGCCCGGCCCGTAACCCTCCAGCGGCGACGTGATTCCCTCGTACAGCACGCTCGGACGCTCGCATACGTACTGGTCGAACGACCTGCGTATGGGCAGCAGAAGCCCGCCCAGCGTGATGTGGTCCTGGATGTCGGGATGGCCGACCGCGCCCAGAAAGATTGTGTCGGACTCGCTCAGCGTGTCCAGTCCGTCCGAAGGCATGACCGTCCCGTGCTCCATATAGTAGTCGCTGCCCCAGGGATGCTCCACCCAGTTCCAGGTGATGCCGTACTCGCCGCCGACGGCGTTCAGCACTTTGATTCCCTCTTCTATGACCTCTATTCCTATCCCATCTCCCCTTATAACCGAAACATTGTACTCCGACATTGGTTTGACTCCAGTTAGGATCGCGCTTTTCCGCGCCGCTATTGTAAGCCCAAGAAGGCGGGATTGCATCCCGCATACCTGTGCTACAATTCGGGCGCAGCTGCCAGAATCAGGATTTATGGGATATTGAGATGGGCAGGATATAGCAAGACTGGCCAGGTGCATTTACTCAAGCCAGTCGACTAGATACGAGGACACGACATTGTGAATACATATGCTGAAAAACAAATAAGCGCTCTGGCGGCAGGTATCAGCCTTCTGGAAGGCTATTTCACTGAATTGCCGGAGATGGTGACCGATCTTGCAAGCCTACGTCAGACGATAGGCATTTCACGGATTGACCAGTTTCCCCGTGTCGGTAACGACCCCGAAACCGCTCTCAAAATAGCGACCTCCCTTCAGACAGCCGTAGTGTTTCTAGACGAGGAATCCGCCGCCCTGGCGCGGCCTATATTGGCGCAGGCGGAACAGGTCATAGCAGCCGACATCCGCGTACGGATAGCTCCCAAGCTCGACGGCATCTACGTGATAGTTGACCCGGAGGCCACACGAGGACGGCCTGTAACCGACGTCGCCCGGCAGTCGCTCGAAGGCGGCGCGACCGTCGTTCAACTGAGGGACAAGCTAAACGACAAAGGCGACATCCTCAAATCGGCGCGCGGACTGAAGGCGCTCTGCGACGAGTACGACGCCCTTTTCGTGATGAACGACCACGCCGACCTAGCCCGCGCCTCCGACGCCCACGTCCTGCATGTCGGCCAGACCGACCTGCCCATCCCCGAGGCACGCGACATTCTCGCCCCCACACAACTCATCGGCAACTCCAACAACGGACTCGATCAGGCTCTCCCTTCGTCCAGGCAGTCCGTGGACTACCTGGCGGTTGGCGCGATCTACGCGACCACCACGATGGGCAAGTCCGGGCGGTCGGCGCTCGGCCCGGAGGAAATAACGCGCGTCAAGGAGGCCGTAACGCAGCCTATCGTCGCCATAGGCGGCATCAACCAGACAAACATTGCCGACGTAGTGAGGGCAGGCGCCGACTCCGTCTGTGTAGTCAGCGCGGTCACCTTCGCCGACGACCCTGAGTCCGCCACCCGCGAACTCGTCAACCTGTACAACGACGCCAGAAGCTGACTGCCGGGAGATTTCCATGCCAATTGAGTCAGTCTCCACCGAGCAGCTTATAGACGCCATCCAGAGCGCGGGAACCGAAGCGTCCGAGCTAATGGCGGGGACTCACGCCGCCCGTGAACAGGCTATAACAACATCACGGCAGATAATCCGGTTCTCAGCCAACTCCATCAGGGCGACACACCGCGCCGAGTACGACCAGGCGCGCGACTTGATAGCCGAGGCCGCAGCGCTCCGTGCCAGACTCGAAGAGCAGCGCGACGCCCACCCGGCCGTGTACTACGGAGGGTACGTCGAGGACGCGCTCAAGGAATTCGTCGAGGCGCACGCAACACTCGCATTTGCAGAGGGATCGCGCCTGCCCACGATGGACGAACTCGACGTCGGTGCCGCCGTTTACATGAACGGACTAGCCGAAGCCATCGGGGAACTCCGTAGAATCGTCCTCGACCTGCTGCGAGGCGACGACTTCACCAGGTGCGAGACCCTGCTGGGCATCATGGACGAAATCTACGCCGCCCTCGTCACCCTCGACTACCCCGACGGCGTAACACGTGGCCTGCGCCGCACCACCGACGTCATGCGAGGAGTGCTCGAACGCACCCGAGGCGATGTTACGGTCGCCTTACGGCAAAGGCGGCTGGAGCAGCAACTGGCACAACTCAACGAGAAGCTACCCTGACTCTCTATACCTCTGACCGGCGATAAGCTACATCTCGGAGCGCCAGTTCTCACCCCCCAGCCGCTCGTACTGCGCCAGGTCGCGCATTCCGCGCTCGCGGTCTCCCAGTTCCATATAAGCATTACCCCTGTGCTTATAGGCCTCAGCATACATCGGGTTCAGGCTGAGTGCCTTGTTGAGGTCGGTGATGGCCCGCTCGGGCTGCCCCTTGTGCAGAAACATCTCTCCCCTGTTGGAGTAGTTTAGAGCGTTGTTCGGGTCGAGCTTCAGCGCCATGTCGAAATCCGGCATTACGGCGTCGTAATCTCCCTTCTGGTAGTAGGCGACTCCCCTGTTGACGTACGCGCCCACGTGCTTGCGGTCGAGGCTGATGGCCTTGTCATAATTGGCGATGGCGGTGTCCTGGTCTCCTTTCCGTCCATACGCCACCCCCCTGCCGACGTAGAAATGCGCTTCTTTGGGACTAATCTCTATCGCCTTGTCGAAATCCTGAATCGCCAGGTCGTACTCCTCGATCTCGACGTAGGCGCCCGCCCTGAGAGAGTAGTTTTCCTTGTGGTCCGCACCCAGTTCCATCGCCCTGTCACAGTCCTGGATGGTCTTTCGATAGTCCTTCTTGCCGAAGTAGGAGCATCCCCTCTTGAAGTAGCAGTCGGCGCTTTCGGGGTTCAGCTTAAGGGCCATGTCGTAGTCAGTGATGGCCTTGTCTGCAAGACCGATGAGTTCGTAAGTGATTCCCCTGTCCTCATATATCGAAGGTAGGTCCGGGTTCAGGCTGATGGACTTGTCAAAGTCTGCGAGGGCGCGTTTGTACTGCTGTTTGCGACCATACACCATTGCCCTGGCGTGGTAGGTCTTGGGATTATTGGGGTCCAGTCTGATGGCCCTGTTATAGTCGCTCAGTGCCTTGTTCACATCGCCTTTCTGGGCATATGCGCCTCCCCTGTCGTGGTAGGATGGCGCGTCTTTGGGGCTGAGCTTGAGAGCCGCGTTAAAATCCCTGAGAGCGCGATTGTAGTCCCCTTTCCTCATATACTCCTCGCCCCTGTTCCTGTGAGCGTCAGCAAGAGTCAGATGGTAAGAGGAATCCCTTCTCCGGTTGTACCTGACCGCCTTCTCCACGTCCTGGATGATGCGGTTGTAGTCGCGTCTCAGTATGTGGACCTTCGCCCTGGCGTAGTAGAATTCGGCGTTGCGCGGCTCCAGACTAACGGCGCGGTCGAAGTCCGCGAGGGCGCACTCCCGGTCACCCAGGCGCAGATGAGTTTCGGCGCGGCCCATGAACGCTTCGGAGCATCTCAAGTCCAGGCGAATTGCCTCGTCCAAAGGCTCAATAGACAGGTCGTATTGCTCCAGCGCGCGGTATGCGCTCGCGATATTGATATACGGCCCGGTGAACTGGGGATTCAGCCGGATAGCGGTCTTATAGTCCGCTATGGCGAGAGCATATTCCTCTTTCTCCAGATATGCGTTACCCCTGTTGAAGTAGGTGGCGAAGAAGTGCGGCTCCAGCTGCGCCGCGATTTCGTAATCGGCCAGCGCGCCTTCAAGGTCCCCTTTCTCGCGCTTCGCCGCTCCCCTGTTGCTATAAGGAGCCGCGGTGTAAGGTTCGAGCCGGATCGCTTCGTCATAGTCCAGTATGGCGCGTTCCAGGTGGCCTTTTCCGGCGTGGGCATTGCCTCTATTGGAGTATATGACTGCCGCGCTCGGCGCGAGTCCGAGCGCCTTGTCGAATTCCGCGAGAGCGCGGTCGTACTCCCCCTCTTCACGGTACTTGTTTCCCCTGTCGTTGTGATACGCGACCTCCTTGGATCCCGCAACTCTGACCGAGTTCCTCAGATCGCGCATAAATCGTTCGGCCATGCATCGTCACTCCAGTGTGTTCTCTATCTTCAGGCTATTCTACGACAGTCCGCCAAATCCACAAAATCCGCGACCTGCGGATCAATACGACTGTCCTGGCACGCCTCACAGGGCCTGTGCAAGGTCGGCATTACTGTCGTTTCGCCAGCAACCGCACACTGGATTCCCGCCTTCGCGGGAATGACGAGACGTGGTTCGGAATCCCGGAATCGGGACTTTGCACAAGCCCTGCACGCCTCACACCCAACTTGACCGCCCGTCGCCCCCTGTGTTAATTTTCCACCTACAAGAACGCCAAGCGAATCACGGCCTCCCACAACTGTGGCGAGGCCGTTTCTACGACGGAGGTTAAATGTGGGAATTCTCATCCTCGCAATAGTTGCAGGCGTAGTCGCCCTCGGATTCGCGGTCATTCTCACCATGCGCATCCTCAAAGCCGACGAAGGCAGCGAGGAAGTCCGCTTCATCGGGAATGCCATCCGAGAGGGCGCCAACGCCTTCCTGTCCCGCGAGTACCGGATGCTCGGTATATTCGTGGTCATAGTCTTCATAGTCCTCGCGCTATTCATTGACTTTGACATCCTCAACCGTATCGACGGATATGAAATCCGCATACCCGGCACCGCTATTTCGTATATAGTCGGGGCAATTGGCTCCGGGCTCGCCGGTTACATCGGCATGAGCATCGCCGTCCGCGCCAACACCCGCACCACCGTACAGGCGCAGCACGGACTCAACCCCGCCCTCAGGATCGCTTTCAACTCCGGCACCGTCATGGGTGTCAGCGTCGTCGGAATCGGTCTGATCGGCCTGACGGTCATGTACCTGATCTTCCAGGATATCAAGGTGGTCGCCGGATTCGGATTCGGCGCGTCCTCGATCGCGCTCTTCGCCAGGGTAGGCGGAGGAATCTATACCAAGGCCGCGGACGTCGGAGCCGACCTCGTCGGCAAAGTCGAACAGGGCATGGACGAGGACGACCCCCGCAATCCTGCCACGGTCGCCGACAATGTCGGCGACAACGTTGGCGACGTTGCCGGAATGGGCGCCGACCTCTTCGAGAGCTACACCGGCTCCATAATCGCCACAATCGCGCTGGCGGCCGTCGGAGCAGCGGCACTCGGAATCGCCAACGCGGATTCCCTACCATTCGACTCCGATCTCCTAGTGCTTCCCATGCTCATAGCGGGCATTGGAGTATTCGCCTCGATCATAGGAACCTTCCTCGTGCGCACCAAGGACGGAGCCACCATGGGTTCGCTTCTATGGTCCCTGAGAGCAGGGATTTTCGGAGCAGGCGTCCTGGTACTGATCGGAACTGCCGTCGCGCTGGTTGTCCTAGATATGGACTTCAAACTGTTCTGGGTGGTCCTAACCGGACTGGTAGCCGGTCAGATAATCGGCACATCCTCAGAGGTCTATACAAGCTACGAATACAGATTCACCCGAAACATAGCGGACCAGGCTGAGACAGGCCCAGCTACCGTGATCATCAGCGGACTCGGTCTCGGAATGGTCAGTACTGTGGTCCCCGCCCTCGTGGTGGTGGTCGCCATGTGGATAGCCAACGGACTGGCCGACACCTACGGAGTCGCGCTCGCCGCCGTCGGAATGCTCTCCACGCTCGGCATCACCCTCGCAACCGACGCCTACGGCCCGGTCGCCGACAACGCCGGCGGCATAGCTGAACAGGCCGGTCTCGACCCGTCGGTCCGCGAACGCACCGACGCTCTCGACTCTCTGGGAAATACCACCGCCGCCACAGGCAAGGGATTCGCCATCGGCTCCGCGGTTCTCACAGCTCTCGCGCTCATGGCCGCCTACTCCGAGGTAACCGGCGTCGAGATATTCAACCTTACGGACACCAAGGTACTGATGGGACTTCTACTTGGAGCGCTGATGCCGTTCCTGTTCGGAGCGCTCACCATGCAGGCCGTCGGCCGCGCCGCCAACGCGATGGTGCAGGAAGTCAGGCGCCAGTTCCGCGAGATACCCGGACTGCTGGAAGGCACAGTGCCCGCCGACTACACCCGCGCCGTTGACATCAGCACCCGTGGCGCCATGAAAGAGATGGTCCTGCCCGGGGTTATCGCCGTACTCGCCCCCATTGTAGTGGGCATCATACTCGGCGCCGAGGCGCTCGGCGGTCTGCTGATCGGCTCCATCGCCTCCGGTTTCCTTCTCGCCATCATGATGGCAAACGCGGGCGGCGCATGGGACAACGCCAAGAAGTACATCGAGGCAGGCAACCTCGGAGGCAAAGGGTCCGAGCCTCACGCCGCCGCAGTCGTCGGAGACACCGTTGGCGACCCGTTCAAGGACACCTCCGGTCCCGCCCTCAACATCCTGATCAAGCTCATGAGCATAGTCGCGCTGGTCTTCGCCCCGCTCTTCTTATAGCCTGATACTCAGTTATCGGTTTGCAGTGGCAAGCTAGTTCGAGCCGCTGTAAACTGATAACTATCAACCAACCACTCAGTGGCCAGGTGGCGAAATGGCAGACGCGGCGGACTTAAAATCCGCTACCCTTACGGGTGTGGGGGTTCGAATCCCTTCCTGGCTACCAACCCTCTCTCCCTGACGCGACAAGACTCAATCCCATTTGGATTTGCGCGCGTAACTCATAGAGAACGGCGCGCCGCCGTACCCTGAACGCCGGGATGTGAAATGAGCTTCCCCTGGGCTAACACTCTCCTGCTCGTATTCCTTGCCCTTGAGCTAGTATCAGGGTTCTTCGGCCTGACCTCCGGCTCGGAAGACCGCGCCATTCACATGCAACTCCACCGCATCGCCGGATACGGAATCCTGATCACGCTGCTCTGGAAGACAGTTAATGTCATCCGATCCATGAAGTGGCCCCGGTCCGGCACGGCCCGAACCGCCTCGATCACGCTATCGGTCCTGCTGATTGTGTGCTTGGCGACCGGCATCGTGTGGTCCCTGGTCGGACCTTATAGCTGGTGGATATTTAGCGGAGTAAGTTGGCACATATACGTCGGCGCCGCCATAGTTCCGCTACTGATGTGGCACATCTGGTACATGATCCGAGGATTCCCAATCGGCTTCTGGGCGGACAGAAGACTTTTCCTGCGGACGACGGGCGCGTTTGTCGTAGGACTGGTGGCGTGGCAGGCATCCGAGGGAGTCGCCCGCGCCGCTGATCTCAGCGGTCAGCATCGCAGGTTCACCGGCTCCTATAAGGCCAGAGACTTCTCCGGCAACGACTTTCCCCGCGTCTCATGGCTCAATGACAGTCCCCAGCCCATAGATGTCAACACCTGGAGGTTGAGAGTATTCGGCACTGTCAACAGGGAATTGGAACTCACTTACGCAGTTCTGACGGACAAGTCAGAAACAACCGCGACGTTGGACTGCACGGGAGGATGGCACTCCACACAGAGGTGGAGCGGCGTCGCATTAAGAGACGTGCTTGAGGAGTTGGAGCCTTCAGACACTGCTCGCAGCGTGATCGTGCGCTCTGTCACGGGGTATTACAGAAAGTTCTCGCTCGGCGCCGCGCGGGACTTTCTTCTGGCGACGCACGTGACGGAGGAGACGCTGTCCCATGGGCACGGATATCCACTCAGGCTGGTCGCTCCTGGCAGGCGCGGATTCGAGTGGGTGAAGTGGGTGACCGAGATAGAGTTCAGCGAAACGCCCCACTGGTGGCAACCTCCGCTGCCAATCCAGTGAGATACACGCCTCGAAGAACCTGACTGGTCTATGGCGAGAGAGCCAGTTCTGAAAGCATCCGCTTTGTCGAGACGATATGGCGGTTGAGCCGCATCATCTTGGGGTCTATGCCCATTGCCAGGCCGATCAGCTGGGGCAGGTGAAGAATAGGGATGTCTATCGGCGCCATGGGGCTATTGGCTTTTGCCGCCTGCGGCTGGTAGCCATCCAGGTTCAGGTGGCAGAGCGGACAAGGGGTCACCATCGCGTCCGCGCCCATTCCCTTGGCGTCCATCGTGTGGTTGGCGACCATCTTCAGGGAATTCGTCTCGTTGATCGTTAGGATCGGGAATCCGCAGCACAGCGTCTTACCCGGGAAGTCAACCACCTGCGCGCCGACAGCCTCGATGACCTGTTCAAGAGCGTCCTCGCGCTCAGGATGCTCGTCGAACTTCAGCGCAGACGTGGGCCTGACGATGTAGCAGCCGTAGAACGGCGCTATCCGCAACTCAGGAAGTTCGCGCACGACGAGCGACTTGAGCTTGTCTATGCCAACTTCCTCGACAATCACCCACAGCAGATGCTTTGGGTCGGAAGTGCCGTTGTATCTCAGGCCCTCCTCCGCCAGGTCTTCGTTGATGGCCTCGCGGTATTCGTCGTCCTGGAGCCTCTGGTTGGCCTGGGACATGACGCCCTGGCACGTTGAGCATATCGTCAGAATCGGAAGACCAACTCGCTCGGCCATCGCAAATGTGCGTGCGTTCAGCGTATCGCCCAACCTGAGATTCTTCTCCTGGAGAACGCCCGCCCCGGTGCAGGACGCACCCTGCATGGTTATCAGGTCAAGCTCGATGCCCAGCCTTCTGCAAATCTCAAGAGTCGAGGCATATAGTTCTGGACAGGCGCCACGTGACACACAGCCTGGATATAGGGCGAATCTCATTGTTTGTTCTCTACCTTATCGAAAATTCTCTGGACGTTTTCCACTCCAGGAATACTCTTGTGTACAAGTGGGGGACGCTTTCCGGCAAGCTGTGCCCGAATGCCGACCGGGATCAGCTTGAGCATCTCTTTGACGTTGGTCACTCCGTGACTCTTCACAACCAGCTTGGTCTCGTCGAGCCAGCCACTATGCTCGACAGAGTCCGCGAATGCATTGGCATGTCGCGCACCGGTGGTGTTCGTGTATCCCTCTTCCATCGCGCGATCTCTCAGCGCCATGATCCTGCCCATTGGGTCAACGCCCTTGGGACAGACTTCTACGCACTGCATACAGCGTGTGCAGTCCCAGACGCCGCCATACTCGTTGAGCGCGCCCAGCCTGGAGTTGTCGGCATCGTCTCGCGGGTCCCGAACAAATCGGTACGACTTCGCCAATGCCGCTGGTCCCAGGAAGTTATCGTCAACATTCAAGACCGTGCAGTCCGAGACGCACGCGCCGCACATTATGCAAGCCATAACGCCGGTGAGGTGCTGCATGTCGTCAGCAGGTGCGATGTACTCGATTTCGGGCTCAGGGCCTTCGGGCTGCAGCCAGGGCTGAACCGCGCGGACCTTGCTCCAGAATGGGGCGAAGTCCACGATCAGGTCCTTCTGGACTTCCAGATTTCCCGCAGGCTCGACGACTATCGGACCGCCATCCTTCGGCAGCGCATGAATGAGCAGCGTATTGCACGCCAGCCCGGCCTGACCGTTGATCCGCATTGCGCACGAACCGCAAATGGCGCTTCGGCAGGAGCACCGAAGACCGAGGGTGCCGTCCATCTCTTCGCGTATGCGAATCAGGCCGTCCAATACAGTATTGGACTCGGTCATCTCCAGTTCGTACTCCTGATATCGGGGTACCGCGGGATGCGAATCCGGGTCAAATCTCCTGACTTTGAACGTAACTTGCATTGTGGTTCCTTCGGGTTAGTAATGAAGAATTGTCAAATTAACCGGATTATCGGAGAGCCCTAGTAGCTGCGTACCTGTGGCTCCCATTGCGTAATGACAACCGACTGATAGTCGAGCGCGGGCCCGTCCTCCGTCTGCCTGACAAGAATATGCCTCAGCCAGTTCTCGTCGTCGCGTTCGGGGAAGTCCTCTCGAGTGTGAGCCCCTCTGCTCTCTTTTCGCTCGATGGCAGACAGCGTTATTGCTTCCGCGCAATCCAGCATGAATCCAAGTTCAAGCGTGAATACGAGGTTGGTATTCCAGGTCTTGCCCTTGTCCGGCACGTAAACGGACTGGTAGCGCTCTCGCAACTGGCGGACTGTGTCCAGCGCCAATTCCATTCCCGCCTGGTTACGATACACCGCGAGGTGATCGTTCATTGCCGTGCCCATGTCGACACGAATCTGACCGAACATATCTTCACTCTTGGCATTGTCGAGCAGGCGCTGAATATGCGCTTTCTCGCCATCTGCCGCTGAGTCGTCCAGATCCTTGTGCGCCTTGGACTTCGACAATTCAGCGGCGTGTTCACCGGAACGCCGTCCGAACACGAGGGTGTCGAGCAATGAATTCGCGCCAAGCCGATTGCCTCCATGCACGCTAACACAGGCAACCTCTCCAGCGGCGTACAATCCTGGAAGTTGAGTTTGCCCGTCCACGTCTGTCTTTATGCCACCCATCTGGTAGTGCATCCCCGGACGTATAGGCACGGGTTCTTCCAGCAGGTTCACATTCGCAAAGTCGCGGGCGATATCCAGTATCTGGGTAAGTCGCTCTCTAATAAGCGGCTCTCCGAGATGCCTGAGGTCGAGGAGAACACTGCCGTCAATACCCCTGCCCTCGTTGATTTCCGTCTGCTCGGCCCTCGACACAACGTCGCGAGAGGCCAGTTCCATCATGTTGGGCGCATACGTTTCCATGAAACGGTCGCCCTCTGAGTTCAGCAGATGCGCTCCCTCACCGCGCGCTCCCTCGGTAATGAGGACACCACTGCCCTTGAGGGTTGTCGGGTGGTACTGCACCATCTCCATATCCATCAGAGACGCGCCGACCCGGTAGGCCAGCCCCATTCCATCACCCGTGCATATGAGGGCGTTAGTGGATGGCTCGAAGACCCGTCCAAGGCCGCCCGCGGCCATGATTACGGCCTTTGCGCGTATGACGTGTATGTCGCCCGACCGTATCTCCATGACGACGGCCCCTGCGCACTCTCCGTCTTCAACCAGAATCTCAAGAACGAACCATTCTTCATAAACACGCACGCCGGCCCGCATGATTTGCTCGTACAGGACATGGAGGAGAGCCTGTCCGGTGAAGTCGGCTACGAAGAAAGTGCGGGCCTTGCCCTGTCCGCCGAACGCCCGGGTACCCAGCCGCCCATTTTCGTCGCGGCTGAAGGTAACGCCGTAGTGCTCCATCTGGATGACTTCGGAACCCGCCTCACGGCACATGACCTCAATCGCATCCTGGTCTCCCAGGTAATCGGAGCCCTTCACGGTATCGTAGGCGTGGTCATGCCAGTCGTCGCCCGCGTGTTCGAGCGCAGCATTGATGCCGCCCTGGGCCGCGTTCGAGTGGCTTCGGATCGGATGGACTTTCGATATGACGGCCACATCTGCGCCGTTCTCCCGCGCGGATAGAGCGGCCCTCATTCCGGCTAAACCGGCGCCAATGATGAGTACGTCATGGGAGTACATTAAATCCTACCTCTGACTTGCGAATTCCGCCAATGAAGATAGCATACCAAGCGATGCGAGTCTAGCTGAGATGGTCGGCGCAGGATGGCTTTTCACGTCCTGCGCCTGAAGACGTGACTGCGAGCCGCCCTGGCCTCGGCGGCCTCTTTTACTACGGCCAGATGCTTCCTTATAACTCGATGATACATCGGCTTGGTGTAGATCACTCCGCCGAACCAGCCAAAGAATGGGAATGGATTCCAAATGAAGCTTCCACTGTGAGTCAACACCGTGTTTCCATCGAGTTTTTCCTCAAAGGTGAAGGCCTCCTCGGAGAAGTGAAGCGGGCCGTCCAGATGCTTGAACGTGATTCTCTCAGGCGGATCGAGCTTGACTTCTTCGAGCGTGGTGTACGTGAACGGACCGGCCTTCGTCCTGAATTCCACGATTTTTGTGTCGCCGTTCTCAGAAATCAACCTGGAAGACTCTGCGTCGTCGCCAGAGATGCGCCCTCGTCGAAATGAAGTGAGCATCTGGAAAACCAGTTCGCGCGACGCGTCTATCGAAACGCTGTGATCTCTAAGTGTGATTGGTTTGGACACTTGCGTTTCACCCAGCACATAAGACGGCGGCAGCGAACGCCTTAATCTTTGCAGCGTCCTTCACGCCGTCCGTCTCAACTCCGCTGGATACGTCAACGCCCCAGGGAGCGGCAATCTCAATAGCCTGCGCCACATTTTGGGGATCCAAACCGCCTGCGACCATGACGGGATAATCAAGCGCGACTTCACGAGCTATCTCCCAATCGAAGGTTACGCCTGTACCACCAAGCGCGCCCCGCTTGTGTTTGTCGAGGAGTGCCATGTGTCCTGCATCGAGAGCCTCGGCGACGTGTCTGGAAGCATTGGAAACAGCTTCGGCACGCGGCAGCTCCTCGCGGACCTTGACCTGCCTGATTACCGGTGCGTCAAGCGCGTGCCAGAATTCGGGGGTCTCGTCTCCGCAGAGTTGTACGTAGTCCAGGCCACAACGATGAATGACACTGTTGATGAATTCAGCGTCCTGGTTTGCGAACAGCCCGACGATCTTGGACATCTTGTCTCCATCGAACGCCAAGCGAAAATTGTAAATTATTTCGCTTCCCTCGGTTGGCTGAATCCGCCGTCGGACACCCTCGACAAAGTTGAACCCGAGAAAGTCCGCCCCTGACTCAGCGGCTGCAAGCGCGTTAGAGACGTCGCGCAGTCCACAGATCTTGAATCGAGTCATGTCAGTAGTTCCCTCAATTTTGCGCCCGGGTCGGGTGCGGACACGAGCGCGTCCCCAATCAGTACCGCGGATGCCCCTGCCCGTCTCACACGTTCCAGGTCTTCCGATGTCCTTAGTCCGCTCTCGCTCACTAGAATTCCTTCGCGCGGCACCCGATGGGCCAGTCTATCGGTAACGTCTAGGGTCGTGTGGAAGGTTCGCAGATCGCGATTATTGATCCCTAAGATCTGTGCTCCGATCTCGATAGCCGTATCCATTTCATCTTCGTCGTGGACTTCGACGAGGCACTGCATACCGTAGCTCTCGGCGAGTTCCTTGAGGTCCGCCAGTGTGTTAACATCCAGCATCGAAACGATGAGCAGTATCGCGTCGGCTCCGTAGGCGCGTGCCTCGTGGACCTGGTAGGGGTCGAATATGAACTCCTTACGCAGCACGGGCACAAGGTGCGTGTGGGCTACTGCGCCTGCCGCTTCCAAGTCGGTAAGACTGCCCTGAAAGTGGTCTCTATTTGTCAGGACGGAAATGGCCGCCGCGCCGTTCTTGACGTACTGGGCAGCCAGCCAGGACGGGTTGAGATTCTCTCTGAGGATGCCCCTCGACGGAGACGCTCTCTTCACTTCCGCAATGACCCTTACGCTGCTTCCGCTCAGCCTGGCGGCGAAGTCGAGAGGGTCGGCCTGCCACTCGATTCTTTCGAGGAGTAATTCAAGCGGCGCCTCTCTCTTGAGTCGTTCTACCTCCTCACTCTTGACCTCTACTATCTTCTTCAGTATGTCTGGTGAGTCCGTCTTAACGACCATAACAGCGTGTCGGCTCCTTCAGCGCTAGAGTTCCGGTGGCGGCTCGTCGAAAGGCTCATTCTTTTCTTCGGCCTCCTTCAGCCTGCGATACCAGTCGGTCCACCTGCGATTAGCCTCTGATAAACCCTGAGCCTTACCCTCGACCCTACCTTCTTCCCGACCCTCTGATAGACCCTCGGCTCGCGCTTTGGCCCTCTGTTCTTCTTCGACTTTCTCTCGAAGCCAGCGTGTAAGTGTCATCTTCAAGTTCTCCATTCCATCCATTAGCAGCGCCAGAACAATCACGAGTATCATCATGGCCCCAATGGTGTAAGTGGCGTAGGCCTTCACGAACACTAGCGCGACAACCGCTCCGGATCCCGATCTGAAAGGCGACGACCCTGTGTCAGATATGTCGTTCACAACCTCTGCAAAATCATATGCCGCTACAAACACCGATGTCCAAATTATCAGAAACGCAATGAGAACCCAGACAAAAGAGTTCCAGTATTTTGCAAGGACGCTCCAGATGGACACACGACCAAGCTGATTGTCATCCATCATCAGGTTCCGTCATTCGTTACTCCGACATTACCATTGGGAGGGGTACACTACATTCTAACAGAATGGCTTCCCGGTGAGACCCTCTATCCCCGGCAGCACCGCCACATTCGGGTAGTCATTGAACACCTCAGCGGGAGTCGTTCCCGACAGAACGGCGACGAAGGACATACCAGCGCTCTGAGCCGCCCCAGCGTCAACATGGCTGTCTCCGACGTACACGCAGTTCTCGACGTCTATTCCGAGTTTTCTGGCTGCCAGGGTCAGACTCTCTGGGTCAGGTTTGTGTTTCGAAACGTCCTCGCCGCCAATTATGACTTCCAGATAGTCGAGAAGACCCGCGTCTTCCATCATAGATTCGATGCGATATCTGTATTTTGTGGAAACAATTCCGACACGAAATCCCTGGGCAGCCAGGTTCGGAATGACGCTTCCGGCGGCAGGAAAGATGTCCGTCCCGTCCGCCATAACCTCGTCTGCCTTCTGTGTGAAGTAGTCGAAGAATTCCTGACCTTTCGGGCGATGCTCCTCACCTACAAGCGCTACCAAAGCCTCGGGTATGTACAGTCCGATTGTATTCATTATCTTCTCGGGCGGAGCTTCGGGCAGTCCGAGTTGATTTAGTCCGTAATTGATGCACGCGATGATGCCAACGGATGAGTCGGCCAGCGTGAAGTCGAAGTCGAAGAAGACGGCTTTCGAGTCTCTGATGGCAGCATGTATTCCGGCGCGACCGGACAGTCTCTCCTTCACTCCAGAGACTCGCTGAGTTCAACGAGAGCATTGAGCCGGTTCATCGCCTCGCCCGTATCAATTGACCGCGCGGCCACGTGAATGGCGGCGGACAACCTGTCCGCACTTCCGGCGGCAACGAGCGCGGCGGCGGCATTCAGCAGTACCACGAGACGCGCCGGACCCGGCTCCCCTGAGAGAACCGCTCGGGCGATTCGGGCGCTGTCCTCTGGCCCATCCGCGCGGATGGAGTCGGCGTCGGACAGCGAGAAACCCAGGCCTTCGGGCGAGAATTCATAGCTAGAAACCTCGCCGTTCTCGAGCTGCCAGATCGTGGAAGGCCCACTGACGGTCAGTTCGTCCATGCCATCCGAGCCGTGAACGACAAGGGCCTTCTCGCTGCCAAGCTGACCCAGGACCAGGGCCATCCTCTCAGCGATTGACGCATCAGCAACGCCTATGAGTTGACGAGAAGCGTTCGCCGGATTGGTCAGCGGTCCGAGGATATTGAACACAGTCCTGATGCCTATCTCACGCCTTGGGCCGGCGGCAAACCGCATGGACGGATGAAACCCCTGCGCGAACATAAAGCCGAATCCGACTTCATCTATGCACTTGGAGACTGATTCCGGGGTCAGGTCTATCTTCACGCCCAGCGCCTCAAGAATGTCAGCTGAACCGGTGGAGCCGGACATCGAGCGGTTGCCGTGCTTGGCCACCTTCTCCCCCGCCCCGGCTACGACGAATGCCGCAGTCGTTGAGATGTTGAAGCTACCGGAGTTGTCACCGCCGGTGCCGCATGTGTCGACAACATTGCCGGCTACTTCCACGCGCACGGACTTTTCCCGCATGACACGCGCCATCCCGGCTATCTCGTCCACGGTCTCGCCCTTCATTCGGAGCGCGGTCACGAGCGCGCCGAACTGCGCGGGAGTCGCCTCACCGCTCATTATCTCATCCATCGCGGAGGCTGCCTCGTCGGCAGACAGATCCTGGCCCTCCACCACCGCCCCTATTGCTTCCTGTATCATTGCTGTCCTCCCCGCGCCCCAGCGACGGGCGCGTCCAGAAAGTTCTTCAGCAGGTCTTTTCCCACTTTGGTCATTATGGACTCAGGGTGAAACTGAATTCCTTCGATGGGATGCTCCTTGTGGCGCACTCCCATTATCAGATCACTATCGGTCCAAGCTGTGATCTCAAGCTCGTCGGGCAGGTCGTCGCGGTACACCGCAAGGGAGTGATAGCGTATTGCCTCGAAGGGGTTGGGCAGTCCGGAGAAGACCCCTTCGCCCGTGTGGTGAATCAGCGACATCTTGCCGTGCATTATCTCGCCCGCGCCGCCCACGGTCCCGCCAAAAGCGTATCCGACACACTGGTGGCCGAGGCACACACCCAGAGTCGGCAACTCCGGGCCGAATCGTCTCAGGACGTCGTTGGAGATCCCGGCCTCAGCAGGTGTACATGGGCCGGGGGATATGACTATTCGCTCCGGCGACATATGCTCTATCTCTTCGAGCGTTATCTTGTCGTTGCGAGCCACCCGCACTTCCGCGCCAAGCTCGCACAGATACTGGTACAGGTTGTAGGTGAAGCTGTCGTAGTTGTCTATCAGCAGAATCGCCATCTCGGGCCCTCACTATAAGTCTATTTCCTGCTCAGCCTGGTCAATCGCTTTGAATACGGCGGACGCCTTGTGCAGAGTCTCTTCATACTCATGTTCGGGCGTCGAGTCGTAAACGATACCGCCGC
This sequence comes from uncultured Dehalococcoidia bacterium, assembly GCA_951812505.1. Lineage (GTDB taxonomy): Bacteria > Chloroflexota > Dehalococcoidia > Lucifugimonadales > UBA1123 > VXRN01. The sequence continues at coordinate 949,950 of CATOSI010000001.1, forward strand.
CCGCCTGTACATGCGCCACGCCGTCCTTGAGGACGAGGGTGCGTATCGCGATGGCGGTATCCATGTTGCCTGAGAAATCGAAGTACCCGACCGCTCCGGCGTAAACACTTCGGCGGTCGGGTTCGAGTTCGGCAATTATCTCCATGGCGCGAATCTTGGGGGCGCCGGAGACCGTGCCAGCCGGGAAGCAGGCTCGCAGTGCATCGTAGTTGGTGTACTCGTCCCTCAACTGTCCGGTTACATGAGATACGAGATGAATGACATGGGAGTAGCGTTCTATGTCAAGTATCTGTGTCACCTCCACGGTACCGGGCTTGGAGACTCGGCCGACGTCGTTACGGCCCAGGTCCAGGAGCATGATGTGTTCTGCGCGCTCTTTTTCGTCTGTGCGCAGTTCCTCTTCCAGTTCCAGGTCCTCGGCCTCGTCCCTTCCGCGACGACGGGTACCGGCAATCGGGTGAACGGCGACATTGCCGTCAACCACCTGTACCAGGAGCTCGGGGGACGCGCCTACTATCTGGAAGTCTCCCATGTCGAGGTAGTACATATAGGGCGAGGGATTGACCGCCCTCAGAGAGCGATATATCTGGAAGGGGTGCGCCGAGGTTGGACGCGACATTCGCTGAGCTACGACAGTCTGGATCACATCGCCCGCTATTATGTACTCCCGGGTCTTGTTCACCATGCCCTCGTAGTAGTCGCGGCTCATGTTGAACTCGATGTCCGCGTCGCTCTGCATTTCCAGATTAGGCTCCGGTATGTTGGGAAAGGACTTCAGCCTGCGGACCACGTCCTCTATTCTAGCGACGGCTTCCTCGTAGGCGCGTCTCGTGTCGCCTTTCAGGTGGGCGTGGCTGACGACCTTGATCTTGTGTCGCAGGTGGTCGAACACCAGGTAGGTGGTCGAAAGCATGAAAATGGATTCGGGCAGTCCGAGCGGGTCAACATCAGGGGTGGGAAGCTCCTCGAAGTAGCGCACGGCGTCGTAAGAGATATAGCCCACCGCACCGCCATTAAACTTATCGAGATAGTCAACGTCGGCCAGCTTGTACTCGGAGAGCATTTCCTCCACAGGATTCAGCGGATCAATCGCGCCGAGTTCCTCGCCCGCCCCTGTCTTGATTATCTTCTGCGGATCGGTTCCAATGAAGCTGTATCGCGCCATCCTCTCGCCGCCTTCGACGCTCTCCAGCAGGTACGAATACGGACCGTTGGCGACCTTCAGGTACGCCGAAACCGGCGTCTCCAGGTCTGCGTTTATCTCCCTGTAAACTGGCACAAGGTTGGCCTCACCCTCGTAGGACGCGACCTGCTCCAGTGATGGGTAGTACATTTCGCGTCTCCTCAACCGGGCAGGACGAATCCGACCCGGTGTTTCATCTCTTCGAGTTTGGGTTCGGATACTTCACGCGCCTGATCCGCTCCGACGGCCATCAGCCTATCCAGTTCGGCGACGTCGTCCATCAATTCGTAATATCGCTCCCTGATAGGCCTGAGTTCTTCGATGACGACCTCGGCGACGCGCCGTTTCAGGTCGCCGTAGCCTCGCGCGTCGGCGAAATCTCGCTCGACGTCTCTCTCCGCCTTGTCCGTGATTACTTTGTAAATGCCGAGCAGGTTGTTGACTCCTGCCTTTTCGGGGTCTTCGCTGAAGAGTATTTCGTTGCCCGAATCGGTCACGGCTCTCATTATCGAGCGTTGAATCTCCTTAGGCTCGTCCAGCAGGCGCACCGCGTGGCCCCGGATATGAGAGTAGCTCTTGGACATCTTGACGTTAGGATCGTTGAGTCCCATGACGCGACCGCCGACCTCGGGTATGATCGCCTCCGGCAGCACGAACGTCTCTCCAAAGAGCCGGTTGAACCTGCCCCCTATGTCCCGAGTTAACTCCACGTGCTGGCGCTGGTCGTCTCCGACCGGCACCTCGTGGGCGCTGTACATGAGGATGTCTCCGGCCATGAGCACGGGATAGTCCAATAGTCCAGTAGAAACACTCTCCTGCCCAGTGGACTTGTCCTTGTACTGCGTCATCCTTTCCAGCCAGCTAACAGGAGTCACGCAATTCAGAATCCAGCACCCTTCGGCGTGGGTCGTCACATGACTCTGGACGAAGAGGGTGCTCTTGTCCGGGTCTATGCCGCACGCGAACAGTATCGCCGCCAACTCGCGCGTCTGCCGACGCAGGGCGTCAGGATCGAAGTCAACAGTGATCGCGTGGAGATCGACTATGCAGAAGAAGTTCTCCTTCGCGTCCTGGTTCTCCACCCACTGCTTGAACGCGCCAATATAGTTTCCGAGCTGGGGGTCGCCGCTCGGCTGAACGCCACTGAAGACACGCCGTCGGATGGTGTCATGGGGTTCTTGAACTGTCATAACCCTATCCTCCAATTTGGAATTATCAATTTTCAATTATCAGTTCTTAGCGTTTTGCGAATCGCGCCGATAATCCGGCAAAGTTCCTCTGCGTCCGCATGAACCCCCTTGAATTCCCTCTCAGTGAGGTAATCAGTATCTTTCAGCAAGCGCAACCAATATCTGGATTCGCGCGCTTCCTTATACGCGATAGCCAGCCTAGCCCCAAAGTCCGCGCGAGACTGTCCTCCAATCGCCTCCTCCACGTTAGCCCCTATACTCGTGCCAGACCTTAACAACTGCCGCGAGAGTACGTACTCCCTCTTCTCTGACCTCAGATACTGACACAATTTCACGATCCGAACCGCAAAAGCATAACTCTTCGCCTGAACAACGTTGTCCTTCAATTCTTAATTCCTAATTGAAAATTGACAATTGAAACAAAAAAACCCGACCCTGCAAAGGGACGGGTATGGTGTATCCGTGGTGCCACCCTGTTTCGCCGCAAACCGCGATACGCAGTCGGCAGCCTCATTGTCAGGCACGGAAGTCGTTCGACTTCGATGCCCCGGGCCTCGGTAACGGTGCCCTCACCGGCCAAGCCTACAACCGCATCCGCGGCTTCGGGTGGCGGCTCCCAGGTCCATTCTGCCATCGCGCAAGCGCCGGGCTTTCACCTGTCCCCGGCTCTCTGCAACTCCGCCTGACGGCGTACTAGTCCTGTTCTCAGCCTTTGAATCTTGATTGTGAACTGAGTATAGAGACGGGGTTTCAAGAGTGTCAAGAGCGTGGCCAGTCAGATAGCCGCTCTCCAAGGTCTCGATTGATCTTCTTAGAGTCATCAGTCCAGTTCGAGAGTGTTGGCAATATGCTGTAGTTTATATTATACAGGTGAGTTTCCAAGTGGATCGGGGATTGGGTGACCTGTAAAGTGACCTGTAATCACCTGACTTTAGCTTTGGGCCGAAAATTTTTCGGTCGGTGAAGTCGTTATTGATAGTCTCCGGCTTATGTAAAGGCTAAGGTGCTCGTCGGCGTTTGACTAGGCACATGATAGCATTAATGTTCTTTTAGATCAAAGAAGGATGGGAGCATAGAAGCGGTGGTCAGCGGCTCATTCGGTTCTATCCACGAAGGGGCGCAAAGATATCTCGATGGAGCGGGAACTATCGAGTTTGTTCGGCGAGCGGAAAGTTGATTGCTGACTCCCGAAGACCTGAGCCGGTATTTCCGCCCAAGGGCGCTGAAAGAAGCGGAGCCAGTGTATGAGAGAAGCTGAGCCGAAACGGGAGAGGCACAGTAGTTTCTACCGTCCCGTGAAGCGTCCTAGCGAAGGGTAATAAGATACACAAACGGGTGTCCACCAATTGGTGGACACCCGTTTGTGCGTTAATCTGATCTGCGGAACTTAGCGAAGGGCGAACCAGAGCGCAAGCCCCACCAAGGTCATACGGCCAATCGTGTAAGAGAGAGGCAGCATCTATCGCACAGGAACTATGTCCTCGGGGTTATTCCAATTGGTGAACAGTGCGGGGTCCATCGGCCACTCGGCTATCTTCTTCGGGTTGTACGTGATTGGATTGGGAACTCCGACCACGCCGAAGCTAACCGCGTGCTCATACAGGTAGTCAGCGAGCGCGTTGTTAAGCTCGATCTGCTTCGCCGGGTCCGGCTCAGTGGCGACCGCAATCCAGGTGTCCGCCGCCTCCTTGATCTCAAGGCCGCAGCCGAAGCCGCCGCGAGTCAGAGACGTATGGTCGGCTGACTTTGGCCATTCCCAGGGCCAGGTGCTCTTGCCATCGTCGCACTCGGTTACCCATGGCATCGTCGTCGCGCGAGCCACGATACCTGGGCGATACACCGAGTAGGCGAATTTCTGGACCGAAGTCTGTACCCCGATTTCTTCCCAGTAACCGGCTATAGCGTCGGCGAGTTCCTGGTATCCGCCGGGGTTCGGCGCGTACAGAGGCATCTCGAAGCCGTTTGGATAGCCCGCCTGAGCGAGCAGCCGCTTGGCCTCGTCAGGATCGTAAGGGTACTCCCACTTGGACTGCCAGTTTGGGTTATTCGGGCTGAATTGGTTGAGGTATACTGGATGGCCGATACCATTCAGTAGGGATTCGTTGATCTCGGCCCTATTGACGGCCCTAGCCAAAGCGTTGCGAACCAGTTTCGCCTCTTCAAAATCGGCCATGTCGTTCGGATTACCCACCCATGGCACGTCTCTCATGTAAACCGCAGCGGTGTCCAGGGGAGTGCCGAACAGCACGTGCTCTGTCTCCCACAGGTTGCCTGAGAACACCACGGAAGCATGGCCCGCCAGTCCGTTGTCCTGAATGGCGAAGCCGCCCTCGAGCATACGCGGAACGCTCCTGAGCAGAATGGGAGCGGCGTCAATTGTGCCGGTCTCCATCAGCGCGATCTGCGTGTTCTGCTCCCCAACTTCCTTGAATACAATCCGGTCAACCTTCGAGTTGGTGTCCCAGTGGTCGTAGGGCACCGCTTCCAGTATGGCGGTGTCGTCCTGTATCCATTCCACCACGTGCAGAGGGCCGGTGCCGATGAAGGGTGTGTCCTTCATCTCGGTCTCGCCAACAGTATTGTAGCGATTCAGGCTCTGTACGCTGTACGCCTGCGCGGCGTCGTTCATGATGTTTGCGTTCCAACGAGGGTCATACAGCGTATTGCCATTCGCGTCTGTGGCGAACGTCACCTTCAGCGTGGTGTCGTCAACCGCCACCGCCGGGTTGTTGCCGAACACGCTAGCGAAGTCGCCCGCCTGCCAGTGAATGCTGGCCGTGTTGATAGCGACGTTTCCGTCGTTGATGGTGAACGCGATGTCCTCTGCGGTCATCGTCCCCCAGCTTCCGCCATTGTTGCTGCGTCTGCCAAGACCCTGACCGTGGAATATGACATCGTTGCGTATCCTGAGCGTGGCTCCGACTGGGCTGCCCATTTCCAGATCTAGCTCCCAGGATTCGGCCAGCATCGGAGCTACTACGCCAGGATCAACGAACTTCATCGTGACTTCGCCGACACCCCAGTAGTGCATCGCGTCGGTCAACTGCGCTGAGCCCAGTCCGACTCCGGGAGGCACGTCCTCGATGGCGATGTTGATGATGCCCAACTCGTGCGCGGCGGGCCTCGGCGCGTTGATAACGGGGACAGGCTGGGGCATACCGGTCGCGGATGGCCTGGGGATATTCCAGTCCGCCCATTCGGGCTTGTAATCGTCGGCCGTTACAGTGTCGTAAGAAACCGTGGCGCCCGCCAAAGGACCCAGTATCTGCGCACCTATCGCCCAGTGCGTGATTGTCAGAAGGTAACATTGACCATCACGCGCACCTGAACACGATCCTGCCGTGTATGATTCCATGATGGCGGCGGTGTGGACTTCGAGATCGCTGGGATTCGGACCGAGATCCGACACTATGCGCGCTTTCGCTATCTGGAGGTCCTCGCCCGTGTTCGGGATTACGAAGTTTCTAATGTGGGTGTCGGTCAACCCGTAGAGGATCGGGAGGAAAAAACTATCGGGAGTCTGCTGATGTACCTGCCAGAGCGACTGGAGATACCATTCGCGATGATTGTACACCTTGTAGTGAGGTTGGGATTCCTGCGCTCGAATCGTGGACAGTACCGTTGCCGCCAGTCCTATTCCGACAATAATGATTAGTATGCCGGCGACTAACTTTGGCTTCATATAAGTAGCCCTCCTTCTGCAAGAACGTGACATACTCGCCGGGAGGCACATACCCATTTTGGCGAGTCCGTGGACACCATAACAGAAGCCTGGCCAAAACTGTCAACTGATATCCCATAGCGTGCTACAATGCCGCGCAATACAGTCCCCCTACAGGATCAGAATGCCCGAAGACACCGACCAGAATCAGACACCCTACAACCCCATGATCCGCGATATGCCCGCGGACATGAGGCCGCGCGAGCGGCTGATCGGCCTGGGAGCCGGGGCGCTGTCCAACTCCGACCTGATCGCGATACTGCTCCGCACCGGCGTCAAGGGTGAAAACGTGCTGAGCCTGTCCAACAAGCTGCTTTCCAGGCTTGGCGGACTGTCGGGGCTGTCCGAGGCCACAATCGGAGATATGTGCATTCTGCACGGCATCAGCGAGGCCAAGGCCTGCCAGGTCGTGGCCGCCGTCGAACTGGGTAAGAGAGCCGCGAGCATGAATCCTCAGAACAGGCCCTCCATCGGCTCGCCTGAAGACGTAAATAATCTAGTTGGTCTGGAAATGTCCCAACTGACGCAGGAGAAACTGCGCGTTCTGCTGCTGAACACCAAGAACCGCGTAATGGCCATGAGGGACGTGTACCAGGGAACCGTTAACTCGGCCTCGATCAGGGTGGCCGAGATTCTTCGGCCCGCCGTAAGGGAAAACTGCCCGTACATGGTCGTCGTGCACAACCACCCGTCCGGCGACCCTACCCCAAGCCCGGAGGACATCCTGGTAACCCGGCGTCTGAATCAGAGCGCGGACATGATGGACATCGAAGTGCTCGACCACATCGTCATAGGACAGAAGAGTTTCGTCAGCATGAAGCAGAGAAATCTAGGCTTCTAGCGCACAAAGGAGAACGACATGGAACGTGAAATGGGAGACGTGGGAACTCAGTTTCTGTGGGAAGATGAACATGTGAAGACGTGGGACCTTGTCTTGGAGCCGGGACAGTCGAGCGACTGGCACAGGCACACGATGCCCTATGTGTTCACAGTAACCAGGGCGGGCAGACTGAAGACCGAATACGAAGACGGCTCAGTCTCAGTAAGCGACCTCGCGCTGGGCCAGGTGGTGCAGGGACATCACGGCTCGGTTCACAGGGTCACGAACGTCGGCGACGCGCAGTACAGCAACTCAATCGTGGAAGTGAAGCAGATTCAGGAGTGAGAGATCATGCCAAGAGGGAACGAGCCACTGGGCGAGATAGCGACCGACGTCCTTTTTGAAAACGATAGCGTCAAGATATGGAACCTGGTAGTCAACCCGGGTGAGGCGAGCGACTGGCATATGCATGGGCGCGACTACGTTACGATAGTCGTCGAGGGCGCGGGGCTGACCGTCGAATATGATGACGGCACGTCGGAAGACAGCCCGTCCGGTCCCGGCACATGGCGATACCATGGCGACCACAAGATTCACAGGGTCGTGAACAACTCCGATACCAGGTACGTTAACGTGCTGGTCGAATTGAAGAAGTAGGCGGTCTGACTGCAAATGAAGATTCTCATCATGGCCACCGGCGCGGTCGGCGGATATTACGGCAGCCTCCTGGCGCGCGGGGAGAACGACGTGATCTTCGTCGCGCGCGGCGACAACCTTGACGCCATCAGGCAGCATGGTCTCAGGGTGAACAGCGTGAATTCGGGGAATTTTACGGTTCGCGTGAATGCCGTTGATTCGCTCGATGGAAGCTGGACGCCCGACTTGGTGATGTTCTGCGTCAAAGGATACCAGAATGCGCAGGCCATCGAGGTAATCAAGCCCTCGATTGGCGATGGCACGACCATCCTGACGCTGCAGAACGGCATAGGCTCCGGATCCGACCTCTCTGAGGCGTTCGGCCCGGACAAAGTGCTTCTGGGAGCGGCCTACGTGGACGCCTCTCATCCCGGACCGGGTGTCTTCGACGAACGCGGCGGCACGTGCCGCATAGTGTTTGCCGAGCAGGAGGGGCCGCCTACCGAACGCTGCTCTGAGATTCTACGAACGCTGCAATCCGCCGGAATCGAGTCCGAGATAGCCGCCGACATCAACGAGGCGCTATGGAACAAGCTGGTTTACATCTGCGGCCTGAGCGGTATGACCTGCATAACGCGCTCGTCATTCAAAGAGGTCATTGAAACTCCCCAGACAGCAGGACTGACTCTTAGAGTGATGGAAGAAGCGGCCGCCGTGGGCAGGGCCGCCGGAGTGAATCTGGCAAACGACGTGGCAGAGACCACTATGACCCATCTCTATGAAGAGAGAGACGGTCTCGTCTCTTCGATGCACGCCGACCTCAACGGCGGCAGACCGCTCGAACTCGCAAATCTCAACGGCAAGGTGTCGGAGTTGGGACACGAACTCGGCGTCCCCACCCCTCTCAACGACTTCATCACAGCCTGCCTTACTCCCGCCCACAACCGCGCGGTCGCCGGCTGAATTTCCTTTTTCCAATCCTACCCGAACACGGAGGACCAAACTTGACGTACACTTACAATCCCGACGACATCAAGCGCCGAGAACTCGCGCCCGGCGTATTCCTGAGAACGATGTGGGGTGAGAAGATAATGATGAGTATCGTGGAAATCTCGCCCAACTCCGAAGTCCCGATGCACGAGCATCCCCACGAGCAGGCCGGAATGGTTCTTGAGGGGGAATTCGACTTCACGATAGGCGGCGTTACTTCACGAGTACGTAAGGGCGATACATACGTCATCCCCGGCGGGGTGGAACACTACGTGAAGGCGACCGACCAGCCCGCGGTCGCGCTGGACATCTTCAGCCCGCCCCGCGAGGACTACAAACATTGATCCGGTGTAGGTTGAACTTCCGTCAACCCGAGCCCGGCGGCCTGTAGCTTGCGCTCTTCTTTGCAGCGGCATCTATCGTATCCGGGTCGATCAATACTGTAGTTTTGACGGTGATCGCTCCACTGGCGGACACTGAAAGAGACAGTGCCAACGCCGTTTCCTCATCCGGAACTTCCACGATGGCAATAACGTCATCCTCTCCGAATGCGTAATAGCAAGATTCGAGAGACCCGCCAAGGTTGTTTATCAAGTTTGTAATCGTCGCCACACGTCTGGAACCGCCTTCTTTCAGAAGTCCGCCGACCCCTTCCGCTGTGTAGGACGCCCGGTACAGATACTTAGGCATTCAGCCAACTCCACTTACAAGGAAACGCCCCGTCACCTGTTCCGGGAACGGGGCTGATTCGGATTATCGTTAAAGGTCCAACGAGTCTTACACGCCGTAGCGTACCGATGCGTTGGGATCGCTGTATTCCACGCCCTTGGTGGACCAGAACACGGTGGCGATGTCGTCAACCGCGGCGACCAGTGCCTCGGCATTATCCATGCTGACGGTCTGCTTGCACTGGCTGGCCAGCTTAAGCGCCGCATTGAACCTGGCGGCGATGTCGTCGGCGTCCGTGCCGGGCCACGTATAGTCGGCCCACAGAACCCTGAGTTCGTGCTTGCACAGCTCCGCGTGCTCTTCCTTCACAGTGATGTAGCGAGACAGCGTGTTGGCGGAAGCGGCGTCTCCGGCGTCATCCAGAGACTCGATCCGAAGAACCATCTTCTGCACGGTCTGGGCCGCTATCTTTGCCGAAACAGGGTCGTAGATTCCGCACGGAATATCGCAGTGGGCGCTGGCCTCACGCACGGGGATTAGTCTTGCCAGGGCAGACGTGATTGTCATAGCCTGCATTCTCCTTTCAGAAAGCTGGGGGTGTATATTGCACATATGAAGATACAAAAATCGGCGTGGTGGCGCAACCCTGACGCTCTTTCACGACAGTTCGTCCAGAAACATGGCGAGGTCCGAGTTGAATCTCTCTGGAATCGAGCGGTGGAGCGAGTGTCCCAATCCCTCATATACTCTGAGCCGGGAGTTTGGGATCCTTTCAAGCGCCGTCAGGCCGTGCTCGGGTGGAAAATAGAGGTCATGAGACCCCCAGAGCAGGAGAGTCTCACAGGTTATCGCGCGAAATATTGCTTCGTCTCTCTCGTCCAACGGAAAGGCGAGCATAGGGTACGGCGACTTGAAGCCGAGCACACCGTAAATCAACCAGCGGGCAATGCTGAGTATCCTGCCCTGGCACCGCAGTTTGCCGAATCCCATGGGCGCTTCAAGCGCCAGCCCTCTCACCCTCTCGGGGTACTCCCGCGCCACCTCAAGACAGACCCTGCCGCCAAGCGAGTGTCCCACGAGTATCGCGTCCTCTATTCCGACCGCGTCCATGAACCTCACCAGAAAGTCGGCGATATACTCGGGAGTATGCGGAATCTCCTCCCTGGGAGCATCGCCAAAGCCGATCAAATCCGGCGCATAGACTTTATTGAATCGCGCCAGTACGGGTACGACATCCCTCCAGTCCCTGCGGTCGGCGCCGGCGCCGTGCACAAGTAGGACAGTGCGGTCCGCATCCCCGGCGACCAGGTATGGGATAATGTCATCGGTGACAAGCGTCCACTTCTCCTCAACTGTCGGTTCACCGGCCGCACCAGTGTCATGTGTGAAATCTGCTGAGGTCAATGTATTGTTATCAAATATAACTTCTGCGGGGCTGTTCAGGTTACGTGGGGCAAGTATGGAGCCTTCTCTTTGCGACGGCGACCTGCTGCTCGTTATAAAGCGTCACGGTGTGCCCCGCAGAGGCCGGATAGTCACCATACGGATGCCGGACGGGGCCGGCCCATCGTGGCAGGTCAAACGTGTAGTGGGGCTGCCCGGAGATAACCTGCGGTTTGAAGACGGACTTCTGTTCATCAACGGGACCCCGCACAGAGAACACTATTTACAAGGACTGCCAGCTTACCTGGGTCTCGACAGGACTTCCTTCGACATCGGAGACGACAGCTATTTCGTCCTGGGAGACAACCGTGCCCACAGCGTGGACAGCCGTTCCTTCGGTACGATTGACGGAGCCCAGATAGCCGGGGTCGTAGCAGCGCGTCTGTGGCCGCCTTTCAGGTTAAGTTGATCCCGGGCTAATGCCCGTCACGGGCCAGTTCTCCCTCGATTTCCATCTCTTCGGATGTGACTTCGTCATCGTCGAGCTGCGGACCGCCCTCGCCGAGCCGTCCGATAGGAATGGCTGGCAGAGTTGTTATATGCACCCCGGCGGAGACGCCAAGGTGCAGAGAGAACTGCGCCACTTCCTCATTGCCGGGCGCGGACACGATTCCTACGAAATCGTACTCCCCGAGCACCGCGTACAATCCAAGAACTCCGGTGTCGGAAACGTCTATGCTATGGGCGGAGGCGAGCATACTCTCGGTGTCGGTCAGCATCTTGCGCCGGCCCTTCTGGGTCATTTTCATTAGCAGGATGTACGTCGCCATAAGGGTTCTCCCAGATGTTTATCGCCGCTCGGACTGAAGCCACTCAGCAACTTCCTTGGCGTGATAGCTGAGGATTACATCCGCCCCTGCCCGCTTGATGCTCGTCAGGATTTCCATAGTTATCCGTCTGCCGTCAATCCACTCATTTTCCGCGGCGGCCTTGACCATAGAGTACTCTCCGCTCACGTTGTAGGCGGCAACCGGCGTGGCGAATGTCTCTCTGGCGCTCTTCAGCACGTCCAGATATGCCAGGGCGGGCTTGACCATCACCAAGTCCGCGCCCTCCTCGATGTCCAGAGCGATCTCCCGCATCGCCTCTCTGACATTGGGGGTGTCCATCTGATACCCCGCCCTGTCGCCGAACTGGGGAGTCGAGTCCGCCGCGACTCGGAATGGTCCGTAGAAACCCGAAGCGTACTTCGCCGAGTAAGCCATGATCGGCACGTTCTCGAAGTCGGCTTCGTCCAGAGCGTCTCGGATAGCCCCAACCTGTCCGTCCATCATCGCCGAGGGAGCTACCATATCAACACCCGCCTCGGCCTGCCGGACAGACATCCGCGCCAGCAGATCCAGCGTGGCGTCGTTATCAACTGTATCGCCGTTCAGCACTCCGCAGTGTCCATGACTGGTGAATTCACAGAGGCATACATCTCCTATTACAGTCATCTCGGGTACGGTCTGCTTGATGACCTCGATTGCCCCCTGGATTATCCCTGTGGGACTGTAGGCGTCGCTGCCCCGCTCATCCTTGTACGCGGGTATCCCGAACAGCATAACCGAGCGGATTCCCAATTCGTACAATTCACCAACCTCATGTACGAGGTGGTCCAGAGACATCTGGTAGATACCCGGCATGGGGGGCACTTCTACCCTCGTGTCCCTGCCGTGTACGACGAACATCGGATAGATGAAGTCCGAGGCGGAAATGCTGGTTTCTCGCACCATTCCGCGCAGCCCCGGATTATCTCTCAGGCGGCGCATTCTGGTTGTTGGGAATCCCGGCATGGCTGCCTCCTTCACTGCCCGGTAAAGTGCTCTGCAATCGCGTCTGCCAGACTGTAGGTGGCAGCTACTCTAGAAACTATATCAACTTTCAATCCGTAACTGCTAGCCGTCGCTGCCGTTACCGGTCCGATGCACGCTACCGTGACGCCGGACAGCAGCGACACGTCATGGTCCAGCAGCCTTAGCAGGTTCGTAACGGTGGACGAACTGGTAAATGTAATCGCGTCCACGCCCTGGCATATCGCCTCTCTCAGCGCAGTGATCGCTCCATCGGGCGTCACCGTTCGGTAGGCTTCCACCTCGCTCACGATGGCTCCGTTGGAGCGCAAACTGTCCGGGAATTGGGTCGTTGCGATGTCAGACCTCGGAAGTAGTATCCGTTTGCCGCCGACTCCATATTCGACAAGCGCCGACGCGAGTCCATTCGACGTTGCCCTGTCCGGCATCAGATCGGCCCTCACGCCTCTATTCAGCAACTCGGACGATGTCGCCCGCCCCACCGCAGCCACCTTAACGGGGTGGAAGGCTCTCATGTCCATACCGGTCTCCATGAGTCTGCCGCACACGGCGCTCACTGCATTCGCGCTGGTGAACGCAACCCAGTCGAATTCGGACAATTTCCGCAGATAAGAGTCGAGTTCAGTGAAATCTTCCAGGGTACGGATTTCTATAGTGGGTATCTCCACAGGGTAGGCGCCCAGTTCCGCGAGACGTGCCGACAGGACGCTTGCCTGCGTTCTTGACCTCGTTACCATAATGCGGCGACCGAAGAGCGGCAGTTCCTCGTACCAATTCAGGCGCTCATGCAGTCGGGCCACTTCTCCCACGACAATGACTGCGGGCGCTCCAAGTCCGGCCCGCTCTGCCGAAATCACAATACCGTCCAGGCGACCGGAGACGGATTTCTGGTCTGCCGTCGCTCCACGGCTCACAATCGCGGCCGGCGTATCCCGTGGTTTGCCGGCGGCGATGAGCGCGGATACTATCTCCTCGGCCCTACTCCAGCCCATCAGGATGACCAGCGTCCCGGGCATACGCGCGACCGCTGACCAGTCGGTATCCATTTCCGGTCTGCCCAGCGCGACGTTACCCGTAATGACAGTAAACCCGGAAGCGTGGTCTCTGTGTGTAAGCGGTATTCCAGCGTAGGCCGGAACCGCGACCGCGGAAGTGACGCCCGGCGAAATCTCATAGGGAATTCTCGCATTCCGCAGCGCCTCCGCTTCTTCACCGCCCCTGCCGAATATAAAAGGGTCTCCACCCTTCAGCCGGACTACTCGCTTGCCTTCGCCGGCCCTTTCAATAAGCAATTCACTGATGTTCGCCTGGGTCTGCCCGCGTCCGCCCGGAAATTTTCCCGCGTCCACCAACTCAACATCAGGCCTGCAATGGTCGAGGAGTCGCATGTCAATCAGCCGATCATGCACCACCACGTCGGCATTCCTGAGAAGACGCAGTCCTCTGAGAGTAAGGAGTTCCGGGTCGCCCGGACCCGCTCCAACAAGATACACCCTTCCCTCGTTCACAGCCCGCGCTCCCCATAGACAATCGCGTCCGCTCCAGTTTCCAGCAGCGAACGCGCAGCCTCGCGGCCCGCCGACACGGGATCCACATCCGACGCCTCAACTCGCTTTCTGTATATCTGAGAGCCGTCCGGCAAGCAGGCCATCATAGTGATCCGTAGTTTCCCGCCACTTGGTACGGCGTAAGCCGCCACCGGTACGCGACATCCGCCTCCAATGAAGTCAACGAATGCGCGCTCCGCGGTAACGGCTGCCCACGTAGAGGCGTGATTAACGGCCCCGACCATCTCGCGCATCCGCTCGTCCCCCACACGCGTCTCGACCGCTAGCGCGCCCTGTCCCGCGTCCGGCACGCACAGCTCCGGGTCCAGAATATCGGTCGCCTCCCCGATCCGGCCGAGTCGCTCAAGGCCGGCAGCGGCAAGCGCCACTCCGTCCAGGTCATCGCCGCTCACTCTCGACAGTCGCGTATCTACATTGCCACGGATGGGCACAATCTCGATGTCCGAACGCGCGGCAAGAAGTTGACCTGATCTCCTGGGACTGCTGGTGCCCAATCTCGCGCCAGATGGTAATTCGTAAAACCCCGCGTTCAGCCTGTTGACAATCAAATCGCGCGCGTCTTTTCGTTTCGGGTATGCGGGGATTACAAGACCTTCAGGTAGTGTCGTCGGCATGTCCTTCGCCGAGTGGACTGCCATGTCGATTCGCCCGTCCAGCAGCCACTCCTCCACTCCCTTGGCGAACGCACCTCGCCCCAGACTCAGAAGTGGCGCGCTCTTTCTGCGGTCGCCGACCGGGGTTATACGCACAACCTCGAAGACAGCCTCGGGCCAAGCCTTGCTCAGCGCGGACAACACTTCCTCAGTCTGCGCTATTGCCAGCGCGCTTCCCCGTGTGCCGACCCTAACCGTTCGCCTCTTCATGGCAGTTAAAGCGGCTCCGAGCGGGCCAACAGACCTTCCAATAGTGTGTCGTAGGCTCTCTCGGACTGACCGGACTGCACCGTGTCGAGAAGGTCTTCCGTAATGCACATCTGCCAGTGGTCGGGAGGCACGCGCAGACCCCTGCGCCTCAGTTCTGCCCTGGCATCCGAAAGCACGGGCGCGAGGTCGGCATACTCGAGTATCCGGCTGGACTCCAGTTTCTCTCTGAACGTGCGCGCAAGCGCGGGGCTCGCACCGCCGGTCGAGGTCGCCACCGTTACCTCTCCCCTTCGTGCCACCGACGGAGCTATGAATGTACATAGATGGGTCACGTCAACCACATTCAGGATGACGTTGCGCTCCTCGGCCTCCCTGGATATTCGCTCGTCCATAGCGGAGTCGCCTGTATTGGCTATCGCGATGAATGCGCGCGCCAGATCGCCGTCCCTGTACTCTCGCCTTATCCATTCCACCTCGCCGGCGTCCGCGAGATGCTGTACATTCGTGGTAACGTGGGAGCTAATCACGACCACCTTCGCGTCGCACTCGAGCAGCTTCACGACCTTTTCCTCGCCGAGTTCGCCGCCGCCTATAACGACGCAGTCTCGGCCCCGGACGTCTATGAAGGCGGGATAATATCTCGGCACGGCCTACCACTCCTGAATCTCGCGAGTTGACGCCTACATTATAGCCCAGACATACGCGCAACCCAAAAGAACAGCCGTCTTATCCCAGGGCCTTTTCGTTTTCTTCCCGTCATTCCACCAAGGGAGACCTTTGCATAACTACCGTCATTCCCGCGAAAAGGCGGGAACCCCGAAGGGCTCGCCGCCAGGCAATCCAGGGGTGGGGGTAGGCTTCTACATGGCAAAACTAGCTGGACGCCGTACTACGATTATGTCAGACAGGATAATGAAGAGACCCTGTGTCATATCCTAGACAGCACAAGTTCCCGATTTACTATACAGCCATCCCCCCAATACGCTACAATACATCCATGAAGAACAAATCTTCTGGCACTGGATATATAAATAAGAATTTATACTGACGAGAAATCGGACCATAGAGATTTCTCTCCATAGCGAACGCAGGGCGACGCAGGGCAAACTCAGGGCAAAATCGCCCCCTGTACATGCCTGTGACTCGCCTGTTTCTGCCCTGTACAATCATAAATCAGACTATATGAATCCCAGCCAAATGACAGAAACCGAACACGCCAGGCAAAACCTGCTAAGTAAGCTCGCGGACGATGTCTCCGACAGCCGCGTGCTGGACGCCATTCGCCGCGTCCCCAGAGAGCGGTTCGTCACACCTGCGACCGCCGATCTCGCCTACCAGGACATCGCGCTTCCGATTCCCGCCGGCCAGACCATCTCGCAGCCGACGATGGTCGCTATCATGGTCGCCGAACTCGAACTTCGGATGTCGGACAAGGTGCTGGAGATTGGCGCCGGAAGCGGTTACCAGGCCGCGATTCTCTCAGAGCTTGCAAGAGAGGTTATTACGCTGGAGCGCATTCCAGAACTCGCAGAATCCGCTCGGTCTGTTCTCTCCAAGCTCGGATACCGGAATGTACGTGTCGAACTGGCCGGACCACGGCTCGGAAGAGAAGAGGACGCTCCGTACAACGCCATTATCGTAGCCGCCGCCGCTCCCAGACTGCCTTTGTCGCTATTGGACCAAATGGAACCCGGCGGAAGACTGGTCGTTCCGGTCGGCGACAGGCTTGAACAGACGCTAATTAAGGTCGTCAAGGGCGCGGAAGGCTTCACAACGCGAACGGTCACCGCGTGCCGATTCGTTCCGCTCATAGCGGAAGACGCATGGCCCGACGACAGCGCCGTCTCTACGGTGTTGTAAACCTCATATTACGTTAAATATACTGGTTAACGATTACACCACCATATCAATCAGGCAAGGTCCCACTATCAATGAAATACGAAGTTGTAATCGGGCTTGAGGTACACGCCCAGCTTTTGACCCAAAGCAAGATGTTCTGCTCATGCAGCGCCGCGTACCAGGACGCCGACCCGAACACGGTCGTATGTCCCGTGTGCATGGGAATGCCCGGAGTTCTTCCAGTCATAAACAGGAAGGCAGTGGAGCACGTCATAAGAACGGGCCTGGCCCTGAACTGCGACATCGCCGGTTACACGAAATTCGATAGAAAGAACTACCCCTACCCCGACCTTATGAAGGGATACCAGATTTCGCAGTACGACCTGCCAATCGCCTCCAACGGCAGCCTCCCAATCGAAGTTGACGGCGTGGAACGAGCGGCTGGAGTGACCCGTGTACATCTGGAAGAGGACGTAGCTCGCCTGCTGCACCGCACCGAGGACTACGGCGAGGGATACTCACTCCTGGACGTCAACCGGGCCGGCGTTCCACTAATGGAGATTGTGGGAGAGCCTGATCTCCGAAGCGCGGAAGAAGCGCGCGCCTACCTGATGCAGCTACATTCCATCCTCCAGTACATCGGCGTCAGCACCGCCAATATGGAGGAGGGCAACTTCCGGTGCGACGCCAATATCAGCGTTCGCCCGGAGGGCGAGAGCCGGCTTGGCACCAAGGTCGAGATCAAGAACATGAACAGCTTCCGCTCCGTATTCCGTGCCCTGGAGTACGAAGCAGAGAGACAGGTCTCGGTCCTGGAGGACGGCGGCCGGATCGCACAGGAGACACGCGGCTGGGTAGAGGCGGATGCCAAGACCGTATCCCAGAGAACAAAAGAGGGAGCGTCCGACTACCGCTACTTCCCCGAACCCGACCTGCCGCCGCTCCGCATTTCACGCCAGTGGGTACAGGAAATCGGCGCGTCGCTGCCCGAACTTCCACACCATCGCAGACTGCGTTTCGTCGAAGAACTGGAGTTGCCCGCCTATGACGCCGCGCTGCTTACAGTGAGTCAGCCCACCGCGGACTACTTCGAGAGAGTCCTTGACTCGGGCCCGTCCCCGGCTAACACATCTTTCGCCAAGGCCGTGAGCAACTGGATGCTCGGCGAGATGGCTCGACTGATCAATCAGAGCGGCGGGCATATATCGAATGTCAAAATCGAGCCTGGGCAACTAGCCGAACTTCAGACAATGGTTGACGACGGAACGCTCAGTTCCACAATGGCAAAGACGGTATTCGAGAAGATGTTCGAGAGCGGTGACAGTCCCAGGGAAATAGCGCAGGCGGAGGGTCTATCGCAGATTTCCGATGCCGACGCTGTGCTCGTCGCCGTTCAGCAGGCGATATCGGACAATCCGGGTCCAGTACAGGAATACCTTGACGGCAAGCAGCAGGTTATGGGATTCATCATTGGACAGGTTATGAAGGCCACGCGCGGGAAGGCAAACCCGCGAGTCGCCAGCCAGCTTGTCAGAGAGAACCTGGAGGCCATGCGCGAATGAACCCGCGCAATTTCGGAACCGGACCCGAATCGAACGGCTCTATCGCCTCGCGAGCGAGAATCTTCCTCCGCCTGTTGTATCCGGGCGTAGGGCTCAAACGATGGGCCGCTTTCGGAGCGATTGGAGTCATCATCTGCTCAATCGGAATGGCGTTCCTGCTCAGGAAGCTGTTCGCTCTGCCATTTCCCGACTTTCTGCCCTGGTACTTCGAGGGATTCCTGATGCTCGGTGTGGGCGGTGGATTCATACTTGTTTCGATGTACGGCTTTTACAGGGCGCTCACCCCCTTCATGGCGCGGTCCCAGCCGATTGACTCACTAGCCGACTCGATTTACAACCGATGGCACCGGGGCAGAGGCCCCAGGATCGTAACAATAGGCGGCGGCACCGGTCTTTCCGTTCTGCTTAGGGGCCTGCGTGAATACACAGACAACCTGACGGCAGTCATTACCGTCGCTGATGACGGTGGAAGTTCGGGTCGGCTCAGGCGCGAACTTGGTGTGGTGCCTCCGGGTGACTTCCGTAATTGCCTGGTCGCGATGTCCGAGGACGAGTCGCTGTTGGCGGAACTCTTTCAGTACAGGTTCGAGGAAGGCGACGGACTGAAGGGACACAGCTTCGGCAACCTGTTCATAGTCGCAATGGCGAACGTAACCGACGGCTTCGACCAGGCGCTTGTCGAGTCCAGCCGCGTATTGGCTGTGCGTGGCAGAGTCGTGCCCGCAACGACATCCAACCTCCACCTGTCCGCCCGATTCAAAGACGGAAGCGTCGTCAATGGCGAATCCCGTATCACTCAGCACAGCGGCGAGATCGAGCGTCTGATGATCGAACCGCAGGAGGCCGCGGCCCATCCCCTCGCCGTTCGAGCGATATCCGAAGCCGAACTTGTGGTCATCGGACCCGGCAGCCTGTATTCGAGCATTCTGCCCAATCTTCTTGTTAACGGCATCTCCGAGGCGATCAGAAGCACAACGGCGACCGTAGTGTATGTATGCAACGTGGCGACTCAGGTCGGCGAAACGGGTGGGTACACTCTCGCCGAACACGTCGAGGCTCTGCGCAATCACACCTTCGAGGAAATAGCCGACTACGTTGTCGGAAACAGTAACCCTCCGGACCTCGGAGACCGATTCGAGGGCGAAGGCGTCTTCCACGACGGCAGACCGCTCAAGAACGCGACGATTCTCCTCTCAGATTTGGTTGACGACTCACATCCGGTGCGCCACGACTCGGTCAAGCTGGCAGAGGCAATCATGCAAATTCATGGCGCTAGCGACGGGCGACTTTCGGCTGCTGCGGTGTAACGTCCCACATAAGAATTAGAACGTATTATTAGCTAGGAAACGGGAGCTCTGAACAGGAAATGGAACTGGCCCTAAACATTGCTCACATAATTGTATCGGTCCTCTTGGTAACCATAATCCTTCTCCAAGTGAAGGGACAGGGCACCGGCCTGTTCGGTGCCGCCGACAACTCATTCAGAACGCGGCGCGGGTTCGAGTTGGCGTTGTTCAGGTTTACCATTGGCCTGATAGTGGTATTCATCGCGCTCTCGATAGTGAGCGCGAGTAACCTCATCAACCTGACGTGAGTCGCCCAACCATCACGCTCACGACTGATTTTGGAATAAGCGACGCATACGTCGCCGCGATGAAGGGCGTGATACTCAGTATCTGCGCGAACGCGACGATTGTGGACGTATCGCACGAGATCGAGCGCCACAATGTCACGGAAGCCGCCTACGTTCTTGCCTCTGCTTCCGAATATTACCCCAGCGGCACTGTCCACGTAGCTGTCGTTGATCCCGGTGTCGGCTCTTCCAGAAGAGCACTAATTCTCCAGACCCCGCGCGGCACATACGTATCTCCTGACAACGGCACGCTGACCCACATCCTGAACGAATGCGGGGCGTGTATCACAAATACGGAATCGCGTATGTCCTCCGAAATGGTTGAGGTGCCGGAAGGCTGCCGCGCATTTCATTTGGACAAGCCGGAGTATTGGCTTCCTAATGTAACTCGCACCTTCCATGGACGAGATATATTCGCCCCGACCGCAGCCCGTCTCGCGGACGGAGTACCGGCATCCGACCTTGGATCACCAGTTCATTCGATGGTATGTCTGCCGACGCCCTCGTTCCATTCGGCTGAGAATACAACAACCGGGGTTGTCGTACACATTGATACATACGGAAATCTCATCACCAACATCCCACCGGAGGCCACGCAAGACAACCCGGAGATACGTATTTCGGGGCACGTCATAAGGGGATTGAGCGAGTCCTATGCGGATGCTACAGGCGATCTGCTCGCGATTATCGGAAGCCGCAGCACGCTCGAAATTGCCGTCGGAGAGGGCGACGCGCGGACATTCCTAAACGCGTCAATCGGAGACAGGGTTGTCGTCGAACGACGCGGGACTAACCCCAGGCCTTGCCGGGATTGAGTATTCCTGCCGGGTCCAATGCCCTTTTGATTCTGTGGGCAGCGGACATGCCGGTTCCCAGTTCTGCTTCCATCAGATGAGCCAGCTTCAATCCGACCCCGTGGCAGTATTCCATCGAGCCGCCCATTGACTGCGCCAGGGTCAGCACTCTATCAACTGTCCGCCCAAGATTTGCGCCGTCATCACCGTTCTCGCTCCCTGAAATCAGGAATGAAAAGAATTCCGGCCTGCCCCAAACCGACCACTCCCTTACTTCTACACCCTCGTTGGACAGAAGCCTCTCACACTTCCTGCGGTACTCCAACACCTTACTTACAGGTAGAGCGACGTGTAAATAATCCATCCTGTACGCCGACCTGCTCTTTCGCGCATCGTCAGGACCTTCACTCTCCAGAACGTTTCGCTTATAGCGCAGCGCCGACGCATGGCGGTTGGTCCAATAGCGCCGTACGTGCGCTTCGCTCCCGCGCCTGCCATCGTGCCGTGAGCAGATAGCAGTCGTATCCGACACATACGCATCCACGCGCTTCTCGCTCCCCTCGAATGCCAGGTAGAGTGTCGCGGTTTCGCGTCCGCCGGAGCCGTCTGATGCCAGTTCATCGCCATAGTCCATAACGGTCGGCCTGAGACCCTGTCCATACACCTCGTTAATGGCTTCGAATCCCGAATCGAATTCAGGAAAGTCAAAGCAAAGCATCTCCCAAGTGACCGGCACTCGGAAGGCTTGGACTGTGGCTTCAGCGATTACTCCAAGACTTCCTTCCGTCCCGATGAAGACGTGGTTCAGGGAGGATCCGAAGAGCGCTTCCGGGACTGCTCGCGTCTCTACAATCTCGCCATCGCCGAGTACGACTCGCAGACCAAGAACCTGGTCTCCCATCGCGCCGTGGCCGGAAGCCGTGTATCCGACGCCATTCGTGGAAATAGCGCCTCCTATGGTCGCAATGGGTCGGCTCCACGGATCGTGCCCCAGCCTGAGTCTGTTCGCCGCAAGCGCGCGATGCGCATTCTCCAGGACAGTGCCGGATTGAAAGGCACCTGTCCTGCTATCCGCATCCACCTTCAGAATACGGTTCATGCGCTGCGTGTTCAGAACTATCCCTGAGTCAATCGCTGTCGCGGCGCCCATGACGCCGGTTCCCCTGCCATATGGCACAACCGGCAGGGAGTTTCGAGTAGCGTACTCGAGAGTCTTCGAGATTCCGTCGGCGCTCTCGGGCGATACGACCGCACTAGCGCGCTCGTTCAGACGAGGAGCCGAATGAAAAGCCCTGTACACTCCGAGCGCGTCTCCACCGTATCGCAGAAGGTCGGCCTCATCGGACGCTACCGCTCCCCGTCCAAGCAATGCGGTCAGATCCTTCACAAGCGCCTTTTGCATTATTCGCTCGTCCGGACCAATAGTTCGTTCCTGAATTCGATTGACATTGGGTGAACCAGGTTGCCGTTGTCCAAGAAATACTCGATAGTCCTGTCCAGGTACTCCAGGATGGCCGAGTCGAGACTGTGCTTCGACATATCGGCGACTCTCGCCAGATAGGGGAACCGGGCCACCTTACGCGGGTCGAGTTTGTCGGCCAGAAAGACCACCTTGGCCACGTCGCTCATACCTGTCCTGCCGGTAGTGTGCCGGGCAACGGCTTCCAACACTTCCACACCCAGATCATTGTCGTCGCTCACGAGCCATCGCGCGGCAACCGGCCCATGCAGGAGTATAGGTTCATGTCGTTCCACGAGACCTATGTCGAGACCCAGTTTCTCGGCCTGGGAGAGCAAACTGGAGCGGTCCAGTGCCCTCGCGAGGTCGTGGGCCGCCGTGCCGATGTCGGCAGAACGAGCGTCCACTCCGTGTAGAATGGCGAGTTCCTGGGAAATCACACGTGAACGCTCGATATGGTCCCGCAGACCCGACGGAAGTCTCTTCAGTCTGGCTTCAATCGTTTCTGGAAGACCGCTCACTTGGAATCCCCAGCCCGCCGAGGCGCCGACCGCCCAGTAGGTGCATATGCAGATGCGGAACTTCCTGTCCGCCGTCTCTTCCCTGGTTGATCATCAACCGATAGCCGCTATCTGAGACACCTTCGGCTTTCGCCGAATCCTTCGCGGCCGCGAACATCGCTCCAAAGGTCTGGTCGAAACGCGACTCCAGTTCCGATATTCGCTCGAAATGTTCTACCGGGATTACGAGCAGGTGTGTCGGAGCGAGGGGAGCTATGTCCCTTATCACGAAGCACAGTTCATCCCGATACAGTATGTCGGACGGAATCTCGCCGTCTCTGATCTTACAGAAGACACAATCGTCGGTCATCCGGGTAAATCTCCAAGCTCAAATGACGGCTGTGGCCTCTATCTCTACCAGGTAACTCGGACTCACCAGCCCACTGATGAAGACTGTGCTGGAAGCCGGACCGGGATTCCCGAAGAAGTCCAGCCTCGCCTGTGCATAGGCGGGATAGTCATCGGAGTTTACGAGGAAAGCCGTAATCTTGGTGACATCGGCGCGTGTCGCACCGGCCGCGTTCAGCGCCTTCTCGACATTATCGAGGCACTGAACGGACTGTGCCAGTGCATCGCCCTCCCCAACCAGGCCGCCTTCGGCGTCAACCGACACCTGGCCGGATACAAACACCTGATTCCCCGCTCGCGTGGCGGGCGAGAAACCGGACGGCTTGTTATCAGGATTCGGAAAGTAAGCTCGTCTTGGCATCTTTCACTCCCTTCGCTTCGTGGATGATCGACGTCTATCCCGGAAGTTGGAGCAACTCTATGCGCGTGTCGTCGGGCCCGGCAATGAACGCGATGCGAGGTCCGTTGGGAACATCTGTCGGGCCCTCCTTTAGCACCGCGCCCATATCCGTTAGACGGTCCAATTCGGCATCCAGGTCGTCAATCGTAATGCCTATATGTTCCAACCCCCAGTGAACGTCCGCATTGCCCTCGTCCAGTTCTTCCCCTGTGCGAGCGCTCGAAATATTCACCGTTACGCCGTCGGGTGTCCTGGTAACTACAAACTGGTCGCCGTAGGGTCGTACGATGTCGCTTACGATTGTGAAATCGAAGGCCGTGGCATACCACTCAGCCGTCTTGCGCGGATCGGGAGCCTTAAGGTGAACATGATTGAACTCGTATCCCATAGAAATCTCTCCTGATTCGGAATCCCAGAGTAATTGAAATGGCTATCTCGCAGTTTATAGCAAACAGTGAGCCTACGACCACCGCATTCGTCAATCCAACTCACGCAGCACGTTATACATGTGAAGATACAGCTTGAAGATCTCCCTTGCATAAATGGGGGGACTCACGGGGCGAGTAGGGTCCACGTGCTGAAACAGCGAAAACTCAGTGTGATAGATGCCTCCTCGCTCGGATAAGGCGTCCGAAAGGCGACGGGATTCCTCGGAGGGCACGAGTTTGTCCTCCCTGTCGTGCATTATCAGCACGCGAGCGTTTAAGTCCTGTATTCGTGTGGCGGGAGAGATCGCGTCCAACTTCGTTCTCATGGAGTCCGGCAGTTGCGAGATCAATTCCTGAGCCTCCGGCAAGCTAACGCCCGACAGCAGACGGTGAGCCGCCTGAGCCTCCGCGGTCATGGTCAACAACACGCTTTCATCCACAATCGCGTCGCGCTCGACGAATACTCTCTCCAGCAACGCGCGTTCTCCGGAATCGGGAAGTCCGTCTATGAGATGCGAGGCAACGACCTCGACACTCAGTCTTGCCGGCGACCACGGTTCGATTACATCGCCATAGAAGCGGCTCGATGAAATGACCGACGCTGTGAGGTCGCTCGCATCATAGTATCCACCGAAGAAGTTGACGAACTGAACCCGGTCTCGAATTCTGTGGTCTTGCGCCGCTACCGTCGCAAAAGACGCGCCGACGCAGAATCCACCCATGCCCGACCTCTCCGGGTCAACTCGTTCACGCGCCAGCAGGTACGTATAAGCATGTACCAGGGAGTCAATCTCGTTCGCCGACACTTTCTTCTCGGTCATCGTCTCTGACCAGGGAATCATAACTATGACACCCGACTGCGCAAGTCCCTCAGCAAGTCCGACCACCCTCGGATCATCGCGTCCCGCTGGATTTACACCAAGGAACAGCAGCACCGCACCGTGTGCTCCATCCCCCGCCGGCATGTACAGGTCTGCGATGCCGGAGCCCTCCAAGGTCGGAAAGTGTACCTCCTCTACGACCGGGTCGCCCGTGAACCACTCTTGAGGTTTGACCGGAATAGTTGGTAGCACCTGTGGGAGAAACAGCGCGGTCTTGAGGGCGGTACGTCCTTGCGGGAAGGCCGCGGTCAACAACGAGACGGCAAGCAGCACGGCAAGCGCGCCGGTTGCGACACGCCTGAGCCACCCTGACGCCACTATTCTACTAACTTTCAATGGCGGAAGTACACCAATTCAACAGAACTCGTACATTCGGAGGAGTCTCTTCATCTATTTTCGACAGCCCGATGAAATACGAAGCCAAAGATCTTTCGTATATTATTTGACAACTGTATAGAACGATGCAATTCATAGCCAATTACTGTATAATAACTCAAGTATGCTAGATTGCATGTTTCGATTGCTGTGTAACCTATCATACAGTTGCCTTACAGGCGAATCTCGAGGATAAGGGCTGCGCCCCTCCCTATCCTCATTGAGACCTTGGTCTGAATAATCCGGGGGCCCGCATCATTCAACGCGAGTGGGCGGGCTGCCTCGACAAAATGGAAGAAGACTGACAATGGTCGCGGATCTTGTTTCCCGTGTCGTTGGGGGCGCTTTCCTGGCCACTGCCGGATGGGGCCTCGGCGGATACATAACCGATACCTGGGCGCCAGAGCGTTACGTGCTCTGGGTATTTGGGCTTGCCATCTCCGGTGGATTCATTGGTCTGATCTCGACCCCATTCATTCTGGGACGCCTTTCCAGGAGTATCGCGGAACGGACTCGCGCCATTCCCACGTCAAGAATGCTGTCCGGCGTCGTCGGCGTTACAATTGGTCTCCTAGTCGCCTTGCTCTTCTCAATTCTTCTCTGGCGTATTCCCGGCTGGCCCGGCACCACATTCCCGATTGCATTGAGCCTGTTGCTGGCATACTTGGGCGGGATGATAATGTTCTCCCCTTCCCGCGATTTGTTCCAGAAATTTGTTCCTGAACACTCATCTCACTCTCGTAACGGCGGAGGACCCAAAATCCCCAACAACCAGGCCGGAATCATGCTGATTGACACGAGCGCAATCATAGATGGCCGTATAGCCTCCGTTTCTCAGACCGGATTTCTGCAGGGGACGCTTGTCATTCCTCGCTTCGTCCTTAATGAGCTCCGACACGTGGCCGACTCCGGCGACTCTGTAAGAAGAGCGCGCGGCAGACGCGGGCTCGAGATTCTGAACCAGATACGAATGGACGGCAAGGTACAAACCGAAGTTCTGGAGATTGACTACCCACGCGCCCGGGACGTGGACGCCAAGCTTGTAGGTCTGGCAAAGGACATGGGGGCGTCTATCGTCACTACCGACTTCAATTTGAACAGGGTTGCACAGATTGACGGCATTACCGTATTGAACGTCAACGAACTGGCCGGATCGCTTCGCCCTGTCGTCATTCCTGGTGAGAAACTGCGCCTGAGAATAATCCAGGAAGGCAAGGAGGCCGGCCAGGGGGTGGGCTTCCTCGAAGACGGCACAATGGTTGTGGTCGAGTCCGGCATTCGATACATTGATTCTGAGATCAATGTCACCGCAACTCGCATACTCCAGACGGCAGCGGGACGCATTATCTTCGCCCAGCCCGCGCGGGACTAGCCTGGGTTGTCGACTCCATTGCGTCTTGGTTCTTCGCCACATGCTCCCAAAGTCGGAGTCGCTATCGTCGCGGCGGGCGTAAGCCGTCGCATGGGCGACATTGATAAGATGTTTGCCCCGCTTGGAGACGTTCCCATACTGGTTCACTGTTTGAGTTCTTTCAATGAATCTCCATCGGTTCACGCTATTTCCATCGCTACGTCTCGCCATAGCGTCGATAGAGTTAGATTACTTATCAGTGAGCACGACTTTGACAAAGTTGAATGCGTCGTCGCAGGAGGAGCACGCAGACAGGACTCGGTCAAGAACGCTCTGCTTAACCTGGATGGGAGCGACATTGTATTGATCCATGACGGCGCTCGACCGTTCGTTGACGAGGAAATGATTGAACGAGCAGTGGCGGTGGCAAGGGAATCCGCCGCGGGTACTGCGGCGGTTCCAGTCAAGGACACAATAAAGGTCGTCAACCCGGACATGAGCGTAAGGGAAACGCCGCCAAGAGAATCCCTCTGGGCGGCTCAGACTCCCCAATCGTTCAGATACGACCTGATTATCCGAGCTCACACCCAGATAGAGCACGATGTCACTGACGATGCTACTATGATCGAGGCAGTCGGACACCCCGTGCAGCTATTCATGGGATCATACGACAACATCAAGGTCACGACACCGGAGGACTTACACATTGCCGAAGCCATCCTACGCAGCCGACGGGAAGCCAAGGCGAATTGAACTTCCGGACCGGCATAGGAGTGGATATCCACCGGCTTGTCGAGGGACGCGAACTCGCGCTCGGCGGCATCATTATTCCACACAGCCACGGTCTCGAAGGGCATAGTGACGGGGATGCTCTCACTCACGCGATCATTGACGCCTGCCTCGGCGCGGCAAATCTAGGGGATATCGGGACGCACTTTTCATCAGAGGATCCGCGCTACTCAGGTATTCATAGCGCTAAACTGCTGTCGGAGACCGCACTGATTCTGGCCCATCGAGATTGGCGGGTGGAATACATTGATGCTACAATACTCGCCGAACGCCCCATTCTCAGGCCACATATTGGCGATATGCGCGCTGCGCTGGCCGATGCACTGGGAATAGGCGTCGAATCGGTAAGTCTCAAGGCAACCACCGCCGATCACCTCGGATTTGTAGGTCGCCGCGAGGGAATTTATTGCATGGCGGTTGCCACCATTACTCAGACATGAAACTCTACGACACCCTGAGAGCTCAAGTTAGCGATTTCGACTCACCCAATGGACTGGTCCGTATGTACGTGTGCGGGATCACTCCTTACTCTTCCTCTCACATCGGACATGCCATGTCAGCCGTGACGTTCGATGCCTTGCGTAGATACCTCGAATTCAGGGGTTTCAAGGTCAGGCACATTCAGAACTTCACCGACATTGACGACAAGATGATAGCTGCGGCAAATGAGCGGAATATCACCGTTTCCGAGCTCGCTGAAGCAAATATCAACGAATACGTCAACGCGATGGGCGAGCTGAATGTAGCGCCGGCCCACGAGTACCCAAGAGCGACTCAAGAGATAGACAAGATAATCGAGATAATAGATAGTCTCATAGAAAAGGGGTACGCCTACGATGTCGAAGGCGATGTCTATTTCAGGGTACGACGGGATGAGGACTACGGGAAGCTGAGCCACAGAAGCGTTGACGATCTGCTTTCCGGCGCTCGCATCGAGGTTGACGAGAGAAAAGAAGACGTTCTGGATTTTGCCCTCTGGAAGTCCCAGAAACCCGGCGAACCTGCCTGGAACAGTCCGTGGGGCAATGGCAGACCTGGCTGGCACATCGAGTGCAGCGCAATGTCAATCAAGTACCTCGGAGAAACGATTGACATACACGGAGGCGGCGAGGACCTCGTATTCCCCCACCACGAGAATGAGATTGCGCAATCCGAATCTTACACTGACCAGATTCCGTTCTCCAGATTCTGGCTGCACAACGGAATGCTTCGCCTCGGCGCGGAAAAGATGAGCAAGTCCTTGGGAAACATTATTTCACTGCCTGAGGCATTGGAATTCTACGATCCACAGTCGCTGAGGCTTTTCTTCCTGAGCTCCCACTACCGCTCTCCCCTCTTCTACAGTGAGGAAAGCGTTCGCTCTCAGGAGAGGGCAATGCAGCGACTTCGGCAGGCCGCCAATGCCCTCTCGGAAGAGGGTCCTCAGCTAGATGCCGTACCGTTCAGGGAACGATTTATCGAGGCCATGGACGACGACCTCAATACGCCTCGGGCTCTCGCCTCTCTCTTCGATCTTGTACGCGAAATTAACCGCGGACGCGAGAGCGGCTGGAATATCACGACAGCTCAGGATACCCTGCGCGAACTCGCGGGAGTCCTGGGACTCGAACTCGACGAGCCGCAGGTCGAAAGCGCGGAAGCTGAGCCCTTTATTCAGACTCTCGTGGACGTGCGTGCGGAACTGCGCGGGGCTCGACAGTTCCAACTCGCCGACAGCATCCGCGACCGACTCACTGAACTCGGGGTAACTCTGGAAGATAATCCGGAGGGCACCACTTGGCGTCTCGGCTGACGCGCCTGACCGAACACGGCAGAGTCAGGCGCCGGAAGGCAACAAGAGTCCGATTCAGATGCTCCTCTGACTGCAAGACAGTTCTTCCCAACACTACCCACTAACCGACCAGCCGACCTAGCGGTAGTGTCGCTCTAACTCCGAGGCGTACACGCGGCCGAGTCCATCGGCGTTGTCCGCAAGCCACTCTATCAGCCCGGTCGGAAGAGTGGCTTCAGCCGTCGCCCTGGAGGCCAGAAGGCCGGCCGACAGTCCCTCTAATTCGTCCTGGGTCAGAGTGACGTCATTTACGAGAGCGCCAACGACCTTAGAGCCGAGCAGCGCGAGACCTGGAGGCATTCTCAGGATCACGCACGTCGCCCCGATGCTGCTCCTGACGAGTTTCACATAGTCGTAGTAGCTGAACACCTCCGGCCCGACGGCGTCCATCTCCGTGTTCTCATCGCTCTCGCTCAGCGCGACGGCCAGGTCCGCGACATCCTCCACAAAGCCTGGCTGAACCGGATAGTCACCCCGTCCAGGGACCGGGAAAACCGGAAATCGCCTGAGGGCCCAGGAAATGTTGTTCAGAAGTATGTCCCCATGCCCGAAGAGCAGAGTCGGCCTGACAATTGCGTAGGACGGACCGAACTCACGGAGGTACTGTTCAGCTAGAGCCTTGCCACGATAGTACGGCAAGTGAGAGTTGATGCTTGCGTTGGCGATGCTTATGTGTACGACGCGTCGGACGCCGGCCCACTGAGCGGCGGCAAAGAGAATCCTGAGATTCTCGGCTGCTCTCTCGTGTGTCATGTCTCCGTGCGCCATACGGATCCAGTAGGTGTTGAAGAGCGTGTCGGTCCCCACTAAACTCCGGGCGAGCAGGTCGGGATTTTCGAAGTTGTAGAGCATCATTCTGACCTGGCCATCGAATGGGTTGGGCCGTGCGAGGTGGCCTGTAAGAGACCGGACTCTGTGCCCCATCTTAAGCAGCCGCTGGGCGATGAATCGCCCGGTGTATCCTGTAACTCCTGTAACGACATGGGTCGTAGGCATTTGATTCACACTCCCGTAACTGTCTGAATTGTCCGAAGGCATTACAATGCGAGGGGCGTCCTATCGAGATCTTACGCAGGCGTTCATCATCATCATACCGCCTACGGTAAGAATCGTCTCAGCACTCATCCTTGACAGCGTGACTCATGCCGTGTATTCAGGCGGGAAGAATTATAAGTGCCCGTTAAGCTCAATGTGATATCGGGACTTTAGGAGGATTACATAATGGCAGAAGAAACTGGGGCAGTGGGAGTACTTACTCACATTGGAATAGACGTTTCCGATCTTGAGCGGGCGGAGGCGTTCTATTCGGCATTGCTGGGAGTCGAACGGGACCGGGCGTGGGAACAGTATCTCGCATTCAAACCCTTGCCCAACGGCCTGACAGTCTATCTCCAACGCGTGCCCGAGGAGAAAACGAGCAAGAGCCGAGTGCATATGGACCTGACAGTACCGAATGTGCCGGCTGCCCTGGCGAGAGTGGAAGCTCTGGGGGGAAGGGCGCTCAGGGACTTTGTCGAGCCAGGAGAGAACCTGGCCGTAGTCGCCGACCCGGACGATAATGAGTTTTGCCTAATCACAGGGTAAGGGAAGACGTACTCCAAGAATTCACTCTGGTCACCGGCGGCTATTCGGCGCTAACTTTTCGTGGAATACAGCGTTATCAATAGACAGAATCAATGACGCATGATCAGGATCCTTGGGAAGACAGATTTGTCATACCGTGTTCCGGGTCAATCGGGGATTGGAAGCTAATTGATCCCGGAGGAAGAGGAATGACCCCACTCACGAGAGTCTTGGTAAGCTTAAAGTCCTGGAAACTCTGGGCCGCCCTGGTAGTTGTAGCCATGGTGGGAGTGGGCGGATATTACGGATACCTGGCACTGTCCGACTCCGGCGGCTCTGAGGAAGAGGCAGCCCAGACGCAGCTGGTTCCGGTCACTCTCGGCAACCTAGTCAACGATGTGAGCGTGCCCGGGACGATCACCTACACGACCCGTGAGACTCTTACATTCGGACAGCAGGGCTTTGTCTCCGACATTTCAGTTTCGGAAGGCGATGCGGTGTCCGTTGGAGATGCGCTCGCAGTACTTGACTCTGAGACTGTTGCGAATCTGGAACGGGCCATTGCCCAGGCTCGGAACGATGTGCGCGATGCGGAGGACGCGCTCGAAGATGCCAGAGACCCCTACTCCGCGGTTCAATTTGCCCAAGCCGAGTCAGACGTGGCAATTGCGCGCCAGAATCTGCAAAAGGTCGAAGAAGAAGTCAATGAACTCGGCGTAGTTTCCCTCACCGACCTGGCGCAGGCGCGCATAGATATCCTGAATGCCCAGTCCGACCTTGAGGCTGCTATGGAGACTAAAACTGAGTTGAACGCTCCCTCGTTCCAGGAACTAGCGCAGGCCAGGGCGGACATTACCGCGGCGCGAGTCGCGCTGCAGGATGCAAAGGATGACCTGGCCACCTTTGTGGACCCGGTTGACGAGGATGTCATGGACGAAATCGCCAGCCTGGAGTCGGACATAGATTCAGCGGAAGAAAAACTGACTAGCGCTCGCTTCGATCTACACACAGCAGAGCGTAAGGCTGATGAGAATATCAGCGTCGCTATGGAAGACTTGGATACGGCTCAGAGTGAATACAACGAGCTTTTTGTGAAGTGGCTCGGCATCGGCGCGTTACAAGAACCCAAACAATCACCCGACGCCATATTCGCCTCCCACGGTGTTGATCTGGATAGCATTTTCAGGCGACCCGAAATTGAACCGCTACGCTCGAATTTCGGTCGGGTCATCCCTATCGACGACCCGTCAACTCCCTGGGACGAAGTCATCGTGTTCTCGTGGGTTATTCTCTATCCCGGCCAGTATCTCGTTGATTGTGACGACTCGGATTCGGGAGACGGCTTGATGTGCATACGCGACGAGTTTCAGGAAGCCTTCAATGCACTTCAGGAACAGGCCGATAACCTGGAAGTCATCCAAGGTGATGAAGCCGAGATTATCAGAAAGGCGGAGGTCGCTGTCTCTGATGCCGAAAGCGCCCTGGAGCTCAAGCGCGAATCTCTGAAAGACTACCTCGCCGATGTCAACGCTGAGCCAGACCAGTTGCTGCTCGAGTCCAAAGAACGAGCGATTGAGACCGCGGAAGCGGACCTGCTCGACGCCGAGAGTGCACTGGCCGATCTGATGCAAGCCGCCGCCGAGACCGATATTCAACTCGCCGACCGTGAGATCGAGTTGGCCCAGGGCAGACTATCCGATGCCGAAGACGCTCTCGCCGACCTGCTTGCCGACCCTGATCCCGTTGACATAACAGTCAAGCAGACCGCTGTCCATCTCGCACAGGAGTCCCTGGCAGAAGCCGAGGCGACGCTCGAGGACTACAACGCCGTTGACCAACTGGAGATCGAACTGCGGGAGGCCGAGTTGGTCGCTGCGAGGGCCACGCTCGAAACGGCAATTGCTGACCTGGAACGCGCCACGTTGCGAGCGCCTTTCGACGGCATTGTGGTCGCGGTAAATATCGAATCGGACCAGCAGGTCAACGCGAACACACAAGCAATCGAAGTCGCCGACCCGTCCATCGTCGAAGTAAGTGGCTCCGTAGATGAGATAGATGTGCTGTTCTTGCAGGTGGGCTCTCAGGCGTATGTCACTCTAGAAGCCCTGGGCAACCAGGCTCTGCCGGGGATAGTATCCTCGATAGCCAGCATCGGCACTTCCCAGCAGGGAGTGGTTACCTACCCCGTCACCATCCGCGTGGATTCCTCGGGTATCGGCCAGGTACCAGAAGGACTCAGCGCCACCGCCCAAGTCATCATCCGCGAGCGGAACAATGCGACGCTGATCCCGCTTCAAGCACTCTACGGGACCGTACAGGCTCCGATAGTGAGAGTCGTGAGCGGCAATGACATAATCGAACGTGAGGTCAGACTTGGTATCAGCGATGACTTCTGGGTCGTAGTCGAAGAAGGCCTCGGCGAAGGAGAGACCATCAGCATGGAAGTCGTCGGTAGCAGTACGAGCCAGTTCGGGGGAATCGGCGCTACTTTCCGCGCCGTTGGAGGGTTCGGCGGCACCAGAGGAAGACCTACGGGACAGGGCGGAGGCCGCCAATGAATTTCTCCACGATTCGCCGCGGTATCCCGGTCCGGCACCAGGATGCGCCTACAGCCGGGTAAGCCCAAGACAGGGAGTCACCACGCCACCACATGACACCACTCGAAACCATAAAGACCGCAGTCTCCTCTCTTGGAGCTAATAAACTCCGCTCAGGACTCGCCCTGCTCGGTATCGTAATAGGTGTTACCGCCGTAATCACGCTCATGTCAATCGGACGCGGCACTACCCAGCAGATCACCGGGATCATCCAGGGGCTTGGAACGAACCTGCTCTTCGTTCAGCCAGACGGGGAAGGCGCTCAGATTACGCTTGGAGACGCCAGCGCGCTTGTCGATCCGGTTTACGCGCCGACCGTGCTGGCGGCCGCTCCGGAAATACGCACATTTGCGACGCTGTCCGCGGGTCACGAGAACACGTCCGCACAGGTGGTAGGCGTAACTCCCGAGTACTTGAGCGCCAGGAACCTCAGTCTCGCTAGCGGTATGTTCATCAAACTCCCGCACGTGGACAACAGGGATGAGGTGATCGTGCTCGGCTCCAACGTCGCGGAGCAACTCTTCCAGAACCGGGATCCCGTTGGCGAGCATGTTCGATTGAACGCCAGACGCTTTCGGGTGATCGGCCTTCTGGAAAGCCAGGGCGGTGGTGGATTCGGCACCTTCGATACACAGGTATTGATTCCGATTACCACGGCTTATTACCGTCTCAGCGGTGAGCGCACCACAACCGGAGACATCGCGGTCAACCTGATCAATGTCCAGGTACGCGACGTCGAGGAAATTGACAGGAGCATCGAGGAAACGAGCGGAGTGCTTCGTCTTCGCCACCGCATAACAGAAGAAGACGACTTCACAGTCATCAGCCAGCAGAGCACCATCGAAACTCTGGAAGAGACGACCAATACCCTGGTCGTCTTCCTGGGGGTCATCGCAGGTATATCCCTGCTTGTCGGCGGAATCGGCATTATGAACATAATGCTCGTATCTGTGACAGAACGCACCCGTGAGATCGGTATCCGCAGGGCTATGGGTGCAAAACGGCATGATATCCTCTTTCAGTTTGTGGCGGAGGCTGCCGCCCTTAGTATCGGTGGCGGACTGCTGGGGGCGGGAATTGGATTCTGGATGTCCAACGCTTTAGACGGTCGCACCCTGGGAACGCAGACCTTCACAACTAGCTTCGGAACCGAGTTCGCAGTGTTTGCCGTACTCGTGTCAGCAGGCATAGGTCTGTTCTTCGGCATATATCCCGCCGTCCGGGCATCGAGTCTTCATCCCATAGATGCTTTGCGCCATGAGTAACTTCACTACTGAATCGGTTTGACTTGGGAATGGGTTACTCAACCGTCCTGAAAAAGATTGGAAAGGAGATGGTCAGGTAGATGAAAGTAGTCCTGCTGCTGTCAATGGCGGCGGCGCTGATTCTCACGATCGGTGTCGCATGCAGCTCGTCGGAGGAGGAAAGCCCACCTGCCGCCGCGCAGACCGTTGACCTGTCCCAGTTCCCGACTCCCACACAGTCTCAGGCCGAACCGAGGCCAACCTCGCCGCCTTCGGTGACCCAGTCCCAGTTGAATCAGAGTGAAGGTGATACCGCGGAGCCTGCGTCCATGACCCAGGAAGAGATTCAGCAACTCCGGCAGCAGCTGCAGAGCGGACAATTGAGCGATGAAGAGGCACAGCGGGTGATACTGCGGCTTCGGGCCCAGTTTGGCGGGAGCCAGGGCGGGCCGCCATTCGAAGCGGAGGCCGGCAGCGTGACGGACGGCTCTATCGAAAGCATCGGTGAAGACGCTATAACGGTCAAGGCTGAACTCGCTTCGGTGACGGCCAGAGTGGGAGAAAGCACAAACATAAGAATCACTTCTGTTCTCGAACCGACGGACCTGACTCACGGCGCGCAAGTTATGGTTGTGAGCGAACGTGTCGAGGGCAACACTCTCGCAAGAGTTGTAACCGTAGTTCCTGAAGGGCAGCGTGCCTTCGGGGGCGGACCTGGGGGGCAACCCAGATTCAGGGGCGGACAAGGTGGGTTCGGTGGTGGACAAGGCGATGTTGGCTCTCGTGCGCTCTTTGGGACGTTAGAGAATGTTTCGGACACTGGTTTCATTCTTGAA
The DNA here is from genome assembly GCA_951812505.1 of uncultured Dehalococcoidia bacterium. Classification (GTDB taxonomy): domain Bacteria; phylum Chloroflexota; class Dehalococcoidia; order Lucifugimonadales; family UBA1123; genus VXRN01. The sequence goes on from CATOSI010000001.1 coordinate 985,316, forward strand.
ACTCAGCAAGGCCCACTGCCGGTTACGATGGATAATGAGTCCGTGGTCGTCCGAACTCGACAAGGAACGCTCGACGACCTAGAGCCAGGAATGCCGGTCAGAATTGTGGGACCCGCCGATGAGGACGGCAGCATAGATGCCCGTCTGATAACCGTCACGCCTGAAGGATTGGAAAATATGCGCGGCATTAGCGGCAGCAACAACACGGGGGCAAGGGGACTTGGAGGCGGTAACTGAACTGCGGACGCTGGAAGTATTACTCTCGACTCCCGAGTTCACGCGCCTGTCTTTGTTCGCGAATTGTCTTCGCGCCGATTGTTCAGGGGAATTAGACACCGATGCGCCTGCCGTACTCGATACGACGCCGGGTAGAATAATGTGGTACAATTCGATTCGCGGCGGCACTCTGAGCTCCCCGGTCGCACATTGGCTCCTTAGTTCACACTTTGGTTCTCAGCCAGCTTCCCTCCGGATCTCCCAATGCCCATAGTGGTCTTTGGCCAGGTAACCGTCCTTTTGTTTACTATATACTGAAATGGAGAAAGTCATTGAATTACGAGGACAGAACTCTCTCGTGTGTAGAGTGCGGTCAGCCATTCACCTTCAGCGCCGACGATCAGGCGTACCATGCCGAAAGAGGCTTCACAAACGAGCCAAAGCGCTGCCCGGGCTGCCGTCAGACTCGGCGCGCCCAGCGCAACAGCGGTGGAAGCTTTGATCGAGGCACTCGGGAAATGCACACCGTTGTCTGCGCCGAATGCGGCAAGGATGCCACCGTGCCCTTCAAGCCAAGGGGAGACCGCCCCGTCTATTGCAGCGACTGCTTCAGGCAACAGAGATCGTCGGTTTCCTCGGGCAGATACTAGGTCCCTTTGTGAGGCCGCCGTTTCGGGCGGCAAATATGTTGCGAGTCGGGCCGGTCTTCACCTCCGGCACCGGCTACTATCTGGTGTCAGAAGAGTACGCCAGATTCGACCATGCCGAAGACTGCACACGGGAAATAGAAGGGCCCGACGGCACAGCGTCTCTGTCGCCTACTCACTTCATCTCTTCAAAAATAGGCTGCAGCGTAGCCCTTGCGTTTGACTGCTCATCAGTCTCCAGCGCCTCGTAGATCGGTAGCTCTTCGTCCAGGTCAATCCTCAGATCGTAGAGTTCTCCGGTCTCGTAAAGTTTCCAGTGGTTGTCCCGAACGAACCTGATCCGGCGGGCGGCGTTGCGCGCGCTCATAGGCTCGAAGTGGAAGAACATCCACTCTCTGGGGCTGCCGGCATCACCTGTCAACTGCGGATAGAACGACCTTCCATCCACCACGTATCCGTCCGGGAACTCCACCCCGGCAGCCTCCATGATTGTCGGCAGGAAGTCCGTGGATTCTACCATGTCCTTGTTCACGCCCCCAGCGGGAATCGTTCCGGGCATACGGCAGATGAGCGGGACGTGCGTGCCCCGGTCGTTCGTCTTTCCCTTGCCTCCGCATATCTCGTTGTGCTCGTGCACCATCGAGCAGACATCGTCGGGGCTACCGTTGTCGCCTACGTACAGCACCAGCGTATCTTCGCCGAGGCCCTGCTCGTCCAGATAGTCCATGAGCCTCCCGATGACCTTGTCGTGGTACTCGACCATGTCCTTGTAGAAGCGCGGGTCGTCGCCCCAGGAGCCTTCCTCTAGCTCCGCCCATGTCCTCCCGCCGAGAGTCTGGTTAGAAGGAGGGTCGAACGACTCCCATTCGGGACTGTCCGGCGTGGGCTCGTGAGGCTTGTGTGTCGCTGCCATCGGCCAGTACACGAAGAACGGGCTGTCGTCGTCCTTCTTGCGCTCGATATAGTCAATGATGTAGTCGCAGAAGATGTCCTCGCCGTACTTGCCCTCTGTGTCATCCCTGTATGCACCGTTTTCGTAGATGATGGGGTTCTTGTACCGCGACCCCTTATCCTCTGTGTGGTGCGCGTGCCAGACGCAGAACTCGTCGAATCCGGCATCCTCGATCCGCTGGCCCTTGGAGCGCATCTCCGGCACCTCGTCGGGCGGGTTGTAGGAGTAGAGCTGCCACTTGCCCGAGATGCAGGTGTTGTATCCGGCATCTGAAAAGAGGTGTCCGAAAGTGACTTCGTCGGGACTTATCAGTCCGAAACCAATATAGTTTCGGAAATTGTACTTACCTGTCATCAGAGAGAGCCGCGTGGGAGTGCACAACGGCATCACGTGGGCCTCCTCGAACCGTATTCCCTCCCGCGCCATTCGGTCGAGTCGCGGCGTGGCGTAGGAAGTGCCTCCGTTCGCGCCGATGACCTCGTAACCAAGGTCATCGGACATTATCAGGACTATGTTGGGCTGCTTGTTGGACATCTACAATCTCTCCTGAATTTCTCTCTCCCTTGATAGACTCATAAGGGAAGGCAAAAGTCCCTTCTCCCAGGGTTTTTGCAAAGTCTGCGCTGAACATATTTTGTTGGACGGATTGGCTTAGTCATATACTTTGGTTTATAAAGCGACAGGTGGCAACAGGTGGCTCAACTGGTGGGCAACAGGTGATTAGAACGCCTGAGATCCACCTGAGAACGCCTGAGTTTAGCTACAGGAAAAAAATTTTGCCCCTCCGATAATGGGTCAGCATAACGGCACATTTATGTATATCGAAGTTCAGGATCATCGCCATTCACGCTCCGCAATTAGTTTGTATGTTCGTATTATAGTATATCAGGATGTGAAAGTGTAGTACTGTGAGAAATTGAGGAAGACCTTGAAAAGGCGCCGTCCTTCACCCTCGACCCCTGATCACCCTCTCGCCGAAATCCGAAATCAACTCACGCGCCGCCTGCCGGTCCACCGCCGCCAGCGCCACGTTGTTGACGCCGATTGCCTCCAGGTCGTCCAGTTTGCGGCTGATCTCCTCCGCCGTACCGGTCAGCGTGCGACCGACCATGTCCGGGGAGACGAACCGATCTTCTCCATCTTTCAGGTACACATAATGCCCTTCGTGAACGTCCAGGTATCGCCTGTCGTCGGGCGTGGGATTCGGACGCCTGTCCCCATATTCGCGGACGTACCTGTCGAACTCTTCCGCGAGGCCAGGATTGCTCATTCCGAGGTTCGAGCCCGGTCCATAGTCGCGCTCCCACATCGCGTGAATGCCCGGGACCAGGGTTGGTCCCACGTTCCTGATCACCCGCTCGCTCGATACCGACTCGCCTTCTCTGAGAACACACGCCGACGTGAGCACCGTCACATATGGCATGGCACCGTGTCCGCCGAACTTGTCGAAGCTGTTGCCGGTCGCTTCCGCGGCGGCCATAACCCTGGGCAGCCCTTCCGGCACGGACGCGCTCCTCGCGGTCGTTATCCAGCCGTCGGATACCTCTCCGGCTATCTTCTGACCCCGTGGGCCGTTAGCGGCAAGCATCACGGGGATAGGGTCTTCGATGTTGAAGAACTCGTCCCGTCCCGAGTTGGACTTGGAGTGGATCAGCCGTATCCATCGCTCCCGGCTTCCCTCTCGCAGCAGCACATCTTCCCCGGCGAGCAATCCTTTGACCTGTAGCGCGTACTCCTCGAACTGGTCCATTGTGAGCGCCGGAAGGCCCATGGTATTCCGACCCGTGTAGCCGGTGCCGAGGCCGACGATTACCCTACCGGGCGCGATCCTGTTGATAGAAGCTGCGGCCGCCGCTGTCACCGGCGCAAGCCTGTTGCTCGGTATTGCAACGAGGGTGCCCAGTTTGATAGACGTAGTGTTCTGTGCCGCCAGCGCCATCGTGGCCCACACGTCGGAGTAGATGAGTTGCGAATCGAAGAACCAAGCGTGTGTGAAACCTGCCTCCTCAGCCGCTTTCACCTCGCGCCATGCCTCTATGTACGACGGGATTCCTATTCCGTAGTCCATCTGGTCTGCTCTCCTCCCCAAGGGCTATCTACTTAGCCTTAAGTCCTCCTCCACAGTATCTCCCTTGAATAGATCGAGGCGCAACAGTTATTTGGCAATTTGAGAAAGTGGCGAACTCTAGGCCTGATTGACCGAAATCCGGTTAATGTGCGTGACTCGGGTACAGCGCAGTCAGCCTGTCAACTCAACAGCTTCAACATGCTACGGTCTAAGGGAAAGGGTGTCAACGCCGGATCAAACGGCCTCATGGTGGACTAACTCTCAGGGGCCTGGTAAAACCCGGAGTTGAGGAAGCCGCCGTCAATGGGTATGCCAACGCCATTGATATAACGCGCTTCGTCGCTACACAGATACAGGACCAGTTCCGCAACCTCTTCCGGCAGGACCTCGCGCTTAATGGGGAAACGCTTCAGTCTTTGCTCTCTGAGTTCCGGCTCTCTCTTATATACCATCTCTGTCATTGGCGTTATCGCTACGCCGGGACAGACCGCATTGACGTTTATCCCGTACTGCGCCCACTCCAGACCAAGCTGTCCGGCGAAGTTGACTAGCGCTGCCTTCGCCGGGCCGTATGCGCCGCGTTCGGGTACGGGGGCAGCAGCCGCGACCGACGACATCAGCACGACGCTGCCGCCATCTCCCTGCTCGACCATCTGCCTACCTGCCTCCCGGCAGAACAGAAACGCCCCTGTCAGGTGTGCATCAAGGGAGAATTTCCACTGGTCGAGCGACATATCGAGCACCGGGGCCTTAATGTTCGTGCCTGCACAGTGTACGAGGTAGTCCACGCGTCCGAGTCGGCTCACGACCGTCCGCACGGCGTTGGCGACGGAGTCCTCGTCGGTGGCTTCGACATGTACCGCAATCGTCCGCCCACCGTCCGACTCTATTGACCGGGCCACTTGGGACGCCGCCTCACTATTGAGATCCGCCACGGCGACCGCCACGCCGCGCGTCGAGAATCTGCGGCAGATCTCAGATCCCAGACCACCCGCTCCACCACTGACGATGACTACCTTTTGTTCCATAGTCCACCTCTTAATGGCAATAACAGGATTGGATAATTGCGGTCCTATAACAGTACCGGCAGCCGCAGCGCAGGGTAGCGCGCCAGAGCCATTAAAGGCGGGGAAACCGGAGCCAACGGGCGGATTCGAACCGCCGACCTGCGGTTTACGAACCCCTGGCAGCTCCCTCAATCCTGGTCAATACGGGTCATGGGGCTGATTGGCAAGAAATGTCGTTCTAGCAGGGATCAGACGGTTCCAGGTCTTCTTCGGCTATGGGAAACCATAAGACTTCAATCCCACCATCTGCCTCGAGGTATCTGTCGATGTTTTCAGTGACAAGACCTTCGATATTCGGAGCCAGCCTGACGGCCCCGACGACCGCGTATGTGTCCAGTTCCGTCGCGCATTGTAAAATCCTGGCGCGCTCGGATGCTCGTGTCACGTCACTGCCCGTTGCCGTGAATGACGCTTCCACTACAATGTAGAAACCCGGCTTGGAGCTTCTTCTTTCTGTGACCTCGATGACGAGGTCCGCCGTGGGAAAGGAGTTCAGCGCGTCGTCGCTGAGACCAAGCTCGTCGAGGGAATCGTACTTCTCCTCGATCATCGTATCCAGCGCATCGGTGTCGAGCACGTTGTAGCGTATCCGCCTCATCATTCGGGACCTGGCGAACAGATTGACTATCTCGTACCTGTTCTCGCGAGCGGCATGGCTTGCATAGTTTCCCCTGAACCTATGGAAGTCCTGATGCTCGCGTCTGTACATACCGTGCAGCGCCCGTGTATCCGTCTTGATCTCGCTCGTATCTCTGAGCAGCGTTGCCACAGTTTCCAGGAGGGCGTTCTGAGCTTCCTGTAGTGCGTCGGACTTGGCGCGCATTTCCCTCTGCTCTTCGAGCATGGCATTCTGGGTCTTACGCATTTCCCTCTGCTCTTCGAGCATCGCATTCTGGGTCTTACGCATTTCCCTCTGCTCTTCGAGCATCGCATTCTGGGTCCTTTGCATATCGACCAACTGGCGGGGCACTCCCAGAAGTTCCTCGGTCAACAATTCGCGGCGGGCGGCGGACTTGAACTCTTCGCTGTCGCGGAGAGCGCGAAGAAAGTCGTCGGTGGTGCTGATATGTATAGTCATAGAATAATCTCCCGCTTCAATTATAGACCACCTATGTGCTGAGTAGAAATTGCTGGAACTTAACTCCACCACCCTGCAGGTAAGGATACACGGGATAGAGGCTGACTTGCCTCACTCACTGTGCGGAATGTGTTGGTTGTTGTGTGAAACACAAATTTTGTACCAGGCGGTCTCAGGGTAGTGATGTCGGTTTCCGTCCGTGGTGAAAGCAGTATCGCCTGTCTCCGTAGCGATAACGTCTGCTTGCCCCTTGAGTGTCCGTCCCTGGGCATCCAGTGGACCCCGTAGTTCGGACAACGGGTGTATGCGCGTGGACGAGCCAGAGTAATCGGCCTACTATCAAACTTTAACCGATATATTCCAAATTATCGCGGTGTTACATGAATACGCGAAAACAGAACTCTTGCACTAACGAACATGTGTTTGATATACTCCCCGCCACTAACTTCAGGGAGGGTATCAGATGGTTAAATCGCTTCTCGATTCCTGCGTCTGCGGGATAACCCCACTCGAGCGGGTCCGCTGAAATGATAGTCGCCTGTGTACTCATAACCCACTTCCGCGCGAAGGCGGAGCTGATCAGGCGCCCGAAACTGGAGGGTCGCGCGTTCGCAATATCGGACAGGGCCCGCCCCGGCTCGCTCGTCATCGACCGCTCTCCGGCGGCGCGAGACGTCCTCACCGGCATGACGCTCCAGCGTGCCGTGTCCACTGTGTCCGACCTGACGATTCTGGACGCGGATGAGCCATACTATGAAGCCTTATTCGAGCGTCTGCTCGACTCGCTCGGACGCGTGAGCGACATGGTGGAGGCCGGGGGCCTGGGACAGGCTTACGTGAGGCTGGACGGTCTGGAGGGGATGTACGGGGGCGAGGCTGGGGCGGTGTCTGCGCTGCTCGACGCCGTTCCCGATCATCTCAATCCGCGAGTGGGAGTGGGCGGCTCCAAGTTCCCGGCTTACGTTACCGCCCGGACTGCCGGGCCCATGAGAGCGGCGAGAGCGCCGGACGACGTGCCCGCTTTCCTCGCGCCGATGTCCATCGAGATCCTTCCGGTGTCGGACCACCTGAAGGCTGCGCTCGCTCGCTTCGGAATGCGTATCATCGGAGACGTGTCATTGGTCGGACAGGCCGCGATGTTCGACCGCTTCGGGAGAGAGGGCGCGACTGCCTGGGAACTCTCCATTGGAGTGGACCCCAGGCCGTTCGTTCCTATGAGTGTCGAAGAGTCCGTCGTCGAGTACACGACGCTGCCGTTTTCCACGACCTCGACAGAGATGTTGCGCGTGGGTCTGGACATGCTGCTCAGGCGCGCGTTCGCAAGACCCGCGCTGAGGAACAGGAGCGTGGGAGCGGCTACCCTCATGTCCTCGACCTCCGACGATGAGCCCTGGAAGCTCCACGTCCGTTTCAGGACTCCTATAGAGCGCTGGGAGCGAGCCTCCGAGCTTATGAGAGAACGCCTCGTGACAGAGCCGCCGGCACATCCCATCGACGACCTGTCGCTGACCCTCTCGGACCTCGGGGGCGAGACCGGCGTCCAGACGGGACTGATCAGAGACGCGAGGGAGAGCGGGCGCGAGACGCTCATCGGTGTGGACAGGCGTCTTTCGGCGCGCTTCGGCGGATCCCGCGCGCTTCACAGGGCGGTAGAGGTCGCACCCTGGCATCCGGCGCCGGAGATGCGTTCGCTACTGGTGCCTATAGATCCACTGGCTTCTGACTCCGTCCGCGCCCTGCATATGCCGGCTCCGGCGGAGGTGAGGGAAGCCGGCAGAGGAGGTGAGCGTGGGCCCACCTCACTCTTCCGGGACGGCGAGTGGCGGCCCATAGCGCGGATAGAGGAGCGCTGGACGTTCGACCTGTGGTGGCTTCCGCAGCCGATGTCTCGTTCGTACTACCGCGTGGAGTCTGAGGACGGAACTCTGCATACCCTGTTCCGCGACGAGGCGACCGGCCAATGGTACAGCCAGGCCGCGTGAGTCGTGTCATGTCGGACCGCTACGTCGAGCTTCACGCGAAGAGTTTCTTCAGTTTCGGAAAGGGCGCTTCCCATATCCACGAGCTTGCGACCCGGGCCGTGGACCATGGGCAGACTGCGCTCGCGCTGACCGACACCAACCTGTGCGGCGCGCTCGAGTTCGCGAACCTGGCGGGCACGCTGGGTCTGAAGCCCATCACCGGCGGCGAGATCACGCTCTCGGACGGCTCGCGCATAACGCTGCTGGCGAAGTCCAGGGCCGGGTACTCCAACCTCTCTCAGCTTCTCACGTTCGCCAACCGAAGCGACCGGCGCGAGCCGAGGCTCAATGTGAAGTATCTTCCCAGACACGCCGATGGTCTTATCATGCTGACCGGCGGCAGGGACGGCAGACTGTCCAGACTGCTCGTCGAAGGACGATATGGCGAGGCCGGGGAATGTCTGAAGCAGGCTATGGACTGGTACGGCTCCGACTCTGTGTATGTCGAGATCCAGAGGAACCTCCTGGAAGGTGAGGCGCGCCGCAACAGGCGGCTGGCCGCGCTCGCCGGTGAGATGGGCGCTCCGTTGGTCGCGACGAACGGGGCGCTCTACCACACGCCTGAGAGATACAAACTCCAGCACGCGCTGGTGGCCATAAGACACAACTCGACCATCGACCGGAGCCTGGAGCACATCCTGCCCAACGACCAGTTCTATCTGAGGTCAGAGGCGGAGATGAGAGCGCTGTTCTCCGATATGCCGCAGGCCGTATCCAACACGGTCAGGATCGCCCAGCGATGCGGCTTCGACCTGTCTTCGGACCTGGGCTATACCCTTCCGGAGCCCGACGTGCCTGAGGGATACACGCCGATGAGCTATCTCGTGAGACTGTGTTACGAGGCCGCAGTGAGAAGGTACGGCTCGATAACCGAGCGAGTGGAGAGCCGGCTCCAGCAGGAGTTCCGGCTGATAGAGCGGAACGGGATGGCGGGCTTCCTGCTGCTGTACCGCGAGATCGCACTTCTAGCGCGGGAGATCATGGAGGAGCGAGGGCTGGTCGGGCCTGAGGTAGCACTCGAGGAGCGTCCGCCGGGCAGGGGGCGCGGCTCATCGGTCGCGCTTCTGGCGGGCTATCTGATAGGCATAAGCCACGTGGACCCGCTGAAGTGGAACCTGACGCTGGAGAGGTTCATATCGGAGGAGGCGGGCTCGCTCCCAGACATAGACCTGGACTTTCCCAGGGCCATCAGGGACGAGCTCATCGAGAGGGTGCACAGGAGGTTCGGCCCCGCCTTCGCGGTCCTGACCGGGGCGGTCTCGACCTACAGGGGTCGAGGTGTCATACGTGATCTTGGAAGCGCTCTTGGACTACCTGAAGAGCGGCTGAAGTTACTGGCGGGACGGGTGCATACCGATGACATGGGCGTTCTGTCTGAGAGAATGAGCGAGATGCCCGAGTTCTCAGGCAGTCTGAAGGCTACGGGCTGGAGGAACTTCGTCGAACTCGCTCCGCAGCTCCTGGGCGCTCCGAAGTCGCTGGGCCAGCACGTGGGCGGGATGATCCTGAGCAGTTCTCCGATACCCGAGATGGTGCCGGTGAGGGCGGGAGCGATGCAGGGTCGCTACATAATGGACTGGGACAGGGACTCAGTGGCCGACGCCGGATTCGCCAAGATAGATATCCTGTCTCTGCCGGTCCTGGACCAGATAGAGGAGGCTCTGGACCTGATAGAGAGGAGCGGGAGGGAGCGGCCCGACATGAGCCGCATAGACCCCGGGGACACCGACGTGTACGACGTGATAAACGAGGGGAGGTGCAAGGGGGTGTTCCTATTACAGTCGCCAGCTCAGCTCAAGCTGGCGCGCAGACTGCTCTCCCGCAACCTTCTGGACCTCGCATACCAGGTGGCTCTGATAAGACCCGGGGTGGGAGCGGCTGAGAGCGCGGTGAGTAGGTTCGTCGACAGGTACAGATACGGTGCGGAGTGGGAATACGACCATCCACTGGAAGAGCGAGCCCTAGAACGAGGTTACGGCATCATCGTGTGGCAGGAACAGGTGGTACAGCTTCTGATGGACGTCGGAGGACTGAGCGCGTCGGAGGCGGACGGGGTAAGGCGCGCCTTCGCCAAGTCCAGCAACAGCCACCTGATGGCGATGTACAGGCGGCGCTTCCTGGAAGGCGCACTGAACAACGGAGTGGACAGGGAGACCGCGCTGAAGGTGTTCGAGAAGGTCAACGGGCAGTACATGTTCCCGGAATCGCACTCCCACGCCTTCGCTATAACCGCGTACCAGGCGGCATGGCTCAAGCGCCACCATCCTCTGGAGTTCTTCGTCGCGCTGATGAACAACCAGCCTATGGGCTTCTACCCCATGGAGACGCTCAAGCAGGACGCCAGGCGGTTCGGCGTCCCGTTCCTGAACCCCTGCGTCAACCGCAGTCAATCGAAGTGTGTTCCAGAGAACGGCTCAGCGTTGCTGGGGCTGGGGCTCGTGAAGGACGTTGGCCCGGAGTCGGCAAAGTTGATCGTGGAGGAGAGGGAGGCACGCGGTCCATATATCGGCGCGGGGGACCTGGTGAGGCGTACCCGACTGAGGCCGCAGGCGGTGGAGTCACTGGTCATGGCCGGAGCGTTCGACCGCATAACGCCCAACCGCAGGCAGTCGCTGTGGGACGCGGGTCTGTATGCCAGTCCGAAGAGAAACGGTCAGGCCACGCTGCCGCTCTCGATGGAGGACTCTATCCCAAACCTCGCCGACTTTTCGGAGGCCGAGCGGATGGCGGGCGAGTACCGTACGATGGGCATCTATCCCAGGGGGCACCTCATGCAGTTCGTCAGGCCAGGTCTGCCTTCCGCGGTGATGACCTGCGGGGAGGTGGAGCGTCTGGGCGACGGGGACTTCGCGGTGGTCGCGGGATGGCCTATAGCCAGGCAGCATCCGAAGGGGCGAGACGGGACTATATTCGTTACCATCGAGGACGAGACCGGGGACACGCAGGTGATACTATGGCCCGGGGTCTATGCACGGTACCGCAGGGAACTCAGCAGCCAGGTGGTACTCGTACGGGGGACTATATCCGCTTGGGACGGCACGGTGAACCTGATAGCCTCGGAGGTGCGAGCGATCCGGTCGGGTGTGCGGATGCCGCGGTCCCACGACTGGCGCTGATGGACGGGCGCTCGCAGGTCGGACTACCGACGCCTCCACATTACGTATCCCATGCTCCCTCCGACAATTAGGACGATCGCGGCAGTAAATAGCACAACTAAACGCACTCTGTCCAAAGTCGTTTCTCGCGGTTGCTCAGGCAATGGCCCTCCCTGCCCGGCTTGAGGAGTATGGACATCTCCCAGTGCACCGAGATCTTCCTGGGCCTGCACGAGGAGGGCTGTCCGACTACATATGCCAACGGTGTAGCCTCCATCGGCATATGGGCTGTCGTTGGCATAGACGATGTAATCTTCTCCTTTGATGAAACCGAAGCCACAGCTCCCGCCGGTCGGGGGTGTTGTGATGTACATATCCTCATGGACGATGCCCTTCCATACGGCGCTGACCTCTATTCCAACCGTGGTGCGGTCCTCGGGCGAGACGGAGACCCCATCGGGATCGTAGGAATGCTGAATCAAGACGACTCTGCCCGCAAAGACGGCGGAGAACTTCTCCAACTCTTCGCGGAAGGTGAACCGGCCTGAGCGCACTTGCAGGCGTGAACCGGTCCCGGGTTACCCAGGATCCAGAGAACACCCACCATGAGGGCCAAGCTTACGAGGACAGGTGGTACCGCCGCGAGCCACCTCTTTTCACATCTTGCTATTGCTGTCCGCATGAGTTGTTCTCTCATCCTTTCTGCCGAGTATACCTGTGTTTCGCTCTATGAGAAAACATTTCTCACTTCACATAACCATCGCAGGACCAATGAGTGAAAGTTGCGCATTTTAGAGGAACCGGGTCCACAGCGGTCTCTATGGGCTACCAAGCTAGACGCTCGCGTATCGGGACTGCTGCGAAACATGCTTCACTTCGCACTCGACAGGCATTTTCGGCGCAGGTGTGGTCAGAGTGAGGAAGGCGGCGAAAACCATGAGTGCGACACCTATCCCCCAGGCGGGATCGTAAGCGCCAGTGAAGTCGCGGATGTAGCCTGCCGTGGGCGCGCCCAGTCCGCCGACAGCGAAGTTGATTGGGTTCAGGAGACCGCGTATGCTGCCCACGCTCTCGCGCCCGAAGTAGTCGGCCCAGATGAAGTGCTGCAGAAACGTCATTCCGCCCATTCCCAGTCCGAATACAGCCATGGATGTAAACATGACCGTGTCGTTGTAGGCGTAGATCGTCATGGCGCTTGCAATCGCCAGCATCGCGAAGCCCGTCGCTCCGAGGACGCGAGCGGGAATGTACCTGACCAGAATGCCGAAAGTGAATGTCGCCGCACCCGCGCACACTGCGTCGAAAGCAACGGCGAACGTCACGTGCGCAGGGTCGAGTCCCCTGTCCATGAAGGCTGGTATTCTGTGGAGGTCGATCGTGCCGGCAGCCAGTGAAGCGGTGCTGAAAACAATAACAAGTCTCCAGAGCGTCTTAGTGCGGACAGCTTCGGATACGGACCACGAGGACTCGTCAGAATCCGCTCTCTCCGCTGAGTCTGGGTCCATGTTGCCGTCGGGGCGCAGACCCATATCTTCCGGATGGCGTCGGACGAATATGGCCGCCAGCGGTACGAGTATGCCCATGCCGACTATAGCCAGAACCATCCAAGACGTCGCCCATCCGACCGTCTCAATGAGGTACTCGGTCAGGGGAATAAACAGCATCGCTCCGATGGGAACGCCCAGAGACATATAGGCCAGCGCGCGTCCCCTTTTCCTGACGAACCACTTGAGCACCGTCACGGAGGTCGCCAAGGCGCCCGGACCACTCATTCCAATGAGTCCCATGATTGTGAACAGCAGAATCAATTGCCATGAGTGGCTGATGTACGCAAGTCCTATCATGGCGAGGCCTGTTGTCAGTGCAGCGACCGGCAGTATGACACGAGCTCCGAAGCGGTCCAGAAGGGCTCCTGCCACGGGGCTGGAGAGCGCCTCAGCGCCCCAGCGCGCGGTCTGTGCCCATCCGAAGGAGGCGCGCCCAATGCCGAGGTCGTCGCCCATTGGCTTGACGAACAGTCCGAAGTTGAGCGTGCCCTTCGCCATGCTGACCGCGCTGGAAACGGCCATCACACCGACGATCACCCATCCGTAGAAGATTCGCCTCGGACGTTCCCATTCCAGAAGTCCAGTAGCGCATGGGACATGCAAGCATCCCAGACGACGGTCGAACTTTAAGGGCACTTATCGCCAGATTCGGACATTCAGGTATGGGTTCGGCTGAATTGAGTGGTGAACGAGGTGTTCCGGAAATGTGACATTTCGGCCCTTTCGCATACTTCCCTTCACTCTTGCATGACCCGGGTTCAGCTGCAAGTCAGGGGAGTTTATTGGTGGATACAATCCACATGATCCACGTCAACCAACTTTAACGGTGCGTCGATTGCTTTTGCCGGGTGGATCCTCCTCCATTAAGCGATTGCGCGCCGCATCGGCCTTGTACCTCGGGGCAACGAGTTCCAGTACGACCGAGTGGTGGTCAATTCTGACTATGGCCGTCGCGGTCATACTGGGGTTATCGGGTACACCTTCTCTCTCGCTGAACACCGAGTTCGAGGTGTTCCCAAGTGAACGCCGCTCGCAACGGTCGACTGTCAGGGCGAACAGTACCTCCGAACTTTCTCCGGTCTGCTTTCTGCCCCGGGCATTCACGCACGCCACATTCAGGCAAGTGTGTTTCACACAGCATTCAGACGAAACTAGCAATTTTCTTCCGGCAAGTTTCTTAAGATGCGTTTACTGTTACGAGGGACGGCCTGGATCACACGTCAAAAACTGTGATAGAAACGTGATACGAGCCTGAATTCGTGGGTTTAAGAGACGCCGAAGATCGTTCATTTCCCACGATTTAGCTACAGAATTATGGGACTCAACGGATGGGACCAAGCCGCCGACCTGCAGTGTCTGCGACCGCTGGGCTGGTTGCAAACCCGGTCTTCCAGAGTCACTGGGAGACATATTTCGTCATTTGCCAAAGCTAAATTCGTGTCTATTCGGTCAGCAACAATCAGAATCGAAAGGTCCATAGTGGTACCAAAGGCGTTTCGAGGTTGTATCCCACCAGCTCCCCAGCAAATCAGGACGCACTTCATGGTCTGCATCCACATTGGCATCACAACAGATCAGAAGGCTCCGAAGAGGATGTATCGGTGAGCGGAAGCGTGCGGAAATGCTATAAGCTATAGTACAGTCAGAATTTGAAGGGACGCTTGGCCCCAAGCTTCAGAATCTGAACTACAGCCACGACCCAGACAACAGACAGAACAATCCCGTCGTTGCCAGTTAAGGTCATTTATCGTCTAGTGCGGGAACAGAGTTGAGAGACCGCTGGCACCGGTATCTCAAATAAATGCGACAAATCCGTTACAAAAATGTTACACGGGAGGATCCCACATTTGGATGGTTTGTTCTGTTTTAGCTATGAAATCATGGAGCCAACGGGCGGATTCGAACCGCCGACCTGCGGTTTACGAAACCGCTGCTCTACCACTGAGCTACGTTGGCTTTCAAAGCTAATATGGCGTTGTCTCAGGTCCGATTTCCGTTTTTGCTAACGCTTTTGCTAACCAAAATCTTCGAGTTGATTCTCGAATACCTCCGCCGAAGCGACGTCCATCTCCCTCAGAACGTGAGAGTAGATGTCCAGCGTGGTCGCAATTGTACTATGTCCAAGCCTCTCCTGTACAACCTTCGGATGAACCTTGGCATTCATCAGAATGGTAGCGTGCGCGTGGCGGGAGTCGTGCAGTCGCACGTTCGGAAAACCCGCTTTCGTCGCGAAGCGCTTGAACGCATGGGTGACTGAAGAAGGATTGTAAGGCATTCCCTTGTCGTTGCAGAACAGGAAGCAGTCCTCTGTCCACGGAATGCCGAGGGCCTCGAACATCCGCTGCTGATCCTTCATATGATAGTACAGGATATAGTTTATATTTGTGCTCAGAGAGACTAGCCTGCGGCTAGTTTCGGATTTAGGATCTCCCTCGACGCTGCCTCCCCTGACCGCCACCCTGGCCCTGTCCACAGTCAGGCAGTACTTCTCAAGGTCGATGTCGCGCCATCTCAGACCACACAGCTCTGAACGTCTAATGCCGGAGTAGAAAGCCAGGCAGAAGGCCGCAAGCCACGGCGTACCTACTGTCTCGTCAAGGATTAGGTCTACAATCTCGGCGGTTACGATCTGAGGTCTGAATCGAGGAACTCTCGGTTTCTTCACCCTCTTGGCGGGATTGGACGCCATCTCGCCCATGTCGACCGCGTGCTCAAGCGCCTTCGAAAGGACGCGGATGTGGCCTCGCACGGTCGAGGGGGACAGTCCGCCATCTCCGCTCACCCTACCGGACTTTAGCATCCTGGAAGCGTACTTCTGTATGTGCTGGGGACGAAGGTCCTGCATGCGGCGACGTCCCATGTGGGGAATCAAATTTCGGTCGATGATTCGGATGTACTCTCTCGCAGTGGAGGGGCGGACGTTATGGGCCACGTAGTCCTCCTTCCACTCTTCCAAGTACTTGGCAAGTGTCTTCCTGCTGGATTGTACGTAGGTTCTATCCTCGATGGCGCTGATTACTTTTCGCATCGCGCTCTCCGCCTCATTCTTGGTTCCGAAGCCGCGCTTCATTTCCTGTATTCTCTTTCCGGTCACCTCATCGCGCCCCATGTCCACAATGTAATGCCAGGACGTTCCCCGCTTTCCCTCACGTTTTCCCACATGACCTCTCATTTTGTACCTCCTGATTTTGACTTCAACCGTGTTTCAGGTATGCATGGTCTTCATTCGAAGGCGCACTGCATAACTATGGTACCTGCAAATCGAAGAACCGCCGTTCACGTCGGGCCTCTGGTCCCACTTACTCGGATTTCTGCGACTTCGGCCTGCATCACTGATCCTGTTTTGCGTCGGCTCCGTGAAGAGCACTCCGGATGATTTCCTCGATGGACGCCGCATCTTCTATCCCGTTGACGAACGCCCAGAGCCTTACACGTCCTATGCGGTACTGCCTGCCGACCTTGATGAACGGCAGTTCACCCGCATGGATTAGGGCGTAGACTTTATCGTCGGTCAATTGCAGGATCTTGGCGGTTTCGCGGACCGTGTATGTGCCATTCAGATCGATCTTCTGGACTGGCAAGGTCATAGCGCTGCCCTCCTAAATGAGTTGAAGGAATCTTGTCAAGTCCCCCCACGATCTTCTTAAATCTCGGGGACCTATTATTGAGGTCTGCGATGGCCACTCACAGGTATTTGGAAGCTGAGGATGATGAGTCGCTCTTGCAGGAATTCACTTTCAAATTCCAGTGGTGGGTGGTCAGATGAATCGCGCATCGTGTCGGGTGGCCGACAGAGTTTCGTAAGTCTTCGGAGCGGGCGCATGTTGCCCCTGTGTGGACTGCCCAAATCGGTCCGGAACGCCATCCTGATGCTTGGGGACAGTTCTGAGTGCAATGTGATGATAGAACACCGCGCCGGCACATTCCTTGAAGGTAGGAAGTTCGAGCGAGACCCGGGTCTCTCTGTAGAGAGCTTAGGTCAAAGATTGCGGAAAGTCCCTTCCAGAATACAGCCTGATCAGGCGGCGCTGGCAGTCTCCTCAGGTGGCAGAAGTTCGACCAGGATCCCGTCCTCGAATCTCGGTCCATCCACCAGCAAGGTCATCAGGTTCCTCCCTCCATACAGCACAGCGGTCCCCGTCGCTTCGAGAGGCTCTGCACCGCCTTGTACACCAGGCAAGGCGCACTGTCCCGCCGCTTCATCCTGCGCGCCGTGTCCGTCCTCAGTCTCACCGCGCTGAACACCGCCCATTACAAAGCATTGTCCGGGCACTCTACGACGGCATCATTGGTGACATCCCGCTTGGGGAGCTCTCCCGTTTGAAAGATTGCCCGTAGCGCCAGGCGTCCCGCGGCGACACGCCCACTTCGTAGCAGCAGAGGGTAAGAAGGTGGTCAGTGAGATAGGAATGGACATGAGCCGGTGGCCGACGGCGAATCACGCTGTGTCGTGGCTTGGTCTGAGTCCCAACAACAGGGTGGGCGGCGGCAGGATGCTGAGCTCGCGCACGACCCCGAATGCGAACCGGTGGCGGAGCTTCGGATTGCGGCCAATGTGCTGCACCGCTACGACGGCGCGCTCGGAGCGTTCCTGCGCAGGAAGAGGGCCGCTCAGATGGGCTACAGGCTGGTGCAGGTGGCTGGTGATAAGCAAGAGCCGCAGCCGGCGCAACTCCCCAGCTGGCGGTAGTACGCGTATGATAAGCAGAGCTAGTCGATAGCCGACCACCTTCTTACGCCCTGATGGACAACAGACACGGTCTGGTGAGGGACTTCCGTCTGACCGGAGGCTGATAGCATGGCTGACAGGGATGCGGCGTTGGACACGCTGATACAGATACCGGGAAGCCGTCGTCTGACGGTTGGAGCGGGAGGGGCTGCGACAGCAGGGACTTCGTGGCCGAGACTTGCGTTTTGAACTGATGGACGGCGGAATCTACTAAGCACCCAGTCAGGCCAGATGCTTAGTAGATTCTCTGTGCGACCTCACCGGGGTAAACAGTGCATCCAATCGCCTGCTGGAGGGCCGGAGACATAAGTGCCGGTAGCGCATTTGATTGGATTCTTAACTTAAGGATTCGCTACTTTGTTGGACTGGGCGCTAAACAACTCTCCAGAGAGTAAAATACATCAAAGCTAAAATGGTCCCACAACCGGAGAAACATTGGGCTGTGCACTTAATTACATCTGCACCCGAAATTGGGGCGCAAGTGGCTTGATTTCGCGGGCTTTTTCATAGCTGAACTAGCTATGAATATACGATCCTGACTTTTGATATCATCTGGTGCCTGTTACGGGTGTGGCGGTAGGGGGTAAAGAGCTACGATCACGATTCAGTTACCGCAGCCCGTCTCAGGTCGGACTTGGTCAAGTCCCCATACATGGTGTGGGAGTTCTTCAATCCATTTGATGCTCCGTAACCGTCCCATAGACGGTGGTTAAAGAAGATGGCAGGGAATCCTGCTAAGGTGTTGAAGAATCACAACCAACACTGGAGGCCCCCTGCCATGTCCAGAGTACGATTCACACTGCCCCAGGTCAAGGACTATCCTGATTCCAGGCCGTCGGCCTGTCCGCACTGCGGCAGCGTCATTCTGAACCGACATGGGAAGGTTACAAAGCGCGTCACAGACCTGTACATAAGCGAGGTTACTGTGATCAGGTATCGTTGCACAGACTGTCTGAAGACATTCAGACACTACCCGAAAGGAGTGGACAGCCATGATCGGAGTCTGAGACTCAGAGGGGTGAGTGCACTGAGTTGGGCGCTGGGTCTGTCGCTGCGTTCTGTGAGCCATCTGTTGTCTGCGCTGGGCTGCGGTCTATCCCGGATGAGCATATGGCGGGACGTTCAGGAGTGGGGCTCTGGCGCGCTGAGCGGATGGATGAACAGGACGCGCGGGCGTGTGAGGGTGATGGGAGCGGATGAGACAGTGATCAGGCTGAGGGGCAAAAAGACAGTGTTGGGTTTTGTAACGGACGCAAAGAGCGGTCAACTTGTGGGTATGGATGTGTTGGTGGACAGGGACAGCGAGGGCTTTATGAGGTGGCTTCAGCGATACGTGAGCCGCTTCGGAGTGGAGGCGATGGTGACCGATGACCTGTCCACCTACAAGCCGGTGGTCGAGCGTTTGGGTATTGAACACCAGGTGTGCATAGCGCACGTGAGAAAGAACGTGCGCAGGCGTATTGATGAGATAGATGGGTGGGACTGGCACAGAGAGAACGATAGGAAGGCGCAAGATCAGGTACAAGACAGTTAGAGGGTACAAGAGTATGGAGGGTATGATCAACGGGTTGGGTCTGACGCAGTGGGTGTGGAGCGGACGAGAAGGTCTGGACCTGGGCGAGTTGGTAGCGGCGTAAGCAGAATCCTTCCTCCAGAGAAAACTGACTCTCTCTACTACTCCACAAATCCGCACACCGCCTGTGGGACGATTACAGGTGGTTCAGCGGTTGCAATTGGTGAACAGCGACAATCATTCTTGCCGGTGACGACAACGATTTTTGCCGGTCAGTAGATACGATGGTCTGGTACCAGGAGGTGCCAGATTGATCACGGATCAACAGGTAGTTCTACTGAGGCAGAAGATTATGGAAGGCAAGACACAGAAGGCAGCGGCGGCGTCAGCCGCCATGAGTGAGAGATCGGCAAGGGACTGGCAGTTGGGAGAGTTACCGTCGGATAGGAAGAAGGCAAGACGGAGGTGGAGAAGCAGACCGGACCCGTTTGCAGATGTGTGGGAGAGCGATGTCGTACCGCTGCTGCGGACAGACCCCGACGGTGACCTGAGTGCAACAACCATTCTGGAGTGGCTCGACGAGCGACACCCGGACAGGTTCGGCGGATCGCAACTGAGGACGCTGCAGAGGCGCATGAGAGACTACAGAGCCCTTCATGGGCCGGACAAGGAGGTGTACTTCCAGCAGGACCATCCGCCCGGTCGCGAGGCCCAGTTGGACTTCACCCACTGTTCGGAACTGGGAGTGACCATAGGTGGACAGCCGTTCAGGCATATGCTTTTCCACCTAGTACTGAGCCACTCGGGTTGGAGCTACGCGGAGGTGTGCTTTGGCGAGACGTTCGCGGCGCTGGTGAAGGGACTCCAGGGAGCGCTGTGGGATCTGGGCGGAGCGCCGAGGGTGGTGCGCACCGACAACCTGTCGGCGGCCACGCACGACCTGAAGAACAGCAGGGGTCGCGCGATCAACGCCAGGTACGAGGCGGTGCTCGCGCATTACGGGGTGGAGCACACAAGGACCAACCCTCGCTCGTCTAATGAGAACGGTGTGGTCGAACAGGGACACCGTCGTCTCAAGAACAGGGTCCTCCAGGCGCTGATCCTGCGGGGCAGTCGCGACTTCGAGTCGGAGCGAGAGTACGTTGAGTTCATCAGACGGATCGTGGACCGGCGTAACAGACTGGCCCGCTCGAAGCTGAAGAGAGAGCGGCGTCATCTGCTTCCGCTTCCCCCGGCGCCTGTGCCAGAGTACGTCAACTACAGCTGCAGGGTACGCAGGTGGAGCACGATCAGGGTGGCGAACCGGACATACTCGGTGCCGTCCCGACTGATAGGGATGGAGGTGAACGTAAGGCTGTACGCCGATCGCATCGAGGTGTACTACAAGGACCACCTGGTTGAGAGCATGGAGCGGATACACGGCGGGGGTGAGGCACAGATCGACTACCGCCATATCATAGCTTCACTGGTGCGCAAGCCTGGAGCATTCGCCAGGTACAGATTCAGGGAGCAAATGTTCCCAACCCATACGTTCAGACGAACCTATGATGCGCTGTGTGAGTGGAAGGGAGAGCGCGCCGACGTGGAGTACGTGCGCATCCTGCACCTGGCCGCGACAACCATGGAGTCGGAGGTGGACAGAGTACTCAGAAGACTTCTGGAGTCGGGGTTGAGCTTCGACTACGCGATGGTTCGTCAACTATCGGCTCCCGACCCGCCGCCGGTCCCAGACCTGAAGAGGGTCGGTGTCGTGGATCTGAGCGTATACGACAGGCTGCTGGTGGGAGGTGTGCGATGATCGCGGACATGCATCCATCGATCGCGGTGGGAGACAGGATCAGACAGCTGTGCAGGGAGTTCAAGCTGCCGACGCTGGCTGCAGAGACCGTAACGAGGTTCGACGAGGCCGGACACGCCGATGCGCTTCCCACACTCGTTGAGGTCATGGAGCAGGAAGCGGAGGACCGTCGGATAAGGAGAGTGGACAGGCTGAGGAGGGCGTCCAAGCTGCCGGCGGGCAAGACCTGGGACACCTTCGAGCACGAGCGGACTCCGATCAAGCTCAGGCAGCAGCTCAACAGACTTGTCGAAGGGGACTTTGTGGATAGAGGAGTCAACGTGCTGGCGTTCGGTATGCCGGGCACCGGCAAGACCCACGCCGTATGCGCCATCGGACACCGGCTGGTGGAGTCGAGTCGTTCCGTGCTGTTCATCCCTGCATACCGTCTGGTGCAGGACATGCTCGCTGCCAAGCGAGACCTGGAACTGCCGCGGATGCTGCGCAAGCTGGACAACTTCGACTTGCTCATCATAGACGACCTGGGCTACCTGCCACAGGGGGCCGAGGAGTCGGAGGTGCTGTTCACACTCATAGCCGAGCGCTACGAGCGACGTTCCTTGGGCATCACCTCAAACCTGGTCTTCAGTGAATGGGAGAAGGTGTTCGACAACCCCATGGCGACCGCGGCGGCCATAGACAGGATCGTTCACCACTCGGTCATACTGGAGTTTGACGTGCCGAGTTACAGGACCGGCGCGGCGCAGAGTAGTCGCACAGAGCAGGAGTCAGACCGGCAAGAATGATTGTCGCATAACCGGCAAGAATGGTTGACGTGTAACAATTGGTGTATGAATGGAAGTACCTGTTCCTGGTGGTGGACTTTGCGCGTGGGAAGTTGGAGTGGGCGTGGATAGACTCGATGAGCTCTGAGACGGTGGCGCGCGCGGTGTTGAGTGTTAGGCGATACACGGAAGTGAGAGCGCTGGTGTGGGACGGAGCGGGCAGCCATCGCAGCGAGTTGGTCAGGAGTATAGCGGGGGTGAAGACGATAACGCTGCCTGCCTAGAGTCCTGAGCTTAATCCTGCCGAGCGGGTGTTCGAGGAGGTTCGCAGGTGGGTAGAGGGCAGGGTGTATGGGAGTATAGATGAGAAGGTTGAGGCGGTGAACGCCTGCCTTAGCAGGCTGGAATCGGATCCCGAACGAGTGAAGTCGCTGGTAGGTTGGGAGTGGATCAAGCGGAACGTTCAGGGGATACCCGAATACTATGCGGCCTCATCAAGCTGAAATGGTATAGAGGGTGTCTGAGAAGTGTTAAGATCGTCTCATTATGAAGCGTAAACCGTATCCTACGGACCTGACAGACACCGAATGGGCCATCCTCAAGCCGTTGGTTCCGAAAGCCAGAGCGGGTGGACGACCGCGCTCAGTAGATATGCGCGAGATCATCAACGCCATCTTCTACGTTCTCAGAGGTGGGATACCATGGCGGATGCTCCCACATGACCTTCCGCCATGGAAGACCGTCTATCACTATTTCAGAGCATGGCGAATGGTAGGTGTGTGGGAGGACATGAACGAGGCATTGCGCGAGCGAGTCAGGGTAACACAGGGACGTTGGCCCACACCGAGCGCGGGTGCGATAGACTCGCAGTCGGCGAAGACGAGTGAAAGGGGGGCTTACGCAGCTACGATGGCGGCAAGAAGGTGAACGGCAGGAAGCGTCATATACTTGTGGATACTGAAGGGTTGGTACTGAAGGTGAAGGTGCATGAGGCTGGAATAAGCGATAGCGCGGGATCCAAGATGGTGCTGGACGGTCTGAGCAGTCGGTTTCCGAGGATGAGGAAAGTGTGGGCGGACTACGCATATCGCGGACTTAAGGAGTGGATGAGAACCACGCTGGGCTGGGACTTGGAGGTTGTGAGACATACTTGGTCTGGCAGGGTATGGGTGGTAGGTGACCAGGAGCCTCCAACTCGTCCGAAGGGATTTGTAGTGTTGCCGCGGCGCTGGGTTGTGGAGCGCACATTCGCATGGCTGGTACGTAACCGCAGACTGTCTAAGGACTATGAATACTTGCCTGAGACTGAAGAGTCGTTCGTGTACGCTGCTATGATCAGACTGATGCTTCGCAGACTGGCGCATCCTACCTGAAATGACTTCTCAGACACCCTCTAACTCTCCCCTAAGTGCTTCATACAGACGGGATGCACCTTCAGGCCCGATTGTTACGCCAAATTCTGGCAAGATACATTCTTCGTTTACGTCCATTGCGTTTTTCAAACGTCCGAGAATCACAGCGGCTTGCCCATCGGAAATGATATACACCTTGCCGTTAATCCCTACGCTGACATTATTCGGGTTGGTTCTTTGAACTGAGATCATCTTGCAATTCCTTACTTCTCCTATGAAGCTGTTGACCTTCATTGAGCCGCATACATCCACCTGTACCCTTGCCTGTCAGAAGTGGGCGGGATCATATCTATCTGGTCTCTATCGGCAAGCATGGCTAACACCCCTTCGCAGATACCACGTTCTGGATTCAGAGACATACCGCCTTTCCATGCAGGCAACCCCATCGCCTCTACGACTTCGCTAGTTGTCAGACAGCTATCCGGCTGAGTACGTAGCACGTCCAGGATAGCCTCTGCTACCGTATCCTCTCCCAACTCGAAAAGGCGGCGGCGTTGCGGTATATTCATGTCTCAATCTCCTCTACGCAACGAAAGCGCGGTTACTCCGATAGCACGACCTACACATAGGCTTTACCATGCTAGTATCATGTTCCTCTCCGCACACATGGCAATGCTGTTCCTCATACTCGGTATTCTTGAATCTCTCCCAAGTTCTGAAATCGGTAGTGCAGTAAGGTCGTTGGGGGTTGAACGGGATTTCCTTCCCACAGCGCAGACAGTACCCGGTTTCGGGAACAGCGACCGTTACCTCAACCTTTTGGACACGCGGACGCTGTGATCCTTTGGACGGCTTGGACTCCCCGCCTTTGTATATCTTGCCCGTAGGCTGACCGTCCGTAGTTCGGTTATATCGGGGATTTCGACCGTGACGCTTGCGATACCCTTCCAGCCAATCTCTTTCCCACTTATCAGCCTGCGCCTTAGTCATTCCACCGCGCTCGGTTTTCAACGTGTAGAATTCCTTTTCCTCTAATCTATGTTCTGCCCTTCTAGCACGGGGATTGTTAGTCTGCCCAATGTACACGACCTGATTGTATCGGTCCCTGAGCGTGTAGCCGTAGATGTTCTTATCCACCATAGATATGACTCCCTAGTTGATGCGGTCAGAATGTAACACACAACCCCCGGTCATTCCAGAAAATCGTCCTTGGCAAGGCCATGCTAACGACGTAACAATGTAGGCATGTCTCGCACACATCGAATCTCCCGCCGAACACACTCCCGCGTGACGGATTCGCGTACTCCGCGCTCGCCCGGTTATCGCTCATTCCAGACATACGGGGATGGGAGTACGTTGTTGGATTCGCCAATGGAACGCGGGGCGCGGGCAAAGCGCGATTATTCTAAGGCTCGGAGACGTGGGGCTAGGATGGTGGTCGAGCGGGAACTGTAGTGAGAGTTAGATTCGGAGTGTATAACCAGAGATCAGGAGGAAACAACTATGGGTTTTTGGGACGACTATCTGAGGAAGCCGCCGTCTGAGGTCTATTTCCCGGCGGGTCGGGAAGATGACCCGGAGGCGTACCATTGTGTTCGTTGGATAGGATATGAGGGAGGATTGGAAATAGACGAGCTATGGGATTTCGGTAAGGGGGTGCGCGGAATAGGTATATGGCCTCCAAAGATGGACTTCACCAAATATGGAGGTGAGACACTTTGCGGACTAAGAATTGAGTCCGGCAGTAAAATGTACGGACCGCGTTGGCGATCCATTGAAGGGGATGGCCGTTCGACGGAACCTCCCAGTACACATAACCTATACGAGGTGTTAGCTGACCTCAATGGAATCACATGCAAAGTGTGTAGGAAAAGGTTGATGTACGGTATTTCTCGAATTATTGAGGATTTGACCTTCCTCCGAAGTACAGTGGTCTGGGATTCTGCGGGCGAAGAGTACATATCACGAGAACCGTTGGTACATGGTAAGTACGTTATCTCTTCGGAGCATAGGGAAGACGGTATATACTCTGAAGTGTATCGCCACCGATGCCAAAATGCGAGAGAGGCAATCAATCCACAACTGGTAGATGATGTGAAGGAGCCCGAGCGTATCACTTGCCCGGACTGCTTGGCGAATCTCGATTCAGAGGCAATACCGTAGTGCTTTGGTGGTCCTTCGGGGAGATGCTCGGAAGCTACGTTTTGGTGAACTTTTGACACAAGTATGAGACTTTATTCAGCCATGTGGACATTTAACACGTAGCCTAATCCGAGGTAGAAGAAAGAGGATCATGTGGGTGGCACGATTTTCTGGTTTCGGCAGTTCAAAGGCGGCTAGCCAGAACAGTCCGATGCTGATGACTGTCTTCCATGCTGTGGGGTGCAACTTCGCTCCACCCCATATCTTCTAATTTGCATAAGAGACATGGGGCGTCCTTTCGGCGGACTTCACATAACGAACATAGGATGACCCTGACTGAGACCTGCGCTCTGACTTGACATAAGGACTATTGGGCGAACGAATCTATCCTGGCGCTAACTCCGCCGCGACCGCTGCCGGCAGCGTCCACACGACCTGTCGACCATCTATCGAGACCGGCTCCACGCGCCGCAGGTCATGGAACACCCACAGCCACCTGCCCATCGAGAAGTCCCCGTAGGGGTCAGTCGTAATTGTCGCGTCATACTCCGGTCCGTCGCCGAGTTCGCCGAAGCCGCGACAATTAACGATTCCACTGGAGTCCGGCTCGCACATCACCTGCAGGCACTCGATCAGCCGGGCGGTCGCCACGACAGTGCCCATCGGCATGGAGTGAGAACCGCCGTCGCGCCGGAGAACGACGCGCTGGACCTCGATGTTCCACTCCGTTGGCCGGGGTTCTCGCTTTCCCGCATGGATGGGAATCCGCTCGCCTGTGAGATTCATGGGAGCGGGCCAGGACAGTGTCTCGACTTTCTTGAGTCCCCAGACCATTAGCCGGTCTCACAGTTGATGCAGGGTCAGGACTCTCATCACTTCGCACTCCGGCGCTGTTATGCCCACAGAGGTTACACAGAAAGAATATCACTCAGGGGAAAAGCCCTCTCACGATTCGCGGCATGACGAAGTGGAAGGATTTCAGCACGACACCTGAATAACGCGCGTCGCCCGGCGGTCCGTACAGCCAGGGCTGATTCGACTATTCCATACTGATCGCACCCCGAACAGGCGTGAACCCACTTGAGTGTTACAGATGTGACTCACGATTTTCTCCGAATGAGACACTATTGATGTTCGGTCTGTAAGAGCCCTGATGCCAGACTGTCGACAGATGTCCACAACGGGACAGTACCACAGCGATAGGAGTGCAGAAATGAACAGGAACTTTCTGATGGCAGCTATTTCAGCAACCGCATTCATGGGGCTTTCAGTCCTGGTCGGCTGTTCGAGCAGCGCCGGCGACTGGGAGATTGAAACGGCGTCACTCAAAGCGCCTGCACCGGCGTCTGCGCCGGCGCCCGAAGCGCCCGCACTGGCGGCCCCGGCAGGGGCAGCGCCGGCGGACGCAGTGATATCCGAATCCGTTTCGGCAGAATCATATGAAGAGTGGCAGGCGACGTCTCTGTCCGCCGGCGAGATCGACGACAATCAGAGATGGGACGAGTACCTTGAGTACCGCAGCGAGTACGAGGGTCCGAAGGTCCACGACCTCGACGTGTCGGAGAGATACGTCGTCACGGTGCGTGGGGCAGACGGGCGCCCCATCCCGAACTCAGAGGTATCGGTCCTGACAGGAGACAGTGAACTGTTCAGCGGACAGACATATGCCAACGGACAGACGGTGTTCTTCCCAAGGATGTACGAGGACGGAGCCAACGCTCAGAACTTCGAGGTCCGTGTGGAGAAGGGCAACCTCAGCGAGTCTCTGGAGTTCGCCAGGGGCGAAACTGACGAGTGGGTGGTGGACCTGGACCTGGATGAGCGGTTCGTCGAGTCAGTTCCGCTGGACCTGCTGTTCCTGCTGGACGCCACCGGGAGCATGTCCGACGAGATAGATCAGATCAAGTCCACCATGCTGTCCATCTCGGAGCGCATCAACGCGCTTCCGTCGGAGCCGGACCTTCGATTCGGGATGGTCACCTACAGGGACAGGGGAGACGACTTCGTAACGCGGACATACCCCTTCGATACGGACGTCCAGAAGTTCGTGCATTCAATCAGGGGAGTCGAGGCGGACGGCGGGAACGACAACCCGGAGTCCCTCAACGAGGCGCTCCACGTTGCGATGAACGACCTCGATTGGAGAGAAGGGGACGCCATACGCCTGGTGTTCCTCATAGCGGACGCTCCTCCCCACCTGGACTACGAGGATGACTACGACTACGCCGTGGAGATGCGGGACGCCGCGGGCAGAGGCATCAAGATATTTCCAATCGCCTCGAGTGGACTGGACGTTCAGGGAGAGTACATATTCCGGCAACTCGCACTGCACACGATGGGAAGGTTCATATTCATCCTGTACGGCGGAAGCACACCGCACGATGTCGGGCAGTACTCGGTGGAGAATCTGGACGACCTCATAGTGGAACTTGTGGAGGAGGAACTGGCGCATCTGGCCGGGTGACCGGCCCGAAGAGGTTCCCCCGCCCTTGACAGCCATGGAACTCGCCGATATATCCACTGCTGAAGTATGGCCTCTTGAAAGAGAGGATATTGAGCTGGCCCGGCAGCTGTACGTGCAATATCCTGAGCTGCGTGCGCGGGACAAGCCCCATCAAGACCTTCGACCAGGCTTTCCTCTCTGTTGCCGGCGAGTCCAGGACCTAGAATTTGGAAGACAGGCGGTCGACTGGACAGTTGCTGGCAGGACCGTCTGAGGACGACGTGCATCAAAACACCGAGCGGGACATTTGTGGGCATTATGTCCCATCGGGTTCTGCGAATCTCTCGCGGATGATTGTAGTGCAGCTCCTGGCAGTACGTTATCTCACTGCGTAACGAGTACAGCGAGATAAGAAGCAGAACTTCAGCAGCCTGTTAGTCTTCCGACCAGAGTGAGTCATACGCCTCGCGGTACGCGTCAGCGAGAGCCTCGAGGAAATTGTCTGATATTTCACCCCAGTATGTCTTCCCAGGGTTTATTTCGTCGCCAGTAACCTCTTCCAGCCGCTGTTTGGCTGCTGGAGCATACAGGTCGAACTGTCTTCCATTGAACTGAGGATAACCGTAACCGCCGTTGTTTACGATATTAACAAGTCCTATGTCCATCTCGGGAAACCTGATCCTCAGAAAGGCTCTGTTTTTGCCGAGACTGGTTGAAAGAGAAGCGATTCCCTCTTTCTCCAGCGACAGGGCGAACTGATACAGACGCTGCAATTTCTCTACATACTCCTCACGCGCGCCGCTGACCGACTCGACAAAGTCGTCTCCGCCACCCGAAATCTGCACCTGGCCCCGGGACTCGGCCTCCCTCTGCCTGTCTCTCAGTTGCACCATGTAGTCTGCGGCCTCCGGCATGGGAAGCACCTGGGTTCTTTCCACGAACACGGATCCATTCACTTTGTAGGGCTGAAGCTTGACACAGGTGATGTTTATGCCGACATCGCTCAGCCAGAGGACGCTGGTGGTCAGTTCCGTGGAGAAATTGGCCAACGCCAGGATGATACGCGGGTTGCGAGTCGATATGCTGATCTGGTCTTCGTATGCTCCGAGATGGTCCCGGATGCGGGATTCGGCTTCTCCCTCGATACCACGTATATCCATATAGCCCTGGTGGGCGTCAATAGACTGCTCCAGGGTCATGTTCGCTACCATGGCCGCGTAGCGGACAGCCTGCAGGTCCATCAGGCTGTCCTGGTCCTCCCGCTTCAGTTCGACCACCACCAGCCGTCCATCAGCATCAAGGCCTAGCAAGTCGATACGCCGGCTGGACTCCACCCAGTCGCCATACTCTTCCGCGAGGATGAATAAACCCTCTTCCAGAAGATGGGGCTGGTCTCGGAGCATTCGTTGCAGATCGTAGCGCTCGTAGATGCCCTCTGCCCCGAAGGAGGTCTCCTCAAGTTCCTCAAACTCTTCGTCCGTCATCTTGTATATCGCCATGTCGTTGCCTCGGTGTGTATGGATCAGTGTGTGCGATGCAGAAGTTTACCACCTCAATGGTTGTTAAGTGAGTGATCCTGTCACGCTCTCAAGCGGTATTACCGCGGAACGGAGTGCATGGCGCTAGCTATAGACCAGCCGCCCACAGAGAGACTAATAGCATCCTAGGATATTTCCTATCGGATCTGTATTGCTCAAAAAGTGTGTCGCAAGGTCCCTTCTGTTGACAATGAGTTTCGGGTGGAGCAAAGTGAAACAATTCCTAACTCTGGACAATCCGTCATCCAACAGGAGATAACATGACTAACGTCTGGGTGGTTCGAGCAGAATTTGGCAAGTACACAGAACATTTTGTAAATGGTGGCTATGTTGGCATTGGCTGGATTCCGGATCAGGAACTGGGGCAGATGAAAAGCCGCGAGGATCTTGACCAAGCCTACCGAGAAACTTATCCAGACGATACGAGCGAATACAAAATTGGAACCCAGGTCGGGCAGATTTCACGTTTTCTCTTCGACATCAGAGCCGGCGACTATGTGATTACGCCGCCCAACAACACTGCATGGCTTCATTTCGGTAAGATCGAAAGCGACCCGTCGTACTTTTACCCTGGCGAAAGCGACGGGTGTCCGTATCGACACCGGCGAAGGGTAGCATGGGAGAAGACACGCCTGAGACGTGCCGACTTTTCGGTTCCATTCCAGCAGACGATCAAAGCGTCGTTAACAGTGTTTAGAGTTTCACAACGTGAAGAGTTCCTGGCGAAGATAGGAGTGATAACTCCCCCTCGTCCACCGATGTACGATCCATACCAGACCGTCCTTGAACGAATCCTTGAACTCGATCCTTCCGAGTTTGAGATACTCATCGAGCACTTGCTAACCGCTCTTGGTTTCGAGGGTACTGAGGTGACTGGAAAGCCGGGGGATGGTGGAGTGGATGTGATTGGTGAACTGAATGTGTCTAACCTCGCCAGTGTGAGTATTTATGTTCAGGCTAAGAGACATAAATTGGGGTCAAAAGTCAGCCGGAACGATGTCATGAAGCTTCGCCAGATGATCCCATTTGGAGGTCAAGGAGCAGTCATCACAACAGCTGACTACCATCACGCGGCGCCCGATATAGCATTCGAGCAAGGTTTCCCTCGCATCGGTCTTATCAACGGCCAACAATTGGTTGACCTGCTGACTGAGCACTGGACTTCTATTCCCTTGGATTTCCAAGAAAGGTTGGGCCTGAAGCCAGGGTTAGTGTGGCAGAGGTGATTTCCCGTCATCTGAATTCGGGCTCATTAACTCAATCTTAGCTCGGTCCAGGAGTGCGGCCAGTACGAGTTCCGGGAACTATAGGTACCCTGTCAGCCCCTAAATTGGCGACTGGGGGCATTCTGTCCTATCGACTGTTATCAAACCATGGCGCATATATCCCAGGAAGAGTCTCAAACGATTCACTGACGGCCCAAGAGCCCCTGGAATGCATCGCGGGCTTCGTCAAGAAGTCGATCCGGGTCTTGTTGATATTCAGTCCAGATACTCTTTGTCAGCTTGGCCGCTTTGCTCAGTCCCACTCCTGGCATTGATGTGTCAAGAGAATCGAAGTTACACTTCCGCATCCAAATGGATGCCTCTGAGCGGTTCATCACCCGGGCAAGCTCCGTAATCGCAGCGTCCCTTATCCGAACACCCCCAGATCGGAGGTGGAATACGGCAAGGTCCTGTTCGCGAGTCCAACTGTTTCGTGCCATTTGACTATCCTGATGACTCACTGTGGCTCTTTTTCAATTGCAGTGTGCGCTCAACCTTTCCCGTATGGGTCAGTTCATTCTGAGCATCTAATGCTTTCATCTACACTGTCATATCGCCCTATTGCTCCGTTGCCTCTGAAATGCGCCATCCGTCGATCACCTCGGATAGTGTGACCTGGATGTTGTCATCGCCGCGGAGTTCACTCAGGCGGGCCAGTGCCTCGACTACTGTCTGGGCGCTGGCAGTAGCTTGCGTCCTGGTGGCGTGGAATTCCAGGTGTGCTTCAGTCCAGTCCGGCATTTCGATGACAATCATGTAGTCCGGCATTATTCTGAGCTCCCGCTGCTGTCGCTAATCCCAGAAACGATACTGGCCGTCCGAGGTCTTGTTGTGCTTGGGAAGCCGCCCCGCCCTGCGCTGGTATCCCTGTATCTTCCTGGACTCCAGTTTCTCGGCGGACCTTCGGGACATTCGCCCAGACTCCACGACCATCTCGCCACCCCTGGTCAGCTTCCCAGATCTGGTGTGCTGTGAGGCCCTTCGCCCGGGATTGTTCGTCGTTCCCACGTAGGTCCGCTTCCCCCTGGAGTTGTAGATGGAATAGACCACCGCCTTTTTCTGGGATGATTTACTGGTCCTGGACTTCGAGGATCTGCCTGAACCGGACGACGAGCCACGGCGGGAGCTCCTGCCCGAGCTGTGTGCCTTGCCGCCATACGACCGTCCCCCGCGGAAGCCGCCGCCACGAAACCCTCTTCCTGCCATTTTCTTCTCCTCAGATAAGGAATATTGTTGACTGGAGAATCACGGGATGGACAGCCCAGTCTGTTTTCCTGTGTGTAATATAATCCCGGACTAATGAAGTGACAACCGGCGTCCCTATAATGGCGCTCCAAGAGAGATGAAATGCAGGCGGAATCACAATATACCTGACAAAACTACGCGGACTCGGTACTAAGCGAGAGGACGTTGTACTTTCGAGAAACGGATCGCCCTATCACTCGGCGGGCAGGAACCGTATTGAGACGATTCTCTACTGCGAACATTAACTTAGGCCGCCTGCTTAGGGCGGAGTCTTGGGCCCCAAATCTCAAAAACCCTTTGGCCCTGCGACTCGGGAGAATCGTCGGTGCCGGATACGCCGTGTAGCTTCAGACCGCAGTGGAGGTAGGGACTGTGTCTCTGTTCGCCAGTCGCGAACTGTCGGCGTGCACGGTCCGAGAGTTCCGTGCACGCCCCGGCACCCGTCATATGGGGGAGATGCGGGTGTTACCCGGCTTCCTTCGCCGCCATATCGGTTGATGACGGGGTGTGCCATTCTCCCGGGCCTCGAAGAGCGGCTGTCCGCCCCTAGACCTTCACGCTTTATTGTCCATTGACGCCGCGGTTTCCCCACAGGAAGGACAGAATCCTGGGTGGTGATATACGGTCGCCCCGCAGAACTCACACCTCGATGTCGAACTCGCCAGTGTAGCAGACGACTTTCGCAAGTTCTTCGGACATCTCTTCGGTCGTCTTGACTGCGTCTGTCGATTCGGTGATCTCTCGCGTCTCAACACCCACTTCGGATAGTCTTGCACATCACAGAACCGTTGTACTATATAAATCATACAAGAGCAAATATCCGGCTGGAAACCTGGCCGGTCGGACCCTCTCCTTATGGCGGGACAGTCTGTCCGACTGCGAATTTCCAGGAAATGAACATTTCCCCCCGGGACAGGGTGTCTGGACAGGACTGCGTAGCTGAATGGGTGTGTTTTTCCTGCTGCGCCCCAACCTGCGCGTGAATAGCATGGAGAGGGACTTAGCAGGAATAGTGGGGGAGGACAGGATGTCTGGAATGGGCGTTGGAAATTTGGAGGGGAACGTAGGGGACAGGTTGTCTAGGGCAGAGAGTGAACATGAGGCCGCCTCCGAGTCGCATGTCGTCATGGACGCCGTGTGAATCGCACTTGTCTTAGGAAGGTGGGCGATACGGTCGCCTAGATGGTCGCCGTACCCGCGGGCGCTGTGAGCGTTCTGGCGACCATGCGCGGACTGGACGTCGGACCATCCGTTGCGACCATCAAGCGCACCGCACTGAATTTCGACAAGGCGCCAGTGCCCCCGTGTCGTCGAATGCGGTTCCCCCGTCCGTTGCGTGCCTTATGCTGCGTTTCCACTCTTATGGCGGGACAGTCTGTCCGACTGCGAATTTCCAGGAAATGAACATTTCCCCCCGGGACAGGGTGTCTGGACAGGACTGCGTAGCTGAATGGGTGTGATTTTCCTTCTGCGCCCCAACCTGCGCGTGAACAGCATGGAGAGGGACTTAGCAGGAATGGTGGGGGAGGACAGGATGTCTGGAATGGGCGTTGGAAATTTGGAGGGGAACGTAGGGGACAGGTTGTCTAGGGCAGAGAGTGAACATAAGGCCGCCTCCGAGTCGCATGTCATCATGGACGCCGGGTGAATCGCACTTGTCTTAGGAAGGTGGGCGATACGGTCGCCTAGATGGTCACCGTACCCGCGGGCGCTGTGAGCGTACTGGCGACCATGCGCGGACTGGACGTCGGACCATCCGTTGCGACCACCAAGCGCACCGCACTGAATTTCGACACGGCACCAGTGCTCCCGTGTCGTCGGATGCGGTCCCCCCGTCCGTTGCGTGCCTTATGCCGCGTTTCCACTCTTATGGCGGGACAGTCTGTCCGACTGCGAATTTCCAGGAAATGAACATTTCCCCCCGGGACAGCGTGTCTGGACAGGATTGCGTAGCTGAATGGGTGTGTTTTTCCTTCTGCGCCCCAACCTGCGCGTGGCCAGCGTTAAGAGGAACTTAGCAGGAAAGGTGGGGGAGGACAGACTCGCTGCAACGGGTGATGGGCGGTCCTGTGGGAACGCAAGGGCTGGACTGTTCAGGACAGAGGGCAACGCGAGCTCGCTCTCATATCGTATGTTGTCATAGAGGCCGCGTGAATCGTAACTGTCTTGGGAATGAGGCGGTACGGTCGCCTAGATGGTCGCCGTACCCACGGGTGCTGTGAGCGTTCTGGCGGCAGTGCGCAGAAGGGACGCGGGCCCATCCATTGCGGCTATCGAATGCGCCACGCCGAACGTCGATTCCGCGGCGTCGGATGCGGTCTCGTCCGGCTCACACGCCTTATGTCGAGATTCCGCCTTCCGGCGTGGTCGAGCCCCCGGCTCGCTTGGATAGGACCCGGTGGCGTTGAGGGACCGCATTGGTCCACTGGGGCAATTCCATTCTGGCCTGGCCGCAAGTGGTTCATGCGGTTGTTTCTGCGGACAGCAGCAACGCTTCGAACCATATGAGACCCGGGCCACCGATGGATGCTATCGCGAACTCTCGTAAACCGGGCCGGCATTGACGCTGAGCACTTCCGAAGACGGAGTGCGTGTCGAATTCAACAGCTTGTGCAGGTTCTGGGATGACATTGGGGTCTCCAGGATGTTCTCGGTCTGGCGTCCGCTGCAGTACTGGTACTGCCGAACGTATCCCGGGAGATCGGCATGACTGGCGGTCCGCTCAAGGCCTGTTCGACTTAGTGGAACACGAATGTCAACAAATATTGAGCGACCGGTCGTCGGCCAGATTTGAGGGAGCTGTTCACTCCACAGGGCGTTCGGACGGTGCGGACGCATGGATCAGTCGGCTCGAATCCGAAGCTGCGAAAGGTACATTGTCGCTCGTGGAGCAGCCTCATGTGCGCCGTCTTGGGACGGCAGAGGACCAGTAGTGTAGGGCGTTTCAGTTGGGACATCTGCCGGGTGTGGGACCACCGAAAAGCCCCCTCGAAAATCAGCGACGGTCAGCTATCTGTGTCATATTCGAAACCATAGATGAACCGCTGTTCAGGAGGTGGCGAAATGATCTCTGATAAGCAGGCTGAGATAATCGATAGACAGACGCACGCCCCGTTCATGACGGTCGATGACATGGTTACTATTCATAAGTTTGGCCGCTCTCCTCTGCGCAGGCAACTTGACAAGATGGAGCGGGGGGGATTGGTCTGCCGCGTGCCGCACGCTCTCGAGGGGCGGAATGCGTCGCAGCGCTATGCGCCGACGGGCAAGGGCGTCATAGCGCTGGCGGACAAGAGGGGTGTCCCCATTGAGGACATGATGCGCCGGCCAGGCGGGACGGGGCGGGGTCTTGCCGTCTTCCAGCGGAGGCTGGATATCCTGGCGACTGTCTACAAGGTCGCCGGGGCCGTCGCCCGCTGCTACGACGAGCCGGCAGTGCGCCTGCGCCTGACGGGTGGCCGCCCCCTCGATGCCGTGATCATGTTGCCGGACCGTCCGTACAGCGTGGGCCTGATGGTGAACCGTCCCTGCATATCGTACAGATCCTGGGAGTGGCGGCTGAGGGTCTACGCGGACGAGGAGACTGAACGTCCGTCGGTTCTGCTCGTTGTGTCCCCCGACCCCCTGTCGGATCACGACGTGGCACGCCGAGTTGCTCGTAACTGCGGCGAACTGGCCCTGACGGCGTCGCTCGAGGAGGTTGCCGATCCCTTTGAAGAGGTGTGGAGACAGCCAAAATGGTACGACGAGCGTGCGTGGAGCCTCCCGTTCGCATTGGACAGGGTACCACAGAAAGTCGTAACCGCTTACGAACCTGAGGTCCAGGACTACAAACGGGCGGCACTGCCGCCGACCGTGCGTGATACCACGACTGTTCTCACCCAGGCGGAACGTCGGACGCTGTATGTGATAGCCGACTGGCTGCTGGCGAAGGAAAGCTTCGTCGTGGCTCTGACTGGGCTGCGGCCGGGGACGGTGGAGGCCGTGCTGAAGAGGCTGTTGCAGCGGGGCCTTGTTCGCTGGGTCGCTGGATGTGACGAGTCGTGCCCAGATACCGAAAGCGACCAGCCGCGTCTTGCGCTCACCGACGCCGGGATACGCCTCATATGCTATGCCGCCTGCGCCAGGTACGGGCCCATCCGGCACCGGTGGTCCTCGGAAGAGAACGCCACCGCGCAGTTTTTCGGCACGCGTCTGAGAAAGCTGGCGAAGGAGCACCGGCATACGGATATGGTCTACGACCTGGTCGAACGATTTGCGAACTCCGCGTCTGAAGACATGCATGTACAGAGCTGGCGGGTTACTCCCGCGCACCTGGCCGAGCAGCACTTCCAGTTGGAGGACAACAGCAGCCACGCCTACCATCATATCCTGCCGGACGCGGCCATTCATATGGAAACGACTAGGGGCGCATTCGTGCTGCTCCTGGAGGCCGAACGGGGCTGGGTGTGGCGCGGGGGTATGGAGAAGAGGCTGAAGAACTACCAGCGCTATTTCCGCACCAGGCGTTCAAAACTGGACTATCCCGTCCGCCCCCTGATCGCCTGCGTTCTTGAGGACCCGGGCCGTGAGGCAAATTTCCACATGGCTCAGGTGGATGCGGGTCTTGATTGCCTCCCCACCATCATCACCAACCTGGAGCAGATGGCGGCCTATGGCGGCCCTTTGGCAGCTGTGTGGGGCAGACCGGGGCGCTATGGAGAGCGCAAGTGGATAGACGAGATGCAGGAACAGAAAGGAGATCAATATGAGTAGCGTATGCTCAGTGGAAAACACGCCCGAGCGGGCCACCGAATTCTTTGGGGAATTCTATGACCACGAGGTAGAGGAAAGAGGGTCTGACGAAGAGGCTAGGAAAGAGCTGGCTGAGCGATACGGAGTGTCCTCCAAGACGATCAAGCGGTGCAACGATGTGCGCATGGAAGGTAAGAACATCAGTGGGAATGTATTACTGCTGACCCATTGCCTGGTTGAAAAGGGTGACGGGTTTGACCTTAAGCCCACTGATGAGCGCATCTGGTGGTCCACCGAGCGGCTGAAGCGGGAGGCTAAGGGAGAGTGGGAGGCGAACCTCGACGGTCAATTGCAGGACAGGAAACTGAAGCTGGACCAGCACGAGAATGAACTGAGAGACCGGGAGGCGGCGGTGACCGAGGGGAGGACGGCCCTTCGGAATGAGAAGCGCCAGACGCAAGAGACTCTTGAGGAGCGTCTTCGAGACATCGATGAGCAACAGAGACAGCTCAATAAGCGAACTCGCGCTGTCGCCGAGAGGGAGGCCGAGGTCGAGGCGGACAAGGATCGGGTTAGAGAGCGGGAAAGGCAGACGAGCGAGTTGGAGATATTAAGGAAGGCATTCAACAAAGGAGGTCCGCTGGCACTGCAACCTGGCAAGTCCCTGGCGCTGGCGCGATGGGAGTTAGAGGAGAAGTACCAGGACAAATTCGGCACACTGCTCGACAGGAGAATCGCCAAGGACCGCCGCATTGAGATCGAGCAGGAGGAAAGAACATGCAACATCATGTCGGCGCCGTTGCGCTGGTTCCTCTTGCAGGCATTGAAAGAAGAGACCCTCAGCCAGCGTTGACTCGCGCTCACTTGATCGATAGGTCTACCCTCTCACCGTTTGCGCCCTGGATGGCGCCCCCGGGACGGACCTCGATTTTGATGATTTGAGCGCCTTCCCGGAGACCCTCGCGGAAACGGAAGCGCAGGTCTCGTTTCGGGTTCCCGTCGCAGTCAGGAGAAGGCTGAGACTGTTCGTCCTTGGTCATGAGTAGAAGGTCGCCGGTGCACTCCACGTCCCTCTCGAAGCGGACGTGCCACCATGCGCCACTATCAAGAGTTTCCACTGTGTCCACCCTGACATATTTGACTTTGTAATAGACCCACTCTCCAATTGGAATTATGGCCCAGACGACCGCCACCAAGAGAAACAGGAAAAGGAGAGCCTTCCGGAACATCCTCTTTGGCGGAGTTGCATGATCAGGTTCGTTCCAGGTCGTAGCTCTCACATAGCCGTACGCAAACGTCGCGCAGATGTACAACGCGATGGGCGCACCGAGAATAATGAGGGCAATCCATTGAATGGCTGACATTTGAGTCTCCTCCCGTACCTTCTTCCTTTGGCGTGGTCGTAGTAGGACCCGCACCGCTGAGTCTCCGGGACCCACATTAAAATGGTAGGTGAAGGTCGGGAAACAAATTCCGCCTTTTCGTTTATCTAATGGCACACGAAACGACAGATCGTTCATGCCTCGTCAGACGAGAATGAAAGTCCACCGTAGATCAATCTCTTCCCCTGCACATCGCCACAATGAACGCCGTATAGCAGTTCTGCTCCGAAGGTGACGAAGGAGCAATCATGCCCGAGTAGTTGTGCGCGCGGGCCGTCAGAGATACTCAATACCAGTAAGCGTTCCCAGCAGGTAGCCTTTTATGTTGGTGTATGTTTATGGATGTACGCAAACGAATGAGACTCACGGACTGGGGCAGACTGTATGGTCTGAACCGGATCTCCACCTGGCGGATGTACAACGAAGGACGGCTACCTTCCGACCTGAAAGTGGAGAAGGTGGGCGGCATACTCTATGTGATAGTACCGGAGGACAAGCCGCTTCTGACAGTCGGTTATGCACGGGTATCTTCCTCTGACAGAAAGCATCTTCTGGAAGGCCAGTCCCCAAGGCTCTGGAAGTACGCTGGAGAGAACGGGATTGTGATGGACAGGGTGGTCGAGGAAGTGGCGAGTGGTCTGAACGACAGGCGGAAGAAGTTGCTGTCACTGTTGTCTGACCCTGACGTGGGCTGGCTTGTGGTGGGGCAAAAAGGGGGGACTGCTCGGGGAAGCGAAGGTCGGAACTGAACATGGCGAGCGAGTTGCTGGACAGAGTCGTTCTGACAGACAGGGTCGTAACCGGGGACGCGCTTTACTGCAACAGAAAGCTGTGTGAACAGGTGATGGAGGCTGGCGGAGACTACCTGATGATAGTCAAAGCCAACCAAAAGAGCCTGTATGAGGACATAGAGTCGTGTTTTGAGGAGCCACTGTCCGGCTTCTACGCCTATGCTGAAACAGAGGGTAGTCATGGAGACCGCAGGGAGCGTCGCAGACTGTGGGCGACGGATATGCTGAGGACATATCTTGACTGGCCCGGACAGCGGCAGGTGTTGAAGGTGGAGAGTTGGCGCGCAGTGAAGGGCAGACAGACTCGCCAGGTACGATACGCCATAACCAGTCTCGGAACTCGGATACCGGCCGCAAGGCTTCTTTAGTTAGTGCGTGGACATTGGGGAATAGAAAATCGTCTTCACTATGTGAGGGACGTTACGATGGGAGAGGACGGCAGTCAGGTGCGTACTGACTCAGCGCCGCAGATGATGGCCGCTGTAAGAAATCTGGTAGTGAGCATACTCAGGATGTGCGGTGAGAGGAACATTGCGGCTGCGATCAGAAAGATAGGCTGGAAGCCCAACGGCGCTCTGGAATTGCTCGGACTGATGATATGACAATAATCGAAAGACCCTGTGATAGAACGGGACTCAGTGGTGATCTCTCGTAGCACACTGTTATACTTTCTGCTCTATGACTTTCCGATTCATACATACCGCCGACTGGCAGATCGGCAAAGTATTCCGCTTCGTCGATAATGCCGCGATGGGAGGGCTCCAACTGGCGCGGCTGGAAGCGATCACGCGCATCGGCAAACTAGCCGCCCAAGAGTTCGAAGTGCGCCATGTGTTGGTCGCGGGTGATGTTTACGACCATGCGTCTCCCTCCCCACACTCGCGCAACCAGGTGATCGAGCGAATGCGGGCTCATCCCTCCGTGCAGTGGCACCTGTTGCCGGGGAACCACGATCCGCATCAACCCAATGGACTCTGGGACCAGATTCGAAGACGCGGCTTGCCCGACAACATCCAAGTGCATACCCAGTCGGCTGTCTCCATCATTGAGAAAGATATCGCTGTCCTGCTCTCCGCTCCACTCCAGCATCGCCGCACCCTCAACGACCCCACTGCCTGGATGGACGATCAGGCAACCGAGACCGGGCTGATCCGCATCGGTCTGGCTCATGGTGCTGTACACAGCTTCGATGCTAATGAGGAGCAGAGAGCCAACCCAATCGACCCTGCCCGGCCACAGCTCGCTCAGCTTGACTACATGGCCCTCGGCGACTGGCACGGAGAGCTTGAGGTAAACGAGCGCTGCTGGTACAGCGGCACACCCGAGACGGACTCGTTCCAGACGCGCGGCAGGGGCACGGTCCTGCTTGTCGA
Organism: uncultured Dehalococcoidia bacterium; assembly: GCA_951812505.1. Classification (GTDB taxonomy): domain Bacteria; phylum Chloroflexota; class Dehalococcoidia; order Lucifugimonadales; family UBA1123; genus VXRN01. The sequence continues at coordinate 1,025,076 of CATOSI010000001.1, forward strand.
AATCGACGGCCCCGGTGAGTTGCCTAAAGTCACTGTGCTCTCTACCGGTCAGTACCGCTGGGAATCGCTCAATGAACGAGTGGAAAGCTTGGCAGATGTTGATCTCCTTGAAAACAAACTGCGTAGCCTAGACGGCGACCTCAACCGGACACTGGTCGACTTGATGGTTTCCGGCGCGCTCTCACTCGCCGACCTGCTCCACTTCGAAGAACGGATCGTTGAGGGGGCGGCCGCGGCGATCTTTCATCTCCGCATAGACCGTGAGCAGATGTTTCCGGAACCCACCGACGACGACCTGGACAGCATTGACCCGGGCGGGATTGTCCGCGCCGCTGCGGACAGGCTTCGTGCTACCGTCGAGACCGGGGGGAGCGACGCCGGTCTCGCTCGTGAGGCTATTCGGCGACTCTACATCGAACACAAGAAGCTTGAATCGGGGTTGCGATGAAGCTGCGCAGACTCTCAGTCAACCAGTTCAAGCGCTTTACCGTCCCGACTCAGTTGGACGACCTCATCGACGGTCTCAATTTAGTCATAGGACCGAACGAGCATGGCAAGTCGACACTGCTAGACGCGCTTCGAGCAGTACTGTTCGAGCGCTACAACTCCAGGGCGCAGCCAATCGTTGCACTTCGGAACGACCGCAGCGGTGCCGCACCGGTCGTGGAACTGGTCTTTGAAGTCAACGGAGCTGAATACACGCTGACCAAGCGCTTCGTCAACAACCCCCATGCGCGGCTGCAATGTCCCAATGGAACACTGCTCGAAGCGGATGCTGCCGAAGACGAACTGCGCAGTCTTCTGGGTTTTGCCCAGGCCGGCAACCGGGGTGCGACTCCGGAGACACTTGGCATGTGGGGTGTCCTCTGGGTGCGGCAGGGACAGTCTTTCGGCAGACCAAACCTGCCCGGTTCCGCACTGGAGAGTCTCAGCGCGGGGCTGGAGTCCGAGGTCAGCACGGTCCTAGGAGGACGGCGTGGCAGAGAGTTGCCGGAGGTCATTGAACGGCGGCGGGGCGAACTGGTCTCCGAGGCGCAGCGTCGACCACGAGGCGAATACAAAGACACGCTTGAACAGGTCAGCGACCTGGAGAAACATCTCATCGAGCAGCAGCAGCAACAGCAAGAGATGTCTGAAACGCTCGAGAAGTTGGGGTCGGCGGAAGAACGGCTCAAGCGACTGGAGGACGGCAGTCAGGACCGCGGCAATCATGAAGAACTGACCCAGGCCCGGGAACAGCTTGACAAGGTGATGCGGCTAGACCTGCAACTTGAAGCGGCTCGCAGTGAATTGCAGAACCGGCAGGGACAGCTTGAGCAGGCTCAGCGTGCCCAATCGGAGCGTGCATTCAGACGTGAAGAGCTCCTATCAGATCAGGAAGGGTTACGCCAAGACAGCGAGCGCCTCGAGGAACTGCAACAGCTCGAACGAGAATCGTTGGCCGATCTAGATGAGCGTCGTCAGGCTGTCACGACCGCCGAAGGCGCCGTTGAAGCAGCGATGCAATCGGAGGCCAGTTGGCGTGGCATCCTCGATCGCATCATCAGCTCCGAGGTGTTGGATGCCCTACTCCGACTTCAGAGTGATATCGATGCTGCGCAGAAACGACTCGCAGATGCTCGGAGTGGGGCCGAGCAGATTCAGGTCACCGACGAATCTCTTCAACGCCTACGTCAGGCCACGGACGTCGCCGACCAGGCAAACGCCCGGCTCAGTGTCGCCGCGACCCGTATCAGTTTTGATATTCCCAGCGACCGCCTTGCCGGCATTGAGGTCGACAGCGCTCCACTGACGGATACGCCAACGACCGTCGAGACGATCGAACAAGTCGAGATCACCATCCCAGAGCGGGGAAGGATTCTCATTGAGCCGTCCGTCGCCGACCGGGACCATCTCTTGCGCGAGGAACGGGAGGCGCAGGCAGAGTTGCGTGCCGCGCTCAGCGATGTCGGCGCGCAGTCACTAGCAGAAGCACAGGTCCTGCGCGACGAGCGGCGCGACCTTGAGGCTACCGCCAACGCGGCGCAGGAAGAGCTCGAGCGGCTCGCGCCGCCGGGTGGAGCACAGACACTCCAGCCACGAATCGACCAACTGCGCGAATCGCTGGAGGCATTGCCCTCACAGAGTGAGACAGACCTGCTGCCGCAAAGGGACGACGCAGAGGTTGCCCTGCACTCCGCTCAGATAGAGCTTCAGAGGGCGAGAGACGAGGAAAGGGTCGCTCGCGAGGCTGTGGAGGTGCGGGCAGATGTCGTCACTGAGCTCAGCGTGGACCTTCGCACACTCAAAAACAGTGTCGATAGTCAAACCGAACTGATTGAAATGCGCCAGGAGAGGCTGCAGACCGAAGATGCATCGGTATCCGATCAGGAACTCGCTGAGACGACCGAGGAAGCAGAACTGGCCGTGACGGAACAGCAGAAGACTGTCTCCGCCTTGGAGGATAAGTGGTCCGCCAGCACCAAGACACAGCTGGAAGCTCGTATCACACGACTGGAGTCGGTGATTGAGCAACGTGAAAAATCACGAGTCGAGACGAGAATCGAGATCGTACAGTTGCGTGAACGAATTGAAGTCCACGATAGCGTCGGCATTGAAGAAGCAATTGAAGGCACACAGCGCGAACTCGAACAGACGACGCGTCAGCGCGACCGCTTGGAGCGCGAACTCAAGGTCCTAGACCTTCTTGTGGACACACTTCGCGTCGCCGAGAGCGAAGCCAGAGAGCGCTATCTGTCCCCTGTCGTCAACCGTGTTCGTCCCTACCTCCAGATGCTCTTTCCCAACGCTGAAATCGGCATGGACGAACACCTGTACATCACCAGCATGTCACGCCGCGAGGGATACGAGGAGAGCTTCGATCATCTGAGCATGGGTACTCAGGAACAGATCGCCGTCCTCGTGCGCCTGGCTTTCGCGGAGATGCTGATTGACCAGGGTGCGCCCGCCGCCGTAGTCTTGGACGATGCACTGGTGTTCTCCGACGACCAGCGTATGAAACTGATGTTTGATATCCTATCGCACGCTGCGCAGCGCGTACAAATCCTGGTTTTCACCTGTCGTGAGCAGCTCTTCGAGGGTCTCGGCGCACACCAGTTGCAGCTCGCCCAGGCCGATCCAGAATCGCTTCGCTCAGCCTAAGGACCGTTAGCAGTACCGAGATTTGTTCCAGTTGTCGATGGGGACATTGCGGCAGGTTGAGAAGTCGACTAACACTCAATATGAGTGAATTGCGCGTATCTGTCGGTTCCACAAGGAAGCTCAATAAAGAAATCTCCGCTGGGAGAGGCCTCGGCGAGTGTTAGTTCGCCGACCAGACGTCAAATATCGAGGAGTTACTCCTGTCGGGCAGCGCTCTCACTCAACTGGCGGGGGCCCATTTCTGTACAAAGTCGTACGGCTTCACTATCTGTCTTGTCCCAAGTTTCGATGAATATACCCAGATGAGGCTGAGCAGGCGAATACGCTTGCCTGAGTTCCGAGTATCGAGTAAAAGTCCGCTGAAGGCCTACTGTTGATCATGCTGGTATGGCATAGTGACCTTCAGCTCTACTGGGAAAAGGAGTCATCGGATGGCGGCCTTTGGAAGTGTTCAAAGCGTAGACCTCAGTGAAGTGTGGCTCCATGAGTTGGACTTCTCGAGATGGCTGGCGGGGAACATAGAGGTCCCGAACGAGCAGGTCGTGTTTGATATAGACCCGAAGTCCGTCCGGCAGGGAGGTGTACGTATAGGCTGGCACGCTGCGGGTGGACCTGCTCTGCAACGCCACATTTCCCGGATCCAGCGAAGCGTTTCTCGTCGTAATCGAGAATCCAACTGTATGTTGCCGACGGCGACCACCTGTCCGGGCTGGCCCAGTATATCGTTGCCTTCGAGGCCCAGGTCGCGGTGTGGATAGCAAGTGACTCTAGCTCGGGCTAAAGGTGGTGGGGTGGCTGAGCGACGAGACCAGCATAACAGGCTGCATGTTCGCAGTGGAGTTAATCAGGGTGGACGACTCCAGGCTAGTTCCACGGCTTGTCCGTAGGGTTGGACCAGACCCCGCGCTAACGCGCGAAGAGGACGGACGGTCGACCAGGCCGGAACGCTCCAGAGATACAGAGACTGGTGGGCGCGTGTTCTCCCGGTCCTAGCGCGAGAGTGCGCGGGATTCGGTGTATGGCCGAATGATCTTCGGCCCTGGGACGAAGACATGAGAACCGAGTATATGCGGGAAGATATGCCTATAGGGTTCTACATACGGGTGATGGAGAACGAATCCAGGGCTGGAATCCGGTTTTCAGGAGACAAGGCATGGCGCCTGCAGTCCGAGTACTATTTCAACTGTTTGTCTGAGATTAAGGATGACTTCGAGCAGAGCTTCGGTCAGCCATTGAACTAGGAACAGAGAGGCGTCCAGCGGTACATCTACTGGGACAACTCCGTTTCCTACGGATATTCAGAGGACGATCCCGCGAGACAGGCCAAAGAGGCCGAGGCCTTAGCCGACGCGATGAAGGGGCTTATCGCCGCGGTGAACACGGCGATGTCGGGCATGGAACCATACCATGATCCGTGAGCGTCGCCGGGGAACCACCTGAGCTTCATTAGGGTGTGTCAATCACACCCACGCCACTGTGAAGAATACAACACCCAAGGACAACCGTGAATCCATATCTAAGCCTGATAAACAACTCTCGGCAACTCCGAAACCAGCCTGTCGAGGTCCGGCACTGAACGAGCTTCGCTGGTTCTGACGAACAGCAGTTGCACATCCTTCACCTCCATATCTGTGGCTTTCCCAACGGCCGAGGCATAAGCCGCCCCCTGCCATCTGTACAGGTCCATCTTGGCTGACAGGTCAGGGGCGCTGGGAACGTAGTCGGACTTGTAGTCCACGATCACCAGCTTCCCGTCCTGGTCCTGGTAGAGCAGGTCAATTATCCCTTCGATGACGACATTACCTCGGTCAGTCTCTATCTTCCCAGCAACGGGAATTTCCGACCACAGGCGCGGCGCCCTGAACGCGGCATCCACGGCAGGATGCCTAAGCGCTTGGTTTGCTAACACCGCCAACTCGCCCCGGATTGACGAGACGCCGTGCGCAGCGGCATGGGTCTCGACCAGTTTCTCGATCACGTCGCCAATGTTCGGCAGAAGATCATCCAGCGAGGAACCTTCGTCGAGCGGCAGGTGTATCGAGAGCATCTCGACGACCTCCTGCAGAATAGCGTGGAGCGCGCTGCCGAAGGCCGTTCCTCCTCGTCCACGGATGATCGACTGTTCCTCCCACGGCTCGGAATCCTTGTCCTCTATCTCCTCTTCATCAGCGATGCTGCCAGCGGTCCTCGCCAACTGCGTTGCCGTTACCGCCGAGGGAAGCGACCTCTCCCTGATGACACCGTTCCGTTCATGCAGCCAGGTGTCGGGGTCGTAGCCGTCGACCTCTACCGCGTCGGGCACATCCGGTTTCAGATTCGGACTGTTATCCGCACCGGCGGACGCTTCTGCGTATAGCCCCTCTACCTGCGGCAAGTGTTCTTCGATCTGGGACGTTACACCATTCGACTGGCGGTTGCCCCGGGTGGTGGACCTGTACATGCTAATGAAGAGGTGGTCGCGCGCTCGCGTAGCGGCCACGTATGCAAGACGTACCTGCTCCGCCTCTCCATGGGCGTCTTCAATCTCCTGCAGGGGAGAGTAACCCTGGGACGAAATCGAGCCAAGTTTCATCTCGGCCGCGTCCGTATCCGGGTGGAAGAACAGGGAGCGGTCATTCCGCCTGGGGTCCTGGGCAAGACCCAGGACAAACACTATTGGGAACTCCAGTCCCTTGGATGCGTGCATCGTCATTATCCTGACCGCGTCGTCGTCGGTGTCCGGAACGACCACCTCCGCTATCCGGGCGCGCTCCTCCTGCTGAAGCTCCACCCACTTGATGAACTGGTAGAGATTCAGGGGTTGGGCGTCCGGATTGACCATCCTTCCATACTCCAGCGTCCTCGCCTGCTCGGTCAGGAAACGCCGCCGGCGCCAGGACTCCCGGGGCCTGCTCTCGGCCAAATCCAGCTCGTCGAGTCTTCGCTCCTGTATGAACTCGGTTATGAGACGGGAGACGCCCGTATTCTGGCGCATCTCGTTGAACTCGCGCAGCTTGAGAAGTCCGGAGCGCACGCTCGAAAGGGACGTATCAGTTGCCAGGTTCTGACGAATAATCTCACTCCTCTCGTTGGACAGCGCCCTGTCCCCGAGAAGCGCGGAGCGGTAGTTCCATGGTCCGCGCGCGTCGCGCCAGCGGAGCAAGTCCAGATCCGAGCAGGCGAACGCGGGCGAGCGCAGCGCCGCCACGACGGATACCTCATCCGAGGGGTCGTCGATGGCGCGGAGACAGTTGAGCAGGTCCCTTATCTCCTGGGTATCGAACAGCAAAGAGCCCCCCTCAATCCTGTACGGGACCCCAGCGATTTCCAGCTGTCGCGTGAGGACGTTCAAGCCCGTTCTCGACCGGATCAGGATGCAGATGTCCTGCAGCTTCGCCTTCCTGACTTGACCAAGACTCTTGTCATGGACCTTCAGGCCCTCGTCGTCGTCCGATACCGAGGAAACGATGATGTTGGAAAGGTGTCGGGCCTCTCTCAATCGGGTCAGCCCGGCCGCCAAGTCCACCGACTCGCCGAACAGCTGAACCGAAGCGTCTATATCCTCGTTCTGAAGTCCGGGATTTGGCGTCAGAGCAGAGTATCCTGCTTGGATGCCCGGGATATACTCCATGAGGCCACGCTCGCCGAAGACTGCGTTCACCCAGTCAAGGACAGGCTTCTGGGAGCGGCGGTTCTCGCTGAGCGACAGGGGTACGAGTTGGCCGCCGTCCTTCACCGTCTGGGTTACACCCATGTCGGCGCCGCGGAAGCGGTAGATCGCCTGCTTGTTGTCGCCAACTACAAAGAGTTTTCCGGGAGTGAGCGCGAGCGTGTGCCATGGACGGACCTTCACATCCGCGTCAGCCTCAGCGGTCAGGTAGAACGCTATCTCGGCCTGCAGGGGATCTGTATCCTGAAACTCGTCGATCAGGATATGAGAGTAGCGCCGCTGGAAATAGGACCGCGTGGTGGGATTGTCCCTGAGCGTGTCCCGTGCCCATACCAGGAGGTCCCTGAAGTTAGCCTCCCCGTCGGACCTGCGGGCGGACTCGCACTCGCGGGCGAACCGTCCCATCTCATTCAACATCGGAGCGAGCGGGACAAACCGGACCACGGACTGGAAGGTCTGTCCAGCCTCTCGGAATTCCAGCCTGACTTCCCTCGGGTCCGTCCCCCAGTTGCTCTTGGCGCCGATGTTTCTGCGGTAGTCAACGGGCTCACCATCGTCCAGCGCCTTCTTTGCGGCGACAGGGTCATTTGCCAACTCGCCCACGGCTTCCACCGTCTCGATCGCGTCAAACAGCTGCCCGTACAGCCTGTCGGACGGATTCGAGCATTCCCCGGCCAGATCGTTGAGCGCCTCCAGCGTTGAATCGACGACGGTCCCCAGGCCACTTTCCATTATCACGTCACCGTCGGGAAATCTGTGCAGGTCATCGGAGATCGCCAGAGCGACGGCCTTCCACTTCCCTATGTCACCTTCGGTCACCGCGAGGTATCTCAAGGAGGCCGCCAGTTCAGGCGAGGTGTCGGCGTCGCGGGCAAGGGATGTCTCCAGCCAGGCGTCCCATTGCAGGTTGAATCGCTCGGAGTCCGCGATCTCGTCCAGATTCATCCAGCCCGGCGGAAGCCCGGCGTCGAGCGGGCGCTCACGCAGCAGCTGGGCGGCGAAACTGTGAATGGTCTGTACCGAAGCCTCGTCAAGCTCCGAGACCGCGCGCTCCAGATGCTTTATGTCCTGGCCGGTCAGGTCCGCAGCGAGCAGGTCCTGGTCGTTCTGGGGGTTGTTCTGATCGAGGAGTTGCTCCAGGCGAGAGCGGACACGCTCGGAGAGCTCGGCCGCAGCCGCCTCAGTGAAAGTTATCGCGACGATGTCCCTCATCCGCGCACCACTTTTAACCAGCGCCACAACCCGGCTCACCAGCGCGTACGTCTTTCCCGTTCCCGCCCCCGCCTCGATGATGAGGTTGGTGGACAGGTCGTTTGCGATCCTGTGAAGGGTCTGTTCGTCAGCCGTCATCATCATCGTCGTCCGCCATGGATGCCCTGTTGCCCAGCCGGTTGAATGGCGCAACTCTGGGGTCTGTCCTGCCCTTGCGTTCCCATACCAGGCGCTTGCGCGACGGGCACAGCTTCTTGAAGTCGCAGTAGTTGCAGTTCCCGCCCCACTCGTCGCCATCGCTCTGCTCCGGTGTCGCGGGGAACACACCCTCCCTGACCATCCCCACGATGAGTCCGAGGGACTCGCGGAACCGCTCCCTGTCTTCCTCGGTGTATTTGCCAACGTCATGAACATATCTGTCATGAAGCGGGAAGCAGTACGAGGCCGAGACCGATTTGCCTGGGTACATGACCTGGGCGGCCTCTAGGTACACCGGGAGCTGCAGCGCGCGTCCGTTGGCGACGCTGCGGTCCGGTTCTCCACCGTTACTCTTCTCACGGTAGTAGTCCGGCTTGCCCGTCTTGAAGTCTCGAACCCTCACCTCGTCTCCAAGCACGTCCACCCGGTCTATCTTCCCTCGGAAGTGGACGTCGCCGAAGCCGTCGAGCTCGATCGACACGCCACATTCTTCTGGGTCCTCCCCAAAATTGACCTCCGCGTCAGAGCTTTCCGGTGTGCCGCCCAGCCACTCACTCTCGGCTGCGAAGAACTGCCCCAGCCCGTCGCGGATCTCGCCCTTCTCGATCTCCCACAGCAGATGATAGCCGGTCGCTCCCCTGGACTCGGTTTTCTCGAACTCCTCCTCCGCAATCGAGATCAACTCTTCCTCGGTCGTGCATTCTTCTTCCACGAAGCGCTCCAGTATCCTGTGAACCAGCAGCCCGCGGTCCATATTGGAGAGCTCGCCGTCGTCGTCCTCGGCGGGCGCGGATATGCCCAGCGCCCTGCCCAGGAAGTACCTGTACGGACAGTTCGCCAGCGTCTCAAGCGCGCTCGGCGATATGGGGCGGTCGGCGGTCCCGATGTCCTCGATCCGGGGGCTCTCGGGGCCGACCAGACCGTCCCATTCGGACAGCAGGTCGCCCGAGCGGGCCTCATTTGCGTGCAGGGCGGCGACCAACCTAGCGTCGCGCGCCATGGCGGGATGTTTCTCTACGTCTTCCGGGGGCAGGCCGATCATGTGTGAGAGGTTGTATTCGGACACGTCCGCGGGCTTCACATCCGAACCGGCCACCTGCCGAAGTCCCGCCTCCCTGGAGGCAACGAAAGTGAGCCATGGCTTGTCGCCCGCGTCCTGGGTGATGGTTTCATAGGTCAGGCGCTCATCGGCGCCGGCGCTCTTGTGAAGAATGTTCGCCGCCTCTATGAGCCACCGCGATGGATACGAGGCTGCGCGTTCCGCGGTAGCCGCAGGCCAGCTCAGTACCACGCTGCCCGCCGAGGCAATGGCTGAGAGAAAGTCAAAGCGCTCCAGCGCCATCTCCCGCTGTGCTTTCGACGAGCTTGCGCCGAGCCAGGGACTGGTCGCCGCCCGCGGCGGAAACTGCTTTTCCACCATGCCGACAACGTAAACTCTGGCGTAGTCCGCACCCGCTACCCCGGCGGGCGGGCCCAGGTACACACCGCTTCCCACAGGCCTTCCCCTGTCCGAGACCGGGCTCTGAAGCCCCTCCTGCACCACCTGTCTCAGCTCCTGGGCAGCGTAGGATGTGTCCCAATCATCCAGCGCCTCAAGGCTGTCGAGGAATTCGTCTATGCGCCGGCGGTCCTCGGGCGACTCTTCCCTTACCGCCCAGCGGTAGGATGTGAGCATATGCCTGAGTTTCGCGGAAGCTGAGCGCCAGGTACCGCCGGTATCAGCCAGGTCTCCGAGTGATTGGGAAAGATCTCTCACGAACTGCCCGAGTTCAGTCGCGCGGAGCCTCTCGCCGAGAACCCGGTTGGTTATCTCTCCAAAGAGTTCCTCGCTGTGCGCTTCTTCCTGGCTTATATGAGCCTGAAGACGGCCCTCCCATAGTTCGGGCTGACCGCCGGCCCTTGCCTGCCTTGCCAGTCTCGCCCACTGGGAGGCGGGGACCAGCTGCGATGAAGCGCCATCCTCTTCAGACAGAGCCATGTTTCGGATGGGAGTGGAGGTTATCCACTCGACAAATATCTCCCTTTCGATGGTTCCGTCACTGCCCAGGTCAGTAGCCATGTCCACCAGGCCTAGGAGGAGCAGGCCTGACGGCGTGTTCGCCAGGTTCTGGTACTCCGCTCCGGAGTAGGGAATCCCCGCGTGGTCCAGCGCCTGACGGAGAAGGCTGGCGTACGGGTTGTCCTGCCTGTACACGACGGCAGTACGGTTGAAGGGCAGATCATCCGCCACGATGGACCGGACAACGGCCCTGATCTCCTCATCGGGATCGGGCGCGGCCACTATGGACAGGCTGTCGACTTCCGCGAGGCGCTGAAGCGGTGACTTGACCACAGGCGAAGGAACATCCCGGTCGGTCAGTCGAAGCAGCAGGTCGCGCACAGGCCCGTCGGATTCATCGTCGCCTGTCAGACCAAGGATGACGTCGCACCTGGAGCGTTCCAGCAGGGCATCTGCCAATTGGAGGTCGCCGGTCGATAGTCGCCTGGGCAGGTGGTAGATGACCTGCGGTAGTCGGCTCGGTTCGTGATGTCCCTCAGATACGGCCCCTGCCGCGATTTCCGAGACTTCCGCGGGCGTGTAGTAGCCTCTGCGGTGGACTAGTTCGAGAAAGTCCTTCAGAAGACGTTCTGCGAGCGCGTTAATGGCGCTTCCGGAGTTGGGATCTTCAGCCGGAGTTGGCTCCTGCATCTGCCTGAAGGCTGCGGCGAGGGAGTTCCGCATGAGGCGGCCACCCTGCGAATCGAAGCCGTATCGTCTCACGATTTCTTGCCCTACCACCCTAACCGCCTGACGCTCCAACAGTCTCGTGAGTGGTTTCAGTGAGCGAGAGCGCAGGATGGGAGCCGCGAGCTCGGCGGCGAGACGGCGGCCCGTTTGAACTGTCACGTTCATCATGCCTGACGCGCCCAGATGGTGGCGGAGCGCGGTCGCCACATCGAAATGGTCGGCGATGACGACGACCCTGGCGAAGGAATCTTGGGCCTGGGCGCGGCTGATGGCGCTTTGAAGCTCAGAGAGGCTTGAAGCGCCGACGCCGGTTAGAGTTATGGGTGAATCTTCTTGTGTCATAATTACAGGAGGATAGCAGAGAACGCCGACCACTTCTCAAGGTGTTACGAGCGAGTTGGACATCGTGACTGGCACTCACCACCAGTTGGAGCCCCCGATTAGATTGCGGATACGTGAAGTCCTTCGTATAATCCCACCGCGCGGGCGGAACCGATGTGCATGACGCAAAGTCCGCGCTGAGTCGGCCTCTACACGTCCACACTACTCTGACGCATCATATGGGAAATGAATGAATGTCACCGCTAATTCAACTCTAAGCTGGCTGGACAGCAGCGAACAAGAGCGCAGCACCGTATTGGAGCTCGTCTCTGCGCTGAACGAGCCGGGAACGCTGGACGAACTTGGCATCGGAACCATCCGCGACACCTTTGCGGACGCGCTTTTCCCAGGCACCAGCACCATACAAACAAGAGCTCGCTACTTTCTTTTCATACCCTGGATACTGCAGATGGTCGAAGGGCGTCCCACGCCCGACCCGGAGCGGCGCGCCCGCCAACTGCAGCTACAACTCTGTAACGCGCTCGACAGGGCTCACGGGGCTTCCGAGGGCGTCATCGGGCGTGAGGCGGGCGCAGCGCTGCAGAGATGGCCCATATCCATATACTGGCTGGGACTATACCGGTGGGGCATACGAAGGTACCCGGGGCCTCTATCGTCCTACTTCACAAGATTGCGAAGACCTACCTCGTGGCTCACATTGACGCAAGCGATTGAGGAACAGGTTGAGGAGCGCCACTACGAATCGCCTGACAATCCCCGGGGTAACTGGGCCGACATTCCCAAAGTGCCGGAAGACTTCCCGGACGAGGCCACCTTCGATCTCACGACAGAAGAGGCACAGTTTCTGAGCGAGCAAGTTGTCCTGAGCCACCCCCATACATACCTTGCGCACCTCCTGAAATTCGGCGATGCAGCCAACTCCAACGGCTCGGACTTTCCATGGCAGCATCCGGCGGCGCGAACATCGCTCCCGGGTGTTCAGGCCTGGCTCGATGACGCACGGCTGTTCAGCCTTGTACACCAGGGCGCTACTCTTCTATACAACCATACACTGGCAAATTTGTCGGAGGACGAGGATCGTGCAGAGGCGTTCGCCGACAGACTCGACGACTGGTCAGGGGCAATGGCCTCATCCGCGTCCGATCTGGAACATTGGGACCGCGCCGGGATGTGGGGGCGTCTGATGATCGCCAATCCCAGGATTCGGGCCAGCGCACGGGACTTTACTGATCGGTGGTACAGACTGGCGATGAGTCGCATCGGTGAGTCTATAGAAAATTACACAGAGGCAAGGGCACTCATCCGCAACCGTGAACACGCCCTGAAGGGACAGCGCTCTCGGCTGACGTATGCTGACGCGCGACACAATCGCCAAGGCTATCCGATCTCGGGCAGACTCCAGTTCCGCTGGCCGCAGGCACAACGGATAACCCACGACATACTGATAGCGCTAGAGCCAGCACATGCTTGAACCCGGCAAACGAAGGCTGTTCCTCGACACACTGCGTCCTCCAGTGGGGTACGAATTTGACAGGGCTGTCGGGACAACGTTTACTCTCGACCTGATGGCGCTGCTTTCGGTTCCGCTGGCCTTTACCTTCCGGGATGCCCAGGACGGAGAGGGAGAACTGGCCAGAGACCCCATCGCGTTGCTGGAAAGCGCCCGCAGGCACGCCAGTCGCATCGCCGTGTTCTGTCATGGCGGGTACACGTCCGTACCTCCATCGAGACAGCCCGCGCTGGCGTTCCTAGAAGAGTCGGTGATTGCTGCATTCCCGCCTGGCAGCGGCGAAGACATGCCCGTCTTCCATCCGAAGGTCTGGGTTCTCAGGTATGTCTCACGGGATCAGCGAGCTAAGGTCCGATACAGACTGGTCTGCCAGTCCAGGAACCTTACTTTCGATAAGTCGTGGGATGTGTCGCTGGTACTTGAAGGCGAGTTCAACGACAGACGCGTTAACGCATACGCAGTCAACCACCCCCTGGCCGATTTCGTCCATACCCTACCTTCACTGGCGCACGGGTCAATCGCGAGTGTCCACGAGGAGACGATACGGACTTTCGCCTATGAACTTCGGAGGGTCAACTTCGTGCCTCCCGCCGGCCTGAAACTGGAGCGATTCCTCCCATTCGGCATCGGTGCGAGAAATCCCACCTTCCCAGACCCAAAACTAAGACATCGGCAGGCGCTGGTGATCTCGCCGTTCTTGGGTGGTGGGTTCCTACGGTCAGCGTTCGCCTCAAGCCGCAGCCGTACACTGGTCAGCCGCCGCGAGGAACTGCTGAAGGCCCCTTCAGACGTGGTAGGCCAGTTCAACGAGGTCTATGCCTTCAGAACCGGGCTCGAGCCCGAACCTGACGATTCCCAGATGGACCTGCCTTCGCTGGCGGGACTACACGCGAAAGTGTTCGTAATCGACGACGGCTGGGACGCGCGCGTCATCGTCGGATCGGCCAACGCCACAGGCGCGGCACTGGGCAACCCGCCGCACAATGTCGAGTTCATGGTGGAACTCTCCGGCAGGAAGAGACTATTCGGCATAGACACCCTACTGAAAACAAACGGGGACAGCGAAGCGGGAACGTTTCACAGCCTGATCGAGGAGTTCGATGTCACCGAGGCAGGAACCGTCGGAGAGGACGAGCGAAAGGTTCGCCTGGAACGGGTACTGGATCTAGCCGCCGAAATTCTGACAAAGGCAGAGTTGAAGGGCAACGTGTCTGATGGCGAAGATAGGCTATATGACATTGCCCTGCAGATAGACGCCATGCCGAAGCTGCCGGCGGCGGTACGGCGAGTGTCCTGTTGGCCCGCGACACTTACGGGTAGCATCCAGCGACCGCTGGAGAACGGCGCAGAGTTCCAGGGACTATCGCTGCCGCAACTATCCGCATTCCTGGTAGTGGAGATCGAGGCCGAGGTCGACGGAGAGGGTGGTACAAAGCGCTTCGTCCGCAAAATCGAAATGAGTGGCCTCCCAGAGGATAGGCTGCCCCTTCTGTTGGCCAGTATGTTGAGAAATCGCTCCCGGCTGATGCAGCTGCTCTGGCTCCTGCTGCTTCCTGAAGCCGACCTGACATTCGACGAATTCAGCCAGTTGCTGGCTGATGAAGAGGATGCCTCTGCTGAGATCCGCCCCGTCTTTCCCGGTCTGCTGGAGAGGATGCTCGAGACCTTGGCAAGCGAGCCCGCCCGACTCGACAGCGTGAACTCTCTGCTCGAGGACCTGAGAAAGACGGAGCACGGTTCGGATCTGATCGGAGAGGACTTCGAGGCGATATGGAACGCCGTGTGGACGGCCAGGAGTGAGATGAAGTGAGATCGGAATCTACTTTCGGGTCGGCGGAGACGGTTCTGAAAGGACTGAAGGACTTCCAGAAGAAGACCACAGAGTACGCCTTTCGCCGGCTCTACAAAGCCGATGACAGTACACGGCGCTTCCTCGTGGCTGACGAGGCGGGTCTGGGTAAGACCCTGGTCGCGACAGGCGTCATCGCGCGGGCCATAGAGCATCTGCAGGAGATGAATACCGAGCGGATCGACATCATCTACATATGCTCCAACCAGGCAATCGCACGACAGAATGTAGACAGAATCAAGCGCCGTCTTAACATAGACACCAGGCCGCTCGCCGAACGCATCACGCTCCTTCCACACCGTCTGACGACGCTCAACCAGCCGATTAACCTGATAGCGCTGACCCCAGGGACGTCCTTCAATTCCGCGAGCGCGGAAGGTGTTGTCGAAGAGAGAATAATCCTCTTCAGAATGCTTTCGCAGGTGTGGGGAGACCTGGGACCTCGATCTCGCAGGGTCTTCCTTGGAGGTCTGGCTACTGTCAGCCGCTTCCGCGACTACGAGCGGTGGTACTGGGAACGCGTATTCGACGAAAGTATCTTGGAGAAATTTCAGAACGTCGTTGGAGGACCGAATTCACAACTTCATCAGGAATTTATGCGAGTGCTTGACTATGTCGCCTACAGAGATACCGCAGAGGCGAGAAGACGCAGACGCAGGTTCGTGGCCAAGATGCGAAGACACCTCGCCCACGCGTGTCTCGACGCCCTGGACCCGGACCTTGTCATCCTCGACGAATTTCAACGCTTCCGGCACCTGTTGAACCCCAAGACTGAGAGCGGTGAGCTGGCGCAGCGTCTCTTCGAGTATGAGCACCAGCAGACAAGGGTCCGCACTCTTCTGCTGTCGGCGACTCCTTACAAGATGTACACCCTCAGCGAGGAGAGCGGGGACGATCACTACCGAGACTTCCTCCAGACCGTCCAATTCCTTGTAGGGGGCGAGGGATCGGTGGAGACCCTGGAGGAGTCGCTACGCGAGTTCAGATGGCAGATGCCGTCCATGGCATCGAATGGCCGGATCGACGCGGCCGCAAGAACGAGGCTGATCGAACTCAAGGAACAAATTCAGTCCTCACTTCTGAAGGTGATGTCCCGCACTGAGAGACGTGGAAATGCTTGCGGTGGTGACCCCATGCTGGCCGTCTCGGAGACAGCAGCGGACCTGGACGTGGAGGACGTGTGGGCGTATCTTTCGGCCCGCGACCTCGCGGCGGTGGTGGATGCGCCTGGAGTGATGGAATACTGGAAGTCCACTCCCTACATGCTGTCCTTCATGGACCGGTACAGGCTCTCGGACCGGCTGAGGAATATCGCCGAAGAGGGAAAGAACGGGGATGTCTCCCGCATCTTCGGGAGCAGTTCAGGCATTCAACTTCCACGCCGGAGCGCTACAGACAGGCAGCCTATCGGCGGCGGGAACGGCCGCATGCGCTCACTGCTTCAGGACATCCGGGACAGCGGGCTGCAGAGGTTGCTGTGGACGCCACCCACATTACCTTCCCACAACATGGGTCAGGACTTCGAAAACGCCCGTGACGCCACCAAGCGCCTGGTCTTCTCCTCGTGGGCCATGGTGCCACGCGCGATAGCGGTCATGGCGAGCTATGACGCAGAGCGGGGGTACATACCCGACCCGGCGCGGGCAAGCCGGTATATCTCGCAGGGTCTGCGGATAAACGACGACGCCTTCTCGCTGTTCTCGATGATTGTGCCATCGGCGACTCTCGCAGACGTCGGTAATCCCTATCGGTATTCAAGCGGCAGCAGCCCGGATGAACTTCTGAAGATGATAGAGAGTCAGCTGAGGCCCAGGGTGATAGAACTCACACGCGACGCTCCCAGGGAAGGACCGCCTCAGCAGATCTGGTACGCGGTCGCGCCTCTGATACTCGACAGGCTGACACCTGTAACGATGCGCTCGATGCATCAAACATCCACAGTCCAGAGAGGCGATGGCGATACAGACGCCGTAGATGTGACCGCCTGGCAGAGGTTGACCGCACGGATCAGGAACGGGCTCGCCGATCCCGCCTCGCTTGGCAGACCTCCAAGTAATCTTCTGCAGGTATTGGCGGCATTCGCAGCGGGCTCGCCCGCGAACGTGACACTGAGGGCCCTGTCCCGCATCACGGGTGCTTCCACAAACGATGAGAGCCTGAAGGAAGAGGCGATGAGGGCGGCATGGTCTTTCAGGGCATTCTTCCGGACCCCCGCGGCCGAGGGACTCTTGCAGAATGTCTATGAGCCCGGGGTTCCCATAGGCGAGGGGAATTTCGTGTGGCAACGAGTACTCGCCTATGCGCTAGAGGGTGGACTGGACGATGTGCTGGACGAATATTTCTACGTCATCCGCGAATCTCACGGCGATGAGACGGGTCCCAATGTCCTGGTGAACAATCTGAACGATGCGCTGCATCTTGCGACCGGCAGGCTTGATGTATCGGAGTGGAAGACCGACGGAGACGAGCTCAGCCGGCAGACATACCCGATGCGCCAGCACATTGCCCGACGTTACGTCAGCGATCCGCGCAGCAGCGCCGACCAGCAGGCAAGCCAGCACCTGGATGTCGTCAGGGCAGCGTTCAATTCTCCCTTCTGGCCGTTCGTGCTAGGTACGACGTCCGTTGGTCAGGAGGGACTGGACTTTCACTGGTATTGCCACGCGGTGGTTCACTGGAACCTACCCTCCAATCCCGTTGACCTGGAGCAGCGAGAGGGGCGTGTTCACCGCTACCACGGCCATGCCGTGAGGAAGAACATTGCGCAGGCGGTAGGATCAAAGGTTCTCGAGCGGGTTCGAGGAGCGACGGCGGGCGGTAGCTACCTGAACCCTTGGAACGTTGCATACCAGATCGCGAATAGCAGATATGAAGGTGAAGGCGGCCTGATTCCCAACTGGGTGTTTACAGAAGGTAATGCTCGAATACAGCGCCATACGCCGGTTCTGCCGCTGTCGAGAGACCAGCAGCGTCTGGAGGCTCTCCGGCGAACGCTTACAGTTTACAGAATGGTCTTCGGCCAGCCTCGACAGGACGACTTTCTGGAGTTCATCCTCCGTGAGGTACCTCCCAATCATCAGAATGCACTTGCGGCGGCATTAACTATTGACCTGCGTCCCCCGCACCAAGGCCACATTGACACTTGAGGTCACCACTTTGCGGTGTCTTCAAGTGTGGGACTCGAATAGTAATTCCCACTTGGATTCCTCAGTTTCTCAGCCACTTCCTGACTTCGGCGAACCTCCCCGGATCATACTTGACATTACCATAGATGCGCTCAAGGTAGGATGTATCCCAGTCGAGATTACCTTGCTCCCACTTTTGGAATCGGTCGTATGGAGCCTTCCCGTGGAAAAGAATCTTGTCAGGTTCAAGGAGATGCAATTGCAGTCTTGTCGATCTATCGTACGTGTGCTTGTAAGTTGCCAGTGTAAAGTTGTCGCCATGCGTAGCAAGTGGGATCAGGTTCAAGTAAGCGATTTTGTCCAAATTCAGGTGGAAATTGTTATTCACCACATCTTCCACCCATGGCCAGGGCGCGCCGTAACCGTCTCCAGACAAAAGGCCTCGCATCATGCGGAATAAACGTTCGAGACTGCCCGCTGACCTTTCCGCGCTATGGTGTTTGATCAACTCAAACATTTCTTTGTCGCCGCGTATCGATGCAGCGTTGTTACTCGCACGAGGATTCTGGCCTACCACAAGTATCCGCACATTCGAATCAAAGTAACCCTCTCCTATAAATCCCGGCTGGGGCCACCTCTTCCTGAGAGGAACATAAACATGTTCGAAAGGAACTACTGAACGTCCCTTTTCGACCCGAAGATCTCGCCAGTAGGCACTGGAGCCTACGTCCCCCCATACGTCAATCACATCTCGATTCATATCGTTTCCCTTTGCCTCAATTCTGTCTTCCGATGCATTCGCCGTACTGTCACAAAAACTCCTGTAGCGAATATCGGTGGATGCTCACGCCATCGCCACCTTGAATTCGGGTTATCGCAGATGCTCCTATACATGTCAAGCTGCTTTACTGACTTTCTGGGCGGGCTTCTGGATGATGGAGTAGACCTCGCGAGCAACATAGCGTTTGAGACATCGAATGATTTCGCGCTTGGACATTCCCTCCGCGGATCGACGCTGCATGTACGCCTGGTTCCTCGGATCGTAACATAGCCTTACAACCACGATGGGATGCAGAGCGGCGTTGGCCTGGCGGTCTCCTCCGCGGTTGAGGCGATGCCGGTTGATCTTTCCCGATGAAGCGGGTATCGGGTTCACACCGCACAGCGAGGCGAAGGCGGCCTAGGAGTGGAGGCGACCAGGATTGCTGCCGGCAGCGACCAGTAAGGCCGCAACTGTGTCGGGCCCCACGCCGAAGGCATTGAGCAAAGCTGGCGATACTGACCAAGTGAGTCGCTCCAGTTCGGCTTCGAGGCGCTGTATCTCATCACTCAATCGACGGTAACGGCGGGCAAGTGAACGAAGAGCATACTTGGCCGCCATCTTGGGATTATCCATACGAGAGGGCCGGAAGTTTCTGCACCGCTTTGCGAAAGCGCTTGTGGTCAGACCGTTGAGCGTATCTCGGAGCTCGGACGGAGCTGTTACAACCAGGGCCTTCATCTGGTTGCCTGCTTGGGTTCGAGCCTTGACAGTCGAGTCTCTGGCACTCTTGAGCATACGGATCATCTCGACTTCGCCGTCTCCCGACTTGGGAGTGGTGTCGGCTACACCGGCAAGCACGGCTCGCGCTGCCATCTCCGCATCGACCGGGTCGCTCTTCCCCCTACGATGGCGGACCGAACGATCAGGTCTGTTAATTTCGATGACTCTGTAGCCCCGACCCGTGAAGAACCGGGCCACTCCAGCGCCGTATGAACCAGTACCCTCAATCCCGAACGCACCAGCGCCCCCAGTCGATGGGACCATCGTTCGAGTTCCTCATACCCGTGCGTGGTCGCTGACACGCGCTGCTCACCGAGTCGGACACCTTGCAAGTTAATGGCTACTGCCACATGTTGATCTCTGTGAGTATCGACTCCGACGATTAACTGGACTGTGCGACGACCTTTGTAACCTGCGACTCCTAACATTTCTGCCTCCTGGAGTATGGGGCGCAAGGTGGATGAGCGAACAAGACTGCGACGGGGCTTTAGGCCACACTTCTATAAGGTCACTGCTCACCGAAGCTCTGGGCACCGTATGGGACCACATCGGGAACGGGTCGACAGATCATTTGGAGGGCATATGAGCCAGTCCCATTCAGAGTCAGATCCGACCCCGGATGGCCCATAAAATATCATCGCAGTCCCATTCGGGCCTTGACTCGGAGACGGTCTCAGTGGTTTGCTTTCTCATGGGCGGTGTGTCTCCTCTTCTGGGCTTCAGCCCTTTTTTGTGCTTTGAGGAGATTACACCGCCTGATCTATTTACACACGAATTGAGGATACCTCCTCAATGTTGGAACAATGCGGTTCAGGAGCTTGGATGTCTCCAGCTTTGTTGTCGAGTCCAAAGCGACCGGGCTTTCCGGTCTGCGGGTTCGCACACGATTAACACACTAAGTGAGTTGGAGTCGTGGACATGAGACTCATACATGAGGGTATAGATGGAGCATGAAACGACACGGCAGGATGAACCCTGCTTGCCGCAGCCGCTGACGCGTCGCAACAGGGATGGTCAAGTTTACCAGCGCCTAGCGGAGGTGGACAGGCAAATCAATGAGGCTCTCGGATTAGGCGATGAAGAGCTTCTAAGCCGCTTAGAAGTTCTTGAAGAAGAGTTGCCCGCCTTTCTCAAGGAGGAGTCGCTCGTCTATCTGATACGGCACCACCACGGAGCAGGAAATCGAGAACTCGTTAACGACCTGGCTGAGTGCCTACTGAAACGCTGCGCGAGCTGGATTGACGGCAAGTTGAGCGGGTTGCGAACGGACCTGAGGGAAGATGGGAACTCAGGAGTGGTCGCGGAGGTATTCGACAGGATACTGGACCTAGCTAGCGACCGCGGGGACTTTCTTCAAGTCCGCTTCTGGATGGGCATAGAGAGAATCACGGTGGATGTCTTTCGGAAGCAAGTCAATCAGTTCGATACTGAGTCCAGCGGCGACTACGACCAAGTAACCATCGACGACTTGGCCCAGCGGGGCGCCGTGGTGGTGCCGACTGCTTCCGCCGGTCGCCCCGTCGAATCGGCGGCGATCGACAACGTCTTGATTGAAGCGGCGCTGCATCAGCTGGAGGAGCCGGTCCGGTCCGCATACTTGCTTCGCCACCTCAGAGACTGGCCAATCGAAGACCAGGACCCAGCTATACAGACGATTAGCCGACACTTTGGCAAAACGCCTCGAACGATCAGAAACTGGCTGTCCAAAGCTGATGAGATGCTGGAGGCATGGCGAGGAGAACAGAGATGAATAGACCAATGGACCAGGAGATGCTGGAGGACATACTCGACGCCTACGTGGCGTCCGGGGTCGGCCCGAATAGCCCGCTTGAAGAATGGACTCGTCGGTACCCTGAGTTTGAGCGGGAGATCGTAGAGTTCGCAGCCAGCTGGAGCCTGATGACTTGGTTGCCTCCCGCACCTAACGCTGAGGAGGTCACCGAGGAAACGCTGGTGCTACGGGGAATGAGTGTTGTTCAGAACGTGCTGCACAGGCAGTCAGCTGAGGCTGATTCAGATTCAGTAGCGCTGTTCGAGAGTCTGATTGTGGAAGGGCAAGAGAGGGGCTTTGAGCCTCGCCGGTTGGCGCATGCTGTTGGCTTGGGAGACACCCTACTCAGAAAGCTCGACCGCCGCTTGATCGCCTTCACCACAATTCCAGAAGAGCTGATATATCGCCTGGCCCGGGTCATGGGACGCGAGGCTTCGAGCATCACGGCCTACCTACAGCAGGAGCCGACGTTGGCGGCTAGGGCCGAGCATCGCTCTGAACAAGCGCCGAAACTCACGCCACAGGAGGACTTCTTCGACGCCGTCCGCTCAGATCCGACAATTGGCCGCGACCACGCTGACCACTGGTATGCACTTGAACGGTCTATGGGGGAGACGTGAGCCACTGGGATGAGATTAGGAGGCGGGCAAGGGCCCAGCACGCCGCAGCGCTCCGAGAGGCTGAGGGGGACCCTTCATCTGAATCACTGCTTGCTGCGGCCGAACTGCTGACTGGCTTCGAGCGAATCGGCCTGCCGGCAGGCGACTCGTTACTGGACGGCGCCGACGCGACACTCGACCATGGCATGAAGAGAGTTTGGTTTAACCGCGAAGTCGAGCCTGGACTGGCTCGCTTCTATCAAGCTCACGAGTTTGCCCACCTCTGGTTGCATCCTGAACGAGAGAACCAGCCAGAGTTCAATCTGGACCCTGAGGCCATCGAGGAACCCTTGCCGGTTGGCGTTAATCGAGTAGAGGGATATGGGCCGGAGGAACTGCGGGAGCGCGAGGCAAATGTCTTTGCGCGTGAATTCTTGCTCCCGACTGACGTCCTGCGTGCCTGGCACGAGGCTGATAAGGCCGGCGCAAGCAACATCGCAGAGAGGCTGGGACTTCCTGAGACGCTGGTTCTACAGCAGATGGCGCGGGCGCTACTCACGCCGGAAATCCCCCCTGTTGACGTATCACCTAGCGAGACGAATGAACGCCCGATGGACCCCAGCCAGCAGGAAGCTGCACACGCCCCACGAGGACCATTGCTGTTGGAAGCTGGCCCAGGAACTGGCAAGACCCGGACCCTGGTGGGCCGGATCGTGTTTCTCCTTGAACAAGGGGTGCCGCCAACAGCGATCCTTGCGCTGACGTTCTCGAACCGCGCGGCCGAAGAGATGAGATCACGTGTTGCCGAAGCCAGACCGGAAGATGCATCCCGCATCTGGATCGGAACCTTCCATGCCTTCGGTCTGGAGTTGCTGCGCAGGTACGGCGCCCAACTGGGATTCCCGGCCCGGGTAAGTGTGCTGGATTCGTCTGACTCGATAGCCCTGCTGGAGGGGATGGTCTCAGATTTGAGGCTGGACCACTATGAAAACTTGTATGACCCCGCGTTCTACCTGCGTGACATCATGGCCGCAATTTCACGGGGGAAAGACGAGCTGGTTGGACCAGAGGAATACGCCCGACTCGGCAAGAGCATGCTTGCTCAAGCCACCACGTCCGAAGAGATAGTGGCGGCTGAGAAGGCAGTCGAGGTTGCGCGCGTCTACAAGGCGTATCAGGACGCCCTTGATCGAGAGCATCTACTCGACTTCGGAGATCTCATTTATAGGTCAGTTTCGCTGCTCAGGACACACGTCGATGTGCGGGACACGCTGCGGAGCACTTATCGCCACGTTCTGGTCGATGAATACCAAGATGTGAACCGTGCCAGCGGGCTCTTCCTCAAGGAATTGGCGGGCGCGGGTGCGGGTTTATGGGTGGTTGGGGACACCCGCCAGGCGATCTACCGGTTCCGCGGCGCCGCTCCGGCCAACATGCGGCGATTCGGGGAGGACTTCCCCGGAGCAAAGACAAAGTCGCTTAGATACAACTACAGGTCCCAACCAGCCGTTTTGGATGTCTTCGCAGGGCTGGCACCCGACATGCTTGCAAGCCGAGGTGGAACTAGTTTCGTCCCTTGGGAGCGGAAGCGTCCGGATTCGGGTGGGCGGGTCTCGATGGAGGTTGCCGACGACCTTGCCGCTGAGGCGGACGGAATGGCTAAGGAGATTGAGCGTCAACGGGCCTCCGGTATTCCTTACACCCAGCAAGCTATTCTGTGTCGTTCACATACCAACCTAGGAAGAGTCGCGGCCGAGCTCGAAGGCTTGGGAGTTCCTGTTCTTTACCTGGGTAACCTCTTCGAGCGTCCGGAAGTCCGTGACATGCTTTCTCTCCTGTCTCTCGCTTGTGAGCCTGATGGGCGCGGCCTAATGCGAGTGGCGCGGTTTCCCGAGTACGAGGTCCCACTCGATGATGTTCTCTCGTTGCTCGAACTGGCAAGGGAACGGAATGTACCCTTCCCCAGTGCCTTGGGGTTGGCTGCGGCGGCAACAAACATCTCGGCACAGGGCAAAGAAAGTCTCGCTCTTCTAGAACGCCATCTGGATGGGATGAGGCATGTCAGACCCTGGACGCTGCTCACCTACTACCTGTTCGAGCGAAGCCGCTATCTGGATATTCCTTTGGGCGACCAGTCCGTGGCGGGTCAGCAACTCCTGCTGGCTCTGTATCAATTCCTCCAGTTCGCCCACAAACAGCGACCGGCGGCTCCTGGGGAGACGACTGACGCCAAGCTCCGTCTCTTGCGGTACATCCGTCAGCTTGAGATCTACGGCGACGAGAAGCAGCTCCGGCAGCTACCGACCTGGGCGGACGATATTGAGGCAGTACGACTCCTGACCGTGCATGCGAGCAAGGGCCTAGAGTTTCAGGCGGTCTACTTGCCGTGTCTGGGCAGAGGTCTGTTCCCAACCCGACGCCAGAGACAGCCTTGTCCTCCTCCCGAGGGTATGATCGCATCCGAAAATGATGACCATGTTGAGGAAGAGGAGTGCCTCTTCTTCGTCGGGCTGTCCCGCGCAAGAGATGTCCTGTGCCTATCACGAGCTCGTAGGTACGGAGCGCAGAACAGCAACCCGTCAGATCTGCTCGACAAGGTCGCAAGCCTGTTGCCCGGCAATCCGGCCGGCCCTGTGACTTGGCCATCCACGACGCCGGCCCCGGTTGTCGTGGATGAGCCCATGCCGGCAAACGAGCCTTTCGCCGTTGAAGATCTGGAGGTCTACCTTCGTTGCCCACGTCAGTACTTCTACGAGAGTGTCCTCGGGCTAAATCGGAAACGCGAGGATTCCGGGTACGTAGAGTTTCACCGCTGTGTCTATCGTGTGTTGCGCTGGATGGCGGAGGAACGCGCCTCCGGAAATGCTGTGGATGAAGCGGCTGCGCTCGCTTACCTGGCAGAAGTCTGGCAGGAACAAGGGCCGGAGGAGCATCCGTATAAGGAGTTGTATCGTACCTCGGCCATTAACTTGGTGGAGCGGGCTGCGAGACGCCCATACACGTCTCAAGGTTCTGCAACAAGGCCAACGTGGGAAGTGTCAGTTCCGCTTGGCCTGATTCGATTCACTCCCGACCACGTCGAGGTCCTCGGCGATGGCTCCGAGGTCGTTGAACGTCTCCGCACGGGTCGTCCGACGAAGAGCGAGATGGGAAAGGACATCTACGCTCTGTACGTAACGGCAGCCCAGGCGGCTAAGCCTCGCGTTCGACGAAGCGTTCAGGTACGTTACCTGTCGGCCGATCACGTAGACCCGATTGACCTACAACCTGGCCCTATCAAGACTCGCCTGAACCACTACAACGAAGCAATCAAAGGTATCCTGAACCAGGATTTCTCGCCCCAGCCCAGCGACCGCATCTGTCCCCGCTGTCCTCACTACTTTATCTGCCCGTTGGGCGAGGACGCCCAAACGTCACCCTGACGGACGCAGGCATTTCCGGTCTGCCGTATCTCTGACGATTGTCCTAGTAGGGGCATCAAACGACGCCCAATCAAATCCGGCGGCGGCGCCCACTCTAGAGAGTCCCACCGCTGTGGGAGAAAGGACAATCGAATGACTCAGCTTGATGTGTCAGACCAGATAGAGCTCTTCATCCAGGGAGAGGGAATCCCGAAGATCACCCTAGTGAAACTGGGGCCAAAGGACACGGTGGGGGATATCGTCAAGGTCGCCCGCGAATACGGTCTGAGCGCGCCCGAAGACTCAGAGGTGTGTGTCTTCGTCGAGAACACCGACGTCACCCTGGAACCGGACATGAAGATCGATGGGGCCGGCCTCATTTCCCGCAGCCGCGTACACATCCACCGCTGCAAGAGCGTCGAAGTCACGGTCAACTACAACCAAGACCAGAAGAAAGGTTTCTTCCCGCCTTCGGCGACGGTTGACTCGGTGAAGGAGTGGGTGGTCGCGAAGGACCAGTATAACCTATCACCCGTCGACGCCGCGGAGCACGTCCTCAAGGTGTGCAGCTCAGGAGACCAGCCCGACGAGGAGGTGCACATCGGCACCCTCGCGAAGTTTCCGGACGGGACGGTCTGCTTCGACCTGGTAGCCAAGCAGCGGGTAGAGGGGTAGGGCTTGTCCGCGCAGACGATGGGAGTGGACGAGCAGGTGTTTCGGGCCCACCTCGAAGCCGGACCGTTCCAGAGTGGCTTCGACCGTGGCCGGTGGCGCCTGCTCTCCATCAATTGGCCCCACTCTGTAATCGCTGTTCAGGCGGCGGAGAGAGAGGGTGGTCCACCCGAGTATGCGCTGCGATTCGAGTGCACAGACTACCCTAAGTCTCCCCCAACAGCTCAGCCATGGGATGCTGACGGAAATGTTCCGCTGCCACAAGAGCGCTGGCCCGGTGGAAAGACACGGGTATCCCGAGCCTTCAAACCTGGATGGAAGGACGGTCAGTGCCTCTATATACCATGTGACCGCCTTTCCATTGAGGGCCACGACGGGTGGCGGACCGAGTACCCCTCGATGATCTGGTCGCCGGCAAGCGATATCACACACTACCTGAGGATCGTCCATGACCTTCTCAATTCAAGCGACTATTCGGGCCCTCGCGGCGCCTAGACACCGGCTGAGTTGCCCCAGGAAAGTATGGCGGCAAGGACTCGCTGAGATTGCAAGCCGAGGAGAGGGACACCACGAGAGTGGGGCGTTTCTGCTCGGCTACAGTGATGGCCTACGTGGCCGTGTGGCGAGATTCGCGTACTACGACGATTTCGACCCGGCCTGCCTAGACTCCGGAATTGTGGTGTTCGATGGAGCAGGTTTCGGACCGCTGTGGCAGCTCTGCCGGGAGACCGGTCTGAGGGTGCTCGCCGACTTGCATACGCACGGTGGCCCCGGATCAGCGAGACAGAGTCCGCTTGACAGGGACAACCCGATGATCGCGCAGCCTGGGCACGTGGCGCTGGTCGTGCCGAACTTCGCTATTGACTTCAGGATGCGGGACGTGGGCGTCTACGAGTATCTCGGCAGTCACAGGTGGCGCAATCACAGCGCAGTAGGCTTGGGACGCTTCTTCTATACAGGAGTATGGGCATGACACAGGACCCGGTCGTCGGACCGAATCATCTACACAGACACCTCAAGCTGGCCCTCGATACGGGAGAGGCGGCAAGCCTCGAAGAGGCAAGAAGCCTCTTTGACAGCTATCGACTGGGCATCGTGGTGGGGGACAGTGTCGCCCACTCACCAACAATGCAAGCAGCAGTGCTCACTGCGGTAAACACAGGCCGTCGCAGCTTTCTGGGCGGGGTGAATGTCGAGGGTACTCTCGATGTGCCCCTTCTGGTGCCTCGGGGTCGTTGCCGCACTCTGGGCGAAGCCATTGTAGACCTACAAGGGGTCATTACTGACTGCGCTCCTGGTGTTCCCTGGATATTGATAGGGGGCGAGTCAATTCCGCAGGCTGATTCAGAATTCGCTGTGCGGGCAACGTTCGATGGGTGGAGGGGGGGCGTTGCACCACTCTACCAGGACGCTCGCTTGCCTGAGCGGCAGGAGTGTGTCCCCGCTGGCGTCCTCGCCGGCGCTCTTGGGGTCTCCGAAGCGTTTCAGTTCGTGCGCGGCGATAATGCCGCGGCGGGGCGACGAGACGTTGGACTGTCGTTATGGCAGCCAGATAAGGCCGTCAACTGGCTGGAGACTGGTGAGCTAGGACCCCCACTAGAACGACTGCCGGCAAGTGCCTGGATTATTGGGCTCGGCCACCTGGGCCAGGCTTTCCTATGGACACTCAGCCTCCTGCCATATGCTTCTCCGGAGGAGGTCAGCCTCGTACTCCAGGATTTTGATGTGCTTGTCGAGGCCAATGACAGCACCTCGTTACTCACAACGCGTGCGGTTCTGGGGGAGAAGAAGACGCGGGCGATGGCGGCCTGGTGTGAATCGCGTGGGTTCCGCACTTCCATAGTGGAGCGGATGTTCGCAGGCGATTTTAGGGTCGCGGGAGACGAGCCACGCGTTGCCCTGTGTGGCGTTGACAATGCTCTTGCCCGGGCAAACCTCGAAGATGTTGGATTTGACCGGGTCATTGAAGCTGGTCTCGGTGCCGGCACCCAGGAATACCTCGCATTTCAGACCCATACATTCCCGGCGGGCCGTTCAGCAAAGCATCGTTGGGGAACGCAAGGACACCGGCCCGATGCGGATACAGTGGCCGACAATCCAGCCTACCGCGCACTGGCCGAAAGCGGGTTCGACGATTGCGGGATCGCTACGTTGGCTGGACGCACCGTTGGGGCATCATTTGTAGGCGCAGTCACGGCGGCGGTGGTCATCGCCGAGCTCGTCAGGATGGGATTGGGCGGGCCCCGATACGAGGTTGTGGATGGAAGCCTGCGCTCTCTTGATCTGCGCCAAGCGGTGATGTGTGCCGATGGGACTCCTTTCAACCCAGGGATGACGGCTGCAACTTCGGAAATCGTTTGAACGCCAGTCTATGGATCAGACGGCAACTAACAAGACCTAGTAATCGTTCACCCAAAGGGATCCGACCGTAGAGATATGATGGAAGAGGCCCGGCCAGCAGAGAAGGGGTTCTGGCATAGCGTCGGAACAATTGTTGCGGTTGTTGCAAGTTGGGTTTTCCTATCTGTAGTCCTCGCCATGGCATTTATGATAGTGGTCATCGAACGGACATCACTCGGTCCGCTATTCGTACCCAACATCTTAAAGGCTTGGGCTTTGGCATGCCTGGCTGGAACATTCTTGACAGTCCTGCTGGAACGTCATAAAGCCAATCAGACCAAGCCTTCGAAGGGGAACCAGCTCACCAGAAGACAAGCTGTCGTGTTAGTCGTCGTAGGGCTAATTGTGATTCCGGCGATGCTCGGAGTTGGCACGCTGAAGCGAGAGTTCGAGGAGCACAGAAACGCACAAACGGCCGAAGTGGCGAAGAACAGGTTCGCTGTTGCTATGTATTCGGGCATGGGGCCTGAGTTCGAGCTAGAAGCTGTGAACCAGACATTGAAAGAACTGGAGGACAGCTTTCAACGTCTGCGACATATCTGGGTGTTGCCCGAAACCGTTGACAAGATCAGCGTGTGGCTCCTGAGAAATCTGCAAGACTACCAGTCGATTACCGGAAAACGGGACGCGGGCGGCCATTCATTCTGCCCCTCAGAGTATGGTCCAGTAATCGTCATCCCATTGGGGAAAGCACCAACCGCTGCGGCCGACGACAACTTCAGCCGGACACCAATGCACGAAATGGTCCATGCACTGATGTGCCAGAGCCTCGGTGAGGAGGCCTTCTACGCAGTACCAAGATGGTTCCACGAAGGAATGGCAGAACGGTACGAGATGGAGGGTTTCCTCAGAATCATGCCGAGAGTAGAAAAGAGAACGTTGCTGTGGCTCAATAGGCACCGCCTTATGGCACCAGACGGATTCTGCGCAATGCGGCTTGGCGCAACGGACGTGCTGGAACGCGCGCGCTTCTACGAGACTTCTAGGGAATTTGTTGACTCACTAGAAACAAGTCACGGTCTAGACGCTCTCAACCTAATCTTGGATGATGTCAGGGCAGGAACAACGTACAATGAGAGCATGGAGCGGAGGCTGGGAGGAAGCTGCAGCGAACTGTACTCAAGGTGGAAAGGCAGCTTCTAGGATGTAGCCTTGGTCTCCTTGCGCCTGGGGTCTTCTGTCACCCAAAACCAGTTCGCCCTTGAAGTCTCCGTAGATTTACAAGCTCCCTAGCCACAATTCGAAGACGGTTCTGTCTATCGTCAAAATAGGCCCACTTAAACGGACTCGAACCATTTATCGGTTGACCAAGGAGCAGATGGTCACTGAGAGGCCGTTTTCGGAATGAGACATTCTGCTCACTTTTGTCCAGTTTCCCAGATTTTCCCGTAGCTGAGGCCGGCCCTTAAACTTGTCAACCTACACTGGATTTGGGACAAGCAGTCGGGTATAAATATTGCACTGGCGATGATAGACAAATGTGGATATGGCTAAGGAGAACTGAAAATGGCATCAATGAAAGAATCTCTTTCAATAATTAAGTCTGGTGGATCGGATTCAGCCCTTGAAGCCGCGGAATTGGCCCAAGCAGCCTTTGTCCGGTACGTTGAGAAGAAGGGCAATCTAGACGAACTGAATTCTCCAGCCGACCTAACTGAATTTGTCCAAGTGGCAGCCGCCTATGCCGTGACGAGATCCTCCACGATACAAATGGAAGCTCAATTCGAAGCGATTGAATAATCATGAATAAGTGCGCCATCTTCGACAGGACTTCGACCGCGGAGCAGTCAGTAGAGCCCAACTCGCGGACCTTTAACCCACACAACTCGTCGAGGATGGGAAGTCGTCAGCGAGATGCGGGTCGAGGGCACGTCGGCCAACCGCGAGAGCACGGACGCGCTTCTTTTTCACCACCCAGCGTCTCTGATCCAGTCCTTTAACTTATAGTAGACAGCCTGCTGTCTCTTCAACAGAAGATCGCATGCGGCATCGACACTCGCGATGACCTCTCCATATTCCTGAGGTGTAGCGGTGTTCTTTATTACCAAATCGGCAAAAACTAGTGCCCCGGATTCATCAAGCCCGGCCTGTCGAGCTTGCTTTATCAGCTCGTTCCGATCCCTGCAGCCATTGCAATGTAAGCAATACTCCGCCTTGTTGTAATTGCAGTTGAAAGCAAAACGTAACACAATTCACTCCTCGGCTTACGTTGTTGGGACACCAGGGTAGGCAGTAGTCTATAGACCTTAGCTTGGGTGAGACAAGGGGAAACTCATGGCTTTTAACAAACAGAAGGGGACAATCAGGTACAGAAAAGGAAATAAGGGACGATGAAACTGCTAATCCGGTTTGCTGACTACGCGGTTGAGGAGGTCTTCAGACCTGCATGCCCCAGACACGACTCCCCAGCTACATTTGGCCACGAGATTAAAGCCACAAGTGCGCTCATTGACCTCTCTCATTTTGACGACTCTGACAACTTATGCGACGAATGTCTCATGGCCGCACTCGATTATGTCTTTGAAGAAGACGGAAGTACGACGCTGGTGGATTCCCAGACGAACCCGGTATATGCACTCCCAACAATGGGCACTGACCCTCTGGATCAGCCG
The DNA here is from genome assembly GCA_951812505.1 of uncultured Dehalococcoidia bacterium. Classification (GTDB taxonomy): domain Bacteria; phylum Chloroflexota; class Dehalococcoidia; order Lucifugimonadales; family UBA1123; genus VXRN01. The sequence goes on from CATOSI010000001.1 coordinate 1,055,828, forward strand.
AGATATGTCGTAGTTCCCGGACCGGTAGGCCAACACAAATTCCCTCTGCGGCATTTCTTTGACCTGGTTGCTGTGAATGGGGAAATGGAGCTTCGACTCAAGGACGAGTTTGCGAATGGATAAATGCGCCATATTCGTCAGGACATCTACCGCTGAGCAGTCGGTCGAGTCCCAGCTCGCAGATCTCCGACCGTATGCTGTGCAACGAGGCTGGGAAGTCGTCAGCGAGATACACATCGAGGGAGCTTCGGCCTACCGCGGCGGCATGGACGCTCTCCTTGCGCGCCTGGTGCGCGAAAGCCAGCGCGACGGCTAGTCAATCCTACTGATCCACTCCCTCGACCGGCTCTCGAGGCGTGGCGTGGTGCAGACAGTCCACGCCGTCACGCGCCTGGCCGACGCCGGGATCCGGATAACTTCGTACCGCGAATCTGACATGATAGATCTGACGACTCCGCACGGCGAGTTGGTCTTGTCCGTCTTTGCGTTCCTGGCGAAACAGGAGAGCTCGATCAAGAGCGAGAGGGCCAAGAGAGGCATCGCGTCGGCCAAGGCGAAGGGCGTGAGAGTGGGCCGGCCGCCGGGCTCAAAGGACCGTCGGCCGAGGACGCGCCGGCACTTCAGAAACCCCGTTTCTGGGTAGACTAAAACCCCCTTTTTTTCGTCAGCTACGAAAAACCCCTGATTTTCGGGCCTCTAAAAAGCATGCTTTTTAGGCTGCGGACGTCCTAGATAGTCTTCCGACTTGCTTACCTACCTTCGGATTCCCTTTATACTAAGAAGCGTGAAAGAGAAATGAGGGACTCGCTTGAATTACATCATTCCGCGAACATGCACGAAAGTCAGGGATTCAGATTCTGAGCAGATCGATTCACGCCCCCTGTCTGACTTCCGCGCCAATCATGCCCTTGTATTGCTTGGCGATCCCGGTTCCGGTAAGACAACAGTCTTTCAAATGGAGTGCAACGACCTTGGCGACGCGGCTCATTATGTCTCTGCGCGCGACTTTCTCACATTCAACCCCGAGAACCATCCGGAGTGGCGCGACAAGATACTGTTCATAGACGGCTTAGACGAAGTACGGGCGGGCGAAAGGGATAGGCGAACGCCGTTCGATGAGATCAGAGGCCGCCTCGACATGCTCGGCAAACCAAGTTTCAGATTATCCTGCAGGTCAACTGACTGGCTGGGCGAAAACGACAAAACCAATTTGGCAGCGGTCGCTCAAGGCAACTCGGTGACTGTTGTACAGCTTGATTCCCTGGGTGAACCAGATGTCCGCCTGTTTCTGGACGCACATCCTGACGTCGGTGCACCAAGCGCCTTCATTTCTGAGGCACGTGAGCGAGGCGTGGGTGGTTTGCTCACCAATCCTCAGACTCTCACAATGTTGGTCGAGTTAGTTGTTGACGGGGGGAGCTGGCCTGAAAGCCGCAGAGAAACCTTCGAGATGGCCTGTTTGAAATTGGCCACTGAGCACAATGATGAACACAGAATCATAGGCCAATCTACCACCGTAGAAAAGATACTCGATGCTGCCGGTAGGATATGCGCGGTCCAACTGATTGCAGACGTACCGGGTTTCGCTACGGATCAGCTCTCTCCCGATGAAGAGTACATCGATCCCATCCGATGCGATTACGAAGACGACCAGATGTTGCGAACAGCACTCTCTTCAAAGTTATTCACGGTGGATGGGGATGGCCGGGCCCGCCCGATTCACCGCCAAATTGCCGAATTCGTCGGAGCGCTTCACCTAGGGAAGGTGATAGAGTCAGGGCTCCCCAATAAGCGTGTCATCTCCCTCATGGTCGGAATGGACAACCTTGTCGTTACGGGGCTACGGGGTCTGTCCGCTTGGCTCGCCGTAAACTGCAAGACCACTCGCCCTGTATTGATTGATTCGGACCCGATCGGCGTTGGCCTTTATGGGGATATACACGACTTTTCTGTGGAGGACAAGTATGCGCTCCTGTCCTCTCTGAGAAGAGAGGTTTCGCGACTCAATTCGCTAATTGACGCGGCCCCGGCATTCGCTGGGCTGGCAAGCCACGAGATGGCTCCCGCGATAGAAATGGTCCTTTCGGAGGACGACCGCAACTACGATACCGAATCTTTCGTCGGGTTCATATTGACAGTTCTGGGACTCGGACAGCCCCTGCCGGAACTCTCCGAGATCCTTATCGCTATTGTTCACGACAATAACCGCCGCGAAAGCATAGCGCCCCTGGCTGCCGAGGCATTCATCAATTGCTGCCCGGACAACTATGAGAGAACACAGCGGCTCCGGGAAGTCCTTGATTCCATTCACAGCGGTTCAATACCCGATCCGGACAACGAACTTCTCGGCCTAGTCCTAGCGAACATCTATCCAGAGGTGGTGGGTCCTGCTGATCTCTGGGATTTTATGTACGACAAAGGGGAGCGGAATCTCATCGGCAGCTACGTTATGTTCTGGGATGGTCACCTGCTTGAAAAGTCCTCGGACGATCAGGTTGCCGAGTTATTGGAGCATCTGAAAGAACGTGTTGACGACTTGCTTCCTGCTATTGAGAAGCATCACCTCACACATGTCCCCCTCGAGTTATTGGCGCGGGACCTTCAATCTCGGGGCGAAGACATGGACATAGCGGACCTCTTTGAATTGCTCAGCGTATGCTCAGCGCTGCAACTAAGATCAATACGAAAGGAAGCCCGGATCAAAGTCCAATCATGGTTAGAACAACGCCCAGAGACTCACAAGGCGATCATCCTTGAAGGTCTGTCCAGATGCGCAGAATCGGACCGCTTCGCGTTTGACGCGCATTATGAAGTATATCAGCGTATGTTCGGCGCCCGCCTACCTGATGACTTCGGACCGTGGTGCCTGAGCCAAGCGGTCGAAGCAGTGAGTGCAATGCCGCAGGTCGCCGAACACCTTCTGGAGCAGGCCACCCGAGCCTATCGAGTAATGCCTGACAACGGCGGACTATCGGTGGATCTGCTCAGGTCTCAGACAGAGGGTAACGAGATACTGAAGGCTAAGATGGATCAGCTGCTCTCGGCTCATCCTGAACCGCCTCAACATCAGGCGCAGGAAGAGCCTGTTACATACGACGAGCGAGACAATGAGAATTTGCAATTCTTGAACCATGTCCGCTCCCAAAAAGAGGCCCTACTCAACAACAGCGCTCAGCCACGCCTTTTGGATTACATAGCCGGCAGTTACTTTGGGGGCTTCATAGGATCAGACGGTATCCCTGGCATTCAAGGCGTAGAGGAAATGTTTCGGGCCGACCCCAGTCTAGTTCCAATAGTTCTCCAGGCCTTACGGGATGTTGTTCGCCGCGACGATGTTCCCGGAGTGGAGGAGATTTTCAGCCTATGTGAGCGGCACCAGTATCACTATCTCTCATGGCCATTTCTGGCAGGATTGGCCGAGATTGAAGGGGCAGACCCTGAACTGCTATCTCAACTGCTCGATGCCGACCGAACCCGAGTCGCGCTGGCGTTCTATTACTGTATGCCGCATGGAATGTACAAACCCGATTGGTTCCAGAGAACCCTTTCCGAGCATCCGGACATTGTTGCAGAAATCCAAGTGAAATCCGCTATCGCTGAGTTATCTGGGGAGCGCAAGAATATCTACGGGATATGGGAATTAGCCTTTAGTTCCAGTTACTCCGAAGTCGCCAGGATCGCAAGCCTGCCTATCCTTCGCAAGTTTCCGGTAAACTGCCCGACTGATCTGTCTGATTCATTGGGACACCTGCTTCTGGCCGCTATCCAGCGCGCGGACAGGGCCTCCTTTGAAAGCTTGGTCGAAGAGAAGGTTTCGACAACCGAGATGGACGTCGCTCAGCGGATTCGCTGGCTTGTGGCGGGTCTGATTGTGGCGCCGGATTCCTACGTTGATCCTATAAAGGAATTCGCTGCACACTCTGAATGCCGCATCCTCCATCTGGCGGCCATGTTCAAGAGACGATTACCCTTTGATCTAAATGTAAAGACTGTCGGTGTCCTCATACGCATTGTGGGAACACCATTCGGGCCGGAACTATTGGTTAGAGATGGATGGATTCCTCCCGAAGAGCACGCTGCGGAACTCGTTGAGAGTCTGATTTATCAACTTGGCGGCTCACCGGAAAGCGCAGCAAGCGAGACACTCGACGCGCTTATCGCAGACCCGGCGCTCGCAAACTGGCAGAGACGTCTTGCGCAGGCGCGCGATGAACAGAGGGTCGTAGTCCGGGACGCCTCGTACCTCCATCCAGACCCGGAGACGATCTGTCTGACGTTGAACGGGTCCACGCCCGTAAGTCCCGGCGACCTTGCGGCTCTCCTTGTAGATCGACTGGAAGAGATCTCTCAGCGCATAAGGACAGGCAACACGGAAGACTGGCAGCAATACTGGAATGAGAATTCCCGAGGAGATCCACAGTATCCGAAGCACGAGGACCACTGTCGTGATGCGCTTCTCTCAGATTTGCGTCATTTTCTCCCAGACGGTGTCGATGCCCAGCCAGAAGGGCAATATGCCAACGATAAGCGCGCGGACATCCGGGCGGCGCGTTCCTCCGACTTCAACGTTCCCGTGGAGATAAAGAAGAACTCACATCGCGACCTATGGGCCGCATTACACAACCAGTTGGTCGAGTTTTATGTCAGCGACCCTGCGACAGGCGGATTCGGAATATATCTAGTGTTTTGGTTCGGACCCGAGCACACAGTGTCGGCGCCACCGGAGGGAGAACGTCCCAACTCCCCGGATGAACTCAAGGAAGTATTGCAAGCGTCCCTTTCACCCGAACAGGCGCGGAAGATTTCAGTTTGCGTTATTGACGTCAGTATCGCTTAACCGAAACCGAATACTCCCTCCGTCATGCCGAGTGGGGAGATTCCGTAAAGTCGCACAGCCGACAACTGTTTCCTACAGATGTTTGGGTCAAGTCCCCGTACGTGGTGTGGGAGTTCGTCAATCCTTTTGATGCTCCCATAATTGTCAAGCGGCTTTATCGAGTAGTTGGGCAGGCTTCTGGATGACTGTGAAGACTTCTCTAGCAACATAGCGTTTGAGACAGCGGATGACGTCGCGCTTGTTCATTCCCTCTGCGGTTCGACGACGCATATATGCCTGGGTCCTCGGGTCATGACTCAGCCTGACGATGACTATGCGATAGAGCGCCGCCTTCGCCCCGTCGCGACTCGTCTCGAGATTGGAAGTACACTGGCCTACACATGCTCGGTGAACTGCTCATATTCACGGTCGCCGACCCCCACCGAACCTGCTCAGCTGGTGTGAAGCCATCCGATGCACGTTGCAGACGTAAAGTCTTCTTTTCTGTCGGAATAGGTTGGATGGAACTCCAACCAGCTCCATGAGTGCCCTGTCGAAGGACGCTGTCGCGTCCCGGAGTCCACTGGAAGGGCGGTGATGAAAGCGTAGCCAGATCCCCGGAATTGGATCTACATCTTAATGATTCACCACATGTCTTGGACTGAGAACTAAATGTCTCTTAGGCGTGCGGGCCGTACCAAAGCTGAAAGTGCCCTCCAGCAGCCTAACTTCTGGATTCGGCACTTAATTTGTGGGAGTGTCCAAAAGCAGTCCAAAATGGGACTGCTCGGCCTGCGACTTCATAGCTAATGTAGCTATGACATCCATTATCACTCTTGGCCGATACTCGGAACCGATTACGGGTGTGCCACAGAGGGGTAAATAGGGAATGGAGAATGCCCGAAACCCGAAGGGTTCATTTAGAATCCGTCTCACCGCTCACATCCGCAATGAACTGGTCAAGGTACGCGCGGTCGTCCTCATACCCTCGCACGGGCACCAACCAGCTGGGTCCGAGAAAGCCGGTGGCCTGGATCTGGTCAAGGTGAGAGAGCGCGAAGGGCACGAGCACGTCGCGGTGTACGTCGCTTTCCAGTCCCTTGGCGATCTTGAAGAATCGGAGTTCCTCCTCGCGGGTGTCAAAGACGAAGAGTACCAGTGGGGGGCCGCTGTGCCCCCACTTATGGCCGGAGGTGAAGAAGGCCTGGTAAAGCTCCACCTTGGATGTGGCGCGGGTCTCGGTAATCCGGCCTCGCTCGTACTCCAGTACGAACGATATCCAGTGCGTGCCATTGTCTGTGACGTATCTTAGCCTGCCGCCTGCGTCGGGCACGATTGCGCTCCGGTCTGGTTGGTGGTGCGGCCGTATGAGCGCCCGCTCCGGCGGGTCCAACTCGCTCAGGTGATAGCCCTCGATCCTTCCCGCCTCCTTTACGAGATCTGACATCAGACGTAGTACAGTGACCGTATGACCGAGATCCCCGTACAGGTCGCGCATCTTTCCCCCGAATATGCCCATCGGCCCGGTCAGTTCCACGCTCCATGTATTGAGCGGAAGGCTAACCCGATCTCTGGTTGCCATGTAACGAAGTCCCGCATCGGACAGCGCGTAGTACTTTCTGTTGTCCAGGGTCAGCGCTGTGACGAGATTCTGGTCTATCAGCGACGGGAGCATCTGGCTGACGCGTACGGTGTCGACGCCGGCCAGCCCGGGCAGGACTGTGCGACTGACTAGATGCCAGTCGCCTATGACGTCCAGTGGTCCTTTCAAGGCCGGTGTCAGGCGCACCGCAGGGGAGGTGGCTGGCAGGTTCTCCGGGTACAGGTCTATCCGCGACTCGCCGCGTCGGAGTGGCGCAGCCGGCGAGTACTCCGGCTTGGACGGCAATCCTCGGATGAGATCTCGCAGACTGATAACCGTCAGATCCTCGTCTGACGGCGCTCCCCATATGCGCCTGCGAGTCTCCCAGACCTGTTCTTCGCGGGCACAATAGACGGGCGGGCCCGCTCTGGCCGCCGCGATCTCATACCCGTGCCTCCAGCCGGTGGACGTAGCTGTCACGATCAGTACGGTGTCCGGCCAGCGGTCCTGATCCCTGACGATATCATTCCACCTGGTACGGAAGCTGTTCGCTGTCTGTCTGCGCCCTATGCGTACTATCCCGATCGCAGGCCCGCCGTCCATTCTGAGCACGGCGTCGTAGGGCCCAGACGTGAAGTGGTCGACCCTCGCAGAGCCGTATTCGGTATGCGAGAGGACACGTACTGCCAGACTGTAGATCACGGCCAGGACATCCATACGCGCGACCAAATCGCGAAAGACCTGGGGGTGGACAGGGAGCTCACGCCAGTACTCTGTGGGCGTCTTGCCCAGGTCGGCGGCGGCCGTTTCAATTCCCCTGATGGTGGGAAAGAAGCGCTGGCGATCGCGCTGGTACAGGGGGGGGCGCTGGTGCTTGCGTTGGCTCCTGCGCCTCGGCCGTTCATGTCCTACGCTGTGGGTAACGCTGGACACGAGGCCAAGTCTGCCCAGTCTCCTGAGCCTGTCGTGCATTGTACTCTTAGGCGTGCCCGTGAGCGAGGCGAGCTCTTCGAGATCGGCAAATACCAGACGGCAGCTCAAGTGCAGCAGTTCTATGAGTGTCGGAGTTAGACGGGGTTGGAACACGACGGCACCTCCTTTGGAAATCAAGTGTAGGACAATTTCTGATTTTCGGTTTCAAATGCGCGGACCTTTTCGGACTGCCCGACCTGTATTGATTGTCGCAGGCGATCCTTCAAATTCGGTCCGGAGGCTTTCATTGTCGGTCGGGACCTAATGCGCAGCGCGTCGCCGACCTCTGTTCGAACCACTTCGCTCCCGTTCATTATGGTGCACCGCATTTGTCGCCGAGTGCGACGAGACGTGGGCAGTCGGCATCGGAACGGACTACCCTGAATACCTTTGACTGCCCATATTAGCGAACCCCGCTTGACGCCCCCCCACCCGTTTCTCCGGCCCATTGCGTCGACACCGGCCGCAGACCTGAAGAGCACCCATGGCGTGTGATCTGTGTCACCGCCGCAGATCGCACTGAGCGTTAAGGCCGTCCGGCAGCCGGGCGCAGTACTTGAGCACCGAAGGGATGTGCCATATGCCATATCGTATACTTGACAAATCGGCATCAGTCGCTGATGGTCTCATCGTGACGGAACCGTGCATGGCCCACGTACCCGCGGCGTTGTAGGCCGACTTCCGCAACGTGAACCGATATCCACGACCCTCCGGCTATCTGTAATGGCTGCCGCGTAGCTGGATGAGCATCCTCTGTCGGTGTAGCCTGGGCGGTCAAGGTTCACGGCCTCTGCGATCACACTTTCGGGAGACGCGTTCGCAGTTTCGCGCCATATGGTGCCGTGGGTGAATGCGGTCGCTCCCTCTATTCGATAACCATCGAGGAAATACCTGTTCAGCTGCGCCAACCGGTGTGAGTGTAGCCATCTGCCCTGCTGTCATCTATGTCATCAAGCAGTTGGAGGGAACTGATTCGCTGGCCACCTGCACTTTACCTGTTCAAAATAAAGTCAGCGCCAGCGCTTCATCTGGTCTATAATGGAGATACGAGATGGCGGAGGCCCGACCGAATCCCTGTTAAACCGCCACTAGGCGGATGGGTGCCGGGAGCAGCCAAAAGGCTGCAGGGAATTGCGCCGGGGTCGCCGGTCCTCTCGGGGACTAGTGGCCCGGTCTCGTGGCGTGAAAGCCGTGTACGTCAACCTACGAACGGTGGAAACGCTGGGACCCCGCCTTTGCGGGGTCCCCAAACGCCGCACATTTATTTCAAGGGCAGGCGAACATGGGCCACCGGGGCGTACCGAACTGCGAACTCTTCGGTGGGAGATTATGCTGCTAGGCATCCGGTCGTACACCCCTTAGACTAAGGCGTGTTGACATCAAAAACTCTCTCTTGGGTAACACACCT
>CATOSI010000002.1 GCA_951812505.1 uncultured Dehalococcoidia bacterium
TAGAGTTGCATTGTTTCCAAAACCTTGACACGCGACTTGGCCCAATACCTGGGTTTCCCACCCAAGTGTGTGTAATTCTGAATATATCCCTCTGTACTGTGTGAAGTAACCAGCGCAGTCATAGAAACCGGTAAGCAACGCAATCATGCCCTACAACGAAGCTGACACCAGGGCAAGTTCATAACGCCCGCTCTCCACACGGCGGGATGGATGGAAGACCACATCAGGCGCGAGAAACCGCGCCTGAAATCGAGATCGCTTCCTCGGGATTCGCCCGCCGAAGAATGGCGGAATGGTTGACTACACCCTCAGAATAAAGGCTTCCCCAACCGCTCAGCCCGTCGCCGTCGCCCTCATAGAGGCCAAAGCGGAAAGCTATCCCGCTACTCATGGACTCCAGCAGGCCAAGCTGTACGCATCCACCAAGAGGCTCAACGTACCGTTCGTCTATTCATCCAACGGCCACCAGTTCGTCGAGTACGATTCCTTAACCGGGCTTACTCACGCTCCCCGCCCGATTGCGGAGTTTCCATCGCCCGAAGAACTGCGCGAACGCTATGAGCAAGGCAAAGGCTCTCGCTCGAATCGGAAGACGCAAGCCCACTTCTGACGCCTATCCGCGCGGGGAAGCCATACGACCCTACTACCAGGACGCCGCCATCAGGGCCACGCTGGAGAAGATAGCGTCAGGACAGAAGCGCGCCCTCCTCAGTCTGGCCACCGGCTCCAGCAAGACGTTCATAGCGGTAAACTGCTCAAGCGTATCGCGGACGCCGGACAACTTCGCCGGGCGTTTGTTCGTGTGCGACAGGACGAACTCAGAAGGCAGGCTCTAGCCGCTTTTCAGGAAGAATTCGGCGGCGACGCCGCGGCGGCCACAACGTCTAATCCTGAGAAAACGCTCGGGTCGTAGTCGCCACCTACCAAACGCTCGGTGTGGACAGGGACGATAGCGACTCGTCCTACCTCAAGACGCACTACCCCGAAAACTACTTCAGCCACATCGTGATTGACGAGTGTCACCGCAGCGCCCGGGGCAAGTGGTCAGAAGTCCTCACCCGCAATTCGGACGCGGTCCAGATCGGCCTCACCGCCACACCGCGTGAGTTCGAGCGAACTGAGAATACCGACGCCGCGCGCGAAGACGAGCGAATAAGCGCGAAGAACTCCAGGACAGCGTATCAGGCGCGGTCTTCCGGTTCATCAACGAAGACCTGTTACCACATCTCCACTAACTCAGGGACAGCACAGACGCCACACCAAGGCAGATGGTCATTAGCGAAATCATTTCCGGCGTACAGAATACCCGTTTGGACACCGAGAGAAACTTCCTGGACGTGTTGGACAGGGTTGACGACATACGCAACGAGACAACCGACCAGACCCACGTATTCACCCTGTCCCAGGCATACGAGGGTCTGCTGCTCCGCATGGGCGAGAAGAACAACGATGGCGGTCAGTTCTTCACCAGATAGAAAAGCCCAACATCTGGCACGGCAAACACGCTCACCCGCAACGAGTCCTACGGCGGCCTGTTCGTGGGCGCGCCCGACCTGTTTGACGTAATCCTCATGAACCCGCCGTTCGGCGGACGCGAAAGCCGTGACACCCAAACCCGCTACGCTTACAAGACCGGTTCGACGCAAGTCCTGTTTCTCCAGGAAGTGATTGACAGCCTCAACCCCAACGGCAGGGCTGGAATCGTCGTGGATGAAGGGCTGCTCTTCAGGACCAACGAGAACGCCTTCGTCCAGACCAAGCGCAAACTGCTGGACGAATGTGACCTGTACTGCATCATCAGCCTGCCGCCCGGAGTTTTCACGCAGGCAGGCGCAGGCGTCAAGACAAATCTGCTCTTCTTCAACAAGGGCCGCCAGACCGAAAACACCTGGTACTACGACCTCTCCGACATTAAGGTGAACAAGGGCAACCCTCTCACAGCCGCCCACTTCGAGGACTTCTTCAAACTGCTGCCCAATCGCGCCGACAGCGAAAATAGCTGGTCGGTCGCCCGCAGCGCAATCGAAGAGCGAAACTACGACCTCAAGGCGGTCAACCCAAACAGAAAAGAGGAAGTTGACACCCGCACCACCCAGGAACCGCTCGACATCATCGAACAGAAGGGCAAAGAGATACAGGACGCCTTGGCGACGCTGCATCATACATAGAGCGCGGCAGGCCTTTAGAGCATAGCCGACTGCAGACCAGCGGCCAACCGCAACCCGGATGTACTCAGGTACTTTTCAAAGTCTTCCCCAGTTTCTCATAAGACTACACATACGTGCGCTGCATACGCTATAATACGAACATACAAACTAATTACGGAGCGTGTCCGACGAAGATGCTGAACCTCGACATACATAAGTCCTCATTTATACTGGCCGAATATCGGAGGGACGAAAAAGTTTTCCCATAGCTAAACTCAGGTCATCTCAGGCGAGTAACAGGTGTTCCGAACGCCTGTTACGTCACCAGTTAGCCGCCTGTCGCCACCTGTGAAACTATAAATCATAATATATAAGAGCGCTGAAATTTGGATGCGATTGCCCTGTTTCACGCGCCAAGCTATATTCGATATACTTCAACCGTGACTGAACAACTCAGCAGCAGGCTTCACAGTAAGCCACTGCGCCCACCCGTAAACGGAGCCTCTTTATGAAGATTCACGAGTATCAGGCTAAAGACATCTTTTCCAATTATGGCATCCCCATTCCCGAAGGCAGGGTAGCCCATAGCCCTAAAGAAGCCGCCGAAATAGCCTCCGAGCTGGGCGGCAGCGCCGTCGTCAAGGCGCAGGTACACGCCGGCGGCAGGGGCAAGGCTGGCGGCATCAAGGTCGCCAATTCGCCCGAAGAAGCCGCGGCCGCGGCAGACGCTCTCATAGGGACCAGCCTCGTCACATTCCAGACCGGACCCGAAGGCTCCCCGATTCGCAGCGTCCTGGTCGAGGAAGTCGTGGACGTCGAGACCGAGCTATACGTCGGCATGGCCATTGACGGAGCCGCCGAGGGCATCGTCGTAATAGCCAGCGCCGCCGGAGGCATGGAGATCGAAGAGGTCGCCGAAACGACCCCCGAAGAAATCATCCGCGTCGCCGTGGACCCCGTCCTCGGACTCCAGCCCTTCCAGGGACGCAAGCTCGCCTACGGCCTCGGAGTTCCCGACTCCCTCAATCGCCCTGTGGCCGGACTCATGTCCTCCCTCCACAAGCTGTTTGAAGACAACGACTGCTCCCTGGTCGAAATCAACCCGCTCGGCGTGACCACCGACGGCCGCGTCCTCGCGATGGACGCCAAGATCAACATAGACGACGACGCGATTTTCCGACAGAGACCCGCACAGGAACTCCGCGACATCGAGCAGGAAGACCCCCTCGAAGTCGAGGCGGGCAAGTTCGACATCAACTACGTCAAGCTCGACGGCGACGTCGGCTGCATAGTCAACGGCGCCGGACTTGCCATGGCCACGATGGACGTCACCCACGCCGCCGGAGCCTCACCCGCCAACTTCCTCGATATTGGCGGCGGCGCCGACGAGGAAAAAGTCGCCAGGTCGCTCGAAATCGTGCTCTCCGACGCGAACGTCAGGAAAGTGCTCGTGAACATCTTCGGCGGCATACTCCGATGCGACGTCGCCGCGCGCGGATTCGTCATGGCCTCCGAGAGAGTACCCGACAAGATGCGCCCCATGGTCGTGCGGATGCTCGGCACCAACGCCGAGGAGGGCCGCGACATCCTCGCCAACTCCGGCCTCGATGTAACCCTCGTCGACAACCTCGGCGAAGCCGCGGCCGCCATTCGCGCATAACAGACGCCAATTCACAATTTTCAATTCTTAATTCCTAATTGAACCGACTGGAGCAGCCAAATGAGCATACTGGTAGGCAGGGACACAAGACTGATGGTGCAGGGCATCACCGGACGCGAGGGCAGCTTCCACGCACTGCGCTGCCGCGAGTACGGCGCGAACCTCGTAGCGGGCGTAACGCCCGGACGCGGCGGCCAGATGTTTGACGACGACGTGCCCGTGTACAACACAGTGGAGCAGGCTGTCGCCGAGACCGGCGCGAACGCCTCTCTGATCTTCGTGCCCCCGCCCTTCGCCGCCGACGCCATAGTCGAGTCCGTGGACGCCGGCATAGACGTAATCGCCTGCATAACCGAGGGCATACCCGTCATGGACACCGTGAGAGTCGTCCGCTACCTCAAGGGCAAGTCCGCGACCCTGATTGGCCCCAACTGCCCCGGCGTCATATCCCCGGGCGAAGACTTCAAAATGGGCATCATGCCCGGCCACATCCACATGCCCGGACGCATGGGCGTCGTATCCCGCAGCGGCACGCTAACCTACGAAGCCGTCGGCCAGCTGACCGACCTGGGCATCGGACAGTCCACTTGCGTCGGCATCGGCGGCGACCCGGTCAACGGCTCCACCTTCGTGGACATCCTCAGGATGTTCCAGGACGACCCCGACACCGACGGCGTCGTTATGATTGGCGAGATTGGCGGCACCCGCGAGCAGGAAGCCGCAGAGTACATCGGCAGCGACGAATTCACCAAGCCCGTCGCCGCCCTTATAGTCGGACAGAGCGCCCCTCCCGGCAAGCGCATGGGACACGCCGGAGCCATCATCACCGGAAGCGCGGGCCGCGCCAGCGAGAAGGTCAAAGCCCTCGCCGCCGCCGGAGTCTCCATCATCCCCGCCCCCGGCGAGATCGGCGTCACCGCCCAAGAAATGATGCAGTAACCCAGGAGACGCACAGTGGCATCCCTCACCATCCACAACATCCCCGACGACCTGCTGGAAAAACTGGAACACAGCGCAATGGAGCGTGGCCTCTCCGTCGAAGACGAGGCCATCCGGCGTATCACTTCCACTTCCTTCTCTTCGGAGAAGCATGAAGATGGCGAGACAATTGCTAAACAAGAACCGAATCCCTGGCTCGAACGCGCCAGAAAACTTCGAGAGAATATGCCGGACGTTCACATCGGAGATGAAGAAGAACTCAACCGATTCAAACGCGAAGGACGCCTTGGCGAATACGGGTCGGCATACGGGATTGCGCCTTCTCGGTTCTCGTCTCCTATGAAGCCGGAAGATTTCATAAAATATACCCAGCGGCTAAGTCGCAAATTGGAAGGAAAGGTATGGGTAACGGAGGAAGACGTGAATAGAGCAAAGCGCGAAGGACGACTGTGATAGTAGCCGATACCAATCTTCTGGTCTATGCAATGACTTACTGCCCGAATCGGGAGTTGGCGCAGTCTGTTCTTCGTAAGGACCCAGAATGGCACGCACCGACTCTATGGCGCTCAGAGTTCAGAAGCGCTTTAGCTGGTTATCTGTGCGCCGAGATTATGAGCTATGAGGAAATTCTTGAGGCAATGGACAAAACTGAGTTCTTCATGGCAGGCAGAGAACATTCCGTTGACTCCTCCGCCGTCATGCGTCTCGTGGCCGATTCCGACTGCTCCGCCTACGACTGCGAATTCGTCGCCCCCGCCAACCACCTGAGCGTCCCCCTCATAACATCCGACTCACGACTGCTTCGCAACTTCTCCAGCCGCGCCCTCGCACCGGCCCAGTTCCTCGCCTAACCCGCCGACGACGACATCCTGAACCGCCACAGCGCGACCGCCAGGAACACCAAACCAAACCCAACCAGTGCCATCATCTCCTGCGTCACGTCCCCGAACTCCGCGCCGAACAGCATCAGCTTATTGAAACCGCCGTTCGCCCACCCGTGAGGCGTCAACTTCGCCAGCGACTGCATCCACTGCGGAGTGATGAACAGCGGCCACCAGCACCCGCCAATCGGCGCCAGTACCAGCGCCACCAGCGGACCGGCCGCCGAAGCCGCCTGCACATTCGTTACGAAGCTGCCCAGCATCACCCCGAACGTCGCAGACGCCAGCGCCATCAGCACAGAGATAATGATGACCGCTCCCGGCGACGCCCCGAGGTCTATCCCAAATGCCAGTATCCCCACAGCCCACATCACCCCAAGCTGCGCCACGCCGCGGAACAACGTCCCCGCGAACTTCCCCACGATCACCGACTCCCGCCGCGTCCCGTTCGACACCAGTCGCTCCAGCGTGTGCGACTGTCGTTCCCGCGCAATCGCCTCCGCGCTCAACGCCGCCGTAAAGAACAGGAACATCGTCAGATACGCCGGCAGAGTGAAGTTCGACGGCTGGAACGGCTCTATGTCTCCGACACGCTCCACCTCGAACCCTATCAGCGGGGCAAAGTCGTCCTGCTCGACCGTCGGAAGCTGAAAACCAGCCTGTCCTATGCCCGAAAGTCGTCCAATCGTGCTGAATGTCACGACGCCCTGCGAAAACTCGCTTGCTATGGACTGCGCGAAACCTTGCAGTGCCGCCTGCGTCTCCGGCGAGCCGTCCCCAACCACCACCTCGAGCCTGGTCGGAACTCCGCTCATGAGACTCTGGCTGAACCCCGGCGGAAACGCCACGAACCCTGCGAGTTCGCCGTCTTCCGTGGCGACGAGGGCTTCGTCATACGACATTACGGTCAAGTCACCTGCGCCACCTTCATTCGCAAACCCATGGACGATCTGCGCGCCTATGCTGTCCGCGCCTTCCTGGGTGGCAAGAACCAGTCGCAGAGGTTCATCCTCCGGCCCCTGCCCGCGCAGCGCGAGCGAAAACCCTATCACGAACAGAAACGGGAACAGAAACGCGAATCCCACCGCGAACTTGTCCTTGAAGAATATCCGCGTATCCTTCACCGCTATCAGCATCGCCTGGCGCAGAACCACTCTCACGCTACCGTCCCCCTTCCGACGACCTGAACATGACGCGCGCCGTCACGAGCCCGACCACCGTAACCCCGACCATAACACCCAGTCCAACCACGTCGTCAGACAGGCTCGCCCCCGACGAAAGAATCCCCTCCATCGCCTCGATTGCGTAATGGTTGATCGTGAACCGGGCTATCAACGCCAGCGGCCCGTCCGCCACCGCGAAGAACGTCCCGCCGAATATCGTCATGAACATCGTGAAGAACACCGCCGCCCATATCGCCTGGTCCCGCGTCCGCACCGCCGCCCCGATAACCAGCCCTACCGCGCTCACAGCCGCCGCCACCAGAACCGAAAACGCCACCAGCTGCGCGAAGTCCAACAGGTCTCCCACCCTCAGCACAGCGAAGCCCAGCGCCAGCAGGACAACAGCCTGCAGCGTCGCCCTCAGCGTTCCCGACAGGAACTTGCCCGCGAACAGTTGATTGATACCCAGCCTCGTCGTCATCAGTCGTTCCAGCGTCCCGATTCGTCGCTCCTCCACCAGCGTCTGCGCCCCCATCGTCACCGCGAACATCAGGAACATCACTGTAACCCCGGGCATCAGCCTGTTCAGTAGATTCGCCTCTTCCGCCTCGCCCAGACCGCGAACCTCCACTCCTACGGCGGGACTCCGACGCGACTCAGCCAGCCGCCGGTCGAACTCAGCGCTTATCTCTACTTCCGAGACCCCTTGACCGGACAGAGTCTCATGCACCAACCGCCGCGACTGTATCTCCCCACCCATCTCCAGCGCCGCCCCAGAGACTATAGCCCCCACGATCTGCCCCGTCTGGCCTCCATATCCCCGCTGCTTGAACAGGATATGCGTCGACTCACCCGACTCCAGAGCGTCCGAGAACCCAGCCGGAATCACCACCGCCGTCAGAATCGCCGACCGCTCCAGCGCCCCGTCCGCGTCCTCCATCGTCCGCTCCCGGACGGTAATCTCATCCATCCCATCCAGACGCCCGATGAGTTGCCGACCATACTCCCCAGAATCCAGATTCACCACATCCGCCGTAGCATGAAAACTCACGTCCCCACCACCGAACGCCCCATACATCAGCGCGAAAAGCAAAATAGGCAGCGCGATACTGAAAGCCAGCTCCCCCGGATTCAGCAGAAACCGCTTCAAATCCAAAAACGCTATGTACCACGGCCTAAACATCAGATCCGATTCGCTCTCTATGAGAATCAATTCGCCACAAAGCTAACATATCCCGTTCAGCAAACACGACACCAGAGGGTGCCCTTCCGACTCCTTGGCTTAAGACCGCACTTATCGGCCAAAGACGACATTAGGCTCCATGTAATCAACCCGCCGAGCCACAGGTTTCTGTCGTTCGTTTCTGCGGAGAGCGAGGTAGAGCACGAATGGTAAGGGCAACATGGCAAACATGTGTGTAATCCACCACTGGGTGAGCTCTCCCGTCATGGCCTCGGCTGATATCTGGAACACGAGCAGGACGCTACGCAAGACCACGAATCCAGCGCCCACCGCTAAGCCCAGAAGCGCCCGTGGCCACCACTTGAGCCGGGGAAGCCAGAATAGACTGAAATACGAACAACAGTATTGCGTCTCCCAGCCCACAGAGTGAGCATCCCATGTCCATCGTAGTTCTCCCTTATTGGGCTCCGTGCATGTTCGGATTGTGGAAGACACTTCAAGCTAGACCGCCCCGACCGTCCCCCTAACATCTCACCCCAACTCCGCCCTCTTCGACCCATGTATAGACGAGTCCGAAGCTATCAACCGCCTCAACCTCGCTACCGCCGCCACCGCGTCCCAGCAAATCTCTGACGATCCTCTCGTCCAACTGATACGCACAGGATCAACCGCACACTTGTGAGACGACTCGAACTTACACAACTCGAAGTCCCACCGGATGTCCTTCGCGGCCTCCAACTGCCATGGCGCGAGTTCAGGCACATCCAGGGTCAGCAGTATTCCAACATTCCCTTATTGTCTCTCCCCTGCCTTCCTGTGCTCTGTTTAAGTAGTTAGAGTGAAGCAACATTCAAAATGTAGAGTTGTCCATAGGGCGAGGGCAATCTCGCGGCAGAACCTAATAATTGGATCACTATCAAATGCAGTTAGAGTGTGCCATGCTCGGGCCCCGATGGCTCGGACGTTAGTGAGGGTTGCCATTACAAGCTGAGAGTTATAACGATTGTCAATTGTCTGGCCACGTCCCCTCACGCAGCGTCTCCGCAACCGCGTCCAGTCCAAGCCGCTCACGCATCACCCGCGCAAGCGAATCATTGATAACACTCTCATGGCAACGGTCAGTCATAAACTATATCGTCCCCGTCATTCCCGCGAAAAGAAACCTTCGCACAACCACCGTCATTCCCGCGAAAGCGGGAATCCAGGGGCGGAAGGGCGGCCTACCCAAATATGAACCTGCCCATCTACTCATTTACCCAGACCTCCGGGACGAAATGGAACAGGGCCTCGCAAAGGTCTCCGAAAGCGGGTATCCAGAACTTCGTTCCCTTAGTAATTCCCTTGCCTGCGAGACTGCATCTCGACCACTCATCACATTCTGAACATCCTCTAATCCCGCAAATCCTGATTCAGACAAGAACCTCAATCCCGCAGATTCCGCCCCGTCAGATCCAGGAACACACTCTCCAGCGACACCTCCGCCGGGTCTCCGATCTCCGACTTCAGCTCTTGCGGACTCCCCATCTTGATCACCCTGCCGTTATCCATTATCCCAAGCCTGTCGCACAGCCGGTCCGCCTCCTCCATGTAGTGCGTCGTGTATAGCACAGTCAGGCCCTCATCCCTTAGCGACTCCACCGTCTCAAAGATGTGATACCGCGACTGCGGATCTATCCCCACCGTCGGCTCATCCAGGAACAACAATTGCGGACGACTCATCAGCGCGATAGCGATATTCACCCGCCGCTTCATCCCGCCCGAGAACTTATCCACCTTGTCCTTCGCCCGGTCCTCCAGGCCCACACGCTCAAGATTTTCCCTTGCCGACTCCGACGCTTCACGCTTGCTCAGACCCGCCATTCGTCCGAAGAACATCAGGTTGTCCCGCGCCGAAAGCTCAGGGTACAGCGCCAGTTCCTGCGGACACACCCCGATGATCTCACGCACCCGGTCGCTCTCACGCGCCACCGAATACCCGCCTATCGCTACGTCCCCCTCGTCCGGATTCAGCACCGTCGAAAGCATCCGGATCGTCGTCGTCTTCCCCGCTCCGTTCGGACCCAGCAGCCCGAAAATCTCCTTGCGCCGTATCGAAAACGACACATCCTCCACCGCCACTATGTGCCCGAACGCCTTGTGAAGATTCGACGCGACCAGAAAATCATCCAAGTTCGCCAACATGTCCCTCCCGCGTGCCTCGCCTCGCCATTTCAGTGAGCGCGATTATATGCGCCCCTCACAATACCGCGCAACGACTCCCTGAACGAGGCAGAATCGTTATCCCGTAGGGGCAGCCCTCGTGGTTGCCCGTCTGCGATTGCCCGTATCCTCATATCAGGCGCATAGCTACGCTCTATATCCTGAATATCCCCGAATCCTGTAAATCCTGCTTCTGACACAGGGCTTGTGCAAAGTCCCGATTCCGGGATTCCGAGCCACACGTCTCGTCATTCCCGCGAAGGCGGGAATCCAGTGCGCGGTTGCTGACGAAACGACAGTAATGCTGACCTTGCACAGGCCCTGAAACCGAATACTGACAACTGACAACCGAAAACTAAGATGATACACTGCGCCGAAGTCAGAAATTCTGTCGCCAGACCAAGCTAACGGGAGTCCACGATGTTTATAGGCCACTTCACCGAACGACCCTACCAGGACCCGAAGTCGGGCTACTTCGGCGCGACCGGACTGCCCATCAAGGACCTCACGCTCAGCAACGAGATATACGACGCCCAGGTCGGATCCGACCTCTACAACCGATACCTCGACGAGCGCGTCTATGCAGAGGAAATCGGCTTCGACGGCATCATGCTCAACGAGCATCACAGCACCCCATTCTGCATGGGCGGCGCGATGAATGTCGAGGCCTCCATCCTGGCCAAGATAACCAACCGCGCCAAAATAGTCCTGCTTGGCAACATTCTGCCGATATGGGACGATCCCCTGTGGCTCGTAGAACAGCTCGCCATGATAGACATGATCTCCCGCGGCAGGCTCGTTTCCGGCTGGGTGCGCGGCACAGGACGCGAGAGTGTCGCGCACAACTCGCCGCCGCCCTACAACTGGGAACGCTTCCAGGAGGCGCACGACTTCATAGTCAAGGCATGGACGACCCCCGGCCCGTTCCGATGGGAAGGCAAGCACTACAACTACCGCTACGTCAACCCGTGGGTCAGCCCCTACCAGAAGCCGCACCCCCCGATCTGGCTGCCGGGCGTCGTGAGCCGCGACTCGCTCGTATGGGCTGCCACCAACCGCATCCCGTACATCATGCTCGCCACCAAGCTCGGCCCCACCCAGGAAGCATTCCAGATATACCACGACACCGCCGCAGAGCTCGGCTACGAGTCCGGTCCGCAGAACATTGGCTACCTCTGGAAGGTACACGTTGACGAGACCGAAGAACTCGCCGACGAAGTCGGCAGAAAGTTCGTGCAGGGACCCAGCAACCCCTTCCTTGCCGGTAACGAGGGCACCGCCAACCCAGCGCTGCTCGGACTCCCCGGCCTCACTTCCCGCAGGCGCGTCCTGCCCACCCGCGACGCAGCCACCGCCAACCGCGGTGGAGTGCTCAGCACATCCTACGAAGAACAGGTCGAGAACTACACCGTCGTATCCGGCACCCCGGACACTGTCATACCCAAGATCAAGCACGTGCTCGAGACGCTCCGACCCGGCAGCGTCTTCTTCTGGGACGGCGACGGCGCGATGACCCACGAAGACCAGATGCGCAGCCTCCGCCTCATGGGCGAGTACGTCATCCCCGCCGTGCGCGAGATAGCCGACGAACTCGAACTCAAGAGCCCCTTCGAGATTGACCCCGCCACCGGCCAGCCCTTCGAGGAAAAGACCGCCGCAACGGAGGCCCAATCCGCCGCCGACTGAACTCCAACAACCCAAATCGTAATACAGCCCGTACAGACGACGAACCTGTACGGGCTGTATTCTTATAAGTGGCCCCTTCTCCTAAGGGTTGGACCTGCGATATCAGCCAAGGATGTGCCTTTCTCAAAGGGACGTCTCATGCAGAAGACTCCACGGAATCAGCGACGCTTCAGACCGCGACCGAACCACAGTGCCTCCGTACACAACCATGCCCTGTATTGGACGCAAACCCTCTAAATGCCTCCGCACTCGCCCTATACCGCTCAAATGAAAATGCGGCTAATTGAATATTGGATATTCAATTAGCCGCAAGTATGCTCATAATGCCACTACGGTTGTGTGGCCCATAGTCGCATCTTAACGCGACTTATATCCTACGGCCTCTGCGCCCCTTTCGCGTTTAGGACGACCGAGTACAGAGACTTGTCCGCCGCTATGTAGAGGCGGTTCCTCTCCGGCCCACCGAAGCAGCAATTGGCTACCGCGTTCTCCGGTGTCAGTATCTTGCCCAGCAGTTCGCTCTGCGGACTGTACACGTGTATCCCATCCCGCGCGCTCGTGAAGATGTTGCCGTCCGTGTCCGCCCGGAACCCATCCGACTTGCCCGGAGACACTTCGGCGAACACTCTACCGTTTGCCAGACGCCTGCCGTCCTCAACGTCGAAGGCGCGGATATGTCCCGGCTCGCCCGTGTCCGACACGTACAGGACGCTCTCGTCCGGCGAGAAGCATATGCCGTTCGGCCTGTCGAAGTCGTCCGCCACTATCTCCAGCGCGCCCGTCTCAGGCTCCAGTCGGAAGACATAGCACGCGCCTAGCTCGCTCTCAGCCTTGTGTCCCTGCCGGTCGCTCAGTATCCCGTAAGGCGGGTCCGTGAACCAGATAGAGCCATCCGACTTCACAGCCAGGTCGTTGGGCGAATTCAGCTTCTTGCCCTCATAGTTATCGGCGAGGCTGACCACCGTCCCGTCCGACTCGGTGCGACTCACTCGGCGGCCCCCATGTTCACAACTCAACAGCCGTCCTTCGAGATCGCGGTAGTGGCCGTTGGTGTAGCCGCACGGCGACCGGAAGACCGACACGCCCTCGGCATCGGAGTATCTCAGGATTACGTCGTTGGGGATGTCGCTCCACAGCACGTAGTCCCCCTCCGCGAAATAGACCGGCCCTTCCGCCCAGTCCATCCCCGTATGGTGCCTGACAATCTGCGCATCGTCGGGCACCATTGCCCTGAAACGCTCGTCATATACCTCGAATACCGCTTCTGTCGCATCAGTCGTCATCATAAGCTCCCCGGATATTTGGTATTGGACAATTCGCCCCGCTATCTTAATACACATCGCACGGTGTCTGCGCGAAGTACCAGTACCAAGTCCATATGAAGATACAATGCTCAAATACCCAATCGTCATTCCCGCGAAGGCAGACCTTTGCACAACTACCGTCATTCCCGTGAAAACGGGAATCCAGGGGTGGGGAGCCAGCTAATATACGTCAGAAAAATGCGGAAATGGTACTAGCCCCATTTTGGATAACTAGAAAGCGTCCACATCGTGGATTCTCTCCAATCCTGATTCAGACAATCACAGATTCACCCTCAAAAGTGTTAAACTCTAGGAAAGTCATCCGGGCCGGAGGGGTGATATGAGTAACGTAGTTCTTGTAGTGGACATGGTTGTCGGCTTTATGGAGCCTGGGCATAATCTTTACTGCGGAGACGAGTCCCGCGAAATAATCCCCAGGGTCCAGGAGCTCATCGAACGCGAGCAGGCGGACGGCGGGAATGTGATCTTCATATGCGACACCCACGACCCTGACGACCTCGAATTTCAGATGTTCCCGGTTCATTGCGTCCGGGGCACTGAGGAACCCGAAGTCATCACCGAGCTCAGAGATTATGAGGGTGAAACGATTCGCAAGAGACGATATAGCGCATTCTTCGAGACCAATCTCGAGGACCGTCTCGCCGAGTTGAACCCCGACAGGATCATAGTGTGCGGAGTCTGCACCGACATCTGCGTGATGCACACGGCAGCCGACGCCCGAAATCGCGACTACGCAGTAGAAGTGCCGACCGATTGCGTCGCGTCTTTCGACAAGGACGCGCACCGCTACGCCCTCGACCACATGGAAAAGATACTTGGCGCGAGGTTGATAGACCCGGCGCCAGCGGGGTGAGGCTCGTACTCAGGTCGCGCGCCCTTAGCATGTCAAACTTAGTTCACATATCCAGGCTGTTCACATGGTAAATATCAACTCCGCTTCATCACAGATCGAGATACGCCATTCGGTCTTGGTTGGCGATACATCGGACGTCTATCTCCAGCGCACCCTGACCATCCTTCGTAACGAAAACATCAATCCCGTTGTCGCGATGGAGTTCTTCCCGGCAAGAGACGGTCTTCTCTGCGGCATAAGAGAGGTCCGTTCCCTGCTCGAAAGGGTACTGCCCGAAACCGGAATAGAGGTCTGGGCGCTCGACGAAGGGGACCGAATCGCCGCAAAAGAAGTAGCGCTTAGAATCAGGGCTCCGTACAACTCCTTCGGACTGTACGAGACGATCATTTGCGGGATACTGTCTTCCAGCACCGGATGGGCCACAGCTGCCAGAGAGTGCGCAGAGGCGGCTGCGGGAATTCCCGTCATCGCCACACCTGCCAATCATATTCACCCGAACGTCGCTCCGACCGTGGACTATGCCGCGGTCGTGGGAGGTTGCGCCTCCTGCTCGACTGTGATGGGGGCTAGACTGGCCGGCACTACTCCCTCCGGAAGTATGCCCCATGCCCTTCCCCTGATAGTCGGCGACTCAGTCAGGGCGATTCAGTTGTTCGACAGGCACATCCCCCAGGACGTTCCGCGAGTGGCCGTAGTAGATACGTTCAATGACGAGGCTGCCGAATCGCTGAATGTTGCGCAGGCTCTTCGCCAACGTCTGCGCGGCGTAAGACTGGACACGCCCGCCGAGCGCGGCGGAGTATCGGTGTCACTGGTCAAAGAGGTGCGTGCCAGGCTGGACCTCGCCGGCTTCCGGCACGTTGAGATTTTCGTCAGCGGTGGCTTCAATCCCGACCGGATCAAGGAATTTACCGAAGCGCAAGCCCCCGTTGACACCTTCAGCGTCGGAACCTACATTGCCAATGCCTCGCCCAATAACTTCACCGCCGATATACACGAAGTGGACAGCGCTCCCATTGCAAAGCGGGGTCGGACTCCGGGAGTCACCGAGAGTCCTCGACTCAACAGGGTCATGTAAAGGGAGAATGCACCTTCGCTCAGAGTTCTGATGTCCGGTCGAAGCGGATCTCGAGTACCCTCCGAGTGCCGGCTTCGACCTTTGCCCAGTCTGCGATTCGCCATCCCACTACCCAGGCAATACGCCCCTCCGACTCGACCAAAGGTACCCTGTCTCGCCAACGGCGCGGGATATGAGCGTCTATCATGAAATTCTTTAGCTTCTTCTCGCCCGCCATACCCAGCGGCTGAAAGGTATCTCCGGCTCTGCGTGTCCGCACGATTGGAGCATTCCCTAAGGCATTCGCATCGAAGCGTTCCAAGAAGCTCAGTTCACTCTCGTTAGCCTGCCTGAACTCTCGTATGTCTTCGTTGAAGAGCGCCGAGATCTTCCAACCGCCTTCCACGATCGTGCCGGGAACCTTCAGCGTGAATTGCTGCGATCCCATCTCCGGCAATCGTGAATCCGAGGTGCCGACACTCCGAATATGGGCGAGACTGTAGTCCACGTCGAAGCGCAGCCCGCCCGGGAGAGCCATGACCTTCCCGGCGGGGCCGGACATCATATCGAACATCCGAGAGATGTGCTCGTATTCCAGATCGTTGGTATCTCCCTTTGCTAACTGGACGGCATACCTGAGCAGGCGATGACCAACGGCCGGGTGAAGTTGCGCGAATCCTTCCCGCTCGATGCTCACCCCACATGAGTCAGCTGAAATTGTATCGTCAGCTACTTTCTCAACCTCTGCGCGGATGAAGTCCGAGTCCAGCGACGCCGAACGCGCAAGACGCGCCAGTGCACGTTGTATAGATGGGTTGTACTCTGCGAGCTTTGGCATTAGATCGAGCCTGACCCGATTGCGCGTGAACATGGTAGAAAGATTGGATTCGTCAAGACGGGGCGTAAGGCGATTCTCGGTGCAGTAATCCAGGACCTCCGATTTGCTGATGGAAAGCATAGGCCGGAAGAGCGTCAGCGGTCTGCCTCCAATATTCCGAGACGATACCTCTTTCATAGCGCTCAGGCCATCCAGTCCGGTCCCCCTCAGAGTATGAAGCAGGACAGTCTCCGCTTGGTCGTCTAGTGTGTGTCCGAGCGCCACACAGTCCGCTCCGGTAGCCGCAGCCGTCCGAGACAGGAAATCGTATCGGACCCTGCGAGCCGCATCCTCCACAGACAGGCCGTACTTCGCACGCAAGGCGTTGGCATCCGCTCTTTCAATCATCAAGGACACCTCAAGTGACGCGGCAAACGTCTTTGCGAATTCAACATCCGCTTCAGATGAATCAGGGCGCAGGCCGTGGTCGAGATACGCGGCGCGGAGTTCCAAACCGAAGTCGTCTCTCAGTGAGCAAAGCGAGTGTAGCAACGCAGTTGAGTCCGGGCCCCCCGAGAAAGCGACGAGAATCAAAGAATCCGTGAAACCGTTGGAGGCAATGCTGCTCTGCAGCTTGCCCACCAATACCGTGTCATTGGAATTGGCAGGGGTCTGACTCATTTTAGATGCCAAGTCTCGTTCAGGGACAGCAGGGTTGTACGCGCGCCGGAGATTTCGAGGCGCGTAATTGCCCCCAGGTCTATGCGCAGCTTGCGAAAGTTGTTCAGAGGCATATCCAGGGCGGTGCAGACGATAGTGTGAATCGTGAAATTATGGGTAACCGCCACCACCGCCTCGGAGTCGTGACGCTCGGCGAGTGTCTCGACGGCAGGCCACGCGCGATCTCGAACATCGTACAGGCTCTCGCCTCCCGGCATTACCGCGGATGCGGGGTCTTCGTCCCATGTACTCATTACATCGGGGAATCTCTCCCTGAGCTGCGGCCCCGGCAGCCCCTCGAACTCTCCAACATCCATTTCTACCAGCCCTCCGACCTGGACAGGCGCGGTATCGGTCCGGGTTCCGATGATTGTCGCAGTCTCCATCGCCCTTGGGAGTGGACTGGAGTACAGAGCGAACGGCGCGTCGGCAACCAGGGCACGGGCGGCCGCCTCCGCCTGTCCGCGTCCTACGTCCGTGAGCGGAGCCTTGTTGATACCCTGGATCCTGCCGAGCCTGTTGGACTCGGTCTGTCCGTGTCTAACCAGGATCAGTTTCACGCTCTACCTCTACCGACTCAGACTTGGTGACTCTCACTTCTTCTATTCTCAGGTCCTGCATACGGAGTATCTCGAACATCATATTTTCATACTCGAACTGCTCGCCTCTTACCGGAATGTGTCCGAGGACGTCGAGCGCGAATCCCGCTATCGTCTCATATTCGCCGTGTGGGAGTTCGATGTCCATCTCCTGGTTGGCTTCCTGGATGCTCATGCCGCCCTCTACGTGGAAGGTATTCTCGTCAATTGCGCGGAACTCATCTTCCGGCGATTCTCCCTCCTCTCCTACGGGACCAACGACGACCTCCAACAGCCTCTTCAGCGTTACGAGGCCGGAGACTCCGCCGAATTCGTCAATGACCAGCGCTATCTGATTGCCGGTCATTCTCAGCTCGTCGAACAGGTCCGAAATGCGTTTCGTTTCAGGAACGAAGTGCGTATCGCGGATTGCCTCGGTGACGGAGTCGTCGTAGCTCAGGTTTGTCTGGGCCATGCGTCTCAGCACGTCCTTAGATGAGATGATGCCTATGATATTGTCGGTCGAATTTCGGTACACAGGAAAGCGTGTGTGCTGAGTCAACGAGTACATGTCCAGAAACTCGCGGAGGGTACTACCCTGCTGGATTGTGATCATCTCGTTCCTGGGCGTCATGACCTCCCTGACCTGACGGTCGCCGAACTGGAAGACGTTTTCCAGCATCTCGGCCTCAGCAGGCTCGAATTCGCCCTCTGCCTCGCCTATATCTATCAGCGAGCGGAACTCGTCCTCGGTTATGGAACGACGATTAGAGAAATCGCCTCCAAGAAGGGCGTTGAGCCCCCTGGTCGCCCATTGAAGGATGAGCACGAAGGGCAGAAGCAGGTACTCAGTCCAGGTAAGCGGGCGCGAATATAGGATTGCGACCTTCTCTGAGTTTCTGACCGCTATCGTCTTTGGTATTATATCGCCGAACAGGACCAGCGCGACCGTGCTTATCGCGGTGGCAATGACGACACCCACGGGGGTTACACCCGCAGGTTCACTGTCCCCTCCAACGAAGGCCACCACCGCGGCGGTTATCACCGCCGTGGTAGCGGCGTTGACGATGTTGTTGCCCAGCAGAATGGTCACCAGAAGACGCTCGGGCTCGCCAATCATTTCCGCGACTCTTCTCGCGCCGGGAACCCCTTCACTGACCAAGTGGGCCAATCTGGTTCTCTGGACCGACAGGAAGGCGGACTCGGAACTGGCGAAGAAGGCTGAGATGGCCAGCAGAATTAATACGAGCGCAAGGCTTAAGAAATCTCCATCCATCATTGCGTCAAATCCTCTGCGCGGACAGCGCGCGGTGGGTCAGGTCTCCGTGTAAGCGGGCCTTTGTATGGGACGGTCAACGATGGTCGCACATTCAACATCTCATCTCCATGCGCTTAACTATGTCTATAAGATACAGCCAATGCCCAAATGGGGAAAGAGAGTTCGGGTAAAGTCGCGCGGATATGGCTCTTTGCAGAGATCAGTCCGCTGCGCTTTGGCGTTCCCGCCAGAGTCGTGATACCGCGCGTCGGGCCGCCCCCGGGCCATAGCCGCGCCTCTGGAGATGGCCCCACAGCCGGCGGTGGAACTGCTCGTAGTCGGCGTCGGCGAGCCGGGTGGCGAACCGGGAAGCGGCGTCGTATGCGGTGTCGTCGTCGTCCAGGCCTTCGACCGACGACTCAGCGAGGGATGGGGCGACGCCCTTGTTCACGAGTTCCCTCACAATCATACGGGAGCTGCGCGGACTTCGACGTGAGCGGCTGTCGGACCATTCCATGGCATACTTGGCGTCGTCAACCAGGCCTTGCTCTTTCAGGCGTTCGAGCGCCGCATCTATTACATCCGGCTCGGACTTCTCAGACAGTCTGCGGCGCAGTTCAGATTCGGTGCGCTGCCTGTACGAGATCAGGTTGAGCGCACGGCCAAACGCTTTCTGGATGGCCTTGTCGTCTTGCATCAGGGTTCTACCAGGATTTCTACGCGGCAGTGGTCGCTCGGACCCCAGTCGTCCAGATTGTTGAGAGCCGACACCCGTACCGAATCCACCATGCTCTCGGACGCAAACACGTAGTCCAGTTGGTGTTCTGTACCGCTGGAATGACGATATGTCGGGACATTCCCGCTATCCTCAGGCAGCCACTCGGGCCACGGGTCGGTTTGCCGACCGTTAGGGTGCTGCGGGCCAACAAACGGCATTCCAATAGCGGTCATTCTGTCGAACACCATGTCGTAGCGGCCCTTCCAGTACCCAGCGCTGTCCTCTCCGTAGCCGCGATAGACGCTGAGGTCTCCAGCGGCTATTACGCGGTGGCCCCGCTGGCGACCTATGAACAGCGACAAGTCCGAAATGATGCGGTGCAGCGAAGCGTCAGTGATATTCCAACTCGAGCGGTACGGAGACTCGTACTCAGCCGCGAATGATACGATGGTGAAGCGTTCGCCTTTGGGCGGCGTTACTATGGCAGCCGAGATCGAGTTTGGATGGCTTACTACGAAATCTCCGGCATCGTGTCGGTTGAGCGGCGTGGGGGTTAGCCACTCTATCACCGGCAGGCCGGATAATTTCGCGATTGCCGACCTTGATATCCTATGTCCGTTCTCGTCAAGAAATGGAACGGGGTCAACTTCTATCCGGGCGGCCATGTCGTCCGGGGGCAGACCGGCCTCCTGGAGCAATGCGATGTCGGCATCCGCGTCGGGCAAGCATCGCCATGCGGCGTGTCGGCGGGCGATGTTCCAAGAGATGATCTTGACCATGTTTACATCTGGGGTTTTCAACCTTCCCCCATCAAGGGGGAAGGGACTTTCGCAATCATCTTGTATTCTTATTTGTCTTTGCCGACGAGGACTACCAGGTCGGAGACGCTGCCGTTTCCGTTGGTGGCGGACTGGTCGTCGGAGTCGGGGGTCCTGCCGGTGATGAGGTCTTCGATCTGGGCGCCGATATCCGGGTTTTCCTTGAGGAACTGCTTGGAGTTCTCCCTGCCCTGGCCGAGCCTGAGGTCACCGAAGGAATAGAAGGCGCCACGCTTAGTGACGAAGCCCTCTTCGACGCCTATCTCCAGGAGTTCGCCCTGCTTGCTGATGCCCTCGTTGAACATGATGTCCAGTTCGGCGGTCTTGAACGGAGAGGCGACCTTGTTCTTGACGACGCGGGCGCGGACGCGGTTGCCGACGAATTCGCCGGCCTGCTTGATGGACTCGATGCGGCGCAAGTCTATGCGCACGGAGCTGTAGAACTTGAGCGCGCGGCCTCCGGGAGTTACCTCGGGGCTGCCCCATATCACGCCGACCTTCTCGCGTATCTGGTTGATGAATATGACGGAGCAGTCGGAGCGGCTTATGGCGGCGGTGAGCTTTCGCAGCGCCTGGGACATGAGCCTGGCCTGCAATCCGACGTGGGTGTCGCCCATGTCGCCGTCTATCTCGGCCTTGGGTACGAGGGCGGCGACGCTGTCAATGACGACCAGGTCAACCGCGCTGCTGCGCACGAGGTATTCGCAAATCTCAAGGGCCTGCTCGGCGCTGTCGGGCTGGGAAAGTAGAAGGTCGTCCAGGTTGACGCCGCAGCGAGCGGAGTATCCGGGGTCCAGGGCGTGCTCGGCGTCTATGTAGGCGGCGGTGCCACCCAGTTTCTGGGCCTCTGCCATGATGTGGTAGGACAGGGTGGACTTGCCGGAGGACTCCGCGCCGTAAACCTCGATGATCCGTCCGCGCGGGATTCCGCCGACTCCGAGCGCGTCGTCCAGCGCCAGGGAGCCGGTGGGTATGGCGTCTATCTGCACGGCGGCCCTGTCTTCGCCGAGCCTCATAATCGTTCCGCTGCCGAAGTGCCTGTCTATCTGTCCTATGGCTACTTCGAGGGCCTCGCGTCGTTTCTTGTCCATTGTATCTTCTCCGAAGATGCTTCAGTTTCTAGTGGTTGAAGCGAGTATATCAGACGGATTCCCGAATGTAAATACATGCGTTCGGATATTTTGAGCGAATTTCAGAATCGGGCGATCAGTCGGGTAGCATAGAGGGTGAGAGATTGGCTGGGCGATATATTCTGATTTATACCGGCACAGGTGAGTAACAGGTGACCCGGCAGGTGACAACAGGTGAAAAAGTCACCAGAGATCCACCTGAGAACGCCTGAGTTTAGCTACGGGGAAAATTTTCGAGGGTCTGGAAATCCTCACTGTATAACCTCTCCTTTATGTATGCTGGTGCGCATGGGACTGGCTGCCGGCTCTTAGCGGTTGTGTCCAAGTTGCTAGATTCTATGTTCTTATGATAGCACAGAGATGACGGGAATAGATAGAGGGGGCAAAAGAGCCTCTCTACGAGGTAGTGCTGGGGTTCTCAGAGTCCGTCTTCCATAGCATTGGGTTGCCAGATATGTACTCTCGAACCCTGTCCCATTCTTCGTCGTTTCTTATTATGTGGTCGTAATAGTTGCGCTGCCACAGCCGTTTGTCGAACGGAGGCCAAGCCATATTACGTACACCCTTGCCATATTCCGTGGTGGTCAAAGACTTATAAGTGCCAACCACGTCACCCAATGTAGGGGCAACTCTCGTGGTTGCCCTGGTGTCGCTGTGGATGTCCGATGAGGATTGGGCGCCCACAAGGGACGCCCCTACGGGTTGGTCGTAGGCCAATGTTGATTGGCGGATGATAATAACGCGGTGGATGTGGTTGGGCATCACGACGAATTCGTCCATTTCGATGGACAGAAACCGGTCGGGCATTCCGTCCCAGACCTGACCAATCATCTTCCCCGCGTCGTTCGGGTACATCTCCCCGCCCACCACGTCGCCGAACAGACACAGCCTGCCCTGTGTGACGATGGAGATGAAGTACGCGCCGGCGCGACCGTAATCGTAGCCTTTCAGGCGGATCGGCTTGCGCCGGGGTTGGTTCAGGTCGTAGCGATTATTCAACTAGGGGTTCTCCGTTCGATACGGGTTTGGATAACGGTATCACTCATTGGACAGGAATATGCACTTATTACGGAGAGGGTATCGGGCGCGTGGTTGGTTGTCGGATTTTGTAGGGGCAACTCTAGTGGTTGCCCCATCCATGTTGGCTAGGGTGTCCACGGGGTACGGTGGCGGTTGGTCGCCCACAAGAGACCCCACAAATATGGACAAGGGCGCCCACAAGGGACGCCCCTACAGAGATGACCTTCTCGTTTGGCTCGTGGATTCGACGTCGGCTTCGGTGAGGGTGGTCATGAGCTGCCTGGACCGACTTGCGCCCATGGAACAGGTTCCACTTGGCCCCGCCATTGCTGAGTCATACGATTCCCATACATCCCATTAAATTTAGCCAGCTTCAGCAGCATTAATTCCGTATACCACAAACCCAACTTTCTAGCTTGCTGATAGACATCAACAGACAAGATGTCATACGACATATCCTGGTGAATCAAATCATTACGAATCTTAACTAACGTGTGGGGCCCATGTGCGAAGCCATTGTCACTCCGCAGTTTTTCCAACGCCGCGCACGATGGAGGAATCTTGCAGCCGACCCCAATCTTGTTCAAGGCCCGCGCTATCCATTCCCCTTCCGTTTCCCCGTTTTTCCTACCTAACTGCTTCTTCGTTAGTTTCTTGCCCACGTGTACAAACGTGAGACGCTCGAGAGCTGCCTGCGATAAGACGATACTTGAGTGGAGAGCTCTCTGTGAGTTACTTTCCAGATACCACTCAAAAGCAAGACGTGTCCGATCGTTTTGTTTAAATCCTTGCCACAGCCTCCAGAAACCAGGAAATGCTTCTGCAAGAGAGTCCCCACTCATCTTGTCAAACCAAGAGGGAGGCGGATCGGACCACTCCGTTACTCTGTGGGTTCCCCACTGCTCCCAAACGGACTCCCCATCACAGTCTTTGCCAACCACGAGTGCGAGGCCACAATAGGTGCCGCGGGCAAATGACAAGAACAGACGAAGGGCTGATAGAAGAGGTTCAACATCCTGTGCAGTGAAGTCGCTCCCATCTACCCGTCTGACAGCCCCGGTGTGGGTGATGGCGTAACCGCCCTCCTCCTTGAGCCTCTTCTCAATGTCAGACGCGGCAGTTACTGCGGCAATTTCAATCTCCCAGCCATCTGTTCGCAGAAGCACTGAACCAATAATCCTCCATTGCTCGCCCACAACTACCTTCTTGTCCTGACCTTGCAAGAAGTTGGGGAAGTTGAGTATGCCGAACTCTAAGGAAGATATCCTCTTCCCGGTACGATAAATTGACACAGGTTCGTACTTTGGCGACAGAGTCACCTCAACTTTAGACGCCTTGCCGAAAGTAAAGCCCCCCTGTCCGATGATGAACTCTGTCTTGGTATCGAATAGAGAAGCGGTTATGTGAGACTGAGTGAAGTCAAGTTGCATGTATTCCTCTGACAAGCCTTCCACACATTCAATCACGAGGCGCGGGTTGGGCAACAAGCGCAGAATAGCCCTTGCTGGCATTTCTATTTGTGCACCGTCAACGTCAAACCGAATAACTGTTTCCGTCAGGTCAATTGGGGCATTTGGTTCATAAGTCATGTTTGCACCTCGTACCGGACCATGCTGAATTCCACCACTCTCGAATCCCCGACACCAGCCTCGGCAACAACACATCCCGTTGAGTCACTACAGAACGGGATACTTCGCGACTCAACTCAATATTAGCAAACACGTGACCAATTCCCGAACCAAAGGCGGTCCAAACATCCATGGACGGGAACGGCATCAGATAGTGGTCAGGCGCCTCTGTTCGCACACGCTGTCGGCCCGATACCTTCTCCTGTCTGGACAGGCTAGACGACTATTGAACAGTGTGGGCAAGTGATGTGAAGCGCCCCTCGGTCCGATCTCAGAACCCCAGCTACTTGAGGTTCTTCTTAATCGCCGCGTACAGCCGCCGCACCTCGGCCCACGAGTGGTTCTTGAAGCAGCGTCTCGGCGTCTATCCCCAAGTGCTTGTGCAGCGCCCTGGCCATAGACATGGTGATATCCTCTTGACGGGCCATCACTGCTGTGACCTCGGCTAAGCCGCCAATGTAGGGAATTAGGTCCTGGTGGGTCAGCCCCCGCTGATCCATCTCGAATTCTATGGACGCTATCGGATCGCTAGGCGGACCGATGGGATAATGCCTATCCTCATAACATTCGATTAAGTCCACTAGGATGTCGCGTTCGTCGCCTTCCGGTGTGCCGACCTCGGCCTGAAATATCTCGCTGAGTCTCGTAAGCGCAGCGTCGTAGTCTTCTTCGCTGCGAATGGGCTTGACCGTAACCACTTCTACACCTTCTACACGCTAGGGGCGGCGGTCAGCCATTCTCGTTCGGGTCTGCAAAAGGATTGAGTACATTGACGCCCGTTGGCTCGAAGTCCCTGACGTTGCGAGTCACTACTGTAAGGTCGCTCTCCAGGGCGATGGCCGCGATGAGTAGGTCCGAGTTTGTATAACCCAGTTCAGCATGCAAACGGCCCCAGCGCCTGGCTGAAGCCTCATCGAACAGGAGAACGCGGCTACTGAATGATGTCATAACAGATTCCATCCAATCCTCCAGCCGCGAGGCAAACTCCGGCTGCGTTCTGCGCTGCCGGGCGATGCCGTATTCGATCTCACCAACCGTGATTACGCTTATGTAGAGGTCATCTGGAGACTGCCCAAACAACCATTGGGAGACTGCCCGGTTGCGCTCAGGTCGCCGCAGCGCGGAGACCACATTGGTATCCAGCAGGTACATCAGAAATCAATTTCCCTGAGACGTAAATCCCTGGTTCGGGGCGGCAACTCGAAGGTGTCATCGTCGGTCGCTTTGGGTATGGCCAGCAGATGTTCAATAAAATTAGGACCAGCGGCTTTCTCCGCCTGGCAAAGCCGCTGGTAGTCCTCGACAGATAGTACGACGACGGCGGGGACGCCTCTGCGAGTGACGGTCTGGGGTTCCCCGGCCATGGCGGCATTGACAAGGGCACTGAAGCGATTCTTGGCGTCCTGTAACTGCCAGTCGTTCATTGCATTCTCCTGGCTAGATGAATTGGCTAGATTGTAATGCCGGATGCAACGCGGCTTCAAGCTGTCGTATCGCCCATCGCCCGTCAAATTCCAGCCTCTCCGGGTTCTCCCCGGTCTCTGTATCGCCGACGCCTCTATTCCCTAATCCGGGCTTATGGGCGATAATCCGCTGGCTATGGAAGGGGAACTATCTTCGAGGGTCAGGTGGGTGGGTCTGGTCGCTGCGGCGTCCGGCGTGTTTCTGACCGCGCTGGATATTACCGTCAATGTCGCGCTTCCGGATATCACGAACAGTTTCGGGACCGACGCTGTCACCATTCAGTGGATAATCATCTTCTACGTCGGCAGCAGTACCGGGATGCAGCTTGGTCTGGGGGGCGCGGCTGACGCATTCGGTCTGAAGCGGATGTTCCTGGTAGGTCTCGTGTCATACACGGCGGCGGTGCTGGCGATAGGACTGTCGGACAGCCTGGCACTGGTGTTCAGCCTCAGGGTGTTTCAGGCGGTCGGAAACGGGCTGCTGATCGCGCTCGGCCCGGCCATTGTGACAAGCCTGTTTCCTCCCGAATTTCGCGGTCGGGCGCTGGGGATTATGGCCGCGCTGGGAACGCTTGGGATGATAACCGGGTCGCTCGGAGGCGGCGCACTGGTGGACGCCTTCGGATGGCGCGCGATCTTTCTGAGTCGGGTTCCCCTGTGTCTGCTGGCCATCGCGTTCACGGTGGCCTTCCTGAGGGTTCCCCGGAGTCCCGGATCGCGCTCCGGTTTCGATCTGCTTGGAGCGATAACTCTGTTCGTGTCGGTGGGATCACTGATACTGCTGCTGTCGCTCGGAGGTCGGAATGGCTGGACGGAGTTCTATGTGCCAGTTCTGGCCGTCGTCTCGGCGTGCGGGTTCGCGGTGTTCGTCGTCGTGGAACGCAGAGCTCCGAGTCCGATACTCCAGCTTTCGCTCCTGAAGCATCGTGTGCTCGCGCCCGCGCTCGTCGTTTCGCTGCTGGTGTTCGTCTCGACGTTCGTGAACTGGTTCATCCTGCCCTTTTTCGTAATAGAGTCGCTGGGCGCGAGCGCGAGTGTGTGGGGATTTCTGCTGATGCTGATGACCGCGGCCAACACGTTGTCGGCGCCGGTCGGAGGGTGGTTGTCGGACCGCGCGAATCCCGCCTACACGATAACGGCGTCGGTGATAGTGTCCACGGTCGCCATGCTCACGATGTCCAGGCTGGACGCGGGTTCTTCGGTGGTTCTGGTCGGGGTCGGACTGGTGATGGTGGGAGTCGGGATGGGGCTGTTCCAGTCGTCGAGCGCGAATCTGATAATGGGGAGCGTGCCGCCGGACCGCCTGGGAATGGGCGGCGGAATCATGGGACTCGCGCGCGGAATGGGAACGGTGTCGAGCGTAGCGATAATGGGCGCGGTGTTCGCGGCTAGGGAGACGACAAGAGCGGCGTCGGCGACGACAGAGGAAGCCTTCATACTCGCGTTCCGGGACACGTACACGGTCGCCGTGGCGCTGGCGGCAGTCGCGGTCCTGATGTCGTTCGTGCTGTGGCCGCGGCTGGTGGGCAGGACATCAGGATGAACGTCCTGCCCAAGCGCCTCTACTATGGGTGGCTTGTCGCAGGATCAGCGTCGGGCATACAGTTCGCCAACGCGGCCACGGCGATTGGCATTCTGACGGTCTTCGTCATTCCGATGAGCGAGGAGTTCGGCTGGAATCGCACGGAAGTCGCGGGCGCGACCAGCCTGGGAGCCGTTCTGGGGGCGGCTCTGGCCCCGTTCAGCGGGCGGCTCGTGGACCGTTTCGGGGCGCGATTGATCCTGGTCGGCGGAGGCCTGGTGGTAGTCCTGGGATGTATGTATCTCTCCATGGCGCAGGCGCTGGCGGGATTCTACGTCGCATTCACGGCTGTCAGAATCGCGGACCAGGGACTGATCCAGATTGGCGCGTCGGTGAGCGTGGGCAAGTGGTTCCTGAGACGCAGGGGCAGGGCCGTCGGTCTGGTTTTCTTCGGCGGGTCGCTCGGGATGATCGTGATGGCGCCGGTCGTACAGTTTGTGATTACGAACTGGGACTGGAGAGCCGCGTGGGTCGTGCTCGCCGTTGTGATGCTATGCATAGGCGTTATTCCCGCGGCGCTGTTCGTTCGTCGGCAGCCGGAGGACATGGGTCTTGTGATCGAAGGGGCCGACGAACAGATACGCGTGGGACACGGGAGGGACGAACAGCAGACGCCGTTGAGGGAGGTTGTCAGGACTCCCGCGTTCTGGGTTATTCTGGTGTCGCTGTTCATGGGAAGCGTCGCGATTTCCGGCGTCGGGCTTCACCTGGTCCCGCATCTCACACAGCAGGGTCTGTCTCCACCGGCGGCTGTGGCGGCGGTGAGCGTGATGTCTATTTCGGGAGCGGTGGCCGCGCTCGCAGTCGGTGTATTGGCCGAGAGGGTATCCGCCAAGCTGATGCTGATGCTGGCGTTTCTTCTTGGCGCCGTGAGTATGTGGACGCTGATTAATGCCGATACTCTGACCGAGGCGTATCTGTTCGCCGTGATGCAGGGATTTCTGGGCACAGGCGTGAACACACTTGCCCCGATAATGTGGGCAAGCTACTACGGACGAAGGACACTGGGCAGCATCTTCGGGATGAGCAGGGCGGCGCAGGTATTCGGCTTCGCGGTGGGGCCGCTGGCTTCGGCTGTCGTGTTCGACAGCACGGGAAGCTACCGGGGAGCGTTCGTCGGGCTTGGGCTGGTGGCGGTCATAGCTGCAGTTCTGATCTCGACGACCCGGCGGCCGGAGACTACAAACCGTATAGCGCCGGAATGATGTCTCCGTGTCCTGATCGCGTATGGTTTAGTCTGTGATATAATTATGCTATCCAACCTCCCTGAGAAGTGTATCTGTGGAATTCGGCGGAATACTCGGTGTTTCTGCGATCATAATCGCTATCTTTCTTTCCACGGTCGTCTTTGTCTGGCAGTCTAATTCCCAGACAGGGCGAATAGACGCCAGAATGGACACTCTTGAAGCTAAGCTCGAAGCCAAGATCGAAGAGCAAGGAAGAAGAGTCTCCGACTCCCAACTGGAACAGGCACGACTAAGTGGCGTCAACAGTGTTCTGGCTGGTCAGACTCATACGCATGAAACTTTGGGCGACTAGATAACGCCCGACCCGGTCACACCTCGCCGAGCCTGAGGATGCGCTGGAGGGATATCCGGCGGACGAGGAGTATTACGCCGGTTATTATGACGGCGAATAGCAGCCCCATCGCAATGTAGGTAGTCGCGAGCGTCTGCCAGTTGACGTCCACGACGAACGGGGGAAGGACCTGGGTGCCTCGGTCGTCGTGCGCCAGGAATGGCATCATGGATGCGCCGAGTCGTCCGCCCATCCAAGTGCCGAGAGCGAGACCCGCGCCAATTACGAGCACCTGCTCCAGAAGCACAAGCGTGGTCAGCTGTCTCATGGAGAAGCCGACGGTGCGCATGAGCGCGAACTGTATCTCACGGCTCTTGAAAGACACGTAGGCGTGAACCATGAATCCGAGTCCGCTTAGTATGAGGACCGCGGCGAAAGCCACGAACAGCAGGGCGCGCCATCCCGCCTCGACGAGCGGGTCAACCTGAGAGTCGGCCTTAGCCTGGTTTCTGTCGAACACCTCGCGCGAGGCGAAGGGGCGACCGTCTTCGAGCGTCGCGATGAGCTGCGCTCTCTCTTCGCCGACGCCGTTGGTGGTCATCCACACCTCGTTGGGTCGTATTTCCCCGCCGGTCGCTTCGAGGTTCGTGTATGCAACCACGGCGTCCAGATCGGCGACGATATAGGACCTGGTAAACGTTTCCAGGGTGGGGAAGTAGTCCGCCTCGCCGATGAAGTTGACATAGATCCGGTGCCCCTGGACAGAGACTTCTATCGTGTCCCCGACGCCATGTCCGTTGACTCGCATGAATCGCCTGGTGGCGATGGCAGGCAGAGGTTCACGAGCGGCGCCCGGATGAATCCCGCGGCTGATGAGCGGTCGTCCCTCCACCCAGATGAAGTTACCCGCCGCCGTCCCGTCCGATGTCTCAGCGGACTTGAATGCGTCGGACTGTGCCTCGGGCACTGCTCGGAGGACGCTCCACTCGTCCAGAGAGTCGAAAGACTCAACGGCCTGTACGCTGCCATCGGGCATACGCGCATAGATTTCGTCCACAAGCAGCGCGCCCGATCTGAGCCTGTTGCGTCCGTTGGCTTCGTACACAGTGAGCGATACGAAACTCATAGGAAGCGTCGGGCGTACCCTGCTCCTGAACAGCGCAACGTCGGCGCGCGAAATCTGTGCCTCGTAGGACTGCCACTGGCTTCTCTCCAGCAGGCCAAGATTGTAAGTAAAGTAGCGACCGTTCGCGTCGCGAAGACGAGCGGCGATTGCCACGGTTGGGTGAGGTCGGTCGGGCTTGAAGGCAATGCCTATAAATTCGGCTTCCTCAGGTATAGGGATACCCTGCGGGAGACTTCCCACGTCCAATGACGCCAGCATACTTTCCATTGGGGTGTCAGAGAAGTCGTCCCTGAACCAGCCCATGTCCTTGATTCTGTCGCCCTCCACGGCGAACATCGTGTACGAATCGGCGAACAGCTTGGACAGGTCTGTCCCGAAGCCCCTGTAAGCCAGACTCACGTCCTGCACGGAAGGCAGGTCCTCGTATGACTCACGTATGGGCACAGTGGGTCCGTCGCTGCCCGGAAGAGCCCCACGCACACGCACATCGGATCCGGTGGAGTACAGCGCTCTCTCTTCGAAACTGCGCTGGAGAGTGCCGCCGAAGCTGGCCGCGAATATGCCGAGGCCCGCCATGAGTATCAGCATCAGGGAGAGCCGCGCGTAGTGAGTGGGGTTTCTGGCCATCTGCCATATTCCGAGAACCAGACCCGCCGACAGGAATGAAGACAGCAGGGCGCTGGATACGCGCATGAACAGTGGGAAGAGTCTCAGCAGCGCGAGCGCGGAGGCGACCAGTATCACCGCGGGCACTGCCAGCAGAATCTGGTCAACGGCAATCTCGCCAAATATGCCCACAGCCACGACCGAACCCTGCTCGCTCAACTGGCGGAGAAGAATTATGCCGATTATCAGCAGCAGCACGTCCAGGTAGTAGCGCTGATAGAAGGGCTGGGTGTACGGTCTGGCGGACTGCTGTCTGAACGTCGTGACGCTCATGCCGGAAGCTTGGAACGCAGGTATCATCAGGGCGGCGAAACTGAGCAAACCGCCGAAAGCGCTCATGAGGTAAGCGTTCGGCGAGATTAGAATGTCGAGTCTGTCCCCTCCGCTCAGATCGGAGAAGGCCGGCGTGAATCCGAGCAAACTGATGGCCGCAGCCGCCAGGAATGGCGCGGCGACCGTGGCGACAACAGCAATTGACAGGCCCTCCAGCACATATACCGACAGCACCTGCGCGGAGCTCGCCCCCCGGCTCTTCAGAAGCACTATCTCGCCCCTCTGCTGTTCGACGACCA
This sequence comes from uncultured Dehalococcoidia bacterium, assembly GCA_951812505.1. Taxonomy (GTDB): domain Bacteria; phylum Chloroflexota; class Dehalococcoidia; order Lucifugimonadales; family UBA1123; genus VXRN01. Next base: position 30,708 of record CATOSI010000002.1, read on the forward strand.
GCGACGACAGGGTGATTACGTAGTAGAGGATAACTACGGAGATGAGAACGAGAATCACGAACATGGGCAGCTTGGAGAAGAACAGCCTGAGGTCGTATTCGTATAGCGCTTCGTCCAGTTCGGTCAACTGCCGATAGCTAAACAGGTTGGCGGTCAGCCTGTCCTCCATCGCCTCCATGTCGGCATACGCGAACCTGGAGTTGTTCGCGTTCAGCGTGCCGGTGTCAACAATCAGAAGCCAGCCGTACACGCTGTCCAACTGCCTGAAAGCGACGCCAAGTAATTCGTAGTAAGCCTTCTCGGTCAGGTAGAAGGGCAATGTGCGGAACGTGTCGGCGGTGGCTGCCTCGAAAATCCTGTCGTTGAGATACCAGTACTCATCATCCGGGTTGTTGCGCGTGTAGATGCCGGCTACTTCCACGTGGACGTAAGGCAGTGAGTCGTTCCAGTACGGGATTGCCGAGAATCTGTCGCCGACCTGAGCCCCCATTTCGCGAGCCGCGTCCGCGGGAACCAGCGCCTCCAGTGTCGGAATGCCATCGGCTGATACATCAATATGCAAGTCGCTCGAGGGACGACCGCCCGGCTCTATCGTCGCGTGATCCAGCAAATCGGGCAGGTGCCCGAAGTACGATCGTGGGCTGTCCGTGTCCGCGGTCGCCTCCCTACCCACTTCGGACATGAAGAACGTCGCCGACTTGACGCCGGTGGCGCTGTCTCTGAGCATCCATGCCACGCGGGCGTCTATTTCACCTTGGGTCTCGCCAACTACTTTGTCGCGCTCGGCGTAGGTGGTCGGGCCCCTGTCTGATTTCAGGACGATGTTGGTATCATTCACGGTGAGTTTGGATAGCGCATTCTTGAGGGCGAGCTCTCTCAGCGCGTCGAAATAGATGACTGTGCCCGCCATAATGGTCGAAGCGAGAAGCACACCCACGATAACCGTGGACATTAACTGCCAGTTGGCCGCGGTGCGGCGTACTATCTGGGGCAAGGCAGTGACGATCCTGGAAAAGAGGCCGGTCATTCGCCCTCCATTCGGGTCATCTCATGCAGGTTCACCCGCGCCACGGAGCGTGCCAGCCAAAGGAGCGCGGCGACGAAGATGAAAGTCAACGCGGCATAGATTGCGCCCATAAAATACCAGTCGGTAGTCAGAATATATGGAGGAACGACCGGGAGCCCGTTCTCGGTAACGGCTACGGCGGATACCATGATATTGCTCATGAAGAATCCGGCCGCCGTGCCTATCGCAATACCGATCGCGGCAACCACGAGGTGTTCGGCGATGAGAAGCGATGTCATCTGACGATGCCTGAAACCGAGCGCCTGCAGAAAGCCCATTTCTGCTCTGCTCTGACCAGAGAATGAGAGTAGATAGGTGACGTAGCCAAGTGTGGCGGCGAATACAATGACGAATATCGCTATCAGTATCATCGCGCGCCATCCGGCAGTTATCAGGGGATCAAGGCGAATTTCCTCCAGCAGTTCCATCCTGCTGTGAACGAGTTCGGGCCTGGGAGCCAGAGAGTGAGCAATGGCATTTACCTCGTCATCGGTACCCGGAACATTCCTGAGGAGCAGTTCGTTCGCGCTTATTCTGCTGACAGGACTAAGAATATTCAGATGCCTGAGAAGGTTGTCCAGATCGGCAATGAGAAAGCCGTTGCCTTCGGGATCGAGCGTGGGGAAATATTCTGCTGTGTCCATTATCCGCACCGGAATGAGTCTGCCGAGTATGTTGACGATGAGCGCATTACCCGCGCGGGTTCCGGTGCGTTCGACGAAAGATGAGCTTGCTATCACCGGCACGGGCCCTCCGGTGGGGCTGCGGTAGAATCCGCGAATACCCTGATCGGTGTCTTTGCCGAAGATGAAGATGCCCGATCTTCTGCCGTTCTTTACGTTATCGTCTGTAACCCCTATGACGTCTCTTGAAATCATCGAAGTCGCCAGCGGCGTCCATTTGGATGCCCCCTCGAAGTCGTCGAGCACATACCTTTCGCTCTCACCCGGTACTGAGACCTGTATGTCGTCCAGCAGGATGGAGCCTGCGGTCCCGGCGGGTCCGAACGCGGGCTCGTAGATCTGGACGCTGACAAGGCTGACAGGCCATTCCAGTCTGCCGGGAATCCGGGACTCCATGAGCGTCCACTCGGCCCTCTCCATCGGGCCGAACGTGACCGTGTCAATGATGCCGTACCTGTCCTTCAGCGCCATCCAAAGGTACAGGTTGGAGTATTCCTCCTCCGGATGCGCCCAGACGTAAATGCGGTCCGCGTTCCTCGGCACTTCGATTGGCGGGATACCCGCGCCTGTCTTCAGCAGGCTCATTACCTGTGAAAGCGGGCGTTCCGAGAAGTCGTCCCTGTACCAGGTAACGTATGGAAACTCGTCGGACTCGACCGCCAGTACATCGAAGCTGTTGCCCGAGTACGTCGCACCAACGGAACCCTGTCCCCTCATGGCCAGGGACAGTGAGCTTATCCCGGGTATTTCGAGATACCTGTCCTTGAGCGCATCGGTGCCGCGAGCGAAGTAAGTTGGAATTCCCGTAACCCGAACGTCGGAGGCGACTTCATAGAGCACACGCTCTTTGTACGAACGGTCGAGAGTGCCTCCCACCGTGGTGGCGAGAACTCCAAGCCCGGTCACCATGACGATAAGCAGCACGAGCCAGCTGTATTGCAGTGGGTTCCGCGACATTCTCCATATCGCCATTGACGCCCAGACAGGATAGGACCGCTCCAGGCGACGGAGAGCGATGAAGAGCAACTGCATCGGGACCAGCAGCGCCAGGACTACCGTAGGGACGTATATGGCGGCGTCTCTGCCCGGTACGTCGTTGTACACGAATAGTGCAGTCAGCGCCGCCTGCAGGGTCAGACCAATGATGACGAAGTAACGCCTCTGCGTCCTCCATGTTCCAGCGTAGAGGACCGCGATGACGGCGAGATGGGCCACACGCCACACCCAGGCAATGCCTGTATCCGCTCGCAGTTCCTGTACGACTATCATCAGACCCACGGTCACGAACGTAGCGGCGGCGAGCAGATGCATGATGGCTGGCGACTCGCCGCTCAGGTAACGCACGACCAGGGGGAAGAAGCGCATAAAGAGCAGCGCGACGACCGTCAGAAGCAGAACGGGCGCGAATAGCAGCGCCTCGTTCACACGGGCGTCGTTGAAGAGGCCGCCGGAGACGATCTGTCCGCGCGAGAAGAGCTCCCAGAAGACCAGACCGCCGATCACCATGAGTCCCACGTCTATGTAGTAGCGATGGAAGAACGGCTCCGACGGAGGTCTGGCGGTACGCATCTTCTGTACTATCAACCCGGTCCGCGCGCCGATCACTCCCGGTATCACGTATATGGCGAGGCAGAGCGCCCCGGTCGCCATCGAGACAGCGAAGGGCATCCACTCCAGAGATACGGGAAGGAACCTGCCCAGGGTTATGTCCTGGAAGTATCCCAATTTACCGGCGAGCGCTATCCCGCCAAGCGCGAGAAACGGAGCGACGGCAGCGGCGATGACAGTGATGACCAGTCCCTCCATCCCGTATATGCGCGCCAGGTGCCACGATCCGACGCCTCGGCTTCTGAGCAGCGCGACGTCCTGCTCGCGGCTGGTCACCAGGTACGACACCATCATAAGGATGTAGTAGAGAACCGTGATGGTCATGACCACGAGCAGCAAGAGCATTGGTATGCCCGTGAAGAAGCTGCGGCGTTCGAACCTGTTCAGCATCGCCTCGATGCCGGTGAAGACCGCAGATCCCTGCATGGCGTTGGAGACGTCGGACTCCATGCCCGCAAGACGGGAGCGTGTTTCGTCTTTGTCCCACTTCTTCAGGCTCTCTTTATCAATCGAAACGAACCAGTTCGAGGATACAAGCGTTCCCGGATACGCGACGCCCACACCGTCGGTCAGCGCATTGCGGGTCAAGAACAAAGCCATTGGCGGCTCTTCGGGGTCAACCTCCACGTCCGCGTCCGGTAGCTCTTCAAGCGGAACGGGATCAATGTAGAGATTGGGACTCTGCTGCCAGTACTCCTCTGTCGGATCGGTGGGCTCCAACATGCCGACTATCTCGACTACCGCGCGGACCGGGTCGCTGAGAGACGGAGTGAAAAGGACCGTGTCTCCCACGCGAAGGTCGAAAGTACGTTTGGCGGCAGAACCGACCACCGCTTCGAAACGCGGACTCTGATCGGTCCAGATTACTTCGTCGGTCGCCATGCGCCCCTCGATGAAAGTCACATGGTCTTCCAGGTTGCTCAGGTGTTGGAAGTACCCACGCGAGACCATGGGAGGTTCATCAGGAAACTGAGGATTCGACTCGAGCGGATTCCTCTTCGTGCCGACAAGGAACGTGGGCGACCTGAGAAATCGTTCGCGGCCACGATAGATGTCCTGAACGTTGTTCGCTATCGCGTCTTCAAACACCCGCTCGGTGGAGTCCAGTCGCTCCCTTGACAGCACGATATGGGGAGCGGTCCCGTATATGTTCAGAAACGACTGGTCTGCCCTGTCAATGGCTGTGTCTATGCCCTGCCGTTCCAGCGTCTTCAGATAAATCGGCGCGCTGGCAAGCAGCGTCGCGGCGACCGTGATGCCCGCGAATATAGCAGCGAGCAGTTTCCAGTCGTCGGCCAGCCGCCTGAGGACGAACGATGTTGTGGTCATAGGGGGCATTATCTGTTACATACGCTCCATACTTAGGGCCCAAGCGTCGAGGATATGTAGTTCAGACCTTGTTCGAAGTTGCCTATAAGCCTGCAGTCATAAGGTCGAAGTTCGTTCCTGACATTGGGGGTGTCAAAGTCCTTGGAGTTTTTGTTGAGAAAGCAACATACATCGGGATAGGAAGTTTCATAGGATTCCCCGATGCTGAACGAGGGTATCGTAAGCATGATCCGACCATTTTCGGCGAGTTCGACTATTCTTTCACAGAACTCGCTCTCCGACTGCCGGTATCCCATCTCCAGTATGAAGTTGGTTTCCGCATAAACTACCAACGGGAATCCTCACTTAGATGCACCGAACCGCCCTTGACTAGATCATAAAGCCTCGATTCGAACATCCACGCAGGTTCGAGGAGTTCCTCTTCTCGAAGCGTATCGCCCAAGGCCAGCGTGCCCAGCCAATAGCTGACCACTATGGTGAGCGAAGTGCCAGAGTATTTCCGTATCTTCTCCGGAGTGAAGACTTCGGTGGTCAGAAGCGGCACGGTCGGAGCTTTGAAATCGGGCATATCCATATCTGGGGAATTCCCGCGCTTCCACAGGTACATATAGTCTCCCATGACTATCATGAAATACGCTGTAGGCGCGACCAGAATTGTCTGGGCCAGGTTGCGCCTGTATTCGGCCAGCCAGTCGTCGTCCTTGTCTCTCAGTCCATTGACTTCCACCAGCAGCGCGATGTTGCCGTCCGGCCCCCGAACCTCGATGTCCGCTCTGGCTCTGGTTACCACCATGTCATTCCTCCATCGGTTTCAGCAAACACGCTCACAGACCCACCGCCGACGCCACCGCCTCCATGTGAAACTCGGAGTCGCCGAACATGAGCTCCGCCGCCTTCGACCGACGCGAGTAGAGCTGCAGATCGTGCTCTTTCGTGAAGCCGACCGCACCGTAACACTGGTGCGCCAGCATACATACGCGGTGGTAGGCGTCCGACACCCATGCCTTGGCCATAGCCACCTCTCGCTCCGCGGGCAGACCTTCCGCGAGCATCCATGCCGCCTGGTAGGTGGTGTACCTGCAACCCTCCACGTCCGCCGCCATGTCCGCGACGTGGTGCTGTATCGCCTGGAATGATCCGATAGCCCTTCCGAACTGTATGCGCTGCTTAGCATACGCGACGGTCATATCGAGCGTCTGCTGAGCGCCGCCCAGCATCTCCGCGCATTTGGCTACCGCGCCCCATGCCAGTGTTCTCTCCAGAGTCTTCCAGCCGCCATTGAATTCACCCAACAGCGCCGACCCTGGTACATATACGTCATTCAGCATCAACTCGGACTGCTTATCCGAGGCCAGCGTGTCCAGCGGAGTCGCCGTCAGTCCGTCGGTGCTGGACGACATCACAAACAGGCTTATGTCCGACTCTCCCTGTCCGGTCCTGGCAGCAACGATTACATAGTCCGACACGTTGGCATTCGGCACGTACAGCTTGGTCCCGTTCAATACGTAGCCGTCGCCCGACTTCTGCGCTGTCGTCTGCACTCCCTCCGCGTCCCAGCGGCCGCTCGGCTCAGTAAGCGCCAGAGTCACTATCAGCCGCCCGCTGGCGATGCCGGACAGATACTCTCGCTTCTGATCCTCCGACCCGGCGTCCGCCACCGTCATGCCCGCCATTACGACCGTAGAAAAGTATGGTCCCGGCATGAGGACGCGGCCCATCTCCTCCAGTACGACGGCAAGCTCCACGAACCCGAGTCCGGTTCCACCGTACTCCTCAGGCACTACGAGCCCGAGCCAACCCAGTCCGGCCAGCTTATCCCATATCTGCGGCGTGTATCCGCGCTCGTCCCGCTCCATGTCACGGACGTAAGACGTGGGGCACTCGGTCTCAAGAAACTCTCGCGCGCTCGTCCTTAGCATCTGCTGGGTCTCGTTCAGTCCGAGGTCCAATTGTCATCCTCCTAATAACGGCACGGGGGCGCCAAAGTGCGCCCCCGTGTTACTAAACTGTTTTATGGAAGTGTGAGGTTCGGTCTCAGGTCGCGCAAGCTACGGCCCGCCCACAACCATGCAGGTTACCGTTCGGACGATACCGGGTACGGTGTGAATCTCGCGGGTTACGATCTGTCCGACCGCGTTCAGGTCGTTCGCGCTTACGACCGCGATGATGTCGTAGGGGCCGGTGACCGGATCAACGGTATCCACGCCGGGCAGAACTCCCAGCGCCGTCGCCACGTCTCCGGACTTGCCGACCGATGTCTCTATCAATACGTATGCTTTGGTGCTCATCAGGTACTGTCTCCAACGAAGCGATATAGGTCTGAATTGAGTTCCTGCATTCTAAGGTCGCGCCTTGCGGGGTGTCAATTCCGGCCAAGTCGCGTTCGAGATCACGCGATTGTCCAATTGCGCGGTCTGGTTGCCTCTGGGTTCCCACTTTCCACTTCAACGAAGGCAGACTTCGCAATAATCATCCGGGTTCATGATCTCGCAACTACATTGACAAGCTACCAGTGTTGCGTTACTCTCACCTGACAGACCAAACACTATATTTAGCAAGGGCAAAATATACTCAGGGAGGGAGAGATATGGCCGATTCCCAAGTTTATTGGATGGACGCTCATTCGGAATCCACGGAAACCAGCCTGGTAGCGAAGATGGTTACAGTCTTCAACGCCGCCAAGCTGGACGAAATGATCAAGCCCAACGACGTTGTGGCTATCAAGATACACTGCGGCGAGTGGAATAACTCCGCGTACCTTCGCCCGGTCTATGCGCGCGCGCTGGCCGACCGCATCAAGGAACTTGGCGGCAGGCCGTTCGTGTGCGACACCACCACCTCGACCTATTCGCCATACGGCTCGCGCTCCAGCCAGCTCGACATCCTGCTGACCGCTGAGCGCAACGGCTACAGCTCGGCCACCTTGGGCTGCCCGTTCGTATGCGCGGACGGCTGGCTCGGCACCGCCGACTTCAGGGTGGATATCCCTGAAGGCTACCTGCTCAAAGAGGCATACGTGGCAGAGGCGATAGCCGCGGCCGACGTGCTTATCGCGCTGACCCACTTCAAGGGGCACTCGATGGGCGTCATCGGCGGCGCGCTGAAGAACCTGGGCATCGGCGCCCAGTCCAAGCGCGGCAAGCTCAACGTCCACATGGGCGGACACCCGAAGTATGGACTCGGAGCCGCCGCGACCTTCCATCCCGAAGCCTTCAAGGGCAAGGCGAACACGCCGGACTGGGAAATTCTGGAAGACTGCTGCCCATACAACCTGTGGAACATCAATGAAGACGACGAGATCGAATGGGAGCGCGAGAAGTGCGCCACCTGCCTGGGCTGCTTCGGCGTCATGGGCAGCAGGGGCATTCTCGAGATTCCGCCCGTCAACTTCGACGCGGTTGACATCGCCATAGCGGACGCCTGCCTCGGTGTCGAGAAGGCGCTCAGGGGCAAGGTCGGCTACATCAACATGGCGATAGACGTTTCGCCGCGCTGCGACTGCGCCAACCACGCCGACATCCCCATCGTGCCGCACCTGGGCGTATTCGCGTCCACCGACGCGGTGGCGATTGACATGGCCTGCGTGGATGCCGCCAAGCGCTCCGCCGGTATGCCCGGCTCCGCCGCCGAACTGATGGAAGCGCACCATCCGGGCGACCGCAAGTTCGAGGCTGCAGCCGCGACGTTCCACTCTCAGAGCGAGGTCACCTCGATCAATACCGGTCACGAGATCGGACTCGGAAGCCGCAACTACGAACTGGTGGACGTGGAGCCGGAGCCGGAAGCGAACCACATGTTCCCCTACGACCGCAGGCCCAGCCGCCAGCGCTTCATGGAGAACTTCGAGCGCTTCCAGCCGTTCCCGTATGACCGCCACGACGGCAGGGGCTTCGACCGAAACGAAGAGGTGGATATCGAGAAGGTCAAGCACCACTATGAGGACGAGGTCAACGGCTACTCCATCCTCGAGGAGATCGAAGAACTCGTTCCGGCTGACGACGACTAGACGCTCCGAAAACCGAATAGGCTACTGAAATCAAAGGCGGCGCATTTTCTTGGAAGATGCGCCGCCTTTATATGTTCATGCGTTGTACTGATGTGATAGAACCTGTGTTGGAAATTGGCGCCCGACCAGTCATCGGCGCGTCTCCCTAGCCAAACCCTCTGAAACATAACGAAACCGGACTAATGCCCCCCGACACACAGGACAGCCCGTCAATGCCCAACGGCGATTTCATCCGTCGGCTGCCGGCGGAAGTCGCCCGGTGGCAAGCCGACGGCCTGATTTCGGAGGAACAGGCTGCCGCCATACTTGGGCGTTACCACTCCGATGGAGCGGCCTCCGGCGGCGCGATCAGCAACCGTGTGGCCACAGTCATCGCCGTCATGGGCGCGTCCCTGATCGGCTTGGGTATCATCGCGTTCATCGCCGCCAATTGGTCAGCCATCCCGGCGCTGGCGAAATTGGCGCTCATGGTGATAGGAACGCCGGCTATCTACATCATCGGGTGGTTCATGGGCTACAGGTTCGGCTACGCCCGCATCGGCGCCGCGATCATCCTGCTCGGCGCAATCGCCCTTGGCGCGTCCATCCACCTCATCGCGCAAACCTACCACGTTCCCGTAAATCATCCCAACCTGGTGCCGCTGTGGTTCCTGGGCGTCATTCCTCTGGCGTACATCACCCGTTCGCGGGCGTTGCTGAGTCTGTCGCTCATCCTGTTCCTGGCTGCGGCGGGCTTCCGCTCGCAGGAATGGCTGTCGCCCCTGGGCGATGAAGAGATCGTATTCACGGTTCCGGCGTTTTTCACGTTGGGGGCGTTCCTTTTCGCGGCGGGACGGATGCAGGCGCGGTTTGTGGACACGCGCCAATTCGCGCGACTCTGCGACATTTCCGGCCTGCTGGTGGTCGCTGCCGCGATCTACGTGTTCAGTTTCAACTTCTTTTGGGAAGAGGTAGGAGGGTATGGACCCTCTTTCGCAGAGCTGTCCACGGAATATTGGCTGACGGTAGGCATCGCCGGGTTGGCCGCGGCGCTCATGGTCGGCGTCGCAGGTTGGCGTGACGCGGGCCAGCGATCCGGTCAGATCTGGTGGGAGGCCGGCGCGCTCGCCTCGATGGGACTGACCGCCGCCGCAATGTGGCTGGGCCTGGCGTTCGGCGGCCAATGGCTGTGGTGGGTGTTCAACCTCGTGATGCTGGCCGGTGTGCTGGCGATGATAGCGGCCGGCTATCGTTGGAACCGGGCCTGGCTCATCAACCTGGCGGTAGCGGTCTTTTCCATTACGCTGTTCACCCGCTACTTTGAATTCGGGTTTGGTTTGCTGGGCCAGTCCCTCGCGTTCATCGTGGCCGGCGTCATCCTTCTGGCCGGTGGGTTCGGAATGGAGTACCTGCGCAGGCGATTGGTCGGACGAATACGACGGGAGGGTGTGGAAGCATGAGCCGGCGGATGACGATACTGTTCTTTGCCGTGGTGGCCGCCCAGGTTGTCGGTCTTGTCGTGTTCACCGGCGCGCGGCAGGTTGCGTTGACTCAGGGGCGAGAGGTCACCCTGCAAACAGCACCCGTTGATCCGCGCTCACTGCTGCAGGGTGATTACGCCATCTTGGACTACGAAATCGCCCGGTTGCCTGAGAGGATGAGGGACGAGCCCGAGGGCAGCGTGGTTTACATTACGCTTCAGGAGTGTGGCGAGGTTTGGTGCGCGGATAGGTATTCCTCATGGGAACCCGAGCCGCCCGATGTCTTCATCCGTGGCCGCGTCACCGACCGGAGCCGGCTGGATTTTGGCATCGGCACGTTCTTCGTTCCCGAAGGAACCGGCCACATCGTCGAACGAGCGGAGGACATAAAGGTGGTGGTGTCGCTGAACGCCTCCGGCAATGCGGTCATCAAGCAGGTTCTCGTTGACGGCCGGCCCTTCGACCCTGAAGCTCGCTAGAATCTGCGCGCGACAGGAGAATCAAGACGGGCGGCAGCAGTTAGCGCGCTCGGCAATCCAGGGGCTGGGGGTGATACACGCTTGTATATAGCTCGTCCAAGTTTCCCTTTCCGCTATACAATAATGCCCATGATGCGCTACAATACACCCACCGAAACCGATGACTGACTACTAAGAACTGAAGACTTATAACTATAAACGGGAGATTATGTAAATGAAAATCGAGGGCCAGAAAAAATTTCCCTGTAGCTAAACTCAGGCGATCTCAGGTGAATAACAGGTGTTCCGAACGCCTGTGACGTCACCAGTTGCCCACCAGAAGCCACCTGTTGTGTTATAGATCAGGGTATATGAATCCACCCATTCCCAAGCGAGGTACTGAGCATTGATTCTCACCGCCCTGGCCATGGCCTTCATCACCACGCTGGTCGTCGCCAACATTATCGCGATAAAGCTATTTTCTTTCAGCGTCCCCATAATCCCCGACGACTGGCTCATAGATAACGTATGGGTGCTGCCCGTAAGCTCGTTCACTTATCCCATTACCTTCCTCATAACCGACACCCTCTCCGAACTCTACGGACGCAGGACCACCACCCGCATTGTCTGGATCGGCTTCGGATGCAGCATCCTGATGCTCGCCATGATCTACTTCGGGAAGATAATTCCGGGCGCGGACTTCTGGGTAGCGGACGGCGGACAGGACCATTACGACTTCATTCTGGGAAGTGTGCCGCGCATCGTGGCTGGGTCCATGGTCGCGTACCTCATAAGCCAGAACTTCGATGTGTTCGCGTTCCACTTCTGGAAGGAGAGGACCGACGGACGCCACCTCTGGTTCAGAAACAACGCCTCCACTATGTTGTCCCAGGGCATAGACACCGCTCTATTCATCACAATCGCGTTCGCCGGAACCGTGCCTGGCAACGTGCTTGCGACGATGCTCATCGGCCAGTACCTCGTAAAGGTCTGCCTGGCCGCGCTGGACACGCCTGTCGTGTACGCCCTGATCGCCGTAATTCGCAGATACGCGGGCGACGATCCCGAACTGGGACGCGCCGAGCCAGGATTGACGCAAGCCTGAATCGGCGTCAAAATATAGTTGCAAAATAAACTCAAGGAGTAGCACAAATGCCACAGTCAGGACAGGAGATGCTCGACCAGAGTATAGCGACCTGCGAGCGGATAGCGGACGGACTCGGATCGCAAGACTCCGCATGGGAGACGTCGGTAGTCGAGATTGTCGAGAAGTTCGATGAAATCAGTGGCACGTTCTTCTTCAAGACGATGCCCTCGATACCCTCTACCCGCACCGCCATGCGCGAAGCCGAGGCGCTGCTCGGCCTGAAGGAGCAGGGCAACTGGGACGACTTCGGACCACAGCTCACCAAGCTCATAGCGAGCGCACAAGACGTCATTGAGAAGGCCGGAATGAAAGGGACGACACTTACATGAGCGGTCCCGTACTCATCACCGGCGGCGCGGGCAGCGTAGGCCGCCAACTTGTCGAGATGTTCGCCGAGGCCAGCAGAGCGATTCGTATATTCGACCTGCCCATGATGGACTTCTCCGGACTGGAAGACAGGGACGGCATCGAGATCGTGCGAGGCGACATCACCGACGCCGACGGAGTGCATAAGGCCGTCGAGGGCGCAGATGCCGTTCTGCACCTGGCCGCGATTCTCCCGCCGAACAGCGAGCGCAACAGGGACGTCACCTTCAACGTGAACGTAGGCGGCACGCAGAACATCATTACCGCGATGGAGCGGTCGGATCCCGACGCGCGGCTCGTGTTCACGTCGTCCATCAGTACCTACGGCGACACGAGCGCTGAAGAGCCGCCCGTAACGACCGCCCACCCACAGAGCGCGATAGATATATACGCCGACAGCAAGATAGAGGGCGAGAAGCTGATCCGGGAGTCCTCCCTGAACAACACGATCTCCCTCAGGATAGCGGGCATAGCGGTTCCCGCCTTCCTGGAACCGCCTGACCCATGGCCGTTCATGGAGAACCAGAGAGTGGAGATGGTACACCGCGACGACGTGGCGGACGCGCTGTTCGCGTCTGCAGACGCGGCAGGCGAGGGACGCAGGGTGTTCAACATCGGCGGCGGTCCGACGTGGCAGCTACACGGATGCGACTACGTGAAGGACTTCTTCGACGTGATGGGAGCGCCCGTGGAAATGGCGACTTACCGCGATACTCCCGGCTGGATGGACTGGTACGACACCGCGGAGTCGCAGAAAGTTCTCGGCTACCAGAACCGAAGCTACCAGCACTACATCGGCGAGATGCAGGCGATCATCCAGGCGATGATGGAGGAATGAGACAACTAGATTGACAACCCAAACTGAAAGTCATATGAGCATAGGTCGGAGGCTGATGCTCCACGCCGACGATCAGTTCAACGCGGGCGACTTTCTTCAGGCATCGGAGAAGGCGTGGGGAGCAGCAGCGCAGTTTCTGAAGGCACACGCCACGAGTCGTGGATTGCCTCACTCCGGTCACTACCATCTGAGGCAGGTCGCCAACCTTCTGGTAAGAGAAACCGGCGCTGGCCGGATAGGAGAGTTATTCGCGATATGCGAGAGCGTGCACGCTAACTACTATGAAGCGTGGATGAGCGCGGATGAGCTAGAGCAAAGATTGGCAAATGTCAGAGAGCTGATTACGCTGCTGGAAGAGACTCCTATGCCTTCTCCTTCAGAATCATCGGATAGCCAATCGAACCACAGAGAAAGACAGTTCTTTGTAACACGCGACGGAAGCATATAGCGCGTGTATGTAAACAGGCTGAAATAGCGTATAATGTCCTCGGAGACAGTGCAATGACCACCCAGACCGAGATCCAGATTATAGACAAGCATAACGCCAGCCGGAAGATGGAGAACCTACGCGCCATCCTGCGAGATATGGACGGCGTGATCGTGGCATACTCCGGCGGGGTGGACAGCGCGTTTCTGGCGGCTGCGGCGCACCAGACGCTGGGCGATAAAGCGCTCGCAGTCACCGCGAAGTCTCCGAGTCTCGCACCCTCCGAACTACGCGATGCAATAGAGCTCGCCGAGCATATCGGTCTGAATCATAGGGTCATAGAGACACACGAGGTCGAGCGCGAAGACTACTCGCAGAACAACCCGAACCGCTGCTTCTTCTGCAAAGACGAACTCTACACTTACCTCGCCGGGTACGCTGAAGACGAGGGCTACGAACACATCGCCAACGGCACCAACACGGACGACCTTGGCGACTTCCGCCCCGGCCTCAACGCGGCCAAGCAGTACGGCGTCCGCAGCCCGATGGTGGAAGCGGACCTGTCGAAGGCCGAGATCCGCACGCTGTCGCGCGAGATGGACCTGCCCACATGGGACAAGCCAGCCCAGGCTTGCCTCTCCTCCCGCATTCCTTACGGCACGACCGTCACCGTCGAGGCTCTGACGCGCATTGCCCAGGCCGAGGAGTATCTGCACGAAGAGATAGGTATTCGCCAGCTTAGGGTGCGGCACCACGACACCATAGCCCGCATCGAGGTCGAAACCGCCGACTTCCTCACGCTCACGGAAGAGAGTACCCGCGAGAAGGTCACTTCTTACTTCCGCTCGATAGGCTACTCGTACGTCACCCTCGACCTGGAAGGCTTCCGCTCCGGCAGCCTGAACGAGGTGCTTGCAGGTCTGCGCAACAAGAAGAGTGCGACCGGCGCGAGTTAGCGGCGGAAGCTTATTCGCTTGAACGACTCCGAGTAGAGCATACCCTTGCCCACCGAACGACCTCTGCGCCATTCCTTCATTCTGGGCAGCAGTTCCTCGTAAGGCCGCCCGCCGGTCTGGGTCGTGTGTTCGGCCAAAGCCTTGACTGCAATCTCCATGTGATCGGTCACGTCAACGAAGATGTCCGGGTCGGGATGTCCCATTATCCACACCTCCGCTACCTTGTGCGGCTCAAACCCCTCGTCCAGCAATTCGGGGAAGGTCATGTGGTCTCGGGCGGTCGGGAAGACCGCCGCGAGCGCCGCCTCTCCGGCAGCCATGTGGTCCGGGTGTCCCACACCCCAGCCGCCGTCCAGGACTCTCATCGGGTACTGGCATATCACCACATCCGGCTTGTGCCTGCGAATCTCACGGGCAATGTCTCGTCTTACTTCCAGCGTCGGTTGAAGGTAGCTGTCCGGGTAGTCCAGGAAAGACACGTCTTTCAGGCCAAGTACCCTGCCCGCCTCGATCTGCTCCACCTTACGAATCTTGGATAGTTCCTTCTCCGTGATTTCACGGTCCGCGCTGCCCTTGCTGCCGTCGGTGCAGAGGACGTAGGTCATGTCCCATCCCTCGGCACACAGCTTGGCCACCGTGCCGGAGCATCCGTACTCGGCGTCGTCGGCATGCGCGATCACAACCATTCCGCTGGAATATTCTTGTTCTTCCGACATCAAATCTCCTCATGTCTCGAATCAATTAACGTCAACTTTCAATTGTAGCATTTCAGCCGGAGGGAATCTGCGCAACCACCCTGAACCCGAATGAACTCGTGAGCGCGTCGCTTGCGTGCTGAACGGCGTCCATCAGGGGCGCGGGATAAACACCCAACACGACCATGCCCACAAGCAGAACTCCCAAGATCCCGACCGTCAATCGCGGCAGCCTGATTGCGCTGCCGTCTATCGGCTCCTCTATATACATCTGCCTCAGGATCTGGAGGTAGTAGTACAGCGAAATGAGGCTGGTGAAAATCGCGAGCCCGGCCAACCACAGGAGTCCCTGCACCGCCGCCGCGTTGAACAGGTAGAACTTGCTCACGAACCCGGCGAATATCGGCAGACCCGCCAGCGACAGTACAGATGCCGACATCACCATGGCGAGATACGGCGACCTGCGCGCCGCTCCTGCCAGTCCCGGAATATCGTCTCGTCCCGTGGCGTTGTAGAATGCGGCAATTGCCAGGAACGCGGCCAGATTGGTAACTCCGTAGGCGACGATATGGAGCATCAGTCCGTTGGAGGCGAGGTGCGAGATCTGCGTCCCTACTCTCCCATCGGGTCCGACTGCCGCGAGCGCGGCGACTCCCATCATCAGGTATCCCACGTGGCCCACGCTGGAGTACGCCAAAAGCCTCTTCAGGTTAGTCTGCGCCAGCGCGACCAGGTTGCCCAGCGTCATAGTCAGAGCGGCCATTATCACGAGTATCATCTGCCACTCATCCGCGACAGGCATGAGCGCCTGGGTGAACAACCTGAGTATCAGCGCGAACGCGGCGGCCTTGGACGCAACGGCCAGGTATCCTGTTATCGGAATCGGGGCGGCTTCATAGGCGTCCGGCGCCCACATGTGGAACGGGACCGCGGCCACCTTGAATCCGAGTCCCGCGATTATGAGCACGAGTCCGACCACGACTCCAGGACTCAGACTGCCCGCCGCCGCAAGCGTCTCGGAAATGCCGTCGAAGCGCGTGGTTCCGAGCAGTCCGTATATCTGGCTTATGCCGTAGAGAAGCAGCGCCGAGGACACCGCACCAAGAAGTATGTACTTGGCGCCGCCCTCGTTGGACTTGGGATTGTACCTGTCGAATGAGACGAGCACGTAGAGTCCGAAGCTCAGTAGTTCGAGGGAGATATACGCGGTCAGCAGTTCACCGGACGCAGCCATCAGCATCATCCCGACGATGGTGAAAATCAGTATGCCGTAATACTCGCCCGCGTAACTGAGGTTCCGACGAACGTACTCCACGGACGACAGCACGACAACCACACCCATGACCAGGAACACTGCCTTGAACAGCAGCGAATACCCGTCAACGACCACGAGGCCGTCGTAGAGGCTGTCCTCTATGTTCCACTGGTAGATGAGTGTTACGGCCAGAATGAGTGACAGACCTGCGGCTGCGGCATATCCAAGCAGATGCTTGCGGTCCTCACGAAGGAAGAAGTCCAGCGTCAGCACAAGGAACGCCAGGCCGGTCACCATGAATTCGGGCGCGAGTAGCAGGAAGTTATTGTTCATCCCACCTCCCCGAATCGCGCGAGCAAGTCAGATACGCCGCTCTCAATCACACGTATGAACGGGAACGGGAACAGACCGACCAGCAGAATGAATCCCGCCAGCACCAGCATCGAGGACTTCTCACGCAGACTGGCGTCTGTCTGGTCTTCCCAGCGCTCTCCCAGGGGTCCGAAGAACACCCTGGCCATGAGCCTGAGAATGTAAATCGCCGTTATAGCCGCACCGATTATTCCAAGTATGCCGAGAACGGGATATGTCTGGAACAGACCGAGGAACACGAGCAGCTCCGCCACAAAACCGCTGAGTCCGGGCAGACCAAGCGACGCCATCCCCGCGACGGCAAACAGCGTGGCGGTGAATCCCATTCGCTTGGCGAGTCCGTTCAGCGTTCCAATGTCGCGTGTGTGTGTCTTTTCGTAGATGACTCCAACGGCGGCGAAGAAAAGGGCGGTCATTACGCCGTGGCTGAACATCTGGAGCACTGCGCCGCTGAGACCGAGAGGGTGGAGCGTGGCTATTCCCATCAGCACGTAGCCCATGTGACTGACGCTCGAATAGCCGATCACATATTTGAGATCCGTCTGCCCCATAGCGGACCACGCGCCATATATCACGTTCACCGTTCCCAGCGCAATCAGCGCGGGCATCCAGAATTCGGCGCCCTCCGGCATAAGCGTCATGCCCATTCTAATGACGCCGAATGCGCCCAGCTTCATCAGTACGCCGGCGTGGACCATGCTCACCGCGGTCGGCGCGGCTACGTGTCCGTCCGGCGACCATGTGTGAAACGGCCAAAGTCCGGCCAGAACTCCGAACCCGACAACTAGGAATGGGAAGAAGACGCGCTGGAATCCCTCAGAGAATGTCGCGTCCTGCAGAGCGATGAGGTCGAACGTTCCCAGATCGGCCTCGACGAATATAGCGAGAATCGCGATCCAGATAAGCACGCTTCCCGCAACGAGATAGAGCATCAGCTTCATCGCACCGTACTCTTTGGTGCGAATGAAGGTCGGGAACCTGGAACTGCTCCCCCACACGCCGATGAGCAGATACATCGGCATCACCGCGAGTTCGTAGAAGAAAAAGAAGAAGAACATATCCAGCGTCACGAACACGCCGAACACGCCGGCGAGCAGCAGCAGATATAGTACGAAGAACTCCTTGGCGCGGTCGTCTATGCCCCAAGAGACCAGGACGCCAGTGAACAGCACGATCCCGGTCAGCAGCACCATAAGCGCGGAGATACCGTCAATCCCAAGTCGGAGAGTGATTCCGCTGTCGCCCATCGGCCAGGGCCCGGGGATCTCCAGCCACTTCCATATTCGCGCGAACTGCATTCCCCCCGCAGAGTGGTCGTATGCGAAAAACACGTAGAACGACAGCAGCATCGTCACAAGCGCGACCGCCAGTGAGAAACGTCGCACCGCGAGAACGTTGGACCCTGGTATCAGGATAAGCAGGCCCGCGCCCGCCATAGGGAGGGCGACAATCAGCAGTAGCGCATATGAGTCGAGTCCATTCATGTCACGCCAGAACAACCCACCAGATCAACGCCAGTACCACCACCCCCGCCGCCATCGCCATTCCGTAGTTGTAGATTCTTCCCGTTTGCACGAATCTCATCCGCAGTCCAGAGAGTTTGACCATATCCGCCGGTCCGTCAACTCCCACATCATTCACCACGGCCCTGTCGAACACCGCGACGAATCGGGCGAGCGCAAGCGCGACCTTGTCAATTACCCATTGATACGCTTCGTCCACGCAGTACTTGTTGACCAGCATCCTGTGAATCAGAGCGAACCGTACCGATATGTCCGTGGCGGACAGACTTCCCCGGACATAGGTCATCCAGCCCACCAATATGCCCGCTCCGGCCAGCAGTACAGACGCCAGACTGAGCCACAAGACTAGATGAAATTCGCCTTTACCTTCAATAAAGGCGGCGAATCCGTGATAGCCTTCCCACAGACCGAAGGCCAGCAGTCCTACGAGTACGGCGAACGGCGCGAGCAGCAGCAGAGGTACGGTCATCGAGGCAGGAGACTCGTGAACACCGGAGTGATCAGCCTTTGGCTGTCCCAGGAAGGCCACAAACGTGACTCGGGCCATGTAGAGCGCGCTCAGAGCCACTCCAGCTAGCGCGAGTACTATATAGATCGGCGGAAGGTGTTCCAGAACGTGCAGCAGAACCTCGTCCTTGGTGAAGAATCCAGCCAGTGGGATCACACCTGCCAGCGACGCCGCTCCTAAGATGAAAGTCCATCCCGTTATAGGCATACGTGTCAGCAGGCCGCCCATCTTGCGGATATCCGTCTCCTCATCCATCGCGTGCATGACGCTTCCGGCTCCGAGGAACAGCATCGCCTTCGACACCCCGTGCGCCACCAGGTGGAACAACGCCACCCCTACCCCACCCGATCCCAGCGCGAGCATCATCAGTCCCAGGTGACTGACGGTCGAGTAGGCCAGCACACGTTTGATGTCCGTAACGACGAGCGCAATCGTTCCGGCGAATATGAAAGTAAAAAGGCCAACTGAGGCGACAACGAGAAGAACCGTGTGATCCAACTCGAACAAAGGCATGAGTCTTGCGACCAGGTACACTCCGGCGGCGACCATAGTCGCGGCGTGGATCAGCGCGCTAACGGGAGTCGGGCCCTCCATAGCATCAGGCAGCCACACATGCAGCGGGAACTGCGCCGACTTCCCCATCGCACCCATGAAAATCAGCAGGGTCGAGGCCGTCAGCGTCGCATCCGAAATCCCGCCGTTCTGGGCGATGTGGATTATGGTGGATATGTCGAACGTACCGGTGGCCCGGAACAGCAGGATGATTCCGATCAGCAGTCCGACGTCGCCTATGCGAGTCGTTACGAAGGCCTTCTTTGCGGCCTCGGCAGCCGAACGCCGCTCGTACCAGAACCCTATCAGAAGGTACGAGCCCAGTCCCACGAGTTCCCAGGCTATGTACAGAAACAGAAGGTTGTCCGCCAGCACCAGGGCCAGCATCGCGGCCACAAAGAGGGAGTGGAAAGAGTAGTAGCGTCCCAAGCCGGGGTCGAAATGCCCCTCGTGCTTCATGTACCCGAGCGAATAGACCTGCACCAGCAACGCCACGAACGTCACCAGTCCGAGCATCGTCACCGAAATCTCGTCTATCGCAGCTCCCCAGCCTATGGTCGTATCGCCGATTCTGAGCCAGTCTATGCCATAGGACACGGCTCCTTCGTTCAACAGGCCGGCCAGAACGAACCAGAACAGCACGAATCCGAGCAGAATAGCGACTAGGGACACGAACGCTCCCTGCAATGGCAGAAATCGTCTGAATGGCAGGACGATGAAGAACGCAACCGCGCTCAGCGCGGGTATGAGCCATGCCCAGTTTGTCCCTATGTGTTCGGTCATTGGAATCATGTTCAGACTGGTCCGAGGTTCCAGCGCAGGTCTTGCCTGACCCGCTGGCGATGTAATCGGCAGAGAGTCCTTCTCTCCAGCTTACGCTGAGATTCTCCAGCTACCACTTCAGAGTATCAATCCGGTCAACGTTCACCGAACTCCGGTTGCGGTACAGCCTGAGAATGATGGCTATTGCAAGAGCGAGTTCGGCGGCTGCTATCGTTATGACGAATATCACCAGCACCTGTCCCAGCGCCCTCTGTGCCTCTCCGAAGTCAACGAACGCTGCGAAACCTATCAGGTTGATATTGACCGCATTCAGCATAAGCTCAATTGACATAAGAATGAGAACGGCGCTGCGACGCGCTAGCACACCGTACAGACCGATGGAAAAGAGCGCGGCGGCAAGTATCTGGAGATGCGCCAGTTCTATCAATCGCGCCCTCCGACGGTTCGCACCAGCACTATCGAGCCGATGAGAGCGACCAGCAGTACAAGGGACGCCACCTCGAACGGAACGGCCCAGTCAGTAAAGAGGCTTTCACCGAGCGCCGCAAACCCAACAGACTTCCGCTCCGCGGTGGTACGAACTGCGGTCGTTACTACAGACGCGGTGAGCAGAGCGAATACACCAATTGCTATAACCGCCGCCAGGGGCCACTGGCGATGGTCGGTAAGGTTCTCGAAGTCCTGAATCCGGGTCAGCATCAGCGAGAACAGTACGACTATCACGACTGCTCCGCCGTAGATCAACACCTGGACCAGCGCGAGGAACTCCGCGAACATCAGCAGGAACACTCCCGCCACTCCCAGCATCGAGGCCAGCAGAGCGAAAGCCGCATACACTATATTTCGCGTAAACACCACGCCCAGCGCCCCCGCAATAACAAGCGCGGCAGCTAAGTAGAAGAAGACAAGGGACGGGGAAATCATCAGCGGTTAGGGTCGCTATTCAAGTTGTCGGGTTCGGAGTCTCTTGGGTGGTTTTCCTGGGACGCTCCTCTTTCTTGACGGGCACTCCGCTGTTCTTCCGAGGATTGGTAGGCTGCCATCCAGTCTCGGACTGGAAGCGTTTGCCCATGTCGAGGAGCATATCCAGGTCAACCCGGTTGCCGTTTCGCTCGTACTTGCTCAGTTCGTGTTCGTGGCTCATCTCTATCGCGTCGAAGTTGCACACGTCCACGCATATGCCGCACAGAATACACCGGCCAAGATTTATCTCAAAGGTTTCGATAATCTTGCGCCGGCGACTCGTTTCCTCTTTGTATTTCAGATTGTCGGTCATCTGCGCGCTCATACACTGCGTCGGACACGCGCGCACGCAGACCATGCAACCCGTACAGTACGGCTCTGGAACGTCACCATCCCACAGCAGCGCCGGGAAGCCCATATATCTAGGGGCAACCTGGTGCCGCTCCTGCGGGTCAGGATATTGGTCTGTTACAGGCTTGCGAAACGCTGTCTTCAGCGTTACCGCCAGTCCTTCTAGGAATCCTATCATTGCTTTACCAGTTGCAATACAAGGCTAACCACGGCTGTTATCAATCCGCCGCCGCCAATTGCGATCAGCGTTATAAGCAACTTATGAACATCGTCGAGTCTCTTGCTCATTTGATCTTGGGTGCCTTCGACACGGCTTACACGCCCGTTCAGGTTATCCACCTTGTTTTCGACGCGCTCAACACGCCCATTTAGGTCGTCTATTTTGTTTTCTATCCGGGCAGTCCGGTCTTCGGTCGCCACCACATTGTTCTCCTTAGCCTATCTTCGAAGGCTACTGGCCGAGTACACGGTGACCGTGTTGCGCTCGGTCTTCGCGCGAGGCCCTCGGAAGATGACATAGACCGTTCCTACCAATAATACCAGAGACAGGACGGTTAGTATCCAGAGCGGCCATCCGTAGAACAAGACGACCCCGGTGACGACTATATTCAGGAACGATAGTGGAACGAGCATCTTCCAGCCGAAGGACATCAACTGGTCTATCCGAAGTCTCGGGTAAGTCCCGCGTATCCAGAATATGACCCATATCACCAGCGCGGTCTTGACCATGAACCAAACCACCGACAACGTCGAATGCGCGACTCCGTCCAGCGGCATGGCGGGCCACCGCCAGCCGCCGAGGAACAGCAGCACGGTAAGCGCGGCAACGGTGAACGTATTCAGATACTCGGCGAGGAAGAACGCCGCCCAATGGGCGCCGCTGTACTCGACGAACGGGCCTCCAACGACCTCAGACTCGGCGTGGTGTATGTCGAAAGGGGTCCGGCCAAGCTCGGCAAGCCCGGCTGTCAGGAACAGGAACAGTCCCAGCGGCTGAACGAGCGCGTATCCAAAGTTCGCCTGTCCGTCAACGACAACGGTGAGATTCAGAGACTGCGCCAGCATTGCCACGCCCAGTATCGCCATGATGAACGGTATCTCGTAGCTCACGAGCTGGCCCGCCGCGCGCAGACCTCCCAGGATCGCGTACTTGTTCGCCGATCCCCAGCCCGCCATGATCAGTCCCATCACCGATAGCACCGAAATGGCGGTTATGTAGAAAAGCCCCAGGTCGAGATTCCGCAATACCAGGTCACGAGCGACCGGCAGCGTCACCCACAGCATCAGAGACGGGATGAAGACCGCGACAGGCGCTATCCAGTAGATTCGCCTGTCCGCCCAGGACGGCAGGATATCTTCCTTGGTAAACAGCTTTATGCCGTCGGCTATGGGCTGAAGTGTCCCGTGAAATCCGACTCGCATAGGCCCCATCCGCATCTGGATTCTCGCCAGAGCCTTTCGCTCGGCCCAGGTCAGCACCAGTACGATGAGAGACAGGAAAGTCAGCAGCGCAACACCGCCGAGCGCGTAGAGAGCTACCTGCGAAAGGCTCACCTGTCCACCTCGCCCAAGACAATGTCAATCGAACCCAGAACCAGCACGGCGTCAGCGATATAGGCATCCCTCAGCATGGCCTGAAGGGCCTGCAAGTTGCAGAACGACGGCGCTCGCACCTTAACGCGATACGGCTTATCGCTCCCGTCACTCACCAGGAAAACTCCGAAATCGCCGCGCGGCGACTCTGTACGAATATAGACCTCCCCCTTCGGGGGCCTCGCGATCCGACGCACGTTCGCGGCTATCTCACCTCCGGGCATATCCCGCATAGCCTGTCTTATGATGTTCAGAGACTGCCTCATCTCCTCGACCCGCACATAGTAGCGGTCCCAGCAGTCACCCTGAGTTCCCACCGGAATCCCGAAGTCGAAGCGGTCGTAAATGGAGTACGGCTCGGAGATACGCACATCCTCGGGCACGCCGCAGGCCCTTAGCGGCGGGCCGGTGACGCCGAGGTCAATCGCCTCTTCCGCAGATATGAAACCTATTCCCTTTGTTCTGGCCAGGAACATCTCGTTCTGGCTCAGGAGCTCGTCGCACTCCTCGACTCCGCGTTCGAGTTGGTCCAGCAACGTGTTCATCCTGAGCTGGAAGTCGTCGGGAAGATCTTCGTTGACGCCGCCTATGCGGATGTAGTTGTGCATCATTCGCGCGCCGGTGACGGACTCGAACAGCGCCTGAATCCGCTCGCGCTCCCGGAATCCATACAGGACGGGCGTCATCGCACCCGCGTCCAGTCCGTAAACACCGTAGAACATCATGTGGCTGGCAATGCGGTTGAGTTCGCACAGGATCACCCGGATATACTCAGCGCGCTCGGGAACCTCGACAGCCATCAGCTTTTCGGCAGCCATGCAGATGGCAAGCTCACCGTTCAGATTCGCCACGTAGTCGAGCCGGTCGAACAGCGTGATGATCTGGGCGTACTGCTCGCCCTCGCACAGCTTCTCCGATCCGCGATGCAGATAGCCGATGTGCGACTCGGAACGCGCTATCTTCTCCCCGTCCACCCAGATCACGAGCCGAAACACCCCATGCGTCGAGGGATGCTGAGGCCCCATGTTGACCATCAGGTCAAGGGCGTCGCCATGTTCTGTTACCTGTTCTTGTATCTGCATGGTTTTCAGCGCGCGCTAATGTAGTAGTAGCCCGCCCAGTCCATAAATTCCAGATTCTCTTCTTCAAACTCACAGCGATTGTATCTGCCAATAAACTCATTGGACGTCATGCCGTACTTGGACTCAAATTCATCCAACTCACTCCTGACATCTTCCTCAGTGAGTTTTTCGACTTTCAATTTTAACTTATTCTTTTGCGCGACCACCTTCGTCAACTCCCTCCGTAGATTGTCCTCTATTCTACCACTCGTCATAATCGTGGAACGGGAAGCTCTTGCGCCCCGGGAATCCCTCGAATCCCTCGTAGAGCAGTAGCGGGACCAGGTTCGGGTGTCCGTCGAATCCGACGCCGAACAGATCGTTGGCCTCTCGCTCGTACCAGTCAGCGCCGCCCCACACTCCGGTTACCGTCGGAACCACCGGAGAATCTTCCGACAGACGGGTCTTGACGACCATCTTGTGCCTGATGTCGAGCGAGTAGAGGTGATAGTTGATCTCGAACTCTCCTGAACCTTCCACGTAGTCAACCACGGACAGGCAGCGCAGGTAGTCGAACGTCAGGCGCGGGTCGTTCTTGCATATAGAGCACACGGCTGGGACGTCTTCGGACCTGACAGTCAGAGTAACCTCGTCAACAGCGGCGCCTACCTGAACGTCGAATCCAGCGGCTTCGGGTCCGAATATCTCCCGGACGAGCGATGCGAGACTCTCTCCCGCTGCATCGAGAGCGACCGGCGCCTCGGGAATACGCGGCTCCCGTCTAGTCCGCCGCGCCACTCTGTTCCGCGTCCTTCTGGATTTTCTCCTGAAGCTGCATGATTCCGTGCATCAGCGCCTCCGGACGAGGCGGACATCCGGGCACATACACGTCAACCGGGATGAGATGGTCAACGCCCATCACGACAGAGTACGAACGGTAGTATGGTCCGCCGTTAGTAGCGCAACTGCCCATGGCGATTACCCACTTCGGATCGGGCATCTGTTCGTAGAGCAGCTTGATCGGGTCGGCCATCTTCTTCACGACCGTTCCCGCCACTATCATCACGTCCGCCTGCCTTGGAGAGGGCCACGTTACGACTCCGAACCTATCCAGGTCGTGATGGGACATGTGCGTGCTTATCATCTCTATAGCGCAGCAGGCGAGGCCAAAAGAAAGTGTCCAGAGCGAGTTCTTGCGCGCGAGAGCGAACAGTTCGTCCGACTTGGCGGTGAGCGCGTTGGGCAAAGCGCGGTTGAACACGCTGTCGGCGGGTGAATTACCTCTACCGGGCCGATAGCCCTGTCCCAGGTTCATCTCCATTGCAGCACTCCCTTACGCCACCCGTATATGATACCGAAGAACAGTATGGCTATGAATATGAGCATCTCGTAGAAGACGGCGGGAATCGTCTTGAGAAAGACAACCGCCCAGGGAAACAGGAAGACAGCCTCCACGTCGAATATCAGGAAGAGGATGGCGAAGACGTAGTAGCGAATGTTAATTTGCGACCATGTAAACGGAGCGGGCGGGATACCACACTCGTAGGGTATCTCTTTCTGCTCGGAGTAGCGCTTGGGGGCGAGAATGTACGACGCTCCGAAAAGAGCGCCCATGGCTGCGAGTCCGACTCCCGCAACGAGCAATACCGCTATCCAGTTGATGTCATAGCCTTCCGGCATCTCGAACCCTCGACAGAGTCGGTCGGCGCGCGAAAGCGCAGACCCCTACATTTACAAGAGTAACACATCATCGGCTAATCACATAAGCAATCTTCTCTGTCTATACAACCGATCCCACGCCATGCTACGATGGAGACACATTAAATCGAACATAAGAGCGTTGAGGCGTAATCCATAATTTATTGATGAAACCTCCACAATTCGAAAAGACTCTCTAAGCTGGTAAATACAGGTCTTTTCAGGTGATATACAGGCGCCAGACTCCATCAGCAGGCCATTTGCAGACCACCTGCAGACTGCTAGAACAATTGTAAATCCGAGTATATATCTCAATCCCGTCATCCCCGCGTCAATGAGAAATTTCACATGAAGAACTACTGGCTCATAGGCGGGGCGGCTCTCCTGGGGCTGCTGCTCATAGCGAGCGTAGTCGCCGCCGTTCTCCAGAAGGAGGCCGATTTCGCGCCCGGCTCGCCGGAGGCGGCTGTGCAAGCCTATCTGCGGGCGCTGGAAGAGGACGACTTTCAAGCCGCTCACCACGCTCTTTCGCCGGAGCTGCGGGAGAGATGTTCCATCGAGGATATGTTCGGAGGAAGAGATCCACACGTGTGGCGACCAAGTGACCGACGAATTACCCTGGAAGAAGTGCGAGCTCTCGGCGACACTACCTTCGTGGAGATCAGGATAGCTGGATTCAGAAACGGGGGCCTGTTCGGACCTTCTGAATACGATTTTGACGAGAGTTTCGCTCTCCGGCAATTCGATGGAGAATGGAAACTCTCACATAACCCGCTGCCTTACTTCGAATGCGCGCGGCCTATACCGGAGCCAACCAGAACATCAGCGCAATGAGCACGGCGCCGGATTTCGGCGACATCAACACGAAAAATGGAGAAATCTTGGGCATTCTAGACTTCTTTCCTATTATGATAGCGCTCGCGATTGCGGGTGGAATAGCATACGCGATATACGCATGGCGCAAGCAAAAACCGGAATCCGACGCCAGACCCGACCTGGGACTTGGAACTCTGAAGCGACTGTACTTCTACGGCATCGCGTTTGCCGCTCTGATGGCGGTCATCGCCGGAATTTCACTGGCTGTGGAGAGTCTGCTGAACGTACTGTTCGACGGTCAGGCGTTCTCCCCCTCATCCAACCAACTGGCTTGGGGACTGTCTCTGTTCATCGTCGCGCTGCCGATATGGGCCTTCCACTGGCGATTCATCCTGCGAAACGTCGCTGCCATGCCCCTGGAAAGCCGCTCTATTATCAGAAAGCTGTACATCTATCTGACGCTGGGCGTTTCACTCGGCTTCCTCATGGCCGTCTCCTACGAGATACTCAAGTGGGCCATGATGGCGGGCGAGTTCCCGGAGTTCAGCCTGGCGTCCATCCTGCCCTGGGCTCTGGTTTGGGGATACCACTGGCAGATCGAGTCTGCCGAGGGACAAGACTCGGTCGAAACGCGCGGCATTCGCAGACTCTACCTATACGGCGCGGCATTCGTGGGTGGGTCCATGTTTGCCGTAGGCGTGGGGGCTGTCGCTCACACACTGCTGCAGGACGCCTATTCAGCGATGTTCCTAGTAACGGTCGCGCTGCCCGAGCAGGCGGGACTGGCACGCGAGTCGCTGCGAACCGACTTGTCCGTCGCCATAGTGGGCGGAGCAGTGTACTGGACGCACTGGCGCATATTCGCCCGGAGCGACAGGAACTCGGCGCTGCGCTGGACATTCCTGTTCCTGGCTACTGTGGGAGGCGGCGCGGCCACCGCTCTGGCCAGCGGCGGTTTCACGGCGTTTACGACGCTGTCATGGCTGTTCGGAGCCGCGAATGAACGCGCGGCGCTCCACTTCGAAGACATACCAGGAGCGCTGGTTGTTACGGTGGTAGGCTCTGTTGCGTGGGTCGTGTTCAGGCGCAGGATGCTTGCGGAGGCGACTGGCGAGAACTCCGCACCAGTCCGTCAGTCATACGACCACCTGATAGCGGCGTTGGGACTCGCAGCGCTCGTGTGGGCATCCTACTTGGTATTCAATACGGCGCTGACCGTCTTAGCGGACGGACTGAGCGTGACCGTAAGAGACGAGGGCGCGTGGAGGTCGCCGGTGGCGGCAATTCTTGCGACGCTGGTCATAGGAATTCCGGTGTGGGGGTACTACTGGCGACGCCTGCGGATGGAGGCAAACGCTAACCCCGATGCAGAAGCGACCTCGCTGGCGCACCGGGTTTACATATTCGCCGTGATGGGAGCGGGAGCATTGGCTTTCCTGGGCGGCGGGGGCGGGACACTGTTCGTCATCCTCCGCGACCTTCTCGACGCTTCCCTATCGGTAGAAACACTTCGCGACCTTACGCCCGCGATAGGCACGACCCTCACGGCCGCGCTCTTCCTGCCATATCACTGGTCAATATACCGCGCGGACCAGGCATTCCAGCCGGACGTCCCTGAATCGGAGTCACGACCGATTCAGAAGCGAGTGACCCTCCTCACCGCGGATGGCGACTCCACGCTCGCGCAGGCCATTGAGGACGCGCTTGGATACTCAATCCGCAAGGCGCGCTGGTCGGACCCGGATGCGTTCGCTCCCGAATTCGTCGGTGAAGAAGCCGCCCGAATCGCGGAAGAAGTATCCCAGTCCGGCGGCTCCAATGTCTTGCTGATGCCCGACGAAGCCGGCGGACTGAGAGTTATTTCCTACGACTGAAGGATTCTACCAGTTCGTGAAGGCGCCGTCGTTGCGCCTCAACTGCGGGGGCCAGCCGTTAAGAGGCGCTGGGTTGGTCTTGGCGAATTCCTCGTCGAAGTCAACGCCGAGGCCGGGCCTGTCCTCGGGAGTCCATGAGTAGCCGTCGTCCCACTCTATCTGGAGCGGGAAGAGGTCAGTTGCGAAGCTGCCCGGACGCCGTGGCATCTCCTGAACGCCGACGTTCGTGGACGCCATGCACAGGTTGACGCAGGCCGCCGCGCTCACGGGACCGAGCGGGTTGTGCGGCACGATGTCTATGTAATGCGTCTCCGCCATGTGGGTAATCTTCAGGGCTTCGGTCAGACCTCCGACTATGCACAGGTCTATGCGGGCGTAGCTGATGAGCTCTTCCTCGATGACCTCTCGGAACGACCACTTGGAGGCCCACTGCTCGCCCGCCGCTATGGGCAGCGACACGTGCCTGGCCAGAGTGCGGTAGCTCGCGGGGTTCTCTGACCTGAGCGCGTCTTCTATGAAGAACGGATTGTAAGGCTCCAGCGCGCGGCACATCGTTACGACGTGGGCAGTGTCGAGCCGGGTGTGAGCGTCGAAGCAGAGCTGGATGTCCGGACCTACGGCCTCTCTGACCATCGCAAACTGCTCTTCAGCCATGCGGATGGACTCCACAGGCTCAAGAAGCGCGGGCTGACCCAGTGGGTCGCCCGCGCTGCGATATTCAAGAACGCCACCCGTCTCCGGCAGTCCCCAGCGGACGAATTTCCAGCCGTCTGCGACTGCCTGCTTGGAGTTCTCGACGAGTTCCTCGTTGGTGTGTCCCTGGGTGTGCGGGTAGCAGACCACCTTGTTGCGCACCGGCCCGCCGAGCAGCTTGTAAACGGGCATATTGACCGACTTGCCCTTGATATCCCAGAGGGCTATGTCTATCGCGCTAATGGCGCAGCAATAGACTTTATCCGCAGGGAAGAACCCTCCCCTGAACATCTGCTGCCAGAGACGCTCGGTGCTCCACGGGTCCTGCCCGATTACCGCCTCGGAGAGGTGATTGATGGCCTCGGTAATCGCCCCTCCCCAGTTTCGTATGCCGATTTCGCCCAGGCCGTATATCCCTTCGTCCGTCTCCACTTTGACGATGAAGTACGCGCCCCCGTCGCCATCCTGTACCGAATAGGGCTTGATAGCCGTAACCTTCATTTAATACTCCTTGCATAGTGAAAGCATCACTCGAATTTCATCTCGCTCATTCTACGCCGCGCGGAACTGAGGCGATAGTCCTGTCTATATGGAAGCCGGGAGTCTTTTCAGAGTTAGCGTCTCCCGAGGACGAAGCCTCTGACCGCTTGACTATAACGCTGATACACCAGCCCCATTGCGAGCAGCAGGACGCCCAGGGTGAGGAACGCCGCCACCCTGTATTCCATGTCCAGCAGGAACACGTCGAACACGAACAACTTGGCGACCGGGATCACCAGCAATCCGATTCCGGCCAGCCTCACCCACCTGGAGCGCACGACTATCCCCGCGCCTATCACTCCAATCGAGTACACCGCCCATAGGACGGTCAACGACAAGTGAGTGGAATTGAAGTAAGTGTCATCATTCTTGAGCGAAAGACTGTCGAAGAGGTGAATCACTTCCTGGCTCAACGTCCACAGCGCGACAACATTGGCCGCTATGACCAGGTTCTGGAAAACGTAAGCCTCATCCTCGGTAAGACAGTCTCGCGCTCGCCCAAACCAGAATGCCAGGCCGGACACCAGAGCAACGACTATCGCGAAAGCCAGGAAGCGAATGTTCAGTATGGGCATGAAGGTGAGTGGATTCAGATCCACGTTGAAGGCGTCGAATGCCAGCAGTTTCAACACAGCTACGGACAGCAGACCGAGACCCGCCCACCTTGCCATCAGATAGTCTCTCGCCAACCCGATCGACGCGACGACCGAGCCGTACACCGCCAGCATCAAGGTCAGAGAGAGGAATTTCAGGTTATCTTGACTACGGACGTACTCGGCGTATGGTCGGCTGTCGAAGTAGTCAATTATTTCAAGGCTGAACAGCCCCAGAGTGATCAGGTTGGCCACACCTAACAGGATGTGAACCGACGGTTTCTCTGCTTCCAATTGCCCAGATGCTTCACGGTTGCGCCAGTAGAACAGGCCGGCGGCATAGAAGGCGACAATTACAATTGCCATAGTGGCGAACCGCCCATTCAAGACAGGTCTGAATCCGTCCAAGTCCAGCCATGCATCGAACAGAGTCACATGCAGTAGGGCCAGCGCAAGGATGGCGAGTCCAACCAGACGAGTTTGCCAGCGTCCCAGGTAGAAGCCCATCCATACGAACACCGCGCCCTGCGCCGACCATGCGATTGCTACCGAGTAGCCGTCGAGTTGCAGCGGGAATGCAATCGTGAGGAACACGACAGCAATCCCCAGAGAGAACACTGTCACCCTTGCCGACGTTCCACTACGTCTGAGCGCCAGAAGTGCTATCATGCCGTAGAACGCAGAGAGACTGAAGGCGATCAACCCGAACCATTCGCTGTATCCATCCCACAGGATCAAGAATGTCAGGGCCAAGTATCCGGTGGCATTCAGGCTCATCAGACTCAGGTCCGCGGAGCCGGGCATACGTCTCCACAGGATATGGAACAGCGGCGTAGCTGCGGCGAACGTGAGGAACACCCCTGTCAGAACTATATGCGTCAGCACGGGATCGAAATCCGGGTAGTATTCCAGCCCGTAGGCGAACAGGCCGTATGAACCCACCCATCCCACCAGTGTGAACCAGCGCCAGTTGCGAAAGGTGGATATCCCCAGAATCCCGAGGTCAACCAGCAGAATGTACAGGCCCAACAGTCGTAGGTCGGATAATTCCGGCCCCAGCAGCACGGGCGAGATGAACGCGCCGATTACTCCCAAAAGGCCAATGACTATTGATTCGTAACGGATCGCGAGCAGCGACGCCCCGGCCACAACGACGGCCAGCAGCGCGAAGGCCACGTCGGGAGGAATGAGGTCGTAGAGTCCGAATGCAGCGTATATGGACAGGTACAGGATAGCGGCCCCGCCAGCCGTCACCGGCTGCGCCCATCGAGGAACCTTTCTCTGGGCGTACTCCCCCCCTCCCAGCAGAGCCAGCCCGACCGCGACGCCCAGCGCGACGCGGCCCGTGTCGTTTATCCAGTTGTTGTCGAACGCCAGCTTGAGGAAGAATCCGATTCCCAGCACAACCGCGAGTGCGCCGACGATGGCAAACCAGTTCCTACCCAGGGTCTGCTCCCAATCTATCCGAATCCATTCTGGCAATTCAGACTCTTGGATCGGTTCAGGTTCAGGTTCAGGTTCCGAGACTCGCCAACCCGCCTCGACCCCTGGAGAGCCTGCTGCCGCCGATTCCGCCGGACGCGGCTCTCTTTCCGCATCGCGCACGGGTTCGGGACGGCTTGCGGGCTGCGAGTCCCCGCTTTCGACCTCGGTAGCCGGATCCGGATCCGTAGGCATCCTTCCGCCAGAAGTCACATCCCCGGAAACCAGCGCGGAAGAACCTGGTGGTGTCTCCACACTACCCACCTCCTGGATGTCGGAAATACGCTCAGGTTGGGCGATGGGGCGCCGGCTACGGCTCTCCAACTGCTCAACGCGACTCCGGAGACGTTGGAGTAATGCGGCGGCGTGCGCAAGCTCGTTTCGTACCGAGGCCAGCTCCTCGCGAATTTCTCGGTCATCTTCGGCGCGAGCGGGTGACGCACGCTCGCCTACATCCTCGGACGTCAGTCTGTACCCGCATCCAATACAATACGTGTTGGACGCCTCATTCGCTCTCAGGCATTGGGGACAAACTACATCACTCGCCATCCGAGCCTCCTAGTAACGCCTCGGCCTACTCGGGGAAGCAAACCGCCGAATGACACCGCGCTTGGACCTCAAATCTTCCCCACGAGCGACTTGAGCAATTCGCGTGTGCGGGCAGCAGACGCCTCGACGTCGTCTCCGGTTGGGAATATGGATGCGAGGTAGTCGGTCGCTCCGGCGTCGGAAAGCGACCTGAGCTGCGCTTCCACCTCTGCTTCGTTGCCGATGATCGCCACCTCTGCGGGGCTCTCGACACCCTCGATGTCCAGCATACGCCGGTAGCTGGGAAGTGTTCCGTAGCGACCGAAGAACCCGGACGCTGCCTCGAAACCCGCCTGCCTGTCGTCGGTAACGCATACCGGCAGTCCGACACATACTCTCGGAGCGAGTCTGCCCGCGTCCTGGGCAGCGGAGGTGATTCGCGGAGCGATATGTTCCTCCAGAGTCCTGGGGCCGACCATCCATGTAATCGTGCCGCTCGCCTTCTCGCCCGCTATTCTAAGCATCCTGGGGGCGAGCGCGGCCACGCACACGGTGGGCGGCGTGTCGGTCATGCGCTGGATTTCCCCGGACACGTTGAAGTGCTGTCCCTGGAAGTCCACGCTCCCGGTCTGCATCAGAGAGTTCAGAATGGTCAGATACTCTTCCATGTGCTGGGCAGGGGCGTGGAACGACAGCCCCCAACGTCCCTCGACGTTTGGTTTGTGCGACAGCCCTATGCCGAGCAGAAGACGTCCTCCCGAGGCTGCCTGAGTCGTCAACGCTTGCTGGGCGAGTGCCATCGGGTGCCTCGGATACGTCGGCACGACTGCAGTCCCGAGCTCGATACTTTTCGTCCTGTCGCCCGCGAGCGCAAGCATCGTTAGAGCATCCACTCCAGCCACCTGCGCTGTCCATAGTGAGTCGAATCCGTCGGCCTCCGCCTCTACAGCCTGATGCGCCTGTCCCTGTACGGTTTCGGCGGCGCCCATCGTTCCAATGAAATTCCCTATCCTCATTTTCAGCCTCCTGCCGATTCCTGTTCTGCGACCCACTGCCTGGCAGCAGCGCGAGCCGCGTGACGGTTGGGAGCGTTCATTCCACGACTCCTCAAGTCAACGGTTGATTCCACGCTGTGCCCGGCGGACGGTCGCCCGGCCATAAGATTATTCCTGAACGTATCTATGTCCTTTGCGAAGGCGGCCCGCCATCCCGACGTACGGTCGAACGCCGGAGATGTCTCAAGCACTCCGACCTCGTTGAAGCGGTCCATGAACTGAGCGTCCGCAACGGACTCGCCTTCCCATATGAAAACACGCTTGTCGTTGCCAAGATTGTACGCGCCTATCAGGTTGATGCTTGGCGGCGGACTTCCCTGCCATATAGTCGCCCAGAGTTCCGGGTCGCGTGTGCGGTCCGACGTTAGTATTGATACAAACAGCATATTAGCTCCTCGAAAGTATGTTGCCCTTATCGCTCTCGCCGACCACCGAGGCCACAGCGAACTCCTTGGAGTGGCTGAGAGACAGTGCAATGTCGGACATCCCAATCCTGTCGGCCCTCGCCTTCGCAGTACCGTGTAGTTCGATTCTCGGAGCCTGTCCCCTTCCCCTGACCACCTCGATGTCGCGCCAGCGCACACCCCGGACACCGGTTCCAAGCGCCTTCATCGTTGCTTCCTTGGCCGCGAACCGGCTGGCGAGTTGCGGTGCCCTGCCGCGACAGTATGCCGCCTCCCGCTCCGTGTATATCCGGCGTAGGAACCTGTCCCCGTACCGTTCGTAAACGCGCTTCACTCTCGAAATTTCGATGATGTCAACGCCTGCTATCAGCACTTTTCAGCCTCGATGTGTGGAATCGCGCCGCCCATTATATACCAGCCCCACCCAAAGCCCGTATATAATAGCGGCGGGCGGAAACACGCTCTCCAAGAGTCATGGTTTACACGGATAGAGG
Organism: uncultured Dehalococcoidia bacterium; assembly: GCA_951812505.1. Lineage (GTDB taxonomy): Bacteria > Chloroflexota > Dehalococcoidia > Lucifugimonadales > UBA1123 > VXRN01. Next base: position 64,885 of record CATOSI010000002.1, read on the forward strand.
TTTCAAATGTCTGCGACGATAATACGCGGTACACCAATGGCCGAGGAAATCAGGGCGGAAGTGGCGGAGGGGGTGGCCGAGATGCGGTCCAAGCACGGAATCGTACCTGGGCTTGCAGTTGTGCTTGTCGGAGACGATCCGGCCTCCGCGGTTTATGTTCGCAACAAGGAGCGCGCCGCGATGGAAGCAGGGATGGTGTCCGAGGTCGTGAGGATGTCCACCGCGACCGAGGAAGATGTTCTGAGCGCGGTGCGCCGCCTGAACGCGGACGCGCGCATTCACGGGATGCTCGTCCAGTTGCCGCTGCCAGACCACATCTCCGAAAACAGGGTGATCGAGTCGGTGAATCCGAACAAGGACGTGGACGGCCTTCACCCGTTCAACATGGGTCTGCTGATGGCAGGAAGACCGCGCTTCGTACCCGCGACTCCGGGCGGAATCCAGCAGATGCTTGTGCGTACCGGCTTCGACCCTTCCGGCAAGAACGTGGTCGTGCTGGGACGCTCGAATATCGTCGGAAAGCCGATAGCCAACCTGCTCATGCAGAGGTCTGACGGCGCTAACGCCACTGTAACGGTCTGCCATACTAGAACGCGAAACCTTGAGGAAGTTACCCGTGAGGCGGACATCATCATCGCGGCGATAGGACAGCCACGCTACCTGAAGGCGGACATGGTGAAGGATGGCGTGGTCGTAATTGACGTCGGCATCAACCAGATAGACGCTCCCGAACGCAGGCGCGGCTATCGTCTGGTAGGCGACGTGGACTACCACGCAGTGAGAGAGAAGGCAGCGGCAATTACACCGGTACCGGGCGGAGTTGGTCCCATGACAATCGCCATGCTGCTGTCCAACACTCTCAAAGCGGCGCGACTGCATATGCACCCGCACCTTCGAGACGAGTCCTGAGTCCGAACGGGAACGAAATGAGCAGAAAGTGCTTTTCAATATGGAATGTCGCGTTTGTCCTGTCCATTTTGTGCATTGCGATAACGGCCTCATGCAGGGACGACTCGGCGAGCAAGACGCCGCTTAAGATCGGTCTGCTCATGAATTTCAGCAGCGGTTCCTCCGAGGTTTACAGAGACAGGCAGCGCGCTTTCGACCTTGCTATCAAGCATATCAACGAGGGCGGCGGAGTCTTCGGCCTGCCGGTGCAGGTGGCGGTTGGAGATACGACCGCCGACCCGGAGGTGGCTGTCGAGGAAGCGCGCCGCATGGTCGAAACTGAGCGCGTACACGCCATCGTGGGCCCGAATGCCAGCGCCAACGCGCTTCCTATCGCGGAAAGAGTCATAGGACCGAGCGGCATTCCAACGGTCAGTTTCTCGGCCACCTCTCCGAAGCTGACAACGGTGGCGGACAGTGACTTCCTGTTCCGTACTGTCCTATCGGACAGGGCGCAGGGGCCGATACTGGCTCGAGTTACGCGCGAGCGGGGTTTCGGCAATGTTGGGGTAATATACGTCAACGATGCTTGGGGACAGGGACTTTCCAGCGCATTTGAAGCGGCCTGGGAAGGCCGGATCAAGTCCGTGCCTATCGAACGAGGCCAGACGACATTCGTCCCCGAACTGCGCGAGTCCGCCGCCGAAGGAGCGCAGGCACTAGTGGTAATAGCCTTCGAGACGGAAGCAGGCATTTTAGTACGAGAGGCACTGGACAATGAGATATACGACCAGTTCACCTTTGGCGACGCCGCCAAGAGACTGAGTATCGTCCAGCAGGTGGGCGGCTCTCGCCTGGCGGGGATGCAAGGCACAGGTCCCGCAACCGCGCCGGGCAGCAGTTCGTCGTCGGCGTGGGAGACCGCCTACGTCGCCGAATATGGAGAACTTCCCGTGCTAGCCTATGTCAAGGAAACCTATGACGCCACGATTGCCCTAGCGCTCGCGGCCCAAGCGGCGGGCAGCGTCGAGGGTGATGCCATACGAGACAACCTGCGCGCGGTCGGCGGCGCACCTGGTGAAGTCGTTATTGCCGGCTCGGAGGGCGTTGCCAGGGCGCTCAACATCCTCGAGGACAAGGGAGAAGTGGACTACCAGGGCGCAGCGGCCACACTGGACTGGGACGATAATGGCGACCTGCGTCGCGGCTACGTGGGTGTCTGGCGCTTCACAGAGGACGAACGCATCGAAGAGATAGATACGGAGCCTTTTGAGTAAGGAATCTATCATGAGCGCAACTTCCCAACATTCGTCGCACCGCCGCAGACCGTTCATAGTTCGCCCTATGGAGGAGCGCGACCTGGGTCAGACAGCAGAGGTGGAGAAGGACGCATTTCCCACTCTGTTCCCTTCGACACCGTTTCGCCGAGAGTTGAACAACAAGATAGCCCACTACCTGGTTCTCGCGCGTAATGAGGAGGGCCGTTCTTCGGATCCAACACTTCCTCCGCTACCGTATCCCGAAAGCCACTCCGACAATGGCCGCACGCTGCTGAATCGCATGGTCAGTGGCGCGGCGCGGCGCATCTGGAGACAGCGAAATCCTTCGTGGCAGCCCGGTGACGAGTTCATCGCCGGATTCGTCGGAATCTGGAACATGGTGGACGAGGCGCACATCGTCTCGATAGGCGTAAGGACCGAGTATCGGGGACTCGGACTCGGAGAACTGCTTCTACTCTCATCCATAGAGCAGGCGATAGAGCACGAATTGAGGCACGTAACGCTGGAAGTGCGAGTGTCGAATCATGTGGCTCAGAACCTGTACAAGAAGTACGGATTCACAGAGCGCGGCCTGCGCAAGGGCTACTATACCGATAACCGCGAAGACGCACTGATAATGACCACACCACTCATTCAGACCGAGACCTACAAGACGCTTCTGCGAGATCTGATTTCGGCATACGAGAGCCGACGCGCTCCGTCGGAACGCCACCCCACACCCCGATTCGACGACTAGCCGGAACCGATTCGCAGCGCGAAGATCGCTCCGGTCAACCTGCCAGTCATGTCATGCTTGCTGCCGTGTCGGCGAACGGCAATCGTAGTACACTTGGCAAGCCAACCGCATCCGAAAGAAAAGGCCGTCTCCCCTCATGCCATCTGTATTGCGTCGTCTCGGCTACGCCCATGTCGTACTAGCGACCGGGTTCGCAATGCTATTCTTCAGCACCGGAACGCGGTTCGCCTTCGGGCTGGCGCTGGTTCCCATGACCGAAGACCTGGGACTGAGCCGCTCGGCGCTGTCGTCAGCGCTGACGCTCTTCATGATCGTGTCGGCATTCGCCATGCCGGTGGTGGGGCGTCTGATTGACCGTTACAGCATCCGGGTGGTGATGTCGGTGGGCGCGGCGATAAGCGCGCTGGCGATCGGTCTGATAGGCAGTATTAGCGCGGGATGGCAGATATTTCCGCTGTACGGGGTCCTCTACGCCATCGGATTCGCGGCGACCACTGTGGCCCCGATCAGCGTGCTGATGAGCAGGTGGTTTCCGAACAACCGGGGACTGGCGTCCAGCGTGGCGATCACAGGGAATGGCACGGGACAGCTCGTGATCATCTCGCTACTCACTTCGTTCCTGGCGTCCATTGGGTGGAGGACGGCGTACACGATACTGGGGCTGGTCAATGCGGTGGTCGTCTTACCGCTCGTCTTGCTGGCAATCCGGTCGCATCCCGAAGACCGGGGGGACCGGACGACTCCGGTTGAGAGCGCACCGGCGCCCACTAGCTCGCTCCGTTCCGTACTCATGTCCAGAGACTTCTGGATGCTGATAACGCTGTTCGCGGTGTGCGGAGCGCAGGACTTCTTCGTGGCGACCCATATAGTGGCCTTCGCTCAGGACCAGGGTGTCAGCCAGGTATTCGCGGGCAACATACTGGCGTTCATGGGGCTTGCCGCTCTCGCGGGGGTGCTGCTGTCCGGGGCGCTGGCAGACCGAATGGGAGCGTCCGTTCCGACCATGATATGTTTCGTGATCAGGATCGGGCTGTTCGCCTTCATCCCGTTCGTTCAGACGCCTGTCAGCATCGCTGCGTTCGCACTGATTTACGGATTCACCTTCACGATGACGGCTCCTCTGACCGTGGTGTTTGCGGGGAATATCTTCGGGACGACGCGCCTGGGGAGTGTAAGCGGACTAATCAATATGTCCCATCAGATCGCGGGCGGACTGGGGGCGGTGGTGGGGGCGGTCATCTTCGACGCTACCGGCAGCTACGACGGGGCCTTTTACCTGATGCTTGCGCTGACGTTGGTTGCGGCGGTCGCGACGCATCTTGTGAGAGAACGTTCTCAATTGGCGTCAGCGACCTAGAACCGTTCCTACCGAACTTAAGGGATTCTCGATTCAGACATTCAAAGGTCCGGCGTTGGGGAAGTCGCCAGGCATCATTCCGGCTTCCTCTACCTGACGTCTTATCCTCCTGTAACCTATGAGAGGGAAGTCGCTGCCGAGCAGAATCTTGTCGGCTCCGACAAGTTCAGCAGCTATGGGAAACACGCCAGGGGAATACAGGAACGGAGAGGCTGCGGTGTCGAACCAGACGTTTTGGAGCGCATCCTTTACCTCGGGCATCAGCGCATAGAAGGGCAGGCCGCCACCCCAGTGGGCACAGACTATCTTGACGTTGGGAAAGTCGCGCGCATTCTCGATGAAGCGCATGGTCAACTGGGGCGTGGTATGGCCTTTGCCCTGGTAGAGATGCCCCACCGGTTCGGAAGTGTGAACGGTGATAGCTAGGCCAAATTGATCCGCTACTTCGAGCAGCGGTCGCATCGTATCGGCGTCGGCTATGTCGAATCGCTGGGTATCGGCGTGAAGTTCTCCGACTCCGACAAGTCCCGCCTTGGCGCAGCGTTCGACCTCGCGGGCCACCTCCTCTCCCCAAGCGGGATTCGCTGAGCAGAATCCTACTATGCGGTCAGGGTACGCGCGCGCGGACTCGATGATGTAGTCGTTGACCTCGCGAGCAAGTGCTAGGTCAGTCCAGCCGATGCCCATGGCAACGGAGCGGTCAACGCCATCCTCGTCCATGGCGCGAATGAGGTCCTCGGCAGTAGCGATTCTTGCTTTTGGGTCGGAGAACAGTTCTCCGAATGTCGCATCCCGCTCGACCCACTTCTGGCGTTCATCCCGTAGCCAGGGAGGGAAGATGTGGGTGTGGAAGTCGGTAATCAGCGTCGTCGCCTACTGCGCCGTCATGCCGCCGTCTATCACGAGCTCGGAGCCGGTCATGTAGGACGAGTCTTCGGACGCGAGGAACAAGATGCCCTGGGCTATCTCCTCCGGCTCTCCGATGCGGCCCATCGGTATTTTGCCCAGGACGCTCTCTCTGCGCTCGGCGTCCTGGGAGCCGAAGCTGTTCATCGTCATGGGGGTGGCCATGAAGCCCGGATGCACCGAGTTGACCCTGATGTTGTCGGGGGCAAGCTGGATCGCGGCGGACTTGGAGAATATGCGTATCGCGCCCTTAGCGGCATGGTATGCGCTGGAGGCCGTGCTTCCGACTATGCCGTAGATTGAAGATATGTTGATGATCGAGCCTCCGCCGGCCGCTCGCATCAGGGGTATCGCGTATCTCGTACCTAAGAACACTCCCTTTGCGTGAATGTCCATCTGGAGGTCCCAGGCCTCTTCGGTCGTTTCCTCCACGGGAGAGGCGCCGCCGATGCCCGCGTTGTTGACCAAGATATCGAGTCCGCCGTAGGTGGAGGTGGTAGCCTCGATGGCGGTCTCCCAGTCGCTTTCGCTGGTGACATCAAGTTTCACGAATATGACGTCGTGGCCATTGGCCTTTAGTTCCGCCGCGGTCCGTTCGCCGGAGTCGGTGTCTATGTCGGTAAGGACTACCTTGGCACCCTCTTCGGCGAACATTCTGGCGGCGACGCCGCCGAAACCCTGCACCTCTCCGGTGACCCCGTGCGCGGCACCGGTGATTAGCGCGACCTTGTTCTCGAGCCTCATATCAAGCCCCCTTGTTATTTTGCTACTGCCAGAGTCTTCAGGAACCCTCAACCTCATCCCTTCATCCGATAATACACCACCTTTTGCAGTCGCGCTTGCCGGTCGTCGTTATTCCCGGGGTAGACCGCGACCAACTTCGATCCATTTACGTAAATACAGGTTTATAAATCCGAAAGACTTTCGGCTGGTCTGAAACTGGTGCGAAAATCGGTATCAGTAATCCGGGAACTGGTATGTAAACTGGTACCAGTAAATTCAGGAAACTGGTGCAGAAACTGGTCAAACAGACCAATTTTAACCAGTTTCCCGATCCGGACCAGTTTTTTGCGGTCCGAGGCTCGTTTCTAACATAACTGCGCGTTTATGTTTCAGGGAGTTGGCGTACTTTCCTTGCGTCGCTACGACTTCGCAGAGGCGGCACAACATCAGCCCAGTGAAACGTAGTTCGATTATAACACGATATAGAACAATTGTACAATGACTAGGAATTAGGAGAAATTTGCATAAGTCTCATTACTGTTCAGGCCAGAGCGCAGCAGCGCTAGGTATCGAAGCCAGTCACCCCCATCCTAACCTTCCCCCGTCAAGGGGGAAGGGACTTTTGCAATCGTCTTGAATTAGACTTCGGGTTCGGTTCAGATGCAATCGGGCTGTTGTTATCCGCACCTACTCACGTTAGAATCGCGGCATGACGACGGTGGCGAAATCGGCGGACAGGCGTTTCACGAGAACACTGCGCATCGCCCGAAACCTCACAATAGCGATCACCGCGCTCCTCTTAATATCCTTTGCCGCACGATATATGCTGATTCTCGACCGCATGATGATATATTTTCCGCAGCGTGGGCTCGAAGCCACGCCAGACAGCGTTGGTCTGAATTACGAAGACGTGTATCTCACCGCCTCGGACGGGAAGCGGATACACGGGTGGCACATCCCGGGTCGCTCGAACGTGACGCTGTTATGGTTTCACGGCAACGCGGGCAACATAAGTCACAGGCGGGACAACATCCTGATGCTCCATCAGAGTCTGGGCGTGGGCGTGTTCGTCATAGATTACAGGGGCTATGGGCTGAGCGAGGGGAGGCCGTCGGAGAAGGGGATTTACATGGACGCCGAGGCCGCCTTCGATTATCTAGTCTCTGACCTGGGACTAGACGCGGAGCGCAATGTGGTTCTGTTTGGACGCTCGCTGGGCGCGGGGGTAGCGGCGGAGATGGGAACGCGGCACAGGGTGAGAGGAGTCATACTGGAGTCTGGCTTCACGTCCATCAGGGAGATGGCAGACATCTCCGGCTCCTTACTGCCGATTCCGCTCGTACTCATGCTGTTCGAGGCGAGGTATGACTCTATATCCAAGATAGGGAATGTGGAATCTCCGGTGATGGTCCTGCACGGCGACAGGGACGACACGGTTCCCTACTGGATGGCAGAGAAGCTATACGCGGCGGCCAGCGAGCCGAAGACGCTGTACCCGATACGTGGGGCGTCTCATAACGATACGGTCTATGTGGGTGGAGAGGGGTACTTTGAGGCGCTGGGGGATTTCATTTCTCGCTGACCCGGATTCACTCCCATGCAATTGTCCAAGATCGAGCCGTCTGATATTGTACGCGCAAGATGGCGACACACCGAACTTCGATCATTAAAAGAACCATGATCTTGGATGTATTGCATGGGCAAGACGATCCTGATAGCGACAGCCGTTTCCGCCCTGTTGTTCATAATCGCGCTCGGCGCGGTTTATGTCATAGAAAATTTGATCGCTTCTAGCTCCAGAGAAACCTCAGCGCTAGTCGGAGAGCGCCTGACCCCAATTCCAATATATGCTCCGGCGGCCACCGGTGAAACGGGCGTCATCAACATCGCCATCTGGGACGTGGCTCCCAATGTCGGGCTCGGCTCGGCTCGGCTGACCGATGCCATACACTACTGGGGCGTTGGCGAGGTCCCGATGAAGACGGTCATGCTCGGAGAGGTCGAGCCTATGCTGGCCGAGTCCTGGGAACTCGACTTCAACGGCGCGGGCAATCCTGTCGGAGCCACGCTCAAGATACGGGACGACGTGATATTCCACGGCGAGGGCCTTGGCGACCGCAGCAACAACGGCGGAAGTTGGGGACCGATGACCGCACGTGACATAGCGTTCACGATGAACGACGGCAACTGGGGCACCTACCCTAACCCTGCCAGCATCCACTGGCAGGCGTTCGACCTCCACAATGTGTTCGGCGACAACCCCGCGGTGGCACTTGACGACACCACTCTTCAGGTGACGTTCGCCACGTACGACCCGCGCTGGAACGCGAACCTGATGAACGACGCCGGTCAGGCATTCAGCGTGCAGAGCCTGAACCGCTACTTTACTGTGGGCGAGACTGAGATGAGGGACACCGCCTTCATCGGCACCGGCCCGCTACACATCATCGAGTGGGAGCAGGACGACAGGATCATACTGGAAGCGGTTCCCTACGATCACTGGAACGCCAACGCGAAGATTGACCGGATAGTGTTCGAGGAAATAAAGGAGCAGAACACGCCGATAGCGCTGATGGAGACGGGCGAGGTTGACGCCGCTCCCATCCCGCTCAAGATACTGCCGCGTATGCTGGAGGGTGGATTCAAGATCACCGACAATGGACTCGCGGGGCACTACTCAGTCGTGTTCTCGGGCAACCTGTGGGAGTCCGAGCATGCGCTGTCCGGCGTTCCTCTGGACACCTCGGCAGTTTACAAGAGAGACTTGCCCTGGATCGGCAATCCCAATCCAAGTGACGGTGGCAGGTGCCCGGACGGATGCTCGGACTTCGAGGAGGCGACGCTGGTCAGGAACGCTCTGGCGAGGGCGGTTGACAGGGAATTCATCAACGAAACGTTGCTGGGTGGACTAGGATTTCCTGCGCACCTGAACCAGTTCAGCCCGATCAATCCGAACTGGCAGTCCAAGTGGGAATACCCGTATGATTCTGATGAGGCTGGCAGGCTACTCGATGAGGCAGGCTATCCTGAGAAGAGGGGCAAGCGTTTCGACATTCCTCTGTACGCGCCCGGCGGAAACCAGGAGGTCGCGGTCGCGATAGCTGGTTTCTGGGAAGAGATAGGCGTTTCGACCGCAGTGCAGATGTACGATTACTTGGAGTATAGACCGGGCATCGTGGCTCGCACGACGACGATGCCGTGGGTGACCACCTGTGACGAAGGCAAGAGCACCTGGCCGTGGGAGTGGCCCAAGTCCGCGGACCATACTTCCCTGACGCGCGGCGGCTTCGGTTGCGGCATAGAAATTCCCGAGGTGGCAGACACCTGGATCGCGGTCGCGGCTGAGCCGAACCCTGCGAAGCAGATCGAGATGAACAACGCGCTGGCAGATTACCTGTACGAGTACGCGGTCAGCTTCGGAGTGGTGGGGCTTCCCGATCCAATCACGTACAATCCCAACAAGATAGCCGATTGGCCGATGGACCCCGCGCTGTTCCAAACCTGGAACAATCCCGAGGCAATCGTGCCTGTCGGAAGGTAGCACGGAACGAAAGGAGAATCAGATGGAGTTTGGATTTGGAGCGCCCAGCCGGGGGCCTCTGGCGTCGCCTGAGAATCTTGTGGCGCTGGCGCAGAAGGGCGAGGAGCTGGGGTTCGAGATACTTACAGTCAGCGACCATATCGTGGTGCCGAACAGTATCGCGTCGGTGTATCCGTACAACGAGAGCGGCTCGTTTGTAAGCTCGGTGGCGGGGGAGTACATGGAGCAGCTGACGACGATCAGCTATATCGCGGGCATTACCTCGACGATAAAGCTGCTGACGTCGGTGATGGTGCTGCCGCATCGCAGTCCGGTGCTCACGGCGAAGATACTGTCCACGATTGACGTGCTGTCGAATGGGCGGCTGATCGTGGGATGCGGTGTCGGGTGGATGAAGGAGGAGTTCGAGGCAATCGGAGCGCCTCCATACGAGGAGCGTGGCGCGGTGGGGAGCGAGTATCTCCGCGTGTTTAAGGAGCTCTGGACTAACGACGACCCGACTTTCGAGGGGGACTATGCCAGCTTCTCGGACATCGCGTTCGCTCCCAAGCCGGTGCAGAAGCCTCATCCGCCGATCTGGATTGGCGGCGAGAGTCCTCCGGCGTTGAGGCGAGCTGGCCAGATAGGCGACGCATGGTACCCGATATGCAGCAATCCGAAGTTCCCGGTGGGCACGTTCGAGCAACTGGCCGATTACCAGAGCCGGGTGCGAGGTCACGCCGAGGACGCAGGACGCGATCCGGCCTCGATGGACTTCGCGTACAGCGTAAACTGGTACGACGACACCGAGGCGCAGATAGTTAACGGCGAGCGTCGGCTTCTCACGGGGAATCCCGAGGTGATCGCGGACGACGTCAAGAGGTTGGAGGACATGGGGGTGAACCACCTTATGCTCAACTTCCAGGGTGAGACGCTGGAAGACACGTTCGGGCTATTGGAGCGGTTTACGGAGAACGTGAGGCCGATGACAGTTTAGGGGTTAGATCAAGACCAAGATTGAAGGGATTTCACCCCCATCCTAACCTTCCCCCGTCAAAGGGGGAAGGGATATTTGTCTGCCCTTGTGAATCTGTTGAGGGGGAATGGGCTTTTATTGACGGACGCACGCTCAGCGGGGGAGTTCTGCGATAACGGTCTCTACGCTCTGATTTCTGGCGAATTCGGCGTCTTTGTCGTTGATGTTGGATCCGTACACAACTGCCATAACTCTGTTGGATGGAAATACCTTCCTGAGAGAGTCGGCGGTTTCATTCACCCGTGCGATGTCGTCCGCCTCAATTGTGAACGACGCTTCCACCGCCACGTACACAGTTTCATTCGCAGCACTGTCTCTGGCCCGAGCTATCAGGTCAGTATCCAGGATTCGATTGCGCTGGCTTTCGGTGATTGTTCCTTCCAGATTGGCGTCGTAAACAGCATCCTCGAACTCATGATTTATCTCGTACATGGTTGGACCTCTCATGACTCTGCCACGACGCAGTCTGAATCTGCCGCTCAGGAACGAGATAGCGTTGCCTTGTAGTGAGGCCTCGAGAGCCAGACCTTTAAGCAAACCGATGTCTCTATCGCGCCGTTCGGAGGCATTGACCAGCCTGTCGATGGCGCGGCTGTTCTGTTCGATGGCGCGGCTGTTCCGTCGAGTCATCTCGACCAGTTCCGCGAACTTCTGCGGCAGGTTGAGCAGTTCTTCGGTCAGCAGGATTCGCCGGAGTTCTTCCTTAGCCTCCGGATCCTCCTGTATCCACCTGATTACGTCCTGGATGGTGAGAGTCATTGCCAAGTCGTCTTTCTCATTCTTGATCCCAAGTTAATTGTAACCAATCCAGGTCATAGATTGGCAGACATCGCTCGGTGGTGGAGTGAGATCCGGTTTCATGGGCGGACGCCGTATTTGGGCTTGGGGCCGAGGTTGCGTTTGAGGGGGGACTGGGCAGCTTCGACGAGCATTGAGAGGAACGGGCGGGTGTCGCGCGGGTCTATCATCTTCTCGATGTCGAAGGCTTCGGCGACCAGGAAGGGTGAGCGGTACTTGTTCATCATGGCCTCGAGTTCGGCGCGGCGGGCGTCAGGGTCGGGGGAGGCGGCTATGTCGCGGCGGTAGGCGGCCTCGACTCCGCCCTCGACGGGGATGGATCCCCAGTCGCCGGAGGGCCAGCCCAGTCTGAGATGCACGGGGACCGAACTGCCGGTCGCGGCGGCGGCCAGCCCGAATGCCTTGCGGACGTGGATCTGTATGACCGGAACGGTCAGCTGGGCGTTGGCCATGAGCGTGCGCATCCCGTGCCGTATCGTGCCCTGGAGTTCGGCCTTGCTTCCGACCATGAAGCCAGGCACATCGTTGAAGAGGACTATGGGGATGTTGAAGGTGTCGCACACATCGAGGAAGTGGGTCTGCTTGTCCGCACCATCGGTGTCTATCGCGCCAGCGAGGTGGCGCGGGTCGTTGGCAGCGACTCCGACGACGTAGCCGTTCACGCGCGCCAGTCCGGTGATGGCGGTCTGCCCCCAGTAGGGACGTATCTCGAAGAAGCTGTCCTCGTCCACAACAAGCTCGATTAACCTTCGCATGTCGTAGCCGCGCCGGGTGTTTCTGGGAATGATGCCGAGCAGTTCCTCAGAGCGGCGGTTGGGGTCGTCGGTGGGCGTGGCGCGCGGGGCCATCTCCCAGACGTTGGGCGGCATGTAGCCCAGGTAGCGTCGTACCTGCTCGAAGAGGTCCTCCTCGTTCTCGGCTTCGTTATGGACCGCACCGCTCCGGTGTACGTGGACGTGGGAGCCGCCGAGCGCCTCTTTGTCTATCTCCTCGGATATGGCGCGGCGGACGACGGGGGGACCGCCGGGGAATATCTGGCTGGAGCCCTTGGCCATGATCGTCCAGTGGGCCATCATGGCTCGACCGGCGGGACGACCGGCGACCGAGCCGACTATTGCGGCGACGACAGGCACCTGGCCCAGCAGATCCACTTCGCTACCGAAGTCGTCGGAGCTTGGCAGGTGTCCGCCCTGGTCATACTGGACGCCGCGCACGCTGGCTCCGGCGCCGTCGGCCATGTAGATGAGCGGCACGCCGAAGCGGAGGGCGAAGCTATCGGCCCACTTGTTGTTCTTGGGGCGTCGTCGGGCGGGACCGGCGGCGGTGCCACCGCGAATGGTGAAGTCCTCGCCGCCGACCACGACGAGCTGCCCATTGACCCTGCCGAGTCCGGTGACGTAGGGCGAGGGGGTGAAGCCGGTCAGCGTGCGGTCTTCGTCGTACTCGCCGTAGCCCGCCATTTCTCCGATCTCGAAGAATGTGCCAGGGTCGAGCAGTGTATCAACACGCTCGCGGACGGTCAGCTTGCGCTCGGAGTGCTGCCGGGCGATGCGTTCCTCACCACCCATCCGCATGGCGAGGCGTTTACGATGCTCAAGTTCCTCGATTTCGGGCTGCCAGACCATAGGGGCATCTCCTCGCTGTTACGGTTGAATTTCGGCTCTCATATATCTTGGTTTATAGTTGCACAGATGAGTAACAGGTGGGCTGACAGGTGACGACAGGTGAAAAAGTCACCTGAGTTTGACCTGAGAACGCCTGAGTTTAGCTATGGGGAAATTTTTTCGTCCCTCCGATTTCCGGCCAGCATAACTGAGCATTTATGTATGACGAGTCTCAGAATCATCGTCGGTCAGGCTTCCCGATTAGTTTGTATGTTCGTATTATAGCGTATCCAGGATGTGAAAGTGTAGTTCTATGAGATACTGAGGAAGCCTTTGAAAAAGGCGCTACTCGACCGGATATGCGCCAGGAGGGATAGCTGCAACCAACACCGCTCATTCGTCGTGGAATTCACTCGGGATGCGTCCGTACTCCTGTCGAGTCGCCAGTTCTAGCTCTAGCATCCGAAGGGTGGCATTCTGTATGCCGATGGCGATGAGCCTGGTCAACGCTCGGCACAGGGCGAGCGCGCTGCGGGAGTCGGCGTCCGAGCCCACTGAACCGGCAATCATCGCGCCCAGTGTTGTGGAGCCGTCTTCTATGGGAATTGCGACGCGCCAGGCGTCGCCGCTCCGCGCGGTCAGCGCCTGGGAATGCGCAATGGCTTCGGATGCGAAAGCCTCCGCCTCCGGTTCCGTCAGATTGTCTCCGAGCCTGGCGCCATGGGCTAATCTCGGAGAGTGGGATTCCACGTGAGACAGGAATATGGCGCAGTGATCGTACTTATGGCGTTCGACTATCTCGCGGCATATTTCGCGGGTCAGGTCGTCCATATCGTCGGCGAAGGCGAGGATGATCCGCGCGATCTCGAGCAGCGTTCCCTGTTCGTGCATCGCAGTCTGAGCCCGCAATCGCCATGCGTCCACGTCCATGCGGAAATCTCCTTGAGCCTTGGCCTGTATGAGTTTGGTCGGTAGAGGGAATCACCCTCACCCCAACCCTCTCCCCTTGGGAGAGGGAGTCTGTTGATTGACATTTATAGCTGGCTGCACAATTTACATACCCCTGTGAGCCCATCGAGGGAGAGGGGATTTTCGCGCCGCCATCTTATCATCAAGAAGAGGGGAGCGAGGTCAACAGGTCGGTGGTGTACCTTCCGCTCCTGAATTCGGGGCTCTCGATTGCCCTCCGCAATGTCGGTACATTGGTCTTGACGCCGGAGATTCGCGCATCGTCCAATGCCATTGCCATAAGCGAGATCGAGTCGGCTCGCGTTTGGCCCCAGGATATGACCTTGGCCAGCAGCGGATCGAAGTAGGAGGATACTTCGTCCCCGGCTCGGAAGCCGGTGTCAACGCGCAGGCCATCGAGGTCGGGGATGTGGAACTCCTCCAGGGTTCCCGGAGACGGGATGAAGGTGTCGGGGTCTTCGGCGTAGATCCTGCACTGGATAGCGTGGCCGTTGATGGGAGGTGATTCGGACGGAGTCGGCTCACCGGCGGCTATCCTGAGCTGGCGCTCAACGATGTCTATGCCGGTCACCATCTCGGTGACGGCGTGTTCGACCTGGAGGCGGGTGTTGGCCTCGATGAAGTAGAATTCATCGTCCTGATCTACGAGGAATTCGAACGTCCCCACGTTCCTGTATCCGACTGTCTGGGCGGCGCGGGTCGCCACGGAAGTAAGACTGTCACGGGTGGACTGCGAAATGGAGGGCGAAGGGGCCTCTTCGATGACTTTCTGGTGCCTGCGCTGCACGGAGCACTCGCGCTCCCACAGATGGGAAGATTGTCCGTCCGAATCGCCGACGATCTGGACCTCGACGTGTCGGGCGCCGGGAATGAACCGCTCGAGATAGACGTCTTCGCTTCCGAAAGCGCGTCGGGCCGAAGAGCGGGTTCGGGAGACTGCCCTTGCCAGTCGCCTTGGATCGGATACAACCTGCATACCGATGCCGCCGCCGCCCTCGCTGGCCTTGACCATGAGGGGATATCCAACCGAATCAGCCGCGGACTCCAGATCGTTCGTGTCGGAAGTCAGTTCGGCGCCGGACAGAACCGGTACGCCGGCTTCGGCGACTCTCCGACGCGCCTCGCGTTTGTTGCCCATGAGACTGATGACGGAGATGGGCGGCCCGACGAAGGCTATTCCAGCGCGGGCGCAGGCTTCGGCGAGGTCGGGATTCTCAGACAGCAGCCCGTAGCCGGGGTGTATGGCGTCGGCGCCTGCGTCCCGCGCTATGGAAACAACGCGATGCACGTCGAGGTAGGAAGCCACCGGGTTGGGTGCATCGGGTAGAGCTATCGCTTCGTCCGCAAGCTCGGCGTGTAGCGGTGAGCCCTCGGCGGTGGAGTAGATGGCGACCGCCTCGATGTCGAGTAGTCGGCAGGTCCTGATGATACGGCAGGCGATTTCGCCGCGGTTGGCTATGAGGACTTTGTTGAACATTAACCTGTGTTCACCACAACCAGTTGGTCGCCTTCGGAGACGGACTGGTCTTCTTCGACGTGGACGGCGGACACGGTGCCGTCGTAGTCGCATATTATTTCGTTTTCCATCTTCATGGACTCGACGACTACTACCACGTCGCCGTTGCTGACCGAGTCCCCATCCGACACAAGAACCTCTATTACGCGGCCCGTCATAGGTGAGTGTATTATTACGTCTGCCAATGTAGTCTTACCTCTGTTAGTTCTTAGTCTTTAGTAGTCAGTCCTTAGTTTTCAGTCGCCCGGGTGGAATAGGCCGACAGTTTCGTCTTGCGCCAACTGCGATAACCGGGCATCGCTCATTCCGAGCAGTTCGTTCAGAATTTCTTGCGTGTGTTCTCCTAGTCTAGCGGAAGGAATCCATGAGGCGCGATCCATTCCATCCATCCTGATGGCCTGACCGGGATATATCTTCGGCCCAACGTCCGGCTCTTCGATCTCGACGAAGAAGCCTCGCTCGTTGAGATGCGGGTCGGCAAGCAGCTGAAAGTTCTTGGAGGCGCGACCGGCGGCGATTCCGACGGACTGGAGGGCCGACGCGAGTTCGGCTGCGTCGCGTCCGCACGTCCATTCTGACACTATATCGTCCAGCCGCTCTGAGTTGAGTCTCCTGGCGGACGAATCCGGGAATTGGGGCGAGTCGGCCAGATCGGGTCTGCCCATCAGACGGCACAGTTCACTCCATTGCGCGTCGGAGGTGACGCAGATTGCTATCCATTCGTCCTCGCCATGCGCAGGATAGACGCCGTAAGGTGCGTGTTCCGGATGTTTGTTGCCGACGCGCGGGGGCTGAATTCCGGTCCTTGAGTGAGCGGCGATGAACTCACCGATCTGGCAAATTGGGCCTTCAATAAGGGCCAGGTCTATGAACTGGCCCTGTCCGGTACGTCTTCGGTGGTTCAGAGCGGTCATAATCGCGGCTACAGAGTTGAGGGCGGACACGGGGTCGGGGAATGCGAGCGCTGAGGTTCTGGGAGGGCCGCCCTCGTAGCCCATCATGCTCGGGATGCCGGTCATCGCCTCTACCGAGGGACCGAAGGCGGGGTAGTTGGCGTACTTGCCTGTCGTTCCGTAGCCGGGCATAGAGCACATCACGATGTCGGGACGTATTTTGCGCAGGTCCGCGTATGTCAGGTCGAAGTTGTTCATGACGCGGGGACGAAAGTTTTCCACAACCACGTCGGCGGTTTTCACCAACTCCAGGAACGTATCGCGGCCACTGTCGTGATCCAGGCGCAGGGCCAGGTTCGGCTTGTTGCGGTTGAGCTTGTTGTTGGTGCCGCCCGCGCGGTCAATGGGAACACGGGGGTCACTTATCTTAATGACTTCGGCCCCGAAGTCACCGAGGATGCGGGTGGCGAGAGGGCCTGCCCACACTCGGGTGAGGTCGAGGATGCGGATGTCGGACAGGGGGGATGATTCACCCTGGCCCCTGATGGGCTGAGAGGGATGGGCGTTCACCCTCACCCCTGCCCTCTCCCTCGAGGGAGAGGGGGTTAGAGCCTGGCGCGTGTGTTCGCCAAGCCCGGGGGCGGGCCGGAACTCGGGCTGAGTCGCGCTCATTCTGAACGGGACTGTAGGATACGTCAGCAATCCGGCATCAGGATGGTCCACCTCTACGAAGAACTGGCGGCGCTTCAGTTGTTCGTCAACCAGCGTCTCCGACAAATACAGCAGCGGTGACGCAGGCTCGGACCAGTCTCCAGCCGCAAACTCGAACACTTCTTTCCGTGTCTTGTCCTTCATCCAGTCTATGAGTATCGCGTCAATGTCGTCGGCGTGCTCACGACGCTCGACGAAAGTTATGAAGCGCGGGTCTTCGAGCAACTCCGGCTGACCCAACATTGGGAAGAGGAGGTCCCACTGTCCCTCGGTGGAGACGGCGTATGAGACATAGCCATCCTTGCAGGGGAGAATCGTAATGGGATAGCGTCCGTAGTTGCCCTTGTTCTCCCAGCGCGCGCCGTGCCTGCTGCGGACCACTCCGCCGTAGGTGTACATCACGGTGGTGAATTGGTGGAGGGCAGCGAGCGTCTCAATCTCGGAGACGGACACCCTCTTTCCCCTGCCCGTTCGCTGGCGTTCCAACAGGGCCATCATCAGTCCACCGTAGCCTTGCAGCCCGGCCAGATATTCGGGTTGGCGACCGGGAATGGCCAGTGGCTCGCGGTCCTCGTCCCCGGACAGGTACAGGAATCCGCCAAGGGCGAGGCTGACGAGAGGCGTGGCAGCCCAGTCGGAATAGGGACCGCTTGTGCCGAACGGTGTCAGCGAGAGGTCAATGAGACTCGGGTTGAGCGGCTTCGCATCTTCATAGAGTCCCATGAGATCGAGTGTCGCAGTGTCCCAGTCTTCCAGTAGCACGTCGGCGGTGCGGATGAGTTTCTTCAGAGACTCAGTACCCTGCTCTGTGCGCCAGTCCAGGAGCGCGCTCCGCTTGCCCATATTCAGATGAAGATGCAGGGTACTCGCGTCGGATTCGCGGACTCCGGGCAATCTCGGTTCGGCCATGCGAGTCCAGTCGCCTGCGGGCGGACGTTCGATCTTAACGACGTCCGCGCCGAACGCGGCCAGCATACGACCACAGAACGCACCGGCGACACCCTCTGAAGCCTCGATTACTGTCAAGTTTTCGAGGGGCAGGGTCAAGATTCGCTTTGGCCTTTGACCACGCCGTCGGCAATCAGCGCCTGTATCTCTTCGTCGGACACGCCAAGGTCGTTTCGCAGGACATCTTCAGTGTGTTCTCCGAGCAGTGGCGGGTGTCCCTGGGACTGAGCGGGTGTGCGACTCATATGCTGCAGCGCGCTCGCCAGGACCGGGACGCTGCCCAAAGTCGGATGGTCTATGTTCCAGACCGACTTGCGCGCGGCGGCCTGTGGGTCGTCCAGCGCGTCGGCGACGGTGTTGATGGAGGTGACCGTAATGCCTGCCTGTTGAAGGGCGGCCATCCAGTAGTCTCGGGTGTTGTCGCCCATTTTCTCGTTGATGAGGGTTTCAAGAGCCTCGCGGTTGCGAACGCGGTCGGCATTTTCCTTGAAACGCTCGTCGTCGGGCAGGTCGGGCAGTCCGACAGTGTCGCACAGGCGTCGGAACTGGTCGTTGTTGTTGGCGGCGAGCATGAAGAAGCCGTCGGAGGCGCGGAAGTCCTGGTAGGGCGCGACCTGCGGATGGGCGTTGCCCAGCCTGCCCGGTATCTCTTTAGTGGCGAGGTAGCTCTGCGCGATGTTGGCCATCATGGCAATGCCGACGTCGAATAGGGAGACGTCTATGTGCTGACCCCTACCGCTCGTCTCGCGCTCGTGTAGGGCGGACAGTATGCCGATGGTGGAGGTGAGTCCGGTGAGGATGTCTATCCAGGCGGCTCCTACCTTGGAGGGGCGTCCGTCGGGCTCGCCGGTCACGCTCATGACGCCGGTCATACCCTGGAGGGCGGCGTCGTAGCCCGGCTCCTCGGCGCGGGGGCCGGTCTGTCCGAATCCGGTTACGGATGAGTAGATGATTCCGGGGTTGACTGCGGACAGCGACTCGTAGTCCAGCCCGAAGCGCTTGAGATTGCCGACCTTGAAGTTCTCGACGACCACATCGGCCTTGTGGGCCATCTTCTTGATGATGTCCTGGCCGCGCGGGTCTCTGAGGTTGACTATCAGACTCTTCTTACCCCTGTTTGCGGAGAGGTAGTAGGCGCTCTCGGAGCCGACGAACGGCGGTCCCCAGCCTCGCGTGTCGTCTCCCCAGGGCGACTCTATCTTCCAGACGGTCGCGCCCAGGTCGGCCAGAATCTGCGTGCCGAATGGTCCGGCCAGGATTCTAGACATATCAAGTACGGTTATATCGCTCAACGCTCCCATAGAAACACCCCTGCTGAAACTTCATCGCCCATGTTAAAAGGTTTGGCGTACTCCGCACAACATAGCTTGGGACGAGTATCGGAGGTCGCTGATATAATTCGAGTATCCCAGGAGGAGAACAGGCATGGCCGCAAAAGCCAAGTACACCTACGAGGACTACCTGAATACGCCGGAGGGCGAGCGGTACGAACTTCTGGACGGGGAGTTGTACGCCAAGTACGGCGTGGAAGAATACTGGATAGCCGACCCGGTTCATAAGATGGTGTCGGTCATGCTGTTACGGGACGGTGTTCTGGAGTTGGCGGGGACTTATGTCGAGGGGAACACTGTGGCCTCGACGGCGCTGGAGGGGTTCAGCGTGGGAGTGGGGGAGATATTCTAAAGCGGCAAGACCCCCAGCGCTAAGTCGCCATGTCGCGGGGGGAGCGGGCGAGCCTGGCAGCCTGGAGTTCTTGGTTGGTGATTAGCGGCTCCGACAGGAGTTGCTCGGCGAGGAGCGGGCTGGGGCCTGCGTCTTTCAGAGCTGGGATTACCTCCTCGCCCATCAGTCTTATGGAGCGCATCAGCTTTTCGTGCTCAATCCCGCCGAACATCATCCAGTTGCTGACATGAGTCGCGCCGGCGTCGGCGAACTTCTTCAGCTTTTCGACGACCGTTTCGGGGCTGCCGAAGAATAGCCTGTCCATAAATGGCTCGTCGTCGAGCTCGCCTTCGTAGGGAATCGCCTCTATCCTGCCGGACTTGACTGCCTGACGGTTCAGGCCTCGCTGCGCGCGGTTCTGCCAGCGGGCATATTTCAATGCTTCCAGGGCCTCCTCGTCGCTGGGAGCGACGTGGGTGATGCACTGAACGCCGAGACGTATGTCACTGACCTGCTTGCCGAGCTCCCGATGGGCGTGGGCCAGTACGCCATACTGGGCACGCACTCCGTCGAGTCCCATCTGGCTAGAGGTGAATGGAAGCATGTCGTACCTGGCGGCGGTGCGCATGGAGTCAACGCTGCTGCCGGTTATCATCAGTGGCGGATAGGGCTTTTGAAGGGGCTTGGGGAATACGGTGACCGGATTGGGGATATTCACGTACTCGCCCTGATAGGTGAAGGACTCGTCCGAAGTCCACGCCTTTAGCAGGACGTCCAGGGTCTCGTCGAAGCGGGCCCTGGACTCGCCGACGTCGGCTCCGAATCCGGCCATCTCGTAAGGCTGGTAGCCTCGTCCGACGCCGCACATGAACCTGCCGTCGAGCAGGTTGTCGAGCACTGCGACCTCTTCGGCCAGCCGGAGAGGCTGCCACATGGGAAGAATAACGGAGGCGGTGCCTATGCCAATCCGACGGGTGCGTCGGCCAATGTAGAGAGCCTGGAGAAGCGGAGCGGGGGAGTTGCCGTAGTTGGTGAAGTGGTGTTCGGCGATGAGGCAGTAGTCGAAGCCGAGCGTCTCCGAATACTGTATCTGCTCCACACCCTCCTCGAATAGGACTCGCCAATCCCTCAGTTCGGGATTGGGCCACTCATAGAACAAGCCGAACTGCATGTGGTCCCCGTCTTTCTCACTAAGTGACTATCTCAAAACCCAATCGGAAGGGATTTCACCCCCATCCTAACCTTCCCCCGTCAAGGGGGAAGGGACTTTGCCTACCCTTGTCGCTCGTTTCCGGCGATAGTTTTGAGACAGTTTCTAAGCCTTTACTTCGCGATGAAGCCGCCGTCTATGACGAGTTCAGCGCCGGTCACGTAGGACGCCTCGTCGGAAGCCAGGAACAGGACTCCGTAGGCGACCTCGATTGTCTCTCCACGGCGTCTGAGCGGCGTCTGCCTGATGAATTCGTCGCGTTCGGTGGCGAGAGATGCATTGGACGACTTCATGGGCGGCATGAAACCGGGATGCACTGAGTTGACCCTGATGTTGTCAGGACCGTACCTGACGGCGGCGGCCTTGGAGAATATGCGCACCGCGCCCTTGGATGCTTCGTATGCCGGGTGTCCGTTCTCTCCAGCCACGAATCCCCTGATGGAGGATATGTTGACGATGCTTCCTCCGCCCGCCTCCTGCATGACCGGCACGACGGCGCGGGTTCCGAGATAGACGCCCGTGGAGTTGATGTCCATGATGCGGTCCCAGCCATCCATGTCCATAGGGTCCGAGTAGGCGGTGCTGCTGATTCCGGCGTTGTTCACGAGCACATCCACCGCGCCATAGCGTTCGACGGTCTGCTCGACGAGCGCCTTCCAGGACTCGGCATCCGTGACGTCAGTATGTACGTAAATCGCCTCGCCGCCGGTGTCCTCGATCTGGCGCGCGACCGCCTCGCCGGCCTCGTCGGTGATGTCGGCCACCACGACCTTCGCGCCCTCTCGCGCGAACAGCCTCGCCTCCTCGGCTCCCATGCCGCTAGCGGCTCCGGTGATAATCGCCACTTTGCCTTCCAAACGCATTTTGTCACCTCTCACGTCGCCGCAGTTCGCGCGACACTGGTATCAAAGTCCGAACTAGGGCGGAATATATCACAATGTTGTTAGAAGTCGCCCTATCTCATACACTGCGGACAGCCTTTCCATCCGAATCTGGAAACCCCGGCCAACATCCCGGCGGAGCCGCCAATGTTCAAGCAGTCCAAAGACGGAATCTACTACGGCTGGCTTATAGTCGCGGCAGGCTTTTTCATCTCCATGATAGGGGTGGGAGCATACAGCGGTTTCGGCGTGTTCGTCATTCCGATGAGCGAAGAGTTCGGATGGAACCGCGCAACAGTGTCGCTGGCGGCATCTATCGGAGCGCTGGCGGGCGGGCTCAGCCAGCCGTTCATGGGGCGCATATTCGACAGGATTGGCGGCCGCAGGCTCATGATGGCCGGATTGATATTTTCCGGCGCGGCGAATCTGCTGCTCTCATTCACAAACCACATCATCCATCTGATCCTGGTGTTCGGCGTCGTTATGGCAATCAGCGACAGTGCGGGAACGATGAACACTGCGGTCTCGCTTGTCGCCAGGTGGTTCCATCGCAGGCGCGCGACCGCTATCGCCATTATCTCCGCCGGGACCTCGATGGGCGGGCTGGTGCTTGTACCCTTTGTCGCCTTCGCGATCCCACTTGTGGGCTGGAGAAACACCTGGCTGATACTCGGACTATTCCTTCTGTGCCTCGCGCTTCCGGTCGCGTACCTGATAATTCGAAACGACCCCAGCGAAGTCGGCAGGCTGCCGGACGGTGACGACAGTTCCGCCGGACGAACGACTGCGGCGTCCATACGCAGAGGTCCACTCGAAGTGGACTACTGGATGCAGGCGTTTGGGTCCGTACCATTCTGGCAGCTGTTGGGTGGGTACTTCGTCTGCGGCGTGAGTACCGCAATGATCTCAGTTCACTACGTGCCTTATGCGGTCGAAGAGGGATTTTCCCCGTCCGTGGCCGCGACTGCATTAGGACTCATGAGCGCGCTGAATATAGCCGGGGTCATGTTCGCGGGAATGCTGGGGGACCGGCTCGGTCGCAAGAATCTGCTCGCTCTCGTCTATCTGACGAGAGGCGTGGGATTTCTTGTACTATTAACAATCCCCGGCCTGTGGGGACTGTTCGGTTTCGCGGTCATTTCGGGCTTTTCGTGGGTAGCCACCGTCCCACTGACCACTTCGCTGACGGCGGAGGTCTATGGGCTGAAGAACATCGGGACCCTGAGCGGGATCGTTTACATGGCGCACCAGATCGGGGGAGCGCTGTCCATACAGTTCAGCGGCATCATGAAGGACATTACGGGGGCTTACACGATACCGTTCGCCATCGGCGGACTGTGTCTGCTGTTCGCGAGCGTCGTCAGCTTCTCCATACAGGAGAGGCGCTACTCCTCCAGATATGTCTCCGTTTCAGAACCCGCGACTACGCAGCATACAGCGGTCTAAACGCAGGAATGTATTCATGCGCAGGATGCGCGATACCCGACTTATGCGCTCCTAAGCAATGAATATTGGGGGAACAGGATGACCGCCCGGACGACACAAACGACAGCCTCAAATATGGCGAACCGGATTTTGGCCGACATCGGAGCGCTCGAACTTAAGAACACACCAAGCATCCGAGGAGTCCGCCGCAAATGCTCACGCGAGATACGAGATTGCGAACCCGATTTCGTGCTCGATCTCGCAATTCGGCTGATAGAGACACGCCGACTGCGCTGGGTGGCGTATGAACTTGTCCGATTTCACAAGGCGACGTTCGAGACGCTGACGGAAGCGACTGTCGAGCGAATCGGAGGAGGAATAGACAGTTGGCAGAGCGTTGACGCCTTCGGGTGTACGCTGTCCGGGCCTGCGTGGAGAAACGGAAGCCTGCCGGACAGCGCGGTCCACAGGTGGGCGACATCCGAGGACGTGTGGTGGCGTCGAGCCGCGCTGGTCAGCACGGTGGGACTGAACACTCGCGCCCGGGGCGGCACGGGAGATACCGCACGAACTCTTACCGTATGCCGACTGCTGGTTGACGACCATGAGGACATGGTACAGAAGGCGCTGTCGTGGGCGCTGCGGTCGCTCGTGGTACACGACAAGGAGGCCGTATCCGGGTTCATAAAGAACTATGACGAATCTCTGGCGGCAAGAGTGAAGCGCGAGGTGCGGAACAAGCTCGAAACCGGCCTGAAGAATCCGAGGGCAAGGGGAACGAGCTCAAGCGAACTCGGGCGTTGAAACGCTGAGTCGGAGAGTCCGGGGCATTTTCATTATCCTGTTTGGCATAATTTTAGGCGGCTTATTCCCGCACCCCCGATTGACGATACAGCTACGTTTGTTCACGCCGAAGAGGTGGATTCCAGCCTTCGCGTCTCCACGAGGACAGGCTTGGCGGGAATGAATGACTGAATTGTAGTTGAGGTTTCACCCCCATCCTAGCCTTCCCCCGTCAAGGGGGAAGGGACTTTGGACTCGTCCTTCGACAAGCTCAGGATGAACGGTTCATTGGTTTACATACCCTTTTCAGCCCATCAAGGGGGAAGGGATTTTCAACATACAAATGACGAGACGAAAACGAAAAGGCCCTGGGGATGTGCCCAGGGCAATCGCATATAAGCTCAGTATTTGGTTTTGCAATGATTCTGTTCTTCAAAATGAGCCTAAATCTTTGCCTCTGAGCACCTAGGAAGACTCGATTTCCCAAAATTTATCGGAGTCGTGATCCGAATGGGACAGTGCAGTCAGGTTCGTCCTACGTTCGTAATGTAAAGTAATCCGGATATCAGATGTCGAGCCAGTACCGCGTCCAGCTAGTTCTGACATACTCAGATCGCCCCCCGCCCCTGGATTCCCGCCTTCGCGGGAATGACGATTCGCTGTAGGAGTGCGACAAATTCATGTGGTCTTGGTACTAGCCTTTAGAATTCATGTCGGCCAGATCGAATTGACAGATCCCTTCCCTTTCTGTGCGTTCCTCCGAGTCCGATGGTGGCCAGAGCCAGCGCGATGCCCACCGGCGCCAGGGCCACGGACGCTGGAATGGGCACATGGCCGACAGAGCCGCCAGCAACCTCCCACCAGCGGGACAGGACCGACATCGTCTCCCAGCGTTCACTATAGCGGTAGTCCAGCGACGCGGTCTGGTAGTTCTCGTCGAAGTGCTGCCAGAACCCAAGCGCGGACACCACTATGGTTAGGACAGCAACCGTGCGCACTATGCGCACGGTCCATCTGCTGGGCCGCACGACCAGGGCGGCCAGGGCGAGGGCGATCACCCCCAGAGAAACCCATGGCAGAATCTGCCAGAACCCGTCCCAGTGCCTCTCGTAGGCGAGGGAGATTGCAATACCCACCAGACCCAGGGTCGCGAGAGAGAGCAGGGACGCGCGCAGCGCCCCCGTCGTCCCCTCGCTCCCGGTGAGCCGGATCAAGGCAGTTCCAGCAGTGCGACTATTGAGTCGGCCACACCCGGACCCGGGTTGTACTTGGCGAGTTCGCCGCGCAGTTTGTTGAAGTCGGTGTCGTCCACTGAATATGGACGGTACTCCTCCACCTCGCGCGCCCACTTAGCCGCGTTGCCGATGCCCGCCGCCTCAAAGGCGGCGGCAAGCTCGGCCCTGCTGGCGTCGTTGGCCGAGAGCTTTCCGGTCGTCCCTGCTGGCGCACTGGCCGGGGCGCTCTCGGTAGTCTGACCGGACGATTCGGATTCGCAGGCCGCGGCGATGAGGCCTAAAGCCATCACCGATGCTGCTAGTAGATATATGGGTAATTTCATCTGTGCTCCAAGCTCCGGTTGGAAGTCGCCAGGCTGAAAACAAACCACAACTGCCTCTGAGTCCCCGTCATTTGAACGTCAGGTCTCTAGTGGAACAGCCCCCTGCCGCGATGACCGTGACGCCCCTTGCTAAAGTGGCGGCCCTTGTGTCCATATATCGTATCCGGCGCGGACTCGAGCCAGGTCATGTACTCGTCCGCCTCGTCCTGTGTCATGTCGCCTGAAGCAACCAACTCGTCGAGCCTAGCCTTCACCGCTTCCTCGCGCATATCACGCTGGGCCTCTGTCATGGCAGACTGCACGGTCTCCTCGTCCAGGTCCAGGATTTCCGCGACGCGCGCGGCAAAGCTCTTTCCTTCAGAACTGTCGGCAACCTGTCCGGCGACCACGCCGACGGCAAATACCCCTATGGCGACGACGACCGCCGCGACAGAGACAAGGGCCCATCGTTTTCCATTCATCCGCATTTTCGTCCTCCTTCTCTTATCCCTTTCACACTTGGCGCGGAGACGACCGTTCTTCGCCTCGCACAGAGACTGAAACGCCGCCGGGGACGAGAAGGTTAGTTTCGTTTCTGACCTCATCGCTCACCGAGTCGTATCGAACTCAGATAAGCGAATCAATAGGTCGTCACCCCGAGAGTGCGATTGCCCTGAGGCCCAGGGGCCTTTTCATTATCCTGTTTGGCATAATTTTAGGCGGCTTATTCCCGCACCCCCGATTGACGATACAGCTACGTTTGTTCACGCCGAAGAGGTGGATTCCAGCCTTCGCGGGAATGACAAGACGATAACGAAAAGACACTGTCGGAGGGTCGCCGCTGCTTGACAGTGCGCATACCCAGATATACTATGAGATTATTCCCAAGCCGTGTTTTCGGCTTGGGTTAAAAAATTCAAGGAAGGTGAGTCGCATGGAATTTGTAATTGCGCTTCTCGCCGTCTTGATTGGCCTATCGGTAGGAAGCGGAGCCGGCTACTACGGTCGCAGGCTGGTCTCCGCCAAACGCATTGACAGCGCTCAGGTGGAAGCCGAGCGCATACTGGAAGCGGCGCAGGAACAGAGCCGGACCGCCATCATAGAGGCTAAGGAAGAGTCTCTGAGGCTACGTTCGGAATGGGAATCCGAATTACGTGAGCAGCGTTCCGAGATCAAGAGGTCGGAACGCAGACTAGGAAATCGGGAAGAGAATCTCGAAAAACGGGCTAACAACCTGGACCGCAGAGAGCGGCGGCTCTCCAAAAAGGAGCAGGAGGCCGAGCAAGTCGAGTCGGAACTCGAGGACATCAAACAACAGGCGCTGGCGAAGATCGAAGAGATCTCCGAGCTAAGTCAGTCCGAGGCGGAAGCGATGCTCATGCGCCAGGCCGAGGAGGAGATCCAGCACGATATAGCCAAGCGCTACAGAGACATCGAAATCCAGGCGCAGGAGGACGCTCATTCAGTCTCCTCCAGGATTTTGGCTACCGCAATACAAAGAATGGCTGCCGACGTCGTCTCGGAGATGACAGTCACATCCGTTCCACTTCCCAGTGACGACATGAAAGGTCGTCTGATAGGCCGCGAAGGACGGAATATACGAGCAATCGAAAAAAGCACAGGTGTTGACCTGATAATTGACGACACACCGGAGTCGGTAACCCTGTCGTGTTTCGACCCGGTAAGACGCGAAGTCGCCCGGATAGCGGTGTCCAAGCTGATCGCGGACGGCCGGATACACCCGGCGCGCATCGAGGACATGGTGAGGCGGGCGGAAAAAGATGTCCAGACCACTATCTGGAAGGCGGGCGAAGAGGCTGTCTTCGACGCGGGAGTGCGAGGGCTAAACCCTGAGATAATCAAGCTGCTGGGCCAACTCAGGTACAGGTACAGCTACGGCGAGAACGTACTGCAGCACTCGCTCGAAGTAGCGCACATAGCCGCGATGATAGCGTCCGAGGTGGGCGCCAACGTGAAGGTCGCCAAGGTCGGCGGACTGCTTCACGACATAGGCAAGGCGCTGTCGCACGAGGTAGAAGGGCCTCACGCCGAAATCGGGGCGGAAATAGCGAATAAGTATAATGTGGCTCGCCGGGTATGTGCCTGCATCGCCGAACACCACGACGACGTGATGAGTTCGCCGGAGGCGTTCATCGTCGCGGCGGCCGACGCAATCAGCGCGGCGCGACCGGGCGCTCGCCGGGACACCGTCGAGAACTACATGAAGCGGCTTAGAGAGCTGGAAGAAGTCGCGGGCGACTTCGAGGGAGTCGAACGCTGCTTCGCCATACAGGCAGGCCGCGAAGTCCGCGTGATGGTCAAGCCCGATTCCATTGATGATGTCATGGCCGCAAAGATGGCGCGCGACATAGTCAAGAACATCGAGAAGAATCTGGCGTATCCAGGACAGATAAAAGTCATGGTAATCCGCGAAAGCAGAAAGGTGGAATACGCCAGATAAAGGATGGTTATCGGACTGTCCGAAATCGCAATCGAACGCAGCGGCAACGGGATACCGGGCCGCTGCGTATCTTTGATGCACAGGAACGACAATATATGGCTGTCGAAGTAGATCTACACCTGCACACGCTGGCATCGGACGGCACACTGTCGCCCACGGAACTAGTGGGCCTGTGCGCCGAGCGCGGTCTCAAGACGATTGCCGTCAGCGATCACGACTCCACAGAGGGTCTTCAGGAGGCCTATGCCGCCGCCCGGAAGCATCACGGACTTGAGATTATTCCGGCAATCGAGTTGAGCACCGACGTTCCGGGATCGGAGATCCATGTACTGGGATACTTCATTGATACCAGCGACACCGCATTTCAGCAGACCCTGACAAGATTCAGGGAGGGCCGCTACGAGCGCGGAAGACTGATGGTCGAGAAGCTCGTGGAGTTGGGTTATTCCATAACCTGGGAGCGTGTCCAGGAGATAGCCGGAGATGCCGCGATAGGACGGCCCCACATAGCGACGGCCATCGTGGAGGCCGGCTATTTCAAATACTCCAGGGACGTATTCGATTCGCTGATCGGCAGAAACGGCCCGGCGTATGTGGAACGGGCCAAGCTGACCCCGGAAGACGCTATCAGAATGCTTCGGGAGAACGGGGCCGTTCCGGTGATGGCGCACCCCACGTATTCGGCGGTCAAGTCCGACAGGGGTGACGTACAGAGCCTCGAAGAGACTCTCTCGCACCTGAAGTCGCACGGGCTGGAGGGCGTGGAGGTCTTCTACGGCGACTATACTCCGGAGCAAGTCTCCTATCTCAATGACATCGCGGACAACCTGGGACTGATCGCCTGCGGAGGCAGCGACTATCACTGTTCGGGCAATCCCGACGAGCCCGAGCCAGGCAGCGTGGGGCCTCCGCCTCAGACAGTCGAGCGGCTCAGAGAAGCGCATCACCGTATCCGGGGCGTTCCGGTATCAGGCTCCTAGTGCAGCGTCCAGTTGGTCTTGCAAGTTACAAGCCTGCCCCCAACCCCTGGATTCCCGCCTTCGCGGGAATGACGGTTAGCTGTGGGAGTATGACATATTCATAATGGTCATGGCACTGGTTAACCGAATGGCGCGCGAGAGATGATCGAGACTTTCCTGCTC
This sequence comes from uncultured Dehalococcoidia bacterium, assembly GCA_951812505.1. Taxonomy (GTDB): domain Bacteria; phylum Chloroflexota; class Dehalococcoidia; order Lucifugimonadales; family UBA1123; genus VXRN01. Next base: position 93,871 of record CATOSI010000002.1, read on the forward strand.
ATTATCGGCGCATACCTTCTGGGGTCCATTCCCAGCGGGTACATCATAGGCAGACTCGCGGCAGGGATTGATATTCGGGAATACGGCTCCGGCAACGTAGGGGCGTCCAACGTAATCGCCCATGTTGGCAAGATGACCGGTATTGCGCAGGGGCTTCTGTTTGACGGCATAATCAAGGGATACGCGCCAATACTGATTAGCAGATATGTATTGGAGGTTGACCTATGGGCGCAGTGCGCGGTGGGACTGGTCGCAATTCTGGGGCATAACTGGTCTCCGTTCATCAGGTTCACAGGGGGTCGGGGTGTAGCTACATCCATGGCGGTCACTCTAGCGCTCAATTTCTGGATAGAGATGTTCGTGATGGGCGTGGTTTCCGCGGTCGGCATCCTGTTCATAGCGCGCGACACGGGTTTCTGGACTTTCGTCTCCATCCTGGCATTTCCGATCATCGCGCTGGCACTGGCGACCACCGCACCCGCATTTCCCGACAGCTTGTCGGCGGCGAACAGCCTGATCAACAAGCCACCGGAGTTCATCCTGAGTTCGGTGTGCGTCAGCGCGATTCTTCTCGGAAAGAGACTAACGGCAAACTGGGAACGTCCATCGGCCGAGTACGGACTGCCGAGGGTGCTGGTGTACAGGCTTCTATGGGACAGGGACGTTCCGCGCAAGGTAGAATGGACAGAACGAAGACCGAGTTGAGGTTCGACTGAAATGGCGCAAATCACGTATTGCCGACGTCACAAGGACGTAGAGACCAGCGTGTCCTGCGCACGATGCGGCGACCCGATTTGTCCGAGCTGCATGGTCCACGCACCGGTGGGCGTCCGCTGCCTGGACTGCGCCCGCTCGAGGCCTATTCCCACGTTCGACGTTTCTACGCCCTTTCTATTGAGAGCAGTCGGCGCGGGTGTCGCGGTGGCTGTACTTGGAGGAGCCATCATCTCCGGTGTCATATGGTTCTTTCCAATACCTTACGTACCTACCATACTGATCGCCGCGCTGGGGTACGGGATCGGGGAATCGATCAGTCTTGCGACAAACCGGAAGCGTGGAACGCGCCTGAAACTGGTATCGGGCGTGTGTATGTTGCTAGGCTTCACTATAATCACATGGGTAACGGGGGTGACCTTAGCTCCGATCAACTTAATAGCGGGCGCCATAGGGTTTTACCTGGCGCTTATGAAATTTTGAAGAAGAAGACTTTTTTCCTTTCGAATACAGGAGATCATCCAGGATGGACGACCTCGATCTGAGGATAATAGAAATACTACGGCAGGACGGCCGGGTATCGAACGCGGGAATAGCCCGCGCCGTGGGCGTCAGCGAAGGCACCGTCCGCCGCCGCCTGAAGAGGCTTATTGACGAAAATCTGATTGAAGTCCGCGTCATTCTCAATCTTGGAAGAAAGGCGCGAACCATTGTGGGAATTCATGCAGACCCGCAGAGCATAGACGAAGTTCTCAGTCACGTAGCACGCCTGGACGGTGTTACATTCGCCTGCGTTACAACGGGCAGATACGACATACTCATTTGGGCGGAAGCGGAGACTGCCGAAACGCTCGGCCAACTCATCACCAAGACAATCGGCGTGATTCCCGGCGTCCAGCGCACCGAGACGCACGTCGTTCTCTCTCAGGGCTCCAGCCCGCTCGCGGTCTGATACGGGTCCTTAATCAGGACTTTGCGAAATCCAGTTTCAGACCAAGTTCGTCCAGTTGAGCGACGTCAACTTTCCCTGGAGCGCCGAAAAGCGGGTCTGTTCCGTTCTGGGTCTTCGGGAACGCGATTACGTCCCTGATGTTATCGCGGTTGGCCAGCATCATGATCAGCCGGTCTATGCCGGGCGCGATTCCGCCGTGCGGCGGAGCGCCGTATTCGAATGCGTGCACGAGCTGACCGAAGCGCTCCTCCACCTGCTCTTCGTCGTAGCCCAGAACCTTGAAGATACGCTCCTGGAGGGCGCGATTGTGTACCCTGATGCTGCCGCTTCCCAATTCCTCGCCGTTTCCAACGAGGTCGTAGCAGTTCGCTAAAACTTTGCCGGGATCGGACTCTATATACTGCTCATATCCGGGCTTGGGGGAAGTGAAAGCGTGATGGACCGCGTCCCATGCCTCTCGCTCTTCGTCGTGCTCGAACAGCGGGAAGTCCACGACGAAGGCGAATTTTATCTCGTCCGGGTCGGCAAGCTCCAGACGCTGGCCAAGTTCATGTCTGAGTTCGCCCAGTACGAGGTTCGTCGTCTTCTCCGGGCCAGCGACTATGAGTATCATGTCGCCGATGGCAGCATTGGTGCGCTCCCCGATTTCCCTGACCTGCTCCACGCTGAGGAATCGGGACGCCGCGGACCTGATGTTGTCTTCCGTCAGTTCTTCGAGAGAGCCGGGTTCGCCCTGCAGCGCGATGGTCACCAGTCCCGTCGCTCCCCGGTCCCTTGCGAACTGGATGAGCGCGTCGGTCTGGCGACGTGAATAGGACGCCAGTCCGGGAGCGGCGAATCCCTTCACCACACCGCCGTTCTGGACAGCCGAAGTGAATACCCTGAAGTCGGATTTCCGGGCGAAGTCGCTCAGGTCTTCCAACTCCATGCCGTAGCGCAGATCGGGCTTGTCGCTGCCGTATTTGTCCATCGCCTCGCGGTAGGTGAGCCTCGGGAACGGTTTGGTCAGCTTCTTTTCGGGGGTCAGCGTTTCGATCATTTCGGTGTAGAGTTGCTCCGTAAGGCTGAGAATATCCTCCTCCTCTACGAAGCTCATCTCAAGGTCGAGCTGGGTGAACTCAGGCTGCCGGTTGGTTCGGAGGTCTTCGTCCCTGAAGCAGCGCGCTATCTGGAAATACTTCTCGACGCCAGCCACCATAAGGAGCTGTTTCAACTGCTGCGGCGACTGCGGAAGCGCGTAGAAGCTGCCGGGATACTGTCGGCTGGGCACAAGATAGTCGCGCGCGCCCTCGGGGGTACTCTTAATGAGGATGGGCGTCTCGATCTCGAGGAACCCGCGTTCGTCGAGAAAATCGCGCATAAACTTGACTACCTTGTGGCGCAGTATCATGGTGTCGCGCATACTCGAGCGCCTGAGGTCGAGATACCTGTAGCGCATCCTGAGAAGCTCATCCACATCCGTCTCTTCGTTAATATAGAAGGGAGGCGTGAGCGATTCGTTCAACACGTCCGCCTCGGCCGCTATGACCTCGATGTCGCCGGTGGACATTCCGGTATTCTCAGTGCCTTGGGGCCTGGCCTGCACCTCGCCCGTGACCCGGATGACCCACTCGCCGCGGAAACTCTCGGCGACTGCGTGAGCGTCGGGGGCGACTTCGGGATTGAACACGACCTGAGTCAGGCCGTCGCGGTCCCGGATGTCAATAAAGATGAGCGATCCGTGGTCGCGGCGCCTATGCACCCAGCCGGCGAGCGTAACGCTCCGGCCCGCGTCTTCGGATCTGAGACTTCCGCAGCTTGTGGTCTTGAGCAAGATAGCGCCTCTTAGTGTCATGCTATGCGTCCCGCGGCCAGAAGAATCCCGCCCGCCCCAAAATCATAGCTACACCGACGCTCTCCAATCAAGAAAGGCGTTCAGTGGAAGGAGATTCGCCGATTGCTCTATTGTGAATATGCTAAGATGTCTCCAGCATGGTTACGTAGCTGATTGATAGACGGACGGAAGCCACAATGGTTACGAGAACGGTTACGAGAACGACAGCGAAGAGGGAAGAAATCTACGGCATAGCGCCGGTTCCGATTGACCCGGACGATGTGCCGGACCGGATACCGATTGAGCGGAGGCGGAGGTAGAAAGGCTGCGGGAGCGGCTTCGGCGCATGGAACAGGGCTGATCGGGGTTCAGCCAGCCGCCATCCCGACATCCTTAAAATTAACAATTCGCCCACCACATTTCCATATTCACAACCGCTAACTCATTGACAGACATTCACAGGCTCTTATATAGTTCAGGAACAGTTTCATACAAGTCTGATAATTTGTCATGCGCAAGCGGCGTTCATGGCGCGCGTCGCACGGAACAATGCCTTAGAAGACCTTGACAGATAATCGCCGTTGGGTGTACAAATCTAACGGTTTGAAAATACTAAGCGAGGTGCAGATGCTGGCAAGGCCCGCATCTCATAACAAACGGGAATCTCCCATGGAACGGTTCAATGCGTTCCGGGGGGATTTATTATGTCAAACAGCCGTTCGGTCATATTCAATTTGTAATCGCTGAGACCTAAGGGGGTAGTAAGTGAAAAGCAAGAGGCGGTTTATACCATTAGTATTCTTGGGGGCGATAATTCTGTCCCTTCTTGTCATCGTTCCGGCATTCTCTGCCACCGGCACGGTGCGATTCTACGATGTAAACGATGACGACGAAGACCAGGAATGGGCAAGGCAGGGCGGAATGATCTACGTCGAGGTCGACGATGAGGACCTTGATGTAGTCGAGTCATTCAACGGCGACGCCGCCGAGTCGCACATGCTGAGTAATGTGCAGACCTTCTTCCTGCGTTCAGTACCTGTCGCCGACAGGAACGACGATGGCTTCATCAACCAGCGCGACATAAGCGTGGTTGACGCGAGCGGAAACCCGGTGTCTGTTGACAGGGCCGGCGTAGATGGTCGCGTGGATCTTAATGACCCGTTCGACGGGGAAGTTTTGGTCAGCTACGATGGAGCGGTCAGAAACAACACAGGTGAAGGTGACGACGCTACCGTTACTATCAAGTCCCAAGCTGATCCGACGGGCATCAAAATCACCCTGATGGAAACCGGTACTGACACCGGCGTTTTCACAGGCATGGTGGCGACTAACGGCGCCGACGACGGCGACGAGTCCAGCGCCGACACCAGCCCGCCTACTCTCAAGGTTGGCAAGAACGACGTAGTCAGAGTTACTTACAGCGACGCGGACCCTGATCGCAATACCTCCCAGACCCTCAAGGTCGAAACTACCGCGCCGATCATCTCCAACCCCAGCCCCGCTCACGACACAGCTGACAGGGCTGACCCGGACATCGAATTCGACGTGACCGACAGCGATTCGGGCATCGCCGACGCTGACGACATCCATGTCGTGTTCGGCGTGGACAACGATCCGGCCGACGGCGCAATAGACGCCATGTACCGCTATATGGTCAACGACGCCCCCAAGGGCGACGTTGACGAAGAGGACGACGTATTCAGCGCCAAGCAGGGGCTTCCCAGTGATGTCGAGATCGACAACGACGCCACGGTCTATTGGTGGGCGATAGCGGTTGACTCCGCAGGCAACGTCGCAGTGTCCGACCGCCAGTCCACAATAGAGGTTGACGACGAAGATGTTGACGACCCCTGTAACGCAGGCGACTTCAATATGGGCGACGGTCTCGTAGGTCAGGATGTTGGCGTATCCGCTGAAATCGCAGGGTGCCAGCCCTACGCGGTACGCATAGACAACACCGAGCCAGAGATCGAATCCGTAACCACCGGTCCCACCTGGGACGCCGATGAGGACGAAGTTGACATGGACGCGGGCGACGCTACCAGCGTTCTGGTCACGTTCAGTGAAGACCTGGACGCGGAAACCGTAGCCGACAGCGACTTCGACGTTGAGGGCGCATCTGTTACTGACGTGGAAGTACAGGACAACTACGTATTCCTGAGTCTCTCCTCCGAGCTTGCTCCGGACGAAGAGCCAGAAGTTGAACTGGTTGGATCCGTACGCGACGTCGCAGGTAACCGCCAGACCTCCGGTGAGGTTGAGGCCACTGACGGCATAGCGCCGACTCTCACCGTTATGGTGGAAGGCGGAAACCGCTCCGTAACCAACGACTCGATCACGATCACGATCAGCTCTAACGAGGACGTCGGAACGCCCAAGGTAATGTTCCAGAGGGTGATTGACGTCAATGCTGACGATAACGACGACACGGACGAGAACGAAGCAATGTACGCTCTGGACAGCGGTGACAGCGTGGACGGCGTTCTCACCTCCGCCAGGAACTACGAAGCCAAGTTCGAGGCCGACGACCCCGGTCTGTACAATGTTTACGTAACGGCCAGAGACGCCACCGAGTCCAACGAGGGCACGGCCGGTGTGAACGAAGGCCCGATAGACCTCGACGAGGACACCAAGGCCATTCTGTTCGAGTTCGACGACGAAGTCGGCGAGCCTACGGTCTCCCCTGAGGAAACAGACAATTCCGATCCGTTCATTGCGATTGACTTCTCGAATGAAGGCACCGAGTACGCGGACGACTTAGACGTAGATCTTGACTCGCATGGCGACGTCACGATCACGGAGGCTACCCTGAAGTCCCCGGACATGGACGCCATGGACATCACGGACATGCTGGTAACCACCGACAACCAGGTATTCCTGTTCAAGGCCTCCGACCTTGCGAAGGGCGACCACGTTGTAACCGTATCCGCGATGGACACCGCCGGAAACGAGTTGGAAGACGAAGAGCTTACGGTTGAGGTCGTTGAGCGCGAGCCCTTCAGCCTCAAGCTGAAGCCCGGCTGGAACCTCGTGTCCCTGCCCGGCACGCCGACCAACACCAGCATCAACGCTGTGATACCCGCGGACCACCCGGCCAGCACCATACTTACCTATGACGCCGAATCCGGATGGATGACCGCAATCCGCAGCGAGGACGGCACATGGCTCGGTACGCTGATGACTGTGGACGCCGCCAGGGCTTACTGGATCCAGACCGACTCCTTCGAGTCCATTTCGGTTGACATTCCGAGGATCAGCGCCGGTACGTCCGTGCTGCCGACCATCGCTCTGTCCGCCGGCTGGAACTTCGTGCCCGTCATTGACGTGAGCGGTGAACTCAGCCACGGCGACGCCGTATCGGCTAAGGCCTACTTCAGCGGCGCCGACGTAAACCGCGTGTACACCTTCGACACCCAGATGGGTATGTGGGATGTAGTGGACGTGGAAGAAGGCACCCTCATGGTTGGCTCCGGCTACTGGGTCCATGCGGACGAGGACGACGTACTCGCTCCGTAAACCCTCCGGCTAATCGGTAACAGCTAGTTAGTAAACATCCCTCCCCAAGATGGGGAGGGATGTTATTTTTGCTCAAATATGTGGTTATTTTGACGTGGACGGCACCACTCTCTGCTACAATTAAGAACGCTTGAAATTTTGAATCACACTGAGAATCAATGGATACACTGGCAGAAAGATCAAGAAGCGAAGACAACCCCACCTCAGTAAGCCGCAGAGTACTGATGCGTTTATGGCTGCCTGTTTCCATAAACGTGTTCCTAGCGATAGCCGTCGCGCTCGCAGTTTCGGTCTTGCCAACAAAGACGCTCGCACAAGGCGGCGGTCCACCTCCCGGAGGCATCGTCTATTATGGCGATGCGACTGTTGACGGTGAGCCTGTACCTGACGGGTTCGAGATAACTGCCAGGGTGGGTGATTATGAATCAAACCCCGTTACCGTTTCCGAAGGAAGGTATGCATCCCTGTCCGTAGCATCCCCTCATGCACCACACGCAGGACAGACGATCAGCTTCTTTCTTGGCAACGTGCAAGCCGATCAGACAGACATATACCAGCCCCATGGAATTCCAGTCATAATAACCGGCTTCGACCTCACATTCGCAAGCCTTCCCGAACCGACGCCCATACCACAGCCGAGCGCTGTCCCGACCGATACTCCAATAGCTGCTCCAACGCAACCACCCGCCCCGACGCAACCGCCCGCGCCCGTGTCTGCGGAGCCCATGGTATTCATATCCGGCCTGGTAGTCGTTCTGGGAGTTCCACAATCGCCTGCCGACTCGATACTGGTCGCCCGAATAGGCGACAGTTACCAGTCCCAACCCGCTGCCGCAATCGCTACGGACGGCATATACGGCGGCCTGGTGGTTGATCCCGGCGACCTGAGTTTCGAGGGAAGCGAGATACGCTTCTTCCTGAACGGCATTCCCGCGCGGACTACGGCTGTCTATCAGAGCGGCAAGCTGGAACGCACTTTCGACATTCTGTTCACGGAGTATCCTACCCCGCTTCCGACCGAAACTCCGATACCAACCAGCACGCCCATACCTACACCTACTGATACTCCGGTTCCGACACAGACGCCCGTACCCACGCCTGTACCGCCGACTTCCACCCCGGTTCCGACACAGACGCCCGCACCCACACCGACCCCTGTTCCGACGAGTACGCCAGTGCCGGCGCCAACGACCGCTCCGGCGCCCACATCCGCACCTCCGACGACCGAACCGCCGCCCGCGCCGACAGCACCGCCCGAAGAATCGGGAGGCTGTTTCTCAGTCGCAAACGTATCTCCACTGACGGGCGCGGCCAACGCATTGCTCCTGATCGCGCCGCTCGGACTCATCGTCGGCCTGAGAAGCGCGCGCAAGAGATGTCGCTGATTGTCGAAAGTCAAGACCGACATCTAACACCCAGCCCTGCAATATGGTATTATTGTGAAGGATTTTTCTAACTGAGAGGATCTGCCTTTGCCTCCAATAAGCGCACAGGAAAAAGAGCGGCTTCTACACGCGATAAGTCACCAGCGCCGCCCTACTGTGACCGTCCTATCATCTCTTCTCGCCGTGCAGGATGAGTTAGGGTACATACCCGATGAAGCCATCGAAGAAGTAGCCACGCTTAACGACACGACCATCAACGAGGTCTGGGGCGTAGCTTCCTTCTACACGAACTTCAGATTCACTCCGCCCGGGGAGCACAATGTGGAAATCTGCTGGGGTCCTACGTGCCACCTGAAGGGCGCGTCCCATATCCTGAAGCAGGTAATGGAGCAGTTGGGCCTGGATGATGAGGGCGAGACTGAGGACAACAGCATATCGTTCAAGTTCAATACGTGCCTCGGAGCCTGTTCCACCGCCCCGGTGATGAGCATAGACCACCATCTTATTGGACGCCTGACACCCGAATCAGCTTCCGAACGCGTCGGAATTCTTCTGAGCAAGTCCTGAAACGCCTCTATAAAATCCCCCTCCGTGAGCCATGCCCACATACGAAGAAATCAAACAGACCGCCGATGAGCGCTGGAAGAGCCTGACCGAGGGCCCTGAGCCCTGGATACGGGTGGGAACCGCTATGTGCGGACACTCCTCAGGCGCATACGAGGTAATCGAAGCGCTCAGGGAGACGCTCGAATCCGGGAACATCGCCGCCCGAATAGACGAGGTTGGCTGCCTCGGTGTCTGCTATGCCGAACCGCTGGTTGACATCCTCCTTCCGGGAAGCAATTCGAGGCTCTTCTTCCGAAATGTCACGCCTGACGATGTTCCTTCAATCGTGGGTTCGTACCTCGGATCCGGTGAACTGCCAGCCGACAAAGTCTTCGGCTACCTGGGGGATGATCCGATAGATGGCGCGCCGAATCTCGCCGACGTGCCGGGAATATCCAGACAGCATCGCATCGCGCTCAGAAACGCCGGAAACATCGCTCCCGGCGATATTAGCCAGTACATCGCGAACGGCGGATACGCCGGCATAAATAAGGCCATCACGCAGATGGAGCCTGACGACGTCATCAAGGAGATGACCGACTCCGGCCTTCGCGGACGGGGCGGAGCGGCCTTCCCGACTGGAATCAAGTGGAGCTTTATGGTCCGCTCCCCGGGTCCCAAGAAGTATATGCTTTGCAACTGCGAAGAAGGAGACCCGGGCGCTTACAACGACAAGGGCATACTCGAAAGCGACCCGCACACGCTTCTGGAAGGGTTGATGATCGGCGGTTACGCCACGCGCGCCTCCAATGGCATCGTATTCATCCGGCACGGTCACGACGGGCCAATCGAGCGCACCGAAGAGGCGATAAAGCAGGCATACGAAGCGGGTATCCTGGGCGAGAACATCTTCGGCACGGACTTCAGTTTCGACATAGAGGTCGCACTGACCGGCGAGTCTTACGTCGCGGGCGAAGAGACTGCCCTGATGGAAGCCATCGAGGGCAAACGTTCGCAGCCAAGATTCCGTCCCCCCTTCCCTGCCGCATTCGGCGTATGGGGGTATCCTTCCACCATCAACAACGTAAAGACGTACTCTTACGCCCCCGAGATCATTTCGCGCGGCGCGGAATGGTTCAGCTCCATAGGCGTTAACCGCAGTACCGGAACCGCGATCATCTGCCTCAACGGTAATGTCGAATATCCCGGACTGTACGAGGTCCCGATGGGGCTCACGCTCGGCGAAGTGGTAAACGACATAGGTGGAGGCGTCCCGGACGGCAAGGAGCTAAAGCTGCTCCAGACCGGCGGTCCACTTGGCGGGGTCCTGAGCGCGGAAAGCATGTCCATACACATAGACTTCGACGAGATGCGTGACGCGGGAGCTATTCTCGGGTCCGGCGGCATCATCGTCGGCGACGAGGAGGTTTGCGCAGTTGACCTGACTCGCATTCTCGTAGCCTTCTGCCAGTTCGAGTCCTGCGGCAAGTGCTTCCCGTGCAGGCTGGGCATGGAGCACCTTCTCGAGATAACCGAGCGCATAGCCAGGTGTGAAAGCAGGCCCGGCGACCTCGATCTCATGAGCTCCGTCGGCAATACGATGGAAGCAAGTTCGCTCTGCGGACACGGCCAGCTTGGGTTTGGGCCCATCCGGTCAGCGCTCACCCATTTCGAGTCAGACTTCAGGGCGCACATCGAAGAAGGCCGCTGCCCGACCGGCAGTTGCCTCGGCCCGCACATCGCGCCAAAGAATACCAGACCATACGCCCACGATTTCGCACCCGGAGCATCATAATGGCCGACGACATTACGATCACTATTGACGGTCAGGATATTCCTGCAAAGCCGGGCCAGATGATAATCCAGGCCGCGATGGACGCGGGACTGTACATCCCCTATTTGTGCTACTACCCGGGAATGAAGCCGTTCGGCGCGTGCCGAATGTGCGTGGTAACGGCCGAAGCACCGGACCGGGAAGGAAACTATCGCGCGCTGCCCGGCTCGCCGGCATCCTGCACGACGCCCATATCTCCGGGTATGAGGGTGACTTCTCAGAGTCATGAACTCCAGGGGCTCAGGCGCGGCATAATGGAGATGCTCCTGTCCGAGCATCCACACGGATGTCTGACCTGCCACCGCATCGAACTCTGCGGGCCCGCGGACATCTGCCTGCGCCACGTGTCGGTCAACGACCGCTGCGTCACCTGCCCCAAGAACGAACGCTGCGAACTCAAGGACACAGTGCGCTATCTCGAAATGGAGATGGACACGCCGCTCACGTACAACAACCGCCATCTGCCTCTCGCGACCGAGGACCCCTACTGGGACATGGACATGAACCTGTGCATCGTATGCGCGCGCTGCGTGCGGGTATGCGACGAGGTTCGGGGCGATTCCGCCCTGACGCTGCAGAGTCGCTCGGGCCGGGCCCTCATCGGGACGTCGCAGGGCACCAGCCTGTTGGAATCGGGCTGTGAGTTCTGCGGAGCGTGCATTGACGTATGCCCAACCGGCGCCCTGGTCGAGCACGACTACAAGTGGGACAAGGCCGTAGAGGAAGTGAATTCGATATGCCCCCACTGTCCAGTGGGCTGCGAAATGAAGCTCGAAGTGAACAAGCGCAACCGCCTGATTCGCTCGATACCGGAGCGCCATGCAGCCGCAAACCGCGGACAGGGCTGCTTCAAGGGCAAGTTCGGCATGGAGTTCGCAAATCGGCGTGACCGGATCAAGTCGCCCATGATACGCCGCAACGGACAGTTGCAGCCGGCCTCCTGGCCCGACGCAATTGACTCCGTAGCCGAAAGACTCGCCGAGTACAGAAATGGGCAGTACTCGCTTATCGCGTCGCCGAGGGCGACAAATGAAGACGCCTATATCGCGCAGAAGTTCTCGCGCGCGGTGATGGGCTCGAACAATGTGGATGTCGCGTCCAATACGCGCCCGGAGATACTCAGGCCTCTCCATGAACAACTGGGATACCCGGCTGCAACCAACCCGATATGGGACCTGGAAGACTCGAAGCGGTTCCTGGTCGTATCATCCAACATGACCGAGGAGCAGAACGTCCTTGCGGTGCCCATCAAGAAAGCGGTACGGCAAGGAAGCGCCTCCCTCATCCTGATAGACCAGCGTGAGACCGAACTCGCACGCCACGCCAATATGTGGCTCAGGCCCAGAATCGGCAGTGAAGCCGTTCTCATTGGCGGCATGATACGGGTCATCTGGGACGAATCGCTGGAGGATCACGAATTCCTTAATGATCGTGTGGACAACATCCATGAGTTCAGGAATTCCATCATGCGCGAATTCGACCTGGTGAATGTCGAGCGTTTGACCGGAGTGTCTCGGGAAGATATACAGTCCGCCGCGCGACTATTCGCCGAACAGCAGCCCGGGGCGATTCTCTACGCGCTGGAAACCCTTCCCAGGAACCTCTACGAGGAGTGCTCACGAGCGCTTGTCAACCTCGCGCTCGTAACGGGGAATGTCGCACGACAGTCATCGGGACTCTATCCGCTGTTCACCGGAGCCAACGAACAGGGCGCAAGAGATGTCGGCTGCGTCCCCGATCTTCTTCCCGGATACAGACAGTTAGATGACGAGGGACACCGAAAGCAGATGTCCGACGCCTGGAATGTGGAAGTTCCGACCTCCCCGGGAATCGGCGTGAGAGAACTCGCCGGTGCCGTGGACTCGGGACTGGTAAAGGCCGTTCACGTAATTGGCGACAGCCCGAACTTCACGAACGGCGAGTTGGGCCACTTCAAAGCAGCCTTATCGAATGCGGAGTTCGTAGTCGCGCACGCCACGTTCGAAAACGATGTAACAGAACTCGCCGACGTGGTACTTCCCTCGCAGACATTCGCGGAGCGCTCCGGGACCTACACCAATCTCGAAAGAAGAATACAACTACTTCGTCCGGCGCTGGGACCCAAGGGAGACGAGGAGGCCGACTGGCGCATTATCTCCCAGATCGCCTCTCGCATGGATGCCGACGGCTTTGGCTACAAAGACGAATCAGAGATATTCGACGAGCTCAACAACCTGATATCTATATACGGCGGTATCACCTACGGCAGGATCCAGGCAGGGGGCATTCACTGGCCCTGCCTCGCCACCGACATGGCGGACGTTGCGATCCTGTACCAGGAATCGCAAGCACCGGGGAATTTGACGCTCGCGCCGATGTCCATGAGCGTCGTCCCGGAACATGAAGACAACGAATATCCGTTGATGCTGGCGCACGGACGTGTGCTGCACCAGCCGGAGGAAGACATAGAAATCATCCAGATAAACGGCAAGAACGCCATACAGCGCGACGAGACCATACAACTGCACCCAGAAGACGCCACAGAACTCGGCATTGCGGAGGGCGACTGGGTGGAGGCCGTTTCCGGTCGCGGCAGGGCCGCGGGGACCGCGGACGTCACCGGACCGCAGCGCGGACTGGTATCCATAACGACGCTGTTCGGCGACTTGATAACCGGTCTCGTACAGAGCGAAGACCCCGACCCCATGCTTAATGTACCAACTCTGCCTCTGACCCCGGTGCGGATCGTCAAACTAACCGCACAGGTCGCGGCAGACTGAACAACGCAATATCCGAACGCAAAGGAGCAACCCTAACTTGACCACCCAAACCAGAAGAAGAGTCCGGCGCCCAAAACTCGCCGATACAAACATACTGAGACGAAAAGACTTTACAGAAGACCTGTGGACTATATGGCTGGAAAAGCCTGAAGGCTTCACCTTCAAGCCCGGTCAGTACTGCACGATTGGATCTGAGGGAATCGAGCGCGCCTATTCCATCGTCTCCGCGCCATACGAAGAAGACCTGGAACTCTTTATCGAGCTCGTCCCGCCGCCCGACGGCAATCTCACACCACTCCTCTTCGATTTGAAAGAGGGGAAAAGCGTCACCATAAGGCCCAGGGCCAAGGGAATTTTCGTATTCGATCCGTCGCTGCCGAACCAGCTTTTCGTAGCCACTGTGACCGGCGTAGTGCCGTATATCAGCATCATCAGGCAGTATCTCAACGACGGGCAGACCGGACACCACTTCTACGTTCTGATGGGCGCGAGCTACCACGATGAATTCGCGTACGACGCCGAACTCGAAGAATTGGCAGCCGAACATCCCGACATGATCACCTTCGTTCCGACGATAAGCCGACCGGACGAGGAGCCGAACGCGGGATGGACGGGCGAGACCGGTCGCGTCAACAATATCGTCGAGAAGTACGCTGAGAAGTGTGGACTCACCCCACAGGACACCATAGTCTATGCCTGCGGACACCCAGGCATGATCGAGGATGTGAAGGACCGCATGATCCCCAAGGGCTACGATGTAAGAGAAGAACGCTTCTGGAAAGAAGACGACTAGACGTCAACCCTAAATCATCGCCTTCATGTAGGCCGACTCCGGTGAGTCGGCCTTTTTGCTTACTTAAGCTAACCGAACCTTCTCATTTACTGATACCATGTGTGCAGGCGCAATAAACTCTAGCAAAGCTCTTCAAGATGAAATCAACACTCGCCATCGTATCTGTTGCGCTGACATTGGCGCTGAGCGTCGCCTGCGGACAGGAGCCGGTTCCGACTCCGACGCCCACAAGCGCGCCGACTGAGACTCCTAGTCCAGTCCCGCCGACCCATACGCCGGTTGCGGGGCCTGTTTCCGCATCCAACATTCCGCTACCCACCAGCGAGCCGCGTCCATCACCGACGCCACGCCCAACCTCTACTCCCAGGCCCACAGCCACACCTCCGCCGCCGGAAGTCGAGGTTCTGGACTCAGCGCGGGAAAGCATGGAGACCGTGGGCGGATATGCTTTCGAGATAAGCGGTTCACTCACCGTCCGGGATAGCGCAGGTCAGGAGCGTGATATTTCTGTTGAGTATTCGGGCGACGCGCTTACGGACTATAACTCGGCCAATGTTTCACTAACGACACCGTCCAACACAGTCGAATACGCCGTGATCGCACTTCAAAACATGGGAACATTGTTCGGGGAAATCCAGAGGATGAGCTATGTATTCGACACCGAAACGAGACGCTGGACAGAGAAGGAAGATCTGCTCGTATTGTCCTACGTGACAAATCCTCGCGTACTCTTCGGCTCGGACCGCTTTGAGACCTCCGACATCGTGACCGACGGCTCAATGCAAGTGACAGGCCGGGAACTGCTCGACGGTGTCGAGACCGACGTCGTTTCGGGCAAGCTGTCGGGCTCAGTGGTTACAGGCGCCGAGAACGAACTTCAGGTAACCTACCGCGTCGGAGTGGATAACAGTCTGCTGAGACAGGTCGAAGTCTCGGGAGTCTTCGATTCATCAATAGCACATTCGTTGATGGACGAAGACAGCATTGATTCCGTACAGGGGAATCTTACCGTCATTTTCTCGGACTACGGCAAGGACGTTGACTACAAGGCGCCTCATCTTGTAAGCCCCCGCTTTTCTCACGAAGCGACGCTTCTCGACGACGGGCGCGTTCTCGTATCCGGCGGATGGACGGGAGTAGTCAACAACAATGAAATCTATCCCTATCCGGTCGTATTTTCCCAAATCTACGACCCAGAGACGGATACATGGACTCTTACTGCTATTATAAGGACCGAAGATTCTTCCGAGTCTTCCGGATTCCTGATCTACTCGCCTGCGGTCACATTATCCGACGGAAGGGTCGCGAGCGTAGCGCTTTCCGAAGAGTCTCAGAGCGGAAACGCGGGCGACGTCACCAGCGCCATTGCCTTATTCGATCTCGAGTCTGACGAGTGGACTCACCTTTCGGACATCCCGTCGAATCGCATTTTCGTAAGCATCTTCGCGGTGGATGACAAGGAAATCGTAGTAGTGGGCGGCCTGGACCTGGAAGCGATGTCATCGTCTCAAGCCACGATTGAACCTGAAGCGCTTGTAGAGTCTTACAATGTGGGTACAGGTGAATGGCAAACTCTGAATCCCATGAACGAAGCCGCCATGGAACAGACACTCGTTGCGCTGGACGACGGGCGGGTTATAGTTACAGGCGGTATCAGTGATCTCGAAACGCTGCGTGGGACGGCGCGAGCAGAGATATTCGATCCGGCTACCGACTCGTGGACGCTGACCGGCGATATGAATGCGCCGCGACCGACCGCGAAGGCCATTGCCCTGACGGATGGCAGAGTACTGGTGACCGGCGGCCTGGATCAATATGCCTCGATGTTCGGAGACAGCCCGGACAGCGAAACCTATGACCCGGTTGCCGGCGAGTGGACTCTCACCGACCCAATGTCGGTCAGACGTATGAACCACACCTTGACGCTACTTCCCGACGGGCGCGTCCTGGCCGCCGGCGGCGAAGACCCGCGGGGCAGCGACTACTTCCTGTACTCCTCGACCGAGATATTCGACCCCGAAACCAATTCATGGTCGGCGGGCCCTGAACTGTCTCAGCCACGAGCGAGCCACTCGGCCACCCTGATGCCCGACGGCAGCGTCCTTATGGCCGGCGGGATCAGCCAGGACGGGGAGCGGTATCCGGTCGCGTCCACCGAATTCATAACTCCCCGATAAGCCCGTCTGGGATTCTCTCAGTCCCGATGTTCGCGGATTTCGCGCGCTTGGCTTGCTTTCAGACATGAGTCCGGCGGGTTAAAATAGAAGCGCTATGCCGACTCCAGCCCGCAGACAGTACCTTCGCATCAAGAGCGACCATGAGGACGCAATTCTGCTGTTTCGCATGGGCGACTTCTACGAGACGTTCGACGACGACGCC
Source organism: uncultured Dehalococcoidia bacterium (assembly GCA_951812505.1). Classification (GTDB taxonomy): domain Bacteria; phylum Chloroflexota; class Dehalococcoidia; order Lucifugimonadales; family UBA1123; genus VXRN01. The sequence continues at coordinate 110,562 of CATOSI010000002.1, forward strand.
CGCATCATCTCGCGCGAGCTTGAAATAGCGCTCACCTCGCGGGAGTTCGGATCCGACAAGAACATTCCCCTGGCCGGAATACCGTACCACGCTCTCGAACCATACCTGGCCCGCCTCGTGAAAAAGGGCTACAAGGTGGCTATATGCGAGCAGACTTCGGAGCCATCGAAATCCAGGAGCATCGTGGACCGGGAGGTGGTGCGGATAGTAACTCCCGGAACTGTGATCGAAGAGTCGCTGCTGGAGGGCAAAGCGAACAACTATCTCGCAGCCGTCATAGTCGAAGGTGAGCAGGCCGGACTAGCCTACGTGGACATAACGACCAGCGAGTACGCTACGACTCAACTTGATGCATCGGAAGTGCCGGTTGAACTGTTCAGGCTGCGTCCCGCCGAGCTTCTGCTCCCTGAGGGGACGGACTCGGTAGAGACAGACGATGGCACAATGATAGCCTGTATATCCGCCGAGTCGTTCGACCTGGAATGGTGTACGGAGTCACTCCAGCGCCACTTCAAGGTCGGCAGCCTGGAGGCGTTCGGATGTGACCGCCTCCCACTCGCCATAAGGGCCGCGGGAGCGATCCGCGAATACCTCACCCAGACGCAGAGAGCCGCCGCGGAGCAACTTACGACGCTTCGTACCTACACGACCAGCCGTCACATGGTCCTGGACCCGCAAACACGCCGCAACCTGGAGCTGTTCGAGGGCGGACGCTGGGCCGATACTTCGGCATCCCTATTGTCGGTCCTGGACCGCACCAGGACCGCGATGGGCGGGCGTGTGCTGAGGTCGTGGGTGGGACAGCCTCTGCTCGACCTGGATGAGTTGATACAGCGTCAGGAGTCGGTCGAGTGGTTCCACCGCAGCGCGCTGAGAAGGGAGCGCATCATTGCGCTGCTGGACTCGGTATCCGACATTCAGCGAGTCCTGAACCGCATCAGGGGCTTCGGCGCGACACCGCGTGACCTCATCGCACTCGCCGCAAGCCTCGAGACCGCTCCCTACCTGAAAGAGATTCTGTCCGAGGACGAGGACGCATGGCAGGTCCAGTCGCTCTCGGACGGCATTAGAGACACCTCGGAGGTTGTCGCGCTGCTGCGCTCCGCCATCACCGACGATCCGCCGATCTCGGTCGGCGACGGCAAGGTCATCAGGCCAGGATTCTCTCCCGAAATGGACGACATACGCGATGCCACGACGAATGCGCAACAGTACATTGCGCGCCTCGAATCGCGCGAGCGGGAGCGCACCGGCATCAAGAACATCAAGGTCGGGTACAACAAGGTGTTCGGATACTACATAGAGGTCAGCAACGCCAATCTCGGCCTGGTGCCGGACGACTATGTCAGACGCCAGACGCTCGTAGGCGGCGAGCGTTTCATAACCCCGGAGATGAAGGAGTACGAGTCGCGCATACTGAACGCCCAGGACCGTATGGCCGATCTCGAAAATGACTTGTTCAACCAAGTCTGTGCGCAGGTCGCGGGACACGCGGTTGACATTGCCGCCACAGCCGAGTCCATTGCGCTTATAGACACGTTCTGCTCGCTTGCAGATGTCGCGTCCCGGAACGCATACATAAGGCCCGTACTGAACGACACGAACAGAATCGAGATAAAGCAGGGCCGGCACCCGGTAGTAGAGCGGATGCTGGATACGGGCAGCTTCGTGCCGAACGATACCGTCATGTCCGGTGAGGAAGGCCACCTCGCGATAATCACCGGCCCGAACATGGCAGGGAAGTCCACGTACATCAGGCAGGTAGCCATACTCGTTCTCATGGCGCAGATAGGCAGTTTCGTGCCCGCGGAGTCGGCCTCTATCGGACTGGTGGACAGGATATTCAGCCGCGTAGGTCTGCAGGACGACCTGGCGCTGGGACAGTCCACCTTCATGGTGGAGATGGTGGAGACGGCGTCCATACTGAACCACGCCACAGGACGCTCGCTGATAATCCTGGACGAGATAGGCAGAGGGACAAGCACCTTCGACGGCCTCGCCATAGCTCGCGCCGTGGCCGAGTACATCCACAACCACCCGAACCTGGGATGCAACACCCTGTTCGCGACCCATTACCACGAACTCACTCAGCTATCGGACCATCTTCCCGGCGTCCGAAACTACAATGTCGCGGTCTCGGAGGAGAACGGAAGCATAGTCTTCCTGCGCCGCATAGTTCCGGGACGCGCCGACAAGAGCTACGGTATCCACGTGGCACAGCTTGCCGGAATGCCCAACGCGGTCGTCAACCGAGCGTGGGAGGTGCTCCGCGATCTCGAAGTGGATGACACACAGAATGCAGGGAACGGAAAATCGGGGGGCAACTCCGGTCAGCCGACGCAGTTAGCGCTGCTGCCGATGTCCTCCCCCACCCTTGACGAATTGAAGGGGCTGGACATCTCCTCCATGACGCCGATAGAGGCTATCAACAAGCTGTACGAGCTTCAGAAGAGCGCGTCGGACGGCTGAAAGGGGTAGTGGCTTCGCCCTTCCTTGACGACCCTTCCCGCGCGTACTATTCTAAACCTGCTGAAGCAATGCTATCCCAATAAAGAGCGAGGAGCGCACAATGACGACACTAGCCCTGCCAACGGCGCCATCTGAAGTACGAGAACTCATAAGGGAGGGCCGTCTGGTACAGACCACCAGCGGAATGTCCCCCGGACACGTCCAGGCGAACCTCGCCATACTGCCCAAGGACCTGGCATTCGACTTTCTGCTGTTCTGCCAGCGCAATCCCAGGCCCTGCCCGCTGCTCGAGGTAGTCGAGGCAGGCGATGTCGAGCCCTCCGAGTTCGCGCCCGGCGCCGACCTCCGAACCGACACCCCCCTATACAGGGTGTACGAATACGGCGAAATGACCGCCGAGGTCGAGGACATTTCGGAATACTGGCGCGACGACCTGGTATCGTTCCTGCTGGGTTGCAGCTTCTCATTCGAGAACGCGCTGCTGAACGTAGATATTCCCATACGACACATGGAACAGGACACCACGGTCCCGATGTTCATAACCAACATACCCACCTCGTCGGCCGGAGCGTTCTCCGGGCCGATGGTCGTATCCATGCGGCCTATCAAGCGTGAGCAGGTCGTAAGGGCCGTGCAGGTTACCTCCAGGTTCCCGGCGGTCCACGGGGCGCCCGTCCACATCGGAGACCCGTCCGCCATCGGAATCAGCGACGTAATGAGTCCCGACTTCGGCGATCCCTCCGAGTTCGAGGACGGCGAAGTTCCGGTATTCTGGGCCTGCGGCGTAACTCCACAGGCCGCGGCCATGTCCTCGAAGCCACCTTTGATGATTACACACTCCCCGGGGCACATGTTCATCACGGACAAGAAAGACGAGGATCTGTCGGTCATATAGATGAACATCAAAGAGCCGACCGCGCCAACCACACAAGACACCAAGCAAGGAGTTCCTCTTGACCATAGAAGACATTATTCTGGACAGAGACCGGAGGGGAATCTCGCACCTCCGGCCACACCTCCCGTCCGACTACGCGACGCAGGCCGCGCAACTGATTCTGGACAATCCCGGGACCGCCATCATCGTTACCGGCTTCTACATACTGGACGCGGGATTCGCAGAGACCGACGGTCCTCCCGGAGCGGTCGTAATAGGAAGCGCGCTGAACCAGTTGGGGTACAACGTAGTCCACGTTACCGACCGCTACGCCACCGAGATCATGGACAAGACGGGCGGGGACTACTCGAGTGTTGTGGACTTCCCAATAACCGACGAAGATTCGAGCGTCGAGTTCGCGCGCAACCTGCTATCCGAACTCAATCCGTCCGTACTGATAGCGATTGAACGCTGCGGCTTCACCGACGAGGGCAAATACCGCAATATGCGGGGACGTGACATCACGGACTACAACGCACGCATTGACCATCTATTCCACTCCGACGTGCCGTCGGTGGGAATCGGCGACGGCGGCAACGAGATCGGGATGGGCAATCTGGCAAAAGAGGTCACCCAGGTCGAGTCTCTCGTCAAGATTCCGTGCATAACCCAGACGTCGAAGCTGATGCTGGCAAGCGTCTCGAACTGGGGCGGCTACGGACTTGCGGCGGCGCTGTCCGCGCTGTCGGGACGCAACCTGCTCCCTTCCATAGAGGAGGAACAGCAACTTCTGAGGGACACCGTTGACCTGGGCGCTGTGGACGGCATGAGCGCGAAGCAGGAGTACAAGGTTGACGGCTTCACCATAGAGGAGAACAGCGAGGCGCTCCAGGCGCTGCACGATCACCTGGCGGCGATGGGCATATAACAATTGGTTATGTTTCACATCTCATAACAAGTAAGATCAGATTGAAGATATGTGTAAGGCTGGGTAGGCTCCGCTCCCAGTCTTAGTTAACCGGCTAGGGGCTCCATATCTTCCTCGATAAGCTGGCTCCATAGAGCGGCGTCAGGATCGGCCTCTGTGAAGTATTCATCGACACTCTCCAGAACGGGCTTGGTTAGCCGAGAACTCAGTCGCGCTCCCGAAACTACCGCATAGGCATCCAGGCCCGTCGCCCGTCGCAGTATCCTAGCGTTATCTGTCGCCCGCTGCACATCGTTGTCGGCCACAGTGTAAGACGCCTCTATAGCCACATAGAAGAGCGGCTTGCCCCCGAATCCCAAGAGTGTCACCTCGATGATGAGGTTGGGCTCCTGGAATGAAAGCCAGGCACCATCCTCCAGATTCAACTCTTCTATTGCGGCCGCGTTGACCGCCAGCAAGTTTATCAGCTCATCGCGACTTAATGGGCGGGCCGATATACGCTCTTCTATTTCCTTCCGGCGTGCGAAGAGACCAGCAATTCGCGTGCCGTTCTTCCTAGCGGCGCTCTCGGCGTAGTTGTCGCGGAAATTCCCGTAATCAGTCTGGAGGTCCCGCATAATCCGGTGTTGAGTGTCCAGCCTGGAGATCGTATCGTCACGAAGTCTATCAACGCTGGCATCTATACCCTCCTCCAATCCGTCTATTCGAATGTCGGTGTGCTTCCTCAATCCATCTACGCTGGCGGCCAGAGTGTTGACACTCTTGGTCATTTCGCTGAACTGCTGAGGAAGCACCAAGAGATCCTCGGTAAGGAGGATAGACCTCAGCGCCGTTCGCCACTCGGGATTCTCCTCAAGGATGCGCTGCAGATCTTGTATAGTGTTGATTGTGGTCATCCTGATTTCACTTCTGGTTTCGCAATTATATAGCCTTACACGCATATATTTAAGCACACCATGAGGATCTGAAATATCCTCGGAGATCCATGCTGATCAGTATAAAATGGGACGGCTTACCAGAGGTAGAGCCGTCCCATTATTTGTTGCGTGTTGGAGAGTTCCTGGTCCTACGTCCCGCGCAGCCTCGGGTCGAGCACATCGCGGATGGCGTCGCCGAACAGGTTGAAGCCGTACACAGCCAGCGACAGCGCGACTCCGGGCCATATCGCCAGGTACGGATACAGAATGAACCAGTCGCGCACCGGTCCGGTCAACATTCCGCCCCAGGACGGTTCGGGCTGTGGCACTCCGAGGCCAAGGAAGCTGAGCGAGGCTTCGGTCAGGATAGCTATTCCCAGGGCCCCGGTGGATATGATCAGCCAGGGGGCGACGCACTGCGGCGCTATGTGCTGAATCATAATTCGCAAGTTCCCCGCGCCTATGGAACGCGCCGCGTCAACGTACTGCGATTCTTTGACCGCCAGCACCTGTGAGCGCACGACTCGGTTCGCGCGTGGTATCTGCACGATACCGATGGCTATGATGATGTTCATCAAATTCGTTCCGAGCGCCGCGGTAATCGCCATCGCCAGGATGAGCGTAGGTATGGACATGAGCGCGTCCATGATGCGCTGGATCGAGTTGTCCACCTTGCCGCCGTACCAGCCGCTTATTACGCCAACGACACCACCCGCCCCGGAGCCGAACGCGACCGAAGCAAATCCGACCAGCAAGGATATGCGCGCGCCGGACATCATGCGGCTCCACAGGTCGCGACCCATCTCGTCGGTGCCGAGCCAGTGTTCTCCGCTGGGCCACTCTAGCTTGGACGTAAGGTTCCACTCCAGGGGATCCCATGAAGTCATCTGAGGGCCGACTACTGCCATCAGCCCCATGATAATGATTATCAGGGCGCCAAAGGCCCCCAGCGGCTTGCGCGTGACGAAATTCGAGATTACCCGCCATGGCCCCGTACTGCGAGGCCGTCCGAGAGTTACAGCGCCAGTCTGCTGTGTTGCCATTCCGAAGTCCTCTTTTATTCCCTACTGATAGCGAACGCGCGGATCCAGCCAGCCATAGGAGAGATCAACCAGCAGGTTGACCACGATAACGCACATGGCGAAGAACATCACCATGGACTGGACTATTGGGTAGTCGCGTTCGAGCATCCCTGCAACGATGTACTCGCCAATGCCCGGCAGGGTGAATACACGCTCCATTACAACGGAGCCGCCCATAGAAAGAGCAGTCGTTATGCCAATGACCGTGATGACGGGAATCAGCGCGTTCTTGAGCGCGTGCCGGGCAGTGACCGCGTAGGCGCGAAGCCCCTTCGCGTGCGCCGTCCTGATATAGTCCTGCCGAAGCACCTCGAGCATTGTGGAGCGCATCATCCGCGCCTTGGTAGCCGCGCTTATGTAGCCTATCATCAGCGCGGGCCAGATGAACTGGCTCAGATTTCTTGTAAAGTCGTCAGTTATCGCCGAGTACCCCAGGGGCGGACTCCACCTGAAGAAGTAGGCTCCGCCCACCAGGAGCAACGTAGCACTCCAGAAAGACGGTATCGAGAGCCCCGCAAGCGATGCGATACGCACTGCGTAATCCATCCTGGAGTCCTGCTTGAGAGCCATCAGCACGCCTGCCGGTATGCCGATGGCGATAGCTATGATCTGCGAAAGAATCACAAGTTCGAAAGTGACCACCGCCTTCTGCTGGAACTCGTCGAATACCGGGCGCTTGGTGAACAGAGAGTCTCCCCAGTCTCCTCTGACGAATCCGCTCATCCAGACCCAGTACTGAATGTAGAGAGGCTCATTGAGACCGAGCGCTTCTCGAATCTGTTCGATTTCTTCTAAGCTGACAGTGCCTTCCTCTCCCCCGGCCTGCTGTGCCGCGATTGACTTGGCAACATCCCCGGGGGCGATCCGCATCAACGCGAATACCAGCAGAGATACAAGGACTGCGGTCATCAGCCCAAAAAGGACCCGTCGCACTAGATAACGGTGCATCCGCTCACCCTCTCACATTTCCAACTAATTCTTAGGGGGCGCTCTGTCCACTTCAGCAAGAACGCCCCACTCTGAATTCAAACTAGCTGTCAAGCAACTTACGCACTACCTGGCAAGCCACATTCGCTCCCAACCCGCCCACTTGATCTGGGACGGATGGTTGAACATACGCCAGCCTCTTACGTCATTGTGCCAGGCGGGCCAGATGATGGACCACGGCATCGGAATCATGTAAGCGGCAGTGATTGATTCACGCTCTATCTCGTGAACTATCTCGCGGCGCTTTTCGGGATCAAGCTCGACAGCCTGGGCGTCAGCCAAATCCAGAAGACGCTGCGCCCTTTCAGCATCAACCTGGAACCTGCCCGTGCCCCGATGGTACCAACTCTCGGCGTCGGGAACCAGGAAGATATTATAGAAGTCGGACGGGTCCGCGACATCAGTCCTGGCCTTCGAGCCATAGTGGACGTCGTAGTCAGGCGGCACGCCGTGAGCGGTCTGGCCTCGGTCGCGCTGCACCGAGACTTCCACTACGTCAACTTTCAATTCGATGTCCAGGTTCTTCTTGAGCTGATCCTTGAACCACAGGCAGCCGTCAACGAATATCTGCTGCGGAGTAGTCATGCAGCCTGCGGTGAAGCGGGGGCTACCGGTCAGTCCGGCCTCATCCAGAAGCCTGTTCGCCTCGGCTATGTCCTCAGCCTTCTCTCCTGGGCCGTTGCGGAAGCCCGGCGTCGCCCAGAGCTCGTCGTCAGGAAGCGCCCAGACGGTTCCGGGGGGCATCCAGTTGGTCGGCCTGATTACGCCAACCTGGTCTTTGATGCGGTTGAACTCCGTCCACTCGTCGCGGTCTATACCGAGGTGAATAGCGTATCTCACACGCTCGTCGTCGAACGGCTGGCGGTGCATATTGAACTGAAGGCCCTTGCCCCACAGGTGCAGCACCGGCTCGAGGTGGATCTCATCGCTGAACGAGTCCAGAACCTGCTCTACCTGCCCGGGCAGCAAAGAAGCGCTGCCTTCGCCGTAGTAATCTATCTGGCCGGTGATCAGCGCGGTGAAGCGCGTAGTGGTGTCTTCAATTTCGATGTGATCAACGCCTTCGAGGAAGGGAAGTCCCTCTCTCCAGTAATCGGGATTGGCGCGGATCTTGGTGCCAACGTCCTGAACGCGCTCGAACGGGATGAAAGCGCCGGTGCCGGTGCCATAGAGATAGGTCTCGTCAGTAGTCTGGTCCCAGCAGTCCGGGCATTCGGCGGCCCACCAATCAATCAGCGCCTTGGGCATATTATTGGGCATTCCGGTAACGCCCGCGAACTTGCCGATGGTACCCGCGCGCGCCTCACTGAACTCGACTCGCAGAGTCGTGCCCATCGGACCGTCGGGGCAAGTCGCGCCTCCGTCCAGCATATGCTTGAGCCCGAGACGCGGCCCGGCGTGGGTTACGCCCACGTCTTTGAGCGACTGTGGCGGATATATTGCGAACTGGAGGCTCGCGGCGGCGTCCTCGCAGGTGAACTCCTTGCCAGCGATAGCCATCTTTACACTGTCAGGCAGCGTGGAGTACGGGTTGTCCTGGAACTTAATTCCCTCCCGGAGGGTGAAAGTGATGACCGTTCCTTCGCCGGACACGTCCCACGTCGTGGCGAGGTCGGGCAGTATTGGGCCTGTGAGACCCTGCCACGGGTCGAACTTGATTAGCGAGTTGTAGGTCGGCAGGAACTGCGGACCCTCGTAAGTATGACCATAGTTCGGGTCATGTCCATTCAGCCTGAGGTTCGCGCCATAACGCACGATGTTGCCCCTGACCGGCTGACCCCATTCGGCCTTGTAGCCGTCGCTTGCCAGGTACTGGGCCACCCAGTCCGACTCCATCGCCATCTCGGGCACGGGGGTGGGAACGGGTGTTGGTGGCGCCAAGACGGGCGCGGGAGCCACTGGCACGGCCGTAATAGCCGGGGCGGCCTGCGCCGCGGCTTGTGGTGCGGCTGGCTGTTGTGGAGCGGCAGGCGCGGCCTGAGACGCGGCCTGAGCGGGAGCGGCGGGAGCAGCCGCCTGCGGCGCTTGCGGAGCGGCAGGCGCGCTCGGTTCGTCGGCGGCACACGCAATCGAGACTATCGCTAACAACGACAGCACAAGCGCCACGCCAAATATTCTTGTTGCCTTCATTTTCTTCCCCCAAAGAATGTTTGTCGTTCTAACTATTCATTCCGTCAATTCTATTCATTCGCTAATGCAATGTGCAAATAAATACCATACCGCGCTTTCACGGTCAAGCGCGAACCCATATATCAGCAGTGCAATCGCATCTAAATTCGCGCGCACGTCATGGCGCAAATGTTCTTAAACATGCTATCATCTAATCATGTTCAGTGGCCCCATGGAACATCCGGTAAGTGAGGAGTCATATATAGCGGTATATGCTAGATCGCCGACCACACCAGAAGCGTCCATGATCGGCGAAAACTGGTCTAAACTGGTGGAAACAGACCAGTTTCAACCAGTTTCTCCCCGAAAACTGGTACCAGTTTTCGGGAATCTGGTTCTCCGTTGGTATATATCAACTGAATTTATACCCAGACCGAAATTTAGATGCAATCTTCTCCATATATCAGCATGGAGCTTCGCCAAAAGGTACGGGACGGATACGCATCTCGGTCAGGGTCCGAATATCGAAGGGGTCCTGGCCGGCGCTTAGCTTTTCTATCCAGTCGGATCGGCTGGGACGGTAGTAGTCGGCGCAGCTTTCCTTGGGGGAAGATTCCGTCCATTCCAGAAATCTCTCGAAGTCGGCGATTGCCTTGTCGCGCTCCCCCAGCAGTGCGTGAACGAATCCCCTGCTGTCCAGGGCGCGACCCGATGAATCCCGGGCGGTGGCGACATTGCAATACCTGAGCGCGTTAACGGGGTCTCCAGACACGGCCATCTGCCAGCAGATCGTGCTGTTGAAGGTCACGTCGGTAGGCTTCAGACCCTGGGCGCGTCGCAGGTCCGAGAGTGAACTGCCGAGGTTCTCCAGAGCGGAGTGTACGAGTCCGCGATTGAAGTAAGCCCTGGCATAGGCGGGATCCAGGTCTATTGCGCGGCTGAATTCGGCAAGGGCGAGTTCGAGATCGCCCGGCAGAGAACGATTAAGATACACGTTTCCCAGCCCCACATGGGCCGAGGCAAGTTCGGGCCGTATCTCGATGGCCTTGTTGATGTCGTCGAACGATCTGTCGAGGTCGCCCGGCTCTCCTCTTGCGATGTAGGCGGCAGACCGGTTGACGTATGCCGAAGCGTAGTCCGAGTTTATGTCGAGCGCCTTATCCAGGTCGGCGATGGCGCGATCCAGATCGTCCCGACCGCCGCGCTCGATGTACGCTACCGCCAGGTTGAGGTAAGTCGCGGCGCGGTCGGGTTCCAGATCCAGAGCGCGGCCGAGGTCGGCTAAGGCAAGCTCCACATCCCCCCGGTCACCCCTGTCCAGGTAGGTAAGGGCCCTCGAATTATAGGCTTCCACGGAGTCGGGCTCCGTCGAGAGGACCTGGGAGAAGAGCCAGATCGCCAAGTCGAAGTCGGCCTTTTTCCCGCCACGATAGGCGAGCGCGAGGTTGAATCTCAGGTTGGCCAGCGCGGACGGATCAGCCGGCGGTTTGGTCAGCGCGCGAATCAACGACGCCTTTGCGAGGTCGTACTCTCCTTGATCGAGGTGCAGTTGACCGAGCGTAAGCAAAGCGACGTATCGCACCTCTTCGGTCAGGCCAATATTTATCGTCGCCGGAAGCTCCGACGGAGTTGACGCGATGTCCACCACCTGCTGATCATGCTGCTCGGAGCGACTGTCTGGAACCGTGAACCTGGCAATGACCCGTCCGCTGTCGTATTCGCCCCATATCACCAGCATGGCGTCGGCGCGGCGACCCGCGGCCTCGGCATCCGACTCCTCGTGGATATTCTTCGGCCATTCGACCGTCCTCACGCCGCGGATTCCGGCGGCGCGTACCTCGCGATCAATCTCCTCCTTCAGTCTTCCGGGCACGTTGAAGCCCTGCTGTCCGGCGGTGTAGTTGACGAACGGGGCCAGGACTATCAGCGACTCGCCGGACAAAGCCGTGGGATAGTCTGTCCTGTCCACCATCCAGAAGAACACGATGCCGGCCGCAATCGCTGCCACCAGGATAGCGGCGGCCAGCCCGATGCGCAGTCCCCATCGGCGGAGAAATGATGGCGGGGGAGGTTCTTCGTTCACCTCAGTAGGAGCGGGCGGTTCAAGAACTATCTCGGTGGAGACCAGGGGCTCCGGCGATGCCTCCTCGGTTGCCGTCGCCATAGCGGATGTTTCTTCGGAAGCGGGGGCGTTCTCAGGCGAGAATCCCGCCGCCATGAGAAATTCGTCCCGTTCTTCGGGCGTAAGGCGGAGCAGTTCGGCGCAGCGGGCCACGTCCTCGCGGTATCGGGGACGTGTGGTGACACCCTCTCTCCATCGGATGAGAGTGGGTCTGCTCACGGGGATCCGGCGGGCGAGTTCGGCATCACCGATGCCGGTCCGTTCCATGTAGAGGGTCAGAAGTTCAGCGAAAGTCGGCAATTGCTGCAATTTGGGTACAAGGACTGCACTTTGAATGACATCATCGTCATTCAAAGTGTACACCATCCCCCGCGATGCTGACCTCAGTCGTGGGAAATGTTCATCGGCGTCTGAGCGGCTGCCCGCTTCGATATGTAGCAACTCGCCAGAGCCACTCCGCAGGTCCGAACAGGAAGCGACTCAGCCACACCTGCGACCACCATAGTTGCATGGCCCACACCGCGAATACAAACAGCAGAACCGCGCCCCGGTTCACAAAATCAACGTCGGCCAGCAAGGTTGTCAAGACAAGTACGCCAATCACCGTCTGGGCCAGGTAGTTGGTCAGGGCCATCCTCCCAACCGCGCGCAGACGACACTTGAGCCGGTTGTCCGCGCGGTTGTTCCAGAGGATGATGAGGCTCATGTATGCCAGCGAGGCGGGAATCGTTCCAAGCGTGTTGGGAATCTGGCCGATGAAGGCGACATCGGGAGAGTAGTCGTTTACCGCGGTGATGATGACACCGGCGGCGGCAAGCGGCAAGCCAACTGCGAGACCGATTACCGCGGTCAGCCGATATGTACTCTCAGGCAGGCCGCCGTTCATGAAACCCATGCGATACAGTCCGGCGCCAATGAGGATCAGCCCCAGCGCTCGCAGGAAGTAGCCCAGCAGGAACGTAAGACCCACAAACTCCTGGGTAGAAATCTCGCCCTGCGTCCAGAGTCCTGAGAGCGATGAGTCGGTCGTGTCAGCGATGTACTGCGCTAACAGCGCGCACGGGACGGACAGCGCGAATGCGACAACCCCAAGAGAGATAAGCGCTCGATCCGGCAATTTCCGCAGGGCTATCAGAAAGAGTGACGATACCGCATAAACCGTCAGCACATCGCCGTACCAAAGTAAACCGTGCAGCACGCCGATAAGCAGCAGCAGCGCGTTTCGCCACAGGTTCAGCCTGACCGCGCGCCTCCCCCTGCTGCCGGCGCGGTCTATGAAGAGAATCATCCCAGCGCCGAACAGCAGGGAAAACAGCCCCATGAACTTCTGGTCCACGAATATCTCGCCGAAGATTCCCACAGACCAGTCGAGCCACGTCTCCGAGCCGCCCGCGCTCAGGTTGAAATAGGGCGCGGGTCCGAACTTGAATGAAACCGCGTTCATCATCAGAATGCCGAGCACCGCTACTCCGCGGATCAGGTCGAGGCTGGTAACGCGCGCAGACTCGCGGACGGGACCGGGATCAACGGTCTGGGAATGCGCCGACAAAGGTGGAACTCCTAGATTGAGACTCGGAGGGTCAACATAGCCTTAGTCAGGAGGGCGCTTTCAGAGTGGTGGGCCGGCTGGGATTCGAACCCAGGACACCCGGATTAAAAGTCCGGTGCTCTGGCCAAACTGAGCTACCGGCCCATACGTGGAGGTGTTCGACCTTTGAGGCCGAGAACATCGCCTTTGGGGCACCAGCTAATGATAGCGATGTACGGAATGGGGTTACAAGCGGAGTATCCGCAGTTACGGCCTGACACTCCGCCAAAAAGGTCAAGGCGAGGCTGCTAAGAACCTCGCCTTCAGGTATTAGACTCGGAATCCGAGTCTAATACCTGAAGCTGTCCAGCATTTCCAGTCTATCTTCGTTGTACACGTCCATAATAGACAGGCACACCCCGGTGATAACCACGTAGCCATATGTGTTATCCGGATAATACGAAGATAGGGCAATTAGGTCTATGAGACCTGCAAGGCACCTGTTGGAACCTCTTCGGGCAGTATAGGCCGACACGTACGCCTTCCGTCCTTCGACCTGTTCTCTCTCTTTCAGGAAGTGGTGATCCAGCTCCTCCCACTCGTCCTCATCGGCTATCTGGTACATTTCGCTTTCCCGGAACTTGGCGAAGTCCTCAAGAGACACGGTGTCGTCGGTGTTATAGACATTTATGTCAACGAATCCGGCACGGCTGCCTTCCGGGAATATCACAGCGCGAGCCCCTCCTCCTGCCAACCCAGCCAGATGCCAGTTGGGAGCAAGGTTGATGCTGTACCCGAAGGTCGGACTTGCATACATATGCCACTCCAGGAATGTGTCCATTATGGCATCTCTATCGAATACGTAGTCCTCCAGGCTGTCTTCACACACCGACACCGTCATTCCGAAGCCGTAGGGCTTAGTGGGATGCAGGGATGATACGCGAACGCGTTCTGTCACATCGCTGACGCAGACCTCGGGCGTCGGCTGGTAGCGATAGGTAATCTCGTAATATTCGTCCGCCGTCTCATCCATTCTCTCGATGGTCTTTACCTCGAGCAAGCCCACCGACCCCGACCGTGCGGTGGCGTTGAGAGCATCCCTCCTCTGTTCAGCAAACTCTCTCAGGGAGAACGAGTCGGGAATGTCGTACGCACGCACTTCCGTCAACGCCTGGCTGTCCGAGGACCTGAAGTGAGCGTACTTCTCATCTTCGAACTCAGTCGTGAACGACCATGCAGGCGGAATGTCAATGCTGTAGCCGTACTCGCCGTTCTTATACCTCATCCAGCCGTCGGCGGGGTCAGGAACAGGGGGTGGAGTAGGATCGAGCACGCTCAGGCCCGCGCTCAGATCGTCGAGCCTCGCTTTCAATTCGTTTACCGTAATGGCGAAGCCTATGTTGTCCACCGGCCTTCCAGACGCAGTTTCTTCAAATTTCCCTACGTTTATTCCAATTACATGACCGTCGCCATTCAGCAGGGGACCGCCGCTATTGCCCGGATTTATCGCGGCATCGGTCTGGATGTGTTCTACACCGCTGAACACGACATTAGTGGCCGAAACAATTCCTGTTGTTACAGTCTTGAAGCCCAATGGATACCCCATTGCGATGACTTCGTCTCCTACCTGGGCAAGGTCGGAGTCGCCGAGCGGTACAGGATATAGGAGTCTGCCGGGCGGTAGCTGGACGACCGCGAGATCAGCAATCTCGTCTATGCCCAGCACATCGGCCTCGTACACGGTCTCGTCGTGCATGATGACTAACACCCTGGGGTCGCGTCCCACGACGTGGGCGTTGGTGATCAGACGACCACCTGCGTCAATTATGAACCCCGTACCGGAGCCTCCACTTCTCTCAACTAGGACAACTGCCTTCTCGACGTTTTTGACGACCTGGGTGACAGTCATGGGAAGCGGGGTTGCGGACGGGACCGCCGTGGGAGTCGGGATAGTCAGGGCGGACAGTCGCCGGGCAACCTGCTCGGGAGTTTCACCCGTGTGATTGGCTATCAATTCCTCAACAAACAGGTCGGTAAGCACGTCAATGAGGTACTCCGACAGTATGCCCTTGTCATTGGCGTCCGTCAGGACGGCGACAAGTATTTCGAACGAAGTCTGACCATCTTCAGACAGCCTTTCCTCGACCTCCTCGGGTGTTTCGAAAGTGTACGGAGCAGTCAAGCTCTCTATTACGTGTTCGTACAGATTCGAGTTGAGTTCGTCAGACAT
Organism: uncultured Dehalococcoidia bacterium; assembly: GCA_951812505.1. Taxonomy (GTDB): domain Bacteria; phylum Chloroflexota; class Dehalococcoidia; order Lucifugimonadales; family UBA1123; genus VXRN01. Next base: position 125,808 of record CATOSI010000002.1, read on the forward strand.
CAAGCCTTTGTCGTTTGCGTCCTCTATAGCAAGAAGCAGGAATGTAAAAGATTCGTGGCCAGTGCCCGCCTGAGAGTTGGGGGATGCCGAAACGATTCCCAACGCGATGATAGACATCAGGAAGACTATGGCTATTCCGAGAATGGTCTTCTTCAGCATTTCAACTCTCTGTCCTATTGGATAATCACAATAATTGACTTCAGTTTAAGCCTTCGCCAATGCACCGCCGAACCTGTCGAATCCGTGCGATGCAGATGTTAGCATTATCACATGAGAGGTTGCTATGTCCATGCAAGATGAGAGAGCCCCGGTTTACCCGCGCATCCTGAACGTGGTTCGGCAGGTGCCGTATGGGCAGGTTGCCACATATGGACAGATCGCCCTGGTCGTCGGCGACTGCACCCCACGAATGGTGGGCTACTGCCTGGCCTCGCTGGACTTTGACAGCGACATCCCATGGCAGCGCATCATCAATTACCAGGGCAAAGTGAGTCCACGCAGCACGGGACACGGCAGCCAGGTTCAGAGAGAACTATTGGAGGAGGAGGGTGTGGAGTTCGATGCGCGGGGCCGCGTGAGTTTCCGTAAGTACGGCTGGATGGAGAACGAGTAACAGGGGAGGTCTGAGTATGCCCGAAGCTCCCGAAATGCAAGTTGTGGCAGAGTTTCTGAATTCAAATCTGCCTGGAAAGACCGTATTGGATGCCGCAGTTCTCAAGCCCAGTGTAGTGAGGTCTCTAAGCGGCAGCCTGGATGAGGATATGACAGGCCGAACGTTCGAGTCCGTGCGGCGCAGAGGGAAGTTTCTGCTTCTCGGGCTTTCGGGCGAGCGACACGTGGTCATCAATCCGAAGCTGACCGGAGGACTGCAGCACTGCCCATCGAAGACCCGAGTTCAGAAGCGCACCTGCGTCAGGATGAAGCTGGAAGGCGGCGTTGACCTGCGCTACACGGACGACCGCCAGATGGGGCAGTTCTACTATGTCGGAAGCGGACAGGTCGAGGATGTGCCCGGACTTGCCGAGCAGGGACCGGACGTACTGGATGTATTCAGTTTCGAGGAGTTTACTGAGCGCCTGAAGGGGTTCCACGGCGAGATAAAGGGCGTACTCACCAGGGGCAGAGTAATATCGGGCATCGGCAACGCATACGCGGACGAGATTCTGTTCGACGCGATGGTGTATCCATTCAAGCGGCGAAAAGCACTGTCGGAAGATGAACTACGGCGCATCTACAGGTCGTCGCGCCTGGTGATCGAGGATTCGGCCCGTCAGGTGCGCGAGAGGATGGACGAGCGGATAGATCACAAGATCCGTGACTTCCTAAGGGTGCACAATAGGGGCGGCGAGCCATGTCCGCGCTGCGGAGGCAAGATCACCGAACTCAGGGCCAACCAGCGAATAACGAGCTACTGCCGTCGCTGCCAGCCTGGAATGCTTCTGAAGAACTGAGGACACCCGTCCCCGCTGGATTCCCGCTTTCGCGGGAATGACAATGGGGTGAATTGGGTATAAACTGCCCAGTCTGCGTTCGGGTGGCCGCGCGGCACGAATTTACAGAACTGAGCAGAACCCGGTTAAATCTAGGAAGATTGCTGGAACGATGCGCGACGGTTGGGGGCTAAGAGGCTGTTTTCCACTCCAGCAGACGGGCGACTTCCTCAGTGTGGACCTCGGGATAGCTGATGTGCCCGCAGGCGAGGCAGCTAATGTAGAATCCCTCAAAGTCGCGGCGGATCTGGCGATCACCACTGCAGCGGATGCAGGACTTGAAGAGCACAGAGTTCTCTCGCAGAGCACTCTGTGCGGTAACTATCTCTCTCATTTGGTCACGTCCTCCTTATTTACTGAAATCATTTTCATTAGAACCACCGTAGTTTACCCTAAAATCTGCGTATATACATTAACGACAGTTTAACGTATTGTTAACAAACCATCGGATTGCGGAATAATGACTATTAAGCCATGTGAAAACCACAAGCGGCCAGCGAGCATGGCTGAAGCGTAGCCCTCACTGACCGCAGTGATATGTTCTTAATAGACTACGGCTTCGGGTTCTCCATGAACACGGTAACACCCATGTCCTTGTAGTAGTCGCGCAGCTTGTAGTCGTAGTTTCGGAAGCTCATCCTGATATTGGTGCCCTCGAACTGCTCGATGACATGCTTAAGGCAGTCGTCCACGGACTGCAGCGGATGATGCGGATGCGCCTCTATGTCGTAGCTCAGGTCGGCGGGGCCCCAGGTCAGGCAGGTAATCCCGGGCTTGGCAAGCTGGCGCGCGTTGGTGACCGCTCGCAGGGTTTCCATCTGTATGCACAGGATTCCGTTCTCGTTCCACCACTCGGCGTATTCGAGACGGTCCCCACGTTCCTCGATACCGTATCGCGCCGCCCCGCCCCAGCTTCGCTTCGCCATCTGCGGGTAGTAGAACCAGTTTATGGCCTCATCCACTGTCGCCTCGTCTTCTACGAGCGGGACTTCTATTCCCAGGGGGCCGAGATCGAGCACGTTGCCAACAAGGTACGCGTGCCGAGGGTGCTTGATCCTGAACTGGACGGGTATGCCGACTTCCTTAGCCGTCTCGCAATACTGGACGAGCCTCTCTTCGCTGTACGGTGAGTGCTGTGAGTCGGCGTGTATGAAGGCGTAGTCGTCCTTGCTGAGTATGTCCTCCATCTGGCTCTTGGTGGCCGTGATGGGGACCGATACCCCGACGATGATGTCGCCCCGGACAATGCGCTCTTTCAGTGATGCCATTTAGTTTTCTCCTTGTTGTTGAAGAGTCTTTAGTTCTCAGTTGTAAGTCTTCAGTGTTAAGTTCTGAAAATCCAGGAACTCGGGGAGTCTGATTCCTTCAAAGCAGGCATGAAGAACTCGAAGCGTTCCGCGTCGTCGTAGCCGGACATCGGAGCGGGCGATACACCCGGACTTTCGAGCGCGGCTCGAACTATGGACTTGTTGAATCCATGGATTGTTTCGTCAGAGAGGAAACGCTCTACCGGCATCCAGAGACACTCGGCGATCTCCTCTTCCTGCATCGTGATCTCTGTCGAAAGTGCGGACAGCCTGCAAACGAAGTATATGTCCGATTTGCCGTAGCGGTAGCCGTGCCAGTGCCTGAAACAGGCCAAGGACTCGAATCTGGCGTGGACACCGGTCTCCTCCAGCACCTCCCTGACCGCGGCGTGCGCAATATGTTCGCCGGGATGCAGCGCGCCGCCAGGCAACTTGTATCCGGGACCTCGGCTCGTGCCCATCCTGTAGCGTTCGGATACGACCAGAATTTCGTCGCGCTCGTTGATGACGACCGCCCCGGCGCCGATGTAGTGCGTGGCGTAGGGAGGAATATACGCGCCGAATGTAAGGCGCAGCGTCATCATCACGTATTCTTCCTTCGCGTGGTGATATTCGAACCCCATATCCGCCGCCACTGGCACGAAGGCTGCCCTGGACAGCGGGAGTTCGAGCCAGACGAGCCTGTATCCCTCGGCGATCCAGGCGTCCACCGACTCGCGAAGCAGGTCTTTGAACTCATGCGGATCGCTGGGCAGGTTATGCGGGTCGGTTACAATCCCGCCAAACTGGTTTGGACTAAATGCGAGTGTAGCCATATTCAGCCATGCCTCACTACCATCTGGACCTCGTTGGACGGATTGCACAGCGCCTCGAACGCACCCTGTATCTCGTCGAGCGGCAGGAAACTGGCCTCTGACACCAGCGGCTCCATCGTGACCTTGCCGGAACGTATCAGGTCGAGCGCGATGCGCCAGTCCTCGGGCTGAGTGCCGAACGAGGTCTTCAGGTTGATCTCGCGCGCCATCCAGTCAGGGGGAAGAACGGGAGTCTGCTCCCACACTATCGCAACGAGCACCACCTGCCCATTCCGGCGCACCATGTTGAGCGCCTGGTCGAGCGTGCCCTTCGCCGCCGCGCACTCGAACACCACGTCCGGGCCGTTGCCGTCCGTAAGCTCCACCACGCGCTGTTCGGCGTCCTCTTCCAGCGGGTTTATGACCGCGTCCATTCCCAGCCGCCGCGCGGCTTCGGCTCTGGCCGGGGCTGGCTCTGACACGATCACCTTGCTCGCTCCGGCGGCGCGCGCCACCTGCGCGCAGAGAAGCCCTATCGGTCCCGCGCCAAGAACGACCACCGAGTCTCCAAGTTTCAACTGCGACAGCCTGACCGCGTGTACCGTGACCGCACACGGCTCGCACATCGCGGCCTCCTCGTCGGTCACGCCATCCGGCACAGGCACTGGTTCCCACTCTTCCAGCAGCACCTTTTCGGCGTATGCGCGTACCCTTGAACTAGGACCGCTGAAACCGTCCAGTCGGTAGTTGTAGCGTTCGCCTCTGTTCGGAGATGCCGCACGCACCTCTGGGGGAGGTTCGCCTCCGCCGCCTACAACACGGTCGCCCACGCTCCAGCGCGTCACGCCGTCCCCGACAGCACTCACGACGCCCGAATACTCGTGTCCCATGACCGTGCCGGGTGGCGCGACGTCATAGAGAAAGTGGTGAACGTCGGTACCGCAGATGGCGCAATAGTTGACATCAATCACGACCTGTCCCGGACCGGGCGTCGGATCGGCCATATCCTCTATCGTGAACTGCTGGGTGCCCTGGTAAACGGCGGCGCGCATAGCTGAAACCTCCTAGAATTGCTCTCAGACAGGTTATCACGCGCGTAGGGGTAGTCAAGTGCGGGTGGTATAATCGCTGCATGTCTCTCGTTCACGTAATCCTACCCGGACAAGTGGTTGCTCTGAGGAAACTGGCTGTCGTCTTCATCACGCTAGCGCTTTTCTGGATAGCCACGTCCGTGCCAGCGTCCGCATCGCCCAATGAGCAGGTTGAGATTACCTCGTTCGAGTTTCTGATGGTCGTTCTGCTGGAGGCGGACGACAACGGCGCACTGTCCGACGACCTGAACCTTCTTCTCTCCGACTTCTTCTTCGACGACGCGATTCCCTCAGCAACCGGCGAGACCGCCGAAGAGGCCCGGGAACGCCTGGAGGAGCGATTCTATCCCGGATACAGCCCAACATCTTTCGAGGTCCTCATCGCGGCGCTAACAGGCGCCGAAGAGGGTGGCGCGCTGACAGACGGGATGAGCGACCTTCTTTCGGACATATTCATTGACGACGCGATACCTCGCGTCACCGGAGAGACGCCCGGACAGATAAGAGAGCGACTTTCCGATCCGGCCCGACTTGCTGGAAGAGTATCTCGCTTCTACCTCATGAGGGCAGACAGGTACAGCGAGAACGGCCATTTCGACTTATCTATTGCTGAATATACCAAGGCAATCGAGTTCGACCCGGGCGAGGCGCGAGCGTTCATAGGAAGGGCATTCGCATTCAGTCAAGCAGGCAACCTCGATCTTGCCATTGCTGACTTCACCCAGGCAATCGAATTGGACTACAGGAAGGCGTTTGTCCTTAGAGCGCGGGGTATCGCCTACCGTGAACGCGGAGACTACGACCTCGCCATTGCGGACTTCACTGATGCAATCAAGCTTGAGCCGGACAGGTCGCCCCACTACCTGGAGCGAGCCGCCGCCCGCCTGTTCAGCGGAGACTTGGAGGGAGCGAGGTCGGACTACTGGAAGGCCGTAAGACTCGATCAGGAAAACAGGGACTACTACGTAGAGCGCGCCGTGGAGGACTGTACGAAGGCTATCGAGCTCGACCCCGACAACGCCGCGCTCTACCACCAGAGAGCCTATTACCATCAACAGATAGGCCAGTTCGACAACGCGCTAGAAGACTTTACCAGAGCCATAGAACTCGACTCCGACAACGCGGACTTCTATTTCGACATGGCGCTGATGTACTACAAGGTCGGCGAGCATGAACTCACACTGGAGGACCTCGCCAGGGCCGTAGAACTCAGACCGAACGACGTGGAATTGTACAGCGAACGCGCTTTCATACTCGATGATCTGGGCTATCTGGAACAGGCGGTTGAAGACCTGTCCAGGGCTATCGAACTCGAACCCGACAACACAGGTTTCTATATCCGACGAGGATGGCTGTATCGTGACCTGGGCCAATTCGACCTGGAACTGGCGGATATTTCCAAGCTCGTCGAACTGGAGCCGAACAATCCTTATCGCTACGTCGGCAGAGGAGAGACGTATCTTGAGCGAGGCGAGTACGATCTCGCGATAGCGGACTTCACGAAGGCCATCGAATTATCCCCCGAAGAGGCGTGGTGGTACATCCACAGGGGAAGAGCTTACCGGGCGCGGGGCGATTTCGCTCTTGCCATCGCGGACTTCACGAAGGCTGTCGAGCTTGAGCCGGACACGGCGTCTCACTATCTCTACCGGGCCGCCGCCTACCTGTTGATTGGCGATGTCGAGCGCGCGAAAGAGGACTATCACCAGGCAGATTTCCTTGATCGCAGCTTGAATATCTACCAAGTCGCGATAGAAGACCACACGGACGCTATCGAACACAGCCCGGACAACGCGGCGCTGTACGGCGGCAGGGCTTACTTCTATCACCTACTAGGAGAGAACGAACAGGCGATAGCCGACTATACCAGGGCCATAGAACTGGATCCCGACAACGCGCGGCTATACTACCTCAGGGCAAGAAGATACGACGTCATAAAGGAATACGAAGCAGCCATTGCAGACTACACGAGCGCTATCAGACTTGACCCAGACTACCGAGGAGCATATTACTGGAGGGCATGGGCATACAACGCTATAGAAGAATACGCAGCGGCCATTGCGGACTTTACAAAGTCTATCGATTTGGACCCCAATGATATCGTCTATTTCAACAGGGCGACCACCTACTTCAATATGGGTGAATATGAACTCGCTATTGCGGACTATACTACGGTAATCGCGTTGGAACTGGATGACGACGAATTCCCGGCCTGGACATACCACGACAGGGCCATGGCCTATCACGAATTGGGCAATCACTCTCAAGCCATAGACGACATCAATGTGGCTATCGAGATCAGTCAAGAATACCGTGACCAGGACGATGAGTCGGCGTTCTGCCAACTCAGGGCGTCAATATACAGGGACATTGGCGAATATGGTCCGGCCCTGGCGGATTTCGATAAGGCCATCGAACTCTATCCCGACAGTCCATACCCCTACACACTTATAGCCAGAGCGCTCCTGTATGCGAGGATGGGCGAATTCGGGCTCGCGCACGAGGACTACGAACGCGCGGTCGCTCTCAAGTCCTATGAAGACCTCGAATATATCCAGATTGCGATAGAAAATTTCACAAGGGCCATCGAAGGTGGCTCCGCCAACTCCGGCTGGTACAACTTCTATGTGGGATACCTGTACTTTAAGCTGGGCGAATACGAGATCGCGATAGAGAGCCTCACAAGCGCCATAGAGCTCGATCCCGAAAACGCCGTGGCTTACAGCACTAGAGCGGATGCATATCTCGACACGGGTGAATACCAACTCGGCGCTGAGGACTTAATCAGGGCCACAGAACTCGATATCGAAGCCTACAACCGCGCCATCGAACTGAATCCCAACGATCTGGTCAGCTACGTGCGCCGCGCCGAAGCTCACCGCTTCATTGGCAACCACAAGCTGGCGATTGAAGATTATACCCACGCCATCGAACTCGACCCGAACAACCCGGACCTGTATGCGGCCAGGGCGTGGGCCTACTATGGAGCGAACCTCTACGGTCGCGCGTCAAGCGACAACTGGAAGGCCATCACACTCGACCCGGACAATCCCGAACGATACGCCGACAGGGCAAGCCTGTTTTGGAAGATCGGGGAATACGAAGCGGCGCTGTCAGCGTATGGACGCGCTATCGAACTCGAGCCCGACAATCCGTGGTTCTACGACACACGAGCGTTCCTGTATCATCACGAACTCGGCAGGTACGAAGAGGCGATAGCGGACTACACGAAGGCCATCGAACTCGAGCCCGACAATGCCCAGTTCTACCACGAGAGGGGAGTCGCCTACGAAGCCGCCGGGGACAACGACCGGGCCATGGAAGACTACCTGGCGGCCATACTGTTGGACCAAGACTACATGGAACTCCACCCCAACCTGGGAAATCTTTACTTCCAGAGAGCGCTTAACCGGGGCATAGAGATAGCGGGGTCAGAACTTCCATGGCTGACCCCTGGACTAGCATCGTCGCCTCCCGGTATCGAAGTTGACTTCAACGATGCCTTCACCTTCTACGAAATTCTGCTGTACATTGACCACACCAACATACCGGCGTACGTCTCCACGGCGCACATCCTTATATGGCATGGCGAGGCCGGAATCATCGCAGGGGATTCCGGCTACACCTACCATGATCCTATCCACCCTGCCTCCGACTACTTTGAAGACGTGTACCATAATCCCGAAGAGTACGCAGGAAGCGCCGGTGTACTGGCGGTTGTGGGCAAGGCGCGCAGAGAGACCGGCGACTACCACGGCGCGATTGCGGACTACGACAGAGCTATCGAACTCGATCCCAGCTCCTCAGATTACTACCGGGACAGGGGCATCACCCTGTATCTCAACGGCGACTACGACCTCGCGATAGCCGACTACGACACCGCTATCCTGATATTGCCGGACGACGCCTACCTCTATCTGTTCAGGGGCCTTGCAAACCATATGAAGAGCGATTATCGTCGCGCCGTCGCCGACTACGACCGCGCCATCGCCATCAACCCCGACGACCCGTACTTCCATTTCTTCCGAAGCATCTCGCTAGAAGCGCTCGGCGAAGAAAACGAGTATGAGAAATACTTCGCGCTACTAGAAGACGAGTACGATATCCTGCTGGCGCTCACACTGCTGTTGCCCACTGTACCAGCCGGCGAGTCCCAGGCCGCCGCGGACTAGCAGGCTGCTGAAAAAAGCCGCATAGGAGGTCTTCCCTGAGTCTGTGGAGTAAAATAGCTCCACAAGCGACAACAGAGGAGACCGTCCCATGAGAGGCAAACGCAACCCACAGTCCACTATGCTTGCCTTCGTCAACCTCGACGAACGAGTTCCACCGGACCACCCTCTTAGGACTATCAAACAGGTCGCCGAGGACGTTCTCTCCCGCATGTCGGACGACTTCGACAGGATGTACTCCAGTGTCGGTCGAGCCTCCGTCCCACCCGAACGACTGCTGAAGTCTCTTCTTCTGATCTCCCTGTACTCGATACGCAGTGAGAGAGCATTCTGCCAGGAACTGGACTACAACCTGCTGTATCGCTGGTTTCTGGACATGGACCTTATGGAGCCGAGTTTCGACGCGACCGTGTTCACCAAGAACAGAAGAAGACTGCTCAGACACAGGGTGGGGAGGACCCTGTTCGAGGAGGTGGCGTACGAGGCTGACCGCCGAGGTCTCATGTCAGACGAGCGCTTCAGCGTGGATGGTACGCTGATAGAGGCTGCCGCGAGCATAAAGAGCTTCAGAAGACGGGATGAGGATGCTGACGATAACCCGAAGGGTCCGGGGGAAGGTGGAAGCCGTACGGAGGACTTTCGGGGGGAGAAGCTGAGCAACGAGACACACGAGAGCACGACCGACCCCGAGTCCAGGCTGATGAGGAAGGGCAAGGGTAAGGAGGCGAAGCTGGTGTTCATGGCCCATGCGCTTATGGACAACAGGCACGGTCTTGTGAGCGACTTCCGACTGACCGAGGCCAATGGCATGGCAGAGAGGGATGCGGCGCTGGACATGTTGATCCGGATACCCGGTAGCCGCCGTCTGACTGTTGGAGCGGACAGGGGCTACGACAGCAGGGACTTCGTTGCCGAGTGCAGGGACCTGAACATCACTCCGCACGTGGCCCAGAAGAAGAGATGGTCTGCGATAGACGGGAGGACGACCCATCATGCCGGGTATGCGGCGAGTCAGAAGGTTCGCAAGCGTGTGGAGTCGATCTTCGGGTGGATGAAGACAGTGGGAGGCTTTCGTCGGAGTCGGTATCGCGGAGTGGAGAGAACCGGACTGTATGGGGAGTTGGTGGCTACTGCGTACAACCTGGTGAGAATGTCGAGACTGATAGCTGAGGAAGAGGCCAGAGTCCCCGTCTTCGCATAGCTCTGCCCAGGGCGAGGTGTGTCTGCCGAACCTTCTGAAAGCCGATTACAGCGGTGCAGGAACCTCCTGAGAGCCAAAAAGCGCCGGAATGAGGCTCTTCAAGGCAGCGAGTCTTGCTCCTACGCCGCTCTGCAACCCATTCTTCCGCAGCCTGTTAGCGTATACCTGTTAGTCTGGAGATTCTATAAGAAAACTGACCTTTCGACCAGAACTTCGTGATCCTAAGCCCGCGCCCCCTGCGCCCCCGCCGGCAGCGGCGCCCTCACCGTAGCGCGGCTCCGTCTCGGGGACAGCGCGAGCAGAGTTCCCAGTACCATGAGCGGGCCGGACGCCCACATCCACCAGACCATCGGGTTTATCAGCACCCGGAAGATGGCTTCTCCGTCTCCCCTGAACTCCGACGGCACTATGTAGAAGTCTTCTATCGGCGTGCTGTGAATCGCGCCCACAGTAGAAGCTATTCGGAAGGAAGGGTACTCCGCCCTGAACGGTTCCATAACGCCGATGTAATCGTCGCCCGCGTACACCTCGAAGCGCGCGTAGCTCTCCTCACGGTCGGGGAAGGACGCGTGCTCGGTCCCAACGAACGTGAACCTGTACTCACCGAGGGTTTCGGTGTCCCCAGGGCTCATGGCGAAGTCCCGCTGAACCGAATAGAACGACGACCCTATCGCGCCCGCCGCTAGCAGGATGATGGCCAGATGCACCACGTACCCGCCGTATCTGGGCCTGTTCGCCGAAAGCAGCCTCACGAACGCGATGTGATACGCCTCACCCCGTCTGTGTCGCGTGACTGTCCCGCGTATCCATTCCTGCAGTATGCCCGCAGTCACCAATACGCACGTCATGAACGCGACCAGCGCGACAGGTCGTGTTATACCCGTAGCATACAGTCCGATTCCTACTATAAGGGCAGCCAGCGCCGGGTATCGCAGCATCAAAAGTATGTTTCTTGGAGCGGCCCTGCGCCAGGGAAGCATAGGGCCCACACCCATGAGCAGAACGATTAGCAGCAGTATGGGTCCGTTGACCCTGTTGAAGAACGGCTGCCCGACGGTTACGACCGTGTCGCTCGCCGCCTCTGAGAATATCGGGAATATGGTTCCCCACAGCGTAACGAACGCCACCGTCAGGAACAAGACGTTCTGTGCCAGGAACGCGCTCTCCCGCGACAGCAGCGACTCCAGTTTCCCCCGGCTTCTGAGCGTGTCCAACTTCCAGATGAATGCAGCTATGGACGCGACCATCGTAGTCGCCATGAACGCCAGGAACAGCCAGCCCATCGAGGACTGCGCGAACGAGTGAACCGACGGCACCGGCCCTCCGCGGTTTATGAACATCCCAAGCTGCGCCATCGTGAAGGCGATGATGATTATCACCATGTTCCACATTCGGAACATCCCGCGCCGCTTCTGCACCATGATCGAATGGACGAACGCCGTCATCGCCAGCCAGGGCATGAGTGCCGAGTTCTCCACAGGGTCCCACGCCCAGTATCCGCCCCAGCCGAGTATCGTATAAGCCCACCATGACCCGAGCATCAGCCCGAAGGTCAACACCAGCCACGATACCATTCCCCAGAGACGGCCGAGGTCAACCCACTCGTCGTCCCCGCCCTTGTTGGCGAGCATCGCGCCTATGGCAATCGAGAACGGGACCGCCACCAGCACCAGCCCGGCCATCTGAGTTGGAGGATGGATGAACATACCGAAGTGCACCAGCAGCGGGTTGATGCCCTGTCCGTCCATCGGCGTTACTTCCAGTCGGGCGAGAGGGTTTGCCAGGAACAACATGACGCCGAGGAGGAACGCCAGTACCAGCGCCATTATTCCCACCGCGTAGGGCGAGGTGTACGGCAGGTTCTTGCGAATGGAGACAATCGCCACGACCGCCACCAGGGAGAAGATGATAGCCAGGTACAGCATGGAACCCGCGTTACCGGCGTAGAAGGCCACCCACGTGTAGGCCCTCGGCATGGCCAGGCTGCTGTTCTCAGCCACGTAGCGCACCGAGAAGTCGTTGTTGACGAATGCGTAGATCAGCGCGCCCGTCGCCACGATGAGCAGCGCGGGGATGCTGTACATCCCGAATCTTCCGCTCACGAGCAGTTCAGGCGAGCGTCGTACCACGCCCAGAAATGACGCCGCCGCCGCGTACAGAGAAACTATGAACGCCAGCGCCAGCGCAATCTGTCCTGCTTCTACGATCACTGCGAACTCTCCTCGTGCTTACTCGAATCCCTCGTCATTCCCGTGAAAAGGGGAATCCATCCATTGCCAATTGCGTAAGTCCTGAAAGTATGAAGGCTCAGCCTTCCTCCCGGTTTCGCGGGCTCTCGTCCGAGCCTCCGCCGTCCCGCGTCGCCTCTTCCAACCTGCGTACATATCTCATACGCTCTTCGTCCTCTACACCGTTCTCATCGCCCTGTTCCGAGATTCGCCGCATCCAGCGAAGCGTAAGATACAGGGACGCCAGCGCAAGCGCGAACGCGAGAGGCGGCACAATCCAGGCGGTGATTCCGAAGCCCTCCGAGGGCGGCTCCAGCAGAACGCTCGGCCCGTATCGCTCGACGAAGAAGTCCTTTATCTGCTGCTCAGACCACCCTTCGGCCAGTTTCTCGTCCACGATAGCGCGCATCTGCACCGCCAGCGGATTCTGGCTCTGGTCTATGGACTCGCCCGGACATACGGGACACATGATGGCCTTGTTGAGCGCCGATGCCCTCCGCTCTTCATCCGGTACGTTGGGGGTGGTGGTAGTCACGCAGGCCTGGCCAAACGCCGTTGCTGCTATCAAAGCAAAAGCGATAACTATCCAACGGACACGCCGGTCGCCAATTCGCGCTATCCTGTACATACCCACATCCTGCAATTTCTGATTCAGACCTCAATTATAGCCACCACGCGCCAAAACAGGTAGGAAACGCTGCCGCCGAGAACTAAAGACTAAGAACCAAAAACCAAAAACTTGCTATAATCTGCGGCGTTGAAGCCACACACTCAGGAGTGCCTTATGTCTCTTCTAATCATCGCGTCGGACAGTCCCGGCGCCGGTAAGACCGCCACCGCGCTGGCCTTGGCGCAGATGTCCACCGAGAATGGCAGGACAACCTCCGCCTTCAAGCCTTTCTCTCATGGAGACGAAGTCCCCGATCAGGCGGTTTTCTCAGAACTTGCCAATCCCGCTCCTGACGAATGGCCGATACAGATAGGCGATTCCGGCCCGACGCGCGATGACATAGCCTCGGCGGCCCACCCGCTGTCCATCGCCGCCGCGGGCGACAACCTGGCGATTGTAGAGATACCCAGCGAGGTTGGCCCTGATGGACTGGCGGAACTGGCAAACGCCTGGGACGCGAGCGTCCTGCTCGTATCCGCCTATCGCCGCGACCTGCGCGCTTCAGATCTCGAGAACTGGCAGTCGGCGCTTGGCGACAGGCTTGCGGGCGTCCTGGTCAACGGACTCACTCGCTACCTGGGAACTGAGGCAAACGAGCAACTGCTGCCCTCTCTGTCAGAAGCCGGGATTGGCCTCGTAGGACTCATACCGGAAGACAGGCTGCTGCTGTCGGTCACAGTGGACGAGATACGGAGTGGACTGAATGGACGCTACGTGGTCGAAGAGGGCGACGTCAACGCGCCGGTCGAGTGGTTCCAGGTCGGCGCCATGAGTCTCGACCCGGGCGAACTCCGATTTGGGCTGTATGAGAACAACGCCGTTGTCGTACGCGGGGACCGTCCCGACATTCAGATGTCCGCGCTTAACTCGTCTATCTCTTGTCTGGTCCTCACGGGTGGGCTCGAACCTATCGAGTACATCACCTACGAGGCGGGCGAGGAAGAGGTCCCGGTGATGGTCGTGGAGACCGATACGGACTCGACCATGCTTGCGCTTAACGAAGTCACCGCAGGCGCGCGCATGAACAGTTCGCTGAAAGTCCGTCGCTTCGCCGAACTGCTCAGGACGCACGCAGATTCAGATTTGCTTGGATCAGTCCTCTAGGCTTCCCGGGAACGCCCCCTCGAAGAGGTCGCCCTCCTCGGGCCACTGCTGCTTGGGCATCTCGTAGTATGCCTCGATCTCGTTGCCGTCCGGGTCGGCGAAATAGACGCCCAGAGATATGCCGTGGTCGCCGATGCTCAGTATGTTCACATCGTTCGACTTCATCCGGGCGTACAGCTCCTTCAGGTCGTCGAAAGACTCCATCTCCCATGCAAAGTGGAACAGTCCGACCCTGTTCTCCTCCGGCCCGGGCGCGTCCGGCCCCACAGGGACCAGCGCCAACTCGTGGGACGAGGTATCCACCGAGCTCATAAAGGTCATCTGCCCTGGCCGCTTGTTAGTCACATTCAGTCCCAGAATGTCGGAGTAGAAACGCTCCGACTTCTCAAGGTCCCTGACCCTGATAACAAGATGACCAAGCTGCTTTGGCTTTACCATAATCCGGCCTCCTCTGTATCCACATTATGGGGAGAGCGTCTCCCCGCTTGTCACTGAGTGTATCGCCGCCTGTGCCTGCGGTCAATTTACATCTCAGCCCCTTCCTTGACACGAACGCGGACACCCATGTAATTTGCGTATCGTTGTACGTCCTTATCATCGGGGGCTCCCTATGCAAGACAGAGACATTGAACCAGGCGACCTGCCTCCTGTCGAACAGACAAGTGAACTCGCGAGCCGCTGGACTCGTTTGGCCGCTGTCATCATTGATGGCCTGATTCTCTACATGGTACCGGGGTTAATACTTATCGTCGCCGGTCTTTCGGACGATGACACCTCCTCGGGGCTCATATTGATCGGTATTGTTGCCTTCATCGCCATCTTCGTCATCCAGATGGTACTCTTGGGAACTCGTGGACAGACTATCGGAAAGATAGCTCTGAAAATCCGAATTGTTGATGCGCGGACGGGTGCACACCCGGGTGTGGCGAGGCTTGTCCTTCTCAGAACTATAGTCAACTGGATTCTCGGGATAATCCCATTATATGGATTGGTGGATGCCCTGTTCATATTCAGGGAAGACCGAAGGACCATTCACGATATGATTGCTGGCACCCGCGTGGATACGCTGACGAACTGATTCGGCGGGGTCAAAAGCTGCAGCCAATGGCAAGAAAACGCAATACCGAATATCTGATGTCCGCTGGGGGCGTCGTCTATCGCGTCAACGCGACGGGTCAGGTCGAGGTTGCCATATGCGGATTGCGATACCCCGAAAACTGGAGACTCCCCAAGGGTACTCCGGACCCGGGAGAAACGGTAGTGCAGACGGCTCTGCGCGAGGTGCGCGAAGAGACGGGCCTACAGGTCGAGTCCGATGACTACATAGACAGTATCGAGTACTGGTTCGTGCGCGCCCAGGATGGCAGACGCTGCCACAAAGTGGTGCATTTCTACCTGATGAAGCCGGTGGGCGGCGACATTTCTCAGCATGACCACGAATTTGACTTTGTAAAATGGGCGCCGGTTGAAGACGCCTGCAACTCTCTCACCTACGAAAGTGAGGTTGATATTGTTCGGAAGGGTGTTTCCATGGTCGGGCAACAGGTCCGAACTGGATAGGCGACGCAATAACGTCAGTATAAGCAGTGACCGCGTGGTACTGCGCGAGAAGAAGAAGTCGGACATTCCCGACGACTACAGATGGCGCAGCGACCCTGAACTGGCTGAATTGGACGCGACGCGCCCCCTGCGTCTCAGCTACAAGGACTTCGAGAGGCTGTCGAGAGACGAAATGGCCCACCCTCATTCGCGCTCCAAGCGTTTGTCGGTGGACACACTTGATGGTCAGCATATCGGCAATGTCATGTTCTACGACATAGATCTCCGCAGCGGACAGGCCGAACTCGGAATCATGATCGGCGAAAAGGAATACTGGAGCAGGGGGTATGGCACTGAAACCGTTGGGCTCCTGCTTGACCACATGTTTGAGGAATACCCATTCAACCGTGTCTATCTTCACACCTTGGACTGGAACTACCGCGCGCAGAAGAGTTTCCATAAGTCGGGTTTCAGGGACATAGCGCCCGTCCGAAAGAGCGGACGCGACTTCATCAAGATGGAAATATGGCGGCACGAATGGGAGGCCCTGCGAACCTCCGAGGCCAGGAATCAGAGATCGAACGACATCAGTTCGTCGGTGAACAGCAGCTCCCCGTCGTAGATCCGCTTCACGTCCCCGATACCCTTCTCCATCGCTCCGTGCCCGGACAGGTGTGGGCCTATATGCACCAGCGCCAGTTTCTTTACACCCGCTTCTTGTGCCATGCGAGCCGCCCCCGTCGTTCCACACTGACCGCCTCCCTCGCCCGTCTCATCCATCACATCCTGGTCGTCCCAGCACATGCACAGCATCAGGTCCGCGTCCCTTGCGAGTTCCGTTACACTGTCGCACGGTTGAGTATCTCCGGTGAATACCACGCTCCCGTCCGGCGTGTTGAACCTGTACGCCAGAGAATCGAGATACGGCTGAACGTGTTCGGCGGGGGCCGCCGTCACCTCCCAGTCCTTCCCTGAGAATATCTTTCCCGGTCCTATGTCCTTGGCGAACACGTCCGGCGCTGGGCGGGGCAGCGTCCCGCCTCGATTGACGAATATCTGCTGACTCAGCGGATGATTCACACGCGCTTTCCAGTCATGCGCGAACACGCCGTCCTCACCCAGGATCCCCTCCGTGATCTTCTCTGTCAGCGTGGGGCCATATACCTGGAGCCTGTTCTCCTTGCCGATGCTCTGGTCCCAGCGACACAGCAGGAAGCACGGGTAGTCAATATCGTGATCGAAGTGGTGGTGCGTAAAGAAGAGGTAATCAATCTCGGTGGGCCACAGCCCCGCCTTCACAAGCTTATGAGTAGCCGCCGGTCCGCAGTCCACCATTATTCGGTCGTTGCCCGTCTGCAGCACGAACGAACTTCCGAACCTGGTTGGTGTGGGGGTGGGCGTCCCCGCCCCGAGTACATAAACGCGTGTCATATCGCCGCCATTACCTCCGAAATAAGTGGCAAGAGTTTACCAGATTAACATCGCCGGCACAGACTCCGCGATTGGCTCTGGAGACTTAGGACGGTCTGCGGTCACTCCGTTGACATCCCTATTGCCTGCAAATACACTCCGCACAAATCAGTTGGATGCTGTATCGCATACGGGGCGCGAATCATACTTCTTGGAAAGAACATACAGGTCCAGGAGTTGTAACTCAGGAGGACAATCGTGGGAAAACTTGATGGCAAGGTAGCCGTGGTAACAGGCGCGAGCAGGGGTATTGGCAGGGACATGGCGGTCGTATTCGCCCGCGAAGGGGCCAAAGTGGTTGTCTCCGCCCGCACCGAGAACGAAGGCGACTTTCGAATACCCGGCAGCATCCAGACTGCCGTGAACCGAATCACCGACGAAGGCGGCGAGGCCGTCGGAATACGCTGCGACGTCACCCAGGAGGACGACTTCACCTCGATGTACGAACAGACCGTCGAGCGATGGGGCCGCATAGACATTCTGGTGAATAACGCCGCAATCCTCATCCCCGGTACAGTCGAAGACATGCAGGTCAGACACTGGAACCTTCTCTACCGCGTGAACATACTTGGCCCCTTCCTCGGATGCAAGTTCGTCATACCCCACATGAAAGAGCAGGGCGGTGGTCACATAATCAACATAAGCTCCGAGGGCGCGATAGGCCCGGGTGAGGGCCCATACGAATCTGCCAGGCCCGGCGGCACGGCCTACGGCTCCGGCAAGGCCCATCTCGAACGCTTCACCCAGGGACTCGCCAGCGAGCTTTACCAGCACAATATTGCCGTGAACGCCCTCTCTCCCAGGGGAGCTATCGCATCCGAGGGCCAGAGATGGTTCAGGGGCGACAGGCCTTACTCCGGCGCCCGAGAAGACGGCATCATAATGGGCGACGCCGGTGTGATAATCTGCGAAAAGGAGCCCAAGTCCTACACCGGCAAGATACTCTATGACGAAGACGTGCTCGCCGAAGCCGGCATAACTGACCTCTCACCCTATCCCCGCATAGGGTAAAATACGAGAACGTGGTCTTTAAGATGAATCCTCCTTCAGGAGTCCGAACAACAGCATGATAGATCAGATTGGGACCCCGCTAATTTGAGGAACAAGATTTATGTTGATGACGGAACATATCGAGACAGCACAAGAATTCCTCGAGAAATCGGATCAGTACTTTGCCGAAGGAGACGTTCTCCAGGGTTCCGAGAAAATATGGGGAGCCGCAGCCCATGTCGTCATGGCTGCGGCTCAACGTAATGGATGGCCTTTCGGCGACCATCGCTCTTTGAAAATCGCCGTCCGCAGGCTCGCCGACGAACATGATGAGCCGTACTTAGACGCTGCATTCGGAGTCGCTGAGAAGTTTCACGCGAACTTCTACCACAAATTCATGCAGGACTATGAATTTGACGAAGATCGCCCTGTAGTCCGTAACTTCGTAGAGCGAATACACGAACTGTTGGATCAACATTAGCGATATTCTCGTGGAGCAGAAAGTGCCACTATGTTCGCAGACTTTGTAGAAGTAACCACCGAAGACGGCGTCTTTCTCGGAGGCGCGTACTTCGCGCCGAGCGTCGAACGCCGCTCCTCCTCCGTGGAAGCCGTCTGCTTCTTCCACGGAGACGGGGGGCACTTCTACCGCAAACTCTATCTGGAACTCGGTGCGCGTCTGGCTGCCAACGGAATCGCGTTCCTGGCCGCCAATCGTCGCGGCCACGACATCGTCTCAGGCGGCGCGCCGGATGGCCCTCTCGCAGGCTACGCGCACGAGTCCGTAAACGACGCTCGCCTCGACTACTCTGCGTGGCTCGACCTTCTGAAGGACCGCGGCCATACGAGGATAGCCATTGGCGGACACAGCGGCGGTGCGGTGCGTGCGGTGTACGCACAGTCCAGAGAACGATACCCGGCAGTGTCCGGTGTGATAGCCGTATCCCCCGGCGAATACGATCACCAGGGCCTGTTCACCCTGCATGCAGACGAATTTGCCGGTGCCTAATCCTGGTGCCTTGAGCGAGTGGACTCAGGAGACCTCGATGCCTACATAACACCCGGCATACCTTGGGGCTCAACCTGGACGGCCCGCGCCTTCATTGACTGCTTCAACCCTGACAACCGTTACAGCGTTACCCGTCGCGCCGCCGAGTTAGATTGTCCGGCGCTCTTCGTGTTCGGAGAGGAAGAGTGCGGCGACGGTCCCCGAAAACTCCCCGTATGCGGCTCTGCCATGAGAAGCCTCCGAGACGCTGACTACGGACACGTCACCGTTCGGGTGATCGCGGGCGCAGACCATGGCTACCGCGATCGAGACCCACAGCTATTCTCCACGATCCTCGGCTGGCTCGCCGACCTGTAGCCCATCGCCGTGAAACACGCCGTCCATTCCCTCGGACGGCAGCCCAACCAACCTGCGAACCGGGTAATTTATCTCGATTCCTTCCTGCCCGAACCGCGAGTGAAGCCGTTTTATCAGTTCGTGTTTCACAACGAAAGAGCCTAACCTGTCATTGGCCTGCATTATCACGTTGAAATCTATGTTGGACTCCCCAAAGTCGCTGAACCGCACCAACGGGTCGAAATCATCAACCGCCTCTTCCAGATCATCCCTCACGCCGTTCGCTACCTCCAGCGACACCTGTTCCACTTTCTCAAGGTCCGACTGGTAGCTAACCCCGCACGGAACCAGGATGGTGACAGCCGTGGACTGGCTGACATAGTTGGTCATGACGCTTTCCATCAGCTTGGAATTGGGGATCATTATCAGGTTGTTGAACCTGTCCCTTATCTTCGTGCTGCGCCAGCCCACGTCAACTACGAACCCCGACGGCCCCCCGTCCAACTCAATGAAGTCATCCTCGTTCAACTCTCCCTCCGACACCATGAACATACCCGAAAACAGATTGCCCAGCGTTGGTTGCAGAGCCAGCCCTATCGCGATACCCGCTATACCCAGTCCCGCTAACATCGGAGCGATGGTGATTCCAACAATGTCCAGCGCCATTAGCGCGCCCACCGTGTAAACCAATATCGGAGCTATACGACGAACCATCGGCAGTAGCTTGTCGTCTAAGTCGCTCCCGGTCCGTTTGGATATGTTCTCGATGTACCATTTCAGAAGTTCCTGGACGATGCGCGACCCCAGATAGCTGGCCTGAACGATTACGCTGACCAGCCAAATCCTGATAGTCCATCGCTCATGCCCATTGGCGAAGTCGAATGTGGGGTGAGTCAGACGGGTCATCAACAAGTAGGCCATGAAGATGCCTAGAATGATGAAGAACAGCATAACCGGTCTTCTGGAGCCGCTCAGTAAACGAGCGTTCAGTATGCGGGTTCCCAGCGATCTTTCACTGATACGCTCGTTTAACGAGACCATGGCCGTGAAAATGAAGTGGATGACCGTGGCCGCGAGGAACCAGGCCAAGACAACTCCAACTACCGCTATGAGTCCCCTGGCGCCTGTTTCGTTCAGAAATTCAGGAATCATGTAAACTCCCACCGATCTCCTTTCCCTTTATGGGGTCACCGCACCTCCACCAGGTCGCGGATTGAGTCGGTAATCTTCTCACCGATTCCGCCGACGTTCTGCAGATCGTCCACGCTGACGAACGGCCCCTCTCGCTCCCTGTAATCCACGATGGCTGCCGCCCTGCTCGGCCCAATGTTGGGCAATGAAGTGAATTCCTCCGCCGTCGCCGTATTGATATTCAACTTCCCCGAACTGCTGGGTCCTGCATTCCCCGCCGAAGTGGGCGGAATTCCCTCACGAAAATCTCCTCTGTCCGACTGTTCGGGAATGTGTAACTGCTCCTCGTCAGACACCTTCTTGGCCAGATTCACCAGCTCCAGCGCCGCATTTGAAGTCGGCCCGCCTGCCGCCTGCAGAGCGTCGTCCGCTCGCGCGTCTGTGGGCAGTTCGTAAACTCCTGGATACCTCGCCTCGCCGCTGACGTACACCTTTATGATGGCAGGTATGTTCGCAGTTATCTCGGTAAACGTACGCTCGGTCTCGGATTCGTCCAGGGTAATGGTAACGGCCCTCGACGAACCCGAATCCCTGAACAGTAGTACCACGCCGCCCACTACAGTCGCCACGATGCCCACGACCAGCAGAATGTTCAGTACTAGCTTAGCGCTCATTTCAGCCCTTAGTCGCCCCAAGTCTCAGCTGACCCAGGATTAATCACGCCAATCCCACAGCCTTCGAAGTCATCTAAGTTCCTGGTTGCGACTTGCGCTCCGCGTGAACGAGCGATAGACGCAATTTGGCAGTCGGCTTGGCTGATTGGGCGACCTACAGATCGTCGGACTGCCGCTATCAGAGCGTATGAACGGGCTGCTTCACTATCGAAGGGCAGGATACGACCTGCAAACAATTCACCAAAAGCGCTCTCTGCTGCGGCAGTCAGTTCGCGCCGACGCCTGCTGCTTGGTAGATACTCTATACCTGTTCTGATCTCCGCCTCTGTGATGGCGGTAATGAACAGTTCTCTCGCAGGCTGATCATCCAGCCATTCGATCACTTCAGGCTGTGGAACTTCGCGCATGATTTCCGAGATGACATTGGTATCGAGAATAATCATCGCTACTATCTCAGCTCGAGTTTGGCGGTTCACGCATTGGCGCCCTCTCGGGGATTTCCAGTTCCAAATCGCTGAACGGCTCGAATATCTGATGGAGCATTGTCCCCAACTTTGTTTCGCAGGCCATATGTTGCTCCACCGTAGCCTTTAGAATCTCCCGGACTTCCTCTTCCAATGTACGACCATTCTCCCTGGCTCGAACGCGCAGGCTCTGCTCTAACCTGTTTCCCAAGTCGTGAATTGTGATGCTGCTCACCGTTCCACCCCCTCCGGGTCGCTTCGGTATAGTATCATGCTGATATCCCACTCTCTAGAACCTGTATAGAGGGTCGTCCGCCGGCCTCGCCGCACCGCCGCTGAAACCCGCCGGTACGCCGTCCGCGCGATAGCACGCCGCACCCCGAATGACACCGTTCGCGTGGTCGAACATCACCCCATTCATTCCCCCCGCCACTCTGGGAGTCTCCTGGACATCATGCCCCTTTCCCTTCAGTCGCTCACGAACTCCATCCGCGACGCCCGGCTCCACCTCCAGCGCCTGACCCTGCGTCCATATTCGCGGCGCTTCCACTGCTTCCTGCAGCGTCATGCCGTGATCTATCACATTCACGATTGCCTGCAAGACAGATGGGAATATGCGCGTCGCCCCCGGCGTTCCGAGCGCCATGAACGGATTGCCGTCCTTCATTACGATGGTGGGAGACATGCTGCTCACCATGCGCTTGCCCGGCGCGATTGAGTTCGCGTTACCCGGATGCGGGTCGAATATGTTCATCGTGTTATTCAGCAGCATCCCCGTCCCGGGAGTCGTCACCTTCGACCCGAACACGGCGTGAATCGTCTGCGTCGTGGACACGACATTTCCGTCCGCGTCCGCCGCTGTCAGGTGAGTCGTGTCTGCACCCTCGCCGACATAAAGCGACGGATTTCCGTAGCTGTACTCGCGTGCCTGGGATTGGTCTATCTCCCCCCGCCGTGCGCTTGCATATGCCTTATCAGTCAGTGCGCCGACAGGTACTTCGACGAAAGCCGGGTCTCCCATGTACTCGAAGCGGTCTGCGAAGGCTATCTTCATCGCTTCCGCCAGCAGATGCGCTCCTTCCGCCGTCCCGAATCCCAGGGACGCCACGTCGAAACCTTCCAGGATGTTCAGAATTTCTATAATCGCGGTCCCGCCTGAACTCGTTGGCGCGACCGACACTATCTCGTATCCCCTGTATGTGCCGCGCACCGGCTCCCTTAGATGAATGCGGTAGTTAGCGAAATCGTCCTCGGAGATGATGCCGTGGTTCATCGCCATGTCCGCGGCCACCATCTCACCGATGCGCCCTCTGTACAACACATCGGGGCCTTCTGCGGCCACCGCCTCCAGCGTCCGAGCATAGTCCGACCTCACTATGGTATCTCCAACTGAAGGGAGCCTGCCGCCGGGAAGGAACACCTCCGCGCTCGCAGGAAACATCGCCAAGTCGTCCTGGTTGAGACGTATGATGTCCGCCAAATAGCGGCTGACAGCAAACCCGCGCTTGGCGTAGCGTATGGCGGGCTGGATGACAGTATCCAGTCCCAGCCTGCCGTACTTCTCCTCCGCGTGGCACCACCCCATCAGCGCGCCCGGAACCCCCACCGACTTGTAACCCACCAGATTGGCGCGGTCCGCAGTCTCCATATAGTCCGGCCATGTATCGGAAACCGTTTCGTACATATCCGATGCGGCTGATGCCGGGGCGACCGAGTAATTATCTATGTTTATGAACTCCCCACTGGAGGCGTCGTAGTAGTTGATGAACCCGGCCCCGAATATGCCCACCATCATCGGCTCCACCACACTGAGTGCGAAGACGGACGCCACCGCCGCGTCCATCGCGTTTCCGCCCATCGCCAGCATCTCTAACCCTGCCGCCGAACCGAGAGGGTGATTCGTCGCAACCATCCCGTTGGACGCGACCGCCTCCTTCTTATACGTTTCAAAAGGGCTGCCGGCAGACTTCTTCCAGGACATTCGCGCCTCCGTTCAGGACTCGTTCGTTCTTGTTCATTATACTGAAATTAGGCATCTTACAAGATAATGATAAGATCGCTAATTTTAGTATAAGTCAGGTGATGTATGAGTTTGAGCTTTCCGTCTATCTCAGCTTATTGAGTACCTTGCGCCTCCCCATGTATGAGAATTGAACTCTACTCTAGCTTTAACGGCAAGGCGTTGATGTTAATATGAGATACCCATCCTCCTGAAAGCGAGATGCAACATTGACCTACTGGACCGAACCCCAACTCGCCTCCATTCACAAGATGCTCAACCCTCGCTCCATAGCCGTCGTCGGCGCGACCGAGCGGATGCAGTACGGAGGCCGCTTTCTGCGCTCCGTCATGCAGGCCAGAGAGCGCGTGAACGTCTATCCTGTCAACCCTCGCTACGACGAACTGCTTGGACTCCCTTGCTATCCGAGCGTCGCCGATCTGCCGGAAAGCCCCGACGCTGTCGGTATCATCGTGCCTTACCACCGCGTGATGCCGGTACTGCGCGAGAGCGCCGAAAAGGGGGCGGGCTCCGCAATAGTAATATCCGCCGGTTTCTCGGAGCGCGGCGTCGAGGAACGCCGACAGTTGCAGCTCGAACTCGGCAGCGTGGCGCGCGAAACCGGTGTCCGCATCTCCGGCCCAAACTGCCTCGGACTCGCCAACATCAAGGACGACATATGGGCGTGTTCATCGTCCTCGCTCTCAGGAATGCAACTCAGGAGCGGCAACATCGGACTCGTCTGCCAGAGCGGTGCTTCCGCTTTCGGCCCCTTCCTGTCCAGGGCAATCGGAAGGGGAATTGGGTACTCTTACATCGTCTCCACCGGCAACGAGGCCGACCTTGAAGCCGCCGACTTCGCCCGCTACCTGCTGAACGACGATGACACCAAGGTCATAGCACTGTTCATAGAGGGTTTCAAGGACGCCCGAAAGTTCATGGAAGTCGCCCGACTTGCCGCCGAAAGAGGCAAGCCCATCGTCGCCGTAAAGATAGGTCGCTCAGACATCGGAACCCGCGCTGCCCGATCTCACACCGCCGCTCTCACAGGCTCCGACGATGCCTACGAGGCCGCATTCAGACAGTACGGGGTCACCCGTGTCCACGACTGGGACAAGTTGCTCGAGGTCGCGCAGCTTCTCGCCGACAGTCCGCCAGTCAGGCAGCGTGGAATTGCTCTGGTCTCTCATTCAGGCGGTGTATGCTCACTCACTGCCGATAATCTCGGCGACGCTGGTCTCTTATTGCCAGAACTTTCCGAGCCCGCGCTCGACGGCATTAACGAAATTCTTGAAGGCTTTGGCTGGGCCGCCAACCCAGCCGACATTACCGGACACGCCAGCAGGGAAACCGTCGAACCGATAATGGAGCACATGATCACCGAGCCCGATGTGGGCGCCTTGTTGGTGGCGAGTTCTGCCGGGGAAGATCAGGCCAGGCACATAATCAACGTGCGCGACAGGCACGATAAGCTGGTCGCATTCCTGTACACCGGAAACGAACTCGGCGCGTCCACCGGACTCGAACTGCTCAAGGACGCCCGCGTCCCCGTATTCCACAGTCCTCAGAACCTCGCATCCGCCATGCGCCAACTGCACGACTACTATGACTGGCGCGACAGCCGCGCCGAAATCGGATTTGCCGCCCTCCCCGAAATGTCCCCCGAACAGCGCGCGACGCTCGCCGGCCTGAGATCGTCGGACCGTACCGCGCTCACCGAGCACGAGGCCAAGTGGGTCCTCGAAAAGTGGGGGATACCCACCACCGAGGAACGCCGTGCTTCTGACGCCGACGAGGCGGTAGAAGCTGCACGTGAAATCGGTTATCCGGTCGTTCTCAAGATAGAGTCCCCAGACATACTCCACAAGACGGAGATCGGCGCGCTCGCTGCTGGCCTCGCCGACGAACATGCGGTGCGAGAGGCATACGACCGGATAATGGACAATGTCGCCGCCCGCGCGCCCGAGGCCGAAGTAAAAGGAGTACTGGTTCAGGAAATGGTCCCCGGTGGCGTGGAGGTAATAGTCGGCGCAAGCTACGACTCCCAACTCGGCCCCGTCCTGCTCTACGGGCTGGGAGGCATCTTCGTGGAGGCCCTCAGAGATGTCTCACTGCGCCTGTGTCCCATAACCCGTCTCGACGCCGCAGAGATGATAGCTGAAGTCGCCGGTAGTCGCCTGCTCCAAGGATTCCGTGGCAGTCCCAAAGCCGATGTCGAGGCGCTTGCCGACGCTCTGGTCAGAGTATCGCACATGGCCGCCCATCTGGAGGGCGCAATCGCCGAACTCGACATCAACCCTCTCGCCGTCCTGCCCGAGGGCCGGGGCGTAAAAGCCCTCGACGCCCTGGTTATCTCTACACATTAACCGACCTCATGTGCTAAAATAATCGCATCATGAACTCGCCGTACACCACACAAAACATAAGTCAGAGATTATCAATAAGCCTTCGGGGGCCGAAGAAAAAAATCCCCCATAGCTAAACTCTGGCGTTCTCTGGTCAATCTCTGGTGACTTTTTCGCCAGTTGCCATCAGTTGACGCACCAGTTACTCACCAGTGCAAATATAAATCGGACTATATTCGAGTCTCCGAAACCACCATCCGTGTCCTGTATCGCTGATTCAGGAAATCCCTGATTCGGATGGCACGTTCGAGAGCCGTCCCGCTTTCGGAAAAATACGAAAATCCGCTTGACGCTCTCAGGGTGCGTCTGTATAATCTCTGATTACTGCTGAGTCGGATGGTTGACGTGGCACCAATGCCCAATCAACTCAACCCTCCCGCTCATCGCACCAAACGACCATTCGGTCGGACAGCACATTAACAACTGAATCCTGTCTCTTAGTAACAGCAATTTTATCGTTAGATAGGCCCCAATGTGGGCCAAGTTACTAAGGGTCGACGGTGGATGCCTAGGGGCCAAGAGCCGAAGAAGGGCGTGGCAAGACTGCGATAAGCCCCGGTAAGCTGTCTAGCAAGCTTAGCCGGGGATTCCCGAATGGGGAAACCCCCTTTGGGTCATACCAAAGGACTCGCTCTGCGAGAGGTAAGCGGGTGAACTGAAACATCTAAGTAACCCGAGGAAAGTAAATCAACCGAGACTCCCTGAGTAGTGGTGAACGAAAGGGGAAGAGCCCAAACCTGGCTGGCTTAGTGGTATGAGAGCCTATGTCTGTCAGGTGTTGTAACGTGCGTCCGCTCCATTCTCAGTAGGGAGCAAGGAGTAAGAAATCCGTCGCCTAGCCGAACGTTCCTGGAAAGGACGATCATAGAGGGTGAAAGTCCCGTAGGCGAAAGGCAGCGGACTCCTGATGCGTCGTTGAGTACCACGGGACACGTGAAATCTTGTGGGAAGCTGGGGAGACCACTCTCCAAGGCTAAGTACTCTTGGCCACCGATAGTGAACCAGTACCGTGAGGGAAAGGTGAAAAGTACCCCAGAAGGGGAGTGAAATAGACCTGAAACCGTTGACCTACAAGCCGTGGAAGGCCGTCTTGGACGGCTGACTGCGTGCCTATTGAAGAATGAGCCGGCGAGTTAATCTTTGCAGCAAGGTTAAGGGATACGAGTCCCGGAGCCGAAGCGAAAGCGAGTCCGAATAGGGCGTCGAGCGGCCTTGAGCCGCGATGTTGTTTGGATTAGACCCGAAACCGGGTGAGCTACCCATGGCCAGGCTGAAGCTCGAGTAATGTCGAGTGAAGGGCCGAACCCGTGTCTGGTACAAAAGGCTGGGATGAGCTGTGGGTAGAGGTGAAATGCCAATCGAACCCGGAGATAGCTGGTTCTCCCCGAAATGTATTTAGGTACAGCCTCAACGATAGTCTGAGGGAGGTAGGGCACTGGATGGGCTAGGGGGCGTGAGCCTACCAACCCCAACCAAACCACGAATGCCCTTAGATGTTTCTTGGGAGTGAGTCAGTGGGGGATAAGCTCCATTGGCGAAAGGGAAACAGCCCAGACCGCAGGCTAAGGTCCCTAAGTGTGAACTAAGTGTGAAAGGAAGTGGGATTCCCAAAACAGCTAGGAGGTTGGCTTAGAAGCAGCCACCCTTTAAAGAGTGCGTAATAGCTCACTAGTCGAGGGATCCTGCGCCGAAAATGTAACGGGGCTAAAGTTCACCACCGAAGCCGCGGATCCGCTTAGAGCGGATGGTAGGGGAGCGTTGCCAGGGCATCGAAGTCGAGGTGTGAACCTCGGTGGAGCGCTGGGAAGTGAGAATGCCGGCATGAGTAGCGTTAATTCTGGTAAGAATCCAGAACGCCGAAAGTCTAAGGTTTCCTACGCAACGCTGATCGTCGTAGGGTAAGTCGGGCCTAAGCCGTAGCGTACAGCGAAGGCGATGGACAGCAGGTCAAAATTCCTGCACCACTGATTTCTCGTTATAAAGCAGAGGAGGGACGCGGAAAGGTAGGCGTCGCGCGCGATTGGATACCGCGCGTTTGGCCTTGAAGGCCATGCCGGAGTAGGCAAATCCGCTCCGGCGCACGAGCTGAGGGGGCTGAAAATCTTAGGGCCAGAGCCCTGGGAAATGCCGCTGAACCTATACCGCCAAGAAAAGCTTCGCTGCAAGAGGATTTGGTGTCCGTACCGCAAACCGACACTGGTAGACTGGGGTAAAAGTCCCGAGGCGTTCGAGTGAACCCTCGTTAAGGAATTCGACAACTTGGCCCTGTAACTTTGGGAGAAAGGGTGCCCGTGGGGTGTAACCGCATAGCCGGTGAAGCCTTTGCGGGCCGCAGTAAAGAGGCCCAGGCGACTGTTTATCAAAAACACAGGTCTCTGCAAAGCCGAAAGGCGAAGTATAGGGGCTGACGCCTGCCCAGTGCCGGAAGGTTAAAAGGAGGGGTTCGGACGCAAGTCCAAAGCTCTGAATTGAAGCCCCGGTGAACGGCGGCCGTAACTATAACGGTCCTAAGGTAGCGAAATCCCTTGTCGGGTAAGTTCCGACCCGCACGAATGGCGTAACGACCTGGGCGTTGTCTCAACGAGGGGCTCGGTGAAATTGCAAGACCCGTGAAGATGCGGGTTACCCGTGGCAGGACAAAAAGACCCCGTGGAGCTTTACTGTAGCTTGGCAGTGGACTGGAATTATGAATGTGTAGGATAGGCGGGAGACTGTGAAACTGCGACGCCAGTCGTGGTGGAGTCGTCCTTGAAATACCGCTCTTTTATCGTTTCGGCCCTAATCCACCGAAAGTGGAGACATTGCCAGGTGGGCAGTTTGACTGGGGCGGTCGCCTCCTAAAAGGTAACGGAGGCGCACAAAGGTTCCCTCAAGGTGGATGGAAATCACCTTTAGAGTGTATTGGCATAAGGGAGCTTGACTGTGAGACCTACAAGTCGAGCAGAGACGAAAGTCGGTCAAAGTGATCCTACGGTTCCGTGTGGAAGGGCCGTGGCTTAACGGATAAAAGCTACCCCGGGGATAACAGGCTTATCTCGCCCAAGAGTTCACATCGACGGCGAGGTTTGGCACCTCGATGTCGGCTCGTCGCATCCTGGGGCTGAAGAAGGTCCCAAGGGTCCGTCTGTTCGCCGGTGAAAGCGGCACGCGAGCTGGGTTCAGAACGTCGTGAGACAGTTCGGTCTCTATCCGCCATGGGCGCAGGAAATTTGAGGAGAGCTCTCCCTAGTACGAGAGGACCGGGAGGGACAGACCTCTGGTGTACCGGTTGTTTCGCCAGAAGCACCGCCGGGTAGCCATGTCTGGATGCGATAAGCGCTGAAGGCATCTAAGCGCGAAGCCAACTCCAAGATTAGATTTCCCAAATATCAACTTAGGTTGTGAGTAAGGTCCCCGGGAGACTACCGGGTAGATAGGCCGCAGGTGTAAGGCGGGCAACCGCCTCAGCTGAGCGGTACTAATCGACCGAGGACTTGGCCCACATTTGGGCTTATCTGACAATAACGCTAAACTAAGAGAACAATCACAGGATTCAGCGAAATCACAGTCGACAGCTATCAGGGCAAAGTTTCCACACCTGAACCCTGGTAGCTGAAGACATCAACGTCGCGGGGTGGAGCAGCGGCAGCTCGTTGGGCTCATAACCCAAAGGTCGCAGGTTCGAGTCCTGCCCCCGCTACCAGACAAAACAAAATGCCAGATGGAATAACCCATCTGGCATTTCACTTTTCGTCACGGGAACTTGCCTGGCTCGATTTCACGTCACAAACTATCCACAGTCGCTATCGTGGAGATCGGACTCGGCGGAACTTCGTCGTCAGCCCGCATATAGGTCAGAGAGTCGGAGACAGGTTGCCGGATTCCGGAGAACTCCCCCTCAGAAGTGGGCGACAGCCAACTCAGCGACGGGAACTCGGCGCACAGCCCAACATACTCCTCATCCTCATCAGACCAGGTTACGCTGTATGTGTAACGATCCGTCATTCGCGTGATTTCGTCAGTGTTTTCCATGCCTGTATAATATCACCGACGTCCTCATGTTATAATCGGAGAAATTATGCCTTCCGAAAATCCTCGTCTCATATTTGCCTACCGCAACATAGGACGATGGACAGCCCCTACCCTAGAGTTGACTGACTCCGAACGAACGCCTTTGCGCCTTCCCATAATGGGATATGTAGCGAACTCGATTGCCACTAGGGAAACGGTCAAACCCTGGAAGGTAACGGTAGCGTCCAAAATCAAGGCCGCGCGGGGTATGGGACCTTGGGATCCCCAGTTGTATTATGCAATCTCAATCGGTTTCAGCTTTCATCCCCAGAGTCACGGTAATCGCCGTCGTAGCGACGGCCAAGTCCACCTAGATGTGGAGAACTTCGTCAAGCCGGTCATTGATGGATTGGCTGCTGGCCTCTTCTGCGACAACGATAAGGACCCAAGTCGTATCGAACTCTGGAACTACGACGACTCGAACTTCAATACCCTGCTCATTCATCGGCTTCCCGACGCTGCCAAACCGGAAGACGAGGGCATTGCGATCAGCGTATCTTCGTCGCTCTCAGGAGGACGGTAGATGCAGCCAACCAGCCGATACCTCGATAACAACGGCCTCCGCCTCCACTACCTCGACTACGGCAACACCCACCTCCCCACGATGCTGCTGCTCCACGGGATGCGCGACTCCGCCCTTAGCTGGGACATCTTCGCCCGCGCCATGTCCGACGAGTACAGAATCTTCTCCCTCGACAGCCGAGGCCACGGCGACAGCGACCGCGCCGGCCCCAACGGATACCGATTCAACTACTACGTCTCCGACATAGAAGCGCTCGCCGATCACCTCGACCTCAGCGACATGATAATCGTCGGACACTCCGCCGGCGGCAGATACGCCTGGAGCTACGCTGTCTGCCACCCTGACAGGGTCCGCGCCCTCGTCATAGTGGACATAGACCCCGACCCATACAATCCCCAGACCGCCAGCGACCTCCGCGCCAGCGTAACCGAACCCGAATCCTGGCCCACCCAGGACGACTTCCTTATCTACCTCAAGTCGCGCCGCGTCCACACCCCCGAAGACGCCCTCAGGAAGCAGGTCCCAGCCATATCCAGACGAACCCCGGAAGGCAGTTATGTCTGGAAGGCCGACATAAGGATAGTGACCGAGTACGAACGCCCCGATCTGTGGGACTCGTGGAGCCGGATTACTTGCCCCGTCCTGCTGGTACGAGGCCGACAGAGCACGCTGCTCACACACGAGACGTCCGTGAAGATGCGGGCGTCGCTGCCAAGTTCCCAGATGCGGCTGGCAGAGCTTGAGGGCGGCGGCCACTGGTTCCACCAGGATTTCCCCGAGGCCTTCGAGATAACCGTGCGTTGGTTCCTCGACGACCTCGTGACCGCGCGCCCTCATTGAGGAGAGGCTAATACTAACGCCTGCCTATGCGGGCTGAAGCGTCCTGTGAGCGGTGGAGCGACGGACTCCGGCCGAGCGCGCCATCGCCCCCGACACCATCCGCGCCGCTCCCTCAACAGACAGACGGTTCATGTTCACCGTCATGTCGTACCGGGTATTGCTGAACGGATCCGCTCCGATCAGGTTCTTGTGCATGGAGATGAACTCCCGATCCGCCCGCCTCAGAATCCTGAAGGCATTCTCCACTGTTACGCCCTCTTCGAACTGGGCCTTCTGCGCGCGCAGCTCGAGCGGCATATCAACGAATACGTGGAACGTCGGTCGGTCATCCGGTACGAACAGCGGCGCCCCGTACTCGTGCAGGACAGCGGGCGCGCCTGCTACCGACTCGCGTATCACCGACTTCAGTCCGGTCAGGTACTCGTCTTTAGTCAGGAAGTCGAACGGCTCCGACTCCAGGTAGTAATCGGCAGGGAACACCCCCATATAGTCCGCCGAGTAGTCTAGTGCGCCGTACCGCTCCCAAGGTGCAATCATCGCCCTAAGGAATCGCGCCCAGACCGAGGTGTAAGAGGCTTCCAGCGCCCGTATCTCGCCTACGGAACGGTCCAGCCTTTCTGACAGGCTCTCTACTATGTTCCTGTCGAAGAACTTCGCCTTAATCAGCCGCGCTATCTCAGCCGCCACTACTTCAGAGCCGCTTCCCGGAAGTCCGGTGACCGTTACGATGGGAGACAGTGACTCCTGCGACGCGGTTGGTGGCAGCTTTCGACTGTAGTAGTCTGCGGACTGAAGCACGAGCGTCGTCGCTCGAAGCCTACTGCCGTTCATCGCCGTGCACATATACGCTTCGCTGATGGGGGCAAAGCCCAGCCTCGTGAACAGGCGCAGCGCGGCGGTATTCTCCTGAGGGATGCTCACCCAGGTCTGCTCAACGCTATATTCGTAGAAAATCCGGTCCAGTAGTTGGATTGCCGCGGATGCGCCGTAACCTCGCTGCCACAGATCGCGGCGTCCGACAAGAAGCGACATCTCCACGTCCCCATGCTCGTCGAATACGGCCTGGCACTCCCCGATGTGCCCCTCCTCCCTGGCGTATATCGAGAATATCAAGTGTCCGCGATTGTGATCGAAGACTCTCGCCCAGTCCTGATTATTCGCGTTGAGCATCAGCGCCGGCTCGTATCCGCGGTGAACGGGGTCGCCGCAAGCGTAGTGCCCGAACCAGCGAGATGCTACTTCTTCGTCGTTCAGCCAGTGGGAAATGCGCTTCACATCCTCTCGCGTTACGTGTCTGAGTTGAACTGTCGGTAGCATGATCTGTCCTCCTCCTATCT
The DNA here is from genome assembly GCA_951812505.1 of uncultured Dehalococcoidia bacterium. Lineage (GTDB taxonomy): Bacteria > Chloroflexota > Dehalococcoidia > Lucifugimonadales > UBA1123 > VXRN01. The sequence goes on from CATOSI010000002.1 coordinate 158,629, forward strand.
CACAAGGCTCCGGTCGGCAGAGCCTCTTCCATCGGCTTCTATTGCATTCGCTCGATTGCGGTACTCTCTCGTGCCTCCGTTAAGGCGCGCGCGATCTGCTGAAGTCTCCGCGCCATCACTTCTGACAGCGACCGCATGATTCGGAATCCCACATCAGGGTTTAGCTCCATCGCTCTTCTCAACAGCGATGCCCTGATGGACAGCAGCTGCGTCGGCTCCCATGCGGTCGCGGACAGCGTGTATAGGTAAGGTTCGACCAATGCCGACCATCCCACTACCTCGTCCGGTCGGCAGAAAGCAATTGTTGCCTCCCCACGCTGGGCCTTTCTCCGACTATCTCCTAAGCTCTTCTGCAACGCGATCCTTCCACTGGTAACTATATAGATGTGTTCCGCCCTCTGACCTTCCAAGAACAGAGAGTCGCCTTCGGTCACGCTGGTCTTGGTGCAGATGATCGCTATGCTTGACAGCTCTTTGTCGCTCAGATCACTGAGCAGTTCACAGTCTCTGAGAGGGAAAATCGTATCTATCATAAAATATAATGCCCTCATTACTAGATATAATAATTGATCGGGATAAGAGGATAGAGGGATAAATTCGGTCTGTCAACATTGTGCGTCAAAGTACAAATCGCCCCTCCAATATGCTGAGTTGGAAGGGGCGATTCCGGGCTTAATCAGCCCGCTAATTTGCGTACCTGGGCGGAGGTCACACCTCGTTCACCACGAGACCGATGGTCGCGCTGAGACCATCGAAACTCTGGAGTTCGGTATGGGCGTTCTGGGGCGGCGAAGTTTTGATTAGCTCGGAGCTCAGCGTCTCCTGCCTTACATATTCGCCGTGCCCCGCGAGCAGGTCATCCAGGTCATCGCCGGTGTAGTAGGTGACTATATGGTCCGCGATATCGAACCCGGCGTCCCTCCGCATGTTCTGAATTCGATGCACGAGTTCTCGCGCCTGGCCTTCGAGAAGCAATTCAGGGGTGACGTTGGTGGTCACTGCCACAGTGTAACCGGCGTCCGTGGATACACTCAGCCCCGGCTTGTCTTCGGTTGTTACAAGGATATGTTCGGGTTCGATTTCGAACTCTCCTAGTGTGACGCTCTGACCGGCGTTGACAGAAGCGGCTACGACAGAAGTGTCCGCGGCCGCGAGAGCCTGCCGCACTTCGCCGACTCTTCTACCGTACAGAGGGCCAAGCAGGGGAAGGTTCGGTTGAACTACGTACTCGATCAGATCAGTCTCGTCGGCGACTTCTATCGTCCGCACGTTGAGCTCGTCCAATATCTGTGGAGTAGCCGAGGGAAGCAGGTCGCGCTCGGAGGCGGAGCGTGTCCTCACCAGCACTTTTTCGAGTGGCTGGCGAACCTTGATCTGCGCCCTGCTGCGTGCTGCGCGTCCCATGGACGACACCCGCTGGGCCAGCCGAGTCACCTCATTTAGACGCTCGTCCACGAGCGACAGGTCGGCTGCCGGATAGTCTTCCAAGTGGACGCTTTCGTGCCTGTAGTTGACCAGATTTCGGAACATCGCGTCCGTTACGAACGGGATTACGGGGGCCAGCAGCTTTGTCAGTGTGAGTAGAACGTCGTGGAGCGTTGCGTAAGCCGAGAGCTTATCGGTGACGTCCTCGCCCGACCCCGAACCGTTCTGTCCGTCCAGAAGACCGCTCTTCCAGAAGCGACGGCGGCTCCGGCGCACGTACCAGTTGGACAGCGACTCGACGAACTCCTCCGCCCGCCGCGCCGCGCCGTCCGGATCGAAGTTCTCCAGGTTGTGAGTGACGTCAGCTATTAGCTGGTGGAGTTCTGAGAGTATCCACCTGTCAAGGTCGGGACGCTCGGACACGGGCGGCGGCTTTACTGCGGAAGGATCGTACCTGTCAATGTTGGCGTATGTGACGAAGAAGCTGTACACGTTCCAGAGCGGTATGATGAACCGCCTGCGCACTTCGTCTGCGGTCCCGAAGCCGAAATTGATGTTGTTCGCGGGATGGTGCCTGGCGAACGTCCAGCGCATTGCGTCAACACCCATGCTCTCCGCCGCGTCCTCGAACCAGATTGCGTTGCCTTGGGATTTGTGCATCTCTTCGCCGTTCTCGTCTCGCATCAGCGCGTAGCTGAACACCAGCTTGAACGGCTCCGTCTCCTGCATTACGGCGCCCATCGTAAGCAGGCTGTAGAACCAGTTCCTGAACTGGCCGGGGAAGCTCTCCGAAATCCAGTCGGCCGGGAACCACTCCTTCCAGTAATCAGGATTGTTTCTGAATTCCAGGGTAGAGAATGACACGATGCCCGCGTCGAGCCAGGGGTTGCCCACGTCGCGGATTCTGGACAGTTTCTCTCCACAGTCATTGCATTGGATCTTCACGGCGTCAATCCAGGGTCGGTGAGGGGAGTGGCCCTCGAACTCTTCCCAGCCCTCCACCGCGCGCTCGCGCAGTTCGTCTTCCGAACCCATTATCTCGAAGGTGTCGCAGTTGTCACACTTGTATATGGGCAGCGCGAGACCGTAGTAGCGTTTCTTGGAGATCATCCAGTCGTCCATGTTTCGCAGCCAGTCGAGTTCGCGCGCCTTTCCGAACTCAGGCACCCAGCGGATATTTTCGGTTACGCGCATAAGCAGGTCGCGGATCGGGCCCATCCTGATGAACCATTCGTCCACAAGCCGGAATACTAACTCGGTCCCACATCTCCAGCAGACTGGGTAGCGGTGCGGGTATGGTTCGACGTAGTAGAACATTCCCTTCTGGCGCAGGCTGTCGTAGATGGGCTCGTTCACGTCGAACACGCTCATTCCTGTAAGCCAGTCGAAGCCCTCGACGAACACGCCCTCCTCGTCGAGCGGCGCTATCACGGCAAGGTCGTGTTCCTTGCCCAGAGCGAAGTCTTCTTTGCCAGCGCCCGGGGCGGTGTGAACCACGCCGGTGCCTTCACTCTCGGAGACCTCGTCCCACTCCAAGACGAAGTGTCGGACGCCTTCCTGCGCGGACAGTTCGTCGAACGGCCCCCTGTACTCCAGGCCCGCGAGCTTGCTACCCGGCATCTCCTCGAGAACTTCGTACTCACCTCGAAGAACCGATAGTCTTCCCTTCACCAGATAGAGTACGTCGTCGCCGTTTCTGACCTTCACGTAGGTGAGTTCGGGATGAACGGCGGCCGCCACGTTCGATGAGAGCGTCCATGGGGTGGTCGTCCATACGAGCAGCGACTCGTTATCCCTCCCGACAAGCGGGAACTTGACGAACAGACCGGGGTGAACGATCTCGACGTAGCCCTCGGTTACTATCTCGTGCTCTGACAGCCCCGTGCTGCATCGCGGACACCAGGGCATGACGTCGGTGCCTTCATACACCAGCCCCTTCTCGTGGCACGTCTTCAGGAAGCGCCAGATGGTGTAGTTATTCTCGTCGGACTTGGTGTGGTACGAGTTATCCCAGTCCATCCAGTAGCCCAGCCGCTTGGACTGCTCGGTGATGACATCTGCGAACCGGTCAACACGCGCCTTGCACAGCTCCACGAACTCGCCGACACCGAACTCCTCGATGTCCTTCTTGGACTTGAACCCGAGTTCCTTCTCGACCTCGACCTCAATCCACAGGCCCTGGCCGTCGTAACCATTCTGGAATCGCTGACGGTAGCCCTGCATGTTGCGGAAGCGCAGGAACAGATCTTTGTAGCTCCGGCCCCAGGCGTGATGGACTCCCATAGGGTTATTGGCAGTGATCGGCCCGTCTATAAACGAGTATGTCTTCTCCGCATTCTCGTTGCGCCTACGATACTTGAGGGGAATATCGCGCTCGTTCCAGCTCTCAATCGTGTCCTGCTCCAGGGCAACGAAATCCACTCTCGAACTTACGGGATCAAACATTGTCGCACCTCCATAAACAAAAACTCCCGTCCCTCGATTCAGGGACGGGAGCGTATTTCTAAGAATAGCCGCTTTCCCGCGGTACCACCCGGATTTCCGTCAATAGACGGACTCTCGGCCCCGGCGGCGATACTGCGACCGGGTCGCCCGTATAACGTCGGGCGATTCCGTCGGAATCTACTGACCGCACGAAGCGGCGTTCGGTCCGAAGCTCGGGAGGGATTTTCTGAAGGCTATCCGGCGCCTGCTCTCACCTTGCCAGGCTCTCTGTGCCGGGGAATGCCTTTCGTACTCGTCTCCGTCGTAGCCGTGTATATGTTCGTTTTGGTTGAAATCAGCTTAGTAAAGCTAATTTCACGATGTCAAGTAAGGTTGAGTATTCACAACTTCACCCTCAGCCCAGCCCTCTCCCTCGAGGGAGAGGAGGCCTGTTGGAGAGGATTAAGCCAGGGATACCGATTCCAGGCTGATCTCGACGCCGGCGAGGGCGCGGGAGATGGGGCAGCCGTTCTTGGCGGTCTCAGCGGCCTCGGCGAACTCGTCGGAGGTTACGCCCGGAACGCTCCCGGAAACGCTGAGCACGCTGGTCGTAACGGTCGGAGCGCCGTCCACCATGTCGAAGGTGACGCTCGCGCTCACGTCGAGACTATCTGGCGGCGTGCCGGCCCTGGTGAGTCCGGCGGAAAGCGCCATGCTGTAGCAGGACGCGTGGGCCGCGGCGATCAACTCTTCGGGGCTGGTGTTGCCTTCCGCCGCGCCGCTGCGAGTTGGGAGTGTCACATCCAAGTCGGTGAACGTGCCGGAGGTTACCGCCGTAACCTTGCCGCCGCCCTCGGTCACGCTGCCTGTCCACACCGACCTTGCGGTTCTTACTTCTGCCATTATGTTCCTCCTCAAAGGTCAGAGATTATATGAGAGCGAGCGGCGGCTCCGTCCGTGCCGCCCGCCGGGGTCAATTGTAGCAGTTTGGGAGGGGTGATGTGTGGTACCAGGTATCAGGTCTCCAGGGGAAGACGCTGAAATATGCGTTTACTGCTGGAAAAGTCGCCCAAGGTCTTGACTACCGTGAACCACGCGAAGGATTTCCACACCGTCCTTGATTGGACGGTAAACTATTATGTAACCGGATCCAGGCACGACGAAACTCCGGTGGTCTTTTCCGAATCTGGGACGAGCTACTCCAAGGTAAGGATAATTCGAAAGCAGATTAAATCGCTCTGAAATCCGCTCGACGAAGCGTAGCGCATTATCAATGTCAAATTGAGCGATGTAGTCGTGAATCTGCTGTAAGTCGTTCCGGGCGGCAGGCGTGACACGGTATCCGCTCACTGCTCCTTAACTCTAAGAGCGGCGTTCCGACGCCGAAGTTCGTCAATCACGTCTTCGCCGGGAATCAGCATACCCGCATCCGCTTGCTCTGTGCCTATTCGCACCCGTTCACACATATCGGCCAACTCGCGTTCCAGGTCAGGATCAAGCCTTTCCAGCAGGCCAAGCGCCGTACTTATCACATCGTCGGCTGAGGAATATGGTCCTGAATCCATCTTGCGACGTATCCATTCCTGGTTATGTTCGCTTATTGAAATATCCATTTCATACTCGATCCGCTCAGATTGCCATACTGTGATATCGCGAGAAACCGGGAGCATCGACGCAGAGATTCTGCGCCGACGCTCCCATATCATTTGACTGTTTTCTAGCCCACCCGCTCGAAGATGGTGGCTACGCCCTGTCCGCCGCCTACGCACATGGTTACGAGGCCGAGGTTCTGGTCGCGGAGTTCGATTTCCTCGAGCAGCTTGACGGTCATGACCGCGCCGGTGGCTCCGACCGGGTGGCCGAGGCTTATGCCGCTGCCGTTCACGTTGGTCTTTTCGAGGTCGAGGTCTAGCTCCCTCATGCAGTAGAGCGCTTGCGCCGCGAACGCCTCATTCAGTTCGACGAGGTCAATGTCTTCGACCTCCATGCCTGCCTTGCCGAGCGCCTTCTGGACGGCGGGCACCGGGCCGATACCCATGATGGCGGGATCCACTCCGGCTACTCCCCTGGCGTGCCAGCGCAGCTTGGGGGCGATCCCCAGTTCGGCGGCCTTGCGTTCGGACATGAGCACGACCGCGGCCGCGCCGTCGTTTATGCTGGACGCATTGCCCGCGGTTACGCTGCCGTCCCGTTTGAACACGGGGCGCAGAGTGGAGAGCCTTTCGAGGCTGGTGTCTGCCCTTGGGCCTTCGTCCGCGCTGACCATGATCGGGTCGCCGCGCCGCTGGGGGACGGATACGGGCGTTATCTGGCCGTCGAAACGTCCGTCTTCGATGGCGGCCACCGCTCGCTGGTGGCTGATGAGAGCCAGTTCGTCCTGGTCCTCGCGGCTGACGCCGAAACGCTCCGCTACGTTCTCGGCGGTGACGCCCATGTGGTATCGGTTCACCGGGCAGCCGAGTCCCTCGATTAGCCCGTCCCTCAGATTGCCGTCGCCCATTCGGAGGCCGTCGAACCGGACATGGTATTCGAGCATGAAGGGGGCTTGGCTCATGTTTTCGGTGCCGCCCGCGACGGCTATGTCCACCTCGCCCGAGCGCACGAGCATGGCGGCCATGTTTATGGCCTCCAGGCCGGATGAACACTGGCGGTTGACCGCTATGGTGGGCGTCTCCTCTGGTATTCCGGCGTTGAGGGAGGAGAGCCGCGCGGCGTATCCGGCCTCGGCGGCCTGGAGCGCGTTGCCCATTACGACTTCCTCGACCATGTCGGGTGAGATGTTGGCGCGCTCCAAAGCGGCCTTGATCGCGGTTGCTCCGAGATCGGGAGCGGCCACATCCTTGAACGATCCGCCGAACCTGCCCATAGGCGTCCTTGCCCCGCTTACGATGACTGCGTTCTCCATTAACTTATCTCCTTGCTGGGACAGTGTGATCGTATTTGCCCCGATTATACGCTATTCTCGCCATCTTCCAATGATGCGTCGCTTTTGCAAAGTCGGCGCTGAACGAATTCTATCGGATGTGAGACGGATTCGCGGAGTCATATATCGTGATTTATAAAGCGACAGGTGGCGACAGGTGCGTTGACTGGTGACCAACAGGTGATTAGAACACCAGAGATTCACCTGAGATCACCTGAGTTTAGCTACATAAAATTTTTTTCATGAGCCCGAAATTCGGGTTGTATAACTTGGTATTTATGTTATAGGCGGTTGAAGACATGGGCGGTCGGCGCTCCTTCATTAGTTTACATGTTCGCATTATAGCGGATTTAGGATAGGGATATGTAGTTCTATGTGAAACTGAGCAAGACTTTGAAAAGGCGCTGACGATTTACGAGTTGGCCACTGTCTGATATGCTTGCCCAACTTTCCGGCGTGATCGCCTAGCGAGAACACACCCTTTGGACATTCAGGAGACGCAGACCCCCGCAACGGGACTGTCCAGATTCTTCAATGTACCTCCGGCGCTGAGGTATCCGAAGTACCGAGCCTACTGGCTCGGTATGCTGGCATCGGTTGGCGGCTTCCAGGTGCTCATGTTCGCGCAGGGCTGGCTGACCTACGAGCTTACCGGATCGCCTCTGTATCTTGGATATGTGAGTCTGGCCAGCGCTTCGTCCTCGATCGCGCTCAACCTTTTTGGGGGCGTATTCGCGGACAAGCTGGACAAGCGCAGACTGATCTTCGTGACCCAGCTCATAACCGCCTCGCTCATATTTCTGCTTGCCTTCCTCACGCTCTTCAAAGTGGTGCAGGTGTGGCACATCATAGTAATCGCGTTCCTGTCCGGTGCGGTGAACGCATTCAACCAGCCAGCGCAGCAGGCTTTGTACCCTCACCTGATAGACAGGAAGGTAATGATGAGCGCGGTGGCGCTCAACTCCGCGATCTGGCAGGGGACCCGGATCGTGTCTCCCGCGGTGGCGGGGTTGGTAATAAGCATTGCCGGAACCGCGAGCGCTATCTTCCTCGCGGGCGCGGGGTTCGTCACGATGGCGATTGTCATTCTCGCGCTGCGCATACCCCGGATAGAGTCTCGTTCCGGTACGAATCCGATGCAGGACATGGTAGAGGGCCTGAAGTTCATCGGCGGCAGCGCGGTGTTCTCGTTCCTGATAGGGATGACCTTCTTCAACAGCTTCTTTGGCATGGCCTATATCCCGATGATGCCGGCGTTCGCGGTGGACATACTGAAAGTGGGCGCGGATGGGCAGGGCGTTCTTATGAGCGTAGGCGGAGTGGGAGCGCTCGCGGTGACTATGGCGCTGGGAACGATGAGCGGGTCTTCCTATCGCGGCCTGATGATCGTAGGCGGAGGCGCGGCGTTCGGAATCTCTGTTGCGGCGTTCGCGTTGACGTCCGAATATGTCGGATGGTTCCCACTCGCTATGGCTCTGATGTTCATTATGGGGACAGCGAGTTCCACGTACATGATCGCAATCATGAGCTCTCTGCAACTGCTGGTGCCGGACAACATGCGAGGCAGGGTAATGGGCTTCTACGGGATGACCTGGAGCATAATGCCGCTGGGCGCGTTCCAGGCGGGAGCGATAGCGGAGTTCGTGGGCGTTCCGATAGCGGTAGCCATAGGCGGGACGCTGGTCCTGCTGTTCGCGCTGGGTCCTGCGATGATTAACAAGCAGGTACGAAATCTCGGCGTGATTCTCCAGGAGCGCGAGGCGAGGGCCGTGGGGTGAGGGGCGGTCGGGCCAGGCTGTTCAACATACCGCCGGCGCTCCGGTATCCGAAGTACCGCGCTTACTGGATTGGGGCGATGGCGTCGGTCGCCGGTTACCAGACACTCATATTCGGTCAGGGCTGGCTGACATTCGAATTGACCGGATCGCCACTGTACCTGGGCTACATTGGTCTCGCCAGCGCCACATCCTCGATAGCGCTCAACCTGTTCGGGGGCGTGTTCGCCGACAAGCTGGACAAGCGCAGGCTCATTGTCATAACCCAACTCATAACCGCCTCGCTCATCTTCCTGCTCGCGGTCATCACGCTGTTGGAGGTGGTGCAGGTATGGCACATAATACTCATCGCGTTCGTCGCGGGCGGTGTGGGCGCATTCGACCAACCGGCTCAGCAGGCGCTGTATCCGCACCTGATTGAAAGAAAGGCGATAGTGAGCGCGGTTGCGCTGGACTCCGCCGTCTGGCAGGGAATGCGGATTGTGGCGCCCGCGGCGGCCGGGTTCGTGATCAGCCTGGCCGGGACAGCGACGGCGTTCTTCCTCGCTAGCGCAGGTTTCGTCACGATGGCATCGGTCATGCTTCTGTTGAAAGTTCCCAGAATAGAGTCCGCTTCAGGCGGCAACCCCATTCAGGACATGATAGAGGGACTGAAGTTCATTGGCGGCAGTGCGGTGTTCTCGTTCCTGATAGGAATGACCTTCTTCAACAGTTTCTTCGGCATGGCGTACATGATGATGATGCCCGCGTTCGCGGTGGACGTCCTCAAGGTGGGCGCGGACAGCCAGGGATTGCTGATGGGCATGAGCGGGATAGGCTCGCTCGCTATAACCATGGTCATGAGTTCCATGAGCGGCTCAGGGAACAGGGGACCGCTCATAGTCGGCGGAAGCGCGGCATTCGGACTCTCGATAGCGGCGTTCGCCCTGACGTCGCTCTACATAGGGTCTGTCCCTCTCGCGTTGGCGCTGATGTTGGTCGTGGGAGTATCGAGCTCGACGTACATGATCTCGATAAGAAGCTCTCTGCAGCTGCTGACGCCGGACAGTATGCGCGGCAGGTTGATGGGGTTCTTTGGGATGACCTGGAGCATAATGCCGCTGGGCGCGTTTCAGGTGGGCGCGTTGGCGGAGTTCGTGGGCGTACCGGTGGCGGTCGCGATTGGCGGCGGTCTGGTGACGCTATTCGCGTTCGGCCCGGCGCTGATGAACAGACAGGTGAAAAATCTGGGCGTGATACTCCAGGAGCGCGAGGAGAGAGTAGCGGTTCTCTAACCTTCCAATAGAGTAGGACGCAAGTATCCCGTCCATGGATCTGGGGACCCGTTATCTCTTATGCCGTCCACCAGAACTGCCACATCGCTGCCATGCCAGCCCGCGATGTCGTCAATATCGGCGTCGCCGGCAAGTGTGGCAAGCGCTTCCCGAAGCCTGTTCACATATTCGACCGATTCACGTATGGCAGACTCCCGGTCCTGGCGCGCCTTGATAACTTCCAAACGCTCCAGCCAGTCAATTCCCTGCTGCACTCTTTCGAAATCGTCGTCGCTGCCCCGGGCGGTGATGGTGGTCATGTCAGATTGCTCCCTCCGTCGGCTTTCGCGTCTGGTGAAATGTTGTCGGCGAATTGTATCACAAGCGGTGATTGAACCCTGTCTGTTCGATTTTCTGCTGTTCGGGCATTTTGCAAGATTACCATGTACAATACCGTCCAGATTTTGCAACACCAAATAACGTAACGAGCACATCAATGCCATCACGAGATATTTCCCAGGACACGCTGAAATTGCAGGCCCGCATGATCGGCCTGGACATCGAGGGGGCCGAACTGGACAGCCTGGTCGAACGGACCAGGGCAGCACTCGATGACATAGACGCGCTTGACGAGTTCGATCTTTCCGGTCACGAGCCCGCGATTACGTTCGGACAACCGACCGGGAAAGGCGAAAGCCAATGAATGCCGACGAACTCTGCTTTCTGTCTATCTCCGAGGCCGCGGGCCTGATAGAGTCGCGGCAGATTTCCCCCGTGGAACTGATGCGCGCGCATCTTGACCGCATCGAGCGGACAGAGCCCGCTCTGAACGCATTCATAACGCTCCTTTCAGAAGAGGCTGCGCACAGCGCTGACACTGCTGAGCGGGAGATAGCCAGTGGCGAGTACAGGGGGCCGCTGCACGGCATTCCTATCGGCTTGAAAGACCTCTACTTCACCAAGGGCATCCGCACGACCGTCGGCACGAAGATTCTGCGAGACTTCGTGCCCGACTACGACGCTGCGGTGACCGAGAAGTTCGCCAACGCGGGCGCGATACTCATGGGCAAACTGCAGATGCACGAGTTCGCGCTCGGCGCGACCAGCGTCAACCCGCACGACGGCCCCGCTCGCAATCCGTGGAATCCCGACAGGATTACCGGTGGATCGAGCGGCGGTTCAGGGGCGTCAGTCGCGGCAGGGCAGTGCATGGCCGCACTCGGCAGCGACACCGGCGGTTCTATCAGGATACCGGGCACGCTCTGCGGGATCGTCGGACTCAAGCCGACCTTCGGTAGGGTATCCAGGCACGGCGTCTATCCGCTGTCCTGGAGCCTGGACACGGTTGGCCCGATGACCCGCACCGTCCGCGACTCGGCGATTGTCCTCAACGCAATCACGGGATACGACCAGCGAGACCCTTCCTCGATTGACGCGCCCACCGAGAACTTCACGGCCGGAATCGAAGACGGCATATCCGGACTTCGCATAGGCATCCCGGACGACTTCTTCTACGACGTAATATCGCCGGAAGTGGGGGAGGCGGTCTGCGTGGCGGCGGGAGTCCTGGGAGAACTGGGGGCTGAGGTCGAGAGATGCTCTATCCCCGCGCTGAATCACGCGCTCGGCATATCGAGCGCGATCCTGGTGACCGAGGCCGCCGAGACGGTCTTCGACAAGCTGAGGGACAGGCCGGAGGATATTGGCGCGGATGTACGCGCCCGCCTCAGGCTCGGCGCGGTCACGCCCGCCGTTGACTATATCAAGGCGCAAAGAGCGCGAAGCGCTTACAATGCCCAACTCGAAGAGGCGATGCAGAAGTATGACTTGCTTCTAGCGCCATCGGTCGCGGTCGGAGCGACGGGCATAGACCAGGAGTTTGTCGAAGTCGCGGGAAATCAGGAGAACGCACTGTCGCTGATGTCGCGGCTCACCCGTCCGTTCAACCTAACCGGGCAGCCCACGATTTCCATACCCTGCGGCTTTACGTCGGACGATATGCCCATCGGGATGCAGCTCGCCGGAAGACAGTGGCGGGAAGCGACGGTGCTGCGCGCCGCTCACGCCTATGAACAGGCCACCGAGTGGCATACACGCAGGCCAAATTTGAACGCTTAATGGTGAATACAGAATCATTCGGAGATGTAAACGTGACGACAACTTCAGAGAACCGGGGACTTTCACTCCACGACGCCGCTCGCGCGCAAGGCGTGACTTTCGAGCGCGAGGCGGTGCCGGAGGACAGATACGTCGAAGCCAACGGGATGAGATTCCACTACCTGGACTGGGGCAACCCCGATGCGCCCGATATGCTGCTTCTGCACGGCTTTGCCCAGACCTGCCACTCCTGGGACTTCGTGGCGCTCGCGTTCTGCGACAGGTTCCACGTCGTGTCTCTCGACCAGCGCGGGCACGGCGACAGCGACTGGTCCGAAGAGGGAGACTACTCTCCCGAGACGCAGCAGGAGGACATCGCCGCCGTTGTCGAGGCCATCGGGCTGAAGGACTTCGTTCTCATGGGTCTCTCGATGGGCGGGCGAAACTCGTTCACCTACGCCGCGAATCACCCGGACGACATACGCGCCCTCGTCATCGTGGACGCCGGTCCGCAGAATATGAGATCCGGTTCCCAGAACATTCGCAATTTCGTCCAGCAGGAGGACGAACTCGACTCGGTGGACGACTTCGTCCAGCGGGTTCTCAAGTACAATCCCCGCCGTGATCCGGTGCAGGTGCGCGGTTCGATCCTGCACAACCTGAAGCAGCTCCCAAGCGGCAGGTGGACCTGGAAGTACGATAAGCGCTTCCGCCAGCCCGGAGGTCGCAGATTCCAACAGGATGCTGAAATGACAGCCCGTCTTTGGGGCTATCTCGAAAGCCTCGCCTGTCCGACTCTTGTCGTGCGCGGCGCGCAGAGCGACATCATCGCGCTCGACACCGCCGGCAACATGCACGAACGAATCCCCAATGGTCGGCTGGCGACGGTCGAAAACGCCGGACATCTCGTCATGGGTGACAACCCTTCCGGTTTCGAGAGGGCGGTGACAGAGTTCCTGGCGGATATCGGTTAGCAAGGTATTGACTGGACTAAGCAATGATTCGGGGCAACTGCCCCAGGATATAATGGCAGGCGGGCGCACTCGGACAGTTACCGAGCATTTGCGAAGAACACGACATGATGGCATTACCGCAGAACGGGTAAAATATGTTCTTGACAACTGGTTGGTTCGTGGAATCCGTACCGACGATAGAGGACAGAGTTGGTGTTATCTAGCTTTCGTGCCAAGGCTGAATAGAATGATAAGAGTGGTGGTCTCGCTAGATGATGAACGCATCGTTACGGCCTTCCTGGATAGGGTAGCCACGCGAAATTGGAATAAGGGCAACCGCGATTACTTTGCCAGACGCTACCAAAGTTTGGAGGTGCGTGATGAGAGTTCACTATGACGATGATGCCGATGTTCTACACATCACTACGGAAAAGCGGTCGGTAGATGCTGCGTCTTTGTTGGACGATCCAAATGTTGTGGTCAAACTTGCCACATTGGATGGTCACGACATAGTAGGTCTTATAATCATTTGGGCGTCGTCGTATGTTCGTTCAGGACATGACGCCGAGACCGACACGCTCCTGATAGGAGAGACTGTCTGCGATCCGGAACTCATCACCGAGAATGGCGACATGATAGCGTACTGGCAAGTGGATGAAGAAGACCCTGATGGATTTAGAGACCCGATAGGCGTCGCTATCAAGCAGGCGTCAGTGCACTTGGCGGCGATGTCTTCTGAACCCGCTGGGGTTCCGGCATAGATAGTGGGGACACACAGGAGAGGCCGAATCTGGAAATGCTTGCGACCATAATCAGAAAAGCATGGACACTTTCGCTGATTCTGAAGCCATTCGGCGTCGGACAGCCCGGCAGTCTGAAGATCGGCCGGTACAACTCGCTATGCGAGGCCGAACACGCCTCGACGCTCCCCAGACAGTCCAAAGACTTGTTTGAAGAACCACAGTCCGGCATGTTAAACTCAATAGCGAAGAAGAAAAGATAATCACATTAGGGACCCAGGAGACGGGATTGGACGCGGCTGAGAAGCAGGCCATAATTACTGAGTACAAGACGAGCGATGAAGACACAGGTTCCACCGAAGTACAGGTGGCGTTGCTTTCGGCCCGAATAAATCGTCTGACCCAGCACCTGAGAGAAAACAAGCATGACGAGTCCACACGGCGTGGACTCCTCAAGATGGTAGGCCGGCGTAGAAGGCTCTTGCGATACCTCAATCGTGAGGATGTAAGCCGGTACAGAACGCTTATCTCCAGGCTCGGCCTGAGAGGATAATCCCCCTCATAGCGCCCGCAACAGGGCGCTTTTCTTCTTCCTATGGGTTCCATGCACATAGGAGGCATTAGTTAATGACAACCCCCTTTCAAACCGACATTGGGAGCGGAACGCTCTCATTTGAATGCGGCAAACTGGCGCAGAATGCGAACGGCTCCGTCCTCGTAAGACATCACGACAACGTCCTTCTGGTAACCGCGACTTCCTCGTCGCCCAGAGAGGGCATAGACTTCTTTCCGCTGACGGTGGACGTGGAGGAGAGACTCTACGCCAGGGGCAAGATCCCCGGAAGTTTCCACAAACGGGAGGGTCGGCCTTCCACCCCCTCAATCCTGATAGCCCGACTTACCGACCGACCGATCAGACCCCTCTTCCCCAAGGACTTCAAGAATGAGGTCCAACTCATCGTCACACCCCTCTCGGTGGATACCATAAATCCTTACGATGTAACGACCATCATGGGCGCGTCGGCGGCGCTCGGCGTGTCCGATATCCCGTTCGAGGGGCCCATATCCGCTACCCGTGTCGGATACATAGATGGCGAGTTCGTCGTCAACCCGACCTATGAAGAGATCAACCGCAGCCTGCTCGACCTGGTTGTGGCCGGTTCTCGATCCGGCGTCATCATGATGGAGGCCGGCGCGAGCGAAGTGTCGGAGGCCATAGTCCTGCAGGCCATCGAATACGCCCAGGAGGTCAACCTGTATGGAATCGAACTCCAGGAGGAACTTGCCGAAGAGTATGGCAAGCCGCCGATGGTGTACGTTCCCAAGGGTTACAGCGCGGAATTGACAGAGAAGGTAGCCGAAGAAATCTCAGAATCCCTGGACGAGGCGCTCGGCCTGCCCGCCGAAGAGAGCGGCGAGAAAGTCGCCGAGATAGAGAGCGGTGTCGCCGAGAAGTATGGTGAGGACTACCAGGCTCAGGAGATAGCGGCAGCCCTCGACGAAGCTATGGAGGCCGCCTTCAAGCAGAGGGTTCTCGACTTGAGCGAGCGTCCCGATGGGCGCGCCCTGAACGAGATTCGACCCCTTTCCAGCGAAGTGAGTCTTCTTCCCAGAACACACGGCACGGGCCTGTTCACCAGGGGCGAGACCCAGGTGCTGGGCATATGCACTCTTGGCTCGGTCGGCGACGTGCAGAAGCTCGACAATCTTACCCCCGAAGAGACCAAGCGGTTCATGCTTCACTACAACTTCCCGCCCTTCTCCACCGGCGAAGCGCGGCCTATACGCTCGACCGGACGGCGCGAGATAGGACACGGAGCCTTGGCTGAGAGGGCCTTGTTCTCGGTCATCCCCGGAGAAGAAGAGTTCCCGTACACGATCCGTGTGGTCGGGGAGTGTCTCAGCTCCAATGGATCAACCTCCATGGGTACGGTGTGCGCCAGCACTCTGGCTCTCATGGATGCCGGTGTCCCCATAAAGGCGCCGGTTGCGGGCATATCCATCGGCCTCGTAACGGGCGAGGGCGGACGCTATGTAACGCTCACAGACATCCAGGGCAAGGAAGACCACCTCGGCGACATGGACTTCAAAGTTGCCGGTACTTCCGAGGGCATTACCGCCATACAGCTTGACATAAAGGTCAAGAGCATCGGCTTCGACGTGGTCTCCGACGCGCTCAGGCAGGCTAAAGAGGCCCGCGCTGTGATCCTCGAGAACATTCACGAAACCATCCCCGCATACAGGACCGAACTGAGCCAGTACGCCCCGCGCATGGAATCTATCCAGATAGCAGTGGACAAGATTGGCACGGTCATCGGTCCGGGCGGCAAGACGATACGCGGAATCGTCGAAGAGACGGGCGCGACCGTTGACATTCAGGACGATGGCACAATAATCATCGGGTCCAGCGAAGGCAGCGCTTCCGCGAAAGCAATCCAGATGATAAGAGACCTCACCCGCGAGATCGAGATTGGCGAAATATACACTGGCAAAGTGGTTCGCACCACGGACTTCGGCGCATTCATCGAGCTGCTTCCCGGGAAAGATGGCATGGTTCACATCAGCGAACTCGCCAACTACCGGGTACCTTCCGTCGAGGACGAGGTGAAGGTCGGAGACGATGTTACCGTGATGGTAATCGAGGTTGACTCTACCGGCCGCGTTCGTCTGTCTCGCCGGGCGCTGCTCAGCGATGGCGACAGTGACGAGGACCCGCTTGAGGCGGCGCGCAGTCGCCAGCGTGCGGGCCGCAGCGGCGGTCAGAGAAGAGACGGCGGCGGCAGAGGCGGCTATCGTGGTGGCAGAGACCGCGACGGCGGCGGCGACCGTGGCGGCGACCGTGGCGGAAGAAACAGAGGCGATGATCGTTCGTCCGGCTTCCGTGGCGACAGAGGCGGCTATCGTGGTGGCAGAGACCGCGACGGTGGTGGAGATCGGCGAGGCGGCTATCGTGGCGGCAGAGATCGCGACGGTGGTGGCGACCGAAGCGGCTATCGTGGCGGCAGAGACCGCGACGGCGGCAGAGATCGAGACGGCGGCAGAGGCAGAGGTAGAAGCGAAGGAAGAAGGTATCGCGACTAAGCTGTACTCTCGCAAAATAACCGAATTGTAAGTCAAGGGCGGCCTAATCAGCCGCCCTTTTGCTGATATACTGCGCAGACTAATCCAGACGAGGAGGTATCTCATGTCGTCCATAAATATCGCCGTACACGGAGCGCTGGGAAAGATGGGGCAGGAGGTCCTCCGCGCTGTTACAGGCGCGCCCGACATGAACCCTGTCGGCGCAGCCGACGGGATGGCCGAGCCCGGACAGATTTCCCTGCCGGACGGCTCGGGCAGCGTTCCCATATCCAATAATCTTGCCGACGTTCTGTCCGGGGTGGACGTGGTCGTGGACTTCTCGAGCGCCGACGGCGCGATGTCGGTCATAAGGACGGCGACCGCTCACAACGTAAACGTGGTCGTAGGCTCTACCGGCCTCTCGGAGGCCAACTACCAGGAAGCCGACGAACTCGCAAACGAACATTCAGTGGGCGTGATCATCGCCCCCAACTTCGCGATGGGCGCAGTCATCATGATTCACCTCGCCAAGATAGCCTCCCAGTTCTTCGACTACGCTGACCTCACAGAGATGCACCATGAGGCAAAGATAGACGCCCCATCCGGCACCGCACTCGCCATCGCAAGGGCCGCGGTTGAGGGCAAGGGCGGCGACTTCACCAACGTCGAGGCCGAGAAAGAGCTGATTGCCGGACCGCGCGGCGGCGACTTCCAGGGTGTCAGCGTACACAGTGCGAGGATGGCGGGCCTGGTGGCGCACCACCAGCTCGTATTCGGCGCGCTCGGACAGACGCTCACTATCCGGCACGACTCCATGAACCGCGAAAGCTTCATGCCCGGTGTGACCATGGCCATCCGCGAGGTGGTCAACCGCGACGGCCTCACCGTCGGCCTCGAGAACATCCTGGGGCTGGCGTAAGCTCGCGCAAGGGCGATAACCGCGCTCCGGCGCGGGGAACGGAGGCGGGACATGAACAAACGAGATAGCCACAAACATGAGGTAATCGAGCGTGTATTGCTGCATGGCCGTCTGAAGAACGTGAGCCTCAGATACCGGACGGCTGAACTGCACCGGTATAACGAAAAACCTGTTCCACTACACTTCGACGCGAAGTTGGATCACAAGATGATTCGGCTTAGGAACAAATACATCGAGGTCGATGGACGCGGCGTCATCAATGCCGATGACGAGTGGAAGAGCGTTCACGTAAAAGGCGCAAACGATGAGCCTTACGGCAAAAAGTCCTTTGATCTGGAAGCGTTCCGTAACAATCCGAATCCAAAAAAATTCGACCCTGACAACATGGTTACCATAGATCTGACAGACGAAGAATGGGAAGAATTCGACAGGGCTATTCGGGAAAGTAGAAAGTGATGACGCTGGCGCGTTCCGCGTATATCGTTCTGGACACTAGCGTGGTGTCTCTTTTCCTTCGAGAACATGAGCAATCCGATTACTATCGTGCGCAGATTACAGGTCTTCGCCTAGCGATTTCGTTCCAGACTTTGGAGGAATTGTGGTACGGGGCTTATAACGCTAACTGGGGAAAGTCTCGTCGGGATGCGCTCACCTTGTTTCTTGAGCGATATGAAGTCATCTGGTCCGATCCTGATTTAGTAGATGTCTGCGCACGCCTGAGAAGCGAGCGAAGGGCGGTCGGCCGCGAACTCGGGATTGCCGATGCCTGGGTTGCCGCCACCGCGCTGATGCTGAACTGTCCGCGTGCCACCGCCGACAGGGATTTCGCCGGCATTCCCGATCTGCAACTAATACGAGCGCGGTAATCCCCATAGAAGTTTTATACGAAGGAAGAGAGATATGTCCTTGGTAAGAGAACTAAAGAAGACGGGCAGTCCAATCCGCAATTTTCTCATAACTAAATTTTCCAACACACGTGGTTTCTTAGCTGACACCCGTAAACAGGTAAGAGGATCCGATGTTATCAGACCAAGTGAGGATGTTCCGTATCCAACGATTGGGACAGCGTTAGACTACAGGATACGATACTACTTTGGCATAACACCGAGCTGCGACCTTGCCGCCTACAAAGGAGCTCGCATCCTTAGCTACGAAATTGATAATGAATCAATTCCATCATCCATCCAGTCCAGCTTGGCTACACACATCGGTAATGAGGAAATCTTAAGACAATTGGAAGAAGGCACGTACGTACCTCTAAGTAAAGAACAGAAAAAGAGAAAAGCTGAAGAAAACAGAAAAGGACTGTTAGAAGACGTAGGCGAGGAGAAGTTAGAGAAAGTTCTAAAATGGGCTGAGGAATGGGAAGCATCCAATCCCATAGACTCCATGTATTCTAATGTTCCACTAAAGTCAAAGTATGAGGATTTCTTTGATAATCTCGATGACTGGTTAAGCCTAAACTCGCCCGTGAGAACAAGGTTAGCTAAACTTCAAGAGGATGCGCTCAATCGGTACTGCATTGTGATGGCAATGATGGAAGCAGCTTGGTCAAGTCCCCGTACGTGGTGTGGGAGTTCGTCAATCCTTTTGTTCTAGTCAGGCCGCAGTCGGCTGTGTGATCTGGGCTTCCGGCAACGCTTTGTCGTAAGTCGCTGAAACCGGCGTCAGGTATCGTCTGCCCACTACCCACTCGTCGTGCTGCTCGGCCAGTACGGCTCCGATCAGCCGACG
The DNA here is from genome assembly GCA_951812505.1 of uncultured Dehalococcoidia bacterium. Lineage (GTDB taxonomy): Bacteria > Chloroflexota > Dehalococcoidia > Lucifugimonadales > UBA1123 > VXRN01. The sequence goes on from CATOSI010000002.1 coordinate 177,932, forward strand.
CGCCGCAGGCCGGTTCGGGAAGATGCCCACCACGTCGGTTCTGCGCCTTATCTCCTTGTTCAGTCGCTCCTGGGGATTGTTCGACCACACCTGCTTCCAGTGAGCGCTGGGGAAGGATGTGAAGGCCAAGATGTCAGTTCCGGCTTCTGCCAACATCGAGGATGCTTCCGGGAACCGGGGACTCAGTTGATCCACGACTCTGTTGAGCTGGGAGTGCACCTCCTCGGCAGATGGCTGCTGGTAGATCGTGCGGACCATGGTCGCAACCCAGGGCTGGGCACTCTTGGGTACGCGAGTGAGTAGGTTGGTCATGAAGTGGGTGCGGCATCTCTGCCAACTGGCGCCGGCGAACACAGTCGCTATCGCGTCCCTCAGTCCACGGTGTGCATCCGAGGTCACCAACTGAACACCTTCCAAGCCCCTGGCGGACAACGAGCGCAGGAACGCCAGCCAGAACGCACCGTCCTCACTCGTTCCCACGTCCATGCCCACGATCTCACGCTTGCCCTCGGCGTTGACCGCGGTCGCCACAGCCACTGATACGTTGACTATCCTGCCTTCCTCTCTGACCTTCTGGCTCAGCGCGTCCAGCCACACGTAGCAGTACGGTCCTGTGTCCAGTGGCCGACCCAGGAAGCTGTCGACCACACCGTCGAGTTCCACACAGATACGAGACACCTGGCTCTTGGAGATGCCCTCGCATCCCAGCGCCTTGACCAGATCATCCACCCGCCTCGTCGACACACCCTCGACGTACGCCTGCTGGATCACCGCCAGAAGAGCTCGCTCACTGCGTCTTCGAGGCTCAAGCAGTGAGGGGAAGTAGCTCCCCTCCCTCAGCTTGGGTATGCGAAGCTCCATGGTGCCGACCCTCGTGTCCCAGGTGCGGGAGCGGTACCCGTTGCGATGAGTAAGCCTGTCGGGGTTGCGTTCGCCGTGCTCGGCGCCGATCCTCGCTGAGACTTCGGCGTCCATGACCGCATCCATCAACACCCGCAGCGCCTCGCGAAGAAAGTCCATGTCTCCGTCCACACCCCGCTTGCGCAATAGCTCCAAAATATCGATACTGTCTCTTGCCATCGCCGTCCTCCTTGCATTGAGCTTCTACTTCTCTAAGGATGACGCGGTGGCTTTATCTATGCTAGGCCACCTTCTCTATTACACCACTCTAAGGGACACTACTAGCAGCTTACAGAAGTTATGGTGCCGAAGACAGTCAGCTAGAGACATCCGAATCGCCTCTTGACATACCTGAGTCTCACTGGATTGATGACATGAGGAAATTGTCTTGGAAATTCTACGATGACTACAATCATTTACTAGCGCTTCCTCACACACTCAATCCAACGTTTGAAGGATCCAGTGATGTAGGCGGCGCAGATGCGGACCTGATTGTCGATGGCACACTAATAGACATTAAGACCACGGTGAACCCGAGGATTGAACCTGATTGGATCAGGCAACTGCTTGGTTACGTCTTGCTTGATTACTCGGACAGGCACCAAATCAGTTCTATTGGGTTATACATGGCCAGACAGGGCATCCTGTTTGAATGGGGATTAGAAGACGTCATTGGGGGACTATCCTACGGGGGTGCGGCCGACATCAAATCATTAAGAGAGCAGTTCAAGACTGAGGTGCAGCGTAGCAGCAGATCCATTCCTTGATACGCCTTTGGCCAAACCGCTATCATTTTTCCAAATCTTGCCGATGGGAGAGTATCAAGTTGAACGAGTGTAGTATCGCAATTGTTGGCGCGACCGGCGCCGTGGGACAGGTCTTCCTCAACATCCTCGAAAAGCGCGACTTCCCGCTGAAGTCCGTTCGCCTCTGCGCCTCGGAGCGTTCCGTTGGCAAGAAGCTCAAGCTCAGGGGCGAGGAGATCGAGGTCGAACTCGCCACGCCCGAACTTCTCAGCGAAGTTGACTTCGCCTTCATTGCCGCGTCCACCGCGATCAGTCGCGAACTCGCTCCGCTGGCCGCGAAGAACGGCGCCATCGCCATTGACGACAGCTCCGCCTTCCGAATGCAGGACAACGTGCCGCTCGTCGTGCCAGAGGTCAACGGCGACGACCTCGACTATCATGAGGGAATAGTTTCCATACCCAACTGCACCACGACCCCGCTGGTCATGGCGCTCAAGCCGCTGCACGAGCAGAACGCGGTCAGGCGGGTCATCGCGGCTACGTACCAGTCAGTAACCGGCACGGGCGCCGCCGCCGCGCAGGAGCTCCGAGACCAGTCCGGCGACATTCTCGCTGGCAAAGAGGCGTCCTCCGAGGTCTATCCTCACCAGATAGCGTTTAGTGTGCTGCCGCACGTGGAGCCTTTCTGGGACAACGGCTACACCAACGAAGAGATGAAGATGCAGAACGAGACGCGCAAGATAATGCACGCGCCCGACATCAAAGTCTCTTCTACATGCGTACGCGTCCCCGTCGTCGTGAGCCACAGCGAGGCGGTGAACGTCGAATTCACCGACTCCATCAGCCCGGGCGAGGTGCGCGAGATTCTGGCCGGAGCCCCGGGCATCCGCGTGGTGGACGATCCAGGCGCAAACGTGTATCCTACGCCAATCGAGGCTGAAGGTCAGGATGATGTGTTCGTCGGACGCATTCGTGAGGACATAGCGCTCGACAACGGCATTGCGATGTGGCTTTCATGCGACAACCTGAGAAAGGGCGCCGCGCTGAATTCCATCCAGATTGCCGAAGAGATTCTCGAACGAGACCTGCTGCTGAAGTAGAACGCCGACCGAGGAGGTTGATATGGCTGAGATTGGACGCCTTCTGACTGCTATGGTTACGCCCTTCGACGATGAGGGCGAGATTGATTACACAAAGGCGCGCAAACTTGCTCGCGCGCTTCTCGACTCCGGCTCGGACGGCCTTGTAATAGGCGGCACGACCGGCGAGTCTCCGTCTATGAGCGATGACGAGAAGATTCGCCTGTTCGCCGAGGTGAAAGAAGAGATCGGCGACGAAGGCGCAGTCATTGCCGGGACCACGGACAACAATCACAGAAAGTCTGTCGAGCTGTCCATAGAGGCCGAGAAGGTCGGCGCGGACGGCCTGCTTCTCACGGTCCCCGCGTACAATAAGCCGAGCCAGGAGGGTCTGTACCAGCACTTCAAGGCGATAGCCGAGGCCACCTCGCTTCCCGGAATTCTCTACAATGTCCCATCGAGGACGTCGCTCAATATGACCGACGACACCACGCTCCGCCTTGCGGAGATCGAAAACATCGTGGGCGTGAAAGAGGCTTCCAGCGACCCTGTACAGATAACGCGCATCATAGACGGCGCTCCCGACGGCTTCAATGTCTGGTCCGGCAACGACGATGAGACCTTCTCCATCATGTGCACCGGCGGCTACGGCATAGTCAGCGTGGCGGCTCACATCGTCGGTCTTCAGATCAAGGAGATGATGGGGCGAATTCTGGAAGGGGACATCGAGGCCGCCGCCGCCGAACACCGCAGGCTGCTGCCGCTGTTCAAGGCCATCTTCTGGGTGACCAACCCGGTACCCATCAAGTACGCCGTAAACCGCGCCGGCTTCGACATCGGCGTGCCGAGGCTGCCCCTCTGGGAGGCGGACGAGGGCTTTACCAGCAAGTTCGATCCCCTGATGGACGAGTACCAAATAGACCTTCCGGTGAACGGTTCGTAACAACGAAGCCAATAGACCGAAAAGCGAAGCGGGCGGCTGATTCAGCCGCCCGCTTTTTTGGGAATCGAAATCTGTAGTTAGGCCACGACCTGCATCATAGCCCTCACCATCACCGTCTCGTCGCGGTGAGGTCCCGTGGAGATCACGTCCACCGAGCAGCCGATTAGCTCCTCGAGCCTCTCTACGTAGTTCCTGGCGGCCTGCGGCAGGTCTTCGTAGTGGCGGACGCTGGCCGTCGGCCTGTCCCATCCTGGCATCTCCTCGAACACCGGGCGAACCTTTCCGAGAGCGGCCACACCGCCCGGGAAGTCGTCCGTCGCATCGCCGTCCTCGGTGACGTAGTGAGTGCAGATCTTCACCGTCTCGAATCCGTCCAGCACGTCCAGGCGGGTCAGGACCGCCGAAGTATAGCCGTTTATCAGGGCGCTGTACTTCGCGGCTACCGCGTCGAACCAGCCGACCCTGCGCGGCCTGCCGGTAGTAGTGCCGAACTCCTGGGCAAGTTCGCGGATGGTCTCTCCCGTCTGGTCGGTCAACTCAGACGGCAGCGGCCCCGAACCGACTCTCGTCGTGTAAGCCTTGAATACTCCCGTAATACCCTCGATGTGGGTCGGACTTACGCCCGCTCCGACCGACGCGCCGCCAATCGTCGGATTCGACGACGTCACAAACGGGTACGTGCCGTGGTCGAGGTCGAGCAGGACGCCCTGCGCCCCTTCGAGCAAGACATTCTCGCCCGCCGCCAGCGCCTGGTTGACTATCTTTTCGGCAGGGCCGATGTACTGCGCCATGCGCTCGCTCCACTGGCGGCACTTGTCGAACACGTCGTCGAACGAAAGCGCGTCTCCGCCATACACCTTAGTGATGACGGCGTTTGTGTACTCCAGAATTCCCTCCAGCCTCGGGATGAGCGCCTCTATGTCCAGGAGGTCGGCGGCACGGATGCCGGTCCTGGCTGCCTTGTCGGCGTATGCCGGACCGATTCCCTTGCCGGTCGTCCCGATTCTGGACGCGCCGCGCGCCTTTTCGGAGAGTTCGTCAATCACGACGTGGTAGGGCATGATGAGGTGGGCTCGCTCGCTCACCACTATTCGGTCGGATACGTCAATCCCCTTCTCCTTCAGATCGTCTATCTCCTGGAGAAGCACGTCCGGGTCTATCACTACACCGTTGCCGATCACATTCAGCGCCTGCGGCCAGAACACGCCGCAGGGTATGAGGTGGAAACTGAACTTGCCGTCGTCGTTGACGACCGTATGTCCGGCATTGTTACCGCCGGCGAATCGCGCCACTACGTGCGCGTCCCGTGCAAGATAATCAACTATCTTGCCTTTGCCTTCGTCACCCCACTGAGCTCCCAAGACCGCGTAAGCAGGCATCCCTTACCCCTGTAATATCTCACTTTCAAAACTGTCCGACATAATCTGGCGCGTGCCAAGCCCCTTCGATCATCATTTCAGTGAAGGGGGACAAGGCGTCTGCGGCCACACACGTCTGTCATTATATCAAAATACGACAGCGGACAAACAACCGATTTCAGACTTGAGTATTTTTAGAACTGTCTGAATTCAAGGGGTCGGAACCGGTGGCTAGAGTCGAGCAAGCGCTGGCGTGGGCGACATTAGTTCGATGTGGCGTTCCAAAAGGTTCTGACCAAACTCCAAGAAAGCGACGGTAGAGTCACCGGCGATGAGACGTTCTAGGAGTCGGCCAATATCGGGTTCGATATTCCTCAACTGTGCAGGTAACTCTGGCCTCGACAGAGGAAACACTCCCTGTTTCAGAAGGATGGCTCTGGCAAAGTGACTGGCCGCGAACATCAACTCTTCTGAGGAGGCTTCCACATCACCAATCTCCAGCAATTCCCGGGCCATATTCATGCGCTTTTTTGCGTGATCCACCTTTGGACGCCAGTCAGGCCAGTGCGGGGCTTCGAGTTCATCGGCTACACGCTCTGCCCACCAGCCATCTGGGTCTCGGATGGGAACCCCGAAACGTAGTGTCCAGCCTGGATAATCGTCGCCAGCTTCAAGCCGCTTTAGGAACCGCGACCGACTTTCCTGTTGCAAGTGTATTTGTCCAGGACGTTCAAGTTGAATCCGGCAGTCTTTATCGTCATTGAGAACGAGAATGTCAATATCACTGCGTCCGTTCATAGCATCGCGTGCGGCAGAGCCGATGACGACGACGGTTGCCGTTTCGCTCAATCCCGCGCGCGAAATAGCGTCGAGCACAGGTTGGACGTTAGTCACCAACACTTCATTCATGTCTCCAACTCTATCTCACCTGCAATCTCGTCAATAAATGCCTCAAGCTCGTAGGCAAGGTCTTCAATGTCCAATTCATCCAGTTCCGGATCTGGCAGGTCGTAGGCGACACCCTTTCTCAGCACATTCAACTTCTCCAACTCGTCGCCAATATCTCTGGAAATCAACCCGTCGGCGTGAAGGCTCCGGGCTAGCTGAGCCTTCTCGTAATGGTTTCGTGTCCATCTGCGACCATGCAGTTCTGCTAACGCCACGACGCAGTTCTCATAGGCGTAGAAGGCCCACATTACGGCGTTCTGTGGATCAAGCGGTTCTTCATACACTGAACGCTGAACACGCTCCAACTATACTCGCGCGACGGCAATCTTGCCTCGGGACTCTGCGATTCCCACGAATTACCCCTGCGGTTGTTTTATCTGATGCGCGGCGCTGTTATGTGGCAAGCGCCCTGCCCACACTGCCAAACGCCCTGTCCAGCTTCGACGCCAGTTCGTCCGCCTCGGCGTGGGTGATGCAGAGCGGCGGGCCGATGGTCACCCTGTCGCCACGACTCTGGAGAATCAGTCCCTCGGCTTCGAACGCCTCGTTCAGCCTTTCGCCCATGCGGGCGTCCTGTGGGAATCGTGTCCTGGAGTCCCTGTCCGCGACTATCTCCATTCCTATCAGCAGACCGATGCCTCGCACGTTTCCGATTATCGGGTGCTCCTCGGCCAGGTCTTTCAGGTTTTCGAGCAGGTGAGCGCCGACGTCGCGCGAGTTGTCCGCCATGCCCTCAGTCTCCATTATCTCGATGTTCTTCAGCGCGACCGCCGCCGTAACCGGATGACCGCCGAACGTCAGCGCCTGCCTGAAGATATTGTCCGCGCCCGCGAACACGTCTGCGACCTCTGAGGTCACAATCGCATTGGCCATCGGCACGTAGGCGGAGGTTATCCCCTTGGCCATCGTCAATATGTCCGGCGTCACGTTCCAGTGTTCCATAGCGAACATCTTACCCGTCCGACCGAAACCCGTGATCACCTCATCAGCAATCAGAATCACGCCGTACCTGTCGCAGATCTGGCGCAGCATCGGCCAGTACTCGTCTCCGGGCACCGCCGCGCCCGCCGAGGACGACACCGGCTCCGCTATCACGGCGGCCACGCTCGAGGCGCCGTGGAACTTGATCAGGTCCTCGACGGCCTGCGCGGCTCGCACGGCGGCCTCCGAGTCGCTCTCGTCCAGGCCCGAGTTGTATGCGTCCGGCTGCGGGGCATAGACCATCCCGGGGAACGCAGGCTCATAGTCCTCGCGTCCGCCGCTGCCGCCGAGCCACATCGTCGCCCCCAGCGCGCCGTGATACGACTCGCGCCTGCTGATGATCTTGTAGCGACCGGACTCACCCCTGCGCTTGTGATACGCGCGCGCAATCTTGATTGCGGTCTCGTTCGCCTCAGAGCCGCCGGTCACCGGCCACGATCTTTCCAGGTTGCCCGGAGCGATCTCGGCCAGCTTTTCCGCGAGTTCGACCAGTGGCTGCGTGGTCGCCCCCTGCGGAAAATACACCAGCTTCGACATCTGCTCTCGCATCGCCTCGGCGAGCTCGCGCCTGCCGTAGCCGATGTTGACGCACATATACCCGCCGTTGACGTCTATCCACTCGCGCCCTTCGGCGTCGGTGACACGGATGCCGCTGCCGCTGCTCATGAGCGCCGGGCCGCCCGTCTCGGCGGTCGCCGCCCAGCTCTTGTTGTGCATCCACAGGTGATCGAGCGCGGCCCCCCGCACATCGCTGGTGGAGTTCGCTGCTGTATCAGGCATATTGACCCATCCCCATCTCGCCCTCGAACTCCCACAGGCTCAGGTCCAAGGCGTGTACTATCTCATCAACTTCGGACGTCGTTATGCACAGCGGCGGGCCCATGTTTATGATTGGGCCACCCACGCGCAGTAACAGGCCGTGCTTCTTGAAACTCTCGTTGAGCCGGTCCGCGACACGGTCCTCCGGCGCGAACGGCTCCTTCGTCAGCCTGTCTTTGACCAGTTCTATAGCGACCAGCAGTCCGAGCCCTCGCACGTCTCCCATCGAGGGATGGTCGCCCATCATCCCCTCGACCTGCTCTTTGAAGTAGGCGCCGACCGTCGCCGCGTTCTCCACCATGTTCTCGGTCTCGATTATCTCGATGTTCTTCAGCGACGCCGCAGCCGACACCGGGTGCCCGCTCGACGTGAGCACGTGCCTCAGGTAGTCTTCCTCGCCCGCGAACACGCCCGCGACCTCTTCGGTCGCTATCGTGGCTGCGAGCGGCAGGTAGGAGCTGATTATCCCCTTCGCGACCGACATGATGTCCGGCACCACGTCCCAGTGCTCCACCGCGAACATCTTGCCGGTACGACCGAAGCCGTTGATTACCTCGTCCGCGATAAGCAGCACTCCGTAGCGGTCGCAGATGTCTCGGAGCATCGGCCAGTACTCGTCTCCCGGCACCACCGTGCCCAGCGGCATGGCGACCGGCTCCGCGATCACCGCGGCCACCGTCTCAGGCCCCTCGAACTTGATGAGCTCCTCCACCGCCTCGGCGCAGCGTATCGCGCACTCGGACGGCGTCTCGTCGCTCAGGTAGGGCAGGGGCTGCGGAGCATAGACCATGCCCGGATACGCCGGCTCGAAGTCGTCGCGCGCCGTGGTCGGAGTCCCGCCGAGCCAGACCACCCCGGCCGTAGTCCCGTGATAGGAACCCATCCGGCTGATGATCTTATATCGGCCCTTGTCGCCCCTGCGACTGTGATACGCCCTGGCTATCTTGATGGCTGTCTCGTTCGCCTCCGACCCGCCCGACACCGGAAACACTCTCGACAGCGTACCCGGAGTAATCTCCGCCAGCTTCTTCGCCAGCAGCGCGGTCGGCTCGGTTGTAGTGCCATTCGGGAAGTAGGCGAGACGGTTCATTTGCTCGTAGGCCGCGTCCGCGATCTCCTGCCGTCCGTAGCCCACGTTCACCGAGTTATAGCCGCCATTCACGTCAATCCAGCTATTGCCCTCCGAGTCGATGATCCTGACTCCGTCGCCCTCCACCGCGATCATCGGATCGCCCTCCTCCGCCATCTGGATCCAGTCCCGATTGTGCATCCACAAGTATCGGGTAGAACTCCGTCTCAGGGCTTCAGCAGTAGTTTGCGCGACCATAATCTCGACTCCCTGGCTATGGGGCTTTGTCCAGAGCCAAGTGTATCTGTGGATGGCTGAGGCCGCAAGCCTGACTGGGACAATTGAGGATTAGAAACGTTACTCGGTTCAACATGACATGAAGGGAGTAGAATGAGTGACTAACGCCTCAATTGAGAAGGCCCCAATGCGTGAAAACAGAAATTTCGCCGTCTGAGGTCCTTATGTATGTTGCCTTCACGCATCGATATCCTCCAACCAATAGATCGATAGGGCGAGGAGTCGCCAAACCAGCGTCGCCACCAAAGTTCGTAATTCTGGTTGTCGATATCAATCCAACTGCCCGAGTTGTCATTGGAATTAAGATTTGTTTGACCGATAAATGCTCTAATGTCGTGGCTATGGTGGCAACAACACAGATATAATTCCTAGCAGGCTGCTGAAAAAAGCCGCATAGGAGGTCTTCCCTGAGTCTGTGGAGTAAAATAGCTCCACAAGCGACAACAGAGGAGACCGTCCCATGAGAGGCAAACGCAACCCACAGTCCACTATGCTTGCCTTCGTCAACCTCGACGAACGAGTTCCACCGGACCACCCTCTTAGGACTATCAAACAGGTCGCCGAGGACGTTCTCTCCCGCATGTCGGACGACTTCGACAGGATGTACTCCAGTGTCGGTCGAGCCTCCGTCCCACCCGAACGACTGCTGAAGTCTCTTCTTCTGATCTCCCTGTACTCGATACGCAGTGAGAGAGCATTCTGCCAGGAACTGGACTACAACCTGCTGTATCGCTGGTTTCTGGACATGGACCTTATGGAGCCGAGTTTCGACGCGACCGTGTTCACCAAGAACAGAAGAAGACTGCTCAGACACAGGGTGGGGAGGACCCTGTTCGAGGAGGTGGCGTACGAGGCTGACCGCCGAGGTCTCATGTCAGACGAGCGCTTCAGCGTGGATGGTACGCTGATAGAGGCTGCCGCGAGCATAAAGAGCTTCAGAAGACGGGATGAGGATGCTGACGATAACCCGAAGGGTCCGGGGGAAGGTGGAAGCCGTACGGAGGACTTTCGGGGGGAGAAGCTGAGCAACGAGACACACGAGAGCACGACCGACCCCGAGTCCAGGCTGATGAGGAAGGGCAAGGGTAAGGAGGCGAAGCTGGTGTTCATGGCCCATGCGCTTATGGACAACAGGCACGGTCTTGTGAGCGACTTCCGACTGACCGAGGCCAATGGCATGGCAGAGAGGGATGCGGCGCTGGACATGTTGATCCGGATACCCGGTAGCCGCCGTCTGACTGTTGGAGCGGACAGGGGCTACGACAGCAGGGACTTCGTTGCCGAGTGCAGGGACCTGAACATCACTCCGCACGTGGCCCAGAAGAAGAGATGGTCTGCGATAGACGGGAGGACGACCCATCATGCCGGGTATGCGGCGAGTCAGAAGGTTCGCAAGCGTGTGGAGTCGATCTTCGGGTGGATGAAGACAGTGGGAGGCTTTCGTCGGAGTCGGTATCGCGGAGTGGAGAGAACCGGACTGTATGGGGAGTTGGTGGCTACTGCGTACAACCTGGTGAGAATGTCGAGACTGATAGCTGAGGAAGAGGCCAGAGTCCCCGTCTTCGCATAGCTCTGCCCAGGGCGAGGTGTGTCTGCCGAACCTTCTGAAAGCCGATTACAGCGGTGCAGGAACCTCCTGAGAGCCAAAAAGCGCCGGAATGAGGCTCTTCAAGGCAGCGAGTCTTGCTCCTACGCCGCTCTGCAACCCATTCTTCCGCAGCCTGCTAATGGTCGGGACCTATTCGGATTATTGGCTGAATTGTGAAGGTGACAAATGGAAATCGAGGGGATTGCAGCGACAACTCACATTGTTGACCGAGGATCTTACCGTGTCAGACTTGCGAGGGAAGCACTCGAGGAAGGCGTCAATCAGATCAATGGTTCATTAGCTGTCCGCATGACACCAAACCATGATCCCTTATGTATGCCAATAGGGAAGGTTCAGCAAGCTTGGCTTAGAGAACTCGATGATGGCGAGTGGGCATTGTTCCACCGAATGTACATCGATGATGAACCTGTTTTCTGCTCTCTTCCAAGTAACGAAAACGATGGCTCAGCGAAGGAGTTAGTTATACTAAGATTCCTTCAGGATCCACGTCCGCTCTTAATCCGGCACAACTCTTCCGACGTAATCTTGGAAGTTGGAGTTGAAGTCGCGAATTTTAGGGATCCCGATAGCTTCGACGATTTCAAGAACCGTGTCATAAGGGATGATCAAGAGGTCTTGATTCAAACCCTTGAACGCCATGAAGTCGGACCTGAACCCCTTATTGAGTTCATTGTCAGCCATATTTCGCTCTGGGAGGCATTGGCATGGTCTACTGGCGGATGGTTCTTGTCCAGACTAAGAAACCCTTGCAAGTACATAGTAGATGAGGTTCTGCAAGAGGTTGCAGACGGAGTCGTGGAGACACTTCGCCCCAAAATCCGAAGGATATTTGAGCGCTACCAACAGAGAGCAGATGAGGACAATAGGAAGACGCTTGTAGCAATCCAGCTAAACGCCTCTCCAGTTGTCAAACTGTATGCGAGAATTGGCGAAGAGGACACATTTCCAGACATCGAATTGTCAAGCATCATATCTACACTGACTGAATACGATAACATTGTAGCGGAAGCTAGAGAAGTTGTTCTTGAATGGGATGGAGATGGCTGGTGCTTCCGCTACGCTACTTCAGATGAAGGCGAAGTGTTGGGCACCCGAGAATGCTTTGACCATACGCTAGAACAGTATAGACGAGTAACACGGCCTCAGGATGAGGAATGAAGTCGAACTGCTGTTCCGGCATACTTCCAGATTCTGTCTTCCAATGAAAGAGAAGAATTAAGCATTTGTGGAAACGAGAGTGGGTTTCCGGGATAGATGCGAAAACAAGAAGTCGGCATGAAATTCCAGAGAATATAGAGTGAAAAGAAATACTCCGCAGGAGACAATGGTCACGGGCCATTTGAAGAGACCGTCAGGTAACACGCCGTCAGAACGTGAAATCCACGTCAGAAAGGTAGAAATTTCCTTCAAGAGACTAAGCCGCGACATGGGACCGCGAAACTGGACGCGCGAAGACCTCTACGACAGGCAGAACTAAGAATCACGTCACTCTAGCCCTGGACGACTCCTTCCACCCCACCCCCACCCCCTGCTACAATACACCCACGAAACAACAGTTCTGCAATGCCAAATACATAAACACCGGCTTATCAACTACCCACCCGTGGCAGGAACAAAAAACATCCCCATAGCTAATGCAGGTGAATACAGGTCGCATGCAGGTGGCAAATCACCTGAACGCCGCGCCAGCACTCCACCAGCAGCCACCTGTTAAGGTCACTAGCACAAATCTCCCAGTCATAAATGCCATTTTATGACGCCTTCCTCGACATCCCTCGACCTTTTGCCTTCTTTTCTTCCCGCCCGGGGCAAGCTGACAACCAAGAACCAACAACCCGAAACTGCTATAATCTCCGCTGGAATATCACTACCAGACCGGAGAACGACTTGGCCGCCGCGCTCGAAGGCATAAAGGTACTCGACCTCACCCACCATGTGGCAGGCCCCTACTGCACCAAGCTCATGGCCGACTTTGGAGCCGACGTCACCAAGATCGAGCGTCCCGGCTCCGGCGACTCAGCCCGCTCCATGCCCCCGTTTGCGGGTGACGACCCCCACCCCAACAAGTCCCTGCCATTCCTCTACCTCAACACCAACAAGCGTTCCGTCACCCTCGACCTCAAGTCCGACGCCGGGCGCGAGCTTCTCCACCGCATGGCTGCGTCCGCCGACATTGTCGTCGAAAACTTCCGGCCCCGCAGCCTGCCCGCGATGGGCATAACCTACGAGAGTCTGGCCCGCGACAACCCCGCGCTCGTCATGGTCTCCATATCCAACTTCGGACAGACCGGACCCTACCGTGATTACGAGGCAACCGACATAGTCGAGTACGCCCTCAGCGGCTTGCAGTACATCTTCGGCTCCAACGAGCGCGAGCCGATCAAGCACGCCTTCAGCCAAGCGCAGTACAAGGCCGGAGCCAACGCCGCATCCGCCGCGCTCATAGCTATGTATCACCGCATGATGACCGGCGAGGGCCAGCGCATAGATGTCTCCATACAGGAGTCCATAGCCACCGGACTCAGGGACACCACGCTCGCATACGCCTATAACGGACAGGTCAAGTGGCGTCAGCCCAGGGAGGCGGGGGAGATACCCAGGTCGCCCGTCGCAACCTCCGACGGGCACATCGTCCCCATAGCCTTCGGCGGCCCAAACTGGGACGCGATAGTAGATTTCCTCGGCTCCGAAGAACTCACCGACGAGAAATTCTCCACCCCCGAGCTCCGTGTCCGCAACTCCGCCGAACTCGACCGCATAGTCACCGAGACCTTCGCAGCCCACGAGAAGTTCGACCTCTTCTACCGCGCCAACCGCATCAGGGGCCTCATCTACGGCGTCGTCCAGGACGCATCCGAACTTCGCGAGAATCCCCAGTACGACCACCGCGAATACTTCAGGGAGGTCTCGCACCCTGTCACAGGGACCGCCGGGATGCCCGGTCCGCCGCTCAACATGGAGGGAACCCCCTGGGCGGTGAACTCCCCCGCCCCGACCCTCGGACAGCACAACCGCGAGCTCTATTGCGACGAACTTGGTATGTCGCTCGACGAGTTGGAGCGACTCAAGGTAGCGGGAGTCGTGTGATGGTCAGATTATCCCTTGAGGGCGTGCGAGTCGTCGAGTTCGGGCAGCTCATCGCCATACCGTTCGCCACCAAGCTGCTCGCCGATATGGGCGCCGAGGTCGTGCGGATCGAGTCCTGCACCCGTCTGGACGGCTACCGCGTCTCCGGCTTCTACAAGAACGACACGTCCGGCGAGTTCTGGAACAGGGCGGTCAACTTCTACGAACAGAACCGCAACAAGAAGAGCCTGACCCTGGACCTCGCCCAGGAGCGCGCCCGCGAGACGCTGAGAGACCTCATAGCCGTCAGCGACGTGTTCGCTGAGAACTTCACCCCCCGCGTCGTCAGGAACTTCGGCCTCGAATACCAGGACCTGCGCCGCGTCAGGCCCGACATCATCATGGTCTCATCCACCGGATACGGACACACCGGCCCCTGGAGCGGCTTCGGCGCGATTGGCTACGGCACCGAGGCGGCGTCCGGTCTGTCGTCGGTCACTGGCTACCGCGACGGCCCGCCAACGATTCCAGAGCTCCCATACGCCGACTACACAGCGGGTGAGCATACCGTGTTCGCGATAATGGCCGCGCTCGCCCACCGCGCCATGACAGGACGGGGACAGTTCATTGACATATCCCAGACTCAGACCCTCAGCGCTACCGTCCCGGAGCCGCTCATGGACTTCACCTTCAACGGTCGAGTGCAGGGCAGGGCGGGCAACCGCGACGACATCTACGCACCGCAGGGCACGTATCCCTGCCTCGGAGACGATAGCTGGATCTCCATGAGTATCAGGTCGGACGACGAGTGGGCCTCCTTGTGCGGCGTCCTGGGACGCGATGAGTGGATTGACGACCGGCGCTTCGCCTCCAGCCTCTCACGAGCCAAGAATCATGACGCCCTGGACGAAGTGCTCGCAAAGGCCACATCGTCCAGAGAAGCCCGCGAACTCGAGGCGGAACTTCAGGCTCGCGGAGTCCCCGCGGGTGCGGTCCTGGACGGAAAGGCGCTCCTCTTCGACGATCACCTGAACGAGCGCGGCTTCTTCGAGGTCGTTGAGCATCCGTCCGGCACGAACATACCGCCGCTGCCCTACGCGAGCCGCCCCTGGAAGTTCGACAAGACCCCCGGCTCCATCCGCCGCGCCGCGCCCACACTCGGCGAACACAATTTCGAGGTGCTGCGGGACATCCTGGGCATGTCCGAGTCCGAAACTACCGCAATGGAAGAGGCTGGCATAATTGGCACCGAGCCCACTCGCCCAAGGGCCACCGTCCCGCCGTCGAATGAACTGCTGCTCGAACAGGGCCGCATAGTCCGGTCAGAACCCGACTTCGAGGAACAGGTCAATAAGAGGTTCGGACTTTCCCAATAATTCCGACACGAAAATAAGCTATAATTCTAGCTGGATCAACGGAAATACGAAGGACTGAACAGAAATTTGCTCAATAAAGCGGTTGCGATAGACGGCCCGGGAGCATCGGGCAAGACAAGCGTGGGCAGGGAGGTCGCGCGATGCCTGCGCTTCAGGTTCATGGACACCGGCCTGATGTACCGCGCTGCCACCTGGCAGGCGATGCGGCTGCGCATCCCGGTTTACGACGACGAAGCGCTCACTCAGATGACCCAGGCGATGGATATAGATCTGACGTCGTCGGACTGCGGCGACCGGCTGCTGATAAACGGAGTTGACGCCACAGCCGAACTTCGTGCCCGCGACATAGACCGCAACGTGTCGGCTGTGTCGGCAGTCGAGGGAGTCAGGCGCGAGTTGGTGCCGCAGCAGCGAAGGATAGCCGAGCAGGGCCCCATAGTAATGGTGGGGCGCGACATCTGCACCGCCGTCCTGCCCGATGCCCGGACCAAGATCTATCTCGATGCCTCCGCAGAGGTGCGCGCCGAGAGGCGGTTCGCCGAGATGAACCAGATTGGCATGGCAGTGACCCCGAAGCAGGTGCTCGCCGACATCGAGCGACGCGACAGGATTGACTCCGACCGTGCTGTTACGCCTCTGAGAATTGCCGAGGGAGCCGTAGTCATCAACACTGACGACCTCACGATTACCGAGGTGGTCGGCAAAATAATCGAAGCTGTTCGAGACTGCTGATGAGCACAATCTACAACATAACCAATGTACTGCAGCGCGGAACGCTAAGGTTGTTCGCGGACTGGAAAGTCTCAGGAACCGAGAATGTTCCGCCCGTCGGTCCGGTGGTGATCGTATCCAACCACCTGAGCAACTTCGACCCCTCTCTGCTCAGTTGCAGCCTGCCAAGAAGACTGAACTATCTTGCCAAGGACGGGATATTCAGGGCCGTAACTCCCCTCGGAAGGTGGTATCTGAGACAGTATGGCGCTTTTCCGATAGACAGGGGCGGAGCCGACGTAGCCGCTTTCCGGTGGTCGTTGCGCCAGCTTCAGCACGACGCCGCGCTCGTGGTCTTTCCCGAAGGCACCCGGAGCCAGTCTGCCGGAATGAACCCTGCTAAGTCCGGCGTCGTAAGCCTGATCCTGAGATCGGGTGCGCCGGTGCTGCCCGTCGGAATTACCGGCACCGAGCGCCTGGGAGCCTTCCTCAGGGTCGTCAACCCCACCGGCAGGATAAGGGTGAACATCGGACAGCCTTTCTCCCTACCCAGCATAGAGGGCCGTCCCCCACGAGAACTGCTGGAGTCCATGACCACGGACATCATGCACAGGGTCTGCGACCTGCTCCCCGAAAGCTACCACGGCTACTATGCCCGACCAACCAAAAACTAAGAACTAGCGACTAAAGACTAAGAACTGAGAACTGAACATGTGCGGCATCATAGGCTATACAGGCAGGAACCAGGCCGCGCCTATTCTGTTGCAAGGCTTGTCGTCCCTCACATACAGGGGATACGACAGCGCCGGAATCGCCGTGATGGGTCCCGACGGGCTCCCGCAGGTGTACAAGAAGACAGGCAAGCTGGAGAATCTCACCGCGTCCCTCAACGGCGCCATGCCCAGCGGCTCGACCGGAATCGGGCATACACGCTGGGCAACGCACGGAGGCCCGACCGACGCCAACGCCCATCCGCACATGGACTGCCGTGGCGAGGTCGTAGTCGTACACAATGGCATCGTTGAAAACTACATCGCCCTCAAGCGCGAACTCAGCGCCGAGGGCCACGAATTCACGTCCCAGACCGATTCCGAGTGCATATCTCACCTCATCGAGCGGTATCTCGACAGGGAGTTTTCGCTGGAAGAAGCGGTACGGCTTGCCGCGCGAGAAATCAGAGGCGCTAACGCCGCCGTCGCGTTCAGCGCGCGCGAACCTGACCGCATCGTCGCCTTCCGACTCGGAAACGCGGGCGGCATAGTCGTCGGCCACGATTCCGATGGCGGCGCGATTCTATCCTCCGACCTTCCCGCGCTCCTTCCTTATGGCCGCGAGGTGATCTACCTGTCCGGCGGAGAGATGGTATCGCTGGCACACGGGGATACTGCTTTCTCAACGCTCGACGGCGACCCAGTCGAGAAGACGACCGTACACATCCCGTACAGTCCACTGTCCGCGAGCCGTGGCGGCTACAAGCACTTCATGCACAAGGAGATACACGAGCAGCCCGAGGCGATAATCAACGCTCTCAAGGGCCGTATCTCCTTCGACGACCTTACCGTGAATCTCGACGAAGTAGCGCACGCTGTCTCGCGCGTAAACGAGATAAAGCGCGTCATTTTCATCGGCATGGGCACAAGCCTGCACGCCGCGATGGTCGGCAGACACTGGATGGAGACGCTCGCGCGCATCCCCTGCGAGTTCGACAACTCTTCCGAGTTCAGGTACCGCAACCCGGTTTTGAACGAAGACACCCTTGTCATATCCGTCTGCCAGTCCGGTGAGACGGTGGACACGCTCGCCGCCATGGAACTCGCCGCCGACAGCGGAGCGTCCCAGATAACGCTATGCAACTATCCCGGCACCCAGACCACCCGCATTGCCGACGACACGATCCTCGTCCGTGCCGGACTGGAGATCGGCGTCGCCGCGTCCAAGACCTTCACATCCTCTCTGGTGGCCTTGTACCTGTTGGCCGTCGAGTTCGGAGTCCGGCGCGGCGTCATAGGTGAAACTGCCAGACGCGATCTTGTCGGCGAGCTTGTCAGGCTGCCCGACATGCTGGGGCAGATGCTTCTCGACGAGAGTCCGTACACCGAAATCGCGAGGCGTTACGGAAGACGCTCCGACTTCCTGTACCTTGGCAGAGGACTCGGATTCCCGCTCGCCATGGAGGGCGCGCTGAAGCTGAAGGAGATAAGCTACATACACGCCGAGGGCTACCCGGCCGGGGAGATGAAGCACGGTCCGATCTCGCTGATTGATCGCCAGATGCCCGTCGTCGCCATAGCCCCACGTGACTCGCTGCGCGACAAGATGCTGTCCAACATCAACGAGGTAAAGGCGAGGGACGGGCAGATAGTGGGCATCATCACTGAGGGCGACGAGGAGATGTCGGAACGCTCGGATTTCACAGTCTCGATTCCGCAGGCGTCCGAGACGCTCAATCCCTTCCTCGTCTCGATACCGATGCAGCTAATAGCGTATCATCTTGCGGTACAGCGCGGGTGCGACGTTGACCAGCCCAGAAACCTCGCCAAGACCGTCACGGTGGAATAGTCGCCACGTCGGTGTACAATGGGTCGCGATACCTTAGACAGAATACAGGAGCAATAAGTTGCTGCCACACGTGGACAAGTTCGGAATCTATCTCAACGCCTCCGAAGGCAAGGTCGTGCGCATAACCTCACCCTACTGGTTCCCCGAAGAACCGGACTGGGTTTACGTCACCAGCGAGGTCAACGCCACGCTGCTCGCCATCAGGGACATGATTCGCGATCAGTCCCTCTCCGACGATCCCGACTCCGTGACCTGGGGCAGGATCCCGTTGCTTGACTGACGTACGTCCACTGGAGCGGCCATCTAATAGAGACGCACGCCGTCTCCCCTTATTCTCAGGACTTCGGATTTGACATCAGGCCCACAGACCCAATCTTCTACCGTAGTGTGGGTAATAAGACTGGTCGTCCTGGTCTCGTTCCTGGACCTGTTCATGCAGGTCCCGATTATCTCCACCTATGCGCGTTCCCTGGGCGCTACCGCCGCAATGGGCGGACTGATCGTTGGCATTTATTCCGCATCCAACCTGTTTGGCAACGTGGGCGCGGGCATTCTTCTAGACAGGGTGAATCGTAAATGGTTGGTCGTAGTGGGACTGCTGGCGACCGCCGCGCTTCTCTTCGCATACGGGCTGGTTGACTCCCCGGCGCAGCTTCTTGCCCTGAGAATACTTCACGGATTAGCGGCTGGCACCCTCGCCCCGGGTGCCTTCACCATGCTGGCGGACCGCACCGCCGACGATCAGCACACGCGCTCGATGGGTCTCAGCGGAGCGCTCATATCCGCTTCCGCGGTCATCGGGCCACTGCTGTCCGTCGGCATACGCGACGCCGTCGGTGGAGACGCCGGATTTGGCGCGGTCTTCGTCACCAGCGGCACGCTGATGCTCCTGTCGGCTATCGCATTCGCCGCGTTCGTGCCGGGTTCGACGAATGTGCCAGGTGATGCGGCTGCTAAAGCGGAACCTCTCCTCCTGTCGAAGAACTTCGCTTTGGCCAGAGTGTATCTCGGCGTCCTTGCAATGACATTTGCGATTGGCTACCTCATCAATCTGCTGCCTATAACGCTGGAGGATGCCGGAGCCGCCCCTCGTATTTCCGGTATTGCCTTCGCGACCTTCTCACTCGCCGGCATGGCGATAATGGCAAGCCCGTTCCAGCGCTCAATCAGGGAAGGCGCCCGCACCAGGGCAATAGCGGCCGGTCTCGTTCTGCTTGCGGTAAGCAATCTAACTCTTGCTCTGTTCGGTGGTTCGACGCTTTCTGTCTCCGTATTCCCCGCGATGATCGTCTTCGGCGCCGGATTCGGCCTGGTGTTCCCATCACTCAGTGCGTCCGTAGCCGCCCGAACTGCTGACGGAAACAGGGGCGCGGCGTTCGGTATCTTCTACGCCATGTACTCTCTGGGCGTCTTCCTCGGCGCATCCGTTTCCGGCGCGGCGCCGAACCTTGGGACCGGAGCCGGGAGCCAGTTCTACGTGCCGGTCCTCGTTCTCGTCGTCATGCTCGCCGCAGCCGTCAGACTCAGAGACCTGCGCGGCTGACTGCCTTGCCTGCCGCACTCCGCGACGCTACCATTCCCACAATTCCATTCGCAGGAACGTTCCATGAGCCCCAAACAAAAGCCAAGACGCAGTTTCTGGACATGGGGACTGCAAGCCGACGAACCCACCGATGCCCAGAGAGCCGAACACGCAGCCGAATTGTCGGCGCGCTTTGGCGCTGAGATAGTGGCACCTCCCGTTCCCAGGGCCGATGACCTGAAGCTCAGGAAGCCGCGCATTCGCGTTCCTGACTCGCTTGCCGATTTCTGCTTTACCGACAATTACGAACGCGCCCTCCACTCCTACAGCGCGGACGACCGCGCTCCCGCCGTGTTCGCCCACTTCCCGAATCCACCTGATGTGGTCGCTCACCCCCGTACCGAGTCCGAACTGGAACGGACTCTCGAGTGGTGTGACTCTAATGGTTACGTTGTCATACCGTTCGGCGGCGGCTCATCCGTAGTAGGTGGAGTCACTCCGCCGGAAGCCGATGCTGTCGTCACGCTGGACATGGACGAGTTCGACAGCATACTCGAAATTGACGAAGCATCGCGTGCCGCTCGGATACAGGCGGGAGTCTTCGGTCCGCACCTCGAAAACCAGCTGAGACCCCACGGCTACACTCTGAGGCACTACCCTCAGAGCTTCACCGGCTCCACGCTGGGCGGCTGGATAGCGACCCGCTCCGGCGGCCACTACGCCACCAACCACACCCATATTGACGAATTCGTCGAGTCCGTGCGTATGCTCACCCCATCCGGTTGGTGGGAGAGCAGGCGACTGCCATCGAGCGGAGCGGGCCCTGATCCGAACCGTCTCGCAATAGGAAGCGAGGGAATACTGGGCGTCATAACCGAGGCCTGGATGAGGATACAGCGTCGTCCTGTCTATCGCGCCACGGCAGGCGTTACATTCCCTACATGGGAACAGAGCTATGAGGCCGCCCGGAACATCGTTCAGTCCAAACTGTGGCCCGCCAACCTTCGCCTTCTCGACCCCGAACTGTCGCGCGACGCGGCGGGAATGGACGGCGCCCACGCTCTGCTGATAATCGGGTTCGAGTCCGCCGAACTGCCCCAGGACTGGAACATCAGGGCGGCGGTCGGCATAGCGCGCGGAGTCGGAGGCGACGTGCCCGACGACGAGATCGTCATTGACGACGGTTCAGGCAGGCCCACCGGACACAGCGGCGCGGTCGGAGCGTGGCGCAACGCCTTCATCAACATTGACGAGGGCCTGACTGCTGGACTCGGACTTGTGACCGGAACGTTCGAGACGGCTGTGACCTGGGACAACTGGCCCGCGCTGGACGATCACGTGCGCGACCTTGTTGGACGTGCCCTCGATGATGTCTGCGACGGCGGCTCTCTCAATTGCCGCTTCACTCATGTATATCCCGATGGCCCCGCGCCGTACTACACGTACGCCGGAGCATACAGAAGCGGCAACTACGCGGATCAGCAGGCGGCGATAAAGAAGGCCGCGTCTGACGCGATCATCGAGGCCGGCGGCACGACTACCCACCATCACGCGGTCGGCAGACTGCACCGTCCGTGGTACGACCAGGAGCGCCCGGACTTATTCGCCGAGGTACTCAGAGCCGCCAAGAAGTCCCTCGACCCCAACTCGATCCTCAACCCGGGCGTGCTCATAGACACTATGTAGGCGCATCGTTGACTACCGAATCCGACAACCCAATAGCGAGACCAGCTTCGCTAGTGCTTGTGCAAAGTCCCGATTCCAAGATTCCGAGCCACGTCTTGTCACTCCAGCGAAGACGGGAATCCAGTGCGCAGTTTCTGACGAAACGACAGTAATGCCGACTTTGCACAGCCCCTGCAGCGTCGCTACATATTCTGGTAGGTAACCGAATACTCCCGTATCCCGTATAATGACTCAACCAGACAATTATTCAGGAGTCGCTTTTCTCTCTTGTTGGAAGACCGCCAAGTTGTACCGGAATAAGAGGAGCAAAATGGCTGAGGCGATAGTCACACCTAATCTCTTGACTTGGGCGCGGCAGCGGCGAGGGATGGACTTATCCAAGCTCGCCTCCAGATTGAACGTAGAGCCTGAGGTTGTGGCCGCCTGGGAGTCCGGGGAACGGAGGCCGACCTTTCGTCAAGCCCAGAATTTCGCCAAGGCTCTTTACGTCCCGTTCGGCTATCTGTACCTACTGGAACCTCCGGTTGAGGAACTTCCAATTGCCGACTTTCGTACCATACCCGGCCAAGCTCCACCAAGACCTAGCCCGGACCTCTTGGACCTGCTCAACGACGTCATCGGCAAACAACAGTGGTATCGGGAATATAGGGAGTCGGAAGGTGTAGAGGAACTCCCCTTCATTGGCCGCTTTACCGCATCGGATTCAGAAGAAACGGTCGCATCAAATATAAGGGATGTGATTGGTGTTGACCGCGCTAGACAGCAATCGTCCAATTGGGAATCTTTTATGCGGAAGCTAACTCGCAACGCTGAAGATTTGGGCATCATGGTCATGCGCAGTGGAATCGTTGGAAGCAATACGCGTCGAGCTCTTGACGTGAAAGAGTTTCGCGGCTTTTCAGTAAGCGATCACATCGCTCCCCTCATCTTCATCAATGGTCGCGACTTCAAGGGCGCTCAACTCTTTACCCTTGCTCACGAGATGGCCCATATTTGGATAGGAGAAGGCGGCATATCTAATCCGGACTACGGCTTGGATTCCGAATATCAAGACGGTGCTGTGGAACTGTTCTGCAATCGGATCGCCGCGGAAACCTTGGTTCCAAGCGAAGATTTTCAGTCCAGATGGTCATCCGACGACGTTTCTCTGTCCAATAATCTCAACAAACTCAGCGGACATTACAAGGTCAGTTCGATGGTCATTCTCCGTCAGGCGCATGATTGCAATCTGGTGACGGACTTCGAGTATCGAGAGAGTTACAGTCAATTGGCGGCTCAGGCCAGCCAGTCCACTCTGTCTAGTAAACTTGGCGGAAATCCCTACCATAACTTGACTGCTCGAAACGGAACTGCTTTTACAAAGGCTGTCGTCGCCAGCGCGGAGGATGGAACGCTAATGAGCAGCGAAGCCGCCGATATGCTCGGAGTGAAAGTCAAGACTCTACCCAAAGTCGCCAGCCGCTTATTCGGGAGTTCCTTGAATCTTGGTTGAGTATTGGCTGGATAGTAACGTGTTCATTTAAGGTAAGAAAGGGCCCTACGGTTTCGATATAGCGCCCCATTTCTGGAATTTTCTAGACGACCTGATCAATACTCATAGAGTTTCTTGCCCTGTACTGGTTTATGACGAACTGCAGAATGTACAGGATGACTTGTCCACTTGGGCTAAGGAGTGTCGGAGGACAAATCTGTTTGTGGAACCAAGCGAGGCTGTGCAACGAACATTCCAGGGAGTCATTACATATGTGATGCAACGTTACCCTGATAACCAGTCCAGACGAAGATTCATGAGCCGTGCCGACCCCTGGGTGATAGCTCATGCTATCGCTCAAGGAGGCGCCGTAGTCAGTCTTGAAGGACGTGCCCCGGATACATCTACGAAAGTAAAAATTCCTAACGTATGCTCACATTTCAACGTCACTTGCATCAATACCTACGAAATGCTCCGGGAGTTGGGAGAATCTTGGAACGCCTAATACTTCGCGGGGCAGATATACTGTTCAGCCGTTGCAAGTTACGTACTTGATTCTGTGAATTGAGATCGGTTCTAGCCAAAAGGCCTCCGGTGGCTGAACTCCCCCTCTTCGCTCGTGATGAATTCAAGCAGCGCGGCCTCGCCGTTCTCCGTAGCGGACTTGGCCCTCAGTATTGCCGGTCCCACGTCGGACGGGTCTTCTATCTTCTCGGCCCATCCGCCCATGGCGCGAGCTAGGTCCGCGTATTGTCCACCCAGGTCTCTAGTTTGGTACAACTCGTGCGAACGCGCCATGTGAGATGTCTCGATTGCCATGGTGGAGTTGTTCAGGACGACCGTGAGAATCGGAATGCCCGAACGGACCGCGGTCTCGAAATCGAGGCCGGTCATCCCAAACGCCGCGTCCCCCATGAAATTCACTACGAACTTATCCGGTGCGGCGAGCTTGGCGCCTATGTTGAGCCCTAACCCCGTGCCGAGTCCGTGCGACTTCCCCCAGCCCAGGTAAGTGTGAGGGCCGCCCGACTGGTAGAATGGCATGAGTTGGTCGCGCGGACTGCCGGAGTCGTGCGTCACGATGGCGTGGTCCGGGTCCACGTTCTGCATGAACTCCCACATCACCCTGTACGGATTGATTGGCGCTTCGTCCGACGCCAGCTTTCGCATCCAGCTGTCCAGCCATTCCCCGCGTACCGCTGCAATCTCGTCGGCGGTCGAGCCGTCTCTCGCCTCGCCGCCGAGCCGTTCCCTGCAGGCCTCTATAAGCTGCCTGATTATCAGCCTTGCGTCTCCCAGAAGCGGGTATTCGACATCGTAGTTCTTTCCTAAATCAATCGGGTCGTTCGTGGCATGGATGAGGGTCTTGTCGGAGGGAATTGTCAGGGTCATGCCGTGCTTGGTGAGGCTGGAACCCACCGCGAATACGAGGTCGGCGCGCCCGATGAAACGGTATGCCGCGCCGTTCATGACACCAGACGCCGAGCCCAGGGACAGCGGATGCTTCTCTGGGAAGCCGCTCTTCCCTGCCATGCTGGTCGTCACCGGGATCTGAAGCAGCTCCGCCAGTTCCACGAGGGCGTCGGTCGCCTCGGCGTGCATAACTCCCTGTCCAGCATAGACTACCGGGTTCTCAGCCGACAATAGAGCGGCCGCGGCCTCGTCAACCGCCTCGACATCCGCCCCCGCGATTGCGGCCTTTAACGGGCGGTAGCTCTCCAGTACCCCTTCCGGGACCTCGGCCTCGCCGACATCGGCCGGTATCTCGACCATCACCGGGCCGGGCCGTCCCATCTTCAGAAGCGCGAACGCGCGGCGCATTGTATCGGCGACAAGGTCCGGCGACTGAAGACGCTCCACGTTCTTGGTAACCGACTCATAGCTGCGGACCGAGCTGAAGTGCGGATAGACACCGTCCCTGCCCGAAGGATGTCCGAGTGGAAGGAGAAGCATCGGCACGGCATCCGAGAACGCCGTGGCTACGCCTGCATAAGCGTTCTCAGCTCCCGGCCCGTACTGCATGGCGAAGACACCCGCCGGTCGCCCGTTGGTGACGCGGCTGTACCCGTCCGCGATTCCTACCCCGACTCGCTCCTGCCGGCAGATGATGGGCCTGATTCCAATGTCAGCCGCCGACTCGATGACGGAGGTAGTGGGAAATGCACTCAGGTACTCGATCCCTTCCTTCTTCAGAATGTGTGCGATAGCGTCCAGCGTGCGCATTGTCTAATCTCCTGGGCGGTTTCCCGACTACTGCAACTGTCTAGCTCACTCGGTGCTGTATATATATCACAAAGCGGCGGAACTCACCGCGTGATAAAAGAGAGTAAGGGGTAAAGTTTGCCGTCTGCGTGGTCTTTGCAAAGTCGTCCACGCCAGGGCCTGTGCAAAGTTCCGATCTCTAGATTCCGAACCATAACTCGTCATTCCCGCGAAGGCGGGAATCCAGTGCGTGGTGGCTGATGAAGTCGAGGAAAGCCGACCTTGCACACGCCCTGCATCAGGGCTTCCAATTCCACTACACATCCATTACTCCAATGCGCTACAATACACCCATGAAGAACAAAGTTTCTGGCACTGGATACATAAATACAAATTTATGTTTTCGAAAATCGAAGCCTCGGAGATTTCAAAACACGCTAACGCAGGGCGACGCAGGGCAAACTCAGGGCAAAACGCCCCCTGTACATGCCTGTGACTCGCCTGTTTCCGCCCTGTACAATTATAAGCCAGAATATATGAACCTCCGAGTCAGGCAACTCGCCGGGATACATCTGACTCAACTTTGAAAGACCAATGTGCCGTCCGGTGGCGCGGTTGCCGAGTATTCAGCCTTTGGAGTATCCTACCCCTGCAGTATCAAGGCTGAAACATCATACCGCGCCGAAGAGGCGGCGGAATGAAAGGAGAAACAGGTGGACGGACTTTCTGCTATTGCGAAGATTCTTAAACTCGAAGGTGTGGAGTGGGTCGCGTGTTACCCATCCAACAACCTGATCGAGGCTGTGGCGATGGAAGGCATTCGCACGGTCATGTTCAGACACGAACGCGGAGCCGTCATGGCCGCCGACGGTTACAGCCGGGCCAACAACAGGCAGAAGTTCGGCGTGGTCATAACGCAGGGCGCGTCGGGCGCCGAGAACGCGATGGGCGGCATCGCCCAGGCCTTTGGCGACAACACACCTATTTTGCTGATTCCGGGCGGCAGCGCTCTGTCGGCTTGGAGCGTCAGGCCCAACTTCTCGCCCGCGAGAGCATACGCTCCCATCTCCAAGCAGACCGAAGCAATCTTCACCGCTTCCGAAGTCGGCAACGCGATGCGCCGAGCGTTCCACGCGCTCCGAAATGGCAGCGGAGGCCCGGTAACTGTAGAGACCCCCGCGGACGTCATGGCCGCCGATGTACCGGACGAGGTGATAGACGGCTATCGCTCTCCCAAGCGGTCGGTGATGTCCCCGTCCCGCTCCGATGTCAAGGATGCGGTAAAGGTATTGCTGGAGGCCAATAATCCTGTTCTGTGGGCTGGCGGCGGAGTCCTGTTCGGCGATGCCAGCGAGGAACTGAAAGAACTGGCCGAACTGCTGGACGTGCCGGTTTACACGACGATGCAGGGCAAGAGCTCATTCCCGGAGACACACCCGTTGTCCCTTGGCGCGGGCTCCGGCGCGACCACATGGCCCGCTCGCAAATGGCTGACCGAGTGCGACGCACTCTTTGCCATTGGCTCCAGCCTCACGCGCACCGGCTACGGACAGCCTGTCCCCACGGTCAGGACGCTCATCCAGAACACTGACAACGTTGATGAAATCAACAAGCAAGAGAGCGTTGACATTGGACTGCCCGGCGACTCCAAGGCCACTCTGGCCATGGTCATAGACGAGGTAAAGGCCGCGATAGGCGAGACGCCCAGGAACACCGGCGTCCGCGACCGTATCGCCGCCGAGCGCGAGAAGTGGATGGAAGAGTGGACCCCGCTTCTCCAGTCCGACGAAGTGCCCATCAACACCTATCGTGTAATCCACGAAATCAATACCACGCTCGACAAGTCCAGGTCGGTTGTTACCCACGACGCGGGCGCACCGCGCGACTCCATTATTCCGTTCTACGAGTCCACCACGCCGCACGGCTATGTCGGCTGGGGCAAGACGACGCACCTGGGCTTCGGCATTCCTTTGATGATAGGCTCCAAACTCGCCAGCCCGGACAAGTTCTGCCTGAACCTCATGGGCGACGGCGCGTTCGGAATGTCCGGCCTCGATACCGAGACCGCTCAGCGTGCGGGCGCTCCTATCACGACCGTCGTACTGAACAACGGCGGCATGGCGACATACCCTGGCGGATACCCGGTGGCTAACGAGCAGTACGGCTTCACTCGCATGACCGGCGACTACGCAGGCATAGCAGACGCATTTGGCGGCGTGGGCATCACGGTCTCCGAGCCCGGCGAGATGAAGCAGGCCCTCATTGACGCACAGCGCCACAACGAAGAGGGACGCACCGTCATAATTGACGTGCATTCCAACTTCGAGGCCAAGAAGTCGCGCTTCTAATTGCGTGGACACAGATAAGGACAGTGGACGGCCTTTAGCGGGCCGTCCGCGTTTGTCATAATCGCGATATATACAACCTTGCCCGGATGGCGATCCGATGAGACAGCGTAACGGAGAATCCGACCATGGCGACTCAAAGCGCGCTCAAACAGCCCCGCATCACAGACTACTCCCGGATAGAGCCGCTGCCCGACCCGCCTCGGAGACGCGATATGCGGCAAAATGAGGCCGTCTGGTACTTCTTCGCCACACTCAAACCCCACTTCGCGGACCGGGACGATGTGATGCTTGGGGGCGGGGGCTACCTCGTCTTCGATCCGGGCGACGTGGGCGAGTTCTATCCCGATTGCGTGTTCGCCGATGAGGTAAGCGACCCACCTGCAGTCATCTGGCGCAACGGCTACGTGATAAGCGAGGTGGGAAAGCCGCCGGACTTCGCTCTGGAGGTGGCTTCCCGTAACACGGGCAGGCGAGACTACACCGTGAAGCGGGGGGGCTACGCTCGCTATGGAGTGGGCGAATACTGGCGTTTCGACCCGACGGGCGGCGAGTATCACGACGCTCCGCTCGCGGGGGACAAGCTGGTTAACGGAGTGTATGAACCGATAGAGATAGTGAGCGAGCCGGACGGACGCCATTGGGGATACAGCGAGGCACTGGGGCTGGAGTTGTGGTGGGAAAATAATAGGCTGCGCTTCCGGTATCCCGTGAGCGGTGAGTTCCTGCGAACGCCGGAGGAGTTGGATGCGGCGCGGCGGGCGGCGGAGGCGCGGGCGGAAGCGGAGATGGAACGAGCGAAGGCCGCGGAAGAGCGCATGGCCGAAATGGAAGCCGAGTTGCGCCGACTGCGAAACGACCCCCACTGATATACTGAATTTCAACACTTCGATTCAGGGAGGCCAGCCATGTCCGCCGTCCCCCGCATTGTAAAGAATGCGCTCAAGCCCGCCGTCGTCGGTGCGCTGCTGACGTGGGAACGAATGGAGTCCGGCGTCATCTACAACCCCACTTCTCACAGTACCAGGAACTACCCATACGATACCTACGACCGGATGCGCGACAAGGACCCCGTTCACCGGATGCGGCTGATGAACGCCTGGGTGTTGACTCGCTACGAAGACGTGGACATGGTTCTGAGAGACCAAAGACACTTTTTCAAAGACGACTCCGACGAAAGATACCGCAGTATGCTGAACAGCAACCCGCCCGATCACACCCGTCTCAGGTCGCTCGTCTCCAAAGCCTTCACGCCCAGGTCCGTGTCCCAACTCCAACCCAGAATTGAACTCATGGTTGACGAGCTCCTGCAAGACCTCGAAGGTAAGGACAGGTTCGACCTGATAGAGGGCCTCGCTTTCCCGCTCCCGGTTACGGTCATCGCCGAGATGCTTGGTGTTCCAGCCGAGGACATGGATAAGTTCAAAGACTGGTCGAACGATTTAGCGCTCACGATTGAGCCCATCCTCACCGATGAGCAGTCTCGCCGCATACAGCAGGCCACTGATGAGATATTCGAGTACTTCGAAGGCATCATTGAACAGAGGCGACACGAACCCAGGGACGACATGATGACCGCCCTGATAAACGCTGAAGAAGAGGGCGACAGGCTGACGCATCATGAGCTTCTCTCCACGCTCATGCTGCTCCTTGTCGCGGGCAATGAGACCACACGGAACTTGATAGGAAACGGAACGCTCGCCCTGCTCAATAACCCAGACCAGCTTAAGAAGCTCAGGGACAACCCCGACTTACTTGACTCTGCCATAAATGAGCTTTTGAGGTATGACAGCCCCGTTCAACTCGACGGTAGAATCGTTCTTGAAGAGGTGGAAATAGACGGCAACCGCATTCACCCCGGGCAGCGCGTGCTCTGTGCAATCGGGGCGGCAAACCGCGACCCCGCCGTCTTCACCGATCCCGGCGTCCTGGACATCGGACGCAGGGAGAACAGTCACATAGCGTTCGGACGAGGCATACATTACTGCCTCGGTTCGCCCCTGGCCATGCTGGAAGGACGCATCGCCTTCTCCGCATTACTCGACCGCTTCCCCTCGATGAAACTTATCGCCGAACCTGAATTCAGGGAGCAGGTGGTCCTCAGGGGTGTGGAAGAACTCTGGGTAGGGGTCGAATAGCGACACTATCGCATGAACGCATCGGAGAGGGCGGCACTACTTCCGACTCTTGCCGCGGGCTTCGTCGCCGGGCTGATACTGGGACCGCAATGGGATGCCCCATTCGGGGCGCTTGCCTTATTCACCGTCGCGGCTCTCCTTCTGGTCGTGCTCTCGGTCTCGATTCGTGTATCGGTTCTGCCCGCTCTCGCGCTGGCGGCCCTGACCGTAGGACTGGCGAGGGCCGATATAGTCGAACCGCCCGGCACTGAACTCAAGCCCTATCACGACTTGTCTCAGTCCGAGATTCTGGGTGTGGTATCCGATGATCCTGAGAGCTCAGACACTATTCTCACATTTCGGCTGGCTGTCGAACGTCTGCGACCCGATGACGCCGATACGTGGACTCCGGTTTCCGGCGATATTCGTGTGACCGCGCGAGCGCCCGTTGCGCTCAGCGGCTCCAGGGAAGCGCCATTCGTTAGGTATGGCGACAGGCTCATCCTCAGGGGAAGAATTCGGCCCCCGCCAAAGTTCGACGACTTCGATTTCCCTGCCTACCTTGAGACCCAGGGAATAGGGTCGGTCATGTCATTTCCTGAACTCGAACTGTTCGGCGAAGACGGTGGCTCACCCGCATTCCGATGGCTCTACGATCTTCGCCGCGACATGGCCCGGTCAATTTCGACCGTCGTACCGGAGCCCCAGGCAGCATTTGGCCGGGCTGTATTGCTCGGTATTAGGGACGACCTGCCCGATTCGCTGACCGAGGACTTCCGCAGATCCGGGACGGCGCACCTTCTCGCCATATCCGGATTACACGTGAGTATATTGCTCGCTCTCGCCATTTCCGCCGGCGAATTCATCGTAGGCAGACGACGCCAGTTCTATCTGATATTCCCGCTGCTGGCAATCTGGATTTACGCGCTCATTTCAGGCGCGTCCGACTCTGCCATGCGTGCTGCGATAATAGGAACGGTGTACATCGCCGCAATCGCAGTCGGCAGACCGCGGAGCCTCATTCCGGCGCTCGCGCTCGCCGCGACAGTGATGGTCGCACTCGAACCACGAGTTCTGTCGCGCGTGTCATTCCAGCTCAGCTTTGCCGCCATGACCGGCATCGCCATCTACTACGAAGTCCTGTCCGACAGAATTGTGGAGTGGCTTCGCATCGGTCCTGAGCGCGAGGAGTGGTGGGCCACCTCGCTGCGCGGCCTGGTTGGAGCGGTCGGAGTTTCAGTTGCGGCCACACTGGCGACCGCGCCACTCGTCATGTTTTACTTCGAGCGGCTGTCCATTGTCGGACTGCCCGCCACCCTCCTGAGTATTCCCGCGCTGCCGCTCGCTCTCATGGCGCATGGCGCCACGGCTTTCGTGGGACTGGTTTCCGAGACTGCGGCGACTCCTCTTGGATGGATCGCCTGGGGTCTGTCGAAGTACATGACCGAAATTTCGTCCCTGTTCGCGAGAATTCCGGCGGCATCGGTCGGAGTGGGCGGACTGTCGGTAGCGCTGGTGTGGGCATACTACACCGCGATTGCCGCAGCGACCTTACTGCTGTACAGCTCGATTAGATGGCGACCGCCGCGTCCGCGCATCCAATCCGCAATCTGGAATTCAGCAATCCCTTGGCAGTTCTGTGCGCTGACACTACTTGCGGCGATTATCGTGTGGACAGTTGTCTTGAGCCGGTCCGAAGACACACTCAAAGTGGTGTTTGCCGACGTCGGGCAGGGCGATATGACAGTCGTATCTACGCCTTCAGGCCGGACAGTCGTGGTAGATGGCGGACCCGACCCGGACCGTGCCGCTCAAGTTCTCGATGCCCAGATGCCCTTCTGGAAGCGAAACTTGTCGCTCGTAGTTCTCAGTCACCCGCACAGTGACCATGTCTCCGGCCTGAACGAGGTACTGCGCCGTTACGATGTCGAGCGTGTCCTCGAACTTCGCAGAGAATACGCGAGCGCTGACTACGCCACATGGGTCAGGTTGGCCGATTCTGAAGGAGCGCAGATGCTAAGGGCCTTTCCCGGAATGCGCCTGGAGTTCGACGATGGCGTTGAGATTCACGTTCTCGGCCCGCCCGATGTATCCAGCGGAGCGACTTCGGCGGACCCAAATGACGAATCCGTTGTCGTTCGCTTGGTGTATGGGAACGCCAGCTTTCTGCTGACCGGCGACGTGGTGACCGATGGGGAGGGATGGCTCCTTCGTTCCGGTCAGATTCTTGACAGTGATGTACTCAAAGTTGCCCATCACGGCAGCAAGACATCGTCCAGTTCGGCGTTTCTCAGCGCGGTCTCACCCCATGCCGCCGTAATTTCGGCAGGTCAAGACAACAGGTTTGGACACCCGGACCCGGAGGTCGTCGAACGACTGGAAGGGCTCATTCCCGGCTCGAGGATATTCAAGACATACGAGAGCGGAACTGTAACTTTCGAGACCGACGGCAGTTCGCTGAGCATCAAGACCGAGCGCTAGACCTCAATTTGCCGAGTCGCCCATCTGAGACAATTGTAAAAGTCCATCGCTGTACCCAATAGTCATTCCCGCGAAGGGAGACCATTGCACAACTACCGTCATTCCCGCGAAGGCGGGAATCCAGGGGTGGAGGGGCGGTCCACCCAGCTATAGATTTGCCCATTTACTCATCCACTCAGACCTCGAAAACGACGTGGAATAAGGTTTCGCAAAGGTCTCCAAAGCCTGTCCCCGTGGAAACGGGGAGCGGGAACCCCGAAGGGCTCACCGCCAGGCAATCCAGGAAACGACGGCTTAGTAGCTGCTGCAAGTCCACTTCTGAAATCGTCTTTGCCACTTCAACTGGCATATCCGCAGATAACATGCTTAGGTATAATAAACGCCAACACTGCGTAATACGCGATCTTAGGAGATGTGTTGAGCAACAAGACCTATCAGCGATGTCCGACCATGTTGACCGTCGCTTCATTGTTCGTCGTATCCGTTCTGATAGCGGCTGCGATTTCATGCGGCGGCCCTGATCCTGAACCCACGCCCGTACCGCCTACGAACACTCCCGTTCCGACCAGTACACCCGTACCACCCACTGCGACATCTGTTCCAACTAATACGCCTGTCCCGACCAGCACACCCGTACCGCCTACTGCGACGCCCGTTCCGACCAACACGCCTGTGCCCACCGTTGCGGCGATGCCTGCGGACACGCCCACACCGGAGCCCGCTGCTACAGACGACCGCACTCCCTCCGAGATTCTGGCCGACGCCTCGAAAGCGCTCAATGACCTCGACAGCTTCCGCCTGTTTACCGAATTGGTCGTCTCTACGGCGCAGGGAGGAACGTCCATAGAATTCCCTATCACCCTGCAGGCCGAAATCCGCAAGCCCTTCGATTCCAAGGGTGCGCTCGGAATAGACATTGGCTTCTTCAGCATAGAGATCCAGTTCATAACTGTAGATGGCGAATTCTATATGACCGATCCCGAAACCGGAGATTGGGTATTGGGCGCGAGCGCGAGCGACTTCCTGCCACTGAACCCTTCCGACTTCGCCGACGCTGAAAACTTTGTCGGCCCCGACCTACTCATGGAGTCGGACAAGCTGACATTAGAAGGTACCGAGGAGATTGACGGCATTGACGCATACCGGATCACGGTCTCTGCCGACAGCGGATCTGTGGAGTTGCTCGAAGGAGTGGATGGCGAGCTGCACATGACGTTCTGGGTCGGTGTTGATGATGGTCTGCTGTACAGAATGTTGGCGCAAGGCCAGTTGGAACTGCCCGATTCGGGAGCCGCCCCATCCGACAGTCTCCTGGGAGGTTTTGGCGGAGGAGATACCGGCTTCGAGATTCTCATTGAGTATTCCGACTTCAACACTCCCGTAGAGATCGAGGCTCCCGAGGAATTCACTGACATACGTTCCATGATTCCCGACTTTGAAGAACAGGATGGTTCACGCGAGATCGAAGTCGTCCAGACGACTCTGGACTCAGGCTGGGTAAGGTCCGACTTGCCCGCAGAAGGACTGGCCATCACGACGCCTCCATCCTGGGTCACGCTCCCGCTCGACCCAGATTCCATAGATGCCGCTCTGAAAACCTTCGAGTCATCCGGTGACGCCAAGTTTGAATTCATGGCAAGTCAGTTGGAGCAATACCGAAACACTCTAGAATTCAAGCTGTTTGGATTCGAACAGGAGCCGTCCCCGTCCGAGTCTTTCCACGCGAATATGAGCTTCCTCGTGAACGAAACCGGCGTACCGCCATCGCTCGATTCTTACGTGGATGTTAACCTGCAACAGCTAGAAGCTTTCTGGGGAATCAGCGACGTTGAGCGGCAGAATATCTCACTGGCGTCCGGCGAAGCCGTAAAGATCGGATACTCGTTACCGCTGCCGGTTTCCGAAAATTCACTGACTGCTTCCATAACCCAGTACATGCTCTTGCGATGCTCCACCGGCGTGATCGTGACATTCACCGCCTCAGAAGAGTACGCAGAGGAACTTGATCCGCTGTTTACGCGGAT
Organism: uncultured Dehalococcoidia bacterium; assembly: GCA_951812505.1. Taxonomy (GTDB): domain Bacteria; phylum Chloroflexota; class Dehalococcoidia; order Lucifugimonadales; family UBA1123; genus VXRN01. The sequence goes on from CATOSI010000002.1 coordinate 212,241, forward strand.
AGCCGATACCGTTGAAATTCGAGAAACCGAAGAAAGGACATGTCCCAAAGTGGCAAAGCAGTACAATTCACCCCCATCCATGACGATAGATCCGTCCAAGAGCTACACCGCCACATTCAATATGGAGGATGGCTCAGACTTTACAATACAACTGTTTGCGGAAAGGGCTCCGAATACGACCAATAACTTCGTCTTCCTGGCCAGGGATGGTTATTACGATGGCGTTACGTTCCATCGCGTCATACCCGGGTTCATGGCGCAGGGCGGAGACCCGACCGGGACCGGACGCGGCGGACCCGGATACCAGTTCGCCGACGAGTTCCACCCCGATCTTCGGCACGACAAGCCCGGCATACTCTCCATGGCGAATGCCGGTCCCGGCACCAACGGAAGCCAGTTCTTCATTACGTTCGTGCCGACGCCGCATCTCGACGACCACCACGCCGTGTTCGGGGAAGTCGTCGAGGGCATGGACGTAGTGAACGCCATTTCGCCGAGAGACCCTATGTCCTCGAGAACGCCGGGCGACGCTGTAACCTCTATCACTATCAGCGAATCCTAGCTTCATTGTCCCGGAACTCAGTGACCCAGCAGACCGGGGGACAGAGACATGAAAGACAACAGAGTTAGACAGCGGGTCAAAGCAGGGAAGCCGGTCATCGGATGCTTCCTTGGCTTGGGAAGTCCCAGCGTGGCTGAGATGATGGCGCGCGCGGGCATGGACTGGCTCGTCATCGAGACTGAGCACAACGCCCTCGACTCAGCCGAAATTCAGCAGATGCTCATGGCGATGAACGGCAGCGACACCGTCCCCATCGTCCGCGTCCCGAACAGGGACCAGGTGTATATACAGCGTGCGCTGGACATGGGAGCGATGGGCATTCTGGTACCGGGTGTCAGGACCGCTGAGGAGGCGCGCGCCATTGTCTCCTACACACGCTTTCCACCTGCCGGAATCAGGAGCTGGGGTCCGCTCCGAGCGTCCGACTACACGCTGGACAACGACGACTATCTGGAGCGCGCCAACGACAACATCCTGGTCAGCCTGATCTTGGAAACCCGCGACGCGGTCCAGAATCTTGAGGAGATTTGCGAGGTTCCGGGTATAGACGTGCTGACCATCGGTCCTTGGGATCTCTCCCTGGAACTGGGACTGGATCCCCGGAAACTGCCGTTGCCGGAGATCGAGGAGATAAGCCGCAACGCGCTCGAAATCGCGCGACCTCGCGGTGTGGAGATAGGAGTCTCAGCTGGTACGCCTGAAGGACTGCGAGAACGCCAGCGACAGGGATTCACTTTCATCCAGTACGGGCCGGACTACAACCTCTTTGTAAGCTCGGTCAACGCAGGTCTCAAGGCATTCGACCGGGGCGAGTGACTCTCCCCACAACGTGCTCGCCTTCCGATATACTGTGTTCAGCGCTCACAGTTAGTTGGACTTGCTCTAACATACGTTTAAGGAGGAGCGAAATGAAGCTCGGCCTGTTTCTCATGCCATCCCACCCACCCGAACGCTCGACTTGGGACGCCCACCAATGGGACTTGGACTGTCTCGAAATGGCAGACAATTACGGTCTGAGCGAGGCCTGGATAGGCGAGCACTTCACCGCTCCATGGGAACCCGTTCCTACCCCCGACCTTCTTATAGCCCAGGCGCTGATGCGCACCAAGAACATCATGCTTGGCACCGGAGCGCACCTGTTGCCTTTCCACCACCCGGTCGAACTCGCCCACAGAGTCGCGTATCTGGACCACCTCGCGCGAGGGCGATACATGTTCGGCATCGGGTCCGGCGGACTGCTGTCCGACCACGAGCTGTTCGACGTGGACTTCGACGCCAGCCAGCACCGGGAGATGACGCGCGAGTCTCTGGACATCATTCTCAATGTCTGGGAACACATAGACGGCCCCTTCGAGTATGAGGGCAAGTACTGGAACTTCAATATCCCAGACCCCAAAGAGTACGAGTACGCCACTCTGAAGACTTTCCTCACACCGTACCAGAAGCCGCATCCGCCCATCGGGGTTGCGGGCGCAAGTCCCGGATCGGAGACGTTAAAGATAGTAGGCGAACGCGGATATATCCCTATGAGCTTGGGGTTGAATGCAGTTTACGTCGCCAGCCACTGGGACGCCGTCGTGCAGGGAGCGCAGGAAGCGGGCAGGAAGCCGCCGTCGCGTGGCGAATGGCGAATCGTCCGCGACGTGTGGGTCGCCGACACCGACGAAGAGGCTCGTGAGGGCGCGATGAACGGGATGCTGGGCAGGGCCTGGCGCGACTATCTGCACCCGCTCTTCTCGTTCGGCGCGTACCCGTTCGTCAGCTTCATGAAACACGACGAGTCCATACCTGACGACGATGTCACCCTCGAATACATGATGGACAACCTCTGGATCGTCGGCTCACCCGACACCGTGGAGGAAAAGCTCCGCGCCCTTTATGAGACCGTCGGCGGATTCGGAACACTGCTCTGGCTCACCTTCGACCACTCCGAGGACCGCGACAACTACGAGAAATCCGTCCGTCTGCTGTCGCAGGAGGTAATGCCGCGCTTGGCCGACCTGAACGGTAAAGCCTGACCAACTCGCGCGTCCCCGATAGAATCTCTGAAAGGAAAGCCAGACTCATGACCGAATGGCACACGTGCAAAGCCATTGAACGCGACCCCGAAAAACTCGGTGGCGCATGGCTGTTCAAAGGCACTCGTGTACCTGTATCTGCTCTATTCGCCAACATCAGAGACGGGGCCTCAGTGGATGAGTTCCTGGAGTGGTTCCCGGGGGTCGAAGCGGAACATGTCAGAATGGTTCTCGAACATGAACTCGAAGCGCTTGACGAATCTAAGGCATCGTGAGAATCCTGCTAGATCACTGTACCCCAGTTCCTCTGAGACGATATTTGACTGACCACTCTGTACAAACCTCTGCAAGAAGAGGGTGGGCAACCTTGCGGAACGGCGACCTTCTGCGTCGGGCTGAGGCGGACAAGTACGAACTGCTGATAACTACAGACCAGAGTTTGCGTTATCAGCAAAATATGTCAGAGAGAGAAATTTCGATTTTGATTCTGCTCTCGAATTCATGGCCTCGCATTAGACCGCAAATCGCTAGGATCCGCGAGGTGGTATCAGATATAACCGCCGGTGAGGTCAGAGAGTTAGAGATACCCGAACATGAACGATAGAGAAAGACGCTCGCTCGAAATCCTCAGAGAACTCGGACAGCGGCCCGCTGCGCCGTTCCACGAAAGTGGCCCTGCCAATTACATAATCGAAACGCTGAAAAGCATAGGATTGTCTGCGGACACCGACGAATTCGGCAACGTGATTGCCCACTATCGAAGTTCCGACTCGGACGAGCCGCCATTGGCGTTAGTAGCGCATATGGACCATCCCGGATTCGAGATAATAGAAGCGTCGGAGAGTGGTCTTATGGCCGTCGCTCTCGGCGGCGTTCCGCAAGTTTCGCTGACGGACCCGGCGGACGTTCTCGTTATCCTGGAAAGCGATGTACGAATCCCGGCGCAAATTCTGCCGTTTCCCGACGGCGACGGCAGGACCGTCCGTGTCGAGCTGAGCGAGGACGTCAGTATCGAGCCGCCTGTTCCGGTCGTGTTCGACCTGCCGGACTTCACTCTGGAAGACGGATTCATCAGGATGCGCGCTCTGGACGATCTCGCCGGATGCGCCGCAGCCCTGTCAGCAATGGAGAGGCTGGTCGCAGAGCAGGCCGAATGCGAAGTTTACGCCGTCTTCACCCGCGCCGAGGAGGGCGGGCTGTTCGGCGCTCGATTAATGGCTGAAGCACGAACCTTGCCGCCTGAAACCCTTGTCGTGTCCATAGAATCCAGCCCTCTGATACCGGGCGTGGAGCAGGGAGCCGGGCCCGTGATAAGGACGGGTGACGCGCTGTACACCTTCGACGCCGAGGCCGAGCAGGTGCTGATAGTGGCGAGGGAATCGATCAGGCAGCGCAACCCTGACTACAAGAGCCAGCGTCAACTTATGAGCGGGGGAGTGTGCGAGGGCACCGCGTTCGCCGTTTGGGGCTATAGGGCCACCGGCATGGCGTTCCCTCTGGGCAACTACCACAACGCCACAACCAACATACGCGACCCCGAATCCGGAATAGGCGCTGAATACATCCGGTTGGAAGACTTCCTCGGGGGAGTGGAGCTACTCGCCGAGGCTGCGAAATGCGTGGCAAGGCGCGATGACTCACCGGCGAGGGAGCGTGTCCGTGATGTCCCTGAAGATGTACGGGCGAGAATGACGGGCGAGTCTAGGCCTCGCTGACGTCCCAGCCTTCTACCGCCCAGTAACCTACCTTCGGCACTTCGGATACCGTCGGCAAACCCTGCGCACGCTTCAGACGCTGGATGTTGAAAAGGTGCGTGGTCTCCTCGAAGTAAATGTGGCGAACCATCGCGTCGTATCGCATTATTCGCTGGGTGCCGTCTTCAGAGATCGAAATTCCTTCGGGGTGCGCCTGAAGCATCAGGTCCCAGGATGCGCTCGCCTCCGACGTAACCGAATGCGACTGCATGAAGCCGACGGTACGCTCCGACAGCACCTGCTGTGCTAGCCGTATGCCTTCGTCCAGCATTCCCAGAATCACAGGAATTTCCCAGTACTTGTCGTCGTCCAGACGCCGGTCGGAATGGGAGTCGGCAATACTCTGGACATCCGCTATCCCATGGTCGCCGTCAGGGAATAGATTGTCCCCGCACCTCAGTATGAGCCACCTGTACAGCAGCGACGCCATATGGCTGAGCTGGTTTCGGATGCTCCACTCGGCCCAGGCGTATTCATCGGATGTCCAGTCCAGCTGCGCGTCCGTAAGTCCCTGCGCCTCGTTTGCAATGAGGTCGTAGAGAGTGTCGAACTCCGGGAACAGGGCGGAGGCTGGCAAGTCGTCGGCGGTATGTTGCTGTGTCAATTTATGTCCTCTTGTTTGGAATCAGGTGGCCTGCGCGAGCGCGACCTTCAGGTGTTCTATGGACAGATTGCCCCCACTACATATGAGAACAACCTTTTTGCCCTCCAGGCGGTCGCGTATCTTGAGCGCTCCGGCAAGAGACGCCGCGCCCGCGTGCTCCACGAGGTTGTGAGTCTGTTCCAGGTGAGTCACTATGGCGGCGTTCATTTCCTCTTCGGTCACCAAGATAAAGTCGTCCAGATACTTGCGCAGGATTCCGACCGCGAAATCGTAAGCGGAGCCGGTTGCGAGTCCTTCCGCGGCAGTCTTCATTGGAGCTTCGAGGGCCTCGCCTCGCTTCCAGGACAGGTAAGCGGCCGGCGCCTGCTCGGCCTGAACGCCGATAACCTGAATGTCGGGATTCAGCGACTTCGCCACAATGCAGGTTCCGCCCGCGCCGCTGCCGCCTCCGACAGGGACCACGATTACGTCAACGTTGGGCAGGTCTTCGATTATCTCCAGCGTGTAGGTGCCCACCCCAGCGAACAGACGGGGTTCGTTTATGGGGTGAATGTACCTGTAGCCCTCTTCCTTCGAGAGACGTTCAATGTAGTCCTTGGACTCATCGAAGAACGCGCCGTAGTGAATAACCTCCGCTCCGAGATTCCGCATGGAGGCCACTTTCCCGGGGTTTGCGTTCTCAGGAACCGCGATGTACGCATTCGCACCGAACACGCTGGCGGCATAGGCGATAGACTGCCCGTGGTTGCCGCTCGAAGCTGTGGACACACCTCTCTCGAGTTCGACGGAGGACATCTGCGCGAGCAGATTGATCCCGCCGCGCATCTTGAACGCGCCAAGCCGCTGATGATTCTCGTGCTTAACGTAAACCTCGTCCGCGCCTATCATCTTTTCGAGTCCGATGTATCTGTGGAGCGGTGTTCGTGTTACGTATCCGGCTATGCGCTTCTTGGCCTGTATCACGTCATGTAGAGTTGGTGGCTGCAAAGGTATCTTTCCTTCCTGATTTATTCGCCTGATATTATAGCCCAATCCTGTGAATGGACGTTAGTTGAAGCTGCGGACGCGCCATGCCGGTACGATCCAAATTCACAATTCCCGACTCTAGTGATAGGATTGGCCCAAGACTCAAAGTTCAGGGCAGGTACTATCATGGTTACAGCGACAAGGCCGCGAATCGAGACGGGAAGAAATACAGTCTATAGCAGTGGGGGCGTGGTCGTCTCTATATCCCCACTGGCCGCCTCCGCTGGTGCGAAAGTCCTTGCGGATGGGGGTAACGCATTCGACGCGGCGATTGCCACAGCGGCCGTGGAGGCCGTGACCGTTCCCCCCGCGTGCGGAGTGGGCGGCGAACCATTCGTCATCATGTACGACGCCAAGACCGGTCAGGTGCATGGGATGAATGGAAGCGGCAAGGCGCCAATGGCGGCTAACCGAGACTTCTTCGTCCAGCGCGGGCACAAGCATATGCCGCTTCAGGGACCGTTGGCCGCCGCTATACCGGGAGAAGTCCTGGGGTGGGAGCAGATAAACGAGCGTTTCGGCACACGTCCGCTGGCCAAACTCATCGAACCCGCGATAGGTTACGCCGAAGATGGTTTCGCGGTTAGTGAACAACTGGGGGGCGGGTTCAAGACGCTGAACGATAAGCTCGCGCAGTTCCCGTACTCGCGGGAGATATTCACGCGAGACGGCAGACCGATTCAGCCTGGCGAAACACTGGTGCAGAAGAACCTCGCTCAAACACTGAAGAAAGTGGCCTCCGGGGGCGCGGAGGCATTCTACAAGGGCGACATCGCCAGAGAAATGGCGCGCGCCATTCAGGAAGCCGGCGGCCTCTACACCGAAGAGGAAATCGGCGAACACCGGGGCGTCTGGTACCAGCCTCCCATATCGTCCACCTACCGGGGTCACACCATCTACGAAACGACTCCGCCTTCGCACGGCTTCATGCTGCTGGAGATATTGAACATCCTTGAAGGGTTCAACTTGGCGGACATGGGTTTCTATACTGCCGAGTCGGTGCATACCATGGTCGAGGCCAAGAAGCTGGCATTCGCCGACCGCAACAGGTACGCAGGCGATCCCGACTTCGTGGACACGCCTCTGTCTGAACTCATCTCCAAGCCCTTCGCCGCCATGCGTCGGCGTCTAATTGAAGCCACTTCCGGGTACTACGAGCCCGGCCCTGTCGCAGCGCCGATTCCCGGCGACGGCAACACGAGCTACTTCTGCGTGGTAGATAAGGAAGGCAACGCGCTGTCATTCATTCACAGCCTCTCGATGGGCTTCGGCAGTGGGTTTGTCGCGGGCAACACCGGCGTCCTGCTCAACAACCGCATAGGCCGCGGATTCAGCCTTGTTGAGGGACACCCGAACGTGATCGAGGGCGGCAAACGCACCATGCACACGCTGAATGCCTACATGGTCATGCGCGAAGGCAGGCCGTACCTCGTCGGAGGCACCCCGGGCGGAGACAGGCAGATTGCCTGGAATGCCCAGGTCATTACCAACGTCCTGGACCACGGCATGAACGCCCAGGAAGCGGTTGAGGCTCCTCGCTGGACGTCCACTCCCGGCACCGACCCGCAAAATGTCGAAGACCCGTTCGTACTGGAACTCGAGGGCGGCATGGAAGAGAGTGACATCGATGCTCTGAGAGACAGAGGGCACGACGTAGTCACACACCCCGGCAGAGTCTTCGGAGGATCGGCCAAGCTGATAGTGATAGATCCCGCAACTCATGTCCGCACAGCTGGCTCCGACCCCAGGACCGACGGCCACGCCGCGGCGGTGTGATGTAGAGGCTTCTGAATGACGCTCGCGGCAACAACCAAAGCCGATCCCAAGGCGGTCGCGGTAGCGCGCGCCGTGTATGACGCAGTACGCCCAGAAAAGGTAATCCTGTTCGGCTCGCGGGCTCGCGGCGACTACCGCGCGGACTCGGATATAGACCTGCTGGTCATATCCGACGACGACCTGACCCGCGAAGGCTACATGAACGCGAGGAAGGTGGTAATGGAGGCGGCGACCCGGATATACGGCGACTACTTCGACGCCAACTTGGTGTGGATGCCCATGGAAAAGTATATGGAGTGTCGCAAGGGCATCAACCATGTGGCGGCCCAGGCCGCGCGAGACGGAGTGGACATGAACGGCGAGAAGGAAGAGTATCAACGCGCCCCGGAAACGTCTTTCGACTGGCCGGACGTTCGCCAGCGAGTCATAAACGCCAACAGGGAACTCATCGCTGTGGATGTAATGATAGCCGGGGGTGGACCTCAGGAATCAATTAGCTTTCATGCACAGCAGGCGTTAGAAAACATTCTGAAGGGCTGGATTTCGGCATTTGGAGCGGAGTATGGAAATATCCATAACTTGGGAAAACTGATTGGCATAATCAGGGGCGACTCCCAAGAGTATGACACTCCCGCAGGTGAAGAACCGGCGTGGCTGACCGAGTACGCCGTGGAGTACCGCTACGAAGGCGCCCAACTCGTGATGGACGATCCTATAGAGCTTTACCATGTTATTGATTGCGTGGTGTCTGCCGTCGAAGAACGGATCAAGGCGCTGACCGGAGGTGAGGAATTGCCGCGATATACGCCGCCGACTCAGAGAAGTGCGGTGGTGATTCCTAGTATGACGGCTCAAATTAGTGTGGAATTATTTTCTGCCGATTCGTCGAATATTCATTGACCACAAGCAAGGAGCACCCCCATGAAATTCGGACTTCTATTTGAGATGCAGCGCCCGTTCGAGGGCAACGAAATCGACTGGAACACACTCTACAAGGAGACGCTGGAGCAGTGCGAACTGGCCGACCGGGTGGGCTTCGACAAGCTGTGGTTCGTCGAGCACCATTTCCTGCTGGGTTTCTCGGGTTCTCCGTGCCCGGAGGTGATATTCGGTGCGCTGAGCCAGCGGACCAAGAACATCAGAATCGGGTTCGGAGTGTCCATACTTCCCCACGCGCATCCCATTCGCATCGCCGAACGTGTAGCCATGGTTGACCAGCTGACCGATGGGCGCGTCGAGTTCGGTACCGGCCGCTCCAACGCTTACGAACAGATGGGACTTGGCGTTGACCCAAGGGACACGCGCGAAATGTGGAGCGAGTCCATTGAGATGATTCCGCAGATATGGCAGGCCGAGGACGAATTCTCCTGGGAGGGCAAGTTCTGGAACGTCCCGGCGCGGCGCGTGCTTCCCAGGATCTATCAGAAGCCGCATCCGAATATGTACCTGGCCTGTACCCAGTCGTCGAGCTTCGACCTCGCTGCCGACAAGGGAATCGGCGTGCTGTCGTCGGCCTCCTACGCTCCCACAGTGCTTGCCCAGCACGTCAAGACCTATAAGGAGAAGATCAAGGACGCCAACCCGGTCGGCGCGTTCACGACAAACTACTGGGCGAATAACGTCCACGCCTACTGCGGCCCTGACAACAGTGAAGCGCGCGAACTGGCGGCTGAGTCCATGAAGACATTCTTCGGGCCGGACAAGCCCTACATCGCCGGGCGTGTAGGAGCGTACGAAGAGCTGCTTGAGGCGTGGGGCGGAGTTCCCGACCATCTTCAGGCCGACTTCGGTCGCTGGCTGAGGCAATCAGACGAGGAACACAAGCAGCAGGCGGAGGAAGTGGGCATATCGCTGGACTCCGGCCCCGGCGCGGCACGTGCCGCAATTGCCGAACTGGATGGCGACACTCTCGCCGACCGCGGCGTCACGATAGCCGGAGACCCCGAGAGCTGCATCAACGCGATCATGAAGTACCATGAAATAGGCGTGGATGAGGTGATGATGATCATCCAGACCGAGACCATTCCTCACGAGAAGGTCCTGAGCTCCATAGAGCTCTTCGGTAAGGAGGTCTTCCCAGCCGTCCGCGAGATGGTAGGGGCAGAGGTTGTCGCAGCGAACTGAGTATTGAATTAGATAGAGCCTGCTGCGATCCCTGGGTCGGGAGCAGGCCCGACGTATTCCAACAGACACAAAGAGGCTGATTAAATGGACAATGTTGTTGCCATCCTGATCATAATTCTTGCTCTGGCCGCCATCTGCGTAGGTGGCTATTTCTACTTCATGACGAAAGCTCGTCAGAAGCGCGAGGCTGAGACCAACGAACAGAGGTTGCGGGACGCTGTGAACAATGTTCTCATGTCCGATCCTATAACAAGGGACAACATAGATATTCTCAGGGAGACGGGTTCGGAGTATCTTCAGGATGCTGTCGAACTTCGACGTGAGCAGGTGGCGAGAGAAGAGCGTCGCCGGGAAGAGGATAGGCAGGAACGCCGCCGAAGGGAAGAGCGAGACTAGAAGCGCTCTTCCAAACGCACACCACCATCATTCAACATCTGGCCAAAACAACCCGTCCTCTATGAAAGGAAATACTAGATGACAATAGACGTCGCAACCTCAATAGCCCGAATCCTGAAGCAGGAGGGGATCGAATGGGTCTCGACCTTCCCCGTGTGCAGGGTGAACAATGCCTTGGGACGCGAGGGCGTTCCGATGGTGATGATGCGGGATGACCGTTACGCCATCGCGCTCGCCGACGCTTTCTCACGAGTTACGGGAGGCGACAGGATCGGCGTTTGCACCGTTCAGGGCGGTGTCAACGCGGCGGGCATACAGGTAGCCTACGCGGGCTTGGCGCAAGCATTCGAGGATGGTTCTCCCATCCTGTGCATAACTGACGGCGTCCCGGCGGGGAGCTCCGAGAATAGCCAGTTCGACGTCACTACCAGTCTGAAGTCGGTTTCCAAGTGGTACGGCTACATCGACCAGCCTGAACGTGTGCCGGAATTCATGCGGCGCGCCTTCACGATGCTCAGAAGCGGCAGACCCGGCCCGGTCGTACTTTCGGTCCCCAATGCGGCGGGAACTTATGATGAGACCGCCGATCCATACACCCCGGTCAAGGGCTGGAAGTCCGCGCCGGATCCCGACGACGTATCTATCGCGGTTGACCTGTTTCTGGATGCAGAGAACCCGCTCATCTACGCGGGTGAGGGCGTCATCTACGCCGGAGCTTCGGATGACCTGAAGGCTCTAGTCGAGCTTGTCAATGCTCCCGTCGTTACCACTCTCAAGTCTAAGGGAGCCTTCCCTGAAGACCATCCGCTGTTCGTCGGAGTCCGTGGAGAGCCGGCCTCCGAATACATGCACAAGAGCGACTTGATTCTCTCCATAGGTTCCAGCTTGTCGCCGGGCCGGTTCACTCACTCGATTCCAGACGCGGCCAACAAGACGATCATCCAGTGCAACCTGGACGAACTGCACGTAAACAAGATTTTCCCCACCACGCACGCGGTACTTGGAGACGCGGGATTCACTATCCGCGCTCTCACCAGGGAGGTGTCGGACAGAACGAGTGGGGCGGGGAGGAACGGAAACGGCGTCGAGGCCGAAATCAAGGAAGTGCGCGACAAGGGTCTTGCGGTGTACAGAGAGGCTATGGCGTCCGACGAAACACCCATCAACCCGTACAGGGTCTATGCGGGCCTCATGGAGGCGCTGGACCCACAGAACTCGTTCGTAACGCACGACTCCGGCAACACGCGTGATCAGCTTAGCACCATCTACGACACGCTGATTCCGCGCGGTTTCCTGGGCTGGGGCAACGTCTCCACGCTTGGCTTCAGCCTGGCCGCCGCCATGGGCGCGAAGATCGCTTTCCCCGAAAGGCAGTGCGTCGCGGTGACCGGCGATGCCGGCGTGGGGTATATGCTCGGCAATCTGGAGGTGCCGATGCGTCAGGGTCTGGGTGTGACTGTCGCGCACATCAGCAACGGCGGGTTCGCGGGATATGGCCCCGGCTTCTGGGGCGAGGGACACGACCCTTATACTCACATTGTTCGTGGACCGGATGAAGTGGATATGTCCAGCGTAGTCGGCGAACTGGGTCTTCACACAGAACGAGTGACAGAGCCTTCCGAAGTTGTACCGGCCCTTCAGCGTGCAATGGCGGCAAACGAAAATGGGCAGCCTGCGTATATCGAGTTTATCTGTTGCCAGTACCCGGTGTATGGCGGCTGGGTGACCGGTGCCATCGCACACTGATCGGCAGCCCGACCAGGGCGACAACAGGGTAGGGGCCTGGTCCCGCGAGTTCCTGATTGCTCAGATAGTGATCGTGGCGATCATAGCGGCTACGCTTGTGTTTGCCTTTACGTCGGAAGACCGAGGCTTGATCGCCGAACTCGCGCCGCCGCAGGCTGACGCAGGTCCCGGAATCGGAATCGGATCTGCCCTTACCGCGTCGGGCGCTCCCATCGAATGTCCGGATTCGGAAGGACTTTCGAGCGACTGCGCGATTCTCCTGTCCATACAGACCAAACTCGCGGGCGACGTAGATCTGGGCTGGAGCGAAGACACCCTCGTGTCGGAATGGCAGGGTGTTGTGGTAGGTGGACAACCGCCTCGTGTTGTCTCCCTCAATCTGACGACCTCCGATCTGGCTGGAGTAATTCCGCCCGAGTTGGGTGAGTTGTCCGAGCTTAGGTTTCTGCATCTGTACGGCAACGAACTGAGTGGCGAAATTCCCCCTGAACTCGGACGTTTAGTGTATCTGGACACCCTCGACTTGGGCGATAATCAGCTTACCGGCCCGATACCCCCTGAACTCGGGCAGCTGACATCGCTGACATCGCTCGATCTGAGCCTCAACCAACTCACGGGAGCGATTCCGGCACAGCTGGACGACTTGGAAAGGCTTGAGTGGTTCGTCATTGCCGAGAATGATCTGACCGGGAGCGTCTCGGAGATCCTGGATCGGCTGCCCAACCTCGACTATGTGAACATCCAGGGCAATAGACTCAGCGGGTGTATTCCCAGCAAATTGCGGGAAGTGGATGGGTTCCTGGGAGATCTTCCATTCTGCGATTCGCAATAAAGCACAATATCCAATTCAGTAAGCTGATAAGCCGATTCCACCGACTCGCCAACATTGCCTCTCGCATTTAAGCCAAAGCGCCGTAATAACCCTAGCCATACTCACAGGCAACTGTTGATGATGGAGGTCGCATAACTTTCATCGCACAGGGGAAGAGGGGAAACATGGAACTCGGTCAATTCTCGGTCAGCCTCGCCGTAAAGGATATTGCGGCTTCACTGGAGTTCTATCAGAAGTTCGGATTCGAAGTGATAGAGGGCGGACACATGAATGAAGCATTCGCCGACTCGGATACGCACAAGTGGCGGATACTCAAGAACGAAAGCGCGGCAATCGGACTGTTCCAGGGCATGTTCGACGAGAACATTCTCACGTTCAATCCAGAAGACCTGCGTCCGATCCAGAAGACGCTCAAGGAGTCGGGGATGGAGTTCATCTCAGAGGCGGACATGACTACTACCGGCCCATGCAGCGCGGTACTGACTGATCCCGACGGCAACACTATCCTGCTCGATCAGCACTACTAGCTGAGCCCTATCACGCGCTGGAATCAGAGGCTTCATCCAAGACGAATTCCCAGTCGCTCCGCCGAGGCGTTATGGAGAAGTCCCGGATGAGCATTCGGAGGATGTCGCAGATGGATATGTTGCCGGTCGGCAGATGGGCGTCGCTGAGTTCTCGGCGCACCGCCATCGCGCCATACCCAATGTGAAGATGCGGCGTTACTACTGGGCTTTCCCCTCCAGGATGCCAGTGATATTCCAGAATTTCTCGATGGTCAGCATCAAGAACCGCATAACGATAGCCCGTCTCAGAGACCGTCCATAAATGAGATTCGACTATCTGGTAATACTGACGCAACAGGAACCAGAGTCTTGACGTTCCAGCAAGCCTTACGGGAACTCCCCTGTTCAGTGACATGATGTGGGGCATCTCGGCTGGATAATAACCCCCATCAACATTAACGACCGAATCCGATACGCACGAGATAGCCCGTTGAACAGAGTCAACGTAGTTGCTAACCGCTTCGACCGGAGTTCTTCCGTCCATTAAGACTTCCAGTACTCCGGCACCATCATCGCCAAGCTGATAACTTCGCCATGTCTCTCTCGGTCATTATCGAACTCGCCGGCTTTCCACGCCTCGAAGAATTCGTCAAGGCTCATGCCGAAGTTCTTGCGCGCCAGGTTTTCCTTCATCTCCCGCGCCTCTTCTTTGGTGAGGAACACAGGCTTGGGAACATGGATTTCTTCTTTCTTTGATTCGGCTGTCATGACTGGGCTCCTGTTTCGATCCGAGTTTCCTCAGATTAAGTGTACCATGTGGCAGACAGGTGGATTTAGATTGCACTCGAAACAGGACACGAGCAACCTCTGACATCCGCGCGTCGGAGGCTTTGAGTCCATTGGGGTAGGGGGACGCCGGACTACTGCGCGGTTATTCCGCCGTCTATGACGAGTTCGCTGCCGGTCATGTAGGAGGACTCGTCCGAGGCGAGGAACATGACGCCCTTGGCTATGTCTTCCGACACCCCGAGACGGCCTATAGGAACTCTCTCGCGCCAGTCGCGTTCCCCCTCAGGGGTGTCCAGGGTGTCCCTGGTCATGTCGGTATATATGATGCCGGGATGGACCGAGTTGCATCGTATATTCTCAGCCGCGTACTGGACGGCGGTTGACTTGGTCAGGATACGCACCGCGCCTTTGGTCGAACTGTAGGCTGCAGATCCCGGACTTCCCTGCAGCCCCGCGACCGACGAGATGTTGATGATCGAACCGCCGCCCGCCTCGCGCATGGCGGGAATCGCGGCCTTCGTTCCCAGGAAGACGCCCTTGGCGTTGATGTCCATGATGCGGTCCCAGTCCTCTCCGGTCGTGTCCTCCACCCCGGCGCGTATGAGAATGCCCGCGTTGTTTACCAGGATGTCCAGCTTGCCGTATCTTTCGACCGCTGTGTTGACGGCGTCGTTCCACTGCGACTCGCTTGTGACGTCCAGATGAACGTAGGTCGCGTTGCCGCCGGACTCGGCTATCTCCGCCTCCACCTGTCTGCCCTCGTCGTCCAGGATGTCCGCTATCACGACACTCGCGCCCTCGCTGGCGAACAGTTTCGCTTCCACCGCGCCCTGACCGCGCGCGCCACCGCTTATCAGTGCGACTTTGCCTTCCAGTCTCATCGTGGACCTCCTTGTGCGTCCGATATATCGGCGGCTGTCGAGTGGGCAGACGCGCTAGAACTGGGTGTACAGCGTCGGAGACCTCTGCTCTTCGGTGATTTCGTCGGGGCCGAGGGGGTAGGCTTCCTTCTTGTATATCTGTATGCGGTCCGAGCCGTAGTCGGTTATGTACATCATGTGATCATATACTCGCGTGGACACCGGCCATCTCAGGCGCTTCTGCGGCTCGATGGAGGCCATTTCGCGCAGCCTGAGAGCCTTGACGTTCGAGCGCATATAGTGGAGGGCCTGCCTGGACAGGGTGGCGTCGCCCCGGAACAGTTCCACGAAAACGCCGTCCGGCCTGAAAAGCTGGACACGGCTGTTCGCCCAGTCCGCGACGTAGATATCGCCGTCCTGGTCAACGGTGACGCCCGACGGACGGTTGAACTCGCCCTCGCCGCTGCCCGACCTGCCGAAGCTAAGTATGAACTCGCCATCCGCAGTGAACTTCTGCACCCGGTCGTTACGCCAGTCCGCAACATAGACATCGCCGAGTTCGTCCACGCAGATGCCCCAGGGCATATTGAGTTTGCCCTCCTCTGAGCCGTAGCTGCCGAACTCCATCAGGAACTTGCCGCCCTTGGTGAACTTCTGGATGCGGTGATTGCGAGTGTCGGCCACGTAAACATTCTCGTCGGGGTCGAGCGCTATGCCCGACTGCCTGTCGAACTGGCCGTCCCCGCTGCCTGCCTCGCCCCACTGGTCCAGAACCTCGCCCTGCTTGTTGATGACGGTTATCTGGTTGGTGCCTTCGTCGGAGATCCACAGATTCTCCTCGCCATCCATCACCATAGAGGCGGGCCACACGAACTTTGCATTCACAGAGTGCGTTCCGCCTATCTGGGCCGCGCCACCCGCGCCGAGGTTGATGGCTCCCAGGTCCTCGTCGTCCTGCGACAGATGCCTGATGAAGGCCGCTCCACCGCGACACAGGATGAAGAGGTCCCCTGAACTGTCAACCGCCAGGTCAACCGGCGTGTTGGTCAGACGCCTCATTCCGAGTGTCTTATCGTAGCTGAATCCTACCCTGAGAAGAGCGTATGGCCTGCCCATTGCTTTCACCTCTTTGAGTCGTCGGTCGTTATTTTCAGTCCTTAGCGAATATCGGCAACTTCTCGTAGTGGCCGCCGACAATCGGAGCGCCTTCCACGCCCATCCACTCTTCGAGCAGCGTGGTGTACAGTCCGCGGAAGTCGTAAGTGTGCGCCATGTCCCCGTCAGTCTGCTTGTCTATGTCCAGCGATGGGTACTCGGCGTACAGGCCGCCATTCACGCGGTCTCCGATGATGAACGAACCTCCACCGGCTCCGTGGTCGCAGCCGCTGCCATTGTCCCTGATGCGCCGACCGAACTCCGTGAACACAAGCATAACGACGTTGTCGGATGCGTTGTGGTCTCTGATGTCCTGGAAGAAGTCCATTATTGCGCCGGAGAGTTCGGTGAGCAGCCTCGGGTGGTTTGGGACTTCGTTGGCGTGCGTGTCATAGCCGCCGTGCTGCGTGTATATGATTCTTGTGCCGAAGTCGGCGAGATGCACCCGCGCGGCGTCCCTGAGACTCTGGGCTATCGGGTTGCTCGCATATTCCACGTCGGAGGTGTACATCTCAGGCGCTTTCTTGAGGATGTCCGCGCCCTTCAGCACGTCGAGACCCGTCCTTGCAACATACTCGCGCACTGGGCCGCTGCCTATGGCCTGGCCGTACATCTTCTGGAATATGTCGAGCGCCTGCCGCCTCCGTTCTTCACCTGAGATTCCGGTCATGACGCCGTAGTTGTCCAGATCGCCGACCGAGGTAATGGGGACGCCCTGCTTTGCCATGGCGCGCGGTAGTCCGCGACCGATATTGACGCACGTCAGCGGGTTCTCTTTGAGCGGGTCCATCTGCGCGACCACCTGTCCCAGCCAGCCCTCAGTCCCTATCCTGTCCGGCTCGGATGTGTGCCAGATGTCCATGCCGCGGAAGTGCGACCTGCTGGAATTGGGATAGCCAACCCCCTGCACGATGGCGACGCTGCCCTCGTCGTAGAGTTCCTTGACCGGCGCGAAGTTCGGGTTGAAGCCGAGATAGTCGTCCAGCGGCAGGATTTCCTCCTGTGGTATTCGGATAACCGGCCTGGAGTCGTAGTAGATGTCGTTTCCATAGGGAATCAAGGTGTTCATGAAGTCGTTGCCGCCGGTTAGCTGCACGACCACGAAGACTGTCTGCTTGCCGTTTGCTTCCACTTCCGTTTCTCCTCTGAGCTGGTTATCACCCTCACCCCAGCCCTCTCCCCCAGGGAGAGGGGGTCTGTTGTTTGAATTTCATAGCTGACGGCGCATTTGCCTACCCTCATGAGCCTATCCGGGAGGGTAGGTCTCATTGCCGTGTTGGGTTTTCACCCTGCCCCATTCCGGTCGAAGGAGGGGATTCTTAGTTCAGGCGAACTGGTACTCTACCGACGCCACAATAAACTGGACCATTCGCGCCACGCGCTCGGCGCTCTCCTCCCGCTGTTCGGCGCTGTGGAAGAGCAGGTCTCCTCCCGATTCGGCGAAGTCCATGAGCGCTTCCCGCGTATGGGCGTCAACCGTAATCGGACCAATGAGATCGAGCGTCCGGTCAACGAAGTCGTCCGGCGAGATCGGCTTTCCCTCAGACGCCAACCTGTCCGAGATCGCGCGGACGCCGGGCAGGTCGTAGTCGGAGAACTCGTTGACCGCGAAGTTGATGCGCTCCGCGAGCGTTCCGCAGTCAATCCACTCGCTCCCGGTGTGCCATCCTTCCACGGTGGGCGGGGTCATCAGACGCTGCCCCATCAGCCCGGCTGCGGCGGGCGCGCCGTGCAGGCTGGGTTCCGGGAAATCGTGGTTTCCCGCCAACTTTATCGTGCCCGCTACCAGTTCTGCCGGACTCTTGACCTTCCTGAACCGCGCCTCCTTGAAGAATTCGGAGTTGAACAGGACGCGCAGGACGGCGCGGATGTCCCCGTCATTCTCGAAGTACGCCTCGCAGAGCATCTCGACGGCCTGCGGATCCTGTGGTGGAACGTCGTTCCAGGAAGGGACCTGTGGCTCGTCCGCCACGAAGAAGTTGTAAAGGTGGCGCGAGATGAACCTAGCGGTGGCAGGCTGTTCGACTATGATCGCGATGATATCCTCGCCGTTGAATCGGCCGGTGTGTCCCAGGAAAGTCTTCTCGCTGTGGTCATGGTCCTGGTCGCGATACACAAACTCCGACGGGTAGCGACCGTAGGGATCGAGCGGAATGGGCTGGGAGAATGTCCAACCCGTAAAGGCGCGGGATGCCATCTTGATGTCCTGCTCGGTATAGTTGCCCACACCCATCGAGAACAGTTCCAGCAGTTCGCGTCCCCAGTTTTCGTTGGGACGGTCGCCGTAGTTCTCGCAGTTGTCCAGCCAGAAGATCATCGCCGGGTCTTTGGCGAGGTCAACCAGGATCGTGCGCATATCCGCCATGGCGTTGGTGCGGAACAGCTCTATCTGCGTCTTAGCAGAAGGGCCGTGCTCGCTCTTGCCGACCGACGTTGCGAAAACATGGTGCCAGAACAGCGCCATCTTCTCTTCCAGCGGACGCTGGGTGTTTACCATGCGGTAGATCCAGCGGGTGTTCCAGGGCTCCACCGAGTCCGGGTTGTTGAGTTCGAGCCAGTAGCGGATGATCACGTCGTCGTCCACTTCGGGGAATCGCTCGGGGTGGAGCAGGTCTTCGACAATGGCTTCATAGCTCTGGGAGGCGTATGCTTCCAGTTCGTCGCGGGTCGCGCCGAATCCGGCTCGGCGCAACAGATGCGCGACCAGGGCAAGGTCGGATTGTGCCATTTCATCTTCTCCCATGTAGTAGGATTCAGGAAGTAATTATATTTTAATCTTGGACAAAAGTCTCAGCATCTCAGTCTAAAGTGTCTCTCTCGCATTGAAACATAACGTATCATGTTTACTAAGTTCCTTGATCAAGTCTCGTCGCCAGTAAAGTTTTTCAAAAAACCTGCCCTAGCTGCCCTGTACAGCTTTGAAACGGAGCCAGAATCAGGGCAGTTCGCGGTGTTTTCCTGCCCTGAAGCTGCCCTGCCCTGCCCTGATTTACACTCTGCTCAACCTCCGAGGCAGGATTACACTGGTCGAAGATAATTGCTTGACCAAGCCATTCACCGTATGGATAGCTTATTGACAGGCATTATAGCAGTCATGCGATTATAAGTTCTATGCGATATATGTAGCCACACGGGAGGAAGAGATGAGTGCGCGGATCCAGCTCGTGCAGGGAGACATCACGGAGCTAGCGGTGGACGCTATTGTGAACGCTGCTAATAATTCGCTGCTGGGTGGGGGAGGAGTGGACGGCGCGATACACAGGGCGGCGGGCATTGGTCTGCTGGAAGAGTGCCGGACGCTGGGCGGCTGTCCGACAGGCGAGGCGAAAATTACCGCGGGCTACAAACTCAAAGCGAAGTACGTCATACACACGGTCGGGCCGGTGTATCTGAACGGAGACTTCAATGAAGATGCGCTGCTGGCGTCGTGCTACCGCAATTCGATGGCGCTGGCGGCGGAGCGCGGAATCAGGACCATCGCTTTCCCCGCAATCAGCACCGGAGTCTATGGCTTCCCGAAGGAGCGGGCGACGCGGATAGCCGTGCGGGAGGTTGTGACTGCGCTGGAGCGGCACAGCGGGATAGAGAGGGTTACGTTCGTGGCGTTCTCGGAGCGGGATTATGGGGTGTATGAGGGGGTTATGGCTGAGTTATCGTTCAAGGCGGGATAGTCGTTCGTATCGTTCCGACGTTACTCTTTCAGGATAGCGATTACTCTGTCCGCGTGCTCATGCCTAATGAGGTAATCAGGACGCTTGTCTTTGGGCACTTTACGTCGTCTCAAGTAGGACTGCAGTCGCGTAGAGTTCGGAAAGTTCTTCGCGTAGTCCACATGGATGCGTGCGGTATTTGCTCCATCTCTTGTCCTGCGAAAGTACACGGTAGCCCCATTGCCGAAAGAGATTGTCCGATCACTTTTCGTATCCCTGCGTCGGTTTGGAAATGCGTCCGTGAATTTATCAAGTACTGTAACTGTATCGGATGTCATTTGGTTTCTCCTTATCTCTGTATGCTATGTCCTCACCAAAAACGCCACAAATACGATTACGGCATACAGAGATGGCACACTATGAGCGATTAGAACAAATTCGTGATTGGTATCAGGCTAGGAGATACACACCTTCCAAACGCGCAAATCTCTGGTCAAATGTATAAAGCGGTCGAGCGTTCGCCCTAGCAGAAGCTGCCAGTATCATAAGGTCGGCGAAGTCGGCGCGGACTTCCGTGTAGAGGTCTACGGCGTCCGCTATGTCTTCCGACGCTTCAATTACTATGTCCTCACTGGCTGCCAATTGTTTCAGAGCGGTTGCGATCTGGGTGCGGGAAAATTTGTATGATCGCTCTAGCACCCACGCAACTTCGATAGCGACCTCACGGCATATGAAGCCCGGCTGCTCAGAAGTGAGCGAATTTATCAGTTTACGGGACGCCTCGGCCTGCGCTAAATCGTCATTAACGAGATAGCGCACCAAGACATTCGTATCTATGGCTATCATATTTCGCACGCCCCGCTGACTATTGCCTCTTCCATCTCTTCCAGAGTTACAGGCGGACCTTCGTATTTGAGTATCCCGAACAATCTGCTTGCAGATTTTCCCTCGGAACACTGGTCGGGACTATTGGGTATGGACGGAACCGCGCCCAACAATTCGGAAGCGTGTTCCAGCGTGAACCCCACGACTTCACCTGCATCGTTGAAGTCGGCTACGAGATGTTCCGCAACATCGTCCGCTTCACTTGCTGGACGCCCATTCCAAAGAGAAAGGATGTCTGTATCTTTATCGTAAAAGACTTTCAGTTTCATGGCCTTCCCCACCTTCTCAACTTTCCGCGGTCGAAGAACCTATTGATTAAAACTCCATCCTCAACAATCACACGAACCCATTTCTCAACTTCAGTGATGTATCCATAATACCGAATTCTACCATCTGGTTGAGTCTCGGTGTGATATGGATTAGCTAATACACGCGCTACCCACTCATCGCGAATTTCGGGATGCTTGTGTTTGGCCTCTCGTTCATAATACTCGCTGGTTTCAATCGGAAGAGTAGTGTGTTCGTTCGATCCGTTGGCAACCATCTGGTGTCCTGATTCGATTTCTGTTGATCTCTTCGAATAGTTGCGTTGCCATTACGTACCTATTGTCAAGCTATGCCTCGGACTCTCGTGCTCCAGCACGGCGGGATTCACCAGGTTGTCCGGCATCCGGCCTGTGAGGACGCAGGCGACCTCGCGGGCGGCGCGCTGTTCGAGTTCGAGCGTGGATTCCTGGCTGAAGAAGGCGACGTGCGGCGTGACGATGATGTTGTCCAGGGACAGCAGAGGGTGGTCGTTCGGGGGGTGGTTATCCGCCATCACGTCGAGACCCGCGCCCGCTATGCCTCCGCCGGTGAGCGCGGAGTGCAGCGCATCCTCGTCTATCAGGCCGCCGCGCGCGCAGTTCACCAGGAACGACTCGGACTTCATCAAACCGAGTTCGCGCTCGCCGATCATGTTCTGGGTGTGCGGATTCAGCGGAGCGTGAAGCGATACGAAGTCGGACTCTCTGAGCAGTGTGTCGGTGTCCACGTAACGCGCGCCTCGGAGGGCGGCGGTCTGCGGATTGAAGAGCGGGTCGGAGGCGAGAACACGCATTCCGAAGGCGAGCGCCTTCTGAGCCACCGCCTGGCCGATGCGCCCGAATCCGATGATGCCAATTGTCTTTCCCCTCAAACGCATCATGCGCATCGTGAGCGGGACGCTGCCCCATCCCTCACCCTTGACCGAATTGTCGAACAGCGCGACGCGGCGGTTCCATGTCAGCAGGAGGGCCATGACGTGGTCTGACACCTCGTCAACGCAGTAGTCCGGGACGTAGGTAACCGCCATGCCCAGCTCAGTGGCCGTGTCCACGGCGATGTTGTCCACTCCGACGCCGAACCTGCCCACTGCGACGCAGTTGGAAGCGGCCTTCAGCACGTTTGGAGTGACTTGCGCGAAGCAGGTCATTATGGCGTCCACGTCCCCTGCAAGCGAGATCAGGGTCTCCTCGCTGCCGTCGGGCGCGACCACCACCTCGGCGTTCGCTTCCTCGCGGAGGACGGTCGCCTCCAGCTCGGTCGTCGGCCAGACGTGATCGGTGATCAGGACTTTGAATCTTGGCATCAGACAGTCTCCTAGTAAGGCTTCCACTCTTGAATCGGGGCTTCTTTTGCGATGAGATCTTCGAGTTGTTCTATCAGTGGGAGAATGTCATTCTGGATAATGTCCCACAAGGTGTCGAAGTTTATATTGTCGTAGGCGTGTACAAGTCTGTTCCGGAGTGAGCGTGTCCTCTGCCAAAGTATCTGGGGATGCCGCGAACGAAGGTCTTCAGGCACACGAGAGGCAGCTTCTCCGATAGTCTCAACTGCTTTTATCAGCGCCAGTCTCAGCATTGTGTTGTTATCCATATCGGCCCGCGAATGCCTCTGAGCCATATTTATGGCATCGTGAGCGTAATCCATCATGTGGAAGACGTACACCATGGGGTCACGTCTGGTCATAGATGACCTCCGCCTCGTCGAGGACTTCCTGCCTGAAATACGGACTCAGGTCCATGGCGGTGTTGAGGTCCACTTTCCTGCCAAGGATATCCGAAAGATCGTTGGGCATATCCCAAAAGAACTTCAGGCCTGGAGTAGGGCCGGGCTGGAATTCTACCAGCACGTCAACGTCGCTTCGGGGCGTGAAGTCGTCGCGTATCACCGAGCCGAAAAGCGACAGTTTGCGTACGCGCCAGCGCTGGCAGAATTCGGCAATCTCGTCATACGGGATTTCGATTCGCGTGCTCATGGCGTCTCCTATCGCTATTCCAACTCCATTGGCTTGAACATGCAGCCTTCCACGAATATATCAAAGAAGTCCGGCGTGGTCTCAAGCTCTACGTGTTCTATCGTGGCGGCGATGCGCTCGATGCGCTCCCGCATCTCGGCGGACACCAGCATGATAGTCGCTCCCTCCAGCGCGGCGTTCCCGACCTTGACGATGCGCTCAGGCGGCACGTTGGCTATGAATCCGATGTCCAGCGCGTTCTTCACATCCACGTAGTTGGCGAAGCCGCCCGCTAGATACATCCTCGTTATCTTGGATAGTGGGAGTCCGTAGTTTCGCAGCGTAATGAACTGGCCGGAGTAGTTAGCGGACTTGGCCTGCGCGAGAGCGGATATGTCCGCGCGGGACAGCGACATCCCGCGTTCGGGTTCGAAGAAGAATTCGCCTCGCGCGTCGTGGAACGCACCCAGTTCGTTCATCAGGTTGGTCCTGCGCAGTTCGGCGAGCAGATCAACGAGGCCGGAGCCGCATATGCCCTGCGCGGGCTCGTCGCCGATGGTAATGCATCGCGCCTGCTCACCGTCTATCTGCACCGACTCGACCGCGCCGTCGTATCCGGGCATACCGTAGGTTATCTGGCCTCCCTCGAACGCGGGTCCGGCAGGGCAGGAAGCCGCAATCATGCGGCGCCGGTTGCCGACGACGACTTCGGTATTCGTTCCCACGTCCACCAGAATTACCACATCCTCGGACTCGTCCATGCCGACGGCGAGCATGTCGGCGGCCACGTCGGCGCCGACGTGACTGCCTATGAGCGGGCCTGCATAGACGGCAGCCTGCGGGAAGACGCGCAGGCCCACCTCTCTCGCGGTCGATTTCAGTGCGGTGGTGGTGAGAAGGCCGTCCCGCATCTGTGTCTCGATGACCGACCTGTACGGCTTCTCGCCAATGGGCTGAACATCCAGACCGAACAGCATATCGCGCATCGTGGAATTACCGACGATGACAACCTCGTAGATGTGGCGGCGGTGGAATCCGAGCGTACGCGCCATGTCGCCTATCTCGAAGTTGATCGAGGACAGCATCACCTGTCTGAGTTCCCCGTGATACTCGCCACCGTCGTAGGAGATCCTGTGCATGATGTCGCTGCCGCCGAAACGCTGTGGGTTCTCAAACGACGCGGTGTGCAGAATCTCTCCGTCCTCGAGATCAACCAGGTTCATCACGACGGTCGTGGTGCCGACGTCCACGGCCAGTCCGTAAATTCGTCCTCTGTACGTGTCTATATTCTTGCCGAGATGGTAAACCGAGTCGCCATTTCGGACGGTGAGAGGGTCGAGCGGCACGTCCCGGCGAATGGAATGTGTGAGTATCCTGGGCTGGCGACGCAGGACGGCGAACTCCACGTCCGCGTCGGGGTCTTCGACAATCGCCTGGCACGCGAGTCTATAGTTGTCGCGCAGGAAGCGCTCGGCGTCCGTGGGTGGACTCAACGCATCCATGCCTCGCCTGACCTCGACTATGCACTCGTGGCACTCGCCGGTGCGCCCGCATGAGGTCGGCACCCGCACACTCAGGGTGTCGGCGTAGTCGAATATGGAGCGGCCCGGAACATGGTCGAGGGTCTGGCCTGAATTGTAGATGGGGGACATATCGGTATCGCGCCTGGGACATCGGAATGTTGGGGGTAGTCGTTTCAGGAGTTTATTGTAGCGCAGCAGAAGAAAGTCGGTGTAGCAAGTGATGTCGCTCACGCACCAGCATATGAATTGGTCTCAAAACTAGAATGATTCTATTTGATAGGTATATTTGCCTGTGCTATACTTTCGTGGTGTTCAAAGTCTAGAACTGTGCGTGGATGAGTTCCCAGAGCAGTCCCGAATAGAGGCGGGAGTATATGGTCCAGATTTCAGCTGAATCCCCTGTTAGACCACCAGTAGATCCGATACGGAACTTCCTTGTTCCGCCCGGCCCGGTGACTATGAAGTCGCTCCTGGAAGCGGGAGTCCACTTCGGTCACCAGAAGCGCCGGTGGAATCCCAAGATGAAGCAGTACATCTTTGCTCATCGCAATGGCATCCACATCATTGATCTGCAGAAGACGCTGCGGATGCTGGACAGGGCCACGCAATTTATGTCCGACATGGTCGCCGAGGGAAACAAGGTGCTGATGGTTGGCACCAAGAAGCAGGCCCAGGACACCATCATCCAGGAAGCCAACCGCAGCAACTCTTTCTACATCACCAACAGGTGGCTTGGCGGAACGCTCACGAATTTCAAGACTATCCAGTCGCGTATTGACTACCTGGTGCAGCTTGAGACCGACAAGGTGAAGGGGGAGTTCGCGCGGCGCACCAAGCGCGAGTCTCTCGGGATGGAGAATACCATCAACAAGCTCAACCGGAACCTGTTCGGCATCAAGGAGATGACCGAAATGCCCGGTGTGCTCTTCGTGATTGACATCGGCAAGGAGCACATCGCCGTTGCCGAAGCCCGCAAGGTTGGCGTACCCATCGTCGCATTAGTGGATTCGGACTGCGACCCGGACCTTATTGACTATCCTATCCCCGGCAACGACGATGCCATTCGTTCGATCAGGCTCATTACCGCAAAGATGGCGGATGCCGTAATAGACGGACAGAACCGTCGAATGTCCCTGGAGACCGAGGAGATTTCCTCTGAAGACCCGGACGGCGACGAATCTGCCAGCGCGGTGGACGGGGTGGCAGGGGCTGTTGCCAACGTACAAGAACCTCAGTAAGCGCCGACTTCCAACCCCAGAATTCCGACACGAGGAAGACCAGGACGAAATGGCAGTTACAGTTGACGATATCAAGGCCCTGCGCGAGTTAACCGGCGCAGGGGTAATGGACAGCAAGAAGGCCCTGGAGGAGTCAGGCGGAGACCTCAACAAGGCAGAGGAGTTCCTGCGACAGCAGGGAATCGCTTCAGCCGCCAAGAAGGCTAACCGCGCCACCAATCAGGGCATCATCGAATCGTACATTCACAGCGGCGGCAGAATTGGCGCGATGGTCGAACTCAATTGCGAGACCGACTTCGTAGCACGCACCGACGACTTCCAGACACTGGCCAATAATCTCGCTATGCAGATAGCCGCGATGTCTCCCACCTACGTGAACGAGTCCGACGTTCCCGACGACGAGTCGGCGGACACATCCCAGGACTGTCTCATGCAGCAGCCCTTCATCCGGGACCCGTCCATGACCGTTCAGGATATGGTGAATGAGACTGTTGGCAGGTTGGGGGAGAATATTCGAGTGCGCCGGTTCAAGCGATTCTCTCTCGGGGAATAACCATAGACAGTTCCAACTCGTCAAACTACCGAAGGATCCTGCTAAAGCTGAGCGGTGAGTCACTCAGAGGTGACCGCGGTTTTGGCATTGATCCTGCGGCAGTTGAGTACATGGGCTCCCAGATCCGTTCAGTTCTGGAGCTCGGCGTCGAGATGGGAATAGTGGTCGGCGGCGGTAACATCTGGCGTGGCACGCAAGCCGAACTCGATGGAATGGACAGGGCTACCGCGGACTACGCCGGTATGCTCGCCACCATCATAAGCGCGCTTGCGCTCCAGGACACATTGGAGCGCAAATTCGGAATCGTGACCCGCACTCAGAGCGCAATCAATGTATCCCAGGTGGCCGAACCCTATATACGGCGCAGGGCAATCAGACATCTTGAAAAGGGCAGGGTGGTCCTCTTCGCCGCCGGCACCGGAAACCCATTCGTAACCACGGACACGGGAGCGGCGCTCAGAGCGGTTGAGATTGGCGCCGACGTGCTGCTGATGGCCAAGAACAATGTTGACGGCGTTTACGAAGACGATCCCAGGATCAACCCCGACGCGAGGAAGCTGGAACATCTCACTTATTTCCAGGCGTTGGAGAAGCGACTTGGCGTGATGGACACAACCGCGCTGTCGCTCTGCATGGATAACGACGTTCCGATTATCGTCTTCGATCTGTTTGAGGCCGGGAGTTTGCAACGCATAGTCAGAGGCGAAGCCCTGGGGTCGGTGGTATCATCATAAGATACGCTGGACTCCGCGCCGAATGCGCCCGATTCCGGCACACTGGTGAAAACGACCTTCGGAGGATAAAGCTATGGCAACAGTCGAAGAAGTCATGGACGATACCGGTACACGTATGGAGAAGTCGGTACAGGCTCTCGAAAGAGAATTGGGCGGAATCAGGACGGGCAGAGCGTCGCCTACGCTGGTTGAAAACCTGATGGTTGACTATTACGGGGTCCCGACGCCGCTGAACCAGATCGCGGGCATATCCATTCCGGAAGCGCGACTGCTGATGATCCAGCCGTGGGACAGGTCGGCAATGAAAGAGATCGAGAAGTCTATCATGAAGTCCGATCTCGGCCTGATGCCGAACAGCGACGGCACTGTGATCCGCATCAGCATACCGCAGCTCTCCGAGGAGCGACGCAGGGAGTTGGTGCGCCTGGTCGGACGCAAAGTAGAAGACGCGCATGTGGCGGTCCGCAATATACGGCGCTCCGGTATCGAGAGTTTCCGCTCGATGGAGAGGAACAAGGAACTTTCCCAAGACGAACTCAGGCGCGTGCAGAGCGAAATCCAGGAGCTAACCGACCTTCATATCGGCGAAATGGACGATATGAAGAAGGACAAAGAGAACGAGGTCATGGAGGTCTGACGCTTTTCCGTGGTCACTCCCCTCATGCGCCCCAAGGTGTCCGATTCTCCTGCAGTCGCTTCCGCACGAACGCCACGGCACGTCGCCATCATCATGGATGGCAATGGTCGCTGGGCTACTAGTCGTCGGCTGTCCAGGTCGGAAGGCCATCGCGCCGGCGTCGGGAATATCCGGCGAACGATCAAGGCGTTTGCCGAGGCCGGTGTCGAGTACCTTACGCTGTATGCATTCTCAACCGAGAACTGGGGACGACCAACGGACGAGGTTGATGCCCTGATCTCTATAATGCTGGATGTCATCGGCCCCGAGTCCGAGAACCTCCATCAGGAGGGCGTAAGGATAAGGCATATAGGCGGGCTCGAAGGCTTGCCCGACAATCTCCGCCATGCCATTCGGAACAGCATCGAGATGACCAGGCGCAACAGCCGTTTGACGTTGTGCGTGGCGTTCAACTACGGTTCACGCACCGAGATCATGAACGCGGTCAGGAAGATGCTGTCTGACGGCGTGAAACCGGACAGTATTGACGAAGAACTGTTCGGGTCATATCTGGACACCGCCGACATACCCGACCCCGACCTGATTATCCGCACGGCGGGGGAGATGCGCCTTTCGAACTTTCTCCTGTGGCAGGCCGCATACGCCGAATTCTACTGCACCTCAGCGCTCTGGCCCGATTTCGACGAGACCGAAGTGGAGAAAGCGCTGCAGTCCTATGCCGGACGCGAACGCAGATTCGGAAGGCTGGACGGCTGAAGTCGCCCAAAACCCTAAACTCGAAGCAGGGGTAAACGTTGGGCAGACGCATCCTCACAGCGGCAGTCGCCCTTCCGGTCTTGCTCTTCGTTGTGTGGCAGGGAGGCTGGTGGTTCGCGGTTCTCATCGCCATTGCCGCAGCTATTGGCGCCTGGGAACTCAGCGGCATGGCAGAGTCCTGGGGACAAAAGCCGTTCATGTCGGTTGCTGTCGTCCTTGCAGCGGCGTTTGCGGTGACCTACTACTTCATTCCGGGACCCAAATACCCTGAGAATATGGAAGGCGTAGCGATATTTCCCGCCCTGATTGCGGTGTCCGCGGCGGTCGCCATGTTGCTCGCGCACAGGCTCAGAGGGCCATTCAGCCGCGTTCTCATTACCTTCTGCGTTGTCGCGGTCATAGGCGGCACGCTGTTCTGCGCTCCACTTCTCAGAGAATTCGATTCGTTCTCAGCCAATGCCGGGCTCCTGTGGGTCATCTTTCTTCTGGGCGTAACCATGGCCACGGACACGGCGGCCTATCTGGTAGGCAAAGCAATTGGCTCACACAAGCTCGCGCCGAACGTCAGCCCGAATAAGACGTGGGAAGGCGCCATAGCCGGCTTTCTGGGTGCGGTAGTATGTGGCATTTTTCTGAATAGCGTTCTGGACCTTGGGGCGCATGTTTCCGTAATCGCTGTCGGCTCCGCCGTGCTGGGAATTGCCGGTCAGCTCGGCGACCTGTTCGAGTCGAAGTTGAAGCGCATGGCCGGCGTGAAGGACTCAGGTCGGCTCTTCCCCGGACACGGCGGAATCCTGGACAGGATGGACTCGCTCATGTGGAACGTAGTCATCCTGTATCACATGGTGGCCCTGACCACCGGGTCTATCGCCTAGCGAGGCAGTTGGTGGCCTCCCAACTTAGTCTCCCATCGTCTCGTGGGTATGCGTCTGACCGGCCAGCACGCTGTTGACCCCATTGAGCCGCGCCTACCTGAAGTCCTCCGCGTTGTCCTGTGGCGTGTAGCCCAGGACCTCCCAGCATCGCGGCGTGTCGTATATCTTCCATGTGTTGGCCGACGCTCCGAAGAACACGTCGAAATCTATGCCCTCCGCCTCGATGCAACGGTCAACCATCGTCGTGAGGTCGCGACTGCTGAGCCAGCTAACGTAACTGCGCGCGTCCTCTCCTGGTCTGTCCTCGACGCTCATAGTTCCCAGTCTGATCGAGATAACAGACATTCCATACTCTTCCGAGTAGTATTGACCGAGCGATTCGCCGAATATCTTGCTCGCCGCGTATGGACCGTCGGGTCGGACGGGCATCTCGTGGGTGACCAAGGGCACCTTGTTCGGATTGAGATCACCGTACTCGCCCTCGGCTATGGAATGCCAGGGCTCGTCGCGTTCGTAGAAGCCATTGACGTGCATGGAGCTGAAGAAGATGACGCGCGAGGCACCGCCCTGCCTGGCGGCCTCGAACACATTCGCCGTCGCGGTGATGTTGTCCGGCAGCAGCAGGTCCCACCAGATATCCGGCGTGTGCCTCGGCTCCGCTGCCAGGTGAACTACGGTGTCAACTCCCTGGAATGCGGGCAGCATAGCGTCGAAGTCGGTCAGGTTCGCGGTCACAGACTCGAAACCCGAATCGGCGACTGGTATGCGGTCCGTACCTGATAGAGCGTATTTGCCTCCCAGTCCGTTTCTGAGAAACGTGGCTATTCGCCCGGCCGCGCCGGTAAGCAGGACTTTCTTTTCGTCGGCCAAATT
Organism: uncultured Dehalococcoidia bacterium; assembly: GCA_951812505.1. Lineage (GTDB taxonomy): Bacteria > Chloroflexota > Dehalococcoidia > Lucifugimonadales > UBA1123 > VXRN01. The sequence continues at coordinate 242,370 of CATOSI010000002.1, forward strand.
ATTCCTCCTGTGTTGTTCGTGTGGAGAGGTTTCGTATTGCGCAGGTTCGCTACGCGAATATCTCATTCAGGTCTATGATGAAGCCTTCCAATGTGGGTGAGGTCAGCGTGTCGCCCTTTACGTATATGCCCACGGTCTCATAGCCGTTTTCGCCCAGGAGAAGAACGGTTACGGTTTGGGCTTCGGGGTCCGCGAGCCAGTATTCCTTGACGCCGTACCGTTCATATAGTTCGCGCTTCGTAACTTCGTCCAGTCCGGCAGTGGACGGAGAGCGTATCTCCACCACCAGGTCGGGCGCGCCCTGGATATTGGCGTGCGTGATGATACCCGCCCGCTCGCTGGAAACGAAAATCAGGTCGGGTCGGAATGTATTATGAGGAGACAGAACCACGTCTATGGAGTGAAACACCTCTCCCAAACCTTGTTTTACCAGTGTAGAGAATTCAGCGCCCAGCCGGGCGTCAATCCTCTGATGCGGCACGGTCGGCGATGCCATTGGTATAAGCTCTCCGTCTATGAGTTCCCAGCGTTCGTCGTCCGGCGTCTTCGCGTAGTCTTCGTAGGTCAGCTTAGTTTTCGGATCAGGGCCGGTGTCCGACCTCTGGCGAGTGGTTACCATTCAGCTTCTCCTTCAGATAATTCAGTCATCCCAGCACCCGCTCGAAGACGTAGCGGCCCAGGTCGCGGTTTTCGTTGAACTCGAAGCCGTCGAAGTCTCCGTTGTATCCGATGATCGGCACGTCCTGTTCGTGTGCGGAGGCGTGGGAGCGCAGACCGCTGCCCGCTCCGGTGTCGTTCCAAGAGTCGCTCAACTCCTTCGGGCCGAAGACAGTCTCGCTGTCTCCGGTTACCACCAGATCGCCGATGCGGTCGTAGTTGAGCCTGAGTTCTTCGACTGCCTCGGAGCGAGTGTAAACCCTCTCGATGCCGGTCGTCTCTCTCAGAACCTCGGCGGCCTCGTCCGTGCGTTCGGAGTGGCCCGCGTCCATGTAGATGAACATGCAGCCGCCCAGGTTGTTGTGGTGGACGACATAGCGGTCCTTGATGATCGGGACTGCCTGGGCCGCGATGCCATACCTTGAAAAGACGTCGTCCAGGACGGTCATTCGACTCTTGGGACTCATGCCGTGGTCCGCTGTCAGAAACAGCGTGACGTCGGGATGCGCTTCGACCAGGTCGCCGATGGCGTCGTCGAGGATCGTGATGTGCTGTTGTGATTCCGGCTCTTCCGGCGCGTAGGTGTGCATCGCAAAGTCGGTCGTAGATATGTAAACGATGTCCGCCGGACTGCGTTTCATGGCCTCGGCGGCGGCGCGTATCGTCCAGCCATTCACGTCCAGCGAGTATATGGCGGGCGGCTCCCCAACCGCGTCAACAGCCCACTGCGGAGCCCGTTCGGATGATATGGCGGTGGATGCTCCTTTGGACAGCAGTGTTCGGAGCTTGTCCTTGGACGTTGACAGGATTGACTTGGCTCCCATCTTTGTTGCCCGCTGGAAGAACGTCTCGGATAGGATATACTCCCCCGACTCCATGTAGATGTCTTCACCGGTCTCTCTGACGAGGCGATAGTTGGAGCTTATGCCGTGCTCGGTGGGGTACTTTCCCGTTACCACGGACACGTTGTTGACGTTTGTCACTGATGGCATCATGCAGTTGCCTGTAACGTGAAAGCCACGCTTCGCCATCTCCCTCAGATTGGGTGCGTCGCATACATCGAGGTATTCGGGGTCGAGTCCGTCAATGGTAATCAAGACAGTTGTATTGGGCATGAAGAGTCCCTAATGCTTTCCTCTTATTTGCTGAAGAATCCGAGACCCGGCGTAATGTAGTACGCTTTGGCGTGTGTCATTCTATCACTATCGGGTGTGGTCAAGGCTCTGGAAAGTCTCACCCTCGTATATGACAATAAGATGGATATGAATGCTGTGGAACTCACTACGGACAACGCCGTCGTGGAAACGGATGCGGTTCGGCCCAGACGCCCATTCAGGTGGTGGCGAAAGCTGCTGCTGGGATTCCTACTGCTTACCCTCTTCATCCCCCGAGTTGACAACTTCAGAATTACTCCGGTGGAGTTGATCGCGTTCGAGCACCTGTTTTCCCTAGTGGAGTGGGAGGCCGCCAATTTCCCCAGGAAGTGGATCCATTCGCTTATCAATCTTGTCCCGGGCCAGAAGCCCACGCGCGAAGAGCGGCTTGAGTTGGTTGACGAATACTTTAAAGTAGCGCGTCTGGCGAACAAGGAGGAGCGGCGAATCGAGGGGGCTTCGCAGTTGAGAAGCTTCAAAGGAGCGGACACCAGCCAGGTCGTGCCCTCGAACGAGTATCTGCTCGAACTTCTGGCACGGAAGCGGGAATTGCAGCCCGAGGCCGAGGAGAGTATCGAGGCTGAGGTCGGCGCGGTGCTTGCGACACTCGGTCTCCAGTCGCGTATAGGTATGATATGGCCCCCTGTGGACATTCGATTCGGCGAGCCGCCGACTCTTCTCGTAATCTCCCCGCGTGACAAGATTGACATGACAGGAGCCGTCTTCCTGGACCCCGACATAGAGCCGTTCGAGCGTGACGACATCGAAAAGCGTGTCTTCGAGGAAGTGAACTACGTGGCATATGTGGATGACCTGGCCGGCCTTGCGACGTTCCCGAACATGGTCAACGACCTGTACTCCACTCGCACCATCATCAGGACAGCGGCGCACGAGTGGCTGCACTCTTACTGGTTTTTCCACCCGTTTGGCAGGAACTACTTCGCTTCTGATGAGATGACGACGCTCAACGAGACGGCCGCCACTCTCGCCGGCAATGAGATAGGTGATATAGCTTTCGAGCGGATGGGTGGCGACCTGTCCGAAAACGCCCGTCGGTACGAGGTGATCAGCAAGTCCGACCCCAACTTCACCAAGTTCATGCGCGAGACCCGAATCGAGGCAGAGAGGCTTCTTGAGGAGGGACAGATCGAGGAGGCCGAGGAATACATGCGCAAGCGGCAGTGGGAGCTGAGGCTGCGCGGCTACTACATCCGCAAGCTGAACCAGGCGTACTTCGCCTTCCGCGGACGCTACGCCGACAGTCCCGCTTCCATCAGCCCGGTAGGCGAGCAGATGCGCGAACTCCGTTCATACGTTTCCGACATCGGCGAGTTCATAGACGTCATATCCGACGTCTCGAACCCCGCCGAGTTCAAGGCGCTCCTTGAGCGAATGAGAGCTCAGAACGCTTCACATCAGCCCTAGCGTCCTGTTCAGGTTGGCATAGCGGGCAGGGTCAAGGTCGCGGTTGACGAAGCCTGAGAAGTCCGGCGCGTAGCGGTGGGATCGGAATGTGGCGTTGCTTGGGTTGCGTCCCTCGCGGTCGGGCTCGAAGAACGGGTTCACGTATTCCCAGACGATGTCGCCGTCTTGGGTCACCTCGAATATCCGGCCGTGCGCGCCTTCGCATATCAGCGTGTTCCCGTTGGGAAAGCGGTCCGCGCCGCTGATGTACGAACTGTAAAACGAGACAGGCGGCCTGCCCTCGTAAGTCCACTCGATTTCGCCGTTCTCCTGGTTCACTTCGATGATCCGTGAACCTCTTCCGCCGCCCCTGGCGTGCGCGTGATTGTCGAATATCATGATGTTGCCGCTGTCGAGCTGGGTGGCGTTGTGCTGGTGACTGATCTCGCCGGGTCCCCACTTCCACGTCGCCTCGCCCGTCTCGCGTGAGAAGATAGCAACCGTGTCCGTCTGACGATAGCTGACGAGGAAGTCGCCGTCCTTGGTACTGGAGAGCGCGTTGGCGTGCGTCCACTCTCGGCGACCCTCCAGTGGGCAAATCACGTCTTCCACCACATTCAGATTCTCCCAAGTCCGCCACTCGGCGACGGTCTCTCCATCGGGCGACACTTCCCGGATGGTATCTCCCAGGACATTGATCGGGTCTTCAGGGGTCCGGTAGCCGCCTCTGACCCGAATCGAGAGGTCTGCGGGCATCGGCTCCCAGCGGAGGTAGATCGTGTTGCCATTCAGCAGGCGCTCGTAGTCGTGGTGGAGCGCTGGGTCGTTGTACTCCCAGACCTTCACGCCGTTCCAGTCCAGTTCGACCAGCGAGGCCGAGCCGCCGCCCAGCCCGCGTGTCTCCTCGTAGTCGGGATCGGGTGATGTGCGGATGAGCAGATTGCCGTTTAGCAGAACCTTGCCGTAGGCGATGCCCCCGTGATACTCCCACCGGTGGCAGATACGCCCCTCCATGTCCACGAGAACGGCGAAATTGGCCGTGTTGGACGACACTAGCGTGTATCCCTTGTACGAGAGCATCGGGGAGTAGTAGATAAGCCCAACCGGATGATGTATAGACCAGCCCATGGTTAGTTTCCAGTTCTTAGTTTTTAGTGATCAGTTGTCAGCTTTAGAGTGTGAGGGGCGTGTCTTCCCTGTTGGCCCACTCGCCCATCGAACCGTCGTAGTTGCGTGTCCTGTCATAGCCCAGAAGCCTGAGCGTGAATACTCCGTGCGCCGCACGGATTCCGCCCTGTCAATAGGTTATGACATTCTTGTCTGGTGTTACCCCCAGCGCGGTAAGCATCTCGTTCAACTCGGAGACCGGCTTGAAGAGGCGGTGCCGGTCTTCGGTAATGAGATTGAGCCACTCCAGGTGGACCGCTCCCGGTACTCTGCCGGCGCGAGCGTTGCTCCGGCTGTTGGAGCCGTCCCACTCGCCGTCGGAGCGCACGTCCAGGAAGACCGTATCGTCGTTGCCGACCTGCGACACGCCGTAGTCCAGCGTGCATACCAGCGAGTCGTCGGCCTTTGGCGTGAAGGTAACGCTGCCGGCGTCCGGCGGTCGGTCTATCGAGGTCGGTCTGCCCTCGTCGAACCACTTCTTCCAGCCGCCGTTCAGCACCTTCACGTTAGTGTGCCCGTAGTAGTTAAGCACCCACCAGAAGCGTGTCGAGTAGAGGCTGCCGGAGTTATCGTATGCCACCACAAGAGTATCGTCGCCGATGCCCATCTCCTCCATGAGAGACTTCATTACATCCGGCTCCGCCACGAGCGGGTACTGCGTCGGGTTCGACGGGTAGTCCGGGTGCTTGATGTAGTGGTGGACGCGGATGCCCACGGCGTTTTTTATGTGCGCTCGCAGATAGAGCTCGAATTCGTCGCAGTCAACGACGCGCACGCCAGGGTCGTCCAGATGCTCCGCAAGCCACTCCGTGGAGGCCAGTAATTCAGGACGAGCGTATTGCTGTTCGGTCATGGTGAATTCTCCAATGTCGTCGGTTGGGCAGAGTATCTTCCAAGTCGGCGGGACAGTCAAGCCGCCCCGGTTCGTGGATCGCTTTCTCAGTGGGAGGGGTACGGCAATGGTAGTTATATTCCTGTAGTTGCCAAAAGCTCATACGGCGCAATCTTAAAGTTCTTTGACCACGAGCAAAGACGTCAGATGCGCCTCAGTAGGAGATCGTACTCATGGTGCGGGCCAATCCAGAACCACACGACCTCACCACCGCTGACAACTCCCAGGGCCCGATAGTCTATATTCACTCGGACCGAATACACTGGGCGTCTGCGTCCCACACGTTTGAAGTCCAGACTTGGGTGTCGGTGATCTAAGACGAAGAAACCATAGGCTTGTCTTGCCTGCCGCTTCACACGAGAAGGGAGTCGCCGATAAGCATCCCAGAAACTGGGATGAGTGTACGAACGCAAGCCTAAAGTTCTTTCAAATCCAAACGCTTCGTCCGTCCTGAAAGGTGCGCTAACAGAGCATCGTCCGCCAACCCTACCAGAAGGTCTTCTGACTCTGGGCGCTCGAACAATTCCTGCCAGCGTCTTTCCGAATCCAATTCGGACAGTATGAATCGCGCGAACATATCCTGTTGTTCCTGTGGAAGTTCGGAAGCCCTGTCGAAAGCACGCTGAAGAAGTTCAGTCATAGTATGCTCATTTTAGCATATCTACCGATGGGTATTACCCCCGTCGATACGCCGGCAGCGGCTTGATGCTGTACTCTGATCCCGACCCGGACATACTCTCCACCGCGGCGCGCGCCGTGTCCAGCGACGTGAAGCACGGGATTCGGGCCTCGGTTGCGGCCCTGCGTATGTCGAACCCGTCCTGAAGCACCTCGCGGTCGCCAGTCACGGTGTTGACCACCGCCTGTACCGTGCCGTCCTCGATGATGTCAACGACGTTCGGGTGGCCGGACAGCACCTTGGGAATGGCTATAACCGGCAATCCCAGACCTGAGATCATCGCCGCGGTGCCGTCCGTGGCATACATGGCGCATTCGGCGGAGTGCAGGTCGCGGATCATCTGAACCGACTCCGCTTTGTCGCGGTCCGCTATGCTGAGCAGCACCGAGCCGCCGGGCTTTACCGACAGGCCCGCCGCCATCAGAGCCTTGGCGACAGCGGGCGTAAACTCCGTGTCTATGCCCATGACCTCGCCCGTGGACTTCATCTCCGGGCCGAGGTATGTATCTACGCCGGTCAGCTTCGACATAGAGAATACCGGAGCCTTCACACCGACGAGCTTCTGTCGTTTCCACAGCCCGCCCTCGTAGCCCAGCTCCTTCAGCTTGTGTCCGAGCATCACCTTGACCGCGAGCTTGACCATCGGAACGCCCGTCACCTTGGAGATGAACGGAATGGTGCGACTGGAGCGAGGGTTGACCTCGATGACGAAGACGGAAGTCTCTTCGGAACCGTTGTCCGTGGACTGCGGACTGCGGTACGCCGGTCCACCGACCACCACGTACTGGATATTCATCAGCCCACGCACTTCCAGCGCCTTGCCGATTCGAGTCGTGTAGTCAACGACTGTGTTGACCTCGTCTTCGCTCAGCGTAAGTCCTGGGTAGATTGCCATCGAATCGCCGCTGTGTACGCCGGCCCGCTCAACGTGCTCCATGATTCCGGGTATGAGCACGGTATCGCCGTCGCAGACTGCGTCCACCTCCACCTCGCGCCCCTCGAAATACTTATCTATCAGCACACGGCGTCCCGAACCTGCCTCGAATGCGTTGTTCATGTAGCGCACCAGCTCGGTGGCGTTCTGGACTATCTCCATGGCGCGGCCGCCCAGGACGTAGCTCGGCCTGACGAGTACCGGGTAGCCTATCTCCTGGGCGACGTTCAGCGCGCTCTCCAGGTCCATTACCGCCGCTCCCGGCGGGTTGGGTATGCCGACTCGCGCCAGGAACTCCTCGAACAGGTGCCGGTCGGATGCGATGTCTATGGACTGCGCAGTGGAGCCGAGTATCGGCAGACTCGCCTTGTCCAGCGACTGGGACAGGTTTATGGCCGTCTGGCCTCCGAACTGCACCATCGAGGGCGGCACGATGACCCCGTTCCGGTCCGTCTCCACAGCCTCGTTTTCCAGGATGTCGCGCACAGACTCCTCGTCAAGCGGCTCGAAGTAGAGCCTGTCGCTCGTGTCGAAGTCGGTCGAGACCGTCTCGGGATTCGAGTTGGCCATCACGCTCTGGATACCCTCTTCCTGCAGAGCCCACGCCGCGTGTACCGAGCAGTAGTCGAACTCGATGCCCTGTCCGATGCGTATGGGCCCGCTTCCCAGCACCAGCGCCTTATTGACCGGGGAGGGAATTGCCTCGTTTTCCTGTTCATAGGTGCTGTAGAAGTATGGAGTCTGCGCCTCGAACTCTGCCGCGCACGTGTCCACCATCTTGTACACCGGGAGGATGTCCCACTCTTTTCTGGTCTTGCGGATCTGGTCCGCGGTTCGGTCCGCTAGTATGGCAATCTTCTCGTCGCCGAATCCCAGGCGCTTGGCCGTCCACAGCAATTCGGGCGTCAGTGTCTCGTGGATCAGCCTGCTCTCCATCTGGGCTATCCGGTTGAACGCCCTTGTGAACCAGGGGTCTATCCCGGTGACGCGGGACAGAACTTCGGGTGAAATATCCCTGCGTAGCGCCGCCATGAGCGCCCACAGCCTCTCGTCGTTGGGGTTTATGGGCAGGTGTTCCAGTATGTCCTCTTTGGACCGGTTCCAGCCGTTGTCCTCCCACAGCAGCGAGCGGTTGGTGATCTCAAGCGAGCGTACCGCCTTCTGGAAGGCCGCCTCGAAGGAGCGGTCTATCGCCATTACCTCGCCGGTTGCCTTCATCTGGGTCCCGATACGGCGGTCACCCCCTGGGAACTTGTCGAACGGCCAGCGCGGTATCTTGACGACGCAGTAGTCGAGCGCGGGCTCAAATGCTGCCAGCGTGCGCTGTGTGACGGCGTTTGGAATCTCATCGAGCCGCTTGCCGACCGCTATCTTTGCCGCTACTCGCGCAATCGGGTACCCGGTGGCCTTCGAAGCCAGGGCCGAACTGCGGCTCACGCGCGGGTTGACCTCGATGATGTAGTAGCTGCTCTCGGCCCTGCCGCCGCCCGGAAGCGTCTCCGCTACTACGTCCCCCGGCTCCAGCGCCATCTGGATATTACACCCGCCCTCTATGCCCAGCGCCCGGATTATCTTCAGGCTCGCCGAGCGCAGAAGCTGGTACTCCTTGTCGGTGAGCGTCTGGCTTGGCGCGACAACGATGCTGTCCCCGGTATGGACGCCCATTGGGTCAATGTTTTCCATGTTGCAGATGGTGATGCAGTTGTCGGCGCCGTCGCGCATCACTTCGTACTCGATCTCTTTCCAGCCCACCAGCGACTTCTCGATCAGCACCTGGCTTATCGGACTGGCGGCCAGTCCGCCGGTCACTATCTGGTCGAACTCCTCCCTGTCGTTGGCGATTCCTCCGCCGGTGCCGCCCAGTGTATAAGCGGGACGTATGACGACCGGCAGCCCGATCTCCTCGAGCGCCTCATATGCGTCTTCCATAGACTCAACGATTGCCGACGGCGGTACAGGCTCGCCTATCTCCACAAGAAGGTGCTTGAACAGTTCGCGGTCCTCGGCGTTCCTGATCGTTTCGAGCGGCGTTCCGAGGAGTCGAACGTCGTATCGCTCCAGAATGCCCGCGTCCGCGAGTTCGACGGCCAGATTCAGACCGGTCTGTCCTCCCAGCGTCGGGAGCACCCCGTCCGGCTTCTCCTGCGCGATGATCCGTTCTAGGACTTCCACGGTAAGAGGCTCGATGTAAACGATGTCCGCTATGTCCTCGTCGGTCATGATAGTGGCGGGGTTGGAGTTCACCAGTACGGTGGTCACTCCTTCCTCTCGCAGCGCTTTGCAGGCCTGCGTTCCGGCGTAGTCGAACTCCGCCGCCTGGCCGATGACTATCGGACCGGATCCAATTACGAGAACTTTGCTGGGACTGGAATCTGTATTAGCGTTCGGCATTGTCAAGATATTTCTCTACGGACTCTACGGCGTCTCGCGACTCCGGTATCAGGCATTCGAAAGGCTACATAAGGCTATCATAATGGAATGACCGGAGTCAGATGAACCACTCTGGGCGCGCCGTAGCCCGACTTTGTGAATGACGGCTTCCGAATGTCCCTCGATATAGGTTCAGCTATGGAAATCCGTACTGTATGGTATGCTAGAATGGCGCGAGCCGAGCGGGAACCAAGATTGCAAATGTCAGAGTGAGCTGTCACATGGATTTCACATTCGAGAGAGGTTCGGAGCAAAGACCCAAGGGCCACGCGCTGATCTATTTCCACAACTCCCAGGATGCCTCAGAGTTCTTGGCTACCTACATGATTGTGTTCCCGATACGGACCGATGTATCCAAGTATGTCCCACCCTTCCTCCTGAACCAGATTGGGGAAGTCGGGGCAAACGACCTCTCCGCCTTCGCCTTTCCGCCCGCGCCCGAACCGATGGGCGATTTCGAGGACATCGAGAGACTCGCGGAAGCGCGTGAGGACGACATAATATATGGCGGCTCAATAAACACCACGGATGTCGTATCAATGATCGGTATGGTCAACGAAGCAATCTCGTGGTACTCCGACCTGTGGGAACAGTACGCCCAGCCCGAAAGTGTGATTGTCGAGGCAGCCGACGACGAGACGTCTGAAATCGGTCTGAGCGTCAACGACGTGCTCTACGGCCTGATGAGCGACCAGGACAAGCTGAACGAACTCACCAGGCTCGTCGGACGACTCCGCGACGCGGTTGGCTCCGGCGACATGTCTCTCGCGGCCGAAACTCGTGGCGAGATCATCGCGCTCGGCCATCACCTCCCCGACAACCACCAGGTCTCCAGGCTCGCCAAGGCCGCCGGCACCGAGGGCGAGAACGCCGCCCGTCTGACCAGCCTGTACTTGCAGCGCTGCTTCCACCTGACCTCCGAGGAGTACGTCATGCTTGGCCAGGTCGAGGACGAGATCCGCTCCATCGAAGACACCGACTAGTTCTGAGCCCGAATCAGTAAATCACCCGCTCTTCGGTCAGCGACTCTATCTCTGCGTCGTTAAGTCCCAGCAGCTCCGAGTACACGTACCCACTGTCCTGCCCCAACTCGGGCGCCGGACCCAATTGGTAGTCGGCCTGTCCGTTGAATCGCCAGGGCAGAGTTGGCAGGACACGCTCAGTACCGTCGGGATACTCGATAGGCTTCAGATATCCGCCCTCATTCAGGTGCGGGTCGGTGTGCAGCCGACCCATGTCCAGCGAGAGCCCGCACGGAACTCCTGCGCGCTGTAGTATGTGGAACGCTTCCCCGTCTTCGATCTCGGATGTCCAGTCGCCGATTGCGCGGTCTATTTCGTCCTCTCGCGCCTTCCTGCCTTGCGGCGTGTTGAGACCCGAATCCGCGCTCATATCCGCTCTTCCAATAACCTCGCACAGACTGTGCCACTGCTCCAAAGTGTGGACCTCGACCGCTATCCAGCGATCGTCTCCGGCGCACCTGTAAACCCCGTGCGGAGCCAGATTGCGGTCCTTGTTGCCCATCGGGACCGGCTCGTTGCCGTTCATCTGGTAATCGAGAAGCGCCACCGGCAGACTCGCCGATAGCGCCTCCGCCATGGAGTAGTCCACGTACTGACCCTTGCCTGTCGCCAACCTATGATTGAGGGCGGCAACGGTGATCATGGCCAGTTCCATTCCCACCCATGGGTCGGCCCACAGACCGCCCTTGATCGGCTCGGAGTCGGGATAGCCTGAAATCGAATTCCAGCCGGTGTAGTGCTGGAGCAGGCTTCCGTATGCGACGTAATCGCGGTCAGGGCCAGTGTGTCCGGTGCCCGACGATGCGACCATCACCAGGTCCGGCCTGACCCGGGACAGAACGTCGTATCCCAGTCCCAGCCTCTCGAATACCCCGGCGGCGTAGTTCTCCACCACCACGTCGCACTGCGCCACCAGGTCCAGCGCGAGCTCCTTGCCCCGCTGCTGAGACAGGTTGAGCGCCGTGTACTTCTTGGACTGGTTGTAAACGTGGAATGCCGAGCCGCGAGTCGAGGGGTCGGGACGCCTCGCGCTCCCCACCTTGATGACCTCAGCCCCCATGAGCGCCAGGTGACGGGTGGCCGTCGGCCCCGCGATAATCCACGAGAAGTCCGCGACGCGGACACCGGTCAGCGGCAGTCTGTTCATGTAAGAACCTCGTCGTTGTGCTGACCCAGCGTTGGCGCGGGCATTCTGTCAAGTGGCAGCGTCGTGGCGGACAGCCTGTACGGGACACCCGGATACCGCAGCTCACCCGCCACCGGATGGCTAATCGGCACGAAGAATCGTCGGTCCGCCAGGTGAGGGTCCCTCATCAGGTCCTTGACCGTGTTCACCGGAAAGCACGGAATACGGCGCCGCTGACCCTCGCGCGCTATGTCCTGTTTCGACCGCTGGCTCGTCCACTCCGACAGCAACTCCCACAGTTCGCCCGAGTTCTTCTGCCTCGCGTCCCTCGTGTTGAACTTAGGGTCCTCCGACCAGTCCGGGTTGCCCATCATATCCAGCCAGCGCGCCCACTGCGCGTCCTCTCTGGGAGATATGGCCACGAATCCGTCATTGCACGGCAGCACTCCGCCTATCGCCGATACCTGGCCGCCGATGGACGCCTCCCGTACCTCCGCAAGATTCCGGGTAGGGGAGTCCCCGCCGAACGCGATGTTCGACAGCCCGGCTATCGCCTGCGTCGCCATCGCCTCGAACGACGAGACCACGATGTGGCATCCGCGCCCACTCATGCGCGCCGCGAACAGCGCACTGAGCGTCGAGGTCACCGCCGCCATTCCTGTGACTTGCTCCACCTGGTATCCCCCCGCTCGGATAGAGGGCTCTGAATTAGGGTCCTCCACTGGCCCAAGAATACCGTGGGCGTTCGCGCTCATGTGGAACAGCGACAGGTCCCTCGCGTCGTACTTCGAGTATGGTCCCCAGTCGCCGAACGGGGTTATCTGACACAGGATGACGTCGTTGCGGACAGCGGAGAGCTCTTCGTACCCAATGCCGCGCTCTGAGAGCCATTCCGAGGGATGATTGTCCAACACAATCCGGGCGTCCGCTGCCAGTTTCAGAAGCCGTCTCCGGCCTTCCTCCGAGTCCAGGTCGAGAGTAACTCCTCGCTTCCCCACGTTGAGTGCCAGAAACAACGCCGACTTCTCAGGATGCGGCGCATCATCCGGGAACGGCCCCATCCGACGCGACAGATCGCCTTCAGGCGACTCCACCTTCACCACCTCCGCCCCAAGCCACGCAAGCGTCCGCGCCGCATACGGCCCCGACACCCCTTCCCCGACGTCCAGAACCTTCACGCCGCCCAGCAACCCGTTGTTCATCTTGTCCCCAGATTTCATGCGCGCGATTGTACACCGATTGACGGACGATTGTCAGTCGCCGAAATACGGAAGTGTAAAGAGAGTCGTATGTGTTTTCACTAAAGCCTGTAGCCCACTATGAAGCACTCCTGAAGAACGTGTCCTAGGCAGACACAGGAGTATCGGGGAAGCAGCGTTTCCTTCTGAAACTCAGAGTCGGTTGTGGGTATTTTGTCCCATTTGCCCGAAAGCGAACGCATTCTTGATGGACGCTCCGAATTGCATGCGAATAGAATAGACCCTAGCGGATGTCTGCTTCACATCCGCTAGGGTCATTAAGCGCGTCTGTAACTCAATTTGGACAGAGTGCCCGCCTGCTAAGCGGGAAGTTGTGGGTTCGAGCCCCACCAGGCGCGCCATGGTTAAATCCTAAAGGACAAATGAAGAAAGTGCAATCTTGAGTTGGTCTCTGAATCTCCTCTTTTGTACGACACCTATCCTTTGTATAAACACATCGAGGTTGACGTTGGATACTGAATTTCCCGGCAACGGTGAGCAACGAGACATGTTGACGAGTGCGGTACCCCTCGACCCTGAGTCTGAACAGATTAGGGAGGTGTACGCTTGGTACGGACTCGCGATGTACCTGGCACAATGCTTGGAGAGGGAACTTGCAATGGTCTTGTCGACGAAGTACGGGCCGGGTCCGACCAAGATCACGAGAGGGCAATTCGATGATCTCCTCGAAAGTATGTTCTCGAAAACTCTTGGGCAATTGGTACGAGATATCCGAGAACTCGCCAATTTAAGCGAATACGAGACAGAACAATTGCAGGTGGCACTCGATACGCGAAACTGGCTCGCACACCGCTACTTCTGGGAGCGGGCAGTCGATTTCATGTCCGAATCCGGACGGGAGTCTATGATTGAGGAAATCCAAGAGGCAGCACATGCTTTTCAGACACTGGATGAACTCTTCACCAAGAAAACACTGGAGTGGGGCGAACCTTATGGGTTCACGCAGGAGAGATTGGACCAGGAAGTGAAGTGGTTAACCGCACCCTCGATACAACTTTAATGGTGCGAACCGTTCCAGAATGTCTCGCTGAGATTTCACGGAATTCAGTCAAAAGGAGTTTGTGGGTTGGAAGAATTAGAACTGGCAGCAGAAGCGACACCCCCTATTGTCCGTGCGGTGGCTCCGGGCATCAACGCTGCTTTTGGAACGTTGCTGAGGAGCGGAGCGGACCGAAAGAACTTGGAAGCCGATCGTGCAACTGTAGATGGGATGTTACAAGCGGGGCTAACCGACTTTCGCTATCGCGGCCTGGCGATGGAATTCGAGACATTCGCCGATGCACGCGAAGAGGAGTTTCAGCGCCTGGTTACAAATACCGTGAATGCGGCTCGGAAAGCAGATTCAATGGTGGATTGGTCGAAGGTCAATTTAGATCAATTTAGCCCCGAGTTCCGGCGCAGATGGATATTAGAGGCAAGCAACGTATCCGATGAGACTCTGCAGGGCCTCTGGGCGCGACTATTGGCAGGGGAACTGGAATCACCGGGCAGTGTGTCGAACGACACCATGTCGATAGCTAGAGACATGAATAAGGAGCGCGCAGGCGAATTTCAGATACTATGCTCGGCGGCATTGTGCAGCGTGGACCGAACACCGATGATTGTCGTGGGTTGTGGGGATCCCGGAGCCAATTCGTTGCAGCCTCATGGATTGTCATACGAAATTCTTATGCGATTGGCGCACCATAGGCTCATCGTCAGCGATATGAGTACGCGCCTCAATTTTTCAACAGATCTGGGTCAACGCCGAGTCATAGTCCGTCAACAGGAATCCGCTTGGGCACTAAGGAAATCCGATGACTCGGAGCCAAACACTCAGATTGGAGGGGTTTTGTTCACTCCAGCCGGTAAAGAACTATTCGCGGTCGTGCAGAAAATCCCTGTTCCAGCATACACAGAAGCTATGCTACAGACCTTGAAGAAGAATGGCTGGAAAGTGACTCCAACAGATATCGTGGAGATATACTAATCAGGAAGCAACCCTGATTCCGCTACGGACTTTACATAATACAAATAGGGCGAACCGCTCTACGCTGTCTCATTCTGCATTACAAGTTGCGCGACCAGTCGTGGTTCCGAAGACTCCCATGCACTGACTGATAGACTCAGCCAATTCGGGCGCATGATTCGGGCAGGCCCTCCCCACTGCTACTTCTCCAAACCTTGCCTGCACAGCAGCTGGCCTGACGCAGTCCGGATTCTCACATGTCGCCTACATATCAAATCTCTGTCATCTCAGCCGGGACAGCGGTGACCTCAATAGCCCTCTGGCCGGTCAGACCATCCGAACCGTGCCAGCTCGGGAGCTACGCATACCAGCGGAACAGGCTCGTGGCCTGGACCTCGAACGCCGACAGTACCGGCGGGGCCCGCCGACATCGCCCGACCAGCCACCCTCAAAACCCTTGCCGCGGCGATAGACAGGATCGTGCATCACTCGGTCATACTGGAGTTCGACCTGCCGAGCTACCGGACCAATGCTGCGTAGAGTCGGCAGGCGGAGAAGTTGTCGCACCGGCAAGAGTAATTGACGCGCGGCAAAAATGGTTGTTGCGGTACAGAGACGGCGAACTTGACGGAAGCAGGCTTTGCTCAGATATTCCCGTGAAGATGCGACCGCCGACTCCGCGTCCAGCGAAATCTCCGCCGTGTAGTCGGCAATCGTTCCGCTCGTACCCTCCGTTGCAGCTGTGGCGAATGCCTCGTTCCAAGCGCTCGGCGACCGGAGTCGGCTCCGGCGGCGGAGTGAATACAGGCATTGAGACAAGCGTCTCTCAGATACCCTTTCCCATCAAAGGAGAGGACCAGGGTGAAGATAATCTACATTACCGACCGCACCAACCCGCCGTCCACCAGCATCGTCGTACCCGTGATGTAGCTCGACCGCGACGACGCCAGGAACGCTACAAGGTACGCTAGTTCCCGCGGCTCACCAATGCGCTTCAATGCCGTCTGTTCCGCCCGCTGCTCCAGGGCGTCTTCAATGGAAATCCCCTGCGCCCGCGCCCGATCCTCCACGTTCTCCATCATCCGCTCCGACATGATGCTGCCGGGACACACGTTGTTGATGAGTATGTTCTCGTGCCCGATGTCGTCGGACAGGTTCTTCATAAATCCGATGACGCCCATCCGAGTCGCCGCTGACAGCGCCAGGTTTGGTATCGGCGTATAGACCGTGCTGGCCAGGATGTTGATGATGCGTCCGCCGCCCTGTGCCCGCAGATGTGGCAGCGCCTCCCGCGTCATCCGCGCGAAGAAGAACAGCGAGCGATTCGCCGACTCCTGCCACAGTTCTTCGGTGGAATCCTTGGCGTAGGCTTGCGGCGGACCCCCCGAGTTGTTCACTGTGATGTCCAACTGGCCGAAACGGTCCACTGTGCCAGCCACCAGCTCGGCAATGGTCTCTTCCTTGTCCAGGTCGCCGGCAAATGTGAAAATCTCTGCCCCCGTAGCGCCCCGTATCTCGTCCGCCGCCCGTTCAAGGTCTGACGCCGTGCGCGCACACATCGCCACCCGCGCACCCTCCTCTGCCAGCACCTCCGAGCACGCGCGTCCCAGCCCTTTGCTGGCGCCGCCCACAATCGCTACCTTGCCATTCAATTCCAAGTCCATTATCAACCCGGCCTCCTCAACTGCTGCCACCGATTATAGCAGGTGAGGCGGGTACCTTTTCAGTCGTCTGGCCGCTGCTCAATCATAATTGGCGCTGGGCTCGTTGTCCCTTGATTGGTTGTCTAATCCACCACCTCAAGGGATGCGATGCATCTAATAGTAGTGTCCCTTAAGGTGGTGTATGAGAGAGCGTCACCACACCGATTCAGAGTAGAGCCCGAACGGTTGTCTGGGCCAAACCAAGCCTGTTTCAGCAAGAAAGGGCCAGCACTGGAGGCCCATTTCTTCGGTATAACCAAGACGGACAGGAGCAGAGAACAGCCCGTCAGGGTAGTGGACTCGCCGGAGGTTGTCGCCGAGTGCATGAGGTTGTCTACGGCGGCGGCCCCACCGAGTGGCTTGAGCGCACCGGCACCGACAGTATATGTGCGCGCGACAACTACGTCGCAGCGTTCAGGGCGCGCGAGAACCTGCAGCTCTACCGGGTGCTTGCGGTCGCGAGCGGCCATGTGAACAGCCGCAGGGCCGAGTCCCACAGCGACACCAGCTGGAACGTGTCGCCCGTTATCTTGAAGCTGCCGAGTCGGCCACGGCGTCGTATCCGAGCATGGTGCCGCTGAAAGACGCGCCGTTATCCAGCCTGACAGGCCGCATACCGGCCGAGTTGTGGAATGTCCCCGACAACCACTTTGCCGAGACCGACCTGCCCTTCTGCGGACAGTAGCTGGTTTGATGCAATTGGCCATCTGTCCACATGGATGGACCGCCCTCAGAACCTGATCCTCTCTATCTCATCCAGCGTGATCTGGTCCCCGGTGCGATCGTACAGCCTCGTGGTCTGAGAGGACTCGTGCGCGGCGATGGCGCGAGCGTCCTCGAGACTACCGCCATTGGAGAGATAATTGGTTATGCCCGTGGCGCGGAAGCTGTGGCAGTTGACCGTGGGCGGCAGTCCGGCGGCCCTGGCCCTGCGCCTCACCATCTGGAACACGATCTGCCTGTTCATGCGGGAGCCCTTTAGCCGACGCCTGGTGATGTCGAGAGCCTGGAACATCGGCGCCTTCGGCGTGCGCCAGAGGCCGGTGGCGTCCATGTACTCCCCGAGGTATTCGACGAGCCTGTAGTGAGCCGGCACCTGGTGCTCCTTCCCGCCCTTCTCGTGCAGCAGGAACATGCGCTGGTGGTTGGAGATGCGGTAGTCCTCGACGTCCATCGCGATCACAGCACCGACCCGTCCGAAGGTGTACAGCATCGCGCCTATGAGCGCGCGGTCCCTGAGACCTCCGATCTTCTCTGTAGGAATCGACTCGAGCAGCGTCCGGGCCTCGTCGTCGCTGAGCACCGGCGTCTTGCCCACCCGGACGACGTGTCTGGGCCTCTGGACCGAAGTCGCCGGGTTTGTCTGGAGAACGCCTCCCGACACCAGCCAGTCGAAGCACCTGCTGATGGCGGACAGGTGCTGCCTGACAGAGGCTCGCGAGAGCGGGAGATGCTCGACATACGCGGCGACGTGGATGGGCATGACGTCGCCGAGGCCGTGCAGCCCCCGCCCCTCGCACCAGTCCATGAACCGGCAGACGGCGCGGTAGTATGCCTCGCGGGTGTTGGGGTTTCGGATGGTCACGGCGAAGAAGTCCACGAACCTCCAGGCCGTCCGCTCGTCTGCGGCGACCATCGGCGGCAGTCGATCTGTGAAGGCGGCGAGAGGCGCTGCCGCTGAGGACTGAACGAGCTGTTGAGTCATGAAAACTCCCGTTTTCGGAGGTGTTTGGGAAAGTGCTTAAGAATATACCATAACTACGTTTATGATAGTGTCTATTTCAAGACTCTGGCCGGCGGAACTTCAGCGCAGAATATTGGGCGGTAGACGCCGGACTTGCCCATAACCCCCATAACCATGGTGGGCCGGCTCGGCTGCGGGAGAGTCACCAGACCGCGTGGGAGTAGAAGTTCCTCATCGCCCTGTCGGATGTCACAAGCGGGCATTCGTTCACCACGGCGGTCGCCACGATGACGCGGTCGGCGGGGTCCCGGTGGTCCCAGGAAAGCTCGAAGCTGGCCAGCCAGGTCCCAGCGTCGACCGGCAGGACTTCGACGCGCGCGATTCGCTCCAGTCGTCCAGCGTATTCCCTGACGGAAACCGGGATCGACAGTCCACCCCTTGCGACCTTGATGCCAATCTCCCAGATCGAGATGGAGCTGACCAGCACGCGGTCGACCTCTGAGATAGCGTCGGACGCCGCTTCGGAAAGTCGTTCGCGGTGGAGAGTCCAGAAGAGCAGGGCCGATGTGTCCAGTACGACCACTAGACCTCATCCCATTCGCCAATTGTCGGAGCGTCGACGTCCTCATGGAATACCAGTTGTCCCTGGAATGGGCCGAACATGTCCTCGACGCTCTTCTTATCCTCAATGGGCAGTATGCGGAGTACCGGCCGATTGCGGTCCGTAACGATCAGCTCTTCGCCGCTGGCCTCTATCTCGCGGAATACCCGCAGCATGTTGGCCTTCAGTTTGCTCTTGGATATTGTCGCCATCGGCGTCTGACCCCTTTAGTGACTATAGTCCTGAAAGTAGTCAGATCGTATCCGAGGGTGCGTGTAAATGTCAATGCGAGTGGTTGGCCAGTCTTCACCACCTGACGATGGTGTTGCGGTGTCGCAGGTGGGGGCTCTACGGGCGTCCGGCTGTTAGGCCGAGGTCGTTACCCATCGGCTTGATGAACAGTCCGAAGTTCGGCATCGCCACCGCCTCGCGACGGCGTCGAAAGCGGTGGCGAAAGAGATCAGTGTTGGATCGAGTCCCTGTCCATGAAGGCGGGAATTCTGTGGAGGTCGATCATACCGGGCATCTATGGCTTACAATCATGCTACAGCCTCGGCAGGCGAGGTCACATGCGGGCAATCGAAAGAGCGGGATCATGACCAGCAGAAACGTAACCGGCCTGAGCGGCAAGGAGAGGTTCGAGCCGGACCTTCCTAAAGTGAAAAAAGACGCTCCGAGGTTCGAGGGCACCGACGTGCCGCTGGCATATCTGTTCTTTTACCAGGACGACGTGCACAACGTGCAGGCCTTCCTCAGGGACTATCCGGAGGTCAGCAAAGAACAGGCGCTCTCGGCAATCGTCGAACGCGCAAGAGCCGATCTGCCCATCGAGAGTGTCCAGGGGTTGGTGAGCGGCGCGCCTGTCTTCAAGGAGACTCGCGTAATGGCCGAGATGCTCTTCGGGTACTTCCTCAGCGGCTACGACATGGAAGATTTCCTTATCGATTACCCCGGGGTAACTAAAGAGCGCGTGGAGAAGCTTCTCCTGCTTGCAAGAGACCTGGTGGAGGCTGCCGCATATGAAAATTCTCCTTGACCACAATGTGTGGCCGGTGCTCTGGATTCATATCAAGCCGCACGGGGTGGAGTCGGTTGTGCGAATGGGGTGGGAGCGAACAGGGGACCGCGAGATCGTGCGGCTTGCCGAATCTAATGGCTTCGACGTCATTCTCACTCTCGACCGGAACTTCGCAGAGGAATTCAGGGGGGCGGACTTTCGCCTTCGGGTCCTGATTCTCCGTCGAATCCGGCAGAATCGAGAACCGCTCATTCGGGCAGTTCCTGATATTCTCGAAATGTCTGAGCGGATGAGCCCAGGGCAAGTTGAGGAACTCCGTATTGGAGAATAGGCATCTTCCCTCTGCGACGCGGAACGGTGAGTGACACGCCCGACCTCGCGGTGGTTCTGCTTTCCTGGAAGCCATTGCGCACCCGTGCTCTCATACATATAGATATGCCACGTCCATCAGCCGACCTCTTCCTGGAGCTGTGCGGCGAGGTCAGCGAAGTCTAGGTCGATCCGGTCCCCCATGCACTCCAGGATGTAGTCGGTGGGGGTCATCCCCCTGCCGGTGGCGACCAGGTGTATCTTGCGCGCCACGCTTT
The DNA here is from genome assembly GCA_951812505.1 of uncultured Dehalococcoidia bacterium. GTDB lineage: Bacteria > Chloroflexota > Dehalococcoidia > Lucifugimonadales > UBA1123 > VXRN01. The sequence goes on from CATOSI010000002.1 coordinate 262,635, forward strand.
CGGGCGGCCTGAACGCTATGTACTTCCTGGGCTCCTTGCCGGTCCCTCTCATCCCCTGGCCGCTGCCCCTTCCGCTGCCGGACGATTCCGGCGGCGCCATCTGTATCGCCATGTCGCTTTCTCCTGTCTCTTCTGCTAAGTGCCACTCAGGCCGCTCTCACTGAACCCGTGCGCGTGAGCGCTTCCCCAAACACGACCTCGTACAGTGCGGCGAGTTCACCCGCCGCCTTCTCCGCCCGGGTGTCGTATTCCTCCACTGTGCGTCCCAAGGAGAATGCGCGCTGGAAGGCCACCCGGTCACAGAGCGTGGGCTCCGCAACCCGCATCGCGGAGCATCCCCGCTCCAGCGCCCGTCGCGTCTCCTCCGCGGCGGGCTGCCTGGGATTGGTCGAAGCGAGGTTAATGAGCGCCCAGGCCACAAGACCGGGATTGGCGGACATGGCCTCCGCGATGCGGCTGTCCATGAGAGTCATCGTCCACACATCGGAAGCGGCCGGTCTGACCGGAACGACAGCGCAGTCCGAGGCGACGAGCGCGAGCTCCATCTCGTCGCTGTCGCCGGCGCCCACGTCGATCACCACGTCGTCATATCGGGAGATCCGGGTCTGAAGGTACCGCCTGAGAGCCGCGCCGTAGACCGGCGCGCACTCGACCCGGGGCAGTCTGTCACCAGACCGGAGCTCAGCCCCAGCGCTCGGAGCTGCCCTGGCGGTCCGCGTCTATCAGCAGAACTCTTCTTCCCCTTCCGGCCCTCATGCCCGCAAGGTTCGTCGCCGCCATCGTCTTGCCCGTTCCACCCTTTTCGGCAAGTACAGTCAGTATCATGAGCCTCCTCCTCCAGGGCATACCATGTCTTTACAGAATGTGTATAAGCAGACTGGGAATTGACGTGATGTGTTTTAACACAGAACATCTTCATGTCTATCCACATCGAACTTTAACACCGTGCGGGAGTGGCGGGCGGCGGGTATCAGGGTCATCTTTGGGACGTCTTGTCAGGGGGTTCGCCAGGCTACTGAGCTACATGGTCAAACACAGTGTGTTAAACCATATAGCTAGCGCCGGGCTTCGGCAGCCTGTGAGATGACGTTCGTGACGATATTCCTGCACAGACCCTCACGATCTCCATTGAAGACTCTGAGTCGCACTTGCCGCTTCTCCGTTTGCCTGCTCCGTCGTAAGTTCTCCGGGGCTCCAGCTATGAGTCTTGCACGCCTTTCCAGACCACCATCTTCTGAAATTGACTGGTCGTTACTCGATGTGTACGATGGATACACATCATAAGGAAAGTAGCGAACTCCATGGCCAGGGTCCAATTGATAATTCCCGACGCGGACCGCGACAGGTTCGTTCACCAGGCTCATCTTGAAGGGATGACCCTGAGCGGGTGGCTGAGGGCGGCCGCAGAAGAGCGACTCAAGCAGAGAGAGCGTCTCGATCCGTTCACGTCGTCCGAGGAAGTCAGGGAATTCTTCCGAGCGCATGACGAGCGTGAGTCCAGCGGTCGAGAGCCCGACTGGGAGGAACACCTCCGGATACTCCACGAGTCGAAGATGTCGGGGACCGGCGATTCGTGATCTTTGTCGATACCAATGTCTTCATGTACGCGGTGGGCCGCTCGCACTCGCTGCAGGATGCGGCCCAGGACTTCTTTGTCGAAGCTGCCGAAAGCAATCTGAGGTTGTTCACCTCGGCGGAAGTCCTGCAGGAACTCATGCACGTGTATGAGGCCACGGGGAGAATGGATACCTTTGCCGTTGCCATGGACCTCGTCGATAGATCCACCGCCGAAGTGTGGCCTCTTGAAAGAGAGGATATCGAGCTGGCCCGGCAGCTGTACGTGCAATATCCTGAGCTGAGCGCGCGGGACCTATGCCACCTGGCGAGCTGCCGCAGACGCGGGATAAGCCGGGTCAAGACCTTCCACCAGGCTTTCCTCGCTGTTGCCGGCGAGTCCTGGACTTAGAGTCCGGAAGACAGGCGGTCGACTGGACAGTTCTTGGCAGGAACGTCTGAGGACGACCTGCATCAAAACACCGTGCGGGACATTTGATAGCAGAATGTCCTGCGGGTTTGAAGGGGTCTGGTCTGGTCCTCCGAACCTGTTCAGATACAACGGCGAGGGCAACCGGCGCAGAAGTCCTCACAGGGACTGGACTGTCTATTCCCCTCGCAGGCGCCTAAGCTCCGCTTCGAGCTCCGCCAGGCGCGATTCGGCCTCCAGCCGACCGGCGCGTTCCTCGTCGTGCCTCAGTAGCCAGCGCTCGGCGACGGGGTCCCAGAAACGAAGGTCCCCGTCCGTCCACCAGATGTCCAGGTTCAGGATGTCGCTGTGAGACCACACGCGCCCGTCGCTCTCATGTCGAAGCTCGAACCTGTGATACTCGCCGTCCTGAAGATATTCCCCCACAAGCGGCTCGCCGTAGAAATCGCCGCCGGTCGCGTCGAATCGCCAGTATTCTCTCACCCCAAGCTCTGCGTATAGGTCCCTCTTGCGACCCAGGTCCGCCGCAGCCGTGCTCCTCGATCCTATCTCGAGTACGAAGTCGGGGGCCTTGCCAACCTCCCACAGAAGGTATGTGTTGTTCCCCTCCAGAGACAGAGACCTCAGGGCGACCTCCGACAGACCGAAGACCACGTAGCAGTCGGGAGAGACGGAACGTCGGGGATTGCCCTCGACGTAGTACAGGAAAGTGTTTCCGTTCACGTGCGCGCCCGGAGTGTCCCTGAAGTGTTCTTCGATGTCGCCCACTATCCTGCGGAACAGAGGCGATTGGTATTCTCCGTCGGGCAATGGCATACCGTCCGTTTCGGGGTAGACGATGGCAGTAGCGGCTCGGGTGGTCATTGACTCCTCCTGACTCGTGTGAATTCTACCACAGCAGGTGGATTGTATTTCCTACGCCCAAGCGGATAGGTATGCGACAGAAGGGTGCAGAATGCCCTGTTGTCTGTTAACGGCCAGCGATTCCGTCCCTCATAACTGTCAGCCGGAAAGACTCATAGACGGAGAGCAGAGCGAGTATGTGATAGCGGACATGGGATACTACTCGGACAGGTTTCCAGAGTCCATCGCCGGGCAGTGGTGCGGTGGCGGTGATTCCGTCCCGGTCGAACTACAAGGAGCCTCGCACATACGATGAGCACCAGTACAAAGAGCGACATCTTGTGGAGTGTTTCATAGGCAAGATAAAGCACTACCAACACATCTTCTCTCGATTCGACAAGCTGGCGGACAGATATTTGGGATTCCTTCAATTCGTTGGCACGCTAATATGGCTGACGCTAATATGGCTGAAATGAAATGTAAACCCAACCTAGTCTGAGATGTATCCATGAAGTCTAGAGGGAGTAGTTCCTTCGAGATCGTGCAGACTACTCTCCCGTTAGTTTCTCAATGGGTGATCTTGAAAGGAGCTCGGGACCAAATGCGATGTAATGGAGTCCCGGCCCACTGGGTATGTTGCGGCTGCACCTATGATCATTAGCGCCTGATGGAAGGCAGCAGGATGGTCACTCCCAGAAGCGATATTGCCACTGGCCAGACGATACCCCAAGGTATCGAGCCGAACACCCCCAGATTCTGGAGCAGAATGATCATGCCAGCTACGATAAGTCCGACGCCGAGCAGGTTCCTGACAACATGTCTCTTAGTCGGTCGTCCTTCCGGGGCTGACTTGACATTGCTATCCTGGGAGTCGCTCGTTGGTTCGCTTGCGGGCGTGGAGTCCTGACGTGCGCTGTCGGGTGTGAATATCGCCATAACGATATACGCCAGTGCGGCTATCCCTGCTGTGGCTATCGTCAGCAATACCCAACCCACGCGAACCAGGACAGGATCGATATTAAAGTACTCGGCCAGTCCGCCTGCCACCCCGAACATGAACCGGTTGTCACGACTTCTATGGAGTCGCTGCGCTTGTTGAACCATCCAATTCCTCCTGCTCAACGAGGGAGTACCTGTCAGCTAAGCATACAGCAATCTTAACTGTGTTCAAAGCTGACCAGCCGATACTGACAGGTCCACGGGTCCCATGGGAGCCGAGTTATTCGTGTCTCAGCGCCTCTATGGGGTGGAGCCTCGCGGCTCTGAGGGCAGGGTATATGCCGAAGAAGAAACCGATTCCGATGGACACACTCAGGGCAAGCAGTGTGATCTGCACGTCGATGGACGTCTCCAGCTTCGGCCCGCCGAGGAAGTCCTGACCGTTCATCGCCACTGTAATGAGTCCACCGAGGGTCAGACCGACGAGGCCTCCGACGAAGCACAGGACAGCGGCTTCAGTCACGAACTGAAGCAGTATATCTCGCTGCTTGGCGCCCATAGCCTTGCGAATTCCAATTTCGCGTGTGCGCTCCGTTACTGAGACGAGCATGATATTCATTATGCCGATTCCGCCTACCAGGAGACTTATGGCCGCAATGCTGCCTAGGAAGACGGTGAACGCTCCGATTGCGCTCTCTATCGCCTCGAGCGCCTGCTCCTGCGTTGTTATCGTGAAATCGTCCTCATCGAGAATGCGATGTCGCAGGCGGAGTATCTCCCTTATCTCTCCCTCAGCGCTCTCGATGACCTCCCCGGACGCTGCCTGAACATTGATGCTGCTGACCTGGATCTCTCCCTCGGAGTTAGGGTGGAAGTGCAAACGATAATGGGCGGTGGTTATGGGGATCATGACTCGGTGTGAAAAGCTGAAGATACCATCCTCCTTGCTCTCCAGAACCCCGATGACTGTGAACGGCCTGCCGCTTAGCTTTATCCTCTGCCCGACGGGATTCCGCAGGCCGAACAGCGACTTGGAGATGCCCGCGTCCAGAACGGCCACGGAGGCGGCATCCCGGACATGGACGGGCGAGATGAACTCACCTTGCTCCACGTTATAGAGGCGGACTTCGTCGTAATCGGCTGTAACTCCCAGAACTGCGGTGCCTGCCGCCCGACTGCCGAATTCGACGGGCGCCCCCGTGTCTATCTGAGGAGCGACGGCGGCTACGGACGGCGCCTTGATGGGATCGAGCAGCGCGTACGCGTCATTCAGCGTCAGTGTATCCACATCGCCGCCGTCGCCGAAGAGAGCGTCGAATCCGTCGCCATCGCTCGATCCGGACGTAACCGTGATGAGGTTAGTGCCGAGTGACTCGAATGCCGAGGTGATCGACTTCTGAACTCCTCTTCCGAGCGAGACGAGCACTATGACGGCTGTGACGCCGATTACGATTCCCAGCAGGGTAAGCGCGGCGCGCAGCTTGTTCGATGCCAGGGCAGAGAGCGCTGTTAGTACCACGTCCAGCGGATTCATTACATGTCCGCCAGTTCCGTCTTAACCGGTTGTCCTGGATTGACGCCCGGCCCGATCGACCATAGACCGCCCGCCTGCACCCAGTCCTCCCTGTGACTGTCCCCAACGACGCGTCCGTCCAGCATCGAGATTATCCTGTCCGTTGCCGCAGCAATGTCGAACTCGTGAGTTACGATCATCACGGTGATTCCCCTTTCGCGATTGAGCGCCATCATCAGTTCCATGACCTCCTCGCTGGATGCGCTGTCGAGATTCCCCGTCGGCTCGTCTGCCAGCAGAATGCTGGGCCGCTTGACCAGCGCCCTTGCGATCCCAACCCGCTGCTGCTGACCGCCGGAGAGTTCGGTCGGCTTGTGTCCGGAGCGGTCTCTGAGTCCCACGAGTTCCAGCGCCTCCAATCCACGATGTCTGCGACCTTTACCGTTGCCGTACACCAGGGGGAGTTCAACATTGGCGCGCGCACTGAGTCTCTTCAGGAGGTTGTATGTCTGGAAAACAAAACCAATCTGCCGTCCCCGTATTTCTGAAAGAAGGTTGTCGGACATGGAGCTGACTTCGTGACCGTTAAGCTCGTAGCGCCCACTCGTAGGGGTATCTAGGCAGCCCACGACGTTCATCAGGGTGGACTTTCCCGACCCGGACGGACCCATTACAGACACGATCTCCCCTTCGTCGATATCCAGGGAGACTCCCTGGAGCGCGCCCACTTCCACGTCACCCATCCTGTACGTCTTTGAAACGTTTTCCAATCGTATAAGCGACATTCGATACCACCAGGGACCATGTCTGTCTATTTCTGCTCCTACCCTGTGCGCCATTTCCAACGTCGCCTCATTCATCTTCGGTGAAGAATTCGACGTCCTGTCCCTCAGGTGCGATTGCGACCACCATGTCGCCCTCGTCGAGGCCGTCGGATACTACTATCCAGAAGTCGTCACTGCTGCCCAGACTGACGGGCATTTCAACCGGTTCGCCGTCCAGCACAAGTTGCACGAACGGATCATCGAAACTGCCACGAATGGCATTGACCGGAATGAGGAGGACGTCCCTCTCGTGACTGAGGATAATCGTAGCGATAGCGCTGAGTCCCTCCGGCACCTTCATATCTGGCGGAAGCTCGATCTCGATGCGCACCTGGTAGCTCACAGTAGCCCGGTTTTCGACAGCTTCCACTCCAACGAACGAGACTTTGCCGAGCATTGTCTGGTCAGGCAGGGCGTCGATCATGACCTCCGCCTCCATGGCCAACTCGACCGAGAGCACGTCAATCTCGTCTATTGCGCCGTCAACTTCAACCACCCCTGTATCGACCAGTATGGCGACCGCATCGTTAGCCTCGACATTGCTGCCCTCTTCAAAGTTCACCCGGGAAATGAAGCCGTCGGACGGCGCCCTTAGACCGGTCGCATCAGTAAGACGCTTGCGGGACTGGTTGAGAAGGGTCTGCGCAGATTCCACCCTTGCCGTCAGCAGATTGAGGTCTGCCGGATCCGGACCGTTTAGAAGATCGTCCAGGTCCCTCCGACGTTGGGCAAGCGATTGCTTGGCGACAGCGACGGCGTGGAATGCCGAAGGGTAATCGGGTCGGTCTTCACCTGAAAGCGCCTCCGCTTGTTGCAACTTCAGATCTTCGAGGTTTGCTCGTGCGAGTTCGACCTTAGCTGTGAGGTCGGCAACGGCAGCTCTGTCTTCGAACTCTCTCAGTTCGTGGAGTCGCCTCCGTGCATCTGCCAGAGTTGCCTGTGCTACATCGATCTCGTGTGAGTTGAGGGTAATCTCCATCTCATCCGCTGGGTCCGTCAGGTCTGAGAGGTCCAGCCTGGCGTCTGCAAGTTCCCCTTCAGCGACGCGCACCGCGGATTCCAGCTGTGCGTGTACAACCGGGTCGAGTGGCTGAGTGAGGTCTCCGATGCGGTCTTGGATATTCCTGATGGCCAATATCGAGGAGGCTACGAGGGCCTGCGACGAAGCGAGTGCGTTGCGCGCATCAGCCTCGGCTTTTTCTTTGGCATCGATGGCGTCCCGGTACGCTGAACCCGCCGACCTGAACTCCTCCTCGATACAGAGTCCGACTTGGGCGGGAAGTTCGCCGGTGTCGCAGGTCGGCAACAACTCCTGTCTCGAGAAATGTCGCCACACAAAGACGAGCGCCTCATTCCACGCCGTGTCGGAGTTGTCGGACGGCACCGACAGGTCGAAGGTCAGTCTCGTACCAGGATATGGCTTAGAGAACAACGCCTCCAGATCGACTCCATAGTCAGAGAGAGCGACTCGGTAGTCAAAGTCGATCGAGTCCGGCGACTCAGCTATGCCAAGCCACTTTTCGAATACCTTGACGTAGGCTTGTCTCGCCATGCCGAGTGCTTCTTCCGTGTCCTCCAACCTGGCATCCCACTCTCTCCGAGCAACTTCGTAGTTCGACTGAGCGTTGGACAAGCTGCTCTCCGCGGTGTCGAGTTCGTGCCGGGCGTCGGCGAGGTCCCACGAAATGTCTTCATCATTCACCCCGGCCTCGTAACTTTCGAGAGTTTCCATAGAGTCCCTGAGGACGCCTTCGGCTCGTGCAACTCTATCAAACGCGTAAGCGACTTCCAAGGATGAGGGGGGCTCTTGAAGGTCAGCCAGAGAGCGCTCGGCTTCAAGAACGTTGAGTGCTGCCCGGGCGGTCTGCAAAGCGGTTGGCCTCTCCATCTCCTCTCTAAGTGCATCCTCGGCCTCTCTGAGCGTGCGACCTGCGGCCGCGACTTGGGCCTCCATATCGCTCATCTGCAGATCTGTGGGATTGAGAATTTCGCCGAGCGAGTCATTTGCGTCCCTGAGGACGTCCTCGGCGAGCGCTACGGCCCGTCTCGCTTCTGCAACATCGAGATCAGGAGGAGAGACCAAGTCTTCCAATTCATCGCAGGCGTCCCGGAATGAGGAGATAGCTTCGGCAACCTCCCGTTCAAGACGCGCGACGGTCTCTGTGTCGAGTCGCGCTATCAGATCACCCTTCGAAACACGTTCGCCCTCTCTGACCAGCACCTCGGCAACCACTCCCTTGGAGCCGAATGCCATGTTCTCCCGGTAAGGGAAGATGATGCGGCCGCTGATGGAGACTTCGTTTACCAGGTCTCCACGTCGAACGGCAACGATCTGTTGGTCCTCTTCCAGTTCCAGAGACCCCGAGTTGCTCGTGCTGCGATATATTGCGAAGGCGCCAGCGGCGATGATGGCAAGCACTGCAACAAAGACTACGATCCGCCTGCGATTCAATCGATGCATGAGTTTCAATGGTCGTGCACTCCCGATAATAGGATGGAGTTTCCATTCAATTTATGGGTGGGCTCATCTGACGGCGACATCGGCTATCAGCGCCTCGATTTCGACCCGGACGCGATTCCGGGCCTCAGAATAGTTTGCTGATTGGTACACGTCGTCGATTTCCATAAACCGGCCCGGGGCAACCCAGGTTGAACCCAGAGGTGAGGCGATGTCGATGTGAGCGGCGACACTGTCTGGAACCATGAGCTCGATATTGGTGGCCCCGGCTGCGATATCGACGTACGTCTGACCCGCGCTGGTTGGAAGCAGCACTCTGATATCCGAAACCCCGGCCTCGATGTCGAGCCTGCGCAGGTTGAGATCCCGAAGATCTAGATCCAGGCCTGTGGCCCCTGCGATGATTTCGATGTCCACTTCCACGCTGGGAGACACCACCAGCTTCCAGTCCGCCCGGCCAATGGGAAAGCTGAGCCTGCTCTCGTGCCTGGTGTAGCCGTCATCGCTGGAATGCCTGAGAAAGGGTCCGGAGGACACGAGGTGGAATTCGGCATATCCATTCGATCGCTCACGTACGACCCGGGCGGGGTGGCTCTCGAAGTCCGCCGACAGCAATCTGGCGAACGAGTGAGAACCGGCTGTGTCTGAAGTCAGCTCCACGTCGCCCCCGATGAACGCCATGCTCAAATGGAGTCTCTCAGCGCTATCCAGTGGCTCCACATACGCGGCACGCAGCGGCTCGGGGGGATCGTAATCGGGCATCGAGAGATGTGCTACGGCAACTACTACCGTCAGGGCGGCGGCGACTACCATCACCCTTACCAGGAGCAGACGTCCCGAGAGGACGAGTTCCATACCGGTCAACAAGAATAGCACCGGCCAGTATTTTGCCAGTTCGAGCCAGATGCCGAAGGAGACCACACCGGTGGTCGTGAGTAGCAAAAGCACGCCGAGTGCTGCAAGCAGGAATCCGACCAGGAAGGAACCACGGCGCCCGCGACCTGTTGATAGTGAACTCATTACGGATCAGCGCCTGGACTCGATTACGGAGGGCAGCAGGATGGATAGTCCAACCAGCACGATGCCCACGGGCCAGACGATGTCCCATCGTATTGATTCAATCACATCCAGTTGGTGGAGCAGTATGATAATACCGACGACGATCAGCCCGATTCCAAGAACGTTCCTCGCTAAATTGCTCTTTGATGTGTCCTGGTCCGGTTCGGATTCAGTAAAAATGTCTGCGTTGTCTCCAGAGTCAGTGTTCCGTGATTTGCCCCTGGAGATCCTAAGTTTACTGGTGAGTGTCGTCAGGGTGGGCCTCAGTATGGTTATTCCCAGGAGCACGATGCCCACGGGCCAGAAGACGTCCCATCGAATCGATTCGATCACATCCAAATGATGGAGCAGGACGATCAGGCCGACGACGATCAGCCCAATCCCAAGCACGTTTCTGGCAACGTGTCTCTTCGTTGGGCCCCGGTCTGGTTCAGCGTCCATAACGCTGTCCGAACTGCTGCCTGAGCTTTCGCCCTCATGCCTGAACTCAGACACGGGCTGCCCTCTTCCCCTTGGCACGATAATCGCCAGAACGATATAGAACAGCAATGCAATCCCCACCGTGGCAACCGCCAGAAGTACCCAACCCATGCGTATCAGAACAGGATCAACGTCGAAGTATTCGGCCAGTCCGCCTGCGACCCCGAAGAGGAGTCGTTCTTCACGGCTTCTGTAGATTCTCTGCGCTTGTTGAACCATCGAATTCCTCCTGTTCAGCGGCTCTACGGGCCTGTTCTTGCTCAGCGCTCGTCCAATGTGGCGAGCCGACAACTCAGGTTGCCTAAGACACACGCAATATTCGCACGAGGGGAGCCGACAGAACATCGGGAGAAAGTCTGGATTCATACCAACCGATTGGACGAGTAGCGCGTCGTACTTTCGGCCAATGCGCCTACGGCCAATGTTTGTTAAACTTCGACCATGTTTACGGGCGCATTGCGAAGGTTGTGGGAGCTACCGCTGGCCCTGGATCCCCCGGAACAGTCATGGAGAGACTGGCTGCTCACGTTCGCCCTGGTAGCCGCCGGTCTGATCGAGGGACTCTTGCGGACGGATGTTGGGTGGCGGCCGGTCGTGGTCGGTGTGGCAGTGGTCGGGCCCCTGGTGATCCCGTGGGCGCGCAACCATCCACTGCCGGCGACCATCATCGTCTTCGGGGGATACGGCGTACTGCACCTGGAAATGCTCATCACGAATGTAGAGAGCGCTCTGGTCAACCCCTTTGCGCTACTCGTGTTGACGCATGTTCTGGTACGCTGGGCCCCTGGCCGGCAGATCGCGACGGGTCTGGGGGTTGCCGTTGTCTGCTGGATGATTGCCTGGAAAATCCCCTCGGACAGTCTCACCGGGATAGGACTCAAGGGCGTTGCGATATCCCTGCCGATCTTGAGCGGCGCGGTCATGCGCCACCTGGCAGAATTGCGTCATGCACGATCCCTCGAATCGCGATACAGAGAGCGCCATCAGATCGCCCGTGAGTTGCACGATACTCTCGCCCATAGAATGACTGCCATTGCCATCCAGGCGCAGGCCGGACGCGCTGTGGCAGGATCGAATCCGGATGCCGTCCTGGACACTTTGGCGACAATCGAAGAGACCGCCTCCAGCAGCCTGCAGGACATGCGCCGGATCATAGGAGTGCTCAGGGATAGCGACGCGTCCATCGAGTCGCCTCATACAGTTGCGGATATCGAACGCACCGCCAACACCGGCGCCGGGGAGGTCCCGGTCAGCGTACGCCTCGAGGGCGAGTTGGACGATCTCGGAGCATCGGTAGAGGCAGGGCTGTTTCGGGTCGTGCAGGAATCCATTACCAATGCTCGCAGGTACGCCCGCCACGCTGGCCGAATCACTGTCCACATCAACGGATCCACCGACAGCGTTCAACTTACCGTTACCGACGACGGTGATCCCGTCAGGCCCAGCGCCCGCGGCGGCTCCGGCTATGGGGTCATTGGCATGACCGAACGTGTGGCGCTGCTCGGTGGGAACCTAAGCGCTGGCCGGGGGCCGGATGGTCGTTGGGTCGTTGAAGCACAGATACCGAAGAAAAGAGGATAAGACATGGCAGTCCGGGTACTCATCGCAGACGACCAGGTCCTCATACGCGCAGGTCTGCGTGTGATCCTTGACCACCAGCCTGGCATCGAAGTGATAGGGGAGGCCGCCGACGGACGGCAGGCGGTCGCGCTTGCCCGCCAACTCCGGCCCGACGTTTGCCTCTTTGACATACGTATGCCCGAGATGGATGGCATCGAGGCCACTCGAATACTGGCCGGACCGCAGGCCGATGCGCCGTTCGCTATCGTCATGATCACCACCTACGACCTGGACGAATACGTGTACAACGCGCTCAGGGCGGGCGCGCGCGGGTTTGTGCTCAAGGACGCGGGGCCGGAACTGCTGGTCCAGGCGATTCACGCTGCAGCAAATGGAGACGCCCTCATCAGCCCCAGCGTAACCGCACGGCTGCTCTCAACCTTCGCGCACGGTCCACCCAAGGGGAAGACCGCTCAACCCTCTACGCCCCTGACGGAGCGGGAAGAAGAAGTGCTGGTGCATGTATCCCACGGTCTGACCAACGCCGAGATAACTGACGAACTGCATGTGAGCCTCAGCACCGTCAAGACGCACCTCGCCAGCCTAATGAACAAGCTCGAGGTTCGCAACCGGGTAGAGCTCGCTATATGGGCCCACGAGACCCACCGGGCATGAGGGTGTAATTTCCATACTGAACATCTGCAGCCGTGGGGCACTGCCCTGAAAGGAATGTTGGCACTTACATTTCCCATTTCCGTCATCCGCCACAACGGCCTTTACATAACGGCTCTAATGCGAATGGCTGAAAGGCTCGAAGACGCGTCGATTGTCAGGATAATAGAGTGCAACGCCTATGAATTGGAGACCAAATCCTATCAGTATCAGCACAAGGCCGGAGTATGCGGTTGGTCGATTAATTCGGACTGAACATCAGAATCCACTACACCGGGAGGCCGTATCAGATTTGCAGGCGGTGATCTCACCCCAGCCCAGCAAGGGCGATGGAACAGCAACGGGTCTCGTGCCAAAATCATAGCACTCGACAGGTGCGTGATAGGATAGATATCCGCCGAAGTTAACCGATGCAGGATTCCAACTGAGCCTCATTGGCTCGCTGACGCTGGCTTCAGCAACTTACAGTAACGCGCTGCCGGAGGCTCTGGTCACACAGCCAGCGGCAGCTTAATGGAACTAAAAGGTTGACAAACTCCCACACCTCTTGACGGGATACTGCTTCGGAGGGCTTAACGCGTTAAATGATGTTGGATGGAGGTAGAATCAATGACTCTCTTATGGTGAACTTGGAGCAGAATCTCTACTTGTGGCATAAGAACCAAGTGCCCGGAAGATGGTGGACCACGGAATAACAGACGAGGAAGCCAAGCACGCCTTAAGCCATATCGTCACCTTCTTTGAGGAGGGCTATCCTCTCAAGCGCGCAGGTACGTCCGAAGACATTGCCTACGCCACGGTGTACCTGGCTTCCGACGAGAGCCCTCATATCGCCGGCGAGAATATTGTCGTCGATACCGAGATTACAATAGGCAGGAACGCCAAATTGCAGGTGGAAGGAGGCACCTCGATGCAGAGGGCCATGTCTGGGGCCTAGCGGTTCAGTTGTGGAGGTCATGCATGTCAAGCGCACTGGAACAGCGCTCCTTCGGGCGTACTGGTGAGAAAGTCAGTGTTATCGGCCTGGGTGGGGCCGCTCTATACAAACACTCCTACGAGCTAGGTGTAGCGACCGTCAAGCACGCCATCGACCTGGGCGTGTCGTATTTCGACACGTCGCCCGCTTACGGTAGAGCGGGCGCGGATGGCAGTTGGACCGATAGGGGCATGTCCCAGTTGATTATGGGTGAGGGGCTTGACGGGACCACGAGACCGCATCTCCTTGCGACAAAATTAATTAACTATACAACCGAGGTGAGGGGCTCGACATCGCGATCTCTGCTTGCGACAAGTCCAATTGGCTATCGCACGGTAGAAGACTGTCGCGCCCAACTGCTCGACAACCTACGTGCACTGCGTCGCGATAGCGTCGACATACTCTTGGGCCACGACATGGAGAAGGCGAAGGCCTGGGAACCCGACGCGCAGGATGACGACGAGCTCCTGGACCTCGATAAGGAGCACGACTTCGCGAACGCAACCATCATCCAGGCGCTTCATGAAGCAAAGGGGCAAGGGCTGTGCAGCTACATTGGTCTCGGTTCAAACCGGTCCGCTGCTTTGGCACATGTTTTACGTCGGGTAGACCTCGATATGTGTCTATCGGCCGGCGAGTATTCGCTGCTGGACCGCCGTTCCCCGCAGAAGCTGCTGCCGGTCATTCGTGAGCGGGGAATCCCCTATGTCATAGGAGGTATCTTCAAACGTGATCTGGGCGTGTCAGATGACGCGTCGCCATTTCAGCTCGCCTCAAAGGGCCCACTAGCTTCGGTTGGAGCAGTGTTCTCAGATGAGCGACTCATCAAGCTGGCCCAGACTACCGGTATTTCGATCGCGGCATTGACGGTCCGTTTCTTGATTGCCAATAGGGAACTGTCGTCTATCCTGGTGGGTGCATCCACACCCGGGGAGATCGAGGAGAGCGTCGTAGCCGCGCAGGCAGGTCCGCTACCGCCCGACATTCATCAGACCCTTGAAGAGTTGCATGAGGGCGGTAATGTTCAAGAAGCTTGATTCGAGATTGTGGACACGTTCCATGATTCGATTGACATAAAAAGTATAGGGCGAACAAATCTATCCTGAAGCTAACTCTGCCGCGAACGATGTCGGCAGCGTCCACACGCCCTGACGGCAATTTATCGAGATCGGTTCCAGCCGGTGCAGGTTCTGGCACACCCACAGCCACCTGCCCACCGAAAAGTCCCCATAGGGGTCCGGTGAGATCATCGCATCATATTCAGGGACCTCTCCAGGTTCCTCGTATCCGCGGCAGCCGACCAGACCGTCGGAGTCCCGGTCCGCCCACCACTTGCATGCACTCGACCAGACGGTCGGTCGCCACGACCGCGCCTTTCGGCATCGAGTGAGGGCTGCTCGCAATCGACCTACAGACTGTAGAGATTTCGAAGGGGCAATAAGAGTTCGCTACCCGTTCTCCGCAGTCAAATCGTTCTGAGCCGACAGCAACTGCCAACTCACAAGCCAAAGGCAGCCATAAAGAATCCCCTCCGCAAGTCGCTGCAACAATCCCCGCCACTCAGCGAAGTCGGGCACCAGCGCCAGTGAGTAGAGCGTGATGAAGACCCCAGCCAAGGTCAACCATCCCAGTCTCCTGACTGGCGCAATCCCTTTGTTGAAGAATAGAAGGACCAGTCCCAATGTCGTTATGGGAAGGGTTATGGCGCTTACGACGTTATGGATATTCTGGGAAAGACTGCCTTCGACGGGACAACCTATATCGCAAGGGAAAATGGCAGAGGCAACATAGACCACCGGTTCCGCAACGAGCAGCCAGCAGCCCACTCGACTGACTCCCGTCAACCCTGTACTTGGCGCAACCGCCAGCAGCAGGACGAAACCGAGCAGACCCAAAGGGAGAAACCCGAAATAGCCGATCTGCCAGCTCCAGGCAGAACCCATGGCATTCAATTCACTGATGTACTGGCTGATATGGCTGTAGTCGGTCTTTAGGGAAGCGCCCCCGAACAATACGACGAGATAGAATAAAGGAAGCGCCGTAGGGAGCCAGCGTCTATTCGTCCAGAGTCTATTTCCTGCTTCCCGCACGCTCGAAATCTCCCGAGAGTCGCACCACGGCGCCTACTGTTTGTGCCGCAGCCACTTCAACTACTATTTTAGCACGCGGTCAATCCAGCCTGGCGTGGCAGGACAGGCCTGACTTCCGGGGGTGAGTCCGTCACTGCGGGGCACGGAAGACAGTTCAGTCACTCTGCAGCGGCATTCGCCGGCAGGTTCCCCTCCATGCCTCTGTGCTGACTCCGGTAACCCTCGGGGAAGCTGTTCAATACTGATGCGGTGCAGTGGCATCGTCTTCAGGACCGGTCGGAAGGTCGCGAAGACTCCATACCGGGGTGAACAGGAGCCAGACAATCCCCAACATCTCGCCGGCAGCGCCGATAAACAGGGTCGGCCTGAAGCCTATGGCCTCGTCCCCATCACGCCTCCTATCAGAGCGCCGATAGGGACGAGGCCCACCTCGAGGGTGTTCATCGCGCCGTGCATGCGTCCCTGGAGACGGAGTGGCGTGTACACCTGTCTCAGGCTCACATGGCTGACGCTGTAGACAGTAGCCCCTATTCCGAAGAAGAACATCGCCGTCGTCGATACTAATGTCGCGGCAATGACCGGGCCTCCCGCAAGGGGAGTCGCCATGTCAGTCAGCCCTAGTACAACGACACCGAAAACCAAGGCCCGGCCTGCGCCTGCCCACCGGATGACCCGGGCAGAGACGAACGCACCCGCCAGAAAGCCGACGATGGACACCGAGAACGTCGTTCCGAATGCGAGCGGTCCGATCCCAAGGCTTTGGCTAACGTACAGTAACCACACCGACTCGAACATCGCATTGAATACGGACAGTCCGACGACGACACCCGCGATGGGAAGCAGGACTTCGCTCCGCACAATCAGCTTGAGACCCTCCATGGCGTCACCTATGAACTGGGATTCTTCGGTGGACGGCACGGACCCTGGTTCCGGCGTTCGGATCGTCCGGATCGCTACGGCGGACATGACGAAGGTCACAGCATCCACTATCAGCGCAACGGGGGCGCCGAGCACACGTATCAGTATGCCCGTGATTCCCGGACCGACGAGCGGCCGACTTCGAGCTTGCCATTGGCCTCCACCAGTTCGTCCCGGCCAACAGTGTCGGGAGCATGGGGCCTGTTAGCCACGGTGAAGAGCCTGCTGAAAGCGCCCATTGCAAATGCCACAAAATACAGGTGCCAGATGTTGAGCAAATGAAATACGGCCGCAATCGGTACCGTGCATATCAGAAATGCTCGTCCGTAGTCGGCGGCAATCATCACAGGGCGCTTTTTCACACGATCAACCCATACCCCTGTCCCAAGTCCAAACATGAGTGCGGGGATGCTGCCTGCCGCGGCCAGGAGGCCCATCTGAAGTGGCGTTGCGTCCAGGGCCAGAACTGCGGCAAGCGGCAGGGCCAGGAAGGTGATCTGGGAGCCGATACCAGATACCGTACTTCCAATCCACAGTCTCACGAAGTCGGCGTGCTGCCAGAGACCTGTAAGCGGTAATCGCATCGCTGATACTTCTGCCCCTCGGGCGCGTGAAGCGTCCGTTTCGACTGTGCTGAACTTGGTGTGTAGTGTCCTGAAAGCCGAGATGTCGTTCGGCCGTCCCGGGAATCCTATCACTGCCGGGACTGAGATAGATTGCAATAACCCCAGTTATACGGAGCACGCACACACCGCCTCAATAACGGTCTTCACAACAGGATGTGATACTATGCGGAGCAGGCATTCGCGGTTCTTCCTGCGATGTCTGGGCAGACAGCTTTCACGACATGGAACTCAATTGCGCCGGAGTACGCCATTTCGCCAGCGAGAGAGTGGATTGTACATGGGGCCTTTCCTTAACGACAACCTCCTGGATCAATACATTCGAACCGTGTACCCGAACGGAGTCACCCGTAATCGGGACCTGCTCTGGGATTGGCGGCTTTCAAGGGTGGAGCGAGTATTCCTCGATGGGGGCGGCACTTTCATTCTCAAGAGGAGCAGACATCCCCTGACCGACGAGGCACGCGTGATACACAGTCTCCGGGAATCCGATGTGCCCGTGCCTGAGCTGGTCATGTCGTGTGTTGATGAAGACATCCTCACGATGATCCTTGAGGACCTTGGACCGCCGGTACGCCAGCCCACTCTCAGTGAGGCCGCTTCGGCCGCCGTTGCGTTACACAGGACGGCACCGCCAGAATGGCTGCCGGTTCTGGACGAGGCTGCACTGAGGATGCTACCCGCCAGGATCCGTCGCGGTGTCGAAGACCTGACGTCATCTGGACGATGGCAGGAGGTGGACGAGGTTTGCGCCCTGCTCGACAGGATAATCGCATGCGCTCCCCGGATAAGCCGCGGGGCATCGACTCCGCCATTCGGACTCTGCCACAGCGAGTTTCACCCAACGAGTCTGCATGTCGGTACGCATAGGACCGCGGTCGTCGACTGGGCAAGGGCGTTCATAGGCCCCGGACTTCTTGATCTCGCGTCTTACGGCGGGACCATTGATCCCCCGGACCCGGCTGCCTGCCGTTCACTCATCGAGGCTTATCGAGCAGCCGGGGGATCAGAAGAGGCGACCGACCAGCGGGGCGGTCTTCCGGCACAGGATTGGGCGATTGTCTGGCACAGGCTCTGGGCAGTGGACTGGCATGTCGAAAGTTGCAATACATGGATGACAGAACGGGAGCTGGACTCAATATGGCAGTCTGCCGTGGAGAGACATCTGGGTGAGGCCGCGAGTTTCATTTAGACTGAACGTCTACTCCGGGAACTAGGACTGGCGCTGGCGGAGATATCCGCTCGGCTCACTCTACCAGCCGTCTGGTAACTCGTTCGTGCGCTCACAGCATCCATCGCCTCCGGCCACCCAGCCCCCGGCGTCGGCGTCGAAGATGAAAGTGAATTCGGTGTCGTTTCCGCCGTCCGCAAATACCACTAGTACCATTTCCACATATATTTGACAGAGACAAGAAATAGGTTAGTCTTCTGCATGATCCTATGAGGAGAATATACGAGGACATGCCCGCTCTCAAGTACAAGGTGGTGTTGAATGAGTCGGAACGGACCCGTCTCAAGCAGATAGCGAGTCGTGGCGAGGCCTCTGCCCGTAAGGTCAAGCGAGCGCTGGCGTTGCTGAAGGCAGACGAAGGTTTGCCCGACGATGACATAGCGAGCGGACTGTTGATAAGCGCGTCCACAGTGGGGCGTGTGCGCACGCGGTTCGTCAAGGAGGGACTCGACAGCGCGCTCAACGAGCGCCCGCGACCCGGACAGAGACGTAAGTTGGACGGCAGAGCCCAAGCGCATCTGATAGCCATCGCGTGCAGCGACGCGCCCTCCGGCCATGCGAACTGGACACTCCAACTGCTTGCCGACAAGGTGGTGGCACTCGGTTTAGCAGAGAGCGTCTCCCTTGAGACGGTGCGCCAGACGCTCAAAAAAACGAACTTAAGCCGTGGAAGAAGAAACAGTGGTGTATCCCCGAAGTAAGTGGGGAGTTCGTGGCTCGGATGGAGGACGTACTGGACTTGTACCACCAAGACTACGACCCGAACCATCCGGTGGTCTGTTTTGACGAAACATCCAAGCAACTGGTAGCTGGTAAAAGACCAACCATCGCGGCCAGAGCGGGTCGGATGGAACGATATGACTACGAGTACAAGCGAAACGGAACCCGAAACCTGTTCATGTTCTGTGAGCCCAAGGGTGGGTGGAGACACGTGGAGGTGACCGAGCGACGCACCGCTGTGGACTTCGCTCATCAGATGAAGTGGCTGGTTGATAAGGCGTACCCTGACGCAGAGGTGGTGCGGTTGGTGATGGACAATCTCAATACTCACAAATTAGGATCGCTCTACGAAGCGTTCGCGCCATCCGAGGCTAGGCGCATCGCCAAGCGCCTGGAATTGCACTACACGCCGAAGCACGGCAGTTGGCTGAATCCTGTCCTGAGCCTGCCGAAGGGATGGCCGAGATAGAGTTGAGTGTCTTCGGCAACCGGTGTCTCAAACGCAGAATCGGCGACGAGGCGGTACTGAAGCGAGAGGTCGCGGCGCTGGAACATGAGCGCAATGAGGCTGGCGCTATCATAGACTGGCGCTTCTCTACTCAGGACGCTCGCCCTAAACTTCAACACGTCTATCCATCATATACAGATTGAAATGGTACTAGGCACTTAAGGAATCCGGATAGTCTGTGGACTGGACGCTAAACGCCGTTCGGAGAGGTGCGTCGCTCCAAAGCTGAAGAGGCTCCCTGGAGGGCGAATTTGCTGTACTGCGCGCTTAATTTGGCGAGACTCGGAAATCGGGCCAAAATATGCCTAAGGTCGCCGCCTCATTTGTAGCTGGCTCAGCTATGAGGGCGACCACCGCTTATTGACTATGTCGGCCGTCTGTTACGGATGGTGCGCCCCGACCCACTAAAGGGTATCAGTACGATTGGAGTTCACGGACCCTATGTCGGCACGAAGCCGCCGAAGATGCATTCGTCTGTTCTCACCGCCGGTCACTGGAACCAGCCATGACGCGCCTAGAAAATCCGTCGCCTGGATCTGGTCGAGGTTTGAGAGGGCGAAGGGCGTGCCGATCGGGCTCTCGCTTTCGCGCTCCATCTGTGTCGCGACCCGGAAGAAGACGCGCTCCTGTGCATCGGTGTCGAAGACGAAGAGGGCGAGGGGCGGGTCGCTGGGCTCCCCCCACTTATGTCCGGACTGAAAGAACCGCTGGTACAGGGCGACCTTGGCCCTCGCCCGGTCTCGCGTGATGCCGCGGCGCTCCAGTTCCAGGACAACGGAAATCCATCGCGTGCCGCCATCGGACACGTACCGGATCCGTCCGGTCGCGTCGGGCTCGACCTTCGCGCCGTTCGCCGCGTGGTTCGACCGCAGGATTGCACGCTCAGGCGGTTCCAGCTCGCTGAGGTAGTAGCCGGGAGTGGCCTTCGCGGACTTTGCGAGTTCGGCCATCAGCCTCTGCACCGTTTTCGTGTGGGCGCTCTGGTCGCGAAGCGTACTTATCTGGCGCCCATACATCCTGCCCTGCTTAGTCGTGTCCACGCTCCACGTGCCGAAGGCGGGCGCGACTCGATCCCGGTTTGATACATAGCGGATGCCGTCATCTGTCAGAGCATAGTCCTCTCCCTTATCGCTGGTGAGGCTTGTCACCAGGCCGTGCTCTGTCAGGGGCGTTAGCATCTGGCTGACCCGCTGTGTTGAGGCGTCGGCCAGTCCGGGCAGATGTGTCCGGCTGACCAGGCGCCAGTCCGCTATGACGTCCAGAAGTCTCTTCTCGGCCGAGGTGAGGTGAAACGCAGGGTGGGCGGCGGCCAGGGTCTCCGGGTCCAGGTCCGCCGGCGCGGCCCCGCGACCTCGCGGCTTGGCTGGCGCGGCCCTCGACTTCGCTGGCAGCCGTTGGACGAGATCTGGCAGACTGATGACGAGTTCATCGTCTGAAGGCGTCCCCCATGTGCGCCGACGCGTCATCACTATGTTTTTTTCCTGGGCGCAGAAGGCGGGCAGACTAGGCTTGGCGGCCATTATTTCATACGCATATCGCCAGGCCGCCGCCGCGGCCGTTACTACGAGGACGGCATCCGGCCGCTCTCCATGTACCCGACCGATGGCATACCACCTGTGTCGGAACCCGGTTGCGGTCTGCTGGCGTCCAACGCGGACGACTCCGATCGCAGGCCCTGACTCCAGCCGGATCATGGCGTCGTAGGGTCCGGTCGTGAAGTGGTCCATTTCTGCTGAGCAGTACTCCGTGTGCTCGATCATAAGGGCCGCCAGCGTGTAGATGACGGCCAGGGCGTCTATCCTTCTGACCAGGGCACCGAAAACCGTCGGGCGGACCGGCCGCACTTCAGAGAACGCCTCGGGCTCCATGTCCAGATCGTCAGCAGCTTCTTTGATTCCATCGATTGTGGGAATGAGTCGCTCGCGTCGGTGCGTCAGCCCTCCCAGATCCACCTGGTGAGGCAAACTGGACACCAGGCCCCGCTTGCGCAGCAACTTCACCTGATTGTAGATCGTACTCCTCGACCTCCCGGTGAACCGGATTAGCTCGCCGCTGCTCGCAAGGGGCAGGCGGCAAATGTGGTGGAGCAGCTCTAGGTGGTCGATAGGTATGCTGGACTGGGACACGATGTCACCTCCTCCAGGCCACCTTAAGGGATAGTCGATTTTGTGATCAGATTTCGCGGGACCTTTTTGACATGACGCGTCTTCTGTACAGCCAGGGCTGGTCAACGCCAATTATTTTGGCCGCTTGTGCGCCAGTTATTCTGTCCACTCAGGGTCCTGTGTAACTGTCGTTAATCACAGGCCGGTGTATTGACGGCCGGTGTATAATGGAGGTGCGAGATGGCGGAGACCCGACCGGCTACCCCCTATATAGCCGCTGCCGCGGTGGGGACGTCGGGAGCGTCCTGTCGGCCGCAGGGGAGACCGCCGGGGCCGCAACCAGCCCTGTCGGGCGAGTTGCCCAATTTCGTGGCGCGAAAACCGTTGAGGCCCACTGCGCCGGGACCCCGCGTACGCGGGGTCCCAGTCTGTCACCAGATTCTCCGTAGAGATGAACTGGAACGCTGCGGATGGTGGGGCGACACAGTAATGGAACCCGCGTCGTCCCAAATTTCTTCAGACCTGCACAGGCACTGCTATTGACGTGTATAGCGGTGGCAGTCCAGCCTACAGTTGCACGTTGACCGTCCGTCTTGGGACTGGATAACCTGGGACACGAGGCATCTGCTGAATTAACGAAGGTAAAGCAGTGAGGCGACCAGAAAGCGGGTCCGACAACCCTTCGAAGTCCGCGATATCGACTGACCGGAGACGAACTGCGGAGTATAGTTGCTCAGGGGAGATTCAGGACGCCGCGGTGGAGGCCAGTTAGAACCCATTGGGATCTGAACGGGCTTCGACAATGCGTTGGAAACCATTTGGGATTGAGTCTGACTCTCGATAGGAGTAGATATGTGCCATAGTACCACGCAGCTGTGAAGTTCGCTGGAATGGCAGACCACGGCACTCGATTCGTCGGATCCCTTATCTCGGGGTTGACTCTGAGCCTTCTGCTCCGCCTCACCGTACTCCATCGCGGGAGCTACTCCTCTGCCATTACTTCGCTATTAGTCGGTGAATCCAGTCTCGAGTATCGCCTCCGGTCTCTGCAGCAGATGTACTGTGTGGACTCACAGAGGTCATGAATCGCTTGATCCGAAAGCGTTCCGTCAACGACTCTAATCGCCAAGTACGCGTTGGAAAGCACCAACCTCATGCCTTGCTCTCAGTCGGTTAGACTCGACTTTGTACAGAAGTGTAGTCCATCAGGCGGCGTAGGTGAGAGATTCCATGAGACGATTGAACAGTGGTAGAGGGACTTTTGCCACATCGTTCGCCGACACCGACGTTGTGTCAACGCCGATTTACATTTGACCCATTATCGCCGACTTAACATTGACCCACCCTTGTCCGATCACGTGGTATCCTTATTGACTTCAGACCCCGCGTTCAGCAGTTGCTGTGAGGTCAGCAGTCCAGATTGTCTCTTGTCCTTCAGCCTGTAACTCTCACCGCGGATGTTCAACACGTAGCTGTGGTGCAGCAGACGGTCCAGTATCGCCGTCGCTATTACCGTGTCTCCCAACAACTCTCCCCAGTCGGCGAAGCCCTTGTTCGAGGTCAGTATGATGCTGCCTCTCTCGTATCTGGCCGACACCAGGCTGAAGAACGCGGTTGCCGACTCCCGGTCGTAGGGCCAGATCCCGAACTCATCGACCACCAGCACCTTCGGGGCAAGATACACACGCATCCTTCGGTCCAGACGATGTTCCGCCCTGGCCTTTCTCAGGTCCTCCATCAGGTCGTATGCCCGCACGAAGTAGGCGCCCTGACCGTTCTCTATGGACTTCAGGGCCACTGCTAGGTGCGTCTTGCCAACTCCAGGAGGTCCCAGCAGAAGGATGTTAGTGGCCTCCGACACGAAGGCGAGCGTCGCGAGTTCCTTCATCTGTCGCTCGTCTATCGAGGGCTGGAAGCTGAAGTCGAAGTCGTCGAGGGTGCGCTGGAAGGGTAGCTTGGCCATGCGGGTCCTGGTGGTAAGGTAGCGCTCCCTGCGAGCGGCAACCTCCACTCCGAGCAGGTCGGCGAGCATCTCAGGGTACGGGAGTTGTCTCCTGGCAGCGTCGTCCAGCCTGCTGTCCAGTACCTCCACGGCCTGGTTCAGTCCCAGGGTCTCCAGGTGGGCGCGCGCCTGTTCGAGGGCTATCATCGCACACCTCCGCCGGCCACGCTCATACACGTCCAACGAGCGTCTCTCAACTTGCTCAGACGACACTTGCACTGCCAGCGCCTCACGTCTGGGTCCCGCGTCCCCGTTGACCAGTCCATCCCACTGACCGGGCATCGTCAGACGCTGTCTGCGCGTGTGAGCCCTGGGATGTACCGCCAGTCTCTCATCACCGGACCATATCTCCACCATGCCGGCTCTCACTCCCACCTGCACGATCTGGCCGGCCCACGTCCACGACACCCCGTACCACGATCCGTCCCAGTTCACGTATCCGTCCCTGCCCACCCTGCGGTCCTCCCGGAGGTATACCGCCATGGATCTTCACTCGAGCACAGCCCAGGCTCTCACGCTCTATGGCGAGCATGGCCTTGGGTATACGGTTGGTGGTTCCGTGCACACGCTCGTTGGCAACAGTGTCGCACCACTCGAGCGCCTGGCGGTTCAGATCGTCGTCGTCGGTGAACCGGGCCGAGGGCCAGAAGTTGCGACGAACGTACTTGACGCCACTCTTCACCTTCCCCTTGGTCTGCGCCCTGTACGGCTTGCACAGGTGCATGTCGAAGCCCATGCGACGGGCGAAGTCCGGCATACGACTGTTCCACTCGTGGCGACCCTCTCCGTCACGCTCGATAACCACCACCTTGGCGTTGTCGTACAGACAGCGGCGCGGAACTCCCCCGAAGTACTCGAAGGCGTTGATATGGCAACGGATGAACGTCGCGACATTCGCCCTGCGCACCAGCTCCGCGTACACCGTCCGCGAGAAGCCCAGGACCATCACGAACGCGTTCATCCGGCACTTCCCAAATCCGTATCAAGCGCATCCTGTCTGGATATATTGTATGTTCCACCTCAACTGAATTCTGCTTGCAGATTACCTGAAGTATTGAACACTGACCAACTTTTGAGATAGTTGCTAAAAGCTGTAAAATCTCGGCAGCATTTTTCGATGAGGCAACAGGCCTGCAAAAATGGTTAACGTGATACACCACTGTGTGGTGTGCATGAACCGAGGTGGATCTCCCCGGCTCTAGCTCCTATGACTTGCAGTCTCGGGTGACTATCTAGACGCAGATTGACAAGACATCCTGTAAGCGCGAACCTATATCTAAGGCCCAAGAAGCACCTCAGGAGAGCCTGCGATGCGCCGTTTAGAAAGAGAGTTCAGGAACAGGCCCGCACTGTCCGACCACGCTTCCACCATCGCCGACTTCCTGAGTAACAGCAACTCTATCTCGACTGCTGCTGCAATAGAGAAGCGCTTCCTGGCTTTCATCAGATGGGTAGAGCAGGAAGACCTCCAAGACGAATCACGGGCACTGACACTGCCCGTTGAGCCGGAGCAAATGCTTCGCTACGCCATGCACCTCGACAGACACGAACTACCACTGCAGACCATATACGGCTACCTGTGGGCAATAGGGTTCGTGCACAGGGCCCTCAGCTACTACGAACCCGCGCATCACCCGATGGTCAGGGGGTTTCTTGCCGAGCTGCGCCGCGAACACCAGGACACCAATATGTTCAAGGCCTCTGCTCTTTCGGAGGAAGAGCTCAACCGCGTCCTCGACAGTCTGCACACCGCTCGCAGGACCAGGGGCGGCAGATTGGAGACAGAGCACGCGGCGATTGAGAGAGCCAGAATCGACAGAGCACTATTGCTGACGATGATGCAGGCAGGTCTGCGCCGCGCAGAGGCGTCGAGACTCACCTGGGAAGACATAGCTACCGCCGATGATGGATCCGGAACGGTTCTGATACGCTCCGTCTTCCCGAAGGGCAGCGGGCATAAGTTGGCCGTTACAAAGAACTGCATTGAGGCCCTCGAGGACATAAAGCTCCCGGACGCCGATGGCAGCACACGCATCTTCAGGCTGTCCGGATCGCAGATAAGCCGGCGGATGAAGACGATGTGCGCCGTCGCCGACATAGATACGTCCAACGTGAGTGGCAACACCCCGCGGGCGACGCTGGCGAGGATGATGACCGAAAGGGGCGCGCCGGAGGCGCTGATCCACCGCCAGCTCCGCCTCCGCCCCTCCTACACGCACTCGCCATACTTCATCGAGCCGGACGCACCCGAAGCGCTCCCCTGGCTCTACCCATAGGAAGCCTCACGAACGCGAATTCGGGTCCGTAGTCGCGTCCCGGGTTTGTCTCCGCACCACACTTCCGGACATGCTATGAATATCAATCCTTGACACATTATAAATGCACGGGTAATAAAATTTTAACGGACTTCAAACTTGCGCCTAGTGCGGACCCATATCAGAAGCGAGGATGGGATGAGGTGAGAATGACTATCCTGACTTCCAACTCCTGTGTTGGACTGGGCACAGTTAAAGTTCAGACCTCAACCAAATCCTTAGTGCCGACATCATACTGAAACGCACGAAATGCGACTGTCCACGAATCCGAAAGACTTGGTTGCCTGCTATTATCAAATATCGTACAATTGTCCTATAGCGTGAAGATACAAAAAGGGCCGAAGGAGCGGCAACTCCGACGACCCGTAAAGCAACTGGGAAGGCGTGAACACCCAACAGCGGCTCAGTCGGATTTTACATCCGAGGGGCCTACAACACAACTCCGCCCTTCCCCGATATCGCAGAACGGCTTCCAATTGCGGAAGGGAGTGGAGCGAAATGGCCCGAGGATCTATAAGAAAGCGCGGGACCAACTGCTGGCAGATCACCTACGACCTGCCGCGCGGTCCCGATGGGAAGCGACAACAACGGTACGTGACTGTGCACGGCCCCAAGAAGGAGGCTGATGCGCGACTGGCGGAGATACAACACGAACTCAATCGTGGTACCCATTTCGACCAGACTACTATGACCGTGCAAGAGTTCCTTGACCTCTGGACGCGAGACTATGCGGACGTGTCCGTGCGCCCACGTACCCTTGAGGGGTACACGGGCATCATCAAGACACATCTAAAGCCCGCCTTTGGCACCGTGAAGTTGGTTGACCTTGGTGCACACCAGGTCCAGCGTTACTATTCCAAATGTATCCGCTCCGGCCTGTCCGCGCAGACTGTCCGGCATATCCACCGCCTGCTGAGCCAGACGCTCCGACAGGCGGTACGCTGGAAGATGCTCTATGGAAACGTCCTCGAAGGCATTTCGCCCCCGCCCGTGCGAAGGCCTGAGATGCGTGTGCTCACGCCCCACGAGGCGGACGCACTACTCAAGGCCGCAGAACATACCGACTTGTACCTTCCGATTCTCCTAGGGCTTTTCACGGGCCTGCGTCGTTCCGAGATTCTTGGGCTCACCTGGGCCGATGTGGACATTGCATCCCGCAGGCTCGTCGTTTCGAAGACAATGATCAACCTCGTCGGAGACCCCGACCATAAAAATGAGCCCAAGTCGCGTCGCTCAGCGCGCGCGATCTTCTTCAGCGAGGAGGTCGCCGCGGCGCTAAGGTCCCATCGGCAGAGATTAATTGCCCAGTACGGTACCGTCATTATCCCGAAGATTCAGGTCTGCGCGCGTGCTGACGGCAGTACTGTGAAGCCCAACGCCCTCTACAAGGGAGTCAAGAGAATAACCGCCAGTGCCAGCATAACAGGCGCACACATTCAATGTCTGCGGCACACGCACGCAACGTTTCTCCTGCTGGCAGGTGTTCCTATACACGTTGTACAGGCGCGACTGGGGCACGCCAGTATTCAGACGACAGTGGACACATACGGCCACCTCCTTCCCATATCAGGCGCTGCGGCTGGAGAGGATCTCCAGAATTTTGTGGGCAGAATGTGGGCAGGCTTGGACTGGGACTGGGTATATAGGGTCCAACCAGTCTGAATTTGTAGCTAAATGGGGAGTACCCCTGCCCGGACTCGAACCGGGGCACCCGGTTTAGGAAACCGGTGCTCTATCCTCCTGAGCTACAGGGGCACGAATGTGTTTTCATAGCTAATTCGGCGTTGATTTGAGAGGTAAGAGACGCTTGATCATGATTTTGTGCACCAACGCTACGGAATCGCCTCTCGAACGCCTCAGCCGCAGCGACGTTCACCTCCCTCAGAACGTGGGAATAGGTGTCCATCGTAGTCGTAATTGTACTATGTCCGAGCCTCTCCTGTACAACTTTCGGTTGAAATTGAACCTGTATCATCTCTTAGTTGGTCACCTCATCGTCATACCCGTGAAGGCGGGTATCCAGGGGTGGGGTGGCGCAGGTCTTGGTTTAGTCCACCGACCAAATTGGTACAGCATCGTTGAACTTTGGCACTCATAAGGATCGTCGCGTGCCGCAGAAGTTTTATTTCGCTACGCGAGCGACTGTGATGCGCAATCGCCATGCAAGCGTTGATTGCGCTCGGTCCAGAATGTAATGCTTCGCCTTAGGCCCGTAGAGACGTCCGAGGATCGCCGCGGCCTCAGTCATATCGCCATAGTCGGTCACGTACGTAAAGTCGCGGACACTCGCGGGAGCGACGAGAGGTATCCCGCCCCATGAATCCAATACGCTTTCAGCCGGCGGACAGTGCGGGTCAAAAGACTCGGGAGACGCTACGCTCCTGATCAACTCCGGGTATTCGGGAGCGAGCGTGGCTGTCAACTCGCCGCACAGCGAGCCGGGAGTAGGCCCAAGGGAGACCAACAGACCCTCTGGCCTCAGAATCCGATATGCTTCTATGTGATTCAGGATTGCCCAGGAGTGTATGGCTACATCAACGGAGTTGTCCGACAGGGGAGTGCTTGCGGCGTCGCCTTGGACGTAGTCCACATTGCTCAGACCCTGTTCCCGTACCAGGTCCCGCCCAAATTCGACCACCGAACGATAGGCATCGACGGCGTAAACACGTCTGGCTTTCTCCGACGCTTGGACCGCAGCCCGCCCTGTGCCTGCGCCTATATCGGCGATCACCAGGTCGGTTAGATCAACCAGCTTGTCGAGCTCATCCATCAGTCCTTCGGTGGAAAGCGAAAACCTATGGTAAAGGTCGGGATGGTATGCGCTGAACCAGTCAAATTCGAAGTATCCGGGTACAGGATCGCATGTGTTGTAGCCCCGCCAGTCATCGGGAGGCGCTGCCTCTAAGGAGTAACCGGCTTTCCGTATATCCTCTACCGTTACTGCCGGGCTCATGATTCACTAACACCTGCGACGATTGCGCATCTCGAATTCTCCCCCAGCTCGGAGCAGGGCTTGTGCAAAGTCCCGATTCCAGGATTCCGAACCCCGTCTCGTCATTCCCGCGAAGGCGGGAATCCAGTGCGCGGTTGCTGACGAAACGACAGTAATGCCAACCTTGCACAGGCCCTGCGCCCGGAGGCTTTGCACGGCGTCCGGCGTCCTGGGACAATATACTCCCTATAAGAATTCCTCTGCGCCCCGGCCTTATGCCACCACAACCCGCCGTCCTTCATCGCTTGACTGCCGAATCGCATCAATAAGGCGATGCAGTCCCACGGCATGGTCGAAGTCGGGCACCCTGGGTTCTCCGTTGTCCGTGCCCCGGATTGACGCTGAGAACTGGCTATATAGCTGACCCACGTTATAGGCCGCTCCCCCGGGTATTTCCGGTGCAGTATGCAGTTCCGCCGCTGGCGTCAGTTCCTGCAGATCGTTGCTTCCGCCCCTGGCCCCTAGGATGCTTACCTGCTGCAGTTGAGGTGAATCCACCGAATCCGCCACCAGGGTTCCCTCTTCACCGTAGATTTCCATCCTGTAGCCGCTGCCGGCCCAGGCTGTGCTGCCAATCTGCACCGAAGCCACACCGCCACCCTGAAGGTTGCCGCTGACCAGCACGTTGTCCGGCGACGTCACTGGCAGGTCCAGACCGGTGTCCGTCTCGTGCCAGGTGTTGGCTTGGGTGCTTACCACGGTAGCCACGTCCGCGAACTCGCCCACCACGCTGCACAGCGCGTCAATGGTATGCCCGCAGGCGATTGTCAGGGTATGCGCTCCCAGATCATTCTCCCGCTGCCACGTCCTGCCTGAAACCCGCGACAGCACGCCCTCGCGCATCAGCCGCACATGACAGGTCATCACCCGGCCCACGTACCCGTTAGCCACGAGGTTCCGCAAGTGGACTATAGCGGGATTGGCCCTAGCCTGCAGCCCCACCGCCGTTCTGACACCCTTCAGCCGGGCTGCTTCAGCCATCTCGACGGCCTCCGCGGTGGTGCGACCCAGCGGCCACTCGGTGAAGGTGTGCTTACCTGCCCCCAGCGACGCCATGGTCGGCTCGTAGTGTAGAGGCACCCTCAGTGAGATGGTAGCGGCCTCTATGTCGGCCTCGGCCAGCATCCGGTTGTAGTCATCCCACGCACTGCCCGCGTTGAATGCTGCCATCGCCTCATCTGCCGACTCCCGCCGCGTGGTGCAAACGGCCGACAGATCGAATTCCGGGTGCGCCGCCAATGCCGGCAGGTGCGCCCGCGGCGACCAACCCTGGTGAATATTCGCCCCAATCAGTCCAATGCGAATCGGCCGCTGTGTAGTCATTCTTCACCTCCTGACCCGTCTCTGGACGTCGGGCCATCTGTAATTGCGACCATCGTACCCGGAATTCGTCAGATGTAGAAGACTCTTGTGCCGAAACTCAGGGCCTTTGCAAAGTTGCTGTTCATGGCTCATAGCTCCGCTTTCGTCATTCCCGCGAAGGCGTGATTCCAGGGGAGGGACCTGGTCGAATCCTGGGCAGCCTCGACTTTGAAAAGGCCTTGGTCGAAACTAACCTGCGTTTCCCGCCGAGCCCGCGCCAACGCTTATGTGATCGTATCTATTCTGCATGATGCTGGGACTTTCCTACATGCGAAGCTCCAGCCGTGGCAGTAGCAGCCGTTCCGGTACCTCGGTCTCGCGCATGAAATCCACCAGCAGCCGGTGGATTTCCCTGGCTGTGTCCACATGCTTCTCTATCACGTTATCGAGCTGGTGAGGATCGGACTTCAGGTCGTACAGTTGCGATACACCCGGTTCAGGGCTGTACAGCAGGCTCCATTCCCCCGACGTGACGGTCGTAACAGGAGGATCCTTGAGGTCTCGGAGAAAATTGTCCACCGATCTAACTGGGTCACCCGGATTTGCGAAGGGAAGACTGCTGACTACATAATCGCGTCCCGAGAGCGAAGTGTCTCGCATCGCGGGCGCGAGAGAACGGCCCTGTACGAAGGGCGGGATGTCTATTCCCAGAAGGTCGAGCACGGTGGGCATGACGTCAATCGCTGAACTCAGTCCCGCGTAACCGCCGGGCGTTACCCCTGGCGCGCGGACCAGGAGCGGCAGGTGGACGATCTCCTCGTACAGAGGAGAGTAGCTCCATTGAGAACCGGGTTCGTCGTATGGTCGAAGGGTGCCGTCCGGGTACTTGTCCGAACTCATCTTTCCGAAGAGGCCGCCATGCTCCCCGAAGTAGAAGCCATGGTCCGATGTGAAGATGACCATCGTCTTGTCCGCCAGCCCCATGTTGGCTACCGACTTCAGCAGAAATCCCAGCCAGGTGTCCACCATTGTGACCTCGCCACAGTACGTGGCGTGGCCCTTCCGAAGCTGTGCCTCCTCGTATCCGGGCATGTCATGCCAGTTGCCATAGAGTGGGAGCACCAGTTCGCCGTCGTAGTCGGGCATGTAGAGTTCGGTGTAGTAGGAAGGAGCGTCCCAGGGCTCGTGCGGGTCCCATGTGTCCACGTACAGGAAGAAGTCATCCTTGTAGTGATGCTCCAACCACTGCATGGCCGTCATGAATGTCTTGGGAGCGTTCCTGTCCGCTTCGTTTCGCCACGCCGCCCGGACATCCAGGGATTCATGATGATAGCCCGGCTCGGGAATCAGCGACCACAGGGAGTCCTGTCCTAAGTTCATGAAGAAGGACTGGAATCCACGGTCGTAGTTCATCCCGTCCCTGAGATAGTAGGGGGTATCCACGGAGGCGGCCGTATGAAAGCCCTGCCCTGCCAGTATCTCGGCTAGGGTGGTCACGCCTCCTGGAAGTGGCTCCCATCCCATAAAGGACATCGTCCACCTTCCAGTTTGGTGGTCTGCACGAGTGGGCATCGTCGGGAAACCGGCGGAGTAGTGAGAGTCGAACCTGACTGCTCCTGCAGCAAGTGCGTCTATGGAGGGAGTTCTAATCGTGGAGTTGCCATACGCGCCTATGTGGTCCCGGCGGAAGGTGTCGGAAACTATCCAGATCACATTCATTCCACTCTCTCCCATGGTCTGTCTGCTCCGAAGAGTGTATCACGAGCGACCGTGTGTATTCCCTTCCGTCCAAGTCGAACCGATTCGCCAACATCGAGCCGTATCGCCTCCGACCTTGACTCCATAACCCGCATCATGTTCCCGCAAAATCGCCGCAAGTCCCAGGTCTGCTGCATTGACCGTTCACCAGATAGGTGTCTATAATCTGTGTGCATTCGACAGCCTTGGGTGTGTGGCCGTCATTACCCGGGAATTCGAATACGCGGACGGTAGCGAAATTCTTGGCCCTTGAACCGAGGGAGCGTAGTCGCATCAGTCCCTATAGCCCTCACGGTAAATACCCGCTGCAGACGGACATTCCTGTGAATCACGTAGATGCAGATCCGCGGCGGACAGGCACAACTCCCACTTCACCCGACGTACCACGTGAAGCATGTGGCGTGGTCGGTGTCTATCACAAGGGCGGGGACGCGGCCCGCGTCGCCTTCTTTGGTATCTACGCGCTCCAGCACCGTGGACAGGAGAGCGCCGGTATAGCCTCGGCGGACGGCGAAAGGATCCGAGTTCGCACCGAGA
This sequence comes from uncultured Dehalococcoidia bacterium, assembly GCA_951812505.1. Classification (GTDB taxonomy): domain Bacteria; phylum Chloroflexota; class Dehalococcoidia; order Lucifugimonadales; family UBA1123; genus VXRN01. The sequence continues at coordinate 295,044 of CATOSI010000002.1, forward strand.
TGGGACTGGTAACGCAGGTATTCGAAGAGGACGACCTGCTCGATCTCACCGGCCCAATTTCCATAGCCCATACCAGATACTCCACCACCGGCTCCAACCGCATCGTCAATGCCCAGCCAATACTCGCGCGCGGACCGGACGTAGAACTCGCCCTGGCGCACAACGGCAATGTAATCAACGCTCTCGAACTCCGCCGCGAGATGGAAGACCGCGGTTTCCAATTCGAGGGCACAAACGACTCCGAGATAATAGCCAGCGTCCTGGCCAATGCCCCCGCTCAGGACTGGGAGGGGCGCATCACGTACCTGATGCGCAGACTCCAAGGCGCCTACTCCTTGACCGTTCTTACCAAGGACGGCCTGCTCGGAATCAGGGACCCCCTGGGCGTCAGGCCTCTGTGCATCGGCAAACTGAACGGCAACCCGAATGGCGAAGTCAGCGGGTGGATCATAGCCTCCGAGTCCTGCGCCCTCGACCATGTGGGAGCAGAATACATAAGGGAGATCGAACCCGGCGAGGCCGTGCTGGTGGACGACCGCGGATTCAGAACGGTCAAGAATTCAGATAACCCCGCCCGGCGTGCCAGCTGCATATTCGAAAATATCTACTTCGCCCGTCCCGACAGTGTGCTGGACGGAAGGCTCATTTACAGCGACCGTCTCAGAATGGGCGCGGAACTCGCTCGCGAATTCCCCACCGACGCCGACATGGTCATAGGCGTGCCCGACTCTGCGACCGCCGCCGCTGTGGGCTACGCTCAGGAGTCCGGTATTCCCTACGGGGAGGGGCTGGTCAAGAACCGCTACGTAGGCCGCACGTTCATCGAGCCCAACCAGCGCCTCCGAGATCTCGGCGTGAGGCGCAAGCTGAACGTACTTCCCGGCATAATTCGCGGCAAGAGTCTCGTCGTCGTTGACGACAGCATCGTCAGAGGCACTACGACCCCCCATGTGGTCAAGCTGCTTCGTCGCGGCGGTGCGAGAGAAGTCCACCTGCGCATAACCGCCCCGCCGATCACATCCACCTGCCACTTCGGCGTGGACATGGCTACTAAGAGGGAGTTGATAGCCGCGAATTCCTCTGTGGAAGAGATACGCCGGCTGGTCGGTGCCGACTCTCTGGGATACCTCAGTGTCGAGGGTCTGCTGCGTGCCGCCAACGGAGCGAGAGACCGCTTCTGCCTCGGCTGTTTCACAGGCGAGTACCCTATCCCCGTCCAACTCGAGATGGACAAACTCGTCATGGAAGTCCAGGATGTCGGCGGGGACTAATACCACAACCATATGAATATGCCATATTACGACAGCTATCCGTCATTCCCGCGAAGGCGGGAATCCAGGGGTGGGGACAGGCTCATAACTGGCAAAACTAACTGGACTTGGTACTAGAGCCTCCCATGAGCGGGCGGACACTGGATGCAAAACTCCCCATAGGCGTCATAGCCTCGCACGGCGGCACCAACCTCCAGGCCATCATTGACGCCTGCACCGACGGCTCTCTCGACGCCCGGATCCGCGTAGTTATCTCCAACAACTCCCGCGCCCTAGCATTGGAGCGAGCCCGCCGTGCTAATATCCCCACCGCCCACCTCAGCGCGGTCACCCATCCTGATCCGGCGAGTCTGGACGCCGCCATAGCCGACACTCTGGCATCACACGGAGTGGAACTCGTCGCCCTGGCAGGCTATATGAGGAAGCTCGGCCCTGAGACACTGAGCCGGTACCGCAACCGCATCCTGAATATCCACCCCGCCCTGCTGCCCAAATACGGTGGACGCGGCATGTACGGCGAGCACGTTCACTCTGCTGTGCTGGCCGCGGGCGAACGTGTCTCCGGTGTCAGCGTCCACCTCGTGGACGAAGAGTACGACCGCGGCCCCGTGATCGCCCAGGCTGAGGTTCCGGTCATGCCCGAAGACACCCCCGACACACTCGCTACCCGCGTCCTCGAGCAGGAACACATCCTCTACCCCCGGACCATCCAGCGCATAGCCTCCGGCGAGATAGACCTGGATTCCCTCGCCTAGAGAGCCCTCCAAATCCGACGAAACAACAAGCCGCCCGCGGGATGCCGCGGGCGGCTTGTTCTTCGTTGTACCGTCCGTCGTCTCGTAACCCTAGTCCGCCGCCGCGCCCCCCATTACCACCGCGCCGCCTCTGGCCGCCAGCGCCGTCTCAAGCTCCTGTCTCTCCTCCACCTCGCGACTGGCGGAGAACCTTACAAGGAACACCAGCGCCGACGCCGCTATCACTGTCAGCCCGATGAACATCAGGGCCTGGTGAGTAGCGAGCGACTCTATCCTGAACAGGAATCCGAACGCGACCGCTCCGGCATTGCCTCCCGCGCCCACTATTCCGGCTACCGAACCCAGCGCGCGCTTGTTGATGAACGGCACCACCGAATACGTCGCACCTTCCGACATCTGCACGAACAGGCTGAAGACGATCATCGCGCCGACCGCGAGGAACAGGACCGACATCTGAGAAAACAGTATCAGCGCGATCCCCTCCAGCAGCAGCACGACTCCCAGGAACATTACCCTGCCCCTGAGTCCGAACTTGATGCCCGCCTTGTCCCCGAATATCCCGCCCAGCGTCCGCGCGAATATGTTCATCAGCCCGAACAGCCCGGCTATGAGTCCCGCCGTCCCCACGCTCAGACCGAACCTGTCGTGGTAGTACAGCGCCGCTATGTTGTTGATGGTAAGCTCCACGCCGAAGCACGCGCCGTATATCACGAACAGCGCCCAGACACGGTAGTCCTTCGCGGCCTCAAGGAACGTTCCCTTGACAGCCGACGCCGAGGGCATCTTGCCTTCTGCCCGCAGCTTCGCGTAGTTGCCCTCCGGCGAGTCCTGCGTGAGCAGGAAGTAGGCGATGCCCACGATCATCAGGGCCACGCCCGGCACCACCATAGCTACCCGCCATCCCACGACTTCTCCGACTCCGAACATCAGCGCTGCGGCCAGCACCAGCGGCATGACCATCTGGGTTACGCCGCCACCCAGGTTGCCCCAGCCCGCCGTGGTCGCGTTGGCCGTGCCCACCACGTTGGGAGCGAACATTACCGAGGTATGGTACTGGGTGATTACGAACGAAGCGCCGATAACGCCGATTGCCAGGCGGAACAGCAGGAACGTCTCGTAGTTCTGCGCCAGACCGATCGTCATGACCGGAATCGAGCCAAGCACGAGCAGTCCGCTGTAAGCGAGGCGCGGTCCTATCCGGTCGCACAGCCACCCGATCACCAGACGGGCGACGATTGTAATAGCTACCGAAGCGATGATAGTGTTGCCGACCTGCGTCTTGGTAAGTCCCAGGTCGTCCCGGACTACCGCCATTAGCGGAGCGATTCCGAACCACCCGAAGAAAGCCAGGAAGAACGCGAACCACGTCAGGTGGAATGTCCGCATGTGCGGCTTCTTCAGGCTGAATAAGTTGATTCTCGGCGCTTTAGTATGTGTCTCCGATCCTATGGTCATTAGTTACCTACCCCTTCAGACATCACCTATCTTGAAAATCCCTTTATCCTGTAAATCCTGATTCAGACGGAAAAGCGTCTCACGGACGCGGGGTTCGGGCTTTAGAAAAATATTCGGACAGATCGGCCACCATGTGCCCCATCTTCGGATGTTCGGGCACCACGTCGGGGGTGACGCCATAGGCGGCAAGAGCCTTCGCGCAGGTCGGTCCGACCGCCGCCACGACCGTCGAGTTCATCGTTGCTGCCAGCACCGACTCGAATCCCCGCTCCTCCGCTATCTTGAACATATGCTTCACCTGTGCCTGGCTTGTGAACGCCACCGCATCCAGTTCCCGTTTCAGGACTGCTCTTACCAGTGCTTCCAGCGGCCCCATGTCCTCTGGAAGCATCCACTCGTACAGGCACAGTTCATAGAGATTGGCGCACGATGACAATAGGGTCTCGGACAATGCTTCGTTGCGTTCGCCATAGTTGATCAGCGCGACTCCGCACCCGGACAGATCGAACTCACTGAGCGTCTCCAACAACTCGTCGGTCGTATATGGAGAGTCCACTTTCACCGGAGTGAGAATGCCCGCCTTCCTGAGTGCGGCCACTGGCTTAGGCCCTCTGGCGATGCACACCACCTTTCGCAAACCGGTGAGAAGCTCCGACTCCCTGCCCAGCCTTGCCGCTTCTTTGAACAGCGTGGAGACGCCCACGCCGGTCTGCGCGACTACAACCTGGAACTCACCGTCGCTTATCCCGTCAATCAGCTCCCCGACCATATCCAGGCAGTCAACCGGAGCCTCCCGCAGCGCGGGCGCGGACATAACTTCCGCTCCCCGCTTGCGGATGAGTTCCCCAAGCTGACCTGCCATTCGTGACTCCAGCGCGCCCACACGCTTGCCTTCCAGAGAATGGTTAATCATCCGTGGCCTCCTGCCTTGCTCTTCTCTCGATGGTTATGACCATGTCTCCGCTATCGCCGACCTCAATCGGGTATGTCTTCAGCGCCTTGCACTCGTTGCCTATGGGCGCTCCGGTCTCAAGGTCGAACTTGTACGAGTGCAGCGGGCAGTGGAGCTCTCCGCCGCCGATGATCCCGTCCGCAAGCGGGCCTGCCCTGTGAGGACACAGCGCTTGCGTCGCATAGACTTCGCCCGACCGCGTCCTGAACACTGCGACGGGTATGTGTCCGACACTGATGCGGCGTCCCTCTCCGGGAGGAATCTGCTCCACCGGGCCGATGTCATAAGTCTGCGCGCTCATTTCTGTCGTCACCATTTGCCTACCCTCAATGGCCTTCGATTATCTGGAAAACTTGGCCGGATTCGTCCCTTCTCCCTCTGGGAGAGGGCAGGGGTGAGGGTGATTTGTCCTCATCCCGAAACCGCGCTCACGAACTGGTTCTCGTGGACCGGCTTCTCGCCCTCCTTCCACGGGTCAAAGTACGCTTCGACCGAGGCCTGAATATCGGATTCGAGGCTTTCCGCCACGCCGTCGCTGTCGTCCATGATGATCTCCCGCAGACGCTCCACGCCGATTCGTTCGACGAAACCGTATGTGCGCTCCAGGTACTTGGCGTTCTCCCTGTAATACTGGATGAACCTGCCCATGTACTTGATGACGTCTTTAGGCGAATCAACTACGCAGAGCACATCGCCCTTGCGAACGTTCGCTCCGGCCGCGCCTCCGACGTATATCTCCCACTTGCCGCCCTCTACCGCCACGACGCCTACGTCCTTCACGGTCGCCTCGGCGCAGTTGCGCGGGCAGCCCGAAACAGCCATCTTCACCTTGTGCGGCATCTCCATGCCCTGGAAGCGCTTCTCTATATCAATTCCGAGCTTCGTGCTATCGCCGAGTCCGAAGCGACAGAAGTCGGTTCCCACACACGTCTTGCACGTCCTGAAAGCCTTCGTGTATGCGTGGCCCGAAGGCATGTCGAGCTCACGCCACACGTCCGGCAGATGCTCTTTTGGGATTCCGAGAATATCTATCCGCTGCCCGCCGGTTATCTTCACCATGCCGGCCTGGTACTTCTCCGCTACATCCGCGATGCGACGCAGTTCGTCGGGAGTCGTGATGCCGCCGTACATCCTCGGAACGACGCTGAACGTGCCGTCGCGCTGGATGTTGGCGTGTACCCGGTCGTTTATGAAACGCGCGTCCCGCTCGTCCTTGTACTCGCTGCCCCAGATCGTCCTGAGCAGAGAGGCGAGCCCGACCTTGCTTCCTGCTTCCTCGCGTCCGTCGGCCAGGTTCTCGAATACCGACGACACGCTCTTGAGTTCGAGCGACTTCACCGCCTCCACGAGTTCCGGCTTGCTCATAGGTATTCCGGGGACGTAGTAGTTGGCCGATAGGTCCTCGGCGACCAGGCCGTCGGCGGCGAACTCAAGGATCGCCTGCACCTGTGGTTTGCATGAACCGCATCCTGTGCCTGCTCGAGTCGAGTCGCACACCGCTTTGAAACTGCGATGTCCGCCTTTCACCGCCTCCACTATCTGTCCCTTTGTAACCCCGTTGCAGTTGCAGACCTGCGTCGTGTCCGGCAGCGACTCGATGTCCGTGCCTATGCTCTCCGGCGCTAATGGGAACAGCATCTCCGCGCGTATCTCCGGCAGCGCCTCGTCTCTGTCGAACGCCTGCAGCAGGCGAGGGGCCGACATGCCGTCCCCCAGCAGAATCGCCCCTGCAATGTGGCCGTCCCGTACAATTAACTTCTTGTAGATGCCGCGGCCGGGTTCGACGTAGGTGACGACTTCGTCCTGCTCGTCGCGCGGCTCCTTGACACCCGCCACGGCCAGTTCGACGCCCATGACCTTCAGCTTGGTAGATACACGCGAGCCGAAGTATCGTGCACCCGGATTGCGCTCAGTCAGCCTGTCGGCCAGAATGCTCGCCTGCTCCCAGAGAGGCGCGACCAGGCCGTATGTAACGTCCCGGTGCTCTGCGCACTCGCCGATGGCGAATATGTCCGAATCGTTTCTGCAGGATAGGTCGTCATTGACCAGGATCCCCCGCCGCACGTTCAACCCCGATATCTTGGCCACGTCCACGTTGGGCCTGATTCCGGCCGATATGACCACCATTCCGCACTCTATTTCTGTGCCGTCCTTGAAGCGGACACCCCTAACCTTGTCTTCGCCGAGTATCTCAGTCGTCAGCTTCTCCAAGTGAAACGTGACACCCATCTGCTCCAGCGTCTCCCTCAGCAGGTCCCCGGACTGCGAATCGAGCTGCGTCTCCATAAGGTAGGCCGCGAGGTGTACCACGTGAACGTTCAAGCCGCGAGTCAGCAGGCCGCGCGCGGCCTCCAGCCCCAGCAGGCCGCCGCCTATGACCACGGCGTCCCTCACGTTGTCGGTGCGCCCAATCATATTCGTGCAGTCGTCGAGGGTACGGAATGCGTACACCCCGTCTCTCAGCGCGCCGTCGTTGTCATGGAGTCCGTCTATTGGTGGTATGAATGGCACGCTTCCTGTGGCAATCACCAGCTTGTCGTAAGGGACAAGGTGACCGCCCGCGGCATATACCGTCTTGCCCCTGCGGTCTATTCCGATGGCCCGGACGCCCGCGTACAGCTTCACATTGTTCCTCTCGTACCAATCCAGTGGGTTGATATATATGTCGTCCTGGTCGTGCGTTCCGGACAGCACCCCCGACAGCAGAATGCGGTTGTAGTTGCCGTGCGGCTCCTCTCCGAAGACCGAAATATCGAACTGGTCTCCGCCGCCCCTGGTCAGTATTTCTTCGACCAGCCTCGCGCCGGCCATCCCATTCCCTATAACGACAAGTTTCTGCTTTTCCATTCTGATAGTCCTTAGCTATAAGTTCTCAGTCGTTAGTTCTTAGTGGCCGGCGAATCTCCTCTTCCTCGATGGACTCACAGGGGTATGAAAATGTGCAAACTGGCCACGAATGCCGCGCCAAAGTCCCTTCCCCCTTGACGGGGGAAGGCTAGGATGGGGGTGAAACCTATCGCATCCAAACCTCATTTCTCGATCCTCACCGCGCACACCTTGAACTCCGGCATCCGGCTTATGGGGTCGAGCGCGGGATTCGTGAGCCTGTTCGCTGCCTGGCGACCACCCCAGTGGAACGGCACGAAGACCGTGTCATGCCGGATACCCGCGCTTATTCGCACTGTGAACTCGGCGGCGCCGCGCCGGGTGGTCAGGAATACGCGCTCTCCGTCGTTGAGACCGTAGGACCGGGCCGTGGATGGATGGATCTCGGCGCATGGATTCGGCTCCACGCGGCGCAGGTCTTCTATCCTGCGAGTCTGGGTGCCGGACTGGTACTGCGCCATGACGCGCCCGGTCGTCAGAAAGAGCGGGTACTCGGTATCCGGCATCTCGGCGGACAGACTGTATCCTGTCGAATGGAACCTGGCGCGTCCGTCGGAAGTCGGGAAGCTGTCCACGAACATCCTCGGAGTGCCCGGATGCGACTCGTCGGGGCACGGCCAGAACACGCCCTCCGACTTCTCTATCCTCTCGTAGGTGATTCCCGAATAGTCCGCCGGGCCTCCCGCGCTGGCGCGTCTCAGTTCGTCGAAGACATCTGCGGGGCTCTCAAAATCGAAATACTGACCTCTTCCCAGGCGTTGGGCGAGTTCGCGCAGTATTTCCAGTTCGTCTCTAGCGCCTGGCACAGGGTCGAACGCGCGACGCCGCAGTATGACCCTGCCCTCCAGGTTGGTCATCGTGCCTTCCTCTTCCGCCCACTGCGCCGTCGGCAGAACCACGTCCGCCAACTCCGCCGTCTCCGACAGGAAGAAGTCCCCGACTACCAGAAAGTCCAGGGAACGCAGCTTCGCCTCCACGTTTATGACGTTCGGCGCGGACACAGCTACGTTTGAGCCGAATACCATCAGCGAGCGCACGTTGCCATCCTGTCCCAGCGAGTCCAGCAGCTCATACGCGGACGGCCCGGGCATCGGCAGTTCGGACTCCGGCACTCCCCACACGTCGGAAACGTAGCGACGAGCGTCGGGATCGGCGAGCAGCCTGTAACCGGGCAGCTGGTCCGACTTCTGGCCGTGTTCGCGTCCACCCTGGCCGTTCCCCTGACCCGTAAGACAGCCGTATCCGCTGTTCCGCCTGCCCACCAGACCGAGTGCGAGTGCGATGTTTATATAGGAGAGTGTGTTGTTGACACCCTGGGCCTGCTGCTCCGCGCCCCTGGCTGTCAGTATCATCGCCGAAGAGCGCGACTCTCCCAGCATCCGCGCCGCGCGTACTATCTGCGCCTCCGGGACACCCGTGATGCGCTCCACTCTGCCCGGCCAGTAAGACCCCGAACTCGCCTTCGCAAGCTCGAAGTCCGCCGTGCGTTCTCTTATGTAGTCTTCGTCTATCAGACCCTCCACGATCATGACGTGGAGCAGCCCGTTCGCAAGCGCGGCGTCAGTGCCGGGAGTGAGTTGCAGGTGTAGGTCGGCCCTCTGCGCCGTGGGCGTCAGACGCGGGTCCGCGACTATCAGCCTGCCACCCACCTCCTGCTGACGTCCGAAATACTGCATTATCGGCGGCATCGTTTCAGCGGCATTGCTCCCAACGAGCAGAATAGTCTTTGCGCCGGCTATATCCTCCACAGGGAAAGGGAGTCCCCTGTCAACCCCGAACGCCCTGATTGACGCCCCCGCCGCCGATGACATGCAGAACCGCCCGTTATAGTCAATGTTGGGCGTCCTGAGTGCGACCCGGGCGAACTTACCCATCAGGTAGGCCTTCTCATTCGTCAGAGAGCCGCCCCCGAACATCCCGACCGATTCTGGCCCGTACTTTGCCTGGGAGTCCCGGATCGCTTCCTCGATGCGGTCCATCGCCGCTTCCCAGCTTGCGGTCCGCAACTGACCGTCCGACGTGCGAATCAGGGGAATGCGCAGCCGTTCGGGGTGGGAGAGCGCTTCCGCCGCCGTCCACCCTTTGAGACAGAGCGCGCCCTTGTTGACCGGAAAGTCCTCGTTGCCGACGACTATCGCCTGCTCAGGCTCGCCCGATATGTTCATCCCGCACTGGAACGCGCAGTAGGGGCAGTGCGTCTGGGTGGTCTTTGAGGGCGTCTGAATCTGTGTGCTCATACTCTGAATATATGAATGAGAGTTCAGCTATCAGAGTATGTGAAATTTTTTACGAAGTTATTTCGCAGAGGTAAAATATATATTACCGACCCGTTAACAAAGTGTTACGTTGACACTGGAAGTCACCGCACCGTTTCGTTTCTCAGGTCAATGGCCTTTTCGGCTACTGTCGTGAGCATTCTCCATGCGGTCTCGTGGTGGGTTGTGGCCTCGACGTCGTCGTAGTAGGTGTCGAGCAGGATGTGGGTGCAGCCGAGGGCCTGCAGTCCATCGAGGTCGGACCTGATCTGGTCGAGACTGCCTTCGCCGGCGATGCGCTGGTCCTCGGACATGGGCGACTCGGTGATGCGCAGGCGTATCCTCGGACAGAGCGCGGGCATAGGCATCTGCTCGCGGTCCGCCATCTCGCGCAGGCGAGGAATCTCCCTGTCTTTGAAATCGGACACGCGTATCCTGATCGGGTGCCAGCCGTCTCCGTAACGCACAGTCCGGCGTAGCGCTCCGTCGCTCGCGCCCCCGACCCAGATGGGCGGGTGAGGCTCGCGGACGGGACGCGCAGCGGTGTCAACATCGGTGAACGAGACGTACCGCCCCTCGTACGAGGCGACGTCCTGCGTCCACAGTGCCTTGATTGCCGCAAGGTAGTCGTCAGTTATGGCTCCTCTCTGGCGGAACGGGACGTTGAGCGCGTCAAACTCCCGCTCGGCCCAGCCGACGCCGACGCCGAGGATGAACCTGCCTCCACTAAGCTGATCAACATTGGCCCCTGCCCTCGCGATCTCCAGCGGACTTCGGTACGGCAGAATGGCGACTGTGGTGCCGATCTCCATGGACTGGGTGGTAGCGGCGAGCCAACCCATCGTCGTCAGCGGCTCGTAGAACGGGGCCGGGTACCTGGAGCTGACGTCCGGTGTGACGGCGATGTGGTCGGAGCTCATGATCAGGTGGTAGCCTATGGCTTCGACCAGGTTCACGGAGCGGGTCAGCGATTCGGGGTTGGCGCCCGGACCGAAGTTGATGAGATTGACGCCGAATTTCATTATTCTTTCCTTTCTGTTTTCTCTTGCGGCGCTGTCCGCAATGAATGATAATCGAACATGGCTGTTAGGAGAATTAACGATGACCTACACTCTCGCCGATTTGGACGCCATGAGCATAGAGGACGCCCAGGCGCTGTCATTCGAGGAAAGGGACGCGCTTCTGGACCTCATTATCGCAGATGGGCGGCACCAGACGACGGACCTCGACTCGTACCGCGTGGGGCTTTACGGGGACTACTTCGACGAAGACCTGACGCGGATGCTGAAGGTGAGGGCGATCAAAGTTCACGTCAGGGGAACGACGGCGTCCGGGTTCGACGGCACGCTTGCGGGGGAGTCCGACGAAGAGCAATACCGCGCGGCCTTCCGGCATGTGCAACGGTCGCTCGAGGCGGCGGGAACGGACTACAGCCGCGTCGTCACGCTGGTCGTCTTCCTGACGGACATGGACAAGTGGTCGCTGCTGAATGAGATCTACAGCGAGTTCATCTCCAGCATGCCGTGCAGGGCTGTGATTGGGACGACCGGTCTGGCGCAGCCGCCGTTGACGATAGAGATTGTGAACTGCATAGCGTATAGGGTGGCAGTGTAGGGGGCTGGCCCATGGATTGCCGAGCGGTTGGCCTCCTTGTGGATTCCTGCTTTCGGAGACCTTACCAGTTAACCCACCAGTCATCACCTGTTGATTTATAAATCAAGATATATGACTGGGCAGATCCGACCGCCATCCGACAGGATATGTTCAGTGCCGAACGAGATGCCCACTTTCGATACACTTCTCCCATGTTACCAAGCGCCCCGACGCGGTTATAATCCAGTCATCCCAATAACATGGACACAGCCCGAATGACAGGACTAACTTACGAACAGGCTGGAGTCAATCTTGAGTCGTCGCAGGACGTCAAGCGGCGCATCCGCGACATAGTTACCCCGACCCACGGGCCGGAGGTGCTCGCCGGTGTCGGCGCGTTCGGCGCGATGTACTCCTTCGCCGGCTACGAAGACCCCGTCCTGGTCGCCAGCACCGACCCTGTAGGCACGAAGCTCAAACTGGCCGTGATGACCGGCCGGTTCGAGGGCATCGGCGAGGACCTCGTGAACGCCTGCGTCAACGACGTCATCGTATGCGGGGCGAAGCCCATCCTGTTCCTCGACTACATCAATATGAGCAGTCTGAGACCGGATGTAGTAACCACGCTGGTCGACGGCATGGCGCGTGCGTGCGCCGAGGTAGGATGCGCGCTCATCGGCGGCGAGACCGCCGAGATGCCCGGCATCTTCGCAAACGACAATTTCGACGTGTCTGGCTTCGTGCTTGGCGCGGTCGAGCGTTCAGACATGGTGGACACCTCGAAGATTGCGGCGGGCGATACCCTGATCGGCCTGCCCTCCAACGGACTCCACACCAACGGCTACTCTCTGGTCAGGTACATATACGGACTCGACTCCGATCCTGCACCCCTGGAAGAATTCCGACCCGAACTCGGCGAGACCCTCGGAGACGCTCTACTCAGGCCGCACCCACCCTACTACAACCGGCTTGAGCCCGTATTCGGCATGGTCAAAGGCATAGCCCACATAACCGGCGGTGGACTGATAGAAAACGTCCCCAGGATGCTGCCCGACGGAGTCGGCGCCAGGTTCGACACTTCGTCCTGGCCTGTCCCTCGCATATTTACCGAGATACAGGAAGACGGCGGCATATCGCGCGACGAGATGTACCGCGTCTTCAATATGGGCCTCGGCATGGTCCTGGTCTGCGACCAAGAGCGCGTCCGAGATGTCTTGGCCGCTCTCCCCGACGCGTTCGAGGTGGGCGAAACCGCCCCCGACACAGACGAAGACCGTGTTATCCTGTTTTAGTTGTTCTCCTCGATGAGAAGGACTAAGATGCCAGCGCCGTCGGCACGCTCCTGGTCCAGGGAGTGAATGTTATAGCCTGCGACGACCGCTATCGTGTCCTGCCCGAAAACTACTCCCAAGGCTTCAGCGGATTGTCGAACCCTCTCTATGTCGCTCCAATCGCACCGGCATACTGAGAAATTCCTCAGTGAGCAGTGTGCGCAGCAAAAGTTTCTGAGCTTCAGGATTGGCTTGAAGCTCAGCGATGATGCGGGCCACGAGGGACTCGGGATCAATCTGTGTAGATGTGGACGCTGTTGCCATTGTCCGATTGTTTACTCCGCGCGAATTTGGGACAGGTGTTCAGTTACCCGTTCACTCAGGATACGGAGGATGGCAGGATTGAGTCAAGCACGCCCATTGACCCGGCTCGATCCTGAAGCGTAAGATTATTTAATACTGTCCAGGGGGTGGGTATATGGCAGAGAACGGACTCAAGATACGTCTGGAGTATTGTCAGCATTGAGGCCATGCTCTGCGCGCCGCCTGGATGGCGGGCGAGGCCCTGAGCCGCACTGGAGAGCACATCTCCGAATTCAACCTGATTCCCAGCGTACACGGCATGTTCCATATTTATGTGAACGACGAACTGGTGGCTTCACACCAGCATCTGCCCGACGCCCACCTGTTCCCGGACCTCGAGGATATGATGGCCGCTATCCTGTCCCGGATCTGAAGACCATCCCAAACAGCCCCGATGTCATAGTAAACAAGTCAGGACGGTCAGCGCTGGGTCGCAGGCTCAGACTCTAAGCAATCACACCAGATAAGGGTGAAGGCTTAGCCTTCCTTGAAGCCCCAAACGGAGCCTTAGTACATTCATCCAACATCCCGCAGGCGGAGGTTTTGCAGCTATGGTGACTTCACACCGGAGAGAACTTCGACGAGTATATGGCTTCGACGAGGTCGCAATCGCGCCCGGCTCGATCACGATCAACCCTGAACTCACCAGCACCGATTTCTCAGTGGACGGCATAACCATCTCGACCCCCGTCCTGGGCGGAGCGATGGACGCGGTATCCTCCCCAAGTTTCGTGGGAGCGATGGACAGGCTTGGCGGAATGGCCGTAACCAACATGGAAGGCGTCCACAGCCGCTACGAAGACTCTCAGGGCGTAATCGCCGAGATAGTCGAAACCCCGCAGGCTAAGGTGACCTCCGTACTCCAGAAGGTTTACTCCGCCCCGCTTCGAGAGGAGCTTATCGGAAAGCGGGTCGAGGAGATAAAGGAAAGCGGCGCGAAGTGCGCCGTTTCGTTTACCCCCGCGACCACCAAGAAACTCGCCCCGCTCGCCGCCGAGGCCGGAGCGGACGTAATCGTCGTACAGTCCACCGTCACCACCGCGCGCCACATATCCAAGAGCCAGCGCGGACTACGATTCCCCGAACTTCTGGAACTCGTCAACGTACCCGTAATCGTCGGCAACTGCGTCAGCTACGAAGTCGCCCTCGAGCTCATGACCACCGGCATACACGGCGTCCTCGTCGGAGTCGGACCCGGCGCAGCCTGCACCACGCGCGAGGTAACCGGAGTCGGCATCCCCCAGGTAACCGCAACGATGGACACCGCCGCCGCCAGGGACGAGTACTTCGACCGAACCGGACGCTACGTCCCGATCATCACCGACGGAGGCATACGCACTGGCGGAGACCTGTGCAAGGCCATCGCCTCTGGCGCCGACGCCGTCATGATCGGAACTCCTCTAGCTCAGTCCGAAGAAGCCCCGGGCGGCGGCTACAACTGGGGCATGGCGAATCCCGATCCCAACCTGCCGCGAGGCACCCGCGTCAACGTGGGCGTCAAGGGAACCCTCGAGCAGATACTCTTCGGCCCAAGCTCCGTCACCGACGGTACCCAGAACCTCGTCGGCGCGCTCAACATCTGCCTGGGCATGGTCGGAGCCGAGAACATCCGCGAAATGCACGAGGTCGCCGAAGTCGTCGTAGCTCCCTCCATCAAGACCGAGGGCAAGCACTACCAGCTCGGCCTGGAATAGTTAAGGCGAGACGTTCTACGGAATGTCTTGAAGTGTTGTTGTCGCAGTGAGTACACAGACATGACTACACGCACCAAGCGGGTTGTCCGAAACGGTGCCCCCAGAAACGACCTTGTCCTGAGCGCATACCAGGCGTCGAACGAGGATGTGTTCCCCAAAATCCTGGAACTCTATGTCCTCAGGGGTAGCGCCGTAGCCGACGTCACCTACGGCAAGGGCGTGTTCTGGAAGAATGTCGATCTGGGTAGATACCGACTTCTGCCGTCCGACATCACAGACGGTACCGACTGTCGCGATCTTCCATACAGAGATGGGGACGTAGATTGCGTGGTGTTCGACCCTCCTTATATGCACTCCCCGGGCGGCACTGCACACTCCAGCCAGAAACCATATGAAAGCTACTATCGCAACAACGGCACAGGTAATAGGACAGGAAGCAAATATCACGAAGCCGTGCTTGAACTCTACATTGACGGTGGTCGCGAGGCTTACAGAGTACTGCGAGACCGAGGAATCCTGATTGTCAAGTGCCAGGACGAGATTTGTTCCAACCGGCAGCGATTCACCCATGTCGAGATCATGCGGGAGTATGAAGACATCGGTTTTGTCGCTGAGGATCTGTTCGTGGTAATGCGCAACAACCGCCCAGGCGTAAGCCGTATGGCAAGACAGGTACACGCGCGAAAAAACCACTCCTATTTCTTGGTCTTCTGGAAACGCGGCTCGACTGGTCAGATATGGGAACCGCCGAGTTGAACTCGCTTGACCTCATGCTGGAGGTGATCAGAGATCATTCCCCAGTCTCGAAGTGGTCCGGAGCGACTCTTGAACCCTTCCGTCAGGTTGCAAATACTAACAGGGGTGACATCGGCGAGGACTTCATAGTCAGGTATTTGCAGCACTTTGGCCTCTCTGTTACTAAGAGCGAGTCAAGGGTGCATCCTTGGGACTTGGATATCGCTGGCCTTAAATTCGAGGTCAAGACCGCGTCCGAGGACAGCGGGGGCTCATTCCAGTTCAACCATATTCGTCTTGACCGAAGTTACGACTATCTCCTTTGCCTTGGAATACGTCCCGAGGAAATAGTGTTCAATGCTTGGAGGAAGGGAGAGGTTTCTGAAGGCGTCGCAGGAACTTTGGTGCGAATGGCCGAAGGTCAAAGCGTAACTCACAAGCTGACGAAAAGGCCGGACGACATGAGGAGCATCGAAGACATGCCCGACTGGATACGCAATATCGAGACGCTCTCCAACTGATGTCCTCACGATAGAAAAACGCCCCCTCCGGGTATGGAGGGGGCGTTCTACGTTGACAGGATTGACTGACCTTACGCGGCGTTCTTCTTCGTCGCGTACTCCAGCAGCGAAGCCAGCCTGTTCGGGTCCACGATGTCCTCCATGTGGCCGCACTGGATGCACTCCTTATAGGAGCCGTACATGTCGCGGTTGGTGTGCATATCTCCCTTGCACCTGGGGCAGGCTTTCAATTCCAGCATCTTGGCCCTCCTTATTTGGGTCCCCGTCAGCCCTGGCGAGTATTACTCTCGTTTCATCCGCTCGGATGTGGGTAAAATGGACAGGGGCTGGCAACGATAAAACTTTTGACACCAGTTAATATGATTATGGTATATTATATCTATTGACACGCTTCATATCAAGTATTATTATTGTCTTGTAGCGACTAATCGGAGGTGACAGCCTCCTGACCGACTATCACCTTATATAACGAAACGAAAGTATAAATAGTTAGCGCGATTCGGCGATTTTCGCGCCGGATTTTCCGGGAGTTCCTATGGCTATGCAAGAAGGTGTTTACGTTATTAGCGTGGCCGCGCGCATTCTGGACATGCACCCCCAGACTTTACGAAAATATGAAAGAGTGGGACTGATCATGCCGTCTCGGACCAGAGGCATGTCCCGCCTCTACTCCGACGAAGACATAGCGCGCCTCAAGCTGATCAAGCACCTGGTGGAAAATCTGGGACTCAACCATGCCGGCGTCCACCTCGCAATGGAACTCTTCAACCGCATGGTGCGGATGCGCAGGCAGTTGGCCGAACTTGAAGGCCAGCCTCTCAGAGTAGCGCTCAACGAGAGCTTGGACGAAATGTTCAAGATACTCGCCGGATGACACGAAACCTGTAATTGGAGGACATAAAGCTTAATGACCGAAGACAGACAACCCGATATCCGAGACTTGGAAGAGCAGTTCGAGGAGGACGCTGACGAGGCCTCCGATCTGCAGGAACGGCTGGAAGAGGCCGAACGTGAGCGCGACCAGTTCAGGACCATGGCCCTGCGCTATAAGGCCGACCTCGAAAACTACAAGAAGCGTGCCGCGAGCGAGATGGATGAGACCAGGGAGCGCGCCAACGCACAGCTTCTGCTCAAGCTGATCGGCGTCGCGGACGACTTCAACCGCGCCCTCGACTACGTCCCCGATGACTCTTCCGACGCAGGCTGGGTCGAAGGACTGCGACTCACCCAGCGCGGCATCGAGAACGCGATGCAGACCGAGGGCCTCTCACGAATCGAGGCAGCCATCGGCCAGCCCTTCGACGTCTATGAACACGAGGCTGTGTTCTTCGAGCCGACCAACGAGGTCGCCGAGGGCACGGTCGTCCGCGTCGTCAGAAACGGTTACAGACTCAAAAATCGCGTGCTTCGCGCCGCGCAGGTCAGTGTGGCCCAGGCCGTACTGCCACAGGAAAACTCAGAATCCGAAATACAAAACCAGGAGGCTCAATAGATGCCCAATATACTTGGAATAGACCTCGGCACAACCAACTCGTGCATGGCTATCATCGAGGGTGGCGAACCCCGCGTTATCGAGAATGGAGAGGGCGGACGCACAACGCCGTCCATGGTGGCTATAAACCCGCGCTCGAATGAACGCTACGTCGGGACCACCGCGAAACGCCAGGCCGTGACCAATCCCGAGAATACCGTATTCTCCATCAAACGCTTCATGGGACGCCGGTACGACGATACCAGCGTCCGAAAAGACCTGGACCTGATCCCCTACAAGCTGGTCAGAAACTCCAACGGCGACGCATACGTCGAGATGGCGGGCCAGAACCACGCGCCGCCGGAAGTATCCGCGATGGTGCTGCAGAAGATGAAGCAGGACGCCGAGTCCAAGCTCGGCGAACCCATTACGCAGGCGGTCATCACCGTACCCGCGTACTTCGACGACAGCCAGCGCAACGCCACCAAGGATGCCGGGCGCATCGCCGGCCTCGAAGTGCTTCGCATCATCAACGAGCCCACCGCAGCGTCCCTCGCCTATGGCCTGGACAAGAAGACCGACGAGACCATTGCCGTTTACGACCTCGGCGGCGGCACCTTCGACATTACCGTCCTCCAGATCGGCGACGGCGTGTTCGAGGTCATGGCCACCAACGGCGATACCCACCTCGGCGGCGACGACTTCGACCAGCGCATCATAGACTGGATAGCCGACGAATTCCGCCGCGAGCAGGGCATTGACCTCAAGCAGGACAGAATGGCCCTCCAGCGTCTGCGCGAGGCCGCCGAGGGCGCGAAGATCGAGCTCTCCACCCTGATGCAGACCGAGATCAACCTGCCCTTCATCACCGCCGACGCCTCAGGTCCCAAGCACCTGAACATGAGCCTAAGCCGCTCCAAGCTGGAACAGCTTGTCGGCGAGCTGGTCCAGAGAACGGTCGCTCCATGCAGGCAGGCGATGGAAGACGCCGGAGTCTCCGCCGCGCAGATAGACGAGGTTGTGCTCGTAGGCGGCATGACCCGAATGCCAGCCGTGCGCGAGGCCGTCATCAGCCTGTTCGGCAAAGAACCCCACCAGGGTGTCAACCCGGACGAGGTCGTCGCCATAGGCGCGGCGATCCAGGCCGGAGTCCTGCAGGGCGACGTACACGACATTCTCCTGCTTGACGTTACTCCGCTCACTCTCGGAATCGAGACACTCGGCGGCGTTACCACCGGGCTGATCACCCGCAACACCACCATCCCGACCTCCAAGAGCGAGACATTCACCACCGCCTCCGACAACCAGACCAACGTCGAGGTACACGTCGTCCAGGGCGAGCGCACCATGGCAGCCGAGAACAAGTCCATCGGCAAGTTCATGCTGGACGGCATCCTGCCCGCCCCGCGCGGTATGCCCCAGATCGAGGTCACCTTCGACATAGACGCCAACGGCATCCTCAACGTCTCCGCCAAGGACAAGGGCACCGGCAAAGAGCAGAGCATCACCATCACCGCGAGTTCAGGTCTCTCCCAGGAAGAAATCGAGCAGATGGTGACCGACGCCGACCGCTTCGCCGAAGAAGACGAGCGCAAGCGCCAAGAAATCCAGACGCGCAACAACGCCGAAAACGCAGCCTACGCCGCCGAGAAGATGCTGCTGGACAACGCCGACAACATCCCCGGCGACCTCAAGAGCGAAGTCGAGGGCAAAGTCGCCGCCTTGCGCTCCGCGCTCCAGAACGACGACATAGCCCGCGTCGAGGCCACCCTCAACGAGCTCCAGGAGTCCCTGCAAAAAGTCGGCCAGGCCGTGTACTCACAGGCCGGAGCGGGTGCAGGCCCCGGCGACATGCCGCCCCCACCCCCCGGCGCCGAAGGCCCAACCACCGACACCCCCAACGACGACGACACCGTAGAAGGCAAATTCCGCGAAGTGTAGTTTTTGCATCTAAATCCCTCTTTCATTGTCCAGCCTGAGGCTTGGCGCTGGGAGAGGGATTTATCTTTACGGACAGCAGGAAGATAACATGGCAACAAGCTTCTACTATGTGTACGCACTCAAGGATCCACGATCCTCACCTGCGAAGCCATTCTATATAGGGGAATTATATACAAAGCTAGACAGCGGACATATTTTTGAGTTTATGCCCGTCCGCTGAAAACCCGGAAGAACCTGATTTCGCCGAATCCGAGCCTGCAGGGAGTATTCTAATATGGTCAACCTGTCCATACCGTACGCATTGCATACTCCATCGGGTAGCAGACGAGACCCCGCTAGTCCCCAAGATGGCATAGGGCGCAAGGCTAATGTGTCCTGTCTTGGGTGCGAAGAACAGTTAGAGCATCGGCGGCACAGTAGGAATGGGCGACGCGCTTACTACGCGCATCTGAGGAACAGCGATGCGGACGCCACATCATGTGCAGAGAGTGCCATACACATGAGAACAAAGGATATGCTGTCTGCTATGTCAGGGGACACGCTAGACATTCCTCTACCTATCCGTCATTGGGGAGATTCACCCTTTGACTTCACCCCTGTAACAGGGGAAATAGAAGTACCTGTAGGGGCAGGCAATCGTAAGGCGGATGTCGTTTGGGAGAACGCGATAGGGCAAAGACTTGCTATTGAGGTGTGGTATTCCAATCGAAAGGGTAACGAAGTTGTTTCTGATTACCGACGTGCCAATTTGCCTACATTGGAACTCAGAGTTTCGCATGAGGACGGGCATATCACAACAGATGCGTTGCGACATAGGCTGATGGATGCTAAATGGCTCGTGAAGCCTAAAGATCCCTTTGCGTCAGCCAATCCACCCTTAACGAGATTCAGTGACGAAACCTGTACGATGCTGAGTAAAGGCTTTAGGCCGGCGCATGGCCCAATGGAACGTCTCGTTTGGTCATGCAATTGTGTTACATGGAAGAATACTAAAGGCGGGTTGACCTGCTGGATTAGTAATTACTCTAGCGCAAGGTTGGAGGTAGGCATAGATGGGTTGTGGCGTCTCTCCCCGACTTCTCTTAAGGATTTCTCTCTCAGTGAGGGCTTAGATATTGGCGCGAGTTTGTTTCGAGATGTTCAGCAGGAACTTCGCAGACCCTCTCAACCCCTGACCAAGTTGAAAGAACATTATCATAAGACCAACAAAGGAAATTGGACGAGTGCGAGCGCAGTCCCAGGCTTACGAATTACAGTGTTCAGAGAATACTTAGGGGGGTTCAAGTTTTGCGTGATGGGCAGTGGCTGGAAGGTTTATGGTAACGCCGTTAATGACAGAATATATCGTACTCCCGGCGAGGCCCGGCAAGATGCTGAGCGGTTAGCGTCAAAGCTCAGGAATCTACGGATCGGGCGCAGATGAATCAGGGGCTACGCAGTCAAGGATTGTATATATTTCCCATTACTTATGAGGGAAGGGAAAGTGAAACGTCTTGATGGGCGCCGACCACGCCATATCCCATTGACCTGATTCGAATACAAATAGTCTAACTCTCAAATCTCCCATAAAATCTATCAATCCGGTCGAGTAGTTAAAGGCTAACTTGATTCCTTACCTACTTCTGTATCCCTGATAATATCCGTTGTCGGGAATTCATGGCACGACGCTTCCGCGATTGCTTGTAGCTTGGCTTCAATGCTCTCTGAACGTCCTTCTCTCGCTTACACATAAATTCCCCCGCTTCCTCCACCATATCCTCAACATACGCTATCGCCGCATCCATCAACGCCGTCAGTACCTCATCCCGCGTGCAGCCCCAAGCCCCGCAACCAGGCAAATCCCCTATCCACGCACTCCAGCGACCATCGTCATCCTGCTCGAGTTCTGACCTGTATTTGTTTACAGCCTCGCTCATGATCACATCCCGTAAGAAGCTATCCTCCGCCCCTCCAACCCCTGAACCTCCCTGCTATTCTCTTCTCCGCCAGTAAGCGCCGCAAGCCGCTCCACCTGCTCCGCCGACACCTCCAACACATCCGACAGAACATGCCACCTCACCCCCTCCGTGTACGGAGGAGTAGTCAGCGACCCCATGTACCCATAGTAGCCACGACCCGACGGCAGAAAATCCGATGCAGGCATCCCAGAGACCGGAACATCGTCCTCCCCCTGGCCGGGCGCCGCTTCGATCACCGCCTGTATCGCCGCGTTCGCCGCCCCAAGCCGGTACAGCACTCCGACCACCGCAATCTCCGACTCCCGCCTGTGGACCAGGTGCGTCTCCAGCGCGAACCGCTGTCCCTCGACGGTGTGCTCGCTCGGATTGTGAAAGTGCGCCTCCACGACCTGGTAGGCTTCATCCCCCAGCCGTATCCCGCCGCCGTCCTCGTATAACGCCTTCACGAACTCACCCGTGTTCGTCAGGCATTCCGCGTTCCCGCCATACTCGAACGACAACTCCGGCACTCCGCCGGAGACATATCCGCTTATATCAATCGGCGACTGCTGCCCGCCGACCTGTTCATCTACGTGGCTCGACATAATCCACCTCGCTCAAAACTCAAGCCCGTCCCTCGTCTATCTCCCGTAGCATATCCTCTATATCCGCCGCCGGAAATTCATGCCTCGACGCCTCATAAATGGCCCGGAGCTTAGCCTCGATACGTAGGTCTTTATCTGCGGATATGACTCCCCCTGCCTCCACCATATCTTCAATATATGCTGTCGCGGCGTCTTCCAGACAATCCAGAGCCTCTTCTTGGGTGTATCCCCAAGTCGCGCATCCGGGCAGCTCTTCTATCCACGCGCTCCAGCGACCATAGTCGTCCCGTTCCAGTTCAACTTTATCGTAACCATTCCCATACGTTGGCATAGGTAGCGACAGCGAGTTAAAAGCCATCTCATAAATGCCGATCACACCGTAGGGGCGTCCATTGTAGGCGCCCTTATCCCTGGAAAATCTCACTCAGCGCCTCATCGGGCATAATCGCTCGAATCGGCGAATTCACAAAGTCCACGATGTTTCGAGTTACGATGTACTCAGCGCTGCAGGCTTGTGCAGCCGCTACCTGCATCGCGTCCTCGAAATCCCGCATATCCAGATCTAAGGCGTAACGCAAGTCTTCGGTGTTCGTTTCAGCAATCCGCGCGAATCTGGGCAAATCCAGGATGTACTGTCGGGTAGTGGCATCGCTATGCTCTTTGCTAGCGATGTAGTACAGATTGGATATCGAATGCCAAGACACGAAAACCATCCCTACCGTTTGTTCTGCCCGTCTCAGAAACTCTTTTGACTCAATCGAATAAGGATACCTATTGACCGCGTCGTCAATGAGAACGTCCGAATCTATCAGGATCACGGATTCTCCTTCTCAATCCTGAGATACTTCTGAATTATGGCTTGGTAGCGCGGATCCGGATCATCTTCGCGTAGTGTAAGGAATCCTGCGTATTTGTCCGCGAACGACTCCTCCCCCTTCTTCCAACCCCTGGCCTCGTACAATGCTTCATAATCAACCACCGGCGTCACGATAACCCTATTATCCCCTTGAACGATAAGGTCCACCTCCTCCACACCCTCGATCCGCTTCTTTGGAATATGGATACCCTCTTCCGGCGCCTTCAGCCTCACCGTCACATACTTGAACTCCACGTGAGCCTCCGCCGCCTTCCTCAGCGCGACCAGCGCCTCCCCCTGCGTATCCGCGACCACCTCGCATTCCGACAGCGTATCTATCCACACCCGCCAGCGTCCGTCCTCAGTCTGCTCCAAAATCGCCCTGTGAGATTTCATTACCTGCCTCACGCCTACGATTATACCAACCCCAAGCGCCCCAAACCCTCTTGAGCCCAGATGCAGGGCAATCGCATCTAAAATTTGCTGACGGCGCATTGCGGGGAACGGTCCGCCAACCGACCCGAACGCCTGAAAATCGACTGCTGAAAATCGAAAAGCCATGTGCCTGAACAGGCTTCGCTCTGTAATGCGACCGACCAATTGTGCTAAAATATCCGCATGATGAAGTCGTCTGGCTCCATACCGAACATAATCCAGAACTTATATATCACCTTCACAAAGGCGAACGAAAAGTTTTCCCATAGCTAAACTCAGGTCATCTCAGGTGGGTAACAGGTGTTCCGAACGCCTGTTACCTCACCAGTGAGCCGCCTGTCGCCACCTGTGCAATTATAAATCGCAATATATGAGGACCCGGCCTACCCGTCCCCCAGCCTCAGCACCCGGCTCAGCGACATCCGCCGGATGAACCAGATCACCCCCAGGATGATCACCGTGAAGATCGCCGCCATCGCCACGTAGGTCACAAGAAGGTTCTGCCAGCCCACCTCGATCACGAAAGGCGGGATGACCTGCGACCCATGGTCGTCGTAGCCCAGGAACGGCATGATGCTCGCTCCCAGCCGACCGCCCATCCACGTCCCCAGCGCAATCCCGACCGCGATCACCAGCGCCTGCTCCACCCACATGAGGGATACCAACTGGCGCGTCGAAAAGCCCATCGTCCGCATCAGCGCGAACTGCAACTCCCGGTTCCTGAACGAAATATAGGCGTGTACCAGGAAGCCCAGGCTGCTGAGTATCAGAATCGCCCCGAACGCTATGAGCAGCAGCGCGCGCCAACCCGCCAGTACCAGGGGGTCGAGCTGCGCCTCCTCCAGGTCCGACTCGGTATCAATTACCGTGCTGACCGCGAACGGCTTGTCCGCCTCGAAGAACTCCACCAGGTCCGTACGCTCCTCGCCAGTCAGTCCCGTATGTATCCACATCTCGTTCGGACTGATCTCTGAGCGAGCCAGCCCCAGGTTGACATACGTGAGGACCGAGTCCAGGTTCGCTATCAGGAACTTGTCCTCGTAGCTGTTCAGCGTGGGAAAGAAGTCAATCGTGTCCGCAAGGACGACGTTCAGACGACGCCCGTTCACCGTCACCAGGAACTCTTCGCCCTCCGAAAAACCGAACTCCCTGATGAGCGACTCGCTCGCCACCACCGGCGTCGGCTCAGCGCCGTCCCCCGCGAATATGCCCCGCGAGACAAACGAGCTTCCACCCTGCCACGCGAACATGAGCGATCCGTCTCCCCGCGCCGACACCTCCGACCATCGCGTCCTGTCCTTGGCCGAGTTCCCCGCTTCTCTCAGGACATGCCACCCGTCGATGTCCCTGAACTTGTCCAGCGTCTGCACCTCGCCGTTGGACATCCGCACCCGCACCGCGTCTATCAGAATCGAGCCCGGCTGCAGCGAATTCTGCAGGTCCGTCTCACCCACCAGGATAGACACCAGGGTCAGCGGAAGAGCGGGAAGCAGATCGAACCTCAGGTTGCGGCCCTCTCTCAACTCTGCGTTATACAGCCGCCATGTGCTCGACTCCAGGAGACCAAGTCCATAGGTGAAATATCGCCCGTTGGCGTCGCGCACCCGGACCCCCATCCCAACCGTCGGATGCGACCTGTCCGCCTTGACCAGCACCTGAATCGCGCGTGCGCGCTCCGGCAGCGGTATGCCTAGCGGTATCTCATTCCCCTTGAGCTGTTCCAGAACTTCCGGCAGCGGGTCGTCCGAGAAGTCCTCTCTGTACCATGCCACGTCGCCGAGCCGGTCGGGATCAACCGCCAGCATACGATAGGACGAGTCGCCGAAGTCCACCGCGAGCACCGACCCACGCCCCCGCAAAACCGGAGATGCGCCCTCAACCTGTTTCATCTTTTCATACGGCTCGACGAAAGGCCTGGAGAAGCCGCTGCTGTTCAGGGATACATTCGTAAGACGCACATCCGCGCCGGCCGAGTAGAGAACCCGTTCGGTGAAACTCCGCTTGAGAGTTCCTCCGAAACTGGCGGCGAATATTCCCAGCCCCGCCATCAGTATCAGGAGCAGCGCCAGCCGCGAGTAATGGGTTGGATTGCGTGCCATCTGCCACAGTCCCAGTACCACTCCGGGCGGCAGGCGCGGCGCGAGCGCCCGGCTCGCGAGACTCATGACCACCGGGAACAGTCTCAGAAGCACCATCGCCGCCGCTATCAGCGTTATGCCCGGCACCGCGAGCAGCATCTGGTTTACAGCCACCTCCCCCAGTAGATTCCGCGCTGCCAGCGATCCCTGTTCGGTAAGCTGTCTGAACAGAACGATGCCCAGGATCAGCAGCATCACGTCCAGGTAATAGCGCTGGAAGAACGACAGCGGTGACGGACGCGCCGCCTCCTGCCGGTCTCGCGATATAGAAGACCGCGACGATGCGAAAGCGGGTATCATCAGCGCGCCGAAGCTGAGAATCCCCCCAAGTGCGCTCATCATGAACGCGCCCCTAGTCAGATTGATCGAAAGACGCTCGCCCCCGCTCAGGTCACTGAACGCCGGAGTGTATCCCAGCAGACTTATCGCAAGCCCGGCAAGGAACGGCGCGATCACGATGGCGAGAACAGCGATTGTCACCCCCTCCAGAACGAACACAGTCAACACCTGTCTCTCGGTCGCGCCTCGCCCTTGAAGCAGGTGTATCTCGCTTCTGCGCTGCTCCGCGACGAGGGATGATAGCGTTACGACGTAGTACAGAACTACCACCGCTATCAGAATCAGCACCACGAACATCTGGAGCTTGGTGAAAAGCAGCCTCTCGTCATAGTCGCGAAGTGCGTCGTCGAGATCGGTCACCTGGCGGAACGAGGTGAACACGCTGGAAAGGCTCCGCTTTATTCCGACTGTCGAATGCAGCGCGTCGGTCGCGTTGATCGAGGACAACTTGTCCGGGTTCACTACCAGCACCCAGCCATACGTGCTGTCCATGTCTGGGAACGCCTTGCCCACGCCGCGCAGGAATGTCTCTTCGGACACGAGGAAGGGCACTGTGTTGAAATTGCCCGAGGTGAACGAGTGGAACGTCCTGTCGTTCAGTTCCCAGATCAACTCGTCGGGATCGTTTCTCGTGTACAGCCCTGTGATGGTGACCGACATGTACGGCGTAGCGTCCTGCCAGTACGGAACCGCCGAAAGCGTGTCGCCGACCTCCACCCCGAATTCGAGCGCGGCGTCCTCCGGGACTATTGCCTCCATGCTGATCGGATCGCCCCGTAACACAGATTCGACCGGAGCGTCGCTTGGGACTATTGGCGTGATGTTGCCCGGACGTCCTCGCACGTCCGGGTCGAGCAGCGGCTCCGGCATTCGCCCGCCGGGAAGAATAGTAATCTTGTCTTCGATTCCCGGAAAGAATAGGAAGTAGCTTCGAGCGTTGTCGTTCCCCGCGTTCTCTTCCTCTCCCGGTAGCGCGACGAACAGCGTCGCCGATCTGCCCCCGTGAAGCGCGTCTTCGACGAACCACCCAATTTCGTTGCTGTAAGCCCCCTCCACGTAGCCGCGCACCGTCGCGTACGAAGCGGGATTGGTGGGCCCCCGGGTCACCTTCGTGAAAATGTCCAGGTCGAGCGGGTCTCTGTCCGCGAGCGCGGCGTCGAGCGCGATGTCTCGGAGCGAATCGAAGTATATGACCGTTCCCGCCATGATAGCCGACGCCAGCACAACGCCCACAACTACGGAGGACAGCAGCCGCCAGTTGGCCAGGCTGCGTTTCAGCACCATCGGCCACGCGGACAGTATTCTCAAGACACTACGAAGCATAAAGTTCCACGCCTGCCAGTCTATGGCCTTCAGACAGCCATGACAAGCGACGGGCCAGGCGGGCCGGTCTGGTACACTCTCTGCCGAAACCCCGGCAGGAGGACAATCCGTGCCGATCTACTATCTCGACACATCGGCAATTATGAAGCGATATATACCTATGGGATCTCCACGCTTAATCCACAGTCGAACGACGCCCTCGACCGTCTAACGTCCCTCAGACTCCGGGTTGGATAACTCCTGTTCAAACCGATCGTCGAGTTCGCGCAAAACCTCTTTCAGTGTGCGGTCACCCAACGCCTCGTCCATCATGGCCCTGACTTCCTCCAACGTGGGCGGAGGTTCAGGACTGTTGCGGATCCGCTCCGCCTCCTTGCGGATTGCCTCTTCCGCCTCCGGGCTGCTCAGCTCCTCAAGCCATTTCGGTCTCTTGTGATTCACCCGGGAAGGGTGCAGATGCCTATTGTCAGCGGTCATCGTTTCACCTTGATCTCATGCGTCCTTCGCACTCTTTTCTATCTCATTATCGGAAAGCTCTCTCAGCCCGTCAACCCAGCAACTGCCGACTACCCCTCCATCCGAGACAGCCGCCTCAGGTCAATTGACAGCGCGCGTCGGCCCAGCGTCAAGAGCGAGACCGCGAACACCGCTATCATCGCCAGATACAGAGGTCCCATGAACAGCCAGTTGGTCGTCAGTATGAACGGCGGCAACACGTGCCCGCCCCCGTCCGTGACCGTCACCGACGCGACCATCATTCGGCTCATCTGGTATCCGGCCCACGTGCCGAGTCCCAGTCCGATGAACGCTATAAGAAGATGTTCCAGTCCAATCAGCCCGATAGTCTGTGCCCGGTTGAATCCTAGCGACCTCAGAGACGCCATCTCGCTGACGCTGCGGTCCGTGAACGCGAGCAGGTAAACGATGTACCCCAGGCTGGCGATGAACAGTATCACCGCCATCGCTACGAGCACCATCGTCCGCCATCCTGCGGATATGAGAGGATCGGCGTCCTGGGCCGCCAGCGCCGCCTCTGTTCCTACCACCTTACCCTGATAGCTGACCAGGTCTTCAGCGCTGGTCAGCGCAGCGATTCCGCTCCCCTCTTTGACCTCCAGGAAAAGTTCGTTGACGGGTGCCTGACCCGTCGGGTTGAGCGGGTCAATATATTCGAGGAGTGTATGCAGATCGAAGACCATGAATCCCAGGCCCTGTGGAATCACTGTTGGAAAATACTCCACTACGTCAACCACGACCACCGGGACCAGGCCGCCCGGCAATTTGACAATGATGCCCATGTTTTCCCAGGCTCCGGTAGCCTCCGAGAACGAGCGGCTGACGGCCGCCGGTATGTACCCGTGGCCGCCGGACTTGTAGAAACCGCGCAGGCCGTTATTGGACTCTTTACCGAACGTGAAGCGAAGGGCGCTGTTACCCGAATAGACTATGTCCGTAATGCCGGTCAGTTCGTCCCTTTCCACCGCGCTTGTCGCAATCGTGACCCACTCCGGAGAACCCTCGAATCCGTCAATGGATACCAACTCACCCGTTCCTTCTATAACAGCATGTAGCTCGTCGAACACGATATTGCCCGCGGTGCCGGTCGAACCGAATCCCGGTTCGTTAAGCTGTATGGCGACCAATTTCAGGGGAGGGACCAGGTCGTCGGGTATGTCTGCGCCCTTCAGGTTCCAGCCCTGAGTGTCCATTTCACCCAGGGTTATCGTGTCCATCTTCCCATTGGCGTCTTCCACAACTATCCAGAGGAACATCAATGGGTAATAGCTTGCCGGATTGACCCATAGCTGTATTCTCTCAGCTCCGTCGGGAATCTCTGTCGCGCGCACCGGGTCCTCTAACTTCAGGTCCTTGAGAATCTCGTGCAGGTCCCTCTCGGAGAAGTCCCCTCTGTACCACGGATCGAAGGTCTGCGAGTCAATCGCCATGTACGAGAAAGTGGGCCCCGCTCCACCCGTCCCCACGTGTCCGCCGCCTCTTAAGGCGGGAGAAACGGACTCGACTCCTGCGATACCGCCGAAGTTCGCCTCCAGTTTGCCGTCCCTGCGACCCAGGTGAGACGCAATACTGTAAACACGAATGTCGGCGCCCACGTTGTAGCGGATTCGTTCCTCGTAACTTCGGTCCAGCGTCGCTCCGACGGTTGTGGCCAGTATCCCGATCCCTCCCGAAAGCACGAGAAGAAGTACCAGCCACGAGTACTGCATGGGATTGCGCGCCATGTGCCACAGGGTCATGGATACCCACACCGGCGCGCGCCTGACGAATACCGACAGAATATGGAACACAACTTGCGCCGGTATCAGCGCGGCGAGCGCAATCGAACCCGCGAATACAGCTGCCGGCGCATCCGGGTCCGGTGGCCTCATGTAGAAGAACCCCGCCACGAGTGCTGCTTGTATCACCGTGAACGAGACCTTGTACACCCAGCCCGATCCTCTGCCGGTCAGCCAGTATGCCGCTCCGAATCCACCGAGGGCCGCCACCGACGGAATCCATCCCGTCTGGTCCCCAGCGCGGAAGTCTGTCACCCCGATTGCCGCCGCCAGCGCTGCGAGCGTCACCCATGTGCCCAGATCTACCAGTGTGGGCGACTCGCCGCTGATGTACCGGATGAACATAGGGAAGATGCGGAAGAACAGCATTCCTACGGTTATCAGGAATAGCACCGGAGCAACCAGCAGCGCTTCGTTCACGTCTTGCTGTCCGAACAGGCTGCCCGACACCAACTCGCCACGAGCCTGCAGTTCCCAGAAGAGTACGCCTCCGACGGCCAGAAACATGACGTCTATGTAGTAGCGTTGCAAGATGGGGACCTGCGGCGGACGCGACGACCTGAGCCGGTGAATGATAAGTCCGGCCCTGGCCCCCAGAACGCCGGGGATGACAAATATCGCCAGGCACAAAGCTCCGGCTATTCCCGCCGCCGCAAAAGGCAGCCAGCCAACGTGTACTGGAAGAGGCCTGCCGTCCGTTATGTGCCCGAAGTAGGGGAGCAGACCGGCGAGCCACACAACCAGCAGCGCGATGAACGGAGCGATGGCGGCAGCGACAACCGTGAGGATCACCCCTTCAGCCATATAAAGCCTCAGAAGACGCCAGGTGCTGGTTCCTCGGCTTCTGAAAAGCGCCACGTCGCTCTCGCGATTGGGAATGAGGTAAGAGACGATCATAAACAGAAAATACAATACCGCTATGCCCAGGACCGCCATGAGGAGCAGGAGCGGAACGCTCGTCAGAAAGGTCTGACGCTCGAACCGTGCCAGCATGACACCGATTCCGCTGTACACGAACGAGGACGGAAGCGCCGAGGACATATCATCGTTCAGCGCGTCCAGGCGCGACCGCATTTCGCCCTTCGACCATGTTCGCAGAATCTCCGGGTCAACATCGTTGTACCATATGGCGTCAACAGTCGTGCCCGGAAATGACCTGCCTATCGCCTCGGTCATGGACGTCGGCCCCACAAAGATACCGAGCAGCGGCGGCGAACTCGGCGTTACCACCCCATCCTCGGTGGGCATACGCGGGAATAGATACGATTCCACGTCGCCTCTCCAGTACGGATCGTCCCAGTAACTGGCTTCCACCAGTCCGGTGATTCTCGCCGATACCTTTATCGGGGAATCCACTGATGGCGCGAAGACCAGAGTGTCCCCCGGCTTCAGCCCTCCGAAGGCGTTGGCGGTTCTTGCGCTCAGCGCCGCTTCTACGAGTGGCCCCTGAGCGCCTCTCAGAATGACGTCTCTGGCAGCTCTGCCCTCGATGAACGTGACCTTCTCATCGAGTCCCTCGAGATACTGCGCGAAACCGGTCTCGAATGGCAGAGGAGGCTCTTCGCCCTCCTCCGGCGGATCTTCCAGCGCCGCGAGCGCCGCCGATGCTCTGGGCGGTAGGGTCATCGAATAGTATGGCGTCTTTAGAAAGCTGCGGGTCCCTGTGTAGGTCGGCCCCATGTTGTCGTTCACGGCCTGCGTCTGGGACGCTTGTGCGCTGGTGATTTCCTCGGACTCCAGCGGGATGAAGTCAATATCCACCATGATGTCAAAGAATGTGTCCCCTGACCTCTCGACCGATGTCCTGACCGCGCTGTTCACGCTCTGACGCTCCAGCGCGTCTAGATATACGGGCGCGGCCGACATGAGTATGGTCGCGATCACAATGCCGATGAACACGCTCGACATCAGCCGCCACTCTGTACTGAGGCGGCGCATAGCGAGCTTGATCACGCTCATGTCCTGTTGAGTATGGGCCGGTGTCGTCAAGAGGCCCGCTCTCTAAGAGACGGTTGCGTAAGTCCCTTCCCTGTTGACGATCTGACAAGGGTAGGCAAAAATCCCTCTCCCCTTGATGGTGGAAGGTTAGAATGGGGGTGAAACTGCAAGTCAAGCGCGGTCATCTTCAATACCTACCCCTCTCTGGGATGGGGGTGATTGTACTTGAAATCCGCCTCTCTCCCGTCATCCATTATCCCTCGCGCCAGGCTGTCGCCCGAGTGCCAGCCACCGCCCGCAGGCATGTATATCTCCGACGATCTGAGAGTTGTGAAGCCGTAGCCTCCAACCACAAGAACTTCACCGTTGGGCAATGGAGTTGTGGAGTGGGACCACCTAGCCTCCTTTATGGTGCCCCCCGACGTCCAGAGATTGGTCTCAGGATCGAATTGCTCTACGGACGCCAGCGGGGTGATACCGTCTGCGGTTCCACCTACCACAAGCACACGACCGTCGCGCATTAAAGTCGCCGTGTGCTTCGAACGAGGTCTGTCCATGCTCTCCACCGCGGACCACTGTTCCGTCGCCGGATCGTACATCTCTGCCGAAGACAGCGACTCTCCGTCCGTTCCCATTCCCCCTGTCACCATAACCCTGCCGTTGTCAATCAGCGTCGCCGTATGCCCATCCCGGATTTCGGACATCGTTCCGGCGCTGGTCCAGTTGCCCGTTGTCGGATCGTATATCTCAGCGGACGCCAGGCTGCGGTCATCCGGACCGACTCCGCCAGCGATGAGCAGTCGCCCATCCGAAAGCAGGGTCGCCGTATGTCCCCAGCGAGCTTGTGACATTGGAGTTGACAGTGTCCACGACTCGGCCTTCTCATCCAGGATCTCGACGCTGGATAATGTCCGCACGCCGTTCCAGCCGCCGACGGCCACGGATCGCCCGTCGTCCAGCCGAGTCAGAGTGTGCCTTACTCTTGCCTCCGACATATCCGGGAGCGCATTCCACGCCGTTTCCTCGATATGAAGTATCTCCGCCGTGGAATGAAACTCGCCCAGGCTGTCCGCGCCTCCGCACACTACTATGCGGCCATCCGCCAGAACTGTGGCTGCGTGCCCCCATCTGCCGTGCCGCATCTCTCCGGCAAACGTCCATCTCCTGGATGCCGCGTCGTAATACTCGGCGGTGTTCAGGCTCCATCCGTCGTTGTTGTAGCCGCCGATCACCAGCGGTCTCCCGTCTGCTAGAGACACTGTGACGTGCGCCCAGCGCGGATCGCGGATTAACGCTGTCGGCGACCATGATCCCGCGCCCGGAACGTACAATTCGGTGAACGCGAGCGGGGATACCAGACTTGCGCGCCCACCCGACGCGAGCACTGTCCCATCCCTTAGAAGCGATGCCCTGTGTTCGATTCGAGGCGTGATCATCCTGGCCGTGCGACTCCATTCGTCCAGTGTGGGATCGTATATCTCGACCAGGCTGTCCGGGGCTACGGACCCGCCTCCCGTAACCAGGACTTGACTATTCTCCAGGATTGTCGCCTGGTGTCCGGCCCTAAGTCGGTTCATACTCGCGGTAGGCGTCCATGCCATCGCCAGAGGGTCCAGCGTCTCCGTCGAATCATGAGCGGCGCCTTTATCCTGTCCGCCTATTATCAGCAACCGTCCGTCTGTGAGAAGCGTCGCCGTGTGCTCGCTTCTTGCGGTTGTCATAGGAGGCGCGGACGACCACCTGCCGCTTACCGGATCATACACGTCCGCCGAGGACAGCGTGTATGGCCCCCGTACGCCGCCCGCCACTACCACACGCCCGTCCGACAGAAGCGTCGCCGTGTGCTCGGACCGCGCCTCGGACAGATTACCCGCCAGACTCCACGTATCCGACGCCGGGTCGTATATCTCCGCTCCCGCTGTCGCCGTTAGCAGATCCACGCCCCCTGCCGCCAGGATGCGACCGTCCGGCAGAAGCGTTGCTGTATGCTCAGACCGCCCCTCGATCATTGGGGCCGCTTCCGTCCACGTGTCCAATGACGGGTCGTAAATCTCCACCGAAGACAGCGCTCTCACCTTGAAAGCGCCGCCCGCTACCATCACGCGTCCATCCGGTAGAAGCGTTGCCGTATGCCCCTGACGCGCGGATCCGATGCTTGAAACAAGCGTCCAGAGACCGGTCTGTGGATCGTAGGACTCCACGGACGCCAGGTCCCTGTCCACCCTTGATCCCGCCACGGCGAGCACCGTGCCGTCCGGCATCAGAGTTGCGGTGTGATTCGCGCGAGGTTCATTCAAGCTGCCCGGCGCGCCCGGAGAACCGGGAGGCGGATCGGGCGCCGGAATCGGTGTGGGAGTCTGCTCTTGTGTGTCTTGAACCTCTGAAGTTTCCATGCCACAGGACACAACCAGAACCGCTGCCGCTGCCCAAAAGGTCAAAATTAAAGCTCGTAATGCCATAAGGCGAATTGTGTAGCAGCCCTATGTCACAAGTCAACGCGCCAACAGACTCGATAGCAGCACATTGCCCGCCGACTCCGACCCCATTACAATGCAGACTGAACACACCAACCCCGGCTTACGGAGGCAATACATGGTTGACCAGAACAATTTCACCGCTTACTTCAACGGCGAGTGGCTCCCGCTCGGCGACATCAGGCTCTCGCCCGAAGACAGGGGCTTCGTAGTCGCCGACGTGGTATTCGATATCGCCCGCACCTTCGCTGGCAAGCCCTTCGTACTCGACCGACACATAGACCGACTGTACAGGTCGCTCAAGTACATGCGTATAGACCCCGGTCTCACACCGGACGAGATGACCGCCCTCTGCGAGGAGGGCGTAGAACGCAATATGGAGCATCTCGACGAGGCTGGCGACTTTGCCATCAACCCGTTTATAACGCGCGGCGTCGGACACGGCATACACGGTCTTACCCCAACCGTCTGCATAATGATAAAGCCCGTCGCTTTCCCATCGTTCGCCCAGTTCTACGTGGACGGCGCTCACGGCGTCATCACCAAGACCCGCAGCTACTCCAGCGACACCATGGACCCCAAGGTCAAGCACCACAGCCGCGCAAACTTCGTACTAGCCGAACTCGAGGCCGAAGACGTTGACCCGGGCGCCTCACCAATCCTGCTCGATCAGTACGGAAACCTCACCGAGGGCATCGGATACAACGTCTTCCTCATCAAGGACGGCGTGATAAAGACCCCTACCGACCGCAGCATCTTACAGGGGATCTCCCGCAGCGTAATATTCGAGATAGCAGAGCAGCTCGACATACGCGTCATCGAAGATGACCTGCAGCCTTACGACATCTACACCGCAGACGAGGTCTTCTTCTCCAGGACCAGCCCGCGCATAGTCCCCGTCAGCATGGTGGACAAGCGCCCCGTCGGCGAGTCCACCCCCGGGCCGATCACCCGGCAGCTCCTCGCTGCCCACAGCGAACTCGTTGACGTGGACATAGTTGGCCAGGCCCTCCACCACGCCGGCATCCAGAGATAGCCACGCCCAAATTTCCAGTAAACACGCGGCGGATTGGCTTTGGACCAACCTGCCGCCCGCGCCACAATGGAGATGAACCCTGTCCGCCGATCCGAAAGGAGCGCCAATATGCTCGACACAAAGACGGAATCACGACTCCGCCATGAAGACTGGGATTTTGTAGAGGCCAACTTTGACGCCTTGCAGGAAAAATACCCCGAACACTGGATCGCGGTGATGGACAAAGAGGTTATCGCGGCTGACCCGGACCCGGTAGAACTTGCTGCCAAGCTGAGAACTATAGACCTGCCGCCAAACAGATTAGTCATCGAGAAGCTGACCGACCTAGATGTAGATTTAGTGACGTCTAACTTCTCCATACCGGCGCGAAGCAGATCTGCGGGAGAAGCGACTTGGACGAAAGCGCAATCATTGAGGCGTCTGACTTCCGATGATAGAAGGATACTTCCGCTCAGGACGACCCTATATTGACATATCAGTATCTATGCCCAATCTAGGCATGGTCGAAATGGATATTTCCTTCGCGGTTGATACCGGGGCGGACCGCACGCTTATCGGCAATCGCGACGCTCTCCTCTTGTCTGCATCCCACGGCATTGACCTGTCGAGACTGCCAGCGGGACGTCGAAGCCTCGGCATAGGCGGACTGACATCCACCCGCCAGACACGAGTCTCCATGAGCATTGGAAGCCTCCACATTGACAGTGACATCCCCATCATCGAACCCATACCGGGCCGGACAGTCGGCCTCCCTGCTCGGGCTCGACATCCTCTCCCACTTCGACCTCCTCATGGAGGAACGCACCAATCGCGTCCTGCTTCTCGAACCCACCGAGGCCGACAGCCTCCAAGTCGCCTAGGCATCCCCCGCCCCGCCTCAGAACAGGTCCGCCGCGTCTCGCTCCGCCATCGCCAGTCGTTCTCCTTCGTCCCGCCACCCGAACGACGCGTAAGACTCCGCTGAACCGTAGTCCCGCGTCCGCACCACCACAGGCATCGGAAGCGCGTGTCCGAACACCAACGCCTGCTGCTTCGACTCCAGCCGAGACAGCACCGCGCGCAGCTTGCGGCTCCCCGACACCCCCGACAGCACAGCGTCCACGTCCCGGTCGCTGTCCAGAAGACAGGTCAGCTTAGTCCCTATCTGGCTCATGATCTCGTCATCTATGCCCGACGGACGCTGGTCCACCACGAGCAGCGTCACGTTGAACTTGCGCATCTCCCGCGCTATCGTGCCGAATATCGTCTGGTCAGCGATACCCGGATTCAGGAACTTATGTGCCTCCTCGATGGTAATGACCAGCGGACGCGGACTCTGCGCGCTGTCGCCCGCTGCCTTCTCAGTCAACTGTTGATAGCGGGCATAAATGCGTCGCGTTAGCAGGTTGGCTACTAGGATATACGCTGACAGGTCGCTCCCGTAGCGTCCGAACTCCAGAACCACGTGCATATCCTGGTTCTGAACGTAGTCCAGTATCCGGTTTACCGAATCGTGCGACCTCTCAGCGTCTATGAAAGGCAGGCGCATCAGCCTGCGCAGGCGGTTCTGTAGCGTGGATAGGGCGCGGTCGTTCACGTTGATCCTCGACGCCAGTTCCCGCATCTCCTCGCCCCCGGACATATCCAGGAATGTCCCCAGCCACTTACTCTGACCGAACTCCCGCTGGAGCGAGTACGTCGCATCCGCCGCCACCTCAGACAGCTTCAGCGACTCCCGCAGCATCAGAACATCTTCGGGCTCTATCTCCTCCAGGCCTATGCGCGCCACATAGTCCGGGTTGATGCCTCGGTTGCGCGAACTCTGCTCATCCAGCGTGAACACTGCTACCTTGGAGCTGAACAACTGCTTCAGTCCCTTGACCGTGCTCGTCGCACCCTCTGAGGTTCCCTGCCAGCCATACTCGTTGTGCATATCGAACACCAGGTTC
The DNA here is from genome assembly GCA_951812505.1 of uncultured Dehalococcoidia bacterium. Classification (GTDB taxonomy): domain Bacteria; phylum Chloroflexota; class Dehalococcoidia; order Lucifugimonadales; family UBA1123; genus VXRN01. The sequence goes on from CATOSI010000002.1 coordinate 331,510, forward strand.
GATGCCACATTCTTCTGAAGTATCCCCGCCAGCAGCAGGCGTGTCAGGAATGTCTTGCCCGTACCGCTCTTCCCGAAGACCCCATTGGACCGCGTGACCAACTCTTCGATATCAAGACACAACTGCGTATCCATATCCAGCGGACTGCCTATCCAGAAATGCCTGTCGTCCTCGCCACCGAACACGGTTCGTATGTCCTCGTCCGTAGCCGACCCGACCTGGGAGAAGTGTGGCGGTATCGTCTTCGCAGGCTGCGGGCCGTCCAGTCCGGCGACCGATTCGCCCGCTCCCAGCGTAAGCATTGGCTCTACCGTGATCGTCCCGTAAGCCGCAGTCCCCGATACAACACTCCTGATGAAAGGGTTCGACACATCCGGCGGCGACGCGGGCAGGGTCGGGTCCATAGAGGCAAGCGCGACATCCGTCACCACGCCGAAGAAACGCATACGCTGCCCTTGTATGTTCACGAACGTGCCGACCTTGATGTCCTCGATAGAAGTATCCGCGTCCAGACGAACCTCCATCCCCTCGGTCAGGGAGCCCGACACCACCATGCCGAGTCTCTGGGATCCGCCCCAACCGACGCCCACGTTTCTCACGCTTCCGTTGGCGCCCGTAGTCATGTCGCTATCCTCCTGAGAATACCGTCCAGCCGCTGCATCTGTCCGCCCAGCAGAGGAGTGAGTCGCCTGCCCGCATTCACCAGGAACTCATCGGAATCGGCGCGGGCGTTGCTCGCCATCTTTAGAAAAGCAGCAAGAACGTCGTCCGCCGCGGTTATTGGCGCCGAAAGCAGTATGGACACGAAATCGAGCTCAGCACTGAACTCTCTCAGCGTGTCGTCGGAACAGGGGTGCACGAAAGAATGTATCCGTGGAGGTAGCGGTGCGAGCCAGCGTCTCAGACTGCCGTCCTCGGTGTGTCCGACGGACAGCGCGCGAAACTCCGTGGAAAGCAGCCGCGAGAGCTGCGGATTCGACTCGTAGATCGCGTCTTCGTCGTTCTCGTCTCTACCCCTGGCTATCGGCCTGCGACCCGTATCAATGCTGCGTGTGGAAATCTCATGGACGATGCCATAGATTGCGTCGCCATCACCGCATCTCACGAGGCTGCCCAGTGCGGGCGCGGTATAAAGCTCATAGCACTGGACGACGAACTCGGTAGTCGTGGCCTCCACCACTTCCCCCAGCCGGAGTCCCTTGTCGCAACTGACCTTTCGAGTCGACATACTCTAAATCCTCTGCACGAATCCTAACAGAGGCGCGGGGTAGGTGGGAATCCAATGGCTGCTATACTAAAAGTGCAGTTAGCCGAAAGTTACCATGCAGCAAATCGCTGAAGGAGCGAATCAGATGAGTACACGCAGACTATCAGGAAGTTTCGCCTTCGGTCTTCTGGCCGTCGCCCTGGGTCTCCTGCTTCTATTGGGCAACTTAGGATTTCTTGACACCGGCGACGTCTTCCGCTGGATTCCTTCCCTGTTCATCCTCCTCGGCGTATGGATGTTGGTCCAGAGTCGCTTCCGACAGGTTGGCGGTCCAATTCTGATAATCGTGGTTGCCGCACTTATCCAGATAATGGTCCTCGGAGTGGACCTGGGCAGGTTCTGGCCGCTGATCCTGATAGCCGTAGGCGTTGCCATTCTCATCAAGAGCTTCCGGTCCGGACGACGCAGAAACGATGTCGCGACTTCGGACTCCTACTTGGATTCTCCCAACTCGGTTAGCGTATTCGGCTCTGAACGGAAAGTCGCCCCTGCCGACCAAGACTCCATTAATCTGGTCAGCGTGATGGGATCTGCCGCACAGAAGATCACTTCCCTCGAATTCCGGGGTGGACGCGCCACCGCCGTCATGGGCGAGGCCAACATAGACCTGCGCGAGTCTTCGGTTCAGCTGAAGCCCGCCGTACTCGAACTTTCCGTCGTCATGGGCGAGATAAAGCTGAGGGTGCCGGGCGACTGGAACATACGCGTGGACGACGACACCGTCATGGGCGAACTGAAGGACGAGCGTATCCGACGCGATACTGAGAGCGGCCAGACCGACCTCGTGATCAAAGGCTCCGTTGTGATGGGCAGCCTGAAGATAGAGGACTAGCCTAGTTTTTCTGAATGACCCCACAGGCTAGGCGTTCGCCGTAGTCCTCGTCCTCCGTGTAGTCACTGGGCTTTTCATAGATGATGATGGACGACCCATCCGGGTCGAAGAGACTGTGAGGCGCGTCCACGCCGAGAGTGACGTTATTGGTGAAGAAATCAGCCCGGACAGAGCCGTCGCTGGACGCATAGACATTGGGAAGGTCCCCTTCGTGCAGCGAATCGCTTCCTCGTTGCCAGACGGGATGGATAAGACCGAAGTCGGCGGCAAAGTGATCGCCCGCGGCGTCGAAGTCGGGAGTGCAGGCGCCGACTTCGTGAATCACGAGTGCGTGCCCGCCTGGAGCAAGACTACTCAATTCGGCGGATATCAGCACGCTGGCCTCCATCTGCTTAATGGTCACACTTCCCATGCCGTCTCCATTCGACGCAACGAGCGACGCCGAAGCGGCTGCTCCGACCGGGGGAGAAGAAGTAGAGCATTGTGTGGCAATCAAAGCCACCACAATGGCGAACACGATACCAGCCAGTATCAAGATGACGTAATTCTTCATAGCAGCCACTAGCTAAGTGTCTAAGGGCGGGAATTGGGACGGGCGGCCGCACCCAATTCCCGAATTGATCGCTGAAACTTATTCCATCCGGCTTCCGCCCCAGGCGCGGGAAACGCCCGCTGCCGTCGGCTCGACGATGGCGTTGATAACCGCGGGCTTGCCGCTGTCGAAAGCACGCTGCAGCGCGGGCTTTATCTCGTTCGGGTCCTCCACCCGCTCGCCGTAAGCGCCAAGTTCGCGCGCCATACCGTCGTAGTTGGTGAATCCAAGTTCGCGGCCGGGCTTGCGACGGTCGGGAGTGCGAGCCGTCCAGCCCGCGTTGTTCGAGATGACCGTAACGACCGGAATGTTGTGCCGGACGCAGGTGTCCAGCTCCATCGCGTTCATTCCCATCGAGCCGTCTCCGTGAAGTACGAGCACCTGCTTGTCGGGCTTGGCCAGTTGGGCTCCTATGCCGTAGGGCAGGCCTACGCCCATCGTGCCCGTAACACCGGAATTCAGCCTGTGTCCAGGGACGTACGTCGGCAGAGACTGTCGCCCGAAGTGCAGAATCTCATTGCCGTCCACAGACAGAATCGCATCCCTGTCCAGAAACTCTCGTATCTCCTTGCACAGACGCAGCGGGTGCATCGGCAACTGGTCCGAATTCTGTATAGCGGCCCCGCGCGCCTGGCGGTCGTCCTCAACGTCCCTGAGACGCAATACCCAGTCCGACTCTATCCTGCCGGCCCAGTCCGCCTCACGGCTCTCTGCCTCCTCCAGCATCTGCGTCAGGACTGCCTTCGCGTCGCCCACGACCCCTAGGTCAATGTCCCTGTTGTGTCCGAGCTCGCTTGGCTCGATGTCAATCTGGACTATCTTGGCGTCGCGGTTGAACCTGTGGCCGTACTGGACCATCCAATTCAACCTGGTTCCGACCACCAGCACCAGGTCCGCTTCGCGCATCGCAGTGCTTCGGGCGGCAGGGAACGAGACCGCGTGGTCCTCGGGCACCAGTCCCCTCGACATCGGCGCGGTGTAGAACGGTGTGGAAGTCAGATCAACCAGTCGCTCCAGCTCCGGCGCCGCGCCTGAGAAGAAGGCTCCGCCGCCAGCGAATATCATGGGCCGCTCCGACGCGGCAAGCATGTCTATCACCTCGGATACCACGCTCGGCTCGGCGGCAGGGCGGGTGCGCCTGGCTGCGCGAGAAGGATGCACGGCATCCTCTTCCTCGATCTCTTCATATAGCACGTCCGCGCCGCAGTCAATATAGACAGGTCCCGGTCGTCCGGTTGTCGCCTTGCGGAACGCCATGCTCACTACCTCAGGGTAGCGCGCGGCCTGCGTAGTCTGGTGGACCCACTTCATCATTGGCTCCATGATGCCGACCTGGTCCACTTCCTGGAAAGCTTCGCGTCCGATCTCGTGGACCGGCCCCGCGCCGCCGAGAATTACCATAGGCGCGCAGTCAATCGCAGCGGTGTAAACACCGGTCAGCAGATTCAGCGTGCCCGGGCCTGAGGCCGCCGTGCATACGCCGGGCTTGCCCGTTACGCGCGCGTATGCGTGCGCCGCGAAAGCCGCAGCCTGCTCATGCCTGAAGTCTATGCAGCGGATTCCCTGGTCCTCCGCCGCCATAACGATATCGAAGTTGGGGCCGCCCATCAGGTAGAACAGCGTGTCAACGCCTTCCTCCTTCAGCGTCCGCGATATGAGATAACTTCCGATAACCTTACTCATGTACCTCTCCTAACGTTGGGTTCTTCGTGAATCGGCCCGAAGCAACTGGTCTTCTGAGGTCCGCATCGCTGGCAAGGTTATCACAAACAGACGATAGTTGTGTAACGCTGACGTGTTATAATCACACAACCCACATCCATACCGATACGGCAGGCGCCGGGCCTCCGGGCGCCAGACAATGTGGAGATCACCATGACGACCCAAACGCTCACCCGAACCGATGCGGACACGCGAACTTACGCCCCCAGAAAGCGCACCTTCACACGCAAGGAATACCATGCCATGGGCAAGGCAGGCATCTTCGCTCCCGGAGAGCGTGTGGAACTCCTCGAAGGAGAGATTATCGTTATGTCGCCAATGGGAGATAGACACTCATCATGTATAACGCGCGTTAATCGCATATTCGCCGGGCTGAATATCGCCAACCAAGCGATAGTATCGGTTCAAAGCCCGGTCGTGACGTCCCCCACTTCCGAACCTGAGCCGGACATTGCGCTGCTTGCCTTCCGTGAAGACCTCTACGATTTCGGCAAACCCCGCCCCCAGGATGTCCTTCTGCTCATAGAAGTCTCCGACTCCTCGCTGGAATACGACCGCGAAGTGAAACTCCCGTACTACGCATCTCTCGGAATCCCCGAAGTCTGGATAGCGAACCTCCAGGACGACCGCATCGAAGCATACACAGACCCTTCCCTCGAAGGCTACCTAGCCTCCAGAATCTACCGGCCCGGCGACACCATATCGCCCACCGCCTTCCCGGACCTCCAAATCAACGTCAACGACATCATCCCTGCGCGACCGACCCCGGAACACGATTCCCCGAACGGAGACGACAATGACAACTCAGGGCAATGACTTCTACCAGCGATTGGGCGTTAAGCCGATCATAAACGCGGCCAGTTGGATAACCGTGCATGGAGGCAGCATCATGCCGCCCCCCGTCGTCCAGGCGATGGAGGAAGCCTCCCGCTGGTTCGTGGACATGCACGATCTCAACAAGAAGGCCGGCGACGTCATAGCGGGCCTGACCGGCGCCGAAGCCGGCCTTGTTACTGCGGGATCGGCGGCCGGCATGGTTCTGGAAGCCGCCGCCTGCATAGCGGGCAACGATCCCGCGAAAGTGTGGCAGTTGCCCGACACCACCGGCATGAAGAACGAGATAGTCATTCACCGCGCTCACAGGGTGAACTACGATCACAACTTCAGGACCGCGGGCGCGACACTGGTCGAAATAGGCAATACCGGCGCGACCCACGAATGGGAACTTGAGGCAGCCATAAACGAGAAAACGGCCGCTGTCGCCTATGTCTTCGGACCCCGGCCTGGTGGTGCACTTCCGCTGACCAAGGTCGTCGAGATAGCACACGCCAGAGACGTGCCTGTCATTGTTGATGCCGCCGCCATGCTTCCGCCGCCCGAAAACCTGAGCAAGTATATCCGGCAGGGCGCCGACATGGTCAGCTTCAGCGGAGGCAAGGGCGTCATGGGTCCGCAGTCCACCGGCATACTCGCCGGGCGCGCCGACCTTATCGAAGCCGCATATGCCAACTCCGCCCCTAACTCCGAATCCATCGGACGTTCCGCCAAGGTCTGCAAAGAGGAGATAGCCGGACTCGTAACTGCCCTCGAGTTGTTCGTGGACACCGACTTCGACGCGGTCCAGGCCGACTGGAGAGCCAAGTCCGCTCACGTCGTCGACAGACTAAGTGACATTCCCGGGCTGCGCGTCGAACTGCTCGAAGCCCAACCCGAACTGGAAGAGCCCGACTCCAACCACGCCAGCGCCGAAATACACTTCATCCCCGAGTGGACAGGGCCTTCCAGGGACGAGGTGGTGCGTATGCTGGAGGAAGGCGAACCAGGAATAAGGGTAAGAGTGAGAAGCTACACTGACAGCATCCTCTTCATACCCGTGAACGTTCGCAATGGCGAGGAGGAGGTCGTCGCGCGTCGTCTCCGCGAAATTCTTGCCTGACAACATTTGGCAGCACAGCCAATTCGGTATATCATTCGATGGATAACAGCAAACTGGAGGCCGACCATGACGACTACCGTCAAATATACTCTCGATGAATTTGTGCATGACATGAGCTCGCTGGTGGACGAACAGCCTGATCAGGAGCGCCTGTTCGACGTTGGCTCTTCGTATCTCGAGCGGCTCATCAACAATCCCGACGCCGTACCTGAAGAGTACAGAATCCCCGCCATCAGAAATGGACGCAGGGCCAACCACGGCACCTACGTTCTTCACTATGGCGACAACGGCCTGCTCGTCACCTCCGTAGTTTGGGGTCCGGGCGACCACATAGGCCCGCACGACCACTGCACCTGGGGCATGATAGGCGTAATGGACAACGGGATCACCGAGACACGCTTCACCCGCCACGACGACCGCTCCCGCGACGACTACGCCGTGATCGAGAGAGACCGTGAAACCCTCGTCAAGCCAGGCGACGTCAGTCTGCTCATTCCCGAAGTGGATGAGATACACCAGATGGACAACTACTCAGACAGGCCCACCGTCGAGATTCACGTTTATGGCAACGACCTCCGTGGACTCCAGCGCAGCAACTACAACCTCGAAACATGCGCTGTGAAACATTTCGCCACCACCCGCTTCGACAACTGCTAGAGATCCTTGTCCGTCCATCAGAGACCCGTGGGGCGTCCATTGTGGGCGCCCCCAACAAACTCTATAGTCACCCTCACCCCAACCCTTGACCGAAAGGGCTGACATCCCAACAATCCTGCCATCCAGAAAATCCTGATTCAGACAAAGAGAAGATGACCATGTCCTCCACCACTTCCTGCGCCGGTCTCGCCGACCTGTTCGACGGCAACACGCCGTTCGCTCTGATAGACGTCCGCGAGGCCGGAGAATACAACAGCTCCCACATACCCGGTTCGAGCCTCATACCTCGACGCGAGATCGAGTTCCTGATCGCCGACTCTGTGCCTTTCCGAGGCACCCGGATAGTTGTCTGCGACGATGACGGACGCCGCGCCAAACTCGCCGCCGACACACTCACACGGCTCGGATACACCAACGCCTCGGCTCTCGAAGGCGGCATGAACCGCTGGGTCACCGAGAGGCGTCCCACCGAGTGGGGCGTCAACGTACCCAGCAAAGACTTCGGCGAGAAGGTGCAGGTGCAGCACGGCGTCCCCGAAATTGACGCCGTCGAACTCAAGAGCCGGATGGACAGCGGCGAAAAAATGATAATTCTGGACACTCGCACCCCCGAAGAGTTCAGGAATTTCTGCATACCTAGCGGGCGCAGCGTCCCCAACGGCGAACTTGGACTGCGAATAACCGACATCGTCGAGCAGACCGACGACGACACCACCGTCGTCATCAACTGCGCCGGTCGCACTCGCAGCATCATCGGAACTCGCCTGTTGCAGCGGATGGGTGTGGAGAACGTCGTCGGGCTGGAAAATGGCACGGCGGGCTGGGAACTCGCGGGCTACGAACTTGAAACCGGTGCAGGCGCCGACAGGGTGGAGTTGCCCCAGCCCACTGAGACGGGCAGAGCCGCCGCCGAGGAATTCGCCGACCGTCTCGCCGAGCAGGACGGTGTTCGATACATAGATGTCTCGAAGCTCGACGAGATAGCGGCCCGCGCCCAAAACGAGAGCGTTTACCTGATAGACGTTCGCTCCATCGAGGAGTACCGAGAAGGGCACATCCCTGGATTCCGGTGGTTCCCAGGGGGTCAGGCCGTTCAGCGCTCGGACGAGGTGGCGGTGACGCACAACGCCCCGGTCGTCTTCTGTTGCGACGGTAGAACACGCGCTGCCCTCACCGCTTCCTGGTACAGGCAGATGGGCTTCGACGAAGTTTATGCGCTGTACGGTGGAACGACCGCATGGATGAATTCGGGCAAGTCCCTCGAATCGGGTGTGTGGGACTCCGTTGTGCTTGGCCTGGACGAGGCGATGAAGCGGGTACGAGTGCTCTCACCCGACGAGGTCGAGCGGGCATCCGATGCGACCGTGATACACGTCGGCCTCAGCGCCGAGTTCGCTCAGGGACACGTGCCGGGCGCGTCATGGGTCCCAAGGGGCTGGATGGAGTTTAGGATAGAGGATGTCGCGTCCGACAAGACTGCTCCGGTGGTCGTCACCTGCTCAGGCTCGGATAGCCGGCAGGCCGTCCTTGCCGCCGCGACCCTGCTAGACTTGGGCTACACCAACGTGTCCGCTCTGGATGGCGGAACAAGCGCATGGCAGGATTCCGGTCGCGCGGTGGAAAAGGGTCTCACCGGCGTCATGTACCCACCTTCCGACATGGTCGCCTCAGGCCCGGACCGCAACTTCGCCGACAAGATCAACTACCTGCGCTGGGAAGAGGAACTCGGACACAAGTACGCTCCCCACTCCTGAAATCAGGCGAGCGTTCGTAGCCCCTCGGACGCCGCCTCAGCCTCAGCCTCGTGCTTGCTGCTTCCGCTGCCCTTCCCAACCGGCCTCCCGTTCACAAGCGCTTGCACAACGAATGTCGGCGAATGATCGGGGCCTGACCGTTCCAGCTCCTCATAAACGGGTGGCGTGAAACCGCGCTCCATCGCAGCCTCGTGCAGCAGCGACTTCGGGTGTCTCGGTGGACTGTCCATATCAGCCACCGCGTCCAGCGCATCAGACATCGCTCGCAGGGCGAATTCGCGTGCAGCTCCATATCCCCCGTCCATAAACAGAGCGGCCAGCAGGGCCTCGAAAGCGTCCGCCAGATTGGAGTCCCGATCCGCGCCGCCGATCTCATCTTCTCCCTTCCCCATCACCAGCCACTTACCCAACCCCAGCTTCCTGCCCAGTCCGGCCAGCGCTGCCTTATCCACTAGTGACGAGCGCATCTGTGTCAGTGCGCCCTCTGGCCTCTCCGGGAATCTCCGCGTCAACTCTTCTGCAACCACCAGGTCCAGCACCGAGTCGCCCAGAAATTCCAAACGCTCATTGGAGTCCTTGAACACTCCCGGAAACTCAGCGACAAACGAATCGTGGACAAGCGCCTGCTCCAGCAGTCCGATGTCCTCGAAGTCCAGACCGAGTTCCTGCTCTATCTGATGAAGGTCTCTGTGCGAATGTTTCATCACCCCAGCGCTTCGAGAAGCCGCTCCGTCCTGTACTCGAATATCTTTCGCACGTCCCGCGCCACGAACAGCCTGTTTACCAACGCGCCACCTGGAACAGAATAGTCCACGTTGTCTTTCGCGAGCGTTCCACCGTCCTTCTCCACAAACGTGTGCTCATGGACCCACATACTATAAGGCCCGCGACGCTGCTCATCCACAAACCGATGGGGTGGCTCCCATGCGGTGATCTCGCTCTGCCATCTGACAGGCAGGCCGCGGAGCCTCAGCTTGTAGTCAATAAGCGTACCCGTCTCCATCCGAATCGGAGCGGGTGTCAGTACCTCGAATCTTAGTATGGGCGGCGTCAGAGTCTCCAGATTGTAGGCGTCCGAGAAAAACTCGAATACCTCGTCAATCGGACGCGGCAGCCAGACTTCATTACGGAGTGCAAAAACGCTCATTCCTCGATCCATACTGATCGGAGAACGGGTGAATTCCGCTCTCCGACTCCGTTCTGCGCATGTGCCTTCCGGTTAGGAAGTGCCTGCTTCCGCAAGGTCGCCTTGCTGTGCGGACTCCGAGGCTCGTCTTTCGCGCCGCGTAATTCGGCTGATCAGGTTGGGGATACTCTCGTTCATCAAGAAATAGACCACGGGCACCACCACTAGCGTGAGCGCCGTCGAACTCATCAGCCCTCCTATCACCACTGTCGCCAATTGCGCCCCGATTATGCCGCCCTCGTCCTCCACGAAAGTGGCCAGTGGCAGCAGCGCCATGCTAGTCGTGATAGCCGTCATCAGAATCGGCCTCAGCCTTACCCGTCCGCCCTCTATCAGCGCGTCATACACGCTCATCCCGCGTCGCTGGCGAAGCTGCTCCACGAACGCTATCAGCACCACCGCGTTCGTAACCACGATGCCTATTAGCATCAGCAGCCCCATCATCGCCGGAAGCCCCAGCGAGCGGCCGGTTACCAACAGCGCGAACAGCGCCCCGATGATAGCCAGCGGCAGGCTCGTTATTATCACGAACGGATTCCTCAGCGACCCCAGGCTCGCCACCATCACCAGGTACACCAGCGCGATGCCCACCGCCATTGCTAGGAAGATGGCCTGGAACCCCTCCGCTATCTGCGCGAACACGCCCCCGCTCGTAACTTCCACGCCCGGCGGCAGTGACAGCGCGTCTATCTTCTCTTGGATCGCTATCCCTATCGCCTGCGTATCGTCCGACGTTATGCTCCCCGTGATACTCGCCGAGCGCAGACCGTCCGTCCGCGTGATGGTCACCGGCCCTGGTCGTACCCCCACCTCCGCTATCTCGCCGAGAGACGCCATTCCCAGGGGCCCCGCAATCGCAAGCGCGCCCACACTCCCCACATCCGATACGCCGCTCGAATCCACGCTCAGCGATACGTCCACCGCGCCCTCCTCGGTCTGCACCTGTGTAACATTCTGGCCTACGAACAACTGGCTCACCTGGAACGCCACCTGTCGCGCGCTCAGACCAATCGAGGCCGCCCGCGCCGGATCCACCTCCACCACTATCTCATCTCTAGCCTCACTCACGTTGCTCGTTACGTTCTCTACCCCCTCGATTGTCTCCAGTTCACTCGTGAGCTCCAGCGTCACCGACGAAATGTCCTCGTAGTCGCTGCCCGTAACCCTGATGTCCAGCCCCGCCGTCGGCGGCCCGTTGCTCACCTCCGTGATATTGATAGTTCGCCCCTCGACGCCTTCCAGAGCGTCCCTGAGAGAAGCGATTATATCCTCCGGCGCGTCTTCACTCAGCGCGACGAACGTGTTCGACTGGTTGAACCCGCTCGGAACGTTCGCCCCGAAAGAGGCCGAGGGACTCCCGATAGTGGAGATGTGGACCTCCGAGTAAGGCGCTATCTCCGCCTCCACTTTTGCAAGCTCAGCCAGCGTCGTCTCCGCCGGAGTCCCCGGAGGCAAGGACATATCTATGTTCGCGAACCTGTCGCCCGCGCTCTCGAACAGGTTGACCGGAATGAACGCCGTCAGACTCAGGCTGCCCAGCGTTATGACCAGGGCGGCCACTAGCGTAATCGCCTTGTGTCCCAGCGCCCATCTTAGAATCGGCGTGTACGCTCGCTGCATCCAGTAGGCGCTTGCCGAAAGTCTCGTCTGTTCCGGCTCAGGCAAATCCTCTATCTCCCCAACACCCTCGGGTAGGTCCCCCTGTCTCAGCAGATAGGCGCCCAGAACCGGCACCGCCGTCAGCGCGACCACCAGGGACGCTATCAGCGCGAAGCTCACCGTCAGCGCGAACGGGAAGAAGAACGCGCCCACCAGCCCGGGTATGAATCCCAGCGGAGCGAATACAACTATTGTCGCCAGGGTGGACGCGGTGATAGCCGGGCCCACCTCCACTGTCGCGTCGAGAGCGGCGCGCCACCTATTTCTGGACCCCTGGATATTGCGATACACGTTCTCCAGCACCACGATGCTGTCGTCCACCACCCTGCCGACCGAGATGGCCAGGCCGCCCAGCGTCATGAAATTCAGCGCCAGCCCCTGCCAGCTCATCAGCAGAACGCCCGTGAAGATGCTCAGCGGAATCGAAAGCGCTATCACCACCGTCGGGCGTAGCGAGGTCAGCGCCCCGACTATCGCGTTTGGCCGCAGCGTAAGGAAGAACACGAACACCACCATTACCGCCAGTATCAGCCCCAGAATAGCCTCCCGCTCCAGCGTCTCTATTTGGCTCTCTATGGCCGGACCCTGGTCAGATACGGTAACTACCTCCACTCCGGCCGGAAGTTCGCCAATCCCTTCCAGCGCGTCCAGTACCGCCGTCGTAACGTCTATCGTGTTGGCATCCGGATCCTTGACGATAGATACTCCGATACTCGGTATCCCGTTCGTGCGCGATATGCTGGTTGCGGACCCCACGCTCAGTCTCACCTCCGCTATCTCACCCAGCGTAACCGGGGACGACGGAGCGGGCGGCGTGGAACCGGACGGAATCGAAACCGGAGTGCCGGAACCGGACGGCGCCATCGCCGGTTGTGAAAACCCGACCACCAGATTCCGCAGGTCGTCCAGAGATTCGTAGCCGCTCGTCGTCTTTATCGGAAGAACCTGGCCCCCACCGTCGCTGATGGCCCCGCCAGGAAACGCCACGCTGTTCTCCGACAGCGCCTGCGAAACCTGGAACAGCGAGACCCCTTTTTCGCGCATCCGCGCCGGATCAACCACTATCTTGGCCTGCCTCCGGACCTCTCCCGTAACCTCCACCCTGAACACGCCCTCGACACCTGAAATCGCAGGCAGTATCCGCGAGTCCAGTATCTCCTGCAATTCAACCATTTCGCGCTCACCCGTAACGCTCAGTTGAAGCACCGGGAACGAGTCCGGGTTGATACGCCCCACTATCGGCTCGACTACCCCCTCGGGAAATGAAACACCGCTAATGGAAGAGTTTATGTTGCTCTCCACCTCGTCCATATCCGTCCCGAACTCGAAAGTCCCCAGGATGATTGATCTGTTCTCCGATGAGAACGACTGGACGCTTTCCAGCCCGTCCAGCCCGGACATGACATTCTCGATAGGCCCGGTAACATCTCTGGCAACTGCTTCAGGATTGGCCGACGGGTAGAAAGTGGTGACCGTCACCAACGGAAACTCGATCTCCGGGAACAACTCCACAGGAAGCGTCCTGTAAGTGAAAATCCCCGCGGCCAGCACGAGAACTATGGTAAGCGTCGTCACCGACCTTCGGTTCAACGCCAGCTTGGTTATCCAGTCCATTTCTTGTCAACCCTCACTCTGACGCTCAGTTAATTTCAACCAATAATGAAATATTTCACAATTGACATATTTTAATGATAGTTCATAAATAACCAAGAATATATAGCAGTTCACTTTATGAAATTGTCTCCTGGTAGTTACTTGGAAGACTTGACGATATGAGTGCTTATACACTTCGAGACTCTTCATCAGTTTCTGTAAGCCCATCGATGAACGGAGAATGTAGAAAGGCCTCCCGACACCGTGCATAGAAATCACAGAAACGGCGAGGCCCCTCTCAGATTCTACCGGGACTCAGTCTAAAGTATCTCTCCCAGAACGGTCAGGCTTACTATCCCGGCGATGGCGACTAGTATGTAGATGATCCGCGAGAAAGGATTGACCTCGCCAAACTTCATTCCGCCGGCCACCAGAGCCACCAGGTCGAACTTGAAGAGCCCCACCAGTCCCCAGTTTAACGCCCCGACCACTGCCAGAATCAATGCTACTATCTGAACGATTTCCATCTGAATCCTCCTTCAGGAAACTAACTAACTGTGCTATAATAATAACATACTATAACCATAATGTCTATTATATCAGACATTTTCGCAATATTTACCCACAGGGCGAATTCGGATGGATGTCGAAAACAGACTCAAACAAGACCGCGACAGGTACAGCCTCGCCTTGATACAGGGCGAAGCCGTCCTCGCCCGCTCGGTAATAAGCGAAGCTCTTAGCCGCAATACAAGCCATGCGCGGATACTACTCGAGATACTTGCCCCGTCTCTAATAAAGATTGGCGAACTATGGCATGAAGGTGTGATCAATGTTGCCCAGGAGCATCTTGCCACCACGATAACGATGGAGACGATGGACTTCCTGAGAGATACGGTCGCGCCGAGATCGAATCTTGGTGTAAGAGCCGTGGTGACGCCTGTGGAAGGCGACCAGCACAACATCGGAGCGAGAATGATCGCGGACTTTCTCCACATGGACGGCTGGGACGTGGATTTCCTTGGCAGCGGAACGCCCGCCGGAGACCTCGTTGACTTTGCACAGAGCCGCGGAGCCGACCTCGTAGCCCTCTCCTCGACCCTGCCCGAGTTCTTGCCCAATGTCGAGGCTGTCGCCGACCGGATCCACAGACTTCCCCCGACCAGACCCAAGTTACTGCTGGGTGGAGGCGCGCTGGAAATGACCAACGAGGACGCGGAGATTTTTGGGTGTGACGCCGTCGCTTCCAACATCCTGGAAGCTGTGTCGGTAGCCCGCAGCCTGGTTGGTCTGACACAGGCAAAGCCGACACTCGAAGAACAACTGGCCTCCATAGGGCGAAAGATCAACGCAACGCGAACTTCCCGAAAAATGACCCAGCAGCAATTGGCGGACGCCTCAGGCCTGGAGCGCACCTACATAAGCCTGATAGAAAACGGCAGACAGAACCTCACCATAGAGGCCGCCCTCAAGATAGCCAACGCCCTGGAAGTATCCACCAGCGACCTACTCTCCCAACCCTGACCGCAAAAACTCCGTCCCACTACCACACAACACAGTCGCCTGTAGCCGCCGGCTGTGCTCCTGCCCGCCATCAGGACTTGTGCAAAGTTCCAATCCCTGGATTCCGAACCATAACTCGTCATTCCCGCGAAGGCGGGAATCTAGTGTGTGGTGGCTGATGAAGTCGAAAAAGTTGACCTTGCAAACACCCCGGCCCGCCATTCCCAAATCTTAATTCTAAATTTCAAATCCCTAGATACATCCGTTCTGTGTTACAATGAATCAACTGAACGAGCGCGGAACACAACAAGATACATAAATACGAATTTATAGTATCCGACCCAAAGGAGGGAAGAAGATTTACCTTCATAGCTAACGCAGGGCGATTTCGCCCCCAGTTGAGCCCTGTGACCACCATGTTTTTGCCCTGTACCCGCCCTGTTGCAATATAAAGCCAAATATATGAAAAAGGCTCGGGGACACATTATGACGACCGACGACCGAACATCCAAATCCGGCGTAGCCCGACGCGCCGCCGGATCGTTCAGGCCGTACACCTTTCAGGTCATTGGCATTATCCTGCTTATCCTGGTTACGGCCGGACTCGGAGTGGTCAACCCCTATCTCACGCGTAATGTATTCGACGACGCGCTCTTTCCGCAGGGTATAGACGGACAGCCGGACATTCAGCTGCTCTGGGTCCTCGCCGGCATAATGGCCGCGGTAACGGTCGTATCCGGCGCACTCGGTATCCTGCAGACCTGGGCTACCAACATCGTCGGCCAGCGCGTCATGCGCGACCTCAGAGACAGGCTCTACACACACCTCCAGGGCCTCTCCCTCGGCTTCTTCACAGGTGCCCGCACCGGCGAGATACAGTCCAGAATCGCCAACGACGTGGGCGGCATCCAGAACGTTGTGACCAACACGATGTCCAGCGTCCTGTCCAACATAGTCATATTCGTCAGCACCCTGATCGCGATGACTCTGATCTCGTGGCAGCTTACGGTCGTCTGCGTCGCCACCATTCCGTTCTTCTTCCTGCTCTCGCTGATCGTCGGCAAAAAACGCCGGAAGGTGACCTCCGAGGCGCAGGAATCCGCCGCGGAAGTCACCGCCATCACCCACGAGACTCTCTCCATCTCCGGCATAATGCTCGCCAAGCTCTTCGGCAGGCAGAACCAGGAGATTGAGCGCTTCCACAACGAGAACGAGCGAATGGCAACTCTCGCCATCCGCCGCCAGATGACCGGTCAGTCCTTCTTTACCCTGATGCAGATATTCTTCTCGTTGGCACCCGTGGTCATCTACGTTCTGGCCGGCTATATGCTGACCGGCAGTTTCTCAGTGGGTATCACAGCCGGCACTATCGTCGCCTTCACCACCCTCCAGTTCAGGCTCTTCTGGCCGATCAGCACCCTGATTGAGACATCGGTTGAACTCCAGTCGTCCCTCGCCCTGTTCGAGCGCATTTTCGGCTATCTGGACATCACCCCCGACATCGAGGACAGACCCAACGCCCGCCGCGTCAGTCCAGGCGATGTGAGAGGCCACGTCGAATTCGACTCGGTTCGTCTCTCCTACAACCCCGATCATGGCGACCAGACCGCCGAGAACGGTGCCCGCCGCTGGGCTCTGAACGACATAAACTTCGACATCGCCCCCGGACAGCTTGCCGCGTTCGTCGGTCCCAGCGGGGCCGGGAAGTCCACCATCTCTTACCTCATACCCCGTCTCTACGATCCAACGTCCGGGGCCATCAGGATTGACGGCACGGACGTGCGCGACATCCGACAGGAGTCTCTCGCCGGAATCGTTGGCTACGTCACCCAGGAGAGCTATCTATTCCACGACACCCTCAAGAACAACCTTCTCTACGCCATGCCCGACGCCACTATGGAAGAGATTGAAATCGCGGCAAAGGCTGCCTTCATCCACGACCGCATCATGGAACTGCCCGACGGCTACGACACCGTCGTCGGCGAGAGGGGCTATCGGCTTTCCGGCGGCGAACGCCAGCGACTCTCAATCGCCCGCGTCATACTTCACGACCCTCGCATCCTCATCCTGGACGAGGCCACCTCCGCCCTCGATACAACAAGCGAGCGGCACGTGCAGGCCGCCCTAGAGCCATTGATGCGCGACCGCACCACCATTGCCATCGCCCACAGGCTTTCGACGATCATGTCTGCCGACGTCATCTACGTCGTTGACGAAGGCCGCATAGTGGAGTACGGCACCCACGCCCAGCTCCTCGAGACCTGCGGCCTCTACGCCAGCCTGTACCAGGAGCAGTTCGACGGCGGCCGCGTAGAGTCCCGCTGCGAGGACGGCATAGTAATGGTGGACGGCAACATCCTCACCCACGACGACATCCTAACCGCCCCCGCCGCCGACTGAGCATAACTGGAGGAATATCTGTGGATGCATTGCAAAGAGAGATAGACGCCTATGACCGTATGCGCGACCATCTGGAGACGGAACACTTCAGAAAGTGGGTAGTCGTTTACGACGAGGAATTCATAGCAGCCTACGAATCATTCGAGGACGCCGCGATAGACGCAGTTAAACGCTTCGGTCGTGGCCCATACCTGATAAGACAGGTAGCCGCTCCGCCGACCGTAATATCTATCCCTACGGTATTGGGATATGCCCACGACTGAATTCGGATTCGAGGACGCCGCAGACCTCTCAGGACAAGAGGCGTTGGTATCGTATGGACCGACTCTTACTGTGGAAATCGGTTTTGATCCAGATTTCCCCAACGACAAAAGCCGCCCCGACTTGTCTTCAAAACGATTACGAGCTTTAGTGGATACGGGCGCGACTCATAGTTGCATAGATTCTGCTCTTGCGATAGAACTAGGATTGCCTATCGTTGAACGTGAGTATGTGACTGGAGTGCATGGAGCTGCCCCGGTCGATATGCACCTCGCACAGATATATATTCCCGCGTTGGACCACACTATAGTAGGAAGATTCGCGGGAGTTCATCTGAGCGCTGGTGGACAAGCTCACTCTGCGCTTCTTGGCAGGACATTCTTGCAACACTACACAATGGTTTACGAAGGCAGGATAGGACGGGGCACAATTACAAATGACACGCAATCAAATGGACAACTGGAAGAATGAAACACTGGTCTAATGGTTAGAAGGTGAGAGTGAACGCAAGAATCGAATCGTAATATTCGAACGATCCGGTACTCGTTGAGACAAGCGAGTCAAATGTGTATCTCAGGATTGGAGATTCTGAGCCAGAACAAACCCGCTACACAGTTTTAACGCCTTCTCAAGCTCGCCAGATTGCCTATGTACTTCGTGCGGCGGCAGAAGAAGCAGAAGAGTCCGAAATAGGCCAGCTACGACTGCGAAGGGAGCACTCACAAGTGAACCCCTCGCAGCCCTCTATTTACGGGTGCCGCTACATATTCGTCGCCGCGGGCCGCGACTCTATCGAGTGACGGACCTCGGGGTTCACCACCGACATTGGTAGTGAGCCGCGCAGCAGACGCGAAGTCTCCTGGCCGACCTGCACACCCGACCTGATTCGCGACATGTTCGACGAGCCCGCCGAGTGGGGCGTGGCGATCACGTTGTCCATCTTCAACAGCGGGTTGTCCGGCGAGGTAGGCTCCTCCTCGAACACGTCCAGCCCCGCGCCCGCGAACTCGCCGTCGTCCAGCGCCTTGATCAGCGCCGCCTCGTCCACCACCGGCCCTCGGCAGGTGTTGACGAAATAGGCAGTCTCCTTCATCGCCTTGAAGAAACTCTCGCCGATCAGCTTCTCAGTCTGTCGGTTGAGCGGCGTGTGTACCGACACGAAGTCCGAGTCGCGAGCCAGCTCTTCCAAGCTGCCCACAAGTCGGACCCGGTACTCGCGCGCTATCCAGGGAGGGAGGTACGGGTCGTATGCTATGACATCCATGCCGAACGCCTGCATCTTGCGCGCCACCGCCCGCGCGATGTTTCCGAACGCCACCAGTCCCAGCGTCTGGTCGTAGATGGGCACCATTGGCATGATTGCGTTGCGGGTTTCCACGCCCCACTTGCCCGCCTTGGTCAGTTCGTTCAACTGGGTGAGCTTCTTGGCGCAGGCCAGGATCATCACGACCGCATGGTTGGAAACTTCCTCCGTGCAGAAGCCGGCGGCGTTGACCACCATGATGCTCTGGTCGGTGGCGGCTTCGTGGTCAATGTGATTGAAGCCGTGGCTGCCGACCAGGATGGCCTGTACGCCCTCGGTCTCCTCGATGACCTCGCGGGGTATTTCGACGCCCCCGGCGTTTATCACGATGTCCGCGCCCGTCATCGCCTCTATGGTCTCGCCGTCGCTGGCGCACTCGTACTTGTCCAGTTCGTAGTCCAGACCCTGCAGCTGCTCCTCTATGAGAGTCGTGTCCGCCTCTCCGCTCCTCGTTATAACCGAAATTCTCTGCGTCACTTCCGTTCCTCCTGGTGTGTTTATAGAGTGACAATGTTTCTGCGCGCGGACTCCGGCCCGCGATTCGCGCCTATTATACCCGCCATCAATGAATTATGCGCCTCCCTCGCTTCCAGGGCAGTTGCATCCAGATTTCGGGAACCTCATATATTTCCGTTTATATTGCGACAGGTGGGAACAGGTGGACCAACTGATGGGCAACTGGTGAAAAAGTCACCAGAGATTGACCAGAGATCGCCTGAGTTTAGCTACATAAATTTTTTTCACGTCCCCTCTTTTCTTCGTTGCATAAACCGTGGTTTAAGTTTATTCATTGCGGTTGCGAGTCAGCCATCGCTAGAAATAATGTTCGTATTATAGCATAGTAGGTATGCGAGTGGGTAGTCGTAATGGAAACCGGAGACAATTTCAGAAGTGGAATTGCAGTAGCCACAAAGCCGCCGATTCCTGGATTCCCGCCCTCGTGAGAATCCAGGAATCGTAGTTGAGATTTCACCCCCATCCCCGTATCAAGTACGGGGCAGGGATTTTCCAACATACAGATGACGAAACGAAAAGGCCCTGGTTTTCAGCGTCCGGCATGAGCCCTCTGCATCGAAGACTCGACGAATTCGTGGAAATCGGTTTCGGCCCTGTTGACGATGGCGGTTATGTCCCGCGTCTCATAGAATTCCAGTAGCCATCGCGCAGGGGCCGGCAACGGACGAGCGGCGCACGCCAATTCCCAGAAGCCAAGGTTCTCCACCGGCCCGGACTCGGATTCATAGTAGTCCAGGAAGATGTCCGCAGCCTCTTTGATGCCTCTCAGGTACATATTCATCCTGAAATAGGCCACGTCCAGCGCGGGGTCTCCATAAGAGGCGGCGTCCCAGTCCACCAGGCCCGATATTCGACCCCGGCGCCAGAGGATGTTGCCGGGCCAGTAGTCCATATGGAGAAACACGGGACGGACGCGGCGCAGACCTGCCCGCAGCTCCTGGACGGCCTCGAAAATTGGGTCGGTAAGCGGGTGTCCCGCCATAGTCTCGGGCCAACTGTCTCTGAGGAAGTACAGGCCCATCCACCTGCCATCGTATATCTGGCTTCGGTCCTCGGCGGATAGCCTTGCGTCGTGTATGCGAAGCAGCATCTGCGCGATGTCCCCCGACCATGACCTCACATCCTCCGGGTGCGAGACCTGCTCACCCTCGATGAAACCGGTCACGATTCCGGGTATGCCGAGCAGGTCGCCAGTCCTGTCCAGATACAACGGTTCGGGCGCGGGGATGCCATGTTTCCTGGCAATTCGCAGTCCGTGGAAGTCGGCCGTCGCCCTTTCAGGGTCCGGGTCGTCGGTCATTCGCTTGACCGCCAGGCGCATCTCGCTCCCGGACGGGGATGCGCATCGAAGTACGTGAACGGAATTGGTGTATGCTGCGGCAGCCGGGGTCGCAGTTAGCAGGCGATGACCGGGAGCCACAGTCTCGACTATAAGCTGGAACTGTTCGCTTGCGAGTTCGTTCATGGGACGAGGGGTGTTTATCGAAAAATGGAGGACTGCGCGGCCTGATGCTGTATCCAGTTTGGTCGGTAGTGGGAATCACCCTCACCCTAGCCCTCTCCCATCAAGGGAGAGGGGATTTTCGCGTCGCAGGGAACGCCGACTGACTTGATACAAGTTCGCGCGGTCTTACAAAGTTTTACGCGGACCGCCTATGCGGGTATTCGAGTTACAGCGGATCCTTCGGTCACATCGTGGGGACGGTGCTGACCGAGTGGGGCAGGCCTGTCTTGCCCATGAGGTATTCGTCAATGCCGCGCGCGGCCTCCCGGCCCTCGGCGAGCGCCCAAACGACGAGCGACTGTCCGCGGGACATATCTCCGGCAGCGAATACACCCGGGACCGATGTCATCTTGTTGGATGCGGTGGCGACGTTGCCTCGCCCGTCGAGTTCCACGTCGAGCTGTTCAAGCATCCCGTCCCGTTCAGGGTGGACGAAGCCGAGCGCGAGAAGGACCAAGTCAACGTTGAGCTCGAATTCCGACCCCGGGATCTCGATCATAGCCGGTCGCCCCGTCTCATCGGGCGCACCCCATTCGAGGCGCACCGCGTGCATCTTCTCGATCCTTCCGTTCCTGCCTGAGAAGTTCTTGGTCAGGATGTCGTAGTCTCTCACCGCGCCTTCTTCGTGAGAAGAAGAGGTGCGCAGGATCATCGGCCACTGCGGCCAGGGGTTGCTGTCCCTGCGCGCCGCCGGAGGCTCCGGCAGAAGCTCGAATTGATACACGACTTCCGCGCCCTGCCTGTGAGCAGTGCCGACACAGTCTGAGCCTGTGTCGCCTCCGCCCAGCACCAGGACGCGCTTACCCTCAGCGACGATTCTCTCCGACGGACCGAATGTCTGGCCCGCCAGTACGCGGTTCTGTTGTGTCAGGTACTCCATGGCCAGGTAAACGCCGTCGAGTTCCCGACCCGGAATCGGCAGATCGCGCGCAATGGTAGAGCCGCCGGTCAGGCATACGGCGTCGAAGTCCGCCCTGAGCCGGTCGGCATGAATATCCTTACCCACATAGACGCCGGTCTTGAACTCGACACCCTCCTCGGTCATCTGATCAACACGACGCTGCACTACGCTCTTTTCCAGCTTGAATTCGGGAATGCCGAGTCGCAGGAGTCCGCCAATGTACTCATTGCGCTCGAACACGGTTACCGTGTGTCCCGCGCGGTTGAGCTGCATCGCGGCGGCGAGTCCGGCGGGCCCGGACCCGATTACGGCGACACTCTTGCCGCTCCTGAATTCGGGTGGTTCGGGGACGATCCATCCCTCGCGCCAGCCACGGTCCGCTATCGCCTTTTCGATATACTCGATAGTGACGGCATCATTATTTATGTTGAGGACGCACGAACCCTCGCACGGCGCGGGACAAATGCGCCCGGTGAACTCGGGGAAGTTATTCGTGGAGTGGAGCTCTTTAAGCGCATCCTCCCACATCCCACGGTAAACCAGGTCGTTGAAGTCGGGGATTATGTTTCCGAGGGGACAGCCGCCCATGCAAAAGGGGACGGCGCAGTTCATGCACCTTCCTCCCTGGTTTCGGGCTTCTTGCTCCGGCCAGTCCTCGTAGAACTCCAACCAGTGCTGAGTTCGCTCTCCGGGGTCCTGTCGTGGCGGGGCGATGCGCGCCCACTCCATAAATCCGGTAGGTTTTCCCATTGTAGGCCTGAATATCCTCTAGTCAGTCGTCCAAGGCGATTACGAAGTAAGTGTTAGGGCAAATGTGATCGTGTGTGGCCTGCAATTATCTTGTCAGAATACGGGTGAAGGCTCAGCCTTCTCTTTCTCCGCGCGCTCTGCCAGGATCCGCTTGTAGTCGGCAGGCATCACCTTGACGAACCTGGACAGCATTTCGTCCCAGTTGCCCAGTACGCGCCTGGCGTTCTCGCTCCCGGTATAGCGAAGGTGATCGGTCAGCATACGGTGAACGTTCTCTATGTCGGCTTCCTCGACCAGGTCTTCCAGCAGTACCAATTCGGTATTGCAGAGGTCTTCGAAGCGTCCATGTTCATCCAGAACATAAGCCTCGCCGCCACTCATGCCCGCCGCGAAATTGCGTCCGGTGGGCCCGAGTACGACGACTCTGCCACGGGTCATATACTCACAGCCGTGGTCGCCGACGCCTTCGACGACCGCCTCCGCGCCCGAATTGCGAACGCAGAACCGCTCGCCCGCGACTCCCCTGACAAAAGCCTTGCCGCCTGTCGCGCCGTACAGAGCGACATTTCCGATGATGATGTTCTCTTCGGGGACGAAACCGGCCTCCCGCGGCGGCCTGATCGCCACATTGCCGCCGGACAACCCTTTGCCGAAGTAGTCGTTGGCGTCGCCCTCGACGTGGAAGGTCACACCCTTGGCCAGGAAGGCGGCGAAGCTCTGTCCCGCCGAGCCTCTGAAGCGCACCTTGATCGTGTCGTCGGGCATCCCGTCTTCACCGTACTTCAGCGCGATGCCGTAGCTCAGAGTTGTGCCCACGGTACGGTTGGCGTTGGATATGGGCATGTCCAACTCTATGGGGACGCCCGACTGCACCGCCTCGGCGCAGAGTTCGATCAGTTTGTTGTCCAATGCCCTGTCGAGTCCGTGGTCCTGCTCCTCGCAGCAGTACGTGGCTATATCGTCAGGAACTTCGGGCATCTTCAGCAGTTTCGAGAAGTCCAGGCCGCGCGCCTTCCAGTGGTCAATCGCCTTGCGGGTATCCAGCCTGTCCAGCCGTCCCACCATCTCGTTGATATTGCGGAAGCCCATCTCAGCCATTATCTGGCGCAGTTCCTCGGCCACGAAGAAGAAGTAGTTGATGGCATATTCCGGCTGACCGGCGAACCGCTTCCGAAGCTCTTCGTCCTGGGTGGCAATTCCGACCGAGCAGGTATTCAGGTGGCACTTGCGGAGCATTATGCATCCCATTGTAATGAGAGGCGCGGTCGCCATTCCGAATTCTTCGGCTCCGAGCAGACAGGCAATCGCCACGTCGCGGCCCGTCTTTATCTGGCCGTCGGTCTGCACGACGATGCGCCCGCGAAGGTCGTTTTCTACGAGCACCTGCTGCGTCTCGGCCACACCAAGCTCCCAGGGCAGTCCCGAGTACTTGATCGAAGCCTCAGGCGAGGCTCCGGTGCCGCCGCTGTCGCCACTGATCAGCACTACGTCGCCGTGCCCCTTGGACACGCCCGCGGCAATCGTTCCAACTCCCGCCTCAGCTACCAGCTTGACATGAATCCTCGAATTCGGATTCGAGTTCTTGAGGTCGTGAATGAGCTGGGCCAGGTCCTCGATGGAGTATATATCGTGATGAGGTGGCGGAGAGATAAGCTCCACGCCCGGCGTCGAATTGCGGACCCAGCCTATGTACTCGTCCACCTTGTGACCCGGAAGTTGGCCGCCCTCGCCTGGCTTGGCCCCCTGCGCCATCTTAATCTGGAGGTCTTTCGCGTTGGCGAGATAGTTGATGGTAACGCCAAAGCGCCCTGACGCGACCTGTTTGATCGCGCTGTTGCGTGAGTCGCCGTTCGGGTCGAGCGCGTAGCGATTGAAGTCCTCACCACCCTCGCCTGTGTTGGAACGCGCTCCGATCCGGTTCATCGCGATTGCGAGAGTTTCGTGCGCCTCACGGCTGATCGAACCGAGCGAAATAGCGCCCGTGGCGAACCTCTTCACAATCTCTGCCGCCGATTCCACCTCGTCAATGGAAATCGGCTCGTCCGCATTTTTGAACTCAAGCAGACCGCGTATCGTGCACATCTGCTGCGCGTAGTCGTTCGCCCAGTCCGCGAACTCCTTGTACGTGTCCCAGCTGTTGGACTTTGCTGCATACTGCAGCTTGGCGATGGTGGTTGGGTTCCACATGTGGTATTCGCCGTCGCGACGCCACTGGTAGAATCCGCCGGACTCCAGGTCCATGCTGCCGGACACCACGAGGTCGGTGTATGCGAAGGAGTGTCGCGCCCTGGATTCTTCCTCGATTTCGGCTATGCCTATGCCGCCGATGCGCGAGGGTGTCCACGCGAAATACTTGTCTATGAAGTCTTCGTTCAGCCCGACGGCCTCGAAAATCTGCGCGCCGCGATAGCTCTGGATGGTGGATATGCCCATCTTAGCCATTATCTTGACGACGCCCTTGTGAGCGGCCTTGATGAAGTTCTTCTCCGCCGTCTTGTAGTCTAAATTGGACAGGAAGTAGTCCTGCCGGATCATATCCTCCATGGACTCGTAAACCATGTATGGATTGATCGCGCCCGCGCCGTACCCTATTAACAGGGCGAGGTGCGCTATGTCGCGCGGTTCGCCGGACTCGACCACGAGGCCGCAGCGCGCGCGCGTCCCCTCGCGTATCAGGTGGTGGTGGACTCCCGCCGTGGCCAGCAGGCTCGGAATGGGAGCGTTGTCCTCATCCACGCCGCGGTCCGACAGGATCAGGATGGAGTACCCGTCCTCGATGGCCTGCGACGCCTCCGCGCAGAGCTTGTCCATCGCCTCCTCCAGTCCGCCCCTCTTCTCAGGATCGAACAGGGTCGAAAGCGTCGTGGACCTGATGCCGTTGACGTTGATTTCGCGTATCTTCTCAAGCTCGGCGTTCGTTATGAACGGCTCTTTGACCGTTAGCTGCCGACAATGTTCCGGCGTCTCCTCGAACAGGTTCAACTCGCGGCCTATCATAGCCCGCGTGGAGGTTACGAGCTCCTCGCGTATCGAGTCCAGGGGCGGGTTCGACACTTGCGCGAACCTCTGCCTGAAGTAGTGGAACAGCACGGGAGACTTGTCCGACATGACCGCAAGCGGAACGTCGGTGCCCATGGAGCCGACCGGGTCGCCCCCTGTCAGGGCCATCGGCTCCAGAATCATGCGCAGGTCTTCGAGCGTGTACCCGAAGGCCGCCTGCCTGCGCGACAGGGTATCGAAATCGGTTCCGTGCACCCTGTCGGGTTCGGGCAGGTCGTCCAGAGTCGCCATGTTCTCGCGCAGCCACTCGCCATACGGCTTGCGGGATGCGAGTTCCGACTTCAACGCCTCGTCCTGCACGATCTCCCCGCGCGACGTGTCCAGCATGAACATACGGCCGGGATAGATGCGTTCCTTGTACAGCACGTCCTCGGGCGGCACGTCCAGCACGCCGGTCTCCGATCCCATGACCAGCACATCGTCCTTGGTAACGAGATAGCGGCATGGGCGCAGTCCGTTGCGGTCCAGAATGGCGCAGACCTTGGTGCCGTCGGTCGCTATGACCAGCGCGGGACCGTCCCAGGGCTCCATCATGGACGAGTGGTATTCGTAGAAGTCGCGCTTCTTCTCGTCCATCGGAATGTGGTCGCCCCACGCCTCGGGTATGAGCATCATCATAGAGTGTTCGAGCGAGCGACCCGACGCCAGCAGAGCCTCCAGCGCGTTGTCCAGGGTCGCGGTATCGCTCTGGTTGGGCGTTACAATTGGGACCAGCTTTCTTACGTCGTCGCCGATGACGTCGCTGTGGAAGTTCTTCTCGCGCGCGGTCATCCAGTTTATGTTGCCCTGCAGCGTGTTTATCTCGCCGTTGTGAATGATGAAGCGGTACGGGTGCGCCAGTTTCCAGGAGCCGAGTGTGTTCGTGGAGAACCGGGAGTGGACCAGCGCGAACGACGTTACCATGCTCTCGCTGGCCAGGTCGTGATAGAAGTCCTGGAGCTGGTGAGCCATTATGAGGCCCTTGTAAACCAGCGTGCGCGAGGAAAGGCTGCAGATGTAGAAGTCGCTAGCCCCGGACAGATCGTCGCCCAGAATCGCCTTCTCTACCTGTTTGCGTATGGCAAACAGCCGCAGTTCGAACTCGAACTCGCTCTCGACCGTCTCGGCCCTTCCGACCGCGAACTGTCTTATAGTCGGCATGACGCGCGCAGACAGTACGCCGATCCTGTCGGGAGACACCGGCACGTCGCGCCACCCCAGGAAACTCTGCCCTTCCTCCTCGACGACCCGCTCGATAACGGCCTCGCATCTCGCTCTCTCGTCCGGCTCCGACGGCAGGAACGCCATTCCGACGCCATAGTTTCCGGGTCCAGGAATGGGCACACCCAGTGTGCTGAATTCTCGCGAAATGAACTCGTGCGGCATCTGCATGATGATGCCGGCGCCGTCCCCGGTTTCGGGGTCCGCGCCCGCCGCGCCGCGGTGTCCCAGGTTTATCAGGACCTCAAGCCCCTGCTCGACAACACTATGAGACTTTCGCCCCTTTATATTGGCGACAAGACCGACCCCACACGCTTCGTGCTCGAAGGAGGGGTCGTACAGTCCGTCGGTAGAAAGACGCGGCGTATAGTCCTTGTTATACCTGCTGCTCATAGCTATGCCCTAAACAGATTCATTGCGTAAGTGTAACGGGATATGCGGGGTCAATACTTTGGAGAAAGGGCCTGGGCTGTCCGGGATCAGAGTGTGGGCAAGTACCTGCCTATCTCATATTCGGTCACCTGCGCCCCGTATCGCTCCCAGTCGATCTTCTTGTTCGCCAGGAAGTTTCTGAACACCGTCTCGCCGAGAGCCTTTCTGACCAGTTCGCTCTCTTCGGTGATGCGGATTGCTTCCAGGAGGTTGTTGGGCAGCGATTCGATGCCTCGTCCGGCTCTCTCGGCATCCGATATATCAAACACGTCCGCGGCGGCCGGTTCGGGAAGCTCGTACTCCTTCTCCACTCCTTCAAGTCCGGCTGCCAGCATAACGCTGAAGGCAAGATAAGGGTTGCAGGCCGGGTCTGGAGCGCGATATTCGATCCGGCGCGACTCTTCTCTGCCGAGCTTGAAGGACGGAACGCGTACCAGGTCTGCCCGGTTCACATTCGCCCAGGTCACATGGACCGGCGCCTCGAAATTCGGAACCAGGCGCTTGTACGAATTGACCCACTGGTTGGTTACGGCGGTTATCTCCTTGGCGTGCTTCAGCAAGCCGGCTATAAAATGCTTTGCCGTATCGGACAGTCTGTCGGGGTCCTCGGCGTCGTAGAAGGCGTTCCGCCCACCCTTGAACAGCGACTGATTGATGTGCATTCCGCTTCCGTTGACGGTCGCGATGGGCTTCGGCATGAAGGTCGCGTAGCAGTTGTGCCGCTGCGCTATCTCCTTCACCACCAGCTTATAGGTCATCACCGCGTCGGCCATCGAAAGCGCGTCGGTGTAGCGCAGATCGATCTCGTGCTGGCTCGGCGCGACTTCGTGGTGACTGGCCTCGACGGGTATGCTGAGTTCCTCCAGCATCAGCACCGTATCGCGGCGCAAGTCGGTGGCGAAATCTGTCGTGTCCTGGTCGAAGTAGCCGCCCGTGTCCACCGTGTTCGGCCCGGAGTCGTCCTTGAAGTAGAAATACTCTATCTCAGGCCCAACGTAGTAGGTGAAACCCATCCGAGTTGCGCGCTCGATGTTGCGACGCAGCACAAACCGCGGGTCTCCCTCGAATGGAGCCTCGTCCGGGGTGATGAGGTCGCAGAACACGCGGGCGACGGCATTTTCGCGCGGACGCCACGGAAGTATTGCGAACGTGTTCGGGTCTGGAAGCGCGTACAGGTCTTTCTCTTCGACCCGGGCGAACCCTTCTATCGCCGATCCGTCAAAACCCATACCCCGGGTCAACGCGGTTTCGAGTTCCTCGACCGTAATCGCGAAGCCCTTGAGGTTGCCCAGAATATCAGTGAACCAGAGGCGAATGAACTTGACGTCGTTGTCTCTGGCCTCTTTCAGTGCGTATTCGATTGCCTGGTCGCGGTCCACCATAGCTAACAGAGGGCTCGGTATCGGATGAAAAGGACGGATCTGGATTTCACGTCGGTTCGCTGCGTCTTCAGGTAGCGAGATTCAACTTGCGGAAAGCGCAAAACCGCCCAGAAAACCAGTCAAAAATATAGCACTTTGTGAAAGTTGTGTCAAACTTTCGAGACTGGCTCCAAGCATCGAATATCCGGTCGGCAGTCGTGGTTCGAGGTCTTGACGGACCACGACTCGTCATTCCCTCTGAAGTGGGTATCCATAGCGTTCCCGGATGGCCATTTTGTACCCACCGGTCAAACTGGTACGGCATCCGGTTATCCGACACCCTGTCGGTCGGACGCGACATATAGTATCCTTCAAGTATAGATTGTCTTTGAATGCTCCATGAGGAGATACTCCATGACTGAAAAGCTCATACAGGGAGACCCTTTTCCCACAATCGAACTGAACCTCACCGACGGCTCTACCATAACGCTCCCGGACGAGATACCGGGACGGTATCTTGCGTTGATGTTCTACCGGGGCGTGTGGTGACCGTACTGCCGGCGGCAGTTAGCCAGCTACCAGAAGAATCTTGAGAAACTGGAAGAACTCGGAATGTCCGTCATCGCCGGAACCGCGGAAGACCGCGACACCGCGATCCGTATGGCCGAAGAGGTGGGACTCACCTTTCCCATCGCCTACGGAATCACCAAAGACCAGGTGGCCGATCTTGCTCCGCTGTGGATGGAGGACGACCGGCATGGGCGCTACCTTCAGCCTTCCGAATTCCTTGTAGCCAAGCGGCGGCGCACAGCTTTTGGGACCATGTACGCCTCCGGCCCAATCGGGCGGATGAGCGTTGATGAGGTACTCTTCCTACTCGGAAACCTCGCCCGCTCGCGCCAAAGAAGAAGTTGACCGACGCGCGGGGGCTGATACAGGCCTCCGCCCCATACCTATCGCTCAGAAACCAACTCTGATCTCCCGCTCTACCCGCAGGTCGCGCCGCATCCTTCTGTCCAGTATCCCTTTCACCAGCCACGTGACGGACGACTTCTCTGCCTCCAGGCTCGGCACTTTGACCTGACCGATGTCCAGATCGAAGCGCCATTCATGGCTGTCGCCGGACGGTAGCGTGACGTCTCGTTCGAAGACAGCTTTGTCCACGACATGATCCTGCCCTTCATTGCCGAACTTTTCGATCCTTACCAGTTCTACCCTGACCTCGGCTGCTTCTACGTTGTCCAGCATTTCGATTCGCAGGACTCCGTCCATCCTGTCACCCGACCTCGCCTCGCTCCGCGACATGTCCAGTGTTAAGTTGCACTGCCTGTGACCGACTTCGGTTGCAACGGGACTAGGAGGCGGGTCATCGGACACCTGTGGTCTGGCGACCGTCAATTCCTAGCTCAGGCGCATGTCGCGCGCCCTCGTCACGTCCAGTAAAGCCCTGATTTCCCAGGCGATGCCGGGCTGTATCTTTTGGAAGATGGAACCGCTCAGCGTGGGGATCGCATCCTTAGGCAGAACAAACGTCGCATCGCTCGAACTGCCGCCCAGCCTGCGGACGATCTGATTCTCCATGAACGTTTCGCTGGCAACGACACTGGGGTGTGTTCTCTTATCGTAGGACACGCCGTACTGGTGTCTTACCGTCTGAATGTAGGTCTCCAGGCGAACCAATTCCACCTTTCCCATCCGGACATGGAAGTCCTCTCTCGGCAGCAGTGCCACTCGCGCAGCCAACTCATCGCCGGGCTCAAGCGTGTCCCCGCTCATCCGTATGTTGAAGTCGGCTTTGGGCCGTCCAAATTCCGAAAAAGGCATATCGGCTCCCTTCGCGTGCTGGTGTCAGCATCTCCTGAGTATGGTAACTCAGGATTTAGTCGGAAAGCTTCCGCAATCTGAGAAACACCTGTACTCTGCATCTGATGATGCACACGATACCCCCTCAATTCGCAAGTCCTGTTTCCATGACGAGGCCTCCGCTCTTGCCGGAAAAACGATTCGTTAATTGACATTCGGCAAATTTGTTCTGACTGATTGACACCAATTCGGCCCGGTGATACTGTTTCAGGCAACTTGGGATGCCCTTTTCCCAGCAAGTTCAAGATACTGCCGTGCAACACATTCCGTAGTTTCACGTCTTTTCAATTTTGGAGGAACAACAATGAGCTTTAGACTCCTCTCGAACTGGCGATTTATCGTGCCTGTGTTGGCCGTCGTTGCTCTGGCTGCGTCTCTCGCCCTGGTTGCCTGTGCGACCGAGGAACGGGTACCCGGACAGGTCAATTTCTCAACGCCGGTCCCCAGGACCCCTGCGCCGACATCCGCGCCCGCCCAGGTCGCCGCTCCGACGGCGGCTCCCGCTCCGACTACGGCTCCGGCCATGTCAATGGAAACGGCGGGCACCCTGACGGTCGCCATGGTGAAACTTGGAGCCCCGACAGGCCTGCCCGGCAAACAGACGGGCGGCGGACCTGAGCAGATACCCGAAAGAATCAGCGTAATGGAGAAGCTGGTCCAGCGCGAGGGCGACCTCAGTCATACTCCATGGCTTGCCCAGTCTTACACCCTGTCCGACGACCTGACCTCAGTGACCGTGGATCTGAAGTCCGGCGTCCAGTTCCACGGCGGATGGGGCGAGGTGACAGCGGAGGATGTCAAGTGGAGCTACGGCGACGCCGCTCTGGAGAATCCCGAATCCATTCACGGCTCGGTCGGTTTCATCAACAACCACCTCGAGCCGCTGATCGTCATAGACTCCGATACGGTCGAATTCCCAATCGAGCAGTTCACTACCGAGTGGGAGAGAATATATCTGGGCATCGTCAACATCACGAGCAAGAAGCACGTGGACGACGCAGGGCCGGACGAAGCTCTCCAGACTCCGATAGGCACCGGCGCGTTCCAGATGTCCAGCTGGACGGCCGACAATGAGTTCGTGGGCGAGGCTTTCGCCGACTATTATGGAGACAAGCCCTCATTCGACACTCTGCGAGTGCTGGAGATGGGCGAAGCGTCAACGCGGGTAGCCGCTATCAAGACCGGCGAGGTCGCAGTCATAGACTCGGTGCCCATCAGCTTCCTGCAGGACCTCAAAGACTCCGGCATCGAGCCTACCAACGACCATATCGGCGGCGCCCAGCAGTTTGCCGGCATGGGCGGCAATTTCTGGCAGCAGAAGTACCACGACAGGGACGAGGATGTTCCACCCCGGCCCGGCTTCCTGCCCGACGACGACCATCCCTGGATAGGCGATCCTAACGATCCCGAACGTCACGAGAGAGCCCGGAAGGTACGCGAAGCCCTGGCTCTCGCCATTGACCGGGATCTGATCAACGAGCAGGTGCTCCTCGGTGTCGGACGCCCCGAGTATGTGCCCTACTTCGTCAGCGTGCTTCCTGAACACCCCGACAGGTGGATAATCCCCTACGACCCCGAAAGGGCAATGGAGTTGCTCGACGAGGCCGGATACGGCGACGGCTTCGAGATACCGATTTTCGTCGCCCCGGACATCGGCGCGCTCAACCAGGAAGTCTGGGAAGCGACAGCCACGATGTGGGCCAACATTGGGCTCACGCCGAGGATAGATCGGACGGCGTACCAGGCGTTCAGGCCAAAACTGGTAGAGAGAAAGACTGAATATCTCTACGCCTGGCTGGGCGGAAATGAGACGGCGACAATGGACCTGCCCAGGTTCGCCGCGGCCGAGGGTTCCACCTGGAGTGAAGGCGACTGGAACTGGGGTATCGAGGCGATTGAGACATACCAGGCGATGGAAAAGGTCAATGCCGCGCCACGCGACAGGGAAGCTCGCGTAAAGGCGAACATCGAGATGGGCGACTTCTTCTTCGATACGAAGATAGGCGTGGGCATCGTGTTCTCACCAGACCCTCTCTACTTCAACCCGACCATAGTTTCCAACTGGGACCTTAAGCCCGGAAACCGTCGGAATTTCGAGTCAATCGTACTCAAGTAACGGCGCAGCAATAAGATAGAGTTCTTCGATGACCTCGCCGGAAAATCCGACGAGGTCATCACTATGCCAAGACGGGGGTATGTAACTTGGGCATGAGACAGTTTCTGGCTCGTCGCCTGTTCTACTCGCTGTGGACGATACTTCTGTCCACAGTGATCGTATTTGCGCTGTCCCGAATGTCCGGGGACCCGCGTCTGCTCTATCTCACCGAGTACTCCCACCTCGATCCGGAGCGCTGGGAAGCGTGGGGCAAGGCAATGGGGCTGGATAAGCCGCTGCCCTTGCAGTATCTCATCTGGCTGGGAAAGGCGGTTACCGGAGACTGGGGCCAGTCCATCGTCAATGGCCGACCCGCTTTCGAGGCCGTGATGGAGCGCGTACCGGTCACCATGCAGATGACTGCGGGCGGGTTCGTATTCGCCGCCGTCTTCGGCATTCCGTTAGGCATCGTATCCGCCGTGTACAGAGGTTCGCTCTGGGACTACATAGGCAGGACGTTCGCTATTCTTGGGCAATCGCTGCCGGCTTTCTGGCTGGCCATAGTATTCATCCTGATATTCTCAGTCCAACTGGAGTGGCTGCCCACATCGGGCAGGGGCGGGATAAAGCACTTCATAATGCCGTCCGTCATTCTCGGCTGGATTGCCGCCGCCGGATTCCTGCGCCTCACCCGCTCTGCGATGCTCGACGTAATGGAATCAGAGTTCGTGACGTTCGCGCGTGCGAAAGGCGTCGGCAAAATGACGATTGTGTGGAAGCACGCACTCAGAAACGCTATCATCGCGCCGCTCACCTTCGGCGGCCTGCTCATGGCGGGCTTCGCCACCGGCAGCGTGATCACCGAGACGATATTCGCGTGGCCCGGAATAGGCGTGCTCGCACTCAACGCCGTGTTCAACAACGACTTCCCGATACTTGTCGGCGCGGTGCTCGTGTTCGCGGTCATTTACGTCCTGGCGGCCTTCCTCATAGACGTGTTGTACGCAGTCGTAGATCCACGCATCAGGTACAGTTGATTCCGACATGACCGAACATGACCAACAGTACACTCAGATAGAACTCAAGCCAAAAACCGGACTCCGCCAGGCCCTGGAGCAATTCAGGAGATGGCCGGTAATCCCGGTGGCCATCCTGTTCATACTCGCGTTCGCCGCAATTTCGGCCCCGTTCCTGGCTCCCTACCATCCGGTAAGGGGCGACCTGAGAGAGCGTGAGACGCCGCCCTTCTGGCAGCAGGGCGGCTCCATGGAACACATTCTGGGCACCGACCACCAGGGCCGCGACATCCTCACCCGGATGATGCACGGCGCGCGCGTGTCACTAACGTTCGCGGCGCTGACGATGGCCATTGGCGTGGCCCTGGGCGCGCTGCTGGGGGCGGTATCGGCATATTTCGGCGGGCATGTGGACGAAGTCATCATGCGTCTCGTGGACCTGACCAATGCGCTGCCATTCCTTTTGGCGGCTCTGGTAGTCGTGAGTGTTTTCGGGGCGAGTTTCCGTACGCTCCTGATAATCCTGTCACTCTTCGCATGGGGCGGCTACGCCAGGCAGGTGAGGGGCGAAGTGCTGCAACTGAAGGAGATGGACTACGTCGCGCTCGCCAAGGTCGCGGGAGCGTCGCCGATTCGGATCATCTGGAAGCACCTGCTCCCTGGCGTGACGAATACGCTGATAGTGGTAGCGACCCTCGGCACGGGGCAAATCATTCTCGCCGAATCCACTCTCAGCTTCCTGGGCGTGGGGATCCCTCCGCCCAACCCCGCATGGGGCAGCATGGTGGCCGACGGACGCAACTATATAGCCACGTCATGGTGGATTGCGATTATTCCCGGTGTCGGAATCGGCCTCACTGTCCTCGCGCTGAACTTCCTGGGGGACTGGCTGCGCGACTACTTCGACCCAAGACTCCGCCAGCTCTGAATTCGCTTCCAGCGCATTAGTTGCGCTGTGTGATCGTTCCTGGATGAAACCAGTGTGTATGCACGCCAACCTGCCGATACCCGATGCGTCGGACACCGAGGGCATTTAAGGAAGCCTCGTGCCAGTCCGTGAAGTTGCGGGCGGACAGGGCAATCAATCTGTCGGATTCCATTTCCACTCCCCGGCAAGGGAAAAGCTCTCGGTAAAATCCCGCGCTGCACATTCCGAAAAGAATAAGCGGGTGGACGACTCTGAAGAAGTCGTCCACCCGCCGTGATTCATCACCTGGTTGATGGAAAGTTCTAGGCGTCGTAGTACAGGAAGAACTCGTAGGGATGCGGGCGAAGGCGTACTTCGTCAACTTCGTTGGTGCGCTTATAGTCCAGCCAGGTCTCGATGAGGTCCGACGTGAACACGTCGCCGGTCAGCAGGAATTCGTGGTCGCCTTCCAGGGCGTCCAGCGACTCTTCCAGGCTGCCCGGAACCTGCTGCACGTTGGCGGCCTCTTCTGGGGAGAGGTCGTAGAGGTCAACGTCCAGCGGGTCGCCCGGATCAATCTGGTTGCGTATGCCGTCTATGCCCGCAAGCAGCATGGCGCTGAAGGCGAAGTACGGGTTGGCCGTCGGGTCGGGGCAGCGGAACTCGATGCGCTTCGCGGGCGGCGTGTCGAAATACGCCGGTATGCGGCAGCAGGCGCTGCGGTTGCGCGACGAGTAGGCCAGGTTGACCGGAGCCTCGTAGCCCGGAACCAGGCGGCGGTACGAGTTGGTGGTCGGAGCCGCGAACGCCAGAAGCGCGGGAGCGTGCTTGAGCAGGCCGCCGATGTAATACTTCATCGTGTCGCTCATGTGCGCGTAGCCGTCGCCGTAGAATATGTTCGTGCCATCCTTCCAGATGCTCTGGTGGGTGTGCATTCCCGTGCCGTTGTCGCCAAACAGCGGCTTTGGCATGAAGGTTGCGGTCTTGCCGTGCCTCGCGGCGACGTTCTTCACCAGGTACTTGTAGATCATGATGTTGTCGGCGGTCTTGGTCAGGGTGTCATAGACGATGTCAATCTCGGCCTGGCCGGCGGTCGCCACTTCGTGGTGCTGCTTCTCGATGACCATGCCGAACTTCTGCATCTCGATGACCATCTCGGAGCGGATGTCGCTCAGCGTGTCCACCGGCGGCACGGGGAAGTAGCCTCCCTTATGGCGCGGCCTGTGTCCCTTGCTGAGGGTCTCCCCGTCAAGCATATAGGGGTTGCCCGAGTTCCAGACGCCCTCGTCCGAGTCCACGCTGTAGTACGCGGAGTGCGCGTCCTGGTCGTAGCTGGCGGTGTCGAAGATGAAGAACTCTGCCTCAGGGCCCCAGTAGCTGGTGTCGCCGATGCCGCTGGAGGCGAGATACGCTTCCGCCTTCCGCGACACGTATCTGGGGTCTCTGCTGTAGTCGGAGCCCGTCAGCGGGTCGCGGATGTCGCAGAGCAGGCTGAGAGTCTTGATGTTGTAAACCGGGTCTATGACCGCAGTGTTGGGATCGGGGACGAGGAGCATGTCGCTCTCGTCAATAGTCTGGAAACCGCGAATGCTGGAGCCGTCGAATCCGGTGCCGTTGGCGAACAGGCTCTCGTTGACCTCATTGGGCGGCACGCCGACGTGCTGCAACGTTCCGGGAAGGTCGGTGAACTTGAGATCAATGATCTCTATGCCTTCGTCTGCTATAAGTTTTATGACATCTTCTGGGGTCATGCTTCCACTCCTTATATTTGTTTTGGCTTCCCACTATACTGTTGGGGGCTGAGCGGGCGAGCTCCGAAGCCATTTTACACACTACGTTCTTACATTAGAATGCGCCTGGTCGAGTCCGTCGGCCCAGGCGCTATTTTATAGTGAAGGTTATCGGTTTTGACTCTTCTGCCGATGCCGGTTGGCCTCGCTGGCAGGGTACTTGTAAACTCGACTACTGCTCTCTGCTCTTGCGGACCTTGCTCGGAAGGATGACCCATAGTCCGAACAATCCCGCAAATGCTATTCCGCCGAGAATTGCTTCGATACCCATTTGTTTCCTGACTCCTGTCTGAGTGATCCGATGCCGAGGGCCGCTCTATCGGGTCGGCATCGCGTTTGTTCTATGTTTCACATTATCCAGGATCATTGTTTCGGGCGTGTTACTCAAATGTTAAATTTGTGTAACATATAATAAATATAGCACATGCACGCAAATCTACCCGGAAAAGTGAAGGATCGTTCGATTATCTCAAAATCCGAAGGCCTCACGTTTCTCGTCATTCCTGCGAAAGCGGGAATCCATGGGCCAACACACCGCGAATCTGGATAATCGAAACCTCTTGTGGAAAAGCGAAGGCCCCGACCGCTCAAGCCCCCTTGGAGCGGTCAGAGCCTTGTGAATAGAGGAAGGGTAAGTCTGGTTAACTGGTGGTGGTTATCCCGCCATCTCCGGGTAGGCCGACGTGCCGTGTTCGGGCTCGTCCAGACCTTCCATCTCCTCTTCTTCGGAGGCTCTCAGACCCATGGTGAGGTCAATAGCCTTGAAGAGGATGAAGCCGGCTCCCAGGCCCCATGCCGCTGCGACGAGCAACCCGACGATTTGAGGAAGCAACTGCTCGGCGTTGCCGTAGAAGAGTCCACTCACATCGTTGTTGCCGGCGGCGAAGAGGCCGACCGCCAGGACGCCCCATGCGCCGCAGATACCGTGTACAGTAACCGCGCCGACAGGGTCGTCTGCCTTGATGACGTTCTTCACGAAATCAACGCCGAAGACCATTATCACGCCTGCGATGAGACCGATCACGACCGCGCCCCAGGGGTCAACGTAGGCGCAGCCCGCTGTGATGCCGACGAGACCGGCCAGCGCGCCGTTGCACGCCATCTCGATGTCGGCCTTGCCTGTGCGCAGCAGGACGACGTATATGGCCGATGTGGCGCCCGCGGCGCCCGCGAGCAAAGTGTTGACCGCGTTCAGACCGAGGCTGCCGGAGTTGATGTTGAATCCGAACCATCCGAAGAACAGGATGAACGTGCCGATTACCACGTAGGGTACGTTGTGTCCCTTCAGGTCCGCGCCCTCGCGGAAGCCCCTGCGGGGACCGACGACTATCGCGCCGGCCAGCGCGAGGAAGCCGCCTATCATGTGAACGACGGCGGAACCGGCGTAGTCGGCAAGACCCGGGCCTATCTGGGTCAGCCATCCCTCATCGCTCCATGCCCAGTGTCCATATATAGGATAGACGACCGCGCCGACGATGAAGCTGTATGCGAAGTAGGCGTTGATCTTGGTGCGCTCCGCCATCGCGCCCGCGATGATCGTAGCGGCGGTTCCGGCGAATACCATCTGGAAGAACCAGCCGACCAGGTCTGAGTCGCTGAAGTCGGCGAGGAAGAATCCTTCGAGGCCGATGAAGCCGGATGCGGCGCCTCCGCCCATCATCAGGGCGAAGCCGAAGGCCCAGAAGCCAAGCGACGCTATGCAGAAGTCCAGGAACGACTTCGTCATGTAGTTGACCGTGTTCTTGGAGCGAATCAGTCCCGCTCCAAGGAACGCGAATCCGGCCTGCATGAAGAAGACCAGCGCTGCCGCAACTGTTAGAACAAGGTCTTCCACCTTGCTGTCCACGTCTGCGGCCGAAACGTCCTGGGCGTAGGCGACTCCAATGGTGCCGATGAAGATTCCAATGCCCAGAAGCGCCACCATGACGAGTTTGAGTTTGAAGGGTGTGGGGCTAAATATACTGGTATTAGTCAATCGATATACCTCCTAAGGTGGATGGGGGCTGATACCTTTCGGTATTCCACAATACTGAACGGATATTACCGAATCTTTTCCAGTATGTAACATTTCTGTTGTATTTTTGTTAAGAAAGTGTAAATTAACGTGTGGAAAGAAATCCCTTCACCCGTCAAGGGGGAAGGCTAGAGCCTGCCCCGTACTTGATACGGGGATGGGGGTGAAACCGCAAACCCAAGCGCGAATACTTCAAATGCCTGCCCCTCTCAGCCGGAGTTGGGCCGTGGCTCGAGCGAAAATACGGCGAACGGGCTCAAGACTGTTCGCTGACGGATATTGCCATTAGTGATACAATGGCTTGGATAGCCCCCCGGCGGCGGGATACAGGATGGACGATGGTGATAAAGGAATCCATACACCAACTGGTCGAAGAGCTTCCCGAAGAGGAACTTTCCACGGCGCTCAGATTTCTTCAATATCTGAAGGATGTGGGCGACGCCGAGCCTGTCCAGACTGTGGACCCGGACTCGTATGACTATGACTACGATTACGACGAGGACGAGTCTCCGGACGAAGAAGGCGAGGGTCTGTCGGTGGCTGACGCCTGGCGTCAGTACCTGAATAGCAGAACGCGGCCCTGATTGCCAAGACCGCGCTCTCTTTCTAAGATTATCTTGCTTGTCAGGACGCTTTGCCTATCCTGAACATCGTGGAACCGCAAATGCCGCACTTACCTCGGGTTGCTGGCCTTCCGTTCTTCATCGTTACCTGTTCCGCTTCCTGTATCTCACGCGATTCCCTGCACTTCATGCAGTATCCGGTCATTACTACTCCTCCCAGATATATATGAATATTAAGAGTATTTCAATTAAATGATGATACTACTCTAAATCCAGGTATGTGCCAATAGCTCCGATAAGCTATTTGGGCGTTAGTCCACTGATTTGCCCGAATTTGTGACATGATATCTGTGTGTTTGGCAATATGGAAAACGAATGAAAGGTGTATTAGGCGCGATGTTTCATGTCAGCGGCATATGTTGACATGACATTTGGGCGATTTCTGGAATCAACGACAAATCGTCTTTGAAGAGTCTATCCCGGCGCTCGACCCGCGCTTCCTGAGTTAGCGCCTGAATTCCCAATTTGACGTCTCCTCAAGGGCATTGGGATCGCGGGGGCATGATATTACCCGTTGTTGTATAGCGCGTGTTTGAGGATATAGCCGCGCACCGAATCCGGTATGCCTTGCAGCGTCGCGTCTCCCGCGGCGCGCAACCGGATGTCCGTCGCGCTTGTTTTCACCATGGGCCCGCCTACCATCCTGACCTTGCCGGCGGACGACGGGAAGACTCGTTCCAGATAGTGTAGCGACACATCCGCGACACCCGGCCTGGATACGGCGGCTACCGAGCACAACTCGAATATCCGCTCAGGCCGATGCCAGCGGCCAAGCTCTCGCACCGAGTCCATACCGAGAATCAGGTACAGATCGGCGTCTCCCATACGTCGCCGCAATTCAGTGAGCGTATCCACCGTGTAGGTGGGACCGGGGCGCTCTATCTCTATGGTGGAGACCTCGAAGTGCTGATTGCCTTCGATAGCCAATTCCACCATCGCCAGCCGGTGGGCGGGATCAGCTACGGATTGACCGGACTTGAGCCAGGGGCGTCCGGCGGGTATGAAGATGACCTTGTCCAGTCGCAGGCATTCGCGCGCGGACTCCGCTATCAGCAGGTGTCCCTCGTGAATGGGGTCGAACGTTCCGCCGAGTATGCCTATCCGCGCCTTTGCGCTATCCCTGAGCGTGTCATGCCCCCTTCACGTTGACTATCTGCCTGAAGGTGTGGACAACGTCAACAAGCTCCTTAGACTGCTCCATGACCAGGTCAATATCCTTGTACGCGCCCGGAAGTTCGTCGATGAACGCCTCCGACCGGCGG
The DNA here is from genome assembly GCA_951812505.1 of uncultured Dehalococcoidia bacterium. Classification (GTDB taxonomy): domain Bacteria; phylum Chloroflexota; class Dehalococcoidia; order Lucifugimonadales; family UBA1123; genus VXRN01. The sequence goes on from CATOSI010000002.1 coordinate 371,469, forward strand.
ACCTCGATGCCCTCCATCCAGCGGTCGAAGTCGGCCATATCGAAACTATCCCTGGCCCGCCTGCGGGAAAAGCGGCGTCCGGCGCCGTGCGGCGCGGTCTGGAACGACTCGATTTCGCCCTTGCCTCTCACGACGTAGCTCGCCGTACCCATAGAGCCGGGAATCAGTCCCATCTGGTCCTCACACGCCTGGATAGCTCCCTTGCGGGTGACCCATACGTCGTTCTCCCCGAAGTGGCTCTCCTTCTGAGTGAAATTGTGGTGGCACTGGATGTTCTCGGTCTCCTCGAAGTCGCTTGTGCGATAGCGCAGCGCTCCCAGTACCCGCTCCATCATCTCTTCACGGTTCAGCAGGGCGAAGAACTGCGCCCAGTCGAGATCGCGGATGTAGTCGTCGAACTCTTCCGTGCCGCCGGTCAGGTACGCCAGGTCCTTGTCCGGAAGCGAGACGGACATCTCATCCATCTGGGCCTTAGCCTTGCGGATGTGGTGGGTCGCTATCCTGTTTCCGACGCCCCGGGAACCAGAGTGCAGGAACGCCCAGATGCCATCGTTCTCGTCCACTACTATCTCTATGAAGTGGTTGCCGGAGCCGAGCGAGCCCAGCTGCTTGCGCCAGTTCTTGGAGATCTTGTCGTAGAATCCCAGCCTGTCGCCCGCCTTCTTCTCCAGCAGTTCGACTCTCGGACGCGCGGTCTTTCTCACCCGGCCGTTGTAGCGGCCCGCGCTGAGCGGGATGCGGCTCTCTATCGCCACGCGCAGGTCGGAGAGGTCTTCCGGCATATCCGACCTGGTGAGCGACGTCTTTACCGCGATCATGCCGCAGCCGATGTCCACGCCCACGGCGGCTGGGATGATAGCGTCCCTGGTGGGAATGCAGGACCCGACGGTAGCCCCCATGCCGAAGTGGCAGTCCGGCATCACCGCTACGTGGCGAAACACGAACGGCATACCGGAGATATTCCGTATCTGGTCCAGCGCCTGCTCCTCGATCTGCTCCGGCGGAACCCAGGACAGGGCGCGGTCATTGATCTTGTACGGAGCCATTTTCATCCTCCCGTCAACTAAACCTTTCCCATGCTTAATGTTAGCAAGTCGGGTCCCCTCCCGTCGCCCACCAGCGAGGTTTCGCAAGGGTCTCCATTCGCGGGAATGACGAAGAGGTGCATTTGAATAGGGCATTTTCATATGAATATGGGGCTAGAGCTCCCATTCCCAGATTTCTTTGAGGTCGAGGGTGAAGGCGGGGAGGTTGAGGCGGCAGAATTCGCCGAATTATCTGTCGGTGAGTTCGATGAGGGGGCTGAGCTTGAGGACTATGGGGAGTATCTCGGTGGCTTCCGCTGCGCGGGCTAGGGGTCTTTGTATTGTCTGGACCATGGTACTGGCTCCGGTTGGGGTGGGAAGGGTAGGTACTCAGCCTAATCACCCTCACCCCAGTTTCTGTTGATATTCGAAATTTGAGCGTTCCAAACAAGCTAAATCGCAGCTAACCAAGCCACAACCCACACGTATAGATTCCCGCCTTCGGAGACCTTTGCGAAAGCGTGGTCCACTTCGTCTCCGAGGTCTGAGTGGATGAGCAGATAGGCGAATTCATAGCTGGGTGGACCGACCCTCCACCCCTGGATTCCCGTTCCCCGTCTTCACGAGGACAGGCTTCACGGGAATGACGGTGGTTATGCAAGGGTCTCCCTTCGCGGGAATGACGTCAGCGAGACGAGAGCGCATCAGAACCTGTCAGGATATGGGTATGACGGCTCGCTTGTGGACGGCTTTGCCTATCTGGTTGTCTCCCTCGAAGGCTTCTATTTCGTAGGTGAGGCGGTTGCGGTCTATTTCGGTGAGGACGGACCGGACGCGGACTGTCCGGCCGACGTTGGTGGGGGCGATGTGGCGGAGTCCGTCCACTGCGTATCCGACGCTGGTGTAGCCGTCGGGCAGGTGTGGGTCGGTGGCCTTGATGCTGGCGTTTTCCATGAGTCCGAGAAGGTGTGGGGTGGAGAGGACGTCGGCGCCCTCTGTGCCCATGCGGTTGGTGGTGAGGTCGGTGGTTACTTCGACCTCGAGGACAGCTTCCTGTCCGGTGGCGATGTTCTGCATCATTCTTGGTTTTCTCCTTTTTCAATTGTCAGTTTCCAATTATCAATTATCAATTGTCGGGTTTCAATTATCAAATTGTCGGGTTTTTTGAGTGGTGATATATGGGAGTTTATATCGCCTCTGGTGGGAACAGGTGGCTTGACTGGTGGGCAACAGGTGATTTCTTCACCTGAGTTTGACCTGAGATCGCCTGAGTTTAGCTACATAAAAAATTTTCGGTAGGCTATTCATACAGGATTGATAAATGGCTGTTTATGTCCTTGAAGGACATTCTCGTTTCCTCATGTGCATAACTCCGGTAGCTTATAGCGTTGATTATGGGGTCGTAATGGATACAGTGATGATAACTTAGAGTTTCCAGGTTCCTCTTGACGCAACTTTGTCATTACCTATATTATCAAAGAGAACTCATATTCGCAATGCTGAATTGGGGAATTCGTTCCCCGGACGGGAGAACAGGATTCGATGGATACCCGCTTTCGCGGGTATGACGGTAGTTATGCAATGGTCTGAGTTGCAGAGGGAGATGATGGGAATGGAGCGAGAACATATTGCGCGAAAGAGTAAGCCGTGTCCGGCTACGAAGCGTAACGGGGAGGTGTGCGGGTCAATACGAGTTTCGGCTTCGGGGTATTGCTTCGCGCACGACCCGGAGTCGGCTGAGTGGCGAGCGATGGGTGGACGGGCAAGCAACAAGAGGAAGCGGGCGGTGAAGCAGTTGAAGGAGGCAGGGATGGGGCATCTTCTGGATGCCCTGGAAGAGACGCTGGAGGAGCTTCGTTCAGGCGAAGGGGATCCAAGCAGCGCAAGAGCGAAAGCGAGAGTTGCAGAGACGATATGGAGGATAGTGAACGGGGCAGATGATGAAGCTAAAGCGGATTCGGCAGCGCGATGGCCTACGAAGTGGGATCTGTATTAGTCAGAATCAGGATTTTCTGGATTTATGGGATGAGCAGGATGGGATTGAAAGGAGACGATAGATCGAAGTTGGAGGCATGATACTTGGAGTGAAGGAATGGGAGGCGGCGTGTGAGCCATATCAGGGAGTTGTCAGTATTTAGTGATCAGTAATCGTGTAACAGGGGCAGACGCCGGAAAAGCACTTGATGGAGCCGGGTGGCGGAAGATGGGAGAGGGAGATGCGTGGGGTGAGGGAGCAGGAAGGGAAGCGGGAGATTTGGGAGTCTTACCTATGGGAAGAGAAGGGGTCGGAGAAGCAGCGGGAGCCGGAGGGGGATTGGGCGGTGTGGTTGTTGATGGCTGGACGCGGGTTTGGGAAGACGCGGGCGGGGGCTGAGTGGGTGCGTGAGCGGATAAGCCGGGGCGAGAGTGGGAGGGTGGCGCTGGTGGCTCCGACGCCGGACGATGTTCGGAATGTGATGGTGGAGGGTGTGTCGGGGCTGCTGCGGGTGTCGCCTCCGTGGTCCATGCCGAAGTATGAGCCGTCGAAGCGGAAGTTGACGTGGCCGAATGGGGCAATCGCGCTGGGTTTTTCGAGCTATGAGCCGGACCGCCTGCGGGGGCCGCAGTTCGATACGGCGTGGTGCGATGAGCTGGCGTCGTGGAAGCATCCCCGGGAGACGTGGGACAATTTGCAGTTCGGTCTGCGGCTGGGGGAGAGTCCGAGGTGCGCGGTGACGACTACTCCGAAGCCTATCGGTCTGCTGCGTGAGCTGAAGGAGCGGGAGGATGTGATGGTGACGACGGGCTCGACGTATGAGAATCGAGATAATCTGGCGACGGAGTACATCGAGCACATAAGGCGTCGGTACGAGGGGACGCGGACGGGCAGGCAGGAGATTTACGCGGAGCTGCTGGACGAGTCGGAGGACTCGCTGTGGAGGCGGGACTGGATCGAGGTGTCGCGGGTACGCGAGGCGCCGGAGCTCGCGCGGGTAGTGGTGGCGGTTGATCCGGCGGTGTCGTCGCGGTCGGCTTCGTCGGAGACGGGGATCGTGGTGGCGGGGGCGGATGAGGATGGGCACGCTTACGTGCTGGCGGACGCTTCGGGGCAGATGTCGCCGGACGGCTGGGCAAGGCGAGCGATAGCAATGCTGGACAGGTATGGAGCGGACCGGGTAATCGGCGAGTCGAATAACGGGGGCGACCTGGTGGAGCATACTATCAGGACGGCCTACGATGACCGAGTGGTGCCGTATAAGTCGGTGCGCGCGAGCCGGGGGAAGTACGCGAGGGCGGAGCCGGTGTCGGCTTTGTACGAGCAGGGAAAGGTGCATCACGTGGGCGGCCTGGACGCTCTGGAGGACCAGATGTGTACCTGGTCGCCGGGGTCGGAGGGGTCGGCGGACAGGCTGGACGCGCTGGTGTGGGCGGTTACGGAGCTTTTGTTGAACAGGAGGGGGTTGTGGCTGTGGGTGTAGGGGTCAATTGACAATTGGGAATTATCAATTAGGAATTGGGAGTTCGGGATGGTGGAGAAGCATTCGATATATTGTGATGACTGCGGTCGGGAGAAGATGGCGGAGGTGCGGGATGGGAAGATTGTGATTGTGGACCGGAGGCATGGGAGGCGTCATGTGACAATTGGGAATTATCAATTAGGAATTGGGAGTTCGGGATGGTGGAGAAGCATTCGATATATTGTGATGACTGCGGTCGGGAGAAGATGGCGGAGGTGCGGGATGGGAAGATTGTGATTGTGGACCGGAGGCATGGGAGGCGTCATGTGACAATTGGGAATTATCAATTAGGAATTGGGAGTTCGGGATGGTGGAGAAGCATTCGATATATTGTGATGACTGCGGTCGGGAGAAGATGGCGGAGGTGCGGGACGGGAAGATTGTGATTGTGGACCGGAGGCATGGGAGGAGACATGTGGCGGTGATACCGCTGGGGCGGTTGTCAGAATCAGGATTTACAGGATGTGAGGATGGACAGGATAGACACGCTTAGGCGGTGTGTTTGGTTGACAGATAATCGAAAGATGGGTGGTCTGGCGGATGAACAGATTGACACAAAGCGGCGATATGACGGATTTCTTACGTACAGGTACATACGTATAGGGAGGTTGGAAATGGCACGGCTGTCTGTACGGCTGGATGATGAGCAGAGACGGCGATTGGATGAGCTTGTGGAGGCGAGGGGTGCGCCTATCTCGGAGGTGGTGCGACGGCTGATTGATGATGCTTATGAGGAGATCATGCTGGAGCGTCGCAGGGCGGCGGTGGAGCGGATGGCGGCGATGGAGATTGAGGATGTGCCCGACCCGGAGACGCTGTCGCGGGAGTTGGAGGCGGCGCATGAGCCGGGCGGTATCAGGAATTGAGAATTTTCAATTAAGAATTGGGAATTGGGGGTTATGCGGCGCATGGGGCGGATATGATCGTATCGGCGGATTCGGATTTCGACCGGATAGCGGATGTGGAGCGGCTGGATCCGGCTGATGTGGGGGAGTGGAGCGGTCTTGTCTCAAATGGCACGTGGGAGATGTAGGACATGATCTTATCCGCGACTCAGAACTCCATCGAGGGGCAGATTGGCGAGTTGCGGGGCGAGGTTGGCGGGTTGAGAGGGGAGGTAAATGGGCTCAAGAGTCGGATGGATGATGTGCACCGGTTCTTGATGGTGGTGATCGGAGTGGCGGGCGGCAGTCTGATTACGGCGCCGGTCAGCCTGGTGGTGTAGTTGGTGAAGTAACAGACGGCGCGCAGCGAGACAGGGCGGACAGCTAATATATGGACCGTCTCCGGATTGCGGGGGCGGTTTTGTTTCCTTGAATAGACTCTGCCGGAATCTTGGAGTGGACTTATGTTCTCGGTTACAATTTGCAGCAGTGCAAACTTACTTGACGGAACACGGAAATGACCTATGAATACGATGCCCATCACCACTGCATATGATTCCCCGAGCGGCAAGATCATACGTGTCGGAGACGCTGTTCGGGGTGGACGCTATGACGGCATTCCGGGTGGCGTGCATGAACGTTGCAAGCTCTACCCGCGTCTCTCGGTCAAGCGTCAACCTTCATTCAGTCATATGCCCGGCAAGAGTTGTCGGCATTCAAGCGGGGAATCTCCTGAACACCGACAAGCCAAGAAGACATGGGCCCAGTACATCAGAGACCAAATATCTGGATGCCCGATTTGTGTTCATGATGGCAGGAACGCTTCGCATATAGAATGTCCCGCGCTGACATTAGTTAGCGGCGAACGGATGGAGCCATGGACTGCTCGGAGCCCTGGTATTCTGTGGTTCTGCAAGAAATGTGGAGAGCCGCACCTTCATGACCTGTATAAGGGCGCGGTTGTGGTGGAGACAGAGTTTTACCTGTCGCGTGAATGTGTCAGAACCCGAGCGGACATTGCAATTCTGGATGAGTCAGCGCAACCGATTGCCATTATCGAGATTAGGCGGAAACATCTGTCGGATAGGCCGGGACAGTATGCGGAACTGACAGACATCCCACTGTTCGTCGTGGATGTGTCTCGTGGTGAAGCCGTACAGCCTGAGTTGCACAACATCAAGAATAAAATTAGGGAGCCTTGGCCTGATTTGACAACACAACCACCTCGGCACTTTGATGCGTTGTCATACCGATTTGGCAGCTCTGACGGCGATTTATACTTCAGGGCCAGATTCGACGGAAAGGGTGAGTTGCACTACGAACTGAAACATTCCGGCAAGCATGATTATCATGCTCCATCCCCCAGCATCGGGCCGTTTCTCCTAGCTGAGTCTTCCACACTCCGATGCGAGGACATTACCCAAGGTATATTCGAGAAGGTTTTCCCTGGTGAATCCTTCGACGAAGAAGCATATCTAGAGGGTGACGACTGGGACGGAAATGTGATCCTGACACATTCCTGAAACTAAGGAGCGCTCAGTGTATCGTTTAGGTTGGGCCGGATTGGGAATGCTGGTAGGCGTAATCCTCGCAGGAGGATTTGCCATAGTGATTGTCCAGATACTGATACCCTGGGAAGCTATATGCGCGACGGTAGCTCCGTCGCAAGAGGTTGTCAGGTTGGGCAGTCTGCTGATTGCGGAGTTGCAGGCATGGCTGCTGAAAGCCGAGGAGTTCATAGGTTCAGGCGGTTCGCCAGCGCAGGGAACCGAAGTGAGAGAAGGGCTTGGCGGACTCTTAGACAGGGCAAAAGGAGAAGTTCAGGCGGCTACCAGCGTGGTTGTTGACGTGGTCACCGCTCCTCTCCGCCTACTGATTGATGCCGCGCAGGTCATCTTGGATGCGGTACAGGGCGTAGTGGATGCGGCGCGTGAGTCGCTTGACAGTATTGACCAGTCGCGTTGCAGCTAATGTGAGATTTAGCTGGCGGACAATGGTGGGGCACCATAGCACAAGCACTCCCAGTCCCCAGCAGGTACTTGGGGATAAGGCCGCCGGGGGCGGCGGTTGGGGGGGGGTGATAGAATCGCGCCATCCAAACATTCAGGAGGACACGATGACCACCCTTGTAGCATTGAACACGATGAACGGCCTCGTCATGGGTTGCGATAGCTTGGCGACTCATAATCAGAGGCTCGTTGATCCGAGTAAGCTTCTCACAGTTGTTAATATGGACGATTTTGATCTGGACGAACCTCTAATCTCATTTGGAGAACTCATAGCAGAAAGCACTTTAGTCCCAATCAACCATATAACCCAAGAGGAAAAAATGGTCTCTCTAGCTCCTATGGATGTAGGTGTAATGTTTACAGGCATCGCCGCCATAGGAAATCGCACTGTTCAGAGTATGGTTGAGGAACTTAAGATTAGAGACTCTAACCCAATCAGAGTCTTGGAATATCGTATGAGCGAGGGTGGTGGGCAGTGGACAATTGAGTGGATCGCAAATTGGCTGCGGGACCGCATTGGTCAACACTATAGTGAACAATACCAAGATTTGCCCGAATCCATACGTCCCGCACTTGAGATAATGGTCGGTGGATATGATCCTCATGGGACTGTTCCATGCGTAGCAAGAGTCGACGTAAGAGAGCAGGAAGTAGAGGTAGATCACGCGTTCACTGTACATCTTGGCGCACAGAGCACGGAAATACAAAGATTACTATTCGGCATAGACGATGAAAACGAAGGGGTACTTAATACACAAGCTGAAGAACTACTTAGGGCGTACAGAGCCGATATCGAAACTGCTCTCAAGAGTGCAGGCATCTCCATAGAAAATGTTGAGCTACCCGATCCTACGAACTATGAAGTGAATCAGGTCTTGTCTGACGGCTGGGGATTGAAGGGACTTCGCGCACCATGGGGTCAGTTCTCCGTACAGAACGCGATAGATTGTGTGGATTTTCTGGTGAATATCATGATTCGTTCGCATCAGTTCAAGTTGGAAATGCCCACTGTGGGCGGGCCGGCGCAAATCGGAGTAATCCAAAAGGGTCGGGGGTTCAAATACGTTTCTGAAAGGGTATGGCGGCATGGCGGCACTGTTACACCCATCGAGGAATCATGACAGTCGTAGCCGCTACTGCACCTTCTTAAGAATCGAGCGGTACACAGGGCCTCGGGGGATGGCGGCCTCGATCTCGATAGCCACGGACGCGCCGTTGTCCAGGACTGACACGGAGACGCGGGCTGTCCGAGGTCGTCGTGGCCAAGCGCCGCCGGTAGTTCACGCACGGCTTGACTAGTGCTGCGTCCAGATATTTATGACATTATCGGGTCGCCCCCAACCCCTGGAATCCCGCCTTCGCGGGAATGACGGTTCGCTGTCGGAGTGCGACAAATTCATATGGTTTTGGTACTAGAGGATGGTTCGGGCATACTTGGTCAGTCGCTCGATGTCTTCCCACGCCGCGCCCTCTCGCTCTTCGTCGGGGCTGATTTCTATTTCGAGGTCAACGCCATTTCGGCGCCGGCGGACAGCCGGGGTGTCGGGCGGTTATGATAGGGTGAGAGGGCAAGGATTTTTTCGGTGATTGGGTTGGAGGTGAGATATGGTAACGAAGTTGACGGTTCATCCGCCGCCGTCGGGGCTGCGTCCGCAGCCGAGCGATAAGTTGGCGAGGTTGCCCGACCCGCCGAGGGAACCGGAAGCCATGCAGCAGATACCGTTGATCGCGTTGATTCTCTTCGTCATCAAGGATTTCTTCGAGGGACGGGAGGATGTTCTGGTGGGGTCGGAGGGGTATCTGTGCAGAGAGGCGCGGACGCGCTCGGACCTGTTCGTTCCGGACATCGTGTTCGCGCAGGGGGTGAACGCGGATGTGATAGTGAATATCCAGAACGGGTATGTGATAGAGGATGTGGGCAAGCCGCCGGACCTGGTTCTGGAGGTGGCGTCGCCAAGCACGGGCAGGCGGGATTACACGGTGAAGCGGGATGGGTACGCGCGGCTTGGGGTTGGCGAGTACTGGCGTTTCGATCCGAGCGGCGGGGAGTATCATGACGCTCCGCTGGCGGGGGACCTGCTGGTGGATGGGGCGTATGAGCCAATCGAGCTGAATCATGGGGCGGACGGCTCTATCTGGGGAAGGAGCGAGGCGCTAGGGCTGGACTTGCATTGGGTGGAGGGCGGTCTGCGATTTTATGATTACGAGCGGGGCAGGTTTCTTCTGGACCATGAGGAGCTCAAGGCGCAGATGGCCGAGGCTGAGGCACGCGCGGACAGCGAGGCGAGGCGGGCGGATATCGAGTCCAGGGCGAGGGCTGAGGCTGAAGTGGAGTTGGCGCGGCTGCGCGAGGAAGGCTGAGCCTTCACCCTTGTTCTGGGCGGTCGGTCAGTGGGGCATCTAGGCGTATTGTCAAGCGGTTAGTTCGGCTGTCAATCTGCGGGCGGTCTCGATCAGGCTTGTTATCATTTCGTCGCTCAGGGTGTCGTGGGTGAAGCCGTGGATGATGGCGTCTCCCTGTTTGCGCAGGTCGGCCAGGTTGAGGCAGTCGTCCCATGAGATGATTCTGCGGTTGAGGGCCTGGTTGAGGGCGTAGCTCGTGTTGGAGCTTGAGCGCTGTTCGTCGGCCATGGAGGCTCTGAGGGCGGCCTCGCAAGCGGACAGGGCAAGCATGAGGGCGGCTTCGGAGAGGCCGGATTCGAGGGCTTTTTCGGCGTGTTGGGTTAGTTTGAGGATTTTCTGTCGGTCAGGAGGCGTTTCCGCGGTCGGGGCGTTGCGGCTCTGCGGCTCGCCGACGAGGATTAGCTCGAAAGTCCAGCCGGGCTTGGATTTTATGATGTAGGCCAACTGGGAGATTCTGCGGTCGGCGGCGATCGAGGAGCGGGTCTTGACCTCGATTACTCTTGTCTTGCCGTCTTCGCGGACGATGAGGTCGGCGCGGAAGCCAGGGAAGAAGTCGAGGGGAACTTGTGTTGAGACGTCGAGGCCCTCGCTCCGAAGTTTTTTGGCTGTTTTGTGCGCGACGTGTCTTTCTACGAATTCGGGGTTGACTTCTACAACGGGGCGGGCGCGGGCGAACCAGTCGGCGTCGAGTTCGAAGGCGTCGGGGTCACGGGCGATGCCGGCGTTGATGGCGGTTTCCTCACCGTACTGGGCTTCGATTTCGGTGAAGGTCAAGTCGGTCGCGGCGAGTTGGGCGAATGAGAGGCGTTGGGCGGCGGCAAGGCCGCGCTCTTTGGCTCCCCATTCGGCCATGATGTCGGCGTATTTCTCGAAGGGCAGGCTATCTAGGTAGTCTGTATCGTTTATGTCAATATGAGCGTATTTCTCTCTCATAATGTCTTCTCTCCCTCCGGGAGGGTTTGCGTAGGCTGATGATTCTGCGCCTGTTGCCACGTTCGGTGTAGATTACGGTGTAGAGCTGGTTTCCGATATAGCTGACGGCAATATAGCGCAACTCGTTATCACGCGGACTTTTCTCGGTTACCGCATTATCCCAGTCGAAATCTAAAATAGCCTCGAAGTCAATTTCGTGCTTGTCCAGGTTGGATCGCCGCTTGGATTCGTCCCACTCGTATGGCATGGGTATATTGTATAGTGAATCGGGGATCGGATGAAGGATTTGTTTTCAAAAGAGGGGGTTGCAGCAGTTTCGAATCCGCCGCTTCCTGGATTCCCACTTTCGTGGGAATGACGAGTGTCAGGATTTTGCAATTGTCTCTTACCAAGGAGGGTGAGCGGAATGAAGATTACGGGTGTGGAGTGTTTGGTACTGGATGGGGATTATCCGTTTGTGAAGGTGCGGACGGATGAGGGGATTACGGGAATCGGGGAGTGTTTCAGGCGGCAGCCGGGGGTGACGAAGGCGCTTATCGAGGACCACCTGGCTCCGGCTATCGTTGGGAAGGACCCGCTGGACACGGGTCTGCGGTTCAGGGACATGATGGGCGCGGGGTCTGCGGTGGAGATGGGCGGGGCGGTGTTCTGCGCGATCGCGGGGCTGGATATCGCGCTGTGGGATATCAAGGGGAAGGCGTTCGGGGCGCCTATCTACAAGCTGCTTGGCGGCAAGGTAAGGGACAAGGTGAAGGTTTACGCGAGTTCGATGCGGCGGGACCTGACTCCGCTGGAGGAGGGCAGGCGGGCGGCTTCGTTCGTGGAACAGGGGTACAGTGGGTACAAGCTGCACAGCGCGGTGCCGGGGGAGATTGACGATCCGGCGGACGAGACTATCAAGACGGTGACGGAGGTCCGGGCGGCGGTCGGGGATGATATTGACATTCTGGTGGACGTGAATGGGGCGTACTCGGTACACCAGTCCATGTACATCGGGGCGGCGCTGGAGGATCTGGGGGTGTTCCATTTCGAGGAGCCGCGTCCGGCGCAGGACCTGGAGGGTCTGGCGCGGATCGCGGACGCGCTGACGATTCCGATAGCTTCGGGGGAGATGATCTACACTCATCACGAGTACCGGGACCTGATTACTAAGGGCAGGGTGGATATCATCCAGCCGGATATCGTGAAGGTGCCGGGGTTCACGGAGTTCGTGAAGATAGAGGCGCTGGCGTCGGCGTTCAATATACCGATCACGGTGCATAATACTCAGCCGATACTCAGCACTGTGGCGCACCTGCATTTCTGCGCGGCGAGTTCGATGGCGCCGTATTCGCAGGAGTACAATATCGAGCCGATTTCGATACGGGACGAGTGGCCGATTCTGAAGGAGCCGCTGGAGGTGGTTGACGGGTATATCGCGGTGCCTGAGGGCCCGGGGTTGGGGGTGGAGCTGGATGAGGAGATGGTGGGGAAATTAGCAATTGGGAATTAACAATTAAGAACTGGGAGTTTTGGATGGTGGTTCAGCGGTTGTCCGAACCGTGATTTGGGGGATGGGCAGGATTGGGGCGTGAGGATGGGAGAATGAGGGTCCGGGGTCTGGCGCTTGGGATGGGCGCGGTGTGCGGGGTTCGCACATGATATTCGTCAAAGAGGGTGTTACTAATCATGTCACTATCCCTGAATCAAGGCGGGAGATGGATAGAAAGACTTTTGGCAATGTGCTGAGGCAGGCGGGTCTGACACGCCGAGAATTTGGCAGGGTGGCCGATGAGGTTCTCTAGACTGAAGACGCGGGCGGTTGGTCGTTGTACTGAATTTTTGCTATGTGATATTCTATGAATGCCGTTGGAGACGTGTCTCCGGCTGTGGCACGTACCGCTGAGTGTGGCGGTCGGGCACGTGGCTTTTGCCAGAGATTTCAGCGTTTAGGAGGATGTATTTGGCATTTGTAAATTTGAGAGACGGCGAAGATCCGGAAGCTCTTCTGAAGCGCTTCCAGACGTCTATGCAGCGTTCGGGCATACTGAGAGAGCTCCGCAACCGGCGCTTCTTCCGGTCGAAAGGGGAGCAGTCGAGGCTGGATAAGCAGCGCAGCCTTCGACGCATCCGACGCCGACGCCGACGCTAGTACAGCGACTATATATTTCTGATGTATAGCAACCAGCCCTCTCTCTGAGGGGGAGGGGGCCTGTTGGCTGAAGTTCATAGCTGACAGCGCATTTACCTACCCTTATGGGATTTGGGGGATGGGGATTTTTGACGCTTGAATATGAGCCCCGTACCGAGGGTACGGGGTTATGTTGTTTGTGACGATAGAGGTCGGACGGAGGCGTGTGTGAGATGAATCTGGAACGCAGGCTAAGGACGCAGTGGACGGAGGCGGCGCAGGACTGGGTCGGCCAGGACCAGGTGCTCCGCACGGGCCTGCTGGATTCGTGGATGCTGGATGAACTCGGGGACGTGCGTGGGAAGCGTGTCCTGGATATCGGGTGTGGCGAGGGCCGGTTTTCGCGTCTGCTGGCAGGACTGGGCGCTGAGGTGACGGGCGTTGATCTGACGGAGCCTCTGATCGAGAGGGCGCGAGGCATGGCTGTCGGGGGCGACCGCTATGTGGTGGGTGATGCGGAGAGCCTGGCGGGGATCGAGGACGAGAGTTTCGATCTGGCGGTCTCGTATATCGTGCTGGTGGACGTTCTGGACTATCGCGCGGCCGTCGAGGCGGCGTACCGGATTCTGAAGCCGGGCGGCAGGTTCGTGGTGTGCAATGTTCATCCGATGCGGTCGGCGGTGCCGTATGGGTGGATCAATCAGGGGAACAGGAAGCTGTTCTACGCGGTGGACAATTACTGGAACGAAGGCCCGCGGGAGTTCCCGTGGTTGGGCCGGAATTTCGTGAATATGCACAGGACGCTTTCGAGCTATGTGAATGTATTCGTGGCGTCGGGGTTCGCGCTGGAGGGTATGCAGGAGCCGACGCCTTCGGAGGAGCAGCTTGTGGAGGATCCGGCTCTCGACGATGAGTTCCGGGCTCCGAATTTTGTGGTGTATATGTTGAGGAAGCCTGAACTGTGATTTGTGGGGTTTTCGTGATGGGCGGGATGTGGGGGCCGCGCGTGTGGATGCCCACTTTCGTGAGCATAACGATGATGGTAGTAGTTGGATGTACGCTCGAAGCGAGCGAGCCTTCGATGTCCCCAATATCGGCGCCAGAACCCTCGCCTGATTCGCTGGATGTGCTCATCGCCGTTCTGAGGGAAGCGGGATCCGTGGGGGTTCTGTCCGATGAAACGGCGGACCTGCTGTCGGACTTGTTCATAGAGTATCTAATTACGCCGGAGACGGGGGAGGCCGAGGAGCGGGTAAAGGAACGCCTGTCTGTCGATCAGCCGCTGGACGCGGTTATTGGGGTTCTGGAGGAAGCGACGGTCATCGGGGCTCTTTCCGACGCAATGTCCGACCTGCTGTCGGACTTGTTCATAGAGTATCTGATTGCGCCGGCCACGGGGGAGGCGCCGGAAGAGGTGAGGGGGAGATTGTCCGCCGGTTGGGGGACAATGACAATCACGAACCCCGATGGGAGTGAGATAACGACGATGGAGCAGTGGTCGGAGCGCGTGAATAGCAGCCATTGGAAGCGGGGGCGCAGCGCTTACAGCTTGGCGGATTTCGTCATGAACCGGGGCGGCGCCAAGGTTCTGCGGGAGAGGGTATCGTCGGTCTTATCTCGGCCGGTTACGCTGGATAGGGCGACGCCTGAGTATGGGGCTAAGTTCGATTCGCACGGAGGGAGTCCGAGCAAGCTGGATCTTGGGATATTTGGACGAGTCGGCTCGGAATCGGGCTTGTTTGTGGGCGTGGAGGCGAAGGTGGATGAGTGGTTTGGAGAAACCGTTTGCAAACGGTATCAGAGAGCGGTGAGTTATTTGGAAGAAAACCCGCGGTCGAAAGCCGCCGCGAGGGTCAGGGACCTACTGTCGGAATACTTTGGGGAGACGGCTGAGCCATGCGATTCGAGGTTTTCGGATGTACGCTATCAGCTGTTGACCTCCACCGCGGGGACTGTGGCGGTGGGGAAGGATTTCTCGGTGTTCTACGTATTGGTTTTCGAGACGGACTCGTATGACGAGCGGAGGGGGCGGGAGAATCGGTTGGCTTATGAGAGGTTCATCGAGGCGGCGGGAGGCAGGGTTATAGCATTGGGTGAGGGCGGTTTCGATGCGTATGAAATCATGGTGGCGGGGAAGCGGCTGGTTTGCGTATATGATTATTTTGACGAGTGGGACTAGGGTATTTGGGATTGGACCGGTGTGGCGGTGTGGTAGGATTGGGGTGAGGCAATCGAGGGTGTGGGAGATTTCGAGATGACGAGTATGCGCTCAGAGGCTTCGGCGGTGGTCGAGGCGGGGCAGGTTCCGTGGTATGACCTGATTGACGAGATACCGGAGCCGCTAGAGGACGGAATGCAGCAGGATGATACGATACTGCGGATACTATCTATAATCTGGGCGATGTACGCGGATGATCCATACACGCTGGTGGTGGGGCAGGCGACTCAGCTAGTGTACGACTCGGCGCGGCCCGGCTCTTATCTTTCGCCGGATGGCTATGTGGTGTTCGGGGTTCCGGCGCGCATGATCAAGCGGGACCGGCGCATCTACCGGATAGATGAGTGGGGGCCTCCACCGGCGTTCGTGATGGAGGTGGGGTCGGACAGCACTGCATCCAGAGACATGAGGGAGAAGCGGGAGATATACGCCCGGATGGGGGCGCGGGAGTATTGGCGTTTCGACCCATCGGGCGGGGAGCGTTATGGTGAGCCGCTGATTGGGGAGCGGCTGGTGGATGGTGAGTATGAGCGGTTTGAGACGCGGGTGGAGGCGAATGGGGATGTGTGGGCGCGGAGCGAGGCGCTGGGCGTGGATTTCTACTGGCGGGTCGGCGAGGACGGGTACGGTGAGTTCCTGGTCCGGGACGGCGAGACGGGCGAGTGGCTGGGGGATCTGAGCGAGGAGCGGGCGGCGAGGCTGGCGGCTGAGGCGGCGACGCTGGCTGAATCGGCGGCGAGGCTGGCGGCTGAGGCGCGCGCGCAAGAGCTCGAGGCGGAGTTGGAGCGTCTGCGGGGGTTGGGCGGGGAGTGACGAGCGCTATTCTCCGAGGGTCAGGTCGCGCAGGGTGACTATTCCGATGGGGTTGCGGTCGTGGTCCACGACGACGGCACGGGAGACTTCGAAGCGCGCCAGCAGGCGCACGGCGTAGCGCGCCAGCATATCCGGCGGCACCGTCCAGACGGGCTTGGACATGATTTCATAGATGTTGACCCGGTCGGGGGACCGATTGTGGGCGATCACCTGGCGGGCTATGTCGGAAACCAAGACCAATCCGATCTCGTCATCCTCGTCACGCCTGTTGACCACCAGCGAATTGACGTTGTGCCGGCGCATCAACGCCATGGCGTCGGATACGGTGGCCAGTCCGTTGATGCTGATAATTTCGGTGACCATCACGTCGCCGACCCGGAGTTCTGGTTTCGCGCTCATATTTCTGGGGTCAATTCCTCGTAAATGGTGGGCAGTTGGGTAATCATGCCAACGGCGTCTTCTACGTCAATCTGGAAGGCGATGCCGGACCCGCGCTCGGAGTCGAAATTCGCGGCGTCGCCGATGCGCTCCAGTATTTCGCGCGCGCGGGGCTCGACGACCAGGAACATGACGATGTCTCGGCTGGATTCCAGTTCCAGTCCCAAGAAGGTCTTTCCGGGTGTCAGGCCTTCGCCTCTTACGCTGGTTACGATGGTCGCTCCGGTAGCGCCCGCGTCCCTCGCCGCGTGGACTACAGTATCGGTTTTTTGGTCGCTAACGAGCGCGACTATCAACTTGAGTCTCATGCCCGGACTCTTCCTCCGTTTCGGTCGAGCGGGTGTGGCGCCCGCGCTTGCGCCAGGATGAGACAATGGCGTATCCCAGCACTGTCATTATAGGAAATACGCTGGCGAAAGCAATAAGTCCGAACCCGTCAATCAGCGGGCTTCGGCCCGGTATGCCGGCCGCGAGTCCCAATCCGAGGGCGGCGACCACGGGGACGGTGACCGTCGAGGTGGTAACCCCGCCGGAGTCGTAGGCCAGGGGCACGATTGTCCGGGCGGAGCGGAAGGTCAGCACTATCACTATGAGGTAGGCGGCCACGATGTACCAGGGCAACGGGGTTCCGGTAACTATGCGGAAGCATCCCAGGGCCACGCCGACCGCCACGCCGACCGCCACGGCGATTCTCAATCCCCAGGCGCGGACGGCTCCACCGGAAACCGTCTCGGCTTTGAGCGCCACGGCTATGAGTGAGGGTTCGGCCACCGTGGTGGCAAAGCCGATGGCCGCGGCGAAGGCGTACACGAGCCAGTAGTCTCGCCAGTCCGGGGCGCCTTCGGTCGCTGCGTCTCCCAGGGTATCGGGCGAGGTCAACTGGCTGGCCATGGTCTCTCCGATGGGAAACAGCGCTTGTTCCAAGCCGACCAGAAACAGCGCAAGGCCGGCGAGGACGCAGATAAATCCGGCGATCAGCTTTCGCAGGTTGGGGAGCGGGCGGCGCAGGACGGCGAGCTGGAACAGGAGCAATACCCCGGCGATGGGCGCCACGTCCAACACGGTTGATTTCAGGGAAGTCAGGAAGGCTTGGAACAGTAACTCCAACGTTAGACCACCATCCCGTAGCCCATGACGCAGATCATAGGTGTCAGGCTAGCGAAGGCGATGAGGCCAAAGCCGTCAACCATTGGGCTGCGTCCGCGGATAGACGATGCCAGGCCGACGCCCAGCGCGGTCACGAGCGGCACGGTGATGGTGCTGGTGGTGACCCCTCCCGAATCGTAGGCGATGCCCACGATTTCAGGGGGAGCGAAAACGGTCATGACGGTCACGAGCACGTAGCCCCCGATTATGAGGTAATGGATGGGCCATCCCTTCAGGATACGGAATACGCCCAACACTATGGCGACGCCCACGGAGAAGGCCACTACCATCCGCAAGCGCAGAGCGTAGGAGTCCCGCGCGGTGTCGCTGTCCTGGATTACCCCGGCTTCGGAGGCGACCGAGGCAGCCTCGCCCGCTACGGCGATGAGCGCAGGCTCGGCGACGGTGGTACCGAATCCCAGGCAAAAGGCAAAGGCCAGCAGAGCGACTACGCTCCCCTTGCGGGCGAATCCCTGAGCCAGGGCCTCTCCAATGGGAAAGAGGCCGCTTTCGAGCCCCTGGATGAAAAGGGCCAACCCGACAACGACACAGGCCAGCCCCGCCACCACGTTCCAGAGGTTGGGAAACGGCTGCTGGATCACCACTATCTGGAAGAAGGCGATGACCAGTATGATGGGAGCGAGGTCCTGCACCGAGCCGACGAGGCGACGGAATATCGTGGGTAACAGGTAGGCGGAATCCTTCATTCTGTTCCTGTGGATCGGCGGAATTATACCACGACCGGGTGGGCTAGCAGGGTCTTTTCATTATCCTGTTTGGCATAATCGCAGTACGGTGTCCAGCTAGTTTTTCATGTAGCCGCTTACCCCCACCCCTAGATTCCCGCCTTCGCGGGAATGACGAGACGAAAACGAAAAGACTCTGGGTGGGCTAGAACACGTCACCAGTGTACCGTAGATGCTGTATCAGTTTGGTCGGTGTAAGGAATCACCCTAACCCTAACCTACCTCTATCAAGGGGTGAGAGTGGTAGGCATTCACCCTCACCCCAGCCCTCTCCCTTGAGGGAGAGGGGGCCTGTTGATCGAAATTCGCGGTTGACTGCGCATTTACATACCCCTGTGAGCCCATCAAGGGGGAAGGGACTTGCATACTCTTGTCAGCCCGTCGAGGGAGAGGTGATTGTCGCGCAGGCGGCGGATATGAGGCGGGGGTGTGTTAGAATCGGGGCAGGGCAATCGAGTGTAGTACGGCGTCCAGCTAGTTTTGACATTTATGGGGCCTGCCCGACCCCTGGATTGCCGCCTTCGCGGGAATGACTGAATTGTCGTTCACCCTCACCCTAGCCCTCTCCCTGAGGGAGAGGGGATTTTCTGACGGTTAGCAGTTGGAGCATGGCATATTCATGTGGACGCTGTAGCAGGTAATCGGAGAATGCAAGATGACGAGCATATGCGCGAACGTTCCAGCTGTCGCCGACGCCGACGAAGTTCCCTGGTACGATCTGATAGACGATGTGCCGGAGCCGCCAGAGGACGGAATGCAGCAGTACGACACTATCATATACATACTGGCCATACTCGGTGCGCGGTACGCGCATGATCCCAATGTTCTGGTGGCGGGGAGCGCTGTGTTCATCGTGTACGACTCCGCTACCCCTGGCTCGGTGATCGCGCCGGACGGTTTCGTGGTGTTCGGGGTACCTGAGCGGCTTATCAAGAGGATCAGACGGCTGTACCGGATAGAAGAGTGGGGACCGCCGCCCGCGTTCGTACTGGAGGTGGCGTCCGAGAGTACGGCGGGCAGGGACATAGGCGTAAAGCGTGAGATATACGCTCGGATGGGGGCGCGGGAGTACTGGCGCATGGATCCGTCGGGCGGGGAATACTACGGGGAACCACTGGTGGGCGAGAGGTTGGTGGATGCGGATTATGAGCGGTTTGAGACGCAGGTGGAAGCAGGCGGGGACGTGTGGGCTCGGAGCGAGGTATTGGGGGTGGATTTCTACTGGCGGGTTGGGAGCGACGGGTACGGGGAGTTCCTGGTCCGGGACAGCGAGACGGGCGAGTGGCTGGGGGACCTGAGCGAGGAGCGGGCGGCGAGGCTGGCGGAAACGGAAGCGAGGCTGGCGGCAGAGGCGCGGGCGCGGGAGCTCGAGGCGGAGCTGGAGCGTCTGAGGCGGGGCGGCGGAAATGGTGACGGTGGTTAGCGGTCTGGTGGGGCGCTGTTCGGGGATTGCGTCCTCTGGAGATAGTCTTCGAGTAGAGAGGGACGGGGCTGGTAGGGCGTGAAGTCATTGAGTTGGGTGTCGGACGGCGTATGGCCGTAGGACGGCGACTCGGCCTCGCAGTTCGCCTGATCTCCGGCCAGGATAAATGCGGGGGACCAGTTCGAGATAGGGGCTTCTTCGTTATCCATGATTTGCAGTGTGAGGATGGCCTTTCCGCGGGATAGCCAGTGACCGGCACTGACTGCGCTCATGTCTATGCTGATGTGTGTCGCGTCCACTTGAACTGCGTTGCCGTCCGGGTATAGACGTTCACGGTGGGCGCCTGTGACTCTGCGGAACTGAATCATGAAACCCGTATCCCGGATTTCTGAAATGCCGTCTACTTCCAAACGGAGCGTTGCCTCGGCAGGTCGAGGGGATGTTGGTATGACGCACTGTGGCGGTTCCGGGTCAGCCGAGTGTATGGTGGCGGTGTAATCAGGGCTGGGAGGGACCGCTTCGGTGGTAGTGGAGGTCTTCGGTCGGGGCGGGTTGTCGAAGGGGTTGTGGTACACGAGCACTCTGCCGCGATTGATGTCGCCGACGTAGAGGTTGTCCCGGTCGTCGAAGGTAGCGGTGTAGGGCATGGAGCTGAAGTCGTAGAGGTATGTGTCCGGGAGGGTTTCTTCTCCGAGCGGGTCGTCATAGACTCCGACGAATCTACCGGCTACGTAGCTGTTGTAGCCCACGACCATGCGGTTGGAGCTGTCGAAGGCGGGTTCCCAGATGGCGGCGGACATTCGCACGTTGCGGTAAGGGACTCTGACATTGGTTTCCCATCTGTCAGCCCACAGGTTGGAGACACCTTCAGCAGAATGCGTAAATATCTTGTCGGCGGCGGGGCCGTAGATGGTGGTGGAGTTGGTGAGAGGCAGTATCTCAGCGGTGAAGATCAGAAAGCGGTGATTCCCCTCTACTTCGAGGCTGTGATCTGAAACGTACAGGTTTCCCAATCGGTCAATGGACAGGGCACCCGGGAAGCAGAGGGTGTCCGGCTTCGGGTCCAGCAAGGCACCTTCCGGATCGCCTCCCGCGTGAGGCTTCAAGGGCGCGATGCGATTGCACAAGACTCCTTCATGGCGGCCCTGGCCCAGGATGAGGTCAACGACAGGGTTGGTGGTCAATGGATCGCGGATTCGGAGGACCCTATGGTTGTCGGTGTCGCTCAGCCAGAGGAATTCGCCATGGCCCGACGGGGCGATTCCGAATACCCTATCTTCAATGAAGACTTCCGCATGTTCGCCCAGAACCGGGAAGGTCTGACCGTCCAGCCATATTGTATGCAGGGGAACCGAGTACTCCGTCAGGGGGAGTTGATAGACATCAATGAACCTTCTTCCCTCGAAACCCAGGACCCACAGTCTTCCCGCTTCGTCCACTTTGATTCTGCCGCAGCAGTCCGTCCAGTAACCCTCCTCGAACTTCGAGCCGACTACACCGTCGGGGGGCCGACCGTTGTCAAGAGTGTCGAGGCCGTTCCAGAACATAAGACGCTCGATGTCGGAGACTACGAGCTGGTCATTCCATATAACGACGCCTCGACTTGAGTGTATGTTGACAGGGCTGGTGAAGTTGGCTCCGGCAGGTGGATAGAAGAGACGCATATCCGGTCGAGCCGGGGTATTGTTCTCGAGATTGAATGTATTCGACGGATAACGAAATATATCTGAGGTGACCAGAAAGGCCGGAACCAGGACATTCCCCTGGGCATCGACCGCAATACTGCCCGCGCTATTGCATATCCCCCCGCCACCACGCCAAGAGGTCAGGTGGGTCTCACCGCACTGTCTGTCGGGCTGGTACGACTCTTTGCCCAATACTTTGAGCACCCGGGTTCCCTGGTGGTCCCAGAGTTCGATCATGTGGTTGCCGGAGTCGTTGACCCAGATTCCTCGATTATATGGGTCTGTTTCGATTGAGGTTGGTTCGTGGAAACGAGAGCCGAAAGTGGAGCTTGCAGACATGCCAGACTGGAAGGGAGGACCAAAGACCAGGATTCTGTCGTTAACGGTATCAGCGACGTAAAGCCTTCCCTGGGAGTCGAATGTGACGGCGGACGGGGCGTGAAGCCTGTCGAGTGAAGCGCCCGGCCGGTTGCTGTAGAGGTCGGGCTGGCCGAGCACAAGGTCGGCTACTTTCAGTATCTCTCCATTTTCTGAATCGTATGGGTACCTGAGGACACGGTTATTACCCCCGTCCGCTACCCACAGGCTGCCTTCGGTGTCGAGCTCCGCTCCGTTGCCATAGCGGTTCAATGTGAGTCTGTTGGACCACGAATGGAAGCAGAGAGTCTCCGGGCCGGGGGACGGGCGCCCCATATTGCACAAGTTCCCAGTGAAGTCGGCCTGCCCCCATACTTCGTCGGCCACTGAGTCGTTTTCAAATGGGCTGTCATACCTGAGCAGCCGACTGTTGTGAGAGTCTGGGATGAAAATATCTCCCTGACCGTTTACCGCCATCGTTATAAACGTGTGTTCTTCGCCCGGACTTATGGCCGTACTGGATATTCCACACAGAGTATCGGCGCGGGCCTTCGGGCGGAGCGGATAGTTTTGAAGTCCGCTGTCTCCATTGCAGGCGGAACGGTCGAACAGGGACGGCTGTCCGATGACCAGTTCGGCGGAGCAGGGGCCCGGTCCTTCATAACACCCGGCCAAGTCCATGCCCAGGACGCGGCTGTTGCCGGAGTCCCAGATGTAGGCTTTGCCGGGGTTGGTGGAGCGGTCTATGAGGACTCCGCCCGGGTTGAAGAGTTTGAACGGGACGACCCGGTTGGTGGCGATTTCCGAAAAGTCGGTCTTGCCCAGTATCGTGTCCGCCCAGAGGTCTCCGGCGATGCCGCGAATGGGACCCGAAGGCGGAAACGGCTCTGAGGGAGGCCTGTTCTGACGCAGCCAGTCGTTGTCGGGGTCGAGTTCGATGGCTTTGTCGGAGTCGGCTACCGCGAGTTGGAGGTCACCAGATTCAAGGTAGGCCCACATCCTGTCAATGTACAATCCCGTGTTATCGGGTTCTAATTCAATTGCCCTGGTGTAGTCCTCTATCGCCTTTTCGTAGTTATCCAGAAGGAAGTGCAGACTCGCTCTGTCGCGGTAGAAAGGCATATAGCCAGGCTGGAGTTCGATGGCTTTGTCGTTGTCCTCGAGCGCCCTGTCGTAACGTCCGAGGTGGCGGTATGCGGTTGCCCTGTCGATGTAGAAGGCGGCAACGGATGGGTCCAGTTCGATGGCCTTAGTAAAGTCATCTATCGCCTTTTCGTATTCGCCTATGTGTCGAAGCATCCAGCCGCGGTATTGATAATACTCAGCAACGTGCGGCTGAAGGTAGATGGCCACCGTGAAACTTTCGATGGACGGTCTCCGATTCTCACGGTTAGAGTATTCGAATCCTCTATCTACGAAAAAGTCCCCATCGAGCCTTTCCGTAATGCCCTGGTGTGTCTCGCCAGTCGCGGGAGCGATCAGATAGTCAATGAACAGATCGGCGAGAAGGGCGCTTACTTCGTCGGGGAGAGCTTCTCTTTCGTATGCATCAATAAGAATAGCAACCAGAAATTCGGACGAGGATAGACCATCGGTGTCGAGTCTTTCCCTGATTTGCCGAGGTGTCTCGCCAGTCGCGGGGACTGTCAGATAGTCAATGAACCGATCAGCGAGAAGGTCGCTTACGTCGTCCTGAAGTACTCCCATGTCTCTTGCGTCAACCAGGACAGCGAGCAGGAGGCCGAAGGACGCAGGTCCTGTTGATGTCTGGCGACTTGGGGAGGCGGACACCGGATACAGGGAGCCGGCTGAAAGCAACAGCGCCATGAGAACCATAGCTATCAGTGTTCCCTTAATGGCGCGCAATAGTTACTCGTCTCCATATCAGTATGGTGGGGGCTGATGCGCTGTTCGCGAGAGTCCTCGGACGTCGGGGGTCCCAAATCATGTATCTGAAAGCGCAGGACAACGTTGTTCTGTCCGTTAATCTGTAAAGCACATCACCTGAGGTGTCAAGTGCAGGTACTCAGAAGAGTTCGGGTAAACTGTCACCTGGGCCAGCGCCCACAGATTCCGGTTCGGACAGCCCATGCCATCACCTGAAGACAGCGTCATCTGCAACTCCTGCGGCGCATCAAACCTGCCGCAGAACAATTTCTGCCACGCTTGCGGAGCTAATATCAACAGCGGCCAGGTGTGCCCGCACTGCGACACGTCCAACTCCGCAGAGTACAGATTCTGCGTGAACTGCGGCGAGGAGCTTTCCGTCATCGGCGCCGGAGACACACCATCCGATCTTCAGAGTCCGAAAGCGGTAGTCGCCGCGGGAGCGCTGGAATCCGAACCCGTATCCAGCATTTCGCGCGCGCTCACGGGGATGCAATCTTCGCTAGGGACCCTGTTGGACCGATATGATACGGGGCCGCCGCGTGTCGTTGAAATCGCGCTTGTAGCGACGCTCACAATCATCGCATTGGCGGTCCGGGTGTGGAATCTGGGCGAAATCCCATACGGAATGCATGGGGACGAGCTTGTACTGGCGGGGGACGCCCAGAGGTTTCTGGACGGGGACCGGCTGGATACGTGGGTGTGGGCCAAGGCGATGATCTATGTGGGATGGATGGCTCTCATACTCCGCATAGGCGACACGGACATTGGCACAATTCGACTAGCCTCGGCGACGCTGGGCACGGCGATAGTCCCGGCAGGATACCTGCTGGTGAGGAGCCTGTTCTCTTTCAGAGTGGCGATACTGTCCGCCGCGATGCTGACTGTTTCGCTCTGGTTCGTCATGCAGAGCCGGATAGCCTTTCCCATGGTGTCCGCTATGCTCTTCGGGATGCTCGCCATGTACCTTGCGGTATCGGCGGTCCGGCACAGGCGCTGGTGGCTGGCGGCCCTGGCCGGTACAGTCCTCGGCCTAGGACTTTACACATACAAGCTGTTCCTGATCTACCTGGTCGGTTTCTGGGGTGTATCCGTACTTGCACTTCTGATCAGTCCCGAATTGAGAAAGCAGAAATACGTCTGGATCATTCTGGGTGTATCTGCGCTGGTCAGCTTACGTCTGCTGACGCACTATGTCGCCGACTTCGACAGGGTGGTGCTGGAGAACCTGGAGGTAGAGTATGGGCGCGGGTCGGCGCTGTCACCAGAAGGCTGGCTGGAAGTCCCAAGGCTTGTACTGCACGCAGTCCTGCTGGTCAATAATCCGGTGTCCGGTGGAAGTATAGACGCGGCGCCAAGAGTGCCCATCGTGTCTCTCGTTCCGGCGATGTTCTTCTGGCTGGGTCTGGGCGTATCGCTCCTATTCATAAAGCAGGCCAGATACCAACTGCTGCTGTCGGGCTGGCTGATCGGGATGCTTCCCATACTGGTGGTACCCGGCTCGGAGGGAAGGCGGTACTTGTTCGGTATCTTCTTCGTACTGGTGATAGTCTCAATCGGATTCAATGCCGTTCTTTCGCTGCTTATAGACACGGTACGGAAGGAATCGTCTCCAAGGATCAAGCCCGAGATCGCAAGAAAAGTCGGATACGGGACGGCGGCGGCAACTGCGGCAATCTTCGTAACGCTTTTCAGCCTAACCAGTTTCCTGGATTTCAACTACTGGCGTAACAGCGGGGAGCTGAGGTGGTTCTTCAGCCATGACAGCATAAGGGCGTTCGAGTTTATAGAGACAGTGGGGGACGAGAGCGAGATACGTTACTATTCAGTAAGGCTGCCATTCGACAGCAGGGAGCGTCGGCTCGTCGCGCCCGACGCCGTGGGGATTGACGGGGCGGAACAGCACGGGGGAGACGGGACAATCCGGTCGGGCGGCGCTCTGAGGGGAGACACGGTGTTCGTATTCCTGGACGAGTACCTGTACCTGGGCGCCGAACTGGAAGCCGCTTACCCAAGCGCGCGGAAGGTGGCCCAGCATATTCAGGACGACGAAACGACGTATCTGGCCTACCTGATTCAACTCCACGCCACCGGGGACGCCAGCGTTCCCGGCGCACCCTGAAACCGGCTGCCGCGTCAGTCCCATTGCCATTCTACTTCGCCGATGCGGACGGTGTCGCCGGGGGATATGCCGGCTTCTTCGAGGGCGCGGACGACGCCGGAGCGTATGAGGCGCTGGTAGAACTGGATGTTGGCGGTCCAGTCGTCGGGGTTAACCATGGCGGCCATTCGCTCGGCGGAGGGCCAGTCCACCACGAAGACGCCGTCGTCCTCGACGGAAACGGCGGGCCTGCGCCGGCGGGGAGCGGGTCTCAGTACGGGCAGGTCGCCGGGGCCGACGCCGGGAGGGGAGGCGAAGGGGTCGGGGGCATCCTGCAGCGCGTGGAGGACGGAGTCGAGCAGTCGGTCAACTCCCTCGCGGGTTACGGCGGATATGAAGTGGATCTGGTCGGTGTCGGCGGCTTCGCTGAAGGCGTCGTGGAGGTCGTCCCGCAGTACGGATACGTCGGTGAGGTCGAGCTTGTTTACGGCGAGGACCTGGGGCTTGAGGCCGAGGTCTTCGGCATACTGGGACAGCTCGGAGTTTATCTGGCGGTACTGTGCAATGGGATCGTCGAGGGAGCCGTCAACCAGGTGTACGAGGACGCGGGTCCTCTCGACGTGCCGGAGGAACTCGTGTCCGAGTCCGACGCCCTCGTGGGCGCCCTCGATGAGTCCGGGGATGTCAACCATGACGAATGTCTCGCCGCGGTGCTCGATCATTCCGAGCGAGGGTTCGAGGGTGGTGAAGGGGTAGTTGGCGACCTTGGGCCTGGCCGCGGACACGACGGATATGAGGCTGGACTTTCCGGCATTCGGCGCGCCTATTATTCCGACGTCGGCGAGCAACTTGAGTTCAAGGCGCAGGGAGAGTTCTTCGCCGGGTTCTCCGGCCTGAGCAAGCAGGGGGAAGCGGTTGGTCGGGGTGGCGTAGTGGTTGTTGCCGGCTCCACCACGCCCTCCGGTGGCGGCGAGGAATAGCTGCCCGGGTTCGTCTAGGTCAACGAGGAGTCGCGGATGTGAGTCGTCTGTCCAGACCTGGGTGCCGACGGGTACGGGGAGGGTAATGTCTTTGCCGTCTTTGCCGTGCCTGAGTCTGCGCTCACCGCGGCGTCCGTCGGGGGCGGTGAAGTGTCGCCTGTACCTATATGCGAGCAGCGTGTTGACGTTGGGGTCGGCTTCAAGATAGATATTGCCGCCGCGACCGCCGTCTCCGCCGTCGGGTCCGCCCTTGGGGACGTACTTCTCCCGGCGTCCGCTTATCGCTCCGTTTCCGCCTGTACCGCTTTTTATGTGGATAATTACTTCGTCAATCATTCTGTCAGTATATCTAATAACAGTAATAATATGGTGGATAGTGGGGATAAGCGAGGGTCTTTTCATTATCCTGTTTGATGTAATCGTAGTACAGCGCCCAGCTAGTTTTAGCATGTAGCAGCCTACCCCCGCCCCTGGATTCCCGCTCCCCGTCTCCACGAGGACAGGCTTCGCTGGAATGACGAGACGAAAACGAAAAGGCCCTGAGGGATAAGCGAGTGAGTTATCAGTTATCAGTGGTTAGTTTTCAGTGTGGATGTGGCCGCACGTAAGGTATGGGGTGTGTGGATAGGGTGGGGATAAGGGTGGAATGTCTGAGCGTGATGATGTTTATACAGAGTCTAGTAAGAGACTTAAGGCTTAGGTTATCCACATGGGGATGCTGTTATCCCCATAATTTGGGGAGTTGTCCACAATGTTATGTCAAGTAGGTTGATTTCGGGTATTGTTTGTTGTCGGAAAAGAAGTTAGGCGGTGGCTGGAACGGGCGGTTCAAATCGTTGATATGAACTGGGTGGGGAAGAGGTTCACCGCAGCAGTTCCATAAATTCTCTCTCGGAGGCCGAGTTGGAGCGGCTGCGTGAACAGGTACGCCGCCCGGATGACCGGAGTCCAAGCACTCCATAGCCCCGACCGCGGCTAGTGGTTCAACATTTTTGAATTGACGGTTTATCTACCCTCACCCTAACCCTCTCCCAGAGGGAGAGGGGACAATTCGGAATCTGGGTATCCATCATAACTGAGTTGTTGAACCACTAAGTGACTATCTCAAAACCCAATCGGAAGGGACTTCACCCCCATCCTAACCTTCCCCCGTCAAGGGGGAAGGGACTTTGCCTACCCAATCGGAAGGGATTTCACCCCCATCCTAACCTTCCCCCGTCAAGGGGGAAGGGACTTTGGGACTCGTCCTTCGACAAGCTCAGGACGAACGGTTCATTGACTTACATACTCTTTTCAGCCCATCAAGGGGGAAGGGACTTTGCCTACCCTTGTCGCTCGTTTCCGGCGATAGTTTTGAGATAGTTTCTTAGTACGCGGCGAGGGCTTCGCGGATGTTTATGAGGTGGCGTCGGAGCTGGGCGTCCACGTTTAGCTGGTTGGCAATGCGGTCGCAGCCGTGGCTGACGGTGGTGTGATCCTTACCGCCGAGCATCTTGCCTATGGTGGATAGGCCGAGTTGGGACTCCTCGCGGAGGAGGTACATGGTGACCTGCCTGGCCTGGGCCGTCCTCTTGTCGCGCTTGCGGCCCTTTATGGCCTCGACCGATACGCCGAAGTGCT
This sequence comes from uncultured Dehalococcoidia bacterium, assembly GCA_951812505.1. Taxonomy (GTDB): domain Bacteria; phylum Chloroflexota; class Dehalococcoidia; order Lucifugimonadales; family UBA1123; genus VXRN01. The sequence continues at coordinate 399,744 of CATOSI010000002.1, forward strand.
CCGAGACTGCCTCGACGATTGCGCCTTCGGGTATCTTGCGTTCGGCGGCCGTTTCGACAACGTCGGCGACGGCCTGCCGGGTGAGTTCGATGGAGACGGGGGCGCCGGTGAGGTCGGCGAGAGCGACCACTTTGTTCAGGCTGCCTTCGAGTTCGCGGATGTTCTTGTGGATGCGCTCGGCGAGCAACTGGAGTACGGCGTCGGGGACGTCCTGGCGCATCTCCTCGGCCTTGGCGCGGAGTATGGCGATGCGGGTCTCGACGTCGGGCGGCTGTATATCTACTACGAGGCCGCCAGCGAGCCTGGACTGTATGCGGTCTTCGAGGAGCGTGAGCGCCGAGACGGGCCTGTCGGAGGTGAGGACTATCTGGCGGTTGGTCATGTGTAGGGCGTTGAAGGTGTGGAAGAAGCCCTCCTGGGTCTGCTCTTTGCCGATGAGGAACTGGACGTCGTCGAGGAGGAGGAGGTCGGCGCTGCGGTAGCGTTCTCTGAAGTCGTCTGTGGTGCCCTCGCGTATTGCCTTGATATACGAGTTGGTGAATTCCTCGGTGGTGGAGTAGATGAGAGACATGCCGAGCGAGATCGCGCGGTGTCCGATGGCGTGCATGAGGTGGGTCTTGCCGAGTCCGACGTCGGAGTACAAGACGAGGGGGTTGTAGAGTTCTCCGGGCCTGCCGGATACGGCGGTGGCGGCCGCATGGGCGAGTTCGTTGGACTTTCCGACGACGAAACGCTCGAATACGTATCTGGGGTTTAGGGGCGCGGGCCTGTGAATGGAGGGCTGGGCGGCGACCTGTGGAATCGGGGCTTCTTCGGTCCCTGCAGGGTCGGCTCCCGTGGAGTGCAGGGCGGGCGATTCACCCTCTGTGGTTGTGACCTGGAAGCGTATTTCGACCTCGGACTTGACGACGCTTTCGAGGGTGCGGGAGATGAGGGAGTACATGCGCTGTTCAAGCATTTCGGCGACGAAGGCGTTGGGCGCTCCGACGACGAATTCGCCGTCGCGGTAGGCCACGCCAATGGTGTTCTTGAGCCATGTTTCGAAGTTGGGCCTAGTAACGTGCAACTGAAGCTGGCCCAGGGCGGCGTCCCATATTTGCCCGGGGTGTTCGGCGGTTGTGGTCATGTCAAAGTCCTCGATTCTGAAAAAGGGTTTTGATAATAGCACATGGGTGGGCTTCGCTCGCAAGGTTGCGGGTGGGCAGTGATGTGTCAGTTTGGATCGGTTTGCGGGTAGTGGTGTTTTCGTTCTGTTGGTTGCTGATGGGCGGCGGGATATGAGAGGGTTGCCGGAGCGGCGCTTGCTACGGTGATTTCTGGAAGACGGACAGGGAATCCGAGCCGTTTCCGGGATACCGCCCACACTTAGTTGGTGGGGCGTTCGCCGAGGGTGAAGGATGTGGTGAATTGTTCGTCGCCGCGGAGGGCGAGCACTTCCATTGATTCTCCGGGCGGGTGCATCATGAGGAACTTGAGCAGTTCTCCGGTGGAGGGCATTGGCTCGCCGTTTGCGGAGAGAATAACGTCTCCCGGGCGGAGTCCGGCGTCCCATGAGGGGCTTCCGGGTACGACGTGGGTGAGGAGGACGCCCTCGGTGTTCCTGTCGAGGCCAAGTTGGGTTATGTAGGCGGGGGTGAGGTCTGAGAAGAGGACTCCCATGTAGCCGCGTCGCACGGCCCCGCTTTCGACGAGCTGGTCGGCCACCATTTTGGCGTCGTTGATGTTCACGGCGAAGCCGATGCCGTATCCCAGACGCAGTATGGATGTGTTGATTCCCACGACTTCCGCCTGGACGCTGACCAGCGGGCCGCCGCTGTTGCCCATGTTGATGGAGGCGTCGGTCTGTATGAGGTCCACGAGTGTGATGCCGCTCTCAGCGCCGATGGTGCGGCCGAGGGCGCTGACGACTCCCTTGCTGACGGTGGGCGCGCCCCGGAGTCCGAGGGCGTGGCCGATGGCTATGACGTCCTGTCCGACGAGAAGGGCGGAGGAGTCGCCGAGCAGCGCGGGGTGGAGACCTTCGGCGGGGATCCTGAGGACCGCGAGGTCGGTGTGTCGGTCACGCCCTATGACCTCCGCGTCCAGTGCGCTGCCGTCGTAGAGGGTTACGGTGATGTCCTCGATACCCTCTATGACATGGTTGTTGGTGAGCACGTGCCCGTCGGCGTCAATTATGACTCCGGTGCCGAGCCCGACCGGGGAGGCGGCCTGGCGTCCCGTGTCTATTTCGGTGACTATCTTCACGACGGACGGCGCGATCATCCTGACGACCTCGGTTGCGGGCAGGTCGGCTTCGGGCTGTGTGTGAGTATGCGGTGGCGTGGGAGCGGGGACGGGTGTCGCGGTCGGCTCAGGCGTGGGAGTGGGCAGGGGCGTATGCGTGGGAACAGGCGTGGCGGTCGGAACGGGTGTCGCGGTTGGCGCAGGCGTCATGGTTGGGACCGGCGTCGGAGATGGGAGCGGGGTATGCGTCGGCGGGGGTTCTGTCCGTGAGACGGCGAGGGGTATGGCGGTCGGCGCCGGGGCGGGCGCGGGCTCGGGCTCGCTGCCGCAGGATGCTACCAGTATGACGGTTGTCAGTACTGCTGCCAGTGTCGCGATGTGAATTTTCATTGGGCCGCTCCCAGTTGGGAGTTGTAATGAATGATAGTACAAAGTTCCCCTGCGTGTGGGTTTCGTGCTCGCCATCCATGTATTATCTATAACGTTCTGACGGACTTCCGGTTATGCAACGAGTATATCAAGGCAGGCGAAATGACTTTAGACGATCTGGCGCGGTTCAATCAGGAGCGGTGGGACGAGTTGGCGCGGTCGGGCGTGGAGTACGCGAGGCCGTATCTGGATATGGATGAGGATTCGGCGCGGGAGCTGGTTGATCCTGAGGGGTTCATCGGGGACACGCGCAGGCTGAACGTGCTGTGCCTGGCGGCGGGCGGAGGCCAACAGACGGCGGCTTTCGGTCTGCTTGGGGCGAATGTCACTTGCATAGACTTGTCGGGGGAGCAGCTAGAGAGAGACCGCATCGCGGCGGAGCGCTATGGCCTGGACATAAGGACTGTGCAGGGGGATATGCGCGACCTGTCGGAGTTCGGGGTGTCGGAGTTCGATGTCGTGTATCACGGGCATTCGCTGAACTTCGTGCCGGACGCGCGGGTGGTGTTCGGGCAGGTGAGGCGCGTACTCAGAGAGGGCGGCCTCTACCGCCTTTCGTGCGTCAATCCATATTTCCACGGCATCAGCGAAGAGGACTGGAACGGCGATGGCTATTCGCTTCGGAACAGGTATGAGGAGGTCGAGGTCTTCTATTCGGACGGAGACGAGTGGACGTTCAGCGCGCCGGACGGCTCGCCGCGCCGCGTTCAGGGGCCCAGGGAGTTCAGGCACAGTATGGAGACGCTCCTGAACGGGCCTATCGAACTGGGTTTCACACTGCTGCAGATGAGCGAGGAGGCGCATTTCGACCCGGAGGCGGAGCTTGTGCCGGGGACGTGGAAGCACCTGCAGTCGGTCGCACCGCCTTACCTGGGGTTCTGGTGGAGGTATGGGCTGGGAAGCTCCGTCTAGGGGTCGTCCTTAATCCAGGACATCCTGAAGCCGTCCATGATGGTCTCGATCTCGTCCAGGTCGGATTGGGTCAGGCGCCAGTCGGCAGCGCTGGCGTTGTGTCGAACCTGCTCGGGGGACTTGGCTCCGACGAGGGCGGACGAGACGGCGGGGTTGGCGAGCACCCAAGCTATCGCAAGCTGAACTATGTCTCTGTCACGGTCTCTTGCCCAGGCGTCCAGACGCTGGGCGATGTCGTGAGCCTGTTCGAAGAGTTCGCCCCTGAAGAAGTTGAAGAGTCTGCGTTCGTCGTCGGAGGCGAAGCGATGTCCGGGCTTGTGCTTGCCTGCCAGCACGCCCTTGGACAGCACGGAGTGGGGAATTACTCCTATGCCGTTCTGGAGACAGTGTGGTAGTACGTCGTCCTCGAGGTCGCGCCACATCATGTTGTAGCGGGGCTGAGAGCTGTGGATGGTGGCGTACCGCATGGCCTCCCTGGTCTGTTCGGGAGAGAAGTTGGACACGCCGATGTAGCGTATCTTACCCGAGTCCCTGAGGCGGACGAGGTTTTCCATCGTGCCGGCGATGGGCCATTCGGGCGACGGGCTGTGCAGCTGGTAGAGGTCTATGTAGTCGGCGCCGAGAGTGCGGAGGCTGTTTTCGACGGCGCGGTCTATGTGTTCGGCGGAGTGGTCGCTGCCGGAAAGCTTGGTGGCCAGAAAGACTTCGTCCCGCCTTCCTTTTATGGCCTTGCCGACGACGGTCTCGCTGGTCTGGTAGCCCTCGGCGGTGTCTATGAATGTCATGCCGACTTCGAGTGCGGCTCGGACGGCGGCGATGCCCTGTTCTTCGGGTACGTTGCCGAGTCCGCCTCCGACCGGCCAGGCTCCGAAGGCTACGACGGATACCAAGGGGCCGTTCCTGCCGAGTTCACGATTTTGCATGGATGCTGATGCTCCTTAAGTCTGGATGCGATTTACCGGATATAGGCATTATCCTGGCGGCATGGGTTATAATCAAGCGGTAGAGGAAAGCATGACGACCATCAATACCATACACGACCTGCATCGCATCCTGGTGGAACACCCGGAGTGGCGGGACGAACTGAGGCGAATCCTTTTGACCGAGGAGTTGCTGGAGTTGCCTCAGCGCTTCGCGGAATACGCGAAATCCACGGATGAGAAGCTCGACGCGCTGTTCAGAGAGACTCGTCAGAACACGAGCGACATTTCGGAGTTGAAGGACCTCACCCGTCAGAACACGAGCGACATTTCGGAGTTGAAGGACCTCACCCGCCAGAACACGAGCGACATTTCGGAGTTGAAGGACCTCACCCGTCAGAACACGAACCATATCGGAGAAGTCAAGGGCATGTTCATGGAGAGGATATCCCGCGAGGACGGGGGTATCATCGCCAACGACATGGGACTTCAGTGGCGCAAGACGTTAGACCGGAATGAGGTTGCTCAGATCGCCGACAGGGCTAGGCTTAGCGGCGCTGCCGAGGATATATCGAGAGACCACATGCGGGCGTTCGTCCGCGCCGACTTGGTTTTCGAAGCGACGGACCGCAGCGGGAATGAGATTCACGTTGCCGTCGAGATTTCCTACACCGCCGATGAGAGGGATGTAGTCCGGGCGATGCGCCATGCAGAATACCTCACTCGATTCACCGGAACGCCCGCCTATGCCGCCATTGCCAGCGTTCACACAGATAACCGGGTCGCGGACATCATGACTGAGGACTCTCCCCGGCCTCACGGCTCGGCCCCGGAGACAAAGGTGTTCTGGTCGAGGCTTCCAGAGCTGGAACCGGCAAACTAGTTACGGGCAACCCAATAGCCTTGCGCACTCTCGTACGTGTCCGCTATTCCAAACGACTCAAATAGGTTCAGAATATCGCTGGCAGACACACCGGTGGTGACGAGCTTGGAGGTGGTTCACGATGACACACAGAATTATCGCAGCGGCTACTCTCGTTCCCATCGTGGTGGTTGTTGTCGCCGTCGCATTGTACTTCGCCATGGACTGGGGTAACTCCAAGACCGGCGGCCCTCTTGAGGGGCGTATCACAGTCTGGTCAGACCGTGACGGGGACGGTGATATAGACGAGAAATACGTAATGACCCTCGACGAATCTGGCGTAACGCTGTTGACCCATTACAACGAGGCATTGGGCGGGGATGCGGAGCGATCTCCGGGAGATCTGTTCACTCTGTCGATCAATACAGAGCAGGTAACAGAGCAGGTACAACTGGTGGGCGGGGACGCAAGCCGGGCTCCGGGCGGACTGCGCATCTTCACTTCAAACCTTGACGGTGACTATGAGATATACGTGATGAACCCTGATGAATCGGGCGTGACGTTGTTGACCCATAACCAGGCATGGGGCGAGTATGTATTTCAGACTCCGAAAGAGACCGTCTCGTTCAGGTCAGACGGAGGCGTAGGTTTTGAGGAATACTTGGCAACCAAGTATGGTTCCGTGACGCAGTTGACATATAACGAGGCAGAGGACAGTATGGCAAGCTGGGCTCCGGATGGACGCATCTGGTTCATTTCAGACCGCGACGGAGACCCCGAGATATACGTGATGAACTTCGACGGATCGGGCGTCACCCAACTCACACATAACGAGGCAGGGGACGGTAGTCCAAGCTGGTCGCCGGACGGACAGCGCATCGCCTTCACGTCACACCAAGATGGAGACGCTGAGATATACGTCATGAACTCCGATGGAACAGAGGTAAGGCAACTGACCCATAACCAGGCACTGGACGGCAGGCCAATCTGGTCGCCGAATGGACGACACATCGCGTTCACGTCGGATCGCGATGGAGACGCTGAGATATACGTCATGAACTCCGATGGAACAGAGGTAAGGCAACTGACCCATAATGAGGCAGAGGACTTCGTCCAAAACTGGCTGCCCGTGCCGGACTCCCCGTCCTCAAGCTGATGTCCGTACAGGGATAGGCCGTCCCGTTTGCGGTCCGACCCGCGCCGTTCAACTTCCGCGGATTTGCGCGACCTTTCCAGCGGTCTGCTTCCGTGCTCTCCCGACTACACTCGGCACCCCTGGCATTGCAGTAATGGGGCGGCGCTATGCCGAGCGTTCCGGCCAAGCGGGTTGGTGGTAGCCGAGGGGCACGGAGGGGCGCGACCAGCGGGGTTTGGTCTCGGAGAGCTGCACCACGGGGGCGAGATGCCCCAGCTTGCCGTCGGGGACTTCGCTGGAGGTTGACCAGCGTTGTATCTCTTCGGGGGTGAAGTCCTGCGGTACGTTCTGAAGCTCGGATTCGGGGACCTGCCCGCGGTCCAAGAGCCAGCGTCCGGTCTGGGCGAGCGAGAGTCTGACAAGCCAGCTTCCGCCCTCTCGGACTCGCCGCGCCAGCGCGACCATGGACCCGAAAGCCATGAGATAGCCGGTGATGTAGTCTATGGCTGAGACGGGATAGAACTGAGGCCCCGGCTCGGCGCCCGGGAACAGCTCTCCCTGGCGGTCGGTTATGCCGCTTACGGTCTGTACGACGGTGTCGAAGCCGCGACGGGATGCCCACGGTCCCTTGCGTCCGAAGGCGGACAGTGAGATGTAGATGATGCCCGGTCGCAGCGCGGCCAGATCCTCCGGCGACAGCCCACGCCTGGCGAGTGTCCCGGGCCGGTATCCCTGGGAGAAAATATCTGCTTCGCGTACCAGTTCGCGCATGGTCTCCAGATCGCTCTCCTGGCGCAGGTCGAGGTGTGCGGAGAGCTTGCCGTGCCCGGTGTCGTACTCCTGCGCGGGGATGCTTGGGAGGTGTGGGGCGGTTATCTTCATCACGTCGGCGCCGTGTTCGGCCAGAGTGCGGGCGCAGGTGGGGCCCGCGAGCACACGCGTGAGGTCGAGGACTCTTATGCCGGACAGCGGCCTGGAGCCTTCGGGCAGCGGTTCGGGCGGACTGTCGCCGATCTTCTCGATCTCCAGCAGGGGCAGCGAGGCTATGGCGGCGGACTGCGGGTGTCGCGCCCACTCTGCGATGGAGCGCACCATTCCGCCCGCGCCGTTCGCGGCGATGATGGCCTCCTCCAGTTCGAGGGCGTCCCACCTGGCTACCGCGCGGCGCACGGCCTCTCCGTCTTCTTCTTCGACGCCAAGCACGGCCAGAGCGGCGTCGCGGTGGTTGGGGAAGTTGCAGTGGAGGTAGCTCCAGCGTCCGTTCATGGCAGGATACACGCCCATAATCGGGTGTCGTTCGGCGCCGGCGGGCTTGCCGTCCATCGTCATGTACTTGCTGCTGCGCAGGGAGGCTGTGGCGTGACGGGTGTTGATGCCAACCTTTTGGCCGCGTCCAGCGCGGAGCTTCCACAGGTCGGAGGCTGCGAGTCCTACGGCGGCAAGGCTGGCAGCGGCGGTCTCACCAATCCTGAAGGGGGTGGGCAGAATAGGGTCCGCGCCGCCGCAGAACTCGACATCGGCGGCGCGTTTGGGGTCCCAGCCCGCTATCGGAAGCAGTGTGGATAGGGTGTTTTCGCTCACTGTCGCTGTTTCTCCTTGCAAATGTGTCAAGAGTCGCTTGTCGCTTAATGCCTAGCTGCATTCATCGCTTCCCCGCCCCTAGATTCCCGCCTTCGCGGGAATGACTGAATTGTAGTTGAGGTTTCACCCCCATCCTAGCCTTCCCCCGTCAAGGGGGAAGGGATTTTCAACATACAAGTGATGTAGAGCAGTATTGTACGTCATGTTCGTGTGGATGCAGTCTCAGGGGTGTTCAGGCTTATGCCCGCTGTTTGGCTTCGGCTTCTTTCGCTGCCTGTTCCTTTGCCTCGTCTATGGCGAGCGCCTCGGCGGCGCGCTCGTTCTCCAGAATCTTGGTCCTGACGGCCTGTGTGGCGCGGGTCCAGGTCTCGCGGTTGTCGGTCACGAACCTGTGGGACTCGTGGTAGTCGTCCAGCAGGCCGTTGACCTGCGGAATGACGTAGCGGGCGACCATGTCCCAGCTCCGGCGGGTGTTCTCTCGGTTTGCCCAGTCGTGCACGAATCCTATGACGCATCCGAAGCCTCCGGTGATCTCCATCATTTCGCGTATCCTGGTGACGAGGTCGTCGGGCGTGCCAATGACGGCGGTGCTGAGTTCGGCGAATGCCACGCCGTCCACGGCTTCGTCCGGGGTGTCGTAGATCGGGCCCACGCCTCCCGCGAGGGTGCCGATGGAGTACTCGTTGTTGTGTCTCATCAGGCCGGCACCCGCCTGCTGTCGCGCTTCCTTACGGGTTTCTGCGATGTGCCAGTTCAGGACGATGCGCCAGTTCTTGCGGTCAACGGTGTTGCCGTGAAGCGCGGCGGACTCTTCGGCGAAGCTCCACTGGAGGGGCAAGGCCCTGATTCCCTCCTGGGTGAGCGAACCTATGGAAAGCACTCCCGCGCGGTGCTTTCCGGCGAGCGTCATGCCCGACGGGCTAGAGATCGAGGCGACCGCGAACTCCATGTCTTTCTGCAGGGGCTTCAGCTGGAGCTTGGCATCGCGGAGCGTGAACCACTCGGATTCGTAGGTGAAGCGCTCGTCGGACTCGAACAGGCGTCGGATGATGCCCATCGCTTCGTCCTGGCGGTCGCGCAGCACCATCGGGTCTATGCCGAGCGTGTGGGCATCGGACGGCAGCGCACCCGGGCCCGAGCCGAATATCACGCGACCGTGTGACTGGTGGTCGAGCTGGACCATTCGCTGGGCGACCATGAAGGGATGGTGGTAGGGCAGAGACACGACGCCCGTGCCGAGCTTGATGCGGTGCGTGCGCTCGGCGGCCGCGGCGAGGAACACTTCGGGGGAGGCAATTATCTCCCAGCCCGTGGAGTGGTGTTCGCCGCACCAGAATTCGTCGTAGCCAAGCCTGTCCATGAGTTCGACCAGTTCCAGGTCGCTCTGCAACTGCAGGGTGGGGTTTTCGCCAATCGGATGGTGTGGCGCGAGGAATGCGCCGAATCGCAGGTCTGCCAAAGTTATTTCTCCTGTGTACGTGGTGCGTTATTTAGGAATCCAAGCCCATCAGAACCGGATTGTCAATGCCCGGGCTGTGGTAGATACGAATTCAAAAAGCCCTTTAGGACTATGCCCGCTGTTGTGAAGTGGCAGACGCCCAAGCTGATCACCCTCACCCTAGCCCTCTCCCATCGAGGGAGAGGGAACTTCTGAAATCTTCGCTGTGGTAGAATCCGGTGAGCAAGGAGGAGTCCATGACCACCGGGGCCGCCGCTGCCATAGTATATCCAGAAACGGACGGTATGCCATTGCCCGACGGAGAATATCAGGCGCCGCTGTATGTCAGGATAGTAAGCATCCTGCTCAGACGTTTGCGGGGTGAGTAGTCTGTCCCGGACCCAACCCCCGACGTAATTTGAAGACACGACGACCGCCAGACCTCTCTTAACTAACCTTCTCCACCGCATTCGTACCTTCGCAGGCTTCGCCATTTCAGACACGATGCCGTTTCACGGGTTGCAGGAAGCAGACTGCTGCCCTGCATTGGCGCGCCATGTTTTGCTCCAGTACCTCTACGGCGTATTTTGTGCGTCTGCACGTATGAAACACGCCGAATGTTACAGATGTGACTCACGATTTTCACCGAATGCGCCAATGTTGATGTTCGGTTTGTACACGCTCCGGCCCCACACTATCGCCATGCGTCCGGCCAGGACGAACGATTCAGCGATAGGAGCAAGGAGGTCGCAAGATGTTCGTGAAGTTTCTCAAGTTATTGCCCGTATTGGTTATTATCGGCGCCGTTGCACTGGCGTGCTCCAGCGAGTCTGAGCCCGCTGCGCCCGCGGCCGAGGCCGTCCAGTATTTGCCGGCTCCGGCCCAGCCGTCCGCGCCCGAAGTAATAGAAGTTGAAAGAGTTGTAGAAGTAATAAAGGAAGTTCAAGTCCCCGGCGAAACTATCGTCGTGGAGAAAGAGGTAGTAAGAGAAGTTCAGGTTCCCGGTGAAACTGTGGTGGTCGAGAAAGAAGTAATAAGAGAAGTGGCGGTAGAAGCGGTGAGGGAAGTCCAGGCGGTTCAGCCTTATTCGCCTGCGCAAGCGGCTCCGGTGGCTCCCGCGCCCGCACAGGCTGCGCAGGCCGCTCCCCAGGCTGCCCCTCAGTACTCGCCTCCGCAGCCACAGTCGGGGCAGAAGCGCCAGGGCTCACAGCCAGGTGCGACGACGTTCAGGGACTACGAACGCTCTCCCGTCGTGCGGACTTCGGTGGACAACGTTTCCACGTTCAGCCTCGATACGGACCGCACCTCGTTCCAGCTTGCGCTGAACTGGGCGCGCGCCGGATACGACGTGGAGCCAGACTCGGTCAGGTCCGAGGAGTGGGTGAACGCCTTCGACTACCGTTACGAGCAGCCCCGCAGAGACGACAGTTTCGCCATACGCTCGGACGTCATGCCGCACCCGCTGGACAGCGATCTGTTACTCGCGCGTATCGCGTTCCAGGCGCCCGAACTGCGAGACGACGGCAGGCCGCTCAACGTAACTCTGGTACTGGACTCGTCCGGCTCGATGAGAGAAGGCAACAGGGTGGAGATAGCGCGGGCCGCCGCGGACAGCATTCGCAGAAGCCTGCGTGATGAGGACCGAATCTCGGTTGTCCATTTCCGCAGCGAGGTCATTCACGATCTCACGGTGGAGAATCACGACCCGGACTCCAGAAAAATCAGAGACTCCATAAACCGGCTGTCGCCAAGCGGCTCGACGAATGTGCAGGCGGGACTCGATCTGGGCGTAGAGATCGCGGACTATATGCGTCGGCAGAATCCAAGCGCCTACAACTACGTGATCCTGATGTCGGACGGCGTGGCCAACGTGGACGCCACCAATCCGTTCGCCATACTGGAGTCTGCCGAGGACCGCGACAGCAGCAATCCGCTGCGTCTGATTACCATCGGCGTGGGCATACAGAACTACAACGACCTGCTGCTGGAGCAGCTCGCGCAGCATGGCAACGGCTGGTATCGCTACCTGAACGATCCCGGACAGGCGAAGGCGCTCTTCAGTCGTGAGAGCTGGCTCGCACTTTCGATTCCGTTCGCGGACCAGACTCGCGCGCAGGTCACGTGGAATCCCGACGTTGTGGAGTCGTGGCGCATAGTTGGATACGAGAACCGCATTACCGCGGACAGGAATTTCACACAGGCGCGCAAGGAGTTCGCGGAGATTCCGTCGGGCGCGGCCACCACAGTGTTCTTCGAGCTGCGCCCGACACAGTATCTGCACCAAGGCGACATGGTGAACCTGGGAGACGTGGAACTGCGCTGGGTGACGCCGGTAAGCAACGACTCCAACCGTCAGCATGCCGAAATAGCGGCGCGTTACGACAGGCCGTCCAGCGACACCGACGGCGCGCTGCTCCAATTCGGGGCCGTGGTCGCGCTTACCGCCGACAGGTACAGCAGTCTGCCGTATCCCGACGCTCCATACGATGTGCAGTACGACCTGTCCGTCCTGCAGGACGAACTGCGGACGCTGGACGGCAACATCGGAGGGCTCGCCTCATACCAGGACTTCGCATTCGTGATGGACCGCATCGCCGCGGAAATGCCCCGGGTTTCGTCGGGATACAGTCGCTAGGGTAAGGTAACATCGCATTTGCGCGGCTTCCGGGTCCGGCAGGTCCCGGGGGCCGCGCTTTACTGAGTAATCTATTGGTGCTACGCTTGGGCCGCCTCGATGTATTCCACAGGGAGTAGCCCCCAATGGCCCACCAGCATCATCACCACGTTCCGCCCCCGGTGACCGAGGGTCGTACCGGATTCAGGAGAGGGGCAGCCTTCATAATCGGCGGGCTGACCAGCGGGCACGGCGTGTTTCACTGGATTGCGCAGAGCTTCATCGTCGTCCTGCCCGAGGTGCGTGACCTGCTGCTGGGTGGGAGCGTAATCGCGGTGACCAGCATCCAGACGACCAGAGAGATAATGTCCGGTGTGGTCTCACTGCCGGGAGGCGTGCTCACCGACACGCTTCGACGCTACTGGGGCTGGGTGATGGCGGTGTGCATGGCGCTGTTCGGAGTCGGGTGGCTGCTGATGGCCGCCGCGGGCTGGCAGGTGCCGGGCAGCGCATGGCTGACCAGCCAGGAAACCGTCGCCGTAAGCGAGTCGTCTTCGCTGAATCCGGCCGGTTACGCACTTCTGATTGTAGGCATGGCTATCGTGGCGGTGGCGGCTTCGGTCTGGCACCTTCCGGCTATGGCCGCGCTTTCGTCTCATTTCAGCCACCGGCGCGGTTCGGTCCTCTCGTTCCACGGCGTAGGGGGGAATGTGGGCGACGTGCTTGGGCCGGTCCTCACCGGACTACTGCTCGCCACGCTGACCTGGCAGGCGATCATCACCATCTACGCGGCGGTGCCGATATTCCTGGCGTTCCTGGTGTTCTGGGCTTTCAGAGACATCGGAGAGCGTGCGCAGGCCGCCGCCGATGAACAGCCCGCCAACACGATGAGGATGCAGATCGAGGAGACGAAGATACTCGTTCGCAATCCGAGGATGTGGGGCATAACGCTGGTCGCCGGACTGAGGGGCATGGCGTACATCGGGTTCATCACGGTGCTGCCGCTCTACCTTGCGGACGTGCTGGGACTAACGTCGGGAGGCGAAAGCGGAAACTTCGCGAACCTGTTCATCCGGGGTTCCCTAATAGGACTGCTGGTGCTGGTGGGCATTCCCGCGAGCCCGATTACCGGCTACTTATCCGACCGCCTGGGCCGCAAGCTGGTGCTGGTACCGGCGATGATCGCGCTGGCGGTAATCACGCTTCTCATGGCCCCATTCGGAGACAGCCTGGCGGTGATGTTCGGGCTGCTGGCGGCACTGGGGCTGTTCCTATACAGCGACCAGCCGATACTCACGGCGGCGGCGATGGACATCGTTCGGGAGGGGACCGCGGCGACCACGCTGGGTCTCATGTCCACATCCAGGTTCATCTTCAGCGCGGCGTCGCCGCTGATAGCCGGGTGGCTGTACGAGTTCGACCCGGACAACCTCTTCTACTACACGGCCGCGCTCTATGTGGCGGCTATCGTCATACTTATCTTCATTCCGCTGCCGCGCCCGGAGTTCTCGGAAGAGGACCATCATGAGCATCATCACGATCACGGCGATGAACACGGGCACGGGCATGAAGACGAGGGGCACGGCGGACGTTAGTACAGCGTCCAGCTAGTTTGGTCGTTAATCAGCCGACCACCCCGCCCCTGGATTGCCTAGCGGCGAGCCCTTCGGGGTTCCCGTTTTCACGGGAATGACGGAGTTGTGGTTCACCCTCACCCCAGCCCTCACCCTCGAGGGAGAGGGGGTTGTTGCTTGGGATATGGTGTTTTGTTGCGTATGGCGCTAGCCCAGGCGTTTTTCGTAGAAGTAGCTCAGAGGGTCTTCGCGGTATTCGCCGAAGGGCGGGATTCTGCGGAAGCCGCTGTTCTCGTACAGGCCGATGGCTTCCGGCTGGAGGATGCCGGCCTCCAGACGCAGATTGACGACGCCCCTGGCGACAGCGACCTGTTCGATGTGCTGGAGCAGTCTCCTGCCCAGACCGAGTCCGCGGAATTCGTCGCGGACGTACATCCGCTTCAGTTCGCCGTATATGCCTGAGGGCTCCGCCGGGTCGGCGAAGAACTGGATGCCGGCGCAGCCCGCCGGTCTTTCGTCGTGATACAGCACGAAGAACTCGACCTTCTGCTCTACCAGCTTTTCGATGCTGTATCCGTGCTGGCTTTCCTCGGGATACAGGGGGGACAGAAAGGCATCGAGCTCCCTGATGAGATGGGACGCCGTTTCGGTTGTGGGCAGTTCCTTGCGGATTGAGATTGTCTGGTTAGTATTCATGCACCAGAGTGTAGCGCATCGGAGTGGGTGCCCGCTCCCTCAGACCGTCGTGGGCGTGGGCAGCGGCAGTTCGACTATCATCTCCGTAAACTCGCCCGGTTCGGACTCGACGCGGATGGAGCCTCCGTGCTCTCGCACTATGTCATTCGACATAGCAAGTCCCAAGCCCGTGCCCTTGCCGGTGGGTTTGGTGGTGAAGAACGGGTTGAAGATGCGGTCAGCTATCTCATCGGGTATCCCGTTTCCATTGTCCTTAACACGCACTTCAATCGCACTCTCGACGCGCCGGGTTGAGAGCAGAAGGGTCGGCATGTACGAGTCTCCGTCTCCGGCCGCCAACGCCGCCTGGCGCTTCTCGTCAGTGGCGTCGCACGCATTGCTCACCATATTCAGGAAGACACGGCCAAGATCCTGCGGCAGTACGTCCAGTTCCCCCACGTCTTCGTCGAAATCCCGTTCGATCTGCAGCTGGAATTCCGGGTCCACTGCCCGCGCGCTGTGGTACGCGAGTCCGGCGTACTGGTCGAACAGTGTGTTTATGTCGGTCGGTTCACTTTCGTTGGACTCTCTTCCCATCATGAGCATATCGTGGACGATCCGGTTGGCGCGTTCGCCGTGAGACTGGATCCGGCCGAGGTTGGCGGTCAGGTCGCCCGCGACCTCTTCTATGTACTCGCGCTGGCCCTCTTCGATATCCTCCCCCACCTCTTCGAGGAGTTCTCGCATCTCCTCCAGAAGCTCTTCCGAGGCCTCGGCGAAGTTCTTTATGAAGTTGAGGGGGTTTCTTATTTCGTGGGCGACCCCGGCGGTCAACTCGCCCAGCGCGGCCAACTTCTCTCGCATTACGATCTGGTCCTGCGCCTCGCCAAGTTCTTTCAGGACATTCTCCAGCTCCGTGTTCTTCTGCTGGAGTTCCTGGGCCATTTTCTCCACGAGATTGAGGCGCTGCGCTTCGAGGGAGTTCTGCCGGAAGACCTCCAGGGCGGCGCCCATATCCGCGACCTCGTCGCGTCCGCCTATTTCGACCGTCGCCTCCAGGTCGCCGTCGGCCATTCGGCGCATCCATCCGAGCATCAGCCCAAGGCGACGGAGCAGGACCCTGCCAATCAGAAGCCACACGATGAGAATCGCTCCGCAGACACTGGCCGCGCTGATGATAAGCAGAAGCAGTCGCCCTGTGTTCACCGCGTCTCCCACTTCCAGTACGGACTGCTCAACGCTCAAGTTGGCTTCCTGGACGAATCCTTCCACGTCAGCAATGAGGCTGGTCGCGATTCCGCGGTTCTGCGCTATGAGTTCCTGCTGGAACACGAGGAACCTGGCCTCCGCTTCCAGCGTCTCGAGACTTCCATTTGGCCCGACGCCGAGGTCGAACATCTTTACGACCAGCGACTCGACCCTCTCTCTCACGTCGGGGTCGTCGAACTCTTCCAGATTGTTCAGGATGCGCCACTTTGCCTCTAGCAGCGGCTCCCGCAGCGGTTCGATGGCGTCGGCGTCGGTGATGCCGAACGAGCTCGTTAGAATCTGGTTGGCAACGACGAGGTCTCTCTGTACGTCCGACACGAGGTGATACTGGGTAAATTCTGCCTCCGAAAATCCCTTTCTTCCCCTGGATGTGAGATCGTCCAGAACCGGAACCAGAATCTCGTCCAGCTGGACGCTCAGGCCCAGTATCTGCTCTTCCAGCGCCGTCAGTTCCGCCTGGCGTTGGAACGACCCCACCATACCGTTCTGGATGGTATAGAGATTCTCGGTCAGTGCATCCACGTCCTGGCGCATCGTGTCAAAGGTGTCATCGTCCGCGTGACGCCCCTGCAGCACAGCCAGCTGCTGCACCAGTTCCCTGTTGGCGCCGCTGATCTCCTGGGTGGCGGTATTGTAATCGTCGGTATCGGTGGTGGCGGCCAGACGAGGGCCAGCGGACATAAGCGTGTTTGTGTTGTGCGCTATTCCGAACGAGGCGAGCATTTCGGGTACGCTGACCTCGTTCACGCGACCCTGATGTATCCCCACACTGTCGAAGGAGAACCACCCCACAAGGCTGGCGGCCAGGGTGAGCGCGACGGCCGCTCCAAATGCCAGGTATATCTGGGTTGAAACAAGGTAGCGCCTCTCGTAGAGACGCCTGAGCCAACCGAGTATGCCGGTCCCAACTGCCATGGAATCATCGCCGCCGGTCAAGTCCACACCTCGGTTCCAACTCTGCCATTAGTCCGATCTTACGCTTCTGGACAGTCTAATTGTAACAGTACGAGATAGCTCACAGTGATGCTGTATCAGCTTGGTCGGTATAAGGAATCACCCTCACCCCAGCCATCTCCGGTCAAAGGAGGGGGGATTTTCGCGCTGCAGGGAGCACCTACTAACTTGATACAGGTTCATGCCGGCACCCATCTATTATCGGGTATCCTGTCAAATAAGGTCCTCGTTTTCTAGGCGTTTCCAGTACAACAACGCCTCTGAAGCAGGGATCTGACCAGGTATCGCTCGCGGTCCGACTTCATGCACAGTCAATCCGACGCTGTGCTACAATGCGCCTGTCGCCGGGCGCATTGCTCAGCGCTGATCCGGCGCAACTCTACCGGCGCGCTTGCTCTTACTGAAAGCTAAAGACTGAGAACCCAGACCAGAGGTGAGCGAATGGTTGTCCAGACGGAAACAAGAAAAGACATAGAACTGATTGCCCACCTGATGCGTCGGGCGGGATTCGGTGCGACGCGCGATGAGATACGGGAATACGCAGAGTCCGGCTATGAGAGCACGGTGGACAGCCTGATAAACCCACCCGACACAAGCTGGGCCGGAAACTACCTTGTCCGCCGGTTCCACTACGAACAGTCCGGCATGTTGACTCCGCAGGGCGGGCCCTCTTACTGGCTCTACCGCCTGATAACCACCAACGCCCCCCTGTATGAAAAGATTGCCCTGTTCTGGCACGGGATATTCGCCACCGGATACCCGAAGGTCATACACGGGAAGGCGCTCTCCGACCAGATTCGCACCTTCAGGCGAAACGGCATGGGCAGGTTCGACGACCTTCTGCTTCAGCTCTCCAAAGACCCCGCGATGATCGTGTGGCTGGACAATCAAGAGAACCACAAGGGTTCTATAAACGAGAACTGGGGCCGCGAACTGCTGGAACTTTTCTCCATGGGCGTCGGCAACTACTCGGAGGAGGACATCAAGGAGTGCGCGCGCGCCTTCACCGGATGGACCCTGGGCAATACGGAGTACATGGTGCTCCGCTCGATGCGCGACTCGGACTGGCCCTATGGCCGCATATCCTGGCACTTCGAGTACAAGCCGGAGGACCACGACGACGGCGAGAAGACATTCCTGGGGCAAACGGGCAACTTCGATGGCGAGGACATAATCCGCATCATCTGCCAGCAGGAAGCCACCGCCCGGTTCATTGCGCGGCATATGTATCACTTCTTCGTCGCCGACGAACCTCCCGTACCCTCGTGGCCGTACACTCCTCCCAGGGACCCCGAGGCCATAGACGTTCTCACACAGGCGTACTTCGACAGCGACCACGACATCCGCGCGATGCTCACAACGCTGTTCAACTCCGACTTCTTCAAGACGGAAGACATCCGATACGAGAAGGTCAAAGGCCCGGCCGAGTTCGTGACCGGAGTCCTGCGACTCACCGGCGAGTTTGACAGGCCGCGACGGGAGATTCTGGAAAGGTATTTCCAGATGAACTTCATGGGCCAGATGCTCACCAACCCGCCCAGCGTAGAGGGCTGGCACCAGGGAGTCGAGTGGATAGACACCGGCACGCTGATAGAGCGCATCAACTTCGCCTCAGAGCAGTTCGGCGACACTGGCAAGCCGGGCGTCAGGTCCATAGTGCGGGACATCATGGCGCAAGATCCCGATCCGTCGCCCGAAGAACTGTTGGACATGTGCCTTGAACATCTCGGGGTTGTCTCCGTATCCGACGATACGCGCGAGATTCTGCTTCAGATCGCCGACGAAGGTCGCCACTCCGAGGAGAAGGTGGCAAACATGCTCCGCCTGACCGCGGCCACCCACGAATTCCAGCGGGCGTAGGGTATAAGCTCAGGTATCCGCGCTCCGGCAGCGGCCTTGAAGGACGCTTCGGAGCGCGAGGAGTCCAGGGTGGCTACGGCCCATCCACGTAGTCCATTTCGGGACGGAGGTCCCAGCGGTACGTATCGGGCGGGTCCACGGTCTCTGCCCACTCCCTCATAACCTGTTCGTCGCGCTGCACCATCGCCATCTTGCGCGTAACCTCGTCGGGGTCCCAGCCGTCCAGGACACGGGCGGTAAGCTCATCTCTTATCGAACTGTAGCCCGGGTCCTCCGCCAGGTCATTCAGTTCCTGAGGGTCCTCGTCGAGGTTGAACAGTTGTGGCCTCATCCCGTGGTAATAGTTGAGCTTCCACTCCTCGTAGCGGACCATCCTCTGCACCGATCCGTCGGGCGGTGAGTGTACATCGAACGGCAGACCGTCTCGCTGGGCGTACATGACGAACTCGGAGAAGGCCACGTCCTCCCACGGCGTTCCGTTGGGGTCCCTCAGAAGCTCGATCATGCTCCGGCCGTGAGAGCGCGGAAGCGGCGGCGAGCCGGTTGCCTCCAGCATCGTCGCATTCAGGTCGAACTGGTTGATGACACGGTCGCACCTTCCTCCCTGCGGCAGACCCGCCGGCCAGGAGATGATGGCCGGGACGCGGGCCGAGTCCTCATAGAAAGTCTGCTTCCACCAGAGGTCGTGCTCGCCCACCTGTTCGCCGTGGTCGGTCGTGTAGATGACCAGCGTGTTGTCCTCGAAGCCGTTGCGCCTGAGAGCGTCCAGCATCTCGCCGATCAGCGCGTCGGTGCGGGTAACGAGAGCCCAGTACGCCGTGCGGCAGCGCATGATCTCCTCGTCGGAAACCTCCTCTATGCCCGTCCTGCTCCGCCACCACTGGAAGTACGGGTGGAGTTTGTCGGAGAAGGGCTCACGGATCCGGGGCATAGGCACCTTACCGACATATTCGTCGTAGTCTTCCTTGCGCGCCACGAACGGCTGGTGCGGGAGCATCATCCCAACCGACAGCGAGAATGGTTCGACATTGAAACCGGAACGCTTCCTGATGCCGAGCCTGTTGATGTAGTCCACCGTCTCCGCGGCGACGTACTCGTCGTGTACCTCATATGCGCTCTGGCCGTAGCCGGACTTCTCCAGCGCGACACGCTGCGGACCGGCTGTGCCCTCGAGCGCTCCATGATCGACGGGGTGAAGACTGCCCATGTGGTTCGGACTATGGTCTCCGACGTAACGCTCTGCGAACCCGTGAAGCTGGTCGGACCCGATGAAGTGGAGCCGTCCGATCTGCACGGGGCGATAGCCCGCCGCACCCATAGCGTGGGCATAGGTCGGGATCGCGGAACTCAGTATCTGCGTGTTGCACCAGACCTCGTTTTCGTAAGGATACTGTCCGGTCAGCATTGACATCCGTGAGGGCACGCAGATGGGCGAGGCGCAATAGGCGTTGGTGAGGACCGTCCCGCGGGCAGCGAGCGCGTCCAGGTTCGGCGTCCTGACCGTCTCCTCGCCGTAGCAGCCGGATATGTTGGGATTGTGCTGGTCGGACTGGATGTAGAGGATGTTGGGTCGTTGGGCTCCGTTCGGTAGGCTGCTGTCGTTGGTCATGAGAGAAAGTCCTCCGGGTTAGTCGAGGCCGCCACGTTCGAGCATTGGAACCACATGCCGAAGTCGTCTCATGTCTGTCTAGCAGGGGTCCGGCGGCTCCAGATCGTCTTCATTGATCTGATACCAGAATGCCGTATCCTCGTCGTCTTCCGCGGCGAACCGCTCGATGTCGTCGAAGGCTCCGTCCTCGACGCTCGGCCCCATCCTCACCCCCGCGACAACGGCGTAAGCATCCTGCCCCGTAACGCGTCGCAGTATCCTGGCGTGATTGGTCGCGCGCAGAACATCCTCGATGCCCACGGTGTAAGACGCTTCTACCGCGATATAGAAACCCGGCCCGGGATTTCGCCTATCCATGACCTCCGCGATGATGTCGGCCCTCGGGAACCCAAGCCACACGCTGTCCCTGAGAGCCAGCGATTCCACCGCGTCCAGGTTGTCGTTCAGCATGGCGTCCCGTTCCTCTTTGCCCAATCGTCTAACCTGTAGCATTCGCCCCATACCGCGCAGCCGCGCGAAGAGTCCGGCTATTTCCCCATCGCTATTCCGCGCGGCGGAAATAGCGTAATTTCCTCTGAATCTGCCCAGGTCATCGTGCTGCCGTCTGTACATGTCATGTTGTCTGTCCAGACGGTTTACGACGATGCCGAACTGCCGGTCAGTGTCTTCCTTCTGGGTGTCCAGACGGTTTATGACGATGTCGAATCGCCGGTCGGTGTCTTCCTTCTGGGTGTCCAGACGGTTTATGACGATGTCGAATCGCCGGTCGGTATCTTCCTTGTGCTGTCTGAGAGTTTCGTCTTGCCCGTCCAGACGGTTTATGACGATGTCGAATCGCCGGTCGGTATCTTCCTTGTGCTGATTCGTAATTTCTCTGTGCGCCTCGAAACTCTTCATCAGCGCGCTGACACGCTCCGGCAGAGCCAGAAGTTCGTCGGTCAGCAACTCGCGCCTCACGGCGGCGCGAATCTCCGCGTCCTCGCGCACAACCCGAAGGAAATCCTCTATGGTATTGAGGGTATTCATATATTTCCTCTCTTCGTCGTTTCTGATTCTAGCCCATTGCCCGCTATTTGTGTATGGCGCCGTCGTCGGGCTGGTAATCGTGGATTCTTTATGCTACATAAGAGACAGCGAAAAACTCATAGATGGCTTGAGAATAGACGGAGGTTCGCAGGATGACCACCGCCACCGGAATAAAACCCCTGAGGCTCGAATATGACCTGACTGTCGGCATGTCGGTCATGGAAGGGCGTGGATTCTACTACCCGTCCGACACGGCGGTCGCGAGCAATGGACGGCTGTATGTCGCCAACCGCTCCGTAGATGGCGTCGAAAGAGGCGTCCGCGTTACGATGTGCGACATCGAAAGCGAGTACTACGGCACATTCGGATCGTCCGGTGAGGGCGAGGGGCAGTTCATATGGGTCTCCGGCATAGCTGAAGACACCCAGGGCCGCCTGTTCATCACCGACGAATACTCCAGCCGCGTATCCGTGTTCGACCTGGACGGCAACTTCGTCTCCCGGTGGGGCGCTGCGGGTAGCGGTGACGGCGACCTGGACGGTCCGTCCGGTATAGCGATTGATTCCGCGGACGCGGTTTATGTCTCGGACACTCACAACAACCGTGTGCAGAAGTTCACCGCCAGCGGGATTCACCTGCTCACCATCGGAGACGGGGAATCGGACGAGGGCAGCCTGACCTTGCCCTGGGGCCTGACTGTCGCGCCCGGCGGCGACCTGTATGTCGCGGACTGGGGCAACGACCGCATCCAGCGATTCACGTCCGACGGCGGATTCGTGGCAGCATACGGCTCCCCTGGCTCAGGCGAAGGACAGCTGCGCAGGCCGTCCAGCGTTGCCGTGGACGAGAATGGGCTCATGTACATAGCCGACTGGGGTAACGAGCGGGTGCAGGTACTCGATACCGACGGACGCTTCATCCAGCAGCTCAGGGGTCAGGCGACTGAATCCGAGTGGGCGGTAAATTTCCTGAATATCAACAGGGAAGAGGGGGCCGCTCGTGCCAAGGCCGACCTGGAACCTGAGATAGCGACTCTCGACCGCAGCGACCCGCACGAGGTGTCGTCGCACATCGAGAAGCTGTTCTGGTCCCCGGTATCCATCGAGCTCGACGCTGAGGGCAGGATATACGTCACCGAAAGCAACCGGCACCGCATACAGATCTACCGTCAGGCGTCTTAGCGTCCGGCCCGGAATCCCCGGATGTCAACGACCGCTAAGGCTGCTATACCAGTGCGGATCGTGCCTATGCTGTTCTTTCCGGCATCGCCTGACGTGCAGCATGTAGTAAAGCGGCGGTATGGCCGTGACCCCGATGAGAGCGAGGGCGAGTAACTTTAGCCTGAGCCCCAATGATCCGAAACGGACCACCCATTGGAAAATTCGTCGCATCGCACTGAAAAAATTCATCTAATCACCACTGCCGACTCGCTATGACGAAAGGGACAGGCCCACTCTGTATATATGATAGCAATTTTCCCGGAGGCGCGTCGGTACTCTAAGGCGGCGCGGAACTTGTATTAAATTTGCTGGTGTTCCCTGTGGCGCGAAAGTTTTCCAGCCTGCTAAGAGGACTGGGGTGATACGCTCTGTTCGCCAAACCAATCAGCTAGTCATAGACAATGTAATGCAATGAATGGTCCAAGTAAGATATTAACGAGATCGAATCAACTGCAACGCGGAGAGTCCTCGGTGAAAGGCACAACTTGCATACGAATCGCCGTCGCGACTCTAGCGTTGGCCTGCCTCCTCGCCTGTGGCTCGGAACCCTCTGATCCGGTATCGTCCACAGTCAAGACGGATGAGTCAACCGAGACGCCGGGCCTCAGTCAAATCGTTGAAACGGTCGTGCCGACCGCGGAGCCTGAGGACACGCCTGCGCCGCAAGACGGCCGCATATCAGGCCCCGTATCTGCGGCCACCATCCCATTCCCAACCCCTGCTCCACAGACGACTCGCGTACCCGTGACGCCGGGGCCGCGTTCTATATCACCACAAGTGCCCCGCACAACGACTCCAACCCCACTTCCTACTATCACGGCCGCACAGCGGAACGTGTTCCACCTGCTCAGGTCGGCTAGGGGAGCCATGAAAGTACAGATGACCTACGCCTTCGGCATGGAGGGCGAGATCTCGGACCAGACCGCCAGTGGCGCCAGTGTTCAGATTCCCACCAGCTACGCCGGCGATTCATTCATCGGCTATAACTCGGCCTCTTTAATGGTGGGCGACCCGCAGGAAACGACAGCCCTACGGACAGCATCAGTCCATCGAAATATGGTACTCGGATATGACCCGCCGTCCCGGGACACCGACTACATCTTCGATGCCGAAGAGCGGCGCTGGGGCCAGACCGGCGAACTGATCGCGCTCTCCGCACTGACCAATCCCCAATTCCTATTCGGAAAGGAAAATGAGTTAAAGGCCTTCGCGGCCCGCAGCGACATGAAGATGCTGCCTCCCCAGACTCTTAACGGCGACGAAGCGCTGGTCATGTCCGGCCGAATCTCCGTCGGCGACCCCGATAACGAGCGAGTCATGGACGTCACCTACTGGATTACCGAGAAGGACGGCCTCCTCAGAAAACTGACGGCTTCGGGACCATTCGATCCGACCCTGCTCAGCATCCAGCCTGAGAACACGCCGCCCCTGAGCAACCCGCAGGTCGAACTTACCGCGACTTTCTCGGACTACGGCAAGATAATAGACTACCGAAGCCCGGTCATATCGTTCCAGCGCTTCAGCCACGACGCCGTTCTCCTTGAGGACGGGCGCGTACTGATATATGGGGGGATGTCAGGAGCGCTCAGCGACAACTTCAACCCGGCATTTCCCATGTTCTTATCCGAGACGTATGACCCCGAGGACAAAACCTGGACATTCGTCGAACGAATATTGGAAGCATCGTCCGCGGACGTCATATCCGGCGCACTTGATCTGTTCATATCCAGCCGGGGCGTCGTACTGGACGACGGCTCCATCGCCGCGCCCTCGGTGGCGCTTGAGAGAGTGGGCGACGCAGCTCTGGCCACGCTGAATGACGAAAAAACGTCGTGGATGAAGATGTCGGACATGCCAAGCCCCAGGACATTCGCAAGCGCCGCCCTACTCGGCGACGGCCGCATACTCGTAACCGGCGGCGCCAACGCAGTGATGGAGCTCGGACTGAGCCAAGTACCTACCACAGTCGCCGAGGCATACGACCCACAGGCCGGCGCCTGGCAGTCCCTCACGCCTATGAATGTCGCCACTTTCAATCATGCGCACGTCAGCCTTGAAGACGGTCGAGTGCTCGCCATCGGGGGTACCCTCGACGACTTCATAAACGGCCCGGGAACCGCGCGAGTCGAGGTATACGACCTACATGCGGATACATGGGAACTCGCCGCGGAGATGAATGTCCCGCGAGCGCGGCCCAGGGTGGTAACCCTGCCGGATAGCCGCATCCTCGTCGCAGGAACGTCCCGGTTCTCCTACGACAACCCACAGGTCGCCCTCAGCAGCGAGGTGCTCGATCCCGAAACCGGCGCATGGACGCTCACGTCACCGATGACGGAGCCCAGAACCAACCATACCCTCACGCTGCTGCCGGACGGCACGGTTCTCGCGGCAGGCGGCAACGACCCGCGCGAGGCCATGCACGTCCCGCTCGCGAGCACCGAGATTTTCGACCCGGCCACCGATACATGGACAGCCGGACCGGACCTCGCGCACGCGCGTTCCGAGCACACCGCGACTCTCATGCCCGACGGGAGTGTCCTGTTTATCGGCGGAGTCATGCAGCAGGAGAGCGACGACCCACTCGCCTCGGTCGAGACCCTGACGCCGTAACGCAGCGCTTCTTGAGCTAAGCAACCTGTCCGACGGCCCAAGGTATGTGGTGTAAATCACCCTCACCCTAGCCCTCTCCCTGAGGGAGAGGGGACGATTGTCTGGTTGACTGACATGATTTTCATATAATCGGAAGGCCCTGCCTGGCTGACCGGCCGACTTGACGGCCTGAGTCTGCGGGCGGTTATGATAGCTTCAGCATCTAGCGAAAGGACACGCAGCTATGCCCTCCCCGATCTCTCCCGACCTGGTGTACAAACTGGTGAACGTCGCTTCTCCGTCACTTTCTCCCGACGGTTCCAGGCTGGCCTTCACGCGATCTCATGTGGACACTGAGAGCATGGAGACACGGTCGCAGATCATGCTCATGGACATGGCATCGGGTGGGAGCGCTCCGTTCACCAGCGGTGAAAGCGATTCCAGTCCGAGGTTTTCTCCCGACGGCCGGCATCTCGCGTTCGTTCGTCCGGACAGCGACGGGAAGTCGCAGATATGGATCATGCCCACCGGAGGCGGCGAGGCACGCAAGCTGACCGATGTTGCCGGAGGAATAACCGACATCGCATGGTCTCCCGACTCCGGCGCGCTTGCATTCGTGTCGGACGTGGACCCGGACCGCGCGCCGGATGACCACGATCCAAAGAAGGACCCGCGCGTGAGTGTGGTCAGGCGGATCAGGTACAGGTCGGACGGTCTCGGGTGGAGGGGAGAGGCGTTCAGACATGTATTCGTGGTGGACCGCGAGTCGGGCGAGACTCGGCAGTTGACCGGCGGTGAAGGCGACGACAGCGCGCCGTCGTGGTCGCCCGACGGCACGTCAATCGCGTTTGTCGCTGATCGGAGAACCGATCGTGAGACGGCGACCCACTCGGATGTGTACGTGGTCCCGGCTGGTGGTGGCGACCCCGTATCGGAGTGCGGGGCAGGCATAGAACTGAGGTCTCAAGGACTCTCCAGCGTTGCCTCGCTGTGCTGGTCGCCGGACGGCGACTCGATTGCGGTGGTGGGTTCGGACGACGACATAGTAGGGGCGGGATGGCAGTCCTGGCTGTTCGTGATCGAGCCCGGACGCGCTCCGCGCAAGTTGACCGACGACTCAATCAGTCCCGCCGGAGGATACGCTCCGCTTGTGCCCGCGCCCGAAATGCGCTGGACGAACGACGGCTGCATATCGTTCATCGCGGACGCCAGGGGTGAGTCGGCCATATACCAGGCCGATGCCGGTACGGGCGACCTTCGCAAGATAGCGGGTGGCGGCCTGATGTCACAGGTTTCCTTCGATGCCGCTGCAAATACTGCCGTCGCGCTGACCGTCGCCCCGGACTCGGCGGGCGACCTGAACTCTGTTGACATGAGGTCAGGGGCGGCAGCCCAGTTGACCGACTTCAACCGGGAATACTTCAAGGAGCATCCCCCGGCCAGGCTGGAGAAATTCTCTCACAGCAGAGGCGGATTCGAGATCGAGTCCAGGGTCTTGCTCCCTCCCGACTTCGATCCTCAGTTGCGCTACCCGTTAGTGCTGGACATTCACGGTGGGCCGCACGGTGTCTTCTCCGACAGCTTCAGCCCCCAGCAGCAGGTACTGGCAACAGCGGGGTATATCGTTCTGGCGGTCAACCCTCGCGGATCATCCACATATGGCACGGATTTCATGACGGCCGTGCTCGGCGACTGGGGAGGCGAGGACTATCTGGACATAATGTCGGCGGTCGATCTGGTATGCGAGCGCGACTACGTGGACGAGTCCAGGCTGGGAATCACCGGATACAGCTACGGTGGGTTCATGAGTTCCTGGATCATTGGGCACGATACACGCTTCAAGGCCGCCGTGGTTGGCGCTCCGTGCATCAACCTGTCCAGCATGTATGGGACGTCGGACATAGGCGTGCGGTTCGGGGAAGTGCAGTGGGGCGGCAAGCGCTGGGACGCGCTGGATGCCTTCCTGGAACATTCCCCGCTCACGTACGTGCCCAACGTCGAAACGCCGGCGCTCCTCATGCACGGCGAGGCGGACCATCGCTGCCCGATAGAGCAGTCCGAACAGTACTTCGTGACGCTCAAGCGGCTGGGCAAGGAGGTTGAGTTCGTTCGGTTCCCGGGCAGTTCCCACGGCTTCGTCAGGACAGGCCATCCAAAGCTCAGGGAGGAGTACCTGGCACGGCTGCTCGGCTGGATGAACAAGCACATCGCCGACGCTGGGTAGCTTGCTTCTCTCAGAGTCCCAGGAAAGGAAATTCTGTGGATCCGCGCATCAGCATTATCACTTTGGGCGTTACCGACCTGCCTCGCTCTGTGGAGTTTTATCGGGACGGTCTGGGGCTAACGCTCTTTGACGAAAACACCGAGTCCATCGCCTTTTTCCAGAATCGGGGAACATGGCTCTCGCTGTATCCACGCCAGTCTCTGGCTGACGACGTCGGTGTATCCGTGGAGGGCAGTGGGTTTTCAGGTGTGACGCTGGCTCACAACGTCCGCACCCGTGAGGATGTGGACGAACTGCTCGATGTCGCCGTAGTTGCAGGTGCCACCCTAGTCAAATCGGCGCAGGACACCTTCTGGGGCGGTTACTCCGGCTACTTTGCCGACCCCGATGGCTACCTGTGGGAGATTGCCTGGAATCCGCACTTCTGGATTGAGTGACCGCTTAGAAACCCGGGATACGCGGCTCCTGGCCCAGCAGCAGCGCTCCGCCGTCGGCCACGCTCGAAGGCCGCATGGCGACGTGCGCGGCCACTGTATGCGCATCGCGGAAGAATCGCTCCACAGGGGACGATGTGTATATGGAGTCAGTTCCTCCGGCCCTGTAAGCAAGGTCCGCCGCGGAGACTGAGGCTGTTGCCGCATTGGTGCAGGCCAGGCGAAAACGGGCTCGCAACTCCGAGGTCAGCGGTTCGCCGGCGGTGATCTTCGCCCATACCTGGGCCAGAATGTCATATAGATATGCCCGTGCGCTGCCGACAAGGGCCTCGGCTGCTCCCAGGTCGGCCTGCTTGTCAATTATGGATGCCGCCGGCCGGCTGCTGGCAGTTCCAGCTTCCTCTCCAGGACTTCCATCAGGCTATCTACGGATCCCCGCGCCGCGCCCAGGGCTACGGACGCCATCACCGCGATTACCATTGCGCTGTAGGTGTAGTGACGGCTTGGCCGAAGACTCGGCGCCCGCAGAGGATGCCGGGTTACGAGCCTGTTGGGGACGAAGACATCGTCCATCGTGTAATCGTGGCTGCCTGTACCCCGCAGGCCCGTCGAATGCCATGTATCCAGAATGTGGCAGTCGCCAATCGGGGTGTAGAACACGCGCCAGGCGGGGGCGTCCGCCTTCCATGATCGGCCCATGCTCGTCGTGGAGCCAGCCGCCACTCGCCATCCAGTCAGACAGCCAGCCGCCACTGCCCAAGAGGCCACTGCCCGGATACCCTCCAACCGCCTTCAGCCTTTACAGCCTGTCCGTGAGGAACGAGGTTACCGCCCACGTTGACCGGAGCGCCCGGCGTAAAGACTTCCCTGACCGCGTCATCTGGCAGCGTCCGGGCGGCCCAGAAGTTCGTGGAGGCAATGATCATCACCACCCAACCCACGGAGGGGCTGGCCTTGGACAGCGTTTCCACCACCTGTGCCGCGGTGAGTGGATCGGTCTCGAAGCCGCCCAACTCCCTGTCCACCATCATGCGGAAGAACCCGGCGTCGGACAGCTTGTCCACCAAGCGATCCGGCAGTTGGCGCGCATCGTCAATCTCCTCTACCATGCTCCGGATTTCGGGGAGCAGGGAGAGTGCCGAGTCTATGAGGGCTTCTCGCAGATCGTCATTCGACGCATCAATCGCATTATCGTGAGTGTCATTCATTGTCCGTTGTCGAAGAACCCTCTGATGATTCGGACCGTGGCGTCCATGTCCTCGTTATGCAGTCCGTGGCCGACTCCCGGCACCTCTCCGAAAGAGCCGTTGCCGTTCGGAATCGTTGCCGCCATCTTGCGCGCCTGTGGTTCATCTAGCACCGAACTGATCTCTCCTCTGAGCACCAGCGTCCGGCAGCTGATCTTCCCGACGCAGTCCCACAGGAAGGGTCCCTCTTTGAGGGCCGTCCGGCCCAGAAGCCACCTGATCTCAGTATCGGTCTTCGGCACGAGAATACCGTCCCAGTTGGTGCGGTAAGTGTGCCTCACAGTGGCCCATATCTCGTCGTCGCTGGCTTCCGGGTCGTCCTCCCTGTGCCAGTCGAACGCCATCCGGTCGCTGAAGAAGCCCCTGGGACGCTCGCGATTCCCGGTCTGCATACGAGACGCCGCCGTTTGCCTGCCCGACGGAGATGGGTCGGGCATCGGTCCGTAATCCCCAAGAACAAGGTTGGCGACGAGGTGGCCGAAGTAGGCCCCCAGGGGCATCCCGACCCTGGATCCCTGGGAGTGGCCGTAGTAGTCGAACGGATAGAGTCCGGTGGCCAACGCGAACTGTCCGATGTCGGACGCGAACGACTGCGCCGAGTAGCCCTCTGTACTCCAGTCGCTGTCTCCGCAGCCCCTGGCGTCGAGCGCGACCACATGCCATTTGTCCGTCATATGTGGGGCCAGCTTATCGAATTGGTGGGCGTGGCCGCCAATGCCGTGCATGAGGATCAGGGGTTTCTTGGTCCTGTCTCCTCCCCAGTCCAGGTAGTGCAGCGACAGCCCGTTTACCGAAACCCACTTATCTTCAGGATACACACCCGACATCGCTTACTCCTCTCAGTGTCAGCCTTCGATACTGTATCAGTTTGGTCGGTGGTGGGAATCACCCTCACCCTAGCCCTCTCCCGTCAAGGGAGAGGGGATTTTCACGCCGCAGGGAACGCCTGCCAACCTGATACGGGTTCTCAGCGCTCTACGGTCCTGCGGCCCGACTACCCTGTATCAGACCCTGTCGCGCCGCCGCAAACATATACGTAACCAGGTAGCTTCTGTACGGACGCCACCGAGCCGACAGCTCGACAGCCTCGTTCTCGGTCAGACGCTTGCCCCCATTGTATAGGGCCCCGAGGGATCTCTGTATGGCAAGATCGCCTCCAGGGAAGCCGTCGGGACGGTCGAATGCGCGAATGAGCAGCCAGTGCGCCGTCCACGGGCCTACGCCTCTCAAACTGACGAGTTCCTCCACTATGGACTCGTCCAGCATGTCTGCCAGCGCGTCCAGGTCCAGCGATCCCGAAGCAATGCTCTCGGCAATGTCGCTTATGTACTCGGCCTTTCGGGCGCTGAGTTTCATGTCTCTCAGATCGTCTATACCAGCGTCCGCTATCGCGGCGGGAGACGGGAACGTCCTGTAGTCCACCCCATTGACGGAGACCACGTTTCCCAGCGTATCAACCAACAGGTCCCTGAGCACACGAGCGACCTCATTGCTGATCTGCTGACCGAGGATCGAAAGCACCAGCCCCTCGAACGGAGACGCCGACTGCGCGATGCCGAGCCCTCGAAACCGATCCGTGAACTCGGCCATAGGGTCGTCGTCCTCGACCGAGTCGTAGAACTCGGTAAGGCTGTTCTGGGCGCCGACCAGCCGCGTCGCGACTTCTACGACCTTCGACTCATACTCGGAACTCAGCCGGTCTCCCTCCAGACGCACCTCGATGCGCGGCCTCTCGACCTCTCCCACCGAACGGACACTCAGGGCGACCGTCTTGCCGCCGACCTCCAAAGCCCTGGAGAACACGCCGTCCACCAGCGAGTCGGCGGCATACCTGTCGCGGCCATACACCGCGAAGCTGGCTGACGCCTCAAAGTCGTAGGGCGGCTCCGGTTCAAAAATGTGGGTAGCGGTAAACATTTACGTCCTCAATGTGTAAACATCATACAGGCATCGCGTCGCGAATGCCCTGGAATCAAGGCAGGGTCTTTTCATTATGCTGTCTGGAGTGATTTTAATGACTTATGTTCCATGGTTAGGGATGGATTCCCGCCTTCGCGGGAATGGCGAGACGAAAACGAAAAGACCATGGGAACTGAAGCCATTTCTTTGACAGAGGTCGCGCGCGTCAATAGTATGGCTACATGAGTAAGTTGAAGAAGATCATCGGAATAGCGGGCTGCGGAACCATTGGGCGTAGGGTTGCGTCGGGGTTGGACGCCGGGGCCGCGCCCAGCGCCGTCCTCGGAGGCATAACCAGCCGGAACCTCGACCGCGCCGAGCGGTTCGCGGCAACGTTGGACTGCCGTCCTCCGGTAGTCCAACTGGATCGGCTCGTGGAGATAGTTGACCTGGTTGTCGAGGCCGCGCCAGCGAACGCGATGGAGTCAATTGCGGTAGCGACGCTGTCTGCAGGCAAGGATCTGATGGCACTCAGCGGAGGCGTACTTCTGGAACGAGAAGACCTGTTCGACCTGGCAGACAGGAACGGAGCCACGATATACGTGCCGTCCGGCGCGATAGCCGGACTCGACGGCATAGCGGGCGCGTCTGTCGGACGCATAGACTCGCTGACGATGACCACGCGCAAGCCGCCCGAAGGTCTGAAGGGCGCTCCCGGTATCGAGGATTCAGGCGTAGATCTCGACGCAGTCTCAGAGCCGACCGTCGTTTATGAAGGCCCGGCTCTCGAAGCGTGCAGGCTGTTTCCGGCCAATGTAAATGTGTCCGCCGCTCTCAGCATGGCCGGGATAGGGCCGCGCAAGACGCGCATCCGCATCTACGCCGACCCGACCGTGGACAAGAACACGCACGACATCGTTGTCGAGGGCGAGTTCGGCAGGTTGAGCATACTTATCGAGAACACGCCCTCGGAGTCCAATCCCAGAACCGGAAAACTGTCTGCGTTGTCTGCGCTTGCGACGCTGCGTCGAATAACGTCGCACCTCCAGGTGGGGACTTAGGAAAGGAGAAACTACAATGCCGTTTTACACCAAGGGCGATGTCCGTATCCAGTATGAGGAGGTTGGGTCCGGGTTCCCGCTGCTGGTAACACCGGGCGGCGGCCTGAACTCCGTTATAAGCGGTTGGCCCGGCCAGGTATTCAACGCGATGGAGGTGTTCAAGGACGACTTCCGCTGCATCACGATGGACCAGCGAAACGCTGTTGGCGGGCAGTCCAGCGGGCCGGTGCAGGTCGAAGACCCGTGGGGAGCCTTCGCCGACGACCAACTGGGGCTGATGGACCATCTCGGTATAGACAGGTTCTTCTTCATGGGGTACTGCATCGGTGGCCCGTTCGCTCTCAAGCTGATCGAGCGAGCGCCGGAGCGCGTCGCGGCGGCGGTCCTCTGCCAGCCAGTTGGACACGCCAGCAAGACCCCGGATGCCATGTACGACTCAGGCCGCGATATCTGGGCCCCCGGTCTGATGGAGCAGCGTCCCGACGTGACGATGGAGATCGTGGAACAGTACCTGCACAATCTCTACCGAGTCCAGCCGGACTTCATGTACAGCGTATCGCGTGACTTCGCGCGCTCGTGCCAGACTCCGATGCTGGTCATGCCGGACGACACGCCGGCGCACTCCTACGAGGCCGCTATTGATCTGATAGAACTGGCGCCCAAAGCGGAGGCGACGGCGTATCCCTGGAAAGAGTCGGAGGACGTGTTGGCCGCGACCATAAACCAGACACGCGAGTTCCTCAAGGTGCATCAGTCCGCGTAACCCGACCGCTGAACAAGAACCAAGAGGCGAAGATATGCCCGATTACGAACCCCTGGACATTGCCGAACATCTCAATGCCGGCCTGGACGCTCTCGGCGTGGATGCCACAGCCGAAATAGGCCCGAGCCACTTCAGGGGCCTGACGTTCGACATTGGCGACGACCCTTCCAAGTGCTTTATCTCGCTGGACGGCGACAGCGAGCCGGTCAGCGTACCAGTGGGCAGATCCGCTAATAGGATAATCTTCGCACACAGGCTTCTCGCGTCCGAAATAGATGAGGGCGGGCCTGTGGGTAATCATGTCGCCGACTACGTCTTTTCGCTGACGAACGGACAACAGTATGTAGTCCCCATCAGAGAGCGATTCGAGACAGGCTTCGTCCCAACCGACTCGTTCCGGGGCGCGTCAGGCCTGCCGTTCCTCGCGGTCACCGACGGCAAGCACCAACTGATGCCGAGAAAGGAGGGGGAGTGGCAGGAGGTCGGCCGTCGGCAGACCGAGTACCTTCAGGCCACCGCCCGGAGTTACTTCCTGTGGAGCTGGACCAACCCGGAATCGGACGTTCCTGTGGAATCAATTGAGATCGTGCCAAGGGGCCCCGCGTTCGTGATTGCCGGAGTGACGTTGGGCCACATGGAGGAACACCCCTTCGCCCGCCAGGGACGCAGGGAGGCGAAGATTACCATTACCGACCCGGCGCTGGCATCCGGCCCGTTCGATCTCGAAGTGGAGGTGGACAGAGGCGACTCCACCTATGCCTTCCCGCTGCCCAAAGACCCTGACGACGGCTTCCAGTCGGCGTATCACCGTGGGTTCGGCGAACGGCAGAACGATGAAGCCAGCCCTTCATACGCGGAAATCTCGGCGGTGCCCTCGGCAACCGTTTCTATCAAGCAGAAGGGTGAATCCATCGGTCAATTGCCGTGGAGCGAAGTCGAGGAGAAGGGAAAGGCCGAGACTCCCAAGGTACGCATGGAACTGGCGGACCGCGGACGCAACTGGGTGAAGGTGACGGTCAGCGATGTCGACACCGGCAGGCCCGTCCCGTGCCGGATTCACTTCAGGTCCCCGGAGGGAATCCCTTACCAGCCGCACGGACATCACAACCAGGTCAACTCCAACCTCGACTCCTGGCACATAGATGTGGGCGGCGACGTGCGCATGGGTCAGATCACCTACGCGTACATTGACGGCCGATGCGAGGGCTGGCTGCCGCGGGGAGACGTGATCGTTGACGTGGCGCGGGGGTTCGAGTACGAGCCTCTGCGGACTAAAGTGCGAATCGAGCCGGGCCAGCAGACGCTGGAACTCCGCATCAAGCGCTGGATAGACATGAATGCCCGTCGCTGGTACAGCGGCGACTCCCACGTCCACTTCCTTTCGACGCAGGGCGCACACCTGGAATCGAGCGGGGAAGACCTCAACGTAGTCAACCTGCTTCAGTCGCAGTGGGGCAGCCTGTTCACGAACACCGAGGACTTCACCGGCAGGGCGAGCGTCTTGCAGAATGGCAGCAACATCGTTTACGTCTCCCAGGAGAACCGCCAGCACTTCATGGGACACATGATTCTGTGGGGATTGAAGGAGCCGGTGATGCCCTGGTGTTCGGACGGCCCGGGAGAGGCCGAGATAGGCGGCCACATGGAGACCACGCTGGCGCACTGGGCGGACGAGGCTCACGCGCAGGGTGCATGGGTCATCAATCCCCACTTCCCGAACCCGAACGGAGAGCCCGCCGCGCTGGTCGCAACGGGCCGCCTGGACGGTGTGGAGATGCTGCGACAGACCCGCCCCAATCACATGGAATACTACCGCTACCTGAACTGCGGCTACCGTCTTCCGCTCGTCGGAGGCACCGACAAGATGAGCAGCGACGTGCCGGTCGGACTGTATCGCACCTACGCTCTGCTGCCGGACGACCAGGACTTCACATACGAGAGCTGGTGTCGCTCGGTCGCGGCGGGTCGGACTTTCCTGAGCGGTGGGCCGATCATAAATCTCGCGGTCGAGGGCAGGGAAGTTGGCGATACGCTGGCCATATCGGGCGCGGGAAGCGTGGAAGTCGAGGCGTGGGCCGAGAGCGTCCTGCCCGTATTCTCGCTTGAGATAGTCCAGAACGGCCGGGTGGTTGCCCGCACGGAGAGTCGCAATGGAAGTCGCAGACTCGAACTGAAGGAGAAGATAAGGGTGGACGGCCACTCCTGGATCGCGGCGCGTACGGGGGCGTTCGACTACTTCGACATCGTCCCACATCACGATGTGTGGAACCGGGGCGTGTTCGCGCATACGTCTCCGATCTACGTAGCCTGCGGCGGCGAGTGGGATATGTTCGATCCGGCGACTGCACAGTACATGCTCACGCTCATAGACGGTGACCTGTCATATATCAGGGAGACCGCGGGAGTACGTCCTCCCGGATCGGTCACGCACCGGCATGGCGAAGAGGACCACCTGGCTTACCTCCAGAGGCCGTTCCTGGAGGCGAGGGACGCTATTCTGAGTAGGATGCGCTGAACGGCTAGGAGTACCTACAATGGACTGGAAGCAAAACGAGTCGGAAGATGTCATCGGGACGCACGCGATGCACGACGGAGAAGGCGTAATCACGCGCCGGAGATTCTTTCGAGATGCAACCCGCCTGCCGGTGACCATAGAGGTGTGGGAACTGCCGCCCGGCGCGAGCGAGGGCAGCCATATCCACGACGGGGATAACACCCTGGAGGAGTTCTACTACTTCCTTTCGGGCGAAGGGGTCATGTGGATGGACGACGAAGAGGTTGCGGTCGGCCCCGGGGACTCGGTCATGGCGCCTCCCGGCGTAGATCACGGCTTCCGAAACACCGGGGACGACACGCTGAAGCTGGTGATCGCCTGGGGCGCCCCGCGGACGTAAGACGTCGCGGCAGGGAAAATAGCTACATCCCGCAATTCTGGATTGCAGTCGAGGTTTTACGCCGATCCTGACCTTCCCCGGTCAAGGGCTAAGGGACTTTCAACATGCAAATGACGAGAAATGTCAATACTGCCTAGTTGGGTGCGCTGGTGAGCAGGAATCCTCCGTCAACCGGGAGGGTTACGCCCGTTATGAAGCGCGCCTCGTCGCTTGCGAGGAATAAGGCGGCGTTGCCGATGTCCCAACTCTGGCCCTCGATGGGAAGTGGGGTGGAATTGCTGCGCATCTCGCGCGCTTCCGCTGAACTGTGCTCCAGGCGTGGCGTCCACATCAGGCCGGGCATGATGCAGTTCACGCGGATGTTGTCTTTGGCATGGTCCAGAGCCATCGCGCGCGTCAGTCCGACTACGGCGGACTTGTTTACGGTGTATTGCGCGGACGACCTTCCCGGCTTCGGCCTCAGCGCGGTTACTGAGGAGATATTGACGATTGACCCGCCGCCCGCCGTCTTCATGTGGGGTACGGCATAGCGACACATATTGACCATGCTCATGAGGTTGACCGACGCACTGCGAAACCAGTCTTCATCGGTGGCTTCGACAACGTTGCCGCCTCCGCCTCCACCGCCAACGTTGTTGTGAAGGATGTGCAGGTTGCCGAAACGCTCCACTGCGGCGTCAACGGCCCGCTGGCAATCATCGGGGTTGGTTGCGTCGGCTGCCAGGGCAACCGCCTCTCCGCGCTCTTCTTCGATGATTCGAGCGGTGGCCTCCGCCCACTCGCCGACGGCGTCAATCAGCGCGACCCTGGCGCCGTTGCGCGCGAAGAGAATTGCGGCGGCCGCCCCGTTTCCGACCCCGCTGCCTCCGAATGTACCGGCGCCGCTAACGACGGCGACTTTCCCGCTCAGTCTCATCTCATACCTCCAGACTTGTCAGCGAACCCGATACCGACAGGATGAGCCTTGGTTGGTCTTGCCGAGTGGCTGTACTGTAGCCAGATTCTCATGTACGGCAGACTGTCAGGCAGGTGATGTCGTCCGATTGAGGGGCCTCGCCCGCGAACTCTCTCACGCTGTCGAATATCGCCTTGGTTACCTCATCCGCTCCTTGAGAAGACGCAGCCGTAATTACCTCGCGGAGCCGGTCCAGACCATACTCCTCTCCGGATGCGTTCATCGCCTCCGTAACCCCGTCGCTATACAGGACCAGCGTGTCGCCTTGCCCCAGCGTGATCGAATTTTCGGCGTACTCGATACTCTCCTCGACTCCGAGCGCCATCCCGCCGGTCGGGGGAAGAATCGTCGAGCTGCCGTCTGGGTGGACCACCAGGGGAGGATTGTGTCCGCCGTTGGCATAGACGAATTTGCCGCTCGACGGGCTGTAAGTCCCGTACAGAAGCGTGACGAACATCATTGCCTCATTTTCCTCACAGAGCAGCTGGTTGACTTCACTGAGAGTTGCGCCGGGACCCATTGTGCCGATAGCAGAGCCCTTGAGCAGCGTTCGGCTCGACATCATGAACAGCGCGGCGGGGACCCCCTTGTCCGAGACGTCGGCTACGGCCAGGCCAATTCGGTCGCCGTGCAGCGCAATGAAGTCGTAGAAGTCTCCGCCCACGTTACGAGCCGGCTCCATGCCCGCGTGAGTTTGGTAGCCCGGTCCGCTTGGGAAGACCGTCGGCAGAATAGACCTCTGTATGCCAGTCGCTACTTTAAGCTCGTTCTGAAGAGAAACCAACCTGTCCCTTGTAGCCATTGCCTCGCGCCACTCTTCGAGATGGGCAAGCGTCCTGTCTATCGTCGTTCTCAGGTCCAAGAAGTCCAGCGGCTTGGTAACGAAGTCGAAAGCGCCCCTGTTCATCGCGGACCTGATATTATCCATGTCGCCGTAGGCCGAGATTATGATGGCCCGGATGTCGGTGTTCAGCTTAGAAATCTCGTTCAGCAGAGTCAATCCGTCCATCTGGGGCATATTGATGTCCGAGATCACCATATCAACGCTCTCATCGCGATTCAGAATTTCCAGAGCCTCGACGCCGTTTCTCGCAAATACGAATGTGTACTGGCCCGACCTCATCTGCCGTCTCATGCGTTGCAGCATGAGCGGTTCGAGGTCCGCCTCATCGTCCACCACGAGTATCTTGTACGGAGTCGGCATTGATTTACCTCGGAGCCTTTCTGTTCAGTCGAGAATGCTGGAAATTCTGGGAGTTATAACAGTATATGGCCAGACTTCCCACGACATAAAGCACAAAGGACCTAGATATACTCATATGTCCCCTCATATCGTCCACTGAACGACGGTCGCAGACGCCTGAACTTTCACTCCTGACATGATAAATCGCTTTGGTATAATTCTCCAATTGTCCGGCATAAGACCAGCGCTTTCCGACCGACACGCGCGCTGCTCACACAGTCCGATCCCGGCGCATAGGAGCCATATATGTCTGATCAGCACACACCGCCTGTGGCCGGGGAGCGTCCGCACAGCTTCACCCGTCACGGCATAACCGTCGAAGACCCGTGGCACTGGCTGCGAGACCCCAATTACCCGGAAGTCGAAGACGCCGACATACTGGCCTATCTTGCCGCGGAAAACGACTACTTCCAAGCGAAGATGTTCCCCCACAGGGAGTTGACGGACACGATTTTCGAGGAGATCAAGGCGCGTGAACAGCCTGACCTTTCAAGCGTGCCCTGGAAACGCGGTGAATGGTACTACCAGTGGCGTTATGAAGAGGAAAGCCAGTATCGCATATGGCAGCGCTGGCCAGCCTCCGACCCGAACGCGCGGGAGGCTCCGACCGCAAACGCGCAGATGATTCTGGATGAACCTGCGCTGGCGGAAGGCTTCGATTACTTCCAGCTTGGAACGATGTCGGTGAGCAACGACGGCGATATGCTCGCCTACGGTACCGATACCGACGGCTCCGAGCGATACACGATAGCAGTCAAGAACCTGGCCACCGGCGATATGCTGGAAGACAGAATCGAGAATACCGCCGGAGGTGTCGTGTGGGCCGCCGAGGACACGTCGTTCTTCTATGTCGTGTTGGACGAGAACTGGCGCCCGTACCAGGTACGCCTTCACACGCTCGGCGAACCCGTCGAAGACGATGCCGTAATCTACGAGGAGTCCGATCCCGGCTTCTTTATCGGCCTGTCGCTCACCTCGTCGGAGGAGTACGTCGTGATCGGCGCGGGCGACCATGTTACTTCTGAGACACGACTTATCCCTGCATCCGAACCCCGGGTCGAGCCCGTCCTGGTGTCTCCTCGCCGGACGGGGCATGAATACTGGGTGGACCATCAGGGCGACCG
Source organism: uncultured Dehalococcoidia bacterium (assembly GCA_951812505.1). Classification (GTDB taxonomy): domain Bacteria; phylum Chloroflexota; class Dehalococcoidia; order Lucifugimonadales; family UBA1123; genus VXRN01. Next base: position 438,478 of record CATOSI010000002.1, read on the forward strand.
CTTCGTCATACGCACCAACGACACGCACAAGAACAACCGCCTTGTGACCGCGCCGGAGGACGACCCAACCGAGAAGGCATGGACCCCACTGGTGGACGGTTCCGACTCTCATTACATAAGAGGCTTCGACGTATTCCAGGACTTCATCGCCGTGCAGGAACGGGTTGGTGGCCTGGACCACATACGCCTGCTCGACCGCGCCAACGAGTCCACGTACATAGACTTTCCCGAGGCGGCATACGTCGCTTCCCTGGGGAACAATCCCGAATTTCGGACCAGCTTCCTGCGCCTGGGGTACTCTTCGATGGTCACGCCGGATACGGTGTACGACTATCACCTCGACACGCATGAACTGGAACCGCGCCAGGTCCGTCAAATTCCAAGTGGCTACGACGCTTCGGAGTACGTCGTGGAACGGGCGCTGGCCACGGTCCGGGACGGCGCCCAGGTTCCCGCGTCCATAGTCAGGCGCAGGGACACTCCGACGGACGGGACCGCGCCGGTGTACCTGTACAGTTACGGCGCATATGGGTTCGCCTTCCCACCATCGTTTTCCACGTCGCGGCTGTCGCTATTGGATCGCGGCTTTATTTTCGTAATCGCCCACATTCGTGGCGGGGACGACCTCGGATATCACTGGTATGAGGCTGGCAAGCTGGACAAGCGCACCAGCACGTTCAACGACTTCGTGGACGTTGCGTGTTACCTGGTCGCGCAGGGATACGTGGCGGAAGGTCGCATCGCCATCTCGGGAGCCAGCGCCGGAGGCCAGCTCATGGGGGCCGTGGTGAACCAGGCTACCGAACTCTGGGGAGCCGTCGTTGCCCATGTCCCCTTCGTGGACGTTCTGAACACGATACTCGACGAAACTCTGCCCCTCACTCCCATCGAGTGGCCGGAGTGGGGCAACCCGATAGAGGACAAGGCCGCATTCGAGTACATCAGGTCATACTCGCCATACGACCAGTTGAAGAGACGCGACTATCCCCCGATGCTCGTGACCGGAGGGCTCAACGACCCCAGGGTAACCTACTGGGAACCCGCCAAGTACGTGGCAAAGCTGCGGACATTGAAGACGGACGACAACCTGCTCTTGCTGAAGACAAACATGGGCGCTGGCCACGGAGGCAGATCGGGGCGATACGAAAGCATGTATGAGACGGCGGAGGAGTACGCCTTCATCCTGGCGGCTATGGGCATGGCGTAGCGTCGGCGGACCGACTGCCGACATTCTCGGTTACCCGGCGAAATAGCTTGTAATTGTGAGACCCTCAGTAAAGGCTTCTGCCCCGATCATGCAAATACATGGACTTCCTATCAGATTTCCCGTTCTGCGACGGGAGAATCGGCGGCGCGGAGCCTGAATCCCAACGCCTGGGTCACCTTCAGGATAGTAGCGAATTCAGGGTTTCCTTCAGGCGACAGCGCTTTGTACAGGCTTTCTCGTCCTAGTCCTGTCTCATTCGCAATCTGCGTCATCCCCTTCGCTCGCGCGATGTCTCCCAGGACGGCTGCTATCAGCTTGGGGTCTCCATCTTCGAGCGCGGCATCCAGATAGGCAATCATGTCTTCTCGCGTTTCCAGGTAGTCCACGGGGTCCCAGGGATACGTCTCTGTCTTTGCCATTGGTTGCTCCTCGTCAAAGCCTACCGGCCAGTTCAATAGCCGTGTTGATGTCCCTTTGCTGACTTGACTTATCTCCGCCTGAAAGCAGAATTATCAAAGTCTGTCCACGCTGTACGAAATATACGCGGTACCCGGGGCCATAGTTAATTCTCATCTCCGAGACACCCCGTCCAACTGGCTTAACATCTCCAGGATTGCCTAGCTGTACACGCCTGATTCGTGTATTAATCCGGGCCTTGGCTTGAACGTCCCTCAATCTGCTAAACCAGTTGTCGTACTCTTCTGTCCTGCGAACCTCAATCATGTTGAAAATGTATCCTGGGGGATACGGCTTGTCAATGTATGTTGAAGTAGCCGCGCGCAGGGGATAAGATTCGGGCATGAGTATTCCTTCATTTCCTAGTGAGCGCGGTGAGAAGCGTCGCTTCCTGCTGGACGCCGTCGAGTCTGCGCGCGATACGGTGGCCGCAAGCGCGGATGAGTCCGAGCGGCTTGGGACGCTCGCGCCCGCCGCAGTCGCGGCAATCCGGGACGCCGGACTGTTCACTCTCAAGCTGCCGCAGTCCCTCGGTGGAGCCGAGGCCGACCCGGTCACCCAGATCGAGGTCATAGAGGCGCTGGCATATATAGACGCCTCAGCAGGGTGGTGCCTGATGATCGGGGCGACCGCTATCGGCCAGCCCGGAGCGTTCGCCGGAGACGAAGCTATATCCGAGATATTCGGCAACGGGCGCATACCCACGGCAGCCACCTCAACGGCTCTCAGGGGGAAGGCTGTCCCGGTCGAGGGCGGGTACATTCTCTCCGGCAGGTGGCCCTTCGCAAGCGGAGTGCGACACGCCGAGTGGATGACCGCCGGGGCTACGGTTCAGGCGGACGAAGACGCCGAACCGGTCAACATAACCCTCGTTTTCCCTGCCTCGGAGGGGCATATCCACGACAACTGGCATGTGACCGGACTCGAAGGCAGCGGCAGCAACGACATATCGGCGAGCGAGCTCTTTGTGCCGGAGGCGTTCAGTTGGGACCCTACGGTCTGGGAGTCCAGTCGCGGCGGCGCGATCTACCGCATGGGCAGGCCGGGGTTCGTAGCCAACGAGCATTCGGGGGTCGCGCTCGGGATCGCACGACGCGCGCTCGACGAGATCATGGCGACCGCGCCAACCAAGAAGCGCGGCAATCCACCCACCGCATCCCTTGCGGACCGAGGCGCCTTCCGGGGAGACATAGCCACGTGCGACCTGCGCCTGCGGTCCGCCCGCGCTCTCGCCCACGAGGTGTATGAACGCGCCTACCAGGTCGCTTGCAGCGGACGGGTGCCCGATGCTTCTGTACAGTCCGAGATGCGAGCCGTCTCGACCTACGTGACAGATGTCGCGGTGGACGTCGCCACCATCGCGTTTCGCTATGCCGGGGGCTCGGCGATACAACGCAGCAACATCTTGCAGCGATGCCTCCGCAACATCAACGCTGCCGCACAGCACTTCATGGTAAGTGACACTGCGCTGGAGAACTACGGCGCATCCCTGCTGGAAGCGCCCGACGTCAAGCCGATGGCGTAGCCCCGGTGCGGGCGGGCCGGAGGATAGAACCCGGAAGTCCGTATATACTCCGATTTATTCTTCGACAGGTGGGTGACTGGTGAGCCGACAGGTGGCAATAGGTGAAAAAGTCACCAGAGATCCACCTGAGAACGCCTGAGTTTAGCTATGGGGAAAATTTTCTGGGGCCTGAGAATCTTCACAGTATAATCTCTCCTTTATGTATGTTGACGTGCATGGGGTTGGCTGCCGGCTCTTAGTGGCTGTGTCTGAGCTGCTAGGTTTTATGTTCTTATGGTAGCACAGAGGCATGGGGAATGTGAAGTGAAGGGGCGAGTGGGACAGGGTCTTTTCATTATCCTGTTTGGCATAATCGTAGTACAGCAGCTAGCTAGTTTTGCCATGTAACCGCTTACCCCACCCTTGGATTCCGGCCTTCGCGGGAATGACGAAAGCGGGTCTATAAGCCACGAACTGCAACTTTGCAAAGGCGCTGGCCGGACGTATGCTGTACTGGCGAAATTGACAGACGTTATTCGCGGTGATAATCTGCCGATATTCAGGAATGTACATTCCTGAATAGAACGATGGGCAGCGGATACCGACTACGGCTGTTTCCGGTTCTAGTAAATTCACCGCGAGACCGACAGGCTAGTACAACGTCTAGCTGGTTTTGACATTTATGGGGTCTGCCCCACCCCTGGATTGCCTGGCGGCGAGCCCTTCGGGGTTCCCGCTTTCGCGGGAATGACGGTAAATGTCAACACGGCCTAGTGTTTGGTGGGAATTCTGATTCGGTCTTACCGCATATCTCGGACAACGTTCTCTTTGCTATTTCAGTTTTGTAATCTCGTCAGGAGGAGAAGCTATGAATCTACAGACGATGAATGTCAGGACGCTCTTAATGTCTCTGGCCATCATGTTGTTGGTCGCGTTAATCGCGGCGGCCTGCGAGACCGAGCGCGTGGTCGAAGTGGAGGTCATCAAGGAAGTCCCCGTTGAAAAGGTGGTGACCCAGGAGGTGGTAAAGACCATCGAGGTGCCTGGGGAGACGGTGGTGGTGGAGAAAGAGGTGGTAAAGACCATCGAGGTGCCTGGCGAGACTGTGGTCAAAGAGGTAATCAAAGAAGTTCAGGTGCCGGGTGAGACGGTGGTGGTGGAGAAAGAGGTGGTCAAGACGGTCGAGGTGGAGAAGCCGGTCGAGGTCATCCGGGAGGTACTCAAAGAGGTGGAGGTGGTCAAGGAGGTTGTGGTCGAGGCCCAGCGCCCGATGATTCGCCCAGTCCCCAGCGCCGTGCTCAATATCGTAGCGGCCGACGTCGGCCCCGCGAACTGGCACAGGCCGATAGCGAATTACCCGTACAACTCGATGTCAACGCTGCTGGCGGTCTCTGAGCATCTGCTGGACGTAGAACCGGACGGTACACTGCTGCCGATGATCGCCAGGGAGTGGGTTGTTGACGACGTGGGGATAACCTGGACCCTGCAACCAGGCATACCGTGGCACGACCCCACATACGGCACGGTTGACGTGGAAGACATACACTGGTCGTACCAGAACGGATCGCGCGAGGGAACCGTCAGCCACTTCACGGGCTGGTACCGTGACGACTTCCAGAATCCCAGAATAGTTGACGAGAACACTATCCAGTGGGACTGGGGCGAGAACGGGCCGACTATACGCTACATACTGACGACGCGCGGCCTGGGTTCGGGGACGGCCATCGAGAACAAGGACTACTACGATGATGTGGGCGAGGAAGTCCACAGTTCCAAGTTCATGGGGACCGGCCCGTATAAGGTGCAGTCCCATGTCAACGACGACATCATCACGCTGGAGGCGGTCAAGAATCACTGGCGGAACACGCCGGACTTCGAAATAGTGCGGGCTATAGAGGTGCCAGAGCAGGCGACGCGCATTGCGCTCATGAAGAGCGGCAACGGCGACATTACCGATGTCTCGATTCCACTGCTAGACCAGATAGTGAACGAGCCGGGCATAAGACTTGTGCAGGGCGCGATAGCGGGCAAGACGTCCGCTGTGTTCTTCATGGGAGGGAACTTCCAGATCCAGCCGACACTGAGCGACGGGACACCCAACGCCCCCGCAGTGCTTGAAAACCCATGGGTCGGGGAGCCGGGCAACGAAGAGGACCTGGAGAGGGCGAGGAATCTCAGGCGGGCGCTCTCCTACGCGATTGACCGGGACTCGATCAACGAGTTCATACTGTTCGACCAGGGCTGTCTCCAGTACGTGTACGTAATAGACGTGTGCAACCCGCGTCACCAGGACGAGTGGATCCACCCCTATGACGTGGAAAAGGCCAGGGAGCTTATGGCTCTGGGCGGATACCCGGACGGCTTCGAGATGCCGATGTGGATACCGACTGCCACCCCACCCGACACGTTCATCGAGGTCGCGGAAGCGATAGTGCCGATGTGGGAAGAGTTGGGAATAACGGTGAATATAGACAAGAGCGCCTACTCCTCCCGGAGGCCGGAGTTCTTCGAGCGGGGCGCGTTGCAAGACGTATTCGCATTCCCATGGGGCGGCAACATCGAGCTGGTCCAGTACACCGACTACCTGTGCGACCTGATTGACGGCTGCACGAAGTGGAACAGCGGATACGACGACCCGATTGGGTACGACATCCACAAGAACTTCTCCCAGAGTTACCAGGACCCGGATGAGGCGTGGGACGCTCTGATACCCTACTTCGAGTATCACTCGTACCTGGGCGACCTTCCTGTGATTACGTCGCTGGACTGGCTGGACCCCATGATCGTCGGGCCTCGCATAGGCGAGGTGTCCATGGTGGAACACAACCTCGCCATGCCTGAGATCGAGGGAATTCACATAGCCGATCAGTAGTGGGTATCTAACACATGGGGTGAGACTACACACTCACCCCAGACCTCTCCCTCAAGGGAGCTGAGATGGGTAGGCATTGAACTTGGATTGGTGGAGTCACCCCCATCCCCGTATCAAGTACGGGGATGGCTCTAACCTTCCCCAGTCAAGGGCCGGGAGGGGTAGGCATTTCACCCTCACCCCAGCCCTCTCCCTGAGGGAGAGGGGGTTTGTTGACAGGTATTCATAGCTGACTGCATATTTGCCTACCTTGTGATCCCTCAAGGGAAAGAGAGTCTTCGGGAGCCATAGACAACTTGATACAGTTCCTGACCAGACGATTGTTGCTGATGCTCGTCACTCTATTCGCGGTGTCGGTGCTGGTATTTACCATGTCCCGGATCCAGGGCGACCCCAGGACGATGTTCATGAACCGGGGAGTAACGGATGAGATGTGGGACGCCTGGGGCAGGGAGATGGGCCTCGACAAGCCTCTTCCCATCCAGTACCTGGTGTGGGCTTCGAAGGCCGCTCAGGGCGACCTAGGCGACAGCCTCTGGGAGAGAAGGGCGGTCACGACCGCCATATTCGAGAAACTCCCGGCTACGGTGCAGCTCGGATTCGCGACCTTCCTGTTCTCGGTAGTTATCGGCATTCCCCTGGGAGTGCTGTCTGCCGTTCATCGCGGGACGGTGGTTGATCTCATCGGACGCTTCATAGCGGTAACAGGCCAGGCGCTGCCGCCGTTCTGGATCGGCCTGATGCTGATTCTGATATTTGCCGTATGGCTGGACTGGCTTCCGGCCGCGAAGAAGGGCGGACTGGATTCGTACATTCTGCCGACCATCACGCTGGGCTGGCTGTTCGCCGCCAGCATACTGCGCCTCGTCCGCTCCAGCATGTTGAGCGTACTGGACGAAGAGTTCATCAAGCTGGCCAGGGCGAAGGGAGTGCGGAGTACGTCGGTCATCTGGAAGCATGCCTTTAAGAACGCGGCCGCCGCTCCTCTCACGTATAGCGGGCTGCTGCTCGCCGGTCTATGTACCGGCACGGTGGTAACGGAGTCGGTCTTCGGATGGCCAGGCATTGGCAGGCTCTCAATAGATGCGGTGCTTCAGAACGACTTTCCGATGCTGGCCGGTCTCGTCCTGCTTTTCACGCTGCTGTTCATCATCGGCAACCTCGTGGTTGACATTGTGCTGGCCCTCATTGACCCAAGGGTGAGGTACGCATAATGCAGAGTGGGAACGCCAGCCCGTCGGAGTCAGCGCTTCTGCTCGCGGCTTCGGGGGACACGTGGAGGAGCAATCTACGCCGCATCCGGCGGTGGCCCATATTGTCAGTGGTCATCCTGACCACTCTATTGTTTGCAGCGGTAACCGCCGACCTCATTTCGCCCCACGATCCCGTCAAGGCGACGCTGAGCGCCAGGCGGGTCCCGCCAATGTGGGAGGAGGGCGGCAGCAGCAAGTTCATACTGGGGGGCGACCTGCAGGGCAGGGACGTTCTCAGCCGAATCATCCATGGCGCGAGAGTGTCGTTGATGGTAGCAGGCTCGTCCATACTCATAGGCATGGTGTTCGGCACCGCCTACGGTCTTCTCAGTGGCTATTTTGGAGGGTGGGTGGACGAGGTGCTGATGCGGATCGTGGAGATATTCCTGGCAATCCCGCTGATCATGGCCGCGCTGGTGATCCTGGTGGTGGCAGGGGCCAGCTACTTAAGCGTGATTGGGGTGCTGGTGCTGTTCAGCTGGGTGCCTTTCGCCCGCCAGGTGCGCGCCGAGACGCTTGCGATCAAGGTGCTGGACTACGTGGCACTTGCCCGCGTCGCGGGCGCGCCGACCCACCGGATTCTCATATATCATATCCTGCCCGGCGTCCTGAACACCGTCATAGTGGTCGCCACGCTCCAGGTCGGCAGCCTGATCCTGACCGAGTCCATTCTGAGCTTCCTGGGGGTCGGGATTCCGCCGCCCACTCCGGCGTGGGGGGCGATGGTGGCAGACGGCAGGAACTACCTGGCCAGTTCGTGGGGCATCGCGTTCTTCCCGGGAATGGCTATCTTCCTGACGGTGGTCGGGTTCAACTTCCTGGGCGACTGGATAAGGGACTCGCTGGATCCGCGCCTGAGACAGCTGGACTGATGTACCATTGAACAGCCTACCTTTCGCGTTCGCCGTTTCTGCGGTTGTCGAATCGGTTGAGCGCCTGCTGGATTTCGGTCTCGGGCCTGCCGAGCTCGCGCATTGCCCGAGCCATTTCCTCGCGTCCTTCTGCCAGTCCTTCCTCGCGTCCTTCTGCGCGTCCTTCCGCTAGTCCTTCCGCTCGACCTTCTTCGCGACCGCGTCTTCTTGCTTCGCTGAGTTTTCCAAGAGCCATGACCATGATCCAAACTCCTCCCTCTGTTACAAGCCCGACGATGAAGACCGCGCCTCCCACGTCTGCCAGTCCGTTCAGAAACGTCTCCAAGCCGCCGCTGTTCAGCAACTTATACACAATACCCACGACGCCCACAAGCATATAGGCCGCAATTGCCCCAAGATGCTTGAGGTCATCCTGGTCCCACTGGAAAAAGAACAAGACATATCCTTTCAGCGCGGATGGAAACCCGGCTCCCCTGCTAGCAGAATTATACCATCAACGGTCTGAATCATTTGGGACATAATTTGGGTAAATAGCGGGAGAACCTTGAGACAGTTGGACTGATAGATCTCCGGGGCGTCGTACCGGTTGTGGGCCGGACCTGTAACTCCAACGAGGGAGAGGGGACTTATGTAATTCTCTCCCGAAATCATTACTTGACTCCGCAATTTTCACGAATTAGAATTCGTGAAAATTGCGGAGTTTATTATCCCATTCCCCACGCTATCAATCCGCCTCGCAAGTCCACGCCCTGAAGAAGGAGACATCACCATGCGCACATCCAACTCACTATACTGGCTGGTGGGCGCCGTATCTGCGGCTCTGCTGTTCGCGTTCGCCGCTGCCTGCGGTACAGAAACAGTCGAGGTGCCCGGTGAGACCGTGGTAGTGGAGAAGGAGGTCGTCAAGACAGTCGAGGTTCCCGGCGAGACAATCGTCAAGGAAGTCGTCAAGACTGTCGAGGTGCCCGGCGAGACTGTCGTGGTCGAAAAAGTAGTAACTGAGACCGTGGAAGTGCCCGGAGCGACCATGGTAGTGGAGAAGGAGGTCGTCAGGACCGTCGAGGTGCCCGGCGAGACTGTCGTCAAAGAGGTGATCAAAGAGGTAGAAGTGCCCGTTTTAGTGGAGGTGGAGAAGGAGGTCATCAAGGTCATCGAGGTGCCCGCCGAACCAGCCGAACCGGTCGCGGTGGCGGCGGAACAGATCGTTGACCCCAGGACCGGAAAGATGATCAACCCGCCACAGTACGGCGGCTCGATCTCCTACGCAATCCCCTTCAATCCGGGCTTCTTCGACCCACAGTTCGGCTGGGCCGCGACGCGCGCGAACAGCCCGATTTTCGAAAAGTTACTCATTGCCGACTGGACAGTGCCCTTCGATGTGAACCCGTTTGACAACAGGTTCTACATCGGCGTACCGGAGCACACCGCCAACTGGCTCGCCGAAAGCTACGAGATCAGCTCCGACCTGCTGACCTACACGTTCAATATCCGTCCCGGAGTCCACTATCACAGGAACGACAACATCGAATGGAACGGCGAGAACGGCCGCGAAAGCAACGCGTACGATTGGGAGCATTCCTGGCAGAGAACGATAGGCCTGGGACCGTACGATGAGGAGGAGGTAAGCGGGTTTGTCCCCGAGTGGGTGGGGGTGCCGGTAGAGTCGGTAACCGCCACTGACGAATACACCCTCGAGTTCAAGTTCTCGCAGCCCGTCCCGCTCGCCCTGGGCAACATGATCCACCCGTGGCACGGCGGCCACGTGTACCCAAAGGAGGTTGTCGAGCGGCACGGCGATTTCCAGGACTGGAGGTACGCAAGCGGCACCGGGTCGTTCAGTGTTGTCTCCTATGACGACGCTGTCGCTATCACCTACGAGAAGAACCCTGACTACTGGGCCAACGACCCCCTCTTCCCTGAGTACCAGCTGCCCTATCTCGACTCGCTCAAGGCGCACATCATACCGGAGGCCGCGACCAGGCTCGCCGCGCTCAGAACGGCGAAGCTGGACTGGGAGCGCCGTATCGGGCCTGAGCAGGCGGACGCGTTGCTGGACAGTCATCCTCAGCTTGTTTACCAGACCGGCCCCGGGCCCCGCGGCCTCGACATGGCCGTCAACGTGACCAAGTCGCCCATGGAGGACATCCGAGTCCGCAAGGCCATGAACATGGCCATTGATCGCGAGACTATCGCCGCGGCATACTTCAAAGGCTGGGCCGATCCCACCGTCCATGGAATCTATAACGCCAAGTTGCAGCAGGGCTGGGGTACACCGTTCGAAGAGTGGCCGGAACAGCTCCAATCCGAGTACACCTACAACCCCGAGGCCGCCAACGCCCTGCTCGACGAAGCGGGCTATGAGCGCGGAGCGGACGGCTTCAGGCTCAAGACGGCATACGAGGTATCTCCCGAGTGGTACTCCGGAGACCTGGGATACGCCAAGATCATCAAGTTCTACTTCGCCGAGATCGGCATAGACCTGGAAATCAGGCCGCTGGCAAGGGCCGAGCTGGTTGACCGCGTTCGCAATGGTGAGAACGAACTCACCTGGATCTTCAGAGGCATCGTCAGTAACACCCCGCCCTTCGTGGCTGTTGACCACGGCGCGAAGTGCGGCTCCACCTCGGACGCCATACACGTCTGCGACCCGGTCTTTGACCAGTTGGCAATAGATGCGGTGCAAGCCACGACGATAGAAGAGATGAAGGAGCGGACCAAAGCCGCTGAGATGTACGCGGCCGAGCGGCACTGGGTCGTCGTCGGGTTCGACAGGTACCAAGCCACCTTCTGGTGGCCCTGGATCGGCGGCTACCGCGGAGAGCACAACCTCCGAAGCGCCCCCTTCAGCTTCTTCCCGCGCCTGTGGGTTGACCACGACATCAAGACAGGCCTGGGCTACTAAAAGCGAGGACCCCAATCCCTCTGGTGGGTGAGGGTAATTGACACCGGTTCAATCGTGAGCGCCCCCGCGAATTCGCGGGGGCGCTCACAATATCCCTGAATCTGGCTGGCTGAAATGTCCAAATATATCATCCGAAGACTACTGCTGGTCATCCCGACCGTCTTTCTGGTCAGCCTCGTGGTCTTCATCTCCGTACGGCTAATGCCCGGAGACATAGTGGACCTGCTTCTCAGCGAGCAGGGCAGCGTTTCAGTAACCGCCCATCGGGAGCAGATTGAAGAACTGCTTGGCCTGAACGTCCCCGCTTACGTGCAATACTTCCGCTGGATGGGCGGCATATTCCTTCAGGGAAACCTGGGCCAGTCTCTGCGCAGCGCAGACACCGTCACCACGCTCGTCCTCAACAGGCTGCCCGTGACCCTGGAACTCGGCGCCCTCGCGCTGCTGATGTCTATGCTGGCCGGGATTCCGATTGGCATCTACTCCTCCATCCGCCAGGACAGCGTGGGCGACTACGTGGGCCGCAGCATCGCGATCCTCGCTATCTCGGTCCCGCACTTCTGGCTGGGCATCATGGTCATGCTGTACCCATCTATCTACTGGGGGTGGTCGCCGCCCATCGAGTACGTACCCCTCACCGAAGACCCGATAGCCAACATCAAGATGATGCTGATTCCGGCCGCTATCCTTGCGATGATTCTCGCTGGCCAGGTGATGAGGATGACCCGGACGATGATGCTCGAAGTGCTGCGGCAGGACTACGTGCGAACGGCCTATTCCAAGGGCCTGAGGGAGCGGACTGTCATCATCCGACACGCGGTCAAGAACGCGATGATCCCGGTGATCACCCTCATCGGAATCTCGCTGCCCTTCCTGATCGGGGGCTCCCTGGTCATCGAGCAGATATTCGCTCTGCCCGGCATCGGACGCCTGATGCTGTCTTCGCTTGAGGGCCGAGACTACACCACAGTCTCAGGTGTTAACTTCGTCATCGCCATTTTCGTTGTGATTTTCAACGTGATAATCGACATCAGCTACAGCTGGCTCGATCCACGAATCCGCAACACGTGAAGGGAGCAACCGGATGAGCAGCGAGGTGATCAGCGCGGCGCTCACATCCGCCAGGCGGTCCCGTCTGGCGAACTTCACGCTCCGCCTGCTGAGGGAGAAGCCACTCGGCACCATGGGCGGCGTCATCATTCTGGTGATGGTGTTCACCGCCATCTTCGCCGACTTCCTCGCGCCCCACGACGTGAACCGGATCAACATCTTCAATACTCTGGAAGGACCGTCCTCGAAGTTCTGGCTTGGCACGGACGAGGTGGGATCGGACGTCTTCAGCCGCCTCATCTACGGCGCGCGCGTCTCGGTGATCATCGGCTTCTCCGCGACCGCGCTGCATGTAGTCGTAGCCGTGATCATCGGTCTTCCGTCCGGCTTCTTCGGCGGCAAGCTCGACATCCTGGCCCAGCGACTCGTTGATGCCTGGATGGCCTTTCCCAGCCTGCTCATCGTGATAACCATCATGTCCATGGCGGGCAGAGGCACGCTCCAGCTCATCATGGTGCTGGGAGTCACCGCCGGTATCACTCATTCGAGGGTCGTAAGGAGCGCGGTGATCGCCACCAAGGAGAACGTGTACGTGGATGCGGCCAACGCGCTCGGATGCACGCCGATGAGGATACTCGCGCGCCACATCATGCCCAACATCATGGCGCCGATAATCGTCATCTTCACGATTACGATTGGCTCGGTGATCATCACGGAAGCTGGACTCAGCTTCTTGGGATACGGACTTCCGCCCGAGGTCGCGAGCTGGGGTGGGATGCTGAACTGGGAGGGCCGCAATTACATGGAGATGGCCCCCGGCCTGGCATTCTGGCCCGGCTTCGCGCTGGCCCTCGCGGTCTATGGGACCAACATGTTCGGCGACGCGATGCGGGACCTGCTGGACCCGCGCCTGAGACAGTTGAACTGATACATCTGAACGGCCTACCTTTCGCGTTCGCCGTTTCTGCGGTTGTCGAATCGGTCGAGCGCCTGCTGGATTTCGCTCTCGGGCCTGCCGAGCTCGCGCATTGCCCGAGCCATTTCCTCGCGTCCTTCTGCGAGTCCTTCCTCGCGTCCTTCTGCTAGTCCTTCCGCTCGACCTTCTTCGCGACCGCGTCTTCTTGCTTCGCTGAGTTTTCCAAGAGCGAATACCATTTAACGGCCTAGCTCTTACGCTCGCCGTTCTTGCGCCTGTCCAGCCAGTCCAGAGCCTGCTGAATTTCGGTCTCAGGCCTGCCGAGCGCGCGCATTGCTCGCGCCATCTCCTCACGCCCTTCCTCACGCCCTTCCGCTCGCCCTTCCTCGCGACCGCGCCTTCTGGCTTCGCTGAGTTTTCCAAGAGCCATGACCATGATCCAAACTCCTCCCTCTGTTACAAGCCCGACGATGAAGACCGCGCCTCCCACGTCTGCCAATCCGCTCAGAAACGTCTCCAGGTCGCTGCTGTTCAGCAACTTATACACAATACCCACGACACCCACAAGCATATAGGCCGCAATCGCTCCAAGATGCTTGTGGTCATCCTGGTCCCACTGGAAAAAGAACAATACAGATCCTTTCAGCGTAGATGGAACCCCGCTCCCTTGCCAGCGCAATTATACCATCAACGGTCTGAATGATCTGGGCAAATAGCGGGAGAACCTTGAGACTGCTGGATTGATCTATCTCCGTTGACACAGGACGCGAACCTGATACCCTTTGTGATCGTGTGGGCATTGGCTGTGTAGCGAGAATCAGAGGGGAGCCATGAAGTACGACGTTATCGTAGTCGGTGGAGGAGCGGCAGGGTCGGTAGTGGCGAGCAGGCTGGCAGAGAACCGGAATACCTCGGCGCTGCTGCTGGAAGCAGGTAAGGACTACCCCGATCCCGACAGCCTTCCAGACGAGATAAAGTTCGGTCACACCAGGTTCGCAGAAGCCCCGGACTCGGAGCACAACTGGGCGCTGCGCGGGACGATCACGGAGGAGCAGGGCGAGATTCACGTCGCCCAGGGCAAGGTGATCGGCGGCGGATCGTCCATCAACGGCCAGGCGATGCAGAGGGGGTTTCCGGAGGACTTCGATTTGTGGGCCGCGCTCGGCAACGACGAGTGGTCGTACGACAATGTCCTGCCCTTCTACCGGAAGATGGAGCACGACCTGGACATCCAGGACGACTTCCACGGGACAGACGGGCCGATGCCGGTGAGGCGACGGCAGTCCGGCGCGTGGCCCGCTATCCAGAAGGCCTTCCACGACGCCTGCGTGGCAGAGGGATACGGCGTTACGGACGACGTAAACGGCCCGAATCCCGCCGGCGTCGGTATATCTCCCACCAACAATATAGGGGGAGTCAGGGTGAGCGCCGCCATGTCGTACCTCAATCCGATGCGTCACCGGCTTAACCTCACCGTGCGAGGAGAAGTCTTCGTACGCAGGATACTGTTCGAGGGATCGCAGGCCGTCGGCGTGGAGGCGGAAAGCGGGGGCGAGGTCTTCACTGTCGAGGCGGAGCGTGTGGTCCTGAGCGCGGGGGCCATCAGGTCACCGCATATTCTCATGTTGTCCGGTGTCGGTCCCGCCGACCACCTCGAGCAATTTGGTATATCGCCTGTCAAGGCATTGCCCGGCGTGGGTCAGGGGCTGTGGAACCATCTCAGCGTCCACGCCACATTCAAAGTCAGGGATGGAGTGTCTCTCGACGCGGACCTGGAAGCGCCGCACTTCGGTCTGCACTACACGTCCCTCGGCTCGGACGAGACCAATGACATGGTGCTAAGAACCAGCAATGTGGTGGAACAGCGGCAGGAGCGCGTACCGGGGATGCGCACCAGGTACCTGGCCGGTGATGTTCCCCCAGACAGGGCGGCGCGGATTTCCTGCACTCTCGGCCTGCCCAAGGGGTCGGGGTACGTTCGGCTCGGCTCCGCCGATCCGGGCGTCCAGCCCGAATTCAACTATTGCTACCTGCAGCACCCAGACGACATTCGACGGGTCAGAGAAGGCCTGCGGATGGGCGTTCGTCTAATGGAGTCCGACGCGTACAGAGATGTGTTCGATCACAGGATAAATCCGACTGACGAAATCCTGGCGGACGACGACGCACTGGACCTCTGGCTGCGCCAGACGGTCGGCAGCGCCCGTCATGTATCCGGGACGTGCAGGATGGGGTCCGATTCTGACCTGATGGCCGTCACCGACCAGCACTGTCGGGTAAGGGGAGTGGAAGGGCTGTGGGTCGCTGACGCATCGGTAATGCCGAGGGTTCCCAGGTCGGGCGGCATTCATCCCTCCGTAATCATGGTCGCCGAACGCGCCGCCGAATGGGTCGCCGCAGACTGATCTCAATCCGGGAAACCCGAATAGACAGAATTGACGCCTACCTGTGTCTGAGCGGTTGGGCCGAGTCTCCGACAGCGCCGCAATATGGCAATGAATTGTACGAGCGGACAGACAGGTGATCCGGCATTGAGACAGATTCAAAAGGTCCAAGGTCCAATTGGGGGGTTGACTATACGTAGTATAATATTAGTGTGCCTAATGGCCTGATCTACTACTGACAATAGCTGACGTTTACCAACCTATTGTGTCCAGGAGGTCGGCACATGGCGAGCGGTCACCTATCGTTGATGGCGCACCTGATGCGCAGAGCCGGATTCGGGGCTACAAGGGATGAACTGGAGCGTCGCGCCGCCGCCGGGTACGAGGCTACGGTCGAAGACCTGCTGCACCCCGAAACTCAGGAACCCATTGATTATTACGACTTCCTGCGCTTCCTTCCCCTGCAATGGAAACCGGACACCCTCGGCGGGGTCGGACAGTCCGGCTGGGTGTGGCGGATGATCAACACCAAGTCCCCTCTCCAGGAGAAGATGTGCCTCTTCTGGCACCAGATATTCGCCACAGGGGTATCCAAGGTTGATCACTACGACGAGGTCGTGGACATGATTGACATCTTCCGCGACAGGGGGCTTGGAAAGTACGGGGACCTGCTCCTGGAAGTCTCGAGGAATCCGGCCATGCTCTACTGGCTGGACAACCACGAGAACCACGCGACGGCGGTCAACGAGAACTGGGGGCGCGAGCTCCTGGAACTGTTCACGATGGGCGTCGGCAACTACACGGAAGAGGACGTTTACGAGTGTTCTCGCGCCTTCACCGGCTGGACCGTGGCTCCCAAGCTGCCCAGGTACCACATGGGGCGCTGGGACTGGCGCTTCGAGTACCGCCCCAAAGACCACGACGATGGCGAGAAGACCTTCCTGGGGCACATCGGTAACTTCAACGGCGAGGACATAATTGACATCGTTCTATCCCAGCCCGCGACGGCCAGATTCATCGCGCGGCACTTGTACGGGTTCTTCGTAGCCGATGAGGTCCAAGTCCCCGCATGGCAGGATACTCCTCCTCGAGATCCCGCGGCTATCGAGGTAATCGCAGGCGCGCTCACCGAGTCAGATTTCGATATGCGGCACACCCTCCGGGTACTGTTCAACTCAGACTTCTTCAAAGAGGCCCGGTTCACCAAGGTCAAGAATCCTACCGAGGTCGTCGTCGGCACGCTCAGAATGGTGGGTGGAGCTGAACTTCCGAGCCTGAATGTGTACGACTACTGCAACCAGATTACCTACATGGGGCAGGACCTGCTCAACCCGCCGAGCGTGGAGGGATGGCATTACGGCGCGGAGTGGATCAACAGCAGTTCGCTGATGAAGCGAGCCAACTTCGTCGCCGAGATGGTCGCGCAGGTAGATCGTCCGGGCGTCTCCGACATCATAGAGGGCGTGAAACGCTCCGGCGGTTCACCGGAGTCCGCCGTGGATGCCTGCCTCGAAATGCTTGGGTCCATAGCGGTGAAGGACGAGACGCGGGCCCAGTTGATCGAACATATCTCGACCCGGGGCGCATTCGTGTGGAACGAGGCAAGCGAAGCCGAGTCCGCCGGGCGCGTGTCCGAGATACTTCAGCTCATAGTCGCCACGAGGGAGTACCAATTTGCGTGAGTAACCGGGTTCGCGCCCCACTCGATCTCTTTCTTCCACCTCCAAACGCGCCCCGGCGCTTTCAGAAGGAATCGAAGCCATGCTCACGAAGATAATTGGCAATCACGTTTACGACTTCAGTCACTCGGTCGGAGACCCCAATGATACCTTGATGCCGGTCGCTCTCGCGGTCGGAGACGAAAACGAGGTGTTCGCGGTCATCAAGGGAATCCTCGAACTCTCCCCCTGCGTGAAACGGATCACACTTGGCGACGCTCCCGGCGAGGAGCGTATCCTGAATGTCATCGGGGAATACGGGGAAGAACCGGGGCAGTTCGTGTGGCCGTCCGGCGTTGCGCTGGACTCGGTTCGCAACATCTACGTCACCGATGCCTGGACGGACCGTGTCTCCGTGTTCACCGTGGAAGGGGAGTTCATCCGTTCTTTCGGTTCGCCGGGGACAGCGGGTGGTCAGTTCCGCAGACCCTCGGGCATCGCCATAGACTATAACGACGATGTTCTGGTGGTAGATACGCTCAACGACCGTGTCCAGAAGTTCGCGGCGGACGGGAATTTCGTTTCACAATGGGGGACCGGCGGCTCCGCTCCCGGAGAATTCAGAGAGCCCTGGGGCATCACGACCGATAGCGAGGGCTGCATCTACGTCGCGGACTACAAGAACCACCGTATCCAGAAGTTCGACGGCAATGGCGGGTTCATATTCGCACTCGGGAGCAAAGGCGCGGGCGAATATGAGTTTAATCATCCTTCCGACATCGCGGTTGATCCTGAAGGCGACATCTACGTGTGCGACTGGGCGAACAACAGGGTGCAGGCATACGACTCTGAAGGGGAGTACATCACCACGTTCATCGGTGACGCGCAGGAACTGTCCAGGTGGCAGACGGAGTTCGTCCGCGCCAACCCGGACGTTTACAAGGCTCGACGCCGGGTCTATACCCTGGAACCCGAATGGCGTTTCGCGCTGCCGATGGGAGTCGCGTTCGACAATCACGGCTACAGGCTCATGGTCGCCGATACCCAGCGCTGGCGCATCCAGATATACAACAAGCTGCTCGACTACAGCGAACCTCAGTTCAACATCTGATGCAGCCCGGTCCGGCAGTCTGCTGCGACCTTCTTCCGGCGGGCCGAGTCCTTGGCGCCCTCTGCGGCCGGTGGTAGATTTTCCGCGCCTGGGGCCGCGATATGCGAGTGAAGATGTTCCAGTATTGACTTTATCCAGCGTCGGCTGAGAGTGAGAACAATTCCCTCGCCATCCAGATGGGCAATCTTCTGACACCAACCAGGCAACTAATGATAGATGTCCGCCGCTATATGTATCGCCTGCTCCTCATTCTGGGAGGAGAGGCCGGACTGGACAGAGTCTTAGAGAGCCTTGTGGCAGAGTTCGAGCGCAATTACAGATATTCCCATAAGTCCGGCCATTTCAGGTATATCCTCTCAATTCACAGTATTGTAAGTCGTGGATTTCTAACGGGTACTCCAGTACCGGCTGGCAGAGGCGCTGAGAAGCGGGACCGCATTGGCAGCGAGGGTTGACCTTGAGGTTGAATCTGATAACATCGGGTTAATGATATGGGATAACTCCCTTTATAGTGGTGCGGTTGAGGAAACGGGCGTTGGGACGACGGACAGAATCGCGCAAGTGGTGGAAGACATGGGCGGCGACCTTCAGATAACAGGATCATACGGTGAAGGCACTCAGATCGTGGTGGTGCTGGACTCAGGCAGTGTAATTCTTGATTCGTTTGGCAATAGTCGAAGATAGTGAATTTCTGAGACTGGGATTGCGGATTGCCCTGGAGACAGGGAGCGGAATCGAAGTAATCGGGGAATATAGCCTCACCTCCGAATCAGTCTTGAAGATCGAGACAGTTAAACCCGATGTGGCGCTGGTGAGTATGAGGTGGCCAGCCACAGACGGACTCGGTATATGTCGTGATATTCGCAACAGGGTTCCCGAGACCAAGGTTGTGATGCTATCGTCCACGTCTTACGAGGAGGAGATGCTCGCCTCGATCATCATGGGGGCGTCGGGACACATTTCTATGAACGCCCCCGGAACCGAACTCACCCGCGTAATACATATCGTTGCCAATGGCAGTACATTCTTCGACCAAAGGGTAACGGACCGTGTGATCAGCAGACTTCGGGAGATGAGCAACCGGATCAATCCCGATACCCTGGAGACGCTGACCGACCGGGACGTCGCGATACTAACGATGATATCGGATGGACGTGGTAACGAAGAGATCGGCCAGAGACTGAAAGTAGCCACCACCACTGTACGCAACCACATCACCAGACTCCGTTCCAAACTGGGGTTGAGGTCGCGATCCGCCCTGGCGGCATATGCCGTTCGCAGAGAGCTATTGTACGACTGGAACATAAATCCAGGGGGCAGTGAGGGCGGCATGGAGCGGTCGAATGAGGCTTGAAGCGCCTCTTGACCAACCACTGGTAAAAGAACTCTTCGCGTTCTGGGAGCCGATATTCGGAGGCCCCATAGACATTACTCCAGAGACGCTGCTCGGAAGTGAAGGGGCACAATCTATCATCACTGTCTATACCCGGAGACTGGAAGACACCCTTGCCGGCGCGTGCCTCATGGCAACCTCGCATACGCTGCCCGCTCTGGGAGGACTGGGTGAAGTCGCCACTAGCCCACAGGCGAGACGCTCGGGCATAGCCACCCAACTCTCGCAACAAGCCAGGGACGATTTCGCAGAGCGTGGCGGACAGGCTATATTTCTTGGCACCGTAAACCCCGGCGCGGCGAGAATCTACTTCCGGCTGGGGTGGCGCAAGCTCGCCGGGGCGAACCTGATGGTAAACGCGCTGGACGGTCGTTCGCCCGAAGAGTTCCTCGTGGACTACTTCCGGGGCGTTGGGCCGGCGCAAGTCAGGGAGCCGTCGCCCGCCGACCGCGTTCCGCTGATACCCCTCCTGGTGTCTCCGCACGACTGGCAGATGCTGGACTCCAACACGGCGATGCTGTCCACGCGCTACGCGGTACAGGACTCGTGCCTCGGCCTGTATCGCCGTTACATGGCGCTGACCAAAGACGGAAGGGGAGCGTGGTTCTGCGCGGCTGACGACCTTGGACATCTTTCGGGACTCTCTACGGTCCGGCTCGACGGAGCAGGCGGTTGCAGGGTGGACGGCTTCACACGCAAAGAGAGCCTGGATTGCTGGGACGCACTGATCTGGAGAGCGGTGGACTGGGGAGCGAACAGAAACGCGTCGCCAATATGGGCCACCGTCTCGGTAGAGGACGATGAGAAACTGGCGCTGTTCGAGTCGGCGGGATTCGACAGAGCTGGCGTGGGCGAATCGTTCGACCTGGGCGGCAGGGAGGTGGGGACACTCCGTCTTGAGTTGGCGTGAGTCTCCCCAGTCGCCAGGTAGAATCAGCCGGTATCGCCTTCGCTGCTTGCGCCTGAGTCGGTCACCACGGGCAACCTATGCTCGAATTCGGCGTTTCGTCCGCCGAAGTGCTTTGTGACGACAAGCCGTCTCCACTGCACGACCTCGGCGTCGGTGCCGGACAGCTTCTCGGGCCAGTCGTAGCGCTGGTTTTCCATTACGCTCATGTCCTGCTGCGAGAAATTGTACTCGACAAGCCAGCGATAGTTGGTCCAGTAGAGAAGCCAGTACCATCCCGATGTAATGGGGTTGGACGGCTTGGTCGAATGGAAGTACCAGACACGGGTCAGCCACTCTTCGACCGGAACTGTCCATCGCGTGTAGAGTCCGAATAGTCCGCCGCCATGCGGTCTTGGGACTCGCTCCGTGCTGCCGGTGGGTGCGACTCCGGCGCGGAACATACCGGGAAGGCGGTGCCCCATGCTCCAACGTTCGCTCTTTGTCGGAGAGGGCGGCACGCTTGTCGCTTTGAAGAACGGGTTGAATATCCACGACCATATCGTGCGGAACCGGTGCTTGGGCCACTTCCAGCCCAGGCTGGGATAGATGTCCTGCGGCGGATTCTCGGGGGTTTCAGTCATGCTCTTGAAACCGTTGCCGGTGAATGCGACCCTGGAGCCGGACGCCCCGCGCGGCATGTACGACGGGTTGCCCAGCATGGCCTGAAGATGGTCTCGGTGCAGGTAGTTGACGTGGGCGTCCATCGAGTTCTCGAGCCCGACTTCCCAGTTGGTCTTCCAGTAGATGGTGTCGTTGAAGAATATGCGTGTGTCCGGGTCGAAGAATTCCTCGGGAACGTCTTCTTCAATGGGAGCGGGGTCGTCCTCGCCCATCCATATGAATACTACGTCCTTGAGGGTCCGGGTGGGATAGACGCGAGCCTCAGTCCCGACCTTGCCTTGCACGCCGGAGTCCGGGCCTTCGCCAAGCACAGCAATGTTGTTGCCCTCTTCGTCGTACACCCAGCCGTGATACGGACAGGTGACAGTTCCCTGCCAGTGGCAGGTGCCCTCGGAGAACAGTGCGCCCCTGTGCGGGCATACGTCCTGGATGGCTACAACGTCGCCATCCTTTCCACGGAAGAGACAGACCGCGTCGCCCAGCATCTTCAGCTGGACTGGATTGCGTTTGCCAACCCTCTTGGCACCGATTGCGGGATACCAGTAATTTCGCAGCCCGAGTTTGGGCACCAGGTGGCGAATGTCTCCGGTCAGCCTGGGTATGCTGCCGTTGGACGTGTGTGAAGCGGTATCCGCTCCGCGTCTTGTCTGCACGGTTACGTCAGCCATGGTGCCTCCTTTATTCCGGTTCTTTGTCGAATGTCTGTCTTTGATGATCAGCGGGATGACGGGTCGTTGTAGGTTGCCCAGACCATGGTTATGAACCACGGGAATATCATCCAGCTTCCGAGCAGGTTGTAGCAGATGAGAGCGCGCCGGTTCCTATGCCCCCTGATCAGGACTATGATGGACGGCAGCGCATAAACGACCGTGGCCGCGACTATAATGGCGACGATGGCAGTAATGTCCATTGCTCACTCCTCCGTCTTCTCAGGGCGTCCAGGCCCAGTAGCGGGCGACCGCTCCCGCGTCAACTCTCAGGTCCATGCCGGTTATCATCTCCGCGTCGTCGGAGGCGAGGAATGCGGCGGCGCGCGCGTAGTGCGACGGTCGGGGAAGTTTGCCCATCGGGACTCCGCGCAGGAAATGTTCGCCCGGTCCGCTCGATCCGCGTTCGCCTCGATCCACTCCCCACGCTTTCGCTATGTCAGCGGCCTCGCCGGGGTCGGTGGCGGTCGGAGTCAGGCTGTTGACTCGAATGCCGTGCGGCGCGAGCTCCATCGCAACGGAGCGGGTGAAGTTGAGCAGACCGCTCTTGCCCGTGCAGTAGCCCACGTTACCCGGCTGTCCCTGGTGTCCCGCGGTGGATATTATGTTGATGATGCTACCGCGCGTTCCCCGTTCGATCATCAGATTCGAGACGCGCTTGGTGCACAGGAATGCGCCGGTGAGAATGACCGCAATCTGGTCGTTCCACTCGTCAAGCGGCATATCAAGGACGCCCTTCTGGTTGAATATGACGGCGTTGTTGACAAGGATGTCAATTCCGCCGAATGCTTCTCCGGCCTGCCGCACCATCTCGCACACCTGAGTGTCGTCGGTCACGTCGCAGGTCACGCCGATTGCGTCTCCCGAACGCTGACGGATGGACTCGGCGCACCGTTCGGCGTAGTCGGCCCGTATGTCAACGCAGACCAGTTTCGCACCCTCTTCGGCGAGACCTGTCGCTATCCCGCCGCCTATGTTGGGACTGGTTCCGGTGACGACGGCAACTTTTCCTGCCAGTTTCATATGTGAGTTTTCGGTCATTAGTTTGTAGTTGTCAGTTGTCAGTTCGTGGGTGGGAATATAGCGAAGCACTTGTTCGAGTTGAAGATGTAGGTCTCCATGTAGTCAATGACGACGGCCTGACGGTCGTGCATCGCGCCGGCGAGGCATATCCAGTTCTTGAATTCCTGATCGCCCGCCTCGGTGATTTCGGCGTTGGTCAGGTGCGCCCACTTGTGATGCTGCCCGGAGCGGAGTTCTTCGACCCGCTTTCTGTCGGTCTCGACGTCCGGGTACAGCCAGTCGTTTGCGGCGCAGAGGAAGGCGTGCGACCATCCCGACGATGCCATCACCACGAACTTCCCAGGGGTGTCTTCCAGCGTCTCGCGGACTTTCTCACCCAACTGGAAGCAGGAGGCGGGCGTGGGACCAGGGGGGCTCTTCAGTTCACGGAAGTAGGGGTCCTGCGTATCGGGGTTGAGGTGGCCGGAGCCGCCCTTGCTGCTTATAACGTCCTCGCCGTAGCAGTTCACTTGAATGGGAATGACAGGGTAGTCGAAGCCGCGCCTGTCCCAGTCGAGGTACAGCAGCGCGTTGAGGAACGCGTGAGTGAGCATGTTGGGCCCGTGCCCCTCGGCAAAGTGGCTGTTTGCGTAGGAGAAGCTGATCGGGAAGCCGCGCTCGATGAGCTGGGTGGCGATGCGCTGCGCGAGAGAACGGTCGCCCTTGTGAACAAAGCGCGTGTCGGACGGCTCTCCCCATACGTTTCCGGCTCCGCCGGAGTATGGCGTACTTTCCATCCGGTCGTGTATGAATACGCAGAATGGGGGCACTATGTCCTCTTTGAAGTTCTCGTACTGGTCGTCGCCGAATATGATGACCGCGTCGGGGCCGAAGTCGTCAATCGCCTCGCGGACTTTTCGGAAGTTGGCCACCATCTGAGCCTGGTGACGCTCGGCAAGGGCCTGCTCGTCAGCGTACTCCTCACGCATAGGATCAGGCCAGTTTTCGGGGTTTTTCCTGTCCTCGGTGAGCAGCGGGCTCTGTAGGACGCGCCGCAGGATGTTCGCGTAGGAGCCGGGAGACCCCATCAGCGGCGGGTAGTGTGTAACTCCGACTCCCAAGACTTCGCCCATTGGACCCTCCTTCTTATTTCAAATATCCCGTCGGTTGATGGCGACAGTATATCATCACGCAACGCGCTACTTGGGGGGGTGTCTAGCACCTGCGCCCAGTTGGTCTTGCCCCACGCCTGGATTCCCGCCTTCGCGGGAATGACGGCAGTTGTGCAAGGGTATGCCTTCGCGGGAATGACGAGAGAGACGGTGATTGTTGCATATTTAACTGAATATGACGTCTAGCCGTTTCTGAGCGGGCGGAAGAATTCCCTGATTTCCTCTGCCAGAAGCTGGGGCTCTTCGAGTGCGGCGAAGTGTCCGCCACGAGGCATGTGAGTCCATCGCCGCAGGTTGTAGGAGCGTTCGGCCCACTCTCTTGGCGGCCTGCTGATTTCGGCAGGAAACGCCGCCACTCCGGTCGGAACCTCTATTCTCTCGTCGCGCTCCATCGTCCAGTCGTATCGCTGGTTTTCCTTGTACATGCGGGTGGATGAGCTTATGGACTCGGTGACCCAATAGATCGTCACCGTGGTAAGCAGTTCGTCCTTAGTGAACAGTCTCTCCACGTCTCCGTCGCAGTCGCTCCAGGTGCGGTACTTCTCTACTATCCAGGCGGCGAGGCCGGTCGGTGAGTCGTTCAGTCCGTAAGCGAGAGTCTGGGGCTTCGTTCCCTGTATATGCGCGTAGCCTCCCTCTGCCTGCTGCCACTCCTCGCGCTCACGGATCAGAGTCTTCTCAGCCTCCGACAGTTCTCGCGCTTCGGCTCCCAGGTAGGGTGTGGGCCTTGTGACGGAGGTGAGGTGGATCCCGATGATGCTGTCCGCGTGGCCGTGTCCCAGCCGCGAGGTCACCCCGGCCCCAATGTCGCCGCCGTGCGCGGCAAAGCGCGGATAGCCGAGTCCTTTCAGCAGCTCCACCCAGAGGGCGGCAGTCCTTCGCACCTCCATGCCCTGTTCCCGGGCGTGGTCTGAGAATCCGAAGCCGGGCAGCGAGGGAGCCACCACATCGAACGAGTCGCCCGGGTCGCCGCCGTGGGAGGCCGGATCGGTCAGCAAGGGGATGATCTTGTACATCTCGAAGAACGATCCCGGCCAGCCGTGCGTAATTACGAGCGGCATGGGATCGGGGCCTTTGCCGCGCTCGTGGATGAAGTGAATGCCCAGCCCATCCACGTCGGCCTTGAAGTGCTGGAAGGAGTTGATGAGACGCTCCTGGACTCGCCAGTCGAAGTCGGTCCTCCAGTACTCGGCCAACTCTTTCATGTAGTCCAGGTTGGAGCCGTAGTCCCATGCCGTTCCCGGCAGTTCGTCCGGCCAGCGCGCCGCAGATATGCGACGTTTCAGGTCGTCGAGTATCTCGTCGCTCACATGTATCTCGAATGGTCTGATTTCCATGGTCTAACTCCACTGTCCGAACTCATCCCTTGTATTGCGTCGTGGTGTTATCCTATCGCACACTGCCGTTTTGCGCAGGTCATAAGGTCGCGTACTTGCGGAGAACGCGCCGCAATAGCCTCATGGAGTGATGCAGATGAGAGATTTCGACGAGTATCTTATGGAGTCCTACGAGATGCGGGAGAAGCTGGTCGCGGACAAGTTCAGGCCGAGATACCACTTCGTGCCGCCGGAGGGCCGCTGGAACGATATCAACGGCGCCGTCTTCTGGAAGGGCAGGTATCACATCGGATATCTCCAGAAGATACCGAACGGTCCCGGTGAGCGGGATTTCTCAAGCTGGCAGCACGTTTCCAGCAGGGACCTGCTCCACTGGCGCTACCATAAGACGTCGCTGCGGGAGCCTCTGGAGGGTAAGAGGGGTGACTATTTCAACAGCGGCGACGTGATGCGGGGGGTGGATGTGCCCACCATAATCGCCAATATGCCAAGGCGGGGCATCTGCATCTACCAGAGCCACGACGACGATCTGGACGACTGGGTCCCCCTGTCGGAGAATCCCGTCATACCCCTGGACCCGGCGCCTGAGGGGGACGAGTCCATGTCGTCGAGCAAGCTGCCGGAGTGCGTGATCTTCGATCCGAGCGGCTGGAAGGAGGGTGACATCTACTACGCCCTGATCGGCAACAAGAACCACCGCCCCGGCTATGAGGGAGACTCCACCAGCCTGTTCAAGTCCAGGGACCTGAAGGAATGGGAGTACGTCGGGCCGTTCTACAAGTCGGACAGAAAGTGGACTGAGGAGATAGAGGACTGCGCGGACTCCGACTTCTTCCCTTTCGGGGACAAGCACATGCTGCTGATGCATACCCACCGGCCCTACGGCAAGGCCCAATACTATATCGGGCGGTACGAGAACGAGCATTTCTACCCCGAGACTAACGGGCAGTTGAGCCGTCTGGGTAGCCTGGTCTCCGGCCCCGAAACCCTGCTGGATGACAAGGGCAGGAGGATATTCTGGGGCTGGGTCAGGGAGGCGCGTGGGGACGACTGGGAGAAGTACGGGTGGAACAGCATGATGACGCTGCCATGGCGTTTCACGCCCGCCAGCGACAACAGCCTGCTCATAGATCCGGTGGAGGAGCTGCGCTCCCTGCGCCATGACGAGCGGCAACATGATGACATCACTCTGTCGGAAGGCGAGCAGAGGACGGTCGAGGGGTTCGAGTCGGACTGCATGGAGATCAAGATGAGCATTGAACCCGGCGATGCAGCCCGGTTCGGGATGAAGCTGCTGCGCTCACCCGGAGGCGAGGAGGAGACGGTCATCACTTACGACGTTGGGCGGCAGCAGTTCGTGGTGGACTTCGAGAGGGCGAGCGAAGACGGGAGTCTGTCCTACGGCCGGGATATGCGAGACCTTAGCAAGGGGGTCCGTCAGCAGATCGTTCCATTCCCATTGGAGGGCGAGGGGCGGCTGGACATTGATGTGTTCGTGGATCGCTCGATCATCGAGGTGTTCGTCAACTCCCGTACCTGCATCGTCCAGAGGGTTTATCCCACGAGGGATGACAGCAAGGGCTTCAGTCTGTTCACCGAGGACAGGCCCATAGTTGTCAGGGACATGGTCAAGTGGGAGATGGACGCGACGAATCCGTGGTGATGACGTGGTAGAATTCAAAGTGCACGTGTATGAGCTTGAAAGGGGGAAGTATGAGGGATGCGGAGATGACATCGCCCACACAGCC
Organism: uncultured Dehalococcoidia bacterium; assembly: GCA_951812505.1. GTDB lineage: Bacteria > Chloroflexota > Dehalococcoidia > Lucifugimonadales > UBA1123 > VXRN01. The sequence goes on from CATOSI010000002.1 coordinate 465,592, forward strand.
CATCAGGCGCACTTCGCCTCCTAGCCGCCCCGCCGAGGAGACGGCCCGCCTGGGAGACGAGATCTACGAGCGGGACATTCGCCTACAGGTGGAGGCGGACCACATCGGAGAGGTCGTCGCCATTGACGTAGAGAGTGGAAGCTGGGCCATCGGCGAGGACGTGATTGTCGCGACGGACCGTCTGCGGACGCAACATCCGGACGCTATTGATGTCTGGCTGCTCCGAGTCGGACACCGGGCGCTGTACCACTTGGGGGGCGTCCCTTGCGGAGAGCTGAGTGATAGAGGGTGTGGTGAGCGCCGCCTATGAGCCGGTAGTGACCCTTGCTGTACAGGGACCCTCGGGGCAGACAAGAGAAATCGAGGCTGTGATAGATACCGGCTTCACTGGATTCTTAACGGTGCCCCCGGTGTTAGCAACAGAGTTGGAATTGGACTTCCGCGGCATGAGCAGGGCGACTCTGGCCGATGGGAGCGAAGTTACTTTTCCTTCCTATGTCGTCGCCGTGCTCTGGGACGGCCAGCCGAGATACGTAGATGCCGACGCCGCTGACACCACTCCGCTCGTGGGTATGCGGTTGCTGGATCGGCATAGCCTGTACGTGGAGATAGAGGATGGCGGCCGCGTCGTCATTCAGGCCAGGGAGTAGCCGAGTTCCACCCCTTCTTTCCGCTCCACTTATGCGGTTGTGCGATGGTCAGCGGCTTCCCGCCGACCTGCCGCCGTCAACCATGTACACGCCTCCGGTGCAGAAGCTGCTGTCGTCGCTGGATAGGAACAGCATCAGTCTGGCCACTTCCTCCGGTTCGCCGTATCGCTGAAGCGGCAGACGGTCCGCCGCCGCCTGCTTGATTACGTCGGTGGTCACCTTCGAGTCATCCATCGCCGCCACGCGCATCTCTTCTATCGAACGCATCATGCGGGTTTCGATGGGAGCCGGATTTACCGTGTTGACCCGGATGCCGTCAGCCGCGTACTCCAGGGCGGCGGTTCGCATCAGGCCGATCACCGCGTGCTTGCTGGCGCCGTATGGCGACATCTCAGGGGTTCCGCCGATGCCGGCAGTAGAAGATGTGATGACGATGCTGCCCCCACCGCGCTCACGCATCGCTGGGACCGCATACTTGATTCCGAGCCACACACCACGCACGTTGACAGCCATGACGCGGTCGAAGATGTCTATGGGATAGTCGGTTATGAGAGACAGGACTCCCTCGATTCCGGCGTTGGCAAGCAGCACGTCTATGCCGCCCCAGCGGTCCACGGCCGCGTCAATGTAGGCCTGGGTCTGTTCCGGCTGGGTGACGTCGGCGACGGTGTAGCTGACCTTGTCCTCGCCGATTGAGCGCACCGTCTCGCGGAGGGCTGCTTCGTCGAGGTCAACCAGCGCTACCCGGGCTCCTTCGTCCGCGAACAACCTGGCGGCGGCGCTTCCAATGCCTCCGGTGGCTCCGGTAATCACTGCCACTTTTCCTTCCAAACGGGCCATTTCTGTTCTCCTTCAGGACTTACGGGTGTGGATTTCTGAGCGGCGAACCTTGCGGGGTTGCCGTCCCCCGCCCCTGGATTGCCTAGCGGCGAGCCCTTCGGGGTTCCCGCCTTCGCGGGAATGACTGAATTGTAGGTCACCCTCACCCTGAGGGAGAGGGGACTCTTAACATACAAATGACGATGGGCGAGTCGTATCCAAGGGGATGGCTGCCGCACCCTCTGGAATTACATGGCGGTGAATCCGCCGTCCACGACCAGTTCGGCGCCGGTTATGTAGGATGCTTCATCGGACGCGAGGAACAGCACGGCGTAGCCGACTTCCTCGACACGCCCAATGCGGCGCATTGGCACCCCCAGGTTGACCATGTTGCTCCGCATATCCGGGTCCCTGGCTGCGCTGGAGGAGCGCATGGGCGGCATTGCGCCCGGATGCACGGAGTTCACCCTTATTCCATCCTCTGCGTACTGCACAGCGGCGGACTTAGTCACGATGCGTACCGCGCCCTTGGAGGCGTTGTATCCCATGTGGATGACATTCTGCCCCACTATGCCGCTGATGGACGATATGTTCACGATGGAACCGCCACCCGCGGCCTGCATTTGCGGGATCACGGTTTTCATTCCCAGGAATACACCCTTGGCGTTGATGTCCATAAAGGTGTCCCATGCCTCAGTGCTCATGGTGTCCGGGTGGTGCGTGCCGCTGATGCCTGCGTTGTTGACGAGAATGTCCACCTTGCCGTAGCGGGCGAGTGTGGCCTCAAGGGCCTCTTCCCAGTTAGCCTCGCTGGTAACGTCGAGTTTCATGAAGACCGCGTCGCCGCCGGATTCCGCTATCTCGGCCTCGACCTGCCTGCCTTCCTCTTCCATGACGTCGGCTATGACGACCTTCGCGCCTTCACGCGCGAATATCCTGCATTCCTCTGCGCCCATGCCGTTCGCGCCGCCGGTGATGATGGCGACTTTGCCTTCGAGTCTCATAGTTCACCTCGATCCGATTGATCTGACCATATATACTGATTTATAAACTGACAGGTGGTAACTGGTGAGGCAACTGATGGGCAACAGGTGAGAAAGTCACCTGAGTTTGACCTGAGATCGCCTGAGTTTAGCTACAGGAAATTTTTTCGGGCCTCCTTGTTTTTCATTTATATAATCTCCGATTTATGCCAACAGCAATAGAAATTGTGTTCTTCATGGGTGTATTGTAGCACGGCGATAGGTGGAGACGGAAGAAACTTTAGCGACATAGCCAACGCTGATTTACACTGAATACTTCTCCACTGCCTCGGGGCTTAGCTCCAGGCCGAGACCGGGCTTGTCCGGGAATGGGGACCACATGCCGTTCCGGTGTTCGGGGAATTCGGTGTACCAGATCAGGTCGGCCTCGTGGGCCACTTTCAGGTACTCGACGACCTTGAGGTTGGGAGTCGCACAGCACATGTGCAGATGCACCAGCTGGACCCCGTGGGGCGCTACCGGAAGGTTGAACCCGTGCGCCATGTGCGCGACCTTCATCCACTCCGTAATGCCTCCGACGCGGCCCACGTCCGGCTGTACGATGTCGGCCCCGCCCCTGGAGATCAGTTCCTTGAATCCGTACTTGGTGTACTCGTGCTCGCCTGTCGCAACCGGTATCGTTGTGGAGGCCGCGATTCTGGCCATCCCGTCTATATCGTCCGCTATCAGCGGCTCCTCGAACCAGCCTATCCTGTACTGCTCGAACTCCCTGGCCATGTAGATAGCCTGTTTGGGGTGATAGCCATTGTTGGCGTCAATGTAGATGTCAACATCGTCGCCCAGCGCCTTTCGGACGGCGGCGACTCGTTCGATGTCCTCGCGCTCGGACTGGCCGAAGTCCTTGCCGACCTTGATCTTGACGCGGTTGATGCCCTGTTCCACCCACTCGGCGGTCTCGGCGATCAGTTCGTCAACGGTAAAGTTGGTCCATCCGCCGGAGCCGTAGATCGGCACAGTCTCCTGGAATGGCCCCAGCAGTTTGTAGAGCGGCAGACCCAGCGCCTTCGCCTTCAGGTCCCAGAGGCAGATGTCCACGGCTGACAGCGCGCAGAAGGCAATGCCCTTGCGTCCATAACCCCGAACTCGCCAGAACATATCGTTCCAGAGCTTTTCGATGTTGAACGGGTCCTGTCCGACCAGAAGGTCCTTGAGTCCATGCTCGATGACTTCCCTGACACCCGGGCTGGACTGGCCCAGTCCGAATCCCTCGACGCCCTCGTCAGTGTGGATGTGGACGAAGAGCTGGGACCGTCCCCCCGAACCTGGCTTCGGGGGCGGAATCGTGGCGTCCTGGATTGGCGCGGCGTGGGGGTAACTGAGGACCGTGGTAGTTACGTCGGTGATTCGCATCTATTGTGGTCTCCTGGCGGTGAAGATGAAGTCGCGCTTGCTGTCCGACGATTTGCATTGATATGGGTTCCAATTTCGTTGTGTATCGTAGGCGGTGTTCAGGGTAAACGCAACTGGTGTGTAACTTGCGACGCTGTCCGCCACGCGCATCGGGCGAAATGAGTTTCCAGCGCGCCAGTCTGCTAGAAGTTAGGCGTGAAAGTATAAGAAATGTATAAAATCGCCTCAAAACACCTTTAACTATTGGCATGTTTGTGCGTATGGTCACCTCAAATAGCTAAGGGCAGTTGTCTTGCTTTAACCCGGTAGATATGCGGTTTCATCCGGCAGCCCTTTATGGGCGTCACAGATCGGAATGAAGCCACGCGACAGGAGGAGGGACCTGATCATGTTGGCGTCTGAGTACAGAACGACCCGGAAGATCGCATTGTGGATTACTGCCACTGTCTTTGCTCTCGCGACGCTGACGGCGGCGGCGGTGGTACTGCTGAGTTGAATCGCGTCTCAACTCCATGCGAGCGATGTAGAGGTTTCTCAGCCCATTAGTTGGCGGTGATGTCGTCGAAAAGCGCGGTCCAGGTTTCGTAGTCGCCTCTGCCCGTTCCGAAGCGATGGGTTATCGTGCCATCGCCGCTGATCGCTATCTTGGATGCCTGTCTGTTGATGTTCAGCGCCTCCAACATGCCGTCGTCGGGGTAGGCGACCGGCCAGGCGAGGCCCTTCTCCTCCTTGTCGGCTTCCAACTGCTCGATGGTCTCGAAGGGACTCGTGCCGACGATGTAAAACGCGACTCTGTCACTGTAGTCCGTGCCAACCTGTTCCTTGAGGCTCCGCAACTCGGAGCGGCAGGTTGGTCAGAAGGTGGCGTGGAAATACAGGAACACCGGCTTTCCCTCGTTGGTAAGGCCTGAAGACGTAACTTTGGAGCCGTCCAGCAAGCTCATTCCGAATTCGGGCGCGCTCATGCCCACCTCGTAGCCGACATCCACTGTCTGGGCTTGCGAGGCAGCATCTACGGTGGGAGCGACGTCTGTTTTGGCTTGCGGGGCGCTGTCGGCGACCGGGGCGGCAATCTGCACCTGAGTTGTAGCAGACTGCGCTTGAGTTGGGACGACCTGCGCCTGGGTTGCGCCAGTGTTTTCAGCTTCCTGGGAGGCCGGCGCTGAGCCGCATCCGACAAGGACGGCCGCTGTCGCGCATAGAGCCAGCAGTAGGAGCAGTGAAGTCTTGATATTCATGTCCGCACCTCGCAGTGTATTGAGAACGATCCGGCAACAATGCTACTTAGTCAGCATACGGGAAATAGCTCTATATCGCAATTTGTTTGGAACTTCTTTGCAGGGCTGTCGGCCGCGCGTGGTATGATGGCCTTTATGCTAATTCGACCGACAGCAGGGAGTTATGAGTAATCTGACCGCGCATGTAAATTCGAGCAGTCAGGCACCCGGAGGTGTCTCTGACCTGAAGGTCGTCTGCTTCGGGATGATAACGCCCGCAAGGGTGCTGGTGGTTGACGAATTGCCCGAATGGAACTCGGGGGCGCACTGGGCGGAAGGCGCAGAGTTCGTTTCTGACGACGCGGCTATCGTGTCCGGACTGCTGGCCGGATGGGGATTGGACGCGGAGTTGGTTGGAAGCGCCCTGGGTGATGACGACGCCGGCCGCAGGGTCGTGGATATGCTCAGGAAGATGGGCGTCAGGGGCCGTTTCCAGCTGAATCAGGATATCGAAACTCCTTTCGAGGTCAACATATCCGACTCCAGGGGCGGGAGAACTTACTACTGGAATCGCCGTCCTGAACTGCTGAGAACGCTGGACGACGCGGACCTTTCGGCGCTGGACGGCGCCAGTATGCTCTACGTGGACTGGTACGACTCGCCACACGTCGAACGCGCCATGTACCGTGCGAATGAACTGGGCGTACCGGTGTTTCTCAACATAGAGCACGGTCACCAGGACCCGGAAACGCTCGTGTCGCTCGCTCCTTATGCCACGATATGCCAGGCGGTCACGGACGCATCCCAACTAGGTGACGATGCTGAGCGGGTAGCGAGACTGCTGGTGGAGAACGGTGTCTCCATAGCTCTGGTTACGCTTGCAGCAGGAGGAGTCGTGGGAATGAAAGACGGCAGGGCCTTTCACGTCCAGGCGCCGGCGCTGGACGTCGTTGATACGTGCGGCGCGGGAGCGACGTTCTCTGCCGCATATATCGCGAGCCTGTTGAGCGGGAGCGAGTTCGAGCAGTCGCTCAAGTTCGCGGTTGCCGCGGCCTCGCTGAAGTGCACCGTCGTGGGGCCTACGGCTTTCCCTCAGGCCGAGGTGAACAGGCTTGCGGATGCGCTGTCCTGCATCCGATGGAAAGGTCCTGAGGGCGAAGAGGTATCACGAGCGTGAGGATGCCTAGCCCGTTCCTCTGAGCCGGGGGTCGAGCAGGTCTCTCATGGCGTCGCCGAACATGTTGAGGCAGTAGATGACCAGTGTCAGACATGCCCCCGGCCAGAACGCGAGCCACGGAGCGACCTCCATGAACTGGCGACCTTCCTGGCTGAGCAGGCCGCCCCAGGTGGGGATCTCGCGCGGAAGTCCGAATCCGAGGAAGCTGATCGAAGCCTCGCTGATTATCACGCCGCCAATCGTGATGCTGAATCCGATGATGATGATAGGTACGATATTGGGCACAACGTGCTTGAGGAACGTCCTCCACCTCTCGGTCCCAATCGCCTCAGCAGCCAGGATGTAATCGTTCTCCTTGATAGCGATCACGGCGCTTCTGAGGACCCGTGATCCGCCCAGTCCGCCGGAAATTCCGAGCACCAGGATCATTTGGATCAGTCCCTGGCCGACGATTGACATCAGTGTCAACAGCAGCAACAGGCCCGGGAAGGCGATGTAGGCGTCCACGAACCGCTGGACCGCAAGGTCGAACTTGCCGCCTACGTAGCCCGAAGTTCCTCCCACCAGGAGCGCGACGGTAATGTCGAGGGCCGTGGCCGACAGACCGACGACAAGGGAGATCCGGGCTCCATAGATGACGCGACTCATCAGGTCGCGCCCCACATGGTCCGTGCCCATGGGGTGCGCCCAGGACGGTCCCTGCATCCTGTCTATCAGGTTGAGTTCGTAGTGTGGGAAGGGCGCCAGCCAGTCTGCGAAGATGGCCATTACAATCATCACCAGCGTCACCGCCAGGCCGAACGTACCGAGCGGCTTTTCCCTCACAAGCCTGGAGAGGAAACCGAGGAAACGGTTCCCTCGACGCTCGAAGTCTGCCACCTCTGTCATACCCTTGATCATCCTAAGATTTCACCTCTAGCGATACCGCACTCGTGGGTCGAGGTACGGGTAGATCAGATCTATGATCAAGTTGATGAACAGCACAACCGCGCCGAAGAACAGGTTTACTCCCGACACCACCGGGTAGTCTCTGTCCAGGAGCGCGTCGAGAGCCAGCTGACCCAGTCCCGGAAGGTTGAAGACGTTTTCGATGATGACCGACCCGCCGACCAGCAGGGGAAGTTGTAAGCCGATTCCGGTTATCACCGGGATGAGGGCGTTCTTGGTCGCGTGGCGTATGATGACCACTCGCCCTTTCAGTCCCTTGGACCACGCCGTTCTGATGTAGTCCTGCCGCAGCACTTCCAGCATCATCGTTCGCGTCAGGCGCATAGTTCCGGCGGCCATGCCCGTGCCAAGTATCAGACTGGGGATGAGGGTCCCGTATAAGCTGGCGAGCGGGTCCTCGCTGAACGGGACCATTTCCAGGGGAGGTGACCAGCCCCACCAGAGCGCGGGGAATATCATGACGAGTGTAGCAAGCCAGAAGTTGGGGGTCGCCAGACCGAGGACGGCGAGCGTTCGGCCAATGTAGTCCGAGACCGTATCCTGTCGGACCGCGGAGTAGATGCCCACCGGGAGCGCGATCAGCATTCCGATTACGATTGCCATGACGCCGAGCTGGATCGTAACAGGCAGCCTTTCGAGTATCCGCTCCTCGACGCTCCAGGCTCCCATCAGCGAGTCGCCAAATGTGCCCTCCAGCAGCATACCCCGCATCCACTTCAGGTATTGGATGTATATGGGGACATCGAGTCCTAGCTGCTCCAGGAGGGTTTCGCGGTCCAGGTCCAGGGCCAGATAGTCGGAGCTTGCGACCATGGCGTCTATGGCGTCGCCCGGTATGAAACGCACCGTCAGAAACACAATCGTGCTCAGGATGAGCATCGTCGGGATAACGAGCAGCAGCCGTCTGATGATGTAGGCTCTCACGTGAAGTTCCTGGTGATGGCGCTCTGAAAACCGAATAGGGGAGCTGAGAAGGTCTCGGCTCCCCCATTGCTGGCGCTAGAGGTGGTCGGGTCCTCGAAGGATGACGCTAATTAGTGGACTGCGCTTTCAACTCCTGGTCGAGCCAGAAGCGAGCGAACAGCTGCGAGAATCGCTGCTGCAGTCCCAGATGGTACTCGCCGTTATACCCGATCAGCCAGGGCTGTACGGCGTTGAATGCCTGCGCCTTCATCCCCCAGACATACAGATGCTGCCTGGAGAGCTCGATGTCGAGGTCCTTGATGATCTGCTGCCTTTCTTCATATGTGGACGCTGCCTCGGCGGCCTCGATCATCCCGTCAAACTCCGGGTCGCGCACTCCGGTGTAGTTATAGCCGCCTTCAGAGTGAATGAAGGCACGCAGGATCGTGATTGGGCTCCTGTCGTAGCCCATGATGGCGGATCCAACCATGTCGTGCGGGTAAGTGTGTTCGCGGATCCAGGTACCCACTGTGGTGTTGTCCGGCCCCTTCACGGCCTCGATGTCTATCCCAACCCTCCTCCAGTAGTCCACGAAGATGTCCGCGAGCGCAAGGTCGGAGGTGGCGTGGAATACGGACGAACCCTTGACCCTGACTCCGTCCTCATCCGGTGTGTAGCCGGCCTCTTCGAGCAGCGCTATCGCTCCATCGGGGTTGTACTCGTAGTAGGGCTTGATGTCTTCGGGCCACTCGTCGAATGGAGTGACGTACTCGATCGCGCCCGTGCCGATCTGGCCCATAGGCTCCACAGTCGCCCAGCCCTTGTAGTAGATCGTATTGATCGTATCGAGGTCGAGCGCCATCTGCATGGCCCGCCTGACCCTGATGTCGTCGAATGGCGGACTGTCCACGTTGAACGCCGTGCTCGTGGTGGACCTGTAAGCGTAGGGGATCAGCTTGATGTCGGGGTTCGTCTTGACGAGCGCTTCGGCCTGGTCCGTCGTGGAAATCGCCGAATTGGCCAGCCAGCCCATGTAGTCGGCCTTGCCGGTGCGCATCGCCGCGATACGGGTCGCCTCGTCCTTCATGATGAGCGCCCGCGTCGCATCGGCATACGGGAGCTGGTTTTCGGGGAACTTCTCATCTGTCCCCCAGTAGTCCGGGTTCTTCTCCCAGGTCATCGAGCTGCCGTCCACCCAGTCCGTCAACATGAACGGTCCGGTGCCGACCAGGTTCCTCCAGTCCTGGATGTCGCCGTGCTCCTGGACGACCTCGGGAGGGAGAATATGCGGGGAGTAGCTGGTGAACAAGATGGTGAGCGTATCTATGTTCGGCTCCTCCAGCTTGAACACGACTGTGTTGTCGTCAGTTGCCGTGACCGATTCCCAGTTCACGCTCTTGAACGTGCAGCACGGTCCTTCCTGGTCGGCGTATTCATCGCCCAGATGCAGGTAGCGCTGGAAGTTCCACGCCACGTCCTCGGCGGTCAATTTGCGTCCGTCCATCGGGGCCTTGTTATGCCAGTACACATCGTCCCTGATGTTTATGGTGTACGTGACGGGATCATTCTGCACCCAGCCGGTAGCGATCTGTCCCTTCATCACCCATAGAGGGGTTGGCCGCTTCATGTGGTCGAACACACTGCGGTCTATGCCCCAGTCGGCGTGAGCGAGCGATTCGGTAACTCCGTCCGTACCGTTAGCCGCATGGTGTGTGAAATATGTATCGGTGTGGGGAGGTTGGTTCGTTTGAAGCCGGATTATCGTCCCGCCGTACTCCGGCGCCGGAATGACGCTGCCGGTCGTCGGGTCGGTCACATACTTCTTGCCGGGAATCTGGACCTCTTTGACCTCTGTAACCTTGACCTCTTTGGTGACGACGCGCGCCTCGGGCGTCGGCAGCGCCGAGACCGCGGCCGAGACGATCTGACGCACTTCGTCGGCGCTCAGCGGATCGGGGCCCTCGGTTGCCGACGACGCGACCGCTTCTGCGACGAGCGTCCGGACCTGGTCCGCGGTGATCGCATCCTGACTGGCCGCGCCTACAGCCGCTTCCACCATCGCCCTGATCTCCTCCGCGCTGGTGCCTTCGGGGACCGCGCCCTGCACGGCAGACTCGACCATCGCCCTCATCTCCTCCGCACTGGGCCCGACCGGCGCGGGTGCTGGGGCGGCGGGGGCCGGCTGAACCGACTGCATAGCCTCCTGCAGCGCGGCGGCAAGCTCTTCTTTCGTAACCGCGTCGGAAGCCGGCGCAGGCGTCGGCTCCGTGCTCGAACACGCGAGCGCCACCAGCATCGCCACAGATACGGCGACCACCAGCCAACGCAGTGAAGTAGATGTACGCATATCGCTGTCTCCTTGTTGATTCAAATATCAGAGAGGGCCCGGAGGTGGAGACTTCCACCGCTTGGTCCGAATTGCGCCAATTCAAACATACCCCCCAGGGCATGTCAATCGAATGATTCAGGAAAAGATATTACAGAAATTCAAGGAAGTGAATTTGCAAAAGGCAAACGCAAGAACCTGTCGGGGAAGCAGCGCCATGTGTCTAGTACCGCGTCGATATGTTTCTGACGTATAGAAACCAGCCCCCACCAACCAGATTGATACGGTTTCCATAACGTATAGCAACTTGCTAGAGTCATTGACCTAACGGTAGAATCGGGGGAAAGGCCCGTGTTGCGGCGGCGCTTTGGGGCCGCTCCATAGCAGTTGCGGACTCGGACCATTGGAGCGATTATGGATGATGAAGGCCGAGTAGTAGTAGTCTCTAACAGAGCCCCTTCTATATTCACGCGTCCCAGCGCGGAGGAGAGGCGCAGTCTTCCCGTCGGAGGACTGGTGAGCGCCCTGCGTCCCTTCCTCGAGGCCTCGGGAGGCATCTGGATGGGGTGGGACGGAAACTCCGACGGTCAGGAAGGCGCCACCTCTACCACGATCACTGAGGTCGAAGGGATCAATCTGGCCTCAGTTTCCCTTTCCAGAGACGAAGTCAGGGGCTTCTACGACATCTTCTCCAACCGTACCCTCTGGCCGATCCTTCACGGTTTCCCGGACAAGGCCACAATCAGCTATGATAGCTATCCGGTGTACCGCAGCGTAAACCGGAAGTACGCTGCCTCACTCATAGACCTGCTGAAACCCAGCGACCTAGTCTGGGTCCAAGACTACCACCTCCTCCCCCTCGGCCACGAGCTTCGCAAACTCGGCTGGACGGGTAAGATCGGTTTCTTCCTCCACGTCCCTTTCCCTCCCCCGGAGATCTTCGGCATCCTGCCCTGGGCCCGAAAGTTGCTTACTCTTCTATTCGACTACGACCTCGTAGGTCTTCAGACCCAAAAATACGTCCACAATCTTCAGGAAGCCCTGGGTGACGAGTTCGGCGCCGTACTCATCGCCGACACCGTACACTACCAGGGTAGGACTCTGACGGCGCACTCATTCCCTGTTGGCGCCGATGCCGACGCCTTCCGCGAGATGACGCTGAGCCAGGCCCCGACCCCTGTTAGCCGATTTCTGGAGAATTCCCCCAAGGGCAGACAACTCCTCATCGGGGTGGACAGACTTGATTACACAAAGGGGATAATCCAGCGGATGCAATCCATCGAGCGACTGTTCGACGACCACCCGGAGCTCCTCGGTCGCGTCACACTCTTCCAGATCTCGGCGCCCAGCCGGGTCAACATTCCAGAATATGCCCAGGAACGCGAGCGACTCGACTCACTCGTTGGCAAAATCAACGGCAAGTTCGGCGAGGTCCATTGGATGCCCATCCATCCTCTGCACCGCTCATTTTCCCAGCAGGACCTGGCCCACTTGTACCGTGAAGCCGACGCCTGCCTTGTCACCCCTCTGCGAGACGGTATGAACCTGGTCGCCAAGGAGTTCATAGCCTCCCAGACTTCCGATCCCGGGGTCCTGGTCCTTTCCCGCTTCTGCGGCGCCGCGGAGTCCATGCAGGACGACGCCCTCATGGTCAACCCTTACGACTTTCAGGGGACGGCTTCCGCCATCTACCGTGCGCTGACCATGCCCAGGCCCGAGCGACAGCGTCGCTGGGAGGCCCTGTTTGAGGACGTAAGCAGGCATACCGCCCGCGCCTGGTGTTACAGCTTCGCCGCCGCCCTGGGCGACGCGTAAGCCATCCAACGCAGAAACTCCTCCACTTCCTCCGACCCAGACAGACAGTAGTCCGCTTTCCGCAGAACGGCTTCCGGCGTTTCCTCGTCCACGACTGCCACCGCCGCTCCCTCCAGATCTCTTTCGCCGATCAGTCTGTGCACCGCATCGAAGGCGTCACAGTCGGTCACGTCGTCTCCGAGAAATATCGCCCCCATCAATCCAAACTCTCGCGCCAACCGATCCACTGCTGTGCCCTTGTTCACTCCTGCCCCGGGTCCGATCTCCAAGACCATCTTGCCTTCCCTGATCTCCAGGCCATGGTCGGCAGCCAGGGACTTCAACATTTGCGACAGCGCAGATCGCGCCGCTGTGGGATCAGAGGCGTTCCGGTAGTGCACCGCCATGCTCAGACCTTTGTTTTCCACGGATAGCCCTGTGACTGCAATACGCCTAACTCCCTTCTGAATATCTTCCAGGAGGCCGTCCGGGACCTGCACATGGCGTTCCTGTTGTTCGTCTCCGCTTTTCCACACCTCCAGCCCGTGGTTTCCGACATAGGTCACACTATCCAGGCCGATCACTTCTCGCAGGAATTCCATATCTCTCCCAGACACAACCGCCACTATCTCCACCCTCTTTGACAACTCGCTTAGAGTGTCCCTTATCGCCGGGGACAGGGTCGTGTTTCGAGGGTCATCGAACAGGGGAGTGAGAGTCCCGTCGAAGTCGCTGAACAGGCCCACGCGGCCTGCGCTCAGGATTCGGGAGAAATAATCCAGGTGGTCCAGGACACGAGGCGGGAGATTCATCTTGTTGTCCATGTCAATTTTCGCCTCTTATCATCTTTCTTCCTACACCCCGCATCCTACAACCGTCCAGGGCTTGTGTAAGGTCGGTGTTAACGCGGTTTGGCAACCCCCAACCCCGGATTGCCTAGCGGCGAGCCCTTCGGGGTTCCCGCCTTCGCGGGAATGACGAATCGTATCCCGGAAACCCAGAATAGTAACTTCGCACAGGCCCTGACGACCGTCAACCTGCGACTCCAATCCTCGCTATGGGATGCTAGAATGGCCATACACCTGAGATCGAGGAGGCAATATGTACGACTACGGACTGATTGGCGACATGTCCTCGGCGGCGCTGGTCGGCGCCGACGGCTCCGTTGACTGGTGCTGCCTGCCCCGATTCGACTCACCCAGTGTCTTCGCGTCAATCCTCGACGAGGACATCGGCGGCCGGTTCCGCATCCGGCCCAGCAGCGCGTACACGGGTTCGCGCCAGGTTTACCTGGAGGACACCAACATCCTGGAGACAACCTTTACGACGTCCAGCGGCGTTGTGAAGATCACTGACTTTATGCCCATTCAGGACAACGATATGGATGGCAAGCCCGATACGAATCCCGCCGTCCCACCTGAGCTTCACCGTATCGTTACGTGTATGGATGGAAGCGTGGGAATGCGCTGTGACTATGAGCCCCGACATGATTACGCTCGCACGGCGCCCGTGTTTCGCCAACTCCGAAGCAACGGCAACGGCACGGTGGTTGAGACTAAAGGCGGCGGTCAGAGCATGATGCTGCTCAGCAGCGTCTCGCTGCAGGCGAGCGCCGATGGCGTAAGGGGGGAGTTCGCACTGTCGCAGGGCGAGTCGGCGGTCTTCGTTATGGCTTACGGGGACGGTAGGCCGGTAAGTATCGAACGGTACCGCACTCAGGAAAAGCTTCAGCTGACACGGAGATACTGGCAGGACCTCGTCGCGGGGATGAATTACGGCGGCCTGTGGCGCGAGCAGGTGGTGCGATCATTCCTGGTGCTGCACCTGATGATGTACCGGGGCACCGGGGCAATTGTCGCGGCGCCGACGACGAGCCTGCCGGAGACGCTCGGCGGTTCTCGGAACTGGGACTACCGCTACTCGTGGCTGCGCGACACGAGCTTCACCGTTGACGTCCTCTACCGTCTTGGAGACCTGTACGGAGCGGACTACTACATCCATTGGCTGCTGGAACAGTGCCAGTTGAATAGTCGCCGCACACGCATCTTATACGGGATCACGCAGTCGTCGTCACTCGAGGAAGAGATCCTCGATCACCTGAGCGGCTACGAGGGTTCCCGGCCCGTGCGCATAGGCAACGCCGCCGCCGATCACCTGCAACTGGACGTATTCGGCGAAGTCATTTCGACGATCCACTCGCTGCTGGTGTTGAATGGCGAGATACCGGAGGAGGCGTGGGACCTGGTCTGCTCCTTTGCCGAAGTGGTCATCGCGAACTGGCATCGGCGCGACCGGGGTGTCTGGGAGGTACGCGGAGAGCCACAGAACTTCGTCTATTCGAAGGTGATGTGCTGGGCCGCCCTCGACACGGCGGCGTACATCGCGGCTGCGGTGGAGCAGAGACGGCTCTACCGACGCTGGGCGCACATGGCGTTCGTCATCAAGACGGAGATACTCGATCTCGGATGGAGCGAGTCGAAGCAAGCGTTCCGTCAGCGGTACGGCAGCGACGCCCTGGACGCCTCCAACCTTGCGATCCCCTTCTTCGGCTTCATCCCTGCCGAAGACCCTAGGGTGCGACAGAACCTCGACGCCATCGAGCGTGAACTAACCGATGGGCCGCTCGTATGGCGATACATCCCCGAAGAGACGGACGATGGCCTCGATGCACAGCCGGAGGGCGCCTTTACAATGCTTAGCTTCTGGCTGCTGGGCAACTTGATCTACACCGGGCAGACCGACAAGGCATTCGACCTGTTCAATGAGATGATCACGCGATACTCCAATCACCTGGGCCTGTTCGCGGAGATGTTCGATCCCTCGACTAACCGCCAATTGGGAAATTTTCCGCAGGCATACTCGCACATCGGCCTGATTCACACCGCGCTGAACCTCTCCGGCTATATCACGGACACCCCAACGCGGCTCATCCGCAGGCGCGAACAGAGGTAGGTATTTCACCCTCACCCCAGCCCTCTCCCTGAGGGAGCTGAGAGGGGTAGGCATTCACCCTCACCCCAGCCCTCTCCCTGAGGGAGAGGGGGTCTGTTGATCGGTATTCATAGCTGGCTGCACATTTGCCTACCCTTGTGAGCCCTCAGGGAGAGGGGGTTTGTTGACCAGCATTCATAGCTGACTGCATGTTTTACTTACCCCTGTAAGCCCGTCAAGGGGGAAGGGACTCTATAGTGGTTGGGCTGCCGACGAACTATCCGAGGAAGTGGCGAAGGTGGGCAGCCTCTTCAACGAAATGGGAAGTGTTGGTCGCCACTTCCTCGTTTCCCACGCTGGCCCAGATCGCGCTTGTCAGTCCCTCATGGACCCGTTCCAGCTCGTCCGTGTATTGCCCAACCACGCTCATATAGGAGTCGCCCAGCAACTCCCTCACATGCCGTTCATTGGTGAAGCGCAGGGCCGCGCGCAGGTCCGCATCCATATTAGGGTAAACTTCCCGGATGAACTCTAGATCGCTCTCGGTCAGACATGCAAGCCCCAGTAGCTCGGGGGGAACTCCAATGGAGTACAGTGATGCCGCGAATCCGATGGCTCTGGGGAGCGTGACTCCACCCACGCCGCCGAGAGAGCGCCCGTAACCGAATAGTCCGACGTGCATCTTGCGCTCGCGTCGTCTGGGCACGTGCGCCGACACCGTGGTGATGACGTCGGTCAGGTCCCGCACCCGCGCCTGGTACTCCTCGGTGGACTTGTCTATGATCTCCTTCGCCCGATCCTGTTCTATGGACACAGGCTCTGTGCGCTTATGGGCAAGTATCTTGGCTATGCCGTCCCGTACAGTGTCTCTGTCGTAGTCGTACTTGAACGCGGACTGGACCGTAAACGTCTGGGCGCTGGGATATTCCTCAAGCGAACGCTCCACGTTGGTAGGCCCCAGGTGTCCGCGGAACGGCGCGGAGCCTGCCCCGATGATGGGGTAGAGCGGCAATCCCAGCTTTACTTCCAGGTTATGCAGTCGGAGCAGCCCCACTTTCAGGATTAGTTCGGCGGCAACCATCCCATAGTTCAGCGCCGGGTCGCTTCTCGCGAGGAACACCCTCTGGTATGGCAGGTCCCTGTCCTGCAGGTACTCCTCGACTATGTGGTCGCAGTAAAACAGGTGCTCCATATCTTCGATGAGCGGGATCACCCGGATGCTCTTTGGGTAGAACTCCCCCACCCATTCTTTAACCGAATGTCCGTCGAGCACCGCCTGGTCTTCCTGACCTACAATCACCTTCCGATAGTAGGCTTCCACCATCGAGATTTCTTCTGCGGATGTAGTAAGCGGGAGTATTACCTCCTGGATCGGCGCGACATGCCCTTCTCCATAGTAACCCTGCGCCATGTCCCAGGAAGAAGGCACGCTCTGGAGCGCCTCGACCATAGATTTCCGCATGTCTCGCTCGACACGCGGGTTGGGCACGCGCAGCGTAAGCGCCACGTCTATGCCGAGCCGGACGTCATCCTGGAAGAAGTCCGGGTAGCCGGTGAGCAACTTGCGCACGACCTGGTTGTCCGCTTCCTTCCCTTCCGAGTCCCACATCTGCTCATCGCATCCCAGCGCGAACACGTCCACCGCTTCCTCGACTTCGCCATCCCCTCGCAGCACACCGGCGCTGTCTGCGAAAGGCGCAGGTGTGGCGTTGTCCGGGTGCTGGGTACTCATCACCTTGGGAATGAGTGGCATGACACACCTCCTATTACGATTCCATGCGTTATACACGCCAGCTATAAGATTAGTCGGGAATGATTGTACAGGATGGACAGCGGAATGGTGCGCAGGGCCTGTGCAAGATCGGAATTACTGTCGTTTCGTCAGCAACCGCACACCGGAATCGCGCCTTCTGTGACGTTGGCTGCGACGGATTCACGCACCGGCGAAAATCTCGTTGGCGATATCCATCGCGCCCCGGGCAAAGGGTATCCCGGCGTACAGCGTCATGTGACCGAATACTTCGATGATCTGGTCCTGCGTCAATCCGATGTTCAGCGCACCGCGAATGTGACTCCGCAGGGGTCCCTCACGGCCCAAAGCCGCCAGACATGTCATGGTGCAGATGCAACGGCTGGTGAGATCAAGCCCCGGCCTGGTCCAGGTTGCTCCCCAGTAGTATTCCCCGGTAATGCGACCCAGCTCTCTCTCGGCTTCGGTCGGCGGGGTCGGCCTTGCCGGTGAGGAGGTTCCCATGTAGGCGAGCCGGAACTCCTCGCCTCTCTGGAACAGTTGGTCGGGGTCTTCGCCGGTATCGTGGACGCGAGCCGGCGTGAAGTCTATCCCCCGCTCCTCGAAGACCTCTTTGCACAGCGTCAGCGCCTGGATGCCAGCGGGCGCTCCGCCATACCAGGTGTCGTGAATGATCAGCTCCACGATCTGGTTAGGTGTCAGTCCCACGTTCAGCGCGTTGCCCAGATGCCGCTTCATCTGTACTTCACGATTCATGACTATGAGGCACGACAGGGTGATCATCTCGCGCTGCACCGGTGTCAGCGCGGGTCGCTTCCAGATGGTGCCGAACAGCGCCTCGCCAAGTATTCTTTCCAGGTCCGGCGCAATGTCCCACGCTCCAGGTGACGATCCACCGGAGATCTGTCCGCCGCCGAACATTCTCCGTGTTTCCTGCCCACGTTCGTAGCGTTCGTCCAGTTCAGTCATTGTGTGCCTCCTTAGTAAGTGCCGAGATTACAGACTCCGACAGTGACCTGCCACGGAAAACTATTCCGCACGTTATGTTACAACGACAAGCGCTGACTTGCTCAACGAAAATTGATCCAGCCAAGAAGAGGAGCGCTGATCGAGTAAGCCTCATCCGAGGTCAATAGTCTCAAGAAACTCAAGCATCACCTTGACACAGTTCTCAGGTTGCTCGAACTGAAGATAGTGCATCCTATTGCCGGGCGACACATCTTCCCAGGATTCCCGTACATGTTCTCGGAGACGCCAGCGACCATTCGTACACCTCCAATACTCGACCAGGACTCTGGCATCGCATTCACTCTGTTGACTCAGAAGTTCGACGCAGTGGTACTGGAGAACAACAGCCCGCGCGTGATGAGAAATTTCGGTCTCGAATACGCGGCACTCGCCGTGACAGCCGCTCTACATTACAGGGCAATATCCGGAAAAGGTCAGCACGATGAACATGGCAATAATCGCGAGCGCTGGGAGCAGAAGTGATTTTCCTGCTCATATGAGCCGGATAGCACCTCGGGCAGGCAGGTGGTGGATGCTCTATCGGAGTTGATATGCCACATGGGCCGTACCGAATAGCGCACGAGTGTTCCGGCCACAGGCACCAGCACCGTCATGTCCCGTTTCTCGTTCGATCTGTCTGCCACGCTTCAGGTTAGATAATACGAGACTTCCGCCTCTTGTTCGCAGGCTTTGAGTCAGGTCGGAAGTGTCGCGGGCCTAGTTTTTCAGGAAGCCCACCTTTTCGTACTCGCCCTTCACGATGGGCCTGGGATCAACCTCCAGCCAGTCCTCCAGCAGCTCGGTGTACACGCTGCGGAAGTCGAGATTGAAAGCCAGGTCGCCTTCGACCAGGTCTTTCGCCTGCAGGGACGGGTAGTAGCTGTGGTGGCCGCCCCGTACGCCGTCGCCGATGACGAAAGCGACCCCGCCGGAGCCGTGGTCCGTCCCGTCGCCGTTGTCGTTGACGCGTCGTCCGAACTCCGAGAAGACGAATATGAGCACGTCCTCGCTCTGATCGTGCTCCTTCATGTCGGTGTAGAAGTCGTAGATTCCGCCTGAGACTTCGTCGAGCAGCCCTGCCTGCAGGTTGATCCCGTTGGTGTGGGCATCGAAGCTGCCGTGCTGGGTGTAGCAGACGCGCGTGCCGATGTCGGCCTGCAGCACCTGTGCCGCACTCTTCATCGACCTGGCAAAGGAGTTGGTAGCGTACTCGACAGTAGAGGAGTACTTTGGCACGACACTGTTTATGATGTCGGCGCCGCGCAGTGCGTCCAGCCCCGTCTGCGTCAGGTAGTCCATGACAGGGCCGCTTCCAATGGCTTGGGAGTACATGTTCTTGAAGACGTCGAGAACTTTCTCTCGGCGGGCGTCGTCCTGCATGTGTGGCATGAGTCCGTAGGAGTCCAGGCTGCTGACACACGCCACGGGCACGCCTGGGGCTGCCATAGCCTTGGAAAGCCCCGCGCCGAAGTTCACGCCTGCCACCGGGTTCTCGCCGTTCGGGTGCATCTGTTTCAGCGCGAGTCCAAGCCACCCCTCGAGTGCCACCGTCGTCGGCTCCGCCGTGTGCCAGATGTCCATGGAGCGGAAGTGCGACCTGTTGGGAACCGGATAGCCGGTGCCATGGATGATCGCGACCTTCCCCTCGTCGTACAGATCCTTGATTGGCTGCATTGACGGGTTCAACCCGTAGTCTTCGTCCAGCGGGATCACCCTGTCCTCCGGGATGTTGACCAGCGGACGGTTGTCGTAGTAGAGCGGATTATTGTACGGGACCACGCAGTTCAAATAATCGTTTCCGCCCGATAGCTGGGCGACGACGATCTTGCGATTCTTGCTGTCACTCACGATATATTCTCCCAATGCCTGCAGCAGTGATGCGTAAGATCCTCGGGGATCCTATGCCAGTTCGTATATCTGGAATCGGTGTCTGCCTGTCTCCAGCACGTATCCGCGGCCCTTGTCGTCCACCGCGACCGCGACCGGATCCCAGAAGTATGGTTCTATCCGGGCCGATTCCTCATTGATGTCGTCAGTGTCCACCTCGAAGACGGGCACGTATGAGGAGCGGGCCCGCTCCTCGTCCTTCTGAGCGGTTATGTACTCCTGCGCCCAAACTCCCAGGTGAGCCTCGCCGCGCGCCTTCGCGATGAAGTTGCCTTCCGGATCCAGGACCTGAAGGCGCTGATTGCCCCAATCTGCCACCCACATATTGCCCTCTGAGTCCACCGCGACATCGGAGGGACGGTAGAATTCACCGTCGCCGGTACCGGGGGCGCCGTACTTGGCGATGAACTCACCGTTGGGAGTGAACTTCTGAATCCGGTCGTTTCTCCAGTCGGCGATATACACGTTGGCGTCGCGGTCCTGCGTTATGCCCCAGGGGAGGTTGAATTCGCCGTCGCCGTTGCCGAAAGACCCCCACTGGGAGATGTATGCGCCATCTTTGGTGAGGCGTTGGATTCTGTTGTTCTTGTGATCGACGAGAAGCATATTGTCGTTACGGTCGAAGGCAATGCCGGACGGAGCGTCGAACTCGCCGTCGCCGTCGCCCTGTTTTCCCCAGGTGGTGATCAACTCGCCCTGCCGGTCGTACACGGTGATCCTCTGGAGGAAATCATCCGCGAGGTACAGATTGTCGTCGCCGTCCAGCGCGAGGGCAGTGGGGCCGATCATATCACCGGGGTCTCCGCCATGGCGACCGATCTGACCGTAGTAGTCGTGGTTCCGCGATACCATCTGGATTCCCACGATAACGGTCTGACTGCGATTGCTGCGGCTGGCGACGAATATTCGCCCGTCGTCCCTGATGACCATTGCGGTGGGAAGATGGAAGCCACGGCCTCCGTTATCCGCGTTGAAGCCGACGTTGTCGACGTATCTGAGGCTGAGCGCGATTGTAGTCATACCGTCCTGTCTCCCTTGGTCGTCGCCCGCAATATTACAGCATCTGGTATTCCTGGGTGGACACGATCAGCTGGATCAGGTTCACTACCGCCTCCTCTGTATCGGCAACCCTGCCCTCGTCTGAGAAGCTCAGACGTCCGTATGTGCCCGCGAATTCCGTGAGGTTCGCCCTCGTGCTGTCCAGGACCTCCATCGGGCCGAGCACTTCCAGACAGGCATTGATCAGAACTTCCGGGGAGATGTCGTCGTCACCAGCGGCGCGGCCGATGCGATTGATTATTTCCCTTACTCCGGGCCTGGTCGGATCGCCCAGAATTCTGCTCACGAAGTTGACCCGCTCGACATATGTCCCGGTATTGATCCACTCGGTACCGCCTTGCCAACCCTCAACACTCGGTGGGCCCATCAGCGCCTGGCCCATGCCGGAGCTGGCGCGAGCCGCATCGTAGGTCTCGTAGCAGGGGAGTTCCATCCTTCCGGCGAGACGTAGAGTGTTGACCACCATCTCCGTGGGGCTCTTCGTCCTGCCGTATCGGAAAGCCTCCTCCTTGAAGAAGTCGGATGTGAACAGGGTCTTGAGCATGTGTTTGATGCTGTGGCCCGATTCGAAATAGGCTTCAGTCATGGCGTCTATCGCTTCGGGATTCGTGGGCGGCGTGTGCGGCCACTGCGGCACCGGGGGCTCGTCGGCCACGAAGTAGTGGTAGAGGTGACGGGCAATGTATCGCGGCGTGGCCTCCTGCCTGCAGATGATCTCAACTACGTCTTCACCGTTGAAGTCCCCGGTCTCCCCCAGAATTGTCTTCTGTCCATGGTCGTGATCGTCGTCGTCGTACTCGAACTGCCAGGTCATGTTGCCGTACGGGCGCGAAGTATTATTGCGCATCTTGATCATCATGTAGGCCGGGTTTACCACTCCCCAACCGGTGAATGCACGCGCGCACTCCTTGATGTCCTCTTCGGTGTAGTTGCCGACGCCCATGGAAAAAAGCTCAAGCAACTCCCGCCCATAGTTCTCGTTTATTGATCCCATGTGGTTATCCTGGTTGTCCAGCCACATGATCATGGCCGGATCGCGAGACAGCCGGACGAGCAGATTGTCCAGATTGCCCATCCCGTGCTCCCGGAACATGTCTATCTGGCTGGTCACCACCCGGGTCTGAATGAGTTTGTACGACCCGGTGGCGAACACACGATGCCAGAAGAGACACATCTTCTCTCGCAGAGAGTAGTCGGTGACCGCCATACGGTACACCCAATGTGCCTGGGCGCCGCCGCCATGAAGGTTCGACTGGTCGACGTGATAACGGCGAATCAGGTCATGGGGGATGTTGTCGTCCCCGGCGGGGTTCAGCAGCTCGTCCAGGACGGCGTCATACCCTTTGTCCATTGCCCGGTCGAGTTCGTCCGGGGTCGACCCAAAACCCGCTCGTCTGAGAAGGTGGGCCATGAGCCTCAAGTCCTGCTTTCTCTCGACTGCGACCATAGCATTGCTCCTTCGTATTCAACAGTCTTCCAGACATAGCGAATTTATAGGTCGTGTGGCAAGTCTGTCAAGGATTTGGCCCAAGGCAATCTCATCCAAATGAGGTCTTACATGGAGTATCGAATAGAGGTCAGTCTTGAGATTGGGAGCGGCCTCATCAATCTGACATCAATCGCCATCTGTGCGTCGGTGTGCGGAACCGTCTCATGGGTGGATGTCGAACAGTTCGGCAGATCCAAGGAGACGCGGCTCAGCAACCTATTGGAGCTGCCGAGTAGAATCCCCTCACGCGACACGTTCTCAGAATGTTCTCTGTCATCAATGCCGAGCGGTTCCAGGAATGCTTCACTGAGATGGGCGGCAAATACCGGGGTCTTCGCGTCTTCGGGGGCGTTCTTGTGCTGACGAAGCCCGGCGAGTCTTTCCCACCATAGAGGACTGATTCTCAGAGTTCGACGAGTCGTTCACAGACACGGTTCATCGTTGCAATGCAGCCCCGGCAGTTCCAAAGGACTTGGGCTGCACAGGAGCGTCTGCAAGGGCTGTAGTACTGCCTTCCCCTAGTTGACATAAGGCTCTAGTGCGAATTACACAGGGGTTCGAAGACAAAGTGGCTGACTGTTAACAGCGGAATGAGACGTTGTACATTCCCGTCGATACTGAGAACGAGGCTTCAGGCAGCGTTGGCTTCTGCGCCTATCTGTACTTCTTCTAACTGAAAGAGCGTCGTAACCCCTACTCAAGAGCCCTTCATGGGCTGCTGATCGTGCGGCCGCCGTCAACTCTGATCACCTGGCCGGTGATCCAGGCGGCCTGCTTGGAACAGAGGAATGTGATAGCGTCTGCGATGTCCTCGGGCTGTCCGCAATGACCGAGTGGGATGCTTCGGTTCAGTTCTTTCTCTGCCTCCGGTGTGATATAGGAGGGCTGACCCGTATGCACAGGTCCGGGGGCAATGGCGTTCACAGAGAAACCGTAGGAGGCGATTTCAAGGGCGATACTACGCGTGTACGCTTCCATGATGTTCCGTATTACTCGTCGATGTCTTCCAGTGCAGCGTTCAGAATGTTGGTGAGCTGTCGAACCTGACGAGCGGACAGGTCAACAGAGCGACCGGACCTACCCAGTATCCCTATAACCAGTTCAGCAGACGTGACACCTCCTGTACCGACTATGACCGGATGGTCGTGAATCACAATCTTTGACAATTCAGTTCTCATTGTCTGACCTTTCATGCTCCCTGTTGATGCTGCCGCTCGCATCGGCGCATATGCGCGACGGGCAGAATGTCACATGCGGTGAAGGATGAGACGCCCGACATCGTGTCGAGCAATCTCATTGGAATCATGACCACCAGAACGGCGACATCCCGATGATCCTTGAGAATACACCGAGAACTGCACCCACCACAACGCTTGCTGAGGCTCTAACGACTATCATCCAGAGCTCGGATCCCAGTCCGTACCCGACAACTACGCCGAGAATCAGCCTCACGACTGCACCAGACTTGGCGTCTCCCGAATTGGCACCCTCTGGAGTATAGAGCGCAGGCTGGATGAGCGGACAAGACTGCGAAGGGACTTATCGTCACGCTCCTATGAGGTCACTGCTCGCCGAAGCTCCTATTGCCGTTCTGACCATCTCGAGAACAGGTTGACAGATCACTTTGACGGCATGTGAGCCACTCCAATTCCGCTTCGGTCTCCCTAGCTGGGCGCACTCCTAAAAGCCGGCAACCTTGCCCGGATTCGGGATAATCTATCGGAGAAAGTGTACCGTCAGACTGTTAACGGCCAGCGATTCCGTCCGTAATAACTGTTCAGCGAATATGTCACACTATTATGGAGCAAGTGACATTGACGCAGCACGAACAAGCAAGACTCAAAGTTCTCAACAGCTTATTGGCAGACTACATGACGATAGACCAAGCAGCCACTCTGATGGGAGTGAGCACGCGCCACACCAGGCGACTTCTGGCGGCTTACAGGAAGGAAGGGGCAGCCGCACTCGCTCACGGTAACCGCGGTCGGAGACCATCCAACATCACATCGGAGACGACGAGGTCTATGGTTATACATTTGGCTCGCACTCGTTATTCGGTCGCCAACCACATGCATCTCAGCGAACTGCTCAGAGAACACGAGGGCATAGACATAGGCCGGACCACTCTTCGTCGCATACTGGTGGACGCCGGTCTCGTCAGTCCGAGGCGGCGGCGTTCGCCGAAGCACCGTGCTCGTCGGCAGCGTATGCCGCTGGAGGGGATGCTCATACAGATCGACGGCAGCTACCACAGGTGGCTTGGAGACGATGGACCTCAGTTCATGCTATTGCTCGCTGTGGACGACGCCACGGGCAAGGTGGCAAACGCTCTGTTCTGTGAGTACGAGAACACTCGAGACTACTTCCTGCTGATGCGTGGTCTGATCGAATGCTATGGTGTTCCCATTGCCCTGTACACTGACCGCCATTCGGTCTTCAAGCATGTACCAGGGAGCGGAACGCCGAGCGCACCAACCCAGTTCTCTCGTGCGATGGACGAGTTAGGGATACAGATGATCTTTGCCCTGTCTCCTCAAGCGAAGGGGCGGGTGGAGAGGGCGGCAGGAACTTTCCAGGACAGACTTGTGACCGAGCTTCGGATCGCGGGTGCGACCACTATCGAAGAGGCCAGTGTCGTTCTGAAGGACTTCCTCTCTCACTTCAACAAGCGCTTCGGGGTACAGGCGCGGGAATCTGAAGTCGCCTACCGGCCAATAGCTACGGGAACATGCCTGGATCGGGTTCTATGCTTCAAGCATAGTCGCAAGGTGGCAAAGGACAACACCGTGAAGTATCGCCAGTGTACGCTTCAGCTGCTGCCTGGCACTGAAAGACCGACCTACGCCGGAGCGGATGTGGATGTGCTCGAGCAACTGGATGGTCATCTGATAGTCGAGCACGAGGGTCGTGTCATACCCAGCCAGGATGCTCCAGCTCGTCCAAACGTCCTGCGCGCCGTCAACGGACACTCTACACATACGACGCTGGAGCGTAACGGCCTCGGTAGTCGGTGGGAAGCAATCCTGGCATCACTGGACAGGGAGAGAGCTGAAGAGAGCGACCGCGAGGTCGTTCATAGAGAACGAAAGAAGGCAACGCCCTCGCCAAGGAAGCCCACTCCTAAGCAGATAGCAAGGTGGGAGGCGGTTCACGCAGCCAAGCGAAAGGGCCTGTCCATCAGAGGCATCACGCGGGAGACAGGGGTCCACAGGATCACGGTGAAAAAGTACCTGAAAGCTGAGAGTCCACCGATGACGCCCTCTCGGAAGAAGGTGGAAACAACGTAGTCTGATAAGATGGCAAATCTAGCAAGTGACAATTTCCCTGGACAGTTAAGCGGACATAGTCTCTGAACTTCGACACCCCACTGGCATGTTATTGCTGCGCCCTTGACAATTCCTTAAAGTCGCACATTCGACAACTGTTTCCCACAGAGGTTTGGGATCGCATGTGGGTCGTTCACGGTCAGTCGTTCGTAGCGCGCATCTGTTGAATCAGAGTGCGCTTCGATGGTCCCATTGATGAAGCGTGTGATTAGGTGAGGCGATTTAGACTGACACGGCACGCGCCCAGGAGCGTCCCAAGCAGCCCCTGATTAACGACAGTTACACAGGACCCTGAGTGGACAGAATAACTGGCGCACAAGCGGCCAAAATAATTGTCGTTGACCAGAGGAAATACCGGACACGAGTGCCTCATACATGGCGGTCCCGTCCAGACCCGTTCGAGGGGGTATGGAACGAGATACTGGAATGGTTGCAGAAGCAGCCCGATGTCGGGGCCTCTGAGCTAATGAACCGGCTGATCAGGCGATACCCGGACCATTACAGCAGGCGTCAGCTTCGGACCCTGCAACGCAGAGTTAGACAGTGGCGTGGTGTGATGTCCAACAAACTTGTGTATGCTTCAGCTGAACAGAGTGAGATCGATGAGGAACGACTGGGTAACATCGGACCTGTGAGCGACAATAAAAAGTAAAAACTTTCGGTGACAGAATCCGATGAGGCAACAGGCCGGCAAGAATAGTTGACGCGGTACAGCTGCTCTCGGATCATCTCTCGAAGAGGCATCTGCCATCCTCACAGTCAGAGTCTCTCCGACAGTTTGCACCTTACCGAGCCGTCCGATTTTTGAGACAGACACACTTTTCGACCGCCCCAGTTGTCCATTGTTCGGGCGCCTTGACACCCTGAGTTTAATCTTCCGCACTTCTAGCAAGAGAAGTATCCCAGAGATATACCCAATTCACATTCTCTCAGCTTTGTCTCATCCTCCATGAGTGCCATGGCAGAGGAGGAACGCTCTCCTGATGGAGAGATATGCCTGTATATCCTCTCGCCCGCAGTGGCACTGGTCAAAACACTAATACCATGCATAGAGAGGCGCTCGCTATCGAATCCTAACCATCGGTCGCGCGGAAACCTGTACATCTTATCCAATGTGTGGTCCGCAGCGTCAAACAGATAAACCTCAAGACTACCGATGTTCTTTAAATCACTAAAGAGCCCCCTGATATATTCTCGGCAGGCATCTGTGCGCAATTTCTCGCATCTCGTGAAGAGTGTAACGGCGGTCTTACGATCTGTTTCTCTACCGAGATCATGATCCAAGAAAGTTAAGAACTGAGCCAATACACCCTTCTGCTTTTCTTGACCGAGATGAAGGTCCACAACCGTCACCTTTGAAGAAGCCAAGGCATACCCTTGGAAGAACCTCTCCCAAAGGCGTTCTGGAGTCCATCCTGAAGGGACGATCCTGATCACATCATCGATGATACTCCTCTCGAAATCTGGGGCCTGCCTCCTAAACTCCTGCTCGAAGCGAGCGTTCTTCACAGCACAAGCTTCACCTATATCCCTCCAAGAAATCACATGCATGGAGTCCTTTCCACAATGAGTGCATATGTCTGGCGAAGTGACATTTCTCATGAAATCCTTAATTCGCTCCTCAGTGATCACGGCTAGCTCGAAGCTCGAATTCCATTCCATCATCCCATCACACGTGTCAATAGTGTCTAAAGGTACGTTCGCACTATGATCGGCCCGGAGAAATTTCGAACTGCTACCCTGCCTGGCCAATACTGACTTCAGTAGCTTGACCGTTGATCCCTTTTTGCCAGGTAAGCCGTTTAATTTAACAATAATCTGCTTTCTAATGCTTCTTAAATCCCCATACAGGATGCCATGAGTTTCCCAGAATTCACACAACGTGCCAAAGAACCACGTGGGCTTTCTGCTCGTGTCGGCCGCAGCCTCATCCAATATACCCAGAAAATCTATGGCAAATGTAGTTTTATCCGGCATGACTACCAGCCTCTTGACTTCTCCAGGTTTTCATCAGGTATTCGGTTGCTTCATCAAAGAATCCAGGCGGCCACTCTTGTGCCAGCTCACCGCTACTCTGCATTCTCATATCGATGATCGAACTACCAAGATTGCTATTTCTGAGAGCAGGTTCCACGAAGAGTATTGAGACGTTATTCGCCTCAAAGACGTCCTCACCCGGATCCACAACTATTGAGGCCAAGCTCAGAAGCAGAACTTCGCTGTGGGTTTCCACAATCCATTGCTTTCTTTTACCTGGTTCGGGTTTGCTAGTTTCTGCCATCAGGTCGGCAAGGTGCCCTTGTAATCTAGGATGCAGATGCAACTCGGGTTGTTCGACGCAAATCACAGAACCCTCTGGAGACGCCACGGCCTCGACGATGATCGGCAAAATACAGCTTATGCCAAAGCCCACATCTGCTATCGTCACCTCAGTGTTCGTGCGATTGTCAAAGAGGGCAATATAGACATTCTGGCCCGTCTGGGCTACATCCGAAGCCGTCTTTACATCGAGATGATAAGGAATATCGAATTTATCGAACCATCGGTTGACCTCATTTCTGGCTTCGACATTGCGATGAAGGATGTTGGGCGTGAATTCCCCTCTAACTCCGGAAAAGGCTCGTGTAGCTCCCAGGACTACATATAGGCGCCGGGGGTCATCGCGCACCGGGCCGATATGAGTGACTGATGCCAGATAAGCCTCGTAATCGCTCTGGACCCCCTGCAACATCAGGATTTCGGACTGGAGTATGGGCAGTATAGCCTGCTCAATTTCTGAGATACCCCTACCGATGGACTGCCAAGAACGCCGAAGGGAAGTTTCGGATCTGTGTTGAAATATGTCGTTGATCCCTTTGCCTGCTATGTTGTATTGAGAAGACAGCTCTTTAATCTCGTCGATATTACGTAGATGCCAATCGACAGTGATGGGTCTCAAGAATGTCAGTCTTGTAGCCATCGAGATACGCTCGATGGTCCGTCCCGCCTTTAAGCATTCATCTTTGATCAAGACCAAAGCATCCTCGTACCGCTCGAGCCGAGCACGTCTCGCGCTCCTCCGTTGCGACCTCCTGATTTCGTGTCGAGCATCGTCAAGTTCATCATCAACAGCTTGCTCTAAGCTTTGCATACGACCATTGAGTTCAGAGAAATCGCTTTGCCAGTACGGGAAAAAGCTGGCAGATTTGAGGTTATCACTGGCATTATCAACCGTGATATATGGGATCGGATTTCTGGTGTGCCAGCCACTGTCTTCGTAAATCAAATCCGTGTCTAAAAGAATGGTCCCTCTTCCCGAGGTGTCAAATAGACGATAGTTGATATCCGAAAGGACTGCGGGTGAACTATCATCTTCGTGGTCTTCTACAGCAAACCTCATGCTTATGTCAGCTCTACGATTTGGCTGAGTGCTCAGGTCAAAGGCCAAACTTATCCCGAGGGTATCATCAGTCTGGTGTCGATGAACAAGGGTAGGAAATCCGCCCAGATCAACGTCTCCTCGACTTGTATCGCCCCTGATAAGTAGTTCTCTCCTATACTGCCGTCTAGGACTGTCCAGAGATTGCTTCAGGAGCATCAAGGCTTGTAGTACGGAACTCTTGCCTCCGGAGTTGGGACCGTAAATGAGGGTCACATTGGATAGCGGTGCATACTGCATATCCGGTCCAAAGGCTTTGAAATTGCTAAGGCCTATTCCTCTCAACATTATGCAATGTCATCCTTTCACAGACGGACGATTCCCGATCTGTCCCTCTCGCCTCATCAAGCGGCGGCAGGGATTTCACAATCATGACAGTAGCCTACCGGATCGGCTAATAGCCTAGTCATCCTAACTAGCCTTTACACCGTCACCACCGACTACCCACACAGGAAGACAGAATCACACGACTGCTCCCTATGCCGTGATGCGGATTACTTTTCAGGCTCAAACAGTACGTTGTTCAGATCAATGATCTTCTCATGCTCGGTTCCAGTGTGGTCGATGACCTTGACGGCCAGCAATCCACTCTCTGGCCGGTCGAACGGAACAGTTGTGGCGGACTTCATCATCTCCCACTTGTCGTTATCGATCTGAGAATTGAATGCCGTCCGCATCCGTTCGATAATTGACTCATACGCCCTGGTCCTGTTCGGGAAGTTCACCCGCCGGGCGAAGAACGACTCGTCATTGAAGTCCGTATCTACCATCATGCAGGAGACGCGCCGCATATCGGACGGCTCCACCTGACCGGCGTCGGCATTGTACACGTCCAGACGATTGACGCGGATCCGCAATCGACCTTCTGAAGTCTCGAGAACCGTCAGGTCAGGTTCGCTCACCAGGACGAATCTGGTTCTCGTACCCTTGGTCTTTCCGTTATCCAGCTGGGGAATCATCAGATCGCGGTTCGCAAGCATGACGTAGACGTCGAGGCCGCCTTGGGAAAGCATATTGTCAACTGCCTTTGCTTCACGCGCGAACGTGACGATAACCAACACGTCGGGGTTTTCACCGCTCAGGAGTGCTTCACGACGCGCCTGAATAATATGAGACCTAGATAGGACCATATCCTCATCCACAATGTGGAACATCGCTCGTCTCTCATCACCCTGCTCACTTACCATGATCCCCTTGTGAGAGAGGTAATCCCCAGCGTACTCCTCGAAGTTTCCCACTGTGAAATGGGATCCACCGGGCAGAGTTAGGCCGGAATCGACGATCCCAGACAGAACTCGCTCTCTTGTGGCCTGCGAACTCTCATCCCGCTTCCGAGGCTCTGGTCCCTCAGCGATATATGGACTATCGGACTCTACGGTAAACGACGACGTGAGACGTTGCACATCGGACTTGATACGGGGTCTGTCTACGAACTCAAAGTATTCATGGATATCGTAAGCGAGCATCCGTGCGCTCAGTCTACGTTGGCGTTCATACACAGAACCGCGGCTCGGATCTTCCCCGTAGCTGTCGCGGGAAACGAACTTGGCAGGTTCTCCGCCAGATAGCTCGTGTTCGAGCCTTGCACCTTCAGCCGAGTCCTGCAGTATATACCAGTCATAGTGCTGGGCCAGCAGCCTCTGACGTGCAACGGCCACTGCAACCTCTGAGGAATCGGAAGTGATCCAGCGCCTACCCCATTTCTCCGCGGCAATGGCCGAAGTGCCTGAACCACAGGTCGGATCAAGGATAAGGTCGCCGGGGTCGGTGGTCATCAGGATGCACTGCTCTATGACAGCCTGTGGAGTCTGGACCACGTAGGTCTTGTTTCGGTCACCACGAAACACCCAGTTATTAGCACTGATTGGAGTGCCCAGCAGCTCGTCTTCATAGAGTATCCACCGAGGATTCTTTCCCGTACTGAGATCCATCCGTCCTTGGGCAGCTATAGCGTCCATTCCTTCGTGGCTCACACGCCACTGATTTCCTGTTGGACACGGATAAACCGTCGAATTGTACGTCCAAGACTCTGACCTACCGGTTGTAGAATGACCAGCCGAATCAAGAGGTAGCCTCTGAAACAGCCTAGCGCCTGCCGGAATCAACTTGTCTGGATCCTCTCTTTCCCTCCGTGTGAGTGGACGGATAGAGTCATTTGACAACTCCAATCCCACATCAAAGCCCATGCGAGATATTTTGTCAGCCCGATCCGAGGCTTCCTCGTGCAGTTGGTGATACTTCACCTGTGACTTGTCCTTCGCAAACCAGACCAACCAATTGCCGATTTCAGGCAGAAGCCTTGTGCTGTAGTTCAGACTGGTCACGTAAGGAATTGTTGCCACATGATGCTCATGACCGAATACCTCCGACATGAGCATCGCGGCGACATGTAGGTTGCCAGCTCCTATCTGCAAAAACATGCTGCCGGTGTCCGACAGCAGTGCCTTTGCCAGAACGAGCTGAAGACGTAGCTGATCCAGATAGCTGTGGACACCATTCTTGTAGCTGTCTCTGAATGCTTTGACCTGCTCTAGGTCGTAGGGAACGGACTCGAGTGTCTCGGTAACATTGAGGTCATCAATCAGGCCCTGCCAGTTGGAACGGAAGTCGATGTTGTACGGTGGGTCCATGTAGACCATGTCCACCTTTCCCCTCATACCCTCCCGTTCGAGCAGGGATGCCATCATGCGCTGGGATGGAGCTCTTACAAGGCGATTCGTCCAGTTGCCGCTGTGCCGATATGGTTCGAACACCGCTCCATCAGGAGTGCCGTTGAACGTAGAGAACATATCGGACTGGATCGTCTCTGAGTCCTTCAACATAGAGTTCAGAAACCCCACCGCATTCACCTTCTCGTGGACGTAGAGAGGGCCGTGCATCACAGACACATCGTCGGCCTCCCTACCACGCTTCCAGGCAAGTCGCGGATAGCTGGACTCTTCCACCTCGATGCTAGCCCGTCTATCAGCGACCGTGGCCTCGTCAAGATCGATGGCCGACTCATGCGTGGGGAGGGCCAGGCGCTTCCTGCCGACATGTTCATATGCCTGCGCTTCGGAATTCTGAGTGTTTGTTGTCATCAGGACAACTCCTCTTTCGCGTCATCTATCATTGCGTTCAGATTCGATGGGGAGGTCACATACAGGTATTCCCATCTTCCGTACTCGCTGAGATCAGGGTGGGTGTTGACACCAGGAATCCAGTACTCCTCTGCGTACCTCCGCTTCACATGGTCGCTGCTGCGCTCCTCGCCCTTCACCTCTATCACGATGTTCAGGATGCTGGCGTCATCCAGTTTCACCTGTGCGACAAAGTCCGGATGATATCGACGCCAGACGCCACCACTGTCGGAATCGAGCCAAGGGATGTGCCAGCCAAGCCGTTCGTTCCTCACCCATCTGAGTACGTCATCGCGGAGGTCCAGGGCCTGTGCAACCTGCACCTCCCACCCACTATCACATACGGCATGGCTGATTTCGGACTTGCTCGTTTCACACACGTCCTGACGTCGGGTCTCGAACTCATCGAACGGCGCGGTGAACCGCCACGCAACGTTGTCGTCAAGCCTTGCGTCGACTCGGCGAGCCCGGGCCCGCTCACCGGCCCTGGTCGCTCGCTCCAGCCATTCGGCGAGTCCATAGGCCTCCGCGTCCGACGAGTCAGTGTAAACGCTTCCGTCAGTGACGGTTAAGAGTCCGCGGAACATGGCCCTGTCGACAACTCTGAGAGACTGCCGGAACAGTGCTGCTCTATCGATGCTGGCCGACCCCTCATGCTCTCTGACGAGCTGCCCGGCAAACTGCGCCGCAGCCAGAAAGGCGACCCTGCGGAATCCAATCGGATCCGCGGTTAGCGTCTCCTCCGGGCCGAGGGTTGCGCCGAGCATCGTCTCGCGCTGGCTGAGGGGGACAAGCTCCAGTTCCGGAACTTCCTCCCAGTCCTCCACACCGACCACCATCTCCTCATCTCCGCCGAATGCCTCATATTCAACCACATTCGGCCATCGCACACGATACTCTTCGCGTCCCGGCACCAGACCGACAGTGTAGGTTTTCACCGGTTCCTTTGGTTCCGAGGATCCTGTTTCTTCAGATGGGGGAACATAGCTCCAGGGGACGCCAACGACTGTGGAGTATTCGGGATCGAACCGCCTGGTGTCGTCATCGATTTCGTATATGCGCCTCCGCAGTGTCCTGCCACCCACCTGTTCACAAAGGAGTTGAGAACCGAACGCCCGGAACCCCACCATGTGTGTAACGGTCCTAGCATCCCACCCCTCGGTGATCATACCAACGCTGACAACGCAGCGGACGCGAGCGCCTGGCAAGCCAGGCTTCCCAACTGTATTTAGGACACGCCTGAGAACCTCCCGGTCATCCCCTTCTGACAGCCTGCGCTTGTCGCGCCTGTCCTCGCTCAATCGCGCGTTGGGAAATCTGTCCCGATACAGGTCTGCCAAGACACGTATCGGCTTGGCCAGCGCCTGGTTGAGATCGCCCTCGTTCGATTCCATCTTCGAGTGCATCAGGATGGTGCTCGGCTCGTCGTATGGCCTGCCGTTGGCGTCCCAGTTACTGAGAAGCTCTCCCAGGCGTCCTGGGTATGCAACTCCTTCTTCTTGCTCATACCCGGCGATGTACCTGTACAGACCGTTGGCATTGTTGATCGTATTGCTGACCACAACAAATGCTGGCACCTTCGAGTCACTCCGGTGCCGCTCCCATTCCTGACTCTCCCTCTCGTAGTCGCTGTACATCGTCTGGAGGGCCGACTCCAGGTCTGAGTTGATACGTCGCTCGCTGAACGGACCCTTGGTATCCTTCGTCTGATTGTAGATGTCCCTGTAGATCGGTATCTGCTCAACGGACAGATTGTCCGACACCGGGGCCCGCGGTATCTTCACGATGCCTGCCTCGATTGCGTCCACGATGGAGTAGTCTGATATGACCCAGGGGAAGAGTTTGCCCTTCTGATTGCGGTCGCCTGATATAAACGACGGTGTCGCCGAGAAGTCCACTGCCGAGTGCAGCTTGGACGCCCTGTGGAGCGCACGAATCGCGCCGTACCAGATCATCGCCTCCCTGCCTTCGACACTTCCTCCCCCGCGCTGGTAGCAGTGGTGACCTTCATCGTTCAGCACTATGACGGGATCATGTCCATACTCGAAGAGGTCCCCAAGGGCACGGGCCAACGCCTCGCTAGAAGCCTCCCGCTTGGCGGTGTATCCGGAGACTATCTTGCCCATGCTGGACACACCCATCATATCGACGTTCCTCTGCATGAAAGTCTGGAAGTTGACAACTTCAATCTGAGCAGAGTTGATGCGCCGGCGATACCCTCCGACCGGCGGCAGCAAGTCCATCTCTGTGTAGACGTCGTTCTGATCCGTCGAGTCAGTCCGTAGACCTGACAGGAGCCTGTCGCGAACAGTTATGCCCGGCGTGATGGCAACGAACCTGTTCGTGAACCGCTCGTCAGCGACGTACTCCCACCGATTCGCAGCCTGCCACAGCACCGTCATAGCCATGACTACCGTCTTGCCGACACCCGTCGCCATCTTTACCGCCCAGCGCCGTATGTTGTCGTTGTACTCCGCATTCACCGCCATAAGGAACTCGTTAGTCCGGTCCTCGGGCGCAGCTTCTGTCAGGTAGATGAGCGTTCTGATGGCATCGAGCTGTGCAAAGTAGAGACGAATGCTACGCTCAGAATCCTCCCAGTATCGTAGGAGAGTCAGCGTGACATCGGTGACTCCCGGATATCCCTTCCGGCGCCAGTCTTCAACCCTCTGCCTGAGCTGGTTGATGTGGTCCATCGAACTGAGGGGATCCTGTGTCCCGGGCAGGACCTGCTGGTATCCCATGGGCAGGGGTACGGGGGACAGATACGCTTCCGTTGGACGCCGGCCGGGACTTGCGTCACCCTTGATCGCCAGTCCGCTGTTATCGACGCGGTAGTGCCAGCACGGAAAGTCGTACGGAGAGTTGATGACAGGTTGACGTACGGGATCGTTCGGTGGTTTCCCGCACCCTGATTCGCACATTGTCACTCCTCCTGCCTCGACCATTCATATCTTGGACGACGCATGACAGATGCTCAACTAAGAGCGCCACGCTGTCAAGGGCGGGGAGATAGAGAAGTGGGCCTTATGGAACTTCGGTGCACTGGGCACCTAGATCTGCCAGAGTAAGTCGTAGATCCTGACACCTATGAGGTGTGATCATCGGGACCAGTATATCCGTTCTCGGATGAACCGTCCGTGCGATGAGAATGGCACCAACTATCTCAAGCGCAGGCACACTATTGAGGCCCGAGGTCTTTGAGGTCTGGGAGACTTCCGCCAAAGCCCGCGAGTCCCGGACGATCCTTTCACGCCAGCCTCATTCCAGCGTGAGACGTATCCACCGGATGGGACGGGAACTTTGTCGCCCTGCTCGAGTGACCCTCTAACCCTATTCGCGCCCTATCAGATAGACGTCTGCCAAGCCGCCGAGTATCTCTTGGAGAGACTTACGAACCGACTGGCACACCTCTAGCGCTCGTGAATCTTCCGTCCAGCTGGCGTAGCTAAAGCTTCCGAGGTCATCAATAGCCATGTCCAAGTTCTGCCAGACCGCGCGCAGCTTTGCCTCATTTTCGTTGTTGCCCTCACTTTGCCCAATGAGTTCGCTTATCAGAAGATCCTGGGTATCCTGTCCCTCGATTTCGTCCTGCACGCTCAACCTCGCCTCCCGAAGGTGGCCCTGTGCAATAAGCTGCCGGACTCTCGCCTGCTCTCCAAACCGTCTTGCCATGGAGGGTGCAGTTCCCCTTCGGGGTGCGTACGTCTGGTCCTCCAGACAGCTAGCGGCCTGTCCCATCAGCAATTCCGCCATTCTCAAACTGTCTTCAAGAGTGTCCTGCATCAATTGGTCAGATCCTTCTCATCTATCATGTGTTCATGATCATGTCCACCAGCCGCAGGAGAACCAGCTGACCGAACTTAGACCGGATTCAAAGACCTTTTTCAGCGCTGTCGCTACGGTACCCCTACCGGGCGTCCAAGTAGTGTCCCTTAGAGTGGTGTAATAGAGAAGGTGGCCTAGCATAGATAAAGCCACCGCGTCATCCTTAGAGAAGTAGAAGCTCAATGCAAGGAGGACGGCGATGGCAAGAGACAGTATCGATATTTTGGAGCTATTGCGCAAGCGGGGTGTGGACGGAGACGTGGACTTTCTTCGCGAGGCGCTGCGGGTGTTGATGGATGCGATCATGGATGCCGAGGTCTCAGCGAGGATCGGCGCCGATCATGGTGAACGGACTCCCGACCGGCTCACTCATCGCAACGGGTACCGCTCCCGCACGTGGGACACGAGGGTCGGCACCATGGAGCTTCGCATACCCAAGCTGAGGGAGGGGAGCTACTTCCCTTCTCTGCTGGAGCCTCGAAGACGCAGTGAGCGAGCACTTCTGGCGGTGATCCAGCAGGCGTACGTCGAGGGTGTGTCGACGAGGCGGGTGGACGACCTGGTCAAGGCGCTGGGATGCGAGGGCATCTCCAAGAGCCAGGTGTCTCGTATCTGTGTGGAACTCGACGGTGTGGTCGACAGCTTCCTGGGTCGGCCGCTGGACACAGGACCGTACTGCTACGTGTGGCTGGACGCGCTGAGCCAGAAGGTCAGAGAGGAAGGCAGGATAGTCAACGTATCTGTGGCTGTGGCGACCGCGGTCAACGCCGAGGGCAAGCGTGAGATAGTGGGTATAGACGTGGGAACGAGTGAGGACGGTGCTGGCTGGCGTTCCTGCGATCCTTATCCGCCAGGGGCCTTACTGGTGTTCAGTTGGTGACCTCGGATGCACACCGTGGACTGAGGGACGCGATAGCGACTGTGTTCGCCGGCGCCAGTTGGCAGAGATGCCGCACCCACTTCATGACCAACCTTCTCACCCGCGTACCCAAGAGTGCCCAGCCCTGGGTTGCGACCATGGTCCGCACGATCTACCAGCAGCCGTCTGCCGAGGAGGTGCACTCCCAGCTCGACAGAGTCGTGGATCAACTGAGTCCCCGGTTCCCGGAAGCATCCTCGATGTTGGCAGAAGCCGGAACTGACATCTTGGCCTTCACATCCTTCCCCAGCGCTCACTGGAAGCAGGTGTGGTCGAACAATCCCCAGGAGCGGCTGAACAAAGAGATAAGGCGCAGAACCGACGTGGTGGGCATCTTCCCGAACCGGCCTGCGGTGCGTCGGCTGATCGGAGCCGTACTGGCCGAGCAGCACGATGAGTGGGTAGTGGGCAGACGATACCTGACGCCGGCTTCAGCGACCTATGACAAAACGCTGCCGGAGGCCCAGATCACACAGCCGACTGCGGCCTGACTAGAACAAAAGGATTGACGAACTCCCACACCACGTACGGGGACTTGACCGGCGTCCATGAGCATGAGCCAGGGATCAGCCCGCTAGGTTGTCTCACTTTCTCCAGCGCGAGCAAAGTTCGTGATCACAACTTCCCCCTCCGGGAACTCGGCCACGATCTTCAGCCGACCTCCCACTGCCTCGATGTAGGAGCGAAGACTGGAAACGTACACGTCAGCGCGCTGCTCCAGCTTGGCCACCGCCGGCTGGTTCACCTTCAGCGTCCTGGCGACATCCACCTGCGTCAGTTCCCTGGCGCGGCGAAGCTCGTGCAGCGGCAACTCCGCAATCAGGTCCCTCTTCATGGCGTCAACGCGCCTGCGGCGCTCCGGGCCGAAGTCCGCGGTCAGTTCACCGAATGGGTGTCGTCCGCTCATCAGATCAGTCCCTCCCGTCTCAGTTCCTCCAGATGCTCGTCGTAGAGCGCGTCCGCGATTGGAACGTACTTCTCGTAGAACCTGTCATTGCCGGTCTTGTCCCCTCCGATGAGGAGTATCGACGCCCGCCTGGGGTCGAAGGCGTAGAAGACCCGGACCGGCCTGCCGCGTCTCTGCACCCGGAGTTCGCGCATGACGCCGTGCCGTGAACTCCTTATGTCCGATGAGTACGGGTGCGGCAGGTTCGGGCCATACTCCATGAGCAGCTCGACCCTCGCCGCCACGGCGTCCTGCTGGTCCACGGTCCGACCATGCCACCACTCTCCGAACTCGTCGTTGTACTCAACTTCCCAGGACATGAATCGATTGTATTCCTATCAGGGAATAACCTGCAATATTCCAGCGCCATTTTCTCAGTTAGATCAGACGAGGTCGACAGGAGAGGTTCCATCGAATCCGGAGATGAGCGCCGTCGTCGCATTCAGGCACATAATCGCAACGACCACGGTTACGAGTCCAATTAATCTATAAACCATGCCGTCCGGTCGCTCATACTTGTTCCAAGCTCACAGTCGCCAGATATTCTATCCCATCAGCGAGTTCCAATTCCCCTGTGCTCCGACGTCCGCAGCCATGAGAGCCCTCACGCTACACCAGCCCTGGGCGAGCCTCATCGCCCTGGGACACAAGACGACCGAGACCCGCAGCTGGCCCGCGCCGAAGATGCTGGTCGGCTCCCGTATCGCCATCCACGCCGCCAAACGCAGGTCCAGGCGCGACGAGTGGAACGACCGGGTGGCGGAGGCCGTGGCCGGCATGGATATTCCTCTCGGCGTAATTGTCGCCACCGCCCGGGTGGACGGCTGCGTGAGGGTTCTGAGCAACGGCTTCGCCAGGCTGTCGGAGCCGGCCGACGCCGGGAAGGTATGGGTCGCGAACAGGTTCAGGCAGGAAACACAGGGACGCCCACCGGATGAATTCTGATCCCTACGGCGATAACTCGGAGGGACGCTGGATATGGCCGCTGTCGCGCGCCAGGCCAATCAAACCGCCCATCGAGGCGAGGGGCAGACGGGACGTCTGGACACTGCCGCACGACGTCCGCGCGCAGCTGGGAGCCCCATCTGTCCCATAACGGGAGCTTATCGCGGACCGCGGTATCTCTTTATCCACGTCGACGTCTGCAGGAAATCGCCGGGTCGCAGGACTGCCGCGTTGACAGTCGAAATCAACACGGCACATCTTTGGGCGAGACAGCAGTTCTGACATTCCGGCACGAATCCGGAGAGTGCATGTCCATCACACCTCAGCCAGAACGCGCCAGCGCGCCGGACGAAGCTCCCAACCCGCGCCAGCAGTCCGCTGGCCTACCTGGCCGCGCCCTTCAGCCACCCGGACCCGGAGGTCAGACGGCGCAGGCTCAAAGAGGTGAACGGGTACGCCGCCCACCTGCTCAGCCGCGGCATACTCGCGTTCTCTCCCCTCTCCTATGGAGCGCAGTTCGACTCGCCGGATATTCCGGACAGCGTGTGGTACGAACTCGGACTATGGATCATGGAAGGCTGCGACCAACTCTGGCTGATCGTGCTCGCCAGGTGATCAGTCGCCGCCGCGCAGTCCTTACGATTCGTTTTGCCGGCAGTGCTTCAATTTCCACACTGGGTTACCTTTCGCTTCGTAATTGGATAATCATGAACAGGCCCTCACGCTCTCAACTCCTCTTCCGCATATAACCCACCCTCGCCACCTTTTATACATCACTATGCCAGATCACTTCCGATTCACCGCTGCCTTTTCACCAGACTCCCGAACAGTTCCGCCATGTTGCATTTCTTCAAACTCCACCCAGTTGAGGTCCCTCCCCCATTCGGGCACGAAGACCTGATTTGGAGCCACGAGATTTACAGCCATTCGAGACACCACGCTGGCCTATTTGCGAGTAACCCTGCTGTGATAGAGTGGCGAGAACTTTGAAGAACTCGCCCTATTCGACCAACCGGAGACTTTCACGATGGTTGACCGAATCAACGCCGAAATCCAAAATCGCACGCTGTTCATCGGGGACAACCTCGACATACTCCGCGGCATCAACTCCGAGTCCGTGGACCTCATCTACCTCAACCCACCGCGCAACGCTGGCGAGGCGCAGGAGGGTGGCCCCAGCACCGCAGCACGAGGCGTTTCCTTCCGAGATGTCTGGACGGGCTCTGACCTAAAGGCCGAATGGACAGCAGAGATTGACCTCCGCCAACCGGACATCCTGTATGCCATCAACGCGGCGAAGGTCACTCATGGAGATTCGATGGCCGGATATCTCACCTACATGGCCGCTCGTCTGATTGAACTCCAGCGCATCCTCAAGCCCGCCGGCAGCATCTACCTCCACACAGGACCAGAGGCCACTCACTATCTCAGGGCCGCGATGGACGCTCTATTTGGGCACGAGAACTTCAAGAGCGAGATAGTCTGGCAGAGAGAGGCTCGGTACGCCGGTGGTCGCAGATGGAGATGGGCGCACGACACACTCCTCTTCTACACGGGACCGCATAGGCACAGATGGAACACAGTCCACATGGAACAGCCACTCGATTATCTGGAGCGTAACTACAGGCACGAGGACGAGAGAGGCAGATACCAGCTGGGTCCCATCACCGCCAAGGGACGCAGAAGTGGCGAGTTGAACATCGAATGGGGCGGTTTTGTTCCAGGTAGTCGCGGTCTACACTGGAGCCTGCCCCTGGCCGCTATCAGGAGAGAGTATCCAGATCGAGACGACCTGGCCGAGCTTAGTACGCACCAGAAGCTGGATTTAATGCTCCAGGCAAGACTGATACACAAAGCTGAATCAACTACGATACCGCGTTATAAGATATACGCCGACGACATGGCCGAGCGCGGCCCTCTCCTGGATATCCTGACCAACATAGGTCGGGTGGAATGGAACTCCAGAGAGCGCACTGGATGGCCGGGTCAGGTTCCAGAATCGCTTCTGAAACTGATCGTCAGAGCCTCTACTAATGAAAACGACATAGTCCTGGATCCCTTCTGCGGGTCGGGAACCGCATGCTGTGTTGCCGAGACTCTGAAGAGACGCTGGATCGGTATCGAGCAGGTCCCAAAGGCCAAGGACATACTTGGCAGTCGGCTTCCGAGCGGAGACGCCGACCGGATGACCGTCCGCGACACGGCACCCAAGAGGACAGACTGCTCGGAAAAGCTCGACCCGACGAAAACCTGGGAACTACTGCATCACCGACAGTCCGGCACCTGCAACGGGTGTGGCTACGAGTTGCCTTCTCACCTCTTGACAATAGATAGGGTCGCCCCGATACCTCGACGCGCACCCGACAGCCCCGATAACCTTCAGTTTCTGTGCCTCGGCTGCAAGACTATAAAGGGCGAGAACGACATGAATCACCTGCGGATAGAGCTTCACCAGCGGGGCATCCGTCCACTCTAGGATCATCCCTGCCAGAATGCTTCTCAGGGCGACCAACGCACGCTTGGAATTCACATTGGGATGGTTGACAAATTGCACCCTCCCACGTACAATCCAGCTACGAATCTGAGCGGACATATGTACCAAAAGAGCTAATTCCGCCCATACTGAAGCAATTCTTCAAAACAGCTCAGAAACAGCACATTTTTTGAGAAAACAGGACGATTTATCCCTAGCGAGCCCTCTAATGTTGGTTGCCAAATAGAGTCACTATCTCAACTGTAAAGAGGCCGCGGAATGGAGTCCGCGACCTCGACAGGCCATCACCACCGTGAGAAAGGAGGATGTGCCATGTCTTTATCTTATTCTCCCTGCCCGCCTCGACGCAACGAGCCAGGGACGCACAATACATGGAATTCCCTCGCAAGCCGGTGCGAATGGGCAGTAGCATACGCTTCCTACCTCTCATTCTCCACCGTTTGCTGCCTGTCACGCAGCAGCGGCAGTCATATCGAGCAGGACGTGGTCCGAGGAAGACGACCGTGATTACGGCAGCCGCTTCACCGCCACGGAAAGGAGAGAGTATGAACAGAACTATCTAAGCCAATACGAGTACACACAGATAGGTCTTCGTATGAGGAGCGAAGGCATGAAGAAAGGTACAAGGACCGGATCAGACCATCCGTCGCGCTTACCACGGCATTCGACGGACGGTCCTCTCACAGGAGACATGGTATATGGCTCAATTGCAGTCTATAAAAAGCCTCAGTCCGTTACAAGACCATTTCAGTACCTCTGACGTCGTATCCGACACCGGTTGGCGCGACTCTGGGAATTTATTGGTACGCACCATCATAGTCGGCCACCAGCAAAGCGAGCTTCGAAAGAAGTGGTTCGAGCAGATGACTTTGGACAGCGAAACAATCACATAGACCGCCAAGGGGTGGGTGGAGGGAAATAACACTGCCGAAATTCCATTATCGACTTTGATACTACCGGAACACATGAACGGCACGCAGGGAGAACAATATGCTCAGGAATGCCGCCATTTATACACGCGTCAGCACCACAAAGCAGGAAGATGGAACATCACTGGAAACACAACTAGCCGCATGCCTCAATTTGGCAACTGAGTTGGGATGCACCGTAGATAATGCCCACATCTGGCAAGAGGTAGCATCCGGGGCAGACATCATCAATCGGCGCGGATTCAAAGAAATGCGGGACCTGATTGATATAGGAGTCTTCACGGATGTCTTCGTTCACGCCACTGACCGTGCCTCGAGGGATCCCATCGACTTGCTGAATTTCTGTCGTCAGTGCTCGAGGGCAGGTGTCCGGCTTCATTTCATCGTTGGACCTCAAGGAAACGACGACTACGCTGATCTCATCAGATTCGTCTCAGGATTCGCTGGAAAGCAAGAGCGAGCGATGATAGCAGAGAGAACCGCAAGAGGCAAAATAGCGGTAGCTCGCTCTGGTCGACTGCCCAACGGTACAGGAGCGGGATTGTATGGCTATGATTACGACCGCGCGACCAAGACCCGTACGATCAACGAAGCCCAGGCAAACGTGGTCCGGCGCATATTCAAGATGACTGCTGCAGGCCGGTCAGCATGGAACATAGCCTTAAAGCTCAACGAAGAGGGAATTCCCACAATGCGTGGGAAGAAATGGTGTTCGATAGCAGTCTCACGCACTCTGCAGCACACTGCCTACTACGGTCTCAACTACTACGGTCAAACGAGATCCTTAATTGATGAATTTGGTCGACGGCAGGTTGAAGAGCGTCCGAAGGAAGAGTGGATAGAAATAACGGGATTCACACCCCCGATAATCAGCGAGGCACTTTTTGAGGCGGCCAAAGAGCGTCGCGGGAATCCCATCGCGCTCAGATCAACGAAACAATCATATCTGCTTACCGGGTTCACGTCATGCGGCACCTGCGGTACATCAATAACAGGCGCATCCAGAATGGGTAAGACCAGACAGTACAGATGCCGTGCGACATACAAGACTTCAGTCTCCGGCGCGACCTGTCATGAAAGTTACTTCAACGCGGACGAAATGGAGGCAATCGTATGGGCAGAGGTTACGAGGGCACTAACAGGCTGCGGAAGAATGGGTTGCAGAGCGGCGTAGGAGCAAGACTCGCTGCCTTGAAGAGCCTCATTCCGGCGCTTTTTGGCTCTCAGGAGGTTCCTGCACCGCTGTAATCGGCTTTCAGAAGGTTCGGCAGACACACCTCGCCCTGGGCAGAGCTATGCGAAGACGGGGACTCTGGCCTCTTCCTCAGCTATCAGTCTCGACATTCTCACCAGGTTGTACGCAGTAGCCACCAACTCCCCATACAGTCCGGTTCTCTCCACTCCGCGATACCGACTCCGACGAAAGCCTCCCACTGTCTTCATCCACCCGAAGATCGACTCCACACGCTTGCGAACCTTCTGACTCGCCGCATACCCGGCATGATGGGTCGTCCTCCCGTCTATCGCAGACCATCTCTTCTTCTGGGCCACGTGCGGAGTGATGTTCAGGTCCCTGCACTCGGCAACGAAGTCCCTGCTGTCGTAGCCCCTGTCCGCTCCAACAGTCAGACGGCGGCTACCGGGTATCCGGATCAACATGTCCAGCGCCGCATCCCTCTCTGCCATGCCATTGGCCTCGGTCAGTCGGAAGTCGCTCACAAGACCGTGCCTGTTGTCCATAAGCGCATGGGCCATGAACACCAGCTTCGCCTCCTTACCCTTGCCCTTCCTCATCAGCCTGGACTCGGGGTCGGTCGTGCTCTCGTGTGTCTCGTTGCTCAGCTTCTCCCCCCGAAAGTCCTCCGTACGGCTTCCACCTTCCCCCGGACCCTTCGGGTTATCGTCAGCATCCTCATCCCGTCTTCTGAAGCTCTTTATGCTCGCGGCAGCCTCTATCAGCGTAC
Source organism: uncultured Dehalococcoidia bacterium (assembly GCA_951812505.1). GTDB lineage: Bacteria > Chloroflexota > Dehalococcoidia > Lucifugimonadales > UBA1123 > VXRN01. The sequence continues at coordinate 509,831 of CATOSI010000002.1, forward strand.
CATCCACGCTGAAGCGCTCGTCTGACATGAGACCTCGGCGGTCAGCCTCGTACGCCACCTCCTCGAACAGGGTCCTCCCCACCCTGTGTCTGAGCAGTCTTCTTCTGTTCTTGGTGAACACGGTCGCGTCGAAACTCGGCTCCATAAGGTCCATGTCCAGAAACCAGCGATACAGCAGGTTGTAGTCCAGTTCCTGGCAGAATGCTCTCTCACTGCGTATCGAGTACAGGGAGATCAGAAGAAGAGACTTCAGCAGTCGTTCGGGTGGGACGGAGGCTCGACCGACACTGGAGTACATCCTGTCGAAGTCGTCCGACATGCGGGAGAGAACGTCCTCGGCGACCTGTTTGATAGTCCTAAGAGGGTGGTCCGGTGGAACTCGTTCGTCGAGGTTGACGAAGGCAAGCATAGTGGACTGTGGGTTGCGTTTGCCTCTCATGGGACGGTCTCCTCTGTTGTCGCTTGTGGAGCTATTTTACTCCACAGACTCAGGGAAGACCTCCTATGCGGCTTTTTTCAGCAGCCTGCTAAAGGACCCATCAGCCCTTGTTCGGGATTTGCAGCACCACATCAGCACCGGCGACGGCAACGTAGGAGATGAAATTGCCAACCTGCGCCGACAGATCAATGATTTACGCCGTCAAGAAACAAATTTCGCAGCGCTGGCAAAGAATCCAGACTTTGACCCGGAGATAGTAGCAGCCCAAAACGCTCCGATATTTGCGCTAAGACGCGAGCTCGAGCAGTCTCTGAAGACGCTGGAGGACCTACAGAGAAGCCACAATGAAGCAGCAGGACTCGGGAAGCAAATAATTGAATACTGTCAGATGATAAGCAAGAACATCGATTCAATCATTGACTTCGATCATAAACGGGAAACTTTCGCCGCATTCGGAGTCAAGGTGTGGGCAACGAAGAAATCACTGAAAATTGTAGCCCATGTAAACCCCCAAATAACTACCATTGAACAAACATCGGGATGACAGCTTGAATGTCATGGCATCGAGGAAGCTGTACGCAGGAGGACAGGTCCCGACACCTTCTACCTGTGGGAAGATTGTGGCTGGAATGCCTTGTATTGGCGACCCGTGCGTTACTCGGTGAAAGGGGTGTTGCCCGTCTTTCTTGAGAGGAACTTGAGCCCTTCGACGGCAATACTTAATCTCGCGCTCGTCATTGAACGTCCAGCGTCTATCGCCTGTTCCTACAAGGTAATCCATACCCGGGACAGCCATGTGAAGAGATGATCGGCATTGTTGGCATGGAGGTCGGCAACAGGACCAGGCCTGAGGTACAATTCGGCCCAGGGATCCCTGTCAGGTGTCGTGACCTCCACCATGCGGCGATTTCCGTATCGTTGTACGCCGGCAGTTCCGGGTGCTACGGCGAGGGCATCAAGACTGCCTCTTAGTTGGCGAAGAACCAGCCTGGCTTCCTCGGGTCTGCGGGCAACAATAACCCGTGCATTGGCGTATCTTACCCGGAGTAGGGCGAGTTGATACGGACATTCAGGCAGATCGCAGCGCTTGCCATCATTGCGGACAAGAGCTGTATCAAATACTACGGGGCTGCAAGGTTCGGCGACCTGTGTTGACCTCGATGCGGTGTCAATATTTCGGTCGGAGACACACCTTTTGGACAGAGTCCCCTCGTCGGAGAACCGTTAGGGCCGTTCACCGCCTGTCATGGGGCGCTGTCAAAGAGCGAGTTTCACATGTAGCTTCTGGGTATAAGGCTCACAACAGATCTTTCCCAATTGACACTTTGGCCTGGCCGTTTGAACAGCGACAATCATTCTTGCCGGTGACGACAACGATTTTTGCCGGTCAGTAGATACGATGGTCTGGTACCAGGAGGTGCCAGATTGATCACGGATCAACAGGTAGTTCTACTGAGGCAGAAGATTATGGAAGGCAAGACACAGAAGGCAGCGGCGGCGTCAGCCGCCATGAGTGAGAGATCGGCAAGGGACTGGCAGTTGGGAGAGTTACCGTCGGATAGGAAGAAGGCAAGACGGAGGTGGAGAAGCAGACCGGACCCGTTTGCAGATGTGTGGGAGAGCGATGTCGTACCGCTGCTGCGGACAGACCCCGACGGTGACCTGAGTGCAACAACCATTCTGGAGTGGCTCGACGAGCGACACCCGGACAGGTTCGGCGGATCGCAACTGAGGACGCTGCAGAGGCGCATGAGAGACTACAGAGCCCTTCATGGGCCGGACAAGGAGGTGTACTTCCAGCAGGACCATCCGCCCGGTCGCGAGGCCCAGTTGGACTTCACCCACTGTTCGGAACTGGGAGTGACCATAGGTGGACAGCCGTTCAGGCATATGCTTTTCCACCTAGTACTGAGCCACTCGGGTTGGAGCTACGCGGAGGTGTGCTTTGGCGAGACGTTCGCGGCGCTGGTGAAGGGACTCCAGGGAGCGCTGTGGGATCTGGGCGGAGCGCCGAGGGTGGTGCGCACCGACAACCTGTCGGCGGCCACGCACGACCTGAAGAACAGCAGGGGTCGCGCGATCAACGCCAGGTACGAGGCGGTGCTCGCGCATTACGGGGTGGAGCACACAAGGACCAACCCTCGCTCGTCTAATGAGAACGGTGTGGTCGAACAGGGACACCGTCGTCTCAAGAACAGGGTCCTCCAGGCGCTGATCCTGCGGGGCAGTCGCGACTTCGAGTCGGAGCGAGAGTACGTTGAGTTCATCAGACGGATCGTGGACCGGCGTAACAGACTGGCCCGCTCGAAGCTGAAGAGAGAGCGGCGTCATCTGCTTCCGCTTCCCCCGGCGCCTGTGCCAGAGTACGTCAACTACAGCTGCAGGGTACGCAGGTGGAGCACGATCAGGGTGGCGAACCGGACATACTCGGTGCCGTCCCGACTGATAGGGATGGAGGTGAACGTAAGGCTGTACGCCGATCGCATCGAGGTGTACTACAAGGACCACCTGGTTGAGAGCATGGAGCGGATACACGGCGGGGGTGAGGCACAGATCGACTACCGCCATATCATAGCTTCACTGGTGCGCAAGCCTGGAGCATTCGCCAGGTACAGATTCAGGGAGCAAATGTTCCCAACCCATACGTTCAGACGAACCTATGATGCGCTGTGTGAGTGGAAGGGAGAGCGCGCCGACGTGGAGTACGTGCGCATCCTGCACCTGGCCGCGACAACCATGGAGTCGGAGGTGGACAGAGTACTCAGAAGACTTCTGGAGTCGGGGTTGAGCTTCGACTACGCGATGGTTCGTCAACTATCGGCTCCCGACCCGCCGCCGGTCCCAGACCTGAAGAGGGTCGGTGTCGTGGATCTGAGCGTATACGACAGGCTGCTGGTGGGAGGTGTGCGATGATCGCGGACATGCATCCATCGATCGCGGTGGGAGACAGGATCAGACAGCTGTGCAGGGAGTTCAAGCTGCCGACGCTGGCTGCAGAGACCGTAACGAGGTTCGACGAGGCCGGACACGCCGATGCGCTTCCCACACTCGTTGAGGTCATGGAGCAGGAAGCGGAGGACCGTCGGATAAGGAGAGTGGACAGGCTGAGGAGGGCGTCCAAGCTGCCGGCGGGCAAGACCTGGGACACCTTCGAGCACGAGCGGACTCCGATCAAGCTCAGGCAGCAGCTCAACAGACTTGTCGAAGGGGACTTTGTGGATAGAGGAGTCAACGTGCTGGCGTTCGGTATGCCGGGCACCGGCAAGACCCACGCCGTATGCGCCATCGGACACCGGCTGGTGGAGTCGAGTCGTTCCGTGCTGTTCATCCCTGCATACCGTCTGGTGCAGGACATGCTCGCTGCCAAGCGAGACCTGGAACTGCCGCGGATGCTGCGCAAGCTGGACAACTTCGACTTGCTCATCATAGACGACCTGGGCTACCTGCCACAGGGGGCCGAGGAGTCGGAGGTGCTGTTCACACTCATAGCCGAGCGCTACGAGCGACGTTCCTTGGGCATCACCTCAAACCTGGTCTTCAGTGAATGGGAGAAGGTGTTCGACAACCCCATGGCGACCGCGGCGGCCATAGACAGGATCGTTCACCACTCGGTCATACTGGAGTTTGACGTGCCGAGTTACAGGACCGGCGCGGCGCAGAGTAGTCGCACAGAGCAGGAGTCAGACCGGCAAGAATGATTGTCGCATAACCGGCAAGAATGGTTGACGTGTAACACCGTTCGTGGCCCTAACCCATGCGACCGCCCATGAGCGGCAGTGGAGCCGAGACGGATGGACAATGATGTGTGCGACATCGTCTTCGCCCTCAAGTGAAATCCTGAGGCTATCCTTCGGCGTCGCTTCTGATATAGCCTCTTCCCCCTATGCAAGATCATAGTCCTGAGATTACCTGTCAATCCGCACTCTTTACGGTAGGCGGTAGTTCTTCAGGTGTGGTGGACATACACCCAATGGCGCGGCACGGGGCGACATCCATCTTCCCGGCAGGATCCCACCACAGTCTTGAGACGTCCGACTCTATCCAGGTTCGTCGTGATGTTCTGGGACGGGCCCGGAGGGATGCGCCCTCGAAATAGGGGCACGGCTCTGGTGAGTTCGTCCGTGTCGGGACTGAAAGTCTTGACAGTTGCGGCCGCACGAGTTCTGGGCGCCGTCCGCCATCGACGGCCCTTTCTGAGGTCCGCGAGAGCCTCGGAGAGGGTCTTATTGGTCATCAGGGCGACGAGGTCAAGGACGTCACCGTGCATATTGCATCCGAAGCAGTGAAACCGCTGGTCCGGGTAGATCGCAAAGCTGGGATTGGTGTCCTCGTGACTGGGAAGAAGGCAGCGTGCGGTTCGCAGCTTGCCCCTCACCTTGAATTTGAAGCCAAAGCTCTCTGCCACCGCCTGTAGGTCGTATGCAGTCTTGACTCTTTCGATTGGGTTGTCGCTATCGTGCGCGATGGGTTTCCTCCTCTCTCTGTAGGTATGGGGATACATCGTGCGATATTGGGCCTGAGCGCGTGTGTTTGGAAGGGCGGCTTCGGCGGGTCTGAGGGTTGGTCTTAGCTATGAGTGAGGCCTCTTTTCCGGGTTTGTTTGTCTTTAGAACGGTTGGTCTGCATTAGGTTTTGACTCAGTGGGCCGATATGTAGAAACCAGAGAAAGTGGGCTGTCGGTGAGGGACTCGAATCCGGCCCCAAAGGTGGTTTAATCTCGGCCTTGTCCCTTTCCATAGGGACGGCACTGAGGTCGTGGGCCGTTTTGACTGGCCCCGGTTGGCTGATTTCGGTGCTGAAATCGCCTCCCTGAAAATTGGCCTTGAAATTCGCGGCCAGATTTCGGGCAAAACCGTCGTTAGTGAGTGTTTTGGTAGCCTGAGGTCAGCCGCAACAGTCCCTTAGCCATTGTATAAGCGCAAGTTGACGCGGTCGACGATACATTTACATGGGGAAGCATCACAAGAGTGGTTGTTAGAAGAAGAGAGTGGTATGGGTTGAAGGGGGACTGGTCCTAATATTGTGTAAATCCAAACACATCCAGGGTGAAGACCAGTCCAATGCAGGGAACGATCACCCGCACAATACAGATACCAGACGGCGCACAGAGGATCAATGAGAACGAAGAACGGATTCACAGTTTTGGTCTGTCGCTGACACGAGAGTTGCTGAGGGAGGCTTGGCAGAACTCTCAGAACCGGCACTGGTCATGTGAGGTGTGCGGAAGCGAGAAGATAATACGACGGGGTTATCGAGACTACACAGTGATGACCATTCTCGGAAGGGTGAAGCTGAGACGCGCCAGGGTGAGATGTCATGAGTGCGGGAAAGCTGGTCGGGCGTCGGACAGTGGGTTGAAGAAAGTCGTGTGAGCGCCAAGTTCGCTGAACTGGCGTCTTCATCGGAAGGGTCGTGGCCATACCGCCCTCACATGTGAGGACTCTGGCATTGTCGAGGTCGTCGTAGATGGGTCTGTCGAGGACGCAGAACGCGCGGAACGCGCGGACGTGAGACTCGGTCAGGACCAGTCATGGTAGCCGCCGTGCCATGCATGACGGCGTCGGGAGCGTCGGAAAATCGTATCTTACTATCCTCACTATTGCGCTCCTCTGTAAGGCTTGAGAAATGATTAAGCCCACCCAGAAGGGCGGTTCCTGGTTCTCTTTCAGGTGATGGAAACTGAGGTAGACTGGCGGACTTTCCTCTAGTGGAATGATGAAGTAGCTTGCGTCCGCAACGACGTTGATGAGGTCCTGTAGGTGATGTTCAAGGGCCCATTTGCGCTCGTCTTCAGAGTCGAGTGCGGGGTCATCGAGGCTGCGCCGACGCTCTGCCTCGTAGCTCTCGGCGATCTTCAGAAGATCACGGAGGGCTGGTCCGCGGGTGCTGTCTTCGATGTCCCTGCTGTATTGGTTGATCTCGTTAAGGACGCTTATATTCATACTTGCCGTGATCGTCATGTCGGGGATTATTATCCTCAATTACATCTCCGTTCATGATGACTGTAGGGGGATGGCAGTAGTCTTGGCCTGCCATCTCTCCTGTGGTCTTGGAGGTCGTTACAATCCCTTCATTGTGATCCCGTTCTGGCGGTCCTCGTGTGCATTCTCCTTTCTGTATTTGCCTTCTATGCTTGGTCGCTCATCGTTCCCACTTGTGAACTTGCTGATATAAAAACGCCCGCGTGTAGGTATCTGCGCTGGTCCAATTACCAAGAATTTGAATTGTCTCTGGTGAGTCATTTTTCATGGGAGTTTTAACCGCGATGAGCATCTCGTCAGATGTCTCATACGGGTCCGCGATCGGCTCCGGAATCCTTCCGACCGCAGTTTCCTGTGTTTCGATCTGTCAATGGTGAGTCTGCCGCTGTTTCGAAACGGGACGGACGTGAGTTGCGGCGACGCGAGATCTCCACCTGCACGTCGTCGTTCGGCCCGTCCGGGTCTGCGCTTATGGCCGCTGCATCACACGGTTTTCTCCGGTGCGGCGGTTGAATTTGCGGGAACCTGCGAAAGCGGTTGAGTCCTTTTACAGGCCGCGCTCGTTGGGGGTCCGGTGACGGGGCTGCGTCCTAGAGAACGTCCGCAGAGGGGGTCAAGTCCCCGTACGTGGTGTGGGAGTTCGTCAATCCTTTTGTTCTAATCAGGCCGCAGTCGGCTGTGTGATCTGGGCTTCCGGCAACGCTTTGTCGTAAGTCGCTGAAGCGGGCGTCAGGTATCGTCTGCCCACTACCCACTCGTCGTGCTGCTCGGCCAGTACCGCTCCGATCAGCCGACGCACCGCAGGCCGGTTCGGGAAGATACCGACGACATCAGTCCTGCGCCTTATCTCCTTGTTCAGTCGCTCCTGGGGATTGTTCGACCATATCTGCTTCCAGTGAGCACTGGGGAAGGATGTGAAGGCCAGGATGTCAGTTCCGGCTTCTGCCAACATCGAGGATGATTCCGGGAACCGGTCGTTGAGTTGATCCACGACTCTGTTGAGCTGGGAGTGCACCTCCTCGGCAGACGGCTGCTGGTAGATCGTACGGACCATGGTCGCCACCCAAGGCTGAGCACTCTTGGGTACGCGAGTGAGTAGGTTGGTCATGAAGTGGGTGCGGCATCTCTGCCAACTGGCGCCGGCGAACACAGTCGCTATCGCGTCCCTAAGTCCTCGATGTGCATCCGAGGTCACAAGCTCCACACCCGCAAGGCCCCTGGCAGACAACGAGCGCAGGAACGCCAGCCAGAACGCACCGTCCTCACTCGTTCCCACGTCCATGCCCACGATCTCACGCTTGCCCTCGGCGTTGACCGCGGTCGCCACAGCCACAGATACGTTGACTATCCTGCCTTCCTCTCTGACCTTCTGGCTCAGCGCGTCCAGCCACATGTAGCAGTACGGTCCTGTGTCCAGCGGCCGACCCAGGAAGCTGTCGACCACACCGTCGAGTTCCACACAGATACGAGACACCTGGCTCTTGGAGATGCCCTCGCATCCCAGCGCCTTGACCAGATCATCCACCCGCCTCGTCGACACACCCTCGACGTACGCCTGCTGGATCACCGCCAGAAGTGCTCGCTCACTGCGTCTTCGAGGCTCCAGCAGAGAAGGGAAGTAGCTCCCCTCCCTCAGCTTGGGTATGCGAAGCTCCATGGTGCCGACCCTCGTGTCCCACGTGCGGGAGCGGTACCCGTTGCGATGAGTGAGCCGGTCGGGAGTCCGTTCACCATGATCGGCGCCGATCCTCGCTGAGACCTCGGCATCCATGATCGCATCCATCAACACCCGCAGCGCCTCGCGAAGAAAGTCCACGTCTCCGTCCACACCCCGCTTGCGCAATAGCTCCAAAATATCGATACTGTCTCTTGCCATCGCCGTCCTCCTTGCATTGAGCTTCTACTTCTCTAAGGATGACGCGGTGGCTTTATCTATGCTAGGCCACCTTCTCTATTACACCACTCTAAGGGACACTACTGCAGAGGGTATCCTCTGTGCACAGCGGCCCCCAGTCAGGCGTCCCGAGGGCCTGGGAATTTCGATAGACATATCGTCCGACTTGCTTCCGGCCTTCGGCCCACTAACCTGTGAAAAGCCCCTCTCTGTCAACGCAGAAGGGGGTCTTTCTCGTCAGGTTAGTGTTGCCCCTGCTGGTGCGGAGGGGCTGAATTTACAAAGATACCTCCCGCAGGAGGCTGTTTCAGCGTGTTTTGATGCGGAAGCAAGCTGCGACAGCAGCCGTCTCCGCAACGCTGGTCCTGCCAGGACCGAGCGCGCTGTGCCGCCTTTCGGCGGCGCGTCATGGCGCCGTTGGGCGCGATGCGCGGCCGGGCTCCGGTCGCCTGGGAGAGCTGCGACAGCAGCTCTCAGTTCCGATGGTCACCGACAGGTGTCCGTCGGGGCGAGGTGAGCCCTGGTGAGACAGGGGGATCTGAGATGTAAATCTCAGGTCCCTTTCGATCAATAGGCCTTGGCCTGTGTATCCCCAAGTATTATGGGGCAAACATTGATCGGGCGTGCCTCGGTGCGCCCTGTGGGGGTGCATCTCCGGTTAATACGGAGCTGCCCTGTGGTCCTGCGCTTGGTATCCGTCTTTACTTTGCCGACAGGCAGTTCAATGCGGATGCTCTTGCGCTGGTCCGTTGACTGGTGTGGGTGGGTGTATCTCCGATGATACGGAGTTGGTGTATCTCCGATTAATACGGAGCATTCCTTTCCCAGCCATTCACCTTGCGTCGTTCCTTCGATCTTCTACCGACAGATAGTCGATCTAAGGATGACCGCAAGGGTGAAGCGCGATATGCACTTCGAGAGTCCAGGTTCTTGTCCCTGTTCCTCCCTCCTATGTCACTTATAGTGTGCCCAGAATGGGGTGTTGTCGCCATCTTCATAATCATGGCCTGATGTGGGGTATACCAATCTGTTCAGGGGTATATGGGACGTAATACACATATCCGTCGGCGTTGATATGAGGAGATATGGGTATATTTGAGAATCTGTGAAAAACTGCCGATTTTGCCATTTTCCCAGGAAAATGGACGGTTCATAGCTGAGGAAGCCGGCCCGAGAGGGCTGCGGTGGTTTCCGAGTGTCGGTCGATTTTGCCAAGCAGGGGGGCGCAGGCGGGATAAATCCCGCTCTTTCTGGGGTGAATGCCGGTCGCTGAGCCCCTTGAAGCGTAAGCTGTTGGAACTGTGTCCTGTCCATCCTTGAAAAGCCGGCGTAAGTTTGCGCCGACTGTTCTACAATGATGTCCAAATGGTCTTTTCTCTGAGAGTGTGAGGTGGTCTTTCGGCATGACTACGGAGATAACTGAAAGAAAGCGGCGTGATCCCGGCCTCATCGTGGAGATATTCGCCGACGGCCGCATAGCCGTCAACCTGGGAAAGCGCGCGGGGGTAACTGAGGTCACCCGTCTGTTCGTGGTGCGCGACTACGACGAGATGCGCGACCCCCAGAGCGACAAGCCCCTCGGTCGCATCATGAACCCGAAGGTCGAGCTGTCGGTGGACACCGTGGACGACCACTTCTGCGTCACCTATCCCATCGTCTCCTTCGGCGATACCATCCGCCGCGCGCTGCCCTTCATGTCTGTGGACAGGGGGAAGGAACCGAGGGTGGCCGACGAGGTCGTTTTCGCCGACGACTGGGACCTTTAGCAGGGTCAGGGTACGCCTGTTGGAGCGATGCTACGGGTGCGATGAGATGATCGGCGCGACGCCTGTCGGAGAGGGCATCGCCGGCTGCGCATTGTGCGACGCGGACCTGTCCATCTACGGAGTCGTGGACGCGCCCGGGACCGGCCCCGTCTGCCTGGGATGCGCGCTCGGTCTCAGGCGTGATCTCGAGGTGTTTGTGTCGAGCCAGCTGGCCCTGAATCTCGCGCGTCTTTCGGCCAACGAGATATCGTTCACAACGGCGCGAACGATGGGGATTTCATGCGGGTCCTGCGGGCGTCTGACGCCGCCGTCTCTGCCCCGATTTCCGGGGGCGGAAGGACGCTGCTTTCTGTGCAGCGTCTACGGCGTTCTGGGAGAAGAGTTCACGGCGATCCCGGTGGAAATTCTCAGGGCGATGTACGGCGCCGTCGCGGGCGGATGCCTGCACGGTCCGGAGATGAGGAGGACGGTCTCCTGAGGGGGCCGTCCGGCGCTCTCCGCTGCGGCGGAGACATGCCCTGGTGCGATAGGAATTTCTCGCGCCACACCCGCCCTGCGTCGGGTACTTTCTATGGCCGGAGAAGGCCCCTTATCATCATCATGCCATATCCGTACGCCCTGTGTCTTCCGATGCCGGCGAGCATGAACTCGCCGAGTCGGTCCGGCCGTCTTATCCGCAGCGTTCCCGTAATATCGGCGCGGGTTATCGGCAGGGGACTGTGGCGTCTTCGCCTGATCTGGTAAGTAACGTCGTATGAGACGAGCCGCGCGGTCTCGACGGCGACGATGCCGGATCTCTCCGCTCTGTCCCTCAGCCAGTCGACGTAGGCGTCCTGCCGGCTGGTGCATCCGTCCCTCTGGGCGAGCCTGTAGGCGTCGATCTCGCGGACGCCGTTGGACCTTCTGTGGGGGACCGCGAGCACGCTGAAGCTCAGCCGGTCGCAGGCCTGAAAGGACGGCAGCTCGATGGACCTCAGTATATCGACGGACAGGGCCTTTTCCCGGGTCGTGCCGGCGGATTTGGCACGAGCGCGTTCTCTGATTTCGTCTGCGGTCATGGGGCTGTAGGCCAGCAGACGCCGCCGGTATCGGCCGTTTACGACTCTGAAGGGCCGGAGTATCCTCCCGGGTCCGAACGTCTCCCTGATGAGGCAGTGAATGCGGTATGAGGGATCGGTTCCCGCGTAGGCCGGGCGCTCCGCCCATCGTCCGTAGTATCTCTCGTCCATGTCGGTCGAAATCAGGTGAACTGTTGTCATGGCCTCTCCGGGGTCTCTATTTCAAAGAGCGCCGTCAGTTCCTCGCCTCCGTGAAGGCCGCCGTCGCTCCAGTTTCTTCTGTCGGTGGAGGAGACGGTCGTGGCGCGCGATGGCGCATATGAGATGTGGTCTCCCGACATGGCGACGGACTGGATTTCGCCCCGCATCTCGACGGACGTTGCGAGAGCGGTGAGCGGGTCGGGGGCGTCGGCCAGACCGAGCAGGACGCGGTCCTGCGGAGCGCAAGACTTTCTTCCGATGTAGAGCGGCCTTGTGGGTCTTGCGAGCGCTGCGGCGATATCCCGCAGGGTCGGGATTTCCGACGCGGGATCGAGTGATATGGCGGCGTGAAGATGCAGGTCCTGTATGTAGTCCCTGTATCTCAGATACGGCGATACGGTGTTGGGTTTTATGGCGGTCCTGACGGCCTCCGCCCTGCCGGTCGTCGTCCAGGCCGACTTCGGCGCGGGGTCGATGACGGTCTGAAAATCGGTGAGGGTCGAGTATTGCTCCCCGCGTCTCTCTGCGACGCTCGTTATCGACATGCGTTCCTGAAGCCTGTCGAGGTCTTCTGCGTCCCGGGGATACCTGTATCCGAGGGCGCTTGCAAGCAGTCCGGTGAGCATCGAGACGGGGGGATGATGCGAGGTGTGTCCGAGCGCGTCGCCCCGGACGTTTCCGAAGGATGCCAGGGGCGCGCTGAGTCGTACGAGGAGATATGTTTCGGTCTCCGGGGCTGGCGCGGCGAACCTGCTTCCGCTCATGCTGTTTCCGCCCGTCCCGATCGCACCGATTCGGCAACCCATTCGGCGACGTCGGGAAGGGACGTGGGGGCGGCCCCGGGCATCGGAACGTCGTCTGTGGAGGCGTATCTTCTGGCCTCCTGCCGTCCGTACATTCTGTCGGTATCTTCGAGATGGCCGCCGAGGGCGAGTGCGGCCTGCCGGGTTGTGGGAGCGCAGGGCGTTATGTACGCGCCTGAGAGCTGTCTGGGCTGCTGCTCGCCGATCTCCACCAGGACGGTGGAGGCGTATGAGAACGGAGCGGTCCGGCTTCTCATTCCGGTGGCCGGAACGGTCGCGGCGAGCATGACGATTCTTCGCGCGATCTCGGCGGCGAGGTCCCTGTCGGACTCGAGCCAGTCGTCGGGGTCTTCGCCCTCGAGGTTGGAGACCAGTGTGGGCACGTCGATGCAGATGTATCCGTAGTAAACGGCGGTGGTGAGTTCGTTCTCTCCCATGTAGGCCGCGTCGTTCCTGAGCTGGCTGACTATGTCGTCCATGGCCTGAAAGTAGTCCATCTCCGACTCGATGGGAGATACGCCGATGCTGTGGGTCACCTGCAGGGCGGAGTGGATGTTGGCGAGTGGGTCGGCGGTCATTTTTCTGCCGAAGACGGCGGCCTGCACGCCGGCGTGGAGTCAGAGGCCCTGTCTGAACGCCTGGATGTTGGCGTCTGTGGTGGAGCGGCGAGAGGTCTGCCCGAAGATCGCTGAGGTCATGGAGCGGGCCTCCGCGGGGCTTGACGACTCTAGGTATATCCTGTCTGCCTGGGCCGAGAGCCACTCGGTCTCCGGCAGTCCGAGGACTATCGCCTGTCTGCTCTCTGCGGCGTCTGCCTTCGGGCCATGGAGTCCGAGGTTCATCTCCGATTCTATGGCGTCTATCGTCGGGTGGTCGGCGTCGTCGCGCTGTCTGAGGGACTGGCATATCCTGAGGGAGACTATCTCCCTGGACCGTACCGACAGGGGGATGCTGGGGATGTTCCTCAGGGAGTGTGGTCCGCTGTCGGTTCTCATGGCGTACTTTCGCGCCTGGCTGGAGATCCGCGCCCGGGTTATTCCCCCGAGCGAGATGCGCTTTGCGCGCCGGGTCCGGTCGCTGTTGGGCAGCGCCGGGCCGTGGGCGTGGAGCGTGTGAATCTGTACGAACCGGGAGGCTGGCTCGCTCATGGAGAGACTCTTTTGGTCTTCATGTCGTTGATGTTGGATGGGGTGGCCGTTTTGTCCGCTGACCTGTCCTGGGTTGGGTTGGTCAAGGAGTCTGTTTCAGCGCGTTTTGATGCGGAAGCAAGCTGCGACAGCAGCCGTCTCTGCAACCACGGTCTTGTGAAACGGCTCCTCGAGTTGGGTTTTGGGCGCGTGTTCCCGTCGCTGTCCAGCAGTAGCTCGCTGCTGGGTGTTCTGATCATGTGAAGTTGTATGAATCGGGGGTATGGATGTGGCTCGTTCATGGTGAAACTCCTGTATTGTTCATATCATCGATGTTATAGGAGGTGGCGGTTTTGTCCGCTGACTTTTCGCGGGACGGGTTCGTCCGCAGCTGCCTGTGGCTCTGTGAGCTGCTGGGCTCCTACTCCTTTCCGCAGGACCTTCTGCGGGGCCTGCGTCATCCGGAATCCGGTGGGCCGGACCATCTGGTGGCCGAGCTTATGGGGCGTGCGGAGACGGCGGTGGGGTTTGTGATGGATGAGCCTCTGGCGGGGGCGTGGGGCGCCGCGGTCTCCGCCGCCGCTCTCATGTCGGCGCGCGGGGTGTCGGCGCACGATCCCAGGATGGCCCTCGGCCGGGCGCTCTGTGGGGTCGCGGGCGAGGCGGACCTTGGCCTTCTTCTGTCGGCGTCCTCGCCTGCCGAGTTTGAGCGCGTCTTCGTCCGCATGGCATCCCTGATGGGCGCGGAGCGGCTCAGGGCGGACTGGACGGAGATGGCTGCTCTTCTCCATGACAAAAGTGGAACCAGTTCCACTCTTATTTCCGCGGACGGGTCGGGGGATGGGTCTCTTTTGGCGAAGGTCGCGGCGGACTTTCACAGGGCCGCCGCGTACCGGGGGCGGATGGGCCGCTGAGTCTCATGCGAGGGAGGCTCTGGCATCGTCCGGTTCCGCGATCTTGTCGCGGTGGTCTATAATTGAAGGAGGAGACCATTGTATGACCATTCACATCAATACCACCGACGATTTTCTTCGCGCTCTCCGAGGCAGCGAGGAGTTCAGGTCCGCCGCCCGCCGCGAACTGCTGACAGAGGAACTTCTGGAAGTGCCGGGTCAGCTGGTCGATATTCGAAAGACCCAGAATGCCATGCTGGAAGAGCAGGGGGAGATGCGAAAGACCCAGAACGCCATGCTGGAAGAACAGGGGGAGATGCGCGCCAAGTCCGACGCTCTTCAGGAGACCCAGAACGCCATGCTCGAAGAGCAGAGGGAGATGCGTAAGACTCAGAACGCCATGCTGGAAGAGCTGAGGGAGATGCGCGCCAAGTCCGACGCTCTTCAGGAGACTCAGAATGCCCTCCTTGAGACCGTGGCGACGCTGCTCAGGGATACGAGCGAGATCAAGACGGATACACGCGCGCTGCACGGCATGTACAGGCGCGAGCATCAGGACCTCCATAGGTTCAGGGGGAACTATGCAAGTCATGCGGCTCGCACGAACAGATACGAAATAGTCAAGCTGTTCGCCAGGTCCCGAATGATGAGGCGGATACGCTACAACGTGCTCAGCAGCGATGCGCTGGATATGATGATCGAGGAGAATTACGATTCCCTGGACAAACTCGGTCTCAGCGACGAGGCGCTGAACTCCTTTCCCGTGGCAGACCTCGTCGTCGAGGTCACAGAACGAAGAACCTCCAGGCCGGGTTTCTACATCGTAGTGGAAGCGTCATACACGGTAACGGGTAGTGACGTGGCACGAGCGTCCGAGCGCGCCAGGATTTTACAATGCGCGACCGGTCTGGACGCATACGCCGTTGTCGCAGCCGTCAGGTTGGCCCCGAATATCCAGGATACTGTCGAGGGCAATATCGAGAGATACCTGGAGGCGGGAGACGAGGATGGAGTTTTCTGGTTTCCCATAGTCGAGGAGGACCTGGAACCGCCGGATCCCTGTTAAGGCGAGTTGGCATTCAGAGTTAGCCTGTCCGTCAGCACACAGTCAGCCTTGTCGGTGAAGGCTCCGGCGGCGCTGTTGTCCGGATTCAGTGTAGCCCGGCTTCGAGCAGGGAGCGGGCGATGGCGGCGGAACCATGTCTGTCGAGCGCTGCCGGTGCGTGAGTTTCGATGATGTGCTCCAGCGCCTGCCTCGCGCTGTGGGCCGCCGGGACCCCCGGGCTCCGTCCGGCGTCGTATATCCTCGGGGCGATTTCGGACGCGAGTTTTTTCGCGGCGTCGGACTGCCGGTTCATCCCGCCGGCGAGATAGGCTACGGCGGCGGTTCTCAGGGATCTGAGCGCGCGGCTGTGTTCGCCGGAGATGCGCATAGATTCGGGCGTGGGTCTGTCTGATCGGAGTGAGGTGATTACGCTCGCTGGGACCGGCGCGTAGGCCTCGTGATATCCGGAGGTTCTGCCCCGTCCGCGCGATAGCGCCGAGGCCGAGAGATAGAGAGGACTGTCCTCGATGTTTTCGACCTCCTCGTTCGTCGGCAGGGCGAGAATCGGCAGATCCCAGACGTCGGGCCTGGTGAGCAGGCTGTCGATGAGGCCGCGTGAGAATCCGGCGCTGTCGACGGTGAGCGGGGAGCCTGTTCTCTTTGACTTCGGAGCCCATGGATCTGTAATTGACCCGCTGATTTCACTGGTTCTTTCTATGCGTGGGGAGGCGGCTGGTCTGGGACATGCGGATATGACGTTCTCGTCGGCTCTGAGGCGTATTATTCTGGCGACCTCTATGCACAGCGGATGGACGGAGTTGGGCTCAAGTGATTCGCTCTTGTTTCCGTTCCACGGGACGGTCCACAGAAGGGCTGGATCGCTGGAACTATGGCGTCCGTCGGCCAGTAGTATTCTGGCGTCGCGCTCTATCTGTTCTGAGAGGATGGGAGAGGTGGTGAGGGCGACGTGGGGTCTGCTGCCGAACCCGCCGCCCATGCGGGCGATTCCGTGGTTGCCCGTTCCCAGAAATCCCCCGTGGGTCTGGATGGATATGAGGGCGTATATCCAGGCGTCGGGCGGTGCCGGTCTATCGGTCCTTCTGCGCGGCTCGAACTGCCTGCTGTGAATGGGTATGTCGATGTCGTCGGGGCTTGGGAGGTTCCTTGTAGGGGTCTGGTCCGTGGGCGGCTGCAGGAAGGCGGGCTGGTCGAGGTCGGGGCTTACGAGAGTCCATGGGGCGTCCGGGTCTTTGGATTCTGAGGTCAGGTCTCTGAGGAGTTTCTGCCATCGGCCTGGGGACCGCGGCGGAGCAGTCAGCCCGGCGCGCTGGCAGCCGATGACCGCGAGCTGCGCCAGAAATGCCTTGAGGGGATGTCTCTGGTGTCGTCTGGCTGTGATGAATGAGGCTATTCTTCCCTCTGTGGCCAGGGCGAGGGTCTGCGGCAGGGTGAGAACGCGCTTTCGTCCGAGCGTGTCCCTGACGGGCAGGACTGGATCTGTGAGCAGGTTGTTGGGATGGTTCATTGTAGGTCCCATGGCTTGGCGATAGGGGATTGTCGCATAGTTCGGAAATGCTCGGTCTGCGATACCGGAATGCCGGCGGCATCTTCAGGAGAGTGTGTCAGACTGTGTGAGGGCATGTCGTATTCAGGCGGCCCGGACTTAGCGCGCGGAATATCCGGGAGAGAAACTGAGGCATCTGGAGGTGTGGAATGAGTGGGAAGGGACGGAATAGCGAATACGATCTTCAGAGTGGTTTTGCCAGGGGGATGTTCCGTTTCATGCTGGTAATGACGGGGGTTCTGACGGCGCTTACTGCCTGGGATACGATTAGTCTGCTGGTGAATATGTTCTCGGAACAGTATTCCCTGGGCGAGCTGGGTGAGCATGCTCTCTTCGCTCTTGTGGTAGCTGAGGTATGGTTTATCTCCTGGCTGCTGGTGAGAGAGCACCCTGAGCGCTCGCGCGCCAATTGGTGGGGTTTCCGGTATGGGTGTCGCGAGGAGAACGGAGTTTCCAGGGTTCTTGATGATGCGGTAGTGAGTAACATTGCCTCTGGAATTCTGTTCGTTTGGGTTGGGATGACACTGACGGTATTTCTTCAGACGGTGTTCGGGTTTACGATCTTCGGCATGGACTTTGAGATGACCGTGCTGATTGTGGTCAAAAGCCTTGGGGTGATGTTGGTTGGAATGATGACTGTCCTGAGTGTTTTGTTCTGGCTCAGGAGGTCGGAGACGGATGGGAACCGTCTGTCCGACTGCGGATGCGTCTGTGGGACCTGAGACATCGCTTGGATAGCTGACTATCTTCCAAGAGTTAGTAACTTCAGTAAGAGAGGGTATCTCGTCAGCCGCTCTCGATGGCTGTGTGGCGAACGACTTCGCAGTCAAGTCTGTTTTCTGTCGGGCGCGGTATGTTCAGGTGGCATTCGATGAACGGACGCTTTCTGCTGTCGAAGAAGCCTCTGATCACAGGATGAGAACCGTGTCCTCGTCGTCGATGTATTCGACGATAGCGCCGGAAATGTCTATATTCCTTCTCTGGACCTCGTCTAGCACCTCTTCCTGCGAGGCTCCAACCACGAGAATCTCTTTCATATCCATGCAGACCCACTGGTTGGGATATATCTTCCGGAGCGCTGGGAACTCGGCCACTACTCTCATGTTGAGATCGTGAAACTGGTCCATCTCGGCGCGGACCGCGGCTATCCCTCCCCTTTTCCGGAAGGATTCGCGGACTGCGACCATTGCTTGGTCTTTCTGGTCCTGGGTCAGGGTCACCTGCTTTCTCCTTCTGTGAGGTGTCTGAATTATATCAGTCGGGCCGTGTCAAGACTAGCGAATGGCGCGGTCACTGGAATCAGCCGGTCAAGATGCGGAGAGGGTCTGGTATGTGTAAGGGCCTGAATTCAATCTGGTGAAATGCGGCGCGTCGGTGGTTTATGGGTATGCTCTCTGCGTTGTGATTATGATTCGGCGCTCTGTCGTCGAAAATTCATGCGGGAGCGTTCGGATGATTGAGGGCAAGCGGCATCTGGCCGCGCTGGCTGTGGCGACGGCGATTTTGATGGTGGGACTTCTGGCGACTCTCGCGTCGTTTGGTCGAGACGGACCGACGGGGGCGGCGTATGCCCAGTCGTCTGACATCGTTCTTGATAGGCAGCGAGACTGCGCGACGATGAGCCACTGGCGGGGGCGTGGGGCGCCGCGGTCTGCGCCGCCGCTCTCATGTCGGCGCGCGGGGTGTCGGCGCACGATCCGAGGATGGCCCTCGGCCGGGCGCTCTGTGGGGTCGCGGGCGAGGCGGACCTGGGCCTTCTTCTGTCGGCGTCCTCGCCTGCCGAGTTTGAGCGCGTCTTCGTGCGCATGGCCTCCCTGATGGGCGCGGAGCGGCTCAGGGCGGACTGGGCGGAGATGGCTGCTCTTCTCCATGACAAAAGTGGAACCAGTTCCACTTTTGTTCCCTCGTCTGCGGGGGCCCGTCTTCCGGCGAAGATCGCGGCGGACTTTCATAGGGCCGCTGTGTACCGGGGGCGGACGGGTCGCTGAGTCTCATGCGAGGGAGGCTATGGCCTCCACAGTTCTTCGAGCTCTCCGAGGCCGCGAGGAGTTCAGGTCCGCCGCGAGCTGCTGACAGAGGAACTTCTGGAGAGCAGCGCCGACGGTGAATATCTCTGGTTTCGATGCAGCCCGGCTTCGAGCAGGGAGCGGGCGATGGCGGCGGAACTATGTCTGTCGAGCGCTGCCGGTGCGTGAGTTTCGATGATGTGCTCCAGTGCCTGCCTCGCGCTGTGGGCCGCCCACCGCTTCTGCCGCGCCAACCGTATGCCATTGGCCATCCTGGCAGGACCGTTCAACGCAGCTAGGCGCGAGGACTACCCGTTCGTTACGGAAGTTGCAAGCCGGGTGCAGGAGGGCCCTTCATGGACTTCGGCGCCGTCCTACGCAACTGGCACGACCCGAAGCATACGGCAGGACCGCCCCGGTTCAGAAAGAAGCGCAGGAGTCTGAGCTACTTGCCGTTTCCTTCGGCACGAGCGCGACTCAAAATCCAGTCGTCAATCTCCGCCTCGATCCAACCGACAGACCGTCCACCAAGTCGGATGGGCTTTGGAAACGAATGCGCCTTTATCAGTCTCCAAAGGGTTGATCGCGATATGCCCACGCGAGCGAGAACTGCCGGCAGTCGCAATACCTTCATAGGCCACCTCCATGGTCGCGAATCTGGTGTTTAAGAAACCTATAAACACACTCTTCCACATAACGTGTGGCAGTCGCGCTTTGCGTGAGGTGGTCCAGTCAGCGGGAATGGACGCTTTCGCCCAATTAAGCAATTCACGAATTTTTTTCATTGAATGCTCTTTTTTTGACGACTCCAAACGGCGAAGTTGCTCAAGTCGCCATACTATGCATACATGCTAAGCAATAGTTTTCAAATTCGAGAGGTGTTAAGTTTCGTGCTCTGCCAGGCCAAAATTTGACCATCTGGTTTCACTGACCTCTCCGCGCGAATTTTTCGTGCCCATCTCTCGGAAAATCAATTGAATTTGTTCTATGCAGGTGCAACAAACGATTCGGGCAGGCCCTTCACCTTAGGTTATATCGACTACCCCGCGCTGTGGAGACGAGGTCTGTGCTCCCGCGATAGCGCACGCCTGAGCCTCGAAAATAAAGTGATAAAAGAAGTGATAACTAAGATTACAAACAGCTCTATCGAAGCTAAATTTGGATAATTGTGGTGCCGAAGGTCGGCAACGCGGCCCTTCTCAGTAGCTACGAACTCCAGCATTTTAGGAAGAAAACCATCAAAATTCTGTACCATCAAACGAAGACAGACGCTTACCATACTGTTGACAGTCCCACGTCAGTATAGCACCTGCTGGATACTGTGGGGGAAATGACCCCAGACCGCTTGACCATTGGTTGCGCTGATTACATAATGGAGATAGTTCGGCTTTAGACATTGCTGAGCTCCTTTCAAATCCGCTCCGTGTACTTGCCAGTTCGTCCTACGGAGCGGATTTTTACTTGTCAAAAAACGAACGTACACGAACTGCATTGACCGTGATTTGCACAGTCTGATACGTTGAGTTGAGGACGTAGATGAGCTGGCAGGCATCGCGCAACAGCGCACATCCCCATGTCCCACTGAGGGAGATCCTGGTACGAGCATGGCATGAGGCTTGGGTTGTAGGTGCCGTGTGCTTAATGGGTCCCTTTGCCTATTGCAGTTGTAACGGACGGCGAGTTGAGACTTAGGTTTGGTTCTCGCTAAGAACGAATAGGATTTCGGGCAGCAGCCTACGCTAACCCTGTTACTGTGGGTATCGGCATAGCAAGACGCGAGATTTGGAAGGACCGCAGCCGAGGGCTAGTACCAAGTCCACCTGAACCTTCCCAACCCCAATGAGGTACAGATCGGCGGGGGCTGTGATCTATATACGTTATGGTAGGCGATCCCATGTCCTACGCGCTGCTGTTGGCGGTCGAGGGAAAGATTTCTCTGTGATCGTCACATCAAATAAAATCCGAGGTTTCCAAAGGGGATGCTTGACATAGCAGCATCAATTTCTACGAAGTGAAAACGGACACGGTGTCCCTTTTGAGGAGGGTCAAATGAATTTGGAATGCCCGACATGTAACGAAGTTCTAACAATTCGGTCTTTCGAGACAAGTACCGAATATGGGCAGAACTCGGTTGTTATTGTCCTGGAATGCGATTGCAACGGTAGAAGGACGGCCAGAGGTTCGCTTGGTGAGCCGCTGAAAATTCCAAAGGGGTTCAGACTGGCGGCTGTCTGAACATAGATCACCGCTCTCGCACCTGGTTCCTATGCGGTGTTGTCATAGACGCATCATAGAGTTGCCATATGGACATTGCCTTACAAACCCTCTACGCTTCTTGGTAGGGGGTTTTTTATGAAATGCATTAGATGTTCGGATAGCATAAGTCCGGGAATCTTCTACTATCGAGCGGGTCCGGAGTATGCCGAGCCGCTCTGTATTCCCCATGTCATTCAGACATCGCTGAACGACCTGGCAGACATGGGGAAAGTGTACGACGTTAGGGCCGTTATCTCTGGACTGCTTCAGGTGGCCAACGACGACTTGACTGAAACACCGAGAGGTTTTCGGATATGACCAGACCAGCCATCGAAATCACTGCCAAGATAACTGGCGGCGACAGGGCAAAGGCCGTCCTGGATCGAATCGTTCGGCGGCGCAACAGAGGTGTTGACCGGATTGAAATCGGATACTTCGAGGACGCCAAGTATCCCGGCGATGGTCGACCAGTTGCTGAGGTCGCGGTCCGACACGAATTCGGCAGCAGGGACACATCGGGCAACGCACGGTTGCCGGCGCGACCGTTTCTCCGAAACAGCAACTATGCGATTTCGCGTGAACTGCCCGACCGACTCCGCAAGGTCGTCGACCCTGAGACGATGGTACTGACTGAACGGGATGCTGAGGACCTTGCAGACTGGATGCGCTCTGAGGTTCAGGAAAGCATAGACAAGATTACACCACCACCAGCGTCGGCAACGCTTGCAGAACGGGCAGGTTCAGGACACAAGGCGTTGCAGGACACAGGCAAATTGCGTGAGTCTGTTGATGCGCGGGTAGTAGGCGGATAGGGAACCCTGTTCGGAAATGTTCTAAACGGGAGGGGGAACGCGGGAGGGACTTGACCGCTTTCACACAACCCTAGTCCACCGTCCACCGGGAGATAGGTTATGCCGCTATCACCTTCAGCGGAGCGTTACAGAGGCAAGGCCAGACGCGCCCAGAAGCGCGTTAAGACGCTGGAGGCGCAACTCGCTACCCCAGAGCCTACGCTACCCTCTAAAGGCGATCTGGGGTCGTTCTTCGCATGGTGTGAGGATGTTCTACGGATACCCACCGGACCCTTGCGTGGCAATCCGTTTGCGATTCAGGACTGGCAGAGGGATTTCATTCAAGACGCGCTCGCGCCGGGCGTTCGGGAAGCTGGATTGTCCGTTGCTCGGAAGAATGGGAAATCAGGATTGATTGCCGCGCTGTTGCTCGCGCACCTGGTAGGGCCATTGCGTAGTCCGCTTTGGCGCGGGGCGGTGGTCAGTCTTACGGGCGGCCTGGCGGCTGAATTGCGACACGCCATAGAACAGACGGCGGCGGCAAGTGGACTTGACGGCTTGATTAATGTCAAGCGGAGTCCACCACCCGGAAGCATTGAAGGTGTGGGTGGGGCGGTGCTGACCCTGTTGGCGAGTGACAGAGCCACAGGACACGCTATCGGCGCGGACCTTGCGGTAATCGACGAAGCGGGATTGTTGGAAGAAAACCGACGCGAGTTGTGGAACGCTGTTTTGTCTAGCATATCCGGTCGAGACGGGCGGCTTATCTGCATTTCGATACAGGGACGTGGGCCGATGTTTGCCGAGATGCGCGAGCGGCGGGAATCCCTGTCAGTCGTATGGCATGAATACGCGGCAGATTCCGACGCTCGGCTTGACGATCCTGAGCAATGGCGCCGGGCTAATCCTGGACTTGGCTCAATCAAGTCTCTGTCGTATATGCGGGATGCGGCGGCGCGAGCGATAGCAACCCCAGCGGATGCACCGTCATTTAGAGCCTATGACTTGAATCTTCCCCAAGACCCAAACCGTCAGATGATTTGCTCTGTTCAGGATTGGCTCGCTTGTGTTCGCTCCGAACTACCAGAGCGAGATGGCAACGTGATACTCGGATTCGACGCTGGATACAGCGCGTCTATGACGTGTCTTGCCGCTCTCTGGCCGTCGACGGGAAGAATGGAAGTATGGGCGGCTCTCCCATGTGAGCCGGACCTGCTGACACGTTCGCGGGCGGATGGACAGGGGGATTCGTATTGCAGGATGCAACGGCGCGGGGAATTGTGGACATATCCCGGACGGGTAACGCCTGTTGCTCAATTCCTGTTGGCTTGTGCGGATGCGCTTGAAGGAGAGCGAGTCATCTGCATGGGCGCGGATAGGGTAAGGCGAGCCGAGGTTGAGAACGTACTTGCCGAGTGTCGGCTTGGCTGGCCTGTTGAATGGCGTGGAACAGGTGCGAGCGCGTTTGCCCATGGATCCCATGATGTACGCGCTTTCCAGCGTCTTGTACTGGATAGAAGACTGCACATTGCCGAGTCTCTGGTAATGGCGAGCGCGATTGCCGAAAGTGAAATCCGATTCGACAATGCGGGGAATCCCGCGCTGGATAAGTCAAGACACAAGGCGCGGATAGATGCGCTTCAGGCGTCTGTCATAGCGGCGGGATTGGCTGAGATATGGAACGCGCGGAAGCCTAAGCCGAGCCGCTACCTGGGGATGGTAGAGCCGTGAGAGCATCAAGGGGGATAGGCTCGCGTGAATGGTCAAGGATACGGCGGCTCGCGCTGGATAGAGACGAGTACCGTTGCCGTCAATGTTCGGCGGCGTCCCGCCTCGAAGTCCACCATGTCAAGCGAGTTGCAGACGGCGGCGGGAACGAATTAGAAAATCTGATTTCACTTTGCCGCTCTTGCCATATCGGTTGCCATAGGAAGAGGTTGCGGCCCGAGCGACTGCGAGAGTGGCTTAAATTGGTGAATTCACTAACATAGAGAGTTGGGTAGCTAACTATCTCTGCGGAGGAGGATTCTCCTGTGGTGTCGGAGGTCTAGGCGGTGGCGGCTGGCTATCCCTTTCAATATCTCCGGGACGAGGTGTCGGTCTGCTTGGTCCGCTTGGCCTGCTTGGCCTACTTGTCATGTATAGATTATTTGGCATGTCTTCCCTTCATTACCCGTAAAGCATCTTTCCAATTTCTTGTATTTCGTTTTTCGTCTACATTCAATTCAAGCCTTGCAGCGACTGTATTTATCCTAGTTAACAACTCGCGCTGTCTCTTACGCACCGCCTTTTCTTTGACTGCGTTCGTCTCAATATCAATCCAGAGCGACTTCCAGTCTGAGTGTATGTAGGCACATTCGTCACTAGCAACAGTCAACTTGGCAGAGTTTTTAGCATCATTAGTTGTGGCATCAAAGACAGTAAGGCCGATTACGATAACACTAATTATTCCGGTGAGAATTAGTTCCCCTGGATCAGGAATAGTCGTTGCAAGTGGCAGGACAATAATGGCTTCAACAAGGATAGCTCCAAGCAAAATAGACCTTACCCAGTAATGTCGGGTTCGGTATTTGTCGGCTAATCCAGTGTAATAGCGCAGGTAGCGCTCGGAATCTGTGTAATCCTGCCAAACATCATTTCGAGTTGTTTCACTTATCTTTGCTATGGCCCAATGCTCCTTGCTATTGACCCAACTGCAGTTGAGCAAGGTTATCAGCGTTGCAGGTTGAGAGCAAGGTTTGACTCTATGACTTTGGATTAAGTTCGTTCGGATTGTTATGTTAATATGTAAATAGCATAAAAAGCCACACGATGTAGCTCTATGGGGAGATTTCCAATGCTTGAAAGTCAACGAATCTCAATTGAAATGTCTGAAGTCCGGGAGCAAATCAACGGACTTTCAGACGATGCGGGCGCGGATGACTACAACGCGCTCACAAAGAAATACGGACAACTAGAAGCACGATACCGGGCGGCTCTCATAACTGAGTCCGCAACCGCTCAAGACGACCCAGACCCAGACTCTCAGGACAACCCAGAGGGCCGGGAAATCCGACACCTTGTAGAGCGTTCCAGCATCGCGGATTTCGTCAATGAAGCCACTACCGAGCGCGAAGTCGACGGCGCGGCGCGTGAACTGCGCTCGGCTGTCTTGGGGGAAGAAGACACTTACGGTTACATGCCGCTGCAAATGCTGCTAGACCCTGAGACAGACGCCGGGATTGAGCATCGCGCCGATGCGGTGTCGAATATCTCAACCGCGATTCAGGACAATCAGCAGACCATAGCGGCGCGAGTATTCCCACGCTCAAGCGTCAACTATCTTGGCGTTATGACCCCAAGCGTCCCGGTCGGTACGACGACCTATCCCCGCTTGAGTTCAGGAACAGCGGCGGATGTTCGCTCAGACGGCGTAGAACTGGACGGCGCGGCGGCGGCTCTCGTAACCGAGAGCGTCAACCCTGTTCGCTTGACCGCTTCCTATACATTCGGGCTGGAATCCCTTAGCCGAGTCAAAGGATATGAGGAAGCCTTAAGGCGAGATATTCGGCAAGTCTTGGAAGACAAGCGGGATGCTCTCGCAATCAATGGTCAAGCGGCAAGTGGCTCTGACAGCCCAGCGGTTGAAGGTGTCATATCCAGTCTGACCGATCCGACAGACCCCACAGACGTTGCAGACTGGCAGACATATTTGACGGCTTTCGACAACAGCGTCGACGGCAAGTATGCCGACTCCGATGAACAGGTCCGGTTGCTTGTCAACGTCGCAACCTGGAAACATGCCATGTCTCGACAAATCGTTGCCAGTGGGGATTTGCTGAGGGACAGGCTTGACCGCTCTCGCTTCCGGGCAAGCGCGAATATGCCTGCTACGGCTTCCACCATCGCAACGGCTATCGCTTATGCGGCTGGCGCACCAGCGAGGGGATTCGTCATGCCGACATGGGCGGGTGTCCAGTTGGTGGTCGACCCGTACACCAAGGCCAAAGCCGGGCAACGCCTGCTGACTGCGATCATGATGACGGGATTCCAGATGATAGATTCGGCGGCATATAGGCGTGTCGAATTCAAGGTTGCGACGTAATGACCGCAACGGAATTCCGGGCGTTTGAGTTTCGTCGAAACAGGCGGCGGCTTCAAGGAACTGCGATTCGATACGGCTCGGTTGCTCGGACTCCTCTCGGACCTGAGAGATTTGAGCCGGGCGCGTTCGGGGATGTGCAGGCGATTGACGCTATCTTGAATGTGCAGCACGACAGACGAAAGCCGCTTGTCAGAACGGACGGCGGCGGATTGACCCTTGCGGACTCGGCAACCGCTCTGACAATCAGAGCCGAGCTGCCAAGAACTCAGGAATCAGACGATGCGCTGACCCTGGTTCGCAACCGAGTTTTGCGCGGACTGAGTATCGAATTCAAAGCCTTGCGCGAGAGGGTAGAAAACGGAATCCGAGTCATAAGCCGAGCCGCGCTAATCGGCATTGGCCTTGTAGATAGACCTGCATATCAGGACAGTCTTGTTGAGATTCGGCAAGACGGCTTGGGTCTGAGCGGCGCGTTCCTTTATGACCAAGAAACGATCATTAGTGACAGATACATCCCAGACGCTCACAGCGGCGCGGGGACCGGCTTTTCCGAGTCGTTAGGTGTCCTGAGTCCTGAGACGCGGGAAATCAGGCAAGGAACGCGAAAGCGGCGCGTGTCGCCGGGCGCGTTCAAGTTCGCGCTGGAAGATACCACGCGGGAAATCAGCCTTATCTTGGGGGGATACGATAAACCCCTTGCCTCGAGGCTTGCCGGAACTCTCAAACTCGAAGACACGGCAACGGCTCTCCGATTCGAGACAGACAGATTGCCTAGCACGTCTTACGTGTCGGACTTTCGGGAGTTGCTATCGAGCCGAGCGATTAAGCCGGGCGTAGAGCCGCGCTTTACGATTCCACCTGCTGAGACAGTGCCAAACGCAACTGAGATTATCCCTGAGCCGGGCAATCCAGAGGTGGGAATTGAGGTTGTAAAACAAGCCGTCTTGACCGCTCTGAATATCAGGTTCAGACCCCCAAGGGGTAACGCTGGAATAGTTGAACGGCGCGGACTCAGGAGGCGCAGACTATGGCTATAACAATCTCTGTTGACCAACTGGCGGCGCACCTACGGCTTGGGGATGGTGTAACGGCATTGGAAGAGCCTACGAACGGGATTCTGACTAGACACCTTGCAACCGCAAAGGCTCTGATTGAGTCTTACGCACCAAGCGCACCGGAAGCAGTTCAGAACGAAGCGGCAATAAGGTTCGTCGGTTGGCTCTATGACTCCCCAACTCACGGTATGCGCGGGATTCAGAATGCAATGAGCGCAAGCGGTGCGGCGGCTCTGTTAGGAAGATTCCGAGAGCGTAGGGTAGGGGTTGTGAGATGATGCGATTCTGGCCATTTAAGACTGAGCAAAGGGAAGCTGCTGAGGGCTTCACCAATCAACGCGAATCCGAGATCGTAGGTCAAGCCTACGGCAACGCTCAAACCGATGCGGCTAAGGTTGCCGTTGTGGAATTTGGCTTGAATTTGTATTCACGCGCTTTCGCGGCGGCGCGAGTGAAGCCGAGCATTGCCGCTCTGAGTCCTGAGTTGCTTTCGGGAATGGCGCGGCGGCTCTTGCTCAGGGGAAATGCCGTCTATGGGCTTCACGTCGACCAACTCGGCAATCTCGCGCTCAGAACAGCGGCAACGTGGGATATAACGGGCGGCGCGAGTCCTGAGAGTTGGCGTTACCATCTGGACTATCCCGGACCGAGCCGATTCGAGAAGGCGCGGCTTCCAAGTCAGAGCGTGATTCACGTCAAGGTCAACGCTTCTGATTCGACCCCTTGGGTTGGCGTGAGTCCGTTGAAATCGGCGGGATTTTCGAGCAAGGCAATCGCCATGTTGGAACGTCGTCTGTCGGAGGAATCAGGATCCCGGACAGGACATCTTTTCATCGTTCCTGAAGGCGCAGACACAGACCAGTTGAAAGCCGACTTGGGAAATCTAGCGGGCGGCATTGGCCTGATAGAGACTACCCAATCAGGCTATGGCCAAGGGCGGGAATACGCACCAAAGCGTGACTGGGAACTGGTGAGATTCGGGGCGAATATCCCAACTGGCAACCTTGAAGCGCGGCGGGATGTTGCCGCTCATATCCTGAGTGCGTTAGGCGTGCCAAGCGGGATGCTCGGCAACTCAGACGGAACGCATTTGCGAGAGTCTTATCGGCAATGGCTTACGAGCGGAGTCTTGCCAATGGCGCGGCTTATCGAATCCGAACTATCTCAGAAGTTAGAGCGGACAATCACACTTGATTTCAGCACATTGGCGGCGGCTGACATAGCATCCAGAGCGAGAGCGTTCGGAGTCTTGGCGAGTAACGGCATTCCAGCAGACGAAGCGAAGCAACTGGCAGGATTGAGCGAGTGAAGGCAATCACGCTTGACCGGATGATTACGCTCAGGACACGGGGCCCACTGACAGGGCGAGACCCAAGGGGCGGGCCGACATTTGGGCAGTCAACAGACCGCAAAGTTTGGGCGGCTCGCGTTCAAGTATCGGCACAAGACGACCTTGAAATCGAGTCCGCTCGGCTCAGTTCAGAGGATGCGAGACGCTACATTGTAAGACTCGAATCGGCGCGGGGAATCAGTGATCGGGATGTTGTGATTTCAGAGCATGGCGAGACTGGATACATACAAGGCGCGAGTGAAATTCCCGGGCGACGTTACGCTGAGTTGCGAGTGAATTTCCGACGTGAATCAGGAGATCGGCGGCTTCTATGACGATAGCGATTCAACGGCTCTGCGCCGACTGCCAAGCGGACATATCCGAGCGCAGGGCAGATGCTATCCGATGCTTCAATTGTTCGCGGCGGCATAGGCGCGAATATAACAGACGATTCAATAAGACGCTGAGAGAGCCAAAGCCGCGCTACTGCCAAGATTGCCGCTCGGATATATCCGAGCGGGGAAACAGCGCAAGGCGTTGTATAGAATGCGCGAGAATTGCCAAGTCCAATTATGAGGGAGGGGGCAGGCGGCTTGCGTGGGGGTCTTCGCTAGTCGACTGGAACTGCGTTGAACTTCATTGGCGAGACGGCGGCGGCGGCGCGATGTGTGGCTCTGAGAGACTGGGGGATGTCTTCGCTCTCAGGATCGGATTGCTCACCTGCTCGGAATGCTTCCGGGCGTTGTGTCGTAAGGATGTTTCGGAATACTACTCGCGCCAATCCGTAATGACAGATTGGCGCGATGGTGGTTATGGGCATACGGGGATCGGCATGGCAACCCCGTACACTAGCAAGCGGGATTATGTCGGCATGATGTAGTCTGCCCAGTCTTGCATTAGCTCACGGCGTTGAAGCAACATATTGGATCGGAAATATGCCCTTTCGACATTTGACCCTACTGTGTGGGATAGACTGATTTCGATTGCGGCCCAGTCCGCGCTTGTCTGTTCCTCTGACCAATCCTTAAACGCGCTCCTCATACCGTGTGGTGTTCCATTGATCCCCAGCTTCCTAAACAGTAGGTTCATTGCATTTTCGGAGATAGGCTTGTCAATGATTCGGGGATTCGTCTGGTGAAAGATGTGATCAAATTCAGTATCGGCAAGCAACCGCGCTTGTCTAAGAATGTCCATTGCCTGATTCGATAGAGGTACAATGTGCGGCTTGTTCATCTTCATTCGCTCGGCGGGGATGGTCCAGAGTTTTTCAGACCAATTGATTTCATCCCAAGTTGCACCCCTTGATTCCCTTGACCTTGTTGCCGTCAAGGTTGTGAATCTGACACACAGTTTAGTAGGCCATGCCGAGCTGGATTGTTCAACTTGCGCTAGTGCTTCAGACACTTGCGAGTAGTGCAGAGCCTTGAAATGCTCTCTGATTTGCCGTCCATACGGCAATCCCCCTTCAAGGTATTGGCTGGGGTCTGACTGTATGAGTCCAATCGTTAGGCTTCTCATAAAGGTCTGCTTTGCAATCAGTTTCAACCGATAGGCAGTCTCGCGCTTGGTTCCCCAAAGAGGTTCAATCACTTTCAACAGGTCAAGAGGTGTAACGTCGGTTATCGGCATTGAGCCAATCGCAGGAAATAGATAGGTCTCAGCCCGCTGTAACCATATCTTGCGATTCTTTAGATTTGTCCATCGGATGGTTTCATTCTCCGCATGGAATCGTCTTGCTTCCATTTCAAATGTCGGAACGGACGGTGCAACTGCTTTCCGACGATTCCGCGCTGTCGTAGGGGTATTGCCCTGTTTTATCTCAGCACGGAGCCTGGCGGCTTCATTGCGAGCGTCTGAGAGCGAGACAGTAGGATATCCACCAAGTCCAATGTCTTGACGCTTCCCGTCTTTCATGATTCGGAGAATCCAAGACTTTGTACGATTCTTTGACCAGCTGACCCTTAGATACAAGCCTTGACCATCGGCATACATGCCGGGATCACGGAACGACTTAACTTGTAAGTTAGTGAATTTCTTAGCCTTGCGCTTTGCCATGTCTGCCCTCCTAAACCATCAAATCTGTACCATCAAAAATTGATGGTTTAGGAAGACTAGCGGACCGCAAAAGCAGTGCCAAGGCTTTGACAGGCTGTCGCCAAAGCTAAATCAAAGGAGAAATTGGGGAATTTTTGAGATCAGGTATAAAGTAAGTGCCGAAGGTCGGAGTCGAACCGACACGGGATCACTCCCAACGGTTTTTGAGACCGTCGCGTCTACCATTCCGCCACTTCGGCACGCTGCCAGTCCTAATAGTGTACAGACTTGCGCCGTCGGTTGTCAGTCTTCCTTCAGGAAGTTGGAGAGGATGCGAGTGAACTCGTCGGGCTGCTCGATCTCGGGCCGGTGACCGCAGTCGTCCAGTACCGCGAGACGCGATCCGGGTATGGACTCGTTGTACAACTGACCCGCGCTCAGTGGGATGATGGCGTCGTCTCGGCCCCAGACTATCAGCGTCGGCAGCCGCTTGAGCCTGTGCAGAAGATGCGGAAGGTTCGGGTTGTGCATGTAGGGACGCCAGCCGAGTATACAGGCAACCTCGCGCGCATCCTCCCAATCCATTGCCTGCTCGGGAGTTGGCTCGTCAGGGCAAATTATGGGGAACTCGGCCACGCTGTCCTTGTCGGCTACCGATGCTTCCAGGAAGATCGGAACGGTTATCAGGAATATGTCGAGAATCTCGCCGGCCGGCGGCCTGACTCCGGCTGCCGACACGAGCGCGAGTTTCTTGAAACGTTCGGGATTCATGGTGGCAAGCTCGGCGGCGAGCCATCCGCCCAGAGAGAAGCCGACTACGCTGACCTGCCCTATGTCCATGTCGTCCAGAGCCTCGAGATACCAGCCGGCCATGTCGCGCATCGTCATCGCCCAGTCCAGATTCGCTGAACCGCCGTAGCCCGGCATCATCGGAATTTGCAGGTTGAAATCCTGAGAAAGGTTTTCGTGCCACCGCATCCATCCCGGATGTCCGGTCTCGTCATGGAGAACCAGCAGCGGCTCGCCCTGTCCCCCGGTCACCAGCGCTGTCTGTATTCCGGCAAGTTCGCGGGTATGGCGTGTGGACGTGAGTTCGGCGGTCATTGTCATGGCGATGCTCCCAGTATGTATAGATTTTCAGTCCTGAGTCTAATCCAGTGCGGGATGTATCTTACACCTTCCAGCCTGTGTTTTCAGTCCGACCGTTCATCCGACCCGAACAGGCTCTCGACAAAATCGCGGGGGTCGAAGATGGCCATGTCTTCGGGGCTCTCTCCCGTGCCGATGAACAGGACAGGCAGTTCAAGTTCGTCGGTAATGCCGAGAACGACCCCCCCTTTCGCCGAGCCGTCCAGCTTGGTGAGGAACACACCCGCACAGCGCAAATCTTCAATGAAAGCGCGCGCCTGTATCAGCCCATTCTGGCCGGTGGTGGCGTCCAGGGCGAGTATGACCCGGTGAGAAGACTCGAATCCTTGCCTGTCTATGACCGTCCGCATCTTGCGTAGTTCGGCCATGAGGTTGGAGCGCGTGTGCAGTCTGCCCGCTGTGTCAATTATCACGACGTCAATACCGCGCGAAACCCCGGCCTGTATGCTGTCGAACGCGACCGCGGCGGAGTCGGCCCCGTGTCGGTGCGCTATCACATCCACGCCCAGTCGGTCTCCCCACTCACTGAGCTGCTCGATGGCCGCGGCCCTGAAAGTGTCGCCCGCGCCGAGAAGTACGCTTTTGCCCTCGTCTTTGTAGAGCCTGGTCAGCCTTGCGATGGCGGTCGTCTTTCCGACCCCATTCACGCCCACCATGAGAATGACGAGGGGGGATTCCTCCGCCTCCATGACGCTGTCCGCGCCCTCGATACTGAGCATCGCCACCATCTCGTCCTTGAGCACTTGGAACGCTTCATCCGGCCTGGTTATACCGTACTCACGTATCCGGTCGCGGAGAGTGTCGAGGAGCTTCATCGTGGTTTCGACGCCTACATCCGAAGATACCAGGGACTCTTCCAGTTCGTCCCACATATCATCGTCAATTTCGCTTCGCTGGAAGACGTCGGTGAGCCGACTGAACCATCGGCGGCGGGTCCTGCGGACGGCGGCCTGCGTTCGTTCGCGGTCTTCGCGTTCGTCTCTTCTGAAGAATCTTAGCATTCGGACAAGTCCTGATTCGGGTTATATATAGTCCATTCATATGCGGCTCAGATCGCTCGAACCTGAGCGCATATTGTAGCAAAGCACGGTATAGCTACGTCATAAATCTGGAAACCCGACCGACCACATATACCTCGATTCACGTTCCGAGTTATAATGCGGCGGCATGTCTGATATTCTGCTTTGGCTGATAACTGTCGAGATAATCGGGCTGGCGGCTTTCGCGCCGGCCTATTTTTTGTTGCCCAAACTCGCCGACCGGGGCTGGGGATTAAGCAAGCCGCTCGGCATTCTGGTCGTAGGCTACATCGCGTGGATACTCAGCGCCCTGGGACTGGTTCCGAGCGTCCGCCTTACTCTGCTTGTGATGGTTATAATCCTGGCCGCACTCGCGGCAGCGCTGTTTTATGCGCGCCGGGATGAGATTATCGCGTTCATAAAGCGTGAGTGGCGGCTTTTGTTGGCCGCCGAGGTGGTATTCCTTGCCTTCTTTGCGCTCTGGACCCTGTTCAGGGCGTTCGACCCCGCGATAAACCACACCGAGCAGCCTATGGATTTCGCGTTCCTGAACGCTTCCATACGATCCACGTTCGGGCAACCCGAAGACCCCTGGATGCGTGGGGAGTCTATCAGCTACTACTACTTCGGATACTGGATGATGGGCGCGCTCAGCGAGATCTCCGGTGTGGCGTCCAACATCTCCTACAACCTTTCGCTGGCGCTCATTCCCTCCCTGTCGGCAATGGGCATCTTCTCGGTCGTATCCAGCCTGGTCAGGTCGGAGGGCGCGGGGCTCAGATTGAGCTTGACCTGCGGAGTGGCCGGAGGACTCGCGCTGGGAATCGTCTCCAACCTCGAAGGCGTGCTGGAGTTCATGCGCGCCAATGCCATCGGCTCCCAGAGACTGTATGAGTTGATTGGCGTGGACGGAGTGGACGGGCCGGCCGAAACACCGTCCGACAACTGGTACCCTGACGAATTCTGGTGGTGGTTCAGGGCGACGCGCGTCATCAACACCTTCGTGGACGGGCATGGGATTGACTACACGATCCAGGAGTTTCCGTTCTTCAGCTTCATTCTGGGCGACCTGCATCCCCACATGTCGGTCATACCCTTCGCGCTTCTGTTCACGGGCCTGGCGCTGAACTTCTTCAGGGCCGACCTGCCGAACATACTCAGTACCAACTATCTGGCATATGCTGGTCTGGGCGTCATGGCGCTGTCGCTGGGCGGACTGGCCTTCACCAATATGTGGGACCTGCCGACATACGCCGCTCTTCTGGTTGTGGTCGCGGGCCTCAAAGCGTATTACGAGCATTCTCGGCAGTCCGAAGACGAAGGCGAGGGTGAGAGTGAAACACTCGGCGCCAGGATAATAGATGCGATGGCGATCTCATTCATGGTCGTCGCTATCGCTATCCTGCTGTATCTGCCCTATTACATAGGATTCTCGGCCTCCGTCTCCGGAATTGGAGCGATCGTCACCCCGACACGCTACGTTCATACGCTCATAGTGTGGGGGGTGCCCCTGGTACTGGTAGCGCCATTCGTAATCGCCAGCTTCTGGCAGACGGTGGTCGGCCCCGACTGGCGCGGCATGACCCTGATTTCGCTGCTTGTATCCCTCGGCCCCTTCGTCGTGTGGTTGGTTCTGCGACTCCAATCGGCAGACCCGGTCGGAAGTCCTGAGAGCCGTCTTATACACATACTTCCGCTGGTTATCCTCATCGGAATGAGCGCATGGTCGGCGCTGCACGAAGTCAAGTCGCGCGGACCATCGGGCAAGGCGTTCGCCCTGGTTCTGGCGACGTTTGGACTCTTGCTCATCATGGGACCTGAGCTCCTGTTCGTGGACGACTCTTTCGACACTCCCAGCCAGCGCATGAACACCGTATTCAAGCTGTACTACCAGGCATGGATCCTGCTCGCCTCGGCAGGAGGATTCGCGCTGTACTTCTGGGTGTCGTCGCGCCCCAGGCTGAAAGGCTGGGGAAGAGCGCTCTCCACGCTGTGGGCGATAGCGGCCGTCGCGCTCGTGTCGGGCAGCCTGTACTACACTGCTGCGGCGTTCGTGAGCAAGTCGCAGGACTCCACCCAGACGGTCACGCTCGACGGCCTCGCATTCGTGAGAGAGTCCGACCCCGCCGAGTACGGCGCGATTCAGTACATAAAGAACAACCTGCCCAAAGACACCGCCATCCTGGAAGGCGTCGGCGAGTGGTTCAACTCTGGACTCATATCTCGCAGCACTGGAATACCGACGGTTTACAACTGGCCCGGACACCAGTTGCAGTGGCGCGGCCCATCCCCGGAATTCGTCCGGCGTGAGCAGGACGTGGCGACTATATACCAGACAGCCGACTTTGAAGAGGCGCGCGAACTGCTGGCGAGGTACGATTTGGAGTACGTTTATATCGGACCGAGAGAGCGAAACAAATATGGCGGTCCCGGCTTGGACAAGTTCCCCGAATTCATGGATACGCTCTACGAGTGGAACGATGTGGCCTTATACGGCCTACGCCGCTAGGGAGACACGATATTCCAAGAATCGGAGCGCCCCGCGCTTTCGTATATAGGGTTGATTCAGTTATCGCTTATGACTAATACTTGGGGGCGAGAATCCATAGTTCGCAACCAGTCCAAATGCGAGTGAAGGCTCAGCCTTCCTTTACCAGACCAATGGCCTCAGAGCAGACAGCCCCAGACACCATCCCCCCCACCCCTTCCATTCCGATTACGTCGCGGCTGAGTTCCGCGTTGAGCGACGCTCGCGCCGGCATCCGCTGGTGGGAGGTATTGTGCTACGCCGCGCTTCTGGTTATCGGGTTGACGATGCGGCTCTGGGACCTGGGCGCGCGGGCGATGCACCACGATGAGAGTCTGCACGCTCTCTACTCCTGGAAACTCTCCAACGGAGAGGGCTTCGCGCACAACCCTATGATGCACGGCCCTCTGCAGTTCGAAGTGAACGCAGCTCTGTTCTTCGTGCTTGGCGACAGTGAGACCACCGCCAGAGTCCTGTACGCTCTCATGGGGTCCGTTCTGATACTCATACCGTTCCTGTTCAGAAGCAGGCTTGGACGGCTTGGCGCGCTTTTCGCCGCCGCGATGCTGACTGTTTCCCCCGCTATGCTGTATTACAGTCGGTTCGCGCGCAACGACATACTGATGGCGGTGTGGACATTCGGCCTCGTCATCTGCATGTGGCGATACTTCGACGAGGGTCGCCACCGATACCTGTACATAGCCGCCGCGCTGCTCGCGCTCATGTTCGCCACCAAAGAGTCCGCTTACATGGTCGTCGGCATGATGGGACTCTGGTGCTTCCTCATGGCCGTTCAGCCGAACCTGTCGCGAGTATGGGCGAATATCGAAGCACAGGGAGTCTCTCCCCCCGTAGCCCTGGGCCGCGTTGCGAACGGCGCATGGAATTCGGTCCTGGACGTACTGAATGCGTCAAAACATGGGGGCCCGGCAACTTTCATGGTGTTCCTCATCCTGGTGACGCTGCCGATGTGGTCTGCTTTCGCCGCCCTCTTCCAGGATACACCCCTTCTGAGCTGGATGAATCTCACTCTCGCGGCGGGCGAGGGCAGTCCGCGCATAGGAGACCCTGTGGGCGGCGGCAACGTCATCGCATTCGTGATCGTGGTCGGCATGATAGCGCTCTCCGCCTACTTCGGTTACCGCTGGAACCTATGGCTCTGGCTGGGATGCGCGAACATCTTCTACATCATCTGGATTCTGCTGTACACCACGTTCCTGACCAATTTCGCAGGCGTAAAGAGCGGCATATGGCAGGCATTGGGCTACTGGATAGTGCAGCAGGGAGAGGGACGTGGAAGCCAGCCCTGGTACTACTACTTCCTGATCACCTCTGTGTACGAATTCCTGCCCTTCATGCTCGGAATCGTCGCGGCGATCTACTACATACGCAAGCGCGATACTTTCGGCGTGTTCCTGGCGTTCTGGTCTCTGATGACTTTCGTACTGTACACAATCGCCAGCGAGAAGATGCCCTGGCTCCTGGTGAACATCGCCCTGCCCTTCATCATAATGACCGGCAAATTCCTGTCGGAGATAGTGAACAAAATCGCTTGGCGCGATATGGCGAGGGAGGGACGCTACCTTCTGCTATTAGGTGTTCCGGTATTCGCGATACTGCTGTGGAGCCTGATCATCTACTCATCAAGCGGTTCGGCTCTCCAGGACATATTGATTCAGGTGGTCGCCGCCCTCGCTCTGGTCGGGCTGTTTGCGGTGGGCGTGTACATGTATCGCAGAATCGGCCGGACGCAGTTCCTGACCGTCTCCACTCTGGGCCTCGCCGCCCTGCTGCTGGCGCTGAGCGTGCGTTCCGGCGTCATCGCCGCCTACCAGAACGGCGACACCCCGGTCGAGCTGATCGTCTATACGCAGACCTCGCCGGATGTGACCAGTCTCCTGGACACCTTCGATGAGACCGGAGCCGGTACTGATATGCCCGTCGAGATTGACGCCACCTCCGGCTTCAGCTGGCCCTGGGCCTGGTACTTCAGAGACGCTACCAACGTGCAGTACCCGGTGCATAACGAGAACTCCTTCGACAGGTCCCGCGACGACCGGGTACTCGTGGTTCACTCCACCAACCAGTCCTGGGCGGACACCGGCCTCGGAGAGAGCTATCTCGACGGCAAGCGCATCCGACACCGCTGGTGGTTCCCCGAGCACACATACAGGAACCTGACCCCCGGCAAACTGGTGAGCGGGCTGTTGGACAGGTCGGCGTGGCGCGGCGCGATGAACTACTGGCTGAACAGGGACGGAGTGTACGACATCCTGGGCAGCGAAGATTCCTACGTCTATTTCAACGCCAGCGTGCCCCAGTACTATCAGGGCGCGCCCTGAGGAGGCGCGGCAGCTCCAACCGCCACACATCCCACCGCAAGAAATGAGTCAGCGTAAATGAGACACTCTCCGGTCCGCAGCCGTCCTGTTCAAATAAGGGTGGAGGCTCAGCCTTCCTTCAAGGGAATATGAAATACTGGATCGGCATCGGAGTCAGCATAATACTGCTGGCTTATTTTCTGTTCACGGTGGACATACGGCGGATGCTGGACGCACTCGCAGGCGCGAACTACTGGTACATCATCCCGTCCGTTGCGATGTACTTCGTATCTGTGTACTTCCGCTCGATGCGCTGGAGCGTCATGCTCAGGCACCTCAAGCCGGTCGGTACCCACAGGCTGTTTCCCGTCGTCATTGTAGGATACATGGCCAACAACCTGCTTCCCATGCGTCTGGGAGAACTTGTGCGGAGCTACTACCTGAGTCAGCGCGAAGGTGTCAGCGCTACCTCAGCGCTGGTAACAGTGTTCGTCGAGAGGATATTCGACGCGCTCGCGCTGCTGTTCTTCATCGCGGTCATTACACCGTTCGTCCCGATTACAAGTCTTGCCGAGGACTTTTCCGCCTTCCTGGGCATACCGGCCGGCCTGCTGATGCTCGGACTCACCCTGCCCTTCATCGGGGCGTTCTGCGTTCTTGCCCTGCTTGCCGCGTATCCTGAGCAGACCCATTCAATCGTCCTTCGTCTGCTTGG
The DNA here is from genome assembly GCA_951812505.1 of uncultured Dehalococcoidia bacterium. Lineage (GTDB taxonomy): Bacteria > Chloroflexota > Dehalococcoidia > Lucifugimonadales > UBA1123 > VXRN01. The sequence continues at coordinate 547,889 of CATOSI010000002.1, forward strand.
CAGGCTTCCCGAAAAGATAACGTCCATCCTGGACGGTCTGCTGACGAGGGCCCTGGAAGGCATCGCTCCACTTCGCGAACCGCGAATCCTGGCCGCGCTCTTCGGACTTTCTATTCCGATATGGCTCACCGAGGTGGCAGTCTTCTGGCTAATGGGCTACTCTTTCGGAATAGACCAATACCACGACGGGCATATCCAGATGGCCGTGAATATGGTCCTTACCACTGCCATTACCAACATCGGCGGCTCCATACCCGCCGCTCCCGGCGGCCTGGGACTGTTCGAGGTTATAGCGCGCGAGGTCCTGGTCCTGGGGCCGCTGGCCACAGTCGACAAGCCGGTCGCCGGCGGCTACGTGGTAGCGCTTCACGCGGTGATACTGCTGCCGGTCATTGTCCTGGGCCAGATAATACTGTGGACGAGTCATCTCTCACTGAGAAGGCTGTCGAGATAATACATAAGGCCTGCGATTGTAATAACATCCGACCGCTGTACTAGGGGACGTGAGACTTTGAGAATCGGAATCATCGGCGCTGGGGCGACCGGACTTCCGGCGGCCTACGATCTGCTTAAGGCGGGCCATCAGGCCGTCGTTTACGAGCGAGCTCCCTTCATCGGCGGCCACGCCTCCACTTTTGACGTCGGTGGCGAGCGACTGGAGCGCGGGTACCACCACTGGTTCACGTCCGACACCGACATCCTCGACCTGCTCGAAGAGATCGGCCTTGGACACACCATCCGCTGGATAGACTCGACCGCCGGTACGCTCTACGACGGCCATATCTACGACTTCGTCACCCCGTTCGATCTGCTCAAATTCAAGCCGCTCAGCCTGCCCGACCGCGTTCGCCTCGGGCTTATGACTCTCTACCTGCAGCGTCAGAAGGACTGGCGCAAGTACGAGGGCGTTACCACCGTCGAGTGGCTCAGAAAGTACGGTGGGCAGCGCATGTACGACACCTTCTGGGGGCCGATGCTGCGCGGCAAGTTCGGCGAGGACTACTACAACCAGGTCACGATGGCCTGGTTGTGGGGCAAGGTCAACACCCGCGTCAAGTCGCGCGGCAAGAGCATGGTGAAGGAGAAACTAGGCTACCCGATGGGCAGCTTCGGGTTGGTGTTCGACACGCTGGCCGACAAGATACGAGAGATGGGCGGCGAGGTGCATATCTCCGCTTCGGTGAACCGGATACAGGTTGAGAACGACGGCGTTCGCGGGCTGGAAGTCCAATTCGGACGGAACGACCCCGTTGACGAGCATTTCGACGTGGTTCTGGCGACCACGCCCTCCCCCGTCTTCACCCGGCTGGTGCCGAAACTGCCCGAGGACTACCAGGCACGGCTGGACAGCGCTCGCTATATGTCCGCTGTGCTCATAGTCATGGTGCTGGACCGGCAGATGTCAAACGTGTACTGGCTCAACGTCGCGGATCGCTCCATCCCGTTCGTCGGCGTCATCGAGCACACCAACCTGATAGGCCCCGAACACTACGGCGGCAAGCACATCGTTTACCTGTCCAACTACCTCACCACCGACAACCCGCTATACCGCATGGACCAGGACGAACTGCTCGAAGAGTACCTGCCCCATCTGCGCAAGATAAATCCCGACTTCTCGCCCGACTGGATAGAGAAGGTCTATCACCATAGGGTGGACGGAGCCCAGCCCGTCATCGGCGTGAACTACTCCGATCACATACCCGGACACCGGACGCCCTTCGACGGTGTCTATCTCGCCAACACCACCCAGATATACCCCGAAGACCGCGGCACGAACTACAGCGTGCGCATGGGTCGTCAGCTCGCGCGCATGATCATGGAAGACAATCGTTAGACACTCACGGAGGCCACCCAAATGACCGATCTTATTCTCAAAGGCGGCAGAGTCCTTGACCCGTCACAGGGCATAGACGCCCAGATGGACGTCGCGGTCGCGAACGGCGCGATCTCCGAAGTCGCCCCTGACATTGCCCCCGGCCCCGAGACCCGCGTGATTGATGTCGCCGGAAATCTGGTCACACCGGGACTGATAGACCTGCACACCCACGTCTATCACGGCGTCAACCAGACCGGCATAGACCCCGATCTCGCTGGAGTTTACGCGGGCGTCACCACCGTCGTGGATGCCGGAAGCGCGGGCTGCTACTCCTTCGGAGGCTTCCCTGAGCACGTCGTACCCAATTCCAAGACCCGCATCGTCTGTATGCTCCACATATCCCGCACCGGGCTCAACTACCAGCCCGAACTGTCCCGCCGTGAGGACATTGACATCGAGGAGACCGTTCGCGTCATACTCGCCAACAAGCCCCTGATACAGGGAGTGAAGATCAGGGCCATCGGCCCCGCCGTTCCCGTCATGGGCGTCGAGATAGTGAAACTGGCCAAGCAGGCCGCCAACGAGACGGGCGTCCGGCTCATGGTGCATATCGGCGACCGCTCCATCAACGACGAAGGCAAGACGATCACCCACGAACTTCTGCCCCTGCTCGAATCGGGCGACATCATCACCCACCTGTTCAGTGGAAACGCGGGCCGCATCCTGGACGACGACGGCAAAGTCCTGCCCGAGGTGATGGACGCCCAGCAGAGGGGCGTATTCCTGGACACCGCGCACGGACGACAGAACTTCAGCTTTGACGTAGCCAGATCAGCGCTCGACCAGGGCGTGGAGCCGCGCTCCATCAGCACCGATCTCACCATCCCCGGACGACTCAACACCGTCCACAGCATGGTCGAGATGATGTCCCGATTCCTCGCGCTCGGATTCAGCCTCGAAGACGTGATCCGAATGTCCACGATCAACCCCGCCTCCGCGCTCGACATGGAAGACACCCTCGGCAGCCTCGCCGTGGGACGCGAGGCCGACATCAGCGTGCTCGAGGAAGCCACGGGCAACTGGCTGTTCCACGACACCGAGGGCGCGACCTTAACGGGCGACAAGGCTATCACCCCAGTCCTCACCGTCAAGGATGGCGAGGTCTTCACCGCCGAATGGGGCCCTCGCCCCTGGGGCTGGCTGCCGGACACCGCCGACTGAGTTCAGCGAAACATGGATTTCATACGCCCAACAACAGCGCTGATACTTCTGGGATCCTGTCTTGCGTTTGCAGGATTCGCACTCGACAAAATAGCGGAGCGTACCGACGCAAGCGCGATGAGGAACTGAGTAGGGAACAGGAGAACTTCTCTGGAGAAACGCAATGACCACTTTCTTGAAAGACCTCAGATGGCGAGAACATCCCGAAGATTTCAGTTGGGAAGAACAGAGAATCCTGCTGGCATTGTCAACCAAGCGTTGGCACTGGAGAACGCACGACAATCTTCGTTGGGTGACCAGATTGCCCGAAGACGAATTCGATCATGCTCTGGCTTCACTTATGAAAGACGGGCTGGTTCGTGGATGGGTCTCCGATGACTGGAAACCGATCTTCGGCCTGACCGAACGTGTAGGCCGCGGATCCCATCCTCTCAAAGACCGTAGGCTGGCTGCCAAGAACTAGACTGCCACTACCCGAAGAGACTATCCATAGACCGCCCTGCGGTCTCGTGCGCTTCCACGAAATCCCAGCCGTACTCCACGCCGAGCCCAGGGCATTCTGGCGCATCCACCGCGTCGCGCCCGTCCCTGTCCTAGCCCTTCACCGGGATATTCATCCCCATGCCCATCTCATAACGGTTGGCGATTCGCATCGTCGCCTGTATCAGGATTTTACCAGAACAACTGTTGCATTATATCCATGTCCTTTGCTAATATAACAGAACATAAATACTGCTGCAGTCGAAAGGTGATTCCATCCATGTCCAACCGGAAACCCCGATGCTCCGCCCTCAACAGCAAAGGAAAACCCTGCAACGCTCGCCCTATACAGCCCGAAGGTCTCTGCTTCGGACACCACCCCAAGGCCGACGAGTGGCGAAAGAAGGGCGGACGTCCCCGTGCTCGCAATCGCTCGCACATATCCGATCCGTCCCCTGTTTCCGACCTGATGGGAGACAGCGCGCTCAGTCCTCTGCTCCGCAACATGGAAGAAATCCTGGTCCAGCTCAGTCGTGACGACATCGAACCCGACAGGGCAAGAGCGATGGTAACGGTCACCAACGCCATGATGAAGATAATGGACAAGACCGGCGACTACCCCGCGCCCGAGCCCGAACAGAGCGATGACCACCCCTTTAGCTGGATGTTCAACGACCCGCCGGACTGGTTTATTGAAGCCCGCGAACACGCACAGGCCATGGTCGAAACTCACGAAGAGCGACTTGTCTCCGACCCCGAATATGCCGAAGAATGGAGACTCCACGAGGAGGAGCAACTGCGCGACGAGGAAGACTTCTACTACGCTATGACCGAAGCCGTCAAGAGCCTTGAGACCGTAGATCACTCGCAGCCGCCCAGTGATAGCCGGTACGAGGACGCCGCCCAGGAAGCTATGCACGAGACATTCAAGCAAGCTGTCGCCGAGCGCGAAGCCCAACGCACGCAGGCCGACCCCACACCAGTTTGACGACAATTCCGGTTATTGGCGAAACTGGTCTGATCCAACCAGTTTTCAACCAGTTTTTCCCCGAAACTGGTATCTGTTTCCGCACCAGTTTCAAAGAGACGCCGATACCGATCCGATAACCCGTTTGCCCAACCCGCCAGGCCGACTCTATAATCCACACCGCGACGACCAAACCCGATACTTGACCCGGAGATAAGACCCACATGACCGACGACATTCTCGTATCCACACAGGACCGCATAGCGACCGTCACCTTCAACCGACCGCGACAGCGCAACGCCATCAGCTATCACGGCTGGCTCGAACTCAGGCGCATTGCCATGGACCTCGACCGCGACCCTGACGTCCGTGTCGTCATGTTCACCGGAGCGGGCGACGCCGCGTTCTCCGCCGGAGCAGACATCAAGGACTTCGAGGACTACCGCGACAACTCCGAGAAGGCGGTCGTGTACGCCGAGGCTTTCGACGGCGCGATGGACGCCATCGAGGCCATGTCCAAGCCCACCATCTGCCTTATAAAAGGCTTCTGCGTCGGCGGCGGCTGCGAACTCTCCATGGCAACCGACATCCGAATCGCCGCCGACAACAGCCGCTTTGGAATCCCGGTTGCGCGCCTCTCCATCCTCGTCGCGTACAAGGAGATGCGTCGGCTCGTCCAGCTAGTTGGGCCCGGTAACGCCGCCTACATCCTGCTATCCGCCCGTTTGATAGATGCGCAGGAAGCGCACAGAATCGGACTTGTGACCCAGGTCGTCCCGTTGGAAGAAGTGTCCGACGTAGCCTACGACCTCGCCCGTGAGATGGTACCACTCGCGCCGCTGTCCCAGGCGCGCCACAAGAAGATACTCCAGACAGTCCTCAAGAACCCGGGCCTTGAGTCCCTGTCCGAAGAGGAAGAACTGCTCCCCTTCACCAACTTCGACAGCGAGGACTTCCAGGAAGGCCGCAGCGCATTCATCGAACGCCGCACCCCAAACTTCCAGGGCCGCTGAGGACATTCATAATCAGAGGAGCCGACATAATGCGAGTCATGGTCCTGGTGAAGGCAACAAAAGACAGTGAAGCCGGCATCATGCCCTCCCCGGAACTCTTCGAGGCCATGGGCAGATTCAACGAAGAGCTGATAGAGGCGGGCATAATGCAGACCGGCGACGGTCTTAAGCCGTCGTCCGAGGGCAAGCGAATCGCGTTCGACGGCCCTGGCCGCACCGTCATAGACGGCCCATTCGTACACACCGGCGAACTCGTCGCAGGCTTCTGGCTGTGGGAAGTCGCGGACATGGACGAAGCGGTCGAGTGGGTGAAACGCTGCCCCAACCCGATGCCCGGCCCAAGCGAAATCGAGATACGCCCCCTGTACGAACTCTCCGACTTCGCCGACGCCATCCCGCCCGAGGTCGCCGAGCAAGAAGGGCAATTGCGCGAGAAGCTATCCGAGCATTGATAGCTCAGCCTTGATTCCACACCAAGTCACACCATCGCGGAAACGTATCGGTACGAGGCGCGGCTAGTACCGGAAACCGAGTATCATCTCCCATCTTTCGTCATCGTAGCGGTCATAGAGGTCATCCACAGGACCGCATACACTGGTAACCACCAGGAACCCGTACTCATACTCAGGATGATAGGAGGATAAGACCAATAACTCCACGTTGCCCGAAATACAGTGTTCTGAATCGGTCTGAGCTACGTAGGCAATCAGGTATCCTTCTCTAGCACCGGGGATTCCACCCAAACCGACCGTGCTGGTATGCTGGAACACCTCCCATGATCCTGCGAGTCTGTTGAGTATGCCAATGCGCCAATTCGCGAAGTCTTCAAGCGTCTCTGATGCCCCAACTTCAAAGGCTTCGACCTCGAAGATACCCTGTTTATCAGGCGCCCAGAATGCGGCGTAGTCGTTCGTCTCGGCGGCTTTGTCCAATGTCCAGCCCGGAGCTACATTCAGGCCGAAGGCGTGAGTGGCGTTCCAGTAGGGCATCCACTCGGTGAAGCTGTCCTGTATCGCGCTAGTAGTGGAAGATGGGTATCGACTGAGGCTGTCTTCACACACTCCGGTATTCACCTTATACCCATGAGGCTTATCAGGATACCAAGAAGATATGTAGATGCGTTCTATGACACGTTCAGCGCAGAATTCGTCTGTACTCTGGTAGCGATAGGCAAGTTCGTAGAATTCCTTCCCGCTATCTCGCTTTTTGGCGAACGAGGTTATGCTGAATACGTTCCACGATTCATCCCGAGCGTATTCTGTCAACCAGTTCCGTCTCCACTCCGCCAACGCTTGGAGCGAGTAGGATGCTGGCAGGTCGTAGGATTTGACCGTGACGCCAGCCTTTTCGTCCGGCGGCCTGAAGTAGGCGTAGTCATCCCGTTCAGTATCCTCATTCACTGCCCATCCCGGAGGCGTGTCTATGCTGAATCCGTACACGCCGTTTTCGTACCTGTCCCAGCCTGCTCTGAGTGGTGGCGGCGTGGGCGCGGCGGCCGGCGTCGGAACCGGCGTAACGGGCGTTGGTACTGGCGTGGGCGTGGTACTGGGCGCACTCCCGCCACTCTTGAGAGTCTCGAGCCTGGACTTCACCTCGTTTATGGATACCGCGAACGCTATATTGTCAGCTACGGTAAAGTCCACTCCCCAAGTGTTCACTCCAATGACCTGTCCGGCGCGGTTGAACAGCGGGCCGCCACTGTTGCCCGAATTTATCGCCGCGTCCGTCTGGAGATGTTCCACCCCATCGTAGATTCGCTTTGAGGAAATTATTCCCCTGGTTACTGTCTGCGACTGTCCAAGTTGGAACCCCAGCGGATACCCTATCGCAATAACTTCTTCGCCCACCTGAACGAGCGACGAATCGCCCAACTGGAGGGGCGTGAGAGCGATTTCAGGCGTTATGTCAACGACGGCGAGGTCTGCTATCGCATCCACGCCCAGAACGCTTGCAGGATACTCAGTTCCATCGTTCATCCTGACGGTTACATTCAGGTTACCGCTTACGACGTGCTGGTTGGTAACCACCCGTCCGTCCGTGTCTATGATGAAACCCGAACCGGAGCTCGTAATGGTGAGTATCTGAACCACGCTGCCCTGAACGTTCCTGACCAATTCTGCAATCGTCGGTGTGGCAGTCGAGGTCGGCGTCTGAGTCTCGGACGCCGCAGAGATGGCGTAGTCCGTCGAGTCGAAAGCATCGGCCAGAGTCGCGATGTCGGCCCGCTTGAGAAACTCGGCTGAGGCGTTCAGGTCCGCCGCCGTGGTGAAGAATTCGACGTAGTACAAAGGCAGAAGTTGGTGGATTATGTCCAGCAGCAGAGGATCCGAGGCGAGACGGTACGACTCCACCATCACGGCGGTGAACCTGTCGTCTTCAGGGACGGACTGGAGACGCGCTTTCACCTGTTCGGGCGTCTCTCCGGTGTACGGAGTTATGAAGCCGGTTATGTATATGTCCGAGAGGGAGTTGTCCAGGGTGGCCAGGAAGGGAATGTTGGCCGACTTCACGTCGGAGGGCGTGGGCTGGGAGCGGATGTACTGCATGAGGGCCGCGAACGTGGCCAGGTCGTCGGAGTCCACATTGCTCGGCCCCCGAGTCGAGGGCGACGTCCCGCCGGGTGTCTGGGTCGTGGACGGTGCGGGGATGGCGTAGTCCGTAGAGTCGAAGGCGCCGGCCAGAGTCGCGATGTCGGCCCGCTTGAGGAACTCGGCTGAGGCGTTCAGGTCCGCCGCCGTGGTGAAGAATTCGACGTAGTACAGCGGCAGAAGTTGGTGGATTATGTCCAGCAGCAGAGGGTTCGAGGTGAGACGGTACGACTCCACCATCACCGCGATGAACCTGTCTTCTTCTGGAACGGACTGGAGACGCACTTTCACCTGTTCGGGCGTCTCTCCGGTGTACGGAGTTATGAAGCCGGTTATGTATATGTCGGAGAGGGAGTTGTCCAGGATGGCCAGGAAAGGAATATTGGCCGCTTTCACGTCGGAGGGGGTGGGCTGGGAGCGTATGTATTGCATCAGCGCCGCAAACTTGGCGAGGTCGTCGGATTCCACCTTGTTCTGCCCATGAACTTGGGTTGAAATCGGCGCCAGGGTTGCCAGCATGGTCCCTGCCAACACAAGGGCTATCATAATTGTGAGCGCGCGCGCCAGCTTGTTCATATTACCTCGCTTGATGAACCCAGATCGGCATTGCCCATTATTCTACATGACATCGAGGAACTTGACACTGAGTCAAACAACACCCGACACCACGCGATTCGCTTTAGTGTTCGTCCAACAGCCCCTCCAGCACCATCCTCGCCACCTCTTTATCCAGTGGCTGGTTGTTGTTGCCGCACTTCGGAGAGTGGATACAGGACGGGCATCCCGCCTCGCACGGGCACTGTAATATGACCTCGTATCCGTGTTCGCCGACGCCATGCCCCCGAATGTCGCCGAGTTCAAAGAGCGAACATGCCATGAGATGGGAGATAACTGAGTGCTCGAGCCTCAACTTGGTGGTGGAGAACAGGGAAATGTCTCGCAATTTACAAGACCTGCCCAGACATCCTGAAATACTCCAAATGGCGATTTGCTGTATTGTGTACATAGCCAAGAGCATTTTCCATTAACATCCATACGATGTTATATTGAAGCCAATAATAAACTTAGAGGAAATCCACAGACATGGCAAAGGAAATCGCTCCACGACCTGAGATCGATTCTTCCATCCAAGGCTGGTTAGACAGCCTTGCCAAGAGACGTGAACGTCCATTGTTGCTTATTGTCGGCGAACTGAATGGGGAGATTGCAGACTTGCTACGTCTTTACTGTTGGACCTCGCTACGGTCGCACAACAAGCTTTCCGTCATGCTACATTCGCCAGGAGGTTATCCAAAGTCTGCATATCAAATGATATTAACCTTGCGGCGATATGCCGAGGACATTGAAGTCTTGGTACCTGCTGAAGCCAAGAGCGCAGCAACTCTCTTCTGCCTTGGTGCCAACAAGATTTATATGGGACCTAAAGGTGAACTAGGGCCGCTTGATATGCAAATTCCTGATAGTAGGGGCAATTACCATTCTACGCTTGAGTCCTTCAAGGCATCTGACCAGTTGCTTGAGCATGCAATGTTAGCCATGCAACGAACCACCGAGAATATGCTACCTCTCCCTAGGCAGCAGAGGCTGATGAGAAGTGAGGGGAACTATGTTCGCTCAAGTCAAGCTGGTAGTTTCATGAACTCAATAGTCACGAATTTGTATGAAGGTTTCGACGCTAGTGAACTGGGCAGGAACAGCAGATACCTATCTGAGATGGAGGAGTATGCAATACGCGCGATAAAGCGCGGAAATAATTTGTCAGATAAGAACGATGATGATATTCGCAACATCGCGCATAAGCTTGTTTGGGACTATCCTTCACATGATTTCTTGATCGACTTACAAGAAGCACGAGAGTTGGGGATCAATGCCGCTCCGTTGGATGATACTGATATTGCGTATGACTATATAGTTTCGCATTTGATACTAGAGGAGACATGTGCAGCGGATTTCGACGACTTGATGGATCGTACCGTGGATACATTCTTCGGCATCGGCTTTCCTAGTGTCGCAACCGATCACGATTTAAGTGATTCGGAAGAGGGCACAAAAAGCGAGGAAACTGGCGACGGTAGAAATTCAGGTGAGTGAATCTTGTTCTTTGCAACAGGATGTTAATCGTGCTTCTCAAGGAATATGCTGAACGATACAATTGAGCGAGTTTATGGGCGGTCTTGAACTAATATTCATAGAGTTTTGAAACTATCCTGTCTCCCCTGCCAACAGCCCCTCCAGCACCATCCTCGCCACCTCTTTATCCAGTGGCTGGTTGTTGTTGCCGCACTTCGGAGAGTGGATACAGGACGGGCATCCCGCCTCGCACGGGCACTGTAATATGACCTCGTATGTGGCGCGCCACAGGTCCTCGATCACCTCGTAGCCGTGTTCCGCGACCCCGACGCCTCCCGGGTGTCCGTCGTGGATGAACACCTGCGGCCTGCCCGTGTCCGGGTGAAGAGGAGTGGAGATGCCGCCGATGTCGTTGCGGTCGCACATCGCGAACAGCGGCAGCAGTCCGATAGCGGCGTGCTCGACGGCGTGGAGTCCACCCGCCAGGTCGAGCTTCTCGGCATGAATCCGGTCCAGCGTGTAGCGGTCGGGTGTGAACCACAGCGCGGTCGTCTCGTACTCCTGCGGCGGCAGCTCGACGTACTCGTCGCCAAGCACCTCCTCCGTCTGGTGCTTCACCCGCTTGAAACCCACCACATGCGTTGACACGTTCACCTCGCCCAGGAACACCGACACCTCCCCCACCTGCCTGCTCTTGTACGTGTTCAGGATGCGCGTCTCGGTATAGTCCCGTACCTGCGTGTAGTAGGGAGCGTCCGTAATCGAGCAGTACGCGGTGTGCGAGTCCAGGTCCAGGTCCTTCACCAGGTAGGACTCCCCTTGATGAAGGTATATCGCTCCCGGGTGTAGCTGCATGAACGCCGTCTCCTCCGACACCGTCTCCAGTATAGCCCCCGTCTCCGAATCCACCAGCGTGTAGAATGCGCCCGACGCCGACCGTATGTTGACGCGCTCCGCCGGATACGAGACCTCAGGCAGCAGATGCCAGCGTCCGTGCCGGACGTGTATGTACTCGTCCTCGATGAGCTCGTCCGCGTACCACAGCATCTCGTGGCCGAAGAACTCGGTGTCGTTCATCGTGAGAGGCGCTTCGTACGCCGCGCAGATCAGGTGCGGCTTCATGATGTACGGGTTGGCCGGAGATATACGGGCGCTCTCGTGGCTCTTGCCGAAGAAAGATTCGGGATGGCGCATCAGGTACTGGTCAAGGGGATTGTTGTTGGCGACCATGACGCTGAGCGAGCGTTCGCCGCCCCGACCGCTGCGGCCCGCCTGCTGCCACGCGCTCGCTATCGTGCCCGGGTAGCCAGTGAGTATCGTCGCGTCCAGGTTGCCCACATCCACTCCGAGTTCCATAGCATTGGTGGTGGATAGTCCTAGCAGCCTGCCCTCGAACAGGTCCCGCTCTATGCGCCGACGATCTTCGGGCAGATAGCTCGCACGATAGGGAGATATGCGCTTGGCCACGACTGGATGCGTCAACTTGAGCTGGTCGCGCGCGTAAACGTGAATCAGCTCCGCCTGCCGCCTGCTGCGGACGAAGGTCATAGTGCGCGTGTGACGCTTCAGAAGCTCCGCGAACACCTGCGTCGCCTCCGAGTTGGTCGAGCGACGCGAGCCGTCCGCCAGGTCAATCATCGGAGGATTCCACAGTACGAAGTCCTTGCCTCCGTAGGGCGATCCGTCGTCCTCCACCACGTCGAACGGCTCCCCGACCAGCCTCTCGGCGTGCTCGCCCGGGTTGGCTATGGTTGCCGAGCAAAGTATGAACTGCGGACTGCTGCCCACCAGCCGGCACAGACGCCTCAGCCTCCTCATAACATTCGCCACGTGCGTCCCGAACACACCCCTATATACGTGCGCCTCATCCAGCACCACGTACTTCAGCCCCCGCAGCGTCCGATACCAGGCGCGATGGTTGGGCAGAATCCCCAGGTGCAGCATGTCAGGGTTGGTAATGACGATGTTCGAGCTTCGCCGGATAGAAGCCCTGTCCGGGCGAGGCGTGTCCCCATCGAAGATGGCGTGCCTGATCCCACGCGGACCGTCGGATACCGGCATCAGCTCGGCGAGCTTCTTCTCCTGGTCCTGCGACAGCGCCTTCGTCGGGTACAGGTACAGCGCGCGTGAGGTGCGGTCTTCGAGCAGCGACTCCAGCACCGGCAGGTTGTAGCACATGCTCTTGCCACTTGCCGCCGGGGTAGCGACGATGACGTTCTTCCCGGCCCGCAACTTCTCGACAGCCTCCGCTTGGTGGGTGTACAGACCGGACACGCCCACGTCTTCCAGTCTCCGAGCCAGGCGCGCGTCGAGCGGGGGCTCGAGCTCTCGCGTCCGCGCCTCTCTCGAAGGCACCTGCTCCACGTGAACGATCTGCTCCTGGTACCAGAGCAGGCTCTGAATATGTCTGAGAAAGTCGGCGGTGTCCATGGGCAGTTTTCAGTCATAAGTCGTCAGTCTTTTTTGGGCAGAGCACTTCGGTTCGCGTATTGTACAACGACAGACTCGCTTTATGCCGCGACGCGCGGGCGGGCGAAAGCCGGTGGAGGGTCTGTCGCGCAGTGCAGTGGTATCATATAAAATTTGCCCATTGGGTTAGCTGTTGATGAGGTGAAGTATATGGGACTGCTTTCAGAGATCAGTAATGCTATGGTTGTCAGAGCGACTCGCATCCTATTACTGATCTTTGCCCTTGCAGCGGTTGGCCTTACCTCATGCAATGATCTTTCACAGGTAGATGACCCTTTACCCCCACTACTGGCAACGGAGGGTTGGCCGCCCGCTCCTCGACCAGAACCAACGCCCGGCGGGATGCTGGAATTACCCACGCCGGAGCCAAGCGCGCTGGCGGATGAGGCATACGCGATCCTCAAAGCGCTGACCATGGATCATAGCCCACGTGAGAGAGGGACTGAACGAGAGGCAGTCGCGGCGCTGTACCTTCAACAGAGTCTCAGCGCGCTTGGCTACGATTCCTGGCTCCAGGAGTTCGACAGTCCCCATATCATCTGGGCCGACCTGCGCCTGACATCCAATGAGGGCGAGGCGTTGATGGACGACGGTCATGCGCATCTGCACCCGGGCCCGCTCTCGCACACAAGCGACTCCGCCACCGGGCTGCTGACTCTAGTGGAAGGTGAATCTCAGGGAAACGTCCCAACCCGGGGAATGGAGGGCAGGGTCGCGCTCATAAGCACCGGCGCGAACAAACTCTCTGATCAGGTAAAACGTGTTACGGATGCGGGCGCGGTCGGGGCGGTAGTCTTGACTGCCGAGGATTACCTTTTCGGCGAGTTGCCCTACGGTTTTCCAACGATCCCTGTGGTATCTGTATATTCGGGTGGCAGCCATGGCCCCGCGCTGCTGAAACTCATCGAACAACAGGAAGTGACAGCCGCTATGACTGTCGAGGCGGAGCAGTTTTCCTCCCAAAACGTCGTGGCGAACATGCGCGGCGGAGCGGACAACAATGGGGTCGTCATCCTTGGAGCGCACTACGATACGGTCGAGGACACGCAGGGAGCCAGCGACAACGGCTCGGGAGTGGCTGCGCTGCTGACCGTCGCCAGGCACATCGCAGAGCGAGACTATCCCTTTGACGTCCGAATCGTCCTGTTCGGAGCGGAGGAGATGGGACTGATCGGCAGCGAGCACTTCGTCGAAAACATGAGTCGTCAAGAGATAGAAAGCACGATTGCGATGCTGAACTTCGACGCGCTGGGGTCGGGTTCCACGCTACACGCGATTGGCGACTACGGCCTCGCATCGAAGGCTCTGGAGACTGGTAGAGAGATGGGCGCGCCCATCTCTCTGAAAGGGGGCGGACGGGCAAGCAGCGATCATGCGCCGTTTGAGCAGGTCGGCATACCCACACTGTTCCTGTCATCCAGCGACATCTCCCTCATCAACTCCCCGGAAGATACCATCGAGTATATCAATCCTGACCTGATCGGCTATGCCGCCGAGATCGGCATAGCTATTCTGGACTCGCTGGTGATGGAAGTTAGGGAGTAAGGACGAGCCTCCCCTTCCCAGCAAAATCGTGTACTGTCCTAAGCGTCCCCAGGATCGGGTTCCAGGCTGAGGCAGATGTGAGACTCCGTTGGCGGGCGGAGCCCCTACTTCACCAGCGGCTGCCCCACGAGATTCCAATAGGGCAGAGCCAGCAGGAACAAGGTGCCGATAGCCACGACTGTCATTATCAGTCCGAAGCGAATGACCTCGGCCGCCCCCACTGACGCGCGCTCGAATATGAACACCCCGGACGTGGATCCGGCGGGGTAATACACCGGCGTGTCCCCTATCACGACCACCGCCATTCCACACACAAGCGGATTCAGACCCACTGCTTCCCCGGCCGCCATCGCCACCGGAATCACCAGTGCGAGGTAGCCCGCTATGTTGGGCAGCATCGCGCGGACTATGGCGGCGACGCAGCAGAGGGCCAGTAGGAACAGCCACGGATTGTCGCTCAGCCCGCCAATCCATCCCACAAGTCCGCTGGAGAACCACTCGGCGGCTCCGCTGCCAACCAGCGCGTGGGCAAGCGACAGCGTGGAAGCGATAACGATGAAGTTGCCCCAGCCCAGGTTCTGCTCCAGATCTCTCCACTTCAGTACGCCGATGCGGGGCATGAGTATCAGACAGAGGGCTATCAGCGCGGGAACCGCCGGATGGAGCCCATGGGCAAAATCGGTGAACCAGAGAAGCGCGGTCACCAGCGCTATGGCACCGGCGCGTACCTCCACCGCGGTAATCGGCCCCGCTTCAAGGAACCGGGCATCGGTATCTACCCGCACCCTGAAACCGGAGCGGTAGAGCAGGAAGAGAAGCGCACCTCCGATGATGAGGCTGGCGTAGAAAGGCACGCTCATCAGCACGAACCATCTTCCCCAGGAGAAGTCCCCCAGCAGCCCGGAAGCCACAACCGGAGTGACTCCACCCGCAAGCAGGGCCGTCGAACCCAGCCGGTTCAACGAACCCAGGGCCATCATCACCGCCTTGTGGAAGGAGTGGTCCTGAGGGATGTCCCAGCGTTCCATAACCTGCTCGTAGATATGCACCAGGATGGCGCCCCGTGTACTGGCCGACGGAAGAGTGAACGTGAGCGCGGCAAAGGAGAAAAGCATCTGGACGTACAGGAGACGAGGTCTGCCTGCCGCGCCCCGCATCAGAAAAATGGATACTCGCTCGGCCAGACCGGAACGGTGTACCGCCATGCCCAGCGTCAGGATACCGATAAGGAAGTAGGCCACCGGCTGGGAGAATCCATAGAGGGCCGCCCCGACATCCGACACACCTCCCACCAGTATCAGCAGCACAATGCCAGCGATCCCGGTAACTGCGATGTGCAGAATCTCCGTGGCCCACAGAATCACCGCAACACACATCACCGCCAACGCCGCCTGGCCCTGCGGCGTCAGTCCCGCAGGGGTGGGCATAAGCATCAGCAGGGCAAAGACCAGAGCGGGGGCCGAGACTTTGAGTATGGTTGTAACCGCCGGCCTCGTGCTGCTCGCGTCGGACTCGGATGGGTGGGGACTTGCGGACATTTGGATAGAAACCTAGTGCCGTTTCCACATGAATACGTCGGATACCGCTACCGCACCGTCATTCCCGCGAAGGCGGGAACCCCGAAGGGCTCGCCGCAAGGCAATCCAGGGGTGGGGCAGTCTGAATATGTCAGGAACATCTGGACATGGTACTAGAACCCGATGACGTCCACCTCACGGTCCACCACCTCGGCGTCAGGGCGTTCGGACTCGATGAACTCCACAACCCGATCAACCATTTGCGATGCGTGGACCGCGCTGTTGGACACACACACGACACCCAGCGTCAGCGTCTGCAGCGCGTCATTCATCTCCACCTCAGCTATAGCCACGTTGAACTTGCTCCCAACGCGATGGCGCAGCGAGCTGGACACGCGTCGCTTGTCCTTCAAGCTGCGGCTGTGAGGAATGCGGAGAGTGATCCTTGCTGCCCCGATGTTCATGACCAAGCCGCCTGACTGGATTACATCGTACAACTTTCAGCCATTATAATGTGCCGAAAGCGCCGAACGGCAAAGCGCCGGACACAACAGGAAAGAGGAGCGCCAAGACCGTGAGCCTGGGCAAAATACTCGTATCAGAAAGCGACATATCGCGCACGATAGATCAACTCGTCCAGGATATTGTCGCCGACTACGGAGATGCGGACATCCTCCTCGTCGGTGTCATGGACGGCGCTGTCTGCTTTCTTGCCGACCTGATGCGCGCCTTCCCTCGCTCAGTCGAGGTCGTTACCGCCCGGGCTACCAGCTACGAAGGCACCGAATCTCGCGGAGAGTTGATAATCAACTGGCTCCCTACACGCGAGCGAATAAGGGGAAGGCATGTGCTTCTCGTAGAAGACATAGTGGATACCGGCGCGACGGTGACCGCTCTCACCCAGAAGATCGAAGATTTGGGCGCGGCCTCTGTCAACGTGTGCGCTCTTCTCAACAAGCCCTCCCGCAGGGTGCATGACGTGGAAGTCGCCTACATCGGACTAGACATCCCCAACGTATTCGTCGTCGGCTACGGCCTGGACTACAACGGACACTTCAGGAATCTGCGCGACGTGAGAGAACTGGAGGAGTGACCCAGAACTCTGAGTCGTCGAATGAGTTCGCGGGAACTAAGAGGCGTTATTCAGGACAGATTCGTATTTTACCTCGAAGCCTGGAATATCCGGCACATCCCTTCCCATTTGCAGGTCTGTCCCTTCTAAGGCGTCCATTAGATTGGTCCGCACCTCTTGGTAGTCATGCGCTTACTCCCATTATGTGAAAACGCACATATGCCACAAAAGCAGATGTCCCAAGTAATCTCGCCTTCTGGACTCCGTCTCCCGAACTGCCTGCGGCGAACCGCCTGCTGCCCGCTCGACTGAGCCATTAAGCTCAACCACTTGGGACAATTTCAATACTATACGTCATTTTGTACTTTGTCAACCCCTTTTCTGAAAATGAGACAATTGCAAGAATCCGTCGCGGCGCCTAACCGTCATTTGTATGTTGAAAATCCCCTCTCCCTGAGGGCTGAAAAGGGTATGTAAATCAATGAACCGTTCGTCCTGAGCTTGTCGAAGGACGAGTCCAAAGTCCCTTCCCCCTTGATGGGCTGAAAAGGGTATGTAAATCAATGAGCCGTTCGTCCTGAGCTTGTCGTCCTGAGCTTGTCGTCCTGAGCTTGTCGTCCTGAGCTTGTCGTCCTGAGCTTGTCGTCCTGAGCTTGTCGAAGGACGAGTCCCAAAGTCCCTTCCCCCTTGATGGGCTGAAAAGGGTATGTAAATCAATGAGCCGTTCGTCCTGAGCTTGTCGTCCTGAGCTTGTCGTCCTGAGCTTGTCGAAGGACGAGTCCCAAAGTCCCTTCCCCCTTGATGGGGGAAGGCTAGGATGGGGGTGACTCCACCAATCCAAGTTCAATACATACCCCTATCAGCTCCCTGAGGGAGAGGGCTAGGGTGAGGGTGAACGCCAATTCAGTCATTCCCGCGAAGCCTGTCCTCGTGAAGACGGGGAACGGGAACCCCGAAACGCGCCACGCTCATCCTGTACATCCCATCATCCTGTAAATCCTGATTCAGACAAAATCCCCCTTGACATCTCACTCGAACATCTGTACTCTATGAAGATGCAGAACCCATGTGCGCCAAGAATATGACAATTGAAAACCGTTAATTGACACAATGCCCAGAACCAAGATAAAACCTAACGCCCAACTCAAACAGATCGTCCTCGAAGAGACCAACGACGGACGCGATGTCGTTCGATACCTAAAGAGCACCTTCATGGCGATAGAGGACGCCCCACGACTCTTCGGTCTCAGACACAAAGACTACACCCGCACACACAAGATCGCAGCCGCACGCATCCTAGCCAGAATCGGACTGGAAGAGGGCAAGCGCTACCTCAGGAGGACCTACGTCCGGACTCCCTTCAAGAGAGTCCACCCCGAAGACGAAGACATGCCCAGGAAAGAAATGGCCGCCTCCACCTCCGAACTCTACCGCCTGGTCAGGAAAGAGACCAACGACGGCAGGGACATCATCACCCGCTTCGTCGGCATAATGAAGGGCTACTACCCCGAGTACAAGCCCCACCTGCGCATGGCCGCAGCCAAAGAACTCATCCGCCAGATAGAGTTCGACTACGACGACGAACAGCCTGAAACCACTTCTTCAGAATCCACCGAACCTGTCGCAAGTCCATCCCCCGCGACGGACCATGCCCCGAATTCAGCGGCAGCCCGGACCGAATCACCCCCAGACACCGACCCACGCCCACCCAATCCTGTATATCCTATGAATCCCGCAAATCCTGATTCTGACAAAGAGCCGGACACCGATCAGCCCAATCCTGTACATCCTACAAATCCTGTAAATCCTGATTCTGACAAAGAGCCCATGGACACCACCGCCAACCCAATTTCTAATTCTAAATTGTCAATTGGAAATTCTCCCACCCCCACCCTGCCCAAGCTCGTCACCAACCCCTACCGCGCCTATGCAAACCTCTACTGCGCGAGCGAAGGCGAGTCCATCTACCGCTCCATCGTCCGCCGAGCCTCCGACAGTCCCACCCTGGGCAACGCCAAGTACAAGGCAGGCGAACTCATACAGGATTTCAACCGCTTCGCCAAAGACTGCGACCCAGAACACCAGCCTGTCTCCGTGCCGGACGACCTGCTTGCCAAGTCGCTCACCCAGCTGAGAGAGACCCCCGAAACCTACGTGTTCGACCCGGACGACTACTACGAACTGGAACTCGACGAATTCTACTACTGCCTGTGCCGGTACTGCGAGGAGTGCGACGAGCTTGACTACTACTTCGAGTCCATGCGAGAACTCGAAGAGGACACCGATCCCCTCTACGAGGACCCCTGACCGACCACCTCGACAACCTTCAGCTTCTCTGCTCACACCGCAACCGTATCAAGGGCGACAGACCGCAGGAATACCTCATCGCCGCGCTCGCCGATAGATGACAGATGCTGTGGTACGCTGTATCCAGAGCTAGTTTCCATAGCTCACCGACCCAGAGAGGTCTGACATGACCACAAAGACCGCTACATTGACAAAATGGCATAGCCGAGTACTGGTGATTCGACCCAACGAGAGGCGAGTACCACGATACGGCGCTGGTCGGAGACCGTCTGGTCGAGGGGCGGTATCAGCCCATCGAATTTGAGTGGTCGGACGAATCGCACTGTCGTAGGTACAGTGAGGCGCTGGGACTATACCTCTGCTGGGAACTCGGGGAACTGCGCTCCTATGATCCCGGAACACAGAGCTACCTCCGCACCCACAACGCAGAGGTTGCCCGCGCCGACCCAGCCGAAGCCGGACTCCGCAGGCTGCGAGAGAGACTGGCCGCCCTGGGTGACGCCACGGACTGCTCCTGAATCCCTACTCCTGCCGACCTCATCTTATAGGTATAATCCATGAACAAGAGGTCGCTTGCACATGACCATAGCCCGAATATCAGCCCTCGCCCTGACTCTTCTGCTCCTGGTGGCTGTCGCCTGCTCGTCGGAAAACGCCGCCGAGCCAACGCCTACGGAGCCGGAGACCGCGTCCACTCGACCCACCGCCGCGCCTGAGAATACAAGCCCGCCGGTCGCGTCAGCCGCGCCCACCCGACCGCCCTCTCCGACAGCCACCTCCGAGCCAGAAGAACTGGACCTGGAGATAGTCACCCTGCTCCCGTTCGACGCGATTCCCGCAGTCCTGGAGCCGGAATTCATAAGCGCTGAGGAGGCCGACTCCAAGCTGGCCGAACTGCTGAAGGACCGCTCCCAAAGAGACGCCGACAAGGCCCTGCTCCTGGGCGGCAGCGACCCCGACGACGCCCTCGTCCTCGGACTGTCCATCAACGGCGACAGCCGCGCCTACTACGTCCCAACCCTCAGCAGAGTCGAGATAGTCAACGACACCGTGGGCGGACAGCCGCTCGCGGTTACATGGTGACCGCTCTGCTACTCGGCTATCGTGTATAGCCGCGAAATCAACGGAGAACTCCACACATTCGGCGTATCCGGCAAGCTCATCATGAACGTCCTCGTCATGTACGACCACCAGACCAGGACCCTCTGGAGCCAGTTCCTGAACAGGGGAGTCGAGGGCGAGCTTGAGGGCGTCGAACTCGACGTCATCCCCGTAACCCAGACCACCTGGGGAGCGTGGAAGGAACTGCATCCTGAAACCAAGTTCCTCGATATCTTCAAGGCGGACCCGTACGATCAGTACTACACGGACTACAATAGGCCCGGCGTCATCGGAGAGCGCAACAAAGACGACCGCCTCAGTACCAAGGACCTGGTCGTCGGAGTGAACTTCGACGGCACGCCCAAGGCTTATCCGCTGAAGGAACTCAAATCCAGTCCCGTACTGAACGACTCGGTCGCCGGACGCGACGCGCTCGTCTATTTCGACACCCCCAGCGGCACCGCGCTGGTCTATGACCGCAGCGTGAACGGACGGTCGCTGAACTTCACCATGGCCCCCGACACCTCCGGCGTGCTGACCGAGCTGGTGGACGAGGAGACCGGCTCGCGCTGGATGGCGTTCACCGGCCTCGCGGTCGAGGGTGAACTCAAGGGTCAGCGTCTCGAGAGAATCCCGTCCCACCTCTCGTTCTGGTTCGCCTGGACCGACTGGAATCCCGCCACCGAGCTTTTCATGGGCTGACAATAAGACGGCCAAACGGGTAGGATAGTAGTCGCCGGACGTACCCTCGCCCCGGCGACTATGTTTTCTCCGGAGATGTCATCATGCCCGCCGATTCTACCCAGCGCCCCAACATCATCGTAATACTCGCCGACGACATGGGCTACTCAGACATCGGCTGCTTCGGCTCCGAAATCCGCACCCCGAACCTCGATTCCCTGGGCTACAACGGACTCAGATTCTCTCAGATGTACAACTCCGCGCGCTGCTGTCCCTCCCGCGCCGCGCTCCTCACCGGACTCAACCCCCAACAGGCCGGAGTCGGCCACATGGTCGCCAACCTCGGTGTTCCCGAATACCAGGGATACCTGCGCGAGAACTGCGTCACCATTGCGGAGTCCCTCAAGGCTTCAGGCTACTCGACTTTCATGTCCGGCAAGTGGCACGTCGGCGGCGACTACGATCTCTCCAACCCCGATAGCTGGACGCCCGGCACCCCGGATCATCCCCTTCCCACCCAGCGCGGCTTCGACCGCTACTACGGCATACTGACCGGCGCTGGCAACTTCTACTTCCCCAAGACCCTCATGGACCAGGATACGCTCGTCCCGCTCGACGACCTGGACGACTTCTACCTCACCGACGCCATAAGCGACAACGCGGTAAAGATGGTGGGAGAGGCCGCCGACGGCGACGCGCCGTTCTTCATGTACGTCGGCTTCACCGCCCCCCACTGGCCGCTGCACGCGCTGGAAGAGGACATCGCGCGCTACGAAGGGCAGTACCGGCGCGGATGGGACTACCTGCGCACGAGCAGGCACGAAGAGCTCAAGAGCATGGGCATACTGGATGAGAAATGGGACATCTCTCCGCGCGACAACAGCAGCCATCCCTGGACCACTACCTCAGACCGCGACTGGGAGGACATCCGAATGGCGGTTTACGCCGCGCAGATAGACCGTCTCGACCAGGGTGTCGGCAGAATACTCGACGCCCTGCGCTCCAGGAACATGGACGGCAACACGCTCATCATGTTCCTGTCCGACAACGGCGGCTGCGCCGAGTTCCTCGCCGAAGACGGCAGTCTCCCACAGCCCGCCCGATACGGCGGCGTCAACCCCGACGGTACCCAGGTTCACGTCGGCAACACACCCGGCCTCCGGCCCGGCGGCCCCCAGACGTTCATGAGCTACGACCTGCCCTGGGCAAACGCATCCAACACGCCGTTCCGCCGCTTCAAGCGCTGGACTCACGAGGGCGGGATTTCCATGCCTTTCATCATGAGTTGGCCCGACAGGATCACCGAGCCCGGCATCGTTCACTCACCCGCTCACCTGATAGACATAATGCCCACCTGCCTGGACGCCGCCAGCACCAACCATCCGGCGGAGCGTGCAGGCCAGCCTACCCTGCCCCTGGAGGGCGAAAGTATGCTGACCGCGATTGACAACCGGGAGTGGAGCCGGGAGCAGCCCATATTCTGGGAGCATGAGGGAAGCAGGGCGGTGCGCCAGGGACGGTGGAAGCTGGTTTCGGCTATCGGCGAGAGATGGGAACTCTACGACATGGAACAGGACCGCACCGAACTCGACGATCTGTACAATAGGAATCTGTCCAAGGCGCACGAGTTGGAAGGTCTATACGCTCAGTGGGCCGAACGCTGCGGCGTCCTGCCCTGGAACGTCATCAACCCAAACTGGAACCCGGCGATGCTGAGCCAGAGCGCTCACAAGTCGGGGTAGATTCGGCTTTCAATCATCGTCCCCGCGATGGGAGGAATACATGGCAATCATAATGGCCAGGAGAAGCAAGATAGCAGTCGTGGAGATTCACGGCACAATCGGCGCGAGCGTCAAGTCGCCGGAGATCGAGAGGATACTGAATCGCGTGCGCCAGGACCACAGCTTCAGGGCGCTGGTGCTGGATATAGACTCCGGCGGCGGCTCCGCGTCCCCCTCCGACTACATCTACCGAGCCGCAAAGCGCATCGCCGGACGAAAGCCCGTCGTCGCCTGCATTCGCGGGGTCGGAGCGTCCGGGGCGTACATGATTGCCTGTGCCGCCCACAGGATCGTCGCCTCGCCCGGCGCGGTAGTCGGCTCCATCGGCGTCATCTCCGTCCGTCCCGCGCTGGAACAGCTATTGGAACGCGCCGGCATCGGCGTCAACGTCAACAAGAGCGGCGAGTTCAAAGACCTCGGAGCTCCCTGGCGCGAGATTACTCCCGAGGAAAACGAGAAGATCCAGGAACTCATTGACGACAGTTACGACTCGTTCGTCGAGATAGTGTCCGAGAGTCGCGGCCTGGACGAGGACCGAGTCAGAGAGCTTGCCACCGGAGAGGTGTATCTCGCCCCGCGCGGCCTGGAGACCGGCCTGGTGGACGAACTCGGCGATCTCGACCGCGCACTCGAACTGGCCGCCAACGCCGCCGGAGTTCCCAAACGTCCGGTGTACTTGCGTCCGCCGCGCGGACTGCGCGCCCGGCTGCTCGGCCCCGTCGCCGACACGCTCGTGGACTCGGTCGCCGAACAGATAGAGCGTCGCCTGACTCACGGTCGCTACGGGCTTTGAGGCCGCGCTTTCACCCTCACCCTAGCCCTCTCCCATCGAGGGAGAGGGGGTTTGTTGACCGGTATTCATAGCTGGCCGCACGTTTGCCTAGCCTTGTGAGCTCATCGAGGGAGAGGGGATTGGCTTACTCTGCAACCAGCGATGTCCGCGCCGCCATCGGCTGTCGCGCCATGCGCGCCATGGACTTCACCAGAACGGCGAACTCGTCTTCGGGCCTGAATCCGCGCTCCTCCAGCGCTCCGCCCAGCAGAGGCACATAGTCCGGCACAACCGCGACCACGCTCTTTGCCTTTACGAGAGAGCGCAGCCCGAATTCCACGATATCGGGGGTCAGGGCCGCGCAGTCCGGGTGCAGCGTCAACTCGACCCTACCCACACCGGACCGAACCGAATTCCCAATCCACCCTCTGACATCCCCTTCCAACTCCAGCACTCTCTCTCTTGACCGCCTGCCCATCGGCTCGCGCGAGTCCTTCCACTGTTCGAGCGTCATACCCGTCAGTTGTCGCACCTTCACAGGAGTAGTCTCATTGTATAGTCGGAATAGCGCGTGATCGTGCTCCGAACGTCGCTTGACGGAGTGCGAGTCAGTATCGAACAACCCCCGTCCCAATTCCGCAGCCGAACCCTGTTCACGGTACAGCGTCTCACCGAAGCATGGGAAGAAGCCCGCTCGCCTGGCAGCGGGAATGATTCCGCTGTCCGCCTCGACGCGTAGGAACACCCGCTCCGCTCCGCCGTATGCGGATGCGACACCGACCTGTTCCAGCAAATCCATCATCGCGCCGTCCGAATCTGGGTCTGCGTAGAGGTGTGAGACTTCCCAGCTCTTGGGACCGGACCTGGGACGAATCGAGGCTACCGCCCTGAAGCGACCTCCCTCCACACAAACCAGCGTATTCACCTTCGAACGCGGCTGAAAGCGGCGGCGCGATACACTTGGGATGAGCGTGCTGAAGGACTGCGGCCTGCAAATCCCGGCTGACGTAATGGCGTGGTTCGGAAAGCGATTCATGCCCACGGCGAGACACCGGACAGCGTCCAGCGGCTCGAGATTTCTCACGTTGGAGTTGCTGTAGTTCCCAAGGCTCGTGGTTCGGCCTCCGCAAGAAAATGTCAGGTACTTCCCGCGTCTCTGCGCTTTACCCTGACCGAGACTGAAGCGACTCAAGTCTGGTCAGAAGGACCTTCACATCGGCTATATTGGCTTCGACCATATCGTCAGGCAACCAATTCTCGTAGAAATTAGCGTGCAATATGTTTGCCGTATTGAACAGGGCGCGAATCTCAGGTTGTCCCATTTCTTCTGCTATCCGGTTGACCACAGGGAACAGGTCCCTATGCCTTCCGTGTCGCCAGCCCCTCTCCTCCGCAATGGACTTGAGGGCGTGCGCCGCCGCGCCCCATGCTTTTTCTGACGCCTGGAGCGTGTCGCCCTTTCGGAACTCGTCATCAGCTTGCTGAATCAATCGGCGGCTGATTTCAGCATGTTCGCCTATGAGTGTCACTTCTTGTCCTCTTCGACCATGCCGACGAACAACTTGTGCATACGCGAGTCGTCGGTAAGTTCGGGATGAAACGCCGTAGCCAGCATGTGGTCTTCCCGGACAGCCACGGGCCTGCCGTCTTCGAGCTTGGACAGTACCTCCACGTTCTCGCCAACCGAGTTGAACACCGGCGCGCGTATGAACACCGCTCGATACGGCGGTCCGTCCATTCCGGCAACATCGAGGTCCGCCTCGAAACTGTCCACCTGCCTGCCAAACGCGTTGCGGCTGACGTTCGTGTCCATCAGATGAAGCGGTTCGGGCCGATGATCAGTCAGCTCGCCGGCCATGACTATCATGCCCGCGCACGTTCCCCAGGTGGGCATCTTGTCCGACAGGATGCGCTCTCGCAGCTTGTCGCGCATCTCGTAGATGTCTATCAGCTGCACGATAGTGGTGCTCTCGCCACCAGGGATTATCAGACCGTCAACCTCGTCGAGCTGATCGGGCAGCCGGACTTCGCGCACCTCGACTCCCAGCTTTTCCAGTGCGGAGCGATGCTCTGCGAAATCCCCCTGAATGGCGAGAACGCCTACCGTCGTCAATTCTTACCAGCCCCTGATCGAAAGCCGCTCTGAGTCGGGCATATCAGACACATTCAGACCGGGCATTGCGTCGCCCAGTCCCTTGGACACGTCGGCAATCATGCCGGGGTCCTGGTAGTGCGTGGTTGCCTTTACTATCGCGTCCGCCATGAGATCGGGGCGCTCAGACTTGAATATGCCGGAGCCGACGAATATGCCATCTACTCCCAGCTGCATCATGAGCGCGGCGTCCGAGGGAGTGGAGACTCCGCCAGCCGCGAAGTTCACCACTGGCAGAGTGCCGCTTTCATGCACTTCTTTCACCAGTTCGTAGGGAGCACGAAGATCGCGCGCCGTCGCCATGAGCTCGTCGTCGTCCATATTCTGGATGCGCCGAATCTCGCCCAGCACCTGTCGGGCATGACGAACCGCCTCGACTATGTTGCCCGAACCGGCCTCGCCCTTGGTGCGTATCATCGCGGCGCCCTCGCCGATCCTGCGCAGCGCTTCGCCCAGGTCCCTCGCGCCGCACACGAACGGCACTTTGAAGTCGTGCTTGTTGATGTGGTTGTTCTCGTCGGCTGGGGTAAGGACCTCGGACTCGTCAACGTAGTCAACTCCCAGCGCTTCCAGCACCTGCGCCTCGACGAAATGACCGATACGCGCCTTCGCCATGACTGGTATGGTCACCGCGTCAACTATCTCCGCGACCTTGGTGGGGTCGGACATACGGGCCACGCCGCCCGCCGCGCGGATGTCGGAGGGAACACGCTCCAACGCCATCACCGCAACCGCGCCCGCGTCCTCGGCGATTCGCGCCTGCTCGGCGGTCACCACGTCCATGATGACGCCGCCCTTGAGCATCTGTGCAAGGCCCGCCTTGACTCTCCATGTTCCGGTCTCGGTTCCAGTATCAATCGTCACAGTTGCCATCGCGGTCCTCCATCCTAGTGCGGTTCCTGTCTAAAGCTATGACAAACATTATACTCTTGATAATTCCGCATTTACAACGAGCGACGATATTGAGTTAAACTGTGGCTATAGCCGATAAGCTCGGACGGACAGCCACCGAATCGTAAAGATAGGAGATGTGAGAACAATGACCAAATATGCCCGATTCCTCGCGCACGGCGAGGTTGCCTACGGAGTGGTCGAAGGGGATACCGTAAAGCAGATAACCGCTGCCCCCTATGAGGACCACGAAGTGACCGACCACACCCATACGCTCGACGAAGTGCAGTTGCTCGCACCCGTTGTCCCGAACAAAGTTGTCGCCATTGGGCTGAACTATCGCAGCCACCTCGGCGACAGAACGCCGCCCAGCGTCCCGGAGCCGTTCTTCAAGACCACGTCGTCCGTCGTTGGACCGGGCGACGACGTCATAATTCCGCGAGAGGCGCTCGAAGAGGGCGTCACCGTTCAGCCCGAAGCCGAGCTTTCCCTGGTTATCGGCAAGAAGTCCAAGCGCGTGTCCAGGGACGACGCTCTCGACCACATCCTCGGATACACCTGCGGCAACGACGTCAGCGCGCGAAACTGGCAGGCCAACGACCTGTCCTGGTGGCGAGCGAAGTCTTCGGACACATTCACCCCGCTCGGACCATTCATCGTGTCCGACCTCGATCCGTCAGCGCTCCGCCTGATCGGCAGGATAAACGGCGAAGTCGTGCAGGAACAGGTCACCAGCGATCTGCTCTACGGAGTCCCTGAGATCATCGAGTTCGTTACCCGCGTCCTGACCCTCAACCCGGGCGACGTGGTGATGACCGGCACCCCCGGAGCTCCCGGCGACGTTCACGACGGCGACGTAATGGATGTCGAGATCGCAGAGATAGGCACGCTGACGAATACCGTCCGCAACGAGGGAGGCTGAGCCTTCACCCGTCAAGGGCTGGGAGGGGTAGGCATTTCACCCTCACCCTCAGAGGGAGAGGGGGTTTGTTGGTCGGTATTCATAGCTGACCGCATATTTGCCTACCCTTGTGAGACCTTCGAGGGAGGAGATAAGGGCGCCCACAAGGGACGCCCCTACGGTGTGATCAGATTTACGAGATAGTTGGTACTCACTATCCCAGCAGTCCGCCCAGCGTCAGCCAGTAGAAGACTATGTACGTGCCCGCGATGATCATCAGCCATGTCCCGACGGGATGCACGTAGGGCATCACCTTCCGCATACCGCCCAGCATGGCCCCCTTGAACAGCGCCATGCTCAGCGTGAGCGTGATGATCACGACCCCCATGCCGAGAGCGTACAGCACGAACTGCGCGAACGAAGCGGCTATGTCCGACGCCGCGAACGACGAGCCGATCACCGCCAGGAATATCGGCAGCGTGCAACTAAGCGACGCGACCCCGTAGCTCAGTCCGAACAGGAAATATCCGCGCATACTGGAGCGTCCCGGATTTCCCAGCCTGTTCGCGGCCTGCTGGGCAAGCGCTGTGTATAGTTCGCCGCCCCTCAGAAGCCACGCCCCCGCGAGTACGAGCGCGATTCCTATTGCCAACCCCAGCCAGGGAAGTATGCTTCCCACGACCGAGCGGGCGCCCAGCCCAATCACACCGCCCGCGACGGCGAACAGAAGCACGAACCCGGCCGTGACCGACACTCCCACGAGCAGCGCCTTGCCAAGCTGGGAGAATATAGACGTCCTCTGCTCATCGTCTCCGACTCCGAGATAGAGTCCCATATACGCGGGCAGCATGGCGAAGCCGCACGGGTTGAACGCAGCCGCTACCCCCGCGCCGAACGCGAAGCCCAGCGGAGCTACAACCCCCAACCCGGACAGGAAGGAACCCGAACTGCCAGACAGCGACTCGACGAACAGGTTCACCCCGTCAATCTCGCTTCCGCCCCTTATCAGCAGCGCGCCGAGAACCGCGACGGCAATCGCTCCTACCGCCACCAATGCAGGAATAAGAACTCCCCGCGCAAGCGTGTTTCCACCTGAACTAACTGAGGTCGTCTCTCTCATCTAACCCTCTCCGACTCGATTATATCCCATCACTCCTGTCACATAGTTTAGATGCTGATGGCAAGCAGGGGATTCTGCGAGAGGTGGTAGGTATTTTGCCGAATCACCCTCACCCCCCCTCTCCCTGAGGGAGAGGGGGTTTGTTGGTCGGTATTCATAGCTGACCGCATATTTGCCTACCCTTGTGAGGCCGTCGGTGGTCATGGGTCTTCTTCGGAGTGTCTGGCATAGCCCAGAAACTCGGCGCGCCTTCTGAGCGCTCGGCGAGACCATTCCCTCATCTCTTCCTGCTCCTCCTCGGTGTATTCGGGGAATTTCAGGTGGAAGTAGGGACATTCGTCGTTGTTGGGGCAGGAATCTCCGCCATCGTCGGCGCATTGGCAATCGGGCGGCTCATCGCTCTCGACGATCTGCCTGAGCTCGGGGGACATCTTCTCAGTGATGGGGTTCGGCCCCTCGTAGGCGCGCACGGCTTCTTCGAGGTAGTCCATGAGAGGCTCGGGCAACGAGTGGTCGCACTGTACGATGATCTGAGGTTCAGGCTGGGACTGCCATTCGGCGACAGGTTCGGGCTCGGGCCAGGCGGACACGGGACCGAAGCCACGCAGCAGAAGTTCCTTGCCAGCGGCTATGCGGTGGTGAGGCTTGAAGTCCTCGTCGTTCCTCAGACCTTCCATCACTTCCGTGTACATCTCGATGACGGTCCTGCCGTCCTGAGTGAGTTCTCTTGCGTACTGTGCGAGTTCTTCGCGGGCCTGCAGAATCTCGGGGGAGATTTCGTTGAGGTCAGTGGACGGTCGCCCGGACTTGCGTCGCTTTGGGGGCGAGGCGTTGGCGTCTATGTAGTCCTGGAACTCGGTGAGGCCGATCTTGACGAGTTCTTTGGCCGAGTCCATGCGGTGATTGGGCTGGAAGCCTTCGTGTTGGAGTTCGCCTTCGACGACCTGCCTGAAGAAGCGGACGATGGATCGTCCGCCGTCTGTTTCCTCGCGTACGATTCTGGCGAGTTGTTCCTGTGGAGTTAGGATGTCGGTGTCAGTGGTCAATTTTCAATTCACAGTTTTCGACTAACAGTCATCTGTGTGATGGTTGGAGGTATGCGTATATATGTTCTTGTTGAGTAGTGTACATAAGTTCGGATGGATTGTAAAGGGGGATTTTGTCAGGAGAAATTTGCATAAGTCTCATTACTGTTCAGGCCAGAGCGCAGCAGCGCTAGGTATCGAAGCCAGTCACCCCCATCCTAACCTTCCCCCGTCAAGGGGGAAGGGACTTTTGCAATCGTCTTTTGTCAGAATCAGGATTTACAGGATGTGAGGATATTGGGGATGAGGTGTGGGGCGTTAGGACAGGTAGTTGGAGAGGAAGTCGTCCCTCATCTGGCAGGAGACGAGTTCGGAGTCGGCGAGGGAGTCGAACAGGCCGTGGTCTGTGGTAATAAGCAGATCAGCCCCGGCTAGCAGATAGGCCGACACAAGATACACGTCCTCACTAGGTAGTTGGTCGAGGAGGGCCTCGGGTATCTCCGTAACGCTTAGTACACGACTGTCAATCGTGCGCTCTGAATCTTGAAGAAGGGATTGAAACTGCTTGCTGACGTGCCTCAGCATCGGGCTGGTCTGTGTCATGAGTTGGAATGCCTTCCGCGTCCAACGTGATTCCGAAGGCAGAACCAATCTATCGGAAGATGAGTAGAAGACATTCAGAAAAGTGGCTGCCTCACGTCGGGCAGCGACGCCATTTTCACCTATCAGGTCGTGGAATATCCATTCATTCAGGACAAGGATCATCAGCTACGATTGTGCAGTCTCTGCATCCAGCCCTAGAAATGCTGCCATGTCCTCTAGCTCCGCTGCTATGAATGAGTCCAGTCCTCCCTGAATCTGACCGTTGGGCTTGGCTTCCTGCTTGGTGAACCTGCTTTCTCCGTTCTCCTTCTCAGCGAGGATGAAGGACACGTCTTCCACCCCGATCTCTCCCTTCGCTATCTGCGCGAGCAGGGCCACTACAAAGGTTTCGCTGTGCGTGGATATGACGAAGTGCCGATCATGGTTGGAGACAATATCCACGAATGCGTGGACGAGTTTCCTGACCATTGAGGGGTGGAGATGTATCTCCGGCTCCTCTATCAGGACAATCTTGGCTTTGTCATAGAGGGCGACAGTCAGCATATATGCTAACTGGTTGACTCCGAATCCCTCATTGACGATGGAAACCGGAGTCTCGTCACGATTTCGGGGAACAGAGTCCAGAGTAAACGACGACGTTCCAATCTGGGCCCTAGCGTGAAGCTGACGGTCGGCCACCATCTCCATGTAGTCACTGACCTTGTATCCCAAGAAGCGGTCGGTAGCGAGCATGGACGCTACTTCTGTGTCAGTGTTGAGCATCGGAGTCACATTAGTAACACCATATATTGGAGACGTAAAGCCGCGTCGTAGAGGAACAAAGTAAGTTCCCCTAGCTAGTTCCATCGGGGTGTTCACCCATTTCAGAAATTCTGAAGTACGCTCTTGCCCCATCTCACCTTCAGACTGAACATTCAAGTTAGTTCCGTTCCATCCAAGACCAAGTTTTGCCGCAGTGAGTATTCCATCGTCGTCATCCCAAAATAAAGTGGATTCTCCTGTCTCCGACTGGTTCACATGATATGGAAAAGGGACATCCAGTACCATATTTAGATTTTCTTCCATGTAGCCAGGGTGCTTTGCAAAGATTTCGGATTTCCCACCAGACTTCGCCACGCCTAGCGTAAATTTCGCAGTGTCCCAGCCAGACAGGAAGACCGACAAATTTGCCTCAATGGTTTCATCGTTCTGGTGATTGAAGACCACTTCATCAAAACCTCCCAGGCTCAATCCCGGATACGAGAACAGACTTGGCAGGTTCTGGTTGGGATTGGTCAGGAAATTCTTGAGCGTCAGCAGGCCGTAGATCAGCGACGACTTACCTGACCCGTTCGGGCCGTACACTACCGTCAGCGGCGCGATGTCTATCTCGGCATCGCGTATGGAGCGGAAGTTCTTTAGTTGGAGCGTGTACTTGTCCGACATCGGACTGCCTCGCGTTTCGTCGCTAGGGGTTTGTCCCAGCGATTATAGCAAAGACCTACTTGCCCAAATCCATGCTGTACCAAATTAGTCGGTATATCAAAAGGCATATCGTTTCTGAACCCACCCCACCCCTGGATTCCCGTTTTCACTAGAATGACGAACGGACGGCCCTCCGACCAGGTTGATACAGGCTTGCCCAAATCTCCTCGTTTGACTACCTACTTCGCCTGGAATACCATCGAGCCAGAAACCACCAAACATACCGCAAGGAGACAGCAGCATGGGCGCGATAATCGGCGAGGGCGATTTCAGGTACGAACACATTATTGACTGGCACAAGATGCCCGAGGGTGCGAGGCTCATCGAAACTCCCGGCGTGGCCGTGGACTCGCAGGACGACGTTTACGCCTTCAGCCGAAACCCGGACTACCCGGTGATGGTCTTCAACCAGGAGGGCAACTTCGTCCGCGGATTCGGCAAGGGCATATTCGGCAACCGCACCCATGGCATCTACGTCGGTCCCGAAGACACGATCTATTGCGTGGACGACGGCATACACACGATCACCAAGTTCACCCGCGACGGCGACCTTCTGATGACCATCGGAACCTCCGGCGTCTCATCCGAGATATGGAAGGGAGAGCCGTTCAACAGGCCCACCCACGCCGCTGTCTCCAGAGAGACCGGCCACATCTATATCTCCGACGGCTACGGAAACTTCAACATTCACAAGTACACCGGCGACGGTGAGTACGTGAAGAGCTGGGGCGGCCCAGGCATTGATCCGGGCGAGTTCCTGCGTCCGCACAACATCGCGGTGGACAACGATGACCGTGTCCTGGTGGCCGACCGCGAGGCGCACCGCATACAGGTCTTCGACGGCGACGGCAACGTTCTGGACGTGTGGAACAACATCCACATGCCCAACGGCATGACCATCGGCCCGGACGACAACATATACGTCGGAGAGCTGCCGGGCGCGACCCAGGCCGATCCGACTCCGCCCCGACACGGGCACCGCGTGACCATCTACGACAATAGCGGCAAGCGGCTCGCCCTGCTTGGAGCCGACAACGAGGGCGAAGAGTCCGGCGAGTTTATAGCTCCGCACGGCATGGGCGTGGATAGCAGCGGCAACATATACGTCGGAGAGGTGTCCTTCACCATCCGAGGCAGCCACATGGACCCGCCTAAAGAACTGCGCAGCTTCACCAAGCTCGCCAAGGTCAGCTAGGCGACCGACCGGTTGTAAGCATCATTGCAATCGCGCGGGCGGGCACGAGAGTTCGCCCGCGCTTTAGTATTCCCCATGGCTCGCCTGCTTGGTAGCTTCAAGATGCGGTTGCTATAATCAGGCTGAAGCACGGTCGTACCGAGACTCACTTCCCTTGTTCCCTGTCAGCTTAGCCGGAAAGTGGAGACGCCATCCAGTGAGTAACATAGCCAGCATCAGCGCAAGAGAGGTCCTCGATTCCAGGGGCAACCCGACGGTCGAGGTTGACGTCAGCCTCGAAGACGGCGCATCGGGCAGCGCGCTAGTCCCGTCCGGCGCTTCAACCGGCGCGAACGAGGCCGTCGAACTGCGCGACGGCGACTCCAGCCGCTACAAGGGTCGAGGCGTCCTGAAAGCCGTAGAGAACGTCCGTGCACGCATAGCTCCCGAACTCATCGGACGACCGGCCGGCGACCAGCGCGAGATAGACCAGGCGCTCATCGAACTGGACGGCACGGACAACAAGGGCAGCCTCGGCGCGAACGCCATTCTCGGCGTCTCCCTCGCCGTCGCGCACGCCGCCGCCATGAGCGAGCGCCGACCGCTCTACACACGATTCAACAGCGGCGAGCCGCTCACGCTGCCCGTTCCCATG
Source organism: uncultured Dehalococcoidia bacterium (assembly GCA_951812505.1). GTDB lineage: Bacteria > Chloroflexota > Dehalococcoidia > Lucifugimonadales > UBA1123 > VXRN01. Next base: position 581,274 of record CATOSI010000002.1, read on the forward strand.
TTCAACGTCATCAACGGCGGACGCCACGCCGAAAACTCCACCGACTTCCAGGAGTTCATGGTCGTGCCCGCCGGATTCGATTCGTTTTCTCGCGCGCTTCAGGCCGGAGTCGAGATATACCATTCCCTGATGGACGGGCTCAGAGATCGCTCTCTCAGCACCCACGTCGGCGACGAAGGTGGATTCGCCCCGTCGCTGTCCTCCAACCGGATGGCCGTTGACCTGCTTGTAGAGGCCATAGAGAAGGCGGGCTACAGACCGGGCGAGGAGTGCTTCATCGCGCTGGACGTGGCGGCCTCCGAACTCAGCGCCGAGCCGGGCAGCTACTCCCTGCCGAGGGAGAATGCGTCGCTTGATGCCGCAAAGCTGGTTGACATATATGAAGACTGGCTGAGTGACTACCCGATGGTGTCCATAGAGGACGGGCTGGCCGAGGACGACTGGGACTCGTGGGACGCGATGTGCCGGAGAATAGGTCCGAACGTCCAGCTCGTCGGGGACGATATATTCACCACCAACCCGCGTCTCATCCGGCAGGGAATCGAGCGAGGCTCTTCCAACGCCGTGCTTGTAAAGCTGAACCAGATCGGCACCGTCAGCGAGACCCTCGACGCCATCAGCATGACCAGGGACGCCGGATGGGGAATCGTTATAAGCCACCGCTCAGGCGAGACGGAGGACTCGTCCATAGCGGACCTCGCCGTCGGGACCGCAGCCGGGCAGATAAAATCCGGCGCGCCCGCCAGGGGAGAGCGGACCGCCAAGTACAACCGACTCCTGCGAATCGAGGAAGAACTGGGAAGCGCCTCCCGATACGCGGGCGCGGAAGTTTATGAGAAGTTCCTTGTTCAGAGCGGATGACAGGACACACATACCGTCAATCGCCCAGATACGCGATTCACTCGCGCCTCTGGTAGAGAAAGCCGGCGCGCGAAAGGCGGTTGTGTTCGGCTCATACGCCAAGGGGAACGCCGACAGGTACAGCGACCTGGACATCATCATAGTCCACGATACCGAGAAGGGGTTCTTCGACAGGGCTTCGGACTTCGGAGAAGTGCGCTCAGCCTGGCCCCGCTCCCTCGATATGCTGATATACACGCCCGACGAACTGGACGAGATGCTCGAGCAGCGCCGTCCGTTCATAGAAATAGCGCTGGAAGAGGGCGTCGTTATCTATGAAGCCTGACCCAACAGCCGAGGCCATGCGCTGGATGCTGCAAGCCGAGTATGACCTTTCCATTGCGGAACTCGTCCTGCGCGAAAATCACTACTCCCACGTCTGCTTCATGTCCCATCAGGCCGCCGAGAAAGCGCTCAAGTCCGTCGCCTACGGCAGAGGCGACAGGTTCGTCATAGGCCACTCACTCCAGGAATTACTGAATGGCTTGGTCGGTACACATGAAGACTTGGAATCCCTCAGAGAAGCCGCCTGCCGTCTCGACCAATACTACGTTGCCACCCGCTACCCCGACGCCCTCCCCGGCGGTCTGCCTTTCGAGACGTACAGCAGGGGACAGGCTGAGGAAGCCGTCGCAATGGCCTCAGAAATAGTGACATCGGCCCGCGCGTTTCTGGAATAATATAGATAGCGAGAGTAAGCGTACACGGATGTACCCGGCAAGGACGGGGGTGACCAAAATGTCCACACGCATAGGAATCAACGGCTTCGGACGCATGGGTAAGCAGACCCTACGCGCTGCCTTGGAGCGCTACCCGGACAAGCTGGAGGTCGTCGCGGTAAACAGTCGTCGGGGCCGACCCGAAGACATCGCCCACTTGTTCAAATACGACTCCACATACGGCAGATATCCCGGAGATGTCAGCGCGACCGGCGACAGCGTCAACATAGATGGCGCAGACGTATTGGTGCTAAACGAAGAAGACCCGTCCAACCTGCCCTGGGGCGAGATAGGCGTTGAGATCGTGATCGAGTCCACCGGCGCGTTCAACGACGCGGGCAAGGCGAGCGGACACCTCGAAAGCGGCGCGAGGAAGGTAATCATTTCCGCGCCCGCAAAGGGCGACGCGCTCACCATCGTGCTGGGAGTCAACGAGGACGACTACGATCCCGAACGACACAACATCGTCAGCAACTCATCGTGTACCACCAACTGCATCGCGCCCATAGTAAAGGTGCTGCACGACAACTTCGGGATCGAGCGCGGTCTAATGACCACCGTCCACGCCTACACCAACGACCAGCGAATTCTGGACAAGTACCACTCAGACCTCCGCAGGGCGAGGGCCGCCGCGCAGAACATCATTCCCACGACCACAGGCGCGGCGAAGTCCGTCGGTATCGTCATGCCGGAACTGGCAGGCAAGATCAACGGGATGGCATTGCGCGTGCCGACCCCAACCGTGTCTCTTACCGACTTCGTAGCTACTCTCAGGAGACCAGTGTCGGCGGAAGAGGTAAACGACTCGTACAGGGAAGCCGCTTCCAACGGCCTTAACGGGATCCTGGACTATACGGAAGAGCCGCTTGTCAGCGCCGACTTCATCCGCGACCCTCACAGCGCGATTGTTGATGGGACATCCACCATGTCGCTCGGCGGCGACATGGTCAAAGTCGTCGGTTGGTACGACAACGAGTGGGGCTACTCCTGCCGAACTGCCGACCTCGCCGCGTTCGTAGCCGACAAGGGCATTTAGCGCCCAATGGCGGACACCGCGACAGTCGAACAGAACATCCAGACGGTCAGGGCCCTGTCCAACGACCTAGCCGGGTTTCTGCACACGCTCCCGGACGACGTATGGCGCGACCCGGACACCTATGCCAGCGCGTGCGCCGAGTGGAAGGTAGCCGACGTCGTAACCCACCTGATCACGATAGCCGGCATGAAGACCATGAGCATCCAGCGCGCGCTCAGGGGCGACTCCTCTCCGCCGATGGGATACCAGCGCAAGTCCGCTGACGAACGTCTGCAAGAACTGGTCAATCTCAGGGAGGCGTACTACGAGGACATATTCTACGAATTCAACGCGTCCTGCTTGCGCTTGAACAGTCTCCTGGTCGGACTCGAACCCGACCAGTACGATCTTCCGGCGTGGCATCCGGCCAGAGCCATGGACGTATCCAGGCTGATAGAACTTCGCGCCATGGAACTCGCCGTTCACGCATGGGACATACGCTATGTCTTCGACCGCAGTGCCAGGATCAACCCGGTCGCTTTGCCGTTCCTGAAAGGATGGCTCCCCAACTGGCTGCGCGCTTCGTTCCGCAAGCCCGGGGACCTGGAAGGCAGTGTGACACTCAGGTTTGCCCTGACCGATTCGGACAATGAGGCGTATCATCTGAAGGTGAACTCGGATTCATTTTCCCTTGAGACTGCCGACCTCGCATCCGATGCCGATGTTACCGTATCGCTCGACTCCAGCGCGTACATCCTGTTCCTGATGGGCCGTGTGAACCTGCGCCGCTCGGTCCGCAGACGACAGATCGGGCTTGACGGCGACATGGAAGCGGCAGCGAAGTTCTCCGAGTGGTTCGTCGGCATCTGAACCTGTATCAGCTTGGCAGGTAGAGAGGATCACCCCCACCCCAGCCCTCTCCCTTCAAGGGCTGAGAGGGGTATGTATTGAACTTGGATTGATGGAGGCACCCCCATCCTAGCCTTCCCCCATCAAGGGGGAAGGGACTTTGGGACTCGTCCTTCGACAAGCTCAGGACGACAAGCTCAGGACGAACGGTTCATTGATTTACATACCCTTTTCAGCCCATCAAGGGAGAGGGGATTTTCTCCCCTAATCTGACCGGGGTTTCTATTCCGCCAGACGCTCGGCAAGCTCCGTGAAACTCGACGTGACGATGTCGAAGCGCGACGTATCCCCTGGGTCCTCCCCCTTGCCGGGGCCAAACTCGTCAGGCCTGAACACATAGGCGGTCCTCAGACCTGCCTCACACGCGCCGTCAACGTCGTAAGCGTGGGCCGCGACCATCATCACGTCGCCGGGCTCGGCGTCCAGCATTCTCACCGCGCCCAGATACACCTCCGGGTTCGGCTTGTAAGTGCCGAACATCCCGGTAGAGAGCACGCAGTCCCAGGGCAGTCCGCCGTACTTGGCAAGGGACACCAGCAATGAGAGATTCCCGTTCGACAGCGTTCCGACGATGTGGTGCCGCTTCATCAGCGTCAGCCCCTCCACCGTGTCGGGCCATGGCCTCAGCCTGTGCCAAGCCCTGTTCAGATGGGCGACACTTTCCTCAGATAAGTCGGTCGCGCCCAGGTCTCGCAGCATCCCGTCCAGGACCTCGCGGTGGATCTGGTCCATCGTAATCCAAGCCCTCTCGCCCCGCGCGATCCTGCCCTGAAGTTCACGGAAACCGGCGCGCCACATGTCGGCCATCATGGACCAATCTGCGTTCAGCCCGTTCTCATCGCCGAACCTATTCAACTCGGCGATGATCGAGGATCGCCAGTCCACGGTCGTGCCGAACACGTCGAACAGAATCGCTTTCACCATATATTCACGCTTATATCGTTCATGTCACGCTGCTGATGGCCTGCAAGTGGGGTCTGGTACCTGCATCTGACCTGTATTCACCAGCATTTGTAGCTATTCCGTCAAGAAATTTTTCTTGCTCTGATAATCATATATTATGATTTATGACTTTCAGGGTTCAGGTGTAGGTTTCGGATGTACCAGCCAGTAGTTTCATATTGGGAAGTCGTGGAGTTATTATAATTAAATTAGCACGGATGTGCAAGGGGCTGTACCATGGAGACGATTTCAGAAGAGGACTTGCAGCAGCTACTAAGACGCCAGTTCTTGGATTCCCGCCTTCGCGGGAATGACGATTGGGCGCCGCGACGGACTTTTGAAATTGTCTGCGCCGTGAGACGGAGGCTTTTGGCACGGGCGATTGACCCAAGTGAGACGATGTGATGCAATCGCGCTATGATCCACGAAGCTCAATATCCCGTTAGGAGACGCGGACATGGATACGATCAGAAGACCGCTCGCAGTCATACTCGGAGTGATAACCCTCGCGGTGGCATTCCACTTCATATTCTCGACCTTCTACCCGGACAGCGTGGATGTCGGCCAGGTGTGGGACGTCCTGGACTGGTTCATGGCGTTCGCGGTTGTAGTCACGCTCGTGTTGGCCTATCTACGCAAGAAGAACATGTCGTCGGACGCGATGGACTCCAGGATGTACGTCTGCGTCAACGTGGTGTTCTACTCGACGCTATGGCTAGCGATCTGGTTCTTCTGGAACTGGTTCGACAACCTTGCCGCAGGCGCAGAACTTCAGGACGATGTCCATCTGACGCTGTGGGCGTTCATAGACCCGCTGTTCATAATCCTGGTGGGCAGGTTGAGTGTGCGCCTATGGAAAGGCGATTCGCGTTAGCGGGCGGCGCTGAAACAGGATGTGGAAAGTGGCAGGAGCGGCAGGATTCGAACCCGCGACCCTCGGTTTTGGAGACCGATGCTCTACCAGCCTGAGCTACGCTCCTGCAATGCCGGCTGATAATGTAACATTTATTGTACTATTTCCAAGCCTCTCTTGTACAACCTTCGGATGAACCTGGGCTTCCGGCATAGTCGTCGCGTGCCCATGACGGGCATGTGCGACGATCTCGGGTTCAATCGATTTGCGGGTTCCGCACAAATGGGACGATCTCCCCTGTTTCTCGGTTTATAGGCAGTCCTCATGGCACTCAAGCGACTACGCTCACCCACTATTCGCCGGTCTCAGATAAACTCACGAGTCCCTGGTCGGCTAGCCCTCGAAACAGCTTGAGGACATGCCGAGGCTCCAGGTCGAAGTCGAACTCTGCCCCCACAGCGTCGGCTATATCGTTTACGCTGCGTTGGCCGTCGGTAAAGTTCCAGATCTCGTCTCCGATGATACGCAGCGAGTCGTATCTCATCTTCGGATCCCTGGCATTCATCTCGCGAGCCATCTGAACCAGGTCCCAGTAGCCGGTGCCCACCAGTCCGGGGGCGTCACGCTCTATCAGCCGCCTGGGCACCGCATTGCCGGGAGGGAATTCGTCAGGAACGGGACTATCGTCCTGCAGCCAACCCAATGTCTGCCGCAACCGGTCTGCAATCTCCTCCTGAACCTCATTGTTAATGGACTCCAGATCCGGGTGTTCCCTGACCTCTTTAGCACTGGCCAGTACCAGTGCAGACGCCACCGCTTTCTGGTCCCGCTGGGCTAGCATGATGAGTCGTTTGCGTGTCCGAGTTCTGTCAGCGCTCGCTCTCGCCTCCAGCGCGATGCGACCTAGCCGAAACTGGCTGCGATTACCGACTTCTCGCATTATGGCCTGAGCCTCAGCCGGACCGGCGTAAGCCAGCTCCAGGGCTGCCAGGGCCGTCGTGATACCGCACCTGCGGAAGACCATGGGGTCGAGGTTGTCCGATGTGAGGAAATCAGTGTGGAAGTACAGGTCAGGCCAGGACATGAGAAGGGGTGATGGGATCCCATAGGCTGGATAGTAGTGGTTGTCGCTCCACGGGGTGTAGGGCAGGTCAGTAAAGTTGACGAACGGAATGCGGTCGCCTTCGCTAAACACCCACCGTGTCTCCTTCGGTGTCGACTCCATAAGGCTCACGTAATAGTCATTGATAAAGGAGGGTACGGAGTCAGGAGAGTGATAGAAGAGGAGCGCCGACTTACACTTGTTCTGGTCATGCCCCACGCTGTCCAGGGCTATTGCGGCAATAGTCCGATCAATTTCCGCTCTATGGTTGTGTACATAGTGCTTGGTGCCATGACCCTCCACGTTGATAAGAAAGCGAATTGTACGTCTGGGACGAGGTATGCGTCCTCGGGAAATGAGGGCAGATATAACGCGACCCATTTCCGCCATCAGTGCGGGGCCAGAGGCGCAGTTGGCACCAGGTTTGGTCCCTGCCGTGGCGTGGGCCACAAAGTGAATGATCTGTCCGGCCTCGTCAGTGCCGGAGATGTCCGCCAGCAGGTTCTGAGCTTCTCCTTTGAACGTCCTGGCCTGGATATTGGCCCAGATGTTAGTGGCGCCCTGACGTGCCAATGAAGCAAGATGCTCCGCTGCTGAGTAGTTAACCGACATCGCCCAGGCAGTTGGTAGGTTGGAGGGCATGCGCAGGAGTTGCACAGGCCCAGGCAGCGACTCACGCGTGCGGAAGGGGGGTGTCTGGTACAGCAGGTAGTCAGTTATGATGCCCGCGGCACCGTGCTCCATGGCTAAGGTGGCGGCATGACCGAAACCGCTTGGCCGCGTTGTGCCCCGGATCACGACTGCCTTGCCACGCACGTCCTGCTCCTGATAGTCCTCGACTCGCTCCCCAGTGCCAACATCCACCAATTCCAGGGTAGTCCCGCCTTCAGGAGTGGAGGGCGTCCACTAGGGAAGACATGATGGTGCGTCCTCGTAGGATACCAGGAGCCTACCCGTGGGGGACCCGACTCTCAGTTCGCCGCTGATCGGCTCCCATGCCAGGGGCATGGTAACATTCATGAATTTCGTCTCGCCATCCAGTGGATACCGCTCCACCCACACTTTGTCCAGTTTGTTGGTTCGAAGGAGGTCTGCCACGAAGTCCGTGGCCCGATGGTAACCGGAAGCGCCCGGAGATCGGTAGAACTGGGTCAAGTGAGCCGCAGACTCTAAGGCCCTCTCACCGGACAGTTCCTGTTCCAGCATCTGTATGAGCTCTTGGCGAATCATGGTCATGCTCCTCCAGACTTGGGCCTGAGCGTGGTAACCAGCGCTCCTCCAGCCAGCCTTGTTTGTTTTCTCCAACACCATGGAGACTTATGGAGATGACTCCCGCTGTATCGCCGCCCACCTGCGCAATGAAAATCCTGGCCAGTCCAGCGGCGCTGATGGTCAATTCACTATCAGATTCGTCCCCATCTTTGTCAGTGTCTCGCATCCATTTGCGGTGACCAGCACGGTGTCTCCCACCGACATTGCCAGCCTCTGATCCCAGTCCAGCAGGATCATATGCATAAAGATCACCATGTTGGGCCGCAACACCACCGGGTTATCCTCATATATCATGGGCCAGTCCATCCATGTTGGCGGATACAGCGCCCCCAGACTATAGCCGCAGGCGTTGAGTCGGTGTTCCCCAAAACCGGACTGATCCAGGGAGTCGGCATGGGCGGAGAAGATGTCGCCGAAAGTGGAGCCGGGCCGGGCAGCGTCCTTGCAGGCTTGAAGAGCGTCGCAGCACGCGGAGTGCATGGCAAGCTGTAGCCTGCTGGGTTCTCCGGTAAGGATCGTCCGCATGAGACAGGAATGATAGTGCCGGTAAGCCCCTCCGAATTCCAGTTGCAGTTGGTCATGGGTACCCAGTGTGTCGTAGCCCGTGAAATTCCTTACCATGAGCGCGTTCTCCCCCGACCCTATGATGAACCGGGAGGCTGGATAGTCGCCTCCTCCTCGAAAGATCGCCGACTTCATCCCGGCCAACACATCCTGCTCCGGCGTACCCGGCCTTGCCAGCCGTTGGGCCGCCGCTAAGGCATCGTCGGCCAGAGCCGCCGCTTTGCGGACGTACTCCAACTCGGCATCGCTCTTGATCAGCCTCAATCTGCTCACCAGTTCCGAGCTGTCTTCGTATTCGCAGCGACCCTCGATTGCCGTCCTCACGTTGTCCCAGCGCTTCCCGGTCAGACACCACGCTTCCAACTCAATGCCCAACCGCCGGCCCCGGCACCCTTCTTCTTCCAGGATATTCCAAAGGTCCTGCCCTGGGTTGCTGTCGGCGCCGTCCACCCAAACACGAATATCGTCAATCACGGAGGTCAACCGCGCCTGCCGCAGGTCAGCAGATCTTGTCAGCAGAACCAGCTTGCCGTCATCTCCGAGATATAGGCATTGGAACTGCGAGTATCCCATGGTGTCGTACCCGGTAAGGTAATACATGCTTTCCTGCCTGAAAATCAGCAGGGCTGCCAACCCCTTGCGCTGCAACTCAGCCACAACTTTCTCCCTGCGGCCGGCCAACTCCTGCTCGGTGAAGTGCAATGGCATTTCGCTCCTCCTGTCTCTTGTCGTATGGACTGAATTGACTATGATGGGACGATTTGCTTGATTCTACCACCACGGAATGAAGCCAACGCCTGTATAATCCGGTAGAGACAACCCCCAAATCGAGACCACAAGGGGGACCGGAGCGAGATATGACAACGATAAACTCGGTGCTGGGGGCATTGGATACGGCGGACCTGGGATTCACTCTGCCCCATGAACACCTGGTCGATTCGTCCGCCGGCATCCGGGACACGTATTACGAACTGGAACTCAGAGACCAGGTCTTGGACATGGCCTTGGAGTCCTTTAACGAGGCCAAGAGTGGTGGAGTCGATACCGTCGTCGAAGTTTCTCCCATGGACCTGGGGCGGGATGTCCTCCTCATGAGGGAGGTTTCGGAAAGAACGGGGGTACAGTTCATTTGCTGCACCGGCTGCTGGCTGGATATTCCGCGAAGTTTCTGGGGTAGGGACAAGGATTTCATCGCGGACCTTTGGGTGCGAGAGATCGAACAGGGGATAGAGGGTACGGACATCAAGGCCGGCATAATCAAAGTAGCCACCAGCGACCCGATCACAGAGCAGGAAGAGTTGATGCTGCGAGCCTCGGCCCGGACACACCGACGCACCGGCGTCCCCATTACCACCCATACGCCGGCCGAGTCACGGATAGGCGAAGAGCAAGTGCGAATCCTCAATGAGGAGGGTGTGGAGTCTCATCACATATACATAGGACACCTCAACAACACTCTCGACCCTGACTACCATCGAGAGCTGGCCCGACTGGGAGTCTGGCTGGGCTGGGACATCAACAATCCCCTCGGCCGACCAAACCTGCCTCCATGGGAGCAAAGAACCGACTATCTCAAAGAGCGGCTGGACGAGGGCCTGGGCGCCAACCTGATGCTGTCCCACGACTGGAATATCGTGCTGTCCCGCATCGGATCGCCCGGCATGCCCAGCAGGGAGCAGAACCCGGACGGATACCTCTGGATCAGCCGCGCCGTAATTCCCAGGCTAATACAGTCCGGGGTCTCGGAAGCAGTCACTGACCGGATGATGATCGAAAATCCCAGGAGGTACTTCGAGGGCGTGCCCCCGTCCGACTAACCCGGCAGCTTCAGCCGTCCTAACACAGACAGGCTGCCGCAATGCTGCCCCCGAGACTGATCCAACAGACATCAGCGAACTACTTGTAGGATGTGGAGGAGCCCGCCTATTTCGGTAACGCCCCGACCATTCTGTGGTAACCCGACATCGCTCACCATGCGAGTGAGTCTATGGTGCATCTGCGTTCATGGTCGTGTTCCCAACGTTGTCTGACAGCTTCTCGTAAACCTGGATGCGGTGCCTGTTGGACTCGGTCACGTACAGCCGTCCTTGCCGGTTCAGCTTAACGGAGATCGGACCCCAGAAATACGGCTCGACTCGCGCGGATTCCTGGTAAGGAGTCTCCACATCCGGGCCTGGAGTCACCATGATGTTAGCCCTCTGGCGCGCCTGCCACTCGTCTGAGTTGGCCGCATAGAACTCCTCGGCCCACTTTGACAGTGTCGCCTGTCCCCTGAGCTTCTCCAGGAACTCGCCGTCAGGACACAACACCTGAACGCGCTCGTTGCCCCAGTCGGCGACGTAGATAAGCCCCTCGTCATCAACCGCGACGCTGGACGGCCGCCGGAACTGACCGTCGCCATCTCCCGACTCGCCGAACTCCGCCATGAACTCACCGTCTGGAGAGAACTTCTGGATGCGATCATTTCGCCAGTCGGCGACGTACACGTTGCCGTCGCTATCAAGCGTGACGCCCCACGGCATGTTGAACTCGGCAGGACCTTCCCCTGGTCGGCCGAAGCTCGATATGAACTCGCCGTCCGCTGTGAACCTCTGGATGCGCCCGTTGTAGGCGTCCCCGACCAATACATCGCCGAAGGAATCGACTGCGATTCCGGACGGACCATCTATCTGCCCATCGTCCGAACCGTGTTCGCCCCAGTGCCGGATGTACCTGCCGGAAGTGTCGAAGACGGTGATGCGGTGGTTGTGCTCATCGGCGAGATACAGGTTGTCTTCCGAGTCGAACGCCACGGATGTCGGCCACACGAACTGTCCGGGCTCAGAACCGTACGATCCAAAGTGGCCGTAGTAGTTGCTCTCCAGATCGCAGATGCCGATTCGTATGCCGTATGGCTGAAGCGAATTTGTACGGCTGATTACGTAGATACGGTCGTCGCTGGAGAAGGCGATATCCACCGGGTTGCTGAACCCGCGTCCTTCCATCGCAACGATCCCGATCGTGCGGTCGTACTTCAGCGCTTGTCTCGCTACCATCTTCCACCCTGACTACTGAGCCTCAAGCCATCAGATGAATCAAACTCCGCGACATTGACGTATGTACATTCTCGAGTCATGTCGATCGTGCCGCACTGTTCTCCGTAGAGGAGCCTCTTTCCAGCTAAATCGTTGTGATAGTATCGCAATAACCAAAGAGTAGTCCATTACGATCAGGAGTGAGCCGATGCGCGTTGGATTCATTGGGACTGGGAGCATAGGACAGCCCATGGCGGGGCAGGTCCTCGCCGCGGGTTTCTCTCTGGTAGTCCACGACATAAACCGAAGCGCAGCGACTCCGCTGCTCGAAGCCGGGGCCGAGTGGGGCGACTCCCCAAAGGCAGTCGCCCAGCAGTGTGACATTGTATGCACCTGTCTTCCAGGTCCACCTGAATTCCAACAAGTGGTCCACGGCGCCAATGGCATCCTGGAAGGAATAGCTGCCGACTCTGTGCTGGTGGACCACACGACCAACTCCCCTGAACTTGTAAGAGACACTCAGCGGAGGCTGGAGAGGGCAGGGGTTGCGATGCTCGACGCCCCGGTCAGCGGCGGTGCGGAGGGTGCAAGAACACGCGACCTGACCATGCTGGTCGGGGGCAACAGCGACACCCTCGACCGCTGCAAGTCGGTTCTGGACGCGGTCGCCAGGACTGTCATGCACGTCGGTGATATAGGCGCGGGCTGCGTGTGCAAGATCGCGCACAACTGCGCCGGGTTCTCACTGGACATGGCGACAATCGAGTGCCTGACTATGGGAGTGCGAGCGGGGGTGGAGCCGTCGGTGCTGGTGGAGGTTTTCCAGAAGTGCGCGATCGGCAGGAACTTCAACCTGCACACCCGTCTGCCCGATACGCTGTTCAGCGGCGACTTCGAGCCCCGTTTCGCGCTGAAAACGGCGATGAAGGATATGCGGCTTGCCACTGAGCTGGCAGAACACTACGGTGTTCCTATGAACCTGACCGGAGTCTGCCAGGCAGAGATGGAGGAGGCGATGACCCGAGGATGGGCCGACCTCGACAACTCTGCGTTCCTGAGGCTACAGGAGGAGAGGTCGGGAGTACAGCTACGACTAGTGTGAGCGGGTCAGGCCAGTTGGTACTCCCGCGTCGAGCCTATCAGGCGCAGGGTCTCCGCTACTCGGGTGGTGAGGTCGTCCTGCTCGTAAGCCTCTGAGGATGCCACGAGAGTCGCCCGCGTCTCATCCGAGACCGTGATCGGCCCGATAAGGTCCAGGCAGGAGTGTACCAGCATCTCCGAGTCCATATGTGCCTGCTGTTCGCAGGCGAGGCTGTCCGCGATGTCTCGAACGCCGGGCGAGTCCGGGTTGCCAAGGTACCGGGAGGCGAAGTTGACCCTCTCGACGAGAGACCCGCTATCTATCCACTCGGCTCCCTCGTGCCACCCCTCGACGCTTGGCGGGTTCATGAGCTCCTGTCCCATATAGTTGATGGCGAGACCAACCTGGAACATCTCAACCGTCGGTCGCGGGAAGGGCCGGGCAGTCCGCAGCGTCCCTGCGACCAGCTCCGCTGGGCTCTTAACCCTGCGGAACCGGACAGCGACTGACTTGAAGTGGTCTGAGTTGAACATGTCCCTCAAGACCGCTCCGATCTCGTAGCCGGAGTCGAAGTAAGTCTGGCAGAGTCGCGCGATCAGCGCCTCGCCGTCCTCGTGGACCTCGTCGGCGACGAAGAACTGGTACAGACGAGTGCACACGAAACGGGCTGTCGCAGGCTGCCGCACTATCACGTCTATCACGTCCTCGCCGTCGAACTGGCCGCTCTCGCCGAAGAAAGTCTTCTCTGAGTAGTCGTGGTCGTCGGACCTGAACTCGAACTGGCAGGCAACGCGGCTGTACGGCCAGATCGAAGCCTTCATGGCTCGCAGCGCCATGTACTCGGCATTCTCGAAGGTCCAGCCGGTGAATGCCCGCGCAGCCTCCTTTACGTCCTGCTCGGTGTAGTTGCCTATTCCCATCGAAAAGAGTTCCAGCAACTCGCGGCCGTAGTTCTCGTTGACGGCGTCTCTGTGGTTGTCGTGGTTGTCGAGCCAGTGGAGCATCGCAGGGTCTCTGGAGACCTGGACCAAGAGCGTGCGGAAGCTACCGAGGCCGTACTTACGGAAAGTCTCGATCTGGCCCACCATGGTTTGCACGTTGTTGACCTTGCGTTCGCCGGTGGCGAACAGGCTGTGCCAAAAGAGTGCGATCTTCTCCTGGAGCGGGCTCGTGGTGGTCATCATGCGGTAAAGCCAGTTAGCGACCGCAACTTCCACGACACGCAGTTCGGACTGATCTACGTGGTACCGCCTGATGATGTCGTCGGGCATGTACGAGACTCTGGATGTGTCCAGCAGGGCGTCCACAGTCTTCTCGTAGCCGTCGCCAATCGCCGACTCCAGATCGTCTCGTGTCGCTCCGAAGCCGGCGCGCCGCATCAAATGGGCCATCAGATGTACGTCTGCGCTGCTCATTTCACCACCTCCAAACCTGTCTGCCGCTGGAATCGGCGTTGAGAAAATTCAGGTATTCCCCCAAACGTGTCCGAACCGGGGTGTGGAGACATAATCACCACACCCCGGTTCTCTAGTCGTCAGATTTGCTAAGCGCTGAAGCTACTGCCTACCGGAAGCCTGTCCTGGCCTCTCTCATGTCGCGGTCAAGCCAGACATAGGCCCACTTGGTGGAGAAGTCCACGAAGGCAAGAATTCTTTCGCCGTTGTGGTTCTGCACCCATGGCTGCCAGTAGTCACCGCTGAAACCAGCCGGAATCTGTACAGCCGGCGCCAGCTCGAGGAAGCTGGTGTTCGCCTCCTTGATGAGGGCTATCTGCTCGTCAGACTCGGTCGCGGCCAGTACGTCCTCCCACATGGCATGCCATGCGGGATCGTTCAGGTTGGAGAAGTTCCACTGGTGTCCGGCCCTGAAGTTGTTCAGCGCGTTCGGCCTCGCCGGCTCGTGCCAGAACATGAAGTCGTACTGCTTCTCGAACAGACGGCTCTGTATGACAGGACCATCTACCAGGTCCAGCGTGACCTTCACACCAATGTCGTCCCAGAAGTCCACCGCTATCTGCGCTGACTCGAGCTCGAGCTCGATGGTGTTCCTGATCATCAATTCTATCTCGAAGCGTGTGCCGTCCGCGTCCAGGGGATATCCGGCCTCGTCCAGCAACTCTCCGGCCTTCATTGGGTTGTACTCGAAGTATTCCTGCACCGACTCCGGCTGATCTTCGAGCGGCACATAGTGCAGCGGCCACTCAGGAGACGACGGGAAAGCGAACAGGACCGAGTCGCCCTCGAACAGGTTCTCAGAGAAGACCTGTCTATCGACACCCATGTTCATCGCACGACGCACCCTGAGATCGTCGAATGGAGGCTTGTTCATCGGCATCCAGAACACGTGCGCTCTCTCAAGAGGCTTGACTTTGCCTAGGTCGGGGTTCGACTCTTCGATGCTGGCCCAGTCGGATGCGCGCACCGAGCGCAACTTGTCAATCTTACCCGTCCTCAGGGCGGCCAGCCTGGCGGCTTCCTGGGGTATGATGATCTCGACTATCCCGTCCATGAAGGGCATCGCGTATTCTGTGCCTTCGACACTGTACGTGGCCCACCAGTCCGGGTTCTTCTCGAATTCGAGCTTGCTGCCGGCTACGTATCCATCCTCGACCGTCATCCATGGGCCGGTGCCGGACTGGTTCCAGGGAACGTCCGTACCAAGCTCGATGGTCTCAGGGGGTGCGGCTATCAGGTAGGGACCCCAGGCGAACTCGTAACCCCAGAACGAGACCGGCTTGTTGGTGTGGTATGTGACCGTATCGTTGACGCCATCGCCGTCCGTATCGTCGCCAGTGACCTCGTCCAGGAAGTCGTGCCTGGGCCAGCGGCAGTCCTTGATGCGGTTCATCTCGGCAACCAGTTCATCAACTTCGACCGGCCTGCCGAATGTGGGATGCTTGTCCTGCCATCTGATTCCCGGCCTCACGTGGAAACTGTATGTCAGAGGATCCGGTATTTCCCAGCTGTCGGCCAGGGCTCCGGTTGCGAGCTTGTCCGTTCCGAAATCCAGTGTGGGCAGATATGTTGTCTCGCCGGAACCTGACGGACCCTTGTTGTAGTCGCCTATCAGGAAATTCTCGACCGAGTAGGAGAGCCTTTCTTGGTTCTTGAACTCGCACATGTCCCACTTGGAGCCGGGCTCGCTGGCTAGTGCAAGTCTCAGCTGTCCGCCGTAGGACGGGCCTGTTCTTATCTCGACAGCCTTGACGTCCTCGGGCTTCAACTGCGCAACGGCGAGTGGAGCGGCTTCGACCGCCGCCTCGGCAGCCTTCTTCGCGGCCTCTTCGACGGACTTCGCTATCTGCGCCTCCTGCGCCTTCAGCGCCTCCTGAACGGCCTTGGACACTTCTTCCGAAGTGGCGCCCTGCACTGCAGGAGCCGGCGCTGGCTGAGCTTGCTGTGCCTGCTGGACCGCTTGCTGAGCCGCCTGCGCCGCAATCGCAGCGACGTCCGGTGTCGGCGCGGCGGGAGCCGCCGCCGGTTCACTTGCACACGCCATCAGTGCCACTAACGCTAATGCGAAAGTCGCCATCGCTATTAATAACTGCACTTTTTTCAATTTCCGTACCCCATCCTTTCCTATCTATACACGGCGAATTGTGGTGCGATCAAAGCTACGAATCTCTAACAGGCTGCTGAAGAAACAGCTCGAAGCCTCATTCTCAGTAAAGTTGGGATGCAATGACTCATCTGGTGATTTCGATGCTGCTTCCGATAATAATCTTAGGCTGGTTCCAACAGCCCTGAATGAGGGAAAATATGAACACTGTTTCCGGAAATATATTCTCCCATGCGCATTGTGTCAACCTCGATCGGCTCACACGTTAACGGCGGAGTTAACGTGTTCCATTATGAAAAATGCGGGATCGAGTCTGACTCTTAATGAGACTGGCTCATATGCCCTCAAAAATGACCTGTCTGCCCGTTCTCGATATGGTCCATATGGCGCCAAGCGCTTCGATGTGCAGTGACCTTATAGGAGCGTGGCAACAAGTCCCATCGCAGTCTTGTCCGCTCATCCGGCCTGCGCCCTATACTCCAGGAGGCAGAAATGTTGGGAGTCGCAGGTTATTAAAGTCGTCGCCTCCAACGGGTCAGCGTTAGGCGACGACTCCTACGCCCTGCACAGAGGCGGGGGCTCTTTTCTTCAGACGATCCGTCTTCTCAAGTGTGTACGTCCGCTTGGGGGATGTCCCCGTACGGGATTAGTTGTCGTCAAAGTCTTTCAGCGACCCGAGAACTCCCTACGGTTGTGCCCCCTGTGAAGGCGCTGCATCCATTTCAGGATGTCGCTGATAGAAGAGCGTGCGGTTATCTCCGCTTTCCGGGTAAAGTGTTTGACAGTGCTACCATATGCAGCACAATCTATACGTAACCTTGAGTCGTTTACTATGACTTCTCGTAACTTTTCGGCAAATTCGGCATAAATGCCCTGTCTGGTCCGAATCCAGCCTGTCAGCGAGGGTGGGAATTTCAGGGCCTTTACATTCCAATCGAGGCGGCTAGATGAACGGAAAGGACAATCTATTACGAGAGATAGCACAACTGCGGGACCGTCTCTCCCGTCTGAGCGAGGCCAGTCTCCGCATCACCGGGGACCTGGACTTCGACACGGTGTTGCAAGAGGTGGTGGACGGGGCGCGATCCCTCACTTCCTCACGCTATGGGGCGATCACCGTGCTTGGCGATGCCGGGCAGACACCCGATTTCATCGTCTCCGGTCTAACTCGGGAGGAACACCAGGGGCTGTGGGACATGTCGGAGGGCCTGGGATTCTTCGAGTACCTGAGCGGGCTTGGGGAGCCCCTGCGAGTCTCGAATATAGACAGCCACCTGAAGGCGTTGGACATGCCTGATTTCCTGCCCTCGGTGTCTGTGACCTCTCTACTGGTGGCCCCGATACTCCACCGGGGGGTCGGAGTCGGCACAATCTATCTGGCTCATGGCCCAGGTGGCAGGGAGTTCACCCGTGAGGACGAAGAGACGCTGGTCCTGTTCGCCTCCCAGGCGGCGATGGCAATCGCCAATGCCCGCAGACACCGAGAGGAGCGGTGGGCCAGGGCCGACCTGGAGACGCTGATGGACACTTCACCGGTGGGCGTGGTCGTCTTCGACGCCAGGACGGGAGCGCCCGTGTCCTTAAACAGGGAGGCCCGGAGGCTGGTCGACAGCCTGCGCAATGCCGATCAGTCCCCGGAGGACCTGCTGGACGTGGTGACCTTCAGGCACGCCGATGGACGGGAGGTCTCCCTGCGAGAGTTCCCGATGGCCGATCTTCTCAGAGCCGGGAAGACGGTGCGGGCCGAGGAGATCGTCCTGAGGGTCCCTGACGGAAGGACCGTCAGGGTGCTGCTCAACGCCACACCCATTCTCTCAGAGCAAGGGGTGGTCGATTCGGTGGTCGTCACCCTGCAGGACATGGCCGACATCGAGGAGATGGAGCGGTTGCGGGCCGAGTTCCTGGCTATGGTGAGCCACGAGCTCAGGCAGCCCCTGACCTCCATCAAGGGCGCCGCCGCCACCGTGCTGGGTTCGCCGGTGGATCTGGATCCCGCAGTGGTGCGCCAGTTCTTCCGCATCATCGAGGATCAGGCTGACCACATGAACGCCCTGGTCGCCGACCTGCTGGACGTGGCCCGCATCGAGACGGGCACGCTGCCCGTCAGTCCCGAGGCTGCAGAGGTAGCCGTGCTGGTGGATCGGGCAAGAGGCGCCTTCATCAGCGCGGGGGGCAGGAGCAACCTCGCCATTGACATTGGGATGGACCTGCCCATGGTGATGGCTGACCGCCGGCGCATCGTCCAGGTGCTTGCCAACCTGCTGACCAACGCAGCCCACAACTCCCCGGAGTCGTCAGTCATCAGAGTGACCGCTGTGCGTGAGGACGTTCACGTCGCGATAACGGTGACCGACGAAGGAAGGGGCATTCCTGCGGAGGGTTTGCCACACCTGTTCAGGAAATTCTCCATGGTACAGTCCGACGACCGGAGGGAGAACACCGGCTTGGGCCTAGCGATCTCCAAGGGAATAGTGGAGGCGCACGGCGGGCGCATTTGGGCCAAGAGTGACGGGCAGGGACTGGGCGCGCGCTTCACTTTCACGCTCCCGACACTTGGGGTGTCGGGTATCGGCGCATCAAGCGCACTCCCACCGGTCTCGACGCGCTCCTCACAGAGCGAGGAGTCGGAGGAGGAACAGGAGAGAATCCTAGTTGTGGACGACGACCCCCAGACCCTCCGCTACGTTCGCGACACTCTCGCCCAGTCGGGCTATGCGCCGATAGTTACCGGTGAACCGGAGGAGGCGGTCCGCCTGATAGAAGAGGAGAGGCCCCAGCTGGCGCTGCTGGACATGATGCTCCCCGGAACTGACGGCATCGAGCTTATGGAGGAAATCCTGAAGACAGTGAACGTGCCGGTCATCTTCCTGTCGGCCTACGGACGGGATGAACTCGTAGCCAAGGCCTTAGACAAGGGAGCTGTGGACTACATCGTCAAGCCCTTCTCGCCGACGGAGTTGGCCGCGAGGATCAGGGCTGCCCTGCGCCGGCGGGAAGTCTCCGAACCGTCGGAGCCGTACATGCTGGGAGACCTCACCATCGACTACATCTCTCGCAGGGTGACGCTTGCCAGTCGTTCGGTACCGCTGGTGGCGATGGAGTACAAGATGCTTGTCGAGCTATCGGCCAACGCCGGGCGGACGCTGACCTACGATCACCTGTTGGAGCGAGTTTGGGGTGTGAGAGGCGGCGAGGACAGGGACGTGCGGCCCATGCGCACCATCGTCAGCAAGCTGCGTCGCAAGCTGGGTGAGAACGCAGACAACCCCATCTACATCTTCACCGAGCCACGCGTCGGCTATCGGATGATGAGAGGTGAGCCACCGAGTGCGGAACCATCCGAAACTCCCTAATATAGCTATACTCCAACCGTCCATCCCAACCACATGGACAGAGACCATATGACAGGACTAACTTACCAACAGGCCGGAGTCAACCTTGAGTCATTCCAGGACGTCAAGCGCCGCACACGAGACATAGTCACCCTGAAGCCTCGTCCCCAGTGAACATAGTTTGGACTTGTTGGCTCGCCGGCTGGACAACTTCTTCACTCTCGCGGGCCCGGGAGGCTTCGTCCTTCCAGACGACTAAGTTCCATGGGACGAATCCAGTAGGACGTCTCCAACAGTCGGTCTCACAGGGAATAAGTTTCCGATCCCGGATGGCCCATAAATTATCATCGCAGTCTCAGGCCGTTTAGGTGGAACTAACCGCCCCCGGGCCTGTTCGCTCAGGACGCCTTGCCTATCCTGAACATCGTGCTACCGCACTCTCCACACTTGCCCCGGGTAGCCGGCCTACCGTTCTTCATCGTAACCTGCTCAGCTTCCTGGATCTCGCGGCTCTCTCGACACTTCATGCAGTACCCGGTCATTGAATAACCTCTCGAATTTCGTTCTTCTCTTGATAGAGGTGACTAAGAATTGAATGCCCAAAGATAGTCCTTTTCAAAGAGTTCACATGTCTTCCAACCTGCATGGTGGCTGCTCAGGTTGGCGTATCGAGAACACCGCTTGCTTTATCAGTGGACCATATCAGAATACCACTAACCATGTATGACGTTGTATAACGTTAAGATAACTTTAGAGCGAATTGCTGTGACTTAATATAACTCTTTGGCGAGATTGGTATGATTGTCCCTGTTCAGTCGTCGTCGCCGAGCTGAACGACGCCACGGCATACCCATCCTGACCTCTCCCGAGGTCGAAGGCCGGATGCTCACACAAAACCCGGCAGGCCGTTATAACCGAAATGTGCCGCTCACATACCTTACAGCGGGCACTGGATCTCACGCGCGCAACGGTGCGCTGACGTGGTGCAGGTACTGCAGTATCTCTCGCTGCGACTGGACTACCCCCGTTTCGTAGTACGAAATCGAATGCTCCCCGCAGAAGGGCCTGACGATCTTCTGCGCTTCCTTCAACCGGTTGCGGGGCATACTCGGGAACAGATGGTGTTCGATCTGATAGTTCAGCCCGCCGTATAGAAGGTCGTTAATGGGACTCGACCTAACATTCCTGGATGTGAGCACCTGCCTCCTTAAGAAGTCGAGCCGCATCTCCCCATCGAGCATCAGCATGCCCTTATGATTGGGAGCGAACGTCGAGCCAATGTACAGCCCGATCAGCAACTGGTTGACCGCGATGAACAGCAACCCTTGCCAGAACGGCAGGGACAGGAACACCAAGCCGGTATAGACACCAATGTGGCCGACCATCATTATCGGCTCGGCGATGGGGAACCTAAGCCTGTTTGTGAGCATGTACCGGATGCCCGAGTACTTGAGCACCAAGCCCTCTAAACAGACCAGCGGATAGAAGAGAAAAGCCTGGTGCCTGACGATCAAGCGGGGGATTCCCTTCATGGCGCGAGCCTGATCTTCCGAAAACGCGACCACTGGGATTTCGATGTCGGGGTCCATGTCCAGATCATTGGGATTACTGTGGTGCTCGTTATGCTTCTCGACCCACCAGGTCCGGTTGATGCCGATCAAGAAGCTCACGAACAGGCCGAGGATATCGTTATTTCGGCTGGAACGGAACACCTGTTTGTGGCCCAGGTCGTGTCCGGTAAAGCTCATCTGCACGATGACAAATGCCAGAAGGGCTGCGTTCAGCATCTGCGGCCACACGCCATCCACAAGCGTGAGAACCGCGACACTCAGCGCCAGCAGGCTCATGTACACGATCAGCCTGACGACGTAATGCCCCGGGTTCTTTTCCAATAGTCCCGCATCCTTGACAAGCCGCTTCAGTTGCGCGTATTCGTTTCGCTCCAATTCTTTCCGGGCAGCGCCGTCCGGCGCGCCCGACATCTCGTCGGTTGACTCCATTGCCATCCGTTTTCCGCCTTTCGATTTAGGCTTATTTCACGTAGAGATGGCCACCAAGACTGGCGGCCATCTCTACGGGTCTGGCTGGGACGCCAGAATTCTAACTTTAAGTTCCCTTGTCCCGAATATGTCTCACCATCGGGCTGGAGAACGACTGGTCGTCATCGCTGAAGGTGAGTGATTGGCCACGCTCTGCACAGGAGAGGGTCCTGTCCTCGTAACTCAATGGGATTCTCCGTTTCATCAGATAGTTGACAGGAATGCGGCCGACGAGGCCAAAATCCGCAGTAGGCGCAGGGAGGTCCGGAGGGAAGCTGGCGAGGAACCGAAGTGTGAGCTAGGGAGCCAAGGAGCGACTGGGGGAACTCAGAGTGCCGCCGCCAAGGGCAGTATACCACATAACCTGGATCAGCATTGTATAGATCAGGGCAGTCGCATCAGTGTGCTCGTCGTGGGAAAAACAGGTGCGTACATTTCTGGTGATTGATGATTAGCGCAGGAGAAGACGAAGCACCGTCGTAATACGCGCTCACTGAGCTCCTGGGCAACCCATAATAGTCTGTCCGGGTACGCACCAGTTTGTTATACAAACCAGGGCAGAAGGTTCGTACTAGAGCCATTATGTCAAGTAGTGGAGAGGGCGAATGATATGATCTTACCGCAACTCCCCTTATTGCGGACTCTCATGTAGTAACATGGCAGATGGGTCGGGGTATTCGGGTTCTCTATTGGTGGACACCCTGATAGCGCGGGGACCATGGAAATGGTGAACAAGGTATTTCAACCTGTGCGCGAGCGGCCCATCACCAAGACAAGAGTCAGCGACTGGACTGAAGCGTCAGTACCGGTGTTCAGTGGCCCATATTGTTCCAGACCATGGACGCCCGCACTAAGACGCCTTCTACAACCACGCCAGCTACTAAACCGACACAGGCTCGGTACAGGGAAATGCGACACGGGTATCCTAGCGGTATCCACGTCTTGCAACTGGAGGAGGATCTTGCCGCGCCGCGCCACATTCCGGAAATGCACTTCTCACCTTGGCTTTAGTTAAGGTTCCCGTGGCTCTAGTAGCGCATCGTCTGGACATTCATGATCCCTCGGCGCCGAAGCTAGATTCGCCTGTTGTCAACGATGCGAACGGCCTTGCCCTCGCTGCGTGGCATTTGTTTGGGCGCCACTACTTCGACGCGACAACCGACCCCCAGCCTGCTCTGCAACATCACAGCCAACTTCCTCCCTACGGCGCCCGCGCCCTCGCTGTCCCGGTACAACTTCTCCGACGCCTCTACCCGTACCGTCAGGTTATCCATGTGCGACTCGTCTCGTTCCAGCAGCAGCTCGTAGTGGGGTTCCAGACCGTCCGTCAGCAGTACCTCAGTTTCGATCTGAGCGGGAAACACGTTCACCCCTCGAATGATCAGCATGTCATCCGTCCGTCCCAGCGTCTTCTCCATACGGGTGGTGGTCCGACCACAAAGACATCGCCCATGTTCCAGCCGCGTCAGGTCGCCGGTACGATAGCGCAGCAGCGGCAACGCCTCTTTCGTGGTGCACGTAAAGACCAACTCCCCGATCTCACCATCGGGAAGAGACTCTCCGGTCGCCGGGTCAACCACTTCCGGTATGAAGTGGTCCTCGGCCAAGTGCATCCCCTGCTTATACCTACATTCCATCGCCACTGCCGGTCCGATCACCTCGGATAATCCATATATGTCGAGCGCCGTAATGCCGAATCGCGCCTCAATCTCAGACCGCATCTCCTCCGACCATGGCTCCGCACCGAAGACACCCAACCTCAGCTTACTCAGATCTGCTCCGACCTCCGCTGACTGCTCTGCCAAGAACAGCGAGTACGACGGCGTGCAGCACAGCACCGTTGCGCCGAAGTCTTGCGCCAACTCAATCTGCCTGCGCATGTTGGCCGTCGAGGCCGGCACTACCGTCGCACCCAGCCGCTCGCCGCCGTAGTGCAGCCCTAGCCCGCCAGTGAACAGCCCGTAGCCGTAGGCGACGTGAATGATGTCACGCCGGTCAACCCCTGCGATGCTGAGCGCACGCGCCGCCAAGTCAGCCCACAGGGCGATGTCGTTGGCAGTATATCCCACAACCGTCATCTTGCCCGTCGTCCCGCTCGAAGCATGTATTCGCACCACGTCATCCATAGGCACGGCGAAGAGCCCGTATGGGTAGCTGTCCCTCAGGTCCTGCTTGACCGTGAAGGGCAGCCTCGCCAGGTGGTCCAGAGAGCGAACGTCCTCCGGAGACACGCCCATCGCACCTAGCTTTTCACGGTAGAAAGGCACGCGTGAGACCATGCGTGCCAGGCAATCGCGCAGCCGTTCCGACTGCAATACGGCCATTTCATCCTGCGAAACTATTTCCACTGGATCCCAAACGGATGATTCCATCACATCACTCCGACCGATGCTATTCTTCCAAAGCCTGAATAAGAGAAGACAGCCAACTCGAGGTTCTTAAAGAAGTCCGACCTCGTTCAAGAACTGAAGGGTGATTTCCACGCAATGTTCCGGTTCTTCCAACTGGAGCATGTGCGTGGCTTCCGGCAAGAAATCGTAGTTCATCCGAACCATCTCGCCAAAGTCCATGCTCGGCATGAACGAAAACGAGGTTGTCGGGTCAGACCCGACAACCTTGATTGGGCATTTAACTTGCTTAACGTCTATCTGCATTGACCAGCCGTAGAAAAACTCATATATCTGCGCCTCGTGCTCTTTCGGACACCGGAGCGCATACCCTTCACCATCGGGGCGCAACAGGGTCTCCGCCATGAGCGCCGACACCCCTCGGCGCAGCCGATGATAGGCCGGGTTCGCGTCCATGTGCGCGATATAGTCATCGTGAGACTCGAATCGGTCCTGGCGACGACGCATACCTCGGCTCATGTGCTCAGATATATACACTAAATCTTCGGGATTCCTGCCTGGCGGCTGGATTGGCGGGTCGAACAGCACCAAGCCTGCAAACCCGCCCCGCTCCTGTTCAAACAGCAGGGCTGTCAGCGCCGACATAGAGTGGAACACACCCATCGCTGGCTTCTCTCCGAATCGCTGGCCGATGGACCGCAGGATAGCGTCGTAGTCGTCAACGAACGTGGGGAAATTTAGCGACGCAGGGTCACCCTCCAGGTTCCATCCATGAGAGCGAAAATCGAAGACCAGCAGGTCAACACGGTTTTTGAGCAGCAACCAGTATGGCAGGTACGTATCTGCGGCTAAACCGCAGCCGTGGCTGAGGATGACTCGCGGGCCTGCCGGGTTGCCGTGTCGTCGCACCTGCGCCGTTGCACCGTTCGCAAGGTGGGCCGTCAGCACTTCCGACGGTTCCGGCACACTCCAAATCCGAGCCATCTAAGCGGCCAAGCGTCCTTCGATGTACGTGACCATTCCCCCAACCGTCTCGATTAGCTCAGCATCGTCGTCCAGGACGGTGCATCCGAACTCAGTTTCGAGGGCCATTCCCAGTCGGGTCAGCGCAAGGGAGTCCGCCCCAAGATCTTCTTGGAACGTCGATGCAGCCGTTATTGATGATTCCGGGGTCCTTAATTCCCTGGCGACGACCTGAATTACTCGCTGTGTAACGTCTGACATTTATTTCCCTCCTGTTTTAGCGCGCATTATCGCAGCATCCACTTCTTGGCACAAATTATAATGGCCTCCGTCACCGATTGATACCCATCCGCGTTAATTGAGACTGTCCCAGGTTAGCAGGCAGTTCCTACGCAAGCGACGCTTTCATTAACGTAGTCATGGTGTATTCTTAATCACTTTCCCAAACACCTCCGAAAAGAGGAGATACCATGACACAGGAACTGGTCAGGAGTCTCCAGATGGACCTTCCTGCGTAGATGGCGGACCGTCTTCCTCCGATGGTCGCCGCGGACGAGCGGACGGTCT
Source organism: uncultured Dehalococcoidia bacterium (assembly GCA_951812505.1). Lineage (GTDB taxonomy): Bacteria > Chloroflexota > Dehalococcoidia > Lucifugimonadales > UBA1123 > VXRN01. Next base: position 606,452 of record CATOSI010000002.1, read on the forward strand.
GCCGGTTCATGGACTGGTGCGAGAGGCGGGGGTTGCACGGCCTCCGCGACTTCATGCCTATCCACGTCGTCGCCTACGTCGAGCATCTCCCGCTCTCCCGCGCGTCGGTCAGGCAACACCTATCGGCGATCAGCCATTGCTTCGACTGCCTGGTGTCTGGAGGAGTACCGCAGACCAACCCGGCGACGTCGGTCCAGAGACCGCGGCATGTGGTCAGGGTGGGCAAGACCCCGGTCCTCAACGACGAGGAGGCCCGGACACTGCTCGAGTCGATTCCCACGGAGAAAGTCGGCGGACTCAGAGATCGCGCGCTCATAGGCGCGATGCTCTACACCTTCGGGCGGGTCGGGGTAGTCATCGCCATGGACGTGGAGGACTACCTCCAACTCCAACATGGGGCAAAATGCTGGGTCAGTCCACGATGCAGTAATTTGTTCCGACATGTTGGATGGTCACGTTTCCCGGGTTCATGAATACTCTCACTGTTCTGTCCTTCAACCTCTTTGGAGACGGTCTGCGTGACGCCCTCGATCCTAGGCTCAAAGGCATGTTGTAGTCTCTGACCGAACATTGGAGCAGTAAATGAGGTATGATGGAAAAACCTCGGGACCTGTGTCGGTTTAGTGGAAGTGCTGTAATTCTTCCCACAGTTGCCATCCTGAGCATACCGCAGCGGGGTCGAAGAATCTCAAGACCCTCAAACATGCTGCTTACCAAGCTGACACAGCTTCGAAATCCCAGAGATGTTCGCCTGACGTCGGGGTAGAGATATGGCTCTTTCAAACACAAATCTCGATTACGATGCAATCGTGATAGGGGCCGGGATTGCGGGCCTGTACCAATTGTATAGACTGCGGGAATTGGGCATGACGGTCCGCGTCTTCGAAAGAGGAACGGGAGTCGGGGGCACTTGGTACTGGAATCGCTACCCCGGCGCCAGGTTTGATTCTGAAAGCTACTCTTACGCATATTCGTTTTCCCAGGAACTGCTCGACGAGTGGGACTGGTCCGAGCATTTCGCCGGGCAGCCTGAGACTCTGCGATACTTGCAATACGTAACCGATAAATTCGACCTGCTGAAAGATATCCAATTCTCCAGCGAAGTTAAATCCGCTGTCTATGACGATGATACTCGGAGTTGGACTGTCCAACTGGAGGATGGGAGTACCCACAGAAGCAGGTTCCTGATTACAGCCGTCGGCAACCTCTCTGAACCCACTCTGCCAAGAATTGAGGGTATCGAATCTTTTGGAGGACAGTCCTTTCACACCTCTCGATGGCCTCACACTCCCGTAGAGTTCACGGGTAAAAGGGTGGCGGTAATCGGAACCGGGGCGACGGGAGTGCAGACAATCCAGGAAGTATCCAAAGATGTCGGGCATCTCACTGTTTTCCAGCTTCAACCAAACTGGTGCGCTCCTCTTCACAACTCGAGGATAGATCCGGATGAAATGAAAGCCATCAGGGCCGGCTATCGCGAGATGTTTGACCTGTGTGCCCAAACTCCAGCCGGATTTGTACATGATGCCGATCCCAGAGACACTTTCGACGTGACCGAGGAAGAACGATATCAATTCTGGGAGGAACTGTACGCCAGCCGGGGCTTTGGGATCTGGCAAGGCAATTTCAAGGATACTTCTACCGATCCCAGGGCCAACAAAGCCATATCCGACTTCCTGGCCGACAAAATACGAGCGCGTGTCAACGATCCCCTGGTAGCGGAAAAGCTGATTCCAAAAGATCACGGTTTTGGGACCAGACGCGTACCTCTGGAAACCAACTACTATGAATCCTACAATCAGGAAAATGTCGAACTCATAGACATTAGCGAGACTCCTATTCTGAGAATCACCCGGAACGGCATTTTGACCACCGACAGGGAGTTCGCATTCGACTTCATAATCTATGCCACCGGATTCGACGCGGTAGTCGGCAGTTTCAACAAGATAGACATCCGCGGTGTCAATCAGCGGAAATTGAAAGACCAATGGAAAGAAGAGCTGGCGACCTTTCTGGGGATGCTGGTCAATAGCTTCCCTAACATGTTCATGATTACAGGACCTCACGCATGGACGGGGAACCACCCACGCAGCATCGAATACGGAGTGGAGTGGATAACGGATGTCATAAGGTTCATGAATGAACGCGGCCTCACGCGAGCCGAAGCCAGCTTGGAAGCCCAAATGGACTGGCATGAGATTGTATTGGAACACGCCAGGGACTTGCTCAGGAGCCAGGTTGACTCATGGTTCACAGGCATCAACATTAATCTGGAGGGTAGGCAGACCCGGATCACGACCCAGTATTATGGGGGTCAGCCATTGTTCAGAAGGCGCTGTGAGGAAGTGGCGGAGAACGGCTATAGAGAACTGAATCTCAGGTAGATTGGATTGCCTTACGGAGAAGGAGAATCAACATGATAACCAAGTTTGGAAGTCTATTCGCCGGCAACCTGGACATGGACGACATCGGCCTGGCGGGGACGCCCGTCAACGACCGCAGCTTTTCGGACGATGAGTTGGCCGGAGTCTTCTCCAAGACCGAGGCCATAGCCACCACGATGGACAGGCTGGGATACGACGACTTCTGGGCCGCCGAGCACCACTTCCAGCATGAGGGCTACGAGTGCATACCCAACTTGCTGATGCTGTTCGTCCACCTGGCCCACATCACGGAGAACCTCAGGTTTGGCTGCGGCTTCAACATCAACCCCATGTGGCACCCGCTGCGGCTGGCGGAGGACTACGCGACCGCCGACATCCTGACCGGCGGGAGGGTCATCTTCGGCGTTGGACGCGGTTACCACTCCCGTGAGGTCGAGAGCTTCGGCAACCCCATCATTGACCAGGACGCCAACAGGGAACTGTTCGAGGAGCAGGTGGAGGTGATGATGAAGGCCTTTCATCAGCGCTCCTTCTCTCACCACGGCAAGTATTACGATATCCCACCCCAGGTCCCGTACAGAGGATACGAACTGGAGGAGATAACGCTGGTGCCCAGGCCCCGCAACCTTCCGGTGGAGTGCTGGCAGCCCATGGTGAGCGCGAGCCAGCGCGGTCTGGACTTCATGGCCAAACACGGCATCAAGGGCATCATCGGGGGCGGAGCGGCTCCCGGCGGAGCGGGCGAGGAGGTCGTCAAGAGGTGGCAGGAGACGCTCGCGCGCCATGGAAAGGAGACCGAGCTGGGCGGAGACCTCGCCATCGGTATCAACTTCCACATAGCCGAGACTGAGCGGGAGGCCATAGAAAACGTCCAGGACATCTTCCACGAGAACATGAAGATGTTCGCGCCTCTGATCGGTCACGACCTCGATGACGATCAGATCGAAGTGCTGGCTGATCCCAGCCGCGCTCCCAACGCCGGACTCCCGACCGTGGAGGACGCCATAAGAGGCGGTTCGTGGATAGTCGGGCCGCCTGAATTGGTCACAGAGAAGCTATTGGAACTCCAGGACAGGTGGCCGGGCCTGGAGCGGATACACGTAAATGTAACGCCAATGGGCGCTCCGCTGAGCATGACGCTGGAGCAGCTCGAACTCTTCGGCGCCGAGGTGATGCCCACCTTCAAGGAACAGGAGGCCGAGGCGCCCGCGCCCGCCGACTAGCGTCTCCTGAGAGGGCGCTTGAGAAGTCCCTTCTCCCCTGTGGGAGAAGGTTAGTATGAGGGGGAGATTGGCGCTTGTCCCCCTCACCTCAATCCTCTCCCTCGAGGGAGAGGAGGCAAAAGGAACAACCTTCTCAGACTCAGATGCCCCCTAGTAAACTGGCCATGTGATGCCGTCACCGGGCTTGTTGGCATGGGGTCTTCGGACACTCGCTCCTCTATTCGGCGTCCTCGCCGGGCGGCGGTTCGTCGAACGGCTCGTTCCGCGCCCGGGCCTCCTCCCATCGCCTGTGCCACTCCCGCCACAAGGCGCGCTCGATAGTGCGGCCCTCAGTGCGGCCCTCCGCGCGCGCTTTCTCCCTGCGCTTCTCCAGCCAATCGTTCACCGCATCCCTTGTCGCCATCATAGCGTCCCATACCTCCATCAACACTATAGTGCTTATCACTGCTTTCGCGCCGTCCCGCTCCAGTTCGCCCAGGCTGACCGCCACGATGTCGAGAACCTTCCCCTCGCCCACCGCCGACCCCAGCGCCTGCCAGAACGAGACCGATACGCCCTCCGCTTCCTCCATGAGCGAGATATAGAATCGTCGCGCTATCAGGCCGAACGTCTGCAAGACGAACAGCGCCGCGTAGAAAGGCCGCGCCTCCCTGCGCACCGTCAGAGCGGATTCGCGCCGATTCTCTACGGGGCGAATAAGGTTCTCCATGTTGTTCATATCAATTTATTCTACTTTCCGCGCGGAGACAAGGAAACCTCAAGTCCCACCCAGGGCAATCGCATCTAAATTGCGGTCTGAACATAAATTCAGTTTATGTATCAGGGCAGGGGGCCACTTCAGGGAACTGGTGATCAGTTTCAGGTGAAACTGGTGGAAAAACTGATACCAGTTTTTCGGGGAAACTGGTCTGTTTCAACCAGTTTAGACCAGTTTTCGCTTTTCAGGGGCATTTCTGGTGCGCCCGGTTGTGTGGCATATACGATGATTTATAGTCCTGTCGCTCCCCGCCGCGTCCTGTATGCCTGTTTGGGATGAGTTGATGATAGCACATAGCAGAACGTGTGTGCCATGACATTAGAAGAAATGGCAGGGCTTTTCAAGGTCGGCGTTATTCATGGTTCCGCCAGCAACGACCTACTGGATTGCCGAGCGGCGAGCCCTTCGGGGTTCCCGCTTTCGCGGGGATGACGGACCGGGGTCCTGAAGACCAAAACCGTAACTTTGCAAAGGCCCTGAAGAAATGGGAAGCATCACAAAAATGGTGAGCAGAATCAGGAATAACAATTCCTGAATATGAACTATTGACTTTAACCCCCACCCATGTTTGAATGGGCGCAATTCGGGCTGAGGCCCATTTTGAGTCCAGGAGACAGTGTTATGCGTTCCGTTCATTTACTTCGTTGGGTACTAATGGCAGTTTTGGCGGCGACCCTGACATTCGCTGTGATGGCCTGCGGTTCGGCCGAAGAACCCGCGCCTGCCCCCACGACGGAAGATATGGCTGCCGCCATTCAGCAGGCCATGGCGGCCCAGCAGCCCGGCGTGACGGCGGAAGACATGGCTGCCGCCATCCAGCAGGCCATGGCGGCCCAGCAGCCCGGCGTGACCACAGAGGACGTGGCGTCGGAGATATCGAAGGCGCTGAGGGAGCAGCCCGGTGGAGTGACGTCAGAAGAGATGGCGGCCGCTATCCAGTCGGCCATGCAGGCCCAGCAACCCGGCGTGACCACAGCGGACGTGGGGGCGGAGATATCGAAAGCTCTGCGGGCTCAACCCGGCGGAGTGACGTCTCAGGAGATGGCGTCGGCCATAGCAAACGCGCTGGCCGAGCAGCCCGGAGTCACCACTGACGATGTGGCGGGGGAGATAGCCAAGGCGCTTGCTGCCCAGCCCGGTGGAGTCACCGAAGATCAGATGGCGATGGCGGTAGAGAGCGCTCTGAAGGCGCAGCCTGGAATAAGCCAAGAGGATATTCAGATGGCTGTCGAATCGGCGGTCGAGGTGGCAGTCGCGGCGGCTGTCCAAGAGGCTGTGACCACCGCGTTCGCCCAGGCGGAGGCAGTTGAGGTTACCGAAGTCACCACCGGGCAAGCGATGGCTAACCCGAACGCCAAGTACGGCGGCACGCTAACGATAGCGGACTACCTATTCCCCGGCCTGAATCACCACCCATATGAACATGACGGCCACCACATGAATATCAACTCGATGCATGGCAAGCTTATCGAGTTCAACCCCGAGACCGACGACCATTGGGATATAAGGGGCGACCTGGCCGCCAGCTGGGAAGTGGCCGGCGACGGCGTGACTTACACCTTCAACCTCGATGAAAGAGCCACCTGGCACGACGGCTTGCCCGTCACCGCCGAGGATGTGGTGTACAGCCTGGACACTATGCAGGACCCCGACACAGAGAGGCCAAGGCCCGTGTTCACGCAACTTGACTCATTTTACAAGCAGGGGAATAGCCGGGCATTGGACCAGAACACCGTACAGCTAACAATCGAGAACCCCTCAGGTGAGTTCCTCCCCACTTTGGCTCTGGCGTACTTCAACATAATCGCCAAGCACTGGGACGAGTCGGACATAGACAAGACCAAGTGGAGCAATTCCATGGGCGCGGGGCCCTTCCTGCCAGGAGAAATCGAGAACGACGTCTCCATGGAATTGATTAAGAACCCGGACTACTGGAAAGAAGGTCTCCCCTACGTTGACCGCATACAGCATTTCGTAATAACCGAAAGCGGCCCCACGATAGCGGCCTTCAGGACGGGGCGGGTGCTGACCCAGTCCTGGCTGGTCACCCCCGTCAGCAACAAGGAAGCGGTAAAGCTTGGGGAGGAAGAGCCTGACAAGCTGGACGTGCTGTGGTCAGGGAGTTTCGGGCCCGCGGGAATCCTTATGCCGATAAACCCGCCCTTCAATGATCTAAGGATTAGACAGGCCTTCAATCTGGTCTTCGACCGCCACGAATTTGTGGAGGTGTTCGGCGCAGGACCCGGCACAGACCTTGCGGCCCCTTACTTCGGAGTGGACAACTGGTACGGCTATACGGCGGAAGAAGTGGCCAACTCGCCCGGTTATAGACAGCTTAACGGCGAGAAACATCCTGACGACTTAGCCGAGGCCAAGAGGCTGCTCGCCGAGTGGGAAGCGGAACACCCCAATGGCTTCGAGGCCACTGACACCACCGACCCCTGGATCTACACCCCCGGTGAGGGCCATAAGTTCACCATGATGACCAGGATATCGGGAGACAAGGTATCCTGGGCTGAGCTGCAGTTGGAGCAGCTCAGGAGGTTCCTGGACATAGACGGGACCCTCACTCCAATAGATAGCGCCGCTGGCATATCGCGCTATAACGCGGAGACAGGCTACAGCGGCGCGGGGGACTTCCTCATCGCAGCCCAGGACCTTGGTCAGTTGATGATGCCGAGCACCCAGATAAGCCTTTTTGAAGGGGCTGAAACATGTTGCAAGTGGCTGTCGGAGCTCGCTCCCCAGTGGTTCAGGGATGCCGTAGTCGAGCAGGCAACCGAGCAAGACCCCGAAAAGCGAGTGGAAATCGTTCGTAATATGCAGAAGTACCTGATAGAAGAGGACCCCGGTCCCCTCCTGACTTTGTGGCACTCGGTTCGGCCGTACATTGTGAACAAGAAGCTCCAGAATTTCCATATGACGCCTACGATATACGCCCAGTTGAAGTGGGAGCATGTCTGGATCGAAGAGTAGGTGCCAGGGGAAGGGTATTTCACCCTATCCCTACCACCACCAGTCTATCCTGAGCCTTCCGTCGAATGACGGGGGATCAGGATAGACCTACCTCTCCCCCCTGATGGAGCTTACAAGGGTAGGTAAGTCAATGAATCGTTCGCCCTGAGCTTGTCGAAGGGAGCTTGTCGAAGGGAGCTTGTCGAAGGGAGCTTGTCGAAGGGAGCTTGTCGAAGGGAGCTTGTCGAAGGGAGCTTGTCGAAGGGAGCTTGTCGAAGGGAGCTTGTCGAAGGGAGCTTGTCGAAGGGAGCTTGTCGAAGGGAGCTTGTCGAAGGGAGCTTGTCGAAGGGAGCTTGTCGAAGGGAGCTTGTCGAAGGGAGCTTGTCGAAGGGAGCTTGTCGAAGGGAGCTTGTCGAAGGGAGCTTGTCGAAGGGAGCTTGTCGAAGGGAGCTTGTCGAAGGGAGCCTGTCGAAGGGAGCCTGTCGAAGGGAGCCTGTCGAAGGGAGCCTGTCGAAGGGAGCTTGTCGAAGGGAGCCTGTCGAAGGGAGCCTGTCGAAGGGAGCCTGTCGAAGGGAGCCTGTCGAAGGGAGCCTGTCGAAGGGAGCTTGTCGAAGGGAGCCTGTCGAAGGGAGCCTGTCGAAGGGAGCTTGTCGAAGGGAGCCTGTCGAAGGGAGCCTGTCGAAGGGAGCTTGTCGAAGGGAGCCTGTCGAAGGGCCGTCCGTTCATGGTTCGACAAGCTCACCACGAACGGACTACTCTAGTGACGCTTAATAAGGGAGCCTGTCGAAGGACGAGACCACAAGACAACACAGAGATTCACATACAGTCCATGCACTCATTCCATGTATACATCCTGCGTTGCTCTGACGGCTCGTACTACACCGGACACACAGAGGACCTTGAAGCCAGGCTTGCTGCCCACCAACAAGGAACCATGAGAGGTTACACATTCAGCAGAAGGCCCGTACAACTCGCGTACTCATCGGAGTTCTCAGAAAGAGCCGATGCCCTAGAGATGGAGCGACGAATCAAGGGATGGTCCAGGCGAAAGAAGGAAGCGCTGATCCGAGGTGACTGGGATGAGGTCCGGCGACTCTCAAGAGGCAGTCCTTCGACAGGCTCAGGATGAATGAGTTAGTGTCCTTCGACAGGCTCAGGATGAATGAGTTAGTGTCCTTCGACAGGCTCAGGATGAATGAGTTAGTGTCCTTCGACAGGCTCAGGATGAACGAGTTAGTGTCCTTCGACAGGCTCAGGATGAATGAGTTAGTGTCCTTCGACAGGCTCAGGATGAATGAGTTAGTGTCCTTCGACAGGCTCAGGATGAACGAGTTAGTGTCCTTCGACAGGCTCAGGATGAACGAGTTAGTGTCCTTCGACAGGCTCAGGATGAATGGTTTGCTGAAGCTTTGAGCCTATCCCGTACTTGATACAGGGATGGGGGTGAAACCCCAAATGCAAGCGCGGTCATTTTCAATACCTACCCCTCTCCCTCCTAATGGGGGGAGTTCTACCCTCTAACCAGGGGCGGCCATGCAGACCTATATACTAAAAAGAGTCCTTCTGTTCATACCCACGCTGCTGGTGGTCTCGCTGCTGGTATTTTTCCTCATGCGTGTTATACCGGGCGACCCCGCGCTCTTCCAGATGCACAGTTCCCTGGCGTTCTCAAGGGTCACAGAGAAACAGATCGAGGCCAAGCGGAAAGAGCTGGGAACGGACAGGCACATCGCGGTCCAGTACGGAAGCTGGCTATGGGGTATGACCCATGGGGATTTCGGGACCTCGATGTACTTGCTCGAGCCTGTCAGTGACACCCTGTCCGCCAGGCTCCCCGTTACCCTGCAGCTGGCTGTCATGGCGCAATTCATAGCCCTGGCATTCGCTTTGCCTTTGGGTGTTTTTTCCGCTATGAAGCAGGACACGTGGGGCGACTATGCCGCCAGGATAGTGACCATGTTCGGAGTGGGGATTCCCACGTTCTATGTAGCAATCCTTACCATATACTTCCTGGTTCTTGTGTTCGGGTGGTCGCCGCCCCTGAAATACGCTGAGCTATGGGAGGACCCGCGGCTAAACTTCCAGCAGCTTATATTTCCGGCGCTCGCCCTCGGGTTCTATACTATGGCCATCACGGCCCGGATGACCCGCTCCGCCATGCTGGAGGTGATCCGGGAGGACTACATCCGCACGGCCAGGTCCAAGGGCCTCATGGAAAGACCGGTCATCATACGCCATGCCCTCAAGAACGCCGCCCTGCCGGTGCTGACCATCTTCGGGTGGCAGTTTGCGGCGATGATGGCCGGCTCGGTGACCACAGAGGAGATCTTTTCGATTCCCGGACTGGGCAGGACGCTAATTGATGCCATCGGACGCCGGGACTACATCATGATTCAGTCCCTGGTCATGGTGGTGGCGGTCATGATTATGTTGACGAATCTTGTGGTTGACATCATCTACGCCTGGCTGGACCCAAGGATACGTTTCTCGTAAGACGATTTCATAAGTCCCTTCTCCCTCGATGGGCTGACAAGGGTATGTAAATGTGCAGCCAGCTATGAATTGCAATCAACAGGCCCCCTCCTCCTCAGGGCTGAGAGGGGTATGTAATTCAATAAACCCGTTCGTCCTGAGCTTGTCGAAGGACCAGGCCAAGAGTCCCTTCCCCCTCGACGGGCTTACAAGGGTATGTAAATGAGCAAAGCGACTATGAACGTCAACAAAAAGCCCCCTCTCCCTCAGGGAGAGGGCTGGGGTGAGGGTAATCCCCTCTAAATTGATACAGGTTCACTACCGCGCCCAAGGTGGACAAAGGTGGAAAGATGAGTCAGGAGATACCCGGAGCGACAGCCGCCGCTGAGGCGCTGGCTCAGGAGATGAGACCGAGGCCCAAGGTTTGGCGGAATGCAGCCAACTTCTGCATTCAAAAGCCCCTGGGCGGCTTCGGGGCGATAGTAACCGTAATTCTCATAATAATCGCCGTCTTCGCCCCCCAGATCGCGCCCTATGACCCCCTTCGAGCCTATACCTCTCTTGTGTTCGCTTCCCCGGGTGCGTCGGATGAAACAGAGGACCCTCCGGTCAAGCTATGGCTGGGTGGCGACCGTCTGGGCCGCGATGTGCTGAGCAGGATGGTCTATGGGGCAAGGGTGTCCCTGTATGTGGCCGTAGCCAGTGTATTGGCCGGCGTAACCGTGGGCGCCTTGATTGGGATCACTACCGCCTACTTTGGAGGAGCGATAGACCTCATCGGCCAGAGGTTTGTTGACGCCCTCATGGCTGTCCCCGGCCTCATCATAGCTCTGGTCCTCCTGTCTGTGCTTGGCAGCGTCAACACGGGCGGCGGATTCGCGGGATTAGCGGGGTTGGAGAAGGTGATACTGGCTATAAGCGTGGGGTTCATACCCGGCACCGCTCGCACCATACGCTCCCAGGCGCTGAGGATAAAAGAGGGGGACTTCGTGCTGGCGGCGAGAGCCGTGGGCGCCCGCGACTGGCGCATTATTCTGCGCCACATAGCGCCCAATTGCTTTGCCGCTTACCTTATTATTTTTACAATCAGCATGGGCTGGGCGGTCATAACGGAGGCCACCCTCAGCTTCCTGGGTCTGGGCATTCCTCCGGACTTCCCCTCCTGGGGAGGAATGTTGACCGGGGCGACCGAGACATATACGAGTGTGGCGCCGTGGCTGGGCGTGTTCCCCGGAGCGGCAATTATCACTGTTGTATTAGCCTGGAACTTCCTGGGCGATTCGCTGCGGGACGTCCTGGACCCCCGGATGCGCGGAACGGGGTAAGATGCTATCTCAAATCCCCTCTCCCTCAGGGCTCACGGGGGTGAGTAAATGTGCAACCAGCTAAGAATGTCAATCAACAGACCCCCTCTCCCTCAGGGAGAGGGTTGGGGTGAGGGTGATGTCTCAAATATCCAGAGCCAGAGAGATGAGAAGACAGTCCACGGACGCCGAACGAGTACTCTGGTCGAAACTCCGCGACCGTCGGATGATGAATTGCAAGTTTCGCAGACAGTTTCCGACCGGCAGGTACATCGTGGACTTCGTGTGTCGTAAGCGCAATCTCATCATAGAGATCGACGGGGGACATCACGCGGACCAGCAGGACTACGACGCGGTCAGGACTGAATGGCTCCGGTCACAAGGATTCGATGTGCTCCGGTACTGGGACAACGATGTACTGACTCAGCTGGAATCGGTTCTGGAATCAATCGGGAACGAGCTCAAGAAGCGCGGCGCATCGTATTCACCCTCACCCCAGCCCTCTCCCTGAGGGAGAGGGGGCTAGACGATTGAGGCTCAAGCCTGAAAGTCAGTTCGTAGAAAAGAGATGCCAGAAAAGGAAATGCAGAATGGAGCAGAATAGGCTGAGACTGAGTGGAAAGGTTGCCATCGTCACTGGGGCCGGGTCGAGTGGACCGGGCTTCGGCACAGGGAAAGCCACCTCGATACTATTCGCCCGCGAAGGCGCCAAAGTGCTGCTGGTTGACGCGGTTGCCAGCCGCGCGGAAGAAACACTGGCCATCATCGAGGAAGAAGGCGGCGAAGCGTCGGTGTTCGAGGCCGACGTTACCCGGTCCGACGACTGCCGGGCCATGGTGGAAGCCACCCTCGATCGCTACGGCCCTCCGAGCATTCTGTTCAATAATGCGGCGGTCAACGCCGTCAGAGGCGACACCGTGGCTGATCTGGAGGAAGATGAGTGGGACCGCGTACTGGGCGTCAACTTGAAGGGCGTCATGTTGACCAGCGGGCACACCGTTCCGGCCATGATCGAGGGCGGAGGCGGCTCGATCATCAACGTTTCGTCCACCGCGGGCATCCGGGCGGGCGGTGAAGTATCCTACGCGGCGGCCAAGGGCGGCATTGTCTCATTGACCTACTCCATGGCGGCCCATCACGGACGGGACAATATCCGGGTAAACTGCCTGGTCCCGGGACACCTTTGGACCCCTATGGTTTCGGCGGGCGCCAACAGTCCGGGAGGTACACCCATGACCGAGGAAAATCGCGAACACCGCCGAAGGGCCGGCGCCCTGGGCACCGAGGGCACCGCGTGGGACATTGCCTGGGCCGTGGTTTTCCTGGCAAGCGACGAGGCCCGCTGGATTTCAGGCGCGGTCCTGCCGGTGGACGCCGGAACATCGGCCATGCTGCCGGTCCAAATGTTCCGATTGACGTGACGCGCCGCGTGATGACCAGACGATATTCGAGGAAGGATATTCACTCCGATGAAGATTGGCATCAGCAGCGGTAATTTCGGGTTCCACAGTGATTCTATGGACCCGGCGGCGCTCGGCAAAAAGGCAGAGGACCTGGGCTTTGAGTCCTTTTTCATGCCCGAGCACACCATTTTCCCCGTAGATTGCGCCAGCCCCTATGTTGGCACTCTGGACGGCTCGAGACCCGACTACCTGTCCCACCAGGCCGACCCTCTTATCACGCTGGCCAGAGTCTCCGCAGCTACCCGGGAGATCAAACTGGGAACGGCGGTCCTACTGGTTCCAGAGCATGAACCCATGCTGCTGGCCAAGCAAATAGCCACGTTGGACTACCTGTCAGGGGGAAGATTCATATTCGGCATCGGCGCCGGGTGGAACCGGGAAGAGAGCGAGATCCTGGGTGGGGACTTCGAACATCGCTGGACCCAGGTGCGAGAAGCTGTCCTGGCTATGAAGGAGCTCTGGACCAAAGACGAGGCCGAGTACCACGGCAGGTACTACGATTTCCCCCTGGTCAGGTGCAACCCCAAGCCGGCGCAGAAACCCCACCCTCCAGTGCTTTTGGGCGGCAATGCCAGGAACGTGTTCAGGCGGGCGGTTGCCTGGGGCGACGGCTGGATACCCGGGGTCCCCATTGGGAATATCGCCAGCGGGGCCGCCACGGAATACATCAAGCGCGGCAGGGACACCATGGACGAACTGGCCTCCGCCGCGGGACGAGACCCCGGTTCATTAGGGATTACTATGTTTGTCGGCATTGACTCCATCATACACAATGTGAAATCCCTCGCCGATGAGATCAGTATGTATGACGGAATAAACCCCGACGTTGTAGAATCCTTCGCCGATGTGGGCGTCGAGAGGGTGGTCTTCCAGACGCGCACCAACAGGGGCGAGGAGGCCCTGCGGGTTATAGAGCGGCTGGCCGAGCGAGTTCTGCGGTGAAGCCCGCTCGCCAGGCCTGCCAGTAACGGCGCCTCTCAGCCTGGACCATACGTCCAAACCCGCTGTGGTTTTATGCAAAGATTATGCGTTTACGATGATAGCCTGCTGCCCATTTAGGAAGGGAGTGACACGGCATAGAAGTGGTCATAAGAAAGTTAAAGTGGGCGAGAGCTTGGAAGTCACAGATCAGCTTTGAGGGAGAAATGGTAAATGGCCGAGATAAATATCGGTTTCATAGGTCTTGGGAATATGGGGCACCACATGTGTCTGGCCATAATGGAGAGTTCATACAACGTCACAGTGCACGATATCAACGAAGAAGCCGCCATACCTCATCTTGAGTTGGGGGCTTCATGGGCAGACAGTCCGAAGGAAGTAGCTCAGAGATGTGACGTTATATTCACCTCTTTACCAGGCCCTACCGAGGTCGAAGTTGTCGCTACCGGTGAAGACGGAATACTTGACGGCATCAGTAGTGACTCAGTATGGGCCGATCTAAGCACCAGTTCCCCAACGCTAATCAGACGGTTACACGGAACATTCGCTTCGAAGGGAGCGTCAATACTGGATTCTCCAGTAAGTGGCCGACGCGTAGATCAGAATGGCGCATACCGAAATGGCGTCTTATCAATAATGGTAGGTGGTGATGAGAACACTTACTTAAAGCTAAAACCCATATTTGATTCGTTTGGGGACAGCGTTACTTACACGGGTGAAATCGGTTCGGCAAGTATCTGCAAACTCATGAACAATATATTCCAATACGGGTTGGAAAGGATCTTAGTCGAATCCCTCACGCTTGGAGTCAAGGCGGGAGTGCCCGCTGAAACACTGGTGGAATGCATAAGGAACGGAGCTGGCGGTAGAGGACACATTCTAAACGTCACCCTGCCAGGATCTTATTTCAAGGGCAAATTTGATGAAGTCAGATCAACCTTTGGGATCGCTAGAAAGGACGTGGCCTTAGCGCTGGAACTTGCCCGCGACTATGACGTCCCTATGCGGACAGCTTCAGACACGTACGACGAAATGACAGCAGGCGCGAACAGAAAGGAATGGGCTAATCTGGACCGCACAGTTTATCATCTGCTCCAGGAGGAGAGGGCAGGAAACATTGAAGTAAGGCTCCCAGTGGAAGATTGAACCAGCCTTCGCTGAATGATCGCCACTTGGCTGTCAGGAATTCCTGACAGCGGCGGGCCATGGTGCCCGTAATTCTACCTTTAAGGAGAGGACATGGAATTTGAGTTTGTTCGTGAAGAAATGAAGCAGTCTGCCCCGGCCCTTGCCGAATACAACCGGAACGTACTCTGGGACGACATGTGGGAGAGGCCGGGCCTGTCCAAACGGGACCGGAGCCTCATCACGCTCGCATATGTGATCTCGGTCGGCCGCCCGGGCCCGATTGAGTTCCACATTCGATTTGGCCTGCATAACGGGCTGACGAAGGAGGAGATCGCCGAGGTGATCACTCACATGGCCTTCTACGCCGGGTTCCCCGCCGGGTCCAATGCCTCCATCATCGCCGCGGATGTCTTGGGCGAGGAATAGCGACAGCGGTCGGCGGTCCACACTTGGCCAACGGATTGATGCTGAACCACGCTGCCCGCAGCGCGGGCCCAGCCCTGAGCCGATTAGCGGCAGCTTGGAAGTCGTAGGATGCCAGAATGTCCGCATTGGCGCCCTGAAACACTTGTGCGGAGATGTGATCGCAGCGCTATTTCAACGGTCCGTTAACGCCGCTGTTCACAGGATAGCCATCTTACTGGGCGTCAGCCTCCTGCTGGCGGTCGCGGCGTGCGCGGAGCCTCCTCCATGATCTACTTGGGTGGGTTGAGTGCAATGGGCTACGATACGCTCATCGAACTGGAGCACGCCTTCTACGAAAGAATCGGGGTGGACGCCGATGTCTCCGTTTACGTTCACTTTCCCCAGTACTTCAAGTCAAACCAGTGGTCAGTTGGCTGGACCTTCACACTGGACGACACGGCGAAGTTCGGTCTGGACGGCAATCACCTACGAGGGCAGTGCCGCTAATCCTTCCGAGCAGGGGCTTGCCGTGTACGGACTGGCGCTGATCTACCTGGAACTGGCGCCGGATCCGCCGGGAGGCCCTGACCTGGTGACATGGGAATATGGAGAGCCAAGCCGGTGGTTACCGGCGCATTTGCAAAAAACCCGATCAGCCCCCACTATGTTACAAGACGTTACGTGTAGGGGGTTCTACGATGAAACTTGAACTGCGGCGGCCCAATAAGTCCCACTCGCAACAGGATTCGGAAATAAACGACCGCGTCTCAGCCGCCGAAATGTACCAGGTGCAGGACTCGTACGTTCGGTTCAATCAGAAGGACCATATGGGCTCGCAGATGATTTGGGATGCCCGGTCCAAGGCTGAGAGGGACAAACTAAAGGTCAAGCAGCGAGAGCTCACGGAGAAGGGACGCGCCGGGTTCGAGGCCACTGCGTGGAGCCTGGAGGCCGCAACAGATTCTCTGCTGTCCCTTATGGACTTCTCGAAGAACCAGTCGGATAAGAGAGCTAATGCATGGCAGTCTGAATTGGAGCCCTCACCCACGGGTCGCCCCGAAACTTCCCCTGAAGAAGCCTCGCAGATTGTGCGGAAGGCGGCCCAGATGTTCGGGGCAGACCAGGTCGGATTTGCTGAACTGGACCGTCGCTGGGTGTATTCCCATTACTTCGACGAGGAGACGAAGGAGGCTTACCCAATCAAGTTCTCCGATGAGCCCGGGTACGAACAGTATGACCAGCCCATTCGCCTGGAAGATGGAACCCGGGTCATCCCGAAGGAGATGAAATATGTGGTGGTGATCCTCCACGAGTGGGGCAAGGACATCGATGGCACTGAGTATGCACCGGCTCTTCTTACCGAGGGACTCAGTACACTGGCATATGCTCGAATGGCGCCGACGCTATGGATGACGGCTGAGTTCATACGGGGGTTGGGGTATAACGCCATCCCCGCGGCTAACGACACAGCCCTGAGCATCCCACTGGCTGTCGACGCGGGTCTCGGCCAGCTTGGAAGACACGGCCTCTTGATCAATCCCAAGGTGGGATCGCGCTGCCGGATTTCCAAGATCTTCACCGACATTCCGCTGGAGCCCGTCGGAGCCGTGGACTCCGGAATCACTGAGTTCTGCAACGCATGTCAGAAATGTGTCCCGAAGTGCGGTACCGGAGCCATCACAACAGGAGATCGAAGTTTCGAGCCCCTGGCCAGGAGCAACTCAACGGGAGTGCTTTCGTGGAAAGTGGACGCAGAGAAGTGCAGCACGTTCCAAATTCGTGTAGGGAGCACGTGCAGCACGTGCGTCCGCAGGTGCGCCTGGACCAAACCGCCCAGCAAAATGTATGCGATACCACGCTTCTTCATAAGAAACTTCCGGTGGAGGTGGTTGAACAAGACCTGGGTATGGCTCGACGATCTGGCGGGACACGGAAAGTTCGACAAGAAGGCTGATGACTTCTGGATGGCGGATCGTTGACGGGTTCACCGCGGGGCACTGCCCTTAACTGCCAGAGCTAAACTTCCCCTCAGAGTCTGACTGTCGAAGTTCAGGGACTATGTCCGCTTAACTGTCCAGGGAAATTGTCACTTGTTAGATTTGCCATGTTATCAGACTACGTTGTTTCCACCTTCTTCCGAGATGGCGTCATCGGTGGACTCTCAGCTTTCAGGTACTTTTTCACCGTTATCCTGTGGACCCCTGTCTCCCGCGTGATGCCTCTGATGGACAGGCCCTTTCGCTTGGCTGCGTGAACCGCCTCCCACCTTGCTATCTGCTTAGGAGTGGGCTTCCTTGGCGAGGGCGTTGCCTTCTTTCGTTCTCTATGAACGACCTCGCGGTCGCTCTCTTCAGCTCTCTCCCTGTCTAGTGATGCCAGGATTGCTTCCCACCGACTACCGAGGCCGTTACGCTCCAGCGTCGTATGAGTAGAGTGTCCGTTGACAGCGCGCAGGACGTTTGGACGAGCTGGAGCATCCTGGCTGGGTATGACACGACCCTCGTGCTCGACTATCAGATGACCATCCAGTCGCTCGAGCACATCCACATCCGCTCCGGCGTAGGTCGGTCTTTCAGTGCCAGGCAGTAGCTGAAGCGTACACTGGCGATACTTCACGGTGTTGTCCTTTGCCACCTTGCGACTATGCTTGAAGCATAGAACCCGATCCAGGCATGTTCCCGTAGCTATTGGCCGGTAGGCGACTTCAGATTCCCGCGCCTGTACCCCGAAGCGCTTGTTGAAGTGAGAGAGGAAGTCTTTCAGAACGACCACTGAACAGCGACAATCATTCTTGCCGGTGACGACAACGATTTTTGCCGGTCAGTAGATACGATGGTCTGGTACCAGGAGGTGCCAGATTGATCACGGATCAACAGGTAGTTCTACTGAGGCAGAAGATTATGGAAGGCAAGACACAGAAGGCAGCGGCGGCGTCAGCCGCCATGAGTGAGAGATCGGCAAGGGACTGGCAGTTGGGAGAGTTACCGTCGGATAGGAAGAAGGCAAGACGGAGGTGGAGAAGCAGACCGGACCCGTTTGCAGATGTGTGGGAGAGCGATGTCGTACCGCTGCTGCGGACAGACCCCGACGGTGACCTGAGTGCAACAACCATTCTGGAGTGGCTCGACGAGCGACACCCGGACAGGTTCGGCGGATCGCAACTGAGGACGCTGCAGAGGCGCATGAGAGACTACAGAGCCCTTCATGGGCCGGACAAGGAGGTGTACTTCCAGCAGGACCATCCGCCCGGTCGCGAGGCCCAGTTGGACTTCACCCACTGTTCGGAACTGGGAGTGACCATAGGTGGACAGCCGTTCAGGCATATGCTTTTCCACCTAGTACTGAGCCACTCGGGTTGGAGCTACGCGGAGGTGTGCTTTGGCGAGACGTTCGCGGCGCTGGTGAAGGGACTCCAGGGAGCGCTGTGGGATCTGGGCGGAGCGCCGAGGGTGGTGCGCACCGACAACCTGTCGGCGGCCACGCACGACCTGAAGAACAGCAGGGGTCGCGCGATCAACGCCAGGTACGAGGCGGTGCTCGCGCATTACGGGGTGGAGCACACAAGGACCAACCCTCGCTCGTCTAATGAGAACGGTGTGGTCGAACAGGGACACCGTCGTCTCAAGAACAGGGTCCTCCAGGCGCTGATCCTGCGGGGCAGTCGCGACTTCGAGTCGGAGCGAGAGTACGTTGAGTTCATCAGACGGATCGTGGACCGGCGTAACAGACTGGCCCGCTCGAAGCTGAAGAGAGAGCGGCGTCATCTGCTTCCGCTTCCCCCGGCGCCTGTGCCAGAGTACGTCAACTACAGCTGCAGGGTACGCAGGTGGAGCACGATCAGGGTGGCGAACCGGACATACTCGGTGCCGTCCCGACTGATAGGGATGGAGGTGAACGTAAGGCTGTACGCCGATCGCATCGAGGTGTACTACAAGGACCACCTGGTTGAGAGCATGGAGCGGATACACGGCGGGGGTGAGGCACAGATCGACTACCGCCATATCATAGCTTCACTGGTGCGCAAGCCTGGAGCATTCGCCAGGTACAGATTCAGGGAGCAAATGTTCCCAACCCATACGTTCAGACGAACCTATGATGCGCTGTGTGAGTGGAAGGGAGAGCGCGCCGACGTGGAGTACGTGCGCATCCTGCACCTGGCCGCGACAACCATGGAGTCGGAGGTGGACAGAGTACTCAGAAGACTTCTGGAGTCGGGGTTGAGCTTCGACTACGCGATGGTTCGTCAACTATCGGCTCCCGACCCGCCGCCGGTCCCAGACCTGAAGAGGGTCGGTGTCGTGGATCTGAGCGTATACGACAGGCTGCTGGTGGGAGGTGTGCGATGATCGCGGACATGCATCCATCGATCGCGGTGGGAGACAGGATCAGACAGCTGTGCAGGGAGTTCAAGCTGCCGACGCTGGCTGCAGAGACCGTAACGAGGTTCGACGAGGCCGGACACGCCGATGCGCTTCCCACACTCGTTGAGGTCATGGAGCAGGAAGCGGAGGACCGTCGGATAAGGAGAGTGGACAGGCTGAGGAGGGCGTCCAAGCTGCCGGCGGGCAAGACCTGGGACACCTTCGAGCACGAGCGGACTCCGATCAAGCTCAGGCAGCAGCTCAACAGACTTGTCGAAGGGGACTTTGTGGATAGAGGAGTCAACGTGCTGGCGTTCGGTATGCCGGGCACCGGCAAGACCCACGCCGTATGCGCCATCGGACACCGGCTGGTGGAGTCGAGTCGTTCCGTGCTGTTCATCCCTGCATACCGTCTGGTGCAGGACATGCTCGCTGCCAAGCGAGACCTGGAACTGCCGCGGATGCTGCGCAAGCTGGACAACTTCGACTTGCTCATCATAGACGACCTGGGCTACCTGCCACAGGGGGCCGAGGAGTCGGAGGTGCTGTTCACACTCATAGCCGAGCGCTACGAGCGACGTTCCTTGGGCATCACCTCAAACCTGGTCTTCAGTGAATGGGAGAAGGTGTTCGACAACCCCATGGCGACCGCGGCGGCCATAGACAGGATCGTTCACCACTCGGTCATACTGGAGTTTGACGTGCCGAGTTACAGGACCGGCGCGGCGCAGAGTAGTCGCACAGAGCAGGAGTCAGACCGGCAAGAATGATTGTCGCATAACCGGCAAGAATGGTTGACGTGTAACAACTGCCCGACTAACTTCGTCCCGGTAGCCCAGATCTCTCCGCCTTTTACAGACACAGCTGTCGAACCGATGTGGCACAGATACGACAGTTACAAGAGTCGGAGCGGCCAGAGTAAATGTCGCACAAGCGGTCAAAATAGCTGTCGTTGACCAACAGGACCGATGCGGCACAGAAGCGTCGAACGGAAGATCTGTCCGACCGGAAAAATTGTAGCATATCCGGCAAGGAGATTGACACGGAACATCCGGTTCCACTTGACAAAGTCAACGCCAATCTATGAGAAGTCTATGAATATGTGCACCAAAGTAATGGGCTGCGTCGTTACTTGTTGCAAGTGGGTACTATGGTGAGTATCAGGATAGACGTAGATAGAATTATTGGGAAGAAAACCTAAGAGCTGCTGCGTCTTGCCTTTACGGCGGTTCATGGCTACACCTACCCTAGATATAGTGCTAGATTTGGGCGCCACCATCACATAACCCATCATGATTCCATATTCATGTCCTCGTCCGTAACTACCCTCTACGAAGCGCATGACGCCTTCGTCTACATAATTGCCGGCAAGAGATGGGCCGGTGCCGCGGAGCCTTTTGGCTTCTACTACTAGGGAAGGATCTTCTCTGCTGGGGTAGGGGCCCCAAGTAAAGAGGAAATCAGGCTCGACTAGGTCCGGTGATGACCCAGCGTCTTCTGGAATCAGTGGTCTCATGAACCAGCTAAGGATATCACTGGTATTGCTCGCCATTCGCGCGGCATGTATATGTTGATCAAGGAAAGCACTGATCTGATTCTCAGACATGGATGAGTGAATAATACCTTTTGCCTGAAGGTCACAGGCCCCAATTAGCAAGAGTTCCAAGACCGCAGGAACATATAGTTCCCTTAGTGGTAGTGGAGGCCGACCCAGTGAACCATTTTCGGGTTTATCCATGAGCAGGCCAGTCCATGTGCTCACGCAGTACAGTATCCGCATCGTTAAGGGCAGCCGTTTCGCTCCATAGACGAGCCTGTGATGGTTTAATGATCCAGAATGCCTGTTCATCGTAAACCCGCAAATCTTGCTGCACGTACAATCGCTCTGCGACTGTAGCACGAAGGTCGACTGACATCTGGGCTAGAACGTCTCGGATGCTCTCAGCGTTCATCGCCGAGATTCTAGTACCATCGTTGCCCTGCCGCCAGACAAAACGGCACGCATTCAGTCCATGTTGCCCACCGGCGATCACTGTCGCGTCGAGTTGCATTCCCGCTCGCTCAAGGATTCCATTGATCTGATGGCACAGACGAAACGCATAATCATGGAGTTCCTTAGGCGTTGGCCTCTCAAACGTCGTAGTAGCACGACGCGCGTTTCTCTGGAGAAACGGCGAGATCGTGTACCTCAAGGTGTCGGCCATTAGCACTCTCTCTTGGTCTGATAGCTCGTATAGACGTGCGATGTGGTTGTCGAGTTCGTCTTTTACCCGAGGCACGTCATGATATTCGGGAGAGTCTAAACCGCTCTTCCAATGGATACGCAACCATCTTTCCCGTTCCAAAACTGCTGTCCAGGCACCATCGGCATCGCTTTGTAGTATCGAGGGTGGCAAAGGTAATTGCAGCCAATCTCGGATTTCGATTAAAGGGCGTTCCCACCCCAGTAGGGAACTGAGAAAGAACATCAGATAGGTAACAAGTTCGGAGTTTAGGATGGCATTCAGCCGGTATCCCAAGTTTTCCGGAGCCGTAGCCAGCGATATACCATAGTAGCCCTGCAGCACAATCCGGTTTTGACCATGTGAGGATTCAGCCAGGGCTGCACACGTCCGATGCTCACGTAGTCCCCTGTGCAATATCAACACCGGAAGGGGCAACGACCTTCGAATACTCTTTTCCGCTATGCGAGGCCTGTTGAAGGGCGGCAAATCATCAACATCTATGGCATAACGGTAAGCCGTCCTAGTTGAGCGGGGAGGCGCACCGGCCGACAAATAAGGAAGGCAAACCATTCAAGTCGGACGCGTCTTTAGTGGGATTCTTCCCGAACGTTAGGCCATAGCTGCGGTCGATGTGTTTACGGACATTGGCTTGAAGTAGAATGTCCTCTAGCGTAGGGAAGGAATGGAGCCGCTGAAGAAACCGAAAGTCCCTCGGCGTGCCGCGCAAAGCAGTCTTCCATAGGAACCGGTACTCTTGGAAGAGAGCTTGCGGGATTCGTTGTATGTCCACACTATTGATCACAAGTTCATCGCGTTGGCGTATTCCAGGATACCATTTTGGCGCGACATGGAGCACAGTACTGTGGGCATCGGTAGGACGCGGGCAGAACGTAATCACCGATGCGGGTTGCGACGTTGATGATCCCCTCCCAAACAGCAGATTTTCCTTTCTGAGGTCTGTTAGGTTGACCACGTGAATTACCTGATTCGTCTCTAGGAATTTTCTACGCCAGCGTTCCGCTTTGGGAGAGCGCTGGAAAAAGAGTCTGCTGCCAATTACCAGTGCAACCTTTGTTTCTGACCCACAGAACTCGCGGGCGCGCCAAGCGAAGGCCTGGTCAGGCTTATTATCGGGTACCTCATTATGTTGACAATACTCGATGCCCCATTGCCGAGGAGGGGCAACGTCCGAATTACCCGGTGGGTCGACCGTCAGAGCCGTCCAGGGAGGGTTACCGACAATGAGGTCAAATCCCTGGTTCGAGAACGGTGGCCTACGATTGAATTCAGACTCAGGGTTGAAGAAATCCTGGATATAGAGATTCCTCCCCCCGTCATTGGACTCCTCGGACTCCAACAGCCGGGGAAGTCTGAGAGCATCCGGAGGCTGAGGGTCGGGATCCAACTCCAGAAGTGCGAGGTACAGACTGAATGCGGCCACGTAGACTGCCTGTCGGTCAATGTCCATTCCGAATATCTGTGAAACAAGTAGTTCATGAAGTTCTTCCCTGGTCAAGACACGGCCATGATACTTCCCCTTCAGCCGGGCTAGCCGCCTGAAAGCCTCAACAAGGAATACACCGGAGCCACACGCCGGGTCCAATACCTTCGCCGTGTGCGGCATACCCCGCATGGCGAGACCGAGCACCAATTCAACGAGATTGAATCGCGTGTAATGTATGCTGGTCGTCTCGGCCGCCTCCTGGTTGCTCGCGTGGGCGAACATTTCATAGATACTGCTTATGAGTTCAATGGGTATAGTCTCAAAGGAATAAGGCCATAGTCTGGCTTGGGAAGTTGGATAACTGCTCATGTCGTGACCAGCGAGAAATAGGCGGAGTATACCCAAATGGCTCTCAAGAACAGTGTCCTTTTCCTTTTGACTGACGGGAAACAGGTCGCCGTTAAAAGTCGTTCTCAGCCAGTCGAAGAAATTGTAGGTGTTGGTAATGTCGTTCAGCACGTCGCTGAAGTTGCGGCTATTACCATGAGCATGAAAGTGGGGAGGTTGCAGGATTCGTCGGTCTTCTAGGTACTTAACAAAAATCGCGCGACCTAGCAGGGCTTGGGCGACATCTGCATCAAGGGTCTTGGATTTGAGGGCTTCTCTGGTATCGAGCAGGTCGCGCAGGAGTGCTGAGTCAACTCGCTGTTCCGGCTGAATGTCTCGACCTCTGCCAGACTGCCAAAATTCTCCGGTGTCGAACTTGCTCTTATGGAAGTCATTGATTCCCTGTAATTGACTACCAATCTGGGTCAACTCTTCCAGCAAATGATTACTTGAGTTACTTTGGTCCTCTACTTGCGGTCGAGCGAAACTGTCATATATGCGCACGCTGTCGGGCGTAATGATCCAAAGAGTCGGTACTCTGCCGTGGTTCCAGACCTGCATCCGAATGGAATTGATAGCTGCAGGAGTCGCCTGGTCCAGAACTTTGAAGCAGATACAAGGGGTGCCCGCTACGCCATCGATGTCACTCGGTACTTCATATATGAAATCACCGAAGGGCGTTCCCTCCGGCGTTGCGGTAAGCAGTGGACCATACCGGATGTAGATGTCTGGATCGCTATCCACTTCCGATGGACCTATCAGTCCCGGAGCTAGACGATCGTCTTGCTTGAAGCCTGCCCCGACCAATAGCGTTTCAAGCGTCCTTTCTGACGTTGGCATCAAGAACTCACCTCCTCGATCTGGGGAGAGTGATGATCCAAGAGTTCGTACCTCCACCCGCTAGCTTCGCGGACAGAGCGTATCGAATAGCCACGCCGGCGTAGCTCGGCAATAATCCGCTGCACAGTTGATGTTGAAACCACAAGGATAGCAGCCAACTCACGAGCGTTAAGCGGCTCCTTCTTTATTTGGCGAACGGCATCGTGAAACCGAATTTCGATTTGCCTAGCACGTTCATATGGCATGAAATCGCAGCTCCATGGATTTGTCAAATCAGTTTCTCTGATGCAAGTGGAGGAAGTCAATCAGAGTGCTGGCGCCGCGACGGCTTCGGGGTGTTCGAAAGATGCTGGGACGAGACAAGCGGGCTTGCCAGTCCACCGCCGGCAGAGGAATCCACACTGATCATCTCGCGCCTCCCACCAGCAGCCTGTCATACACGCCCAGATCCACGACACCGACTGTCTTCAACTCCTCGTGGGCTTCACCTGCTAACACGTGTAATTTAGCAGTGAGTCCGAATTGTGAGCGGTATGACCGAAAATTCAGGCACTGAACCAGACGGGCGCGGTTGGAACCCGTAACTCTTAAATCCAAGGGTCAGCGTTGCTGGGCCCATAGTACGGTGAAGAATAAGGCACTCGACGATTCCCATGCAATCCACGATCATCCCGAGTTGGAATGGCTACAGTCGGAGTGTTGGACTTCGACCAACTTGTCTTAGCACCATTTGGACTAAGAGCACGTAGTTAGAAGCACACTCACACTGGCTCCCGCATAAGATTCAGGGAGAGTAGTCTCGAGAGAATCTCCCCATCGGCCAGGTTGGCAGGCCGGCCGTAGGCAGCGAATACCGCATCGGAGACACCAACATCCCGGGATTGGTCATCAGCCTGATGAACCCGGCGTATGGCCGCTTCCATCGGATGGAGAGCCGGCAAGTTCTTTTATCAGTGAAGCATGTCTGTCGGCATCTGTATTCTGTGTGCTGTTCATTTTAACTCCGTTAATGTGCAGCTCCGGCTTCTTGTGCAAAGCCGGTTCTGTTAGTTAACCCGGTTAATCCTCCATGTCATGTCCTTCTGGAGCCAATGGCATATTAGACGATAGTTGCGAGGTAATGGTTTTACACTTCCGTCCTCCCAATGGACAATCGTATGCGCATTGACGCCCAGATAATCTGCCAGTTCCTCTTGAGTCATTCCCCACTCCTTCCTTTTGGTCAGGATGCGATTTGGGAGTTCGGAAAAGGGTACCCATTCAATTTTGTCATCGTAGCTGTAGCATCGTGGCTGTGTTGTTGGTTTCATGCCTTCATTGAGCCAGCGTTCGATCTGAGCCCGACTCTTGGGTTGCGGGAGGCTGAGGCCTTTCTCCCATGAATTCAAGGTTCGCCTTGAAACACGAAAGTAAACTGCCAACTCATTCTGTGTCATCCCCAGAGTGAGTCGTTTCTTCGTTATGGATTCCCCCATCTGTCGAAGGTTGTTGTCTGGCTTTCGGGATATTCGCCTGATAGGCTTAGGTCTCATTCTGTCCAATGAGGTTGTAGGCCTGATGACAAGTGCATAACTATCAGTTAGCAGTGTTCCCGTTAACTCCACGCGAAACTGACCGAGGGAGCGGACCAGACCTGAGGTCGTAGAGTAGCGACGACTTCGTAACCTGGCCTCACGGTGTCGGTTGGCCGGGTCTGACATACTCTCGCGCCGGGATTCAGGTACTCCATCGTCCAGAAGGCGTCGCTCGGCCTTTCTACAACGCATTCGTCATCTGACAGGTTGTGGTACGACCCGAAGCCATGTTTGATTCCGCCGAGCTCACATTACGGAGGCCGTACAGTCCAGACTTTCTGATCCGGCCCCGGCTTCCCCAACTCTCCAGGTGTGGGCGCAAAAAAATTTGCCCTTTTTCTGGACCTCCTGCGCTGGCTTGTCCGATGACGGCCGTACCGGTCGATGAAATGCTCGAAGGGTACCACCCACAGCGCACATCAAAACCGGTGAGACGTGGCCGCATTCTGGCCAGGTACTCAAATGGGCTTCGTGCGACAGTGTCCCACGTCCCGTTCACCTTTCGGTAACTTAAGCTCGCTGTGAAGCTAGTACCGCGTCCAGTCAGTTCTGCCATCTTGCAAGCCAGCCTCCACCGCTGGATTCCTGCCCTCGCAGGACTGACGGTAATCTGCCGGAGCATGTCACATACATATGGCTTTGGTACTAGCGTGATGCCGCTAACCTTTGCGCCTCCGTCGGTCCCGTTCGCGCAGGAAGCCGATGTACTCGTCTAGCTCCTCGATCGCCTCGTCCGACAAAGTACCGCTCTTCACGTGGACAATCAATGCTGGGTACGAGATGACCGGCGTCAGGGCGGCAGTCCTATCGCGAACGTTGTGGTCGATATCCTCTTCGTGTTCACGGAGCAGCCAGTCCGTGGACACGCCGAACAGTGCTGCCAAGACAACCAAGGCATTGCCACTGGGACACTGCGTGTCCGTTTCCCATTTGGAGACGGTAACGGGGTGAACTCCCGCCTCCCGAGCGACTTGCTCCTGGGACAAGTCGCGACGAATGCGCATCTCCGTGAGACGCGATCCTACAGTGCGTACCGGTTCGGTCATCATACTCTTACCTCCCAATTGAGTCCCATCGGGTCTTTAATTGCTGTCCTCTCACTATTCATGATGTATCATTCTCTCTATGCCGTATGGACGAGCATTGTCCTCACCTCCCAATGATGACAGTATGGGCCAGAAGCGCCGATACACGACCCCTTCGTATCTGATCAGAGATGTTCTTCGCAAAGACACGTACCTCCAGATCGACCCATTCCCTATGTATTCCTTTGGCGATTATGGTTAACTCTCTATGCATAATTATACAGAATAGCTAAACCAGATGCTAGAGCTTAAGCCAGTTTCTCTCTATGCGATATATGGTGTGGTCTGGTCCGCCTTTGCGGGTTCCAAGAAGACGAAGCGAGTATATTAGGCAGAATGTCGCGGCTGCGGAGCCGTCGCTTCAGGCAGCCTGCTTTTCTGTCTCCCAGGAATCTCTGGCGTTAATTGCACAGCAGACTGGGGCAGGCCGCGTTGATCTTGGCGCCCCGACTGCGACTTGCGAGAGGCAGTGGGGAAAGTTCTTTACCACAGCGGTCGCGCCTGTTGGTCGTAAGGGTTTGGAAGGGTCCAGCGGGGCCGGACTTACGATACGTCGGTGCGTTCGGGTGGGACTCTAGCGATCCGATATCCCGTTCTTCCCTGTCGGTGGGACAGTCTTCGTTCGAAAACCTCTCCTGCCCCTTCGGACGAGTCTATTCCGATCCAGCGACGTCCCAATCGGCCCGCCACCACGCAGGCCGTCCCCGCGCCGCAGAACGGGTCGAGGACAGCATCGCCCGGATTCGATGACGCGCGGATAATCAGGTCCAAGAGAGCTTCCGGCTTCTGGAGCGGCCAGCCGGTTCTCTCCACGCGCCGCAGGTCGCCGAGATTCACAATGACATCCTGAGGCGGAGCGCCTTCCGTCATGTCGGCGTATACCTTGCACCGCGGTACTCTTCCGCTGGTGGGCCAGTGGACATGGCCCGCTCCGTCCAACAGATCGAGTTTCTGGGGCGTGGTGAGTTGTTCCAAGTCGTCCATTTCTGGATAGATCCGTCTCAATAGCCTGATCGGAACCAGCCAGTGCCTGCCTTCAGACCCTGGGTTCACACCCCGCCACTCCACGCCTGCATCGCCACCCTGCGTTCCCCGCCCGATCAGAGAGATCAGCTGGTATCTCCCCCGTTCGTCGGCGTACCTGTAGTATTTCTCCCAGTACTCCGGTGGGTGCTCAATGAACACCCGGTTCCAGCGATGTCTTCCCGGACCGGCGTAGAACAGGATCGAATCGTGGACCGCTCCCCATCTTCTGGTCCCCCAGGGTGAAGGGGGTCTTCTCCAGACGATTTCGTTCCTGAAGTTCCGGGCCCCGAACAGCGAGTCCATGATCGCCTTGAGATAGTGGGAAGCGTGAGGGTCGGAGTGCAGGTAGATGCTGCCCGAAGGCTTTAATACGCGCCGGAGTTCTATCAGACGGACGCCAAGGAACGTGAGGTATCCGGCCATCGATTTGCCGTGTGCAACCTGTGAGGTATCTATGACATGCCTCATGGCGGGCCGGCGTTTTTCTATCTCGTCCAGCCACTCGGCACGCATGTCGTCCTGCGTCCACTCGCCGCTGAACTCGACCCCCCTGGCCTGTGTTGACTCCCCCGCCCTGTAGATGCGACCGGAGTTGTTCGGAGGGTCGAGGTAGATGAGGTCCACACTCTCCGAGTTGACGCCGCGGAGGATTTCGAGGTTGTCCCCTATGAACAGCGTGTCGTCTGGGACGTTGAGTCTGTCAACCATCGAGACGGCTCCGGTTGGACGAACATAGACGGTTCATTTCTGCGCCACTCTATCACAGGGCGGCCTCGGCCTGTGCAAGAACATCACTCAGTCCTCTTTCGCCGGTTCTAGTTCCAAGCTCTGAATTGCCGACTCGTGGACGTACCCATGGGAGGCCTGTCGCTCAAACCGGACTGGGCCTTTCGGGTGAAGACTGTTCTGACCAGGGAGTCACCCAATGCGGGCATCGTCGCTCGAAGTGCCGGCAGGCCTCCTTCGCGCAACGTGAGCATCTGCTCTCGCATCGTTCCCACGGACTGTCTGCGGCAAAAATATAAATTCTCGATTTTGTCCGATAGGGCCTAAAAAGACGGGTCAGATGGCCGATTTGGCGAAATAGCAAAGTGGGTCGACCTGCGCTCACCTACAAGACTTAACCGCCATAAAAACTGTTATTCCGCCAGTGATGATCTGTTGCTACGATTCATTTACGGTCCTGAATGCGAAGGAAAGCGCACAAACAACGGAGCGTCAAAGGGAATAATGGCAAGTGTCAGACCACACATAAGGGAGGGTCGGAAAATGATGCTGAGCGGAACCATAGTGCAATTAACCAAGCGACTTTCGGAGTTCCCGGACGATCCCAATCGTTACGCAGAACGCAGCCTCGCCTACTTCCATCTAGGACAAGTAGAAATGGCCTTGTCCGACATGGAAACGGCGATAAGTCTCGCGCCACACGAAAGCGAATATTTCCTGCTGCGCGGCCAGATGCACTTCGACAGTCTTCGGTTTGACCTTGCTCTGACCGACATACGTCGTGCCATCGAGCTAGACCCCCAGGAGCGACGTCCGTATTACTACCGGGGACTGCTCATGCCTCACACTGGCGGGAACATCGAACAGGCGCGCAACGACATAAGAAGGGGCACGGGGTCGCCCGACTCCGACCCTGAACATCATTACGGTATGGCAGCCCTCGCCCAGTTCGAGGGAGACTACCCTGCTGCGCTCGAACACGCTGAAGCCGCGCTGGCGATAGGCACGACGATCGAGCACAACGTCCAGGAAGCGCGGGCCAAGGCGCTCGCGGGACTCCACCGCATCGCCGAATCCTACGCAGCCTATGACAGGGCCATAGAGATGAACCCTGAATCGGCCAAACTTCGCCTGAGCAAGGCAGCCCTGACGTGCGACATGGCCGAGTGGACAGACGCAGTTCGACTCTGCGACTCCGCGCTGGCCATGGAACCCAACTCGACAGAGGCCTGCCACATTCGCACCCACGCGCTCATGAACATGGGCAAACAGGAAGAGGCTCTCAGCACACTCCAGGACGGTCTTGTCCGAAACCCGGGCAGCGAAGAGCTCTGGAGAGCAAGGGCCGACGCTTACATGGAGATGAGACGCTCCGACGACGCGATTGAGACCTGGACAGAGATGTCGAAGAGGACGGGACTGAACGGACTTGCGCGCATAGAACAGGCTCGCGTGCACGCCGGCTCGGGAAGACCGGAGGAGGCGATGCGTCTGCTTGACGAGGTGGCGGATGAGATCGAGGCCGATCACAGGGAGGAGGCGTATCTTGCCCGCGCTGTCGTCAGGCTGGAGCAGGGTGACATCGAGGCCGCAATGGGCGACTTCGCGCACGTAGTGGAGTACGGCGACGGGGATGCGGCAAGAGTCGCGTCAATCGCCGGCGCTCAGCTCAGATTGCGCATGGAGGATGAAGAGTACAGCCTCCACGACGCGCTCGTCGGAGACGACCCGCTGTCTAAGGAAGAAGATCCGGAAGGTCCGGCGGCGCTTGTGGAACGCGCGGAGAGGCTTTACATGGAGGAGGGTCAGGAGGATCAGGCCAGGCGGATGATACGCAGAGCCCTGGAACTCGACCCTGACAACGAGGAGGCGCTCTCGCTGATGATCCAGACCCTGGGGCTATCCGCCTTGGATCTGGAAAACACGAAGGCCGAGCTCGACTGGATGATCCGTACCCACCCGTCGTTTGCTGGTTCCTACGATATGCTGTCCCACATACTGCATAAGCAGGATAGAAGCGAGGAGGCGATTGAGCTTGCCACCCGTGGAATCGAAGTCGACCCGCACCACGCGTCTTTGAGGGTGACGACTGCGGGAATACATCTGGACTTGGACGACTACGAACCCGCGCTCGAGCACGCCAACGCCGCCATCTCCATAGGCGAACCCGGCTGCCGCAGCATCGCACTGCTGCAGCGCGCCGAAATCAGGCAATACACCGGCGAGCACGAGGGTGCGGTCTCAGACGCCGACAGCTACCTGAGGACACAGAGCGATAGTATCCCGGTAGAAGAAGCCAAGGCGCTGGAGATAAAGGGACGGTCCCTCATGGCGCTGAAGAAGTATCTGGAGGCGGTAGAAGCCTTCGACAAGGTGCTCGAAGAAAAGCCCGGGGACGGGTTCATCATTGGGGAAATGGGAATGTGCCATCTCGCTGCCGGCGATTACGAGCTAGCCTGGAGAATGGCAGGCGTACTGGCCGAGGAAGGGGCTATGTTCGCATACTACGAACTTGTCGGGGAGATCCATATGGTGGATGAAAACTTCGGGCCGGCAGTGTCCGCGTACCAGGCGGCGATCTTCGAGGCCCCCACGAACTCGCGCAATTTCGTTCGTCTTGCGGAGGCCTGTTACGCTTTGGGGAAGAATCAGAAGGCAGTTCGCGCAATTGAGCGCGCCATCGAATTGGATCCTAATGACTCGGACCCGAGGCTTCTCCTGGCTAGTTGGAGCGCCGAGATGTCATCGTAGATTTGGATAAATTTGCGTGTGGTCGCCGAAGTTCTTAATGAAGCGAACTACCGGTACGTCGACCTGAAGTCCGCGGGATCCGTCAGATTCTCTGTCTTCGGAGGCTTGCGGCTGTCTACATCAGCACAGTGTGCGATCCCTTCTTCGATATCCTCCAGCCTTCATTCACTCAGGCGACCCTCGCAAGAACATCTCTGAAGGCTACTAGAGGCTGCCGCCGATGAGTAACAGGAGTTCATCGAATTCCGGTCTCAGGACTGCCAGATCATTTCGGAGCTTTCAGGGCTTGGCTCTGGATATGCTGAAGCGATTACCCGGGAGCCGCCGTCTGACTGCGGGAGCTGACAAGGGCTACGACACCACGGACTTTCATTGCCGATTGCAGAGACCTGAATATCATCCCGCACGTGGCGCAGAAGAAGAGGCGGTCGACCATAGCCTAGGGGTACCAGACGACATGAGGCATCCAGATCCAGCCAGAAGCCACAATGTCCCTGACCAAGCGTATTCCTTCGTCAGTCACAGTTCACCTGGGAGAAATTGGCACGTTCGGGATTGAAGGTACGGGGTCCTATGGCGCTGGCGTGGCCCGTTTCCTGAGTGGCCGGGGTTACATGGTCGTCGAGGTTAATAGGCCCGCAGAAGTAGGAAATTATTCAAGCACCCGCGTTCGCAGTGGGGGCGGTCTCATGAATAGGAAGTCGCCACCTGGTCTCGCTCCCAAGCGGCCACTGCTACTCTGCGCCAAAGCTGCCACCTCACACTAGAACATGTTGATTATTTCGGCTCCACAGCTCGCGACTCCCAGAAACCCCAGCAGGATGCTCGACAGCATTACCGCGATGGGAGGGCCAACTCGCTTGCCCGACGCCGACGCGATTATCACCCAGATAAGTCCACCCACAAAGGCGACTCCGGCAAGAAGGAAGAAAATGAGCGACACCACAGCCTCCCCAATGTATTTGTTTAAGGCGAATAAACTTGACTTATAGTATATGGACTCATAGTCCATGTGCCGATAGCGTTCGTGCCAAGTGGACGACTTTCAACTGGCATTCGGACGGCATGTACGCTATCTGCGTAACCTCCGCGAGCTGACGCAGGAGGAGGTAGCAGATCGCGCCGGCATTCATGTGACATATCTGTCAGGGATCGAGAGGGGACGCCGCAATCCCTCCCTCAAAAATATCCACGCAGTCGCTCAGGCGCTGGAGGTTCCCGTAGGGGAGCTCTTCGAATTCGAATCACCTCAGCCGGGGACAAGCGCCGGGTGATGCATCCCTGCTGACAGTGGCGACAGTCGCCGTGAGTTTAGAAACATTTGGCGACTGCCTCTATTGCGGTCCCAGTCGTCGCCACGGCATGAAGGGCGACAACGCGCTGTCAGCCCCAGCGATACAAGTGAACTGTCCTTTGGACGCCGGATGCGCCGTCCGTCTTCCCTACGATCCCAGATAGTCAGATCCCCATCACTGCTAGTGGAAGAGTCAGTCGCCGTACGCTGCTACTCCGGCGGACTCTCGTGGTGATGAACGTAGCGTATGAAATTGACGACCTCCCTGAGCGATTCGGGACAGGTTGGGAGTTGCGTCGGCCAGCGCCATCTCCGCCTCTCTGATCGGTCTCTCGCGAGTTCGGGTCTCCTAACCCCGCAGAGCGGAGGCGCTGGGCCTTTGAACCGGCCGATGCGCAGTCTCCTCCGGGCGGGTATCCAGGAACCATTCGAGTTCCTTGCCGTTGGCGGTGGTCAGGATGTTCAGAGTGTGCCTGGAGGGCATAGTCCTGCCGTTCTCGCGCCCGATTGTGTTCCTGTTGATGCCAGTTCGACGGACGCCTCTGTCTGAGTGAGTCTGGTCTCCAGTCGCGCGTCTAGAAGTCGAGAGGGGCTCACGGTCGAGGTATCGTAGAGAAGCGTCAGACTGGGGTCGTCTGCCGGTAATTCATGTAGCGCGAGGAACGAATCCCGGGACACCCCGTATGATTCGGCCAGTTTTACCGTGTTCGCCTCACTGGGCTCGGTCCGACCGACTTCCCGGTTGCGCACTACCTGTCCACTCTCCAACGAGGTCGGCGAGAGCCAGTCCATCACCGCCAGTCGTGGGACCGCGGCATCCGCACACCCGACCGGATCGCGCGCACCTCCGAAGCTATCAGATTCACGGTGCCGTCCCAGGCGGATATAGTACCTCTCACCAGCACCACCTGGCTGCTGAGCTCCCTGCGATACCGCGCATAGACGCCGGGCCACAGTATCACCTGCGTGTCCCCCATTTCGTCTTCCAGAGTTACGAATATAGTCCCATCCCGCCCCTTTGGATGCTGCCTGGCTATCGGCCAGCCCGCGACCACCGCGAAGTCTTCGTCTCCGAGCATTTCGACTTCGGCGCAGGTCATCACTCCGGAAGGCAGCCCCGGCCTGACAAACTGCATGAGATGTCCCTTGGGATAGATGCCCATCGCGCGGTACTCGCCCGCCATTCGCTCTGCCTCCGAAAAGTCGGCGAGGTTTGGTATCGAGTCCTCCATCGAGAGCGGCAGCGCCGCCTGCCCGTTCCTCTTCGGGCTTGTGTACAGACCCGCGTCCCACAGCGACTGCCTGCGGTTCGGTGTTATCCTGTCGAACGCCCCGGCCATGACCAGAGACTCCACCGCCTGCGGCCTGAGCCCGGTCCTCCTTACCAGGTCTCCCGCGCCGATGTAGGCGCCACGTTCGTCCCTTTCCTTCACAATTAGCCTCGCCGACTCCGGCCCCACATCCTTCACAAGCCCCAGTCCCAGCAGGACAGAGCCATTCTCGGGAACACACTTCGGTTCGCTCCTGTTGACGCAGGGGTTCAGGAACGGAACCCCGAACCTCCTCGCGTCCTGCTTGAGAGTCTCCATAGGATAGAAGCCCATCGGCTGGTTGTTCATCAGCGTGACGAAGAACTCCAGAGGATGGTGTCTCTTGAGCCATGCCGCCTGGTACGCGGTTATAGCGAAGGCGTGGGAGTGGCTCTCAGGGAACATGTACTGCCCGTTGACCTTCTCGAATATCCTCAGCGCAGTATCCCTGTCCACACCGTTGTTCAGCGCGCCTTCCAGGAAGCGCCGCCTGTACATCGCCATCAGGTGGGCGTTGCTGGACTTGGCGAAGGCGCGACGCACACCGTCCGCCTCCGACGCGCTCATCCCTCCCAGGTCCATCAGCAGTTGTACCACCTGCTCCTGCCATACGATGATGCCGTAGCCGCGTTCCAGGGATCTCTTCTCCAGGGGATGATCGTACTCCCACTCAGCGCCATATCGGTACC
This sequence comes from uncultured Dehalococcoidia bacterium, assembly GCA_951812505.1. Lineage (GTDB taxonomy): Bacteria > Chloroflexota > Dehalococcoidia > Lucifugimonadales > UBA1123 > VXRN01. Next base: position 641,194 of record CATOSI010000002.1, read on the forward strand.
TCTCTACAAATCTGCTCACCGCGCTTTCCGCCGCTCCCACCCCCGGTCTTATCAGAGCCACCTGGTAGGCGAGGTCCAGAAGGTTGCGGGAGAGCAGCCTGCGCGCGAGCTTGAGTTGCGCGGGCGACTGGAGCAGAAACACCCCCTTGCACCTGCCCTCGTTTATCATGTCGTACACGGCGGCGTCCTCGGGGTCTATACGGCTCATGTCAGGGCGCTCTCTCCCGCTCTTCTCTATGAGGTCCAGCGCCTCCTCTATCTGGTCCAGAACTGGCAGAGACAGGATGTCAATCTTGGCGAATCCAGCGTCGGCGACCGAGTCTTTGTCCCAGTCCATGATGTAGCGGCCCTCCGTCGCTCCAGCCCTCACCGGAACCATCTCGGGTATAGGGCTGCTGCTGAGGATCATCCCACCCACGTGCTGACCCAGCGACTTCGGAGCGCCGATAAGCTGCGGAGCGAGTTCGGCGAAGTTCCTCCAGCCGGCTGTCTTCAGGCTGCCTGCGAACCCGGACATCTCGCTCATTCTCTCGGACAGAACGCCTATGTCGTCGTCGTGCATCCGCCCGGCAAGCAGCCTCAGCCGCTCCTCGGGCAGTCCCAACGCGCTACCCAGATCGCGTATGACGCCGCGTGAGCGGTAGGTCGAGACCGCCCCCGCCAGGACGGCGAAGGCGGAGCCGAACCTCCTGTGCACCCTCTCGATGAGCTCGTCCCTTATGGCCCTGGGAAAGTCCAGGTCTATATCGGGAAGCGAGTCCGCCTCCTCGGATATGAACCTCTCCAGCGTCAGGTCCCACTTCAGGGGATCTACGTGGCTGATGCCGACGAGGTAGCCGGCGAGAAGCGCGACGGACGAGCCTCGTCCCCTTCCGGGAGGACGCTCCTCCAGCGCGACCTCCGGGCCGACCATTCCCCGCTCCTCCATGATCTCTCGCGCCAGAAGCGCGATCTCGCGGTACAGCAGCAGAAACCCCGCCATGCCGTTGCGTTCTATCAGACGGAACTCCTCCTGGAGACGACTCTCCACCCGCTCGGTTATGGAGCCGTACCTTCTCACGGCGGCTTCAAAGCATAACCTCTCAAGATAAGTCTGAGGAGAATATCCCTCCGGCACGTCGGGCTCTGGGAGAGTATAGCCCAGGTCCGAGGACAGGTTGAACTCGCAGCGTTCGGCGATCTCAAGGGTATTGGAGACGGCTTCAGGGCAGTCCACAAAGAGAGTCTCAATCTCCGCGCCCGACTTCAGATAGAACTGGTCGTTGGGCAGGATATGGCGCAGGCTCCGGTCAATCGTGGCGTTGTTCCGTATGGCGACCAGCGTATGCTGGAGTCTGTGTCTCTCCGGCGTGTGGTATAGCGCGGAGTTGGTAGCCACCAGTCGCGCCCCTGTCTCCCTGGCTATTCCGACGAGTCGCGTGTTGCGCCGCGTGTCGCCGTCCAGAAGGTTACGCTGAAGCTCGACGTACACCGAGTCCGAGCCGTACCAGTCGGTCAGTCGACCAAGATAGTTCCTGGCCTCGCCGTATCGCCCTTCGACGAGAAGTTTCGACAGTCTGCCGTCCCGGCCACCGGCCAGCGCTATCAGTCCGTCGGCATGGTCGGCCAGATGGACCGGGTCCAGTTCAGGCTTTCGCCTATCGCTCCGGTTGGCGAACGTGAATAGCTGTGAAAGGTTGGAGTACCCGGCCCTGGACCTGGCCAGCAGCGTGATGCGGGAGCCGTCCGAGAGCGTGATCTCGCCGCCGGTGATGGGCTTCAGCCCGAGCGTGCCCGCCAGGTTCGCGAACTCGAGCGCGCCGCACAGGTTGGTGTCGGTCAGCGCGAGCGCGGTCTGTCCGTATTCCACAGTCCGGGTAGCAAGCTCGTGGATGTGGGAAGCTCCCTCTCCGAACGAGTAGAAGCTCTTCGCGTGAAGCTCGACGTAGCCGCTGGACATGACGCAGCCTCTGCGCTCACGCGGCCTGGCTGTACCACTGGCCGGTCGTCTCGTCGCGGAACAGGGTGGACAGAGTCCCGTCCGACGACTCCACGCGGTAGTATGACCTGGTCATCGGCCGGGGCAGCCACCACAGGTCGAACCTCCAGCTATCGTCTATACGGTCTATGTCCCGCCACCTGCCATTCCGAAAGAGCGAGTCGGGCCTGCGCTCGCCTCCTCTGGCGGTCTCGCGCACTTCCGCCGGAGTTGGCATATGAAGCGCGCGGACGGAGTCAGAGGCCAGCGGGTCTATCGGCACCAGCAGCGAGCGCATCTCCGGCGCCGGATGCCAGGGCGCCGCCTCCACCGCCCTGTGAAGCGCCCGGGATCCGCCGAAGCGCGACGAGAGCCGCCTGTCCACCCCTACGAGTGTCTCCCGGTCTCTATCCCTCGCGTCTCCGATAAGGCCGGGCTGGATACCCGTCTCGCCTCCCAGGTCGGAGAGGGTCAGAGACAGGTCGTCGAGCGGACAGGCGGGCGGCTCGGCCTCCAGCCGTTCTCCGAGTAGTTCGGAGGCGCGCTCCCAGCGCTCGATTGGAACCTTGAAACGGATGTGGAACTTCCAGGGCTCACCGTCGGAGGTCGAGGATATGAGGGTAGCCGCTCCCGCGCTCCTGTTTCTCAAAACCGGTCTTGAGAACGCGCGCCTGAGCAGCATGTCCAGTCCCACGCGCAACATCTCCATCGAGGTCGTGGAAAATGGCAGCGTCGTGTACTCGGCGACGGACTCCTCGAACTTCCTCGGTACGAACGGCCTGCGGTCCACTCCGGTGGAGAGTTCCCAGGCGAACAGTCCCTCCCTTCCGAAGCGGTCGAACATCGCGGCCTGTCCGACCAATGACACGTCTCCGATGGCACGCATTCCGAAGCGAGCGAGCGCGGCCCTCAGGTGATCCGACACCGGAAGGATCTCGATGGACATCGGCGCGAGGAACGCGGACACGTCGTCCGGCGCTCTCGCCGCTCTCATGGGCCCGGCTGTCCGGGCGGCGGCGTAAGCGGGGAACTTCGAGCCTGCCACACCGACGCGCGGATTGAGACGGTCGGAAACGGAGTTTAGCAATGCGGACACGACGCCCGCTTCTCCGCCGTACAGTCTCTCCAGTCCTTCCAGCATCACATAAGCCTCTCCCAGGTCCCCTGCCTCCACCATATCGCTCACGCTTCCGAGAGAGTCGAGGAGACGGTCAAATAGCACCTCATAGTACGATTCGTCGGCGTCCAGTATCGTCAGATCGGACACAGTGGACACGGCCCGCTGGAGCGTCATGCCGGAGAGGACGCCCCGCGCCGCCTGAGACCGGTCGACGACGGGCGAGCCGGGTCGGGTTCTGCCCGATACTGCGAACGCGCGACCCTCGAGATCCGGGCATCGGATCAGCTCTGCCTTCGCCCTGAAGTGGGTTATGAGTACGCAGGCTACTATCATTTCAGCGGGCCTGCTCAAGCGGGGCGGGCCCGCACACGTAGGAATCTGTCACCGGCTGAACCATCTGATGCCTCCCTGGAATAGTGGCGGGGAGTATATCAAACGCATGTTCGTTAGTGCAACTGTTCTGCTATCTCAACTGCTGCGTGGTATAGCCTGGGGGAGAGTGGGAGGGGATGATCATGGGAGCGGACGGTGGCGATGTTCCTCGCACCGCGTCGGTCAGACAGTACCTGTCCGCCATCAGCAGATGCTTCGACTGGCTGGTGTCGGGCGGTATGCTGTAGACCAATCCCGCGACTTCGGTCCAGAGACCACGAAACGTGATAAGGGTCGGCAAGACCCCGGTGCTCAGCGACGAGGAGGCAAGGACGCTTTTGGAGTACATCACTGTAGATAAGGTATCGGGATTGAGGGACCGCACGCTCATCGGCGCCATGCTGTACACCTTCGGCCGTGTCGGTGCTGTGATCGCGATGGACGTCGAGGACTACCGTATCTCCAACCACCAGCGCATGTTCCTTCTGCACGAGAAGGGGGGCAAGGAGCGCTGGGGGCCCGCTCACCACAGGCTCGTCGAATACCTCGGGGAGTATATGGACGCCACCGGCCTCTGGCACACTCCGAAGGCGCCGCTGTTCCAGGCTCTCGACATCACCAGGCGTCGGCTGAAGGGGACCTGCATGAACAGGCAGGTCGTGCTCCAGATGGTGAGGCGCCGCGCCAGGGTCGCGGGACTGCCTTCTACGATCAACTGCCACAGCTTCCGCGCCACCGGCATCACCAACTACCTCTCCAACGGCGGGAGCCTCGAGGACGCGCGGGCCATCGCGGCGCACGAGTCGTCTCAGACCACCAGGCTGTATGACCGCACCGGGGACAGGATCACGCTGGATGAGATCGAGCGGATCAGGTTCTGAGGAGGTCGGTCTACTCTGTAGGGTCTGAAACCTGGTCTGAATGGGGAGCGCTCATTATCGCGGGGCGGCAGTCCATTGCCATCTATCGCTGGAAGTGAAGTTAGCAACTCACGAAACCTGTCAACAAGGGGTGTGACCGACGCCCGTAAGCATGGCACTACTGCAAGTCAAGTCCCAGTGTTGACGTGCCTCTTTCGGTAAGTTCCTCCATGTCTAACCGAAGAACATCTACGAGAACAGAGCCGTGCCGATTAACGGCAGCGACCATCAACGCATTATAGGTAAGAGTGCGTTCCAGGAACTTGTCGATCATCATCCGTTCACGAGGAGACTTTGAACTGTACAGACTTCCTGCGTATATTCTCTTCCGTAGGATTTCATCGTCGGCAGTGAGCCATAGCGCGGCCACTCTGTCGAAGTCCAAGTCATTCACGAATTCAGGCCATATGGCCGAACCTTCCAGGACTATTCCGGTTGCGGACGAATCCTCCAAGCGCGTCCCGATGATCTCCTCGACTTTCGGCCAGACATTGATTCTGTAGTGCCGGAGGACATCCTTGATCAGTTCTTCGACCGACAGAGTGAGATAGTGCTCTGCTACATGGCCCGGCACTTTCTCCGGAGCCGATTTCCATGGTCGGCCGGGATGTCGTGCCAGGGAGTCGGTCGAAAGATGGTCCCACCCCAAGGCCTCTGCCAGTGATTCGGACAGCACCGACTTACCGACGTGGGATGTTCCTCCTATAAGGACCACTCTCAAACCAGGGTTCAGGTTGTTCATGCCGTTCGCCAAAACACGTCCTGTGATCGATAGGGCCGTCTCGTGGCCCTGATTCCGTCTCGTGCAAAGTGACCCTGAGTCCCAGTGTGTGCTGCCAGAATCATTCAGTCAAGGATTGGTTCATTCGTCCGGCAGCCTCTGAACGTTCCAGACAGGAGATCTCAGCAGCCAGAGCGCTCCCACCAGCCCACACGCTCCTCCAGACGCCATCGTCCACCTCAGTCCGATCGTCTCTGCGAGTAGTCCTCCCACTACTGAAGCAATCATGAATGCACCGATGCCCACAACGCGGACAGTGGCATTGACGCGGCCCAGGAATGAGTCCGGTGTCAGCGCCTGGCGCAGACTCAGTTCGTTCACCTCGTATACCGCGTATGCAGTCTCCGACAGCTGGGCGCATACAAGAATCGCACCCGCTGCAAACAGTGGCCCCTGGGCAGCAGGTATCAGCAAAGTGCCTGCCGCAAACAGCGCGAACCCGATCACTGTCGCCGGTCCTATTCCGAATCTACGGGCGACCAAACGTGAGGACAGCGCGCCCAGGAGTGAACACACTCCACCAGTTGCGAGAATAGTCGCAAGCACCCCGGTGTCCATTTGGAGTTCCCTCAAGCCGAAGAGCAGGATTAATGAGCCGACGAGGCCGTGTACCATACCCTCAGCCACGGCGCTACCGCACAGAGCGCGCAGAGAACGGTGTCCGGCTACATAGACGAGTCCGGACCAGAGTTCGCCCATCCCGCCGGACCGATTCTCTTCAGGTAGTTTCGGGGGCTCGCGCGTCCTTACGCTCAACAGCAGGAGGGCAGATGAAAGGAAGCTGACCGTCCCAACGCCGACCGCTGCCATCGTGCCGGTCAACTGAACGATCCACCCACCGACGCTGAATCCGCCGATGTCAATCGCGGATCCGCTCGCCGACAGTCTGCTGTTGGCCTCGACGAGTCGCTCACGGCCCACGAGGCCCGGAACAACCGCACCCAGTGAGACGTCGAAGAACGTTCTGAAAAGTCCATTCACGAATGCAACCGTATAGAGGTGCTCGACTCGAAGGGCGTCCATGAAGAATGCAGCCGGCACCGATGCCAGAGCAGCGGCGCGTCCCAGACCGGCCCAGACGAGCAGGGGTTTGCGATTGATGCGGTCCGTCAGTACGCCGGCGAATAGTCCGAAGAACAGTCCTGGGGCAACTCCTGCCGCCGTGAGTATACCCATCTGAAGCGGCGTCGCACCCAGCGTGACGACGGCAACGAAGTTGAGAGCGCTGAGAGCGGTCCCGAATCGCGACACGGTGCTGCCGATCCACAGCCTGAGAAACGAGCCGTTTCGCAGCAATTCATTCCGGCCGGTCAGTTCGTTCGTAGGCACGGCAGTTCAATCACTTCAATTTCACTGGATGGCTATTTCCTTGTGACCTGACGTCTGCAGCCACATTTGTGGGGTGTCCAGAACCAGTGCCAGCGAGGAACAGCCCGGTCGAACAGGAGACACATTCTTCCAATTGGAAGCGGCCGGCACCGCCATTGTCAATAGGTCGCCCCAGTTATGGGCATCTTTCCCGGTGCATGTGAATAGGGCGGGAGAACCAGCGATGCCGGAAAGCAACGCAGCCTGACCGTGTCGAATCAGAGAGGTCTACAGACTCCACCAGGTAACCATGTCTCCCAGGTGTAAATCTGTTCTGAAGCCCGCCCTGTGTTACTTGACCGGCTTTATCTCGACCGATTACGAATGCAGAGACTTCTATGGAAACCATTTTATTCTCGGAGATCAATCGAGTCCCAACCATGTACCAACTCGGGTACACCCCAGGCTGGAGCCGGCCTCCAGTCCTCCCAATAACGGTCAAGCGGTGGCTTATGAGACAGGATCAAGTCGAGTGCCTCCATTCCAGCCTCACGGATATGCAGTGCCTCGTCCCCGACTTTCCAGTTTCACGGGAGTTCTATCCAGATGTCGAACCACTGCTCCTGAAACAGTGTCGCCTCCCTGATTGAAGCTTCGTTCCATTCTCCCGACACCATAGCGACGAGTTTGTCTTCTATATCGTCTCTACGACGAATAATGGCTATGACCTTGGCTGAACACCGCACCAGGGGAATTTGTGAGCCCAGCACGTAGACATCGACTGGGCCACCGTCGGGAGCCAGAGTCCCGGGCACGTAGCCATAGTTGATTGGATAGACGATGTCCGAATGGCGGGGATGAGTGCTGCCCAGGGGCCGGTCAATGACGATATCCACTATCCGGCCGACCCAGTCTTCGAGTTTCAGATTGGGATCCATGCGTCCCAGCACCTCACTTAGAAACTATCTCAGAACCTTAAGTTGATACAATCGGCGATACCATATGAGTGCACACGCCAGTTGCAGCATCGCAAGGTAGTTCTGCACTCTCTTCTCATACCTGAGCAGGATTCCACGACACTTTGAGAGCCAGCCCAATGTTCGCTCCACCACCCAGCGACGCGCAGGATAGTGTTTGTGCCCAGACCCGTCGAACTTCTCTTCTCCTATTCTACGGATGTGTGGCTCATAGTGGTGTCTCAATGCGGTTTTGTGTCCTGTGGGGTTGTCATATCCTTTATCTAAGCATAGATGTTGAGGCCGATGAACACTCGGAGCGGGACACTCGACCACCACAGATCCAAGAGTCCTCTCCAACACTTTGGTATCTTGGACGTTCGCTGCGGCTACTACGATGCTCAATGGGCCTCCGCTCGCTTCCACCAGGATGCTACGTTTGGTTCCTGGCTTGCCTCGGTCTGTCGGATTCCGTCCAACCGCATCTCCCCCAAACGCGCTTTGCCCATCGCCGCATCTGCCGATTGCCACTCCCAATCCACACCACCCAACTCATCGCAGTGAGACTGAATAACAGCCCAGACCATGGGAAATACCCCTGCCGACTCCCACCTCTGGAACGTGCGATGAATCGTGCTGTCATCGCCGAGATACTTCGGAAGCCTGTTCCACTGGCAGCCAGAACGCATTCGGAAGATGATCGCGTTGAGCATCTTGCGAGGGTCCTCTCTCTAGCGTTCGGTCACCTTCGGAGGGTCGAGCTCTGCGATCAATGGCTCAATCTCCTCCCAAAGGTCATCCTGCACCTCCCAGATCGTATCAAGCGCATTCTGTCTGTACATATTGGATGTCCCACCTCAACTGGATTCTGCTTACAGATTACCTGAAGTATTGAACACTGACCAACGTTTTGAGATAGTTACTAGGTAGCACTCGCGCTTGGCAAACCAAAATGTGCATAAGTATGTAATCCCCTTATAATAGACACTGCCGCGTTGCTTGCGACGCAAACCGGGAGGACTAAGGTTGTATATATCCAGGTCGTACGCCGCCGAATCAGTGGCCGCCACGCTCGCGGCTGAAGCCTGCTGTCTTCCAGAGGCCTTTGCTGAAGATGCATTGCAAATCTCTGAGGTAACGTCTTCAGGAAGTCTGAACCCTATGCGTAGGCGGTTCCCTCGGCGTGAATTCAGTCTCGCCGTCACAACTATGGGCGCGGGTGTAGTCGTATCCGCCACTCCGAACTGGATGAACTGGGTATCGAAGTTGTTCCGCGATGTAGAACCCGCCGACGCGTTCGGCTTGGATCTGCTCAGTCGCGCTTCCCGTAGGGCGGAAGTCGCCTCTTTCACGCTTCACGAGCCTCACCTATACAGCGTGACTTCCAGCCGAGACTTGCGGGAGCGCGCGACGCCCGCGGGATACGACATCGAGGTAGGCGGTGAGGATTTACTCGAGATGTTGAGCTTCCCTGACTGGCCGAATGCGATTTCTCCCAGAGCTCCCGCTCAGGGACGGCCAGTGACCGTCGCCGCGCTGGCTCTTCACAACGCCGCGGTCGTCGGGGTAGCCGCCACCACAGCCGACTCGGATACCCTGTGGCAGATAGGTATAGACGTTCGGTCAGATCATAGAGGCGAAGGTCTGGGAGCGGTTCTGACTTCCAGGGTCGCAGCTGCATTACTCAGTCATGGGCGGGTTCCATACTATGGGACCACAGTCGGCAACATAGCGTCTCGAAGGACGGCCCAGTCCGCCGGATTCTATCCCTGCTGGGTTTCAGCTTTCACCACCGAAAGGTGAGTGAAGGGATATTTTAGTGTAGCTCACAGCGGGTGGTGGGCAGAGTGAAGGCAGAGTCTGCGGCACCGATTACAAGAAATCGCAAATACCGGGGAATCATCGCGTGGAACTCTGGTTGAGGACTCCTGTGAGAACCTGACTTACTTAATGTACAAAGCGAATTGACCTGAAATGCCACTACCGCCCAACTTCCGGCCGGAATTGATCTTGAACACTTCTGATGGGTCGGCCTGGACCAACCTGAGACGACTTTGTGGGACGTCGGCGTGACATATAGTTCTCTTGGCTGATCAATGTATGGGGGAGTAGATGGACAAAGACACACGGTGGAATACACGCGCTGAACTGGCGCGAGAGATACGCGAATGTGCCTACATCTCGGGCCAGTTTACGCTTCGCTCCGGCAGGAACGTCACAGAGTATTTCGACAAGTACCAGTTTGAGTCAGACCCCAAACTTCTTCTCGCAATAGCGAAGGAAATAGCGACTCTTGTGCCTCAAGACGCGGAGGCGCTCGCCGGACTCGAACTGGGCGGTGTTCCCATCGCGACGATGCTGTCACAGATAACCGGCCTGCCCACTCTGTTTGTAAGGAAGGTCGCAAAGTCATACGGGACTCGGAGAGTAGTAGAGGGTGGCAATGTTGCCGGCCGTCGGATCGTCGTAGTGGAGGATGTGACCACCACTGCGGGTCAGATTGTCGAAAGCGTGCTTCAGCTCAGGGACGGGGGAGGAGTCGTAAACCACGCAGTTGTGGTGGTTGACCGCGCGCAGGGGAGTGAACTGAATTTGGCCTCCCATGGTATCGAGTTGAGATCACTTTTTTCAGCCGATGACATTCTTTCTGCCTGAAAGCCCTCTTCCCGGAAAATTGTGTCGGCGCACGTCCGTGCATGAGCCCGGAATTGTCACGATACTGAGAGAGGGATGCAGATGATCGACGAAGGGATCGGCGACCAAACATGGTGGCGGCTCCTCGACTCCGTCAGCTTCGGCCTTGATCGCTATTCTGTGTCAGGACCCAGGGTCGACAGGTATCTCTCGGTGAACTCCCTTCACGTCGAACCGAACTGCCTCTTTGGGCAAAGACCGTGTTGATCAGTGGTGGCGCCCTTAAACGCAATACAGGTGAGAGTGTGTTTGAGGAACTTGTCGGTCGTCTCGCCGTTTCACTGGCAGGCTCTGAGTTGTACAGGGCATGAGCGGGCCCCGTTCGGCCTAAATGAAACTCGCCGCTTCTCCCAGGTGTCGCTCCACGACGGACTGCCAGGTGAAGTCCTGTTCCAGGTCGTCCATCCAGGTATTGCAGCTGGCGACGTACCATTCCACCGCCCAGATCCTGTGCCATACAATCGCCCACTCCGCCGCCGGAAGCCCACCCCGCCGGTCGGACGCCTCCACCGGCCCCCCGGCTGACTGGTAAGCCTCGATGAGTGAACGACAGCCAGCCGGATCCGGGGGATCAATCGTCCCGCCGTAAGACACGAGGTCAAGAAGTCCGGGGCCTATGAACGCCCTTGCCCAGTCGACGACCGCGGTCCTGTTCATACCGACATGCAAACTCGTGGGGTGGAACTCACTGTGGCAGAGTCCGAAGGGAGGATTCGTTGCGCCGCGACTTAAGAGGGCGGAACTTGCGATTATTTTGTCAAGTAGACTGCGAATCAGGTCCAACTCCTGCCATCGACCGGTCGAGGCCAGTTGTTCGACGCCACCGCGGATCTTTAAGGGCAGCGAACGCAGCGTCGCCGCGTCTAGGACTGGCAACAATACACGCGGTGTGGCCCTGTGTATCTTGGCAGCGACCGCAGCTGCTTCCTTCAGCGTGGGCTGGCGTTCCGACGGGCCAAGGTCCTCGAGTATCATCGTCAGTATATCCCCATCAACTCGCGACATACGCAACTCGGGCAGGGGCACATCGGTCTGCTGAAGACCGTGTATTACACGAGCCTCATGCGTGAGAGGGTATCTGCTCCTCTTCAGGATGAAAGTGGAACCGCCTTCCAGAACTATTCGTTCCACGCGCGAAAGCTGCCAATTCCAGAGCAGGTCCCGATCACGGACGACCCCGTCCGGGTACACGGTCCGAATGTATTGATCCAGGAGATCATCGTTGAGGAAAGGTCCCATGTGCAATCCATTCATTCGCAGGCGAAATGACGTACTCCAGCGCTACTGAGAGCCCTAGCATGAAATGTGTCTGCCCAGGTTCCCAGGAAGAGCCGCAGCCGCCTGTTGCGCATCGTAGCAGATCACGTTGAGATGACCGCTATTGACACAGCGCGTACATGCGTCGTACAACTGGGCTACTCGCATTCCACTTCCGTCCCGGCAGTGATAGGACTCCCGGGACGAACGAACGACATCTCGGCTTTCAGGACAGTACAGACCATTCAGAACGGACGCTTCACGCGGCCGAGGGGCGGAAGTATCAGCTATGCGATTACCGCTCACAGGTCTCTGGCAGCGCGCCGACTTCGTGAAACTGTGGGTTGAAAGTTCGGTTTCGGGTTTCGGTTCCCAGGTCACATTCCTAGCCCTGCCGCTCGCTGCAGTTCTGGTCTTGGACGCCACACCGCTTCAGATAGGTCTGCTGGCCGCGGTTGGTAGCATCCCCGCGCTCATGTCTGGACTTGGGACGGGCGTATGGGTCAATACTATCGTGTCTGTTCCAGGTGAGTATTGAGTAAGGAGACCAGATTGAGGAAGTACAGGGCCGTGATCTTCGACCTTTGGGGGACCTTGGTAGACGAGTTGAGCTATCCGGAGGAAAACAGGCGACTGTACCTTCAAAACACGCATGAAATGGCAGACCTTCTCGGCCTGGACCCCGATGGGTTTTCCAGTGCATGGTCTCAGCGAGCACTGCAACGAATAGCTGGAGACTTCTCATCTACTGGAGAGGCACTATCAGACATCTGCAGGGCACTGGGTATCGATCCTGTAGAAACTCGGATCCAAGCCTGTACCAGTATACGGTTTGAGTATGTACGCAATGCACTTAACCCTCGTCACGGAACAATCGAGACACTCTGTGAACTACGCGAGAAAGGGTTCGGGGTCGGACTGATCAGCAACTGTGGGGATGAGGTCTCTCAACTGTGGGACTCGACTCAGTTCGCGAAGCTTTTCGATGTTTCGGTCCTGTCGTTTCAAGTTGGACTCACGAAGCCTGATGTTCGCATCTACGAGCTAGCGGCTCAGAGATTGAGAGTTCCCCCTGATCAATGTCTGTATGTGGGGGACGGCAGTGATGGTGAGCTCAGTGGAGCATCACGGGCAGGGATGACGGCTGTACTCATTCGCACTCCCTACGATCTCGCGGACGGAAGTCGTGAACAATGGCCTGGCGATAGAGTGGAAAATGTCGGAGATGTGTTAAATCTTCTCTGAGGCAATATCATGAATATAGTCAGTCCCGATGCCCTGTCTGTTAATCAGCGGGGCGGCGCTTGCTCTCCTGTAGAATGCAGCGTCTGCATGCCTTGCGCATCGTTATTTTCTTGCTTGGCATCTGCATCCATAATTGTCAGTCTAACTTAACGGATGATACAAAGAATCGGGATTTGCCATTGTGACCGGAACTTGTCAATATCAGAATAGACTTACTTAGGACTGGGCATAGCAGCCGTCGACTAAGGAACAATCTTTGGTTAAACGTGAATCCTGAGAGTGGGATGACATAGCCAGAATTGACGCTCCGGTACGGCATTAATCCGCACCAGAGCACCGCAAGGGCGTACGATGCCGAGGGGGGCTGCCTTCCGAGGTCCGTAATGAGTCGCCGGGAATCATCAACCTTCTCGACGCTCTTAACTCCTGGCAACTCGTTCGAGAACTGAGGGGCACGACAGACCATCCGGCTGCGGCATCGTTGAAGCACTTCAGCCCGGCAGATCAGCAGGTTCCGCAATGGGGTTTACGCTGAATTCCGATCTCGCTCAGTCGTCAGCGGCAAAAAAGAATATTCAATTTGAATGGAACACACAGTTCGCAAGACCCCGAGTCCTATAATTGGTTTTGAAACCGCTGTAATCCAACTGGTGAGTCGGTCTCATTCGCAAATCAGTGTCGACCCTCCATTTCCCCCGATTCTTGATCAGATAACATGCGACCGTTGTGAATATACACAGTCTCGGTGGCGTTCTCCGCGAACACCGTTCTGTGGGACGCGATGATCGTTGTGCGTCGTTGAGAAACTGCTTTGAGCGCGGCCAGAACGGCTTCTTCGCTTTCGCTCTCAACCGATGAGGTCGGTTCATCCATCAGTATGACGCTCGGGTTCTGTAAGAATGCCCTCGCCACCCCGATACGCTGCCTCTGACCTCCCGACAGCCTTACACCACGTTCACCTATCACTGTGGAGTACCCTTCTGGAAGGCCGAGGATGAATTCGTGGGCATTGGCCAGTTTAGCCGCCTCTTCTATATCTGCTCTGCTGGCCGTCCGAACTCCCATGCGGATGTTATCCTCCACGGTGTCGTTCCATATGAATGTGTCCTGCAGGACCACAGCCATGAAGCGTCTGTAACTGCGAGCATTGCCTCTTTCCAGTCTGTGGCCGTCGATTGTGACGTATCCAATATCGGGCTGGTAGAATCCGGCAATCAGGCTGAGTATGGTCGATTTGCCTGACCCGCTTGGCCCGACCAAGCAGACCATGTCTCCGGGCCTGGCCGAAAATGAGACGTTGCGGAGCGCAGCTTCCGTCCTGGTGGGATACACGAATCGCTCCACTCTGAAGTCGATGTGTCCCCGTAGGGGGTCCAGGCCTGACTGCTCCTCGGCAGTGGTGCGATGAGTGTCTCCCGAGAGGGTCTCCTGCAGTCTCAGGGAAGACGCCTTTGCACGGTTCCAGAGGTCCACTCCGGATATGATGATGTTTACAGCCACAGGAAGGCGCCAGGCATATCCCAGGAAGGCCACCAACCCGCCGAGGGTCATGTCGCCCTGAACGACAAGATATCCGCCGAGACACATCATGCCAACCGTACCTAGGAACCCAATGAAACCGGCGACATTTTCTGAAGCCATTCGGTACCAGGCGATGCGCATCCGACTCGAATAGAGTTGCCGTGCCATTTCAGTCATGCGACCCTTCCGGGCCTCTTCCGCACTCAGTGCCTGAATCGTCCTGACACCCGCTGCGTCTTCTTCGAACACCGCGGACATGTCACCGAGTCGCGATGTGTAAATTTGATACAGCGGTCTAACGGAAGAGTTGAATCGACGCGCCACCAGGGCCACTATGACAACGGGAATGACAACCACAGTCGCAAGCAGCGCGTTCATCCACACCAGGGCTCCGATGATCAGGATAAAACCCAGACCCTGGATTAGGAGTGTGGGAAGGCTGCTCGAAAGAGACTCTTCGACGGCGTCGACGTCCGGTCCGAATCGGGCGGTGAGATCTCCGATTCGCTGAGACTCGAGGTCCGACCAACTCGAATACAGCAAGACATCGTGAAGGGATACTCTGATTTCGCGGGCGAATTCCAGCCCCAGGCACTCGGTGAAAAATGTTCGCACCATGCGCAATGCTTGTTCGAAGACCTGCACACCGACCCAAATGGCCGTGGCTGGCAGCAGAAGACCCAATTTGCCCTGGCCGATTACGACGTCGACGATGAACAGCCAGATGAAAGGATAGACAAGCTGCGCCGGCACTTCTAATGAGATGATAGCGGCGCTTAGAGTTACCAGGCGTTTACGATTAAGAAGATATTCTTGGATAGAGCCGCTCATCTGAGACATTCCCTCCATCACTCCTCTCATGAATATGCCGCTGAACGTGGTTGCGCATGTGCAGCCAACTGTGGAATCCGTACTCCGCAGCGAGGACATGTTGAGCATCGCCGAGTGACAGGGACAGCCGCACGAGGTCGTTATCAGGAAGGCGCGAGTAATGACGTGTCGTTAAACGAAAGCGCTCGAGGGCCGATGGGTGGCCGGCTCTATAGGCTTTCAGAAGATCCTTGGCCTGATTCTTGAGAAGCTCAATGTTCGGGCGTGCGGGTAGTGAAGAGGGTTGCATGAGCACTCCTTTCCTTTGTCCCGGCGTCCGCATTGACGGGCAGAAAAGGGTGTCGGTAGTCCAGTCGTCTGAACGAAGAAGGGGCAGGCTCAGCCTTTGCGCGGACTCGGTGGCTCCCCCAGAGAGCGCGTCTGGATGTTACTAACGATCTTCCTCACTGTCAAATTACGTATAGCTGTCCGACACGCGGAAGAATCTGACTGAGTTTTCCCCAGGACTGACCCTTACAGGCTCTTGTAAACACGCGACGAAGACGGCTTCGCGCATCATGCCTCAATGTCATCAGTGGTACGATTACCGGGACCGCGTAACCATACCGGACGCTTTACGTGAGCAAGGGCTTAAGGCATTATCGATGCGCATACGACTCACAGGTCTCTGGCAGCACGCCGACTTCGTGAGACTGTGGGTTGGAAGTACGGTATCTGGCTTCGGCTCCCAGATCACCTTCCTGGCCCTGCCGCTCGCTGCAGTTCTGACCCTGGACGCAACGCCACTTGAGATGGGTCTGCTGGCTGCGGCCAGCAGACCCAGCGCTCATGTTTGGACTTGGGACGGGCGTATGGGTTGATCGTGTGAAGAAGCGGCCCGTGATGATAGTCGCCGACTACGGGCGCGCTATTCTGATATGCACGGTACCGATTGCAGCCGTATTACAGTTGCTCAACATCTGGCACCTGTATTTTGTGGCATTCGCAATGGGCATTTTCAACATGCTCTTCACAGTGGCCAGCAGGTCCATGCTTCCGACGCTGGTTGGCCGGGACGAACTGGTGGAGGCCAATGGCAAGCTCGAAGTCGGCCGCTCGTCGGCCCAAGTGGTCGGGCCCGGCATCGCCGGCATATTGATTCGTGCGTTCAGCGCCCCTATCGCGCTGGTAGTGGATGCGGTGACCTTCGTCGTGTCCGCCTTGGCGGTCCAGACAATCCGAACACCGGAGCCCGAGACCAGTCCGTCCACCGTGGGAAGCAACTTCATCAGTGAGGCCCAGTCGGGACTGAGACTGATCGCACGGAGCGATTTCCTGCTTCCCATCGCGGTTCTCGTCGCCGGACTCTCTATCTTCAACGCGATGTTCGAGTCGGTGTGGCTGCTGTACGTTAGCCGGGACCTTGGGATCGGACCGCTCGCCTTCGGGACGATGTTCTCTGTGTCCAGTGTCGGTTTTCTGGCGGGGGCGGTCGTCTCTGCCAGGGTCATCAGGTGGGCAGGCACAGGCCGGGCGTTGGTCCTGGGTGTCGTTGTGCTTGGGCTGACTGACATGGCTACCCCCCTCGTGGGAGGTCCGATCATCGTTACGACGGCGGTACTGATGACGGCGATGTTCTTCTTCGGAATAGGGGCCACCGTCTACAATGTCAGCCAGGTAAGCATCAGACAGGCATACACTCCACTCCGGCTCCAGGGACGCATGCACGGCGTGATGAACACCCTTGAGGTGGGCCTTGTCCCCATTGGCGCCCTGATTGGAGGCGTGATGGGCGAGGCCATAGGTCTCAGGCCGACCCTATTTATCGGCGCTGCCGGCGAGATGCTGGGGATTATCTGGCTCCTGTTCACCCCGGTGTGGAATCTTCATGATGTGCGGAGCAGTTCCGATGAATAATCTGAGCGTACACCGGAATCTTAAATCACTTCGCCACATTCGACGCTCTTCACTCTAAGCAGCCCTTTTGCCAGTCCTGAGGGGATCGCAAGAATCCTCAGATCCCGACTCTTTCATAGTCTTCATTTCGATGGTAATATCTTCACCGTTGCGAGACGCACCTTCGAGAGAAAGGGTATTCTTCAATGACTGGATATTGTATGAAGTGTCGAGACAGCCGAGAGATTGAACAGGCTCAGCAGGTTACAATGAAGAATGGTAGGCTCGCTACACGTGGAAAGTGCGGCGAGTGCGGGACTACGATGTTCAGGATTGGAAAGGAATCCTGAAAGCCTCGACTCTGGCCTGCAGAATTGTCGAGACTGCAGCGATCATTAGAGTCAGACAGACAGGGCGCGCTGTACGTGTGTTAATCTATGCTGCAGGGAGCAACTAGGTGGAATGGATCCGCCGGCTGCGTACGTTCCGATGCCTAGACGACGTTATGGGGATAAGGCTGAATGAGTTCCGAACCCGCCGAGCATCCCTTGGATGATGCCCTCAAAGGATATGCTCCAATGGCTAGGTGCGTGGCCGGAGTGCTGATCAGCGACGGCCGGGTTCTTCTCACGAAGAGGGGCCCTCATCTGCGGCTCTATCCCGACATTTGGGATTTGCCCGGAGGGCATATCGAGGACGGGGAATCTCCGGAAGATGCACTTCGCCGAGAACTCCTTGAAGAGCTCGACGTGGAGATTCGGTCATTCCGTCTGATGGACTCGATCCTTCACCCTGACCCGGTTGAACCCATAGAAGTTATGGTCTTCGTAGTCTCATCCTGGGAGGGCAGACCAATCAATGCAGAGCCTGATGAGCATACTGAGATCGGCTGGTTCTCAGCCACCAGCTTGCCTGCATCCAACACCTATGATTCCTACAGAGACATTGTTGTGAGTGCAATGACCGCCGATTCCAGCAATTCCCTTCGCTAATGACAAATGCACATACGGTTCCCGTCTGACGATGATCCATGAACGAGCTACTATAGCAGTAAGACACGCTTACAACCTTGAATCGGATGTCGGCACAGATTACATGGGCAATGACATCTACTTCAGTGGCACCAGCTTAGGAGGCGACGGACGCCGAATTGCCGGGAGAGCGCTTGGAAACCAGTGGGTGCAGTGAACACCTACAACTCCAGGAACCGGGGTGGGCTCTGAGTAATGAACATGCGGTCAGCCAGCGCCAACGCGCCAGGGGCAGAACGCTGACATTCTCTATTTGCAGGCTGATCCGGTCGGTCTCGCCGGGTGAGTACGAACTCCTGTCCGTGGTGAAGCTCCATCTCGCGGGATACTCGCGCGGGAATCCGGCCGAATCCGTGGTCATGAAGGGCCTGTAGTAGGACTGCCGCGATCTCATGAGGGCCTCGAACTCCCCGAGTCCCTCTACCTCGAAGGCGTGGGTGATCCTGTCAGAGTCAGGTCCCGACAGGATGATGTCCGGCTTCTTCGCGCCACGTCTCCACCACATTATCACATACCGGGCGCATCCCAGCTGCTTCCCGCCGGTCGACTCGAGGGACTGCGAGGCGGGATAGATCAGATAGATTGGCGAGTGTTACGGCTACAGATGAACGGGTGAATTTCAATTACAATGAGATTGTGGTCTCTGCCCTAAAACGGGCCTACAGGTTCTCTTAAGTTAGAGGGTGTCTCTCCACCACGTCCTGCTTTGGGCGTGGCGGGTGCAGGTCCACTTGGGGGCTGATAGGTTCACCCAGACGCCGTCTCATCTCCGAGCGGATGTTCTCGACGATGCGGTAGATGCTGAATGTTCCATCGACGATCAGATCGGAGTCTTCTCGCATGCGCTTCTGGAAGTGCCGATAGATCGGACTGACCCCGGTTTCATACCCCCCCAACTCATCTATCATGCGCTGAAGAGGTTCGTCCGAGAGTTCAATGTCTCGCAGAATCCTCCGTGCCATTGCAATGTCCAGAGGCGTGTCAATGAATACCAACAGGTCGATCAACCTTCCAGAGTCCGAATTCGCTCGACCCAGCGGTGCGTCGGCGACGACGTACTTTGCCGGTCCCACTGTCGCACCATCAGTGGGATATCTGACACTTTGGCCTGCTCTCAATGCCTGTAGGTGGTTGGTAAACAGGGGAGTTTCGTAAGCGCCGTAGTCTCCACCGTCCTTCATCCAGCGCTGCAGGTCATCGGGATGCACGTTGGTGTCGTCGTAGTCGTCGAAGTGAATCGCTACAGCGTCGCCGAGAGTGCCTACCAGCCGACGGGCGACTGCAGTCTTGCCGCCGCCGCTGACGGAGGTGATCGCTACTACCATGACGTGGGCCATATTTCCAAGCCGTCTACTTCGTATCTGATCGGCGCATGCTTCGGATGTATCCACCTGAGGGGCGAGGCAACTCCTACACCGAGAGAGCAAGCTCACTTCTGACTATGCAGGCAGCCCTGCGCCTTCCGGGAAGCGCAGCATCAGGTTCAGGTTCTGAATGGCTGCGCCGCAGGCGCCTTTGCCCAGATTGTCCAACAACGCGATCAGCAGAACATGCCCGGAGGCATGTGACGCCACATTGAGCCGAATCCGATTGCTGTCGTTGCATGCTTGGGCGTCGAAGCTGCGCTCGTCTATCGTCCCGGGGACGGGCAAGTTCGCCATCTCGACATATTCTTCATCCCGGTAACGCTCATTCAGGGCCTCCCATACGGACTCTCCGGTTGTCCCCGGTGTCAGCATTGAGGAATGGAGGGGAACCTGCACCCGCATACCGCAGCGGAATGGTCCGACAGCGGGCACGAATTGAGGTTCCACGCCGATCTTCGAATACTTCATCATCTCCGGTATGTGCTTATGTTTCTGATCCAATGAGTACGGAGCCTCATAGGGCAGCCTGCAAAGCCCGGTGTCCGGGTCTTCCCACCTGGCGATCATGGAGTTACCACCTCCCGAGT
Organism: uncultured Dehalococcoidia bacterium; assembly: GCA_951812505.1. GTDB lineage: Bacteria > Chloroflexota > Dehalococcoidia > Lucifugimonadales > UBA1123 > VXRN01. The sequence goes on from CATOSI010000002.1 coordinate 661,016, forward strand.
AGCCGGACAGGGCGTTAACGGAAATAGGAGCGTCCCTAGAAAGCAGCCCCGCATCAATCAGTGGTCTCACAAGAAGCAGAAAGCCCGTGGGATAGCAGCCCGGGTTGGACACATACTTGGCCCGGCTTATCGCCTCGCGCTGGTCGAGCGCCAATTCCGGCAGCCCGTAAACCCATTCGTCGGCCACCCTGTGAGCAGTGCTGGCGTCAATCAGTCGTGTATCCGTCTCTCCTACCCAAGTGGCGACCTTCTCGGCTGCACCGTCGGGAAGGCAGAGAATTGACACGTCGGACTCGATAATTCTGTCTCGCCGATGCTCAGGACTCCGTCGCAGCTCCAGGGGGAGTGTCAATAGCTCCACGTCCTCCCGTCCGGCCATCCACTCGTAGATGCGCAGTCCCGTGGTGCCAGTGCGGCCGTCGATAAACACTTTAGGAAGCATATTCAGCCTCGGCTCGGAGTCGGGTTCATAAGTATTCGGTGTCGCGGGAGCCAGAGCACCCCGCCAGGATACTTAACTATAGTAAGCGCCGCGAGGGCCGGTCAATTGTCGTTTGTCTCAGGGAGGCGATTCAATAGGAAACAACTGTCAATTAGGTTCAGAGAAGCAGGAAGGGACTTCGTTGCACGGTCCCAATTGGCATGGTGAAACGCACAGCAATGGGACTGTTTAAGAGTCCCTGTCGCCGAGTCGCTGTGCGAAAGTCGCGTTGGATTCCGGGATGGTACTGCACCGCATGTGATATTCTGCCTGTAGTTCATATGCGCAAATGCGAGTCGCAGCCCCAACATGGGAATGAAGGGGCAGACGATGAGAACTGAATTGTCGAAGATTGTAACTCACGACCACCAGGTCATAGTCAGCACAGGAGGAAATGCGCCTGTTGACTTGGGTATAAGGATACGGCATAGATCAGGCGGCTCGGTTGACCTGTCTGCTCGTCAGGTCCTACAACTCACCAATATCCTGAATGCTACGCTGGAAGACAGCGACCAGTAACACTAAACTCCCGAGAGTGCTTTCAGGCACTCTTCCCTCAAAGACGAGTGTGCTTGTTCCCTTTCGGAACTTCGGAAGCAGCTCCTGATAGTGGTTAAGCACCAATATCCCACCTCAGTCATTCCGAATGTTAAGTGCCTCATCGGCAAGAGATGATCAAGAACAAGACATATGGCATCACGACTTTATGCTCTCCCTGAATTCTATGACATCGCGTTCTCCTGGGACCTTTCTGAGGAGATCGGCTTCTTCAAGCGTTCATTTAAAGAGCACGTGCCTTTCCCGGTACGGCGCATTCTGGAACCGGCCTGCGGCACCGGTCGCTTTCTGAGAACCTTGCCCGCCGACGGGTTCCGGATCACAGGTTACGACATCAATCCCACGATACTCCGGTATGCCGAGGACTCCCTCGCAGCGGCTCGCTGCGAGGGGAGCGTGCGGACTCTACTCGCCAACATGGTCTCTGCCGACATTCCAGGCGAGTTCGATGCCGCGTTCATTTCGATCAACAGCATTGGACACCTCCATTCCGACGAAGATATAGTCTCGCATCTCAAAGCCACGGGTTTATCACTACGCGAGGGCGGAATCTACATCGTCCATCTGAACTTCGCGCATGAAGGCGGGCTACCCGCCGGTGACTGCTGGACGATGGAACGTGACGGCGTCAGCGTCAAGACCTGGTGGCGAATCCTCAGCGAAGACATGGAATCAAGACTGAGCCACCAGGTCGGCTCGTTCGAAGTCCGAAGGGATGGCAAGGTGGAGCGGTTTGATGATCGCCACACCCTGAGGCTCTGGCTGTCTTCCGATCTACAGGATCTGGTCCATCGATCCGGGCAGTTTGAGATTGCGGCCATTTACGGAGAGGAATTTGAAGAACTGAACGACACGGAGCACCTGTCCGGGGAGCTTGGCAACGTATATGTGATACTCCAGAAATTGGATGTCGCCAATCTGCCTATCCCATGAGACTGAAAGAAGTCCGTGATTAGCCTTACAGCTCCTTTGACCTCAAAACACCGTGCAGGACGGTTCGGACGGCGCGGCATACGCTCATAACGTTATCTAACATTGGTTACTCATGAGGCCGCTGTTCTTCTAACTTGCAATTCTTTGCTTCACCAAGTTATCTGAAGAGGCGCCACCTCATGTATTTTCAGCACAAGAGCCGCGGGAGGGTCTTACTTGATCGAAGTAACCACGTTGAACGAACTGACCATCGAGCATCTTCGATTTGCCAACTCCTTCGTCTCCCACGAGGTGTACTCGGTTGAAGGGGTGGAGACTGAGACCGAGTTCGGTATTACGCTCCAGCGCCGGGAGTTGGCCGAGCCCTACGAGAAGCGCTGGCCGGTCTCGGAGCAACTGCTGGCAGATTACAACCGGGTCATAGAACAGGGACTGTCGTTTGAAGCATTCGACGGCGACGACCTCGTTGGATTGGCGATAGCCGAGAGAGAAGACTGGAACGGAAGCCTGATGGTTCGCGAGTTCAGAGTCGCGGAATCTCACAGGAGGCGGGGCATAGGGAGACGGCTGATGGACCGCATCGCCTCGCACGCCAGGAGTCAGGGCTTCAGAACCGTGGTCTGCGAGACGCAGAATACGAACGTCCCGGCCATAGATTTCTATCGCAGGATCGGCTTCGCATTCGAAGGCGTGGACCTGTCTTTCTATACGAACCAAGACGCCCTTGTCGGCGAAGTCGCAGTCTTCATGAAGCTCAAGCTGGCCTAGTCATTACGGTCCTGCTGAACGCACTGCGGTCATCAGTGCATTGCGGACCAGTCGACAGTAAGGTGGGGCGCTGAGACTGCGGCGCAGAAGAACGCTCGCGGCATCGGGGCCTGGGTCACCGCTTCGAGGCGACAGTTGCAGGAAACCGAAACAGGCTTCGCTCTTCGGGAATACGCCTGGCTCGGGTTATGATGCTTGCAACGATTCTCAAAAGGAGACTGGTGAGATGAGAGCGCTGACCTTGCACCAGCCGTGGGCGCAGCTGATGGTCTGGGGACTCAAGAACATCGAAACACGCTCCTGGGCGGCACCCAGAAATCTCATGGGCCAGCGCATAGCGATCCACGCCGGCAAGCGCAAGCCTCGGCCGACGGATTGGAACATCGAGGTGCAGCGCGTCGTTCTACAGCGCGCCGGCAGTTCTCACTCGATGCCCATGGGCGCTGTCGTGGCGACCGCGCGGCTGATCGAGTGTATGCAGGTGGTGAGTGAGCCGGACTCCGGTGGAATAGTTAAATGTCGCGGATTCCGCGAGCTCGGCGACGGACCGGAATACGATGCTACGATTACGACCGACCCCTACGGGGACTTCACGGTTGGCAGGTGGCTGTGGGTGTTCCAGGACCTGCGGCGCGTGGAGCCGGTCCCGATAAATGGACGGCAGGGGGTGTGGACTCTGCCGGCGACGCTCTCGGCAGAAATGGAGTCTTAGTTCTGAGATGGAACCCCGCAACTGGCGTCAGCTCGCGGGATTTCCCAATGGACATAAGTGGATTAGTGCGAACCGAAGAGGATATTTTCCCTGAACAGTCAGCGAGGACTTAATTGCTCGACATCAACACGATAGTGGGTCAAATGTAAATCGGCGTTGACATCGCATCGATTTTGGACTTAGAACGATTTCGCCACGCTCGCGCCTCAACGAGGGAGCCATGTTAGCCGCGACGTCGAATTATGCACGAAGTTACTCACTATATCAGGGAACTCAGAGTTCCTCATTCGCTCCTCGCTATCGCTCACTCAAGATTGGGCTGTCGAGTCCCAAAGTTGGGATTAGCCACGCAAGCGATCCCAACCCCCATCGCAGTTCAGTATCTGCCCTGTGATCCATCCCCCTGCGGGCGAGCATAAGAACACGATGAGCTTGGCTACATCCATCGGTATCCCTAGTCGGCCTAACGGGGACTCGGAGGCTACTCTATGTTTGAGTTCTTGGCTCATCCAACCGGTATTGTTCGGACCGGGATTGACGGCGTTAACAGTAATTCCTCTCCCTGCTAGCTCGCTCGCGGCTGCTACAGTAAGCCACTCTGTGGCTCCTTTGCTGGCTGCATATGCTATCTCACCCGTAAGCGGTAGCGAACTCGTGAAATTGACAATTCTTCCACTCCCCGGGACCCCATGCCAACGCCGCGCGTATTCTGCGGACATCAAGAAAGTTCCTCGAGCATTCACGGCCATGTGCCTGTCAAACTCGGCTGCGCTGGTTTCTAGCAAGCCGCCCGGCATTGAATGAGTGTGGACATTTATTAGGGCGTCGACGTTTCCCAGTTCTTCCTCCACTTGATCAAATATGACCTGCGGAGCCCCTACATCGCTGAGATCTGCCTCCACAAAAATGGCCCCACCAGGTGAGATAACCTCAAGCTCTTCCAATATTGAAAGCCGATCAAAGGGATCGTCTCCCCACGGCATCTTAGAGTCATACCTCGGCCATCCAGTCAGCCCTACTCTCCATCCAGCGCGCCTCATCTCGAACGACACCATAGCCGCGAGCCCCGCACGTCGGCTCAACCCAGTGATAATCGCGACCGGGGAATACTCTAACAGAGTAGGATGGTCCAATTGCAATGTGTACTTCCTCTAGCAGGCTGCGGAAGAACGGACCTCAGGGCGACGTAGAGGGATCACCGGCCGCATAGGCCCCTTCATATCGGCGGTTTCCGGCCAAAGATGGTCTCAGTCGCCGCCCTCAGAGCCCTGACCGGCGTCTGAAGAGCGCACCTCGCCCACGGCACACTAGTCCCCAAGACAGGTACCTCAGCCTCTCGCTCCACTATTAAGTTCGACATCCTCACCGGGTTGTAGGCCGTCGCCACCAACTCCCCGAATAGACCGGTCCGTTCCAATACCACATAGATGCTCCTACGGAACCCTGCCACTGTCTTCATCCACCCGAAGAGCGACTCCACCCGCTTGCGGACCTTCTGGCTAGACCTATATGCGTCATGACTTGTGGTCCGTCCATCTATCGCACACCACCGCTCCTACTGAGCGATGTGGGGTGTGATGTTGACCTCCCTGAACTCGGAGACGAAGTCCCTGCTGTCGTAGCCCCTGTCCGCTCCTACACTCACCCGACGGCTCCCCGGTATCCTACCCAGCATCTCCAGCGCCCCATCCCGATTCGATACCTTCTTCAGGTACCTCAAAGGCGCAGTATTAACCAATGCGTTCATGGTGTTCCTTCCAGCCATCGGCGTATCTCCAGGCCATGGTCTTCGTAGTGTCCGTATGTGTCTATCCGGATACGCTCATGCACTTCGTCTGATTCGAAATATTCTTCAGGGAGACTTGAGAGAATGTCCATCAGTTCACGATACGTGTCCTCCAACTCGATACGAAGGTCAGTCAGGTCGCTCTTTCTCTTCACTTCCCACTGCTGGGCGTTGAATTCGTCGACATCGGGCCACGAGACGAGCGCGCGAGAATCCCGGTCATCGACGAACTGCCGCAGCGCATCGAGAGCCTCTCTGTCTCAGGTTGCCACGTGTCCGATGACATCCTTGACTGACCAGGAACCCACGGCACCAGGAACATCAATCAGTTCGTCAGGGACGCTGTCTATCACATTAGTGAAGTCTGACCACACACTTTCGATGCGGGCCAGAGTCTGTGCGCGGTTCATTACATTCTCCTTCAATCCCGAATCCCACGGTTGACGCGGGTGTTGCCGTCTATTCTGCTCAGTGAAGGATGTCTGTGTCCAATTCTGTATTGCGGGTATTGTAAGAATGTCCCTGGTGTTGGGACTGTTCATCCTATGGCAAATACCCCAGCACGATCTACACATGATACGCGACAATGACTTTTGCCGCTTGTAATCGGTGATTATCTTCCGCCAGGAGGTGGGAGTTGATCACCGATAGACAGGTAGTTTTGACGAGGCAGGAGCTTATGGAAGGCAAGAGTCAACAAGCAGCGGCGGTGGCATCAGGGATGAGTGAGAGGTCGGTACGGAACTGGCGTAAGGGTCCGTTGCCGTCGGAGAAGAAGAGCAGGCGAAGGCAGAGGACGAGACTGGACCCGTTCGCCGGAGTGTGGACTGAAGACATAGAGCCACTGCTTCGGTCCGATGTGAAAGGAGTGCTGAGCGCGCCGACGGTACTCGAGTGGCTGGACGGGCGGCACCCGGGACGGTTTGGCAGGTCTCATCTGCGCACGCTGCAACGCCGAGTGCAGCAATGGTGTAGGGTTATGGCGCGAGAGTTGGTGTATGCTTCTGGTGAACAGAGTGAGATGATTGGGGCTGACCAAAGGAAAATCAGACCCGTGGGCGTCAATTAGAGTAGTGTCCCGGCAAGTGGTGTGGGAAGAACGACGTGACTACTGCCCTTCTTGAGCATCTTGAAGGATACGGCGGGTGATCTGGGGGAATGCAGTTTGTAAACCAAGGCGCGAGGAATATGGTAGGGTTGCCTAGAGGTGACTTGAATGGCCTGGGCTGTTGAGACGGAGGGTCTGACCAAACGCTACGGCTCCATTACGGCCGTGGACAACCTGTCCCTGCGGGTGCCTCATGCCGGTGTATTCGGCCTGCTGGGACCCAACGGCTCCGGGAAGACCACCAGTATGGGCATGATTCTGGGTCTCATTCGTCCGACTGCAGGGAGCATCCGACTCTTTGGAAACGCCGTGGAGGGAGTCCACACCGACTCTCTCAGGCGCATTGGCGCGATTGTGGAGGAACCGAACTTCTACCCGTACCTCAGCGGTCGCGATAACCTCCGCTACTTCCAGGGCATCGCCGGGAGTAGCTCCCTGGGAGAGGTGGACCATCTCCTGGAGATTGTGGGGCTTACCGACCGCGCCAATAGCAAGGTTGGCGCATACTCCTCAGGAATGAAGCAGCGTCTGGGAATCGCCTACACCCTTTTGGGGGATCCGGATATGCTGCTGCTGGACGAGCCAACCAATGGTCTGGACCCGGAGGGCATGGCTGAAGTGCGGGATCTGATACGACAGTTGGGCGGCAGCGGGCGCGCAGTTCTTCTATCCAGCCACGTCCTGCACGAGGTTGAGCAGGTGTGCGACAGCCTCGCCATCCTCTCCAACGGCGATCTGATTGCGCAAGGAGAGGTTTCTGATCTACTCTCCCGCGGACGCGAGCGTATACACATTCGGACTACGGACAACGCCAGGGCCGCCCAAATCCTCTCCGCGCTGGAGTGTGTGGAGCATGTGACGTTGGACGACAACTCGATACTTGCAACTGCTCCCAGCGATAGGTCGTCTGAGCTGAGCGCAGCTCTCAGTGAGTCCGAGATCTACGTCACGGAGATGGTGTCCTCTCGGATGTCCCTGGAACAGTACTTTCTTGAGATTACGGGTGACGATCTGAGGGAGGCCGGGTAATGGGCCAGGTGCTGCGCCTGACCAGGTGGGAGTGGTTCAAGCTCCGCCGCCGCTGGATGCCCTGGATACTGCTCATCCCACTTCTCCTCATCCCGCAGATATGGCTGTGGGCCGAATTCTTTGCTTACCGCAACATCAACGACTACGATGCTCCAGGCATCTATTTCCGGGCCGGCGAGAACGCTTCACTCTCCTTCTCGTGCGCCGAGCTTGACGACGGTACGGTTGCCGACAGGCTGGCGACCCTCCCGGAGGAGTACAGACAGGAGGGCATGGAAGGTGTTGCCCGGATGCGCGAGTTAGAGGTCTGCGAGGAGCAGTTTGCCGACCAGGTCCGCGCCCGCGAGTGGCACAGCCAGGTCTTCGTGTTCCCGGTCAGCCTTGCCAACGGGCTGGTAATCACCCACTTCATAGCCTTTTTCTTAATGACTTTCCTGGCCTCTTCTCTGCTCGGGTCGGAGTATGGCCTGGGCACCCTCAGGCACGTGCTGGCTGGGGGTGTCAGCCGGTTGCAGGTCCTGGCGTCTAAGGCCGTTCTGCTCGTGCTGGTAAGCTCCGCCGCTTTCCTTGTCGTCTCCATTCCGGTCGGTGTCAGCAGTGTTATAGCCACCGCACTGGCCCCGGAAGGAAGGGAACTTGCGGACCCGGGCGGGTGGTCCACCGTCGTGGTGATGTTCGGCAAGGTGGTCTACGGCATCGTCCCGTACATCGCCCTGGCGTTTTTCCTGACAGTCTTGACGAGATCGACTGGCCTGAGCATCTCCCTTGCCATTGGCTACATCTTCTCCGAGGCGATTATCATCAGCTTCTTGGGTCATCGCTTTGAGGATTACGGCTGGTTCCAGAGACTCCTGGACTTCATGCTGGGACCTGCCGTCTCCGGCTGGTTGGTGGAAGAAGGATTACGCGCATCCGGGGAGGATGCCGCTTTCTTCCCCCTGGATAAAGCGCAGAGCAGTATTCGGGCCTTCCTTGTCATCCTGGCGTACACGGCAGCGCTGGGCGGCGCGGCTCTCCGTCTCTTCCTGCGTCGGGATGTAACCTCTGCAAGGAGCGCCTGATGCTCTAAGGCCGGTCAACGACAGTTATATTGGCCGCTTGTGCGCCACGCGTTGCCTCAACAGAAATGTTACCCAACTTAAGCTATTGCCTCACGTCGATGTTACCTAAATCAGGTCATTGCCTCACAATGGTGACGTTCCTATACATGTACATGTCAAGTGGCTCTATCGAGTATCAGGACGGGCTTCTGTATGATTGAGTAGACTTCACGAGCAACATATCGTTTGAGGCAGCGGATGACATCGCGCTTGGTCATTCCCTCTGCGGTTCGACGCCCCATATATTCCTGTGTCCTCAGGTCGTGACGCAGCCTGACGATGACTATGCGATAGAGAGCGGCGTTGGCCTGGCGGTCTCCTCCGCGGTTGAGACGATGCCGGTTGGTCTTTCCCGATGAAGCGGGTATCGGGTTCACACCGCACAGCGAGGCGAAGGCGGCCTCGGAGTGGAGGCGACCAGGATTGCTGCCGGCAGCGACCAGCAAGGCCGCAGCTGTGTCGGTTCCTATGCCAAAGGCCTTGATTAGTGCTGGCGCAGTCATCCTGATGAGTCGTTCAAGCTCGGTCTTCAAGTCCTGGATCTCCCTGCTGAGTTGGCGGTAGCGGCGGGCAAGTGAACGAAGTGTGTATTTGGCAGCCGCCGTGGGACTGTACAGTCGACCAGGGCGGAGGTTCCTGCATCGCTCGACTAGATCGCTGGCGGTGAGACCATCAAGCGCCTCGCGAAGTTCAGCCGGAGCGGTGACAACCAGTGCCTTCATCTGGTTGCCGGCTTGTGTGCGAGCCTTAATGGCCGAGTCCTTTGTGCTCTTGAGCATGCGGATCATCTCGACTTCGCCTTCACCGGACTTTGGAGTAGCATCGGCGACACCAGCAATCACAGCACGTGCTGCCATCTCAGCATCGGTGGGGTCGCTCTTCCCCTTGCGATAGCGGACCGACCGATCAGGTCGATTGACCTCGACGACGGTGTAGCCTCGGCGGGTCAGGAATCGTGAGAGTCCGGCGCCGTAGGAACCTGTGCCCTCAACGCCGAACGCGTGGACGTGTCCCAGGTCGCACGACCATCGTTCGAGCTCCTCGTACCCGCAGGTGGCGACGGACACGTGCTTCTCATCGAGTCGGACACCTCGCCCATCAATGGCCACCGCCACGTGCTGGTCCTTATGTGTATCCACTCCGATGATGACCTGAACGGCACGACTGCTGATGTGTCTGACGGCTCCTGTCATATCTGCCTCCCCTGGAGTAATGGCGTATGGGCTTGAGTGAGCGGACAGAACTGCGATGGGACTTGACGCCACGCTTCTATAAGGTCACTACTCACTGAAGTCTCCGACGCCTTACGGGCCACCCCGGGAACGGATCGACAGATCTTTTGGAAGGCATCAGAGCCAGTTGTGGAATGGGTCAGACCCGATCCCGGATGGCCCATGAAGTATCATCGCAGTTGTGGAAAAGAGATGCGGGGAAGAAGTGAGAGGCGTACCCTTCCGGGTAGTCGTAAATAGTCCAAAGGAAAGAACTGGAGGGATACGCCGTGAAGGAAGTATATCGGAGCGACGATGACGCAAGCGTGGTCGGCGACACACTGGAGGAGATGGTCAGGGAGGGAGCCAGGCGGATGCTTGCGGCGGCGCTCAGTGAGGAGGTGAATGGATTCCTGGGCAGGGAGCCATACGAGCGTTCAGACGAGTTCCGCAGGTATCGTAACGGATACCACAGGAGTCGCGAGGTGACGGTGTGATTAACGACAGTTAAAATGGCCGGTAGGACGACGGTTACTTTGACCGCTTCAGGAAGTAGATTTGACCATCGTGTACAGGAGGTACGGGATGGTCACAGATCAGCAAGTACTACTACTGAGGCGGAAGATTATGCAAGGCAAGACTCAACAGGCATCAGCGGCAGCGGCGGGTATGAGCGCAAGGAGCGCTCGCAGGTGGCAGAGAGGTCCGTTGCCGTCGGAGAAGAGGAAGAAGCGTAGCTGGCGAACGCACCCGGACGCGTTCTTGGGAGTATGGGATGAGGAGATTGTGCCGCTGCTGCGCGGAGATACGAAGGGTAAGCTGCAGGCGACGGCGATATTGGAGTGGCTATGCGAACGTCATCCCGGACGGTTCAGCGCATCACACCTGCGCACGTTGCAGAGACGGTTGAGAGACTGGCGTGCGCTGCACGGGCCGGACCGTGAGGTGTACTTCGAGCAGAAGCACCCGCCGGGCCGCGAGGCGCAGATGGACTTCACTCACTGCGGCGGGCTCGGTGTCATCATAGGAGGAGAGCCGTTCGAGCACATGCTGTTCCAGTTCGTGCTGAGCCATTCGGGCTGGCGCCACGCGCAGGTGTGCTTCGGTGAGACATTCTCTGAGTTGGTGAGCGGACTCCAGGGAGCGCTGTGGAAGTTGGGCGCTGTTCCCGAGGTGGTCGGTGGTCAGGACCGATAACCTGTCTGCCGCGACGCACGAGTTGCGTGACAGCGGCGGTCGCGACTTCAACGAGAGCTACCAGGCCATACTCGATCACTACGGACTGAAGGCGACCAGGACCAACCCACGCAGTTCGCATGAGAACGGGGTTGCCGAGCAGGGACACCGGCGCCTGAAGGACGCCATAGCACAGGCTCTGATCCTGAGGGGAAGCTCCGACTTCGAGTCGGCGGAAGCGTACGCGGCATTCGTCAGGCGTATCGTGGACAAGCGCAACAGGCTCGTTGAGGCGAGGTTGACGCGAGAGTATCCACACCTGCGCTCGCTGCCGTCCGCTCCGGTGCCCGAGTACGTCAGCTACCGCGCGAGGGTGTGCAAGTGGAGCACGATCAGAGTGGTCAACAGGACCTACTCCTTGCCGTCGCACCTGATAGGGGTGATGGTTGACGTGCATCTATACACCGGCCATGTCGAGTTGTACTACAAGGGGCATCTCGTCGAGAGCATGGAACGGATACGAGGGGCGGGCGAGGCGCGCATAGACTATCCTCACATCATAGGCTCCCTGGTGCGTAAGCCCGGTGCGTTCGGTCGCTATCGTTTCAGGGAGCAGATGTATCCGACGCACACCTTCCGCCTGGCGTACGACGCCATGCGCAGCTGGAAGGGAGAGAGGGCGGACGTGGACTACGTACGGATACTGCACCTTGCCGCAACGACCATGGAGTCTGACGTCGAGAGGGCGCTCATGAGGCTGCTCAAGTCGACGGTGAGGTTCGACTATGGGACGGTGAGGCAGTTGTCGGCGCCGGCATGTCCGGAGATACCGTCGGTTGAACTGCCGGGTGAGGTGGACCTGGGTGTGTACGACAGGCTGCTCGTGGGAGGTGTGCGATGATGGCGGACATGCAGACTCCGAGCGCGGTGAGAGAACGGATCAGGGAGCTGTGCCGGGAGTTCAGGCTGCCGACTCTGGCGGCGGAGACCGTCTCTCGCTTCAGCGAAGCAGGACACGCCGACGCTCTGCCGGTACTGGTAGAGGTCATGGAGCAGGAGGCCGAGGACAGGCGCGTAAGGCGGGTGGACAGGCTGAGAAGGGCCTCGAAGCTCCTGGCCGGCAAGACCTGGGACACCTTCGAGCACGAGCGGACGCCGGTGAAGTTGAGGCAGCAGCTCAACGGTCTTGCCGAGGGAGACTTCGTGGACCGGGGCGTCAACGTGCTTGCCTTCGGCCTGCCGGGAACGGGCAAGACCCACGCGATGTGCGCCATAGGACACAGGCTGGTGGAGTCGGGACGCTCTGTGTTGTTCATCCCTGCGTACCGCCTGGTGCAGGATATGCTGGCCGCCAAGCGGGACCTGGAACTGCCGCGGATGCTCAGGAAGCTGGACAACTTCGACTTACTCGTCATAGACGACCTCGGCTACCTGCCACAGGGGGTCGAGGAGTCGGAGGTGCTGTTCACCCTGATAGCCGAGCGCTACGAGCGTCGCTCTCTGGGTATCACCTCGAACCTGGTCTTCAGCGAGTGGGAGAAGGTCTTTTCCAACCGCATGGCGACTGCGGCAGCAATAGACAGAATCGTACATCACTCGGTCATACTGGAGTTCGACGTGCCCAGTTACCGGACCAATACCGCACAGGGACGACAGTTACACAGGACCCTGAGCGGACAGAATAACTGGCGCACAAGCGGCCAAAATAATTGTCGTTGACCAACGGTGGGAGTGTCGGCTGAGGAGGTGAAGGAGCCGAGGGTGTCAGACGTACCGGCGGCGGTGAGTGAGGATGGGTATAGTTCGCAGATAGTCAGAAAGTACGAGCGCACTTCTCGACAGACGCAGGAGCTGTTTCGGAAACTGTACATGGAGGGACTGTTGACCGGGGACTTCGAGCCGGTGTTTCGGGAGTTGGTGGGAGAGACGACAGCGCTTAGCGCGAACGCTATCGTGAGACTGAAGAGTCGTTGGGAGGACGAGTACCGGGAGTGGCGGACCAGTCGTCTCGACTCCTGCAGGTATGCATATATCTGGACCGATGGGGTGTATCTGGGAGCCGGTGGGGATCGAGAGAAAACAGCGCTGCTGTGAGTGGTGGAAGCGAGGGAGGTTGGGGCGAAAGAGCTACTGGGAAGGGAACGGTGTTATAGAGAGCACGAAGAGTAGCCGACCTGCTGAGGAAGATGCCCACCACGTCGGCCCGCCGCTGAAGGAGAAGCCCACCCTCTCCAGGTCGGCCGTCGAGGAGACGCCGCCAGCACGGCACGTCATCAACTCGAAGTGCTTGTCCTAACGAGACCGTGCTGTGAACTCGTCACCAGGAGTCCCAGATTAAAGATTCAGCCAGAACTGTCTCCACAACCCTCCGGCGACATATTTCCGCCACAATTGATCGTTATCGTGAACAGTGCCAGAGATGGTTCAACAAAAATAGTTCACGATAAGGAGTGAAAAGATGATTAGCAAGAAACTGATGACGAACAAGTTCCTGATGGGGTCGGTCGCGGGCGTCATACTCGGCGCAGGGATACTGACCGGCTACACACTCGACAACAGAATAGAGGCGGGCAGGGATTACAACCCCGCCGCGGTGAGCCAGAGCATAGGCGGCGAGTCCGGAGGCGAGCATGGTTTCGGTACAGGCGGAGGCGAGAGCGGTCGTGAGTCCGGCATCGAAGGCGCCGAAGGCAGCGGCGGCAATGAAGAGGGAAGCGGGGCCGGCATGCTGGCGCCGGACGAGACCTTCGACATGACCCGCGCAGGCGCCCGGCTCATCATGAACTACGACGCCGCAGCCAACGCCTTCACAGGCACGGTGGAGAACACTACCGCCAACACGCTGACCAACGTCAGGATCGAAATACACCTGTCCAACGGCGTCGAGCTTGGACCGACCACCCCCGTGGATATGGCTCCGGGCGAGACGATAGCGATCAACATGCCCTCGACACCTGAATCCTTCACCGGATGGATGCCCCACGCCGAGGTCGGCAGCGGCGAGGGCGGTGAGCAGGCCGGTGGCGAGAGTGGCCCTGATGGGCCCGAAGGTCCCGAGTCCGGCAGCGAAGCGGCTATGGAAGCGGCGATGTCCAGCCCGATAACTGCGCTGGACCAGACCTGGAACGGCGTCCTTGGTGGACTGGCAGTCTCGGCGAGCTACGACGCGGCAACCCGGTCCGTCCACACGACGGTGCAGAACACGACCTCGCAGACGCTGTGCTACGTGCAGTCCGAACCTCACCTGAAGTCGGGAGCGCAGACGGTGGGCGAGCTTGGCCCGGGCAAGATGGGAGACCTGAACCCCGGCCAGCAGGCGACCTCCATTCTGGCGGTCTCCGCTGAGCCGGAGCTAGCGGGAGTCGGCTACGACGGTTACGTGGTCCACATGGAAGTGTTCGACTGCGGCGGTCCCGGCCCTGTGGCCCACACTGGGGCAGAGGGCGGCGCCGGCGAGGGAGCGGGCGGCGAGGGCCACGGTCCCGATGGCGAAGGGAAAGGAGGCGGATAGGATAAACCGGAATCAACAGACGCAGGACAGGGATATGATCTGACAGTGTGAGTATCCCGAAGATGGACGCGGCGCCTGGTAAGGGCGCCGCGTCCTGTTGGTTTCAGGGAGACGGCGACGAGCGGCGCGGCCGACAGTTGCAAGTCATGCCCGCCGGACACGTTGCTCTAATGCAACGCCAGAGGGCGCCTGTCGATACAATCGCTGCAGAGCCGGATGCCGCGAGGCGTTCCATCCGGCCACTGCTAGAAGAAGAGGAAACACCAGCTGCGCTTGCTGCAGTCCATGCAGTCGGTGATTCGTCTGGTCTGCCGTTCCATAACCGTCCCTTGCCGGTTTTCCGCCTCATCCTGCGTGCAAGAGTACATCCGATACATTCTTGCAAAACGGGCAGAGGTTGTCCAACTTAAGGGAGTGGCTCAGGTATGGAGCGAGGGCGCGGATGCAAGCTTTGGCGGTATTTTGTTGCAAGCAATCCACGACTGGATGCCAGGTTGTATTGTCGTCCGGCCTGCTATCAAGACTGCCCATCAGCTCCAACCCTGAATCCGATTTCCGGATGCACTTCTCAGTAGCTTGCTTCGTTCTGTGGTGCGGGTCAAATGGGCTACTGCGTCCCACCTTATGGCATCTCGGCATCCTGAAGACGCTACCCGCAAACGTCACCTTGCTGACTCCGGCAAATGCCTTAAAATCCATCTACGCCTTCATCCCCCAGGGTGTCGCTTCTTGTGCAATCGTCCGCCTGCACTTCTTGCATTGCGTGAGAGCTGACGACTGAGATCTGTTCATCTGAGAATCCAGACGCTAGCATTGCCCGCGTCAAGCCCTGGCTGTCGCGGAACCAGCAGTCTCCGCACATCAGTATTTCCTGGATGTGTTCCAGCTCCTTTTCCGTGCCACCGAGTCCGGGAGTGCGAACTTCGACCATATGCCCGAGTTGGTGTGCAGGACAGACCCTAACGCACCTCTGGCTGACCTCGGTACAACAAATGGGACAGCGGTAAATAATTATGGCCTCCTCAGCAGCATTGAGGATGCTTGGAAGGATCTTGCACGTGCGACAGTAGAGGAATACAACAGTCCCAACTAACTGCATACGGCTCTCCCTCCTGAATCTATGATCTGTGGTAGTCGTAATGCTAGCATAGCTTGTAGGGTCGGACGGCCCACAAAACTGAACCGGAGGGATACATTGAACAATAGTCGCCAAAACGTGTTCATCAGCTTTGACTACGACAACGACCTACAACTCAAGGAGGGTCTGATTGGGCAGAGCCGTAACGACAATTCTCCTTTCAACGTTGCTGACTTTTCAATGAAGGAGGCCGCTCCTCAGTCTCAGTGGAGGAAAGAGGCGCGTGAGCGCATCGGACGATGTAGTGTCGTTATCGTGATGTGCGGAGAGCACACTGATAAGGCATCTGGTGTCAGCGCAGAGCTTACGATTGCGCAAGAACTCCACAAGCCCTACTTTCTCCTGCAAGGGTACAGAAAGAGCGAATGCGTAAAGCCTAGGGGAGCAAAGTCAACGGACAAGATGTACAACTGGACTTGGAAGAACTTGGAGCTTCTACTTGCCGGACACAGATAAGAGTGATTTGGTGGCGATGTGGCAGACATACGTGCAGACAGCCGAGAATACCAGCACTCGACGCGAGGCCATAAACAGGTACATGGTTCCAGTGCACCTAGCTATAATGGCTTCGCACTTCGCGCTATCCTTGGCTATACTTCATCATGTCTTAATAGGTCTCGCCGGCCTAGGAGTGTCCTACTTATGGCTAGTCCTACTGGACGCGCACAGTAAAATCAACAAGGTCAAATACGACATTATCACTGAACTCGAGAAGGATCTACCATGCGAACCATTCAGCATGGAATCTAAGGCCAGTGGAATAGAGGCAGGTCGCAGAATCTATCCACCACTCACACGGATGCAGTACATAGCGGCCCGGACGGTGTTTGTCGTTCACTTGCTAATGAGTCTAGCCTACGCGCTCATGTGGGCATTTGCATAAGGAGATTGTTACAGGTCATGGCTACTTACGATGTCTTCATATCTCACGCTTCGGAGGATAAGGACTTCGCTGAGCCGCTATACAAGGCCCTGATTATCGTAAGCGTCCTTTGGTTGACCCACAATAACTGGCATTATCTTCTAGCCCTTTTCGAAAACCAGTGCGCGACAATCGGGGTACATTGATACACTGGACATAGGCCCTGCCGGCTCCGTATCTATTGCTCTGCTTGACACGCGGCCGATCATGGACATCGGGGGTATGGGATTCCCATACCCCCGATGTCGTTCAGGGACTAATGCAATTTTCTCACAGGGAGGCCTCCTTGCCCCGCAGAGGCGACGGAGATATATTCCTGTATTCTCAGGCAGTGCGTCCGGTTTGGATTTCCCGCTACGGAATACGACCTGTAAGTATCAGTCTTCGACCCCCGGACTTCCAGGAGTTCCATCCCCCTGACGCTCAGTCAGAATGGATACACTTGCAGAGATATTGCCAGCACCCGCGCTGTTGATTGCCCGAACGCGGTAGTCGTAGGTGGTTCGCTCCTTTACGGTGCTGTCCACATAGGTGGTGGAGGTGGAACCGGTGTCCTCACTGAGGACCTCGTGGATTCTATCCAGACGACCGTCCGGCCCCCGATCATAGTGTGATCTGATTATGCGGTGTCCGGTGATGGGATAGCCGCCGTCGTCTTCGGGCGCACTCCAGGTCAGAGTCACCTCTCCGGCAGTGTGTTCGACGGCATTCAGATCTACGGGTGCATAGGGGACTCCATCCGTCTGACGGGCAGTTGCTATGGATACACTTGCAGAGATACTGCCGGCACCCGCGCTGTTGATTGCCCGAACGCGGTAGTCGTAGACGGTTCGCTCCTTTACGGTGCTGTCCACATAGGTGGTGGAGGTGGAACCGGTGTCCTCACTGAGGACCTCATGGATTCTATCCAGACGACCGTCCGACCCCCGATCATAGTGTGATCTGATTATGCGGTGTCCGGTGATGGGATAGCCGCCGTCGTCTTGGGGCGCGCTCCAGGTCAGAGTCACTTCTCCCACAGTGTGTTCGACGGCATTCAGGTCTGCGGGCGAATAGGGGACTCCATACGTCTGACGGACAGTTGCTATGGATACACTTGCAGAGATACTGCCGGCACCGGCGCTGTTGATTGCCCGAACGCGGTAGTCGTAGGTGGTTCGCTCCTCTACGGTGCTGTCCACATAGGTGGTGGAGGTGGAACCGGTGTCCTCACTGAGGACCTCATGGATTCTATCCAGACGACCGTCCGGCCCCCGATCATAGTGTGATCTGATTATGCGGTGTCCGGTGATGGGATAGCCGCCGTCGTCTTCGGGCGCACTCCAGGTCAGAGTCACCTCTCCGGCAGTGTGTTCGACGGCACTCAGGTCTACGGGTGAATAGGGGACTCCATCCGTCTGACGCGCAGTTGTTATGGATACGCTTGCAACGCTGCCAGCACCCGCGCTGTTGATTGCCCAAATGCGGTAGTCGTAGCTGGTTCGCTCCTCTGCGGTGCTGTCCAAATAGGTGGTGGAGGTGGAACCGGTGTCCTCGATGACAACCTCATGGATTCTATCCAGATGACCGTCCGTGTCCCTATCCCAGTGTGATCTGGAGATACCGTATCCGGTGATGGGATAGCCGCCGTCGTCTTCGGGCGCGCTCCAGGTCAGAGTCACTTCTTCTCCGCTAGTGAGCTGTTCTGCGGCCAGCGCCAGTGGTGGCTCGGGATGCGCCTCCGCAGGCTGCGGTATAACCTCAAATGTGGGTTCCGGGGACTCGATCTCGAACTCCTTCGATTTGCCCGGTCCGCAGCCCGCGCTGTTGCACGCCTCCACTCGCACCACCCACTTGCCGTAGTCGGCTACGGTGATGTCTGCGTCGGAAGATTCAGCTTCAATCCCTTCCGTGAGCGAATTGCCGGCACCGGCAATTCGCCAGCGCACCAGGTATGAGTCGGCTCCGGTGGTGTCGTCCCAGTCCACCGCCACATCGAGGGAACCGACTTGGGGGGACGCCGACAGTCCGGCGGGCCGGGCCGGTCGGGTAATCTTGGATTCGGGAGTCGGGACCGGCGTGGGCTCGGGAGTCGGGATCGGCGTGGGCTCGGGAGTCGGGATCGGCGTGGGCTCGGGAGTCGGCTTGGGGCGTCTGACCTCGAAGCCCTTCGACTTGCCCAGTCCGCAGCCCGCGCTGTTGCACGCCTCCACTCGCACCACCCACTTGCCGTAGTCGGCTACGGTGATGTCTGCGGCGGAAGATTCAGCTTCAATCCCTTCCGTGAGCGAATTGCCGGCGCCGGCAATTCGCCAGCGCACCAGGTATGAGTCGGCTCCGGTGGTGTCGTCCCAGTCCACCGCCACATCGAGGGAATCGGCTTGAGGGGAAGCCGACAGTCCGGCGGGCTGGGCCGGTCGGGTAATCTTGGATTCGGGAGTCGGGACCGGCGTGGGCTCGGGAGTCGGGACCGGCGTGGGCTCGGGAGTCGGGACCGGCGTGGGCTCGGGAGTCGGGACCGGCGTGGGCTCGGGAGTCGGGACCGGCGTGGGCTCGGGAGTCGGCTTGGGGCGTCTGACCTCGAAGCCCTTCGACTTGCCCAGTCCGCAGCCCGCGTCGTTGCACGCCTCCACTCGCACCACCCACCTGCCGTAGTCGCCCACGGTGATGTTGGCGTCGGAAGACTGAGTCTCCACTGCCTCGCTCAGAGGGTTGCCCGGCCCCGACTCTCTCCAGCGGACCGAGTAGTGCGTTGCGCTGGTAATGTCGTCCCAGTCCACGGATACGCTCAGTGAGCCGGGCTGGGCGGATACCGACAGTCCGGCGGGTTTCGATGGTGGCGAGTCGTCGGCTCGCGCCGGACTGACTGCGGACCAGGGCAGGCTCAGCATCAGCGCGAGCGCCACCACCAGCGCCGCGCCGACGAGTGTCATACCCAGTATGACACTCCCTGTGTTTATCGTTTGTATGCGGTTCATGTATAGTTCTCCTAGTTATTCTGATGCGCGAGAATCGAAGGGCGCGCGGGCAGGGGCATCAAGACGACAGCTTGTCTGTGTCGCGTATTTCCCGCGGCATCGCTCCTGCGCGTTCTGAGGGGTTACTCAGGTCGTTGTCCGTGTATCAATCAATTCATCAACAGATGTTTCTCTCCATCGTTAGTTCATGCAAAACTGGAGAGACTTATACAACACTTTATGTAATCTAGATGTTACTTTTGCCAGAATATATGTGATGTCTAGTAACTCTTCGATCAGATTGAGATAATTGTCCCTATCTGCGGCATTTCGAAGGTTTAACCCGAAGATCCGTGTCCCGCAGGGGGTGGCAACATCAGGCTGTCGCTGGTTGAGGGACAAGCAGTCCTCTCCGCTCTTCGGGTGAAGCCTCTGGAAATGCCTTGCCACAGCGGGCCACGGAGACCAATGCTGTAGAGCACCTCGCTAAAAAGTTCGGGATGTCACTCGTCGAATCGAAGGCTCCCCAATGTCACAGTATAGCGATATAGAGATAAAACAGGGGTAAAACCTCAGCCAATTGTGCTTTTATATTGATGAACTTTGGGCGACTTTGGTATATTCGGCTCTGCCTAGCTGTATTTCGGGCGCGTGCCGGGCTTCGGGAGCCGTCCCGACTATCAACAAAGGAGGGAAGTTGAAGGGCTCAGACGATCGCGACCGGCAGAATCCCACCCCGCGGGACCGGCTGTCCCGCCTGAGCGACGCCAGCCTCCGCGTCAACGAGAGCCTCGACCTTGAGGATGTCATGCAGGGTGTGCTCGACAGCGCCCGGACGCTGACCGACGCCCGCTACGCGGTCATCACGACCCTGGACGAGGCGGGGCGGATGGAGGACCTCCGGGCCTCCGGCCTGACATCAGAAGAGACCCGGAGTCTCTGGGAGATTCCCGGGGGTCAACAGTTCTTCGAATACCTCAGCGCCATTGTGGAGCCGCTGCGGGTGCCGGACCTGGGCAGGCACGCCAGGGCAGTGGGCCTTACCGAACTGCGCACTCCCGTGCAGATCAGCTCATTTCTGGCCGTTCCCCTGCGCCACCGGGGCGTGAGCGTGGGCAACATTCACGTGGGCAAGGAGGAGACCGGCCAGGAGTTCAGCCGGGAAGACGAGGAGACCCTGGTGATGTTCGCTTCCCAGGTCGCGCTCGTCGTCGCCAACGCCCGCCGCCACCGCGATGAGCGGCGAGCGAAGACGGGCCTGGAAACCCTGATCGAAACGTCCCCCGTGGGAGTCGTCGTCTTCGACGCGAAGGAGGGCGCTCCGGTGTCGTTCAACAGGGAAGCGACGCGGATCGTCGAAGGACTGCTCAATCCGGACCAGACGACGTACCAACTGTCGGACGTGCTTACCGTGCGCCGCGCCGACGGGAGCGAATTCTCCCTGACCGAATTCCCCCTGGCCGAGGTTCTCAGTAGTACCACCGAGGCGGTGCGGGCGGAAGAGATAGTCCTGGCAGTGCCGGACGGCCGGAGTATCAGCGTGCTGCTCAACGCCACTCCCATACGGTCGGAGGAGGGCGGGGTGGAGTCAGTGGTCATCACCATGCAGGACATGACGCCATTGGATGAGATGGAAAAGCTCAGGGCCGAGTTCCTGGGCATGGTCAGCCATGAGCTGCGTATGCCGCTGACCTCCATCTGGGGCTCGGTGATGGCCATGCTGGAAGACACTGAGGACCTGGACCCCGCCGAGACGCGCCAGTTCCTGCGGATCATTCTCGACCAGGTCGGCAGCATGCGAAACCTGATCGGCGACCTGCTGGACGTGGCCCGCATCGAGACGGGCGCGCTGCCCATAGACCCCGAGCCGGCGGAGGTGGCCTCGCTGGTGGACCGGGCCCGCAACACCTTCCTGAGCTCCGGGGGCAGGAACAACCTGGACATCGACATTGCGCCCGACCTGCCCCTGGTGATGGCGGACCGGCGGCGCATCGTCCAGGTCATCGGCAATCTCCTGGCCAACGCCGCGAGGTACTCGACTGAATCGTCCGCCATCAGGGTCGTCGCCGTGCGGGACGGTGTCTTCGTGGAAATATCGATCATAGACGAGGGGCGCGGGATTCCCATCGAGCGCCTGCCGAACCTTTTCCGCAAGTTCTCACGCCAGGACGACGACCCCGGAGGCGACACCGGCCTCGGGCTGGCGATCTGCAAGGGAATCGTGGAGGCTCATGGCGGCCGCATCCGGGCCGAGAGCGACGGTCTGGGACTGGGCGCGCGGTTCGTCTTCACCCTGCCGGCGTTGGAAGAGTCCCCGGCCGAGCGGGTCCGACCCGACGTGGACCCGCCACAGCAGGCGAATGCCGGAGAGACCATTCTTGTCGTGGACGACGATCCGCAGACGCTTCGCTACGTCCGAAGGGCGCTCGCCGATGCCGGCTACAATCCGGTCGTCCTCGCCGAGCCGGAGGAGGTGTTCCTCACCCTGGAGGAGAGCCGGCCCGACCTGGTCCTGCTCGACATGGTGTTGCCGAACGCCGACGGCATCGAGGTGATGCGAGACGTCCTCTCCGTTGCCGACGTGCCGGTGATATTCATCTCCGCCTACGGCCGGGACCAGGTGGTGGCGCAAGCCTTCGAGGCTGGGGCTGACGATTACATCGTCAAGCCCTTCTCTCCAACTGAACTCATCGCCAGGGTCAGAGTCGCCCTGCGAAGGAGGGCGGGCTCCCATCGGTCCCAGCCGCCGGAACCTTACGTTTACGGCGACCTGGCCATAGACTACGCCGAGCGCCGGGTAACGTTCGCCGGCCGCGTCGTGGAGCTGAGGGCCAAGGAGTACCAGCTTCTCTATGAGCTGTCGGTCAACGCCGGGCGGGTGGTGCCTCACGATGAGCTCCTGCGAAGGATCTGGGGCGCGAAGAGGCCGGACAGCCTGCGGGGGCTCCGCACCCACCTGAGCCAGCTTCGTAGAAAGATCGGCGAGGACGCGAGCAACCCCACCTACTTCTTTGCCGAACCCCGCGTCGGCTACCGCATGCCCAGGGGGGAGGGGCGGGAACAGGACGAGGCACGAGCGAGAGCAACGAAGGGACAGGTGGGCAACTCTTGGATGTGACGGCCCACTCAATCATATGGCGAATCAGAGATGCGGCCCGCTACCTCGGTTCCATCATCCCCAACGTCAAGAGTGCGTCTAGCCACCGTCACGACCCGTCAAGCGCGCGAGCGTGGCGCGAGGCTTGGATTCCCCAGCAGATGAACAGACTGGTAGCTGCCCACTCAGCCATCGAAGACGGATTCAAGTACCTCATAAAGAGACGAGGTGAGCGATACAAGTGGGGCCACAACTTGCGAGTCCTGCTTGACCAGTTGAGGGCAGTCGATCCAGTGGTCGCTGCCTCCTTGGACAGAGCCTTCGTCGCTGCTGTCGAGTTCTACGGCACGAACACGCAGATCCCGGACTTCCGCCACCTGGCTTCACTTCCAGAGTATCTTGAGGAAGCTGGAGACTTTGAGCAGTTTCAACTCATGCGGTATCTTGAATTGGAGGGGACTGTTTCACTTGGTGTAGGTCGATGAGAATGTGGACGATTACGGCTGATGAGATTGGATCTGAAGTCAGGCAAGGACATCACAAACCACAGACATGAAGTTGAGCGCGCCAGAGTTGGTCGAGCAGATACTCATGTCGAATGCGAGTCTGTTCGGAGAGTCTGGACCTGGCCCGTCTTAGTGTTCTTTTCATGTGAACCATACACTGCTGTCGGAACAGTCCCACGTCTAAGACCGAGGCGCTGTAGTCTGTGGAGTCGTCGGTTACCACTACCTCAACTCCCAGTTCGTCGGCCATGGACTCGAACCAACTCCGATAATCGAACCCCGCACCGGTCAACTCTATGTTCAGAGTCCTACCGCCGACGTCCACAACCACTCCCACCGGTCTCGACCTACCCTTCACCTTGAGCCAGGTCTCATCTACTCCAACCACCCTTGCACTGCAACTCCGAAGACGACTCCTGACCGACTTACCCAGCCTTTGTATGTCCCTCCAACTGCTCACATGATCTATGTCATGTCCGAACAGTCCCATCGCAGTCTCTATGCCCCGATGGCTCAGTCCCAGAGCGTACAGAACTCCTACCGCTGCCATGAACGCATAGCTCCGCCTCGCTCTTCCCACTCCGGCAGGTTTGGCCGCTACGGTCTTGTGGCAGTTCTTGCACCTGTAGCGCTGAGTCCTTATCTCGCTGACCGATACGTCCAAGACCTTGCGGACTTTGGCTCTGCCCCATTTATGGAATCCACCGCTTCCGCATCCCAGACACCGCTCGGGCTGCGCCGGTTCGGACTCGACTCGCTGGTTGGCTAGCTTTATGATGTACATGGGAGAGCCACCTCTTTGAACTGGCTTTTTGACAACTCCAATTCTAAGAGTAACTCTCCTATCTCTCTATCCTTCTCCCAATTCCTACACTCCGTGAAACACTCCCATGACACTCCCTCCGCTTATCGTTTGTATGCGGTTCATGTATAGTTCTCCCAATGATCCTGATGCGCGAGAATCGAGGAGTCTGAGGGCAGGGGCATCAAGACGACAGCCTGTCTGTGTCGCGCATTTCCCGCGATATCGAGCCTGCGCGTTCTGAGGGGTTACTCTGGTTGTTGCCCGTGTATCAGTCGATTCATCAACATGCATTTGCCCTTGATAGAGGCTTTGACGATTCTGTCCTGCTTGAGCACGTTGAGCGCCATATGTCTGATCACCGCCAGATTCTCATGGGCGTTGACTTCCCTGACACGGCTTTCATCTTCCCTAAATGATATGTCCAGAACCCAGTGCAGTGAGTTCTCTGTGCTCCAGTGTCGGCGTGTGGTGGCAAGCAGACGCTCCGCATCGTTCTGCAGAGAGGAGATGTAAAAGCGTGATTCGACGGTCATCTCGCAAGCCACTCTCCGTTCCAACTCCACCATTGCGATGCTTGAAAGATTCTTCCACCGGCCACCCTCATTTACATAGTTCAGATAGTCCGGTTCAGATATAACCCGGCACTTTCGCGCCTCTATGCGACCATGTCCTTTATCAACCGTCTCACTGAAGTCGTGAGATATGTTCTCTAAGTCGAGTGAGAACGTCTCAGCGATGTCTTCGTAGAGTTGGGGCTGGCTCTTCTTTACAGACAGCATGTAGTCCGCTCCGCTCTCTTTGAGCTTTACTGGCACAGCATCGCACTGGCAGACTTCTGCCGGGGTTGCGACGGGACCGAGGGGATAGTCCCTAATGCCAAAGCAAAGGGGCGGGTATCGGAACTCCGCCCCTTTGGGTTTACTGAGGCCTGAAACGCTTTCCTGCTACCGCGCCGGTCAATTCTCCTCGTCGCAGAGGGGCAGGCCAAGACTCCCCACGTCGCTGTCGTTTATACCTGCTAGCACATCCGGTAAGCACCCGGTGAACGAGTTTCCGCCGCCGAGGTCTAGAGTCACCAGATGTAAGAGATTGCCCAACTCCGACGGTATCTGCCCGCTCAGACTGTTATTGTTGAGCCCAAGTTCCGACAGTTCTGTGAGGTTGCCCAACTCTGGAGGAATCGCGCCACTCAGATTGTTGTGTGCAAGATTAAGCCATCCCAACTCGGTGAGGTTGCCCAACTCCGACGGTATCTGCCCGCTCAGACTGTTTCTCCTGAGAGTAAGATTGCTCAACTCTGTGAGGCGACCGAGTTCTGCGGGTATCTGTCCACTGAGACCGTTGTACTCAAGCATAAGATCCCACAGTTGAGTAAGGTTGCCCAACTCTGAAGGAATCTCGCCACTCAGATCGTTCTCTATGAGATTCAGCGTATTCAGATGTTTGAGCTTGCCCAGTTCCGATGGCAGACTGCCACTCAGACTGTTGCCCCGCATATCAAGCCACTTCAACCATGAGAGGTCGCCGATACGAGACGGCAGACTGCCGCTCAGTCCCCGATTGTCCAGCCGAACTCCGATCACTCTCTCCCCTGAGAAGTCTGGATCCAAGACCGTAACGCCTTCCCATGTGGAGATCGGCGTGGAGGTGGCCCAGTCCAGCGGCCTGGTGGAGGTCATGTTGCGCTTCAGCGCCAACAGCGCCTCGCAGTCCCAGACCAGACCGGGGTTGTCCGACGGGTTGGACACCGCCGCGCTCTCCATGCACACACAGAAGGGCAGCCCGAGACTCGACAGGTCGTTGTTGGCGCCTATATCCCTCAGCGTGGGCGGCACGCATCCGGTGAATGAGTTCCCACCGAGTCTCATGAACTTCAGATTGGTCAGATTGCCCAACTCTGTGGGTATCTGCCCGCTCAGAGCGTTGTTGCTGAGTTGCAACTCGGCCAACTCTGTGAGTTTGCCCAGTTCTGCGGGTATCGGTCCACTGAGGTCGTTCTCATAGAGGTAGAGCTTCGTCAGCAGAGTGAGTTTGCCCAGTTCTGCGGGTATCGGTTCGCTCAGACTGTTGTGATTGAGCCACAACTCGGTCAGTTTAGTGAGCTTTCCGAGTTCAGACGGTATCTGTCCGCTCAGGCTGTTGTTGCCCAGGTCCAGATAGGTCAACTGAGTGAGATCGCCCAGTTCAGACGGTATCTCACCGCTCAGACTGTTGGCGCCCAGGTCCAGATAGGTCAACTGAGTGAGATCGCCCAGTTCAGACGGTATCTCACCGCTCAGACTGTTAGAGCTCAGATCCAGGAGGGTCAACTGAGTGAGATCGCCCAACTCCGTGGGTATCTGTCCGCTCAGATCGTTCTCGTAGAGGTCCAGATAGGTCAGCTTAGTGAGCTTTCCGAGTTCAGACGGTATCTGTCCGCTCAGACTGTTGTTGCCCAGGTCGAGCCTGGTCAACTGAGTGAGATCGCCCAACTCCGTGGGTATCTGTCCGCTCAGACTGTTGGAGCCCAGGTCGAGCCTGGTCAGCTGAGTGAGATCGCCCAGTTCGGACGGCAGACCGCCGCTCATCCACCGACTATTCAACGACACTTCGGTTACTCTTTCGACCGTGCTCGTACTGTTTTCGACCTGGACGTTCCCAACCGTAACGCCTTCCCACTGCGTAATCGGCGTGCTGGTGGCCCAGTTGAGCGGTCTGTTGGAGGTGAGGCCGCGCTTCAGCGCCATCAGCGCCTCGCAGTCCCATACCAGATCGGGGTTGTCCGACGGGTTGGACACGGCTGCGCTCTCCATGCACACACAGAAGGGCAGCCCGAGACTCGACAGATCGTTGACGGCTATGTCCCTGAGCGCGGGCGGCACGCAGCCACCGAAATCGTTACCGCCGAGTCTCATAAACTTCAGCTTAGTGAGGTCGCCCAGTTCCGCTGGTATCTGGCCGCTCAGAGCATTGTTGCTGAGTTGCAGAACGGTCAGCTGGGTGAGGTTGCCCAACTCCGACGGTATCTGGCCGCTCAGAGCGTTCTCGTAGAGGTAGAGCTGTGTCAGCTCTGTGAGACTGCCCAACTCCACCGGTATAGTACCGCTCAGACTGTTGTGATTGAGCCACAACTCGGTCAGCTTAGTGAGGTTGCCCAACTCCGACGGTATCCCGTCACTCAGATTGTTGAAGCTCAGATCTAGTTTGGTCAGTTGAGTGAGCTTGCCCAGGTCCGACGGTATCTGTCCGCTAAGGTCGTTGTTGGCCAGATACAGTTTGGTCAGCTTAGTGAGTTTGCCCAACTCCGACGGTATCTGTCCGCTCAGACTGTTGACGCCCAGATCCAGGTAGGTCAGCTTAGTGAGGTTGCCCAACTCCGACGGTATCTGTCCGTTCAGGTCGTTGCGGCTCAGGTCCAGAAGGGTCAGCTTAGTGAGCTTGCCCAGGTCGGACGGTATCTGTCCGCTGAGGTCGTTGATGTAAAGGTCGAGGTAGGTCAGCTCAGTGAGCTTGCCCAACTCGGTGGGTATCTCTCCGTTCAGACTGTTGTTGCCCAGGTCCAGCCTGGTCAGCTGGGTGAGATCGCCCATTTCGGACGGCAGACTGCCGCTCAGTCCCCGGACGCTCAACGACACTTCGGTTACTCTCTGTACCGTGCTCGTGCTGCCCCCTTCCAACTCCAACTCCACGCTGCCGACCGTAACGCCTTCCCATGTGGAGACTGGCGTGGAGGTGGCCCAGGCGAGCGGCCTGGTGGAGGTCATGTTGCGCTTCAGCGCCAACAGCGCCTCGCAGTCCCATACCAGACCGGGGTTGTCCGACGGGTTGGATACCGCCGCGCTCTCCATGCAGACGCAGAAGGGCAGGCCGAGACTCGACAGGTCGTTGACGGCTATGTCCCTGAGCGCGGGCGGCACGCAGCCACCGAAATCGTTACCGCCGAGTCTCATAAACTTCAGCTTAGTGAGGTCGCCCAGTTCCGCTGGTATCTGGCCGCTGAGGTTGTTGTCGCTGAGCCACAGATCGGTCAGCTGGGTGAGGTTGCCCAACTCCGACGGTATCTGTCCGCTCAGAGCGTTCTCGTAGAGGTAGAGCTGTGTCAGCTTAGTGAGGTTGCCCAACTCCACCGGTATCTGTCCGCTCAGGTCGTTCTCATCGAGGTATAGCTTCGTCAGCTCAGTGAGCTTGCCCAACTCCGTAGGTATCCCGTCACTCAGACCGTTGTTATTGAGCCACAGCCCGGTCAGCTGGGTGAGGTTGCCCAACTCCGACGGTATCTGGCCGCTAAGGTCGTTGCCAGACAGGTCCAGGAGGGTCAGCTGGGTGAGGTTGCCCAACTCCGACGGTATCTGGCCGCTCAGACTGTTGTTGGTCAGTCCCATTTTGGTCAGTTGAGTGAGCTTGCTCAGTTCTACGGGTATCTGTCCGCTCAGATTGTTGGTGGACAGGCTCAGGAAGGTCAGCTTAGTGAGCTTGCCCAGGTCGGACGGTATCTGTCCGCTGAGGTCGTTGATGTAAAGGTCGAGGTAGGTCAGCTCAGTGAGCTTGCCCAACTCGGTGGGTATCTCTCCGTTCAGACTGTTGTTGCCCAGGTCCAGCCTGGTCAGCTGGGTGAGATCGCCCATTTCGGACGGCAGACTGCCGCTCAGTCCCCGGACGCTCAACGACACTTCGGTTACTCTCTGTACCGTGCTCGTGCTGCCCCCTTCCAACTCCAACTCCACGCTGCCGACCGTAACGCCTTCCCATGTGGAGATCGGCGTGGAGGTGGCCCAGTCCAGCGGCCTGGTGGAGGTCATGTTGCGCTTCAGCGCCAACAGCGCCTCGCAGTCCCAGACCAGACCGGGGTTGTCCGACGGGTTGGACACCGCCGCGCTCTCCATGCACACACAGAAGGGCAGCCCGAGACTCGACAGGTCGTTGTTGGCGCCTATATCCCTCAGCGTGGGCGGCACGCATCCGGTGAATGAGTTCCCACCGAGTCTCATGAACTTCAGATTGGTCAGATTGCCCAACTCTGTGGGTATCTGCCCGCTCAGAGCGTTGTTGCTGAGTTGCAACTCGGCCAACTCTGTGAGTTTGCCCAGTTCTGCGGGTATCGGTCCACTGAGGTCGTTCTCATAGAGGTAGAGCTTCGTCAGCAGAGTGAGTTTGCCCAGTTCTGCGGGTATCGGTTCGCTCAGACTGTTGTGATTGAGCCACAACTCGGTCAGTTTAGTGAGCTTTCCGAGTTCAGACGGTATCTGTCCGCTCAGGCTGTTGTTGCCCAGGTCCAGATAGGTCAACTGAGTGAGATCGCCCAGTTCAGACGGTATCTCACCGCTCAGACTGTTGGCGCCCAGGTCCAGATAGGTCAACTGAGTGAGATCGCCCAGTTCAGACGGTATCTCACCGCTCAGACTGTTAGAGCTCAGATCCAGGAGGGTCAACTGAGTGAGATCGCCCAACTCCGTGGGTATCTGTCCGCTCAGATCGTTCTCGTAGAGGTCCAGATAGGTCAGCTTAGTGAGCTTTCCGAGTTCAGACGGTATCTGTCCGCTCAGACTGTTGTTGCCCAGGTCGAGCCTGGTCAACTGAGTGAGATCGCCCAACTCCGTGGGTATCTGTCCGCTCAGACTGTTGGAGCCCAGGTCGAGCCTGGTCAGCTGAGTGAGATCGCCCAGTTCGGACGGCAGACCGCCGCTCATCCACCGACTATTCAACGACACTTCGGTTACTCTTTCGACCGTGCTCGTACTGTTTTCGACCTGGACGTTCCCAACCGTAACGCCTTCCCACTGCGTAATCGGCGTGCTGGTGGCCCAGTTGAGCGGTCTGTTGGAGGTGAGGCCGCGCTTCAGCGCCATCAGCGCCTCGCAGTCCCATACCAGATCGGGGTTGTCCGACGGGTTGGACACGGCTGCGCTCTCCATGCACACACAGAAGGGCAGCCCGAGACTCGACAGATCGTTGTTGAATCTACCATCCTGAGTATTTTGGGCTACATCCTTCAACGCCGGTGGTATGCAGCCGGTAAATGAGTTCCTGCTGATGAACAGATGCTTCAGATTGGTCAGCTTGCCCAACTCTGTGGGTATCTGTCCGGTCAGGCTGTTGTTGTTGAGTTCAAGCCTAGTCAACTGTGTGAGCTTGCCCAACTCTGTGGGTATCTGTCCAGTCAGGCTGTTTCTGGCAAGGACAAGCCTCTTCAACTGCATAAGGTTGCCTAGTTCCGGAGGTATCGCTCCGCTCAGGTTGTTGGAGTGTAAGCTAAGCTCGGTCAATTCTGTTAGATCGCCCAACTCAGACGGTATCTCACCACTCAGCCCCCGACGACTCAACGACACTTCGGTTACTCTTTCGACCGTGCTCGTACTGTTTTCGACCTGGACGTTCCCAACCGTAACGCCTTCCCACTGCGTAATCGGCGTGCTGGTGGCCCAGTTGAGCGGTCTGTTGGAGGTGAGGCCGCGCTTCAGCGCCATCAGCGCCTCGCAGTCCCATACCAGATCGGGGTTGTCCGACGGGTTGGACACCACGGTTCCCTGCGCGCAGGGATTAGGGTCCGGCGCGGGTGTGGCAGTCGTCGGCGCGCCCCTGGCCAAACTGTTTTCCACTGGCCCCTGCACCGTCAACGAGATCGTGTTCGACAGCGGCCGCGCGCCATTCTTCGTGCAAATCGCTCCTTGAGCATCGCAGTCGGTTGTGATCGGCAGAACCACTGTCACATCGGCGTTGGAGTCCGGATTCACGGTTATCTGCCAGCGGATGTTGCTGGGCTTGTCCATGCGCTGGGCCTTGGCCACCGAACCTCCCGTCACCGTGAATACGTGGTCACGGAGGGACTTATAGCCCAGCTTGACCTCCTCGCTGAACCGGAGATCGAAGTTGAACGAACCGGAACCGTCATGTTGGGCGGGGACATTCTCGAAGCTGGCCGTCAGCGGCGTGACGCTCGTCTGCGCCATTGCGGGCATGGGCGCCAGCAGCAGCGCCAACAACACGAGCAACAGCGCCGCGCACACAGGGAGGCGAGGTAGCGCCGGTAGGGTTAGCCAATTGAGCCGTCCGACCTTGGTCACGTGCATCACAATGCTTCTCCTATTCTTTGATTAATTCTCATGGGGTTTTCGGGATTGCGGACCCTTCGGAACATCCACCGAGGGAGGAACAACCAGGGCGATGAGGAACACGATCAATAGCGACGCAAGTCGGCGCGTCGACTGGATGGGCGGATAGAACAAGTGAGCCATTACAAGCGTGCCGGACAGGGGCCAGCGATTCCGTCGTTGACCATTGGAACTGCGGGCCAGGATGACCAACGCTGTAGAGCACCTCGCTAAAGAGTTTGGTATGTCACTCGTCGAATTAAGAACTTCCCGACCTTCAAGTATAGCGATATAGAGATAAAACAGGGGTAAACTCTCAGCCAATTATGCTTTTATATTGATTAACTTTACGCGACTTTGGTATATTCGGCTCTGCCGAGCTGTATTTCAGGCGCGTGCCGGAACTCGGGAGCCGTCCCGACTATCAACAAAGGAGGGAAGTTGAAGGACTCAGACGATCACGACCGGCCGCCCTCGCGATGGCGAGACCAATGCCAGGAAGATCATCTTTGCGGCTCACGAACACAATGGTGGAGCATGGCAGAAGGCGCATACGCTCGAAGACCGTCCACAACCTGCTGAGCCTAGCACACTACCGCTTCGGGATGTTCCTGCGGCACAAGGCAGCCGAGTATGGTGTGACTGTCCTGAGCGTCAACGAGGCGCACACCACAAAGACTGTCTCCTGGACCAGTGAATTGCTGGAGGATACTGGTGGCGCGTCTGTGATTACCGGCAGTGATGGTGAGAGGATGGACCGTGACTACAATGGAGCGCGTGGGATCTACCTGCGCGCGCTGGGAGATCCCCCCGCGTTGAGAGCCTGGCTCTCTGAGTGCGCCGCGAGCGTGGACAACTCACGCCTCAGCGGAAATGTGAGGGCAGTCACTTACGCGACTGCCCTCGGAAACTCATTGATGTGCAACATTTCATCAACGAATTTTTATCGGCTATTCTAACCGGGAAAGCATTGAGAGTAGATTGGTGGCGAAGCCAACGGTGTCCGCTCGGATTTCATCATACGGACCTTCCGCCAGAAAATCCGCCGCCCTGCGGGGACCGGTACTGTCGAGAGACGTAAAATCCTCCCGGATTACGTCCAAGGCCCGTTCAACATCGGGGTCTCCAAGCAGCGGCTCCATACATCTTGCTATATGTTCGATTCCCATGCCGTACCAGACATACGCCATGTCATATGCGTCCTTCTCGGACCCTCGATTCGAGAACGCCAGAGCCTTCAGAACCGTGAACGCTCCCGGTCCACATATCCACATTTCCCTTCTCGCTTCCTCACCTGCGGGAGTGCAGCCGTCAAGTGTCACCATTGTCCTATCGACGAAGGCGGTGTGAAGTCCGGGCGTTATATACGCGGCGAATCCAGGGAGGATGTGTTTCAGCCTGCCGCCTACGTCATCCTCGGAGATCGGTGGGATCAGAAATTCTATCGTGATCGAGGGACTGAATTCTGTCCTCCATCTCTGGTGGCTGGGGTTCCCGGCTTCACTTGTGCCAGGCATGAAACCTGCATCCAGAAGTCTCTCATCAAAGTTCCTGTATCGCTCCTCGTCGAGAATCGCCAGGGAGAGTCCCATATCCACGTCAAGAGTGCCTGTGTGGGAATCCATACCCCAGATTTTCTCTGTCTGATCAACAAGCAGTGACGGGACCAGTCCACCTATTACCACGATGTCGTCGAGGTAATCTCCCAGCCTGGTGGCTGCGTACAGACATGTGGAATAGACGTGGACTAGGTTCTCCGGTCTGTATGTCAGCGACGTTCTCGGTATTCTGTTCATGTCATTCCTTTTTGGAGCAGTCTCCTGCGAAGTTCTGCTGCGGCTTCCTCTGCCCGCTCGGGATGGTCCTTCAAGTCCAGATACGCCTGCAGCGGATGTACGCATCGAATCCCTTCCACCGATGCGGCGCCATCGAATACCCCGTCGTCGTTGGGAACGACGATCCAGGTGTTGGCTCCCCTGGGCTCGTCACGGAAGCCAAGGCTGTCGAGCAAGTCCTGCGTAGGCATCCCCCCCATATACAGGGTAGTCAACCTGTGTCCGGCCCAGTGGGTCATCCGCCAGGCCGCCGCCAGGCCAGTGAAGGCATACTCGTGACCTATGTCGGACAACTTGCGGTCGAGGATTTGGTCCACTCTCCCACCCATCCCCACGGTGATGTGTCCGCGCATCCGTGTATGCTTGTCGAAGCGGTACTCGTCCCTCCAGGCTTCGAGCAATCTGTCAGCATTGGTTACGCGGATACCTTTGGCGCCACGTTCAACCAGACCCATTTCGATCAGCCTGCTAACGATTTTGCTCACATGACCCTCGTGCAGTCCGGTGGAGGCTGCGAGCGAGCGCTGCAGGACCACCTCCCCGGGGTTTGTCAGCAACCATCGCGCCACACGCGATCCCCGCGGGGAAAAAGCGCTGTTGGGGCGGCCCGGTCGCCGGTAGAGGTTCTTGTGTCCCAGGATGTTTATGTAGATGCCGGGCGCCAGAATCCAGGCGTTCCCCGACAGGTCTAGCCACGACACTCCAGCCTGTTCGCAGCATTTCCTCGCCGACTCACCCATGAACGGAGCTGCCAATACCGGGATTGGTGAATTGGGAAGGCCATCTCTCATTGTGCCGATGCGGTCAACGGCGTGAGCTACCTGTCCCAATGTGCCCGAGTAGCTCCAGCATAGTGCGAAGGCGTGGGATTCACCCCTGACAACTGCATCAGCAACCGGAACAGACGCAACAGTCTCTTCGTATGAGACCTCCACTGCGCCTATCGGAACGCTGAGGATTTCGATCAGCCTCCGGACGGCCTGTTCTATGGCGTACTGCTTTTGGGGTGTCCGCATACTTGTAATTATATAGAGCCTTGCTCATGTGCGCAATTAGCTGTATATAAGCAACTCCGAGTATGCGGAGAGTATCAGCAATTGCGGGCTTCCGGGCGCCTCCAGATTTTGCGTCCGGGACCTTCCCGAAATCTGATGAGACCGCGGAGCACGTCCTCGACGGTATCGATGCAATGAAATATGAACTCCGGCGACATATAGAATACCCAGGGCCTTCCGTCAGAAGTCGCGCTGTCAAACCATCCATCAGGCCACTCGTCCAGGCGCTCGGCGAAGGCTTGGCGCTGTCCTGGCGGCCACTCAAATCCGTGATGGAACATCTTGTTCCTGTAGGGGAAGAGAGCCTCAAGGGTCTGCCGAAGGTCCTCTGGCATGTATTCCCCCAGGCCGAAGCATTCGTCATCGACCATCTCCATGATCTTGCGCGCCAACTGCCCGCTCGGTTTCTTCCTGCCCACTCCCTCGAAGATACCGCCAAAGATGGATTCTGTGAGAGGCGCCAGCATACCGACGGCCGCCATGCTGTGAGCCGCAGACTGGTAGATAGAGAACTGTATCAATTCTATGTGCCGGTCGACAGCTACCTCATTCGCCTCTCCCCTGGCCCTTCTCGCAACTTCCCCTGAACCTGTTACACGTCAACCATTCTTGCCGGTTATGCGACAATCATTCTTGCCGGTCTGACTCCTGCTCTGTGCGACTACTCTGCGCCGCGCCGGTCCTGTAACTCGGCACGTCAAACTCCAGTATGACCGAGTGGTGAACGATCCTGTCTATGGCCGCCGCGGTCGCCATGGGGTTGTCGAACACCTTCTCCCATTCACTGAAGACCAGGTTTGAGGTGATGCCCAAGGAACGTCGCTCGTAGCGCTCGGCTATGAGTGTGAACAGCACCTCCGACTCCTCGGCCCCCTGTGGCAGGTAGCCCAGGTCGTCTATGATGAGCAAGTCGAAGTTGTCCAGCTTGCGCAGCATCCGCGGCAGTTCCAGGTCTCGCTTGGCAGCGAGCATGTCCTGCACCAGACGGTATGCAGGGATGAACAGCACGGAACGACTCGACTCCACCAGCCGGTGTCCGATGGCGCATACGGCGTGGGTCTTGCCGGTGCCCGGCATACCGAACGCCAGCACGTTGACTCCTCTATCCACAAAGTCCCCTTCGACAAGTCTGTTGAGCTGCTGCCTGAGCTTGATCGGAGTCCGCTCGTGCTCGAAGGTGTCCCAGGTCTTGCCCGCCGGCAGCTTGGACGCCCTCCTCAGCCTGTCCACTCTCCTTATCCGACGGTCCTCCGCTTCCTGCTCCATGACCTCAACGAGTGTGGGAAGCGCATCGGCGTGTCCGGCCTCGTCGAACCTCGTTACGGTCTCTGCAGCCAGCGTCGGCAGCTTGAACTCCCTGCACAGCTGTCTGATCCTGTCTCCCACCGCGATCGATGGATGCATGTCCGCGATCATCGCACACCTCCCACCAGCAGCCTGTCGTATACGCTCAGATCCACGACACCGACCCTCTTCAGGTCTGGGACCGGCGGCGGGTCGGGAGCCGATAGTTGACGAACCATCGCGTAGTCGAAGCTCAACCCCGACTCCAG
The DNA here is from genome assembly GCA_951812505.1 of uncultured Dehalococcoidia bacterium. Taxonomy (GTDB): domain Bacteria; phylum Chloroflexota; class Dehalococcoidia; order Lucifugimonadales; family UBA1123; genus VXRN01. The sequence goes on from CATOSI010000002.1 coordinate 696,303, forward strand.
AAGTCTTCTGAGTACTCTGTCCACCTCCGACTCCATGGTTGTCGCGGCCAGGTGCAGGATGCGCACGTACTCCACGTCGGCGCGCTCTCCCTTCCACTCACACAGCGCATCATAGGTTCGTCTGAACGTATGGGTTGGGAACATTTGCTCCCTGAATCTGTACCTGGCGAATGCTCCAGGCTTGCGCACCAGTGAAGCTATGATATGGCGGTAGTCGATCTGTGCCTCACCCCCGCCGTGTATCCGCTCCATGCTCTCAACCAGGTGGTCCTTGTAGTACACCTCGATGCGATCGGCGTACAGCCTTACGTTCACCTCCATCCCTATCAGTCGGGACGGCACCGAGTATGTCCGGTTCGCCACCCTGATCGTGCTCCACCTGCGTACCCTGCAGCTGTAGTTGACGTACTCTGGCACAGGCGCCGGGGGAAGCGGAAGCAGATGACGCCGCTCTCTCTTCAGCTTCGAGCGGGCCAGTCTGTTACGCCGGTCCACGATCCGTCTGATGAACTCAACGTACTCTCGCTCCGACTCGAAGTCGCGACTGCCCCGCAGGATCAGCGCCTGGAGGACCCTGTTCTTGAGACGACGGTGTCCCTGTTCGACCACACCGTTCTCATTAGACGAGCGAGGGTTGGTCCTTGTGTGCTCCACCCCGTAATGCGCGAGCACCGCCTCGTACCTGGCGTTGATCGCGCGACCCCTGCTGTTCTTCAGGTCGTGCGTGGCCGCCGACAGGTTGTCGGTGCGCACCACCCTCGGCGCTCCGCCCAGATCCCACAGCGCTCCCTGGAGTCCCTTCACCAGCGCCGCGAACGTCTCGCCAAAGCACACCTCCGCGTAGCTCCAACCCGAGTGGCTCAGTACTAGGTGGAAAAGCATATGCCTGAACGGCTGTCCACCTATGGTCACTCCCAGTTCCGAACAGTGGGTGAAGTCCAACTGGGCCTCGCGACCGGGCGGATGGTCCTGCTGGAAGTACACCTCCTTGTCCGGCCCATGAAGGGCTCTGTAGTCTCTCATGCGCCTCTGCAGCGTCCTCAGTTGCGATCCGCCGAACCTGTCCGGGTGTCGCTCGTCGAGCCACTCCAGAATGGTTGTTGCACTCAGGTCACCGTCGGGGTCTGTCCGCAGCAGCGGTACGACATCGCTCTCCCACACATCTGCAAACGGGTCCGGTCTGCTTCTCCACCTCCGTCTTGCCTTCTTCCTATCCGACGGTAACTCTCCCAACTGCCAGTCCCTTGCCGATCTCTCACTCATGGCGGCTGACGCCGCCGCTGCCTTCTGTGTCTTGCCTTCCATAATCTTCTGCCTCAGTAGAACTACCTGTTGATCCGTGATCAATCTGGCACCTCCTGGTACCAGACCATCGTATCTACTGACCGGCAAAAATCGTTGTCGTCACCGGCAAGAATGATTGTCGCTGTTCACACCCTGCCCTCTACCCACCTGCGAACCTCCTCGAACACCCGCTCGGCAGGATTAAGCTCAGGACTGTAGGCAGGCAGCGTTATCGTCTTCACCCCCGCTATACTCCTGACCAACTCGCTGCGATGACTGCCCGCTCCGTCCCACACCAGCGCTCTCACTTCCGTGTATCGCCTAACGCTCAACACCGCGCGCGCCACCGTCTCAGAGCTCATCGAGTCTATCCACACCCACTCCAACTTCCCACGCGCAAAGTCCACCACCAGGAACAGGTACTTCCATTCATACACCAATTGCAACCGCTGAACCACCTTCACCCCACGAACTCCCCACACACGACGCACCATCCCACGAAGTCCGACTCGCATCTCATCGACAAACCCGATCAGCGTTCCCGAACCGACTCCCGCTCTCCGAAGGGAACGGCCAAGCCCCCCTTTTTCCAGCGCCTCTGCGCATCCAGGTCCGCCTTCTCATGCCGGGGTCTGGGAACCTTCGGCGAACATCCCAACCGCTCAAGCACACTGTATATGCTGTTCCCCTTGAATCTCACTCCGTACTCAGACTCCACCCAATCGGCGATCTCACCGGCCGTTCTGAAACGTCCACTTCCAATCTCCACAACCAGTCTCCGTTCCTGAGACTCGCTCAGAAACCTCGGCTGACCCACTCCGCCCATCTTGCACGACACAACTTCGTTGAGGCCGCCATCTCTGTACCACTCCACCCATCTCTGAGCGCTGCGATAGTGAACGCCGACAGCCTCTGACGCCGCTTTGATCTGCCAGCCGCTGCGTACCAGCCACAGCAGGTGAACCCGTGTGCGAATACTGACGTCTGTCTGGGACTGGTAGGCCTCTTTCAAAGCCTCCGGGGTGTCGTTCTCGCACCATTCTATCCTGAGAGGTCTTCCGATCATCTTCTGCCCTCCAACGCCTGGGTTGGACTCAGCATAAACGAAGTTTCAGACTACGACCAGTTCCTTCATGCCCACATCACTCCGAATTGGTATAAGGAGGTCGCCCCCCTATGTCCCCCATCCACTACAACAGATAAAGGAATTGGTGCAGATAGCGTAACTGGCGCATAAACGACAAGGCTAATTGACATTGACCACTCGTCATAGTCAAATTAAGTCTCCAAGTATGGACCGTCTCGATATTCAGGTAGTTCGCCCTCATAACCCAAGAGCCGGCAGATGGCAATAAGATTCACCCAAGTGATGAATTGATAGTCACTATGCCAGCCACCGTCCTCAGGCTCTGAGCAGTACGTTCCCCTATGAACCAGAGAGTCTCTGGTTGAGACAATACGATGTATCGCCTGACTATCTAGCGGAAGGCCTAGATCCCCAGCTAAGCGCCTGAGTCTGCTTCGAAATGAATTGCGGAAGACACCCTGGATTTGATTTCCGATATGGTCTTTGACATCCTGTGGAAGACAAGTACCGCGGACTGCCTGTCGCAACTCAGGGAGGACATCCCTTTTGAATTCATTCTCCTCAATGTATTCGGAAAAGCTTACGGCTTCCGAATATTTGGCAACTATCAGTTCTGTCAGCGTCGAAGCTAGCAGTCCTCGCGACTCCATGTATGACGTTTCGTCGCACGCATTTGTGAACTGATTAATTAGGACTCGCAGCGCTGATCTATCAACTGGGTTGGGGGTCTCTTCGAATAAAGTAGGGGCGAGCGTAGTTATATCCAGCTTTGGAATTAGACTCTGTCGATTACTTCCGATTGGACGGTACCTAATCGTGTTCGAGTAGGCCATAGACTCAGCATATTTATGGATTCTCTCCACGACGTTTCCAGTGGATTCTTCAGTGACCTCTCCATAGTACCAGTCCACCCGGTTACCGGTGATGACCCGGAAAACACACGACAGGTCGTCCATACAGTCCCTGAATTCTGCCAGCGGTAATGATTCGCGTCTGATTCCCCGTTTGCCAACAACCATACGACCTGCGTCAATCAGGTTGGTCAGGAGTTTGCTGATATCATTCGACGCTCCACGTCGTTTCAGCGGACTCTCAATACAGACTTGAGCCGTGGGCTCTACTCCATGTCCACTAATGAGTCTCTGAGCAATTTTCTGATAGTCGACGACAGGACTGACCACAATCCGGAAACCCCGAACTTCCAGATTAATAGGTTCCGGATCATCTCTTGCACTATCGTGCCACAGGAAATTCGATATAAGGAAGCGGGCCTCGGTATAGCCATCTTTCGACATCCCTCGTCGGCGGGCCTCCAGATATTGGGTGCCGAAATTGAGTTCAGTCGGCTGAACCGCCATCGGCGCAAGGAGCCAGTTATTCCTTGAGAAGAGTATCTGCCCACCAGGATTGAGGTGCCAACCGCCAACAGCGTCGCCGGAGAATGTGAGTGTGCAGTTAGCATCTGCACTGGATTCAACTTTAGTGCCGTTAAAGAGATGCGTAGGAATAAATCTTACGGATATACGACCAGACGGGAAATGGGCAGCTTCGAAATATCCCCGGGTATCCAGCCTGTTTTCCCCTTCCTCGAGCCTGATTGAGCAAGTCCCTTCGTAACCTTCGATTGGCTGGCCGTATCGCTCCATTAGTTTCATGCTGTTTTCTCCTATACGGAGACATACCTATAATGCGTAAGTCCCATTCCAAAGGATATTATGCAAGTTGTTCATTTACGTTAAGTTGCACATGCGAGCAACTTAACGTAAAATAGCAACTATTATGAAGATCCCACCAGACAATTTCGCCATCGACAAGACCTTTGAAAGACTGAAACAAATACTGGATAGTCCTGTCACCGAAGTTACAGGTCGTGGAAACAAGGGTCAAGTTCAATGCGACGCACTAGTTTCAGCGAGAACGTACACATTCGCACTGGAGTGGAAGAGGTCTGGAACGTTGGGAAACATAGCACCTGTCGCCAACAGGCTGCGCCAGGAGACCAGATCATCCAAGCCTCGACTGATTCCACTACTTTCAGTTCCCTACATGGGGCAGAGAGGCAGGGATTACTGTCGGGACATCGGTGTGTCCTGGCTTGACCTCTCAGGCAACTCCAGCATAACCGCCAGGAACCTTTACGTCAGGGAGACCGGTAATAGAAATCGCTTCCGCAGGCGAGGCCCGGTAGAGAGCCCGTTCGGCCCGAAGGGTTCCCGCATAACCCGGTGGATATTGGCCCATCCAGGCGAGAATTTCCGCCAGCGAGATTTGGCGGAGGCATCAGGGCTGAACAAGGGTTATACAAGCAGGGTGGTAAGAAAGCTCGTCGACAGTCAACTGGTTACGCGACGACGCTCAGGCATTGAAGTGGATGACCCGGATATCCTCCTGGAGGCATGGAATGAAGCGTACCAATTTACCAGACACGCACTGATACCAGGACACATAACGTCCAGGTCGGGCGCGACTCTCACCCGGGAGATTGCCGGCGTTCTTGAAGAACATCAGGTGAGGTACGCCATGACGGGTTTACCGGCCGCATGGTTTTATACCCGGTTTGCATCTTTCAGGCTAGTCACTGTGTATCTCGAGAAAGTTCCTTCTGAGGAACTGAAGCAGGAGCTTTCGTTTCGGGAAGACCGTCGAGGAGCGAATATATGGTTCGTCGTTCCCAATGACGCGGGAGTGTTCGATTGTGGTAGGACTCGGGATGATGTGAGATGTGTCCATCCGGCACAGGCCTACCTCGATCTCCAGCAACATCCTGAGCGAGCCACTGAAGCAGCCGGCGAACTCAAGGACAGATTCCCGGGATGGAGAGGGGTTGATGGATAAGCCGTCCACACATAATGGGTACAGCGAAGACGACCTCCTTAATGTCAGGAGGTGCTGCCTGTATCTCGCGACGAAACTTGGAAGTCTGGCAGACGACATTGTAATAGTTGGTGGGTTGGTTCCCTCACTGCTGATCGACCATGATGGTACATGCGAGGGTACGGACGGGGATCCACTATTCACAGCGCATTCGGGCACCAAAGACTTGGACTTGGGGCTCCCCTTGTCAATTCTGGAGGAGGAGAGATATACGGAATTGAGTTCAGCGCTGAGGAGTGCGGGATTCTCTCCTGATGACAACAACGGTAATCTCACACGCCAGAGGTGGAGGATCCGGGAACCTAACTCTGCCACGGTTGACTTCTTAATAGCACCAAGCACCGGAGATGACATCCCGGGGCGCCTTCGAAATATCGAGCACGACTTCGCAGCCATCATTACTCCGGGTCTGCATCTTGCATTCGCCGACCGGAAGAAGGTAAGACTGGAGGGGTACACGCTGTTTGATGAATGGGCAGAAAGATATGTGTGAGTATGCGGAGCGGGCGCGTTCATCGTCCTGAAGGCGCTGGCTCTGGAAGGACGTGGGGAAAACAAAGACGCATACGACCTCGCCTACATGCTGAATGCCACCATCTTTGATGACTCGTCCCTCAAAAGCATCCTTTCATTCCTGTCTGATCACAGGGATGATCCAGATGTTCAGAGGGCTCTGTCCATCATCAGGAGAGACTTCGAGCGACGAGAAGGGATCGGACCCCAAAGAACGGCCCGGTTCTTGGGGTCGGAGGATGACGACAGTGTGGTAGCTGATGCTCATGGACTGGCCCAGTGGTTATTGCAGCGAGTGGATAGCTTGTTGTGAATTTCGCAGTCGCGGCGTCATCATGATGGCGGTCCATGGCACGGAAAGGTTTAGGCAGTTACAAAGAACGTAATGAGATATTCGAACCAAATTGATGGGTGTAGAATCTGGATTGGCTACCAGGGTGTAGGCTATTGGAGTCAGGATCGTAGTGAGATAGCCGTCGAAGTTTCACCTCGCGCAGGTGGCAAGTATTCAATAACCCGATCGGCAAAATGGAAGATCGAGGATGCAGGTTTGGATGACTTTCAAAAGGCACGCTTAACTTCGGCACTGGTCAATCAACGGATACGAGGCGTCGAATGGCCTGTAGTAACCCCTGAACTTGTAGAGGAGGCCAGGTCCGCTCCGCAGCTTGCACCCGAATGTCGAGCTGCCAGGCTACTTCGACACATTGCTCAGTATTCGTCGGGTGCAATTGGCAGGTGGGTACCTATACTCGACATATCAAACCTTTCTTATTGGGAAGCTTTAGCGTGGTCGGATTCGGTGAGCTGGAACGAAGTTGCCTACCTGTGCGAGTACCTGTCGGAGAAGAAGTGGATCAAGCTCACACGATTTGATGATGGCAGTCTCGATTTCCGTGTTTTGCTGACGGTAGAAGGGCATAGCCGAGTTGCGGCTCTCAACGCTGCCTCTTCCATATGCGTCAATCCGGATCATACTGACAACGTTCAGCGAATAGTAGAATCACCAGTGGCTACGAATCTCCACGATGCATACACTAGGGAATACGATTTCTTCATTTCCCATGCAAGTGAAGATAAAGAGGACTTCGTGCGCCAACTAGCTGAATCGCTTGCTCTGAGTGGCGCAAAGGTATGGTACGACGAGTTCACACTTAAGGTAGGTGACAGCTTGCGGCTCGAAATCGACCGAGGACTCGCCAATTCAAGATTCGGAATCGTAGTCCTGTCGGACAATTTCTTCAAGAAGGAGTGGCCAGTAAGCGAATTGAATGGTCTGGTGACACTCCAGATGCAAGGACAGGGACGAATATTACCGATATGGCACAAAGTGTCTAAAGAGGAAATCTCAAGATTCAGTCCGACTTTGGCAGATCGAGTCGCATTGCGAACAGCGGCCAAGAGTGTTGAGGCGATAACTACTGAACTCATGTCTATGTTACGTGAATAGGCGACAGGGGTGTTGGGTAGCGGCCCTCAGTAACCCTTCGGGGTAACGATTCCGTCGTTGTACTTGACTCCCAGACGTCCTTTGTCCTAGTGAGCCGATTACCTAAAGGGCCCTTAAGTTCTGGGGAGGTAGGCGAATAGTTGAACAATCTGCCGTCTGGACGGATGCTGAGGACCATAGAGATCCGCTCTGGAAGTATTGAGACATTTTGCCACCTTTTGTCCCACTCTCCCGACCTCTCCGTAGCTGGGGCCGGTCCTTAAACTCGACAACCTACGCCCGTTCTGGGACAATCACTCGGGGAAGGTGTCTTTGCGGAAGTCGTGGAAAGTGACTGCTACTCAGCAGTGCCTTGCGAAGATAGCCTCATTTCCACCCTACTCACTTCCTGGTAAGCTCTGGTGGCACGTATCAATTCCAGATTAGTGACCGTGGCGTCCGCCATCTCTTCCGTTTGTAGTATCAGTCGCTCGGCTGCGAAAATCAACGCGGCGCTCACTGAATTCGCTACCATGACAAGACCCGCCAGCGTAACCGTCTTCACGAATGGCTCAACAATCTCGACCTTTCGTGAGATTGTATAACTCGCAGGAGACCATGCTCTGGTGAAATGTGTGAATGCCTGGCTGAACTCGCTATACGATACAGGACTCTTATCCGCCAACTCGCGCAATTCCTGATCGTCCGGCCCCTGTAAATTCCTCATCTTTCCCAACACTTTCCGTGGGCTGAAGTCTGCCTCTCTTGCGCGATAGACCGCAGCCCTGAACTCCTCAAGATCGCTTTCCGACACCATGAATAGGAGCATAAGATTCGTAACTTCTTCAATGCCCCGAATCAGGGACATGGACTCGCTGATATACCCGCCTAGCAGGAGTCGGATAGCTGCTCTCGCGTTGCTCGCAGTCCTCGCTACCATGTGTCTTTCCAAGTGATCGCCATCCGTGCCTTCACAACCCCACACGCACGTAGCAACGCGACCAAGATGCGAAAGAGCAATACCTAGGACGTCGAACAGGTCAGGGACATCATTCGGAGTCTCGGCGGCAAGCCAGTTCATAAACGCGGCTTCGGAGCCTTCCTCAAGATCTCGGACTCTCTCCAAGAACTCCCTTCCGCCAGGATGATTTCCACTTGCTTCGAGCATTGCGGTTTCCCTCATTTCCTGGCCGCGGCGTCGAATTCGTCGGCCATCTCCTTGCCCAGCGTCTGTTCCGGCTCGATCTCAGGTAGCGGACACTCACTCCAGAAATGTTGGATGTACTCGCAGTATTGTCGCCCGCTCGAGGAGACGCAGTCCGGCCACGCACACTTCGTCTGTCCATCGGCGTTTATCTTGAAGGGAACACACGCCACTTCCCCATCCACATCTCCGAACATCTTGACTAGATGGAACTCCTCTGGGCGGTGGTAGAGATACACTTTGTGGCATTCCAGAAGGTTCTGAACCTGGGAGATCCAGTCGGGAACCTCGTCCATAAAATACCGGTAATCTGTTTGCCTGCCCAGTGGATTCTCGGCGTGAAGTATGCCACCCAGCCTGCCGTATACTTCAATGAGTTTATCTTCGCTCAAGTATCCTTCCACTAGTTCCGCCGGCTCTCCTCCCGGACGGCTTCCGGCGGCATCCACTGGCCTCGGATAAAATCTGGGATGAAGGCGCTTCAGTTCTCTCATCTTCTTGCTGATATCCTGGGAGCTCTGCAGTTCCTTCCGCGACTTTTGCCAGACGTCCTTGTTGGAAACGAGTGAGCTGAAGACGACGAGCTCAAGCAGCATTCTGAGCTGGAGGCAGACCGACTCCACACGGGTCCGGTTTGTGATTCCGGGCATCTCCATCATCTGACGGATCGATTCGACCCTGGACTTCACTTCTCGCATGAGGTCGATGTACTGGGCAATGTCCAAGCTCTCCGCCAGCTTCATCTCCCATTCGCAGTTTAGACACACAATCATCCAACCCCAGTCCACCAGGCTGCTTCCTTGAAGTTCCAAAGAGTCGTCCCCACATCTGGGGCAGATCTGGTACTCCTGTCCGTCCACTCCCCTGACAGGTCCCTCCGAGTAGAGCTCGGGACTCATTGACGTATTGGAGAACTCTGGTATCTCCCCGCATCTGGGGCAGGGTTCTGTGGGCCGGATGCCGTACATCATGTTGTCCAGCGCCGCCTCCGGGTGACCGTTGGGACACTCACCTTGGGGCGGCGAGGCCATCCGGGGTTCTGCGAACAGGGCCTGGGCCTCGCCGCAAGTCCTCATCCCCATACACCGTTCGATGTTCTCGATGCTTACGCTTGTCAGCTGAAAAGCCCGTGTGGCCGAGTCTCCATAATCGTCCCAGCCCTCAATGGCAATGATGTCCCCAACCTCGGACACTTCCGTGCCGTTGTTGGCGATAGACCAGCAGACCTGCCCATAGAGGGGCACCTCGCCGATTGTGAGTAGTTCTTCCAAATCCTGGGTCTGCGCTTTCTGCTTCCGATTCTTCTCCATGTATATCTCATCCTTGCGAATTGGAAATCTGTACAGCTTCGGTGGGCTAAGAATTGGCATGAGTATCGCAGCCCAGATGTTCCGGTTCAATACTTGATCGCGGAAGTCCACAGTGCTAGGGTAGATTCATGCAGTAGGCTTCTACCTAGAGGTGCATATCCATGAGCTTGAACATCAAGAATGAACAGACCCACCAATTGGCAAGGGAGCTTGCTCAGCTGACCGGCGAGACCATGACGGGCGCAATTACCATAGCGCTCAGGGAGAAGCTAGACAGGGAAAAACACGAGCGGAGCGTCGAGGCCCGAATACAGAGGCTACGGGGGATACGCAAACGTTGTCGCAGCTTGCTGAGAGATGGGCCGTCCGCTGTCGAGCATGGAGACTTCCTCTATGATGAGAACGGACTGCCGAATTGATACTGGATACGTCCGCGCTGCTGGCCGTACTGTTCGATGAACCTGACACGGATTACTTCGAGCGTTTGATAGCCAGCACAGCGCCCTGCCGGATCTCAGCGGTGAATCACCTCGAAGCGGCCATGGTCGTCGAGAGCCGCATGGGTGATGAAGGTGGGCGGCAACTCGACAACTTCGTGGATACAGCGGAGATAGAGCTCGTGCCCGTAACGCCGGAGCAGGCGCAGGCTGCACGGCTGGCCTGGCGCAAATATGGCAAGGGCAATCATCCCGCAGGCCTGAACTTTGGAGACTGCTTCGCCTATGCGCTGGCCGAGGCCACGAGGGAGCCGCTTTTGTTCAAGGGTGAGGATTTCACTCTCACGGACATAGAAGCCGCATGACACCGGAGACCACACCATGACCACCGCGATCCAGAGATACCGGAGGCCCAGGGGACAGTACCCGAAGCGGCGGGATTCCGAGCCCAGACCCAAGCCGCTGCCGGAATACCTGGAAGCCCACGAGGTGAACGCGCTGATGCGCGCCGCTCCGAACTCGCGGGCGGCGCTGCTGTTCCTTGTCCAGTGGCGGGCCGGGCTTCGCGTGTCGGAGGCCCTGGCACTCGAGGCCCGTGACCTGTCCCTTGACTCGGATATGCCGACGATGCACGTCAGGCGAGGCAAGGGAGCAAAACCGAGAATCGTTCCAGTCCACCCTGAGCTTCACTCCGCGCTATCCAGCTCGCTGCAGTTCGGGAATATCGCCCAGGGCGACAGGCAAGTTCTATTGTCGTGGCCGGCAAATGTTATTGTCGCGTATCAAGGTCCACCGCGGACAGGTGGATACGGGCGGCTACGGAGAAGGCAGAGGAGGCCGGCGCGATACCGGCGGGGCGACGCATATCGAGTCATACGCTGAGGCATTCATACGCTCGGCATCTGCTGGTGAACGGGATACCGATCAACTACTTGAGCCGTTGGCTGGGGCATTCGTCAATTCAGACGACCCTCATCTACTTGGAACTGGTGCCTGACCCAACGGGGAGTCTTGCAGCGGTGCCGTGAAGTTAGAGTCCAAGTTGTCGAGGACGGGCGGATATTGGACCATCGAGAACCCTATTCACAGGGGATGGCCGGTACAGATCGTCTCCCTCGCTTATGAAATAAGCTTAGCAAGGGAGTAAAGAAATATAACTCCAACTAAGAGGAATGTAGTCAGTAGAGCATTTCTTGTAGCGGTATGTGCAACCGTCATTTCATTGACCTTCTGATTGACTACCCATTCATTCCATTCGACAAAAAACATATAGCTGTTGAGAATACGCCGCTTGAATCGTTCCTTACTCTCGCCTCTCTCTGGACATATGTCAGTGCGACTCAAATACCTATATCCCCTTCTCCTCAGACCACTAATGGTGGCCCATTGTGACCGGAGCAACTGAAGGATGATATATGTAATGAACACAACAGCCAGAACTCCAAAACATAGGTCGAGCCGATCCCTCTCACTAGTTCTGCCCAGTTGGGCTACGGCAACCAAACCAGCTGTAATCAATGCAGAGAGGATAGAAAGCAAGGTTAGTAGCGACATGAGCTTTCTCTCTACATCTCTACTATGGTCTTCTACAACGGACAATCGGCTTACAACGATTTTTTCTATTTCATCCAATAGTGGGTCATGTTCTGCACTAAGGCAATCATCATATTTAGGCGCACCTTCAGGTTCTCCTGTTATACGTGGCCAAGCGAAGTCCAGGATCGCGTCCCCACAGACACCCATCCCATTTCTTATACGCTCAGCCACCGGGCTATCCTATCCGCAATAGGAAAACCTAATCTGTCCTCCAACCATAGCCACTCTCCATTAGGGTTGATCTCAAAAAATACATATTCGCCACGAGAAGTGAGTGCGAGATCAATGGCTCCGAAGACCAAACCGAGTTTTCTAACCAAGCGCTGACAGAGATCATGTATATGCGTAGGGAGGAGATGCAACCTGTGTTCAATGTCCGGATTCTCGGTTGCTCTCCAATCCACCCTACTGGTCTCGTCCGCTTGAGAGAGTATCTCGGCAGCGAAAACCTCACCATCTATAACTGTCACCCTAATGTCAGACTTCTTATCCACCTTCTCTTGAAACGTAACAGGAGAAAGGCACAACCCATCGAGGTCAGCAATATCCTCGGACATCACCGTACTTGTGAATATAGCCCAATTCCCCGACGGGCGGCCCACATAGGCTGAGCTTACGGCTTTCGCGATCAAGCTACGGCCATCTGCGAAGCAGCGTGCTGAATTTTGGTCATTGGTTACGAGAGTATGAGGCAAAGTAAAGCCAAGTTCGTGCGCCACCGCCAACTGATATAATTTTCTCTCCGCCTTCCAGATGGCTGATGGGGCGCTAAGCCATCTATGAGTGGGTAATGATGACCAGACTCCACCTAGGAATGCACGCGCCTCACGTGTACAGAACTCTTGAACATATGAGGGAAGATTGTCCGGCAGGTTCGGCGCGACATTGCGACGATACCAGACAGATCTAATCTGATCGCTCGCGACTATGCTATCCCCATCGGATATTCGAACTCCCTGGCAAGGATCAAAGCATACTTCGATCTCAAGGGGGAAGCGGTCGGTATCGAAACGAAAATAGGGTACTCCAAGTTGGGTTAGTTTGTTGCCTACATACCGTGGAGCCTCATCATAGGAAGTCGTGACGACCAATACTGTGCTAGCTGTCATCCGTAGTTTCGTTGTTCACATGAGTGATTAACGTCCCAGGACGTGGGCGCTCCTGCAGTTGTGGGTTCGGATTTGGGCCTACGTTATTTGGATCAGGGTCTATTCGGATCTCAAACGGCTGTTTCGCATATCTGAAGAGGAAGGGGACTTCAGCTGGCATATAACACCTCACTAGGCTCAGGTTCTCTCAATACAGTGAATGTTATCACACAAGGTAGGATAAATAGCAATAATCAGTTGTCCTTGTAAGGAGCGCGGCGATGAACATAGACAACCACAAGAAAGACCTTGATGCTCTGTTTACCAAGAGTAGGCGCTCTGGGTCATTCACGCCACAGACAATGCTCTATGGACCGAACCCTGAGGCGGCGTTATACCGACTGGTTTGAAACCGCATCCTTTTCAGTCCACTCTGCCCCTGGATCTCGGCCCTACATACGACCGTCGCATATGGGACGCTCGCATATTGCGCACCATCCTACTCCGTGCTACGTTTCCCCTGCCCCCATCTCAGTACCCGAGGTGGGGGCATCTTGGTTCAGAGATGGGGAGCCTTTGAACCGGAGGAGCCACTTCATCATGAATGCGAAAATCGTTGCGATCGTTCTCGGAGTCCTCACCCTCACCATAGGCATGGTCATGGGTGACGTCATCATTAGCGTCGCGGCCACCAGCGGAGGCGCGTCGATCGGCAGTTTCACCGGCGCCTCAGCGCTCAAGGACCTGGTCCCGCTCGTCTATTATGCCGCCATCGTCGTCATCGGCGTGGGTCTCATGGGTGTCGGCCTGGCCGGTTACGCCAGCCGAGGGCCCCTGAGATAAAGTCATGACGACAAAACCCATCGCCATAGTCGTAGGCGTCATCGTTCTTGCCCTGGGCATGTTGCTGGGAGGCGTACTGGTTGGGGTCACCGCGACCGAGGAGGTCAACACCGGCTCTTACCTCAGGGTCACCTGCGGTAGCGACAACGTCGCGCTCCGCTTCGATGGACCGTTGACGGCCAAGACCGCCTTCACCGCGTCGGAGCTGCAGCACCTGACCGGTAAGACCACCTGCACCGCCATCACCGCTGCTAATATGGCCAAGAAGACTGACGACAAAGGGGTGTGCGATTCTGTGCCGCCGACCCTGTCCAGCAGCGGGGACCTCACCGGCGCCGGCAAGTTCTGCGACTTCGACTGGAAGCCGATAGACCTATACAGCGGAGCCAAGGCGCTCAAGAATCTGGTCCCGCTCGTCTATTATGCGGCCATCGTCGTCATTGGCGTGAGCCTGATGAGCATCGGGCTGGCCGGATATGCGGGTCGCGGTCCACTGGCAAATTAGAGTCGTCGTGACGGCTCTCGCCGTTGCGACTGTTCTGATTGTCGGTCAGCTCCTGCCCGGCACGTGGATGGGTGTTGACCAGGCCGCCTACCTGCTCACGCTCCGCGAGCTGCTCGGTGGCGACTCACGCGAAGCGTGGTCCCGTCCGCCGCTCGCGCCGGGATTCCTGCTTTGGCCGTTCGTCGCCGTACTCGGAGACCGGCTCGGCCTGATCGTCTTCAGCGCGGTACTGACGATACCCGTCGTCTGCGCCGCGTATTTCTACGCCAGGAGCCACGATCTCTCCCCAGAGGCGTCCCTCGCCGTCGCCGCGGCCACCGGCCTCGAACCGGTAATGTCCGGCACCACGATAGGCGGCCCGATCATCCTCACGCCCATCGCCTCGATTCTGTTCGGGGCGGGGCTGGTTATCAGAGTCGCCCGAGGCGATCATATCCCCGCGCCGATCTTCCTCCTCTTCGGGATCGTGCCCTGGCTGAATCAGACCTATGCGGTCATAGCGCCCGCGGCGCTCCTGGTCATTGCGCTGGGACAGCCCGGGTTCCTTCGTCGTATGACGAGACATCAACTGTGGGCCTGCGCCGGCGCGGTACTGATAGCGGCGCCTTCGCTGCTGTGGTATGGCGACGTCGCGCCTTGGTCGAACCACATGAGCGGCGGTCAGGCCCTCGAGCTCCTGCCGCTGGCCGTCAATCCCGCCGTCGTGCTCTTCTACCCGGCCCTCGCGCTTGCGGCCGCGACCTGGATACCCACCCGCAGATACGGACTCCTGTCCATCGCAATCACAGCAGTCGCCCTGAACACCTACTGGGTCTATGTCACCCACGAAGTGCTCTGGAATCTCATCTTCAGACCGATGTTCCTGGTCATCCCCCTCATGATGCCGGCGGTCGTCAGGACCGTGACGTGGCTGCTGTCAAGCTACCTGGGCGTGCCGATCGGCGCGAGAAGGGCGCTCTATAGACTGATTTTCGTAGCGTAGATGGGTCTTTCCCTGTCGGTGGTATCCGACGAAATCGCCAACAACGCAGCGCGTCTGCCGAACACGTTCACCAGGGACATGCCGGCGATCCTTCGAGCGGAGGATGCCACCCGGGTAATAACCGTCGAGCACCGGATGGCCCGCTGGACGGCGACGCTCACAGGTCTTCCAGTCGTGATGACCGACCACGTGTGGGTCTCGGACTCACAGGGCCGGATGGCAGCGCTCGTCGAGTGCGTTCTGAACTTTTCTGAAGAATGCGAACCCTCCGAGGCCATCGAGGAGCTGCAGGCCACCCACGCGCTGATATACGGCGGGAGCTTCGGCCATGAGCGTATCGCCTACAGCCGTCTTCCCAAAGACGGCCTGGAGCGCGCGATGGCGGCTCCATGGCTGGATCCGGTCATCAGCGAATATCCGGTTTATCTATGGCGAATCAAGGAGGACTTCGATGTCGAACACGCCCTGGCGCCATCGCTGGGTGACGGTAGTACCGACCCATAACGAGGGGGAGGAGCTCGCGGCCACCGTGAGGTCGCTCCTCGACAACGTGCACGAGTGGTCCGGCGACCTGCACGTCCTCGTCGCCGACGACGTCTCAGAGGACTATTTGGCAGAGGAATGCGCCTGGGAGTTTCGGTCGGACTCTCGCGTCGAAGTTCGCACAGCGCCGGGGAGACTGGGATGCTGTCACCGCAAGCGATGGGGATACGAGCAGGCCATGGAGATGTGGCCGGACGCCGGCGTGGTCATGTTCGCGGACGCTCACTCCCGGGTCGATCCCTTTTTCTTCGAGAACGCCGCCAGGGAGATGGCCGTGCATGGAGACGGCGCGATGTACACGCCACGTATCCTGCCAGCGGGCAACCGCGACAACTGGTACCAGGGCACGGCGCTCAAGAACGAGACGAGCTGGCATGAGCGGTGGCCGAAGGCCATACCCTCACAGCGCTCCTATCCTGTGATGATGGCGAGCGGAGGCTGCCAGATATTCCCCCGCCGCGTCTATGACGCCCTGGACGGCTTCGACGCCGGGCTCCGCGGCATCTGGGGACTCGAGGACAAGGAGATCTCCATCCGCACCTGGCTCATGGGCTTCGAGGTGAGGGCGCTGCCGAGCGCCCGCTTCGAGACGCTGTTCCGCGACGAGACCCCCTACGGCGGCCACCGGGAGGACTATCACTACTACAACCTCGCGAGGCTCACGTTCGGGCTGCTCGACGAGGTCCACATTCCGGAAACCCTCCGGTTCTTCAGGGAATACTGGCAGATGGATGCAGCCGGCGCTGAACTGTTCCTCAACGATAAGGAGCTGCAGGAGCTGAGGGAACGTCGGGATAAGTTCAAGATGACGACGCAGCAGCTGTTCGACAAGTTCAACGTCCAATGGAAGGCCCCGTGATATGGAAGACGACGAAGACGACTAGGAGAACGTCGCAACCACAACCAGCGCGCCGGTCCAGTCCACGACAACAGCCGCGCCGGCAAAAGTTATTGTCGCGTATCACCAGGCACAGGCGAAGATGATGCTGAAGCGAATACCATATGCGGAGAGCCGTCGGGAGGCCGAACGCTTGAGATCGGTGTTCTCCCGGTGGTGTGCAGAGCGTGGACATGAGTCTGCATCGGCGACACTGGATCGGGACTGGGAGAGGATGGTTGCGTTCTACGACTATCCCAGGGAACACTGGCAGTATCTTCGGACGACCAACCCGGTGGAATCACCGTTCGCGGCGTTGAGACTGAGGACTGACGCGGCAAAGAGGTACAAGCGGGTGGACAGGGCGATAGCGGTGATCTGGAAGATGCTGATGCTAGTCGAACAGCGCTTCAGACGGCTCAACGCGCCGGAGCTGATGAAGGCCGTCTATATCGGCGAGAAGTACAAAGATGGAGCAGAAATACAGAACGCCGAGGAGATAGCCGCCTGACTTCGTTTACACACCATTTGACGTGACCTTATTCTACTCCTGCAACTCCATGGAGACCGACTACGCAGATTTTTCAGAAGCCTACTAATCAGCCCATTCCTGTGAAGCCCAGTGGAGAAGTTCATCTTCTCGCTGGAGAATTTCGCGTTTTCCCCACTTTCCCATATCGGTAATGCGGTCTGCAACCTTCTGTGCAGTAATCAGTCCTGACTTAGAGTACCGTTTGGCCTTTTTCTTTGGGGACTTGTCCTTTAGCTTGGAATTAAGTTTAGGTCGAAGCATCATAAGATTGCCAAGCCAGTGCATATGCTCAGTATCTGACTTCTGAGGCAAGATATGCTCAATTGAATCATCTGCTCTCGCAGACCATATTTTGTTCCACTGTTTAGGATCGAACGCCGTCGGTCCGGCAATATGTTCCTCATATCTGTGGAAGAAGTAGCGGAGTTCCCTCTTCCATTCAGAATAGCAGTCCTTCTGCCTTAATTCATCGACTCCCTTATTTGCAGGATAACGTTCTCCAATCTTGGAAAGTCTTTTCTTTATGCTGTCCGTAGGAATTCCCTTCTTGATATGCCATGCGAGTCTGACGTAGGCTCCCACCGCTGACCTCGCATCCTTACCGTACATACCATAAATGCGGAAGGTCACGTTCTCCCAGCGACGAAGTATGTCATTTTTCTCGTCGTCTGTTAGATCGTTCCGAAGATTTACAGAGACGGCGACCAGTCTTGCATGTGCAATTCTCGTGACCGCACTCAATCGTCGGTTCTCCCTCAATTCGACTACGGCCTTGGAAACCTCTTTCACCCACTCTGTAGTTTCGACCGCTTTACTTGCTGCTCCTTCTGATTGTCTGTGCAATGTCCCTACTGAATCCTCTTCACTCAATACCCTACTAAGCGAAGTACGGTTACGAAGAGTCGCAGCGAATCGAAGCGTCTCTATATCAACACCGTCACGTAAACCAATCGTCTTGTATATTTCAGACCAATCTCCGTGAATCTGGTCTATCAGTGCCTCTTTATCGCCGCCTGTCTCAAATACTATTGACATCAACATACTCTTGAGTCTATCGAACCACGATACGTCAAGTCCTCTACTGTTAAGAACTTCGAAGACGCTATATACCAATCCCTCATCACCAATTTGATGGAATAGGAGAGTAAGTCTGTTATTGAGGTGTCCGACTAAGTCTTTAAGAGAGCGACCATCTGCGCTTCTCCATCTCTCTACAAACGCTTCGCAGTCTCTCATCGCGTCTAGGAGGTGACGGTCTGCCAGTGTCGTGGCACTCCTGGGATTAGGATAGCTGCCATGTCTGATGTATTTGGCAAAATGCCCACTTGTATCGTGATTGGTCTGCAAAAGCAACATGGAAGCATTGTCTTGCTTCATCAAAACCTTATCGATGGATTCACCATAAGGTCTTTCTTCGGGATTAGAGCGATCCAGAGCCTTAGAAATTGCCTTAAAAAGCAGGATCAGGGTCGTTATTCTCTGCTGCCCGTCTACTATCGCAAAACGGGCATACTCTTCACCGACAATCTCTACTGGAGTACCGATACGTAGAGCAACAACAGTAGCCATGAAGTGAGATGTACTCTGACCCTCATTCCAACTTCGTTCAATGTCTGAGAACAGAGCGGCTCTATGCTTCCTCTCCCATCTGTATGCACGCTGATAATCCGGTATAGTGAATAATCTACCGGCAAGTAACTGAGCAAGAGTGTAGTGCTGGGGTTGGTGGTTCATCATTGGGAGTCTCCTCTGTATGGACGATTGTCATCTCATGTAGAAACACCACGATCACACCACATAGCGCTTCCCGGTTATGGACGGCTCCGCGGCAAGCTGATTCCGAATCGTGGATACAAGATCACTGTCTAGACCAAACGCACCGCAGGCTGCATCGTCGAGGTCGCGCCTTACGGGATCAGAGTCCATCTGGGGTAGGGGCAGTAATGTCTTGGAAGCACAGTTATCGTAGATAGTGGCGAGCCCAGAAACCACCTCAG
The DNA here is from genome assembly GCA_951812505.1 of uncultured Dehalococcoidia bacterium. GTDB lineage: Bacteria > Chloroflexota > Dehalococcoidia > Lucifugimonadales > UBA1123 > VXRN01. The sequence continues at coordinate 715,404 of CATOSI010000002.1, forward strand.
CCCCCAGTGCCTCGAAGTTGGGGACTGTCAGCTTTCGCAGGTCGTCAAGCGACAGACTCGGGTATGTTGGCTTTCTGTTCGTTCGATGTCCCAAGATCGAGAGGATACCCACGGATGAGGTCAGGAAGACACATAACGCCTTTTCCCACGCCGGGAGGTCTGTTGAAGAAACATCGATATTGCAGGGAACCCAGGATGAACCAACCACTGCCCTGTCGGCACGCACAATTGGCGTCCGGATTGTCGGCAAGTTCACGCGGGTCGTCAAAAGAAGCCTGCTGCGCTGGTCCCAATACCTGTCAGCAAGATGGGCCTTGGCAGACTTGGCGGCAATATGTGAATCAGGCTGGGCAGCCATGCTCTGGGTTACGGTGGTATCGTGGAACCACAGTGCCGTTCGGCCCTTTTTGTCCGGCATCGTAGTCCGAGTATAGGCATCTCTAATCCTCTGTCCCCCTGGTCCAACACGAGCGACTTCTCCAAGCGAAGTGGCGCCAAACATCTCCCCCAGATTCAATTCCGAGAAGCGTTCGCACAGGTACGGAGATAGGAACTGAACTCCGCCCCAGTTGCCGGACTCAATTTTGGAAGCCTGCCAACGCTGAACCGTCCCGTACCCCTGTCTCTCGACAGTCCCATTGTCAATTGCCTGGGCGAGTGCTATGGACTCCGCGGGGGTCGATGGATTGATAGCAAGATTCACGATTCGCGTCGGCTTCTTCCTCCCACCTTCAGGGTTAATACGCCGGAAGATCACCAGCATCTCACCGATCTTGGTATTCTCTGAGAAATAGATGTGCCGGGGATCATGGGAAGTGATTATTGTTTCTACGTGATACCGGCTTGCGAGAAATTTCCTCATCCCCAGTCCCGAAGCATCCGTCGCGCCCACAAGCGGCAGGACAGCGGCAATCGCCCCACTCCTGGATTTATTGAGGTACTCTCCCAAAATCAGGAACGCGCCACTGCCGCCTGCCATATATGTCGGCTTGTTGGCGAACAGTCGCCTTTCCCTCGCTTTGAGTTTTGCCTCGTGCGACTTGCTGAACTGGTCATGACGCAGACTGTCCCTGGTAAACGGCGGATTCATAATCACCAGGTCCGCAGGATCAGTCTGCGTCATATGCTCCCCGCTGTCTATCTGGGAAACAGTCTGAGCTGCATCCGGCCAGGCCATCATCTTGGGCTGCTGGTCCAGGAACTCCAGAGAGCCGAGGTAGGCATCACCGGCGTTATCCACGCCCAGGAACGCCCGCCCTATCTTCATGTTCTGAAAACGGGTCGTCGGAGAGAGAAGGCCAAGCGTGGTCGCGGCCATGTGAGTCGCAGTCAGGTTGACGTCGTATCCGCTCAATACATGCTCGATGAGCGCCTGCGCCATCACGCTGTCGTCTCGAGACCCGGGAGACAGATCATGGATGCGCTCGGCTGCGGCCATGAGCAGTGTTCCCGTCCCGCACGCCGGATCGGTGATTCGGAGCTCCGCGACAGCCTCAGGGTCGGTCCAGTCGCACGTTTCCTCGGTTATGGCGAGGGACGCCAGCAGCGTCGCCGCCGCGGTCGTCGTGTAGTAGGACCCATCGTACCGGGCCGTGTCCAGGACCGTATGGAAGATTCGTCCGAGAAGATCGTGCCGAAGGCCGCTTATATCACGAGTCAACGCCAGGGCAGCTTCTCCTATCTCCTGGATTGCCGCGGTGAAGGCAGAGTCATGCGGGCACCCGTTCAGTGCGCTCTGCGCGGTTGCGAAGATGGGTTTGTAGTCCACCGCCAGCCACAGGTCCCATGCTCTGTCGAAGGCCCCAATCGGGTCAGCGTCCTTGACGCACTGCTGCGCCATCATGGGCGGCCACGCACCGGTGAATGGCGTTCCTTCGGGCTGCCGGCCATCGAACTCAGGCCGCAGCTCGTGGCGGTGGGAGTCGAGACGTGAGTGAAACATCATCGCGGTGGCAACCACCAATAGCGCACGCTTCGCCGCCTGATTCCAGCGACTGCTTGTCTGGCCCGCCAGCCGGGTCGCCCTGCCTCTGGGCAGATCGAGGGCGCGGGCTATCTCGGTCTTTTGAGTTTCGCTAAGGCGCCCAACCGCCCTGTCCAGACTCGCGGCCAGGGCCGCAGCCGCGAGATCGGGATTGCCGAGCTGCATGGGGGCCAGCTTGATGATTGACGCCAGTTCGCCGAGGTCGGCGCTTGACCAGCGCGCCTTCGTCGCGGGAACGAGATTCCCGGGATCTCGTATCGTCCAGAGCATACGGCTGTCAGGGATCTGATCCTCACTGGATATGCCATCTGGATAGCAGACCGCAATAGCGCAGTCGGCGTTCTTCCTCTTGAGCTTGGTGTCCGCATCCCGGATGGCCTCGCGTTTCTTGGCGGCGCTCTGACCCTGTTCGGCCTCGAATGCTATCTTGACCGGCCCAATGCGGACTGCCACATCAATACGTCCACCACCCGCCTGTTTCTGCTCCTGCCGGGCATCCAGACCGTACTGCTCGCGCAGAAGACCGGCGGTCCACACATTCAGCGTGTGTTCATGTTCCGGCTGGGCCATTGGCTAGTCCTTTCAAATCGGGAAGTTTCTGAACCCCGCGCGCCGATTGTAAAAGTATAGCGCACGAGATTTATTGATAAAGTCATAGAGGTAGGGAGCGGGCGCATCAAAGCGTCCCTCTCCCTACCTCCCCCTACCCCCTCCTCTGTAGAGAGTAGGTAGTAGGGGGTAGTGTGTAGGTGACGGTAATTTAGCTATGGAAAAGGACGATTTCGTATCGTCTGTGCATAGTGAGTGTATCGTCAGAACATAGCAAGCGTATCGTCTGTACATGCTGAGCGTACCGTCAGAACACCCTAGAGTGTGTCGTCAAAATAATTTAGTCCACAGTACCAGAGCGCGTATTTGGCAGATAGCCAGGAAAGAATCTCCCCGTTTAGCGTAACGTGTTGCCACCCCTCGCCATTGCTTCAGGTAGAGAAAGGCGTTTTCCACCAGATGTCGCAGCTTATATAGGCGCCGATCATACACGCGGGGGTTCTTGCGATTGCTTCTGGGCGGGATAACAGGATTCATCCCTGAAGCTAATGCCGCCTCCACGACTTCATTGCTATCGTAGCCTTTGTCTGCCAACAGATGTTCCGCCTCGATGTCCTCAATCAACGCAATTGCCTCAGAGCAGTCAGCAGTGGTTCCTTCGGTTAGAATCAGACGTACCGGCATACCATGGGAATCCACTGCCAGATGCACTTTGGTGTTCAGCCCCCTTTTGTACGCGCCATCTGATGATTTCCTCCCGCCGCTCCCGCAGCATGGGGATGCACCTTGACATGACTGGAGTCGATCATCAGCCACTCAAAATCAGGCTCATCAATCACTTCTTCCAACAGTTCCCCCCCACACCCCGGTCTCGCCAACGACAGAAACGGCGATGTGTATTCTTCCAATCTCCGTAATCCGGAGGTAGATCACGCCAGGGCGCTCCGGTGCGTAAAATCCAAAATACAGCATTCAGAAACAGGCGATTGTCGGAGGCAGGCCTGCCCACCTTGCCAGCGCCCCCTGGCAGAAGAGGTTCCAAGCGGTCCCACACTCGATCCGATAGATCGTGCCGACGATGTGACGCTGACATATGACGCTCCTGTTTCACTATTTCAGCGTCAATTTATCATCTCTTACCTCTTTTTGACGACACACTCTAGTCTCTACGACGCGGGGGATACCCACGACCGTGGGACCGCGAGCCGCCGGCGAACCGCCGGCTTCGTAGCTGTCCAGGGCTTGGGCCGCGGCAGCTGTCCGAGTGGGTATTCCGATGCCATATATTGTCCTTTGGGACAGCATCCGTAACGAAACCGCTCAGGAATCGCCGCCCAGGTACTGTGCACCACTGGCCTCGAAACAGACCATCTACAGGCCGCTGTGGATGCCAGTTTTATCGCTCGAACCCCGAAAATCGGCGGTTGGGACAGTTTCGGGGTGGGTCGATGATTCTTAGCTCGCCGGCGGCGAGGCCAATCCTTTCCCATCACCAGGTCACCTCACTCTTCACCCTGCACCACAGTTAAGCAGTGCCTTGGTTTCGGATTCTATGCACAACCCAGTAAAGTCCTCCCGCTGCCGCTCCTAGTGCTATTCCGATGGAATGCCCCAAGATGGATTCCCCAGGGCTATCGCTGATGCCGCTGATGAAGGAGAATATGAAAAACAGCAACACAAACGTCGCTGCTAACCACCACTTCAATCTCTCAGGGGCTAGCCTGAACGGTCGCTCTCTCCAAACAAAATCAATAACAAAGATTGCACACAGGGCAAGAACGGCGTAGCCAACAATGCTGAACCCCACGGAATGAAGATCGCTAGTCCAGGGAGAATCAATGAACACCGGAGCGGTCAGCGTAGTAAGATAACTTCCTGAAGGCACACATAAGACTACCAGAACCAAGAACCACCGACTTCCTACCCTCTCTTCGACAATGCCACCACATATCAGCAGCGAGCCGGTATTCTCCAGAAAGTGCCTGATGTCGGCGTGAATAAAGGCGTATGCGAAGTACGCCCAAACGTTTTCGTTGGGCAGTCCAAATTCCGATCTAATTCCCTCCCTAATCCCTCCGGCAGTTAAAGCTAACTCCACGATGCCAATCAACACGGCAAGAGTGAGCGACACGGGCCCGGACGTTAGATAGTTCCGAGACTCCAGTATCACTGACCTTAGTGAAACAGGCTCAACCTTCAATAGACAGATAGTGAAAGCCAAAATCACCAACCAAAAGACTGCGGCATAAATGGCGATGGTGAAAGTGACTGTCATAAGTTGCTCACGGCCACGCTTCTTACGTCAGCAGAGGTCACACCACGAGAACATTGACGACTAGCAGGACGCACCACCAGGCAAGCGAACATCGAAGGCTTCATTGTTCTTCTCTCGGGACTCCTATCGTCCATACCAATTCATAGTACCGACCGGCGGCGGATGCCCAGTTCAGGACTTCGACGAGGCCAAGTGGCTCAAGCTGGGACGGATTGGCAAGCTGCTGAAATAAAGCTCTCAGCACGGGAGCGCGCAGGGTCCAGGTGGACAGTCGCCAGTCAAACTTGTCGTCTTCCCCGGGTGGCGGCGTCTGCCTGCACCACAGCACCCACGCCGAGAATATGCCGTAGAAGAGCGTCTGCACCAGCGTCGAGTGGAAGAAGGCCGAACCTCGGTCGCCCTCGAACCTCACGCCAAGCGCGTCCTCGAGCGCAGAGCGAATCGTGTTGAGATGAGGCGCGTCGCCGGCAGCCTCCACCCGCGCAAGGCCGTCCCGCGCGTAGGACGCCAGCAGCCACGCCAGGTCGCCGGGATCGGAGAGCGAGGCGCGGTGGGACAGCGTGCGGCGGAGATACTCTCCAAGACCTGCGCCAACGGCCCGGGCAGAGGCACGCGGCCTTCTGAGCAGCTCGTCGAACGCTTCTTCCGATTCCGCCAGGCTGAAGGTCTCCAGCTTCGCGGGATTGCCATCCGGGTCCTCACCGAGCAGCACGAAGTCGCGGGTGTTGGTGACCAGAACGAGCCTGTACCTGTCCCAGTAGCCGCTGACCTGTTCACTGTCGGCGGTCAGCCAGGCGTCGTCATCCGGCGCTTTGACCTCGACCACACCGCGCTCCGGGACCTGTCCCTGGCGGGGACTGCCCCGCTGGACCTGCGAGGCGGCGTAGAGTCCGAAGTCGGGATGACCCGCGCCCTGGTCGGCGAGCTCCTGCACGCAGAACGCCTTCGGCCTGAGCGTCGCGCCGACGCCGCTGAAGAGGCCCTGCAGCGCAGGGTAGGTGGACAGTTCGCCGGTCGAACCGCCGGAGGCCCTCACGCGACGCAGGTCGGCGAGGTAGTCCTCGACGATTGAGACGAGTCCGGCTGAGTTATTCGGCATCCTCTGCCTCGCATCGGTCCATCGCCGCCAGCCTATTGAACGTCATCGGCGTCGCCGACACGGGAGAAGTTGGTTATCGCCACCTCGCCCTCCGGAAACTCGGCCACTATCCTCAGCCGTCCACCCACAGCCTCGATGTAGGCGCGAAGACTGGAGACATAAACGTCAGCGCGCTGCTCCAGTTTGGCCACCGCCGGCTGGTTTACCTTCAGAGTCCTGGCGACGTCCACCTGCGTCAGCTCCCTGGCGCGACGAAGCTCGTGCAGCGGCATCTCCGCAAGCAGGTCCCTCCTCATCTCGTCTATGCGCCTGCGGCGCTCCGGGCCGAAGTCCGCGGTCAGTTCACCGAATGGGTGTCGTCCGCTCATCAGATCAGTCCCCCCCGTCTCAGTTCCTCCAGATGCTCGTCGTAGAGCGCGTCCGCGATTGGAACGTACTCCTCGTAGAACCTGTCGTTGCCGGTCTTGTCCCCTCCGATGAGGAGTATGGACGCGCGCCTGAGGTCGAAGGCGTAGAAGACCCGGACCGGACTGCCGCGTCAATGCACCCGGAGTTCGCGCATGACGCCGTGCCGTGAACTCCTTATGTCCGATGAGTACGGGTGCGGCAGGTTCGGGCCATACTCCATGAGCAGCTCGACCCTCGCCGCCACGGCGTCCTGCTGGTCCACGGTCCGACCATGCCACCACTCTCCGAACTCGTCGTTGTACTCAACTTCCCAGGACATGAATCGATTGTATTCCTATCAGGGAATAACCTGCAATATTCCAGCGCCGCTTTCTCAGTTAGATCAGACGAGGCAGGCAGGAGAGGTTCCATCGAATCCGGAGATGAGCGCCGTCGTCGCAGTCAGGCACGTAATCGCAACGACGACGGTTACGAGTCCAATTAATCTATAAACCATGCCGTCCAGTCGCTCATACTTGTCCTTAGCCCGCAGTCGCAGGTATTCTATCCCATCAGCAAGTTCCAATTGCCCCGTACTCCGACGCCCGCAGTCATAAGAGCCCTCACGCTACACCAACCCTGCGCGAGCCTCATCGCCCTGACACAGGACCACCAAGACCCGCAGCTGGCCCGCTCCGAAGACGCCGGTCGGCTCGCGCATCGCCATTCACGCAGGCAAACTCAGGTCCAGGCGCGACGAATGGAACGACCGGGTGGCGGAGGCCGTGGCCGGCGTGTACCTGCCGCTCGGAGTAATTGTCGCCACCGCCCGGGTGGACGGCTGCGTGAGGGTTCTGAGCAACGGGTTCGCCAGGCTGTCGGAGCCGGCAGACCCCGGGAAGGTCTGGGTCGTGGACAGGTTCGGCCAGGAACACAGGGACGCCCACCGGATGGCTTCGGATCCCTACGGGGACTACTCGGAGGGACGCTGGATATGGCTGCTGTCGCGCGTCAGGCCAATCAAACCGCCCATCGAGGCGAGGGGTAGCCGGGGAGTCTGGACACTGCCGCACGACGTCCGCGCGCAGCTGGGAGCCCTAGCCGTCTCATAACGTGAGCTTATCGCGGACCGCGGGAGCTCTTTATCCACGTCGGCGTCTGCAGGGAATCGCCGGGTCGCAGGACTGCCGCGTTGACAATCGAAATCAACGCGCCATATCTTTGAAGAGAGGACGATTCTGACAAGTTTCACATCAACATGGAGAGACCATGCCGACTGCATCTCAGCCAGAACGCACCGGTGCGCCGGACGAAACTTCCGACCAGCACCCGCTGTGCGGCAGTCCCCTGATCTACTTGGCCGCGCCCTTCAGCCATCCGGACCCGGAGGTCAGTCGGCACAGGCTCGAAGAGGTGAACGGGTACGCCGCCCACCTGCTCAGCCGCGGCATTCTCGTCTTCTCTCCCCTGTCCCACGGAGCGCAGCTCGATTCGCCGGCCATTCCGAACAGTGTGTGGTACGAGCTCGGACTGCGGATCATGAGGGGATGCGACGAGCTCTGGCTGCTGGCGCTCAACGGCTGGGAGGACAGCGAGGGGGTGCGGATGGAACTGGAGGGCGCGCGGCAGCTAGACATTCCGGTGTACGTCGTGAATCCGGATACCTACGAGGTTCAACCAAGGGAACTGACCAGGATATGAACAGTATCAACCTGTAGTCGACGACTCCAGAGAGGAAACGGACTCGGCCACTAGGACTGTGAAACTATCTCCGGCAACTCGGAAAGCAGCCTGTCGAGATCCGGCACTGACAGTACCTCGTTCGCACGAACAAACAGCAACTGGACGTCCTTCACTTTCATTCCAGTGGCTGCTCCCACAGCCGAGGCATAGGCCGCGCCCTGCCACCTGTAAATGTCCATCTTAGCGGACAAAGTTGAGGCGTTGGGAACGTAGTCGGACTTGTGATCCACGATCACCAGCTTACCGTCGTGGTCCTGGTAGAGCAGGTCGATTATTCCCTCGATGACGATAGGGCCTCGCTCAGTTTCTACCTTGCCCGCAACCGGGATTTCAGACCACAGCCGCGGCGCCCTGAACGCCTCCGAAACGGCAGGATGCCTCAACGCTCGACCTGCCAACACAGCCAACTCGCTCAGGCTGGACGATACACCGTGCGCCGCGGCATGGGTCTCCGCCAGATTATCGAGCACACCTCCAATATTCGGCAGAATGTCGTCCACAGTAGAGCCTTCATCAAGGGGCAGGTCTTCGGAAATCATCTCCACGAACTCCTGCAGCACGGCGTGGAGCGCGCTCCCGAACGCTGTCCCTCCCCGTCCGCGGATGATGGACTGCTCATCATCCGGCTCAGAGTCCTTGTCCTCGATCTCCTCCGCATTCACGACGGTCCCGACGGTCCGCGCCAGTTGAGTCGCGGTCACCGCAGAAGGAAGCGACCTCGCTTCAATGGCGCCGTTCCGGTCGTCGAGCCAGGTATCGGGATCGTAACCTTTAATCTCTACTGCATCGGGCGCCGCCGATACCAATTTGAGATTGTCGAACGCATCCACTGCCGCATCTGCGTAGAGTCCCTCCATCTCTGGCAGATGTTCTTCTATCTGGGACGTTACACCATTCGATTGTCGGTTGCGCGGAGCGGTGGACCTGTACATGCTGACGAAGAGATGATCGCGTGCCCGCGTCGTTGCCACATACGCCAGACGCACCTGCTCTGCCCCACCGTGGGCGTCCTCTTTCTCCTGCAGCCGGGAGTATCGCCGGGACGCAATCGAGCCAAGTTTCACCTCGGCCATGTCAGCATCCGGGTCGAAGAACAGGGGCTTGTCATTCCGCCTGGGATCCTGTGCAAGACCCAGGACGAAGACTACCGGAAACTCCAGGCCCTTGGAGGCGTGCATCGTCATTATCCTGACCGCATCATCGTCTGTGTCCGGAACGACCACCTCCGCTATCCGGGCGCGCTCCTCCTGCTGAAGCTCCACCCACTGGATGAACTGGTAGAGGTTCAGGGGTTGGGCGTCCGGACTGACAAGACGTCCGAATTCAAGCGTCCTGGCCTGCTCGGTCAGGAAACGCCGCCGGCGCCAGGTCTCCCGGGGCCTGCTCTCGGCCAGATCCAGCTCGTCGAGTCTTCGCTCCTGTATGAACTCGGATATCAGGCGGGACACGCCGGTCGTCTGGCGCATCTCGTTGAACTCTCGCAGCTTGAGGAGTCCGGAGCGCACGCTCGAAAGGGACGAATCAGTTGCCAGGTTCTGACGAATAATCTCACTCCTCTCGTTGGACAGCGCCCTGTCGCCGAGAAGCGCGGAGCGGTAGTTCCATGAGCCGCGCGCGTCGCGCCAGCAGAGCAGGTCCAGGTCCGAGCACGCGAACGCGGACGAGCGCAGCGCCGCCACGACGGACACCTCGTCCGAGGGGTCGTCGATGGCGCGAAGACAGTTGAGCAGGTCCCTTATCTCCTGGGTATCGAACAGCAAAGAGCCGCCCTCTATCCGGTAAGGGATTCCGGCGCTCTCCAGCTGTCGCGTGAGGACATTCAAGCCGGTCCTAGACCGGACCAGGATGCAGATGTCCTGCAGCTTCGCCTTCCTGACCTGTCCAAGACCCTTGTCATAGACCTTCAGGCCCTCGTCGTCCGATACCGAGGAAACTATGATGTTGGCAAGGTGCTGTGCCTCCCGAATTCGAGTAGGACCGGCTGTCAGGTCCACCGGCTCCCCGAACAACTGCACCGATGCCGCGACATCGCCATTCTGAAGACCTGAATTGGGTGCGAGCAGCGAATATTCCGCCTGTATGCCCGGAAGATACTCCATGAGACCGCAATCTCCGAACACCGCGTTCACCCAGTCAAGAACCGGTGCCTGGGAGCGGCGGTTCTCGCTGAGCGACAGTGGCTCGAGTTGTCCGCCGTCTTTCACCGTCTGTGTGACTCCCATGTCGGCGCCGCGGAAGCGGTAGATCGCCTGCTTGCCGTCGCCAACGACGAACATCTTCCCGGGAGTGAGTGGCAGCGTGTGCCATGGACGGCCCTTCACGTTTGCGTCAGGCTCGGCAGCCAGGTAGAACGCTATCTCGGCCTGAAGGGGGTCAGTATCCTGAAACTCGTCTATCAGAATGTGGGAGTAGCGCCGCTGGAAATAGGACCGCGTGGCGGGGTTGTCCCGAAGTGCGTTCCGCGCCCACACCAGCAGGTCCCTGAAGTTCGCCTCGCCATCGGACCTGCGAGCGGACTCGCTAGCCCGGGCGAAACGTCCAAGCTCGTTCAGCAGCGGAGTGAGTGGGACGAACTTGACAGCGGCCTGAAGGGCCTCGCCAGCAGCCCGAAACTCGTCCCTGACTTCCTTCGGGGTCATGCCCCAGTTGCGATTGGAGCCCACCGATCCATAGGGAGTCACACGTTCACCAGATTCCAAAGCACGTGCCGCATCGACGGGATCGTCATCCACTTCGCCCACGGCTTCCACCGTCTCGATCGCGTCAAACAGCTGCCCGTACAGCCTGTCGGACGGATTCGAGCACTCTCCGGCCAGATCGTTGAGCGCCTCCAGCGTTGAATCGACGACGGTCCCCAGGCCACTTTCCATTATCACGTCACCGTCGGGAAATCTGTGCAGGTCATCGGAGATCGCCAGAGCGACGGCCTTCCACTTCCCTATGTCGCCTTCGGTCACCGCGAGGTATCTCAAGGAGGCCGCCAGTTCCTGCGAGATGTCTGCGTCCCGTGAAAGGGTCCTCTCGAGCCATTCACCCCACCGCTCGTTGAATCGCTCGGAGTCCGTGATCTCGTCCAGATTCATCCAGCCCGGCGGAAGCCCGGCGTCGAGCGGGCGCTCACGCAGCAGCTGGGCGGCGAAACTGTGAATGGTCTGTACCGAAGCCTCGTCAAGCTCCGAGACCGCGCGCTCCAGATGCTTTATGTCCTGGTCGGCCAGGTCCGCAGCGAGCAGGTCCTGGTCGTTCTGGGGGTTGTTCTGATCGAGGAGTTGCTCCAGGCGAGAGCGGACACGCTCGGAGAGCTCGGCCGCAGCCGCCTCGGTGAAAGTTATCGCGACGATGTCCCTCATCCGCGCACCACTCTTAACCAGCGCCACAACCCGGCTCACCAGCGCGTACGTCTTTCCCGTTCCCGCCCCCGCCTCGATGATGAGGTTGGTGGACAGGTCGTTTGCGATCCTGTGAAGGGTCTGTTCGTCAGCCGTCATCATCATCGTCGTCCGCCATGGATGCCCTGTTGCCCAGCCGGTTGAATGGCGCAGCTCTGGGGTCTGTCCTGCCCTTGCGTTCCCATATCCGGCGCTTGCGCGACGGGCACAACTGCTTGAAGTCGCAGTAGTTGCAGTTACCGCCCCACTCGTCGCCATCGCTCTGCTCCGGTGTCGCGGGGAACACACCCTCCCTGACCATCCCCACGATGAGTCCGAGGGACTCGCGGAACCGCTCCCTGTCTTCCTCGGTGTATTTGCCAACGTCATGAACATACCTGTCATGAAGGGGGAAGCAGTACGAGGCGGAGACGAGCTTGTCCGGATACATGACCTGGGCTGCCTCCAGGTACACCGGGAGCTGCAGCGCTCGTCCGTTGGCGACGCTGCGGTCCGGCTCTACACCGCCTCTCTTCTCACGGTAGTAGTCAGGGTTGCCGGTCTTGAAGTCGCGCACCCTCACCTCGTCTCCAAGCACGTCCACCCGGTCTATCTTCCCTCGGAAGTGGACCTCTCCGAAGCCGTCGAGCTCGATCGACACGCCACATTCTTCTGGGTCCTCGCCAAAATTGACCTCCGCGGCGGAGCTCTCCGGTATCCTGCCGAGCCACTCACTCTCGGCCGCGAGGAACTGCCCGATCCCATCACGAATCTTGTCCTTCTCGATCTCCCACAGCAGATGATAGCCGGTCGCGCCCCTGGACTCGGTTTTCTCGAACTCCTCCTCCGCAATCGAGATCAACTCTTCCTCGGTCGTGCATTCTTCTTCCACGAAGCGCTCCAGTATCTTATGAACCAGCAGTCCGCGGTCCATGTTGGAGAGTTCGCCGTCGTCGTCCTCGGCGGGCGCGGATATGCCCAGCGCCCTGCCCAGGAAGTACCTGTACGGACAGTTCGCCAGCGTCTCAAGCGCGCTCGGCGATATGGGGCGGTCGGCGGTCCCAACGTTCTCGAGACGGGGACTCGCGGGGCCGACCAAGCCGTCCCATTCGGACAGGAGGTCGCCCGAGCGGGCGTCCCTGGCGTGAAGGGCGCCGACCATCCTGGAGTCTTGCGCTATTGCCGGGTGCTGCTCTACGTGTTCGGGCGGAAGGCCGATCATATGCGAGAGACTATAGTCGGAGGCGTCCGCGGGCTTCACGTACGAACCGGCCACCTGCCGAAGTCCCGCCTCCCTGGAGGCGACGAAAGTGAGCCATGGTTTGTCGCCCGCGTCCTGGGTGATGGTTTCGTAGGTCAGGCGCTCGTTGGCGCCAGATTTCCTGTGAAGAATGTTCGCTGCCTCTATGAGCCATCTGGAAGGATAGGAGGCGGCGCGTTCCGCGGTGGCCGCGGGCCAGCTCAATACCGCGCTGCCGGCAGAGGCAATGGCTGAGAGGAAGTCATACCGCTCCAACGCCATCTCCCTCTGTGCCGACGACGAGTTTGAGCCGAGCCAGGGACTGGTCACCGCGCGCGGCGGAAACTGCTTTTCGACCATGCCGACAACATAAACTCTGGCGTAGTCCGCGCCGGCTATTCCTGCGGGCGGACCCAGGTACACGCCACTACCAACCGGCCGGCCCCTGTCCGAGACCGGGCTCTGAAGCCCCTCCTGCACCGCCTGCCTAAGCTCTTGGGCGCTGAATGGCGCGTCCCACTCGTCGAGTCCCTCCATGCTGACCAGAAACTCGTCGATACGCCGCCGGTCCTCGGGCGACTCCTCCCTCACCGCCCAGCGGTAGGATATGAGCATATGCTTGAGCTTCACGGACGCTGACCGCCAGGTTCCGCCGGTATCAGCCAGGTCTCCGAGAGAGTGGGAAAGAGCGCTCACGAACTGTCCGAGTTCGGTCGCCCTGCGACTTTCTTCTTGAACGCGGTCAGGTATTTCCTCTTCGCGTTCCAAGTAGCGTGCTACCTCCTGGCTGACGTGGGCCTCAAGACGGCTCTCCCACAGATCGGGCGAACCGCCGGCTCTGGCCTGCCGGGACAGCCTGGCCCACTGGGAGGCTGGAACCAACTGCGATGAGGCGCCGTGCTCATCTGACACCACCGTGTTCCTGACGGGAGTCGAGGTTATCCACTCGATGAAACGCTCCCTTTCGATGATTCCCTCACCGCCCAGGCTGGATGCCATGTCCACCAGGCCCAGGAGGAGCAAGCCTGACGGTGTGTTGGCCAGGGTCCTGCGCTCCATTCCAGAATAGGGCACTCCCGCGATGTCCAGCGCCTGGCGGAGCAGGCTGGCGTAGGGGTTGTCCTGCCTGTATATGACGGCGGTCCGGTGGAAGGGCGGATCATCCGCAACAATGGACCGTACAACGATCCTGACCTCTTCCTCCGGGTCCGGCGCGGCGACTATCGAAAGGCTGCCGTCCCCGGCAAGCTGTTGAAATGGAGAAACGGTGGCTGGCGTCGGAACGTCCTGGTCCGTTAGCCGGCCAAGAAGATCATGCACCGGCTCGTCGGCCTCGTCGTCTCCCGCCAGGCCGAGGATGACGTCGCACATGGATCGCTCAAGCAGCGCCTTCGCAAGTTGGATGTCGCTGGTAGATAGGCGTCTTGGCAAGTAGTAGATGACCTGGGGCAGCCGACATGGTGCGTTATGGCTCTCGGATACGGACTCCGCCGCCATTGCGGAGACTTCCGCGGGTGTGTAGTAGCCCCTGCGATGGACAAGATCGATAAAGTCCTTCAGAAGGCGTTCCGCGAGCGCGTTCATGGCGCTGCCGTCGCCGGGATCAGCAGCCGGAGCTGGCTCCTGCATACGCCTGAAGGCTGCGGCGAGGGAGTTTCGCATGAGGCGGCCACCCTGCGCATCGAAGCCGTGTCGTCTCACGCTGTCCTCCGCTACCGCTCTAACTGCCTGGCGCTCCAGGAGCCAGGTGAGAGGCTTCAGGCCACGGGAGCGCAGGAAGGGAGCCGCGAGCTCCGCTGCGAGGCGACGGCCAGTCTGCACGGTCACGTTCACCGTGCCGGAGGCGCCCAGATGGTGGCGCAGCGCGGTCGCCGCGTCGAAGTGGTCGGCGATGACGACCACCCTGGCGAAGGGATCATCGCTCTGGGCACGGCTGATGGCGTTCTCGAGTTCAGACAGGCTTGAGTTGCCAACGCTGTTTAGTATTAAGGATGGGGCTTCTCGGATCATCGAAATGGGGCAACGACGCTGGGATTTCAGAATCTCGAGATCAGAAGTACGTCCAATCATAACCCGTACTTCTCTACACGAGAACTCTCCACCAGTATAGTTGAGGGGGTTATTCCTTCTCCTCTATGCCGACGATTTCAAGGATTCCTCACGCGAAGGACGGTTACATGACGCCATAGACTTAACCGATTAGGCGCTGGAAGACGATCGCCATCCGCACAGAACCATCCCGTCTCACCCAACGAAGATCAGCACTGTGTCCGGACAACTGGATTACCGTGTCACACAAGGTTCTCAATCTTCTCATTGAGAATTCCCACCTGCCTATCCAGTCCATTACGCACGATCCGTGCACGATCCAGTATTCTGGATACTTGCTTATCAATGGTCTCAGCGGATTTCTTTATCTCCTCCAAGCCGTTGGCCTGACGTTCGATCTCTAAGACGGCTTTCTGAATTTCCTCAATCTCAGTCCCTACCGCGTTGCTCTGACTTTGATCTTGAACACATAGGGCCTTAGCGACCGACAGACCCGCATCAAGCACTACATCACTCAATTCGTCTTCAGAATCCCAAACGATGATGACATCACTTCCATTTCTAGTAAAGGGTTCAAGTCCCTCGGGAGCACTGCGCTTTGAGAAGACGAAAATGCCAATCTGAGCATCGCGATTCCTTCTAGACTCTTCAATTTCAGCCAATGCCTTATCCAGCTTGTATGAATTATCCTCTTTTGCCTCAATTACAATCCGTGCCCCGGATGCGGCATGCTCGCAGCCCAGCTGAATGACGATGTCACCCTTCTTGTTATTCTTGATACGTCCCGTAGTATTTCCTGTGTGAGTTGCGATGTCGCCTGCCTTTTGACTACGCTCACTCACATAAGAGAATACAGCCTCCTCAAAGACAATGCCGTGCCGCGTGGAGCGCTCTGATTCCCGCTTTCGCGCGGTCATTTCAGCCAAGGCTATTTTCACTTCTTCTTGGAATCGGGCGTTGGTGTCTTGCTGACCATTGAGAATGTCGATCAGATCGCCTCGCATTCTTGCCAGAGCCGAACCGTTTTCATCAAGAGAGAATTCCTTGCTGATTTGACTTTGGGCGCGCTCCACGCGATTCATGAGACGAGAGAGGGCCGAATCCTCCTTGTCAAGGGAGAATTCACTGGTTACGGCATCCACTCGTTCTCTCAACGCTTCACTCACTTCGCCATGGTTATTCTTCAACTCGACCACCAAGCGGCTGAGAGCCCCATCACCGTTGTCAAGGGAGAATTCACTGAGAATGCGGTCGCGCTGCAAAGCAAGAGTTTCGTCCGTTGATTTAGCCAAAAGACTAATTAGTCCATCGGAAGAACCGGGATCAAGGGTCTTCATAATGGGACTACCATTGCCCACGTGTTCAGTTAGTGTCCTTGCCAGCTGCGACCCTTCACCAGCGATCTGGTTGCGAATTACACGTTCCAAATCCCCACCGTCGTCAACCAACAACTTCACCCTCTCATTGAATCTGCCATTGTCAGGATCAAAGTAGTCCTTGAGACAGTTGGCTATCTGACTTGTCACTTCACTCTGATGACTTTCTAAAGCACCGCGCATGTTGGCAATAAAGATTTCCCCCTCCTGCCTAATATGCTCGGCGTCGATTCGTCCCTGAGCCTGCCTCAGGGCAATGGCTCCTATCTTCAGTGCCGCGACTGCGTACTCACTACGTTCTTGGCCTTCCCGGTAACCACTCAGCACCTCACATAACTCACGATCAGTGATGGTGAGATGTAATTCGATACTCTGGGTCTCACTGAAGACTTTGCCATTAGTTACGTTACCATTTACTGCCATAATTCCTCGCCTGAGTCGTTTATGTTGAAATAGAGAAACCGTCAGTTAGCGTGGCCAGAATACCATAGAACCCGCAGAATATTCGTCACCGACCACCACACTGGAGGGCGATAGGCTCAGGGCTCCTCCACAAGTAGCCCTTCCTCAAGAAGGCCAGCAATTTCATCCAGCATCTCTCGAACCCTGGAAATATTCACCTGGCAGGCATAGACCAGCGGACGGTCCCTGCTCATCAACGCACGATACGTCTCAAGGGGTGGATTCCTGATCCCGTCCACGCTCTCGTCTACCCTGCCCTCGAACTTTTCCTCCACCGAGTCCTCATAGGCATAACTGAACGTAGCATTTCGGGTACCCATGTATCGCGCGTGCCTGAGATATGCCAGAGTGAAGTCGTAGCAGACCTCGGCAAACTCGCGACATTGTTCAGCCATTACACTGTCGGCGGGATGCCTGTAGTAGTCTTCCCACGATATGAGCGCTCGCTCCAGACAGCGGTGTGCCGCGCGAAGGCTTCGCGCAATCGTATATTCCATAGCCATGGCCTCCTACCTATTCCGCGGTAAATCGCCGGACGGAATGGACCTGCAACCTGTCTTGGACGATGCACTGATCGCGATTATATAATAGGCATGTTCGACACATGGGACTTCCATCTCATACTGTCTGGCATTCAGATGAGATACGAGGGGCTTGGTTCAATGAAAATCCTGCAGGTAATACACGGCTACCCGATGCGTTACAACGCGGGCTCCGAGGTGTACACGCAGGGCCTTGCGCAGGCGCTCGCCGGGAGACACGAGGTCCACGTCTTTACCCGGCAGGAGAACGCCTTTCTGCCCGAGTACTCGATGACGGAAGAGACAGACCCCTCGGATCCCAGGATCAGCCTTCACGTCATCAACATGGCCCGGGCGGGCGACGGTTACAGCCACTCCGCGGTCGACGAAGCCTTTTCCGCCCTTCTCGACAAACTGCAGCCCGATGTCGTCCACATAGGACATCTCAACCATCTCTCCACCTCCCTGGTGTTCCCCGCGCGAGAGCGGAACATTCCCATCGTCTTCACGCTCCACGACTACTGGCTCATGTGTCCCAGGGGACAGTTCATACAGATGCATCCGCAGGACCTCTCCGATAACTGGCATCTCTGTGAGGGTCAGGATGACAGGAGATGCGCCGTCCATTGCTACCGCCGTTACTTCGGCGGCGTTTCAGAGGAACTGGACAAGGATATCGCACACTGGACCGGCTGGGTGGGCCGGAGGATGGCGCACATACGGGAGGTCTGCGACGCAGTGGACCACTTCATAGCGCCGGCCATGTACCTGCTGGAGAGGTTCAGGGACGAGTTCGGACTGCCCAAGGACAAACTCACTTACCTGGACTACGGCTTCCACCTCGACCGGCTGGAGTCAAGGCGGCGCGACCCCGAAGAGCCGTTCACGTTCGGCTACATAGGCACCCACATTCCGGCCAAGGGTGTCGATCATCTCATAGAGGCGTTCGGCACTCTCTCCGGCGAACCTCGCCTCCGCATATGGGGCCGCGAGCGCGGCGTTGAGACCGCCGGACTGAAGGCGCTTGCGCAGAGCCTGCCGGGGGATGCCGGAAGCCGAGTCGAGTGGCTGGGAGAATACCGCAACCCTGAGATAGTCCCGGAGGTGTTCAACCGATGCGACGCGATAGTGGTGCCGTCCATATGGGCCGAGAACTCCCCCCTCGTCATACACGAGGCGCTCCAGGCGCGCGTGCCGGTGATAACCGCGGACTACGGCGGAATGGCCGAGTACGTCCACCACGAGCGGAACGGATTGCTCTTCAGGCACAGAGATCCGTTGTCCCTTGGAGAGCAGATGCAGATACTGGCCGACGACCCGGCACTCGCGCGCCGGCTGGGCGAGCGGGGCTACATTCAGTCCGACCACCGGAACGTACCGAACGTGAGGGAACACTCCCTGGCGGTGGAGGAGATATACGCCCGGGTCACGCGGAGGTAGAATGGTAATGACGAGCCCAGGTGTTCAGACAGCGAAGGAGCATGGTGCTCTGTTCCAGTCCGGGGCAGGTCGCCCGGGACCGTGGCGGATAACTTTCGATACGAACCCCGACGACTGCAACCTCCACTGCATAATGTGCGAGGATCACTCCCCCTACAGCACTACTCAGAGCGCCCGCAGGGCCGCCGGCCGGCCGAAGCGGCGCATGGACATCGAACTCCTGCGGCGTGTGCTGGCAGAGTCGAAGGGCACTCCGCTCAGGGAGATCATCCCATCAACGATGGGCGAGCCACTCCTGTACCGCCACTTCGAGGAGATACTGGACCTCTGCGCGGAGTACGGTGTCATGCTCAATCTCACGACGAATGGCACGTTCCCGCAGAGAGGAGCAAAAGCGTGGGCGGAAAGAATCGTCCCGGTCACCTCCGACGTCAAGATCTCCTGGAACGGCTCCACCGGGGAGACGCAGGAGAGCGTGATGCTCGGATCGAACTGGAACACGGTCCTGGATAACACGCGAGCGTTCATAGAGGTCAGGGACGCTCATGCCAATGCTGGCGGCAATCGCTGCCGCGTCACCTTCCAGATGACATTCATGGAGATAAACTTCAGCGAACTGCCCGGCATCGTCGGGCTCGCCGCGGAAATGGGAGTCGACCGGGTCAAGGGCCATCACCTCTGGGTTCACTTCAGCCGGATGCAAAGACAGTCGATGCGTAGGGATCCACAGGCCATAAGGCGTTGGAACGAGATCGTTGATGCCGCATACCGGGCCGCAGAGCGCCACAGATTGCCGAATGGTCATAGGGTGCAGTTGGACAATATATTCAGCTTGGACGAATCAGACGAGGGTGAAATCGCCGCCGGAGCGGAGTGCCCATTCCTCGGGCAGGAGGCATGGGTGGCGTCGGACGGCCGGTTCAACCCGTGCTGCGCTCCCGACGCGCTCCGGCGTACTCTCGGATACTTTGGCAACCTGAACGAGACCGGCCTCTACGACATTTGGGAGGGAGCGGCGTACAAAGATCTCCGGGCGAACTACATGGGCAACGCCCTCTGCCGGGGCTGCAACATGCGAAGGCCGGCCGGCTCATGACAGATCAATGGCGAAAGTACGCGATTTCAGGGGACTCTACGCACCATCTCCTCAATGGGGAGCCCGCATATGTCGCCCGGTTTCACGAGGCGCTCAAGTTCCACGAGCCGGGCCTTGCCCCAGTCATAGACGATTCCGGGGCGTTTCACATCACTCCCGATGGTCTTCCCGCCTATGGCTCACGTTATGTGCGAACCTTCGGGTTCTACGACGGACGCGCCGCGGTGCAGTCGGAGGAGGGGTGGTTCCACATCCTGCCGGACGGAGATCCACTGTACGAAGGCCGGTTCGCCTGGTGCGGTAACTTCCAGGAGGGCCGCTGCCCGGTGCGCCAGGATGACGGGCTGTACTTCCACATCGACCCGGACGGCTCCCCGCTGTACGGGGAGAGATACTCCTATGCGGGCGACTTCAGGGACGGCATCGCCGTGGTGCAGCGCTGCGACGGGATGCACACGCACATAGACACGACCGGCGTTCAGGTCCACGGGCGCTGGTTCACTGACCTGGACGTGTTTCATAAGGGGTTCGCGCGGGCCTGCGACCCGGACGGCTGGCACCACGTAAACATGTGTGGAGAGCCACTGTACTCCAGACGATTCAAGCACGTAGAGCCCTTCTACAACAGGCAGGCGCGTGTCGAAGAGTTCTCAGGCGCGCTGTCGGTGATCGACGAGTCAGGGCGGACCCTGCTGGAGCTCAGAAGACCGGTTCAGTCTGAGATGGAGATTCTATCGGGCGAAATGGTCGGTCTGTGGCGGACACAGGTGATACGCGCCGCGGTCGAACTGGGCGTTCTCGAGACGCTGCCCGCGCCGGTAGCAGAGTTAGAAACCGGCGTCCTCCCCGGTCTTGCCCCTGGGACAGGTCGAAGACTGGCAAGCGCCCTCGTGGAGCTCGGGCTGGTGAGCGTGGATTCGGTGGGAGTCTGTCGTCCGACTGACCGGGGCCGGTATCTCACCCGCAGTCATCCCCTGTCTCTTGCGGACGCCGCGCTCCACTGGGGAAAGGAGTCGTACGCAGCCTGGTCGGGGATCATGGAGGCGCTGCAAACAGGTGAATCCTCGTTCCCAGCGAAGTCCGGCGCGAGCTTCTTCGAGTGGGTCGGCGGGGAGCCGGACCGTCTGGAGTCCTACCAGCGGGCAATGGCGACCTACGCCAGGCACGACTACGCGTCGCTATCCGATGTCGTGGACTTCTCGAATCATGAGAGCGTGCTGGACGCCGGGGGCGGTATGGGTGAACTTGCCTTCGCGCTTCTACGCTCCTGCCCGGGCCTGACCGGGACCGTGCTGGATATGCCGGAGGTCGTGGAGTTGGCGTCGATCCCGAACGATCTGAACGAACGCTGCCGCTTCGTCGGCGGTGATCTATTCCAGAAGTGGCCGGTGCGTTCGGACGCTGTCATTCTTGCCAGAGTTCTTCACGACTGGCCCGACGCGGATGCCCTCCGAATCCTGAAGAGAGCACGAGAGGCAGTGGACCGGAACGGCACGTTATATGTGGTAGAGATGCTGCTTGACGAGGGTAAAGGCACGGGCAGTCTGCTGGACCTGCACATGCTGGTGATGACCGGGGGCCGTGAACGCGCCTTGGAGCAGTTCGCCGACCTGCTGACCAACGCCGGGTTCGAGATGATCGATGTCCTGCCCACCGCTTCAGTCAGCTCGGTAATCCGCGCGAGGGCGGTATGATCCTGCCGGACCCGGTGGACTCGGTTGTACAGCGGCTGGCTGCGGTTCCCGACGACAGCGCTGCGGCCATAGTGATTAGACATGCCGAGCGCGAGGAGATTCCTCCGGGCGACTTCGGCGTGGACGTTCCTCTCACCGAGGGCGGTCTCGCCCAGGCCGATAGACTGGGATCACTGCTCTCAGACCAGGGAGTGGTCTGCGTGGTGTCGAGCCCTGTTCCGCGCTGCGTCGAGACGGCGGCCGCAATACTATATGGGGCAGACTCCGCGGTAAGGCCCGCACTTGACCGGAGACTCGGAGACCCAGGGCCTTTCGTCGTTGAGCCGGCGGTCGCCGGCGCCCTCTTCCTTGAAACCGACATACTGGATGTGGTTCGCCTGCAGCTGTCCGGCGAGAAGCCTCCTGTCGGAATGAGAAAGACCTCTGAAGGGGTAGGCCTTCTGTTGGACGCTGCAAACGACGCCATGCGGTCGGGCTCACATCTGAACGTTCTGGTCACGCATGACGCCATACTCGCCGTCCTGGTCGCCCACCTGTACAGCGTTCAGATAGATGAGATCACCTGGCCCGGCTATCTTGACGGGCTGGTACTATGGCAGGATGCTGATGTCCTTAGCTTCAGCTGGAGAGGACTCGAGCTGGGTTCTAATCCAATCCGCGGTTAATGTTATAGCCTCCACCGGCGTTGTCCTCGGGGAGTAGCCGAGCATCGCCCGTGCCTTCTCGATGCTGAACGCCTCTCTCTGTCCCTTTTCACCGGGTCTGTAACCAACCTTCTCAATCGGGACCGGCACTCCGGCAACTTCTCTGCAGATCGCCGCAAGTTTCTCGATAGAATACTCCTGGCCACTGCCGGCGTAGAACTTGTGACCCACTACCATCTCCTCCGGGGCCCGGATAGCCAGCATCCACGCTTCCACCACGTCGTCGATGTACGCGACATCGCGGGTCTGACTGCCTCCTTCTACCACGATGGGCTTGCCCTTGAGCGCCCTCCAAAGCCACTTGTATATGAACACCTCCCGGCGCATGTCGGGGCCGACCACGACGCCTGTACCGATGACTATCGACGGCAGGCCGTAGCTCCTGCGCCATGTCCAGATCGCCATCTCGGCGGCAGCCTTGGAAAAGCCGTAGGGATTGTGGGGCGTGAGCGGGTGCCGCTCGTCCAGCGGAAGATAGTGGGCACGTCCAAGCTCGTTGCCGGAGCCGGCATAGAGAAACTTAGACACGCAGTCCGCGTGCCTTACGGCCTCCAGCAGTTCCACGGTTCCCAGAACGTTCTGCATGACGGTGTGGCGGGGGGAGTCGAAGGCCATGGGAGTGTCGGCCTGGGCGGCCATATGAACGACGATCGAGTGTCCCTCTACGTCGGACGGCTGAATGTCCTGGACGCTCTTCCACAGGTATTGGAAGCTGGAATGGCGCAGCTCCCTGGATAGAAGCGAGGCACTCGCCGGAGGCGTGATGTCCAGGCCGGTAACTCTGTAACCCTCACGAAGCAGGGCTCCTGTGAGATTGGAGCCTCCAAATCCCGCGGCGCCGGTGACAAGTACCTTCCGCTGGATGTCTCCGTTAACGAATTGCGAATGTTGGTCAATATGAGGTGTCATCAAGTATGCTGGTCCTCAAAGTGACGGTGTCTGCTTGTCTTCAACAATGTGTCGGAGCTTTCCGGAAAGCTCGTCATGCCCGCGAGCGACGCCGAATCGGTTTCGGATTCAGGGCCGAAAGAGTATATCACGGCGAGCAGCGTGGACCCTTACAACTGTCCCTGATCGAGAGGGCTACAGCACGAGGACCAGATATTCCCTTCGCTGCGCAGCCGTTCTCGGCGTCAATGGATGCAGGTCTGAAGTGTTCTGGAGTCACGTGAACCCGCAGTGCTGATCGAATGAAGAAATCGGTTTCAGATTGCATCGCAACTACAGAGGGACCCGACGTGGGTATAATGGCCTTGCAGGATCGGGGTCCTGATCGCCTGCACCAGACAAGCTGCCCCAAATGTCCCGACGACACACTGAAATTCGCCGATGGCGCGAATTGTCGTGCATAGCAGGTTCATAGACGACCGTCTCTTGGATACACAATTGTCTCGACTGAAACTGTATGATCTTGACAATCAATGGCTTCGTGATCAGATTCCCGACATCCTCTCCGCCGTAGCTTTGGTTATCGCGTAGCCAGTTTGACTTGTCCCGGCATCGTTAGGCCAGCCGAGTTCTATGAGTTCGTCCGTCGTGCCTAGACAACCTCAAAGGCGGTCCGCGTCAGTTCAAGCGCTGTCATCTGACTCATTCCACAAAGTCCGCCCACTGTTGCATAAGCCCGCGCCGACTCTCGAAATAGTCGGTTCTCCGATAAGCCAACTCTGCCGCCGAGCCTTCGACATGCGCAAGCGCGAATTCACAGATTTCGCGCGGATACTGGGTACACTCAGCCGCCCAGTCCCGAAAAGAGCTTCGTAGGCCGTGGGGTGTCCCGCCGATCTGCAATTCGCGGAATAGCTTCGATAGAGTGTTGTCGCTCAACTGCTTGCCCCTAGCCGACGGGAATAGCAGTTGAGAGTCATCCGCATATTCTATGGCGTTTTTCAGGACTTCAATAGCACGGTCACATAGTGGAACGCGATGCTCGCGTCCTGACTTCATTCGACTGCTTGGAATCGTCCATACATCCCCATCAATCTCATCCCAAGTTGCGCCCCGAACCTCACCGCTTCGGGAAGCCGTGAGAGCCAGAAACTCTATCGCTAACTTCGTAACCTCATAGGCTTCCGAGTCTCGGATTGTCTTCAACGCGCTGGATACTTCCGCATATGGGAGCGCGCGGAAGTGCTCTCGAAGGCTGGGCGTTTGGGGAAGTACCGCGCTTACGACTTCTCCCGCCGGATTCGTACTGCGGTAACCGTGGGCCACAGCCCATTTCATCACCGCGTTGACATATTGCTGAACCTTCTGGGCCGTCTCGCGCTTCTCCCATATTGGCGACAGGACAGACAGAACGTCAGCAGTGCGGATGTCTGACACTGGCATCTTGCCAATTCGAGGATAGACGTATTTTGCAAGTCTAGCGCGCCAAATTGCCTCTGTCCTACTGCCGGGCTTCCAACTCTTAACGCGGAAAGCAATTACTCTATCAGCAGCTTGCTCAAAGGTCGGCATTGACGCCTCGCGCTTGCGTTCCACTCTTGGATCGACCCCGCGCCGTACAGTACGGGCATTTACGAGTGCCTGCTGTCGTGCTTCGGCTAGGGTTACCAATGGGTAACTGCCGAGGCCGAGATTAACCGGCTTGCCCCTCAGGCGTACTCTCTGAGAGAATGACTTTGAGAAGCCGCCTGCGGACATGGGTTTGACAAGTAGGCTCAGGCCATGACCGCCTCGCCCATCTCCGTATCTTCCAGGCCGCTTCACCGTGCGGATGAAGGACGCTGATAGACGCTTAGGCCGTTCCAATAATATCACCTCAGTTATCACTATTTATGTGATATTAAGTGAAACATTCTGAAACGTCAAGTAACTATATGATAGTCGCTTTCGTCGAAGTTAGCTACGAAATGAAACGGAATGGAATCTCATGGAACGAGCTGAAGAAGCTCGATGGTGCCGACCTTCGGCACCACCAGACCCCGCTATGCCCTCTTAGAATTAACATCCACATCTCGACAGCTTGATTCTGACGACTAAAGACTAATGACCAATACCCAACATCCCAACATCTACACCGAGTCCGTCGTCTTCGACGCTCTCAACGTCAGCAACTGGGACAGCCAGGGAGTATATGACAGCCTGAGCGCGGGTCGGGTTACCGGCATCAACGCTACCATAGCCATCTGGGAGAACTACCGCGAGACGATGGACAATCTCGCGTCCTGGATCCACAGGTTCGAGACGCAGTCCGATACGCTGGCCCAGGCGGGCTCGGTATCCGACATACTCCAGGCTAAGGAGCAGGGAAAGACGGCGGTCGTACTCGGATGGCAGAACGCTTCGCCGATAGAGAACGACCTGAACCGGCTTGCGCTGTTTCACAAGCTGGGTGTGCGCATCATCCAGATCACGTACAACGAACGCAACCTTGTCGGGAATGGCTGTTACGAACGCAACGACGAAGGACTCAGCAACTTCGGACAGGACTTAGTCCGCGAGATGAACCGGCTAGGTATGCTAATAGACCTGTCCCACGTTGGAGATCAGACCACCCTGGAAGCCGCCGAACTGTCTGAACTGCCCGTGGCCTGCACCCATGCCAACGCGCGCGGGTACTTCGACCATCCCAGAAACAAGACCGACGATGCTCTGCGGCTGATAACCGAGCGCGGCGGCGTCATTGGCGCGAACGCATTCCCGCCCTTCCTGAGAAACGGGTTCGAGTCAACGCTGACCGACTATGTGGACGCGATAGACGATCTGGTAGAGAGAGTCGGAATAGACTACGTGGGCATCGGCACGGACTATACCCAGGACCAGCCCAAGGCCTTCTTCGACTGGATATTCTCACAGCAGGGAACGAAGCTGAGAGACGTCTCGGACGTTTACCCCGAGAACCTTCTGCACCCGGAGGGAATGGAGACTCCGGACAGCCTCTCGAACGTGTCGTCTGAACTCCTTGATCGCGGATACACCGCTCAAGACGTATCCAAGGTACTGGGCGGCAACTGGCTCAGACTGTTCAGGCAGGTCTGGGGAAGCTGACACTACATTCCGCGCGGCTTTTCACCCATCCCCGCTATCCCTGACTCCGGCGTAAACCACCTGTCGTCATAGGGGAAGAGCCGGTTGCCAATACAAAAACCTCCAACAGACCAGGAGACAGCCGATGAGATCGGACACCGATACTGTTGAATTCTGGAATGATACCTGGTCCACGATGGGCCACACTTTCAGCGATTATGACCAGGCTCTGATGGATTGCGCCGGGAATCTCGAGCCGGGACGGGCGCTTGATCTTGGATGCGGGTCGGGAGGAAACGCCGTGTGGCTGGCCGAACGCGGCTGGCAGGTGACAGGGGTTGACTTCTCTGACGTCGCCATCGAAAAGGCGAGAATCCGGGCAGCCGATAAGCGGGTCGAAGTGGAGTTCGTAGTCTCGGACGCGACCGTCTATAGGCCCGATGGGCTATACGACCTCATAACGTCCTTCTACATACATCTATGGCCCGAACATCGGGCGCGGATGTTAGCCAATGCAGCTAGGGCCCTGGCTCCAGGGGGCCGGATTCTATTCGTAAGCCACGACAAGTCGTCACCGCCCTCTGGTTGGAGCCGGAAAGACCTTGAGTCGTTGACCACCCCGGATGAGGTGGCAGCCGAACTCCCCGGCCTGAGAATAGAGCGAGCCCAAGTTGTAGAAGAGTTTGCAGCTCATGCAGAATGCCGGCCTGGACACGAGGAAACGGAAGACCATGACGACCATGAGCCAGACCTTCACTTCCACGGAGCGACCACGGTAGTAATCGGGGTAAAAGACAAGACTGAAAGCCATGTCCCCGACCGCCCCCAGATGCCCGCCGGCTACGGAGTCGGCGACCCGCAGTACGGCTTCGAGCCCATCCAGTGGTCGTGGGTCGTCGAGCGCATGACCGACGCCCGCAACTACTGGGTAGCCACCACCCGCGCGGACGGCAGCCCTCATCTTAGCCCGGTGTGGGGAGTCTGGCACGGCGACGCCTTCCACTTCTTCACCGATGAAGACTCGTTCAAGGCGCGTAACATACGCCGCGACCCACGCGCCGTCGTTCACCTCGAAAGCGGGGATGAGGTGGTGGTCATGGAAGGAACGCTTGAATCCGCAGTCGCTACCCCAGACATCTTATCCGCCTACGAGAGCAAGTACGGTGTCTCTCTTGGACACGAGCCGGAGGGCCTCTATCGCCTAAGACTCAGCAAGGCGCTGGCCTGGCTGGAGTCCGATTTCCCCAAGACTGCCACCAGGTGGCGCTTCTGATCACATCATGACCATCTACGAGAACCTGACCATCACGGATGGCGACCGGCTGTACGACATACTGGATGAAGATACCGTGTTTCGAGGCTGCGACTTCGACGATGCCGATTTCGAGGGCATAGAGGCTGATGTACTGGTCATCGAGGACTGTACACTCCGACGCGCCAATCTCTCCAACCTGCTCTGCCACGACCTGCGTCTGAAGGACTCGACCTTGGAGGAAGCCGCGCTGAACAGCATGGAGGCGTACGAGGCGGAGATAACAGGATGCAGTTTCATGTCCGCGAGGATGCTGAAGGTGAGCCTGAATCTCTCTAAGCTCACGGACTGCGACTTCTCCGGCGCGGACATGGACGGCGCGAACCTGTTCGGCGCGGACCTCTCCGGTTCCCGCTTCAGGGGCGTTGACCTTTCTACCGCGAGACTCGAAGGCGCGAACCTAGATCGTGCGGACTTCAGCCTGGCGTCGCTCAGGGAACACAGTTTCAAGGGGCGAAAGCTGGTAGGCGTGAACTTCACTGAGGCCGATCTTGAAGGCTGCGACTTCAGCGATGCGGTGTTCGAAGGCTGCCACCTGGTCGGCGCGTACATATCCGAGCGCACGAGGTTCGACCGCGCCGACTTGCGAGGGGCGTTCGTGTCAGGCGCCCATCTCGTGAAGGCCAGTTTGGTAGGCGCGGTCATGCTGCCGTCGCAGGTCAACACAATGGTCTTCGACGGCTTCGGCATAGTCGTCTTTATGGATGATGCGGGCGAATAGGCATATAATTACCCAAAAGCGAGATTGCAAGGCCGCCGTGACGACAATAAAAGAGAAGAACAAGCTTCTGACCGCGGACGATCTTCTGCGTCTTTATAGCGAAGGCGTGCGCGGTGAACTGATACGAGGGGTGTTGCACAAGACTACGTCAACAGGTGGAGACCACGGCAAGACAGTGATGAACACTGGCATTATCTTGGGTGGGTATATCAAGGCTAGACGACTAGGTGAATTGGTAGGATCAGACACGGGCGTTCGACTGGAACGGAACCCCGACACCGTGCGGGAACCTGACATAGCTTTTATTTCTGCATCCAAATGGCCTCCTGGAACTCAAAATCCCGGTTACTTGGATATGTTGCCTGACCTCGTAGTAGAGGTAGTATCCCCCAACGACCGGCTTGCCGAGGTCAATGAAAAGGTCCAAATGTGGCTGAACTACGGCGTTCCGCTTGTGTGGGTCATGAATCCCGGGCGCCGTTCGGTTGAGATACACAGGTCCGATGGCCCTGTCGTCACTCTGGGCGAGGACGATACTCTGGACGGCGGCGCGGTTCTGCCCGGTTTCACCTGCCCCGTGCGAGACATCTTCGACTTGTAGTGTTCCGAGGATGAGGGGTAGAGGCTTGGCAGGCCTATTTCTCTACGGCAACAGCCAGGTATCGGAATTGTCCATGGTTTCCGGTTCAGTGAACGGAGGCCACCGCGGAATAAGCGCGAACTGACGCCGGGTCTAACCCATCGGAGGCGGTTCGTCGAACTTCTCTCCGCGCGACTCGGCCTCCAGTCGGCGTTCATTCCATGCCGCGATTTCAGCCGCCAGTTCCGTCCTACCCGCGGTTTTGCCTTCAGCAATGCCCTCAGCAATGCCCTCGGCTTTGCCTTGAGCTATGAGTTCGGCCTTGAACTTCTCTCTGCGCTCTTTCAGTCTGTCAGCTATACCTTGAGCCAGAACCATGATCAGCCTCCCTAGTTCAACTACGCCGATTGTGTTCAGAATGAACATCTGAACCATGTGGGACGAATCTCTGCCGACCGCTCTCAGATACTCCACGGTGTGAGCGTGGTCGCCATAGACAGCCTCATGCCACGCCACCATGGCAGTCCAGCCCATCATCTGCGCGAAAAACGCCGCCAAGTAAGCGTACCACCATCCTTCATGGACGCTCATTACTGAGATGCGAAGTCCGCTGAGAAACTTGCCCATAGACTCCTCTCTTAAACTATATCACCAAATCGTGAGACGGGTGGACCTCACAGACTTCTATTGACTGACCAAGCGCGATTGCCCTGAGTCTGAACCTTAGTTTCAAGGCGATGCGCAAGTATATAGCGATTTTGGGCAGAGTTGGTACAATGGCGCTGGATGATTACGCATATAGAGGAGAAACAAGTGAAACTCGGACTGTTCCTTATGCCGCTGCACTATCCCGAAAGACTGCACGCGGATACGTTCCAGGAAGACCTGGAACTGATGGAGTACGCGGACGGTCTCGGATATTCCGAGGCGTGGATCGGAGAACACTTTCTGCTGCCGTTTGAGAATATGCCGTCGCCGGAACTGTTCATTGCGAGGGCGTTGGGCGTAACCAGGCAGATGTCGTTCGGGACGGGCGTGTCCCTGCTCGGGTTCCACAATCCGGCGCACATCGCACACCGCATAGCGCAGCTCGATCACATGGCGAGAGGCAGGCTGTACCTCGGCATCGGGGCTGGCGGCAGCGCGATGGATGCCGAGATGTTCGACATAGACCTGGAAGAGGGCAGTCCGCGCGAGCGCATGGCCGAGTGCGTCGAGATCATTCTGAAGATATGGGAGGGCGAACCTTTCGAGCACGAGGGGCGTTTCTATACATCCAGGCTGTCGCCTCCCCAGCCGGAACGACGGCTTGGATTCCACATGAAGCCCTACCAGGACCCGCATCCGCCCATCGCCGTAGCCGGAAGCAGTCCGTATTCGAGCACGCTTGAGATGGTGGGTCAGAATGGGTGGATTCCGATGAGCAGTTCGTTCCTGCAGGAGCAGCACCTTCCGAGTCACCGAGAGGTGTTCGAGCGCGGCGCGAAGAGGGGCGGCAAGGAGTCGCCTAAGAACTGGCGCATATCCCGCGAGGTGTTTGTCGCTGAAGACGGAGACAAGGCCCGGGAGGACGCGCTGAACGGGCCGTTCGCCAACTTCTTCCGCGACTACTGGATACCGCTGTTCGCAGGCGGCCCGGCCGGACTGAGCAGACTCAAGATTGATCCCGAAATGCCGGACGAGGCGCTGACGCCTGAGTACATGCTCGAGAACTTCTGGATAGTGGGCGACCCGGAGGAGTGCGCCCACAGAATCAAGCGCATTCACGACGACGTGGGCGGATTCGGGACGCTGCTCCTCATGTGCCACGACTGGACGCCCGATAGGCCGAAGTGGTTCCGCTCCCTGGAACTGATGGCCGATGAGGTGCTGCCTGCGGTGAACAAGGCGATTGCCGCCTGAGCCTCCAGGGCCATGTTCAGTCGCAGGATTGCCGGCCTGCCCGTCGCTTTCGTGATTGGGACGGGCTGCGCTCTCGCGGTGTGTATCGTCGTCGCGACCCTTGCGTGGCGGTCTGGGTTGTTGGAAGGCGGGCCGTTCGATCTCAGGGGTGGGTCGGCGAAGCCGACCGGCAGCGGAAGTGTCGCAGACCTGGCGGGATACGCCGCCATGCTCGCCGACAGCGGCGATCCATACTTTGGAACACGTCAGCTGGGCTATCTGCTCGAGCAGGCCGAAAACCCGATGTTCGACACCGATACGTGGCGCGTGAACATACTCAGCCAACTTGCGTTTCACCGTCTGCGCCTCGGAGATGTGGACGAGTCCATAAGGCTTCTGAATGAGGCGCTGGAATTGAGTGACCCCGACGGGTTCGACCGTATCGGGATTATGGAAGACCTCGCGGTTGCGTATATGAAGCAGGGCGAACTGCGCAACTGTGTCAGCCCTGAGGGTCGGCTGGTCTGCGCGCTGCCACTCGATCCCGCCTATTCCCACGAGGACAGGTACAGCGCGACCATGGCGACGGATTTGCTGGAGTCCCTGCTCGCGCATAATCCTGAGAGCGTCAGGTACAGGTGGCTGTTGAACGTGGCTCACATGGTGCTGGGAACATACCCGGACGGCGTGCCTGGCGAGTACCTGATCTCGCCCGATGTGTTTGCGTCAGACTATGAAGTGGGACGGTTCGAGGAGATCGGGGCAGACATTGGGATATACGGCGTTGACCTCGCGGGCGGCAGTATCGTCGAGGACTTCGACAACGACGGGCTTCTGGACATCATGACGTCCACCTGGGACCCTGCCGGCAGCCTGAAGTATTACCGCAACGAGGGCGACGGCAGGTTTTCAGAGCGCACCGGCGCGGCCGGTCTGAGCGGTCAGATGGGCGGTTTGAACATCGTGCAGGCGGACTATGACAACGACGGCTGGACTGACGTACTCGTCATGCGAGGAGGCTGGCTGCTGTCGCGTGGGCAGGTGCGCATGTCGCTGCTGCGCAATAATGGTGACGGCACCTTCTGGGATGTTACGCGGGAGGCGGGGCTCGCGCTTCCGGCCTATCCGAGTCAGAGCGCGGTGTGGGCCGATTACGACAACGACGGGGATTTGGACTTGTTCTCCTGCAGCGAGTCCATGCCGGAGGCGCCGGAGGCGGGGGCGGCGCTCATCTTCCCAAGCCGACTGTTTCGGAACAACGGAGACGGCACATTCACGGATGTCGCGAACGAAGCGGGTGTCGCCAACCTGAGGTACTGTAAGGGCAGCGCGTGGGGCGACTATGACAATGACGGCGACCCCGACCTGTACGTATCCAACTATGCGGATGAGAACCGCCTCTATCGCAATAACGGCGACGGCACTTTCACTGACGTGGCCCCGGAGCTGGGGCTGACTGAGCCGCTGGAGAGCTTTCCGACGTGGTTCTGGGACTATGACAACGACGGTTGGCTGGACCTTTTGGTGGCAGGGTACGCACGCGACATCGAGCTTGTGGCGAAGGACTATCTCGGGATTCCGAATGACGGGGCGCGTCCCAGACTTTACAGGAACGACGGTGTGGGTGGATTCGAGGATGTGACTGAGCAGGTCGGACTTTACCGGGTGGCCCAGGCTATGGGCGCGAATTTCGGCGACTTCGATAACGACGGCTTCCTCGACTTCTACCTGGGCACCGGATTCCCGGCGTTCGACGCGCTCGCGCCGAACGTGGCGTACCGCAACGACGGAGGAGAGTCGTTCTCAGACGTTACGTTTTCTGCGGGCCTGGGGCATATACAGAAGGGACACGGTATAGCGTTCGGAGACCTGGACCGGGACGGAGACCAGGACATATTCATGCAGGTGGGCGGGTTCTATCCCAGCGATGGCTTTCTCAACGCGCTGTACGTGAACCCGGGGAACGGCAACAGGTGGCTGTCGGTGCGCTTGGTGGGCGTGGAGTCGAATCGTTCGGCAATAGGCGCGAGGATCAGGGTCACCGTCACTGAGGATGACGTAAGTCGGAACATTCACGCAGTCGTCGGCAGCGGGGGCAGTTTCGGCGCCTCCAGCCTGGAGCAGGAGATAGGTCTGGGGACGGCGGACGCGGTGGAGTGGCTCGAAGTCTATTGGCCCACGTCGGACATTAGGCAGACGTTCGAGAACGTGCCTTTGGATGCCGCACTTGAGATACGCGAGGACGCCGCCGACTACACGGTCAGGGACCTGCCGCGTTTTCAGCTGGGAGTCGGGGCAGGCAGCGGTGAGCGATAGCAGAGGAGGGCCGCAGAACCTCGTGTGGGAATGCCGGGTCTGCGGGAATGAGAACGAGGTCAGCTCCTCCCGCTGCCGGAACTGCTGGGCCAGTCGAGATGACGAGGTCGAGCGTCCGAGTGGGGGAAATCACTCGCGTCGGCGCAGGTCTTTCGGATGGTGGCGGACGCTGCGCTGGGCGGTGGTGTTATTGGTGTTCACGGCTTTTACGGTGTGGTATCTGCTGCCACGCCTGGGGGTTGCGATCTTCTATGTGTCGCCGGTGTCGGACATAAGCTCGGAGCCTGTATCCGGGAGCTGGCCGATGTACCAGCGCGACCCCACACACAGCGGATCGGTAACGGGCAGCTCGGCGATTCCGATAGGCGCGCTGAAATGGAAGGTGGACACAGGCGTGCCGATCTATTCGTCACCCGCCTTTGTGGATGGCGTAGTTTATGCGACACTGGGACACGGCGGAGTGATTGCGCTGGATGCGGAGACCGGTGACACGATCTGGGGAGAACAATTCGAATTCGATCCGATGCACTCTTCTCCAGCGGTGGCGGGCGACATGCTTTTCTTTGGGCGGCCTACAGGTGTCGTTACGGCCTTGGACAGGCAAACGGGCGAGGTCCGCTGGGAGTTCGAAACGGGCGAGCGTGTATCGTCTTCCCCGGCTGTTGTTGGAGGCGAGCTGTTCGTCGGGTCCGGAAACGGACGGCTGTATGCCCTCGATGCGTTTACCGGCAGGGAGAGGTGGTCGTACAAGACCGGCGACTGGATAAGCAGTTCGCCGGCGGTACTCGGGGACGTTGTGGCTATCGTGTCGTTCGACGGATTACTGCACGTGGTTGACCGGCGGACGGGGAAAAAGCGGCTGGACTTCTACGTTTCGGAGACGCCGCGCGGTTCGGCGGCCTTCGGCGAGCGATACCTGTTCATCGCGGACGGGCAGGGACGCCTGAAGGCTGTTGACTGGAGGAAGCGCACACTGCCCCTTGAGTGGCTTTGGCTGCGGGTGAGAACTCAGCTTTTCCAGTGGGGAATTACACGTACTCTGCCCAGGCAGAAAGGTTTCGTGTGGGGCGTGAGCACGGGAGACGGTTTTCACGGCGCTCCGGTCGTACACGAAGGGCGGGTGTACGCGGCCAACTTTGGCGGTGAGGTCGTTGCGGCGGATGAAGACTCGGGTGTACTACTGTGGACTTACGATGTGGGTGCGCCAGTCGTGGGCTCGATGTCCGCCTCGGGGGGCACGGTGTTCGTGGGCGATACGGACGGGATCCTGCACGCGCTTGACGCTGTGTCGGGCATGAAGCGATGGGACTTCCATGCCGCAGACCAGATATGGGCTACTCCGGTGGTGTCGGGTGGAGTGCTTTATCTGGCTTCGTGGGACGGAGGGATATATGCTATTAAGTAGCTAACCTTCCCTTGCCTATATTATCTTCGCTGGGGCAATCTAGTTTCTTAATAGCATGAATAATAGGAGAATGATTATGAAAGTCGGTTGGAAGACAGTTTTGATTGCAGCCATGCTGACGATGTTCGCTCTGGTTGTAGGATGTCAGCCAAGCCGAGAAGTCGAGTTGGAGCAGATAGCATCTGCTATTGAGGACTCAAATGAGAACTACTCAACCTTGACTAGCTCTGTGGATGGGATAAACGAGCGACTCGATGCGGTTGAGGTACGAATTAATGACTTAGGAAATCAAGTAGAAGATATTGAGGAGCAAATTGACACTAATGATGAAAGAATGAGAACGTACATCGCTACTGAAATACATAGACAGAAGGTCGCGATTGAAAGTCGAATTGATGATCTGGCTGGTCAAGTAGATGACTTTGAAAGCGGTCTTTCAACGGAGGGGTCAGGGCTACCAAAGTGGAAACAGGGAACAACGGCCGAAGAGGGCAGAGCACAGCTCAGCTCCTGCATGGCCAGTCGTTTTGGTATTCTTGGGGAATTAATGGGAACTGAAATGTTCAGCGATGAAGATATCCGTGAATTCACACAAGATATGCCAGCAGAGATGAGCGAAGCTAGTGGAGTGCGTATGATGGGAGTTTTGTTCGGATGTTGGGAGTAGTACTTGTCCTTATTGCCAGTGCAGACAAGCAAGATCATCAACCATCAGCCGAATATTTGCTGATGAGAGATGGATCGAAAATGGAGGCCCAGTGGAGGATTGAAAATGTCCTCCACCTCGTATCCCTATTCAACTTACTGGGCGGTGAGGCCGCCGTCTATGACCATTTCGCTGCCGGTCATGAAGGACGATTCGTCGGAGGCGAGGAACAGGACTCCGTAGGCGATCTCGTCCGGATCTGCGTACCTGCCGAGGGGGGTTCGCTGCTCGGTGAGCGCGAGGCGTTCGGGGTTATCCCAGCCGCGCCTGGTCATCTCGGTCTTGATTGGGCCGGGATGGATAGAGTTGCAGTGGATGCCATCCTTGGCGTTCTGGATCGCGGTGGACTTGGTGAGGATACGAACCGCGCCCTTGGATGCGTTGTAGCCCGGGTGAATGTTCTCCTGTCCGACGATGCCGGATATGGAGGAGATGTTGATGATGGAGCCTCCGCCCGCCTTTCTCATTTCGGGAATGACCGCCCTGGTACCGAGGAAGACGCCCTTGGCGTTCACGTCCATCACACTGTCCCACTCTTCTACCGTGGCCTCGTCGCCGGCGTTCCAGGAGACGATCCCTGCGTTGTTGACGAGGATGTCCACCTTGCCGTAGCTGGATACGGCGGTCTGGATGGCGGCACTCCAGGAGTCTTCGTCGGTGACGTCGAGGGTTACGTAGGTGGCCTCTCCGCCCGCCTCGTTTATCTCTGCTTCGACCTTTCTGCCGTCGTCGTCGAGGATGTCGCCGAAGACGACCTTCGCGCCCTCGCGGGCGAACATCCTCGCCTCTGCGGCTCCCTGTCCGCGTGCGCCTCCGGTTATGATCGCTACTTTCCCTTCGAGTCTCATATCTGGCCTCCGCCTGGGGATTGTGAATTGGGTTGTATATGCTCTGATTTATAGTGTGCTGGTTGGTTCTGCTGGTGACCTGCTGAAGGGGTCTGGTACCTGCATACCACCTGCAAAAGCCTGTATTTGCCTGTTTAGAGGGTTTTTCCCGTGGGGATTGTACCTCCGAATAAATCTATCTTTATGTTGGCGCACTGTTGTTCTGTACTGCGAATATTGTAGCACAGGGTCGGGCGGATGTGTAGTGGGGTTAGGAAATATGAGAGACTCTCTGAAGCCTCTCCCCTGAATGTATGTATTGATCATACTTCATCTTATGGGTAGTATGGCATCATGAAGACGACGCTTGATATCCATGATGAGTTGCTAACCAGGGCAAAGCGACATGCGCAGGAGACCCGTCGCCCACTCCGGGCTGTGGTTGAGGAAGGACTCAGGTTGGTCTTATCGAAAGAAACGCGCTCCGAGCGTTATGTTCTCCCTGACCGCAGCTACGGCGGCCCCGAGATTCATGACCCCCTTGCTTCCTATACTTGGTCCGAACTACGCGACATCATCTATGGCGACGGTCCTGGTTCGTGATTGCGGTTGATACCAACCTACTGGTATATGCCCATCGAACCGATTCGCCGTACCATTCTCAGGCAGCGTCTCTAATTGCGTCTCTGGCAGAGGGAGAGATTCCATGGGCCATACCGTGGCCCTGCTGCTATGAATTCCTCAGCGTGGTCACCAACAGGCGTATCTGGGGTGACACGGCTACTCCGGTCCCTCAAGCTTGGCAGCAGGTCATCGCCTGGACTGACTCACCGTCTAACCGGCTCATTGGGGAGACAGGTGACTTCCTCGACATCCTGCATAGATTCGTCGACAGGCCTCATGTTTCAGGAGGAGTTGTCCACGACGCGCGTATAGCGGCAATCTGTGTGGCTCATGGAGTGGAGATGCTGCTCACCAGGGACAGAGACTTCTCGTTGTTTCCCGAGCTACCTGCCCGAGATCCGCTACGCATAGCGTAGCCAACACGGGCTCCGGACGGATCCGCATCTCAGCGCCGACTCAATCTCCGGTTCATCCCGGAGAGGTGCACAGAAAGGACATTCGAAACTGGACTTCTGAAAGTCTCTCTAGAGATAGGATCTCCGAGCACGGCGGACGTGGATCTGGGCAGGAAGCGAGACCTGTACGCCGAGATAAGCGTGTCGGGGTACAGGCATTACGACAAGACCGGCGGGGACTTCTATAGTGAGCCGCTAGTAAGCGAACGGTTGGTGGATGGAGAGTTCGAGCGGTTCGAGCTTCAACGCGACAGTCGTCACCTACATCCTGTGGGCGAGCTTGGGGTCGAGGATGTCGCGGAGGCCGTCTCCGGCGAGGTTGATGGCGGTGACGGCGACGGCGAGCACGAGTCCGGGATAGAAGATTACCCAGATGGCCTTGCGGATGAAGCGGCGGCCCTCGGCCATTATGTTGCCCCAGCTTGGGAGTTCGTCGGCGGGAATGCCGGCGCCCAGGAAGCTGAGATATGCTTCGGTGAGCATGGCCCCGGCTGCGACGTAGGTTCCCATGACGATTAGGGGGGCCAGCAGGTTCGGGATGACGTGCCGGACCAGTATGCGGCTGTTTTGCGCTCCTATGGCGCGGGCGGCGTCCACGAAGGGCTGCTCTCGCAGGCTTAAGACTGAGGCGCGGGCGACGCGAGTCATGCGTGGGGTGTCCACGACGACTATGGCGATGATGACATTCTGCAGGTTGGCGCCGAGAATCACGGTGAGCGCTATGGCGAGCAGGACGGTCGGGATGGCCATGAGGCCGTCCATGATGCGCATGAGAACTGCGTCAACGGGTCGGAAGTAGCCCGATACCGAGCCGAACGCGGCTCCGAGAATCATGGTGAAAAGTGCGACCGTCGCTCCCACGAACAGGGATATTCGCCCACCCAGGATCGTCCGGCTGAAAACGTCTCGACCGAACTCATCTGCTCCGAACCAGTGTGTCGCGGATGGCGCCTCCAGACGCGCATCCATGTTTATCTTGCCCGGGTCGGTGGAGGACACTACGGGTCCGACCAGGCTGATCAGGACCAGTATTGCCAGGATGACGAGACCGAGCGTCATCGTCGGCTCGCGGACGGCGGCGCTGCGCGTCGAACGCCAGACTCGGAGCGGCATAGAGGACCTGAGCCGGACGGCAGTCTGTTCTTCTATGTGTGCCATCAGTACCTGATCCTGGGGTCGAGGACGGCGTAGGCTATGTCCACGGCCAGGTTTATGAAGACGTAGAAGGTTCCTATGAGGATTATCAGCGCCTGGATGATCGGGTAGTCGCGCGTCGCTATGGCGTCCACGGCCAGGCGACCGAGTCCGGGTATGGCGAACACGCTCTCGGTGACGACCGCGCCCGAGAGCAGGCCCGCGAGTCCGAGTCCGATTATCGTCAGGATCGGAAGGGACGCGCTGCGGAGCGCGTGTCTTATCAGGACGGTCTTTTCGGTCAGGCCCTTGGCGCGCGCCGTCCTGACGTAGTCCTCTTTGAGCACTTCGAGGACGCTCGCGCGGGTCATGCGAGCCACCAGAGCTATCACAACGAGTCCGAGGCTGAGCGCGGGCAGGGCCAGGTGACGCAGGTAGTCCAGCAATCCGTCGTCAATACGCGCATACCCGGCGACGGGGAGTATGGGGTTGTCGAGTCCGAAGGCCCAGAGTCCAAACACCCAAATCAGGATGAACCCGAGCCAGAAGATGGGGATGGAAAAGCCAATTGCTGCGAAGACCATAACCGCTCGGTCGATCAGCGAGTTGGCCTTCCATGCGGCAAGAACGCCGAGTGGAATGGCGACGAGCACGGCGATGATTTCAGTCGCGATGGTCAGCGATACGGATGGGCCTATGCGGGTCTTGATGAGATCGAAGACAGGCTTTCCAGACCTGATGGACGTGCCAAAGTCGCCGCGCAGTATCCGCACCGACCACTTGCCGAGCTGGACATAGATCGGATCGTCGAGTCCGAGCCTTTCCCTGATCTGGAGATATTCCTCGTGTGTGGACTCGTTTCCGGCTATGACCGCGGCGGGGTCGCCTGGAGTGAGGCGAAGCAGAAAGAACGTGAACAGGCCAACGACGACCAGAACGGGTATCGTGGCGAGCAGTCTGCGGATGAGGTATGGGAGCATTGGTCGGTGTCAGTCACCAGAAATAGGTTCTCGGTGGGTAGTTTACAGTGTTCATAAGCAATTTGGGGCCTCTCTCGCAGGAAAGAGGCCCCGGATTCAGATTGTTATGCTAAGCCGAGTACGACTAGCGCGGGTCTTCAGATCGCCGTTCGGCGTCGCCCCACCACATGTTGAGGAACAGGGGAGATCCAACGGGCGCGCCGCGGATTTCCACGTCCATTATGTCCTTGTCGTAGATTCTGAGCTGGAAGAACTGGCCGAAGGTGACCCTACGGGGGTCGGCCCAGGCGGCGTCGGCTATCTTGCGGGTTATGGCGAACTGTTCGTCGAGGGTTCCCGCATTCGCGAATTCAGTCTTCAGCTGGGTCATCAGCATACCGGTCTCGGAATCCTCGGGGTAGGTGGTCTCGCCGACTCGGTAGTGAGTGGCGACCAGAGGATGGTAGAGGTTGCTGCTGTTCCAGTTGGTGAAGATGTGCCAGCCATCAACCTGGCGGAAGGTGGCGATCTGTCCGGCCCAGTCGGTCGCCTTGATCTGGGCGTTGATGCCCACGGCCGCCAGCTGTTCCTTCAGGACGGGTGCAATCGGGTGAATGGTCGGGAAGTCGGTCGGGTCGAGAATGATGATCGGCTCGCCCGCGTACCCTGCCATCTCAAGCAGTTCCCTGGCCTTTTCGGGGTTGTCCTGGTTGTAGAGTTCCTCGTTGTTGGTGTACTCGGCCCAGGGAGTGCCGCACATCTGGAGCGACGGGCAGAGTTCCCATAGTCGCTCGTCACCGTAGCCCTTCATTATCTCCTCGGCGTTGACGGCGGCCTGGATAGCCTGTCGGAGAGCCTTGCCGCTGTCGGTGAATCCCATGAGCGGATCGCGGGTGTTGAAGCCGATGTCGGGCTGGGCGCCGGGTATGCCGATATGAACGGATACGCGGTCGGAGTTGTCGAGCGCCTCTTCGTAGAAGTCGGAGGAGACGACGTCGAGGTAGTCCACGGTGCCGGTGAGCACGGCGG
Organism: uncultured Dehalococcoidia bacterium; assembly: GCA_951812505.1. GTDB lineage: Bacteria > Chloroflexota > Dehalococcoidia > Lucifugimonadales > UBA1123 > VXRN01. The sequence goes on from CATOSI010000002.1 coordinate 755,312, forward strand.
ACACACGGGTCTGCTGGTCGGGGATCTCTTTCATGTCGAGGCGGTCGAAGTAGGCGAGCTTGGCGCCGGCGCGGTAGCTCGGCGTCTCGCGACGCGGAACGTACTCTTCATACCTGTCGAGGATGATCTCGTTGCCAGGGTCCCAGCTTACGAACTTGTAGGGGCCGGAGGCTATAAACGTCTGGACCAGTTCTCCGGGAGGCACCGACTCTGCGGTCTCTTTGGGCATGATATTGGGCTGGGTTCCACCGACATAACCGAGCGCGGTCATGAGTAGGGCGGAAGGCTCGCTGAGTTCGATCTTGAAGGTCTTGTCGCCAACGGTCTCGAAGCCCACCCAGATGTCGTTGAGCACGGGAGCAAAAGACTTGTCCCACGCCAGGAATCTGGTTACTGAGGCTTCCACGTCTTCGGGCAGAACCTGTGTGCCGTCGTGCCAGGTCAGGTTGTCACGGAGCGTGAAGGTGTAGGTACTGCCGTCAACTTCCCAACTGTCGGCCATGTCGGGCTGGATGAAGCCCTGCGCGTCCCATTGGGCGAGGGATTCCCAGAAGTGCCAGGAAACGCCCCGTCCGATGGCCGTGCCGGATGTCATTGAGTCGAGGTTGGGCACAGTGCCCTGGGGCACCCAGACGAGTTTCCCGCCGAACCTGTCGTCAGAGAAGATGTTGGAGTCGGCGTCCGACACTGGCACCATCCTGGATGTAGGCGCGGTGGACGGGATGATCGGTTCGGGAGCCGCCGGAGCGCCGGGCGGCGCCTCGGCTGGAGCCGCCGGAGCGGGCTGAGCCGGAGCCTGCGGCTGCGCCATCGAAGCGGCTGGCGCAGCAGGAGCGGGAGCTGCGGGAGCGGCCGCGGCCGGCGCCTGCGGCTGTTCGGGAGCCGCTGTTTCGCTGCTGCACGCAATCGCCAGAGCCGCGACCGCGACTGCCACCAAGGGCAGGATGTACTTAAGACGTGTCATTTATTCCTCCATTATTCCCCTGTGATATGAAATACGTTTAATCGTGCAACGATAAACAATAGGGGTATGGACAGTCAACAAAGATATGAGGTCTTTGATTACCCAGACAGACTGGATTTGCGGTGATTGAGAGAGTGTGTTATCTCACTACCGCGGTTAGACAAAAGTAAGCAGGCGCCTGGGGTTTTCGACCATGATGCGGCGGATGTCGGACTCCGACACGCCGAGGGTTTCGAGGTATGGCAGGAAGGTTTCCTGAATGTAGGTGTAGCCCGCGCCTCCGTACTTCTTGAGGTGCATCTTCCAGCATACGTCTTGGGATAGCAGGATGTAGTCGGCGAACCCTATATCTATCAATTCCGGGATGGCTGTGGCTACGATGTGATCGCGTCCAATCTCGGTAGTCCTGACGACGCCCAGCGTGTCGAACTGGATGCAGACGCCCCTTTCGAGCAGGCTGACCATATAGGATAGGTCGTTGGCCATGTGGTCTGAGTGTCCGAGGATGACACGAGTGAGGTCCGCGCCCTCTTCTTCCACTATGTCCAGAACCGCGTGTTTCTCGTCTTTGCGGGGTGGTGAGTGGAACGAAATAGCCGCTCCGGTGGCGACACTGGCGCGGGCGGCGGCGCGGATATTCTTGACCTCGTTGGGCGTTATAGGATCGCCGTTGACACCTATCTCGCCAATGATGCCGGAGCGGATGCCGGTGCCCGGTATGCCGACGGTGATGTCGCGGACTATCTCGTCGGTAAGCGACTCGACGGTGCGCTCGTCCATGTCCTCTGGATGGAAGAGTTTCTGGTACCAGCCGGCGCCGAGGACTATGTTCACCCCGGCGGCCTCGGCGGCTCTCGCGATGGCGGGAACGTCGCGCCTGAGTCCGCGACTGGTGACGTCAACGAGTGTTCCGCCGCCGAGTCGGGCGAAGTCGGAGACCTCGGCTATGGCGTCGGACTCGCTGGAGAGGATGTAGTTGTCCACGATTGGCAGCATTCGGCGGGCGAGATGCAGGTTGGAAAGCTGCAGCGGTGCGAACCAGGAGTCGAGCTCGGTCGCGGTGGAGTCGGGGTCGGGCCAGTGGTTCTTGCGAAGGTCGAGGTAGAGGTGCTCGTGCATGAGTGTGAAGCCGAGCTCGTCCGGCTCGGCGGGACCTGCTACGGTCATGGCTTTTCCGGTCATGCTGGTCATGGGGCACTCCGGTGGGAATCGCTGATTATTCTACGGGTCTAAGGCTCTCAGATATATCAGGGAAGTCGGACCTTGAATTGGGAAGTATCTTGGTTAACCTTCTCGATAATGAAGCGGGTCTGACTGACAATGGTTGTGGAGCCAGAGTTAGTTTCTATATATAGTGGGCCTACCCGTTCCGCTGCTACAAACTGATTCCCAGATGGATGTGTCGGAGAAGTGTGAATTATGTAACGAGTGCGTGCTCTAGGACGTGTAATGGGACAGTGGCTTTGGTTCAGCAGACCTTGATTTACTAACCATTTGACGATTTCAATGATGATTGATTTCCAGTTCTTGATTGTCGTTGTTGAGTTGTCAGGGAAACCGATTTCGATAGGCGCAGAAGAACCCTTTACAACGTTAAAGACTGATAAGGGTTGCCAATTTCCGGAATCCAAGACTGGGACTGTAGGAGTGGCAGAAACAACGGGTTCTGCATCGTACTTTGCCGGAGTCTGCTGTAAACGGGTTCTGCATCGTACTTTGCCGGAGTCTGCTGTATCTGAGGTTCTTCGATTGGTCCCAGTATCGGAGGCTGGGCAACGCTGACTTGGCCAGACATTACGCTGTGCCGCCATATCGCCAACGCTTTAAGGCAGACTTCGTGCGGTGGCATATTCTTCAAGTTGAATGAGACTATCTGCTTCTGGTCTATCGGGACCGGCCTGTGGGTCTCGTAGATTTCCCACTGACTGCCGTCGGTAACGCAGAAGAACCTGGTGCCCTGCTCGAGGCAATACTGTATGCCTTGGGAAAGAACCGCTCCTCCCAAGCTTGTTCCGAAGCTCTTAGCCTCGACCATCATCGCGGGGCTGCCGTTGTTCATGAGCGCGTAGTCGGCGCGCCCGTTGCCTGACCTGTATTCGGGTATCACCATGCCGGGGTTGGCGGTATCCCAGCCTAGCTCTCGGAGCAGTGGGTCTATCAGGGCGTAGCGGGTGAGGGCCTCACTCTGCCTGAGGGCGGCGGCGTGCTCGTCAATGCGGTCGCTGAGCGTCTTTACCAGTTCGAGCAGGCTTTCGAGCGGCATTTCCACGAGACTCCATTGATTTGCGGTGGTCTGCGCGGATTATAGCAGAGGTCTGATAATTCAACTGGAAAGCGCGGCAACCTCGTTACTGCCGACCTGTGGGATAGAGACGGTCGGGGGAGTTGAAGCCCAGTTCGTCGTTCTGGCGCTGTCTTTCGCGCTCCTCGTCGTCTTCGTCGGGGAGCAGCCAGCCCCTGAGTATGCTCTTGTGCGTGAACTCGCGCGGGTCGGGAGGTGATGGGATGGAGATGGCTGCTATTACAAATGCGAGCTGCAGGGAGACACAGAAGGCTGGAACGACCACCCACGAGGTTGTCTCGTTGGGGGTTATGAGTCCGAAGCCGATGGTTGAGGCCAGGGATGCGAGGAACAGGATAGCTTTCGTCATCCGTCCTGAATTCTTCTTCTTATATGGCCGCAAAGTCCGACTCCGTCGCTGCATCTGCTAGCATATCACACAATACTTCAGATTATTCCGAGCGAGGAGCGGATATGACCGACGACCTTCTTGTGCGTGAGGACGGACACGTAGCCACTTTCATCATCAACAGGCCGGAGAAGCGCAACGCGCTGAATCCCGAGATTCACGCCGGAATGGTAAGGCACATAGACCGCATGTCTGAGGAGGGCAATGTCCGCTGCCTGGTCATCAGGGGAGCGGGCGACCTTGCTTTCTCGGCGGGCGACGATCTGCGCCGCGCTCCGGGCGATCCCGGTCCGCAGCCCACGCCGGACAAGTCCGTGGAGCTTCAGTGGCCGCATCGCAAGACTGTGCAGGCGATTTTCGACGCGCCCTTCCCCGTGATAGCGATGATAGACGGCTACTGCGTCGGCGGCGGACTCGCTCTGGCCACTGAGTGTGATCTGCGCATCGCCACGGACAGAGCGCAGCTCGGAATTCCGCCGTCCCGGCTGGGCATCATCTACGACTTCGAGCGCATTCAGGTGTTCGTGGACCTCGTGGGTCCGGCGTTCACCAAGGAGCTGTTCTGCTCAGGTCTGCGAGTTGACGCCCAGCGAGCTCTGGACATGGGATTGGTGAACAAGGTAGTTGCACCTGAGGACCTGGAGAGCGAAGTATATTCGCTGGCGGAGGAGTTTGCCTACAACGCGCCGCTTTCGGTGCGAGGGCACAAGCGGATCATCAACACGCTCGTGTCTCGGAGGATCGAAGGATCGGCGCTGACGGCTGAGGACATAGCAGCGATGCGAAAGGACCAGGCCGAGGCACGCACCAGCCGCGACGCCACCGAGGGCCGGGTAGCCTTTGCTGAGAAACGAACGCCGGTGTTCGAGGGGCGGTGAGGGGCTGTGCTGAATTCTGTGAATCTCGGTTCGGAGAGGCTAGAGGTTATGGGGGCTGTCGCCAATCGAAGTGCGCATCAAGATCACGCAGTAATTCAAGAGTGTTTTTACACTCGACATCGAATTCCTCGCAGAGATTGGGTATTGGTACTCTGATCCTGACATTCGGATCGAACACTTCGTTAGTAACGACGACGGAGCTGCTTACGGATGCGTAAGCGACGAGCCACCCGTCGGCATCCCTGGCGAATCTATCTCCAGCCGCTGGCAAGTATTGAAGGCTTCCCTGTACCCAGTCCGCCATCCGGCCATACGTGCCAGCTATGGCAGGTTGTGCGATCGTGGGAACAAACACACCGTTGGTAACCTGATCAATCCACTGAACCAATTGTGGGGGGCTTTTGATTTCGACGCGTACTCGATCAATTATAAGTATCCGATCTACGGTGATGTTGTTGGAGAGAAAATGCCAGAAACCAGGGAATACATCTATGGGATAGTAGTCCCAGTAGGCATTTATGAGTATGTTGGCATCCAGTACATACTTCGTTTGGATGTGGTTCGTCATACCCGAATGCCTATCTTTTCCGGTAGCTTGGCGAACGTCTCACCGCTAAGTCCAGTGAGCGAGTAGGCTTCAAGGTGATTAAGACGCCCACCTTTCACGGCTCTGAATACGGCGGCAGGAAAGCGGTGCCCTATACGCCAACGCTGTGTATTCCAGAAGTTTCCTCCGCCTGTTGACTCGACGCTCGCTATTCCGCGTGATTTGTTGGCATGATAGAAACTGAAGAAAGCGTCTCTATCAATTAGCCCTAAGTCGAGGGCCCGGCGGGCAGCCACGATGGAACTCACCTTGAAGTGACGCGCAGCATCTTGATGTGGATTGCCCGTCCAATCTTCGCTGACCCAGAAAGATTGCAGATCATCTCCCGGGACCAAGAATTCTGCTGCTGCGCTATCACAGAGTCGTTCTATGGCGTTGGGCGCAGGCTCCATATTGTTGAACACAGACACACCGGATTCTCCGATAAGAAGGTGCGCAAGTTCGTGAGCAAGTGTGAATATCTGGGCGGCCTTGAAGTCCGCGTTATTCACGAATATCAGCGGCGCGTATTCGTCCACGAGGGCGAACCCCTGGAACTCATCGGGGTCAAGTTTTCGGCTGGTATTATTACCCACCACACCATTGAAAAATATCAGTATGCCCGCGTCCTCTGTACTATCTCGCAGGTGTCGGAGTGCTTGAGACCAGTTAGGCTCTGACGCAGCCCATCCATACGCAAGATTCAGCGCGTCCCGTATAGCCAGGGCAATAGCGGGAGCGTTTTCATTTGGATGGTAAGCTCCAACGAACTCCAGCGGTTCAGCGCCGCTTTCGACTAACTCCTCGCGCATCCATGCTTGTCGTCGCTGCATGGAATATATCGTCTCCAGCAGATCGGGGCTGGGGCGCGAAGGAGGCGGGTCGCCACGGGCGCGAAAGTCGGGAATCGGCAGTGATTCGTCGGGTGGATTGGACAGAAAGAGGTGGCCAAAGGGAGTATGCGTTGCACGGGCGAGTCGTTCGGCCTGGGGCATAGTGATAATACCGGAGCGTTCCCAAGCCAATACACGCTCCGGCTTGACATTTACTTTGCGCGCCAGTTCATCAGTGCGGAGCCCAGCACGTTCCCGCGCCCAGATCAGCATAGCGGGTCGCACTGCTATTGGCGAACGTCGGCTGACCATAATTCATATCGTTCCTGCCAGAGTGGGGGAATGGTAACACATCTTTCATAGTTGCCCGAGTATTCGACTTCCCCGCAACTGCTTGACCTGCGAGTGAATTCAGATGCTCATGTAACTAATCCTACATGAACTCAGACATGAGGTTGATGTTGTCGGCTTCGGACTTGAGTTCGCCGCGCTCGACTCGCTTAACCAGGTCGGTGATGCGGTCACAGGCGGGGGTTGCCACTCCGACTTCACGTCCGCGACGGGCGACGTAGCCGTCAAGGTACTCGATCTCTGTGCGGCGGCCCTTGATCACGTCCTGCAGCATTGAGGGGCGGCCGTCGCCCAGCTCCTTCGCGCCCTCGGCGAGCGTGGACTTGAGGTCTTCGAGCGCGGTCGCGTCTTCGGCGGCGTCAACGTACTGCTGCGACGGGATGTTGTTTATCGGCTCCACGGACACGCCTAGACCGCTTCCGACTCGCACGACCTCGGCGCCTATCTTGATGGTGACGTCCACGACCCCCGGCGTGTCGCGCGATCCGGCGGAACCCAGCCCGGTGAGCGCACAGATGGGGTTGGCCATCGAGTTGGTCGCGAGCTTGGCCCAGCGATGCCCCCATAGGTTGGGAGTGACCTTCGTTGGGCCGACCGCGCCCAGCATGTCCGAAATGGCGTGAGCGCGCCCGGACTCGATGCCGCTCGGCTCGCCTATGGTGAACGCCAGACGCGAAGCAATGCTGGTCCTGATCGGGTTGGCGGGTTCGTACATGCCCGCGCCCAGCGTGATTACGCATCCGAGAACCTTGCTCCAGCCCGCTATTGGGCCAATGCGCTCGTCGTTGATGCCGTTCTGCGCGGAGACTATCGCGCCGTTTTCGGACAGGTGGGGCATGATGAAGTGTGTCGCCCACTCTGTGTCGTAGGACTTCATTGCCAGGAAGACGAGATCGAACGGCTCGACGATGTTGCACACCTCGCCGAGGTGGACGGCGTTTGCCGCGACGGTGAAGTCGCCTTCCTGTGTGGATACGGTCAGGCCCTTATCCCGTATCGCCTCCACGTTCGCGGGCCACTGGTCTATGAGTGTGACGTCGTGTCCCGCCCTGGTCAGATACCCACCGACGATGCCGCCGATAGCTCCGACTCCAAGAACCGCTACTCTGTTGAACATCCTGTTTCCTCCGTACTGATTTGCTGGTAGGTCGTGTACTTCACATACGGGATTGTCAGACTCCGTGCCGGAAACACGTCAGGTCACCGACACACGAAAATTCACCCACAACTACGACTGAGAGCAGAACCTCTTCGGCTGTCCGCACGAGTTCGGCGACCTGCTCGTGTCCACGCATGAGCATGGAGTAAGCATTGGAATCGAGGAGAACCCTCATCTCCATGCGGCCTCATCTATAGTCTCGAACTCTTCCCAAGCCGAGTCCACGTCGTCCGCTTCCGCCGGAGTCCAGCTTCCTATCAGGTGATCCAACGAAGAGCCGACAACGTCATCCCCTCCTGAATTGTCCGCAAGGCCGGCACCCTTGCGGAGCAACCTCAAGGCGGCCTGATTCAGTGATATTCCCTCGCGCTTCGCCAAGCGGCGCACACTTGCGCTCAAGTCGTCGTCGAATCCTCTGATGGTAAGCTGGTTCATGTTGGGCCACCTCTCATGACTCACTACTGAGTCAGTATGATTCATCCTAATTGCCACCTGATAACCGGTCAAGGCTGCCTGGCTGAGCAGGGAATTCCAGACTTCGGTTTGCCAATTCGCGGCTGCGCGCGTAAGGTGTACCGATTACCCGTTTTGGGGTTGGGCAAAGCGAAGTGGTCTCGTTCATAACAAAAGCTCCTCGTTCGCGCCGGACGCTCATGTTCGGCTCTACGATGCACGTGTGGAGCGACCTGTTCTTCGCGCTTCTGGTGCCGCTTCTGCCGTTCATCAAAGAGGACATGGGCCTGTCGTTCACCGAGGTCGGCCTGCTGCGCTCCGTGTTCAGCGGCGCGTCCGCCGTGCTGCAGGTCCCTGCCGGCTTTCTTGCCGAGAGCATGGGCGAATTCTGGCTGCTGATAATGGGCAACGTGTGGGTGTCCGCCGGACTGGTGGCGATGGCGCTGTCGCCCGCTTTCCTGCTTCTTGTGGTCGCGTCCGGCGTAGGCGGACTGGGTGGCGGCACTCAGCATCCGCTGGCGTCCAGCATGGTGTCGCGCGCCTACGATGACAGGGGACGCGCCACCGCCGTGGGCACGGTCAACTTTGCGGGCGATCTCGGCAAGATGATCGCGCCGCTGGTGGCCGGGCTTATTGCGATCAGCATGGGATGGCGGGCGACTTTCATGGTCGTAGGACTGGCGGGTCTGGCGTTCATGCTGGCCTCGATGTTTACGCGACGGGTGGTGGACATAGGCAGGCCGCGCCCGGCCTCCACAACTTCGCCCGACAGTCCGGTCGTGGATGACGAATCGGACTCCAAGTTGGCGGGCTTTATAGCGCTGAGCGGAGTGGGTCTGCTGGACTCGGCGACGCGCACCTCCGCGCTCGTGTTCCTGCCGTTCGTGATGGAGAGCAAAGGCATGGGCCCCGGACAGATAAGCGCGATGCTGTTTCTGCTGTTCGGGGGTGGGGCGATAGGCAAGTACGTGTGCGGATGGCTCGGCGACCGCATGGGAACCCTCAGCCTGGTGTGGGCGACGAAGGGCCTGACTGCGGCTCTGCTGGTCGCGTCTCTGTTCACGCCCGCGCTCCTGATGGCGCCGCTGGTGATAATCATAGGCATAGGACTGAACGGCACGTCGTCGGTGCTGTACGCGACGGTCGCGGAGTTCGTTCCGCCCGGTCGTCGCGCCCGCTTCTACGGCTTCTTCTACACCACAAATGAGGTTGGCACGGTCATCGCGCCGCTCGCCTACGGTCTCGTGGCCGACCTCTTCAGCCTGCGTACCACGATGCTGGCAATGGGAGCGGCTACCGCCGCCATACTGCCCGCGAGTTTGACTCTGCGGCGGCACCTGGAACGGGCGGGGTTCTGAGGGATTCGCCGCGCTAACAGGGGTCTAAGGGTTCCAGCTTCCGTTCTTCGAGTTGTACCAGAGAGTGGCGTTCTCATTCTGTCTCGCGGCGTCTATGGCGTAGTTTCCACGGAACCTGCCGAAGTCCTCGTGCTACTGTCTGAACATACCGTGCAACGCGCGGATGTCTTCGCTTATCCTGTTCTGAGCTTGGAGCAAGGAGTTCTGGGTTTCGAGTATGGTGGCAATCGTCTCTTGCATGGCAGTCTGAGTCCGGCGAGACTCGGCGAGTTCCGCCAGAATGCGGTTCTGGGTTTGGAGCAGAGCGGCGAACTGGTTGGGGAGCGCCAGAACCTCATCTGTCATTATCGTCCGCCGAACCTGATCCAGCAGGTCGGGGTCTTCGCGGAGGGCGTGGATGAAGTCTTCGACTGTGTGTATGGCTACCATGATTTTCTCTCCGCTTAATGCTGTCATAGGCGGAAGAGACTGAGCAAGGCGGTCACCGTCTTTTCAGTCTGTCCGAGTTTCTGATAATCTGACTCCGCTACCTTGAGGATCGAGTTCACGCATGACGCAAGCGAATGATAACGTCCGGTTCGAGCCGGAGGAACGTCCACCCCACCCGCTCTCCGCCGGACTTGGATTCCAGGCTGTGGCTATCCTGATAGCTCCCATCGTGGTGACCGTGGCTATCATAATAAGGTCGGCCAACCAGTCTGAGAGCTATCTCGCCTGGGCGGTATTCACGGCGGTGGTCATCAGCGGGGCGATTACGATTCTTCAGGCGGTCCGCGTCGGACGGTTCGGGTCGGGATACATACTCTTCATGGGTACATCTGCCACCTTCCTCGTGGTGTGTGTACTGGCGATGGAGGCCGGGGGGCCGGCCATGATGGGAACGCTGATAGTCGCATCGTCGGCGTTCTACTTCCTGCTGTCGGCGCGGCTGGCTGCGCTGCGTCGCGTCATTACGCCTCTCGTGTCCGGTGTGGTCATCATGCTGCTGGCGGCGATGGTAGCGCCGATAGTATTCAACATGCTGACGAATGTGCCGGATACGACTCCCGATGTCGCCGCGCCCCTGATCGCGGCAGTAACGCTCGGCGTGGTCGTGCCGCTGGCGCTGCGCGCGCCGAAGGCATGGCAGTTGTGGGCTCCACTGATCGGGGTCGTCGTGGGCTGCGTGGCGTCCTCATTCTTCGGGCTGTACGACTATCAGAGCGTTCTGGACGCGGCGTGGGTCGGGCTGCCGGATATGGAATGGCCGGGTCTGTATCTGGGCTTTGGAGCTGAGTTCTGGGCGCTGCTGGTTACGTTCGCGCTTATATCGCTGGTGAGCGCGCTGGAGACGGTGGGAGACGGCGTGGCGGTGCAGCAGGTGTCGCGGAGACGGCCTCGGACAACCGACTTCAGGGTAATTCAGGGCGCGCTCAATGCGGACGGACTGGGCAATGTTCTGTCGGGACTCGCGGGCACTGTGCCGAATACGACTTATTCAACCTCCGTTCCTGTAATAGCGCTCACCGGGGTGGCGGCGCGCCGGGTAGGAGTGTACGCCGGCATATTTCTGATGGCGGCTGCTTTCTTTCCCAAGATAACCGCGGTGCTCCTGGCGATTCCGGCTCCGGTCGTGGGGGCCTACATAACGATATTCCTGGCTTTGATCTTCGTCGAGGGCATGAAGACCGTCTTAAAGGATGGTCTGGACCAGCAGAAGACTCTGATAGTGGGGCTGGCGTTCTGGATAGGCTTGGGGTTCGAGTACAAGTTTATTTTCCCCGATCTGCTGAGCGGAGTATGGGAGACGCTATTCGGCAACGGAATGGTCGTCGGCGGCATAGTCGCGATTGTACTGGTCCAGTTCGTGGGACTGACTTCCAGGCGTCGCAGGCGTATCAGGCTCGAACTGAGTGCGTCGTCCCTGCCGGAGATTGACGAATTTCTGCGAGCGTTCGCACACCGGATAGGCTGGAACGAGACATCAACCGACCGCCTGCGCTCGGCTGGCGAAGAGACGCTCGCGAGCCTCATGCAGGACGCGGAGGAATCCAGCAGCGGCCGGCGCCTGATGGTAGGCGCGAGTCTTGCGGACGGGATGGCCGAACTGGAGTTTACCGCGGTTTCCGGAGAGGAGAACATCGAGGACAGTCTGGCGTATCTGCCTGAACAGCCCGAGATCGAGGACGAGCGTGAAATCTCCTTCCGACTGCTCCGACACTATGCGTCCTCCGTCCGGCACCAGAAGTATCACAATGTAGATATAGTAACGGTGCAGGTTGAGGGCACGAGTTAGTCCGCAGGGATAAGCTATGACCCAAGCGAACGACAATATCCGTTACGAGCCGGACGACCGCTCTCCTCATCCGGTTTCCGCCGGACTCGGATTCCAGATAACCGCCATCACACTGGCTCCGGTCGCGATCACCGTGGCGATCATCGCGCGGGCCGCCAACCAGTCTGAGACCTACATAACTTGGGCGGTGTTCGCCGCCGTGGTGGTAAGCGGGACCGTTACGATCCTGCAGGCTGTCAGAGTAGGACGGATCGGGGCCGGCCACATTCTAGTCATGGGAACTTCCGGGGCATTCATCGGTATCTGTATCACGGCGCTGGTGGAAGGAGGTCCCGCCACCTTGGCAAGCTTGGTGGTCGTCTCGTCGCTGTTCCAGTTTCTACTGTCGGCGCGGCTTTCGCTGCTGCGCCGGATCGTTACGCCGGTCGTGGCCGGCACCGTGCTCATGCTGATTGCCGCCACGGTCATGCCGATAGTATTCGGTATGCTCGGCGACATCCCTGAAGGTATTTCTACGCCCGCGGCTCCTCTGACGGCGTCTGTGACTCTAGTAGTGGTCGTCGTGGTTTCTCTGAGAGCTCCGCGTTCACTTCAGCTGTGGGCTCCGCTCATCGGCGTGGTGGTGGGCTGCGGAGTCGCTGCGGCATTTGGGATGTTCGATTACCAGGGCGTGCTCGACGCACCCTGGGTCGGGATTCCCGACGTCGGCGGCTGGCCGGGTTTCCAGTTGCCGACCGAGGCGTTCTGGGCGCTGCTGCCCGCGTTCGTCGTAGTTACCATTGTGGGCGCAATAGAGACTATCGGCGACAGCGTGGCGATTCAACAGGTTTCGAGACGGCGTCCGCGGGCGGGCGACTTTCGCCTGGTGCAGGGAGCTCTCAACGCTGACGGTGTGGGCAATCTGCTGTCCGGGATTGCCGGAACCGTGCCGAACACAACTTACTCGTCCAGCATATCTATCGTGACCATTACCGGAATAGCGGCGCGGCGCGTGGGCATATATACCGGCCTGTTCTTCATATTGCTGGTTTTTTCACCGAAAATAGTTGCGCTGCTGCTGGCGATCCCAAACGTGGTTGCCGCCGCTTATACAATGGTCCTGATAGCTCTCATCTTCGTCGAAGGGTTCAGAATCGTCATGCGGGACGGCATGGACCCGCGCAAAGCCATGGTTGTGGGCGTGTCGTTCTGGATGGGCGTGGGTTTCGAGAACAAGGTTATATTCCCCGACCTGCTGACCGGACCGCTGGGTGCGCTCTTCGGCAACGGAATGACCACCGGCGCGCTCTGCGCGATACTGCTGACGATGTTCCTGGAACTCACATCTTCACGTCGCAGAAGACTGGCGGTTGGGCTGGAATCATCCTCTTTCCCCAGGATAGATGAGTTCCTGCGCGAGTTTGGGACCAGGATAGGCTGGAACGAGGCCTCGACCGACCGGCTGCGCTCCGCGGGCGAGGAGACCCTGGCAAGTCTGCTGCAAGTCAGTCGGCGGGAGGATGCGGATGGCCGGAAGCTGACAGTTTCGGCTCGGCTCGTGGAGGACGTGGTGGAAATGGAGTTTCTGGCTTCCTCGGAAGAGGAGAACCTGGAGGACCGGCTTGCCTACCTGGACGAGCAGTCCGAGACGCCGGACGAACGTGAAATATCGTTCCGCCTGCTGCGGTACTACGCATCTTCGGTGAACCATCGCCAGTACCACAACCTGGACGTGGTTACGGTGCAGGTGCCCGGTTCTCGATAATCGCGCCCGAAGTTTTGAAATTAACCCTAGACAGTTGTGATATTTTGTTCAAAGCGTGGCTATAATGTAATCAGCCTCCCGTCGCCATATCCAATTTTTTGAGACAGGGACGATGCTGACCGACCGCTCCGAGAACATCAGCGACGATTTTGGCGCGCTGTCTCCGGCTGCGCCGGAGTTCGACACTCTCGACTCTGGCGGATTGGCCGGGGGAATGGAACGTTCCGGCTTTTCCAAATACAGCCTCCGCCGCAAGTCTATTCAGACGTTCTTGCTGCTGGTGACCGTGATCGCGCTTGCGGGAGCGGCCAGCGGCTTGTCGCTGTTCGCGCCCGTCGAATGGTCCGTATGGCGGTGGACGCTCACAGCAGTGTCCTGCCTTTGTCTTCTGGCGGCTGTTGTCGCCATAGCGGGGTACATAAAGAACGGTCTCAGAACCGTCATGCTCGAGGAGTGGATACGGCGCATGGGCGAGGGAGACCTGGAATTTCGCGCGGACCCGGGCGGAAAAGACGAGGTCAAGGACGTGGCGATAGCGCTGGAAGAGCTGAGACAGCGCTCTATCAAGGTTGTTCAGCTCGGCCTGGTCGAACAGATGGCGGAAGACCTGAAGGCCAGGAACGACGAGTTGGCGCGTGTTCTGTCCGACCTGCTCACCGCCCAGGATCAGATAGTGGCGCGGCAGAAGTTGGCTGAGATGGGCGAACTCACCGCTGGGGTGGCGCACGAAATACGCAACCCGCTCAACTTCGTCATCAATTTTTCCCAGACGTCGGCTGAACTCGTGTCCGAGTTGTCGGAAATCCTGGACGCCACCGAAACGAGCCTGGACACCGACGCCGCTGACGAAATAGTCGAAATCAGGGATGTCCTTCTTTCCAACATGGGGCGTATAGTCGAACATTGCGACCGCGCGAACCGTATAGTGGAGACCATCCTTGCGCTGGGCAAAGACACAGGCAACCTTCAGCCTACCGACCTCAACAATCTTCTGAGCCACCACGCCGAGTTGGCGTACCAGAGCGCGCGTGCCCTGGATGACTCTTTCGAGATGAAGATGGTGGAGCGTTTCGACCCCGAAATAGACCAGATAATGCTGGCGCCCGAGGGTATGGCCAGGGTTATTCTGAACATGGTGGGCAACTCCTGCTACGCCGTGACCGAGCGCAAGAGGTCAGCGGACTGCGACGCGGACTATGTTCCGACCTTGTGGCTGGAGACGCGCCTGGCCGGAGATGAAGTCGAAATAGTCATCAGGGATAATGGTTCGGGAATTCCCTCGGACGCTATCTCGAAGGTGCTGAACCCGTTCTTCACCACGAAGCCGCCGGATATTGGGGCAGGCCTGGGTCTGAGCCAGTCGGCGGACATCGTTCGGAGGCACGGAGGACGCATCAATGTGGTCTCCGAAATCGGCCAGTACACCGAAATGACTATCGTCTTGCCCGTTGAGGGCTCTCCCGCATACGCACTGAGTGGAAATGGATGAATCTCGAATCATCCGACTTTGCCCGACCAAACCCCCCGTGCTACAATTCAGGCTGCCGTTGGAATGTTCGAAGTTGCTTGCGTGAGCGAAAATGAGCATAGAAGAAGACCTCTCCCACTTCGAACTCGACCGCGACTCAACCATCACGATAGGCGTGTTCGACGGTGTTCACCGAGGACACCGCCATCTGATAGCCCGGTTGGTCCGGGAAGCTCGCGGCGTAGGCTCTCTCGCCGGAGTGGTGACCTTCAAGAACCACCCGATCACGGTACTCAGGCCCGGTGTGGAGGTGCGCTTTCTGACCGACCTGGATGAGCGGGTACGGCTCCTGAATGAGCTCGGAGTTGATTTCGTAGTGCCCATACGTTTCGACCGTGAGCTTGCGAATCTATCCTCGCGCGACTTCCTGACGCAGCTATATGAGAGCTTGAGGATGCGCCGGCTGATCGTCGGACCGGACTTCGCCATGGGGCGAGACCGCGACGGCACTCTCGATACGCTCCCCGCCATAGGGGAAAGCATAGGGTTTTCTTTCGAGTCCGTTGACCTCATGACCGACTCGGCGGGCGTGGTCAAGAGCACCACGATACGCAACAGGATAGCGGAAGGAGACGTGTCCCGCGCGGCCAAACTGCTGGGCAGGAATTTCGCCATTACCGGAATTGTGGGACACGGTGAAGAACGCGGACGCGAACTTGGATTCCCGACCGCGAACCTGGAACTGGGACCGGACCTGATGTTTCCGGGCGACGGCATCTACGCGACCCGGGCGCACCTGGAATCGGGCTCATACATGGCCGCTACGAGCATCGGCGTGCGCCCTACGTTCGACGACGTCGAGAACAGGACGATAGAAGCGTACCTGCTCGACTTCTCCGGCGATATATACGGACAGATTCTCAGACTCGAATTCGTTCAGCATCTTCGAGGAGAGGAGAAATTCGACACCTTACAGGCCCTCCTCGACCAGATGGATGAGGATGTTCGCCAGACGCGCGATATGCTGACTGCGGCTCGGTCCGCGGCGTTCTGACGGGCCTCTTTCGGCAGCGGCATTTGAGCCGTCTCCAGATGGTTGTCGCCACCGTTTCCTGAAGCCCGGCATAGAGCGGAACTAATCTAACACTGTCCGTTGGCCGCCCGATTTTTATGAACAACGCATTGAACTTTTCTTATACTAGGAATATAATTTACCCAGGTCCTCACCTCAATTGTCATTTTCATTTTCTGCGTGGCGGACTCCTCAGCCGTCGCAGTGCAAGCGCCGCTTATAGGTCCGAATTAGCTCCACATAAGTCCAGCCGGGGGATTTTATATGCAAGCTTACTGTCTGAAGTGTCGAGCCCATAGAGACGTTTCCAACGCCGAACAGGTTACGCTCAAGAACGGTCGTCCCGCCACGCGCGGAAAGTGTTCATTGTGCAGCGCAACCGTATTCCGTATAGGCAAGGCGGAGTAGTGCTCATTCCGATCTTGTGGAAGCGGGGAGCGTTTGACACGCTCCCCGCTTCTTTCTGGCAGAAGACGGTATATGGAGCAACCAGAAACTGACCTCCGGAGTGTTTTAGCCCTATGCGACTGACGCGAACCCTGGTCCTGGCGAGCGCGCTCACCATTTTCTTCGCGGTTGCGTCTCCCGTGTATGGACACGCATTCGGCCAGCGCTATGATCTCCCGATCCCGCTGAGCTATTTCCTCATCGGGGCGGCGGCGACGGTCGCCCTGTCGTTCGTCGTGATCGGGATGTTCGTTCAGAAGGGGCGCGAGAGTTTCACGTATCCGAGCCTGAACCTGCTGGATGTCCCGCTGCTTGGCGCCGTCCTTACGAGCGGGGTCGCGGCTGTCGTGGTCAGGGCGATTTCGGTCGCCATGCTTCTGCTGCTTCTGCTGACCGGATTCCTCGGGACCAACCGTCCAATAGACAACCTGTCTCCGACGTTTATCTGGATAATCTGGTGGGTGGGGATGGGCTACGTGGCCGCGCTGCTGGGCAACGTGTGGATATTCCTGAACCCCTGGAAGATTACCTTCGAGTGGTTCCAGAGGATAAGCGGACAGTCGGAAGACGAGGAAGACGCTCCCTTCCGGTATCCCGAGGGTCTGGACGTGTGGCCGGCGCTGCTGCTGCTCTTCCTGTTCGCCTGGTCTGAGAATGTCTTTACGGGCGCGTTTCGTCCCTTCACGCTATCGGTCATGGTCGCGCTGTATTCGATCATTACCTGGGTGGGCATGGCCGCATTCGGAAAGCACACCTGGCTCAGACACGGTGAGGCGTTTACCGTTCTCTTCGGGCTGTTTTCGAGATTCTCTCCAACAGAGGTCAGGGTCGTGGATCGGGGCGTGTGCAGACGCTGCGACTCGGAATGTTCGCTGGAGTCGGAGTGCGTTGACTGCTACGACTGCTACGAGCGCGCGGATACCGGAAGCAGGGAACTCAACCTGCGACCATTAGCCGTGGGACTTGCCGTCAAGCAGCGTATCTCCGTCGCTATGGCGGCGTTCGTGATCCTGACGCTGGCGACCGTCAGCTTCGACGGGTTCCAGGATACCGAGACGTGGGCCTCCTGGCGCGCCGACCTGCTGACGATCACCACGACCGACGTTGTGGACACGCTCGGACTGGCCATCGCGCCGCTCCTGTTCGCCAGCGTGTACGTGCTCTTCTGCTGGGCGGTGAAGCTGATGTCTGGGGACAGCGGAGATTTTTCGTCGCTTGCGTCCGCATTCGTCTTCTCCCTGGTTCCGATAGCCCTCGCCTACAACATCGCCCACTTCGTAACGCTTCTGCTAATACAGGGCCAGCTCATAATCCCGCTTGCGTCCGACCCGTTCGGATTAGGCTGGGACATATTCGGCAGTGCGGACTACAACATCAACCTGACTATCATCAGCGCGAAGGCAGTGTGGTTCATCAGCCTTGCCGCGATAGTGCTTGGGCATGTCATATCGGTGTACTTGGCCCATGTGACGTCGCTGCGCTTCGCCGACCGCGCCCCCAACGCGCTCAGAGGCCAGATCCCGATGCTCGCCCTGATGGTGCTCTACACCGTCAGCAGCCTCTGGATAATCGGCCAGCCGATTGTGAATTGAGGCCAGTAGCGGATTCTTCGTCAAGTCGCCTAGTCATACCCGCGAAGGCGGGTATCCAAGGGTGGGGAGAGGGCGACAAGTTCCAGAAGTTGGTTGAGTATGCCGCTGAACTGCAACAACATCGGATGCGTTGTCGGCATGTTCCGCATACGCTAGACTGAACCCATGGACAGGGTCACACTCCAGAACTACCGTTGCTTCCGCGAAAAGCAGTCCGCCCGCCTCGCGCCGCTGACCTTCCTGGTCGGCGAGAACAGCACGGGCAAGACATCTTTTCTGGCGCTACTGCGCGCGCTGTGGCAGGTCGCGTTCCAGGACAGGGTTCCCGACTTCAGACAACCGCCTTACGACCTGGGAGCCTTCGAGGATGTAGTCAACTATCGCGGCGGCAGGGATGCTGCGCCGGATTCATTTGAGGCAGGAATCACTTATGTCTCAAAGTCTAATCAGGATGCAGAAAGAACCTTCAATATTACTTTCAAGGATCGAGGAGGATACCCTTTCCCCTATGTACGGAGCTATTTATATGGCGAGAGGTGGTTCGAGGTACGATTGGATGTAAATTATGATCGCATTGTTCGTTTCGGCGACCTCCAAAACCAATATATGCAGAACATGGAGTCAGGTCCTTCTTTCAAGGATTCAGTTCACCTAGTTTCCCTTGAATCTGAGTTCACAAATATTTCGGATCGCATATATCAGAGAAGATATAGGCTTTATTCAGAGGATGCACCCACTACAGCATTCAGCGTTATAGATGAGGAAATAAATCTGATCGGAGAATTGGTAGAGAGCCTTTTTGAGTACGATGACTTTGTATTTGGTAAGGAGAATGTTAAATCCGAGAAATCTCCCTTCGCCAGCGCGCCAATCCGTTCACGCCCAAGACGCACCTACGATCCCTCACGACCCACACCGGACCCGGAAGGCGAATACATACCGGATTACCTCACAAGTATGTCGCGCAATGCCCCCGACCAGTGGGAACGCCTGAAATCCGACTTGGAAGACTTTGGCAGAGACTCCGGCCTGTTCGATGAAATAGCCGTACTGTCGTTCGGTAAGACGGCGGGGGCCCCATTCCAGATACAGATAAGGAAGTTCGGTAAGAGACTGAAGGGGCCCAAGAGGAACTTGATTGACGTAGGATATGGCGTCAGCCAGGCACTGCCAATCCTGACTGAGTTGATGCACGAGAACTCCCCCGAGATGTTCCTGTTGCAGCAGCCTGAAGTCCACCTCCACCCCAGGGCTCAGGCCGCGCTTGGAAGCCTGTTCTGCAACCTCGCCGCGTCCGGCAAGCAGATCATAGTCGAAACCCACAGCGACTATATAATTGATCGTGCCCGCATGGACATCAGAGATGGCAAGACCGGCCTGAAGCCTGACGACATCTCAATCCTCTACTTCGAGCGCGATGAACTCGACGTGAACATCCACTCGATCAGAATGGATGAAGACGGCAACTTCTGGGATGCTCCACCTGGCTACAGGCGATTCTTTAGTGATGAAACGCGGCGATACATCGGCCTGTAATCCGTATGTGCGCCATCGTGGATAACAACGTCAGGGATCAGGTCTTTGGGAACAATCGCCCGGGCGCAGGTGAGTTCTTCTTCAATTGGTTGGAAGAGAGAGGCGGCAGGCTTATAGTAGGGGGCGAGCTTCTTAGAGAACTTAGCGGCTACTCCAACTTTACCGATTGGCTGCCCGGCGCGATAAGGTCTGGCCGTGTCAGTATAATCCCTGATCAGGCTGTGGATGCCGAGACCGAATCGCTCCGCGCGGAGGGAGTTTGCAGGTCCAATGACGAACACGTCCTCGCCCTTGCCAGGCTCAGCGGCGCACGCCTGCTATTCACCAACGACAACGACCTTCAGGACGACTTTCGGGATCGCTCGATAGTCGGAGGCGTCAGGGGAAGAATCTACACAACCAGCGAACGTACCGATGTCCGCAGAACCCATAGGGACCTTCTCAACCGCCGCGACCTCTGCGACCTCCGAGGATAGCCGTGCAAGAACCGAGCGCCGCCCCCGTGCTACAATTGATGGGTTATGAATCGCGTACTGGCCAGATTGTGGATGGTTGCGCTGGCGGCGCTGGTGGTTTTCCTGCCGTCGTTGGGGCCGCTGTACGACCACCACTTTGCTGAGCGTATGCCATACCACACGCACATCGGCGTGCCCAGCGAACACGAGCACGGCTACCGGAGTCTCCACTCCCACGGCGCTGACCGTTCGGCCGACTGGACTCCCGCGCTGTACGAGTTGGACATCTCGCCGACCGTGCTGACAATCGTACTGTCGTCAGACTCCGGTCTCGGCGGAGGCCCCGTGCCCGATGCGGACTCGGTTCTGCGAATACCCGGATCGGAGCAGCACGCTCTCAAGTCCGCATACCTGTCTCCTCCCGACAGACCTCCCAGGGATAGGCTTCCGGCCTCTGCTTCTCTCTAGGTAAGTGTCCCGTAAGCTGTGGAACGGAGCACCTGTTCCCAGTCCCATATGCGGCAAGGAGATGACTGGTATTTCCGCGAAGACCGTTCTCGTATTCTGCGCGCTTCTGGCGTTGTCTTGTGTCGTTACATCATGCTCCAACAGCGTGTACGCGCATGGCGGCGGATTCCAGCTGAGTAAGCGCGCGACCGCAGGTCCGTACAACCTTACTATCGGCACGATACCCGATCCTCCCACCGTCGGGGAGGCCATCCTCATCCTGGAGGTGACCGACCCCGACACGAATCAGCGGATCCAGGGTCTGAACGTAACGATAGTTCCAAGGGGGCCTGAGAGTCAGGACGGTACGCCCGAAAACCTGTACGGGATAGCGGACTCCTACGATCCGACGCTATATGAAACGCGCGCCGAGTTGCCGAGCGCAGGCCCATGGACGTTCGACGTGATGGTAGATGGACTGCCGGGCAGCGGCGAAGCCCAATTCTCGTATGACGTGAAGCGGGTAAACCCAATCGGCGGGATAGTAACGCTGCTGACATTGCTTGCGTTCCTCGCCGTCATCGGGCTTTCAATGCGGGCTTTTCTGAAAGAGAGAAACAAGGGCCGAAGAGTGAGACGCCGCAAGGCGTAGCAATGACACGCGATGCGGGCAGCCGCACGCGGACCAAGCACACTTTGGAGGTCTGTTTTGATAAAGATGATCACAGCGCTGTTGCTTGTGATTGCGCTAACGATGGTCGCCGTGGCGACCGTATTCGCTCACGAAGACAGCGAGGAAGGCGACTACAGGTTCGTTGTGGGATTTCTGCACGAACCCGCATACGAAGGCGAGATGAACGCGGTCAGCATCCGCGTAACCAAGGTCGTGGCTGAGGAAGAGTCCAAGGACCAGGGACACCACGGCGGCTCCATGGAGATGGAGGTGGACGTGGAGAAACACGGCGCCATTTTCCTGTCGCCTATGATCCCAGCCGGGGAATCTTTTGAGTTCCAGATGCCCGACAAGTTCGCGGGAATGGCGATTCCGTTCCACAATCATCTCGACCACGATGTAACCGGCGTCATATCAGTCGGAGAGAAGGGGCAGGATGGCGGTATGACCGAACGAGTGACGGTGTCCATCGGGGACAGCGCATTCTCCCCCGCCGATGTCAGCGTGGATCCGGATTCTACCATCGTGTTTGTGAACAACACCCGATTGGCGCAGAATGTGACGAGCGGCGTGATGGACGATGGCGGCGGTATGACGATGGGGACCCAGGAGAGTCGTCAGGATGAGAAGACAGCGCCGGTCGAAGGGCTTCAGGATACGCTCCAGGTCGAGGTGACTCACGTTCCCTCGGAGGTTTCCAAGACGATGTCGCTGAGTACTGTTTACGATGATCCAGGGCACTACGTCGCGGACCTGATACCGACGTCACCCGGTCATTACCGATTCCGTTTCTTCGGTGCGGTGGAAGAAAATCCTCTGGACAGGACGTTCGATTCAATGGCCGGCGGCGGCGGATTCGACGACGTGCAGGCCGCCTCGGTCATACAGTTCCCTGAGACTGTGGCGTCCGCCCGTGAGGTCGAAGGCGCAGTGCGAGGCGCCCAGACCTCCGCGCAGCAGGCGCAGGCGGAGGCCGCGAGCGCCAGAAGCAGCGTCTCGGGTGCGACCACCCTGGGCATAGTCGGAATAGTAGTTGGCGCGATTGGCGTAGCGATTGGAGGCGGAGCGCTGGTAACGTCACTTCGTCGCAGGAACTAAGCTGGAAACTGGGAGGAATCGGGTATGAAGACCGGGCTTGAATCTGTACGTCGTTCACTGCCGTCATGGCTTGCTCTTGCGGTTCTTCTCGGTGTTCTGATTTCGGCGGCCTGCGGTTCTGAGCCGCAGGCCGCCGAAGAGAGACCCGACCCGAACGAAGAGCAAGCCCCCTCGTTCGAACTGCCGGCCGCGCGAGGCGGCATGATGTCGCTGTCGCAGCTTCTGGATGGGAAGGACGCCCTCGCGTTGGTGTTCTATAGGGGCTTCTTCTGAGGCGTTTGCAGAGGCCAGCTTGTAGAGCTGGCGGAAGCGTACCCACAGTTCCAGGAACGCAATGTGGACCTTGTAGCGATTAGCGTGGACGACAGGACTTACGCGCTTCAGATGGCGGATCTTGTGGGCGCGGACTACCCTGTGCTGGCGGACGCGACACGCTACGTGAGCGAGATATACGGAGTTTACGACCTTCTGAACGACAAAGTGGCTGCCCCCGCCACGTTCATAATCAGGCCCAACGGCAGAATAGCCTGGCGACACGTAGCGGAGGACATCACGGACAGACCGACTTCTTCTGAGATACTCGCCGAAATTGACCGGCTGATCGAGTAGGAGAATGTTGGCAATGGCTCGTGTTGCCCCTGTACTCCTGTTGCTGGTCGTGTTCGCACTGATACCCGGCCGCGTCGCCGCGCACGCGAACCTCGCGGACTCCGATCCGGCGGCCAACTCCGTTCTGGAGACGCCACCCAGCGAAGTCACGATTCGTTTCACCGAGCCGCTCGAGCCCGCACTCAGCGAAATCCGCGTGCTGGATTCGCGGGGCGACCAGGTTGACCTGGGCGACAGCGCGCTCAACCCCAACGATCCGACCGTCATGTCGGTATCGCTTGGGCCCCTGGACAACGACACCTACACCGTCGCGTGGACGAATGTCTCCACAGTGGACGGGCATCGTGTGCGGGGAGCATTCCTGTTCTCCGTAGGAGAGCCAATGTCAGTTTCGGCGTCCGCTCCGCTCGATGAGCAGCCTCTTCTTCAATCCCCCGTGGAGCCGTTTGTACGGTGGCTTGTGCTGGTGAGCGGACTCGCGCTCGTAGGCGTTCTCGTATTTCGGGTACTCGTATCCATGCCTGCGCTCGCCGGAATGGAGTCGCATGGGATTGACAGCCTGCGTTCGGCCCTGTCGAGTAACACCGCGACGCTTGCGTGGACCACGCTGGCAGTATTTCTCTCCATGTCCGCGCTTCGGCTCGTGCTCCAGGCTTCTGTGGTCTATGATACGTCGTTCCTGGGCGCGCTGTCCGGCCCGGCATGGTCGCTTGTTTCCGAGACCGAATGGGGCAGGCTGTGGGTTTTGCGTGTGGGATTCGCCGCGGCGACAGGGATTGTTCTATTCTTCCTGCGCAGGCACGACAGGAACGCGGCGCTCACCTGGTTGGCAGCCGCTCTCGGAGCGGGGGCTCTGCTTGCCATAAGCAGGTCGAGCCATGCGGCCGCTCTTGCTGAGATCGGCAATATCTCACTGCTGAACGACTTCATACACATGATGGCCGTCGCCGTGTGGGTCGGAGGACTGTTCAGCCTGGCTCTGGACATTCCGGCGGCGCTGCGTCTTCTGGACGAGCGCGAGAGGCGGGAAGCGCTTTCCGCGCTTATTCCGAGATTCTCGGTGGTCGCGGGAATGTCCGTAGCAGTGCTGGCTCTGACCGGAATTTACAGCGCTTGGACACAGGTCGCCACTCCGGAGGCATTGGCGACACCATACGGGAGGACTCTCATCATCAAGGTTGGCCTGGTAGGTGCGCTTCTGCTGATAGCCGCCGTCAACCTGGTCTGGGTGAGACCGCGCCTGTCGGGTAGTGATCGCGCGGCCCGCTGGCTGAGACGACTGGTCGCAGCCGAAGTGATCGTCGCCGTCGCCACGCTGCTGTCCGTCGGATTCCTCACGTCGCTCGAACCTGCCCGGCAGGCTGCATCGCGCCTGGGGATCGGAGTAGAGGACAGTCTGACGTTCAGCGATACTGCCGAAGGTGCGGAGATGACGGTCGAAGTCATCCCGGGTGGAGTGGGACAGAATGCGATAGAGGTCACTCTCAGAGACAGCCTCGGCAGCCCGATAACCAACGCGACGGATGTCCGTGTGCGCCTTTCTTACCTGGATGCGGACCTGGGCGAGACGGCTGTCTCAGCAACACCCATCGGCGACGGCGAGTTCACGCTAACCGATCAGGTAATCGGGATTGCGGGTGCGTGGGAGGTCGAGCTTGTAGTGCAAAGACCGGATGCGTTCGACGCGCGAACTGCCTTCAGATTCGAGACATCGGGCAGCGGGGAAGCCTCGGCCATCCCACTATCGCGGGATACGGCGTACATTCTGCTGGGCGGGATATTCGGCGTATTGGGGCTTATGTTCCTGGTGTCCGCGCTGCTATTCGGGGGATTCCAGACCAGAGCCGGGGCGGCTGCGATGACCCTGGGGGTACTGGGGATGATTGGCGCCGCCGCGCTGCTCGCGGGAGTTCTGGGTTCCGAAGAGGGAGCCCTGGAGCGAAATCCCATTCCGCCGACGTCCGAATCGGTCGCCGCCGGGCTGTCGCTGTACGATATTCACTGCCAACTGTGTCACGGAACTGAGGGCCTGGGAGACGGCCCCGCCTCCGCGGGCCTGAATCCTCCTGTGGCCGATCTTGTAGTCCACGTACCGCTCCACCCCGACCGCGCTCTGTTCGAATTCATCCACGACGGCATACAGGGCGCCGCAATGCCCGCTCTTGGCGAAATACTCTCCGACGACGAGATATGGCACCTGGTCAACTACATGCGGACGCTGGAGTAAACGATCTCGCCCAGAGGTGCGCGAACTTGACAACGCGGATAGCCGCTGCGAATAATCACGGAAACCTTGGAGCAATTTTCACATGCAAATAACTCCCCACGTTTACAATATGCACATTGACGATGGCGCGGTCTCGCATCCGGGAGGCTCCAACAACTATTTCGTCGGAGACCCGAACGCCGAGATGATACTCATGGATACCGGCGACCACTGGCGAGAGTGGACACAGGCCATACTCGACTACTACGACGAACTCGGGCGTCCCAACATAAGCGCCATCCTGATAACGCACGGCCACGTTGACCATGTCGGCGGACTGGACCGCGTGCATGAGGCGACGGGCGCGGCCGTCCGGTGCCACCCCGAACTCGCGGAGAAGCTGGGCAAAGTTCTCGGAGGCGATGAAGCTATCGTTCCGCTGGAGTCCGATGAAATGATCCGGGTGGCAGGGGTTACGCTGCGGGCACTGTTCACACCTGGACACGAGGTTGACCACGTCTGCTACTACCTGCCCGAAGACGGTGTGATGTTCACCGGCGATACGGTTCTTGGCGCGTCCTCGACGTCGGTGGGCGATCTGTCCGCATACATGAAGTCTCTGGAACTGCTGATGGAATTCGAGCATTCGACCGTGTGTCCCGCGCACGGTCCCGTTGTCCCGCCGCCGAAGGGCGAGGGACACGTCAGATGGCAGTACAATCATCGCGCTCGCCGCGAACAGCAGGTGCTGGACGCGCTCCGCGAAGGGCACGCGACGGCGGAGGCAATCACGACCGCCATATACCCGCGCGATCTGAATGAGGGTCTGCGCCGCTCGGCACAGCGCAACGTTACCACACACCTGACCAAGCTCAGTAAGGAAGGCGTTGTAGAGGAGACACCCGCGAGCTTCAGCCTGACCGAGTAATCGCCACGGAGAAATTCATATAACCACCGTCATGCCCGCGAAAGCGGGTATCCAGAGGTGGGGGTAGTGCAAGCAGCTATGAATTTGTGGATTCACACACCCATTCAATCCTTCAAATCGAAGTTAAACCAGGTTACGCAAAGGTCTCCCAAACTTTACTCTCGGCTGCGTGAACGCGGAATCCCGACCAGCAGCGCGACGGGTCCGGCGAGTAGCAGCCAGATCGCCGCTCCCAGGCCCCATGTCCGCGCCGCCAGCCCGATGCCGAGCGGTATCAGACCGCTCACCAGCGAGGATACGTCATTGACGGCCGTAACCGTTCCGCTCTTTCCAGGCATCTCCTTGTACATCTGCGCCTGAAGTATCGAGTACCAGCCCGCGTTGCCGAAACCGAGCAGCGCTACTATCACCATCTTGGGCCACAGGCCCGGCACAAGAAGGAACGCGACGAACAGCGCGAGTTCAGCGAACGCGCTGTACCGAAGATACGTCAGCCCCCTGACTCGCTCCAGCAGCGGGATGAGGAGAAAGTCGCCAAGAAGCCCCACACCCGTCCAGAGCGCGACTCCCAGCGCGGCCTGCGTCTTGCTCGCGCCCGCCACATCCACGAAGTACAGCGCTAGATAGCTGAGAAGCCAGTCCCCCATGAGATTGGCGAGTTCCAGGAGAACGAGCCACCTGAGTACCGGCAGACGTCTCAGCGCGCTCAAGGCTCCGGCTAATCCGTTTCTCAGTTCTGCGAACGTCGGGTAGCTGCCTCCGCCCGCGGACGCGCCTCCGAGTGGCAGTTTCAATGCCACAAGCACTGTCAGACCCGACACGGCGGCGGTCGCAAGCGCGAGTTCGCGCCATCCCAGCCCCAGCGCCAGCGCGCCGCCCAGTGCCAGCGCGCCGACCGCCACGCCGGAAGCTCCCGCGAACGTCCAGCGCGCCATATTCTGCTCGTAGCGAGAGGTGTCGTGGTCCATGAGCGTCGCTTGGGACAGACCGACGAACGCGCCCGACGCCGGGTTGAATATCAGCAGTCCGGCCATGAGCATGGCGAAGCTCACGCTGGAGGAGACGACGAACAGGGACGCTACGAACAGCGCTCCGCCGCCGATGATTATCGCCTTGCGATTCCACACGTCTCCAAGTATGCCGATCAATATGCCGGCGACGCTTCCCCACACACGGGGGATACTGAGCAGCAGTCCGACCTGCACGTAGGTGAGCGAAAGGTCGTCCCGGATCAGGGGCCACGCCGCCTCCAGCGCGCCGAAGAAGAACTCGTCCAGGAATTCGATGAACAGTAGAGCGCCGACAAGCGCGCTGCCCCCGGCAAGCAGCTTTCTGAATCGCATGGTGTGTCTCATCGGGGATTGGCAGCCTGGGACACGGTGATTGATGCCATCTAACTCGATGCTCCCAGGAAAGTATCACTGAAGAGTGAGGTGAGTTCACGCACGATAGACGGCAACATATCGTAGGCAAGGGGAGTGGGTGGTGGGCGGTACTGGATTTGAACCGGTGACCTCTGCGATGTCAACGCAGCGCTCTAAACCACTGAGCTAACCGCCCGGAGAACCTAACAGGGTTAAAGTCTAACAAGGACTTGATACATGGTCAAGAATGGGTTGGCGGACAAGCTCGCCGAAGGGCGTCGAGCCCTGGTTCACCGCTGTGTATGGTACAATCGCGCTCTACAATCAGGCCCGGATGGAGATTTGGGTGACACAGCATAGCGGAGAGTCCGACCATGGTCAGTCAACGCGCACTCACAAAGCCCCGCTACTCGGACATAGAGCCGCTGCCAGACCCGCCCCGGAGACGCGATATGCGGCAAAATGATGCCGTATGGCGCTTCTTCGCCACACTCGAACCTCATTTCGCGGACCGTGGCGATGTGATGCTCGGGGGCGGGGGCTACCTAGTCTTCGACGCGGGCGACGTGGGCGAGTTCTATCCCGATTGCGTGTTCGCCGATGGGGTAAGCGACCCGCCCGCGGGCCGTCGTGGCTGAGACGTTGCTGGAATCAGAGAGGGTTGCGCGGACATCCGCCGAGGAACGAGCGGAAGCAGCGGAAGCGCGCATGGTCGAGGTGGAGGCCGAACTGCGCCGCCTGCGGGGCGAATAGTCCGATACCGGCTACGCCAACCCGCCCGCGGGATGAGATCGCCCGTCTAGGCGATGGTACCTACGTGCGAGACCTCCGCCCAAAGGTCGAAGGGGACCGTCACGGAGAGATCGTCTCCATTGACGTGGACAGCGGCAGTTGGGCCATTGGTGACGACCTTCTGGCCTCAGCAGGCCGCCTCCTCTTTCAGGGCTGTTGCATCTAAAGTCCTCTGCACCCACGATGAGACGATTTTAGAAATGGACTTGCAGCAGCTACAAAGCCGCCAGTTCCTGGATTCCCGCCTTCGCGGGAATGACGATTGGGCGACGGCGACGGACTTTTGCAATTGTCTCCCACGGTGCAACGCTCTTGTACATTCGTTCTTATTCGACTACAATATCCTCATGAATTGCCAATTCACGACATCCGGCAGGACGCGCAGTCCCCCACAGGTCTCCGCGCCCCCTAAACCATAAGGAACAATTTATGAAAATGAGAAAATGGGACGACAGAAAAATTTTTATGTAGCTAAACTCAGGCGATCTCTGGTCAATCTCTGGTGACTTTTTCATCAGTTGCTCATCAGTCAAGCCACCTGTCACCACCTGTGGAATTATAAATCCAGATAAATAATTGATTCGAACTAGGAATCAAGAACCGACAACGGAGATTACACAATGATAGGATTCATCGGAGGAACGGGACCCGAAGGCAAAGGACTCGCGCTGCGCTTCGCGATGGCTGGTGAGCGGGTGGCGATAGGCTCCCGCGACGTGCAGCGCGCGCAGGACGCCGCAGACGAGGTTGGGGAGTTGCATGACGGTCTGAGTGTGAGCGGCGGTCTCAACGAGCAGGTCGCAGACGAGTCGGACATCGTCTTCATCGCGGTCCCATACTCGGGGCACCGGCCCACACTCGAATCGCTGCGGGACAGGCTCGACGGCAAGCTGGTGGTGGATGTGGTGGCCCCACTCCGCTTCAGCAGGGGCGTCGCGAGCGCGGTCGAGGTGGAGGAAGGTTCCGCCGCTCAGCAGGCCCAGATTCTCCTTCCTAACTCTACGGTCGTCGGAGCGTTTCATAATTTAAGCGCCGAAGATCTTATGCAGCCCAATGTGGATATCGTGTCCGATGTGGTCGTGTGCGCCGACGACAGGGAAGCCAAGTCCAGAATCATGCATTTGGCCGAGACCATCAGCGCGGTAAGGGCGGTTGACGGCGGCGGACTGCAGAACTCCCGGTACGTCGAGGAGTTGACGGCGCTTCTTATCAACATCAACCGAATCTACAAGGCCCATTCGACAATCAAAATAGTAGGTATATAAGCGCGGGGGTGAGAGAGCGTGATTCTTCTATCGGTCATAGCGGCGATAGCCGGACTGTTCGGCGGCGGCGAACTACAGGACGCCGCTGTCAATGGCCGCGCCGTCACGATAGTGGAATCCAGCCATCGCATAGAATTCCCCGACCGCATCGTATTCACGCTCGAAGCGGAAGCTCCTCCCGATATTCAGTCCGCTCTCCTCTACTACACGCTGGGCTCACAGGGAGTGAAGGTCTATACCTATCCGGTCCGGTTCACCAACTCCGAGAACATCGAGGCCGAGTTCATCGTCAACACCGGCAGGGACGGGTTTATACCCCAGGGGGCGGACATAGAGTACTACTATGTGTTCACCGACTCGCTGGGCAATCGCACCACTTCCGAGTCGCGCACGTTCGAGTATCTGGATCCTAGGTACAACTGGCGGCGTCTGGTTCAGGACGACTATACCCTGATCTGGCACAACCGCCCGGAACGCGCGGTGAGGAGACTGGCGGCGGACGTTTCGCTGCGAATGAGAGCGGTAAGGGATATGTTCGGCTTGGAAGACGACTATGACTTCAAGGCGGTCATCGTCAACAGCCGCTCAGAGGCCGACCGAAGCTTTCCACCCTTGAGCGCGACCGCCCAGGACACGTTTCTGTACGGTGGGTTCGCCTTCGACAGGTACGGCGTTCTCGTGGTGGCCGGACTCAATCGGGACAGCCTGATCCACGAGCTCACGCATCTTATGTTCGCAGAGAGAGTTGATTCGCCCCGCGCCAAGCCACCGGCGTGGCTTAACGAGGGACTGGCGATGTACTTCGAGCCGGGCGGAGGCTACCGTGAGTCCGACGTGCAGAAGGCGCTCAGGGCCGGGTACCTGATTCCGCTGCGCCATATGAAGTCGGTCCCCGGCAGACCCGACGAGGTCAGGCTGTTCTACTCGCAGTCGGCGAGCATGGTCAGGTTCATGATGCACGAGTTTGGCTATGAGCGGATGGATATGCTGCTGACAGAACTCAACGAGGGACGCAAGATCGAGGACGCGCTGATCGCCACATACGGGGTTGGAGTAGATGAACTCGACAAGAGCTGGCGCAGGTATCTGGCAGGAGAGACCTCGATATTCCAGATCAGGGACCCGGGTGCGCTCGGCACGTCGGCCATAATCGGCGCGGCGCTCCTGGTCACGACCTCGGCTGTCCTGATTCGCTGGCTCAAGAATCTCCGCCGCGGCGAGCAGCCGGCGGACGAAGAGGAACGCCTATAAGACGAGCGCAAAAGTCCCCTCTCCCTCGACGGGCCCACAAGGGTGGGCAAATGAGCAAAGCAGCTATGAATGTCAGTAGAAAGTCCCCTCTCCCTCTGGGAGAGGGTTAGGGTGAGGGTAATCAACGGCTACAGACTAGCCTGCCGCTCCGCCGCAAGCTCCCGCACGCGCGCCACGATGTCCCCGGTCGGGGTTCCGGGGCCATAGACCGCGCACACGCCCATCTCTTCCAATGCCACCCTGTCCGACTCCGGGATGATGCCGCCCGCAATGACCGGAACATCCTGCATCTCGTTGACTTCCAGCCCGTCGAATATCTGGGGGAAGAGGTCCATGTGCGCGCCTGAGAGAATGCTCAGTCCGATCACATCTACGTCTTCCTGCAGTGCGGCCTCGACTATCATCTGGGGCGTCTGGCGTATGCCGGTGTAGATGACGTCCATGCCCGCGTCCCGGAGTGCGCGCGCGATTATCTTAGCGCCGCGGTCGTGCCCGTCGAGGCCAGGCTTGGCGACGAGAACGCGAATTGGAAACTGGGTCGTCATGGGTCTTACCTCCGCGCGGTATCCGCGTCCACCAACTCAATCAGCACTCCGCGCGTTGCCCTTGGGTGAATAAAGCCGATCATCCCCGAAAGACCCTCTCTTGGAGCAGTGTCAATTAGCTGGACTCCGCTCTCGGCGAGCGCGTCGAGACGTTCCTGGAGATTATCGACCTCGAAGCAGATGTGATGGACACCCTCGCCCCGTCGCTCTATGAAACGCGCCACACCGCCTTCCGGGTCTGTGGGCTGGATAAATTCCAGCTGCGATCCGCCGACACGAACGAGAGCGGCCCTGACAGCCTGGTCTTCGATGTCCTCAACCTCGGCCTCGCCGGTGCCGAACACGTCCTGGTAGAACGCGAGCGTGTCTTCGATGTCGTTGACGGCGATGCAGACGTGGTTGATGTGCCGTGCCGTGCAGGGCGCTGCCTGGGAATCTGCGCTCAATGTGCTTTCCTCCGTGTATTGACTGGTGTGTCCTCAGTCTCGCAGCAGGTTGCGGGCGATGATGAGGCGCTGGACTTCGGTGGTGCCTTCGTATATCTCGGTCACTTTGGCGTCGCGATAGTAGCGTTCGACGTTGGTGGGGGCGAAGTACCCGACTCCGCCGTGCATCTGGACGGCCTTGTCCGCGCACTCGACGGCCACCCGGGAGCAGTACAGCTTGGCCATGGATGCCTCGGTTACGAACGGCCTGCCCTCGTCCTTGAGTGTGGCCGACTTCAGCGTAAGCAGCCGCGCGGTCTCGATGTTGGTCGCCATTTCGACCAGATACCACTGCAGGCCCTGGAATTCGGCGAGCTTCTGGCCGAACGCCTCGCGCTGCTTGACGTAGGCGAGTGCGGCGTCGTAGGCGGCCTGGGCTATGCCGACACACTGAGCGGCTATCGCCATGCGGCTCGCGTTGAGGACCTCCATCGTCATGCGAAAGCCGTCGCCTTCGCTGCCCATGCGGTTCTCTTCCTGGACGGCGCAGTTGTCGAAGAATATTTCCGCCGCCGAGGACGCCCTTATGCCCATCTTGCCGTGCAGCGGGCTTATCTCTATCCCCGGCGAGTCCCCTTCCACGATGAACGAATTGATGCCCCTCGAACCCAGCGCTCTGTCCTGGGTTGCCATCACGACCATAGTGTCCGCCTCGGGCGCGTTGGTGATGAACGTCTTGGCGCCATTCAGGACGTATCCTCCGTTGGAGCGCGTTCCCGCGGTGGTGAGCGCGGCTGCATCCGAGCCCGCGCCCGGCTCGGTGAGCGCGAATGCTCCTACTTTTTCGCCAGATACCAGCGGCGGTATGAACTCGCGCTTCTGACCCTCGGTGCCGAACATATCTATGTACTGGGTGCAAAGCGAAAGATGAGCGCCGAGTATAGTCGCGGTCGCCGCGCAGCCCCTGGCTATCTCCTCGACCGCAACGACCATCTGGCGAGTCGTGCCTCCGCTGCCGCCGTACTCCTCGTCTATTCCCAGGCCGAGTATGCCGAGCTGGGCCAGTCCACGGAAGTTGTCGTATGGGAACTCGCCGCTTTCGTCGTATGCGGCCGCCCTTGGCGCGAGTTCGGAGTCCGCGAACTCGCGGACAACGTTTCTCAGCATCAGTTCTTCTTCATTGAGAAGCAGTTCGGTCATATTTCAACTCCGGCATAGGTTTTGTAGAATAGTCCGCGGTCAACTCCGCCACAGTCAACTATATCAAAAGACGGCAGGCGAAATGCTATGTACGCGGGCAGGCCCAGCGAATCCCATATTGAGAAGGCATCCACGTCGGCGTGGCGCGCGATGAAACTGGACATGGCGGTCCCGTGAGTAACCATGAGGATGCTTCGGTCCGGGTGGTCGGTCAGAGCGCACCGGATTTCGGATTCGATGCGCGCCGCTACGTCATGGCATGATTCGCTTCCATATTCGACGCTGTCCGGCGACTGGAAGAACCTGCGTATGTTATCGTGAAACTCAGTCCGGGGCAGGAATGTCGCCGGTCGCCGATGTTCGCGCAAGTCTTCTCTGACTGAGAAGTCAATACCAAGGTATAAACCGATATGCTGTGCGGTCTCTATCGCCTTCGTCTCGGGACTGGAGAACATGACCGCAGGAAGGAACCGGCTCAGCTCACGCGCGAGGGTTTCACAGCGTCTGACTCCTTCTTCGCTGAGCGTCCACTCAGAAGCCGGGCAGTCGGAGTTCACCTCGGGGACGGAGTGCCTGATGAGAACGACTACCTGATTTTGATAGGTCAACGCAAGCTTACACCGGTCGGGGGCCGTACTGATTGTCGTCGTCACTCTTCCCGGCCATGAAGATTATCAGGACGATCCAGCCGACGATGGGGATGAGTCCGATAAGCTGCCACCATCCGCTACGGCGCGTGTCATGCAGACGCCGCGCTCCGACTGCCAGGGACGGTATAAGCAACGCCAGGGCATACACCACCTCGACGACAACGAACCAGTCCAACACAAGAGGTATCAGCCCCAGAATTATGGATATGATGACATGTACCAGGAGGAACAGCCAGTATTCGGAACGCTTCGCTCGGCCTTCGAATACGGCGTACTTTTGTAAGACTTCTATATATGGCACTTATTCGCCTCCTTGCTCAACGATTCCCTGCCGGGTGGTCAACTCACGCTCGCATTTTACATCGTCTGACTACTTAGAACGGCGAGAACTCCTGCTGCTCTCCGAAGACGTTTCTGAACACGTCGGATATTTCTCCCAAGGTGGCGTACGCCTCCACGCACTCCAGGATAGCCGGCATTGTGTTGTCGGTCCCGCGCGCCACGTCTTCGAGCCTGTGCAACGTGGCCAAAACGGTGGACTCGTCCCTTTCGCTCTTTACTCTGGCGAGCCTGTCCAACTGTCGCTGAGTTTCGGCACGCTCTATCATCTGGAGCTTTTCTATGGGGGGAGTGGAGGACTGGAATCGGTTGACGCCGACCACGATCCTCTCTTGAGACTCTACTTGCCGCTGGTGCCTGAACGCGCTCTCGTGAATCTCCTGTATCTGGTAGCCTCTGTCGAGGGCGGACAGCGCGCCGCCCATGTTGTCCATTTCTGCTATGTACTCGAACGCTTTCTCCTCAACCTGGTCGGTCAGGCTTTCGATGTAGTAGGAGCCTGCGAGCGGGTCCACGGTGTCGGCGACACCCATTTCGTAGGCGAGGACCTGCTGAGTCCTGAGCGAGAGTTGGACGGACTCTTCGGTCGGCAGCGCGAGTGCCTCGTCCTTGGAATTCACGTGCAAGGACTGGGTTCCGCCGAGGATGGCGGCGAGCGCCTGGATGGTGGTGCGGATCACGTTGTTGTCGGGCTGCTGGGCGGTTAGCGTCACACCCGCGGTCTGAGTGTGGAACCGGCAAGTCCAGGAGCGCGGGTTCTCCGCGCCGAACCGTTCGCGCATTATCTTGGCCCACATTCTTCTGGCCGCCCTGAACTTGGCGACCTCCTCGAACAGGTGGCTCTGGGCTACGAAGAAGAAGCTGAGCCTGGGCGCGAATGAGTCAATGCTCAGCCCGGCGTCCACGGCGGCCTGGACGTAAGCGATGGCGTTGGAAAAAGTGAACGCGAGTTCCTGCGCGGCGGTTGCGCCTGCCTCGGCCATATGGTATCCGCTGATGCTGATTGTGTTCCACCGCGGAACGTTCTGGGAGCAGTATGCGAAGGTGTCCGTCACAAGGCGCATGGAGGGCTTGGGAGGGTAGATGTACGTCCCGCGCGCGATGTATTCCTTGAGTATGTCGTTCTGGATGGTGCCGTTGAGCTTTTCAGGGCCGACGCCCTGCTTCTTTGCGACAGCGATGTAAAGGGCAAGAAGTACGGACGCGGTGGCGTTGATGGTCATGGATGTGCTGACAATGTCGAGCGGAATCCCGTCGAAGAGCGCTTCCATGTCGGCAAGGCTGCTGATGGGGACGCCGGTGCGCCCTATTTCGCCCTGCGCCATCGGGTGGTCTGAGTCGTAGCCGGTCTGAGTGGGCAGGTCGAACGCTACGCTCAGGCCGTTCTGGCCCTGTTCGAGCAGGTATCGGTAGCGTCGGTTGGACTCTTCGGGAGAGGCCATTCCCGCGTACTGGCGCATCGTCCAGAGGCGGCCCCGGTACATGGTGGGCTGGACTCCTCGCGTGAAAGGATACTCTCCGGGATATCCGAGATTGCCGTCCGGGTCTGGCCGGTCTTCCCGGGTGTAGAGTATGTCCTCCTCGATGCCTGAGCCTGTCTCGAAAGTGTCCTGCCGTTCTCCGAACCGTTTCAATACGGGATCGAGGGTGTTTTCTCGCCACTCTTGCTTGCTGTCGCTGGGCATCGCGTTTCTCCGTAGGGTTGCTGCCTTGATATGGGTACATGGAATGATACCAGTTAATGGGCCCAATAGAACGCGCTTTTGCTCTCCGTCTCAGTAGGTGGCCTGCGAGCGAATAGGGTAGGATTATCAGGTAGAGTCTCGTCGTTCTTGAAAGGCCGCGCAGAGTGATTAACAGTCCCATCAAGTGGGTAGGCGGGAAGTCGAGGCTGAGAAAAGCCATATTACCGCTGATTCCCCCTCACAAGTGTTACGTCGAGCCGTTTGGCGGAGCGGCGTGGGTCTTGTTCGGGAAGGCTCCGAGTTCGATAGAGGTCTTGAACGACATTGACGAGGAATTAATCAACTTTTTCAGGGTGGTGAAACACAGGCCGGAGGAATTCCTCGAATCATTCGACCTGGAAATGGTATCGAGAAGCGAATTTCAGAGGCTCGCCGATATAGATCCGAAGTCACTGTCAGACATAGACCGGGCGCACCGGTTCTATTATCTGATCATGGCCGGATGGGGAGGCGAAGCGCGCTATCCGAGATTTCAGACCAGTACTTCGGACGGTGGACACGGCAACAGGCTGGTTGGCGCTCTCAAATCTCTCAGAAAGAGGATCGAGCCGGTCCACGAGCGTCTGAGGACGGTCATAATCGAGAACCTCGATTGGGCAGAGTGCATAGACAGGTACGACCGACCGGAGTCGTTCATGTATCTGGACCCACCGTATCCGGGCAACGGAGCGAACTACAATCACAATATGAAGACGGCGGAGGAGCATGCGGCTATTGCTGGGCGGCTCGACGGTCTCAGATCCATGTGGATGCTGTCCTCATACGATACAGAAGAAGTGAGGGCACGGTTTCGGGACTACAACATCGTACCGATTCGGTCTTCGTCCGGGATGCGCTCGTCTGAAACGGAAGCGCGGGAGTCGGGCAGGAAGAGGACGCTCAATCGGGAGGTGGTGGTGCTCAATTATGAACCGCCGTCGGAATCGGACGCTCTGCTACTTTGAAACCGGCAGGGCGGAGATGCGGATCAAAGATGGCCGTTGGGGCTCTTGAAGCGGTCTATGTTTATGGCGCGTGCGCCACGAGTATAGCGCACACGGATTTTCTCTCCGATGTCCAGAGTGTGGTAGGTAGGGCGGTCAACGGAAATCGGAGCGCCGTTGACCAGTAGGATGTACCGCCCCCTGTCGTCAACTCTCTTGGATTCCAGGGTTCCCTGTACAACGTAGTACGGCGGCAGCGCATCCACGAGAGACGATGTCAGTGACTCCACTCTGCGCGAGGTGGACTTCAGCGAATTCCACGTGTCCGTGTCGGGAATCGTGAATCTGTATGGTTTGCCTTGGAGCATATCCAAAGAAGGCTGAGCCTTCACCCTTATTTATGTTGTGTATGCGCTCGGAAATTTCGGGTCAAGCGCTATATATATTCGCACGGAGAACCAAGCGAATAGTCCGAGTAGGTTGGCGTTTACTTCGTGAGGGAGTGTTTAGCCGCTCCCTCGCCCGCAATCTTTCCGAATACCGACCCTGCCATGAGACCGGAGCCTCCGGGGTAGTTGTGATAGAAGAGGCCGCCCACCAGTTCGCCGGCGGCGTACAGGCCTGGTATCGCGGTATCCTCGGTGTCGAGGACTCGTCCAGTCTCGTCTATTTTCAGCCCGCCGAAAGTGAAGGTTATCCCGCAGGTTACCGCGTAACCCAAGTATGGCGGGGAGTCTAAGGGCAATGCCCAGTTAGACTTGGGAGGTTCGATGCCGAGAGTGTGTTTTCCGTCCAGCGCGGTGGGGTTGTACTCGCCTTCCTGCACCGCATCGTTGAATTGGCGCAAGGTAGATACGAGACCGCCACGGTTTATTCCGAGTCCGTCGGCCAGTTCCTCGACGGTATTGGCTTCCATCATGGAGACCTGCGGTATGTGGTACTCGTCCCTCAGAAGGTGTTTTGTCTTCTGGTCGAATATCTGGAAGGCGGCGCGCTGCGGCTGGAACAGGATCTCTTTGCCGTACTTGGCGTAGGTGTAGTTTCTAAAGTCCGCGCCTTCGTCCACGAACCTCTCGCCGTCAACGTTGACTATTATGCCGAACGGGTACGAGTGTTTCTGGAACAGGTCGGCTATGTTGCGGTCGCCGGTGGGAGGAGCGTTGAGGTCCCAGGCTACGGCGTGGCAGCCGCTCCAGTGTCCGAAGGACTGGGCTCCGATGTCCAGCGCCATTCTTATGCCGTCGCCGGTGTTGAACTGCGTACCACGCACCTTTGCGAGTTCCCAGCCGGGCCCCAGGTAGCGTGTGCGCATCTCGGCGTTGGCTTCGAATCCGCCGCAGGCGAGAACCACGGAGTCGCACTCCAATTCGTGGAAGCCATTCTCGTCTCGAATGGTGAGGCCGGTAATCTCGCCTTGCCTGTTCGTAGTGAGGTCGCTGGCCTTCGTGCCGTACCTGACGGTTCCTCCCTTTTGCTTCACCAGATCGAACTGTGTGTCGGACAGTCCCTTGCCTCCGCCGACCGCCTCCACTATCAGGCCTCCCCAGAATCTGAGTATGCCGTCGTGCCTGAAAGCCTGGCGTCCGTATGCGAGGATCCAGGGAACACCCTGCTCTCCGAGCCATCGCATGGTTGGCAGAGACTGGGAGACGAGCGTCTGTACGAGCTGCGAGTCGGACAGGCCCTCGGTCACCCGCATAATGTCTTCGTAGAATGCGTTCTCGTTGTACGATCCGACGTCAATGCCCGACTTCTCATCCTCGGACATTTCGGGCAGAAGGGGTAGAAGGTCTTCGAGGCCATCGTAGGCGAACCTGAACAGTCCGCCGGTGAAGTACGAGTTGCCTCCGCGCAGGTATTCGGGAGCCTTCTCGAGCACAGTCACGTCGGCACCCTGCTCTATGGCTGCCAGCGCTGCTGAGAGAGCGGCGTTT
This sequence comes from uncultured Dehalococcoidia bacterium, assembly GCA_951812505.1. Taxonomy (GTDB): domain Bacteria; phylum Chloroflexota; class Dehalococcoidia; order Lucifugimonadales; family UBA1123; genus VXRN01. The sequence continues at coordinate 793,567 of CATOSI010000002.1, forward strand.
CCACCGCCTACGACGACAACGTCGTGATTGACGCCTGATGTCACTGCTGCCTCCGTGACAAGTGGGAGTATGAACGATTGTTTGGCGTTCGTCTTAAAGAGTGGAGTAATAATACAGCAAAGTTGTGGATGATGCGACTGGAAATCTGGCTGGCAGGTCCGGCGTCGGCATACCGCGAGGAGGAGAAATTCGGTATAGTTATATTAGTATAGAGTCGGAAATGCATCGTGCCTTTCCATCTCTTACTCCCCACAGAATACTGCCCGGTGGTGTAGTGGCAGCACAGGGGCCTTTGGAGCCTCTGACCCAGGTTCGAATCCTGGCCGGGCAGCCACTGTTTCTGCATTCCCAAAAGGCGGGTATTCCTTCCAAATTAATGGCGGGAAGGAATCGCTAATGCAGGAACTGTCTTCCTACGGTGACGAGTCGTGGGACACCTCGGCATTTTCAAAATTGGACTGCGAGATAACGCGCTGTGCCGACTCGCTCACGTTGAAGATGAAGGGAAGTGTGGCGCTTATGTCCATTTCGCTCAGTTCCACTGTGGCGGTGACGGTGAATTCATAGCTGTCGTCGTCGAGTCTGCGCGGTTCTGCAAACTTCCAGGTGGTGGCGCCGTCGAGGAACTTTCCAAGCGCGTCGGCGCTCATATCTGCGAGTCCGGGATCGGCTGCGGCCAGATGATCGGCGATCTCCGAGTGGAGTTCATTAGCACGCTCTCGAACGTGCTGCCGAGCGAGTTCATCGGCGGTCAGGTCCCTGCCGATAACCAAGATTATGAAAGCCGCAAATCCGACGGCGGCGGCCGCCAGATACCAGAACCTTGGGCGTCGAGGTAACTTCATGCTGAAATCTCCCTGCGGGGTGTTGTGCGATTCTACCAAAGGGCACGAGGCGGATTCCCCTAAAGACCTGGGGCGAGAGAGGCGCAGCGTTTGCAATATGGCAAGGCTGCCGTATAATTCTCCGTCCTGAGGTTCGCCGTCGAACGAACGTCGGGAAGCCAGTATAATCTGCTCGCGTTCAGTCATTCCCCATCGGAGTCCAGTTCGTGAAGGCCCTTTTTGTCACGTTTGTCTTGGTATTGGTTACAATCTCATGCACCCAAGAGCCGAGCGCCGCAGCCGGCTGGCCGTTCATCGGCTCCGACCAGGCGCATACCAAGTACTCGGCAGCCGAGGAAATCACGGCCTCCAATGTGGGCGAGCTTGAGATCGCGTGGAATGCGATTGATGCCGCGACCGGCGAACTGGACTCGGACTTCGGCGAGAGCGGGAGTGTCGCGCTGACCGAGGGGCACGGCCGCGAGGTCAGCCGCTTTGAGTTCGACCAGACCTCACCTCCGGTAGTGTTCGAAGATTTGGTGATCGTCGGGAGCTGCATACCCGACGGGGTGCAGCGCGAGTTCGACCCGCCCGGTACGGTCCAGGCGTTCGACAAGGCGACGGGCGCCGAACTCTGGCGTGGCGCAACACCGTATCCGACCAACGGGAACCCGATGACCTATCGCACGGAGTCAGGGCGTCAGTTCGTCGTTATCGCCACGGGTCGTGGCGCGGACGCGGCCCTCGTCGCATTCGCGCATCCCGGGCAGTGAGTCTGAGCGCGAACAGGTGACCTCTTCAGCCTCGGGGACATGCCATGATAGAAGTAAAGAAACTGAAGGAGTGGACCTGTCCTTCTATACGAATGACGACGCTCTTGAAGGCGAATCAGCAGTATTCATGAAGCTCAAGTTGAAGTAGCTATCAAGGGGCTGTCGAAGACGCCACGCTTCTCAGTGAATTTCGTGCCACCCGGCGGGAAGTTGGGGTTTGGGCCAAAGTGGGCAGGGACAAGCGCTTGCTCTAAGCGGCTCGGAGTGATTGATTTGCTTTGACTTACCGTTCATTCGAGCACGGACAGATGTCACCATGAACCCGCCGCAGAGTGTAGAATCCTGCCGAGTGGTATTTCATGTCAGTCGAGGCTGCCCTGGTGGAGGACATAGCGCTGGCGTCCGCGGTGGCGCGTGGGAATGCAGGGCCTACCCATTCCACCAGGTCAAGGGCTATGAATTCTGGGGAGTGAGCAATGGTCGGCAATTCTGAATGGACTCCTGAACTGAGCCGACGATGGGACCAGGGAATAGTTCGTTACCCGGACCCTGCGGTGGAGGCGCTGGACCCGCGCTTCGGCGCCTATCGCATCGGGAATACCGCCATAGAGCGTCTGTTTACCGGAACGCGGTGGGCCGAGGGCCCCGTCTGGTTTGGCGACTTCAGGTCCCTGGTTTTCAGCGATATACCCAACAACCGGATGCTGCGCTACTGCGAGGTAAGCGATGAGGTCACGCTGTTTCGTCAGCCCGCCAACTACAGCAACGGCAATACTCGAGACTTGCAGGGGCGCCTGATTTCCTGTGAGCATCTGACCCGCCGGATTACCCGCACCGAGCACGACGGGAGCCTGACCGTGTTGCTGGACCGCTTCGACGGGAAGCGGCTCAACGCCCCCAATGACGTGGTTGTTCATTCCGACGGGGCCATATGGTTCACCGACCCCGGCTATGGAATTTTGGTGGGATACGAGGGAGAGCGGGCCGAGGCCGAGCTGCCCAGACGGGTTTACCGACTGGATGCCGTGACGGGCGCAGCCACCGTCGTAGCCGACGATCTGGTGATGCCCAACGGGCTGTGCTTTTCCCCGGACGAGTCGCTGCTCTACATTTCCGACAGCGGCATCTCTCACGATCCCGATGCGCCGGGGCACATCCGGGTTTTCGAGGTGGTGGATGGCAGGAAACTGCGTGGAGGCCGGGTCTTCGCTGATGTGACGCCCGGATTCGCCGACGGCATGAGAACCGACAGCGACGGCAATCTGTGGTCCAGTATGGGCTGGGCCGGACCAGGGACGGATGGCGTTCACTGCCGCACGCCCGACGGTGAATTGATCGGTCGGATTATCCTCCCTGAACCCTGCTCTAACCTGTGCTTCGGCGGCGTTAAGAAGAACCGCTTGTTCATGACCTGCAGTCAGTCGCTGTACTCGCTGTACGTGGAGGCTAGCGGTAACCAATGCCCCTAGCAATAACTTCGGCGGGTTTTAACATAGTCAGATCGCTCCCAGCCTCTGGATTCCCGCCTTCGCGGGAATGACGAATAGTGGTTGGTGTATGTCATCTTGAGGAGGCGGTCGCCACTATATAATGGATCGTATTCAACAGGGAGGCAGAAATCTATGACGCTCCAACTCAAAGAATTCAGGGTTCGAAACCGTCCAGTTGTTTCCGGCCGAAGGCTGGACCCACACATATCGGAGCAGATGGCAGACAACATTCGAAATGCCGAGACGCAAATAGCCGAACCCTTCAGAGGATTGACTACTGATGGCCAGGTAGTCCCGGGTCTGTTTACGTTGCGAAAGACCGGCTTATCCAATGAAGGGCTGAAACTGGCGGCCGAGGCCTGGCTGGATTCCATTGACCCCGGTCAGCGCGATGCTGCCCTTTTTTCCTTGGACAGCGATGCCTGGCGCCGCTGGAGCAATATTCACGTCTTCCTGATGCGCCACGGTGCGATGATGGAGCCCATGACCCAGGACCAGCGTAACCTGGCTTTCGGTTTGCTCCGGGAAAGTTTCAGCCCCAGCGGCTTCGAATTGGCGCGCAACATCATGAAACTCAACGATTCCATCCGGGAGATTACCGGCAGCGACGAGGAACTGGGTGAATGGCTGTACTGGTTGAGCGTCCTGGGCGAGCCTTCCCTGGACGAACCGTGGGGCTGGCAGTTTGACGGCCATCATCTGAATGTCAACTGCTTCGTGCTGGGAGGTCAAATGGTGATGACCCCTATGTTCATGGGTTCCGAGCCTGTGGCTGTGGACATTGGAAGGCACGCCGGAACACGGGTCTTCCAGGAGGAAGAGGGTACAGCGTTGAATCTTGCCAGTACGCTGTCCGCGGAACAGCGAAGCAAGGCGATAGTCTCTGATGAAGTCCCATCCGGCGTCTTCACCGGCGCATTCAGGGATAATTTTGAGATGCGCTATGAGGGAATCAAGTTCGATGACCTTTCCAGCCATCAGCAGGCATTGATGTTCAATCTGATCGGCACCTACATCAACCGGATGCGTTCCGATCACGCCCAGCTCAAAATGGATGAGATAAGGCAGCGCCTCGACCAGACCCACTTTGCATGGATGGGCGGTACTGATGAAGACAGCGTCTTCTATTACCGTGTGCACAGCCCGGTAATTCTTATCGAGTTCGACCACCAGAATGGTATCTTTCTGGACAACGATGAACCTTCACGAAATCATATCCACACCGTGGTTCGGACTCCCAACGGCAACGATTACGGCAAGGACCTGCTGCGGCAACACCGGGAACAGGTCAACCATGATGACTATTAATGGCTGCCGCCCGCACGGTCCATTTCACCTACGCTTTTTGCACTCGTTGTGACGACCGCCGCAGCGCCAGTGGAGGTTCCTGTTTGTCCTGAACGTTCAGAAGTAACTGTCGAAGCTCGAAACTGCTGATCATAGACGAGCCCGGCGCCGGTCCAACAGGCTGTTTGGAGCGCATCGAGCCGGACGACGGTCCGTATGCGGCGGGGCGATCAGATCGTCAACCAGGGGAATTAGTCGGAGGGGAAAATGATAGCTGTAACCGGAGCCGCGGGCAGGCTGGGGCGGATGGTAGTGCAAATGCTGGTCGCTCAGAACAGAGAAGTAATTGCCACAGACCGATTGCCTGCCGATGACCTTCCGGCGAAGTTCGTGCGCTGTGACCTTGCGGATGCCGAGGCGGTCGAGGATATTCTCAAGGACGCAGAATCCGTCGTTCACATGGGGGCCATTCCCGGACCGCTCCGGGAAGACCCGAGGGCCATCTTCGACAATAATGTGTCCAGCGCGTTCAACGTAATGACGTCCGCGGCGGAGTTGGGACTGCGACGCGTGGTGTTTTCGTCCAGCGCCTTTGGCATGGGATGGGCCCACGAGGGAAACGCATTCGTCCCGCTGTACCTGCCGCTGGACGAGGAGCATCCCATGATGCCTTTCGAGCCCTACGGACTGTCCAAGCAGGTTGGAGAGGATATCGGCAGAATGATCGCTCGCAGTTCGGACACCACTGTCGTCAGCCTGCGGTTTACCAACGTGGCGCTTCTGGAAGTACGGGCGGAGTTCCCGTGGGACGCTCCGACTCCGGAGAATCCTCTGACACTGGTTATGTGGGCCTATGCCGATGCCAGGGACGTGGCTGAGGCCCACGTACTGGCGCTGGATGCGGAGATAGAAGAGTATGAAGCTTTCATGATCGCCCAGCCTTCCAGCCGTTTCGAAGAGCCCACGATTGATCTTGTGAAAAGCAACTTTGGCGACCGGGTGGAGATACGGGAAGGGCTGAACGGTAACGCCAGCGTAATCAGCACGAAAAAGGCGCAGCGAATTCTGGGCTGGAGACCTCGCTACGACTGGAGGTAAGATGTTTTCAGTGCATTATCAGGCCGCCGTCCACGTTGAACGCTTGGCCCGTTATGTTGCGTGAACCCGGTCCAGCCAGAAATACCGCCATCTCGGCTATATCTTCAGGCTCGTTTGCTCGACCGATTGGTATTGTGGCGCTTCTCCGCTCTTCCAGTTCATCCAGAGAGATGCCAAGGTTCTGCGACCGCTGAACTGCCGTAGCCTGGCTCATAGCCGTGCGGGTTACGCCGGGGCAAATAGCGTTCACGTTGATGTCGTATCCCCCGAGCTGGTGGGCCGCTATGTGAGTCATGGCGATTACGGCCCCCTTGCTGGCGGCGTAGGCCGCGTTGGAAGTGCCCGAATAACCCTTGCCCGCGATTGACGCGATGTTGATGATTCGGCCTCCGCGCCCGCCGTCAATCATCTTCCGGGCGACTCTTTGAAGGCAGAAGAACGTTCCCCTGGCGTTGACTCGGTGGATTCTGTCCCAGTCATCCACGGTCAGATCCATAATGTCCGCGTGGCGGGTGACTCCGGCATTGTTCACCAGTATGTCTATGCGGCCAAACGCATTCAATGCCTCATCTACAACACGGTCAATGTCGTCAATGTCGCCTATATCGGCCCCGACTGCTATGGCCTCATGACCAAGCTCTCTGATGGCGATAGTAGTCTGTTCAACCAGCTTTCCGTTTATGTCGGTGGCGACTACGCTTGCGCCTTCGATGGCGAGTCGCATTGCGATGGATCTTCCCATTCCCTGTGCCGCGCCCGTAACCAGCGCGACTTTACCATTGAGAGACATTTGGATACCTCCAGTCTTATTGGCACTGCCAGGAGTTTACCGGATAGTATTCAATACTTGCATGTCCATGCAGTGTTCGGGCTGACATCCGACCCTGTCTCTGAACACCTGCGCTTCGATACCACGGTGCTCTAATAGGAAGCATCAATTATCTGGTGGACAGCGATAGGTCGCACCACGTCTCGTCATTCCCGCGAAGGCGGGAATCCAGTGTGCGATTGCCGACCGCACTGCTTCCACCCACCACTTCTGTGATGCTTCCGCTCCAATAGGTTGCCTACCTTTGGCGCATCATCAAAATCCTGCTACGCTATTAGCTCACGGGCACTGTATCGAACCAAGAATGGAGAGTTCCCTCATGCGAACAAACACGACCAAGGCTAAACTCAACGACGACAACGTCGTCTTCGGAGCCATCATCACCCGCTACGCTCCCGATATGGTGGAAATCTTCGGCGCTCTCGGTTATGACTTTGTGATGATTGATTGCGAACACGGACCCGCCGACCTGGACCAGGTCGAACACATGGTGCGCGCCGCAGAGTCCTTCGAGATCACTCCCATCGCCCGCATTCCCGACCACTCCGAGCATACCATCCTCCGATTCCTCGACCGAGGTCTTCAGGGGATAATCGTGCCCCACGTCAATACCGGGGAGCAGGCCGCGGCTATTGCCCGGGCCGCTCGTTACTATCCTGACGGCTACCGCGGAATGGGTGGCGGTCGGGCCCAGGACTACGGTATAGGCGTGTCCCGGGACGAGGCGACAGCCTGGATTAACTCCCAGGTGCTGGTAATCCCCATGGTCGAAGACATCGAAGCAGTCCGCAATCTCGACGACATCCTCCAGGTATCCGGGGCCGACGTTCTCCATGTGGCGGCCTCCGACCTGGGCCAAAGTCTGGGCAACCCCGGTACATCCGAAGTCCGCCGGGTAATGAGCGAGGTCATCCCTCGGATTCGGGCCGGCGGCAAATTCGCCGGAGTAGGCGGCAACAATCCCGCCGACACCGCCGGAGTGGCCGAGTTCATCAACCAGGGCGCGAACTTCGTGACCGTTTCAGCCTGGGGCCTGCTCCGCATCGGAGCTGAAGATTTCCTGAACGACGTGAAAGCTGCTCTATAGACCGACATTCCGCATTGCCGAACTCGGAGGGACAAGATGAGTGTTTCGCTGGACTGGCTGGGAGTCTCCACTTACCGGTTGATAGTAGATGACCTGGTCATCTTCCTCGATGCATACATTGACCGGAACCCGCTGGCTCCGCCGGTCGGTATGCGAATATCGGATGTGCAAAGGGCCGACTACGTGCTGGTGGGACACTCCCACTTCGACCACCTCTGGGGAGCCGAGCGAATTGCTCACCAGACGGGGGCGACGATCATCGGCTCCCACGAGTCGGTGAGGCTGATGGAAATAGAAGAGGTGCCGGATAAACAGCTGGTGGCCGTGGCGGGCGGGGAGCGGGCCAGGCTGTCGGACAGCGTGTCGGTGCGGGTGTTTCCCAGCCAGCACTCCTGCATCTGGAGCACGGCGGGCGCATCGGGGGAGGTCTGCCTGGGCGACCTGGGCTTGACCTTGGACGAACGGCAGGCGAATCTGGACAGCCAATCGGCCCTGCGCAGGTCGTCCGACGTCCCTGGGATGGCGGAGGCCGTAGCCCACATGACGGAGTGTACCCAGCAACCGCGCGGCGAGGGCGGGGCGCTGGCTTACCTGATAGAGACTCCGCTGGGGAGCATACTTTGGAAAGACACCTCAGGGCATTGGACCGGGATATTGCGCGACCTGCGGCCAGACGCGGCGCTGCTGGCGGCAGCCGGCCGGGGCAATATAGACGGCGAGCCCATACAGGGTACGCTGGCCCAATTCGTCGCGCGGGAGGCGGACCTGCTGAGGCCAAGGCGCATTGTGCTCGGTCATCACGACGATTGGAACCCACCGATGACCAGTCCCACCGACATGGAACCCATAGAGCGGGAGCTTTCCCGCCAGGCTCCAAGGGTGGAGCTTGTGCAGATGGACTACCTGGATGGCTATCCTATACTCGGGCGGTGAACCAGACTATCTGCCCGGCCAACCGTCCGAACCCATATCGCTAGACAGTCACCCCGACGGTGATTGCGCCGAAGTAGCCGTCGCCATCTTCAGCGACCGATGCCAGCAGGTTTCTCTCTGCCGGATCGCCTCGCAGCACCGAGTCGTCCGCGTTGCGCGTCGTACGGCTGGGTCGGTCACGATAGGGCATCCGGGTATAGACGACGTCGGTGAAATCGTCCGGGAAGTAGAACTGGGAGGTCGCGTACGTATTGTTGCCGTAGTGGACCTTGAAGTGGATATGCACCGTCCGGCCTGGGTACCAGCCGGGATAGATGGTGTCGAACATGGCGACGCCATCGGTGTCTGTTACCTGTATCCCGCGAAGGAATGTCTGCCCCGACGTATCCTGTCCGCCGGGCTGGTCAGGATACCCTGAGTAGGCCCCACTAGCGTCAGTGTGCCACAGATCCACGAGAGCGTCCTTCAGAGGCGCGCAGTCGCCGTCCACGCTCATGACGCGGACAGCCATCCTCAGCGGCGCCCCGATGCGGTCCTCAACGATGTTTTGTCGTATCCGGTTCGTGTCGAAGTAGAACGGTCCCCCGGTTGCTTGAGGCGTCAGTACGCAGACGGGCGTGTCGTCGAGCGGTATAAGAGACGCCGAAGAGGACGTTGCGGTGGAAGGAGGCTTATTCGCTGTGCCTGGAGGCGTCGGCGTGAGTGTTTGGCTTTTGGGCGCGTCGGAGCTGCGTATGCCACAGGCCGTCAGCAGCGCGATGCCGAGAATGCCCATCTTCCGCAACAGTTCTCTTCTCTTCAGATCCATTCCGCCTGCCTCCGTTTCGCGCTCAATTGAACAGAAGGGCTGACGCCCGCGGTCATATACCGTAGAGTGGCGTAAGAGTACGTCATCCTGTTGACGCGGGCTAGTACCAAGTCCATGTATTTATGACATTGTCGGGTCGCCCCCAACCTCTGGATTCCCGCCTTCGCGGGAATGACGGTTAGCAGTTGGAGTATGGCATATTCATATGGATGTGATAGTAGTAATGATGTAGAAATAGGAGGATACGCTTTAGCGTAATCTCGAGTCGGTAAAGGTATATCGAATACCACGAAGGGAGGCCGGGAAGATGGCTCGTTCGACCAGGGCAGATGAATCGAAGCTGAGTCTGGAGCAGGTCTTGTCTATACAGTCTCTGGTTGACGCGGAGACACCTCGATGGTCGCCGGATGGCGCTCGGATTCTCTTTGTCTCATCCCTGGGGGACACGTCCGAACTGTGGAGCGTCCCGGTAGATGAAGGATTCCCAACTCGCCTGACGGTGGGAGCCGGAGATGGGGGCGCGGCGCCTCGCATCCCTCTCTGGTCACCGGATGGCGCCTGCGTTTCCTGCGTCTCCGGAAAGAGTGGGACTGATGAGGTGTGGCTGTGGCCCTTCAACGGGGACGCCGGGTTCCAGCTGACCTCGCTGGGTAGCCGTATCCACTCGATGAACTGGTCTCCCGGCGGAGGGAGCGTCGCGGTGTCCTGCAATCGCTACGGCTCGTATGACATATACCTGGTGGGGGTCCCGTCAGGGAAGGTTGTTCGCCTTACCGATGGTCCACTCTATGCGGTGAATCCGGTGTTTACTCCCGATGGCCGGCACATCCTGTATGTCCGGCTGGATGACAGGTGGGAGGACCATGACATCCTCAGAATCACGCCGGACGGCGAACAACCGCAGATCATTGTCCATGACACCGACTTCTTTGACTACAGCTACGGGGGAACTTTTGGCTATCCCCTGGTCTCGCCTGACGGTGAGCGGGCTCTCTTTCGCAGCCAGCGCAGCGGCCACATCAACATCTGGACCGCGCCCGTAGCCGGTGGCGAGCCGGAGCCTCTGGCGCCCGAGGAGGCGGATCAGGATGACGCCGTATGGTCTCCCTCAGGGCGCCAGGTAGCCTACACCTCCAACCACAATGGCGCTCTGGAATTGAGGGTAGCGGACGCTTCCAGCGGAGAGTCCAGGGCGCTCTTCTCACCGGGAGTCGGAGTATGCTCGACGCCGCAGTGGTCGCCGGACGGCTCGCAGGTTGTCTTCCGACACGGGACTCCTACTTCTCCTACGGACCTCTGGGTCGTCTCTGTGGAAGACGGCCGGGCCCGACAACTGACCGACTCAGGAATTGACCGCAGGCTGACAGAGCGATTGACCGTGCCTGAAAAGGTCACATACGAGAGTTTCGACGGTCTAATTATCGATGCGTATCTCTATAGTCCTGAAAGCAGGGAAAGAGGTGAGAAGCGCCCCGGACTGCTGTTCATCCATGGTGGGCCAACCAACCAGTTCAGCGACGACTTCCAGCCCTATGTCCAGTATTTCGTCCAGTGCGGTTACGTGGTGCTGCTGCCCAACATCCGTGGGAGTTCAGGTTACGGCAAGGCCTTCGAAGAGCTGAACGACAGGGACTGGGGCGGCGGCGACCTGAAGGACGCTATTGCCGGGGCCGAGTTCCTGAAGGGGCTTGGATACGTGGACCCACAGGCCATCGGCATTACGGGCACAAGCTACGGCGGTATCCTCACGATGTGCGCGGTCACGTTTGCGCCGGGCGCGTTCCAAGCGGCAGTCCCTATGTCCGGCTACAGCGATTGGCCGTCGCTGCGCCACCAGTTGGAGTTGAGGCATATCAAGCTCCTGGAGCATGAGTTCGGCGCCTTCGAGGAAAATGAGGACGTCTGGTATCGCTGCTCGCCCTTCTACAGAGTCAGGGACGCGACCACACCGACCTTTGTCCTCCACGGAGAGGGAAGGGAGGACTGGCCCGAGACGTCACGAGACTTTGCGGTAGAGATGAAGCGACACTATAAGACGACTGAATACAAGGTGTACCCCAACGACGGCTTCTACGTGGGTACACCGCCCAACGTCCGACAGATGCTGTTGGATGTTGCCGACTTCCTCGACCGCTTCCTGCGCGATTAGCCTGTTGACGCCTCGGACGGTCTCAAGGTCGGCACCGCAGTCACACCCTCACACTCAGGGTCTTTCGGTTGTCCGACTTGACCTCTGGCTAACGGGCAACCACAAGGGTTGCCCCTACGGAGCAATACGCCAATTTACTGTGGGAGCTTGACTAAATGTTGATAATCGAAAGGCCCTGCCCTTACACTAGGTTCTGTTGACATTCTATGATTTTCCCTGCCCTCAAGGAGTTGCAGTACGGAAAATAGCTACACCCCACCCCCTGGATTCCCGTTTTCACGAGAATGACGAGAAATGTCAACACGGCCTGGTCAGGGCAGCACGGCGACCGCAGAGATCTCCACCAGGAATTCCTCCCTGACGAGGCCCTCGATGACCAGCAGCGTGTTGGGGGGATAGTCGCCGTCGGGAAATATCGTCGGAAACACCTCGGTGCGCCCCGCGATGAATCCCTGCACAGAGTCGCGTCCCACGACGTAGGTGGTGAACTCCACGACGTTGCTGAAGGTGGCGCCGACGCTCTCCAGCACACCTCCGAGGTTCTCGAACACCTGCCTGGTCTGGGCGGGCACGTCGCCGACTCCGACCGGGTTGCCGTCGAGGTTCACGGCCACCTGGCCTGCGATGAAGAGCAATTCGCCGGGCGCGGTCCTGATCGCCTGAGAGTATGCGCCAATCGGTTGTGGGGCCTTGTCAGTATTTACGATGGCTCGCCTTAGTTCGCTCACATCAGTCCTCCCTAAAGAAGATTTGTTGTAATGTCGTCTGTCCGGTACATGATCCGTCCGCCCACAACGGTAGCGGCGGACTCGATCTGGCCCAGTCCATGGGCAGCTTCACGAAACGGGTCGTGCTGCAGGACTACGAGGTCGCCCAGCTTTCCGACCTCGAGAGTTCCCTTGACATCTTCCTCAAAAGCTCCGTAGGCGGCGTTGACCGTCATCATGGATATTGCTTCCCTGACAGGAATTCGTTCGTCGCCGGTCAGGATACTGCCGGAATTCGTGATTCTGTCTATGGCGTTCTGCATACAGAAGAGCGGGTTGACCGGCGTTACCGGACAGTCCGAGTGCAGCAGGGGCTTTATGCCTGCCCGGATAGCGGAGCCGATGGGGTCCAGATTGGCGACTCGTTCCGGCCCTAGGAAGCGGTCCCGGTGACGGTCGCCGAAGTAGTACACATGGTTCGGGAAGAAGTTGGGAATGACGCCAAGCTCGCGCATCCTGGAGATGTGTTCAGGGACGCAGACCTGGCAGTGCTCGATGCGGAACCGGTGATCCGCTCTTGGCATGGCGCGGAGGGCGTTTTCGTATGCCGCAAGCACGGCGTCTATGGCGGCGTCGCCATTGGCGTGGGTGGCGATCTGGTAGCCCCTTCGGTGCAGGTCCATGACGATATCGTTGAGTTCGTCCTGCTCGTAGATGAGCCAGCCCTGTTCGGTGGGGTCGCAGTGATATGGCTCGCGCAGGGCCGCGGTGATCCCCTGGATGGAGCCGTCGGAGATGATCTTGCATCCTGCGACGCGCACCCATTCGTCGCCGTCGCCGGTCTGCCAGGCGAAGTTGGAGTCCTTCAGGTATTCCCAATGGATGAACATATTCACCCTGAACTTCAGGAAGCCTTCGCGTCGCGCTCTCTGGTAGGTGTCCAGGATGTCCACGCCCCGGGCGTTGCTAACGCTGGCGTCGTGGATGGTGGTTATGCCCCGGCGCAGGTATTCCTCCTGGGCCTGGACGAATCCTGTGCGGACCTCTGCTTCCGTGTAGGCGGGCAGCAGCCGGTTCACCAGTCCCTGGGCTGTCTCGTACAGCATCCCGTCCGGCTCGCCACTGGCGGGAAACCTGCCGATGCGGCCGCCGGGCGGATCGGCAGTCTCGTCGTGAATTCGGGCCAACTCCAACGCGGCGGAGTTGGCGGCCAGCATATGCCCTGAGTTGTGGACGATTGCGACAGGGTGGTCGTTGGTGGCGGCGTCCAGGTCGTGGCGGGTGGGGTGACGCACGTCCCGGAGTCCGGTGTCGTCATAGCCGCGACCGCGGACCCATTCGCCGGGCGGAGTCGTCGAGGCTCGTTCCCGCAGGCGGCTTACGATGTCGGCGATGTTGCGGTTGGGCGGCGTGCGAACATCCACCTCCAGCAGGTTCGTGCTGAATCCCACCATGTGGTTGTGTGGTTCGATGAATCCCGGGAGTATCGTCTTGCCTTGGGCATCTATGACCGTCGTCCGGCTCCGCTTCCCGACGAGGACTTCGTCGTTCGTGCCCAAAGCGGCGATCCTGCCGTCGCGAATGCCCACGGCCTGCACAACACTGTTGTGAGGGTCCATGGTTTCCACCCGGCCGTTGATGACGATCAAGTCCATTCGGGCTGCTCCGTTGGATGACTGGCGAGACGAGTCAGTGGCAAAAGGATTCCCGTATCGTGGCGACGCACCTTAATCGGTGATGTAGGTGTGGGTGATAACCTCCCACACATGACCGTTCTCGCAGTCGAAGTAGAACCCGCGTCCCTGGTGTTTGTGGTTGATCTCGCCGTCCGTCCGCGAGCCCGGCCCGCTCCCGAACGGGATTCCCTCGTCCTTGACGCGCTGCAGCACTGCGTCGAACTCGTCGTCCGAAGCCAGGAAGGCGTAGTGATTGGAGCGCGGGTTGTCCGAGTCATCGAAGTCGAGCGTCAAGATGTCGTTGACCTTGACGGGCGCGAAGTGTCCCCAGGTCCCTTCGTACTTCAGTCCGAAGATGCGGGCGATGAACTCCGCCGACTTCACCTTGTCGTAGGCTGGCACGATTGTGTGGTCTAGCTGCAATGGCATGGCTGTCCTCCTCTGTATAAACGATACACCAGGCGTCAACTTGAGTGCTCGGTTCACTCTGATATGAAGGTTTGAACGGGTGTTACGAATGGCAGGTTTCTAGTTGCTCGCACCGGCCTCCCCACCCCTGGGTTCCCGCCTTCGCGGAAACGACGATAGTTGTGCAAAGGTCTCTTTTCGCGGTCATTGCCCTGGTTGTGCGAAGGTCTCTTTCGTCATATGTCGTGTGAGCCGCCTTCGGGCCATCCGTGGTCCAGGTCTATGCCGAGCCTGTCGGCTCGCGCGATGACCGATGTGGATACCGTGCTGTAAACTTCGGCCTCGTCCACTCGGACCGAGTGTCCTTCGCTGAAGACGACCTCGCCGTTCACCAGGACGGTGTCCACGCTTCCGGTTCCCATCGTAAGCGCAAGCAGGTGGAGCGGATTGTTGGCGGGATAGGCTTCAGCCGCACCTGCCGACCTCACCACGACGTCCGCGCGCTTGCCGGATTCCAGGCTTCCCAGTTCCGCGTCCATTCCGGCGGCAGCGGCGGCGTTGATGGTCTGCATTTCCAGCAGCGTTCCGGGGGATAGGGGGTCCTGGTAGGTCTGCGATACGAAGTGCGCCGCGAGCATGGTATCTCCCGGCGTACTGTCCCTGGCGGCATCGGTACCGAGCGATACGGGAACTCCGCGGCGGTGGCGCTCCGCCATTTTGAAGTCTGCGCCTCGTCCGAGCCCGAGGGAGAAGAAGGCAGCCGGGCACCATACGATCCGGCAGCCCGTCTCCTGGACCGCGACTTCCTCCTCCTCGTCCAGAACGTTGGCGTGGACGATGACGGTGTGTTCATCCAGGACGCCCATTTCCTGCAGGTGCACAAGCTGACTTGTGCCGGTCATAGCGCGATATATCTCGCCCTCGCCGGGAACGTAGCCTGAGTGTAGAAACAGGGGGACATCGTTGTCGCGAGCGCATGTGTGTGCGGCCTGAAGCAGTTCCGGCGAGGCGGTTCCCAGGCCGTACAAAAAGACGTACCCACGGACCAACGCTTCGGGGTCGTTGTTGCGGTGAAGCTCCACGTCCAACTGGCTCAACGACCGGTCGAGATTCACCGGGGCGCGGGCGGTCAGGCTCGGACTTACGAGCGTGGGGACCGCGTCGAAAGTCTCGCGCCTGTCCCAGAGGTAGAGCGGGGCGAAGAGCGCTCTCATGCCCACGCGCTCGACCGCCTCAGCTGCCGCATCGGTCGAGAAAAGCGAGCCCGGCTCGATGAACATCGTGAAGCCGCCTCGAAGCATCTCCACGCCGGCCATGGCGGTAGCCGCTGCTTCGTCCTCGCCGGTGACTCCCGCTTTCCAGTCCGCGAAGTTGACGGATGACGAGCCCGTGTCCCGGACATTGCCGAAGACCCCCCGGCAGGAGGTGTGCACGATATGGTTGTGAGCATCTATGAAGCCCGGATGCACGATTCCTCCCTTGGCATCCAGCGTCTCCCCAGCATCGAAGCGGTTTCGGAGGTCGGCGTCGGCGCCAACCTCCACGATGCGTGAACCGGTGACCGCCACCGCGCCCGAACGGTATATCCTGCGCTCCGGGTCCATGGTGATGACCTGGCCGTTGCGGATGAGAATGTCGCACGTGTTGTTGTTCATAGGTCTGCGCTCCAGGGTCGTTGATGGATTGGTGTTCGATGGTGTGCTGATCGCGTATCAGGCGGACTCTCCGGTGTAAAAGGCGGTGGTGCGGTCTGCCGCGGCGCGCGCGGAGGCGGGTTCTTCCCCGTTGGCGACCGACGCTTGCGCCCACCCATCGCTGCTGCCCGCGATGAATGCTCTGCCTTCTGGCGAGGTGGCGAATTCGGTCTCGTCCGGCATGGGATCGTCCGGTCGTGTGATGTGGAGATCGAGTCCCAGAAGGGCTAACTCCCAGCCGACGCCGACCGCGCCCGGGCCGTACTGGTCCCAGTGTGCCGAATGTTGCATGGTATGTGTGAGGGTGAGTCGCGTGCGGCCTCCTCCATCTTCCGAGACAGATATGTTTACCCAGCTGACATCGCCGGCGAATTCCCAGGTGAGAGCGAAATGCGAAAGCGGTTCACACTCCGTGATACTGCCTCCGGCGTTGCCTTCCAACTGGTATCTGCCGTGCAGTTCGAGATTGCCGCTGATCGGCATAGACCAGCGCGGAATGCGGTCAGCGTTGGTTACGGCGTCCCAGAGGTCCTCGACTGTGGTCGCGTAGCTTCGGGAGAGGGTGATGGCGCGGGCGGGTCTTCCTTCGCGCTCCGGCGATGAAACGGAACGCTCCACCGCGCCGAGGTGTTTGTCGAAATCGAAGTTCATGGTGTCTTCCTTCTTATTTTGTCGGGATGTCGAACGACCGAGTTTCAGGTTCTCGATCAGTGCCGTATATTGCGATCCATATACCTTGATTTATAAAGCGACAGGTGGCGACAGGTGGCTAACTGGTGACGTGACAGGTGTTCGGAACACCTGTTATTCACCTGAGATGACCTGAGTTTAGCTACAGGGAAATTTTTTCGGGGACCCGGAATTTCATTGGCATAACTTCGTGTTTATGTATATTGATGCTCGAAGACATCGGCGGTCGGCGCTCCTCCATTAGTTTATTTGTTCGTATTATAGCAGATGTGGGGTGCAGATGTGTAGGTTTCCGGTCGGTCGGGTTGAACTTTCCCACGGGGCTGTTACACTCGCACATGCTGCGTTACAGTGACTCTGAAGCGGCTGAGAGGGGTATGTATTTGAAGTATTTCGCACTCGCATTTGTGATTTCACCCCCATCCTAACCTTCCCCCGTTAAGGGGGAAGGGACTTTTGCGTGGTGTTCGTGGCCAGATTTCACGTTTGCAGACCCTTGTCAGCTCTGAAGCAGTCAACCGTAATGTTATCCAGGAAACGAGTGAGATGCGATGACAACCGATATTCCGCACGAAGTGCATGGCGATGAACTTCCTCAGAAAGGGACACGACGCACCATCTCGGTAGATTGCGAGCACGTCGAGAAGATGCTCCACAAGAGCGCTCGCGAGCAGTTCGTGATCTACTGCGACGAGCCGGAGAGGATGGGCGGAGAGAACGCCTATCCCGCGCCACTAACGTATATCACGTCCGGTATCGGGTTTTGACTGCTTACGCAGTTGAAGCGGTACGCTACAATGAGAAAACTTACGATCAAGAAGGCGCGCGTTCACGTCGAGATGGACTACTACCTGTCTGGCTCGGTGCTGGCGGGAACCGTCAACAGTGGGGTTACCGAGGTACGTTCCGAGTTCGATGTGTCCTCGGACGAACCGGAAGAGGACATAGCCTACGTCATCAGGCTGGCGAAGCAGGGATGTTTTGCCGAGAGGCTGGTGGAAACGGCCGTGCCCATCAAGAGCACGCTAATACTGAACGGCAAAGAGGCGACGGACCGCTTTCTGCCAGAAACTGATGCAGGGGATGACTCATGACCACGACCACTGTCGGCGCAGAAAAACTTACCTTCGAGCTTGTCCAGGACTTTCCAAAACTTCCCGACGGGGAGACATTTGATATAGTCAGCACCGTCGCTACCGATTCGCAGGATAGGGTATATGTCTTCCAGAGGAAGGACCCTCCGGTGGTCGTCTTCGATAGCGACGGCAATTACCTGGACGCCTGGGGGCACGGCGCGTTCAACTCGCCGCACGGCATGAGCATCAGCGACGACGTGATCTACATGACCGACCGCGACGATTCAGTCGCGGTGGCATATACACTGGAAGGCAGGCCGCTGCTGGTGCTGGGAGAGCGCGGCGTTCATTCCGACACGGGCTGCGAGGCGCCCGCGGACATGGTCCCCCGCGCCGCCGGGCCGTTCAACTATCCCACCGAGATGGTGAAGGGGCCGTCGGGCCATATCTACGTTTCGGACGGGTATCGGAACAGCAGGATTCACAAGTTCACTGAACAGGGTGAGCTCGTCAGGTCATGGGGAACGCCCGGAAGTTCGGAACCTGGTGAATTTCACCTGCCTCACAGCCTGATGGTGGATGGGGAAGAGAAGGTTTACGTGTGCGACCGCAGCAATCGGCGAATCCAGATATTCGACGGTGACGGCGAGTTCATCGCGATGTGGACCGGCATGGGCGGACCGAACGACATAGTGCAGGGACAGGACGGTCTCTTCTACATCTGCGAGCAGGAGGCGGACGGCAATCCGCCGCGTGTCACCATCCGTGACGGCGACGGCGAGGTACTGGCGCGCTGGGATGTGCGCCACGCCCACGGTATCTGGGTTGACTCAGGCGGAGATGTCTATCTCGGCCTGACGACCAGCCAGAGCGTGGACAAGTATGTGCGGGTTCGCTAGTGTCGGTGACGAGAATTTTCAACACAGCCTAAAGATTAACTTTCGGGAGGAAATGAGCGTGAGCAAGTTCTATGATGAGGCGCTGCTGCCGGACGAGATGCGTCGCGACTTCGATGTGTACGACAGGATCCGGGAGCTCGGTGTCGAATTAGGCAGCTTCGGCGAGGATGTGGTGTCGCTGGAGGGCGCGGGCATAGCGGGGGCGGTTGTGCATGAGAGCGGCCTTGTGTATCTGTCTGGCACCGGGGCAGGGACTTATCCTATGAATGACGATGAAGAGCGTATCCAGCACGGCTTTCAGGCAGCGCAGGAAGCGGCTGACGTGTTGATTCGCAGGCTGCACTGGACGCTGAGTTGCGGCGGCGAAGGCGATCTGAACGACGTGCTTTACACGGTGAAGGCGCTGGGCATGGTGGTCTCGCCGGGCGGTGGCGCGAGTGGAGCGGCTCCCTCGGTTACGAACGGCTTCTCGTTCAGGTGGCACTCGGTTTTCGGTGGTCCTCGGAGTGACTATGCCGAGGGCGGTGTTGACCAGGGCGGATTTGCCGGAATCCATGCGAGGAGCGCGGTGGGCGGGTTCGACGGTAAGTTCTCCATCGAGCCGGAGATCATCGTAGCGGTCCCGGCTCCGCTTACGCAGCAGATAATCGCGAACAGGGGCTGGGTTTTCCCTCTGCCGCCCGTGATGCTGGAGAAGGTGAGGTCTGCAAGGGACGGGAATTGAAGTCGACCGCGTTTTTACCCCCATCCTAACCTCCCCCGTCAAGGGGGAAGGGACTTTTGGGCCACAGGCAGCGTGTACTAATTTGACACAGGTCCTACCAGGACTTGAGGACCGGCAGCACTTCCTTGGCGAAGAGCTTGAGACTGCGCTCCGCTACGTCCAGCGGCGTGCCGCCGAAGCGGAAGGCGACGTTCAACTCGAAGTCGCCCAGAAGCGCCCTGCGTTCCTCGAGTCCGCGTAGAATCTTGTCCGGGGTTCCCCAGCTTGCAGCCTTCATGAAGCCTTCGACCGCCCCATCGAGGCCGGTCGAACGCGCGATTTCGGCCTTCTGCTGATAGGCGTTGTAGCCCTTGACAGACCTGAAGTGGTCTCCAAGAAATTCGTAGTGATAGAAGTTGCTCTCGACGAATTTGCCCTGGTACCGGCGCGCTTCTTCTTCGCACTCTTCAAGATCGGCGCCGCAAACGACGAACTCGGTGAGCATCAGGGTAGGCGGCTCAGTGCCGTGGAATTCGCGGTGCAGGGCCCGTCCGCGCTCGATGCCGGGCATACGCATTTCCCAGGGGCGATCAGCGAACATGACGATGTGCGCGCCAAGCTTGGCTGCCGAGAGAACTGAATCGTCGCTTGCGGCTACGCAGTAGATGCGCCCGTCGAAGGAGTGTTCCGGCCTGGGGCGGATTTCGGTGCGGATCTGCTTGTAGTAGGCCCCGTCGCCCTCGATGAAGCCGCTCCTGAGGGCCTCGACGATCATGGGGGCCGCTTCGTCGAAACGGTCGCGTGATTCGTCCATGCTGATGCCGAAGGTCTCGAACTCACGTCGCGCCAGGCCTCGCCCGAATCCCAGCCGGAGCCGTCCGCCGCTCAACAGGTCGAGGACGGCGGCGTTTTCAGCCACGCGCAGGGGGTTGTGCCAGGGAAGTATCACCGCGGCCGTCCCGACGTCTATATCTGGGTGCCTGGCCGCCAGGTGGGTCATCAGCTGGAGATTGTCCGGGACGAACGAGTAGTCGTTGAAGTGGTGCTCCGCGGACCAGAGACAGTCGAATCCGGCATCCGCGGCTAATTCGGCGAGGCGCAGTTCCTCCTTCCACATCAGGCCGTCCGAGCCGTCTTCCCAGCCGTAGCTGGAGAAGATCATCATCATTCCGACATCCATTCGGATACTCCTTCCGGATTACTAAAGGCCACGTCCGACAGAAGGCGTCAGAAACTGGGCTTGGCGGCATAGGGGGTCAGTTGAAGCTCGTGAGTCCAGCAGGACTTGTCCTGGGTGTGCAGATAGTAGAAGGCATCGGCGATGCTGACCGGGTTGATCAGCAATTCGGGGTGCTGCTGGGCGCGCGGCATGGCCCGCGTCCCCGGAGAATCAATCGTGCCGTCTATCACAACGTTGGCTACATGCACGCCGTACTCGGAGTACTCCTCGGTCAGAGTCTGCGCCAGCGTCCGCATCATCACCCTGGGGTAGTACAGCGACTGTCCGGTGTACCGCTTTCTTCCCCTCAGCGACGACGAGTTGTTTGAAATCAGAAAAGAGCCCTCGCCCCGCTCCCGCATGGCGGGCAGCACCTCCTGGGCGACGAGGAAGGGGCCGCTGACGGAGATGTGCTGCGCGGTTTCGAGGATTTCGAATGGGACATGTTCGAGCAGTTCTTGTTCGGGCGGGAGGTCGCGCCCCTCCAGGTAGCCCGCGTTGTAAACGAGTACGTCGGGGTCGCCGGCCTCTTCCCGGATCCGTGCGAACGCATTCGTTATGGAGTCACGGGACGCGAGGTCCAGCTCGACGATCATGCTCTCGCCCCCCTGTTCGTGGATTGCTGCCTCCAGCGCGACGGCGTTGGAGGAGGTACGAGTGGTCAGCACTGTGAGGAAGCCCTCTTTTGCGAATTTCTGGGCGATGGCTCCGCCGACGCCCCAGCGCACGCCCACGGGCAAGTCGCTGTCGTCGAGTGACCTGCCGTGGATCAGGTGAGTGTTGCGGCCGTCCGACTGCCACTTGGATGTCGCCCCGATCACGACGGCGACGGGTTTTCGGTTTGTATTCATGACGGATTCCTTTCGTGTGGGTTCGGTTGCCTGCCATTCTAATACATCTTGATGATGTTCTCTTGCTGTACTATATCGGCAGACTAATACAGGGAGGCATTTTGTGATTACGCGCTTGTACACGGGCGACGACGGACAGTCGCACTTAGAGGAACTTGATATGGACTCAGGGCCGTTCGCCTGGGGAGAGTTGAATTCGGCGACAGGGGTCATGTTCAGACAGAGCGAGAAGGGCAGCTTCTCGGACTGGCACACCGCGCCCAGGCGTCAGTTCGTCATTACTCTGACCGGAGAAGTGGAGATCGGACTGGCGGACGGAACACTGCGCCGATTCGGTCCGGGAGACGTTCTTCTCGCGGACGACACGACCGGCCGGGGCCATACTACCCGCGACGTTGGGGACGTGGGCCGGGTAACCGCGTACATTCCGCTGGAGTAGTAACGGGCCAAGTACAGCGTCCATCTGTCAGACTGCCCCCAGCCCCTGGATTCCCGCCTTCGCGGGAATGACGATGGGAGAGAGCGGGAATGACGGTAGTTGTGCAAAGGCCTACAGACGAGGTGGATGTCTGCGTTCGAGCGCAAGAAATCCCGCGCTGACATACCGATATGCGCGGGATTTCCGTTTGAGTCGTATCTTTACGGCTTGTGCTTGTCCACAAGAGCGACGACGCGGTCGTCTATCTCGCTTGGGATGTCGCGGCCCGCGTCGTGGAGCGCGATGGCCAGGTGGGCGTCGCGGTGAAGCTGTTCGCGCTCGGGCTTCTCTTTGTAGTTGTCTTCGATTTCTCCGAAGAGCGCGTCTATGTGCTCTTTTCTGAAGGCTGGCATTGGTAAGTACCTCGTTCTGAAACGCTCGGTATCTTGCGGAATCACTCAGGGGCCGGTCCCAGTGTAAGGTTCCGGCCCCTGATGCTCAGTTTCCTATATGACCGTCGTGCAGGAGTAAGTAAGTCTTACTCGTCTCCGCGCGTGGTGTGTCCGATAGTGAGGATCTCGTCGAGCTCGCTGACGAAGTCCATGACCTCCTCGGTGTCGGGCTTCTTGTCGCTCTGGAGCTTGGCCTTGAACTCCTCGAACAGCCACTCTTCCTTGGTTCCGTGCGGAATGTCGAAGAATTCGCGGTCGAACTTGGGCAGCTTGCCAGGGCCGAAGTAGCCCTTGTCCCTCAGCTCGTATCCCTCGAGGTTGTCGGTGCCCTTACCCAGGATTTCACCGTCGGTCTCGATGTAGTGTTCCATGACGGGCTTCATGCCATACTTCTGTACGGGGCAGACCTTCATGCAGACGGCGCAGCCTTCGTAGCGCGCCATAACGGGACGGCAGCGATCGTAGATGAGCTTGTTCTTCTCGACGCCCCTGTACCAGACCTTCTCCTTGACCAGGGCTCTGCCCGGGCAGCGGTTCACGCAGACCTGGCATTCCTGGCAGAACTGGTGGATGCCGTAGTCAACGGGCTCGTCGTAGGTAACGGGCGCGTCGGTGGTGATGATCATGAGGCGCGCGCGCGAGCCGAAGTGCGGGGACAGCAACTGGCCGTTCGCGCCAAGCTGTCCTAGTCCGGCGGCAACGAACATGGGTATGTACGCCGCGCTGTTGTCGTTGGGGCTGTGTACCTGCGCGTGGTAGCCCTTCTCGCGTATGAAGGCGGCGAGTTCAAGACCCATAGCGCCCTCCATCTCGTAGGTGCCGAAGTGCGCGAACTCTGCCTCGAGGCTGGGAATCGTCTGTGTCTGCCAGAAGTCCTGCTCTAGGGCGAGGCAGATGGCGTGTTCGTACTTGATCCACCGGCGCTTGCTCTGATAGGCGTAGTGGCGGTCGAAGCGGGTAAAGCCGACTTCGCCGAAGCCTAGTTCCCGAGCCTTCAGCCGGAATTCTTCGGTCATATCCTTGCCGATTTCCGGCTGTGCGGTCGGCTGCAATTCGCCAGAGACGATTGCGGCGTCCACCAGGGGCTTGTTGACCCTGTCGTGCTCTTCGCGGTACTGGCGGACGTCATCGGTATAGACTGTCCACACCCACTCGCGGTCTGCCGCCTTCTGGATGTTCTGGGACTCGATTGGTTCTACCCTCGTATAGAAGGAGACATCCACATCGTTCTTGCGTATGCCAGGGACCGTTGTCAGATTCTCAGGGACCGGAATATCGTAATCCGGATCGCCGTGCAGCCTCCCCGGACGCTTTACAACGTGACTAACCTCTACTTCTTTTTCCGCGACCATAGCTCTCCCCTCTCCTATATTGGAGTTATGTCTGTCGCGGAGTTTACTCACAATTTAATAACAAGTCAAGATAAAATTTGCATGAATAATTATTGATATATCGCAGCGGGATAACTGCCATTTTTTGGGAGACGGCCGGTTAGTCGCCAGTAGAGTGGACGCCTGCCTGGGAAGCGGCCTTTCGCGAGCGACGTATGTTCAGCGCCTGTCTGAGCAGGAACAGCATTGCGCCGATGAGTATGACGCTGAGATACGTGATGGAACGGTCAACGATGGTGGTTGCGGCGGCGTCCGTCGCGGCCAGTTCGATGAGTAGAAGTCCGGTAACGCCGGGTTCGACGGCTCCGACTCCTCCGGGCGTGGGTACCGTACTCAGGATTGCGTGTCCCACCGCAACGATTGGGATGAGAACGAGGCTAGTTTCGATTCCGAGCGCAGCAAGGACGAAGTACAGCCGCCCCATTTCCATGATCCAGCCAAGCAGACCAAGGAGCATTGCCAGGGGCATACGCTGAAAGCTGCCCAGTGTTCCCTGGCTGAATCGGCGATAGGCGGCCTCAATCTTGTTGGGCAGAAAGTTGGCGGCGCGTTCGCCGTAGGCTTTCATAAACAGGGCAACCGCTACTATTCCGACTGTCATGAGGAATGCCATTACGATTATGTAAACCGATATCGCCTGCCCCTGTGTGACCGCCAGGACAGCCGCTGCCGTGAGGATTATGGCGGCGACGATTACCATGTCCATGACTCGCTCGGCCAACAGCGTGCCGAGACTCCAGGAGAAACTGCTCTTTGAATCTTCGGCGAAAGCGTATGCGCGGTACGCGTCGCCCATTCTGAGCCATGTGACCGAATTTACGAACCACCCGATCACTATCAGCTGTGAAGTGTGGATCGTAGAGGGCACCTGGGGTTCTTCCGGGCTCGACTCGGCGGCGTTGGACGCCAGTATCTTCCAGCGCATCCCTCTGAATATGAAGCTGACGTAGTAAAACGCGAGCGCGAGCAGGTAGAGCCAGGGGTTGATGTCCCGTATGCCGCGCCATGTTTCTCCCCAGTCCAGATCGAACCTGGCGGCAAGGAAGAATATCACCCCCGCCGCCACTCCGAACGAGAGCAGCGTGGGAATCGAGAAAATGCGTCTCGTGATGGGCGCTTGAGTCAGGGAGTTCTCTTTGTCTTGCGTCATGTACGGTTATTCAGTCACAGGTTGTCGGTTCTCGATTGTCGCGAGCGTGGAACGACTTCCCGGAGGAGCGGGTACTTGCAGACAGCAGCGGACGCTTTGCCGGGATACCGGGACGACGCGGATAGTTTGCGGGAGTGTCCCGCACTTTGTCTATCACTACCAGGACTTTATTGTCCCCTCCCGCTCTTATGATGTCGCGAATCGCGCCACCCATGGTCTCAATCGCTCTGTGAGAGGATGCTATCTCTTCGGCAGCGGATTTTGTCTTGTGCAGCGCGGCCACCCCACCCACTTTGCAGAACGGCAGAGTGAGTTCGGCGAGCGCGGGCATGGCGGCAACGGCGCGCGCGAAGACGAGGTCGAAGCGTTCTCGGGCATCGTCGCAGTGTGCCAGCGTTTCTGCGCGGGCGTGCCGAACTTCGATGTCGGGCAGTTCGAGACCGGCCACCAGGTTTCTGAGAAACTCGACCTTTCGCGCGGTGGCGTCAATCAGCAGTCCGCTCATTCCGGGAAACGCAATCTTCATCGGTATTCCTGGGAAGCCCGCACCCGCGCCTATGTCAATGAAGCTGCGCGCGGTCCGCGTTTCCGAGGGAAGCGCGCCCGCAATTGACAGCGAGTCCAGGAAGTGCGTCTTCACTACGTCTTCCCAGCCGGTTACGGTCGTCAGATTCATTGTGCAATTCCAGAGTGCCAGCTCGCGGTAGTACCGTCGGAACCTAGCCAGCTGGGTCGAATCCAGCGAGATTCCCAGATCGGCCGAATCTCTCACCAGAGTTTGAGTATCTAACGTTTCAAATGGAATGTTCAGTTCCGGTTTCCTAACCATATCGCTCGATGCGCGTTCTAACTGTTTGAGGGAATGCTATATCGGAGGCGGTGTCCGACCCTACGGTGGGATAGAGAATCTGGGCATTGTCCAATATCGTATAGAAAGGCGAGCGGGTTTCGACAGGGTCTGCTCGATGGTGAGAGCCATGAACTATGAAGAAGCTGATGACAAGATTCTGATGGAGTGTATCAGCAACGGGGATAAAAATGCTCTCGAATCGCTGTATTTAAGATACTCGAGGCCAGTCTATTCTCTGGCGATCAAAATGCTGAGAGACCCTACCGCCGCTGAAGAGGTAACACAGGATACATTCTTCAATGTCTGGAGGCGGGCAGGAAGCTATAAGTCCAATAGGGGAAAGGTCACGAGTTGGCTCTTCAGCATTGCGCACAATCGAACGATAGACGAGTTGCGTAAACGCCGCAGGGATTATAATAGAGTCCAATACGATGTTGATCTCTCCAACAGGCCATCGGAGTCCAGGTCGGATGACCCGACAGAGTATGTTTCGGTTCAGTTCGAGGGTACCCGGCTGAAGTCGGCGCTGATGACGCTGAGACCTGAACAGCGGAATGTGGTGATACTGGCCTATTTTGGCGGACTGACCCACTCCGAGATATCCAGGGAGCTGGACCAGCCGCTGGGCACGGTTAAGACGCGAATGAGACTGGCAATGAAGAAACTGAGGGAAGTCCTGGAGCCGCAGATTCGGGAGTCTGCCGAGCATGGATTGTAGTGATGTCGAGGGACTCATAGTTCCGTATCTTCGGGGCGCGCTGGATGACGACCAGGCCGCAACGCTGGAGAAGCATATTTCCGCGTGCCGCGACTGCAGCCGCGCCATGGCAGAGGAGATGGTTGCCGACCTGGCCCATGCGGTGCCGCAGAAGACCCCTCCGCAGAGTGTAAAAGACAGGT
This sequence comes from uncultured Dehalococcoidia bacterium, assembly GCA_951812505.1. Classification (GTDB taxonomy): domain Bacteria; phylum Chloroflexota; class Dehalococcoidia; order Lucifugimonadales; family UBA1123; genus VXRN01. The sequence goes on from CATOSI010000002.1 coordinate 819,929, forward strand.
TGTTTCACAGAGTGGAGGCCGGGAGTCTGCCGAGGCGCGCTGTGACTTCGCTGGGCAGCTGGGCCTCCGGTCAGGCGGGGCGATTCAGACAGCGGGCAACACGAGGGCTGTTTGGGGGCGCGGCGGTGGTGCTCGTGGTGGTTCTGATGGCAACGGGGGTGTGGTTCAACGACAGGCTCAGTGAAATCGCAAGAGATGCGGAGCTACTCTCCGACGAACTCGCCATTGCGCGTGAACGAGAGAGCGAGGTCATGTCCGCGGTCGAAGAACACCGTGAGGCGACCTACGAACTGATACGAATGTCCTCGACACCGGGCACGTCTGTGAATACGCTTCTGGGAACGGGGCCCTGGTCGTCGGCACGAGGGATCGTGATGGTGTCTTACTCGTCGAATCGGGGCCTGCTTCTCGTTACCGACTTGCCGCCGCTGCCGCCGGACAGGATATACCAGGTATGGCTAATCAATGACGGCGTCAAGTACGGCGCGGGCTGGTTCACGGTTGATCCGCTGGGATACGGTCAGACGATCATCATCCCGCTGGCCCCGTTCGGACAGTTCGACGGGATGGGCATTACGATAGAGCCAAGGGGCGGGAGTGGCGGTCCGACGGGCGTAAACGTCCTCGAGGGCGACCTTTAGCCGCCGATGTGGTACATCTCCACCTTCTTGCGCGGCTCGTCGGTGAACATGGTCCTTATCTCCGAGTAACGGTCGTCCCGGAGTCCCCACAGGCCGCGTATGATTGCCTCTATCTCATCGTCGTTCGCGCCGTCGCGCAGCGGGGTTCTCAGGTCGGTGCCCGAGGTGGCGAACAGGCAGGTAACTATCTGGCCCTCCGGCGAAAGCCTCATGCGAGAGCAGTCGCCGCAGAAAGGCTTGGTTACGGAAGCGATCACTCCGACCTCCCCATCGCCTTCCTTGAACCTGTAGCGCAGAGCGACCTCTCCCTTGTAGTTGGCTTCGACCGGTTCAAGCGGCATTTCGGCGTGTATGCGGTCCAGTATCTCTTCCGCCGGGACCACATCATCCATCTTCCAGCCGTTCAGCGTACCGACGTCCATGTACTCGATGAACCGGACGATGTAGTCGTGCTCCCGCGCGAACCGCGCCAGCTCGACGATGGTATGGTCGTTCACGCCGCGCTGCACGACGGCGTTTATCTTGATTGGACGCAGCCCAGCCCTGTCCGCGGCCTCGATGCCCTCCAGTACACGCTCGGTGCCGAAATTGCGCCCGTTCATATGTCTGAATACCGCGTCGTCCAGCGAGTCCAGGCTGACGGTGATGCGCTGGAGACCGGCTTCCTTCAGCTTGTCAGCGAACTGCGACAGCAGGAAGGCGTTGGTGGTCATCGTCAGGTCTTCTATGCCCGGAACCCGCCCGAGCATGGAGATGAGCTTATCTATCTCCGCGCGCACCAGCGGCTCGCCTCCGGTTATACGGACCTTGACCACGCCCAGATTCACCAGAATCCGCGTGAGACGTTCTATCTCCTCGAAACTCAGCAGCGATTCTCTGGGAAGAAACTGGTAGCGGTCCCCGTAGATCTCGGCGGGCATACAGTAAGGGCAACGGAAGTTGCACCTGTCTGTGACCGAGATTCGGAGGTCTCTAAGCGGTCTTCTGAACCTGTCCAGCACGGGGATTGTCGCCAAGTCTGAAGTCATAATATATCTATTATACAGCCAAACGTTCCTAGGTGTGCGATGTTTGATCTCTCAATGAGAGCGCGGCTTCTCGCGCCGCCTCAGCGCGGTGGCTGACACAATTTTTCTCTTCAGTAGAAAGTTCGGCCATGGTCAGGCCGATGTTTGGGAATAGGAAGACCGGGTCGTAGCCAAAGCCGTTGTCGCCGCGTGGCTCGGATACTATTCGCCCCTCGCACGAGCCTTGGTAAAGCGAGGTCGGGCGGTCCGGTTCCGTAATCGCTATCACGCATCTGAATCGTGCGGACCAAGTGTCGGGGTCGGTCCCGTTCAGCTTGTCCAGCAGGAATTCGACGCGCTCGGCGTCGGTGGCGTCCGGGCCCGCGTAGCGCGCCGAACGCACGCCTGGCTCTCCGCCGAGAGCGTCGACCTCCAGCCCGGAGTCGTCTGCCAGGGTCTTGATTCCGGCGAGTTCGCAATAAGTCTCCGCCTTCAGAGTCGCGTTCTGCTCGAACGTGACTCCCGTCTCATCTACATCATGATAAATCCCCAGGTCGCCGAGTGAGACCAGTTGGTAGGGAATGTCGCCCAGCAGTTCGGTCAACTCACGCAGCTTGCCCCTGTTGTGGGTGGCTATGAGCAGCTTGGGCAGGAGTGGCAATTCGGGCTTCAGTCCTGCGCGAATACGTCGCCCAGGCGGACTTCGAGGCCGGGTATGAGTGTGGTGGACAGGATGCCCGAATCGTGGATTTCGGCAGGGCCGTAGCCTGTGTCGCCCAGCCTTCGGATTTCGATAGTCTCCGTCTCGGTGTCCACCATCCAGTATTCGGCTACACCGTAGCGGGCATAGAGATCAGCCTTCCGGTTCCGGTCGTGGGCCGCCGTGCTTGGAGACAGAATTTCTATCACAAGATCGGGCGCGCCGACTATGGCGTGATCCCGGATGATGCCTCGCCTCGCCTCGGCTACGAATATCAGGTCGGGCTGCACTATGTCGTTCTCGGCGAATATCACGTCTATCGGGGACATATAAACGCTCCCAAGCCCATGCCTTCTGACGTGTGGCTTGAAGATGATGAACAGGTTGCCCAGAAGAGCTTGATGCCTGACAGTAGGCGCGGTCATCTCGTAGAGTTCTCCGTCTATGATCTCATAGCGTCTGTCGTCGGGAAGCTCCACGTAGTCTTCGTATGTGAGTCTTACCTGGGTGTTGAACATGATGACGCTCCGAGCGCTCAACTATGAATTCGGATGGTTCAGATTAACAAAGACTCTTCGAGAATGGACGTAATTTAGGGATGGTGGTCATTCGGATTTCAGACGTCGGATCTGGGCCCTGAGCCTGGCGACCTCGGACTCGGCTTCCTCGGCGCGGGCGACTGCCGTGTCACGCTGTTCTTCCGCTTGTCGCCTCTCGACTTCAACCTGTTGCCTCTCAGTCTCTGCTCGTTCGTACTCGAGCCTGATTCCCCTGTCGTTGAGAACGTACAGGCCGGTCCGGGCGTCCTGGAGCAGCAGTTGCGCGGCGTAGTAGTCCTCCTCCAAGGCTAGGCTAGGCTGAACACGCTCCAATTCCGACCGTCTCGATCTCTCCAGCGAACACAGCCGCGCATCTAGGATCTCGCTGCAACCGCTATCGTGTCCGTGTTCGTTTGGAATTATCTCGATTGGCTCGTATGAACCGTTTACCAGTTTGAACCCAGTCAGCGGCTGCCCATAAAGATTGCCGCCGGTCGGATCGAACAGCCAGTATTCGCTGATTCCTATCATCGCGTAAATGTACGGCTTTTCGAAAATGTCCCTCTGGTACGTGGAAGGCGACGCCACCTCCAGCGCCCACTCTGGCGTCTTTTCAATCTCCCACATGTTATAGGATGTCTCGTCCCTGATGGCCGAAATGTCCACGTCGAAGGAAATGAAATAGTCGGGAGCGACGAATATCCGGTGGTTTTCCGTGTCGTAGCGAATCGGGATGTTGGAGAGCATCAGCAGATTAGCTAGGGGTCCCAGGTGGTTCCTGAGGAACATAGCTATCTGATCAATAGTTGGAACTTGAATCATCTCAATCGGTATGCGGTCCGGCATGTCGTCCGGGTCTATCGGCACCGGGCTTATGCCGTATATTTCCCTTGTAACGTCTATGGATTTGGTGACCATCTCTAGTTCCGTAAGGTAACTGGGTCTGCGTGGTGAAATCATCATAGCGGTGTGAGGTTAGTTGAGCAAGATGACTGTGGGTGGCGGCAGGAGTTTCTCGATGCCGCGCGTCAGTCGTCATAAGATGGTAGAATCTCGCGCGGAGGTGAAGACTTGGCAGGCGCGCTTTCCCGGTATCAGATAGTGGAACTTGGAGACCAGCCGGCGGTCGCCGTACTGGGTATGCTGCTCGCCGACCAGGGCGCGGACGTGGTCAAAGTCGAGCGGCCCGAGGGCGATCCCCTGCGAAGCACTCCTGTCTTCTCGGTATGGAACCGGGGTAAGAAGTCCGTCGTCGCAGACCCGTCCAGCGAGGAAGACAGATGTCGGCTGCGTGGACTCGTTCGAGAAACTGATGTCGTGATCGAGTGCTTCGATTCCGTAGTCAACCCCTACGGCATTGACTATGAGAAGGCCCGAGACGAGAAGCCGGATATCATTCACCTCTCCATTCCAGGGCTTGCCGAAGAAGACAACCCAACCGCGAGCGAAATCATCATCTCTGCCGCCACGGGAGTATATGTTGACCGCAGTTCCGACGGAACGGAAGGTGCCAGCTTCATAGCGCTGCCGTACGCGAGCATATTTGGGGCGATGGTGGCGGCCCCTGCGATAACCGCCGCTCTGTTCCACCGGGAGAGGAGCGGCGAGGGCCAGTCAGTGGTGATTCCGCTGTATGACTCGATGTTTACGGCGATGGGATCGGCTATCGTGCGAAGGCCGGATGTTCCGTCGGGTCCCGGGGCGCTGTCTCCGGTTATCGCGCGCTTCTATCGCTGCGCCGACGACCGCTGGGTGAACCTGAACGCGGGCTACGAACGCTCTCTCAGGCCGATGCTGACCGCAATGGGACATCCCGACTGGTATGACGCGCTCACGGACGAACGGTTGCACAGCAATTTGGAAGAGCGCGAGGAGTGGGCGGCGCGATTCGCCGAAGTGTGGCTGCAGAGGCCGGCGGTGGAATGGGAGGACATGATGGAAGATGCCGGCGTGCCCTTGACCATGTGCCGTACGCTCCGGGAGTGGATGGAGACCGAACACGCATGGCAGTCCGGCGTGGTTGTCGAGCTTGACGATCCTGTGTATGGCTCGATGCGACAGGTCGGAATACAGGTGCGGCTGGAAGATACGCCCGGCTCGATTCGTGCTGCGGCACCCGCTCTTGGTCAGCATAACGCTGACTTGTCCTGATATACGGAATTGTGAAAGGAAGAAACATGCCCGGAGCGCTGGAAGGAATAAGAGTCCTGGACCTGTGCATCATCCTTGCGGGGCCGACCTGCGGCAGAACGCTGTCCGAATTCGGCGCGGATGTCATCAAGGTGGACCCTGAGCACCGCGTCCCCGGCCTGACCCCCTGGCTGGATGTGGGACGCGGCAAGCGCAGCATCTGCCTGAATATAACCAAGGACGCGGGCCTGGAGGCTTTCTACCGCCTGGCAGACTCTTCTGATGTCCTCCTTCAGGGATTCCGAAAGGGCGTTGCCGAGCGACTGGGCATTGGTTACGAGCAACTCAGCGAGCGCAATCCCGGCATTGTTTACGCGTCCATCAATGCCTTCGGACAGGAGGGAGACTGGGCGATGCGCCCGGGCTTCGACCAGAACGCTCAGGCCGCCACCGGAATGCAGCTTCGCAATGGCGGGGATGGTCAGCCCGGCCCTCCTCCGTACACGTTCAACGACTACGGCACCGGAATCATGGCTGCCTATGGAGTGATGCTCGCTCTGCTGGAACGAGAACGCACGGGCAGGGGACAGAAGATAGACACCTCGCTGGCGTACACTGCCTCCACGTTCTCATCCGCATACATGGTGGACTACGAGGGATATGAACCGGACGAGGTTGCTGGCCCGGATGCGAAGGGCGTCAACTCGCTGAACAGGCTGTACCGCACCGCGGACGGATGGCTCGCGCTGTCGGTCAACAGCAATGGCGAAAGGGAGAGGTTTCACGCATTGGGACCATTCGACGGACTAAATGATCTGCTCGATGAGTCCGCCCTGGAATCCATCTTCGCGTCTCGCTCCACTGATGACTGGGTGAAGATTCTGAGCGGGGCCGGACTAGCCGCGACCGCCAATCGAACGCTGGCCGACGTGAGAGCCGATGGACGCGATGGCGAACGCGACCTCATCGTTACCGAGGATCATCCCTTTTTCGGCAGTGTGGAACATGGAATTGCCGCGCCTCAGATGAGCGCAACGCCCGTCAGGACAGGAACATCGCCCATATTCGGCGGCGACACTGTGGACGTACTGACCGAACTGGGCTATTCGAGCGGTGAGATAGAAGCCATGCGTGCCGACGGGGTCATTCCTCAGACAGACGGCCTGCCGCTGCGCTGAAGGTGCGATACAGACTTCAGATTATGCCCTCCGCACGGAGTCGCGCTATCTCATCGTTGTCCAGCCCCAAGTCCCCGCCGTAAACCGACTCATTATGCTCGCCGAGCAGCGGACTCCTGAACGTTCGCCAAGGGGTCTTGTTGAATACATAGGGCCGACCAGCGTAAGTGTATGTCTCGCCCAACTCGGGGTGTTCCACCTCGGCAAAGAAGCCCCGGTCCTCCCGGAAGTGGGGGTCGTTGAGGTTCTCGTCGGGCGACCTGATTATTCCCCAGGGGAACTTGCGCTGCTGGGATCCCCGGTATATCTCCTCGGCGGTATGGGAGGCTATGAATCTCTTTACGACCTCGAAGGCATGTTCGACCTCGTCGCCTGTTCGAGCGCGCATGATTGCCATATCCAGGTACTTTTCGTCAGTCAGGTCTTCTGCCATGCCCTCGGAGTCCATCCACGTCACCAGAGACTTCCACTGGTTGAGACTCGTAAACACGGCGAATACGTTGATGAACTTGTCGTCTGCGGTCGGGCAGAGCGTCTTGGGAGTGGGCTGCGGGCCGTGGTGTCTGCCGGTCTGCCGCCGGACGACGTCACCGCCATAGATGTACAGCGGCATGGCCGCCTCGGTTGTGCATGAACAGGCCTCGTGGATGGAGGCGTCCACGAACTGGCCCTCTCCGGTCATGTCACGCCAATTCAGCGCCATGAGGGTCCCTATGGTGGCATAGTGAGACGCGGTTATGTACCCGTGTCCGCCGCTCGGACGGATGGGTGGCGAGCCGGGGAGGTCGTCGTAGCCACAGCTGTGCATGATTCCGCCCATGGCCATCGCAACGAGGTCGGATGTCCTGTAGTCGCGGTACGGGCCGTCCTGGCCGAATCCGGTCAGAGACGTCATCACCAGCCCCGGATTGATAGCGCTCAGGTCGGGGTATCCGAGTTCGAGAGATTCCAGATACCCGGGATCGTGGCACTCCAGAAGGACATCGGCCTTCACTACCAGCTTCCTGAGCAGATCGGCCCCCTTCGGAGATGCTATGTCGAGAGTAATCCCCTCCTTCGCCGCGTTGAATGCCCAGAAGTGGAGGCTGCCGTTCTCATCGGGGGCGTCGTCCCGAAACGGTCCGACTGTCCGCGCCTGATCGCCTCCGGGCGGCTCGATCTTGATCACTCGCGCGCCCATTTCTCCGAGCAGCTTGCCGATAAGCTGCCCCTTCTCATCGCAAAGGTCGAGGATGGTGATGTCTGAAAGGGCAGAGTTGTGTGATGTGGTCATTGGGATTTTCGCGCCTCTTAGTGTGCTCGGGCTGCTAAACCGCCGTCTGTCGCAGAGTCGGCTTGTTCTGGGGATGGTCTCCGGTCGGCTAGATCGCGCCTTCTACAATCAGTTCGGCGATATCCTCCGACTCCAGTCCGAGTATCTCGCCGAACACGTAGTCACGGTGTTCGCCGAAAAGAGGGGACGGGCGTCGCAGTTCCCAGGGAGAGCGCGACAGGCGCATCGGCTGGGCCTCGAACTTGGCTTTTCCGAGCTCGGCGTGTTCGATTTCGGGGAGGAAGTTCCTGTGTTTCAGTTGCGGATCTTCGTCAACTTTGACCTTCGGGGACTGCACCGCGCCCGCTATCACGCCGGCGGCCTGTAGCTTGCGGAAGACCTGGTGGGGGGTGTGACGCGACGTCCAGGTCTCTATGTGGGAGTCCAGTTCGTCCTGATTGTCGTATCGTCCGTCGTTGGTGGCGAACCTGGGGTCATCCGTCCAGTCGGGCGCGCCTATGGCTTCCACGAACGCGCGCCACTGCTCGTCGTCGAAAACGGTTATGGCGCACCATTGGTCGTCGCCCGCGCAGCGGTAGGTATTGTGCGGCGCGACTCTCGGATGGGGAGAGCGGTTTCCTGGCGGGTTGCCCTCACGCCTGAAGGGACGTCCGTTGACCGTCCTGTCCAGCATCGCGGTCCCGGTCAGGGCCATGCCGGATTCGACCTGTGACAGGTCTATCCACTGACCCTCGCCGGTGCGGTTGCGGTGATGCAGCGCGGTCACGCAGGCCATTGCTCCGTAATATCCGGCGGTGTGGTCCATATAGGAGAATCCCCATCCGGCAGGCTCCTCGCCGGGCAGGCCGGACATATACGTGAGGCCGGAGAGCGCCTGCGCGGTCGGCCCCCATGTGACGTACTCCTTGTCCCTGCCTGAATGTCCGAACCCCGACAGACTGAGGTAGATGACGTCGGGCCGTATCGAACGCTGCGCTTCGTAATCCAGCCCCCAGCGTTCCAGGACCGTAGCGCTGAAGTTCTCGACCACTATGTCCGAAACGGATATGAGGTCGTGGATCAGCTCAGTTCCGCTCGGGTGAAGAACGTTGAGAGTGGTGCTCAACTTGTTGCGGTTGAGATTATTGAACATCCCGCTGGTGTTAGGATTTCCGCCTGCAGCGTACATGCCGCGAGTGTAGTCCATCGAGTACTCGAACTCGACACGTATGACTTCAGCGCCAAAGTCGGCGAGAATGCGCGTGCAGGTCGGGCCCGCGACAATCCAGGAAAAATCTACGACACGAATACCTTCAAGAGCGTGCTTACGCATACGGACTACTCCCCAAACCTGTTGAATAACTACGGAATCCTATAACTGCGAGTGTGTGTAGTCAACAGAAATGAATTGGCAATTTGGCACTATCGTGTCCTGCTAGGCGACGGCTCCGTGTGAGCGCAGGATGGCGATTTCATCGGCGGACCGTCCCAACTCTCTCAGCACCTCATCGGTGTGCTGGCCCAGAGTGGGCGCGGGCTTCCGGAAGCGGCCGGGAGTATCGGACAGCTTGACCGGTATCCCAATGTTGCTTGTACGTCCTGCGACGGGATGGTCGGTCTCTACGACCATCTCCCTGGCGCGCACCTGAGGATCATCGTACACCTGCTGAATATCGTATATCGGGCCCGCCGGCACGCCCGCGGCTTCGAGCGCGTCCAGCCAGTACTCGGAAGACTTCTGCGAGAAGGTCCGTTCGAGTGTCGCGATCAATTCGTCCAGGTTGTTCATCCTGTCCCTGGGTTCGGCAAACCTGGGATCCGAGACCAGTTCATCGCGTTCGATGGCGGTACACAATCGCTCCCAGTTGGCCTGGTTTGCCGCTCCGATGTTTACGTATCCGTCGGAAGTCTCGAACGCCTGGTATGGAGCGGTCAGCCGATGGGCGCTGCCTTTTGGACCTGGCACTTCTCCGGTGGCGAAATACATCGCCGACTCCCAGAATGTGTATGCGATCCCTCCTTCCAGGAGAGAAGTATCCACGTGCTGGCCCTGCCCGGTTCTAAGGCGGTTGATGTACGCTGTCAGAATGCCGATTGCGGCGAACATCCCGGCGTTCAGGTCGCAGAGAGGCACGCCCACCTTGGTCGGGGGGCTGTCCGGGTGTCCGGTCACGCTCATCAGCCCGCTCATGCCCTGCGTCACGAGGTCGAATCCGCCGCGCCTGGCATACGGGCCGGTGACTCCGAACCCGGAGATCGTGCAATACACCATCGAGGGGTTGAGTTCTCGCACCTGGTCGTATCCCAGCCCCATGCGTTCCAGTGAGCCGGGGCGGAAGTTCTGGACAAGGACGTCATAACTTCTTGCCATGTCCAGGACTATCTCGCGACCTTCGTCCGATCTCAGGTCAACGACGATGCTGCGCTTGTTGCGATTGATTCCCAGGAATGCCGCGGACTCACCCTCGATGAATGGCGGACCCATGCGGCGAGTGTCGTCACCACCGTTGGGTTTTTCTACCTTCACCACATCGGCGCCCATGTCCGCCAGCATCATCGTGCAGTAGGGACCTGCCATAATCTGGGTGAGATCGAGGACCTTCACGCCTTCGAGAGCGGTTGTATCTGTCATTGTCGCTTAGAAACTCCTTTCAAGCTGTATGAGATTAGCATACTGTCGGGCAGACCTACCTGAGGCCTGAGACATTTTCCCATTCTCGCACGTTTGACGATATTGACAGGGTGATATATAAGTGTTAATCTACAATCGCAATCTAGAATACTTAACATTAAAGATTTTTATGTTGGGTATTAATCTTGGTTAGGCAAAATTTACAGGAGGTATGTCGAATGGCTGGCGAAGGAAAGATGGACATTGAGATCATCTACTGCGTACCTTGACAGTATCATGGTGTTGCGGCCTGGATGGTCAACGAGTTCGTAGCTGAAGGCGGAAGTGCAGTATCTGTTGAGGTGAAGCCCGGTGTGGGTGGAGTCCTCCAGGTGTTTGTTGACGGCGACAAGATATATGACAAGAAGGAAGAGGACGGACAGACTCCGCACCTCAACCGTGTCAAGGAATTGCGGGCGATTGTACGAGACAGGCTCAACTCTCTCGCCGCTGCCGCTGACGACAACTAACAAGGCATACGGATCCTGAATAAGAGGCCCCGATTCATCGGGGTCTTTTTTTGTGCGGCAGTTCGAGCAGACCGCCGGAAATTTGGCGGTTGACCTCACAAGCGTAATGCGGATACATTTTATCGGGCTGATTACACTGGTCTATTTGGCGGATACGCGACTTCGCTGCATTATCTGTACGCAATGTTGTCGTGCAGGCGATAGCATCGCGAATCCCTGAGACCCTCATTCTCTAAATGGAGCGGCGACTTGGAAGAACATACTTCGAACGGGCGACATTGGGCTACTATCGCTTTCTTGATTCTGCTGGGAGTCCCGGGAGCGCTGATCAGATTCTCCGGAACGCATCTGGACCCCCAGGTCGAGGCGCTGATATTCGGCATAGGCATCATCGCCGGAGCGTTCCTGCTTTCCTGGGCTGCTGAGGTGGCGCAGTTGGACGTGTCCGCGTCCCTGGCCATAGCCGTGCTCGCCCTCATTGCGGTGATGCCCGAGTACACCGTCGAGGCGGTGCTCGCCTGGGATGCAGGAGAGTCGTACAGGCAGTTGGCGACGACCGAGGGGGTGCCGGTCACGAAAGAGATGTCGCTCGCGGCAGCGAACGTGACGGGGGCGAACCGCCTGCTCATAGGAATCGGATGGTCCGCGGTGATCATCATTTTCTGGCTGAGACGCCGCCGGGGATTCGATATGCGCGGGCTTCTGACCCTCGAGCTGCCGATGCTTGTAGTAGCAACTTTGCTGACGCTCACCGTAGCATTCTTCAAGATGATTCCGATTTGGCTCGCTGCGGTATTCATTGGAGCGTATATCTTCTACCTGTGGAGGAGTTCCACGCAGGAATCAGAGGAACCCGACCTGTTGGGTGCGGCTGCGATGATCGGCAGTTTCAAGCCGCTCTATCGCCGGGCCTGGGTGATCGGGTTGTTCATATACAGCGCGGCGGTCATCCTGATAGCCGCGGAGCCGTTCGTGCATGGACTTAGGGCGACAGGCGAGGCGCTGGGCATCAGCGAGTTCCTGCTCATACAGTGGCTCGCGCCCCTCGCGTCCGAGTCGCCCGAGATAATCGTCGCCGTGCTGTTCGCCCTGCGCGCCAACCCTAACGACGGCCTAACCACTCTCATCTCGTCCCAGGTTAACCAGTTGACGCTGCTGGTCGGCAGTATAGTCGTGGTGTTCAGCATATCGGCCGGACAGGCGCTGAACTTCCCGCTCGACCATTTCGAACCGACTAACTTCTTCTCCCGGATAACCAGCGAATTTGGACTGCAATCCAGCGAGTTCCTGCTGACGGCGGTGGTGGCAGCATTCGGCCTTCTGTTAATTTCCACGCGCGTCATCAAGTTATGGCATGGCTTGGCGCTGTTGGGCATATTTGTGGTGTATATGTTGACGCTGCTTTTCTTCCCAAGCATATTCGGAGGCATTGACGACGTGGAGAACGTGCCTCTGCGAATGTGGGCGTCTGTCATAATCTTCGGCCTGGCCGCACTGATGGTCGCGCTGAACTGGCGCCGCGTAGTGTACGTGTTCAGGGGCGTGCCGCGGCCTGAGGGATTGCGCGAAGGCGAATAGGTCGGCATCAATTGGCAGAATAAAGGGCGGGGCAATACATGCTCCGCCCTTATTAGTTGGCGCCGATTACAGTCTTTTCCTAACTTGGTTAGCCGACTATCCAGTCCGCCGCTCTTTCGGCGATCATAATGGTAGTGGCGTTGGTGTTGGCTCGGACTACGTCCGGCATGACCGATGCGTCAATGACTCGCAGACCTTCCAGTCCATGGACGCGCAGGTACTGGTCCACGACCGCCATTTCGTCCGAATCCGGCCCCATTTTGCACGTTCCCGATGAGTGGTGCTGGGTGCCGACGTTGGCCAGTATCCAGGCGTCGAGAGCGTCGTCGGAGGACAGGTCTTCGTCGGTGGGGTTTACCCTGCGAATCAGGTGGTCGGACAATGGCGGCGTCTGCGTGATTTCGATGCACGTCCTGACCGCGCTGCGCATTCGCTCCCTGTCCCATTCGTCCGTGAGGTATCTGTAGTCCAGGTGCGGCTGCTCGCTTGGGTCGGTGGACACCAGAGTTATGCGGCCCGACGTAACCGCCTTCTGGAGCGCGACACTGAAGCCGCTGTACGACCCGTCTTCCGGTATCTCGATTGTCGCCGGGCGATGTTCGCTGGTGAGCAATATTGGGCTCATCTGCATATCGTTGCGGTGGGGCGATCCGGGCGTCGTGTATCTCATCCCGACCTGTATGGAGGGCGAATTCGCAGGGGGGTCGCCCTGGTCCGTTTCGTAAAGCAGGAAGGTTGCCGGATGGTCCCTGAGATTCCTACCGACGCCCGGGACGTCCTTCACAACGGGTATGCCGAAGGATTCGAGGTGATCCCTGGGACCTACGCCGGAGAGCATGAGCAGGTGCGGCGAGTTTATCGCGCCGCCGCTCAGGATTATCTCGTTTCCATAGACCTCGAACGTGTCACCGCCGCTCTCCGCCTCTATACCGACGGCGCGGCTTCCGTCGAATATAATCCTGTGGGCGAGGACCTCGGACCGTATCGTCAGGTTCAGCCGGTGCCTGGACATGGACAGGTAGGTGAGGTTGGTGCTCATCCGCACGCCGTCAACGTTGTTCAGCGGGCGGGGCCCCACGCCCTCGGACTCCGGGTGGTTGTGGTCGAGGGTCTCCGGGAACCCGGCGGAGACGCAGGTGTCCCAGAACAGGCGCGGTATCGGCATGACCTCGTCCTTGGAGTAGCGACGGACGGGGATCGGGCCTTCTCCGCCGTGGAAGTCGTCCGCTCCGAAGGTCAGGTCGGTCTCGGACTTGCGGAAGTAGGGCAGTATATTGACGAATGCCCATTCCGGGCTGCCCAGTTCGGCCCACTCGTCGTAGTCCTCGGGTATCCCTCTGAAGAAGACCTGCCCGTTTACGGAGCTCGATCCGCCGGTCAGCTTGCCTCTTGGCAGCGGGAACGGTTCCCGGTCAGGCGTGGCCGTGGCCATGTATCCCCATGTTTCGGACTCTGGCCCGTAGGCCGCGGGCCATACCGAGTTGCCGAACTTTACGCTGTCCGGCATCGTATCGAAGTTGGAATAGTCCGGCCCCGCCTCCAGAAGCAGGACGGAGCGGTTCGGGTCCTCAGTGAGCCGTGAAGCCAGTACCGAACCTGCGGACCCGGCTCCGACGATAATGTAGTCATATTGCATATCAGCATCCCCCGATTGTCGCGCGCGAATTTAGACATTCATCGTCATTCCCGCGAAAGCGGGAATCCATGTATGGGCTAGAAGATAATGCCCAGTTCACGGCGCGTCAACCGAGGCTCTCTATTCGATGTGAAGGCATTGTCCGTGAGTCATCCCATGATCTCGTTCACCAGTCGCAGACCGGACTCAAGCTTGCTTTCCCAGTCTCGCTGCGGACGACGGATCACGTTGGTGCATATCCTGAATAGACAGACCGCTTCGCGTAAGTTGAGACTCTGTTCATTCCAGCCGAAACGATCCAGGGCCGCGCTCCGGAACACTTGATGGAACGCTCCGCTCGCGTCGGTGTCCCTCCTGCGACCTAAGTGGGAAGCCCAGCGCAGGTGCGCCAGGAAGTTGCCGACATCCAGCAGAGGATCACCTGGCCCGACTTCCTCGAAGTCAACCAGCGCTATTCTGCCGTCGGGCAGAACCAGCATCTGGTCGTCGTAGAAGTCGTTGTGTGCGATTCCGGTCGGACGCCATGAACGGACGAAGGGGTCCAAAACGCTGGTCGCTTCGTTGAGGACCTGCGTTGCGGTGGCGTGGTCTCTCAGGTTGTGTCTGAAACTGCGTCTTGCTCTCCGATACGCACCGGACAGGTTGAACGGGCGGGCATCGTACATCTCCCGTGGAGCATCCCACAGAGTCTGAAGCCCGTCGAACAGAGGTTCAGAGTCCGGCATTCTGCCCCTGCGGATCTGCCGGCGCAGATTCTTGCCCGGTATCTCCGACAGCCATACTACACCACCTTCGGCCCAGTGGCCCGCCAGCCTCGGAACTACGAAGCCCGAGCGGCCTATCAGTTCCTGTGCAGTGAGCACCGGGGCGACCGCTTTCGGCCGCATGATCCTGGCGTAGAACCTGGCCCTGCCCACGCTGTGTCTCAGCACCGCGCGGCTGGTGGGCCTGTAACGTATCAGTTGTACACGCGCCGCACGCCTGGCGCGAACGGACAGTATATGCCTGTTGATAAGCGCGAGCGCGGTCTCCGGATGGGCCGCCTCCCTCAGACCCGGCAGGAACCTGTCCTCGGGATAACGAAATATCTCCACCGACCCGTCACGCTCGATCTTGACCGCGAAGCGATACGAGGGAATGTACTCCTCAGGGTCCCATTCCATCTCGTAGCTGACGATGGCGACTCTTCCCAAGCTGTGTGCAAACTGGCGAACACGAATTCCGAGGGGTTCGGCATCAGGTTCTCCGAAGCGCTGTTCGTAGCAGCCCATGACCCAATCCTGGTCGAAGAGCCTGGGCAGGTCGGATAGGCCGGGGTCCTCCGGGAACGCGATCTGAGGATACAGAGACGACTCAGCAAGCGTGGAATCGGCCTCAGCTGCTGTTTTCGTCGCTGTCGTCGTCACTGTCATCGCCGCTGTCCGGTGTTGGAGGCGTCAGGGTATCAATGCCATCGGAGTCGGTGCCGTCGTTGTCTGTCGCCAGCAGCCCTGTGGTATCAATGCCATCGGAGTCGGTGCCGTCGTTGTCTGTCGCCAGCAGCCCTGTGGTATCAATGCCATCGGAGTCGGTGCCGTCGTTGTCTGTCGCCAGCAGCCCTGTGGTATCAATGCCATCGGAGTCGGTGCCGTCGTTGTCTGTCGCCAGCAGCCCTGTGGTGTCAATGCCGTCGGAGTCAGTGCCGTCGTTGTCTGTCGCCAGCAGCCCTGTGGTGTCAATGCCGTCGGAGTCAGTGCCGTCGTTGTCTGTGGGCGTCGGAGTGTCTATTCCATCGGAGTCAGTGCCGTCGTTGTCTGTCGTCAGCGGCCCTGTGGTGTCAATGCCGTCGGAATCCGTACCGTCGTTGTCTGTGGGCGTCGGAGTATCTATGCCGTCACTGTCATAATCATCATCGTCGTCCGGTGTTGGACGCGATGTAGGCGTGGCAGTCGGCTTTGGTGTGGGGATAGGCGTCGGTGTCGGTGTCGGTTCGGGGGCGGTGGTTAGAGAAACCGCCTGACTCTTGCCCAGTCCTCCGCCAGCCAGGTTTCTGATCCACTTACTATCGGGGCTGCCCTCGGCAATGATCTCGCCATTAGAACCTGAGGCGCCGGCTCGGTAGAGATCGTAACCCTGGGCGGACGTAACATAAGCGCGTATGTCGTAGTCGGTCCCCGCTTCCAGGCCTGAAATCGTCAGTACGGTCCCATCACTCACTCCCGATACGATCCCGAAGATTGGCCGCCCACCACCTCCCGATTTTTTCCAACCCAGTCGCAGATAGCCGGAGAATGCCCCGGATATGTTCACCCTGACATCAAGCTCGGTCTCTCTCGCTTCCTCAAGGCTCAGCACACCCATAGCCAGGGCTGGGGGAGTCCTGTCTGAAACGGTGTACAGCCGAAATTCGCGGTCCTCGCTCCCACTTTCGCCCGTTCCCGTCACTGTGCATACGGTCTCTGACTGCGTGTTTGGTCCGTGGACATGCCCCAGATCGTTGGAGGCCAGGACCAGCTTTCCGCTTTCGACTATGGCCGACCTGAAGTAGTCGGCGCGCCAAGCGTCGCAGGACTTCAGCGCGAACGTTACGCCGGTCGTTCCCGCAGAGAGGAAGTCAGACAGGTTGATTTCGGTTGCATTGCCGTAGCTGGTGAGAATCCTGTAACCGGCCTCGGCGTCGAAGATTGGTGTCGGATCATTGTTCAGCGCTAGCGTAGTGGATTCCTGGGGGGCCTGGCTGACGAGACTCGGCCCCGCATCGGGGGTGCCGGCTGATTTTATAGTCAGCAGCCGCGGAATGGGGACTATCTTCTGCGGTTCGCCGGAGTATCCGATTCCGTTGTCCGTAGGAATGGGAGTATCAATCCCACCACTGTCAGGGCCGTCGTAATCCGTTGGAGTTGGAGTGTCAATTCCGTCGGAGTCGGTACCGTCGTTGTCAGTCGGCGTGGGGGTGTCAATTCCATCGGAGTCGGTACCGTCGTTGTCAGTCGGCGTGGGGGTGTCAATTCCATCGGAGTCGGTACCGTCGTTGTCGGTGGGGTTGATGAGATCGTTGGGGTCGTCGTCATCCTCATCGTCCTCATCGTTCGGGACGACAAGCATACGGGGATTCGCGACAACCTCCTGCGGAGCGTCCAAGTTCCCGGTCATCGCCGAGGCGACTCCGCCGGCGACTAGAGAGAGCGCCAGCGTCAGTGATAGAGAGACGGAGATGAATGATTTTAGCCAATTCATCGCGAATTCTTCTTTGAATGTTCAGAACAGATAGCTGCGAACCTGCACCTTTATACCATTCTACATCAGACACGTACCAAATGCAGGAGGATTGCGGAATCTGCGATGTCGGCACGAGTCTGCCCAATGGTTATTTCGTATAGGAGTGTACGTGTCGTCTCGGACTGGGACCCGTTCCAGGTTCCCGACAATCGTGAGCGTAGGAATGCCTGAATGGGCAGCAGTTAAGCCTTGGTTAACTGAGCCGGGCCGGAAGTGGCGGTACATATGAGGTACATATGAGGTAAGAACCCCTACCTCCGTATCACCTCGAACAGCCGGTATTCGCCCTCTGCGGGCAGACCCGCGCGCGCCGTTACGTCCCGGCTGTTGGAGTACATGCGGGCGTAGAGCAGGAAGTCCATTTCGGACAGGTAGCTCACCGTGAGGAAGAAGGGGATGTCACCGTCTTCTATCATCCGGTTCAGCTCGGCGCCATCCACCAGGTTATCCATCTGGTACTCGGAGTACAGGGGCAGGACAGGCTCGCCGGTGCGCATCGAGATGAACGCGCCCGTGTTGTAGGAGTCGCTCGCGAGCAGGTAGCGGCTGTCTCCCCTGCGCTGTCTTACGTACTCCATGGCGGCGTCCAGTTCTTCCGGCTCCACCCTTACGATTGCCGTTATCATGGCCCCCTGTCGCTGGAGTTCCGATTCTCTCTCAGAAGGCTCGGTGCGTGGGAGTCTGCGCTCGGGTACCATATCGAAACCGATTCTGCCCAGCGTGTCGTCTCGAGGGTTGAACAGGTTGTTGAGGGTGACGGCTGACGTCAAGAGTGTAAGGACAGAGAGCGCGATTACGGCGGCAGCTGTAGCTACGTTCTTTCCGAACGGACGCCTATGGAAGTAGAGGAATATGCCGCTTGCCATGACCGCAATCGTAATCGCGGCGGCCAGACCCGCGTTGATCCCGAACACGTGGCTCGTTTTGCCATAGACGAATGCACAGTAGAGAGAGCCTGCAAGCGCGACTATGTATGCCAGCCACCTTGTGAGGCCGCCTATTCTGAGGAGTGACGGGATGGCGGCGATACCGATGCCGGTCAGCGCGGCCACTGCGGGTGCAGCGGCGACCCAGTAGGTGATTAGCCTGATGTTCGCTCCCCCGAATGCGATTACGGCCAGCCCAAGCCACAGGACCCACAGAATCCCCATTTCGGTGACCTGGGATACCGAGTCTTCCGCGTCCTTCGTATCCCCAGAGCTTGTTTGCGTCCCGGGTTCGTCCGTGTAGAAAGACAGGTAGGCCCATACCCTTGATTCGCGCAGCGCTATGACGGGGGGCAGGCCCGCGATCTTCGCCACGGCCCGGCGCCACAGCGCAACCGTTACCGCCACAACCCCAACGGCAGCAGCCGGGAACAGCGATACTCCGAAATAGGGGGCCATAGGTCCGGTGACGAACCACAGGATGTCCTGCCGGTGTCTTGCGCCGTATTCGAGTTCACCGAATCGCTCCCGCAGGTTCCAGCCGAAGATCATGTCCCACACGTTGTCGGCGTGCATAACGGACTCGTATGCCGAGGGGGTGAGCCAGACTACGACCGGCCACCAGAACGCGGTCGCCAGGAATATCCCCGCACCTGTGACGCCGGTGCGTATGAACGCGCCCCACGACTGCCAGCGGTACATGAGCGCGATCAGCGCGAAGGCGGGCGCGGGCAGCAGCCCCTGCCACAGCTTGATCATCCAGGCAAGACCGAGGACGAAGGCGGCAACGTAGTAGAACCCCTCGCGTCTTTCCTGCACTGCTCTGACCACGAAGTATGCGGTGAGCAGCATTGTTACTGTCGTGACCGACTCGATGAACGTGGATCTCGTGTAGTTCACGTCCAGGGGCATTATCGCCAGCGCCGCCGCTGCGATGAGCGCGGGGGGCGTTCCCGCGGTCCGTCTTACTATGACGTAAACCAGAGCCACCGAGCATATTCCCGCGAGCGCGACTGGAAGCCTGAATGCCACGTTTGAAGGGCCGAGAAGCGCGATGAACAGTCCCTGGTACCAGAAGAACAGCGGGGGCTTGTCCGCGAGTATGGAGCCGTCCGCGAACATGTTCGGGTACAGCCAGTTGTGGAAGGACTTGTACGCATGGGAGGAGATCGAGGTGTAGATGGCCAGTCCGGGATGTCCCTGCCCGAGGTCGTACAATCGGAGGAAGGCCGCGATAACCATCACAAGCGCGAATGCGCCCACATGCCAGTGTCTTGAAAGAGTCTGCATTCTGGAGTTGAGGATTCTGAACGTCCAACTTAATCTGCGTCGTTCAGTATAAATGTTCATTTGTCGGCTGTCAGTCCGCGCCGTTCGATGATGGAAGATTTGAATGAGAGTCACAGTCTAGCTAGAATTGAGTGATACCTATTCCCCAGCGATAGGCAATACATGGGAGCGGGGTGATGCGTTAGATTGGTTACCGAAGCTGTAGTGCTGTGTCCCGGGTGCGGGCACAGTAATGATTTTGGTGCGTCGTACTGTAGGGAATGTAGAACGCCTTTGGACAGGGGACCGCGCGTCAGCCCCGAAGAGGCCAGGGATATAGAAGCCCGTCGCCTGTCGGAAGCGCGAAGAAGACGCATTAT
This sequence comes from uncultured Dehalococcoidia bacterium, assembly GCA_951812505.1. Taxonomy (GTDB): domain Bacteria; phylum Chloroflexota; class Dehalococcoidia; order Lucifugimonadales; family UBA1123; genus VXRN01. The sequence continues at coordinate 839,564 of CATOSI010000002.1, forward strand.
CCGATGGGCTGTGGTTGTCGCAGCTGTGGTTGTCGCTGTCGCGGGCGCTACGGCATACATGACGATAGGGCCGGGGAGAGAACTCGAGCCGCCCACGTCGAGCATCGCGGTGGTATCAGCGCCCGGTGACTGGCCAATGTACCAGGGCGACCCCACGCACTCTGGTTATATCCGCGAGTATCAGCCCGTGCCCGCCGGAGAGGTGCAGTGGCAATTCCGTACCAGTGCGCCACTGTATGCCGCGCCATCGGTCGTGGGAGATACTGTGTATCTCAGCACCGGGGACAAACGAATCGTCGCGCTTGACGTCGCGACAGGCGAGATGAAATGGGAATACCCGGTAACCGGACCCGTCAATTCGTCTCCGGCAATTGCAGGCAACCTGGTCTTCGTCGGACTGCGAGACGGCAGACTGCTGGCCCTGGACAAGGAAACCGGCGCGCTGCACTGGGAGTTTCAGACCGGAGACCTGGTTTACGGCTCTCCCGCGGTGCATGAAGGTGTCGTGTACATTGGTTCGGGAGACTTCCGCATCTATGCGCTGGATGCGCTGACGGGCGAGGTGATCTGGAGTCGGAAAACCGGCGGCAGGGTAGTGGCTTCGCCCGCAATCAGCGATGATGTCGTCGCAGTCCTTTCGCAAGACCAGCGCATATACATCTACGATACGAAAACCGGAGGGTTCCGCCTGGACTATCTGACGAGGGAAGTCAGAGGCGCGCCGTCTATGGATGACGATCTGGCGTATGTGGGTAACTCCAGGAGCATCATCTATGCCATAGACTTGAAACAGAGGCAGCTGCCTTTCGAGAAAACCGCCCGGTTCATCAGGACGCAGCTGTTTTTCTGGGGATTCTGGAATACGCTCCCTGTGATCAAGGGGTTTGAGTGGGCATACAGGAGTCCGGGGGAGATCTTCCTGGGCACGCCCGCGCTGGACGATGAAAAGGTCTATGCTGTATCCGAGTCGGGCGGCGTTTACGCGTTGAATAAATCCAGTGGCGAGCGTGTATGGAAATTCCAGGCAGACGGCCAGACTAGGGGAGCCCCTTCGCTGGCCGGGGATACGCTATACATAGCTGACACCGACGGCACGGTGTATGGACTGGATAGAGCCACGGGTGAAGAGTTGTGGCGTTTCGAGCTGAATGACCGTGTTTCGACTTCGGTAGTCGTGGCCAACGAAATGCTCTATGTCGCGTCGGAAAGAGGCGTTCTATACGCAATTCGATAGGCTGTATCAACGCTTTCCGTCATTCCCACGAAAGTGAGAATCCAGGGAGGACAGGGTTGATATTGCTTCTACTGTTCGAAATCGCTGGATGCCGTTGAAGCCGACAATGACCAATCGAATCATCGAAACGTGGCGGGCGCGTGAACTAAGCGGTGGGATGGAGATGGTGGAGACGGGGGAGGGTCGAACTCCCCGTCCAGAAGACTCTCCGACCAAGACATCTACAAGCTTAGCCGATGCTTAAGGTCACCCCGGCGCCTCCGCACCGGCAGGGACGGCGCTCAGGGCTAGCCGATGGTCTTTTGTCCCGGGCATCGGCGTCGCCGGAACAGCATCCCGATTTTCGGCGCCTCGTCGGCCCCTACGGGAGTCGGAACCGGGAGACGTAGCCGGTATTAAGCGGCTAGTGCGTACTGATTGTCGTCAGGTACTTTCTTTGCCACCTGATTAACGAGGTTGATGGCGCCTCGGCTTGCAGTCCCGCGAAGGCATCCCCTGTCGAACCCACGCGTCCCCACATGGGTAAATTATACCACATTCAGAATACCGGGAATATGTCTGAATCAGGACGGGGGTTTTACAGCTCTATCCGCCGCATCAGACGAACCCACGTCTTCACCGGGAGTTCGGATCGCCGACGGTGAAGGCTCAGGCTGTGTTCCCACGTAGCGTCGTCCATGTCGTCAGGCTTGCCGCCATGTTGCCGGGTCGCCTCCCAGTGCGCGGGACCATGGTATCCGGTCAGCAGAGTGACTTCGAGAGGTGAGGTTGACGCGACCGTCGCCCACAGCCCGAGTATCGAAGCCCCCTGAGACTCGATGCGCGGCCAGATGCCGTTCTCCGAACAGTGTACGAATTCATCCAGGTCATCGGGGTCTATGTGAAAGCGGCGGTGACCGTAGAACGCCCGCATGTCCGACTCTTCGATCACGTCTTTCGGCCTGACGGACACGGATTTCAGCAAGCGTACTTCTTCGTCCGCCACCAGTTCCATCCTGTCAGCACCGTATGCGGATTGCGCCCGGAGCCATGCGTCATAGTCCGAGAAGCGCGTCATCTGAAGAACGGCCTCCACCGGGGCGCCTATCGCCGCGCTCAGGAGACAGAGTATTTCGCCTCCGTCCAGGTTCGGCCTGACCACATCGCGCAAGTGATCGGTATAGGCATCGAGCTGGCCGCGCCTGAGCGTAATGCGGCGTTCTTCGTAGAACATGGAGCGCTAGTCTTCAGCCGCGTCGAGCGGGATGGCGCTCTTCAGGAAGCGGTTGGGATCGGACTCTGCTGTGCTGGCCGCCGCCGCGTCCGCCATGCGGTCGTAGCGCGGATCAAGGTCCTGCAGCCTGGAGTTGAGCGACTTGTGGAAGGCGACGCTGGATATTATGCGGTGAGTGTTCTCGCCCCTGCACTCGCGGCAGGCTATGGACTCCGGCGCGTCGAATCCCTTGACCAGCTTGGCCGTCTTGCCCTTGCAGTCTTCACATCTGTATTCATAGATAGGCATGGCGACTCACGCGAATGTGGTTTCAACCCCGCTCGACACGTCGAAGAATCTCTGGATGGTGAGATGGTATCGGGGGAAGTTGTTCTGTCCATAGGGGTTTCGCGACTCGACGATTCCGTATTCGATGTCCAGCGTGTTGAACGTGTTTTCGGAGTCCGCGCCGCCGTTCTGTCTGATATTGTTCAGCAGACGCCGCCACTCGTCGGGGGCCAGGTTGAGGGTGAAGTCCACGTCGTGCAGCGCAGTCTCGTCCGCCTCTGATACACCGGCGCACTCGAATGCCTCGAAATCCAGCAGGAACACGCGCTCGCCAACTCGCACCCCCACCTGCGCGAAGCAAGTGCCAAGGCTACGGAAGTCGCGGTCGTCATTGGCGGCGCCCCGGACGGCCTCGAACCATTCTATGGAGGGGAAGGTCGGCATATACTCTGATCCTTGATAAGATTCAGGCACTGGACACTGGCTATTATATCATTTCAGGTTATGATTGTTAGCGACGCGTTTTAAGAACCTCAGTTTCGAGTCGCAGAAACTTGGGATCGGGCTTGCCACTGGCTCCGACGCTGCCATCCGGGTTGCGAATCTGATGCACTACTGCAATCTGTTCGCCATTGCCGTCAAAGTAACGAACCATCTGGCTGCGAGTGCAATACGTGAAGTCGCGCTCTCTTGCGACCTGTCTCGTATAGTGCGTGTCTCGCTCGAACTCTAACGTGAATTCATCGCGTTGAGCGCGTTCCCAAAATTGGCCGGAATTGAAGGCTTCCCTTATAATGGATGGTGAAACGAATCGCTCTGGCAAAGGGTTACTGTACATGGACGGATATACTCTACTAGAACAGGCTAAACGCTTTCTTGATGGAGATTTGACTTTCCGGCAACTGGACGAACGTGTGTCCGAGAATGTTCTTCACGATTTTCGATTTGGAGACTCTGATCCTCACACAACAAAAGTCACATATAACTTGGTCGGCATATTCTCTGAGTACGACCTCGACTGCGAACTCTTAGGCAGGCCAGAAGCGATGAAGGCGTTTCGGAAGGGCCTGCTAGAGTTCGTTCGGGAGAGCTCCGACAGTGCCCCAACAGACATAGCTGTCGAACACGCACCTCGCTGACATAGACTCCCTTGAATCGTTCTGCGGGTGGAGAGGTTGACATTGGCTTCAGACCTGGTTAGGGATACGGAATCAAACCGTCATGGTTGACGTAGCTTGACAGTCTCTTCGTATATCTCTCTGACACAGCGTCCTTCATGAGTCCAATACTTTGTGTGGTCTCTGTCAATACTATCGTCGTTTAGCAATTGTATTGTGACACTTCCCAAGGATCGCTTTTCTCCCTGGTACAAGACGCGCCTAGCGCTGATAACTTCAACAGTTTCACTAGGATTTTTACAAAACTTTAGCTCGGCCCTCTCAAGCCCCATCTCTAAAAAGTTTCTATCTGACATTGATGTATCCTAAGAGTTATAGGCCTGTTCAAAATAGATTCGCCTCGTGGGATAGCCATATCATAGGCGATAGCGCGACGCTATCCAATTTCGCCGCCTGAGTGGGTTTCCCACGCCTTACGACCCATAGACCTCCTCCTCAGCAATCTCTACCGACAGAAGAAAGTGATTAAACGCCATCGCCGACAACCAATCGGTATCGTAAAAGGGGGGAAGCCCTATTCAGTTTTCTTACGCTGCTACGGGCAGCGTACCGGTGGCCTTCACCTCAGCGATCTTGGCGGCCACGTCCGCAATGGCGTACAGCTGAAGCAGTAGCCTCACGCTCGACAGCCCTCTGAACGAGTGGCTCTCTAGAACGTTGTGGTCTTTCCAGCGGCTGAACACCCGCTCGGCACTCCAGCGCTTGTTGTACTTCATCTTGAACTCCGGACTGTCCCTGCGGACCGCTCCGCCGAACAGGCGGATGTCGCTCTCGGGGATCACTCGGACCTCGACTTCGCACAGCGAGAGGCCCTCGAACTTACCGCCGCGCTCGCAGTCCGTCACCGGACCGTACACACGCTCGCCAGTCTCCGGGTCCGTTCCCAGGTATGGCCTCTCGTGCTTGCACTCGCAGAGCGGCGTTCCTTTCGTCGAGTAGTATGTCCGCCCTCGACCCCATTCGCGGGTGTGATATCCCTTCGGCGGCCTCTTCTTGTGTATGACCGGCGCGATTCCCCGCCGGTGCAGCCACTCGTTGTTGTTCGCCGAGTCGTATCCCCTGTCTGCTATGACGACCTCAGGCCGCAGCTGGAGTTTTTCCACCAGGGGTACGAGATAGTTCATATCGCTCTCGCTTCCAGACGTTACGATCACCGCGAGCGGTGTGTCGTAATTGGCGCACGTTGCAGTATGGGCCTTGTAGCCATAGACCCATCGCCAGCCCTTCGACTCCCGGACGTCGTGCTGCTTCCCCCAGGATGCTTCGACGTCGCTGATTGGCTTACGCCTCGGGTTGGAGTTGGTCTTGACCATCGTAGAGTCCACGGCGACCTCTTTACCGAGGTCGGACCGGTGTTCCCTCAGTTTCCGCACAGCCTGCTCATGGCGCCTGTCCATCCGTTCGGGCATCTTATCGAGCTGCCCGAACACTCTTGAGAACGTCGGGCGCGATGGGACACTAGTCGTGAACCCGCACGCGGCCCTAAAAGCGGGGTTGTTCATGAGCTCTCTGCGTAGAGCAGATATGTCCGCTATGCTCAGGAAGGGCAGGGACAAGTAGGCCCTGATGATCGGACCTCGCGGGTAGGGCTTCCGGCCCACGCCACCTGCCGGTCCTGTCAGCGCCCTCTCCACGGGCGCTGTGTCCACCTCCTTCAATACGGCTCTTAGTTCCTTGAGGTCGGGGAACCCGGATTCTCCGACTTCTGCGGTCGCCCCCACCCGTGTGTTTCCGGGGATGGAGGCGGGATGATTGGGGATGTCCCTGGCGTTCCCGCGAGCGCGGTCAGCCAAAGGACCTCCTGTCCGTTGGTTCGGTCATATTGTCTATAGCCATTCTCCTTTCGCGAATGCGCCCGTAGGCGCTCGGTCATGTTTCGAGATGAGACGCGGTTCGCCGACGAATTGTATTCGCGCGTCTCGGTATTCGCTTGTCAAGGTGCTGTCTGGGTCGGGTAATGTTTGCCCTACCTACTATTAGTGTAGCTTGCGACTGGACGCCTATTGTGAAGGGCAATTTTCAGATAATGAGTATTCGTCCTATTGATGGGTCCTTGCTTCAACAGTGACTTACGAGACACATAACGACAGTTATAGGCGTAGTAACAAGGTCGTGCGGATTCCTCATGGGCCGATCTGCCTCAGGGGTGATGAAATGAGGAAGGCAATGCGAGTTGGGATGATGCTGTAGGTCGTTGCGCTTTTGCTGGCGTACTCACAGTCCGTCGGGCAGCCGCCGATGACGTAGCATGCAGTTGAGTTGGGCAGGTTGAGGCCGTCTGTCGCATCGAACATCATCCCGCCGATGCCGACTCCGGTACCGGCGCCGACCCCGGGACTACCAGTGAGCGAGTACGACGTTCTACCGGAACACACGATGCCGGACCTGGTGTCGGCGGCTGTTCCTGAGGCAAACGGTGGTCCGGTCGTCATGTATGTCGGCGACAGTGCGCAGGACGGTGGGATGTGGGATGTATCTGGAATTGGTGAGCATAGTATTCGATAAGGTCATGCTGTCTTAGATGTGAACTGTGTCGCTGCTGAGCGATTACGTCTGACACACGCGCCGAAGAAGCGAACACGACCATACTCCTTCGAAGGGGTATGGTGCGAGATACTGGACAGGCTTAAACAGCAGCCGGACGCGAGGGCCGCCGAGTTGTTTGACCGGCTGATGGCCCGCTATCCCAACCGCTACAGCAGGCGTCAGCTACGAACGCTTCAATGCAGGGTTCACAAACGGCGAATCGTGGTAGTGGAGCAGTTAGTGTATTCTTCTGCCGAACAGAGTGAAATGAACGAGGCTGGCCCAGGTGACATCAAACCTGTGAGCGACAATTAAAGGCTAAAAATTTTCGGTAACATTTTCTAATGAGACAACAGGAAGCAGTCAAAATAATTGTCGTTGACTAGTCGTTGACCAACCATATTCTTGAGGTATGCGCAGCTCATCAACTCAGATCCGTAGCAATAAGGTTGTGACGTACCAAGGGACGACACGCCATCAGATTTGAGCAATGCGCCGCCACTATTGGAGGAAGCCCGGGCTCGGATAGAGTAATTCAAGGAACGTTGCATGTCTTTGGCGGCCGTGAAGAATGAATTCCTGCATCGCTACGTGAGGAGTATGGTGGGTGGACTCGACCCGCAGGGCGAGTATTTCAGCCTTTACCTCCCACGTACAATAGAAAGAGATGCATCCGGCAGATCCCCCCACTGGTCTCACAAATTGTGGAGAACCTGCGCTCTGCCCTGGACTATATGATTTTCCAGATATCGGCGTTGAACGAACGGGTGCAATAGTTCGTATCCATTACTCTACCCTCTATTCAAGATAGGATTTAAGTTATCGGCTCCTTTCTATTTATGAGGTAGCTTCTAGTTGCCCAATCTGCCGCGGGCGAGCCTTCCGACGGTCCTGTCCGCGTCGGAATGGGCAAGCGCATGCTCCAAGTTCCACGTAAGCACTGGTGGCAGTGGCCCGGACACGTAGGCGCGGTCGCTTCGGATGCGGCCACGAAGCCTACGGGAAACTTCACCTGCGGGTCGTCATATCATTGCCCATTTGTGGGAATGAGAATATGCCTGTCCCACATTGTCGTGAATGAGGCTTGCGATAACAGGATACGGAAGTGCCGTACCTGGGCGACCATGCTGAACCCGTTTTATACCATTCGAGGAAACTTGGGTCGGTCCGACTGGGGTCACAACTTCACGATGAACACTGCCAGAACCCTCCTTTCCCTACGATTGATCGCCATACTGAGAGGCCGCACTCTTCCAAAATGTGGTGGCATGTGAAATCTGAGGGGATTCTCGTGCATTCTCACTGACCGATGCTTTGCAGCTTCACGTGCCGATGGACACTCGCACTGATTCAAGAATCCGACAGATTCATCACATCGGCCCTCCGGCGACATATTTCTGCGACATTTCATCGTTATCGTGAACAGCATCACAGACAGTTCACGAGAGGAGTGAAACGATGATTAGCAAGAAACTGATGACGAAGAAGATACTGATCGGGCCGGTCGCGGGCGCCATACTCAGCGCCGGGATCCTGACCGGCTGCACGGTTGACACTGGATCGGAAGGCAGAGAAGGTGGCCCCGAAGGTGTCACCATAAGTCAGGATATCGGTGGCGAGGCCAAAGGCGAGCACGGCAGCGGCGGCGAAAGCGCCGGCGCTGAAAGCGGCAGAGAGTCCGGCAGCGAAGAGGGCAGCGGCGCAGGTATGTTGGCGCCGGATGAGTCTTTCGACACGGTTCGCGGTGGCGCGCGGCTGATACTCAACTACGACGCTGCGAGCAACGCCTTCGCAGGAACCGTGGAGAACACTACCAATAACACTCTGACCAACGTCAGGATAGAAGTGCATCTTTCCAACGGGACCGAGCTTGGGCCGACCACTCCCGTGGACATGGCTCCGGGCGAGACGATAGCGATCAACATGCCCTCGACGCCTGAATCCTTCACCGGGTGGACGCCCCACGCCGAGGTCGGCAGCGGCGAAGGCGGCGGTGAGTCGGGCGGTGAGCAGGCTGGCGGCGAGAGTGGCCCCGACGGGCCCGAGGGTCCCGAGTCCGGCAGCGAAGCGGCTATGGAAGCGGCGATGTCCAGCCCGATAACTGCGCTGGACCAGACCTGGAACGGCGTCCTTGGTGGATTGGCAGTCTCGGCGAGCTACGATGCGGCAACCCAGTCTGTCCAGACGACGGTGCAGAACACGACCGCACAGGCGCTCTGCTACGTGCAGTCCGAACCGCATCTGAAGTCGGGGACGCAGACAGTGGGCGAGCTTGGCCCGGGCAAGATGGGAGACCTGAACCCCGGCCAGCAGGCGACCTCTAACCTGGCGGTCTCCGCTGAGCCGGAGCTAGCGGGAGTCGCATACGACGGGTACGTGGTCCACATGGAAGTGTTCGACTGCGGCGGTCCCGGCCCTGTGGCCCACACGGGGGCAGAGGGTGGCAGCGCAGAGGGAGCGGGTGGCGAGGGGCACGGCCCCGGCGGTGAAGGCGGCAGTGAGTCCGGTAGCGAAGGCGCTGAAGGCAGTGGAGGCAGCGAAGAGGGGAGCGCCGTGGGTATGCTGGCGCCGGATGAGACCTTCGACACGGTTCGCGGCGGCGCGCGGCTGATTCTCAACTACGATGCTGCAAGCAACGCCTTTATGGGCACAGTGGAGAACACCACTAACAGCACGCTGACCAATGTCAGGATAGAAGTGCATCTGTCGAACGGGACCGAGCTAGGCCCAACCGCCCCTGTGGACATGGCTCCGGGTGAGGTGATAGCGATCAGCCTACCCTCGACGCCTGAATCCTTCACCGGGTGGACGCCCCACGCAGAGGTCGGCAGTGGCGAGGGCGGTGGTTAATCGGGTAGGGGAACACTGCTCCGGCGGTGAGCGGAAAGGAGGCGGATAGGAAAAGCGGAGTCAGCCGACGCGGACAGGGGGTATGATCTGACCGTACAAGTGCCCCTGAGATGGACCCGGTGCCTCTACCAGGCGCTGGGTCCATCTGGTTTAGGAAGCCAGTGGCGACATGTGACAGAAACCCACTTTACGATGAGTACGGAGCTTGGGGCATTAGCAGGCTGCTGAAAAGATCTGCATAGACCGTCTTCTCTGAATCTCTGGAGCAGAATAGCTCCACTCAACCCGACAGCCAGCCTCAGCGACGGTTCGCCGCTTCGTATCCTTTAATCCTTCTCCGTCAGCCGCTTCCCATGCAAGTGCTCCCGACCGGCTCAGTTTGGTAACCGTCCCATAGACGGTGATTAAAGAAGATGGCAGGGAATCCTGCTAAGGTGTTGAAATATCACAACCAACACCGGAGGCTCCCTGCCATGCCCAGAGTACGATTCACACTACCGCAGGTCAAGGACTATCCTGATTCCAGGCCGTCGGCCTGTCCGCACTGCGGCAGCGTCATTCTGAACCGACATGGGAAGGTTACAAAGCGCGTCACAGACCTGTACATAAGCGAGGTTACTGTGATCAGGTATCGTTGCACAGACTGTCTGAAGACATTCAGACACTACCCGGAAGGAGTAGACAGCCATGATCGGAGTCTGAGGCTCAGAGGGGTGAGTGCATTGAGTTGGGCGCTGGGTCTGTCGCTGCGTTCTGTGAGCCATCTCTTGTCTGCGCTGGGCTGCGGTCTATCCCGGATGAGCGTGTGGCGGGATGTTCAGGAGTGGGGCTCTGGCGCGCTGAGCGGATGGATGAACAGGACGCGCGGTCGTGTGAGGGTGATGGGAGCGGATGAGACAGTGATCAGGTTGAGGGGCAAAAAGACAGTGGTGGGTTTTGTAACGGACGCAAAGAGCGGTCAACTTGTGGGTATGGATGTGTTGGTGGACAAGGACAGCGAGGGCTTTATGAGGTGGCTTCAGCGATACGTGAGCCGCTTTGGAGTGGAGGCGATGGTGACCGATGACCTGTCCACCTACAAGCCGGTGGTCGAGCGTATGGGTATTGAACACCAGGTGTGCATAGCGCACGTGAGAAAGAACGTGCGCAGGCGTATTGATGAGATAGATGGGTGGGACTGGCACAGAGCGAGGATATGGCGTCTGCTGACTGAACTGCCTGAAGGTGGTGGAAGAGAACTTCTGAGGATGGAACGAGCAGTTCGGGCTGAACCGAAACTCCGTCGGTTGGTGGTGGAGCTATGTGGGAAGTGGCCGAGTCTGTTATGTCACCAGCGAGTTGGAGGGATGCCGCAGACCAACAACTGCACAGAGAAAACGATAGGAAGGAGCAAGATCAGGTACAAGACAGTCAGAGGGTACAAGAGTATGGAGGGTATGATGAACGGGTTGGGTCTGACGCAGTGGGTGTGGAGCGGACGAGAAGGTCTGGACCTGAGCGAGTTGGTAGCGGCGTAAGCAGAATCCTTCCTCCTGAGAAAACTGACTCTCTCAACTACTCCACAAATCCGCACACCGCCTGTGGGACGATTACTCAAATAGAGGTCATTGGACTGCTACCACATCGAATAACCATACTCAACCCGATGACAGCCGGTGTGTATCTTGGATACAATTACGGGTCTGTATAGAATATATCGGAGGGTTCAGGAAAAGTGAATACCGCTCACGATTCGTATTTCGCCGACAACTTTGATAACGCCCTTCAGGATTTCCAAGATTGCAGTTGGGAGGCAATATTCGATGCTCTTCCCGGGCGAGACTACAGTGCCATATCGCAAAGGCTATACGAAGCCGCGGCAAAGGCAAAGAACGCGGGTAATCAATCTCACAGCAGAGAATTGTAGCTTTTGGGTGAAGCTTGTTCGATGATGCTTGTGCCTGACAGATTCACCAACCCGTTCGACCCTGTTTTCGTAGGGAGCGGCGGACGCTCCACCATTGCGGAGGATTTCACCGAATCCGAGATCGAATACTTTGCGGAACTGATAGACACGATTGAAAGACCGCTACTAAAGGCCCGACTAGCGGATTTGGTTTGGGACAGAAAGACCCCTCGCGATGTCAAGTTCGCGTTGGCGGCCATAGACAGTTACACGAAATTGCCTCTTGACGCCGATACTTGGTTCTCCGGCAAAGAACAATGTTGGCAACGAGCGATAATCCTGTGCCGCATGATCGGGGCGAAAGCAGGAAACCGTCTCAACCAGATAGAGTCCCAGTTCTTGAAAGTCCTGAAATCGGCATCGACTGAGGACAGCTTCTTCAGCATTCGGCTCGCCGATACTCTGCGAACCAATGGCCTCGCTGAAGACCAGGCAAGCTCCGTTGCCGTCAAATTGGAGTCTCTTGCCCATGACTTCGAAGTCAAAGCTGAGTTCCATGCCAGCGGAAGTCTGTGCAATGCCGCCGTGAGATGGTTTCGTGATACTGGCGACAACGCCAAGTCTACCGATATGACAGTAGCAGAGGCTGAATCTCTCGAAAAGGAAGCCAATGCCAGGCTTTCTACGGACTGTCCTAGTCACGGAGTTGCCGCCAGCTTATTGGAAAATGCAGTGCAAGTGTATCGCAGCATTCCTCGAGCTTGCCGCGACAGACATCAGGTTGACGAACGAATCGCTGATCTTCAATCACGAATCAGCGAGTATGGAAAGCTGGCGCTCGAAGAAATGGCAACGGTCACCGGACCCGCTACAGACTTGAGAGATCTGGCTAAGCAGGCTCGAGAAGCCGTAAGCGATAAGCCGGTGGATGAGGCCCTCAGAGCTTTCATAAGTCTATTCGGCGTGGATGCCGAACAGCTCCGCAAGTCGGCGGAGCAAGACTTAGCCCGTTCTTCAATCCTCGCATTGATTCCCAAGGTGATTACAAGCCAACTGAACCAAACTAGAGTCGCTCTCATTTAGTGGGAACGCCGCGATCCAGCTATATGCAGCAGGGTTCGCCGACCCAGCTCGAAGGCGTCTTCGTAGATTTGGTCGGCGCCTGCCTGCAACGTCCCGTCGTGGACAACGTCGGTGCGGGCGGCGTAGATCGACTCCGCGGTCCTTCCAATCCATCTCAGGTCCTTTCGGTTTCCTCCAAGCAATTGACGGGCACGACTGGAGAGCTGGCTGCCCTTCCCACGTGAAGCATCGAGTTGGTACATGACTTCCAACGCGATTGCTACGTCGAGCACCTTGTCAAAAGCCTCATGCACGCCCGTTCGCGCCAGCGATGAAGCGAGGCGGGACAGGGCCAGACGCATTTGGACATTGTCCCTGCAACTGAAAAGCAACTGCTCACAATCCGACAGCTTCGCTTCGGAGACAGCAGGAGTCGAGATGGGCCCTATTCTCGTGGTGTTGACACCGAGGATATCGCGGACATCCCGCGAGAAGCGGGGCTGAAGACCCACTAGATGCTCGATCTGACGCTCTACAACGGATGTGTGCGTTCTCGAACTACTTACTGGGAGCCCGTGCACTACTGCCAAGACGTCCAACAGCAGGAGCGCATCGTCGCGGAAGGTCTGGGACATTTCGGGCCAATCCACGCCATCCATGTCGTATCCGGCTGGGACGAGCACCGGCCCCCACCTTCTCTCGAAGACAACTGCCCCGATTGGTTCTCGGTTGATCTCGGTATCGCCCGCTTCGAGCATTTGTCGGACACTGTCGTCCGCCAGGTATTGTCGTACTTCCTCGAATGAGACGATACACAGGCCATTCGGAAAGTCATGCTTTCGCTCAACGTGCAGCCCACGGAAGAGAAGAATCTGGTAGGAACTCAGATCCCCGTTGTCTCCTCGCTGGATCACCTGCGCTAACGCATCGGCCGTAGCTTGGGGGCCGTGCTCAACGGCATGGTCTACCAGGCCCATCAACATGAAAAACAATTGGTGGCCTGCACTCCTTGACACTCCCAGATTCAGACCCAGAGACATCTGGCCGTCCTCGGCTCGATACACGGCATTCTTGAGTGTGGGATGTTCCAGTAACACTTCAATTAGTCTGTTCAGCTTCTCGGATACACTCCGTCGATACTCGGAATCCGCTCGTGGCGTGCCCCAGAGGAACCGCCAGTATCCGGAAATCCTTTCTCGAATCCGGTCGTCGCAGTCATCGTGAGAATCGTGTGCGCCCAACGCGTTCTCCGCTCGACGCCTCAGGCGGAAGAGTTCGCCTTCCAGCCACTGTTCGTAGTCGACCAACTCCTGTAGAAGCCGTGACAACCGGTTTACCCAATCCGTTGGCGTGAACTGCTCCTGGGACATGAACGAACTTACTCCCTGACAAGTAGCGGCTGGCTTCGCGACCTCATTTATCTACTCGCGCTCCTTCAGAGCACCCAAGTCAACCTAACTTGACTCGCGGGCGTCTTTGCTGGGTTTGTCAGAATCGGGGTTCCCCGTCATATAACTCGTTCCGGTGAACCGGATCCCCTGCTTAGAACCATGTCTAGGATCGAAGGAGACGGGAACTGGAGCCAACTCCAACTCTCCCCACTTGCCCTGCCAATAGACGGGCTCCCCCTGAACTGGCTTCCTTCGAATTCCATCGTTGAAATACAGGCACAGGAGGCGTTCGCCCATCAATCCCTTCTCCTCTGTCCCGATACGATTCGGCGCCACTACCATTGTGGGACCGCGCGGATAAACATCCCCTGTACCAAGAAAGACGGTGGGGCCCGGTGGTGCGTGGAATACCTTGACCTCCTGCCAATCATCTCGTATGCCCCTGTAGCGCCTGTGGTCCACCACGGCCACGATCACGACCGCCAGCAGCCACGATGCGAGGGCACCCGGAACTACCAGTAGGAACTCACTGAAATCATCCTTGAGCAGGGCTACGAGTGTTATTTGCGTGGCCGTGCTGAACACTGCCACGCACAGTCCCACATAGCCCTCGGTCGTTCTAGGACTCAATCTGCGCAACCACAGCTTTAGCCATCGCATGAACCACTCCTCCTCTTTCTCTATGCCGCCGTCAGCGACGTGCTTGGGGGTGAGACGCCCTGCCGGTCGAATTGCAGACCCCCAGCCATGTTGTCATCAGGTCTGTGCCTTACTAGGCCGCGAGCCGTTCACATTACGACTCGCTGGCCTCGCTCCCAGTTCTGAAAGGTGTTCTGCCCGACCATATCGTCGATCTCGCGATGAATGTTCGCGGCGACAGGGATGCCGTGCGCGGGAATGTTGGAGAAGCCAGTGTCTTCGGCTGCTCCACTTTTTTTCACCATCCAGTACTTCCGGTCGGGGTGGCACATGCGCTCATCCAGATACTCAAGGTAATGCTGGACCGACATGCCTGAATGGCTCTTAATCGCCTCAGCGACCTTGTCTTGGGTCAAAGGACTCAACGCGCCGTAGTTAATGAGCGCCTCGTGGCTGCCAGTGAACTTGCGCCCTTCGCTTACCGCGAGTGCCTTCAACACCAACTCGAACGCCAGCCCCATGGATACGTGCGCCACGTTTAGTTGATTGTGGTCTGCGTTCATGACGCTCTCCCCCTGTTTGGAGCGACCACGCTCGTCCAGCATCACTGCTGTTTTCGCCCAAGCCTGACTGTCCCCAAGCCATCCGGATATGACCGCTCTGTCTTCGAGATTGATGCTGTCCTTGAAATGCAGCGTTATCATCCACAGCCTCCTTCTATATAAGGTATATGCGCCCTCCGCTCATGGAGTGGCGCTAGTTTCATTGCTCTACCCCTCACCCCCTGGGCATGCGGTAGCCGACGCGGGGTTCGGCAAAGAAGTAGGTGGGGTTGCTCGCGTCCTCGCCGATCTTTCTACGAAGCTGGCTCAGGTGGGTGCGGAGCCCCCGCAGGCTGTCCGGCCTCTTCGCGCCCCAGATCCTTCGCAGGAGCTCATCGTGAGGCACCACCCGCCCGGCGTTGACCGACAGCTCATAGAGAAGCTGGTACTCCTTGGCCCTCAGCTCCACGACGCGGCCGGCGAACGTTACCCGGCGCTCGGCGTAGTCTATGGCCAGGTCGCCGTAAACGTAAGGTTCCGGCGGCTGGGACCGATGGGAGCCCGCCCTCCTTCGCAGGGCGACTCTGACCCTGGCGATGAGTTCAGTTGGAGAGAAGGGCTTGACGATGTAATCGTCAGCCCCAGCCTCGAAGGCTTGCGCCACCACCTGGTCCCGGCCGTAGGCGGAGATGAATATCACCGGCACGTCGGCAACGGAGAGGACGTCTCGCATCACCTCGATGCCGTCGGCGTTCGGCAACACCATGTCGAGCAGGACCAGGTCGGGCCGGCTCTCCTCCAGGGTGAGGAACACCTCCTCCGGCTCGGCGAGGACGACCGGATTGTAGCCGGCATCGGCGAGCGCCCTTCGGACGTAGCGAAGCGTCTGCGGATCGTCGTCCACGACAAGAATGGTCTCTCCGGCATTCGCCTGCTGTGGCGGGTCCAGGTCGGGTCGGACCCGCTCGGCCGGGGACTCTTCCAACGCCGGCAGGGTGAAGACGAACCGCGCGCCCAGTCCAAGCCCGTCGCTCTCGGCCCGGATGCGGCCGCCATGAGCCTCCACGATTCCCTTGCAGATCGCCAGCCCGAGGCCAGTGTCGCCTCCTGGGTCGTCGTCCTGGCGTGAGAACTTGCGGAAAAGGTTCGGCAGGCGCTCGATGGGAATCCCGCGCCCCTCGTCTATGATCGATATTTCCACGAAGACACCGTCCCGCACGGCGATGACCCTGATGGCGGACGATTCAGTCGAGTATCTCGCGGCGTTGGCCAGGAGATTGCCGATGACCTGGACGATGCGCCGCCGGTCCGCCGTCACCAGGGGCAGGTCGGGCGCAATGTCGATGTCCAGGTTGTTCCTGCCCCCGGAGCTCAGGAAGGTGTTGCGGGCCCGGTCCACCAGCGAGGCCACCTCCGCCGGCTCGGGGTCTATGGGCAGCGCGCCCGTCTCGATGCGGGCCACGTCCAGCAGGTCGCCGATCAGGTTGCGCATACTACCGACCTGGTCGAGGATGATCCGCAGGAACTGGCGCGTCTCGGCGGGGTCCAGGTCCTCAGTGTCTTCCAGCATGGCCATCACCGAGCCCCAGATGGAGGTCAGCGGCATGCGCAGCTCATGGCTGACCATGCCCAGGAACTCGGCCCTGAGCTTTTCCATCTCATCCAATGGCGTCATGTCCTGCATGGTGATGACCACTGATTCCACCCCGCCCTCCTCCGACCGTATGGGAGTGGCGTTGAGCAGCACGCTGATACTCCGGCCGTCCGGCACTGCCAGGACTATCTCTTCCGCCCGCACCACCTCGGTGGTACTACTGAGAACCTCGGCCAGGGGGAATTCGGCAAGGGAGAATTCGCTCCCGTCGGCGCGGCGCACGGTAAGCACGTCCGACAGTTGGTACGTCGTCTGGTCCGGATTGAGCAGTCCTTCGACGATCCGCGTCGCTTCCCTGTTGAACGACACCGGAGCGCCCTCCTTCGCGTCGAAGACGACGACTCCCACGGGGGACGTTTCGATCAGTGTCTCCAGGCCCGTCTTCGCTCGCCGCTCATCGCGGTGGCGGCGGGCGTTGGCGACGACGAGCGCGACTTGGGAAGCGAACATCACCAGGGTCTCCTCGTCTTCCCGGCTGAACTCCTGGCCGGTCTCCTCCTTGCCCACGTGAATGTTGCCCACGCTCACGCCCCGGTGGCGCAGGGGAACGGCCAGAAATGAACTGATATGCACGGGAGTGTGTAGCTCGTTAAGGCCCAGCGCCCTGGCGTGCCTGCCCAGGTCCGATACCCGCAGCGGCTCCACAATGGCGCTGAGGTATTCGAAGAACTGTTGACCCCCGGGAATCTCCCAGAGACTCCGGGTCTCTTCGGATGTCAGGCCGGAGGCCCGGAGGTCCTCCATCCGCCCCGCCTCGTTCAGGGTCGTTATGACCGCGTAGCGGGCGTCAGTCAGCGTCCGGGCGCTGTCGAGCACACCCTGGAGGACATCTTCAAGGTCGAGGCTCTCGTTGACGCGGAGGCTGGCGTCGCTCAGGCGGGACAGCCGGTCCCGCGGGGTGGGATTCTGCCGGTCGCGATCGTCTGAGTCCTTCAACTTCCCTCCTTTGTTGATAGTCGGGATGGTTCCTGAAGCCCGGCACGCGCCTGAAATACAGCTGGGCAGAGCCGAATATACCAAAGTCGCCCAAAGTTAATCAATATAAAAGCACAATTGGCTGAGAGTTTACCCCTGTTTTATCTCTATATCGCTAGACTGTGATGTGGGAAGTTGTTCGTTCGATGAGTGACATCCCGAACTCCTTAGCGAGGAGGTCTACGAGTTGTTCATCCCATGAAATGGGAAAACCCTGAAGGACCAACAAAGCAGAATATTCGATGGCCTTTTCGGGGTGGAATGTAGCTGTGGTCCCCACAGATAGCCCCCAGTAGCAACGCAGACGCGTGGCTCCTTAACAATTCTAACGTATCCCTCCGCGGTTACGCAGTTAACCAAATGGAAAACGGCAAGGAATACATGGCAACGGGCGACACGACCATCTCCTTGAGCGAGTAAGACCTCCGCCTCATTGGCGCTGAGCAAGAATGAAAGGAAACGAATCACATGAGACCAGTCACAAAACTCCCAGTGGTATTTGGCTTCACACTCGCGCTGGCGATGTTCCTCGTCGCCGCTCTCAACGGCGGAGGAATTTCCCACGCTCAAAATCCTTCCCCTACAGGCCTCAGCCTAACCTCCGGCCCGATGACCATATCGGCTACCTGGAACGCCGTTTCCGGCGCCGACTACTACCAGGTCGAGTGGTATCGCATGCTTGCAGGAAATAAAGCAGACCACATCTCCCGTAACATCTCCAAAACCTCTCACACTATGACCGTTTCCTTAACCGGCGAATGGACCGTGGACGTGAGCTCCTGCGACAACACCGGCGCCTGCGGCTCCGCCGCCTCCGCGCAGGTGGATGTGACCAGAACCGGCGCTCCCGAACCCACCGAGCGGCCCGTTGCGCCCACCGGCTTTACGCTGACCGATCAAGGCTCATTCAGCGTCAGCGCCTCCTGGGACGAATCGGCAGACGCCACGTACTACCGTCTGCGCTGGCGCCTGCCCGGACAGGGCTTCGCCAGAGGCGATAAAGCGAGACTGACCGATAACGAGGCCAACTTCAGCGTGTCCCATGGCGCCACATGGGTCGTGCGCCTGGACGCCTGCAACTCGAAGGGATGCCGACACTCGACCAAACGGGTAACGGTTGTGGGGCCTCAGTTCGACGAAACGATCCCCACGCCGGAAAACTTCACCGCGAAGCCTGACAAGCCAGGCAGCGACGAGTACGTCTTCAGTTTCATAATACCCAAACACCCCGATTCCAGCGTGACACTCGAAGGTGCGCACCTTTGTATAGAGGGCACCAGCGCCGACTGGCGAGCCCTATATAAGGCTCAGTGCGAAAATTATGTCTTCACACGCGACGACCACAAAGACATTCGAACCCTCTCGACGATTCGCAAAACTTTCGACAAAGCTCCCCTGGTGCCGAACATGGAGTATAAGGCAAGTGTGAGCCTGATCAGCTCCGATGGCGATTGGGGCCAGAGCGCAACGACCTCCTTCACGGTTGACACGACAGGGACAGCCCTGGCGACGAGCTCACCAGAATTGGTAAGCGTCAGTCTGGTCGGGAATACGGGCGCAAAGGTTTCCTGGGAAAATATGGCAGCCTTGGGCGCTAACGCTATGGGTGCGCAGGTCTGCCTGGACATGGCGAAGCCGGATGCCGAGTGGCTCGGAGCGGTGTGCGAACTGGTGACGGACTCGTCCTCGAAGACATATACATTCGGCGAATGGCCGCTGCTCTTCAACCGCGCCTATATAGCCTCCGCGCAGCTATTCACGACGAACGGCTTCATAAGCGACCCTGTCGCAAAGACCTTCACAGTTCCCGGAGCGAGCTTGACCACGCCGATGACCCCGGCGCCCCCGACAAACTTGAGAACTGAATTGGCTAAGAGCTCCATAGGCGATTTGATTTTGAGTGTTCGCTGGGACAGTACCTATGATGAGAATGGCAAGGCGCTGGAGCCTACGGGATGGCGGATGTGCATGGGAGAGTCCTGTAAGGAAATGAGACCCGACGACCGGTGGCAATCTTACACGAACCCGACTCCCGGTACGACCATAACTTTGCAGAGTCTGGCAAAGTACAATGGCGTTCTGCTAGTGAGCAAGCCTGTGTCCGGAGCCGTGCCTATCGTGGCGCCCGCGACGAACTTGAGAATTACATATGAAGAAGATGACGGCGACGACCTGATGAGGATTCAATGGGACAGTTCCTATGTCGAGAATGGCAAGGCGATGGAGCCAGAAGGATGGCGGGTGTGCCTGGGAGAGTCCTGTTTTAATCGGGATCCCGGGTCCCGGGTTATAACTCGTGGAAACCCGACTCCCGGTATGACCATAACCGTACGAGGCATGGCGACAGCTGGAATTGAAATATACAGCGAGTCGGTGTCCGGGGTCGCGCCCTATGTGGCGCCCCCGAAGAATCTGCAATTCAGGTGGGTTAATATAGTCGGTGTCTCTCATGTGGTGGTCAGTTGGGCCAGTTCCTATAGTTCGGACAGCATGGGGGCGCTGAAGCCCACGGGATGGGAGGTGTGCATGGGGAACCAGTGCGGATCCCTAGGAGCCACATCGCAGTCCGCTTTATACGCAGATCCGACTCCCGGCACGACTGTAAAGGTGCGCGGAAAGGCGACATCTGGCATTGAATTGCACAGCAATTGGGTGTCCGGGGTCGTGCCGAACCGGTAGAACTACCTGCTGACTGATTTGCCCAAAGCGCAGCGCCCCCGTTCTCTCGTAGCGACGGGGGCGCTCTTGTGTACCTGCAGGCTCTTGTTACCGGATAGCTGCCTACCACAGCCCCCAAGCCAAGGTACTACAGCGAGTGATCTTCCGAACGGCGCCACCTACCTTATCAGGCGCCGCTCTCCTGTCGCCCAGGAAGGGATGCGCATGTACCGAATACCAGGGGACAATCGGTGTACGGCCTGTGGGCCTGGCCGGAGGGCTTGTCGGGGCGCCGGCAGTCGTATCTCCCTGGTGGGGCAAGAATGGTTGACGTGTAACAACCCTCTGGCACGCGGCGAGTCCCAGTCCCAGGGCGACATGAGTCTTGCCCGTTCCGCTGTTGCCGATGGCTATGACGTTCTCCTGCCTCTCGACGTACTCACAACGCGCGAGCATGGTCACGAGCTGCCTGCCTCGTACATTACTACTCTGCCGTTTACAATCTGGCGAACAAAGTGAAGTAATTAAGGCTGACCAAAGAACATCAGACTTGTTGGTGACAATTAGAAGCTGAGGAAAGTTCGGTAACATTTCCGGATGAAGCAACAGGTACCGGCCATTTTAACTGTCGCTAATCAAAGCGATTGAGGGACTGGCTAGTGGACATCCTGTTGCGTTAGGCGAATTCGACAACACCATTCGGTCCAGGTTGGCACAGCACTAGAATCCTCATTTGCATCGCCGGGGCCGGGGCCGCTAAATGTCGGTAGCGTCGTGTGAAGGGAATCCTGAGTGGTATCTGTTCTCTCTCAGCTTCGGGAGTCCAGCGTGTCTAATGGGCCTGACCAAGCCAATATTCTGGAGTCAGCAGTCACGAGTTGGTGGCCATTCAGGGCCGTGGCAACTATGATACGATCCGCCGGATCACCATGGAGGTCGTTTAGCTCTACCGATTGGATTCCAATCTGACCATCTACTGGCAACTCGTGAAGTCCGTCGTCTAGCAAGCTTGTACGCCACGAGTCGATGTCCTCCTGCAGATCAAGACGCCCCTTGTTTTGCAGCAAGGCCACTTCCCAGAAGGTGATGGCGGAAACGGCGACTTCGTTTCTTGACCAAGCACCGTCTATCACAGCCCGTGTCCGTTCGCCGAGCTTAGATTCGTCAGATACAGACCATACCAACACATGAGTATCGAGCAGTATCACGGGTTCAGTACCCTATCTGGATCGGACTCAGCTTCCCATTCCACTTCCATTGGAGAGACTATATCGCCCAGAATGCGTATTCTGTCCCGGTCCCGTCCCAATAGTGCTTTGGGATTTTGCTGGTGGAGAACCGATGTCGAGACAGCCGCACCGTTTCTGTGAGTTTCTGGATAAATTATTGCTGCGCCGATTACTTCGAGGGATGAACGTATCCCACTTCTCCTATCGATATCCGCCAATTTTGATTCGGTTTCATCCTGGATTCGGCGGTTCCATCCGTCATACATGCTCCTCAGCTTGATATTGAGATCGTTCCGAGACAACTGGCGATCGTTCCTGGTGAGCTGCCGTTGTGAATGGGATCGAACCGCACTCTTTGCCTTTTCGGTCAAGAGGCTATCGCGGGCTCTGAACGCGGCGGTAACATTCCTGAACTCTGACAGCAGGACTTCTTCCGCACGAGACTTTAGTATCTCCACATCAAAACCGTTGCTCGACAGACCGTCAGTGGGAGCCGATGTTACTTCGATCAGCTTTTGGGCGAGTTCAACCGGAATCGGACTGACGCTCTCTGTCCTGCAATCGATGGAGGCGCAAAGTAGTTCTGCCCTATTGGCATAACCCTCGAGAGACCCGATCGCCCACACCAGCATCGTGGGCCTGTCCAGCATGTCAGGCGGGACCGTACCGGTGCACCATGGCACATCTGACAGTGGTCCTCTCTCGAGATTCCTCGCGAGCAGCATCAACGGGTGCCGTCCGTGGACGAATTCCACTCCTTCATCTTCTCCAAGGAATGAGACCCGCAGTCTCCTGTCACGTTCGATACGGCTACGGAAACGGACGATCTCGGTTCGTGCGTGATGCGTTGGAGGATATGATGCAACCAGCCCTTGGAGACCGTCGAGGAGTTCGCTGTTCCTGACCACATCGAACTGACCATCAGCGGCCGCCTTCCTCAAACTGTCCGGAAGTCGACGATCGAGAACTGCCCTGACATACTCGGAAAGCTCTGTCGGGGACAGGAACCTGGCTTCGGAGTCTTTGATCTCCTGCTGTTCGGACTCTATAAGGTGCCGACCCTGTTCGGAGATTACGCTCGCCCTGCTTATCAAGTCACGGTACTGTTCGTTGTTCTCTATGGCCTGCGCAGTCTGTTCCAGACGCTCTTCCTGCTGCTGGGGTGTCAGACCGCGTCTGAACAGATCCCTTTCGAATGAGGCGATGGTCTCTCCCAGTACGACCTCCAAGTCTCCAAGAGCTCGCTCGAATATGCCAAGCCTTTCATATAGCCTAGACAGGATTCTGGATTCTATCGTGCCCTCGCTGGAAAGACTGCGTATGTAGACCTTGTCCGATACTTGGCCGATCCGATCACATCGTCCGATCCGCTGCTCGACCCGCATCGGATTCCAAGGCAGGTCATAGTTTATGACGACATGGCAGTGCTCGAAGTCCAGTCCCTCACCAGCAACCTCGCTGGCCAGAAGAACCTGAAATTCTCCACCACGAAACTCTGCCGCGATTCGCTCTCTGCTCTTTTCTCCCTGTCTGGAGTCCTCGTCCCTCATGGGAGTGGGGCCGTACAGCACCTCCAGAGAATAGCCATTCTCCCTGAGCTTCTCCGCAAGGTAGCGCAAAGTACCCCTGAATGTGGAGAAGATCATGACCCGGTCGGCCTTCAGATCGCCTATCACCTGCTCAAGCATCTCAAGGAGGGCTTCGAGTTTCCGGTCCTTGGACTGGAGCGCAGCGCGTGCGAGTGGTTCCAGCATAGAGACTTCTGAAGGAGTGAAGCTGGCCTCAAACTCGTCGTCTTCATCCTCGTTCGAGTAGCTCAGTATCTCCGACGCCACCGCGGGAACGCAGCTGGCAGTTCTGCGTTCAGGCATCTGGGTGATGAATCCGGACGGGACCCCGTGAGCGAGTGCTCGCTCACTACAGATCTGGTACACCCCCTGGTAGAACGAGTCCTCTTCGGGACTGAACTTGACGACCCTAGTCCCAGCCTCCCTGGTAGGCCGGCGTTCATCGACTTCCGATCGAAGCGTCCGCGTCATGTACGGACTCAACGCCTGCAGGTCTCGGGCGGCATCGAGAACGAGTGTCCGCTGCCTCCGGTTTTCTATGTCAGACCCGACTACAAGCTGCCGGAACTGTGCCCATCCCGGCCTGGTTCTGCCCCCGTCTGCTGCAAGCCTGTCTAGCGAACGTTCAGAATCTCTCCTCCATCCTGGAGGCCTTCGTCTCACGAGGCTGATCCAGTCGTTCAGCCGCATATCCCAGTGCAGTTGCTCCTCAAGAAGCTCCGGATCCTCCGCTACGTCGACTCCCAGGGCCTCCATTAGGTGGACAATGTCCCGCAGGTGTGTTTGCAGAGGTGTCGCTGTGAGAAAGACCGCTGCTCGTGACCGCTCACAGATCAATTGCGCAACAATATGCGACAACGTGTCTGTGTTGCGAAGATGGTGGGCCTCGTCGAATATGGTCAGGTCCCATGCGATGGCAGACTCACCGAGACTAACTACGTGGTCCTCCATTCGAATCAATTCGAGGTTGACAATTGATCTGGCGAACCTAGGAGGAAGAACCCCGTCGCGTCTGAGCAAGACCAACGCCTGTCGGATGTTCTCGGACGACAGGAGCTCAAGGCGCAGATCGAAGCGCTGTAACATCTCTTCCTGCCACTTACCGACCAAGGATTTGGGGCAGACTATCCAAACGTTCTCGAGGCCGCGCGCTGACCGAGATTCCAGTTCAGCCCAGATCAGACCGGCCTCGATCGTCTTACCGGTGCCGACCTCGTCGGCTATCAACAGCCGCTGATCCGGCGACTCCAACATCTTCTTCACCGGTAGGAATTGGTGATATAGAAGCCTTGTCCTCGACGCCCTGTACGACAGGAACTGGTCGGTTGCAGGATGCTCCAGCCTGCGCTGTGTCAGTGCCACTCTCAGGTCTTCGGGGCTCAACTCGATTACGCCAGGAACGGGCTCCAGTTCCGCGACAGGGACCAGCTTGGCTGAGCCGTCAATGAACACCCTAGCAGTTTCGCCGGAGATACTTATCACCCAGCCTGAATTGGACGGATCAGACCTGTATCTTACCTTCATGTCTGGTTGGACAGTTGTCATGACGTGTCATCTAAACATTGAGGAGTGCCCGCAGAAATTCCCAGTGTGGAATGCTGTAACGAATCTGCTCCTCAATCTGGTCTGGGTCGGCCTGCCAATCTTGGTAGACGTTGGAGAACCGGATTGGCAGGCCGACGAACGGGTATCCAAATTGGTCCGTATCCACGGGCCGGTCTAGAATGAACGTCCGCATTCGTTCCCAAGCCTGTGATTCGTCCGAGTCTTCAAAGGGAAGGTCGGTTTCGGGATCCAGCAGGGCCCACTCGCCGTGCTGCAGCAAGTTGAAGTGCCAGCCGCATAGTCCCAGAAGGTCGCCGAAGTTATTCCCCCTGCGGTCATCGCGCAGAGGTACGACGTGGACCACATTTACCAGCCAGCCGCCACCGGTTCTCTCAAAGGTCCTGCTACATATCTGGCAACGCTTTCCGTAGTCTCCGTGCACCATATCCCTGAACTCTTCGGCGAGTTCCCTGCCATCTGGCCCCAGTTCCGACGTGGTAACCGTTCTCAGCACGTTGGCCTCGGTCTGACTCAGTAGGACAGAGCTCCTCGTATACGCCCTCGCAGATTGCGGGGTGCTGGGACCGCCAGTGGGTGGCACGAATGGGTTGCTTCCCGCATCGGATGGTCGGATGGTCTGTACCGCGTATAGCCGCGCCGCGAACGAAACTTCTGGCGAACCTGGATTCGATGTACTATATCCGGGGCCACCTCCAATCGGCCCCCCGTTATCGGGAGAGGTGGTGTCACTGCCGTTCTGGCCGGGGACTGATGGTCCCAGACCCGTATCTACTGGAACCGCCGAAGTGCCAGCAGGAGTACCTGGGTCGGGGGTTGAATCTGGCGTGGGTGCAATGGTTGGCACCTCAATCGTATCCTCCGAAGCCTGGTCGTTATCCGCAGACTCCCCTATGGCCTCAAGGAACTCTGAGGCCGTGGTAACTCCCTTACTCTTGAGCAGGTCCAGTAGTTCTGGTTGGAAGCCAGCCTCCTTTGCAAGCACCCTGATCGTCGAGGGCTTGAATGGCACCTTTGATTGGAGGAATCTATTCTCATCCCAGTCCAGGTCTTCAAAGACAACCGCAGAGGGTTTTTCAAGACTGCCGTCCGGAGTTGGCACCCAGGCAGTCTTGTTGAGGATCTCAACGAATTCCGAATTGAAGAGCTGATATTGGCTCGTACGATAGAACCAGCGATACCTGCCGGAGAAGTCGTAGCTGTTCACTTCGCCCAGGGATCGCCAAAGCAGTTTAGCCTTGCGTGAGCGAACCTCCTGGTCAAGCATTGACAGGGAATTCAGGAGTTGACGCAACCCACTGATACGCCAGTCATTGACACTCTCTGATCTGGTTGATCCATCGTGGCCCTGCCCCCTAATTCGCATCTTGATCCGCTCGCCCTGAGTAAATCGGGATTCATTCTTGAACTCTTCCGCCCTCAGCACACTTGCTGAGCCGCAGGCCTTCAGAAGCTCTTCTACTCTGTCGCCGCACAGGCATTTATGCGTACAATCTACAAAGAGGACTCCCTTGATCCCATCAAACAGATCGCTCAATGCCTCGGAGGGCAGATAAGCCCGGCTGGGGGAACCCCACATCTTGTTAGACGACTCGCCGGCGTCGATCAGCCTCACGAATGATGTCGCCCTGAGTGCTCGTATCAGCTTCAACCTCTGATCGCCCGCGCTCGTTTCGAACGCATTCAGAATTCGCCGGACATCAGCCGCATACTCGCCATCGTCGACCTCGGCCGGTTTTGATGTGTACTTCGGAATCAGGTTCAGGAGCACATCGTCTACGGCGTCGGGCTCGCTCAGTCCTAGTGATCGCAGAAACTGGCGAGACAAGTAGCTATCGCACACCGAACGAGCGACCGTCGGGAAGCCAGTTTCGCTTTTGGCAGGTAGATATGCTTGCACCTGACCGTTCACCTTTGGTTCGACATGGTTTCCGTTCTCTAGTCGGATCACGGGCATTGAGCCGACCCTTTGTACCAGGGCTCGCTGGTCGTGTAGGAACTCATATAGCTCTTGAATCCAGTCATCGCACTGTTTCTCAAGGAACCTTCGAGTCAGCCTGGTGACGATCGCTTCCGGGCGTACCTCGACTACCTTAAGGTGGTCAGTGACGTACTCAGAGAGCCTGTAATCCTGCGAGATACTGGGGGCGAGCCACGACAGATCTACATTACTTCCATAGATGTCGGACAGTTGGTCCGACGCAAGGAGAGAGCGAAGAGCCTCAGTTCGCCCCATACGGGCTCTGTCAGCAGCGACATATCCACCGCCTAGGCGGGGCAGTAACGGCTCCGAGGCGAGTGCCTTTCGGGTCTGCTCGTATAGAGGTTGGAGTAGATCTCTGCCCCTGTAACTGAGTAGAGTTGCCCGGGACCTCAGTGGCAGGCAACGAATGACACCGGCATCCAGTCGATCACTGTCCCTTAGCCATCGGAGACTCTGAACAAGGAGTGAGGCAGTTTCTGCCATAAGGCGTTGGTTCCACGGATCGTGGTCCGGTACATTCTCCCGATTCAGCGTGGTCCTGTAAGGTCCATTCGCAAGGAAGCCACAGTGCATTGGTCGTTCTGTGGGAAAGTATGCGAACAACGTCGGGTCCTCGACCGGCAGAGAGTCATCGGTCTCAGGGTCCGTCAGAATGGCGATCTCAATCCGGGCGGATGGATATCCATCGGTGGCGGCGATCTCACGATGAAATGTCAGCCACCTCTGTTCGTGAACATTTTCCTCACCTTCTACCTGCGCGATGACGGTTGTGCGCAGCACACCCTCGTCTACCTGTTCCGTCTCGCGGAGGTAGTGTCCTGAACCTCCCTCGTCGTTCTCCCATCTGACCTCCTCTATCTGTCTGAGGAACAGCAGTGTCTGGATTCCTATGTTCCTCAACCCGTCGTCGATTTCTGTGTACGCCGAGGGCACGTCGCTCCGGAAAGGGAGTATGAACACAGTCTCGTCTGGACGCCTGTCTCCAAGCGGATCTATCGCCCGGGGCCATACATATGAGTCGATGGCGAAGTCTTCTGTCCCCGAGTGGACCTCTGGACAGTTAGTGAAGGCATACACAGATTTGAACCCAACGCCGAAACGACCGATTTCCGTGAGGCTTTCCTTCTTCGTGGAATCGTCAATGCTGCAGATGCTGCGAACATCCTTCTCGTTGAATGGATCGCCAGAATGAACTACACGTAGATGGTCGGTCGACAGCTGAAACGCCACTGACCGCGGACCATCCCAACAACTCGTCCGCCTACCGATTGCGTCTTCGGCATTCTGTAGGAGCTCGTAGATGAAGTGGGTCCTATCGGCATACATGTCCTCGAAGAACCTCTTACCGTACTCAGGCACACGAGTACCGTAATACGTCTCGTGGTCTCGCCTTATCTTCTGATAGTCAAGCGCCAATTGCTGCAGACTTCCTTCCAGTTGTGTTCACTCGCCTTTTGGATTCTTGAGAATTCCATCCTGCCTTTCTGTCCAGATTATCGGACGACCAGATGCCGTTGTCAACGCCGATTTACACCTCGACTTTGTACAGAAGTGTAGTCCATCAAGTGGCGTAGGTGAGAGATCCCATGAGACGATTGAACAGTGGTAGAGGGACTATTGCCGCATCGTTCGCCGACACCGAAGTTGTTAAATTCTCAGAACCAAGCCAGAGTTGACGGCGCACAAGCGCGATGGCGTCAATGAAGGTTGGCTCAGTCTTAGCATACCAGGAGTCTGTACGAGGGACAGAACGGCGCTCCTGATGCAGCAGGTTGGCTGCCAGGGTCACCCAGGAGAACAGTCCCAGAAGCAATGGTGTCGTACGTGCGATCGCTCTGTCGGATCATTGGCGCTGAGTCTCCACCCCCAGGTGTTCTCGAACCTCCTGGAAGGTGACTTCAACCCTCCAACGAAGCATGAACCACTGAACCACCTGGATGGGGTCAACCGAGGTCTCGGTACACAGCAGCGCCTGCGTCTGCAACTGGCCGAGTGGGTCTTGGATAAGTACCCATCGAATCGGCACCGGCGGCCTGCCCCAGCTATACCAGTGCGCGGTCTGCGATCCCAGTTGAAGTGTGCGGACGGTTCCATCGTGCCAGACCACCGACACACGATCCCAGTTCACATCGTCATTGCCAAGGAGGTCGATGAGCGAGGGCAGTCTCTGTCCCTTGATGCGAGGGCGTCCAATCTGTCCAGGCAGTCGCGTTGGCGGAGGTTCGTAGAGCGCTGCGTCGAGTCTCAGTCTGGTGATGAAGGTGACCGGTTGTGTCAGAGACTGGCAGAAGTTGAGCAGTTCGAGGGCGGCGTAGTTACGGTCTGACACCACGACGATGCGTCTGGTGGGTAGCCAGCGTCGCAACTGGAGTATCATCTGGCGCGCCCAGTCAGTGATCTTCTTGTGCGGCAGACCGACCTGTCGATGGTACTGCTCAGACGGAGCCAGAGCGGTCAGAACCGGCAGCGCCCAGGTTCGATGCGCCCATGGAATGTTCGCCAGCCACATCAGGCTTATCCAGCGCAGACCGGTGGTCTTAACCACGTGAGACTCGCTGGAGCGGACAGCGTCGCGATAGACACCCAAAGCGCTGATGCGTCTGCCGCGACGGCGCTCGATAGTCTCGTCTATGCCGAAGACCATTGGCTCATCACCTCCACCGAGATGCTGGACCAGCAGCAGCAGCAGGACCCTGCTGAGTTGGAGAGGAGAGAAGACCGCGCGGTTGAGAACATGGTGGTACTTTGCGAAGCCGTGATCGCCACCGAGTCCCATTACGCGAAGCGCCGAAGTGATTGTCCGTTTACGTGGACTGAGTATGGCTCCGAACAGCAGTAACTGAGCTTTCGTCCATGTCCTCTGATGAAACAGGGTTGAGAAGGGATGAAGTATAGGTACAATTACGTCTGGCGGGATGAGCAAGGGCGAGACCTCTCGTGATGGTCTGGTCCGCCCAGCTTATCCCCCTTTCATATTCTGTCTAGCTTTTGTACAAAGTCGAGTTTACAGACGGTTGCTTAACAGTCTGATTTCTGTCGAGGTCATTCAGTTCGTATGACCTGCCGCGCAGTTCTTGGTTACTCTCATGCGGTCGGTTTAGAACCGGACATCCTCTAGGTTCACACTGTCGCGTAAGGCTTGTTTCGCATATCGCTACACACTCGCTTCAGGCATACCGACGGAGGGGGATTCAGTGCAGGTTCTATGGAAATAACACCACCGTGCGGAATGCCTATGATGTTAGAATATGCCTCCGACTTACGATAATTTGTCAGGTTAGTGCTGGCATAAACTCAAGGTAATATTTGGAAATGCGAGAATCACGTTCAACTTTTCGGCATCTGCACCCATTTCCTGCCCGCATGGCGCCTGAAATCGCCTTTCAGGCTTTGTCCAGCCTTCCGGAAGGAAGTGTGGTTCTTGATCCCATGTGTGGCTCAGGAACGGTTCTCCAGCAGGCTCTTCGACATGGGCATCAAGCCATTGGATTCGACACAGATCCACTATCTGTCCTTATATCCAGAGTTTCTAGCCAATCTTACGACTCACAGCAATTGTTGAAGGAAGCAGCCAGAATAGCAGAGAAAGCGGAATCGGTCAGTGAGCAATGTCTAGAACTTCCCTGGATTGACGGCGATGAAGAAACCCGCGATTTCATTTCGTTCTGGTTCGGCAAGGATCAAAGGAAGAGTTTACGCAAACTAGCTTACTTGGTTTCAAAGAGGCGTGGACGCCTGAGGAATGCTCTTCAACTTGCAATCAGTAAGATCATCATAACCAAAGCGCCTCGCGCCTCTTTGGCGCGAGATACTTCTCATAGCCGTCCTCACCGGGTCATGGAGACTAGCGACTATGATGTAATCCAGGGCTTTCAGAAGGCCGCCTCCCAGATGGTACGACAGATGGAGAGGAACCAGCTGATGGGTTCCGCCAGGGTCAATCGCAGGGACGCCCGCACATTCCCTCTCCAACTGCAGGAACAGGTGGATATCGTCGTCACATCGCCGCCGTATGGCAATGCCATCGATTACTTGAGAGGGCACAGACTCTCACTAGTATGGTTCGGCCACACGATTCCACAGCTCAGGTCTATAAGAAGCGCCGGAGTTGGGAGCGAGAAGCGGTCTAGTATCAGACACACACATTCCTTAGACAGGCTAGTCCGCGAACTAGGTTCTGTAGATTCTCTGGAATCTGCCACGCAGAAGCGACTATATAGGTTCGCCAAGGACATGCGGCTGGTCCTAAAGCAGATCCGACGCGCCCTCAAACCGGATGGTCGGGCCGTCTTGGTGGTCGGAAATTCGACGATTAAGGGAGTATTTCTGGACAACGCTCGACTCGTCAAGTCCGCGGCTGAACAGGTCGGGCTCAATGAGGTATCTCGATACACACGGGAGATCCCAGCGAATCATCGATACCTGCCTCCCCCGAAAGAGGAAGCCAACGACCGACTTGCCAATAGAATTCGGGAAGAGGTGGTCCTCACGCTTGTGAAACAAGCTCAAGCTTGACCCGAATCCACCGAATTACGTCACGATTGCACTGGGAGAGTACACCGTCGGCGACCTGCTTGATGATCCTGAATGGGTGATCAGGTGGAATACGCTCGTCAAGGTTGGCGAAGTCGAGCACGGTGGAATGCGGATTGCGCCATCCTCTCGTGGGACCTTCGCCTACACAGACGGGATACCGGGGTCATTGTATTCCGACAATCCGGAGGACGAGACCTCATGCTGCGTTTTTCAACTACCTGCTAATTTCCCCTACTTCGGTGGATTGGAGCTTAAGAGCTCTTGGTCGATACTCATCTTGATTGAATCTGGAAGCAGCTGCAATTGTTCCACAAGGGCATTCCTAATGTCCTTTGGACCAGCGCTCAAATAGACTTGCTTATTGCTGTTTCGAACAATCGCTGGCAGAAATACGCTTAATCCGGTGATGGAGTCTCTGACGTGCCTCTCTGTCGGAAATGATTTATTGTCGAATTTCGACCTCAACCGATCGGCAATAACAGTAGTTTCAATTTCATCCGGACCGTCTATTCCTATCTCATCGAAGGCCCAGAGTAAATCCCCTATTCGGATGCGCGGCTGTGATTCAACAACGCTGATGAATTTTTCTACCCACTGATGAACCTCTTCAGGATCATACAGCTCAAAGATTTTTTGAAATTCGATGAAATCGAACGTTCCTGCTTTCGCCGAGATTATCAAGAGGCTTGCCAAATCCTTTGCCCGCATGGGTGTCACTTGGCTTTGTTTGCACTCTTTCTGCAAAGCACCACTCTCAAAGTCAGGTGCCACAACCAGGGTATAATCTGCATCATGCTCTCGGCGATGTCTGGCCAACCTCCCAGGACCGACGTCCTTGCTGCTCACGCGGCCGTTCGCCTTTGAGGTGCTCTTGGCGTCATAAGTAAGAGTATATGGACCCATACTAGAATCCGTATTCGGACTCAATGGGGCCTGACCAACTCCATCCGGCTGGCCTTTTCCTCCCATTGGGGTAACATTGAATCCCATATAGTCGAGAGCGTCGCCAACAATCTCCTCGAGTGCTCTTTCGTTGTCAGTTGACTCGTGAAGCATCTGCGCTATCTGGCCCCCAGTCCTACGATTCAACTGGGCAAGTAGCCGAAGAAACTCGTCTCGGAATGCGCGTCCTTCGTCCAAAACGACAGAATCGACTTCGTGGCCAATCAAATACAGTTCGGTTAGGAAATCCGCGAGGACGAATTCCTGAATGAGCTTTCGCTCCTCAATTGTTCCGCTGCGTTCGACAACATATGGATGGTTTTCGTTTACTACTACCTCTCTCGTCTGCAATTCATAGTGCGATAGTGGTAACTGGTCTCCAAAACCTTCTGTCTTAACCGATGAAATTAGATTGCCGGGGTTGTCTTCAACAGCTTCATTCCACAGCTCGCGGAATTCATCGACATTGTCTATGTCCCCGCGACTAATGGAACTCGGCAGTCCCTTGTTGGTTGCCAAGCGCTCTGCTACGACCTCAGCCAATGGCTTCATCGGAATAGTCTTCCACGAACCGTCCAGTATGTCGCCAGCCTTCGGCCAGTCAGCCATAGTTGACTCTTTTAACGCGATCCTCGCTCGATTGAAGATAGACATCATGAAACGTTTGAATATTCTTACCTGTCGACTATCTCTTAGTCCGTTGCGCTCCACTCCAAGGTCACAGTCAAGGCCATCGGCTCGTAGAGTAGTTCTAAATTGTGCCCATGGTCCGTGGCTCAGATTTTCTAAACCAAAATCTGCCTGTTCAAGATTTATAACTCTTCCAAGGATATTGACGAAAAAACCGTTGGAGGGCCCCATGTCGGCACTCTTCCCTCCAGTTATCCTCGACCTGTAAAGAGTGACCTGCCCCGAGATTTTGCCTTCAATCCCCTCAATCGTTATGTAAGGATAGCTGGAGTCGTCAAATCGCTTAATCTTGACGTTCTCCTGTTCAGGTGAGGAGTCAACGTCTTCAAGCCCCACTTCGTCGATTGGTAGGCTCCTGCCCAGGACCCAGGTCTCACAAGGCTCGATCTCTACTTTAGTTGGTTCCAAGACCTCGTTATTGAGAATGATGGATATGTCACTCGTTAAGGGGAGGGCGCTTCTAAGCATTCTTCTGATTCGACCCCTTTGGATTGCCCTTCCTGTGCCGCGGAGAGACGTCAGGAGAACCAAAGTCCATGTACCGGATGTCTGTACCGGTGCAGGTTCGGGATGATGGAACTCGGCCACGGAGTGCCCAGACTCTCTGAAGGGTATCCCTTGAGAAATTAAATCCAAAATCTCTTTGTTTTCTTGAATAGTCGACAGAATCTTTGGAAGCTCGCACTCGGAGATTTCCCTCACCGCCAGCGGAACCTGGTCTGGTCGCCAAACTCCTTGCAACTCCTCGATGTCTCGGTAATTGACTGCTACGGTTCGTATCTTGCCGTCAGCTGCCTTGCAAATGAAGGTGATTTCAGAGGCTAAAATGTATGTGGCGAGCTTGCCAATGCCGAATTTACCTATTTGAGGGCGCTTGGGATTCTCGGCTCTCCTCTTATGGTCACTGGTAATCGTCCAAAGTGTTTCAAGGCCTGCTACGTCCATCGATGTTCCGTTATCAAGGACCCAAATACTAGCGCTATCGCTCTTGAGGTCATCGGGGATCGAAATATACACAGCGGTGGCATTTGCATCCCACGAGTTTGCTACTAGCTCTTCGAAGGTCTTGTTCGGGGAGGTATACAAATTCTCCGAAAATAACTCTAAGAACCGAGGTCCGATTTCGATCGGAAACTGCTTCACTTCTTCCCCGGTAGTATGTACTGCCGCCAGAGTCTGCGAATTCCTGGCCATCTGGACGCTCCTCTCCTGACAAGTTTCGAGGCCAGTGGCTAATGGAGTTGCCAATGCCCCGACATATCATCTAAGTTCTTTCACATAGACCTAATTTTCCTTTACAGTACGACCGTGATTCTAGCGAATTGACTTTCGTGATAGGGAGTTTTTATTTTGGGAGGGTTGCTCCAAATTGCTACACATAGGGGAAATAATTGTTACAGATCAAGCCAAACGGACAAGACGACGACCTCCTCCGTGGCCTGTGTCGCTATTCCCTTCCCATACTTCTCACCGTCTTAGACAGCCTTCGTCCTGGAAACCGAGTCGATTTGAAACTCGGCCAATCGGTGATCGAGAACTCAT
Organism: uncultured Dehalococcoidia bacterium; assembly: GCA_951812505.1. Taxonomy (GTDB): domain Bacteria; phylum Chloroflexota; class Dehalococcoidia; order Lucifugimonadales; family UBA1123; genus VXRN01. The sequence goes on from CATOSI010000002.1 coordinate 873,692, forward strand.
AAAACTGAATGCAACCTGTGTTTACATGGGTAATCGTTGAAATGTTCGAAGACATCCGTGAGAGCCGTATGGAGCAATTAGGATTCCGTCGGCCAATACCCCATGCCCTCCTCAAATTCCTCTGGGAAGGGACGGATTTTTCCAGATTCCATTATGCTGGTCGCACAGTAGCTGTGGGGATGTGGTTGCTGTTCGCCGAAGCTATTCCTGCCAAAGAATTCGTATCTCAGATGTTCCCAAACGTGTTTCAAGGCTAGCACGTACACGAGGTAACCGACGTCCTGATAGAACTCCGGCTTGCTCTCGAGGTACGGCCTCGTAAGTTCATCGGCCTCCTTTTCCCAAGCCTGGATCAGCCTCTTTACCGCCTCTCTGGCAACAGGCAGAATCGTCCGGTCCATTTGCTCGACGTCCTCTTCCCTGACACGAACAAGGTGCCAGCGATTGAGGAGCATGTGCTCCATAGAGTCATCCAGCAATTCAATACGACTGTCAAACTCTGTCAGAGCGTACAGCAAGTAGCCGAGTTCACCTTCGATGGTCCGGGATGTCCCAGCCAGTTCGACCTCTGTGTTGGAGCAGTCCTTGTAATGTTCCTTCAGGGCATAGGCCTGCTCCTCTTCGAGTCCTGACATCCTTGCCCACACTTCCATAACTTGGGCGGATGCATCTTCGAGAACCCTTTTGATATGGGGCTCAAGCCGGTCGCAGGCATCGAGAAGTTCCGATTCCTCTTTTGTCAGAAGGGCTTGGATGGAGGTTCGGAATGCATCCCGGTCCCGGCCGCAATAGCGGCACTCACAGTTTCTCAGATAATGCGTACCATTTCCGAGTCCTCGATGACTTCTGAGGCTGGCCTGTCGACGCAGTTCTCTATGAGACTCCCCTGCAAACTTCGAGTTAAATGCTTTCTCAAGAATAGGGTTCACGGTTTGGGATGCCGGGCATAACTCTGCGATCAGGAAAGGTATTCCCGCTTCATCGATCATGTCCTCCTGGCGTTCGATAGTTTCACATATCCTGCAAATCCTGGATTTGCCGCCGAACATCGTGATGGCGAAATCGTGTTCGGGACAAACAAATTCCTCCAAAGGGATCTGTGCCGGTTGTACCTCCGGCTCCCATGACTCCTCTCCGTCATACCTGTCCGAATTCAGGAGTCGCCGCAGGAGAGGATCATCGGTTTGGGTCGGTCCGGGTAGGTGGAATATCCATGGGGTATGGAGAAACTCCTCCTTGTTGAATATCTGAGAGTCATCCTTGTTGTCCTGAACCGTCCCGGCGTACAGGTGGGAGGGCTGAACGCAGTAAGGTCGGTTGCACAGATGGTTGACCTGTCTATCTTCGGGAATTTGTCCCCTGGTCTGGAAGAAGACTACCCGGTGAGCTAGGTGCTGTTTCCCGTCTATCGTCAGGATGCCGTAGCCATCCCGGTTCAGGGCGTATTTCCACGCCATGCAGTGCCCAAAGGGATTGAAGGGTGAGTTCACCTGCACGGGGATCCCGAAGCAGTCCGAAGAAGATATGGGGTTATCATTCCAATTCCTGCTACGTCTGACGCTGCTGGGCTGGATGTAGCCACCGTACCACCTCTGGATGACAGCGTCGCGCTCTCTCTTGTAGTCTCGTGACATGCCAATATTCCTTGTTAGAACTCTAAACTCATGCTCCGAACTGAACTAAACGTGTGCAGGTCGCGGACACCTCGCTCACGACCGAATGTACGCGCGCCAATCGGCATTATCGTACTCATGATAGTCGAAGCGCGTTGCGGAGTTCACTGAGTAACAGAGTTGAAGCAGAAGTCCACTGTTGTCCTGGGAGGCGCAGGGAATCCGATAGTACGGAGAGGCATGATGCGGATCGATGTTCAACTCTGGCAAGCGCAGGGTGCCGCCAAGGTCGCTCTGGTCGTCGGTGTTATGAATCCTGAGATTCACGTAAGCTATGGCTGACCCAGATGTCGCGCTTGCTCATCTTCTTCATGAGGATGACAGAAACTTTTTTGGCTACATAGTCGAAGTAATTTCTATCGTCATCACCTGTGAAGTACCGATGGCTTACCAGGAATTGGCCCCGCGCTATGCTTGCGTGCAGCAAGGGAATCACATTGACCTTGTCCGAATCGAAGTGCTTGATGCTTCGCCGAAACTCCTTGGCAAGGAGTTTCGTACTCCAATAGCTGTACGCTCTCTCTTCTTTGCAGCCACGGCTTCTTGATACACGCGAACCAATCGGAAAAAAATTCGTCTTCACGTGGAAACTGGAGAATCCCGGCGTATCTGATCCTCGGCTCAAGAAAACCATAGGCAAGAGAATCCAACAGAAGCGATTGGAACTGGGTCTCGGTGTGACTGAGGTGGCTAGATACCTTGGTACTTCGATTAACACAGTCTACAAGTGGGAAAGTGGTGATAGGTTTCCCAGGGACCACCATCTTGAACGGATAGGCTTTCTGTTTCCAGGTGGGACATCTTCCAGCCGGGCGATTATCGGAGACCTCATCATGCAGAAAATGGATGAACTGGGATTGAGCCGCAAGGCGTTGGCTGAACTGATGGGTGTCAGTTATGTCACAGTCTATCATTAGGAAACCGGGCGAGCTGTCCCCAGTATGCACTTTCGCACCCTTTTGTACGAAATACTCGGAGTCGACGTCGATTCTCTGCTGGAAACAGAATCTTAACAACAGACCGGCATGTTCAACAGGGTAAGCACCCTCTCCAACAATCTGCTGGAGTCGTAAGAATCGGCGTCTCATCCGGTATTTCTGTGCCGCCAGCGGCAGCGTGTCGATGGCATTCACCTCCACAAGCCTGGCCGCGACCTGCGTGATCGCGCACTGCCGGACCAGCCGCCGAACACGCCCTTGACAGCTCGGGTGACTGTCGTATGCCCTGTCCCTGCAGATGGCTCCGCCGAACATGCGAAAGTCGGTTTCGGGGTTTAACCGTACTTCGACTACTCACCCGGAAAGCCCCTCGAGCTTGCTGGCGCGCAGTTCCCCTCGTCGAGTGGTGCCTGTGCCTTCGGCGGTCGCTTCTTGTGGACCGACCAGCGCGGTCTCGTGTTGAAAAGTGGCAGACGACACGGTCTCACTCCGCCCTAATCAGGCTGTCGAGCTACCTACCTGGTACATTATTACTCCACCGTTAATACTATTATGGGTCTGTCCGTAACTGCCCAGCGATTGACACTGTCTCCCATAGTTGAATAGAGTTCTAGGTATTCGATGTAAACGTCAGTTCCGGATGGCTGAGCTAGTAGTCTGGATTCTCCCGCGAGTGGAACTTAAGATGGTCCGTCAGCGACATGTCCCTACTCCCCAAGAGACCGGCGGAGCAGGAGCGCGGTATGAAGATCACGTCGGGGCTTATTTTCTGGCGCGCCTCCTGATTGGAGGTATGTCGCCAATCTTCACGGACAGCAGGGTAGAAGAAGTACGATTACAGACACGTCGCTTAGGCTGGGAGACAGACGACCTCTTGGTTGTCTGCTCAACCGAACACGATGAGCAGCACCAAATCGCCATTCAGTCGAAACGCAATTTCGTCCTGAGAGCGAGTAATCGTGAATGTTGTGAGACTATCGAGGCCTTCTGGAAGGATTTTCGTAATTCCGAGATCTTCGACCCCGAAAATGACGCCTTGGTGCTCGCCACACAGCCGTCTTCGGAAGCTCTTCGCACCGGCCTTATAGGACTGACCGACTGCGCTCGAAACTCCACGGACGAATCCGACTTTGCCTGGCGCGTATCACCGGGAGGCATAGCGTCCGAGAAAGTTAGGGATTACCACAGCAGGATCAAGAGGATCATTGAGCAGGTGAGTCCGACAGGACCATCTGACGATGAACTCTGGAGGTTTCTCAAGTCGGTATACCTTCTCAACCTTGATTTGACAACAGGTACTTCACAAGGTGAAGCATCTACGAAAAGCATGCTGGCGCTCGCATCGGGCGAACCTAGTAACTCGGATGTGGTGAGGGGAGCCTGGCTTGCCCTGGTGGACCTCGCAGCAGAAAGTGCGGCAGGTGGAAAGGACGTCAGACTCTTTGATTTACCCCGGGATTTGCGTAGGAAATTCAGTGCTCACGGACATCAGGACGAGAATCTTGAACCCATTTCGGACCTGAACCTGACGTATATGTCTGGAAACCAAAACCTGGACATTGATGGGACGGTAGTGGATAGGGGCGAGATAAGTGATATCCTTTCGGATTTCGTCGATGACCAACTCGGAAACACCGTATTGGTTTCGGGAAGGTCGGGTGTAGGCAAGACTTCAGTCGTTTCTCAATTCCTGTCTACGATTGACGCACAAGGATGGCCAACTCTCCTTCTTAGGGTTGACCACATGCCACCAGCACCCTCCCCGATCCAACTCGGGCAGTCTCTCGGGCTCACTAAATCTCCAGTTGCAGCCCTTGCTGACATCGCAGGGGAGAGAAACTGCCTGCTCGTCATAGATCAGCTGGACGCCCTCAGCCTGGCTTCCAGAAGGCATCCGGGATTCTTCGAATGTGTCGTTGCGATTCTACGGCAATCCCGGCGCTGTCCGAATATGAAGGTCCTGCTTGCGTGCAGGCAATTTGATATAGAGGACAACCGCAGACTTGGGGAACTAGTCAACGGTAATCTGATAGTGAAGCGATACTCGATTGAGCCCTTCGATGAGGAAACCGTTAGGACATTGGTCAATAGTCTAGGAATCGATCCTGATGAACTCAACCAAAGTCAGATTGGGCTGCTGTCTCTGCCGATTCACTTGAAGCTCTTGGCGTACATCGTCTCTGAAGCTGGCATAACCGCATTGGACTTCCAGACAGAGAAGGAACTCTACGATCGGTTCTGGCGTGAAAAGCAAGAATCCATGCGCTCCCGAATAAGCAACTCACAAATACAGGCGGCAGTCGACAGAGTTGTAATGGTGATGGCCGATCGCGAAGCTCTGTTCGTCCCCGAACAGATGTTGAGACTGCATGAAGAGGCAGTGACTCTATTGGTTTCGGAGAACATACTGGTCAAGGACGGTCCGCGAGTATCTTTCTTCCACGACAGTTTCTTCGACTTCATGTTCGCTCAGTGGTTCATTTCAGAAGACCTCGACTTGTCGGAGTACATTCTGAAACAGGATCAAAGCCTGTTCATGCGATCCCAAGTTACCCAGGTCCTTATGCACCAGCGGGACATATCCAGTGAGTACTTCATTCGCGATTTACAGGGGATTTTGACCAACGGGGATGTACGCATACATCTGAAGACTGCGGTAATTTCCTTACTCGGCTCCATTGATACACCCACAAGAGAAGAGTGGAGCGTCATGGAGCCCCTACTGGGCACCGAACTTTCGGGCCATGTGTGGACGATGTTACACCGTTCGGAGGGCTGGTTTGATCTTCTTCACTCGCTCGATCTCCTGCGGAGTTGGATGTCCGGCGACAATCCATTGTTCCGACACAATGCAGTGGCGCTTCTTCAATCCATTCAGAATCAGCGTCCAGACGAAGTTGCAGAGTTGATGATGCCCTATATAGGCGTGTCTGACGACTGGGATGTGCGACTCTCCAATGTGATATTCATCTCATCACTTGGCGCTACAAGAAAGTATTTCGAATTCGTGTGTAAGGCGGTTCGTTCTGGAGCTTTTGATCGGGTGCTCCTGCCCTCCCACAATAGTGTGGACCTATGGTTTCGCATTGAAGGCCTCGTCGAACAGGAGCCTGAGCGGAGCTGTGAGCTAATTGGGTGCTGCTTTGAAAGACTAACCGAGATGGCCGGTCAATCGGAATACTCGAATTCCTTCGTCAGGACTGGCTATCCAATAGGTAGAAAGACTCAGGTGATGGCAGATGCGGCAAGGTCGGCCCCAGAGATTTTCGTTGAATCGCTTATGCCACATCTCTTGTATATGATAACGCCCGACGAAACGTCCCCGGGGAATCCCAGTCTGAAGCATATGCTCTGGAATTACCCCACCCTGAGGAAAAGGCATCAATTGGATGCCGACCTGATTGCCGCGATGGAAGTGGCCTTGTGTAAGTTAGCGGAGCAGGAGCCTGATGTGTTCCTTCTGCACGCTGAGAAACTGCACCCTTCAGATTTTTCCATCATTCAAGGGATATTGGTCCGAGCTTATGCTGAAAATGGTGAGCGACTCGCTGACGATGCAGTGTCCTATCTCCTTGAAGATACTGCGAGACTGGCTTCCGGCGGAAATGATGAGAAGTACAGACTGGCGAGAAACCTGATTGAGTCCGTTTCGCCCCACTGCTCCGTTCAGAACTACACAGGTTTGGAAGCCACCATTCTGGATTTTTGCCCAGACTATGAACTGGATCCTGTAATGGAAGAGCACAAGGGTTACGCCCAGGGAATATTGCTCGAAGGTCTCGACTCTGAACGTATCTCGACGCAGGCAACACAGAGACTTCGGGCATTGAGGGAGAGATTTGGAGAGGAACTTTCGCGTGAACCAAGAGAACCCGTAGCAGCTGGGTTTGTTGGCTCACCAATTTCGGAGCAAGACGCACGCGAGATGAGCGACGATGACTGGTTCCGTGAATTCGCGTATTATTCCTCTGCCTTGCCGGACGACCCCGAGAACTTCCTGAAGGGTGGCGCCATCCAACTCTCCCAACTCCTGGAGACGCTCGTTAAGGAAGACCCCGGTAGATTTGCCAAGCTCGTCCACCGTATCCCTGACGATGCGAATCCGGCCTATTTCGAGGCGATACTACGGGGAGTCACAGGAGCGTCCATTGACATGGAAACGGTGGTAGCCACGTGCATCCGCTGTCACGACATACCCAATCGACCATTGGGCCGGTCGATCACGAGTCCACTAGCTGCTATAACCGAGTCTCCACTGCCCCAAGAGGCTCTGGAACTAGTTTCTTGGTATGCGACCAAGGATCCTGACCCTAGCGCGGGAGCACCATCTCTCAAAACCTACTCTCAGTTCGGTCAGGAACATACCGAATATGACCCCCTTTACTTCGGCATCAACTCAGTGCGAGGTTGGGCAGCGTTATCCATGGCCAAGTTGATATTTCGCGACGAGATGCATATGGAGTTCTTCCGCCCCTACCTCAGCAATCTGGTTAATGATCCTTCAGACGCGGTTCGGGCTTGTGTGGCGGAGGTACTGGTGGGAGTACTCAAGTACGATCGAGGCTTGGCCGTCGACCTGTTCCTTCAACTCTGCAATACAGACGAGAGATTGCTCGCAACTGAACACTTCGAAAGATTTCTGAAGTATTCCAGTCATAGTCACTTCACGAGAATTGAACCGGTCCTATCTCAGATGATGGCATCCAGTGATGAAAAAGTAGCCGAAGCCGGAGCACTATGGATGTGCTACTCATCGCTTGCTGTCGAGGAAGCTCGGCCCCTCGCCAGCCAGTGTGCAGCTGCGTCAAAGGCTCTTAGATTAGGCGCGGTAGAAGTATACGCGGAGAACCTGAGAAACAGGGATTTCAGAGAAGTGTGTGAGGAGATGCTCCGCGTCTTCTTCGATGACCCGGACATTGAAGTGCGCCAGTCAGCTGCCAGATGCTTCTACAAGTTTGAAGGACAGGAGTTACTGGAATACCAGAACTTTGTCAGACAATTCATAAGCAGTCAGGCTTTCGAAACCGCATACGACCTGTTGTTCTATGTCTTGGAGAAGACCGACGCAGATGTGGACGACATTATCTTGACGGCATGCGAGCGTTTCCTGAGTATCGCTGGTGAAGATATAGCGGACATAAGGACCGCAGTCGCAAGGACGTCTTTGAGTATGTCTAAATTGGTCCGCCGCGTGAACGCACGTGCCAACGATCCAACGACAAAGGAACGATGTCTAGACATTATCGATAAGATGTCTTTGGCCAAAGCATATGGTCTGGAGTACATTACCAGGGGAATCGACCGTTAAATGTACTCACCGTGCAGGCGGCAGAATTGAACTAAGCTATTCCGACCCGGTCAGACAGCGGACATCGGCAATGAAACACTTTCAGAGTCTGGCAAGCGTTTGGTTTTTGTCGGAACCTTAAATCAGGCTATCCGTCGCGCTCCGATGCATTACGCTTCGTCGTCGTCACCATCCTCGTCGTCCAGAACTTCCGCATGTGTCTCGTCGCCGAAATCGACGCGCCATCTCTCACTTGCCCAACCGAGCATTATTGCTCGACGTTCTTCTATGGACTTCTTGGTCCAGTGCTCCCAATTCTCGGCAATCTCCTGCTCTTCGAATAAAGGCGAGGAAGAATAGCAATATACACCTGCCTCTGCCTTTCTCTTCTGGGGGAAGGGCTTTTGACCTAGGCTGGGGTTACCCTTCGTAAGAGTCAAGTTACCGATGTCGTGCTTGTACTTCTCATGGCTATCCTTGTCGAAGCGGTCCTCCCAGTATGACTGTTTGTCGATGCTCTGAGGGAGGATATGCTCAATGGTATCTTGGCTCTCGATGTCCTGCCATTTGATCTCCGGTTCCTTCCCTCTGGAAATGGCTAGGTGCTCTTCATACTCGTAGAGAAGGTATTTGAGTCCTCGCCATCCATACAGAGGTTCAGAGTTTTCAGCATTGGCAAAATCACTGAATCTCTGTCTAGGCCAGACATCGCTGTACTCCCGCCTCACTTGCCGGACTGCGTCGTCGAAGTCGCATCCTTGAGCAATCCGGTGTGCAAGTCTATACATTGCAGGCTGGCGGTAAGTGGGTCTTGCCATAGCCACTCTGTAGATACGAAATGAGATTCTTTCGCAGAGTTCTAGTACGTCGAGATATTTCCTGGGTTCGGAGGGCCAGCGCTTTCTGACGGCCATCAGAAGAGGTACAAACGTGGAGACAATGCCGATTCTTACAAGCTTCTGATTCCAGAGAACGACCTTTTTCTTTGACGAAGTATCTGAGTCGAATGAGTCAAAGGCATCTCCTCCACGGCCTGGCCTGTGTGCGTCGCAAAAGGACGTACTCGCATCCCTGAGGCCTCGCACATATCTGTGGAGTTCAAGAAGCAATTCACCGTGGTCCCATTGCCGCAGGTCAAATCTACTTCTTATGCTCTTACTGCCTTTCCAATTTCTGGTTCTAGGATCGTAGTCCATAATCCAGTGGCTGCGGAGTAGTTGATTCTCATCGTATGAATAAGTCATATCGGCGAGCATTAACTTATTCAATATGATTGCCCAGGAAGAGTGAATAAGTTGTGTCAGTTCATCCCTAGCCGACTGTTCCACCTTGAGCGCCGAAACGGTATAGAGCAGATAGTTCTTTACCTTCTCAAGGTCTGTCAGCGGCTTCCCTCTGTCATTCATCACCTCAAATATGACTCCGACTTCAGCCTCGCTGTCCACTTCGTATAAGTTGAACCGCAGTTGCATCGTTACTTTGTCGTGAAGTTCATTTAACCATTTTTCGCGATCAGGTTCTTCGTCGCCCACTTCCGTAAGATAGTCTGCAATCTGAATCTGCGCTTCTCTGAGACGTCGAGCCGACGCGACTTTAGGGCCTGATGTTCCTGCTGTTTCGGATAGAACACTATCCTGGAAGAAGTCCTTTGTGTCGTCGTTGAGAGACAGCTTGAAAATATCGAGGCCGTACCTGTCCCTAGAGGTGACGTACTTCTTTCTCGTCCCAAATGAAAGGCTTTCGCTGGACGAGTACTTGCCCAACGCTTTCGAAAGCTCGTTGAGTAGAATCACGACCGTCGTGAGTCGTTGCTGACCGTCGACCACCTGCGTTACCGTGTAGTTTGTACCTTCGGCGTCCTTCTTCGTCTCGGATTCTGGCTCTTGGTAGAGAACGATGGTTCCTGTGTAGTGATGGCGGGAAGAGTCTAGGAGTGACAGGTCATCGAGAAATTCGCCGACCTGCTGAATCTCCCATGCATAACCCCGCTGGAAGCCGGGAATCCGAAAGATCCGGTCATTGAATAGTTCCTGTATGGAAAGTGTGTTCTTCACGACATAAATCCTTCTTGGAAATTAGGGGGATGGGCGCGGGCGAGGTGACCCAACGGTGGATACTGTATGTCTTGGAGGAGGCATCAGATCCCCATCAAGTCTGACCTAATGGCAATTTACTTGATATAGACGTCGAGTTTCATTTCAAGCAATCTTTCAGCAGTATTTTCTGGATCGAACAATCAGTCCGAACATGTGAATCGTCGGAAGTGTTTGCTGACGATCCAGTCAACGGAAATGCCCCACTGCCGGGACCGAAGTACTCGACAGACCCGGCGGCGAGGCGTTTCCTGCTTCCGGCACACCACGAAACGATGCGGACGATGCCTGCACTTCGCTGAACTCTTCCGTTCAAGACATCCTGATGCAGCTGACGGGTTCAACTAGAGGTGACTTGCCAAGGGAGACCGCACTCCCCGAATAAGGTCGATTACATTACTCTCTGTCTTGGAACTTCACTAAGAATCAGAAAGGGGAGTCTGAGTTCCCCAGGATTCTGTCCAGATCGACACCGCTCAACGTTTAGAAAAGAGATTCGAAGTCGGATTTAGGAAGTCTATGGCGAGTGACATCGGAATCGTCAGTGTTGAGCTTGGCATCCTTAACTTGCATGACCTTGATGCTGTCTATATCTAGGCGAAGTGCTGGAGCTCCGTCCGATATGGACATGTCCTCCTTATCATGGGCGGCGGGAAAGCTGCCGGCAAACTGCTCGTCCTCGGCTTGTGAATACCCGCTATCGTTAGCTCCAATGCCTGTCGGAGAATCTGAATCTTCTATGTATTCATCTGGAACATATTCTGACACCAAATACTCGCGGTCTCCGAGTTCTCCTTCGTCCTCTGGATGAATAAACGGATGATACACCTCTACATCAGTACCTTTAGATAACTCGTACGGCTCGACTCCGCAGTCATGGTTAAAGAGCGCGACATTCTCTCCCTCTCCACCTGTCTGAGTAGAAGGATAGAAGATACCCCCGAGTCGTGGTTCAGACCTATGTGCCAGGAATTCCGCAACGAACTGAGTGGGGATGTATTCTAGCTCTTCATCTTCCGGCATTACCGGACGACTGATCTCGGTGACCAACTGTTTGAGGAAAGCCGCCCTCCCCCTGCTGACCACGTAATCGGGATCAAAGTGGCTTTTCCCGACGAGTACCTCCTCCAGTGCCCCCAGATCCAGAACTCTTATGGGACGCAGAAGTTCGAATTTACCTACAACCACTTTGCTGCCCACAGGGGGCCTAATCTCTGAGAGACATGTGGTGACGCATCTTGCGCCGTAAAACACCGGTATTCCAGTGGCATTCATACGGAGACCCTTAGCCAAGCTTGGTGGCGGTGGACCAAGTTCACGAGCGGGGTTTTTCAATATATTTTCGAGTTCCTCATCCATTCGTGCCCGGCGAGCCCGCCAGAACACTCCCTCTGGATCGCCGGGTGCGATCTCGCGAATAACTGGCCTCCCGTCCACTGTCTTTAATTCGTTGAGGTCTCCAAAGATGTCTGCCAGCCTATCCTCAGCTGTCCTGGGGAAGAAGCGCGCGCGCGTTAGTATCTCTTTCCGAAACTCAGTCCATGAAACATAAAATGGAGCGGCGCTCGGTTCTCTTTCCTCATAGAGAGTTTCGTTTCCATAAGGTTCTACTCCACCGTCCTTGACCGCTCGGTACTTGTACCAATCGGACAGGAGTTTCACGATAGTACCGGTGACACTTTCAGGCATCCCTGCAATTTCAGCAATTAAGGCTTCCGCTGGTTCTCCTCTTTGCACCCAATTTCCCTCCTTCGCGTCCCAATGTTCATACCACTCGACCGGGTCCGGAGGCGTGGATTCAAATTGGTTCTGGAAGACATCATGGATGCGGGCAGCGAGGGACTCCATCTCAATCGCTTCTTTGGTAGTTTCACAAAAGTCACACCGGCCAAATTGGTTCATGCCGAGTATCTCGTCAGACAAGTATCGGTCCTTAACACAGGCATAACAGATCCAATGGTCTTGATTCTCGGAATACTCCATTTCCATATTCGTCGTTACGGCCTCCTGTCCTCATTTCTCAGTAAGTCGCAGACTTAGTATCGGTAGGACTCGGCATGCCTGTCAATGAGATTGGGATTCGGTAGATGTGTGGCGGATCTTTTCGGCGTGCCAGGAAGCGACTGGCGAGGGGATGCCACCATCGTCCCCGTTAAGCCCACCGGGATCAGAGTCGGGGCAGAGAGTATTCCCGAATGTGGGGTCAGTCGATGAATCCCCTAAACTATCAGTCCGGTCATATTGGCGATGGTGACTCTCCTTACGTGAATGTGCCCATCGCCGCTCGGTCATATTTCAAGCACGGTATGCGGCTGGGGACGCAGTGGGATCACACATCTCGACTTCCGCTTGTCAACGTGCTGCCGTGGTCGGGCTGATTGCCAACTGGTCAACTCGCCCTCCAGTTAATCGCCATCAATAGCGGTCTCCTTAGCGGTCTCCTTCCTGCAGAAACCGCAAAGGAGTCAAATATTGCAGCGTTTCAATGAAAGTCAGATCTCAACCAGCCACTCTGGTTACTTCGTGCCACATCCACTAGCCAATCGTAACTATGTATGACTATTCTCTGTCTGTCGATCATGTCTCGACGGAAGACATTGAACCGAGAAGAGTAGTTCTTCCTTCTACCGATTATGATCAGTCCTGATGCTCTGGGGTCGATTCCCACGAGTCCTAGACCGTCTTGCTTCTTGGCTCGTCTGGCATAGTCCGTGTTGTTCATAAGCCAGGTCCGCCAGTCCCGAATTTGGCCTATGGCGTGATTGAGCTGCTGTGTTGGGAGACCGTCCTTTCGTTCGACGGGGCACTTGGGAGACTCTATCTCCACCAGATGCCACTCGATTCCAATGGAGCTCATTTCGGCAACCAGAAAGTCTGGAATGAGCTCCGCTCCGAATCTCGGCTTGGAGAGTTGGTAGCGCCCATGACCGGTGGATAGGACCTGGATGAGGAATTGCGGGTTTGCTTCCAGAAAGTGATGGACCTCGGCCTCATCGGGATCGCTCTCCAGCAGGGCCAATAGCGCCTCGCCATCCTCAGGGGTCAGTCTGTCCCACATAGTGGAAGAATCCTCGAGCTCCGCGAAGGCCCTCTTCTTTTGATACTTTACGCGGGCAGATTCCACCTGTGCGTCAACAATTTCGTCGAAATACTCAAGACTCTCTCCGTTTCTCACTGCCCACTCAGCGTAGCTGGGTCTAAGGGATTCCCACTTGGCTCTGACTTCATTTTCCACAGCCTCCTGCTCGTCACTAGCCCCGGTAGGTGGTTTCGTTATTTCTTCCGGTCCCATCCAGACCTCCTACGTGTTCTCGATCCATTTCACCAAAGGGAAATGTGGCATACATAGTCTTCTGGCATCCCAAGAGTATAGTAACAGAGTCAGACATTGCCCCACGCAATCAAAACCGCCCAGAGAATGACTGACGGGATGCTCAGTCGGAATGCCCACTTGACACGGTTCATCTTGGTGCTGACCACATGGGAAACTGCATGAATCTGTTGAAGCAATTGTCGTTCGTTCTCGTCCGCGTCCATCTGTGTCGCTCTATCCATAAAATGCTCCAGCGACATCGCCTGTATGTCCTCGAAGTAGATCAGAGAGTCGCCATGCCCACTGGGAGGACTTGTGATGGGGAAGAACACCCTGGCGGCCACCCAAAAGGATGTCAGCGTGAAGCCGACATACAGCAGTACTACGACAAACAGCAGTATTGAGGCGATATCGCAGGGAAGTTCTCCCATACGCGCAAGTAAGTTCTCGAATCTTGCAGCCAGAGTTCCTCCCAGAGCGATATGGACAGCGAGAATCGGCGCCGCCTTGTGATCCGCCGACTTCGTGAATTCAACCAGCCGGGAGAGGGATTCGTGGTGCGTCTTTAGACGTTCCTCCAAGACTAACTCCCAGGTTTCCTGCCCGAGACCATCGCCTCACAGAACTCAGTGCCATGTGTCCTGCACCAGGGTGAATTCAGCCGGTGTATTCTGAAGAAGTCCAGTCCCAGATCATCCGGGGCAGGGGACTCCTGCCACAGGTTCGTCGTGCGCCCTCGGGGGATAGCTAGGCCCCCACCCCGCCGGCCGTTGTCGCAACCACATGACCAGATGAGAGCGCGCTGACGCAGCCCGGAGGACCCTCGGTACTGGCCGAAGACCCGGTCGGATACAACAACCTGGTTCTGTTCCGCCACTGAACTCAGTTTCGCCGCCATGTTTACGGGCTTGCCTGCCCATACTTCATTGAGTTTTACGTTCCTAAGCCCCAGACGTCGAACCAGCACAGTTCCCTCGTCAATCCCGATACCAACAGTCAGTTCGGAATCCGCCGAAGTGTCCCTCTTGAACAGCGGGTTAACTACTCTCGAAACCTCGGTCCGCATAGTAACTGCGCAGGCCGCGGCGAGGAAACGGGAACCGGGACCGCTAAACAGGCCGAAAACACCATCGCCTTGAATGTCCACATACCGCGCATCGAACCTGTCGAGGATAATCGACATCGCTCTTGTGAAGAGCGTGTATGCGACCGCCGCATCCCTCCTGCTCTCCTCGGCGCTGATCTTGGTGGACCCTTTCAGATCGGCAAATACAGCGGTCACGTTGGTGATTCTCCACCACACCCCCTGATTTGCAGGCCCGGTCTCGGGCACACGGTCGCGGGTTTCGATCCGCACGCCCCGTGCAAGCTGATCAGTCAACTGCGATGATACGTCGCTGGTCACTTCATCAAGTATCAAAATCTACCTTCGTTCACTCTCGGGTTTCAGGAGGCCGCCTTATTCTCCGTCGGATGGCAGCGTTACATTCCTAACTTCAGGAAATGGATCGTTCCTACCTATTTCCACCCAACTCCTTATTGCAGGGTCGTCTTCAAAGCCATACTTAGCCATGGTACTTGCCAGTTGGACACACAGCGTTCTTATAGTGGGAACGTCTTCGCCAAATGGATTACTGCCGTATTGAGTCTCTTCTGCAAGATGCCGGAGTCCCACCAATACCATCGAGCTGATTGTGTCACGGGATGCTTGAGTCCCTCGCTCAAATATCCATGTAGCGCACCACAGTGCATCCGCGAGTCCAACTCTTCGTCTGGACGCAATGATGATTTCGATGTCCGAGAAGAGGGCGTTGGACACCTGGGGCATGTTACCTTCTGCTGATCGCGTTACCCAGTCTCTCACCGCTGACATCGCGTTTCTAACTCTTAAATCCTCGTCTGACGCCAAGCCCATTCTCAGTAAGCTGGTCATCATCTCCGCATTGTCGGGCATTGCCTTGATCAAGCCAGGTAAGAGGCGATAGCCGATGGCAATTCGTATTTCCTGTAAGGGTGTGTCAAAAGATCCAGGCGATATCCTAGTCGTCTCGACTAGGAATTCGACCTTTTGAAACAACCTTCGGGCGATGGATTCCGGGATCGTAATCTCTGAAGCCAGCATTCCTAAACGTCCGATCCGAGAGGCGACCCCGAGGTCGAAAGATACCCGATCTGAGCAGAACTTATCTACAAACGCCTCGATGTAAGTTGCAATCTCCTGTTCATCTTGTACGGATAGCTCAAATGAAGATCCTCGATTGCGTAATCCGGAAATGGCAGCGCCTACCTGCTCAAGCATTTCGCCGGTGAGTGTCGATACAGAATCCTGTCTCTTAGGATCAGAACTCAGCCACTTTCGTCTGAACGATTTCTCAGCCTGCCCCTGTTCCAGCTGAGGCAATATCAGATATACCCAGTCCAGTGCCCAAGCAGGGCCACTTGGGTTGTCAAATACGGGATCAGAATTGCGCCACAGGATATCCGCAATGGTGGACTTTTCGTCCTCAGTCAGACTCTCCGAGAGTGAAAGCCATAGTAACCTGGTGATTGCGCGGCTACGGGTGATTGCACTGCCGCGCAATCCGAGCGATATTAAATCGAAAATCTCTTGGTACTGATCCTCGGTGCTCGGCAGCCGCTCACTTGGAAGGTGGTCTGCGGCTATGACGTCCCCAGGGTCCGGGCAACTGGTGTCAACCTGGAAATCTTGCAGTCCCGCAATTGGCGCGGCCATGAGGTCCAACACACGGCTAGTCCGGCAGTCCTTCGGAAGCGCTTTCCACGTTCGTCTCAATAGACTTTCAGTCGCCGGCCCCAGCCAGAAATGCCGGGGTACTGTCCGGTAGCATTCGAGTCCAATATCCAGGATTTCATTGACCCTTTCGGAGGTGAGGCGCAAGACCAATCGGGACAAGACCTCCATTGCCACACGTGCACGCTGAACTGACTCAAGGTTCACCTTCGCTCCATCCGATGTGACAACACGCGGCATAGAGTAATTGATCACGTTGATACATGCATCCACAATCCTTGTTACGATGTCGTCCGGCAATGTGGCTACGCGGCTGCGAGACATTACGTTTTGCAATGTCTCGTCCTTATCATATGTGCAGACCCGAAGTATCAGTCTCATCGCGAGCTCCGGGTTTGCCGCAACCAGCGCCCCCGCAGCAAGTTTCAGAATTTGCGATGCGGCAGAGTGGGGGATTAGCGAGTCAGGGTCCGGAGGGTTGACTGGAGGCAGCCCCGCCACCTCGGACAGTCTGATCGCTCTATACGCGGCGGCGACGCTGGCGTATGATTCGCCCGACCATCGAACATCGGTGGTAGGGCTCATAACCAAATCATACGATGGACCAGACCTCTGCCTCACAGTTCCTTCTAGTTCACGCTGGATACCAGTCAGTTCATCCCAAGCATTACATTTCAGGGAAGCGAGTTCCTGCCACCTTCGGAATACCGAGCGATTAGTGCTTCTCGACAGTGTGGAACCTATTGCCCAACCCTCTCTCGACGCTGTTTGAATACGGGTGGCTCCTTCGCTGTGCTCCCTGATCGAGTCTAACGCCATCTGTATCAAGGGGCCCGCATCTTCATATCGCTGAATCTCAGTCAGCAAAGCGGCTTTACGTAGAATCCACATAGGGTCGGCGGCTTCGACTTCCCATTCGTCGAGTAACTCGCTCAGGTTATCCAAGTCCAGAGCGTAGAGTGACCAAAGGCAGCGTTCCTGGTGACTGAAGTGGGACACTTCTGGCGATTCATCACTGAACGGTCTCAGAGACTCCAGCCGTTGCTCGAACAAGATTTGATCACAACTGAATCGCGCATCTGTAACGAGCGCGATTGCTACTGTGCTCCAGGCCTCGCCGATGTTGTCCCAATCTTCTGGCGTCTCGTCCAATCCTTGAATAGTGCGCGACTCACAGTCAATCTCTTCCAGTACATCTTGTGCTGCCCTTTCGAGCTCAGGAGTCAAGGGTGAACAGCGACAATCATTCTTGCCGGTGACGACAACGATTTTTGCCGGTCAGTAGATACGATGGTCTGGTACCAGGAGGTGCCAGATTGATCACGGATCAACAGGTAGTTCTACTGAGGCAGAAGATTATGGAAGGCAAGACACAGAAGGCAGCGGCGGCGTCAGCCGCCATGAGTGAGAGATCGGCAAGGGACTGGCAGTTGGGAGAGTTACCGTCGGATAGGAAGAAGGCAAGACGGAGGTGGAGAAGCAGACCGGACCCGTTTGCAGATGTGTGGGAGAGCGATGTCGTACCGCTGCTGCGGACAGACCCCGACGGTGACCTGAGTGCAACAACCATTCTGGAGTGGCTCGACGAGCGACACCCGGACAGGTTCGGCGGATCGCAACTGAGGACGCTGCAGAGGCGCATGAGAGACTACAGAGCCCTTCATGGGCCGGACAAGGAGGTGTACTTCCAGCAGGACCATCCGCCCGGTCGCGAGGCCCAGTTGGACTTCACCCACTGTTCGGAACTGGGAGTGACCATAGGTGGACAGCCGTTCAGGCATATGCTTTTCCACCTAGTACTGAGCCACTCGGGTTGGAGCTACGCGGAGGTGTGCTTTGGCGAGACGTTCGCGGCGCTGGTGAAGGGACTCCAGGGAGCGCTGTGGGATCTGGGCGGAGCGCCGAGGGTGGTGCGCACCGACAACCTGTCGGCGGCCACGCACGACCTGAAGAACAGCAGGGGTCGCGCGATCAACGCCAGGTACGAGGCGGTGCTCGCGCATTACGGGGTGGAGCACACAAGGACCAACCCTCGCTCGTCTAATGAGAACGGTGTGGTCGAACAGGGACACCGTCGTCTCAAGAACAGGGTCCTCCAGGCGCTGATCCTGCGGGGCAGTCGCGACTTCGAGTCGGAGCGAGAGTACGTTGAGTTCATCAGACGGATCGTGGACCGGCGTAACAGACTGGCCCGCTCGAAGCTGAAGAGAGAGCGGCGTCATCTGCTTCCGCTTCCCCCGGCGCCTGTGCCAGAGTACGTCAACTACAGCTGCAGGGTACGCAGGTGGAGCACGATCAGGGTGGCGAACCGGACATACTCGGTGCCGTCCCGACTGATAGGGATGGAGGTGAACGTAAGGCTGTACGCCGATCGCATCGAGGTGTACTACAAGGACCACCTGGTTGAGAGCATGGAGCGGATACACGGCGGGGGTGAGGCACAGATCGACTACCGCCATATCATAGCTTCACTGGTGCGCAAGCCTGGAGCATTCGCCAGGTACAGATTCAGGGAGCAAATGTTCCCAACCCATACGTTCAGACGAACCTATGATGCGCTGTGTGAGTGGAAGGGAGAGCGCGCCGACGTGGAGTACGTGCGCATCCTGCACCTGGCCGCGACAACCATGGAGTCGGAGGTGGACAGAGTACTCAGAAGACTTCTGGAGTCGGGGTTGAGCTTCGACTACGCGATGGTTCGTCAACTATCGGCTCCCGACCCGCCGCCGGTCCCAGACCTGAAGAGGGTCGGTGTCGTGGATCTGAGCGTATACGACAGGCTGCTGGTGGGAGGTGTGCGATGATCGCGGACATGCATCCATCGATCGCGGTGGGAGACAGGATCAGACAGCTGTGCAGGGAGTTCAAGCTGCCGACGCTGGCTGCAGAGACCGTAACGAGGTTCGACGAGGCCGGACACGCCGATGCGCTTCCCACACTCGTTGAGGTCATGGAGCAGGAAGCGGAGGACCGTCGGATAAGGAGAGTGGACAGGCTGAGGAGGGCGTCCAAGCTGCCGGCGGGCAAGACCTGGGACACCTTCGAGCACGAGCGGACTCCGATCAAGCTCAGGCAGCAGCTCAACAGACTTGTCGAAGGGGACTTTGTGGATAGAGGAGTCAACGTGCTGGCGTTCGGTATGCCGGGCACCGGCAAGACCCACGCCGTATGCGCCATCGGACACCGGCTGGTGGAGTCGAGTCGTTCCGTGCTGTTCATCCCTGCATACCGTCTGGTGCAGGACATGCTCGCTGCCAAGCGAGACCTGGAACTGCCGCGGATGCTGCGCAAGCTGGACAACTTCGACTTGCTCATCATAGACGACCTGGGCTACCTGCCACAGGGGGCCGAGGAGTCGGAGGTGCTGTTCACACTCATAGCCGAGCGCTACGAGCGACGTTCCTTGGGCATCACCTCAAACCTGGTCTTCAGTGAATGGGAGAAGGTGTTCGACAACC
This sequence comes from uncultured Dehalococcoidia bacterium, assembly GCA_951812505.1. Taxonomy (GTDB): domain Bacteria; phylum Chloroflexota; class Dehalococcoidia; order Lucifugimonadales; family UBA1123; genus VXRN01. The sequence continues at coordinate 893,206 of CATOSI010000002.1, forward strand.
CCATGGCGACCGCGGCGGCCATAGACAGGATCGTTCACCACTCGGTCATACTGGAGTTTGACGTGCCGAGTTACAGGACCGGCGCGGCGCAGAGTAGTCGCACAGAGCAGGAGTCAGACCGGCAAGAATGATTGTCGCATAACCGGCAAGAATGGTTGACGTGTAACAAAGGGTTCTAGCAAGATACTCTTAATCCACAACATTTCACGAACCGCGTTCAGTCTCTCGACTGGGCTGAGTTCAGGCATCGCCTTCAGAATATGGGGTTCCCAATCTCCGCTCCGCCACTTCAGTTCCGCCCGCTCTTGTCCGGACGGAAACACAAGCCATCCTGGGTAAAGTCCTCTGTTGTGTCCCCAGGCTTCGATTACCCTCCTGACTTTCTCCAGTGGCTCATTATTGTAATCAGGCGAACTTGTAGTCCTTTCGGCGCGTGGGTATTCTACGGGGATATCAAATGTGTTGTATTCGATGGGACTGAGATGTCGGAGGATTGGAATTTCGTCCAGTTCTTGTGGAGAGGGCCACGTAGTCAGGTCATATGACCTTCCACCCTCCTCCAGCGTGTAGAGGAGCCATTCGGTGGCGTACTCGTGCCGTTGTTCCTCGGGCCAATTTTGTACGTTGGGATGAGCGCTGAGGTCAATAGGCGTTATGTTGCGGCTTTCCCAGTAGGCGCGTAGTTCGGAGGATAGCCCCAGCAACCCTGCCAAGTAAACTCTTGGAGCCGAATCTCTTAGTTGGTCTCGCACCCATCCAGCCCATTGGCGAAAATTCGGGTCGCTTCCAGAAAACCCGATTAGAAGGATCACCGTCTCCATCAAAGCCTGCTGAGCTGTATTCACAAAGGGCTCGTAGTCTCTTCGGTAGGTCCGATAATCTTCTTCGGTAACAATGAGTGGGAATATTGAGGGGAGCGAGCCATGCAGCTTTACGATGCGAGGCTGACTCATTTCGGGAAGCTGCTCCACCTTCTCTACGACGCTGTAAGTTCGCCCCACTACGTTGGACCGAGCTCGCTCCAAAAGGGTGTCCCAGTTTGTCGTGAAAATATCACGCCAGGGAAGCTCCAACAATCGCGAGTGTGCTTCTCCGGGGAGAAAGTCGTCATCGCGAATTAACCGCATAAGCAAGTCGTGCAGACTGTCCCGCCCACGATTAGCTTCGTACATTTGGGCCAAACTTAACGGGTCATTAGTCGTCAGACCATGCGCTCCCGCACCGTGGTCTCCAGCAAGTTCATTGAGCATCTCTTGTGCAATGTCGAACCACAGTGGTGGCGGACCGACATCGGGATTGACCTTCTTGGCGTTCCTGCTGAATCCGCTGCCTACCACCACGGAAGCTTGGGAAATCGGACGCTTCCAGAGGACGTCGCGGATTTCGTTGATGTGTGATTGGTCGCGGAAAGACAAGTCGTTCGCTGGCAAGGCACTCTCCTTCTATTGCCGCTACAGCTAATTCCTCACTTTTGGTTCCGCACGATAACTAACATTATCACGCTAACAGGCCTGCGAATGCCACATACCTAGAATAGCTGAGGAGGTGAGGTTACATCGAGTAGTCTGTCAACAACAGGGGCGATCCCATTCGTTGTCTGTACTGTTACTCGGTTGCCGCACTTCTCAACGTTACAGACTGGCTGCATCAGTCCCAGTGTCCTCACACACCTGAACCGCTGCTCAACCGCCATCAACATCTCTCCGATCATTGCTATCGCCCTATCCACTCCCTTGTATTGCATCGTCGAGTCGGTCCCCAGTCTCAACGATGCGAACGGTGATTCTACCAGCTTAGAAACTATCTCAAAACGTTGGATCAAGTCCAAGACTTGGGTTAGTGTGTATCGCATCTTGGCCTAAGAGGTGAAGCCGCACGGTGAAGCAGGACACACTCAAGACGATATGGGAAGTTCCCGACGACCTCTGGGAGGAGATAGAGCGGTTGATCGCAAAACTCGATCCACCCAAGCATACAGGTCGCAAGAGGGCAGACCCGCGCAAGATGCTCAACGCCATCATCTTCCGTATGCGTTCTGGATGCCAGTGGAACCAGTTGCCAGCGCACCTTAGAGACGACAGCACAGTCCATCGCACACTCCAAAGGTGGGAGTCCATCCGTCTGTTCCCCAGGATGTGGGAACTCATCCAGAGCCGGTGCGAGGAGTTGAAAGGCGTGGACTGGGAATGGCAGTCGGCGGACACTTCGACGGGAAAAGCTCGTTTGGGGGGGATGCGGTTGGTCCAAACCCCACCGACCGCGCCAAGCCAGGAACCAAGCGCAGTATCCTTGTAGAGGCGAGTGGAATGCCTCTGAGCGTCGTGGTGGCGGGCGCGAACGCACACGACACCAAGCTGTTGGAGGCGACGCTGGAGAGTGTGGTGGCAGAGCGTCCGGCGCCAACAGAGCGAAGTCCTCAGCATCTGCGTCTGGACAAAGGATATGACAATCCGACAGGACACCAAACTGTCGCAAGACACGGCTATCAGCCGCATATTCGGCGAATTGGGGAGGAGAAACTGGATACGCGGGGCAACAAACGCTATCCTGCGCGTCGGTGGGTGGTGGAACGAACGCTGGGGTGGCTATCTAAGTGTCGGGGCATTTTGGTTAGGTACGAGAAGAAGTCGGAGAACTATCTGGCGATGTTGCAACTAGCATGTGCGCTCCTGTGGTATCGTCATTGGTGGAATCTTAGGTTTTGAGATAGTTTCTAAGCTGTCTCCACCTGATTCCCCACCTTTCTCCTGTGGCGGAACCAACACCTGCCCAATGTGCTCTTCAGTCAGTTCCTTCATTACTTTCTTGTCGATGACATTACCAATCTCACGTATGACTTTGGTTAGGTCGTCGGCTAAGTCGCCGCGTCGTTTCGTGCGGTTACGATGGAATTTGTCAAGAGCCATCTGAACACCTTTACAGTCTCCAAACACAAGCCGGGCTTCGTTCAATGCAACAAAGGGCTCTCCGTCGTCAAAGGACTTGTGCTTTAGGCTGTTTGTGAGACGATACCTGTACCCGCTCAGGCGGCGGAATACGCTGAACCTCCACTCTCGTCGCTGTTGGCTTCGATTCCATTTGGCGACCCCAACGGCTACACCTACTGATACAGCAATAGCTAAGATGCTTAGGAAATCTGTGGCCTCATCCATTACTGACGATCTCCTTCTTTACAAAGTGCGAGTATCTACCGGCGCCTTGATGTAGCGCGCTCAGAACCGGCCTATTCATCGGGCCTTCACATCTCCACCTTTTCCAGTGTAGTTCTCATGTCTCGATCCAGAAGTCGAGACCCCAACTTGGTACTACTGTAATTCGCTTACCGTCTCTAACAGAACTGCAGCCAGCTTTAGCGCCTGCGCTTGGGTCAAGCCAATTGAGGGGCCCCTTTCGTATTCATCGATTTTCAACACTACTTTGTCCGCCTTGTATCTCGCGTCCACTTCCTTGTCCCCGACCTAGATGCTTCTATGGGCGGTCTCGACATACTTCTTCACTATGCGCCTCCTTTTTGCTGCTGAGACCAAGGCGAAAATGAATCATGGCATATTTGCCCTCCCGATTTCCGATTAAACCAACAGTCGAAGTCGCCTCAATTTCAGCTACGAATTCGGGCGATTTTGGTTGCATTCTATAGCTAAATGTAGTACATTCGTACTTACGAAAACAGCATCGAAATTGGGCCGAAGGAGCGCCAACTCCAACGGCCCGGAAAGCCACTGGGCCGGACATGAGCATCCATACAGTGGCTCCTGCGGATTTTACATCCGCCGGGCCTCCACTACAACCTGGGGCGTTCCCGGATCTCGCCGAAGAGCGCGAGATTCTGGATAGCGTCAACCTCCAGCCGCTGATAGAGGCGGTTTCTAAGCCCTACGCGGGAGTCGGTCGCAGACCTCACGACAGACGCGCCATCGTGCGCGCTCACTTCATGGCGTATCTGCACAAGACCATCATCGGCACCGTCACAGCGCTGCACTGGACGCTGCTCAACAACGCAACGTTCAGGGCGGCCTGCGGATTCAACGGCAGGGTCCCGTCCAGGCCAACGCTCTCGAGGGTCTGGACGCAGATGGCGGAATATCCTGAAGCTGTAGAGCGGATAATGGACGAGATCGTCCGCGAGGCGAAGAGGATCCGCCCCGACCTGGGTGAGGAACTGGCGGTGGATGCCACTCCAGTCCGTTCGTACTCCGACGGCAATAGAAAGCCTCGCTCGGACCCGGACGCCGAATGGGGAATGCACCACAAGGCAAATACGAAGGAGGGCTTCGAGTGGGTGTTCGGCTATAAGCTGCACGTTGCCGCAGACGCCAACTACGACTTCCCCATCGCCATGAAATTCACGCCGGGTAACGCGAACGACTCGCCTCACATGATCCCAGTGATCCAAGACGCGGAGAGACGTCTGGGCAGCTTCCCGAAGTCAGTTCTGGGAGACCGTGGATATGATTCAGCGGCAAACAGCCAATGGGTGGACGAGCGGGGCGGCGCACCGATCATCCACAAGCGAAAGCCGAAGTCAGGGCTTCACCAGGGCGAGTACACCACCGACGGCATTCCGATCTGCGAGTGCGGGGAGGTCCGGGAGTATCTGTTCACCAACCCCGCCAACGGCGTTCACCACTATGGACGCGCCCCGGACTGTCGTTCTGACGACGAGGACTCGCTGTGCTTCATAACCTTCTGGGTGAATCCGCAGGAGAACGTGAGGCTGTTCGGAGGCGAGGTACGGCGCGGCAGCGATGAGTGGAAGCAGGGATATAAGAAGCGCTGGAGTGTCGAGCGGGTGTTCAGCCGATGGAAGGTGGAGGGTCGTCTGAACGATCACCGCTTCAGGCAGAGTAAGACGATACGGCTGCACGCGATGCTTCAGATGCTGGCTCTTCAGGCGGTGATCCTGACACGAATGAAGGCATCAGCTGCCGCTCCTGACGGTGAGCTCTGGGATTAGAGTCCTGTGCCTGCGAGGATCGTGCCCTCGGTGTCGTGGTACAGCCCAGTTGCCGGTGATTTCCGCCCACACGCTTATGTCCGCCTCGCGTCCCATGTCCAGGCTACGAGGATGAATTGTAATTGGACCGCGTAGGCCACTGACGATGGGACATTGAGCTTTCGCCCGCGTAGGACAGAACCGCGCTTGACGAGGGATTGCTGTCCATTGCATCAAGTATCGGCATTTGGGAACCGGAGAGTGAACCCTTGGTCCAAGAGTGTCCGCTGCCGGATCCCAAATATTTGACACGGAGGATAAACTGTCATGCGTGGCGATGGCGAAGACTTCGAACGCCAAGTACGACCATACTCACCAGCAGCCCGAACGCTGCGACTATTCCCAGAAGATAAGGCCAGAATTCGCCAATGTATTCTCCTAAGTTGGCGACAGATTCTGCTGTCGACAATCTTGGCGAACCGGATGGCCCGCTCATCCAACCACCGGGGGGCACCTTTGGTCCTGGGCGGCCGATGTTTCCGGGCAGCCCCACGCCAGGGACTGCTGGCTGGTAAGGTGTGCCTGGCAGTCCCAACCTGTGTGGCGTTCGATCAGGCTCTCCGACCACACCCACTGCGTCCACGGGAATGTTCAGCTGTTTCAGTAGCTGGGGCAGGGCCTTCTTGGTCTGTTCCAGATTCAGACCCACTACCCATATCGTCTCCCTCATGCTCGCGCGGTCGTATCCATAACCGGGGATTCTTGATGCTGGCCGCAATGAGTCGTATGGCAGCACGACTTTACCGACCACTGAACTGACGGTATTTGTTTCTATCACCGCCTGGATTATGCCGACCGTATTGCCGGAGGAGTGAATGAAGCGGTTCAGAACTATCTTCCACCGCAACAGTTCCTCGTAGCTGTACTTCACCGGTATTATCACCACGTCGTCTTCGTTGAAGATTGGGATATCCCAGTTGATAAGCGCCTGTTTAGCTGCCTGAGCTCTGGCATCATCCAAAGATGATGCCTTCACCTGGACATAGGTCTTTTCCGTATCACTGCGCACACCCGCAATGCCCAGGCCGGGGAAATACTCCAGAGCGTAACGGCAAGACTCCGCCGTCCTATTTAGTTCGTCATCCAGGCATTCCAGCGTGGGGAAGTTGGTCGTGTCCACGCCCGACACGTCGAATCCGCTTGATCCGGTCGCTCCGGCGGCGACTGCGGGCCACACCTGTTGAAACGCGGCCCATCCGGGCTCCGAGCGCCTGGCCTCTGCTCCCCCGTGCTTCAGCTCGATGTCCACATACTCTGTCTCCTCATCCAGATAGGGGAGAATGTATCCCCCCATCGGGCTATACCAGAATATCCCACCGAGACAGCCGCTCTGCTCCAGTACGCAGTCATCGCCACCCACTGCTCGGACCCTGGCTTGGGCCTTTCTCTGAAGGTACAGGTACACGTCGTCGGACACGGGATCTGTCTGGTCGAGATACACGAACAACTCGGTCCCCGCTCCGTACATCGCGTCCACTTCGATGATATCGTCGCGCTCCGCCTCCTCGAGCACATAGCAGTGCAGTGGGCTCTCGGACAGAATGCCTCCCCAGCAGTTCCCGGGAGGAGCGTCCGCATGGGCCGTGCCGGTGAATACAAGCGCCATTAGGAACAGCACAATCGAGCCTGCCAGCCATTTCATCCCGCCGAGTGGGTAACCGCGCTCATACATCAAACATCTCCTGTTTATCTATTGTGAAAAGTAGTTACTCACACTGTCGCCGTCACTCGCGCGACTGGAATGAGATTTCCTTGTGCAGACCGCACGGCCCCGACGTGCGGCATTTCCACACGCTTGCTGTATGTTCACCATGCAGGTCCGACAGAATTGATGTTGGAACTCTGTGTTCCGTCTCTCCATCGTCGATAGTCGCCAGATACTCGATGGCGGCGATCTCCAGGATATAGTAGTCGAACTCCGAGTCCGCTGACCAACTGAAGAGTATGGTATCGCTACTTGCTCCATCTGCGCCCGATTCCCCCGACGCGCCGCCGAAATGCTGGGTACGACGCCAGCGCAAGAAGACCGGCGAGTTACTGCCTGCTCGCAAGACGCGAGGCGGGACCCGATACTACTCGATTGCAGACATAATGGGCTTGGCGAACGAAGCGGCGCCGACTATCTGCTATGCCCGGGTCTCGTCCGCGAGATTGCGAGTAGGAATTTCCAATCTGGAATGCCAGAGTTGGTCGGGTCTTCTACCCCCTCTCTTGGGTCCCTCTATCGTTTACGGTACAGATGAAGGACCTTCGCCAAACAGTATGGTGCTTGATGCCCGTGTCGGTCAGTGGTGCCTGGAGAACCTCTGTGGCGCGAAACTGTGAGCCGTAGATGGAACGCTGCTATGTGACATAGTCAGTGGTGAAGTTACAGCCTATCAGTTTACTTTATGTTTCATGCCAGTTTACTTTATGTCCTGCATTCGGTAGGCTAATGACAATTAGCCTCAGTCGCCCCGCAGACGACTCGATGTGACCATAGAGCAGGCCTCTCTGGCTCCACTCCGCAGGTCATCGCCGATCCGAACGGGCAACCCAACGACCACATGGCGTTACCACACGCAATTGGTATTGTGTCAATTTCCGCGATACTCACCAGATGGGTGTCTGAACAGGATGAAATAGCGTTTATGATTTCTGTAGAGCATAGTCTGCAAGACCTTTTCAAGACCCAAGCCGTGCAGACTCCAGATGAGCCGGCAATAGTGTTCGGCCATGAGGAGATGTCTTACAGTCAACTTGATGAGGCGACGGACGCACTTGGCGCCTACCTTCGCTATTGCGGTGTTTCAACTGATGGCCCGGTGGGCATTTTCATGGAGACCTGCCCGGAGTACATCGTCGCAAGCATCGGAACTCTGAAGGCCGGTGGGGCCTTCATGCCCATGGCCCTCGACTCTCCTGAACCTTTGCTGCGGGCCATAGTGGCAGAATCGCAGCCCAAGGTGGTGGTCACCAAATCTCCGCACCTGTCCAGACTGGACGGATTCACGGGGACGCACATACTGTCTATTGACAGTGATCAGTCCTGGAGGATCTCCGATGCGGCAACCCGTGGGCCCCACGTCGCCAATGACAGCCTGGCGTTCATACCTTACACTTCTGGCACGACCGGAGACCCGAAGGGGGTAATGCTTACCGGCAGCTCAGTCATCTCATCTTACCTCGCCAGGTACGAATTCAGTTCTTACAGTGTCGGAGACAGGGTTGCCTGCAACATCTTCTTCGCCTGGGAGTTCCTCCGCCCGCTGCTGAAGGGAGGAACGGTACACGTAATCCCTGATGACATTGTGTTCCTCCCGCGGGCTCTCACCGCATTTATCTCGGAGCACCGGATTTCCGAGATTCTGTTTACTCCGTCCCTGTTACAGGCAGTTTTGAATTCGGCCGAACCCGCGGTCCTGCGGACCCAACTGTCGTCCCTGCGAGTGGTCTGGCTCAATGGCGAGGTGGTGCCAACCAGCCTGCTGAACCAGGCGTTGGGAGTGTTGCCCGACGCCGCCCGTGTGTTCAACACCTACAGCATCAGTGAGACCCACGACGTTTGTACCTTTGAGTTGACGGACTTGAGCGTGGATGGAATGGAAGTATGCCCCGTGGGGTTGCCAATGGAGGGGGTAAAGGTCCGAGTGCTCCCGGAAGGGCAATCTGCTCTCCTCTCAAGCGGCGCGGGTGAGCTGCTGATCGGCGGCCGAGGACTTGCCCGGGGCTATCTGAATAGGCCCGACCTGGACTCCGAGAAGTTTGTCCGCTGGAACGGCGAGAGGTATTACGCAACTGGCGACCTGGCCGAGATTGATGTGTCGGGAATGACAATGATCATTGGCCGGGACGATTCGATGGTCAAGATCAGGGGGTACAGTGTCTACCTGGGGGCCATCGAGGAAGCGCTCCGGAGTAACTGTGACGTGCTCGACGCGGCAGTGTTGGCCGAAACAGAGGACGAGATAAACAAGCGGTTGGTAGCCTACGTCATAAGGTCCCCGCAGGCAACTTGGAATGTCGACGCCAGGAGCGGGACAAGCGGGGACCTCAAGAGGCTGTTGGAGCGCTATCTGCCACTCTACATGGTGCCCAGCCGTTTTGTGGAGTTGGATGAACTGCCCATAAACCAGCAGACGGGCAAACTGGACCGCAAATCGCTGCCCGTGCCCCGTGAACAGAAGTCCACGGTCGAGGAGAGAACGCCGCTGCCGAAGGACGCCACGGAAGCGGAGCGCCGCCGGGCTTTGCGCGAGCTATGGAGCGAGACTCTGGATGTTGACAGAGATTCGTTGGAGGACGACTGGAGCTTTTTCGACCTTGGCGGTCACTCCCTTACGGGCCTGGAGCTTACCCTGTCCATCGAACAGACATTTGGGATTGAACTCAGTGGCGTCGAGATTTACGAACATCCAACCATAAGCAAGTTGGCGGCATATCTGGAAAGTAGAGGAAGAGGGTCGTACATGGAATCGAAAATCTCGCTGGACAATGACTCAGTCCTGGCCCCTGAAATTTCGCCGATGGGCAGCGTTAGGACTACCCGTTTGAGTGAAGCGTCATCGGTCCTGGTGACCGGGGCAACCGGCTTTCTGGGGGCGTTCCTGCTTGACGAACTGCTGCGCGCCACGGGACAGGGCACCCGGTTTTATTGTCTGGTAAGAGATCAGGCTTCGGGACACGGGAGACCCAGCAATCGAGTATTGGAGACCCAGAAATTTTACGGGCTGTCCAGCCAGTCCATGGAGGACCGGATTATCCCTGTTACGGGAGACGTCTCTCAGCCTCAGATGGGACTGGACGACGAAAGATACCAGGAGTTGGCTGAAGAGATCGACCTGATATTCCACTGCGCCGCCTCCGTCAACTACGCCTATCCCTATGATGTGGCCAAGCCCCACACTGTCGACGGGACATCGGAGGTGCTCAAGTTTGCCTGCACGACCAGAACAAAGACGCTCCAGTACATCTCCTCCAACGGTGTTTTCCCTGGAGGCGACGATACCCCCTACCTGGAAAATAAACACATTGACGATTTTATCGACAGGATGGAAGGGGGCTACAACCAGACCAAGTGGGTTGCAGAAAGACTCGTGTGGTCAGCAGTGTCCCGGGGGTTGCCGGTCTGCATATACAGGCCGGGCAATATCGGCCATGAGAGCAGCACCGGCACGGTCAATCCAAATGACTTCCAGTCGTTGATAATCAAGGCCTGTGCCCGCTCCGGCTGTGCCCCCCTGGTGCCAGACTGGTGCTTCGAGATGACCCCTGTCGACTTCCTCGCCACCGCTATCAGGAAGTTCTCCGATGAGCCGGCGCATCTGGGAAAGGTCTATAACGCGGTCCAACAGGACCCAGTTACCGCTGACAGCGTTTTTGCTCTTATGCAGGACCGAGGTTACCTGACAGACCGCGTATCCTTGGGTGAGTGGAAATCAAGACTGCAAGAAATAGCAGACCGGGAGAACGACCTGGAGTTAGGTGTTCTGGTGCGCTCTCTGGACTCGGTTGAAGGGTATCTATCCGATACCAGCAAGTACGACATCAGCAAGTTCTCTGAAGCACTTGCGGAGACTGGTATGGCCATGCCGACAGTTGACGTGGACTACGTGACCAGATTCCTAAGAGAGTGACAGAACCAGACTGAATGTTCACGAGGGATGATCTGACGGGCATATCATCTTCACAATGGTCAAAGCCCACTATTACATTCTACTCCCAGAATGAGACTGGGGCTTCCGAGCGAGTCCTGGATTCTTCTCGTCGAACTTGGCGGTCGGCTGAGTGCGAGAATGAACTACAGTTGTAGGCACTGCATACGGCACATAACCAATCACGGGGTTATGGGATCGAGAGTGATGAGTCGGCATAACTGGGCATAGGATGTATAGGGCGAACCTATCTGTGCTGTCTCATTCCGCATTACAAGTTGTACGACCAGTCGTGGTTCCGAAGACCCCAATGCACTGACTGATAGACTCAACCAATTCGGGCGCATGGTCCGGGCAGGCCCTCCCCACTGCTATTTCTCCAAACCTTGCCTGGACAGCGACTGGCCTGATGCAGTCCGGATTCTCACATGTCGCCTGCATATCAAATCTCTGTCATCTCAGCCGGGACAGCGGTGACCTCAATAGCCCTCTGGCCGGTCAGACCATCCGAACCGTGCCAGCTCGGGAGCTACGCATGCCAGCGGAACAGGCTCGTGGCCTGGACCTCGAACGCCGACAGTACCGGCGGGGCCCGCCGACATCGCCCGACCAGCCACCCTAAAAACCCTTGCCGCGGCGATAGACAGGATCGTGCATCACTCGGTCATACTGGAGTTCGACCTGCCGAGCTACCAGACCAATGCTGCGCAGAGTCGGCAGGCGGAGAAGTTGTCGCACCGGCAAGGGTAATTGACGCGCGGCAAAAATGGTTGTCGCGGTACAGAGACGGCGAACTTGACGGAAGCAGGCTTTGCTCAGATATTCCCGTGAAGATGCGACCGCCGACTCCGCGTCCAGCGAAATCTCCGCCGTGTAGTCGGCAATCGTTCCGCTCGTACCCTCCGTTGCAACTGTGGCGAATGCCTCGTTCCAAGTGCTCGGCGACCGGAGTCGGCTCCGGCGGCGGAGTGAATACAGGCATTGAGACAAGCGTCTCTCAGATACCCTTTCCCATCAAAGGCGAGAGCCAGGGTGAAGATAATCTACATCACCGACCGCACCAACCCGCCGTCCACCAGCATCGTCGTACCCGTGATGTAGCTCGACCGCGACGACGCCAGGAACGCTACAAGGTACGCTAGTTCCCGCGGCTCGCCAATGCGCTTCAATGCCGTCTGTTCCGCCCGCTGCTCCAGGGCGTCTTCAATGGAAATCCCCTGCGCCCGCGCCCGATCCTCCACGTTCTCCATCATCCGCTCCGACATGATGCTGCCGGGGCACACGTTATTGATGAGTATGTTCTCGTGCCCGATGTCGTCGGACAGGTTCTTCATAAATCCGATGACGCCCATCCGAGTCGCCGCTGACAGAGCCAGGTTTGGTATCGGCGTATAGACCGTGCTGGCCAGGATGTTGATGATGCGTCCGCCGCCCTGTACCCGCAGATGCGGCAGCGCCTCCCGCGTCATCCGCGCGAAGAAGAACAGCGAGCGATTCGCCGACTCCTGCCACAGTTCTTCGGTGGAATCCTTGGCGTAGGCTTGGGGCGGACCTCCCGAGTTGTTCACTGTGATGTCCAACTGGCCGAAACGGTCCACTGTGCCAGCCACCAGCTCGGCAATGGTCTCTTCCTTGTCCAGGTCGCCGGCAAATGTGAAAATCTCTGCCCCAGTGGCGCCCCGTATCTCGTCCGCCGCCCGTTCAAGGTCTGACGCCGTGCGCGCGCACATCGCCACCCGCGCACCCTCCTCTGCCAGCACCTCCGAGCACGCGCGTCCCAGCCCTTTGCTGGCGCCGCCCACAATCGCTACCTTGCCATTCAATTCCAAGTCCATTATCAACCCGGCCTCCTCAACTGCTGCCACCGATTATAGCAGGTGAGGCGGGTACCTTTTCAGTCGTCTGGCCGCTGCTCAATCATAATTGGCACTGGGCTCGTTGTCCCTTGATTGGTTGTCTAATCCACCACCTCAAGGGATGTGAGGCATCTAACAGTAGTGTCCCTTAAGGTGGTGTATGAGAGAGCGTCACCGCACAGATTCAGAGTAGAGCCCGAACGGTTCTCTGGGCCAAACCAAGCCTGTTTCAGCAAGAAAGGGCCAGCACTGGAGGCCCACTTCTTCGGTATAACCAAGACGTACAGGAGCAGAGAACAGCCCGTCAAGGTAGTGGACTCGCCGGAGGTTGTCGCCGAGTGCATGAGGTTGTGTACGGCGGCGGCCCCACCGAGTGGCTTGAGCGCACCGGCACCGACAGTATATGTGCGCTCGACAACTACGTCGCAGCGTTCAGGGCGCGCGAGAACCTGCAGTTCTACCGGGTGCTTGCGGTCGCGAGCGGCCATGTGAACAGCCGCAGGGCCGAGTCCCACAGCGGCACCAGCTGGAACGTGTCGCCCGTTATCTTGAAGCTGCCGAGTCGGCCACGGCGTCGTATCCGAGCACCGTGCCGCTGAAAGACGCGCCGGTATCCAGCCTGACCGGCCGCATACCGGCCGAGTTGTGGAATGTCCCCGACAACGACTTTGCCGAGACCGACCTGCCCTTCTGCGGACAGTAGCTGGTTTGATGCAATTGGCCATCTGTCCACATGGATGGACCGCCCTCAGAACCTGATCCTCTCTATCTCGTCCAGCGTGATCTGGTCCCCGGTGCGATCGTACAGCCTCGTGGTCTGAGAGGACTCGTGCGCTGCGATGGCGCGAGCGTCCTCGAGACTACCGCCATTGGAGAGATAATTGGTGATTCCGGTGGCCCGGAAGCTGTGGAAGTTGATCGTAGAAGGCAGTCCGGCGGCCCTGGCGCGACGCCTCACCATCTGGAACACGATCTGCCTGCTCATGCGGGTCCCCTTCAGCCGACGCCTGGTGATGTCGAGAGCCTGGAACATCGGCGCCTTCGGCGTGCGCCACAGGCCGGTGGCGTCCATGTACTCCCCTAGGTATTCGACGAGCCTGTGGTGCACCGGCACCTGGTGCTCCTTGCCTCCCTTCTCGTGCAGCAGGAACATGCGCTGGTGGTTGGAGATACGGTAGTCCTAAACGTCCATCGCGATCACAGCACCGACCCGTCCGAAGGTGTACAGCATCGCGCCTATGAGCGCGCGGTCCCTGAGACCTCCGATCTTTCCTACAGGAATCGACTCGATCAGCGTCCGGGCCTCGTCGTCGCTGAGTACCGGTGTCTTGCCGACGCGGACCACATGCCGCGGTCTCTGGACCGAAGTCGCCGGGTTTGTCTGGAGAACGCCTCCCGACACCAGCCAGTCGAAGCACCTGCTGATGGCGGACAGGTGCTGCCTGACAGAGGCTCGCGAGAGCGGGAGATGCTCGACATACGCGGCGACGTGGATGGGCATGACGTCGCCGAGGCCGTGCAGCCCCCGCCCCTCGCACCAGTCCATGAACCGGCAGACGGCGCGGTAGTATGCCTCGCGGGTGTTGGGGTTTCGGATGGTCACGGCGAAGAAGTCCACGAACCTCCAGGCCGTCCGATCGTCCGCGGCGACCATCGGCGGCAGCCGGTCCGCGAATGCGGCGAGAGGCGCTGCCGCTGAGGACCGAACGAGCTGTTGAGTTATGAAAACTCCTGCTTTTCGGAGGTATCTGGAAAAGTGCTTAAGAATTTACCATAACTACGTTTATGTTAGTCTCTATTTGGAAGTCTTGGGCATCTTCATTTCGTGATTCAGCGACCATCGTCCGGAATTTGTCCGGTCGAGTTTCAGGACCGCGGCCGGACTCGCCGCATCTCACTCTCGACCAATTTCTCAGGCGCGGGCGTTGCCAGCGTGAGCACGGCGGCGAAGACCATGAGGCCGACGCCAACCCACCATGCGAGTTCATATGTACCGGTGTAGTCGTGGACGTAGCCCGCGGAGGGCGCTCCGAGTCCGCCTACGACCAGATTGATCGGATTGGCCAGCCCGCGGATACTGCCGACGCTCTCGCGTCCGAAGTAGTCGGCCCAGATGAAGTTCTGCAGGAACATCATGCCGCCGATGCCCAGTCCGAATACAGACATTGAGATGAACATCATCGGGATGTCATTTGCATAGACCGTCATGACGCTCGCCACGGCAAGCATCGCAAATCCTGTCGCCCCGAGGATGCGGGCGGGAACGCGCCTGACCAGCATTCCGAAGGTGAAGGTAGCCACACCCGCGCATACGGCGTCGAAAGCGGTGGCGAAAGAGATCAGTGTTGGATCGAGTCCCCTGTCCATGAAAGCAGGAATTCTGTGGAGGTCGACCATGCCGGATGCCAGCGAAGCGGCGCTGAATACTATCACCAGTCTCCACAGCGAGGACGTGCGCACAGCCTCGGACACGGTCCATGAGACTTCTGCCTGCGTTGAACCTGGCCCTGCTGAATCATTCTCCACTTGATTCGGTTCTATCTCGCAATCCGGGAGCAACCCCATGTCTTCGGGCTGACGTCTGACGAATATGGCCGCAAGCGGCACGATCACGCCCATGCCGATGATGGCCAGGATGATCCAGGTCACCTCCCAACCGACAGCATCAATCAGGTATTGGGTCAGGGGGACGAACACCATCGCGCCTATGGGAACGCCCAGAGACATGAACGCCAGGGCACGTCCTCTGTTGCGAACGAACCATTTGAGAACGGGCACAGATGTCGCTAACGCTCCGGGACCGCTCATGCCCACGAGCCCCATGATGACGAACAGCATGATCAGCTGCCATGCGTGACCAATGTGGGAGAGTCCCATAAGGGCGAGTCCGGTCATAATTGAGGCGACCGGCAGTATGACTCGCGATCCGTGACTGTCCAGCAGCGGTCCTATCACGGGACTGGACAGCGCTCCCGCTCCCCGTCGCGCGGTCTGGGCCCATCCGAAGGAGGAGCGACCAATGCCAAGAGCGTCGCCCATCGGCTTGATGAACAGTCCGAAGTTCAGCGTCGCCATCGCCATGCTGCCGGCGCTGGAGGCTGCCATCACCCCGACGATCACCCATCCGTAGAAGAACCGTCCGGGCTTACTGTTCATGAGTTGTCTCGAGCATCGCTTCTTCCGGATGTACCCATGCACTCGATAAGAAAGCCCGCTGTCGCCATCCACCTCCCCCCGTGTTTACCAGAATCCCCCGAACAGGATAATGGAAGAGAGGCGACGCAGTCTCCGGTCGACGCCGGAGAGGCTTCATGTGAGGCGCTCTACTCGGTAGAGGTAGTTCCTGGGGCACCGATTCACCATGTTCAACGTGAACTGGTCATCCCCTGTTCCGGCCTGTTCTCCAGCGCTTGGTTCGCCAGCAGTTGCCGCAGGTCGTATCGCCTGAGAAGAACGATGACGGAACGCCAAGCTCCAGTGGTCCACATCCGTTCTCGTTTACAGGCCTCCGTCCGCAGGCGGTGACAACCACGTGGTATTCGACAAGGGTCAGGTAGCCCCCAGCGCGGAGGTTACGTCAAATGGTGTGTAAACGAAGTCAGGCGACAACCTCTTGCGCGGTCTGTACAGCTATCCCATCTTTGTACTTCTCGCCGATATAGACGGCCTTCATCAGCTCCGGCGCGTTGAGCCGTCTGAAGCGCTGTTCGACTACCATCAGCATCTTCCAGATCACCGCTATCGCCCTGTCCACCCGCTTGTACCTCTTTGCCGCGTCAGTCCTCAGTCTCAACGCCGCGAACGGTGATTCCACCGGGTTGGTCGTCCGAAGGTGCTGCCAGTGTTCCCTGGGATAGTCGTAGAACGCGACCATCCTCTCCCAGTCCCGATCCAGACTCATGTCCACGCTCTGCACACCACCGGGAGAACACCGATCTCAAGCGTTCGGCCTCCCGACGGCTCTCCGCATATGGTATTCGCTTCAGCATCATCTTCGCCTGTGCCTGGTCCCGCTTCGGAAGCCTGTCCAGAACGTTCAGCAGCTTGTGGTTCCAGCAGCGTTGCTCATCAGCCTCGGGATAGACATTCCTCAACGCTCCCCATATCCCGAGATGACCGTCTCCTACAACCAGCCTCGGACAGTTCATACCCCGACTCTTCAGGCTCCTGAGCGTCTCAGACCAGCTCTCCACAGATTCCCTGTATCCGGGCTCGGCGCTCAGTACCCGCTTGCTGCCGTCGCTCAGGGCGGCTATCACCACCAGGATTGCCGCCTTCTCACGTTCAAGACCAGCCTTCACGTACACACCGTCAACCCACACATACACCACCTCCAAGTCGTCGAGACGGCGACCGCGCCACTCCGCCAGTTCGATGTTCCATCTGTCCTTCAGTCTCGCAACGGTCGGAGCGGACACCGGCGCGTCATCTCCCAACAGCCCCCGCAACGCCAGGTCGAAGTCCCCCTCGGACAGACCGTGAAGGTATAGCTGGGGTATGAGTTCGGACACCTCGTTGGTCCTTCGTGTGAACAGAGGCAACAGTCTGCTCTCGAACTTCTCCTCGGTGTTTCTGACCCTGGGCCTGCGTACCTCTATCGTTCCTGAACTGAGCGTCAGCTTCCTGGGTCTCGCGTATCCGTTTCTATAGCCGCTGTCGTTGTCGGAATCCGAGCGGCGGACGGACTTCGCTCTCCCCAGGAACTCGGTAAGCTCCGCTTCGAGCACGTGTTGGACCAGGTCTTGCATCTGTCCTCTGAGCCAATGCTCCAGAGTGTCCCACTCGGGCCTTGACTCATTGGTCTCATCAGTGGTTTGCTTTCTCATGGGCGGTGTGTCTCCTCTTCTGGGCTTCAGCCCTTTTTTGTGCTTTGAGGAGGTTACACCGCCTGATCTATTTACACACGAATTGAGGATACCTCTAGGCCACCCGCTTAGCAGCTTCAGCCTGTTCGGGAACGTCGTCCACGAGGTATCGTATGAGCACGTTGGTGTCGAGCGCAGTCATCCCTCGACGGATCCCTCGGCGATGGCCTCTTCCATGTCTTCGAGGCTCACGGGAGGACCGTCATACTTCAGGCTGCCGATTAGGCGGCTAGTGGGACGGACCGGCATTATCAGCACGCCCTCGTCAAGGATGGCGTAGCGCACCTTGTCCCCTGCCTTCACCGCCAGTGAATCCCTGACGGCCTTGGGCAACGTGGTCTGGCCTTTGATGGTTATACTGGACTCGAACATTGAAATTCTCCTGCTGGCATTAAGTTGAATACGTGCATTCGTAGGAGACAGCTGGTAGAGCAGCGTGTGCAGGAGCTCAACCGATTGGACAAGGGAATATCGGCAAGCGCCAAGAAATCAACAGAGCGTCATATCCGCTGGCTGGACAAGGAGATAGAACAACTGGAAGCGGAGTATAAGGAGCTATTGGCGCATAACTCCAAGTTGCGCAGGCTGGCCGATCTGTACCGTAGCGTTCCTGATGTCGGACAGTTGACCGCGGCGGCGTTGGTTGCCTATCTGCCGGAACTGGGGCGATGGGACGGAAGCGCACTGACGTCGCTGGTAGGGTTGGCTCCGTGGTCTCGAGACGGTGGAAAGAAGAGGGAATACGAGCAATCCGAGGTGGTCGTTCCACAGTGCGACGGGCGTTATACATCTGTGCCTGGGCGGTGCTCAGAGTCGATGGAGAGTTGCGCCGCTTCTACAGGAGGCTCCGTGAACGTGGCAAGCCGGACAAGGTGGCCCTGGTGGCGGTGGCTCGCAAACTCCTGCTGCAGCTGAACGCAGTGGCTCGCAGAGGGACCCCCTGGGTGGACCAGCATAATCCGCAAACGTCCTCATGAGGCTTCAAAAACTTGACATCCAACACGGATACTTCTGACAATAGCTCCATCTACTTGGAACTGGGGCCGGATCCGACGGGCAGCTTAGCAACTGTGCCATAAGAGTCAAAGCACGCAATCTACGAATATACTCTATACAGGGTCTAATGGATAGGACAGAATCGGTTGAGAAGCACCGGAAGTCTTGAGAGAATTACCGTAACGGGAATTCGACTGGTCAGGGTGGTCAGGATTGCTCACAGAGTGCTCAGCAGCTACGTCAAACTCGCGTGAGGATGACAGGACCGAACAGAATGCTTTATGCGAGCATTGAAAAGTAGGAGTTCGGCATGGACGTCAAGATTCTGGCGCGTCGCATCATGGAAGCCCAGAAGGAGAGGCAGACGGACTGTGTGATATGGCCTGGGTATCCGGCTACGTGGCACGAACTTACACCTAGCCTGTTTCGTTATTACTCGCCACGAGCATGGATCGCGTATCGTATTTCACAGGAAACGATAGATTCCTTAAAAAGCCATAAGTGGTTTCAAGACCCATCTGTGGCAAAGATGCTGACGTCATATCTGATCGATGAGTGGTTGCTGGACAAGGAGGCCACGTTAGTGGCCATGGACTTGATCCGAGAAATCCAGCAGCGCGGTCCTCTCCCGGTCTATACACGAGCAGAACGATTACTTCGCTATCTATCTGGTGAGACATTTACGGTTGGAGAGTATATACCCCTGAAGATGATTACAGCCCAGAATGCCGGCGATACGGACAGCTATGAACCTACTCTCGGAGCTCTCGCCTGGTCAGAGTCCGAGAACTGGCAAGAGATTCAATTTCTACTTGGTCATCTGAAGTCGCATGGTTGGATTCAGTTTGACCGGGACGATGGAGAAGTCATCAGTTGCGTAGTTACGGTGGACGGCCACTCGAAGATTGCCGAAGCGGAAACCAGTATGGGTCCGGCCCAGAGCGTAGTCGGCACACGGTTTGATACAAGTATGGACGAGGCTATTGAAGACGACGATGAAAGTTTCCTGAACAAGGACTTTGAGATACCGAGTATACATGAGCTACCTATTGCTAGTGATGTATCTGGAATAATCCAAGCTCGCCTGGAGGAGGCCCAGTTATGCTTCTCTAAGGGAGCCCATCTTTCGGTCATTTTCCTTTGTGGCAGCATCCTCGAGGGTGTTCTCCTCGGCGCGGCACAGCGCGAACCTGAGAGATTCAATCGCTCGTCAGTCAGTCCAAAACAGAACGGCAAGGTGAAATTTTTCGATAGATGGTCTCTGTCCGAATTCATCAATGTGGCGCATGACATTGGATTACTTGAACTTGACGTACAAAAATATAGCCACGATTTACGCGACTTCAGAAATCATATTCACCCATACCGACAGATAGAGTCGGGTTTCAAGCCTGATGGGCACACAGCTGCGATATGCTTGCAGGTGCTCAAGGCAGCCCTTGCAAGCGTAGCGGGTAAGCGTTAGTAGGTCTGATTGGAGTAGAGTCGAACGCTTGATTCTGCGCGCTCGAAGCAAAGGAGTTTCATGGTTACAACAGCTATCGACATTACGCAACTGCTACGCGAATTCGGCGGTAATCCCCAACAGGCGCGGGGCATCGCCGAGTTCTTGGGGTTCGATCCTGTCCCAAGCCCCGAAGGTCAACTGGCCGGTCCGCGCACAGCAGGTCTAAAGCAGTTCTTTCAGAGTCGGGATGACCCGTTCGGCGTCAACGATGTAAACGGCGGAGTAATAATGTACCAGGCAGGCAGCTCGACAGCCTGATTATGGTGTCATTGCTGAGGGATTTTGTCCGCTTAAGTGCTAAGGGAAATTGTCCTTCCCTAACTTGCTATATTACCAGTCCACAATATCGTTGGCGTCAGTCTAGATGGCGATATAGGTGGACTCTCGGCGTTCATGTACTTTTTCACCGTGTCTCTGTGTATACCCAGTTCTCGGGCGATCCCACGTATGGACAGCCCCTTTCGCTTCGCCTTCTGCACCGCGTTCCACCTGGCAGTCTGAAGCGGCGTGGCCTTCCTGGGCCGCGGGCTCACAGCTTTGCGAACTCGTCCCGTCCCGTTGCGACCGGAGGTGGCAGTGGGATGCTCGGCATCGTGATCAATGTCCAGGGTCGCCAGCTTGGCTGCCCATTTGCTACTCAGGCCGTTGGTGGGCTGATGGAGGATGGGTGAGTGCGTGGTTCTCCCAGCGAAGCCCCGAAGGACACTGGGACGCGGTGGCGCTTCCTGAGATGGGATGTCGCGCCCCTCGTGCTGCACTGCCAGGCTGTCGTCCAGTCCTTCGAGCACATCTACAGCTGCTCCGGCGTAGGTCGGCCTGTCCGTGCCGGGCAGCAGTTGCAGGGTGCGCCAGCGGTATCTGACCGTGTTGTCCCTGGCGACTCTGCGCCTGTACTTGAAGCACAGGATCTTCTCCAGACACATCCCTTCGTCCGCTGCGCGATAGGCGGCGGCCGACCCCTGAGTAGGCACCTTGAAGCGGTTGTTGAAGCGCGGAAGGAAGCCTTCCAACACGCGATTGGCGTCGTCGATCGAGCTCGCACCTGCAAGTCGGAGTTCGCTGACGAGCCTGTCCTGGAACGTTCCCGCGGCACGTTCCACTCTCCCCTTGGCCTGAGGCGAAAGAGCGAAGATCAGCTGTATCCCAAGCTCGTCCATAGCTCGAGAGAACCGGGTGGGAGCAGCGGCAGTCTCCGGCGAAGGCGTGTGCTTGAAGACGGCGTGCCTGTCCGCATAGAGCGCCAGCGGTATGCCGCGACACCGTATCAGTCCATCGAGGAGCGAGAAGTAGCTGCGGGTGTTCTCCAGCTCACAGAACAGGGCATTGACTACGATCCCGCTGGCGTCGTCCACTGCCAGCAGCAGCGTGAACTGCGGTCCTTCTATGCCAAGCCATCTGTGGTAGCTGCCGTCTACCTGTATCAGCATACCCTCACACGGCATCCGTTGACGACGAACTCGGTGCTTCGGAGGCCGACGCCGACGGGGGCTGTTCACACCGGCGTTAGTCAGTGTCCTGAGTAACGTGTCGCGACCGATGTCTATGCCTTCTCGCTCCCTCAGCAACTCGCTCAGGTGTGTATGGTTGACGCCGGCGTATCGCGTCCGAGCCAGACGTACTGCTTCAATCGCCAGTGTACTCGGTGTAGCGTTGGCTGGTCTGCGACCTCTGTTGCCGTGAGCAATTGCGGCTGCTCCCTCCCGTCGATATGCCGCCAGTATGCGCCTGGTGTGGCGTGTGCTCAGTCCCATCAGTGTCGCTGCATGGTCTATCGTCATGTGGTCTGCCAATAAGCTGTTGAGAACTTTGAGTCTTGCTTGTTCGTGCTGCGTCAATGTCACTTGCTCCATAATTGTGTGACATATTCGCTGAACAGTTATGACGGACGGAACCGCTGGCCGTTAACACTCTGAGGGGACACATTCCAATATCCCTTTCAGCGGGATTATGCTATCTATGACGTTATCTCAAATTACCCTTCAGACTACAGACGGGGGTAATCAGGGGTGGCGTAGGGATTTCATGGTCAGGTCAGCTACGTCGAGGTGTTAGGATCAAGCACGGTTCAGTTACGAGTTCCGCCCACTACTACCAGAGTGCCTATTGAAACTCTATCCTGTCGGAGGGCCAGTAGCTGAGCCAGGCGCGACCGATGACGTACTCGTCCGACACGAATCCCCACTGACGCGAGTCGCTGGACACAAGCCGGTTGTCGCCCAAGACGTAGTACGAATCTTCCGTTACACGGATAGGACCGAAGCTTCGGGCGTCGGAATGGACAATGTAAGACTCTTCCAATCGCTCCCCGTTTCGGATGACCCGGCCGGTATCTATCTCAATGATATCTCCCGGCAGGCCGATCACCCGCTTCACCAGGGCACGGGACGGTTCTTGCGGATGCAGCATGACGATGATGTCGCCGCGCTCGGGGGGATGGAACGCGAACAGCGCGTTATCATCGCCTAAGTCGGGCGCGAACGGAATAAGTCCGGTCAGCGCGTCAGGACTCAGTCGGGAAAACACCAGCTTGTTGGTGATCAGGTGCTGTCCGTCGACCAGGGTGGGAGTCATGCTGAAGCCGTCTACCTTGAAGTTCTCAATGCTGAAGTGTATGGAGAGGAACACCGCGAGTGACACCAACGCAGTATGCACCAGTTCCCTTATGATCTCTCGCACTCGTACTCCACCTATCGGCTCAACTGAGCAGTGCTCCGAGCGTGGCGAGAACAGCCCCGACCCCGGACATGAGCGTGGGGGTGAGCCATATAGTCCTTCGATTCAGCGCCGAGCCGCCCCTGTAATGAAGATTCGCGTCCGCGCCGTCTTGCGCTTCCTCAAACCGGCTGCGCATACTCCAGTACAGATGGGGGATGCGCAGCACGAACAGCGCGCCCAGCAGAACCATGAACGCGGGTCGCGCCGTCGTAAGCAATACAAGCAGAGCGGACAGACCGGAGAATATGGCGACACACGCCAGCGTTCTGAATCCCACCTTCAGCCATAGGTCGGAGCGCGTGGTTTCGCGTGGCATTTTCCAGAGTTTGGTGGGATGGAAGTCGCCGTCGGAGTATTCCGGTCGCCAGCGATCAACGAAGAACTGCCCGATGATAAAGAACATCATGCCCAGCAGAATGACTGAGAGGATGTAATCTCCGGTGACGGCCGAATGTTCGATGGTACTCCAGCTTATGGTGGCGAGGATGGTCCCAGCTACCAGGTAGAAGCCCATTGAAAGAATTGTGTGTGGCACCATTATATCCTTTGGCTCCTCCAAGACCGGCATATCGCGAAAATCCAGCATAGTCAGGAGGACACTCACGCGATATATGTTCTAAGACTGTCAACACCGCAGATATTGAGGTCTGCTGTGATGGACCAGCCGGAGGAACTCAATCCCGGCTGGTCATTATGTCTCTCATTGTGAAGACGTCACGGTTACTCCGACGAGCCAGTACGGACCAGGACAGTCACTCGGAATTGGCTGTCTTACTATATCCTGAACATGTGAGAACTGCGCTTCACCGCCACTCATCCATATCTCGTCACCGACATAGAAAGATAGGGATAGAGGTGCACCTGAGTTGTCTCTAACTCGTACACCCTGCCCATCAGCAGTCATTTCAGCTGCATTAGGCCATATGAGGAGGTAGCTATCTCTGCCATCGGTGTCTTTTAAACGCAAACAGCCGTTCTCTGATACCAGTTCGCCTATCAGCAAAGCGTCTAATCCCACCGGGCCCCTATGCAACTGGGGGAATTTAGGATTTCCAGCTTCTGTGCATCCCGCCATTGACGATAGAACAATCGCCAACAGCGAGACACATACTGTTGCCTTGTGAAGCAATTAGTCTCCTTACGGGGAGGTCAAAACGTCGACGTGTATGCCCCGGGATATGTAGTTGACCGCCATGTAAAAGGCGTCATCTGAATCCCCTGCGGGGGAGCCAATGTGTGACCCGTAAGCATCATTGAGCAGAAACCACGGACCACCGCTGTCTCCACCAGAGGAGAGGTTATCATCATCGGCGGTGTTGTCAACTCGGATGAAACTGGGAGAGGGAGAAGGGATATTCTCAGGGTCGGGCCTATAGTCCGTGGAGTCAATATAGCCACAGGTATAATTTGTAGCCCTACCATACTTGCAGACATATTCCCCTACTGACTGCGCACTTCTGTTCACTGTCCCCGTTATTCTGCGGGTTCCACCATTGCTATTCGACTGCACTTTATTGGTAACCGTAAAATCGGGAGCCGTATGCCACTGTATGTCATACCTATACCGGACCTCTCCGTCCTCAAAATCCAAGTCCTCTCCGTCGTAAACTTGGTCGTCGTCGCAGTGCCCTGCCGTTGTGACTCCTCTTGTGCCAACGGCGTTTTTGACTCCAAAACCAGTGGTACATCGGGTTATAGATAGACCCCCGTATATGTCGGCTTCCAGCCGACCCATTGTCGAAACAGAAACTACATCAACCTTTTCGGGCAGGCTAAGGTTTCCCTTCTGTATCGCGTCGTCCAGACGACCCCGCTCGGTCACATAGACCTTGACTCTACCTTCCTGTACATCAATCTGGGATTCAACGGGTATATCCTGTCCACTGATTGCTCCCATGGCTTCAGACTGGTCTTGACGGAGCTCAGCAAGTGTTACGTCAGCGCTTCTCAACTCCACCATGTCTGCCAGCGGGCCATTCGCCACGTGCTGCCCGTACCGCTGAAGCGTTTCATTGCCGTTACTGGTGAACCGAACTACCATGCCGAAATCGCTAGAGTCGGTGCCGTGCCTTATCCAGTGTCCAGCGTAGGTACCGGCCTCGTTCTCTTCCAGCTCTGCGCCAAGTGCTCCAATCGAACGTTGCATCTGCAGGCGCCGGATCGCCTCATCCAGTCCTATTCCCCACTGCGCAGCGTATGACTGTCCGTCTTGTCTCATCGCATCCGAGACTGAGGCCTCGGTATTCATGTACTGGTTCATTAACACTATCGCTACCGGAGCGGCCACTACGGTCAGCAAGACGCCCAGTGCGATCACCAGGCGCTTGCCTATCAGCATATTCTTCAGATTTCCCATCCTTCTCTTCATTCTCCTTGGGTAGGTTCTTCGGGGCTCATGCCCCGACCGCACGTGACCCTAGAGCATCCGGCGCGTGCCGGAATAGATACAGATGAACCTATTTCGGCTCCGCAGCCTCTCAAAAGATAGGTACAATCGAACCTATTTTCCCCGAAGTGCCGGTATTTCCACCCGAAAGGGGTGAAACAGGATTCGAGAGAACGGAACATGGTGAAACGACGGAAGCGTCTTGCCCCTAGCATAAAGCGGAACAGATTACCAGGAACATGGGCGACCTCTAAACATCCACGTTGCTAGACGGGGGTCTCTCACCACCCATGAGAAATCCCCGTCTGGCCGCATACGAAATCAGCTGGTTGCGCGAGTCCAATCCCAGCTTGGAGCGGATACGGACAATCCTGTTCCTCACCGTGGTAGAGGCGAGTCCCAAATTCTCGGCAATCTCGTCATTGCCATAGCCCTCACCGGCTTTGCACATTAAGTCGAGCTTGCACATAAATCAACCCGTTTCGCACAAAAAGTCGTTCGGTTGGCAACCACTCTAATCCCACTTGAACAGTGCGTCGCCTCAATCTGTATTCTGCACAAGAAGCCCTGTCTGCACATAAACTCCCCAACGTAAACCCGCGTTTCTTCCGATAGTCAGTCTGTACGACAAAGCGGCTTTCGCACAAAAAGTCGCCGACCCTCCGCTGATGCTGCACGGGACGCAGGTGTGAGGAAGTAGGTTCAGGCTGAGTGCGCGTACGGTACACGAACGCGGGAATGAACAGACTACTGAGGCGACTGAGACTCGTTCGCACTGACCGGGTTTTTCGTCGCTCAGTTAATCTTCTATTCCAGCCGTTATGCGAATCTACCGATCATCAAATTATGGATCAAGTTATTGATTGCACCTGCCATCAACTCTCGACGCTTCACCAAGGTGAGTACAACACAGACGGCATCCCAGTATGCGAGTGTGGTGAGCCGCGGGAGTACGCCTTCACCAATCCAGCCAACGGCGTCCACCACTATGGACGCGCCCCGTACTGTCGCTCCGACAATGAGGACTCGCTGTGCTACATGACCTTCTGGGTGAATCCGCAGGAGAACGTGAGGCTGTTCGGTGGAGACATACGGCGCGGCAGCGACGAATGGAAACAGGGATATAACAGGCGCTGGAGCGTGGAGAACGTGTTCAGCCGGTGGAAGGTGGAGGATCGTCTAAACGACCATCGCTTCCAGCAGAAGAAGACGATATGGCTGTACGCGATGTTGCAGATGCCCGCTCTACAGGCGGTGATCCTGACGCGATTGAATGGGGGAGAAGGCCCACCCGCCACATAGGGTTGGCGGCGCCGTTATTTCCCCGTTCCGAATATCTGGTCAAACCATCGGCCCGCCCCGGTGGCCCAATGTTCCCCCGCCCTTGACACCCTAACTTGCCTATTTCGAGGGATTTAGGTTCATTTGTACCTGTTTCAACCCTCTCCGGGACCTGAATCAGGTTCGAATGACACTATTCTGAGACCACGCCATCCATGTAGCGTTCTGTCTATTCGTCGAGCCTGATGTCGCGCATCGCGGTTTCACCCTGTCCTATGTCTAGCATTTGAGGAGAAGCCTTATGGTGAAAAGGGCTTTAGCCGGGATGGTTTCTATGGTCATTGCTTCCATCACGCTTGTAGCAATAGTATCCGCTTCCCCGGAAACCCAGAATTCCGGGCCCTCCCAGACAGATACGCCGCCTGCTGCCCGGGAGTCCACATCCACTCCGACCGCAACGCCGGCGCCCACTCCCACACAAACGCCCCTGCCGCCATATTTGGGAACGCTCGGATGGAACACCAGCATCCAGTCGGGAGTGGACAGGGGGCGTCCGTCAGAACGGGGCCACTTCGGATTCAAGCACAGGGGCTACGGAACGATAACCGACCGTGGTTTCGGCTTCGACCAGATGTACAGCGTCAAGCATATTCGATGGGACGAGCGTTCCGAAGAACTGAACTTCTCGGTAAACAGGTGCCTGAAGCCCGCCTACTTCGAAAGCATGACCCTGACGACTACGTCCTACACCGGACAGTCCACGACGCTGACGATCGGGCATGACGACATCGTAGAGACCTGGGAGAGCGACTCGGAGTGCGGGGCGCACCCTACCGAAGAGCAGGAATTCGAGTTCAGCTCTCCTTCGAACCCGTTTCCGACGGACTCCGGCGTTTCCGTCTCCCTGGATCTCAGGGCCGAATAGCGTCGCCGACGCCACACCGTGAGGTTAGATGAATGGCGCCAGCGTTAGATCCAGACTTATTTTACCGGCATGTCGTCTCGATGCAGTTTGCGCGCATCCCGCTCATCTGGTAGATTGCGGGCCACTTCAGGATAAGGGCAGGTTATTCAACGGTATCCATGCGCCGGATTAGCGACTTACCCACAATAATAGGACTGCCGAGCATAGACACATTCAGGCGGATGTTCAGAGCCTATTGCCCCCTTGCGCTGTACTACCTGCTTCGCCTGATCACCTGCGTTCCCGCCTTAATCGTCCTGCTCACCCGCGACGCCCCGGACGAATACCTCGACTTCGGCCCGGCCCTGGTAGCCTATACGGCGCTTCTCGGTCTGGTGGTCGCCACCGTCTACACGATCCTCCTCAGGGCCTTCATGACCGAGAGCCACGACGGCGTCCGAAGACCGAAGGCTATTCTAACGGTTATAACCGTCGGGACAGTGGATATGCTGGGCGGCCTGGCCGCCATATTGCTCAGCGGCGGCTGGGGCAGCCCGTTCTGGCACGTCTGGATTTCGTCACTGGTGCTTCCCTGCCTGATACTGGGAATGCGGTGGTCCCTGTTGATTGCGGCGGCCTACACGGCCGTCTGCGCGACAGCCATGGGCGTAACTGCAGATACCGTTCCCGTCTGGACCGGCCCCCAGCGTTACCTGTATTTCGGATCGATGTTCACGATTCTTCTTATCGCCGGCATAATCGGCTATCTCGGGGATGTGTGCTTCAGGCTCCAGCGCAGTAGAGTCAGGGCCGAGCGGGCGCTCGTCGACCTGGGCACGATGCTCGAGATCACGAGGTCGGTGGCAGTGATCACATCCAACATAAACGACATGATGCGCCGGGTGGCCCGGACGATAGGCGAGCGTCACCGGTACGACACCGTGGGGATATACCTGGCGGGACCGGACGGCCGCGACATCAGGCTGTCGGGTTGGGTCGGCAGCTTCGAGGACCTCGAACGATACACGCGACAGTCCGACCACATCCTGTACCAGGTCATCAGGGAACAGGGTGCTCGCTCGGTCATGGACGAAGATTCATGGAGCGCCGCGATGCCGATACGCGACGACGGCGCACTCGTGGGTGTTCTGCTGGTCGCTTCCGAGCGGGCCGAGAGCGTTCCACCCAGCAGAGCGGGACTCGACCGGACACTGGTAAACCAGATAGCGGTCGGTATCAGGATAGCGCGCCTACGGCAGAGGGCCACGGACTCCAGGACTCCGTATGAGTGGGAGCTCCTCACAAGGCAGATTCACGACAGGATAACGGGCTCGATGTATTCGCTTCTGCTCAGCCTCGAGGCCTACGCCGAGACGGCTGTCCGGCAAGACAACCCGCTCGCGCCGGATCTGAACAGACTCATTCCACCCACCCGGGCACTGTTTCTGGACACTCGACAGTACCTGTACCACCTTCTGCCGGTACTCAGAGAAGAGGAAGGTCTGGACACAGTCGTCAGGAATCTGGCCGCAGAGTTCGAGGGGGTGTCCGGGATCGAGTGCGAGGTGAGCGTGTCGGATGACGTCCCCCGGTTGCCTCTGCCCGTCATAGTGGGATGCTACGACATAATGCAGTACAGGCTGGCCGACATAATGCACGGCTCCGGCGCGTCACGCGTGCACCTGGAACTGAACGTTCAGGACGACAGCCTCCAGCTTGCCATATCCGACGACGGCGCCACAGACGACGATGCCGAGACGACCGGGGACGGTATCGAGGAGATCAGGGGACTGGCTTCGGATATGGGCGGGGCTCTCGAAATCGGCGTCTCCGGGGATACAGGCACACACATAACCATCGACCTGTCGATGCCGAGCGGAAACGACGTATTTGATCAACCTGCTCATCATTGACGAGAACGCTTTTCTCAGACTCGGCCTTCGGACCGCCATCGGCATGGAGGAGGGGATAGAGGTGGTCGGCGACACGAGGCCGGGCGACGCCGCGCTCGAGGCCGTCGCCAAACTGCGCCCCGACGTCGTCCTGATGAGTCTCAGGTGGCCGGACATGGAGTCCATTGCGCTCTGCCACCAGGTTGCAGAGCGCTTCCCGAATACCAGGGTCGTGATGCTCTCGGACAGGGAAAGGGAGGAAGAGATAGTCCTGTCGGTCCTTTCCGGGGCCTCCGGTTACGTTTCCAAGTACGCGCCGGGCTCGGAACTAGCCCTCGCAATTACGCTGGTCTCCGTCGGGGGAACTTACTTCAGGTCGGAACTGAAGGAACGTGTGACCGCCAAGCTCCAGGGTATATTCGGCGAGGAGGAGCTCGATTCGGTGCCTGACATCCTGTCGCGACGCGAGGTCGTCATGCTGAGGATGGTGGGCGAGGGCTACGGCAATGAGGAGATTGGCGAGAAGCTGGGCCTCGCTCCGACGACCGTGCGTAACGGCGTCTCCCGCATACGCTCCAAGCTGGGTCTGAACTCGCGCTATAAGCTGATTTCATACGCCGCCAGGCGCGGCATCCTGATGGATCCCGACATCGAAACCGACACCCCTGACTACACAGGCTGACTTGCCTCCCTCTTCATGTCCGCGTGGCCGCCCCCTTCCTTACCACTTCGCATCACCCGCTCCGATTCTGGATTGCCCTGTTTCGGGCCGGATTTCGGCCTCCCACTCAAAACAGGTTCATTTGTACCCATGATTTCAGCGGCTACGGCCCGAAATAGGTTCATTCGTATCTGTTCCTAGGTTTCCGACCTCCTCTAAGGTTATGCGTCGCTGGAGCATGAGTTCTAGGTAAGTGGAACAGGAGAGTAGTAAAAGCAGATGAAGAACATTAGGATCATTGCGGGGCTGGGACTGATTGTAGCGCTGGCAATCGGAATCACGGTAGTCTTCACGACTTCCACCGAAACCTCTGTCGCATTCAAGACACATGACGATCTTCTGAAGGACGTCGGTTCGCGGACGTCTGAATTCGGCGGAATGTACCTATCCGATGACAACAACACTCTCTACGTATATATGACTTCAGGGATACAGAACACCCAGAAGCGACAGGATGTAAGAGAATCAATTGAGACTGTCTTTAGCAGCGACCTGACCAGCGGGCGAAACATTGAGGTCGTCCCCGCTCAGTACTCGATATCTCAACTGTACAACTGGTACAAGCAGATGTTGCCTTCCGTAGGAAGTAACCCACACGTGACCATGACTGATCTTCGAGAAGGAAAGAATCGGATAGAAATCGGCGTAGAAAGACTGGATACGATTCCTGCGCTGGAAGCGGCATTGACAAATCTGAACATTCCCCGTGAGGCCGTCCACATTGCCGAGGTGGAACGCGGAGTCTTTGCTTCTCATACTATCAGGAAGAGGGCAACGGATGATGAGATGGAGGGCGGCTATCAAATCGCTCGTTCAGTGCCAGGTGGGGAATCTCATTGCACACTTGGCTTTAACACTGTCAGAGGTGGGGTTAAGGGCTTTGTCACTGCCGGACATTGCACGGAAGGCAAAGATGATTGGATCGGTAGTGAGGATAACGTAGAATTCTACCAACCGGACACAGACGACAGTGCTAACCTAATTGGTGAAGAGATGAAAGATCCTCCGCTTGTGTCCACACACGAAGATTGTGAAGGTAGCGATAAATGTCGTTTCTCAGACAGCGCTTTCATCAGGCTGGAATCAGGAGTAGATCAGAACCTAGGCAAGATCGCGAAGCCGGTCTCCGTAGGGAGCATAAATGTAGATCACAACTCAAAATACCGTATTGTTTCAGACAGCTACAGTGCGTTAGAAAATGAGACAGTACATTACGTTGGAAGAACACTCGGTTTGCGAGCTGGTCAGGTTGAGGGAACCTGTATTACTGCACATTACACTAATAATCGTTCGATACTGTGTCAATACGAAGTGGATACCACTATGGCCGGAGGGGATAGTGGAGCCCCTGTGTTCCGAATCACAAATAACCCCAGTACCAACGACGTCCGCCTGCTGGGTATCGCCATAGCCAAGTCTATGAACGGATACACATATAGCCCTATTGGCAGCATATATAATGAGCTAGGGCGTAATGTATCATGGGATTCATGTGACCCTTCTCAAAATTGCTGATGGCTGTTTGATCTCAATAGCCGCCCCCTGTCCCATGTGGCAGAGGGCGGCGGGGCCGGAGAAAATGATCTCCATGAATGGCACATTAATACTGATGGTTGCATCGGCTTCACTGCTGATGATGCTAGCCTGCTCTTCGCCATCGAGCGACCCATTGACTCCCACAGCCTCTCCGCCGACTTTGCCCACACCACCGGTTCCAACAGTCGCTTCCGTCCCTCCGCCTCAATCGCCAACGCCATCGCCGGTGCCAATTCCAGCAGCCACACCCATCCCGCTGCCACCTACCCGAGTCCCGGTGGAGGGATATGGGTACG
Organism: uncultured Dehalococcoidia bacterium; assembly: GCA_951812505.1. Classification (GTDB taxonomy): domain Bacteria; phylum Chloroflexota; class Dehalococcoidia; order Lucifugimonadales; family UBA1123; genus VXRN01. Next base: position 924,787 of record CATOSI010000002.1, read on the forward strand.
GGGGATATTTCTTAGATACTGAGGACGACATTGTGTATATCTATATGGTGAATCCATCTCAGGAAGGGGCGGAACTGCTTGGACGCACACGTGCTTCAGTCGTTGCCTATGAAGGAACGAAACAGATTAAGGAAGTACGCCCGCTTCAGGCTCAGTACACCCATCGTCAGCTTCAAGCATGGTATCGCAACCAATTTTCTCGCTCAGAATTGTCTAGTATGCCAGAGTTGACTATGACCGCCGTCAGTACGCGTCTAAACCGTATCGAGGTAGGCATAGACTGCGAGGCAAACAGAGACAGCGTGAATCAAAGACTTCCCAGCCTGCTGTCAGGTTCGCACATACCCATTGAGGCCATTAAGGTTACTGTTTACCAAAGAGGGATCCTCGGTGGAGGGCCTGATGAATTCGAGTGTGCTCCGCCCGAGGTCATTGATCCTGTAACCGGGCAGTCGTCTCCGGGATTCGGAGGTCTGTTCATTGACTTTGACTCTGACACCATCAACGTCTATATGCTAGAACCGTCCCAGGAGAAGGCGGAGGAACTGGCTCTCGAAATCATAGGGGAAGATGCGTTGAAGGAATATCCCGATGTTCGCGCTCTCCATGGGCAATATACATGGGAGCAACTTCTGGAATGGTACGACGAGTGGCGCGACTCGATTGGAACTCTCCCTGGTTCCCTACCTGACGGAGTAGTTCTTGCGGACTCGCCTTATCCCGAGTCTTCCATGAATCGTTTGTCTGTCAGGATAAACCAAGACTGGAATCCCGAAACTGAGGCGACCATCGAGGACTGGTTGAAGCATTTGGGGATACCCCGTGCGGCTGTCGTTCTACTGGACCGACTGGAGTGATTCGCGGCGTCCAGCAGACAGTCTAGGCATATTGCGATTTAACTTGCTTAGCACCATGATGAAGTAAAGAGGCACCACTTTGGGTCCGTTATTCCTGAGATTGATATTCTACATGGTAACGGGTGTATTGCTCGCTTCGATTAGCTGGAGCACGATTTCACATTCCGCTGTCACCGGAGACTACCTACTGTCATTCATTCTCCTGGGCATGATGTTCTACGTCGTGGGACAGTTCTTTGTGGACCGCCTGCGGCCCGAAGTTGCCCCGCATGACTTCCATGACACCCGTCTATGGAAGACCCCCCATAAGGACAACGATGGGGGGATTGTGGCTTCGTGTCGGCTTCAACACGTTGCTGAATATAGCGATCTACACCGCGCTGGCGTTCGCGCTCATCCTGCTGACAACCGCCCGGCCGGCCTTCATGGTACTGCTCGGAACTCTATTCGTGATTCGGATACCTCATCTATACTGGAGTATGCGCGGACGGTACGATAGCGTTACGGACTCGGAAAGCGCTGTTCTCCAGTATCGGGGAGGTTCCCAAACGGACCGCAGAACCCGCTGGCTTCTGCCCATCGGAATGGCCGGACTCGGCTCCGCCGTCGCGGCCATAGGAATGCTTCTCGGTTGACTGGAAGTTTCATCATCCCCAAACACCCACTGGAGCAAATGGTAAGTGCGCCAGTTCATACGTGAGGCACTGGACGCCGCCGCTCTGTTCATCGTGGTGTTCGCCGCCCTTTATTTCAGCGTGCAGAATATCAGGATAGACGGTATGAGCATGTACCCCACGGTCATCAGTGAGCAGCATATCATAGTGAGCAAACTGGCGTATGTGGGACTGAATCCGGCGGCCCTGAAGAGGTTCATTCCATTCGTGGAGAAATCACACAGCGATGGTTCTCTTATAGTGTCTCAATCACCGGACTACGGTGACATGATCGCGTTTCTGTACCCTGAAGACCCGTCCCGCGAGTTCGTCAAGCGCGTCATCGGCCTACCCGGAGACTACATCGAAATAGATGGAGGACAGGTCTTCAGAAACGGCGAACCCCTTGATGAACCCTACGTCGTGAATTTCGACAAGCGCTCATTCGAACGCACTTGGGTCCCGCCAAACTCAATCTATGTCCTGGGTGACAATCGTCCTGTGTCTAGTGATTCCCGGAGTTGGGGGACGGTGAAAGACCAGTTTATCATCGGACGCGTCTGGCTCAGCTACTGGCCCTCCGAAAGGATAGCGTTCCCACACGGGCCATGGTAGTCAAGAGGCCCCAACTCGGGAACGGCCTTGGTCTCGTCTCTGCCCGGTCCCCTTGAAATCGCCTACACGTTGGTTATCCACTCATCATCGATGTACCGCGGCGTCTTTCGTAATTTCCCCATCGCTTGCTCAAATGGGGATTGTCACGCAGTTTCGGGTCGAAAATTCGGTGATGAGGTATTTTGAACAGCCCTAAGAGTTAGTTAAGTTAACGATCTACGCTTGCATCGGACTAATCCCCGAAGTCAGTTTCAACCCGCGCCGACTGGTTATCGACGCTAGTCGCTTGCGTCTCTGTCACCATTCTTCCGTCCATTGTTTTGCAGGTCGGCTATCAAGGCTCTCTTCAATTCGTCGGACAAACGAGGATTCTCCGCAAGTTTGGTGAGTACTGAATCGGCACCCTCCTTGCGCAGCTTTTCTCTGTCGTTCTTGATTTTCTCATATGCGTAGAATGCCATTGTCACCCCTAATTCCAGCGCGGACATGATCATGCCGTATATCAAAACGCCCATGCTCACCATAGTCGCAAAGGCGGTCGGCGCATAGTACATCGTCAATAACCATGTTATCAGAGCGGCTCCCCAAGGTGCGGCCAGAGCATGGCGCTTAGGCCATTGACTCGTCAATTCGATCCTCGCAAGCTAATCCCCGAACTCAGTCTCCACCCGCGATGACTGGTCGAAGAAGTACTGGAACGTCTGGTTGTAGCGGAAGAACATATCCTGACGATACTGGTCGCCGGTGTAAGAGTGGGCGAAACCATCCAGACTGTCGAGGTCCATCGTGTTGAGCGAGTGGTCGAGGTCGGCTTCGCCATTCTCGCGGATGTTCTCCAGCATGTCCGCCCAGTCTTCCATCGGCATGTCGAGGTAGAAGTCCGTGTCTTCGAGGTCGGACTCGGCGACCTCGGACGCCGACGAGCACTCGAATCCCTCGAACACGAGCAGGAATACCCGGCCTGCAGCCTTGACGCCGACTTTGGCGTCGCACATGCCGCCGCCCGCGGTCCGCACAGCGTCGTTCGTGTTGAATTCGTGGCGCACGGCATCGAACCACTCTACGGATGGGAAGGCAGGCACTGTTAGTCCTCCAGGTACTTGGCCAGGTCGGGCGACAGGGGCGCGGCGCGCTGTATGCCCAGCCAGTCGCAGGCGGACGTGTAGCTGGTAAGCCAGTCGGCCATCATGCGCTTCACATGCCCCATTCCGGCGCGCGCTCCTTCGATGCCGCCGCCGAAGACTATCGCGAGCGGTTCGAGCATTGCGGGGTCCTGGAGTTCCTTGGCGAAGACTCGCTCGCCTATGAACAGAAGTCGCTGGAATATCAGCGCCTTGTCCTGTTGGTGCGTGACCGCGTAGCGCAGGTGCTGGAGACCGTAGGAGACGTGGCGCGCCTTGTCCTGCATTGCGCGGGCGAACAGGACCTTCTCGGCGGGGTTGTTCGCGAAACGTTCGCAGTGCCTGTAAACGGTGAGCAGATACGTGCCCCTGAGCAGGAGCAGGAACAGGCTCGTCTCAGACCAGCCGCCTTTGCTCTCCAGGATCATGCGGTTGATCTCGCCCCGGCTCTCGAGTCCGAGTCCGCCGCCGTTGGACAGAGCGCGCTTTCTGAAAGCCTCATGATGGCGTCCGGCGTCGAACATATTGGTGGCAAGGAACAGCTTGACCTCGTGATACCCATAGGACATATGCTGAAGCCAGTAGCCTATCGTCTCGAACTCGACGTTCGCGGCCTGGCTCAACTCTGTGCAGAGCTGGCACATGGCGGCCTCGACGTCGTCGGGTAGCGGCTGGATCGTATCCCAGGGGATGTCCGTCGCCGCGATCCAGCGTCTCTGGATGGCTTCTTCGTAGAGGTCGGCGGCGTTGTCGGCCCACATGTCGCGCTTGTTCTTGAGAGCGAAGCCCAGGGGCGGTATGCCCGCAAGCGGATACGCCCCGCGCGGCATACGAGTCGGTTCATCCCACTGATCGGGAATCTCGCCGTATATGCCCACGTTCAGGTCGCCTATTCTGAGACCGGCCTTACCCGGCTTTACCCGCGTCTCCCATTGGAGCGAGCGCGGCATCCAGGCGTAAGAAGGCTCGGGAACTTCTACGTTTTCGTCTGTGTTGAGGGTGCGCCTTCGTCTGGGGCGTTCCCATACCTCGGTCTTCTGGCCCGCTACTCTCTGCTGGCGGTCTTCGTCTGCCAAGCGACTAGCTCCTCACGTATTCCATAAGTTCGGGATTGGCTCTGCCGTTCTCGAACCTCTCGCCAAATCCCGCGGACCGGATGCGCTGGACGTACTCCTTCGCCTGCCGCTTACGTATGGCGAGCAGCTTGCGGTAGCCCTCGTCGAAGTTCTTCTGGCCCCCGCCCAGCAGTATGGACAGCGACTCGCTCTGCGCCGAGTCGCGGGCTGCTGGATTCTGGCTGCCGGATACAAGGCTGCGCTCACCCTCGTCAAGGTATTCGTGAATCTCTTCCTTGCGGTCCGGCTCGGTCTCGGCAAGGTATCGCATGTGCATGACGCCGAAGGCCACGTGCCTGGACTCGTCCTGGGCGGCGAGACGGTAGATGCGCTTCTCGGCGTCGTTGTACGCCATGAGTTCGCCCATTCGGAAGATGGTGAGCACGGCGCCCTCGCCTGAAATGTGCAGGCGCGAGGACATCTCCGTGAAGTCCCTGGATAGGTCAATGCTGCCCACTACTCCGCTGGTGGTCACGTTGATGTCGGGTCGCTGCATCAGTCCGCCGCCGTTTGCGAGCGCTCGCTTGCGGAACACGTCCAGGTGGCGCGACTCGTCCATAATCTGCGTTATAAGGAACATTCGTGGCTCGAAGTAGTCCGGCGTCGTGCTGGCGACCCAGCGACCGGGTATGTCGGCTGCGACGAACTCGACCTCGGTCAGGAACGTCGCAAGCTGGCACTGCGCTCGCTCGATGTCGTCGGGAAGCGGTTTGATGGCCTGCCACGGGATGTCGGTGGCCGAACTCCACTGTCGCTGGAGAGCCTCTTCGTACAGCATGGAGGCGTTGGTGAGCCAGATGTCCGACTTGGTGCGGACCTGGTAGCCGCCTATGCGGTAGGCATTGGGCCTGGCCGCAGCGCCTCTGGGCTTGCCCGTCATGTTGTCGGACTCTTCGGGCGGATCGCCGTAGCTTCCGATCTGGGTGTCGTTGAGCGTCAGGCCCTTCGCGCCGTCGGCGGAGGCCTTCACTCCCCACTCGCCCTGCCGGTCTATCCATCCGAGGTCGAGACCCTGGTCGTCGGCGTACTCCTGAATACCGTTGAAATTATCCTTGAGCGAGGTCATGTACGGCCCCCTTTAGTTATAGCTGTCTTATACTTGTACTATACCCGCTGGGTCATCAGGCCGCAATAGATTTAGAGAGGCAGGGTTCGTTGAAGCCTGTTTCATAAGCAGGCCTGCGGTGGTATCCTTGCCCCATCTTCTCCTCAGAGGTCTGGACAATGGACAAGGTTCGGCTGGCTATCGTCGGGTGCGGAACAATCTCTCAGCTCAATGCGCCGGGGTATCTGGCCCACGAAAACTGCGAAGTCGTCGCGCTGTGCGACCCCGTAGCTGAAAGAGCGGAGGGTCGCGCGAAAGAGTGGGGCATAGACCCGCGCATCTACACGGACTACGCCGACGTTCTGAACGACTCGAACGTGGATGCCGTCGAGCTGCTTACGCCAACACCGCTTCACCCTGAGCAGATAATCGCCGGCCTCGAGGCGGGCAAGCACGTCTCATGTCAGAAGCCCACTGCGGGCAGTCTCGACGAGATGCGCGCCATCGCCGACGCAGCGAGCAAAGCAGATACTTTCTTCAGGACGACCGAGAACTTCCTCTACTACCCCCCAATCGTCAAGGCGCGTGAACTGATCGCCGACGGGACTCTGGGCGATATCTCCATGGTGAACATTCGCACACTGCGTGGTGGTGGAAGCGAGGCCGCGATTCCCATAGCCGAAGGCGCCTATGTGTGGCGTCAGGACAGGGAACGCAACCTGGGCGGCCACATGTACGACGACGGCTGGCACAAGGTGTCCACGGCTATGTGGTGGGGCGGCGGCGTTGAAAAGGTGTCCGCGATCATTACGAAGACGGGGAACTTCATACAGGAGATTCCGAGCGTCGCGACCTGGAAGTACACGGACAAGGACTGTCTCGCGGTGTTCGAGTACGCCATCGCAAGCGAGATGCCGATTCGCTCACGCTACTACCCGGCAGACGAGTTCATGGAGGTCATTGGATCGAAGGGTGTGCTGTGGGTAACGCGCTGCACCGGCGAGATGCTGGACATGCCGCCCCTGGTTCTGCATCTCGGAAACGAGAGCGTATCCTACCAGATGCCGATGGACTGGATTGAGAGCTTCAATGGTGCGGCGGCGGACTTCGTCGAGGGCATTCTAGAGGGCCGCCAGCCTATGATGGACGCCGAGTTCTCGGACGATGTTCTCAGGACAATCATCGCCATGTACAGGTCGTCGGACAGCGGCGAGTGGGTGGCGCCTGGAAAGTTGGACTGAGACGCTTGAGGATAGCCACGAGCGGGCATATAATTCTCCAATATAGACAACTAACGTAGGGAGCGTTCATATGCCCAAATTTGCCGCCAACCTGACCATGCTGTTCAACGAAGTGGACTTCCTCGACAGGTTCGAGGCGGCCGCTCGCGCGGGATTCGAGGGCGTCGAGTACCTCTTCCCCTACGACTACGACGCGGACACGCTGGTCGAGCAGCTTAAGAAGCATGGTCTTACGCAGGTGCTTCACAACCTGCCCGCCGGCGACTGGAATGCCGGTGAGCGCGGAATCGCGTGCCACCCGGACAGGGTGAGCGAGTTCCGGGACGGCGTAGGCACGGCGATTGAGTATGCCACTGCGCTCGGATGCGGCCAGGTGAACTGTCTCGCGGGCATAGTCCCTAGAAGCGTTTCCGCGGGCAGAGCGCACGAGACCTTCGTGGAGAATCTCCGATTCGCCGCGCCTGCCCTTGAAGAGGCCGGAATCCGGCTCGTGATAGAGCCAATAAACACGATAGACATCCCCAGTTTCTTCCTGAATCGCACGCATCAGGGCAGATCCATAATCAGCGAGGTCGCCTCGCCGAACCTGTTCCTCCAGCACGACATCTATCATATGCAGATCATGGAGGGCGACCTTGCCCGCACCATTGAGCAGAACCTGGATGTGATCGCCCATATGCAGCTCGCCGATAACCCGGGCCGTCACGAACCCGGCACCGGCGAGATCAACTACCCGTTCCTGTTCGACCTGATAGATTCATCCGAATACGAGGGCTGGATAGGTTGTGAGTACGTACCGAGCACAACGACGGAAGAGGGACTGGACTGGATCCGGGCGCACATTTAGCCGCCGCTCCATAATAGCGGTACGCACAAGAGAGGACGGCATCCATGGTCACCACCGCCGATACGGAAGGCTTCATTGACCGCGACCAGGTCTTGGAGCAGATTCAGGACCGCGTCCTGTGGCTTTCGATGAATATGGTCCATCATGCGAACAACGTTCGTCCCAGCCCCGACGGCGCCAAGGTGGGAGGACATCAGGCTTCCAGCGCGTCGGTCGCCACCATAATGACCTCCCTGTACTTCGACTTCATGCGCCCGGGCGACCGCATTTCCGTCAAGCCGCACGCCGCGCCCGTCTATCACGCCATTCAGTACCTGCTGGACAACCTTGACCCTTCGTACCTGACCATGCTGCGCCAGTACCACGGCCTCCAGGCGTACCCCAGTCGCACCAAGGACCCGGACGACGTGGACTTTTCGACCGGGTCGGTCGGACTTGGGCCGGTTGCTCCCAACTTCGCCGCGCTGGTGGACAAGTACAACAAGGCGCACCTCTTTACCCACTCCGGGGTTGACCACCGCTACATAGCGATAGTTGGCGACGCGGAGCTGGACGAAGGATCTGTGTGGGAAGCCATCGCCGAACCTGAGATGCAGGGGCTTGGCAACGTCCTCTGGGTAGTTGATCTGAACAGACAGAGCCTGGACAGGGTGATACCGGGGATCCGTGTCCGCGCCTGGCGCGAGATGTTCTACGCCAACGGCTGGAACGTGATTGACGCCAAGTATGGCAAGAAGTTGCAGGCGAAGTTCACCGAACCCAACGGGGAGTTGCTCCGGCTGGCGATTGACGAAATGCCGAACGAGGTCTATCAACGCCTGCTGAGAGTGCCGCCCCAGCGTCTGCGCGAGTGGCTGCCCAGGACTTCGCGGTACCCCAGGGACATGGCGCGTCTCGTAGCCCGGTGGGACGACGACGACCTCCAGGAATCTTTCCGCAACCTGGGCGGACATGACTTCGCCGAACTCCGTGACTCCTTCTCCAAGGTTGACTTCGACTCCGGGCCGAACATCGTGTTCGCCTATACCCTGAAGGGCTGGCGCCTGCCCTCGATAGGTGACCCCCAGAACCACTCGGTGATTCTTTCGGCGCGCCAGATGGAGCAATTACGCGATGAACTGAACGTGTCGCCGGAAGGTGAGTGGGACAAGCTCCCGCCCAACTCGACCGCGGGCCGTATGTGCGCGGACACCAGCCGTATGCTCGGAGTGGGGCGCAAGCCCAGATTCGACGTACCGGAGATGCGTATCCCGGACGACTTCAACCAGCGCTACTCCGGCAACATGGCTACTCAACAGACTTTTGGTCTGATCATGACTGCCATATCGCGAGAACTGCCCGAAGTGTCCGACCGGATGGTGACCGTCAGCCCCGACGTGGCGAGTTCCACCAATCTGGGCGGGTGGATAAACAAGGTGGGTGTGTGGGGAGAAGAGCGCCAGGAACCGATGCCCGAGGAGTCCATAGTCAGGGCGCTCAGATGGGAGGAACACGCGCGCGGACAGCATATAGAGCTTGGCATATCTGAGAATAACCTCTTTATGATGCTGGGACAGCTTGGGGCGTCGTTCGAGGACAACGGGGAGATGCTCTTTCCGATAGGCACTCTGTACGACCCGTTCATAAGGCGGGGACTGGATGCCTTCGTGTACAGCGTCTATTCGGGAGCGAAATTCATTGTGGTCGGCACGCCTTCAGGGGTGTCGCTGTCTCCGGAAGGCGGCGCGCACCAGTCGCAGATAACACCGTCCATAGGGGCTGAAATGTCTGAACTGGACTTCTACGAGCCGTGTTTCGGTCAGGAGCTTGAATGGATAATGCTCGCCGCCCTGGAACAGATCAGGCAGCGCAACAGGTCAACGTATCTCAGGTTGACCAGCAAGCGCGTTGACCAGGGCCTGCTCAAAACGCCGGAAGACCCAGTCGAGAGGGGCCGCCTGCGACAGCAGGTGCTGAACGGCGCTTACAGGTTGGTTGACAGAAGTTCGAGCAGAGGATATGCCCCGGGCGAGAACGTGGTACACATAATGACGAGTGGTGCGATGATCCCCGAGGCTGTTTCTGCCAGCAATGCTCTTCGCAACGAGGGGATATTCGCCAACGTGATCAACGTAACAGGGCCTGGACCGCTGTACAGGTCGTACCAGCGCTCGGTTTACGATTCGATGGACGGTCGAGGCAACCTTGACATGTTCATGGCCGACTCGATCTCTCAGGACGCCCGAAACGCGCCGGTCGTGACAGTCGTGGACGGACACCCGCACTCGCTCGCCTGGATAGGAAGCGCCCTGAAGACGCATGTTATCCCGGTGGGCGTAACCGAGTTCGGACAGTCCGGCTCGCGGGACGAACTGTACCGCGAATACCGAATAGACAAGGACAGCATAATGGCCGCGAGCTACGCCGCCCTCGGAATGTAGTGTGGACAGCGTGTATCTGAGAAAGAATGGAAGTTATGATTAGACCGACTAGAGTTGAGACCCGCCCGGGATACCGTATTTGGCTGGAGTATTCGGACGGCGTCTCGGGAGAAGTTGACCTGTCCTACTTGGTGGGGCGTGGGATATTCAAGGCGTGGGATGAACCGGGCTATTTCGAGCGAGTGCATATAACTTCGCATCGGTCAATAGCTTGGAACGAGGAGATTGAACTTTGCCCTGATGCAATGTACATGAGGATCACCGGCAAAACTTTCGAGGAAATGTATGCTGATACTCAGCCTGCGTATGGCAATACCTGAGTTGTGTAGGTTCCACGGCATCATTATCCGTATGTATTCTGAAGATCATCCGCCGCCTCACTTTCATGTAGAGTACAGCGGACGCGAAGCCCAGGTGAGAATCGAGCCTATTCATGTTTTACAGGGCAGACTGCCGCCTCGCATTCCCAGACTGATTATAGAATGGGCGTCTATTCATCAAGAGTAGCTGCATGAAGCCTGGAATCAGACACAGCGCTTTGAGCCAACCAACAGAATCGCGCCGTTGGAGTAGTTTCGCCGCGATGGTAATAAGAACCGATTTGGAGGAAGTCCCTTGACAAAGATACTGGTGCTACACGGCCTCGGAATGAATATGCGCGGCAAAGTCCAGACGCACATCTTCGGGACCGAAACCCTCGACCAATACGACGAACGCATTAACGCCTACGCCGACGAACTCGGCGTCGAAGTGGAAATCTTCCACTCCAACATCGAGGGCGAGGTCGTTAACAAGATATACGAAGCCCACGAAAGTGGCGACGTGGCAGCCGCGCTCTTCAACCCCGCCGCCTACTCCTCCGGTCATCCCGGGGTTATCGCCGCCATAGCCCAGGTGGAATTTCCCTTCTACGAAATCCACATATCCAATCCCTACTCCAGGGGAGGCCAGTCCCAGATCGCGGGTGTCAGCAAGGGCGTCATCACCGGCTTCGGCCTGTTCGGATACTACCTCGGCATGAAAGGCGTCCTGGACTCCCAGTAAGATAGCTATCCCCAAGGCTCGCAGAGCATTGCAATTAAGCTCAATCAAAGTGCCTCTATGCTGACATGCTCGAAATAGCCCTCACCCTGATCATCGCCTTTGCGCTCGGTTCGTTACCGACCGGGTACATCGCGGGCAGAGTCTTCTCAGGGGAGGATATGCGCGAGGTTGGGAGCGGCAACCCCGGAGCCCTCAACACTGCCCGGCGAGTGGGCATAGGCGTCGGAGTCGCGGTCCTGCTCATTGACGCCGGCAAGGGCATCCTCGCGGTCTTCATCGCGCTTCAGATGTCCGTCGCCGACCTATGGGTGTACGCCTCGGCGCTTCTGGTCACGCTCGGACACAACTTCTCACCGTTCACCGGATTCAGGGGAGGGAAGGGTGCGGCGAGTGTGCTCGGCATCTCCGCGTTCATGCTCTGGCACATTACCGCCGTCACATTCGCCATTGGTCTCCTCGTCTATCTCGTCACCCGCCAGGCAGTCGTCTCCATGACCGTCATCTTCATCGTGCTGAATGTCCTGACAATCGCGACCGGACAATCAACAGGCCAGATAATTCTGTGCATCATACTTTCGCTGCTGGTAGCGGGAACTCACCTGTTGCGCGAACGCGAACGTGTCTCCTCCGCCGTCCGGGATCGAGACTGGCGCAAATTCATGTCCATCGAGTGAAGAAGCGCGAATCATCGCTCGGCACGCGATGACGTCAGTCGGTGGCGCATCCGAAACAAAATGAGTAGAATGGCGACAGCATAAAGCGCGGCGCGAAACGAAGCCGCGCAATCTATTTCGGAGCGCCATTGCACCATGAGACTCGCTATATTACTAACCGCGCTTGCTATTCTCGCGTTCGCCGCAGTTGCGTGCGGATCGGAAGAGCCTGAACCTACACCTGTGCCTCCCGCGCCGACATCCGCGCCCGCGCCCACCGCGGCTCCGCCATCGCAACCCGCGCAGCAGCCACCCACACCCGCGCCACCGCCCACGCCCATGGCAGAGAGCGGTCCCCCGTGGGACTCGCCTCCCGACATGGTCATTGACTCCTCCAAGAGTTACAGCGCCGTCTTCGAGTTGGAGAAAGGCGAGCAATTCGAGGTCGAACTGTACGCGGACGAGGTTCCGCGAGTGGTCAACAACTTCGTCTTCCTCGCCCGCGAGGGCTTCTACGACGGCGTCACCTTCCACCGCGTACTCGAAGGATTCATGGCGCAGACCGGAGACCCCACCGGCACGGGCACCGGCGGTCCCGGCTACCGGTTCGAGAGCGAATTCCACCCGGACCTCAGCCACGACGGCCCCGGCATACTGTCCATGGCCAACGCGGGCGGACTGAACACCAACGGCAGCCAGTTCTTCATCACATTCAGAGATACGGCCTTCCTGGACCACCTGGAGCCGGACGGTTCTGAGAAGGACTGCGCGCAGCGAGGCGTATCGTGCCACTCGATCTTCGGCAAGGTAACCGGCGGAATGGACGTGGTGAACAACATCACTCTGCGCGATCCGTCCAGCGCCACTACGCCCGGCGACGTGATAACCACCATCCGTATCGTCGAGGAGTAAGGGGGGCGAGACCTGATCCCACTCCATAGCGAAGCCCCTTCCCGGGAGAGGTATCCCTAGGAAGGGGCTAATTGCGCTGGGGATATTCTATTCGGAACTCAGGCGCTGCTCTCCATGTTCCTCATCCGCGGATTGGGTTGGGTTCTCTCATTATCGTCGTCGCCCGTCCCCACGTTTCCACTCTCCGGAGCGCTTTCAGGAGAGATGTACCTGAAGAAGTATATCCTGCCCGACGCGCCTATCAGACTGTTGTCATGTATGGGCATCGTGTCCGTAACCGGCTGGTTGTTCACCCTAACCGTATTGGGAAGCACCCGGATCGAGACCATAGTCGCCATATCCGAGCCGAATACGAACGACACACCGTTGAATCCGGGCAGGTCGAGCTCGTCCCCGTCAATCCTGCTGCGCTTCATTATATTGTCCATCGGCCTGCGCACTATCGCCGAAAAGTCCACCAGCAGTTCGCCTTCTTCAGTGTAAATGCAGCCAAACGGAGTGGGCCTCGTCAGCCAATACAGAATCACCCCAAGCGCCGCTATTCCGATTGCCGCCAGCGCGATTATGATCGCCTCCATGGGGATGCTCGCCTGCGAGTCTTCCACCTGCGGCGGTGGAGCGACTGGCGGAGCCGCCGGTGGCGCGGGAGCGGGCGCGGGTGCAGGGGCCGCTGCCGGTGCGGGTATCGGAGCCGTGATCGGCGCGGGTGACTGACCCGCTGACGCCGGAACGGGGAGCGAAGACACCACCATCGAGTCCGTCGAATAGATGTACTGCCTGCCCGCGTATTCGACATTCAGCCCGAATAGCACTGAGGAACGAATTTCCGTAGGCGGCGTGTAGTAGATGTCGAATCCATACGACTTGCCCAGCGTGACTACCTCATGCGGTATCTTGGTGATTTCGCCTGCGGGGGTGTCATCGCCGCCGCTCACCGACACCGTAACCTCATCCGTAAGAGCTGTGTAGGGCTGGCCGTTGATGTTCACGAACACCGACGCTATCTTCTCGGTAACGCCCGGCTTCAGACCTTCCACCATGATGGGAGTCACTTCGATAGTCGGGAAATGCTGGGCTTCGAACTCCGCCAGCGATATTATCGAGTGGTCAACGTCAGGCCAGGACAGACGCAACTCCACGTCGTATCTGCCTTCCTCCTTCAGGGGCGGAAGCGTGAGCGAGAAGTATCCGTCCACAGGAATAGAGTCCCCTTCCAGGCCCGCGTCGTTCAGTTCGTGAACGATGGAGCCCCCCGAAGGTCCTGTGACCCGCGCTTCGACCGTCGCGTCCGGCGACACCAGTTCTCCCCTGTCCAGCACTGCGGCCACGATCAGCGTCTCGGGGTGGTCAACAGGCACCGCTCCCATGTCCTGAAGTTTGACGGTGTACCTGTTTGTCAGATGAAGATTCGCCGATACCACCCCTCTGCCGCCGCGCGCCTCCGCCTTCCAGTTGCCCTGCGCCGGATCGGTCACCTGCCATATGACCATGTGAGGAAGTTCGATCACCGAGGACGAAGTCCGGTCCCCGTACGAAGATTCCAGTCCGTCCGGGTTCATTATCCTGAACGACGTTTGCGGGTCTTCTCTTACGAAGACCACATTCGCCCACCGGGTGCTTGGAACGATATTCAGGTCAACCTCGAACACCGGATTGTCCGACAGGTTCGCTTGCCCTACATGATTCAGCGCCCCCTTGCTCTTCATCCGAAGAGAGCGGTCCATGAATTCTTCGATGCCTTCGGGCACCGTAAGGGCGAAAGACTCGCCGCCGCTGTTCAGGCTGATTTTGTTCAGGTCCGATACCAGCGCGCTGTTGGTTCCGGGCGCTGTTGCCGCGAAGACGTTCCAGCCCCTCTGGACTATGGGGTCCAGAGCGGCGGTTATATCGGTGGATATCTGGTCCGAGACGGTGTAGTCCTCGCTTGCGGTTACCAGATAGATGCTCGCTTCCTCCCGCACATGTACCGAGGTCATATAATTGTATATGCTCGTTAATGAGGACGCGAGGTCAACCGGGGCGGACGCCGAACCCGAACCCACGGCCGCGCTCACTTGCGAGCGTAGTTCCGCGGAGTCGTCTGCATTCCCATAGAGAGGTCCGTATGTATCGCTCAGGTCGTCCGTAAACACGATCACAACAGGTTCGTCCTCCTTGAGATTGCAAAGCAATCCCAGAAAGGTATTGACCAATTGATTATTCGCGTCGCCCGACGAGATCGAATAACGGTCTATGGCCACGACGGTCAACTTGTCGAAAAATTGCTGCGCCTCCGCTGTCCGCGAAGGTACGCTGCCTAGCGCCAGCAGGACTACGGTTGCCAGGACGGTAAATATCAGTGACTTTTTCATTGAATCTCTCTCTCGCACTCGCCTTCTGGATAAAAGTTAAAGACATCTCAATCAAATGGGCAAGCTGAAATATGTTCAAGTTTTTTCTTAAACAACGACCAAAATTGTCTGTCATAGCGGTGATGCTGGCATTTGGACTGAACTGTGGCGGTGACGACGGCGGATTCAGGACTTCCGAAGCCGTGTTCGAAGGCCTGATTACAGATGTCGAGGCAAGGACGCTGCTCGACCTCGAGTCAATCGAGGTTACGGACGACGATGGGAACTCGCTGGAATTTCACGCCGCCGGCCAGCGATTCATGGAGTTCACCCCCAGCCACGTCCGGGAACACATGCTTCAGGGGCTTGGAGTTATCGTCACCTATCGGGAATCGGACGACGGCGCCCTGTACATAGTCGGTATTAGAGACCGGCCTCCCTAGTGCCAAGTCCATTTGAAAATGCCATACTCCATCCACTAACCGTCATTCCCGCGAAGGTGGGAATCCAGGGGTGGGGTCAGGCTGCCATTTGGCAAAATTAACTGGACTCTGTCCTCGCCGCTCGCGCCCTCCGACTGGAGAAGACGAGGTAAGCGCTTCCTGCCAGCAGCACGATGAAGATGCCCAGGAACACCCATCCGCCCTCCAAACCGGGCTCTATGGGTGGGGGCAGCGTCACGATGGGAGCCCGAAAGTCCGTGTGGCCGGAAGTGGGGCTGTCAACCTGTATGTGCAAGACCCAGTTGCCCGCTTCCTCGAACTTCATGTTGGCGCGATACACCGTCGGGCTCTCCGGATTGTTCACCGCCACCACCTCGAAGTCCGGTTCGATAACGTTCTCGCCGTTGACCACAAGCGAACGTTCCACCACCACCAGGACCCGCGCGTCCGTGACCGGCTCGCCGGTATCGGCAATCGTCGGTTTGAGCGCGATGTTCACAAACCCCACCTGCGGCGCGGGAGGCAGCCATCTGACTGCGACCTCGAAGTCTCCGGCCGTCCGCACGAAAAGCGGGTCGAAAGATTCGTCCGACTGAGCCCACACGACTGTCGTTATCCCGGCTAGCAGCAGGCACAGGACGACCGCAATAGAGGAAATTCGGAATAATCGGCGCATTCGCTTACGGATGAGGGCTACCTGTTGCAGACGTATTTGAAGTGACCGGACACTTCTTCGCTATAGGAAATTGTACCACTACCGACGTTCGTGGTGGTATTGAAGACCTGCCGGAAGTTCAATCCGTTCCGCCGTTACCTGCTTGCGACCCCACCCCTGCATCGAGCCGCCTCTGAATGAACCACGAGAAATAACCGTCGTACTTGCGCTGCAGCTCTACCTTCATCCAGTCGTGCCCCGTTATCACCCTCCGGCAGCTCGAAGTCCCGCAGTTGCACTCCATCTCATAAGGTTCATCGTCCGTCATCGCGTAGTCGAACGTGAGCTCCTCGTCCGCGGCGATGTCGCGCATCGCCACGAACGCTATCTGACCCTGGACGCCCAGATTCGGCTCGCACGAGTGATTCAAGTGCATCATGCCGCCCTCGCGCTCCGCCTCCGCGACCGGTCCGATGAACAGCTCCTCCGTCACCTGTATCTCCGCAGGCCCTAGCCTTCGCCCCACCTCATCCCGCTGCGCCCGCGTCATAACGTATCCGCCCTTGATCACCACCACCTCCCCCCTTGATATAGCCTCCCGCGCGAAGAGACCACGCCCCTCGATTCCGCTGACGCGCTTCTCGGTCTTCGGAGAGAAATAGGTCAGGTCCACAGTTTCACGCTCAACACATGCAAAGTCACTTCGTCGCCCTGATCGAGAACATCTGCGGGTACGACTCGTTGTGCTTCGTGAAGCGCCACCACCCGTCATCGCCTTGCTCAATCGCGGGATGCAGCGGATAGCTATTGAAAGGGAATTCGTGAAGAAACTCGATTCGCAGTCCTGCGGTCACCAGCGCGGTCACGATTTCGCCGAGGCTGTGCTGCCATTCGTAGGTCGGACTCTCGATGACCCTGGACCCTGCGTAGCTCGGCTCATTGCCGTCGAAGAACAGCTCGTTAGGCAGATATGCATACGTCGGTATCATATCCCCAGAATCCGACCGCTCGAACACATCCGCGAATGGGTGAAACTCCACTATATAGAACGTACCGCCAGGCTTGAGATACTTAGCGATGACTTCTGCCCATCCATCGAGGTCCGGCAGCCAGGTCAAAACGCCGTATGACGTGAAAACGATATCGAACTGCTCGTCGAGCGCGTCCGGCAGATCATAGATGTTGGACCAGATGAACCGGGTGTCCAGCCCCAACTCATCATTCAGCGACCGCGCCAGATCTATGGCGGCCTCCGAGAAATCCACGCCTGTTGCCAATGCTCCCAGCCGCGACCAGGACATCGTATCCTGACCGAAGTGGCACTGCAGGTGGAGCAGCGTCTTGCCCGATACGTCGCCAACCTCCCGCCGCTCGATATCGGTTAGCGTTATGTGCCCTGCCTTGAACGCCCCCACGTCATAGAAATCCGACGCCGCATGGACAGGCGTCCGCTCGTTCCAGTTACTTCGATTGACCTCTAATCGCCGATCCATATGATGATGCCCTAAACCAACTACTAACCGCCATTCCCACGAAGGAAGACCTTTGCATAACTACCGTCATTTGTATGTTGAAAGTCCCTTCCCCCTAGACGGGGGAAGGCTAGGATGGGGGTGAAACCTCAACTACAATTCAGTCATTCCCGCGAAGGCGGGAATCCAGGGGTAGGGTAGGCTGCTACATACCGGAACTTGCTGGACGCTGTATTAACCGCTTATCCATGGAGCGTCCCGCGCATCACCGTCACCGCCTGACCTCCCAGCAACACGCGGTCTCCATCCACACGCACCTTAACTTCACCGCCGCGCCTCGACGCCTGGTACGCCAGAAACTCCGACTTCCCCATCCGCGACTGCCAGAACGGGCCGAGCGTGCAGTGCGCCGACCCGGTCACCGGGTCTTCATTCACCCCTGTCCCGGGCGCGAAGAAGCGCGAAACAAAGTCGAACCGCTCGTCGGACGCGGGACTCGTGACCATCACCCCCCTGCACGGCACCTTGGCGAGCAGTCCGAAGTCCGGCGTGACCCCTCTCACCTCGTCCTCCGTGCCCACCTCCACCAGGTAATCGAAAATACTCTTGCCGACAAAGACCGGCTCCACTCCAAGCGCATCCACCAGCCCCGCGGGAGCATCCACCGCCTCCACCGGAGTCGCCGGAAAATCCAACTCGATCCAGTCCCCCTTGCGACTCGCCGTCAACACACCGCTCTTAGTGTGGAAGACCGCCTTCTGATCCTGCGCAATCTCCCCCGACTCCCACAACACATGCGCGCTCGCAAGCGTCGCATGACCACACAGGTCAACCTCCACCTCAGGAGTGAACCATCGCAGGTCGAAGCCGTCGTCCCGCCTGTGCAGAAACGCCGTCTCCGACAGATTCATCTCCCCGGCCACACACTGCATCCACCCCTCATCCCCCTCCGTCGGCATAACACAAACCCCCGCCGGATTCCCCGCAAAAGCCTCCGTCGTGAACGCATCCACCTGGAACACTTCCTGCTGCACGCCAATTCTCCTCAAGATAATCTATCAGCCCCAAGCTCCGGCTGGCACCGCCGCTCTCTGCCTTGAAGGCAGACGTTACCCTAAGAAGCCCCTTTCCGATATGCCACTAACCTGCTACTCAATATGTCTACGCTAGAAGCGTTGCAGCTAGTTCGTCTAAAGTGAAGCCCTCGTCTTCCCACACTGAACTGGCAACGCGAACACGCGCTGGTCCAGGCCGGATTTCTAGTTGAACACCAGTATCTGTTTCAGCAGTAATATCAGATCGAATTTCTTCGAAGTCTCCCAAGTTATTGCACAAGTCGGCTAAACGAACTCCAAGCCCAGCGACAAATCGCATATTAGGCCAGATATCGGCCAAATCTGTGCTGACGTTATCCGAATCTACCGGAACAACACAGAGTAGGAACTGGTCCCCTTCGGTTACGGCAGTCTTGGCTTGGGTATCGGTCATACGAACTCTCTGATCTCGAGTAGCTTTTACTTCTACCAGCCAACTTTTCCTTTCGCGAGTGATGTGCAAGTTAGCCAAGTGCCCTATCTCTGCAGCGATCTCAAAATCAGATCCTATTCCCGTACGGCGGACATGAAACCCTGCCTTCTTCAAATTGTCTCTCACTAAGTTCTCAACGGTAGCTCCAAGATTTTGGTTATCATGTACCCGGCGTCTCTGTTCGCGCCTGTTTGCCAGATGTTCAATGAGCCCTTCGTCTTCTACTGCATCCTGTACGAAATCTCGCACTGAGTCCAAAGTGATATCTGTGTCTTCCAGATCCGAAGCGAATTTGACGGTGTCAGGGTTGTTTGCCGCTGTCTTAACCAGTTCAGGGTACTGAAGCAGTTCAACTAAATCCCCTTCAATTTCGGTATCAAGACTGTCTAATAAGAGAGTCAACTGTCTAAATCCGAAGACTTCGTGCAGCAAGTCCACTGCGTCACGGTTGCCATTCAGCCAAGATGGGTCGAGAATCTCTCTCAGGTTAGATTCATTAGCTGGCATAGGGGCGACGCCGTCGGCATCTGGTGCCTTGACTGGAATCCAAGATCGAACTTTGAGTTCGAAGGGCCAGATTGCTTTATTGAGACTTACGTGTATCCGTTCACCGGAACGGTTTCCAGGGTAGCTGTAAGTTTGTCGCCAACTTTGGTCTTCGCGTGCTGCTACATTGAGCACGAAGTCTAGCAGGAGTTTGGCTAATTCGGCATCTTCGCCGCAGCGTTGTACCAAGTCAGTTGCTAGAAACGCGATCTGTCCAAACGTAGCCTCACGTATAGTCACACCTCCAGTATCTTGGTCGTCTTGTGACATCTCGCGCAGCAGATTGACATCAGCAAGTTCTGCACGTCTCCCTTCAAATAGGGGTGCGTCGATTACAAGACCAGATCCAATGAGTCCTTCCAGTGCTTTCGCTAATTGGCCATCATCGCTGTACCGGTCAGATAGAATACGTCTCTTCGCATACAGATCAACATATGGTCGTGCCGATTCCGGCCAATATTGCACTGGCGCCAATATCTGTTGGCTACCGGAAAGTTGTACTATCTGACCGGAAGCGGTTAACAGTGGACACCTCCTGAGCCGTTGTGTGTCTTCATTTTCTGCAAGATGAATAACTAAGCGAGCAGAGGCAGCCAAAGCAGATCGGCTCGTATCGTCATCGAACCGACTATTGTCTGGCAACTGTCCATCGAGCTGATCCAGTATTAGGTCAATGGCTTTGGTCTCGGTGTATTCGCCTTCGTCAAGCAAGTCATGAACAAGCTTCTTAGCATTTTCATAACCTGGGGACTTCAGGGCCTGTGCCATTGCATGATGCATAAGTTGAGCACGTATATCATTACCTATCGCAGACGCTATATCTTTGACTTCTGGCGATATGCCACCATCGTTGTATAACCAATCCGTCTTCGTATCGTGTAGTTCTCCATGCTGATCTGGCAAGAGTCCGTTGACCATGACTCGAATGTTCTGGTCTTTCATATCGGCCGCTAACAAGAATAATCTTGCCAACCATGAGAAGGAGTCCCCGTCTATAGGTAATTCGCTAACTGAGTCGGCCTTTCTCTTGATCCTTTCGGTCAATTCATTGAGCCCTAGCCGTTCAACTGGTACTCCAGCCTGATACCATTGGCTGGCTATTTCTCCCCAAGATTCTGCAACTTCCATACTGGGTAGGTTGAGTTCGGTTATAGTTCCAACGATCGCATGAAAGGTATGGTAGTCAACACTCTCGGTCGCATTGGCATCAACTGCCGGGACCGGGAACGATACGAATTGCTCTTCTCTTTCGGAGATAGCCGGAAGCAATCCTATTTCCGTCTGAATGAGCGGTTTAGATGCAGTTTGTGTCGCTGTGCGCAAAATGATGCTTTCCCACCACTGGAGTTCTCCGCTCTCCACTTCGCCGCTAAAGGTCCGAGTTGGCGCGGCGAGACTAGCGAGTTTGTGGGCGTTGCGCCAGCCTGATTCCACGGCGTATTGAATAAGAGTGGGAAAAGCCGAGAGTGCCTCATCAATCGTTACCTTGTCGGCATCGTTCATGGCTATACCGTCCCGTTCTTGGGAAATCTCGAAATCTCCATCAATCACGACATTAAGAGGCAAAAAATCAGTCCCCGCCACAGGAAATTTCACAAATACCCTGGCGAACCCTTCACTTGGGATAAAAACTTGAAGATCATCAGTTCCATAATTTTCGAGCAACGCAAGTAAAGCTGATTGTCCATCCTCATGACCTATACGAACTGCGGTGGCAAAGCGTGAGCCATCAGCTGAACTGATGCTGACCTGGGTCTTTCCGATGAGGAAATCACCTTCAGCAGACTTGTCTGAACTCTCGGGCTCAAAGACTTTCTCTTCCCCGAACTGTTGAATCACGACACGTCCAAGCTTGCCACAAGTCGCATAGAGGTAGGGCAGCGTTTGTTCCAGGCGCTCTAATCCCCTTTTAACAACATCTCCATCGGGGTGGTGATAGACAAACGATGCAGTAGGATTACTTGAGGCCCAAGATTCTAGGGCGGGTCCTGCACTCTCCAATGCTTTGTTGGCTTGTTCTATGTTCTGTATGATGGATTCCTCATCACCATCGCGATCTAGTTCAATATGGAAAACCTCTGAACCCTGTTGCGTCGTCAACACGCCTTCAACGTCCACTCGAGTTGACACCGCATGTGTTACTAAGAATCCTGTACCAAATCGTCCGGTCGTCTCTTCACTGTCAAATTCCTTGCTGGAACCTCCAGACAGCAAAGCAGCTAGTTCTTGGGCAACAAAAGGCTTCCCTGTATGGGACACAACGAGACGATCTTTGCACAGCATGAATTTGATTTCTACACGGTCGTCACCATCGCGCGGCCCGGCATCGTGTGCGTTTTGAATAAGCTCGAAAGGCCATCTGATACTAGCACGGGTCGGATTCTCCCGAGCTGCACGAACTCTTTGAAAAATACGTCGGGCGTCATTCTGAGTAGTTTGCTGAACCCGAGCTTCGTCAAATTCCTCACGAGCTAATATGCTCATATCTCACGTTTCCTAACCAAAACTTAACCAAACCGTCAACCAGATTCCTTGGACGTGTTTTGTGTGGAGAGTCAGCTCCATTCGGTCAGTATAACCCCACACCCCCTCAGAACCCATCCCACCCCGGTATCGCCGACGACTGCCGCACCCACTCCTCCATCTGTTCCTCGTCGAACTCGCCCTCGTAGATGTCCACCCAGCGCGAGTCCGGGTCCTTGCCTGAGCCCGGCGGTTCGGGGTCGAGGTCTGCGCCGTTCACGAAAGTCACCTTCACATAGCGGGTGAACACGTGATAGCTGACGAACCACCCCTCGCCCTCCACCCCGTACCAGGGCGAATTCCACCTCACCGCCTTCCGAACGTCGGGCACCGTCCGAACGATCAGATCGTCCAGCTGCCGACCGAGGTCGCTCTTCCAGCCCGGCATGTGCGCGATGTACTTCTGCACCGGAGCGTCCCCGTCCGCCTTCGCTATCTGCGGATTGCCGCCCGACAGCAGCCTTACCTCTCCGTCGGCATTCTCTGAGGACTTCTTATATGCGTTCTTCGTCTTTCTCGCCATTGCGTTCGCTCCAATCCGCGCTTCGCGTCGCTGAATAAGTTGGGAAGAATGCGATAGTCTAACCCGGCGGGTTTGCGAACTTTCGTTCCGCCACCCGTTTCCAGTTTACGCCAAACCCCCGGTCGCCTCAAGGGACTTTAGCTACAGAAAGCTGGAAATTCCGGCGGCACGTCCATGTCGGCCACCCAATCGGCCAGAGGTTAGCCGGAGGAACTCTCCTCGGCGAACTCGTTCCGTCCTTGGTACATGCCGTACCCGATGATGATAAAGCAGATTCCCCCAGTGTAGAGGGCTATGTTGTTTACCAGAAGCAGGGACTGGATGCCCAGGTCGGGAGCGCTCATCGCAAACATGAAGTTGACCAGCCCTACGAGTCCGGCGACCGCCATAACGTAGGCTGCGCCTTTGTAGAGATTCATCGAGGCGAACCGTTTGGACAGCCCCAGGCCGACCATAATGGACGCCAGCGGGTACAGCGCCACAAATGCCAACGTAACCGCGATCATGTCTAGGTGCACGGCCAGAGCTGCGGCCTCGAACTCTGCCGAGGACGGAGACCCGCCGGTGGCCAGATCGCTGCGTTGCATCAGGTGGATTACGAAGTGCCGCATCCCCGTAGTGATGATGAGGATGCCCCATTCGATGATGGAGGTGATGATGCCGAATTGCAGGAGTTTGCCTCCCAGACCGGCTTGCTGGCTCGCCAGGGGGTAGATACTCAGGAGGCCGAAGGTCATCAGCAGCAGCGAAATGAGCGTGATGAACGTCACCCAATGCGCCAGGATCGCCGAATCGCCCAGGGCGTCCCGCGCTGCGACAAAATCGGTCTGGTCCACCGGGTTTATGAAAGCGTACCCCGGCATGAATATCGGAGCCACGAAGGCCAGGACCACACCGGCTATCAATGAGATACCTGCATATCTGATCGTCATATCTGCCCCCTTTGCCCAAGCGTCGTAGTGATCCTGTAAGGAAATCCCAAGTCAACACTCCAGATTGTGAGGCAAAGCATAGCACCAGGCGCAACAGTCAACAAGCGTCGAAATTCGATGGGACCTTTGCACAACTACCGTCATTCCCGTGAAAACGGGAACCCCGAAGGGCTCGCCGCTCGGCAATCCAGGGGTGAGGGAGTGGTGTAGGTAGCTAGGAATTCCAAGCCGTCTCATCCGTTCAGGTCCCCGGCATCGCAGAGGATCAGGGTTTCGCAAAGGTCTTATGCGATGGAACTCGGCGCACGTCACACTGTGGTAATATCATCGAAATATAGCTGGCGCCCCCTGTGAGATATCATAGAGGAACCAGAATTAGTGGAATATACGACAGACAAAGATACCCAGAGGAAAGTAAGGAACGTATCTGCCCCCGATCTAACTCAAATTTGTATTCTTCAGGTGCAGAGTAAGTAATGAACAACATCCTCGCTTGGCTAAGCCGGTTGGTCACGGCCCGCCCGTGGATCACGCTCGCCGCCCTTCTTATCGCCACCATCGTGATGGGTGCAGGGGGGACGCTGCGCGCGCCGCCCCCGGAATTTGCGGCAACGCTTCCAAAGGGGAACGCAGTCGCCGAAGCCCTGGACCAGATTGATGACCTGTTCGGGGACTCCGGCGATGTCAGGGTTGTAACGCTTCTCTTCCGTGGAGAGTCCATGACCCCCGGCGGACTCGGGCAGATGGCGTCCCTCGTCGAAGACATCGTCAGCGATCCGGGCGTACGAGAACTCCTGACGCCTACCGGTCCCGTCATCGCACCTTCGGCGCTGGTCATGGCCCTGCTCCAGGTGAACGACTTTGAGACAGTCACGCAGGCGGAGATTGACAATCTCCGTGGCCCCCCGGAGCTTCTCGCTGCGCTTGACGCGATGACGGGGACTGACTCCGACGGCACACAGGTAGCCGTCGCCTCGGTCCGCTTGCGCGATACTGGCGACGAGCGCGTTGTGGAGGCCGAACGGCGGATAGATGAACTGGCGTTGGGCGACGAAGGCCCGCTGCGCGTGAACAGCATCTCGTACACAGTGATCGAAGACGAGTCCCGGGAGGCCACCGAAACAGGGATGGCGCCTCTGATAGGGCTGGCATTTCTGCTGATCGCCGCCCTGATCCTGCTCTTCATGCGCGCGGTCTCAGACTTGCTGCTCACTCTCGCGGGACTGATGACCTCGCTGATATGGATCATGGGGGCCGAGGGCTGGCTGGGGCCCAATGGGCTCGGCCTTACAGGGCCTCCGAAC
This sequence comes from uncultured Dehalococcoidia bacterium, assembly GCA_951812505.1. Lineage (GTDB taxonomy): Bacteria > Chloroflexota > Dehalococcoidia > Lucifugimonadales > UBA1123 > VXRN01. The sequence continues at coordinate 949,565 of CATOSI010000002.1, forward strand.
TCTTTGACGGCGATGGTGCCGATCATCGTGATCGGCCTCACGGTGGACTATGCGATCCAGGCGGTCTCGCACTACCGTGAACAGCGCGCTGCGGGCGAGCGGGTAGTGGAAGCCGTCCAGATAGGACTGCGAAACGTCATCGTTCCGCTATTGCTGGCAGCCGTTACAACTATCGTCAGCCTGCTGGTGGGCCTGTTCTCCCCGGTCGAAATAGTTGGCGACTTCGGGATCATCGCGGGGATGGGCGTGGGGATGAGCCTGATCGTGATGCTGACTCTGATTCCCGCTGGGCGGACGATCATAGACCGGCGGCGCGAGGCGCGAGGTGCGCTGCGGCCGCCCCGTCCGATTTCGGGCGCGCTGCCCGGCATCGAGCGAGTTGCGGAATTCCTGGGGAGACAAGTCACCCGCAGGCCAGCGCCATATATCATCGCAGTGGTTGCGGTGACGATCGGACTCGGATATGCGGCCACCGATATCAAGTCGGAATTCAGCATCCGCGATCTCCTTCCCAGGGGCGGTAGTGTGCTGGAGGACCTGGACACCCTGGACACGGCCGTCGGCGGCTCGACGGAGATTACCAACGTTTTGGTGAAGGCCGAGGCCACCGAGGTCCGCACCCTCCTGAATTTGCAGGACCTCGGAATTGCATTTCAGGACGACCGGCGGCGCCCACCGGCGGCGGCCGGGCCGATTGTGACGTCGTACGAGCTGCTCATCCAGGACTGGATTACCGACACCGGGGAGCCAGGCGACAGATATGACCCCGAACTCGCGGCGCTCTTCGAGGAAGCCTCTGGGGGAATTCGACTCGACCCGGGGCTGATGCAGGAGTTCATAGACAATCTCGAGGCGAAGGATCCCGCCATCGCGCGCAGCATCGTGAATGATCCTGATGGCATAGATACCATACTGGTCCAATTTCCGGCCTACACGGGCGATCCCGAGGCAAGCAGGCGGCTGCAGGAGGACATAGAAGATATCTGGTCCGGCGACGATGCCGCGATCACGGCGACTTCGGAGAGCATCATCTCGTTTGCGGTGACCGACGCGATCAGAGACCGACAGACAGAGTCTATTGCTACGACCATCGTGGTGGCCCTCGTCGTTCTCGCTTTCTTCTTCTGGCTGACGGTGCGCCAGCCGGCCCTGGCTCTGGTGGCAGTGGGACCGACCGCGCTCGTCCTCATCTCGGTGCTGGGCACGATGGCGCTGCTGGACATCCCGTACACGATTATCACGTCCATCATCACGGCGCTTTCCATCGGGATCGGAGTGGACTATACCATCCACATGATCCATCGCTACCGTGAAGAGTTCACCCGCACGCGCAACCCGGAGATGGCGGCCGTTCAGACGCTGGCGACGACCGGTTCGGCATTGCTGGGCTCCGCGCTGACCACCGCGCTTGGGATCGGAGTGCTGGCGGCCTCGCCGCTGGCAGCGTCCCAGCAGTTCGGCATCACGGCGGCGATTACGATTGCGTACTCGCTGATAGTATCCGTGCTGGTGGTGCCCCCCGCGATGACGGTCTGGGGCGCGTATCAGAACATGAGGCTGCGCTCGATGATTCAGCGGCAGTGGGACGAACTGGACGTTGCGATAGACGAAATACACCGGAGTCGCGGCGGCGAACAAGGCTCGTCATAAGCGCCTCGAAGGCGTGGGTTCAAATGAACATACCCCCTCACCCTCAGCTCACAAGGGTATGTAAGCTGTAACAGGGATCGCGGTGGGCGCGACAAGCTCGATGCCAAGTTCTGCGCACCCGTCGAGATAGACATCTATCGAGATGCCGAATTCCCGCTTGATGCCCTCCACATCGGTCGCCTCGGCATTCGCTATTGAGTATGGGCCGCTGTTGATTACTCTTGCGTGTAGGACCTCGGCCACATCGTCATAGACCACTTCGCCAATGTAGCCCTTGTACTCCAGCATCACTCATTGTCTCCGATGGGAGGTCTTGGTGGGCCCGGCAGGGATCGAACCTGCGACCAATCGGTTATGAGCCGACCGCTCTACCACTGAGCTACAGGCCCACGTGAGGGGTAGAACCTAGCCTAACTAAAGCTTTAGAAAAGTGTCAAGCAAATTCCCCAGCGTAGGACCTATTCAAAGACCCGCTCGGTTTCGCATAGGACTACACAATGGCGTCCCATATGCGCTATAATACGAACATACAAACTAAATATGGAGAGCCGACCATGACGACCCCGGGCGCCAATATACATAAATACGAATTTATGCAACCGGAACTTTGGGACAGTGAAAATTTTTCCCCATAGCTAAACTCAGGTCAATAACAGGCGTTCTAATTACCTGTTGCTCACCTGTCAAGCCACCTGTTACTTACCTGTTCCCTCCTGTTGCTTTATAAAAGATAGTATATGACCCCACCGCTCGACGGGAATCATTCGATTCAGACACTTAGAAGACGTCGGATCCTAGGCGGGCCAACCTTGCAAACTCCCCCCGCTTGGGTTATAAATTGCGGCGGCAAATGGAAGAGGAGGTTACCCCATGAAAGCCGCCCGAATCAGCGCTCCCAAGACATGGGAGATAATGGACGTCGACACACCCGCCATCCAGGATGGGCAGTGCCTGATCAAGCTCGAACGATGGTCCGTCTGCGGAAGCGACATCCGCCACGGATACGGCGACGTCTATCCCGAAGAAGAATACCCGATGAAAGTCGGCGGACCCTGCCACGAGTGCGCCGGAACCATAGTCGAGAGCCGCAGCGACCGGTTCCGCGAGGGACAGCGCGTAATCGTGCTCCCCGGCGTGGATGGCAACGGCGGACTCGTCGAGTACATGTCCAGCACACCCGACCGCATGGTCGCGTTGCCCGACCAGGGCTCCCTCGACGACTGGATAATGTGCCAGCCCTCCGGCACCGTGCTCTACTCCTGCCAGCAGATGGACACCATTCTCGGCAAGCGCGTGCTCATCTTCGGGCAGGGCAGCATCGGACTGTCCTTCACTGCCATAACCGCCCGCTCCGGCGCCCGCCAGGTCATAGCAGTGGACCTCGAGGACTACCGTCTCGAGTACTCGAAGAAGTTCGGCGCCACCCACACCATCAACCCTACGAAGGACAACCTCGACGAGGCCATCGCCGAGATAACCGGCGGACGCGGAGCCGAGATCTCCGTCGAGGCCGCCGGATACCCCGACACCCTGAACAACGTCTTCAAGCACGTCTCCAAGTTCGGACGCTGCATCATCTTCGGACTGATTGGCGGCACCGAGGAGATGACCCCGCTCCACTTCAGGCAGTTCTTCGGCAATACGCCCACCATCGTCCCCACTGCCGGCGCGGCAAGCGGTGACGCCGTCGGACACATCGAGCGCATGGTCGAACTCAAGGAGCGCGGCTGGTGGGACCCCGGCGAAATGGTCACACACCGCATGTCCTTCGACGACGTCAAGCCCGCCTACGACATGTACGAAAACCGCGACGACGAAGTCGTCAAGGTAGTCATGAGCATGTAACCAACCTGCGAAGTCCCTCCCCCCAGGGCTCACAGGGATATGTAAATGAGCAATACGGCTATGAATGTCGGCAGAATTCCCCTCTCACTCTGGGCTGAAGAGGGTATGTAAATCAATGAACCGTTCGTCCTGAGCCTGTCGTCCTGAGCCTGTCGAAGGACGAGTCCCAAAGTCCCTTCCCCCTTGACGGGGGAAGGTTAGGATGGGGGTGAAATCCCTTCCGATTGGGTTTTGAGATAGTCACTAAATACCTACCTCTCTCAACCCTTGATGGGTGAGGGTGATCCAAATTGAAAACTAAGTACTAAAGACTAACAACGGAGGAACTCCCCAATGAAAGCAGCCCGAATCAGCGCCCCCAAGACCTGGGAGGTGTTGGACATCGAAACGCCCGCCATCCAGGACGGCCAGTGCCTCATAAAGCTCGAAACCTGGTCTGTGTGCGGCAGCGACATCCGCCACGGCTACGGACCCGTCCACCCCGAGGAAGAGTACCCCATGCGAATGGGCGGCCCCTGCCACGAGTGCGCCGGCACCATAGTCGAAAGCCGCACCGACGAATTCCAGGTCGGACAGCGCGTCATTGTCCTGCCCAGCAGGGACAGCACCGGCGGACTCGTCGAGTATCTCCCCGGCACCCCTGATCGCATGGCCCTGCTCCCCGACGAAGGTGACATCGACGAGTGGGTCATGTGCCAGCCCTCGGGCACCGTACTCTACTCCTGCCAGAAGATGGGAACGATTCTTGGCAAGAACGTAGTCGTATTCGGGCAGGGCAGCATCGGCCTGTCTTTCACCGCCATCACCGCACGCGCGGGAGCGCGCAAGGTCATCGCAGTTGATCCCGAGGACAACAGGCTCGACTTCGCCAAACGATTCGGCGCGACCCACACCATCAACCCCACCAAAGACAACCTCGATGAGGCGATGGCCGAACTCACCGGCGGCGAGGGCGCCGAGATAGCGGTCGAGGCCGCCGGATACCCCGATTCGCTCAACAACACCTTCAAGCATGTCAGCTCCAATGACGGCCGCGTGATCATCTTCGGCATCCAGGAGGGTGGAGGCGACGGCACCATCCCCCTCGTATTCCGAAGTATGTTCAAAGAGGGCATCACCGTCGTCCCGACGCAGGGCGCAGCCAGCGCCGACGCCATAGATCACATCCAGACGATGGTCGAGCTGAAGCAGCGCGGCTGGTGGGACCCAGGCGAAATGGTCACCCACCGCATGAACTTCGACGACGTCAAAGCCGCCTACGATATGTACGAAAACATCGAAGACGACGTAGTCAAGGTCGTAATGAATATGTAGCCTGCTTACCTTGATCGACAGGGAGCGTCCATCACCCTTGAACGCTGAATTGACCGGGGCTGTATGCTGTATAGTAACACCATCCCCGCCGAGGTCTTTACTTATGGATGCTCCCGACACCCTCTCCATGCTGGAACGTAATCCGCGCCTCATCCTCATAGACGGCCACGCTCTCGTCCACCGCGCCTGGCACGCCATACGCCAGCCCCTTAGTCTGCGCTCCACCGGCGAGGATGTTCGCGCAATATTTGGCTACATGAACATATTCCTGAAGACGCTGAGCGACTGGGAGCCCACACACATAGCCGTAACCTTCGATGTCTCCGCCCCCACATTCAGGCACGAGCGATTCGCCCAGTACAAGGCCCATCGCCCTCCCACGCCCCCGGAACTCAGGCCGCAATTCGACCATATCAAGAACCTCATGCGCGCCTTTCAGGTGCCCATATTCGAGCAGGCCGGATACGAGGCCGACGACCTTCTCGGGACGCTCTGTCGCCAGGCTGGCGAGCAGGAGATCGAGACTATCGTCCTCACCGGTGACACCGATACCCTCCAGCTTGTATCCCCCTGGGTCAGGGTGCTTCTCAGCCACGCCGTGGGCAACAGGACGCTCTACGATGAGACCGCCGTCAAAGAACGCTACGGCGGACTCGGCCCGGAAACGGTCGCGGACATCAAGGCCCTCGAGGGCGACTCGTCCGACAACATACCCGGCGTCCCCAGGGTCGGGCGCAAGACCGCGATCAAGCTCCTGCTCGACTATGGCTCCATACAGGGCATCTACGACCACCTGGACGAGGTGAAACCCCCCAGTGTGAAGAAGAGCCTCACCGAGAACAGGGACGTCGCGTTCGAGGCGCAGTTCCTGACCACCATCAAACTCGACGCAGACGTCGCACTCGACCTGGATCAGTGCAGGTTCGGCGGCTACACCCGTTCCGAGGTCATAGACCAGCTCAACACCCTCGAATTCCGAAGCATGGTGGATAGAATCCCCGGCTCGCCCGACGGCGACCCCTCCAAGCAGGGTGCATTCGACCTCGACGCCGACACGCCCTCCGTCAACTACATCACCGTGGACACCGACGATAAACTGGATGCCCTTATTGAAGCCATAGACAATCCGTCCGGCTTCTCGTTCGACACCGAGACCACCTCCAAGGACCCGATGCTTGCGCGGCTAGTCGGCCTATCTTTCTCCACCGAACCTCACACTGGCTGGTACGTTCCTGTGGGCCACGCCGAGGGCAAGCAACTCCCGATTGATAAGGTGTTGGACAGGTTGGAGCCTATATTCACCAATCCCGACGTGCCCAAGACAGCCCACAACGCCAACTACGACATGATGACGCTGGAGAACCACGGCATACGTGTTGAGGGTCTCGCCTTTGACACGATGCTCGCGGCCCATGTGACCGGAGAGCCGCAGGTTGGACTGAAAGACCTCACCCTCAAGTTCTTCGGCCACACCATGACCCCCATCACCGACCTCATCGGGCGAGGGCGCAAGCAGGTCACAATGGCCGAGGTGGAGATAGACAAGGCGGCCCACTACGCCGCCGCTGACGCCGACTTCACCGAACGCCTCAGGCGCGAGTTTGAACCAAGGATAGAGGAACTCGAACTCGGCAGGACCCTGCGCGAATACGAGATGCCCCTCGTTCCAGTGCTCATTCGAATGCAGCGCGACGGCGTCGCAATAGACGTGGACACCCTGAAGCGCATGTCGGACGAACTCAGCGAGAACCTCGACACCATTCGCAACGACATGTACGAGACCATCGGACACGAGTTCAATTTGAACTCCTCGCAGCAGCTGGGCGACGTACTCTTCAACGAACTGCGCCTGTCCACGAACGGCATCAGGCGTACCAAGTCCGGCTATTCCACAAACGCCGCAACCCTCGACGACCTCAAGCACAGGCTCGACATCGGCTCTATGCCCGACGCCGACCCCCGCTCCTATGACGTAATGAACGGCATTCTGGATCACAGGCAGCTTTCCAAGCTCAAGTCCACCTACGTTGACGCGCTTCCGGAAATGGTCAATCCCGAGACTGGCAGGATACACACCAAGTACAACCAGACAGGCTCCGCCACCGGGCGCGTTTCGTCCAACGATCCGAACGTCCAGAACATCCCCGTAAGAACAGAGATCGGACGCCAGGTGCGAAAGGCGTTCGTAGCTCCCAACGCGCCCGAATCAACCCTGCTCGCCGCCGACTATTCCCAGATAGAACTGCGCGTTCTCGCCCACTACTCCAAAGACCCCTCACTGCTCGAGGCCTTCTACAATGGGGAGGACATACACAGCGCGACATCGTCGCTTGTTTACGATGTGCCCATCGGCGAAGTAACCGCCGATATGCGCCGCTTCGCCAAGATACTCAACTTCGGCGTGCTCTACGGCTTGACCGCCTACGGCATATCCCGTCAGACCGACCTCAACCCCGAACAGGGCCAGCGCTTCATAGATCTCTACTTCGAGCGTTACCCCGGAATACAGAGCTACGTCAAGCAGACAGTAGAGACCTGCAAGGCAAGAGGATACGTCGAGACCGCGCTCGGACGCAGACGCTACCTGCCCGACATAAACACCCGCAACTTCCACGTTCGACAGGCCGCCGAGCGTGCCGCCATCAATATGCCGATCCAGGGAACCGCCGCCGACATCATCAAGATAGCCATGATACGCATTATGGAGCGCATGACAGAACTCGAAATGCGCTCCAAGATGATACTCCAGGTACACGACGAACTCATCTTCGAGGTCCCCAGAGATGAGGAGGGCCAGATGCGCGCCATCGTGGAAGAACTCATGCCCACGTCCCTGCCCCTGGAAGTCCCCCTGATCGTCGAGCTCAAGACCGGTGACACCTGGGGCGACCTGGACTGAGTGCTGCACTAGGCTTGTATCTCTGCCGCCAACTCCCGCGCCTGCTTTGCGAACCGCTCTGCCATCAGGCTGCTCGCCCCCGTGTACTGCGTCGGGTCGAGTAGCGTCTCTATCTGATCGGATGTCAGGTTGTCCTGAACGTCTTCGATCTCTGAGAGCGCCTCGGTAAACGGCTTCCCCTCCACCACCGACGCCTGCGCCGCGTCGTAAATCGCGTCGTGTGCCCGCTGCCGACCTACGCGCCGACCAAGCTCCAGCATCAGCGCCTCAGACATGATCAGCCCGCCCGACAGGTCCAGATTCCTGCGCATCCGCTCAGGGAACACCCGCAGCCCGTCGAACAACTCGATCATGTACTGGAGCATATCCCCGGTCAGTATCGCGGCCTGGTTGAGAGCTCGATCCATCATCACGCTCGTCGTGCGGTCCGCCTCGTGTTCGGTCATCATCGCTTCCAGCGCAAGCGGCACAAGCGTCCGGATCTGCGCCGCCGACGCGACCACATCCTGTCCCAGCTTCGGATTGCGCTTCTGCGGCATGGTACTCGATCCTACCGTTCCAGGCGGCACCGGCTCCTCGACCTCCCCGAACTCCTGCTTCATCAGCGTGTACATCTCCCGCCCGATCTTCGAGCAGGTCGCCGCCAGCATTCCCAGTATCACCACGTACTCGCACAGGTGGTCTGCGGTCGTGCGAGACGGCATCGGCATGGGACGCAAATCCAGCTTCTCAGCCATCTTCTCCTGCACTTCCAGCCCTATCGGACCGAGCGAGCCGAGCGTTCCCGCTCCGCCTCCCAGCATTGCCACGAACACCCTGCTCTCGCAACCCCTGAGCCGTTCTATGTGCCTGCTCAGCTCGTCTATCCACACCGCTACCTTCAGCCCGAACGTCGCCGGAACCGCGTGCTGACCGTGCGTTCTTCCTGGCAGCGCGTAGTCCTTGGTCTCTTCGGCCAGGTCGCCGAACAGTGTGAGTATCTTCGCCAGTTGCGAAAGGTATATGTGGTGTGCCTTGCGTAGCTGGATCAGCTTGCCAGTCTGGGTAATGTTCTGGGTGGTCGCCCCCCAGTGAACGTAACCGCCCGCGTCGCCGTCGCACACGCGGTCCAGCTCCCAGATCAGCGGCACCAGCCCGTGCCCCGTCCGCACCAAGCCATCTTGAATGGCATCCCGGTCGAGGAATTCCAGCCGACACTTGCGCGCGATCTCCTCCGCCGCGTCTGCCGGAACGATATCCAGTTCCGCTTCCGCCTGCGCGAGAGCCGCCTCCACGTCCAGCCAGGACTGGAGTCTCTGGTCGTCCGAGAATAGGTCCCGGATCCCCGGGTCTTCCATCCTGAGCGCGGTGGGTTCCTGCTGCATGAGTCGAGCCTCCTGATGAATGTGAGCCGAGTGTATTCACCAATCTCGGCGTATGTCAACGCAACTAAAAAGACGGGCCAAGCCCGTCTGTGATGGATTGAATCTGGGAATGCGTCAGTCGGCCTCTAGGTGTCTCACGTCATTGAACCTGTTTATCCGGGCCACGTTCACATTACCGAGCGCGGGACCATCCAGGTGCCACTTCTCCACGTCTATGCTGAAATCGAAGACACCGGTATTGCGCACCGACAGCCCCCATATTCGATTGGAGCCTACCAGTTGGGCGAAGAAGAACTGCATGATCCCGCCGTGCGACACAACGAGAACCTGGTCGCCGTTGCTGTGGTCTGCGATTAGCTTATCCATCACCCGCTGCGCGCGATCTCTCTTTTCGGTCAGCGTCTCCGCGCCCTCAACGATGTCCATGTTGCGCGTTTCGGCGAACTCCACCGCGATTTCCGGGTAGCGCGACTCTATATCCTCCCAATTCAGGCCGGAGAATATTCCCACGTCAGTCTCCATGAGGTCGTCCCACCTCACGATGGAATCTTCCAACCCAATTTGTGCGGAAGCTATTCTGGCGGTATCGAAGGTACGGCTCAGCGGACTCGCGTATATATGCGAAGGCCTATAGCCCTCCGCCTTGAACGACTTCCCCAGCTTCGAAGCCTGCTCCCGGCCGGTGTCCGTCAGCTGGGTGTCGTCGCGCCCCTGCCAGCGGCCGGCGGCGTTGCCGGTGCTCTCTGCGTGTCTGACTATTCTCAGTTCCATAATCTCACCGCATGGGAATATAGCACACTCTCAGACCGCTGCGACAGGCACAGCCTGTCCACACCTTCTTCATCCCCAATACACCTATCTTGGTTACGTATGCTCACTAACCTTTATCCACTTGTCTTCGTTATATGGGCAGGGACGAGGAAATTCATACTTGACGTGCGAGTCGCAATGGTTCGAGTCCTCCTTAAAACGCCTGGATCGTACCGGAGGGATTGTATGACCTATTCCACCACTCAGTACAACAGAGTCTCTCAGGCTATCCATTGGGTGAGCGCACTGCTTATCATTGGCATGATCCCGTTGGGTCTTGTCATGCACGAGCTTCCTGACGGAACGCAGAAGCAGGTTATGTACAATGTTCACGTTGCGGTTGGGATGATTGTGATAGTAGTCACCGCTTTCCGCCTGGTGTGGCTGGCTTTTCACCATTGGCCGGAACCGCTTCCCAAACTGTCTTCGTTGCGCTTGAAGTTCCTCACTGCGACCCATGTCTTCCTATACATCGCACTGGTACTGGCGTTGTTGAGCGGAATCATGACGGTACTTGCGAGCGGCCTGACACCGGTACCCGGAGTGATACGCCCGGAAGACATCCAGGATGTCCTTCCCCGTACGATCCACGACCTCATGACCAAGGCGTTGATACTGGCCTTGGTTGTCCACGTTGTGGGCGTCGCCGATTACCAGATTCGCAAAGGTGACACCCTGTCCAGGATGGGCATCTCGGTGTTTCGTAAAAATAGCTAACGTCGCTGAGTATTCTGTCCCAATCCGTCTCTCGATGAGCTTTCTCCCTGTTTGAGAGACCGAGACGGGAGGCCTGTTCTTGCGATCCGTATTTACGCTTGACAGGATTGACTACGGTAGTCTTCTTACCTTACCCAGTCCCAGCCCGCTTGCGACGCTGACTCCCAGCAGAATCGAGCCGTTTATCAGCAGCGTCAGCGGTGCCCCGAACCTCTCGCCCATCGCGCCCACTCCCAGGTGTCCTACCGGCCCGACGCCTATACTCAGCACCCACGATCCCATCGCCCTGCCGCGCTCTTCATTCGACACATTCTCCTGCATCAGCGTCCTGTTAAGTGTGTCTATCGCCATCGCGCAGGCGTTGATAAACGAAAGAACCAGTACGAACGAAAAGAAGTTCCCACCAAGTGAAAACGCCATCTCCCCCGCTCCGAAAGCGCCCGCGATTATGAACAACATCAGCCCCTTGCGTCTGAGGTTGCCCATTCCCGCCAGGACGATCACCCCGACGATTCCACCGCCCTGCCTGAACGCGCTCATTATTCCCAGTCCGACCGCCCCGACTCCCAGCACGTCCTTGGCGAACACCGGCAGAAGACTCTGGTGGGTGAACCCGAATATCTCCGTCACCCCGGCTAGTATCATCAGCGTCAGCAGTATGCGGTTAGTCCGCAGAATCTCCACGTAGCCGACGAGGTTCTGCAGGACGGACTGGGTTGTGCGGACCGCCGCTATCCCCGGCTCTCGCGTCCATATCAGCACGCCCAGCGACAGCGCATAAAAGGCTCCGATTGCCATGTACTGGTTGCCGATGCCCGCCCGCTCGATAATCAGGCCCGCGACCAGCGACCCCACCACTCCGCCGATCTGCTGGCTGAGTGTCGCCAGCGACATCCCGTTCAGCGCCGACTCCGGTCCCACGATGTCGTACGTGTAAGCCTGTCTCAGAGTCATCATGAACGCCCACACGCATCCCATCCCCACGCTCAGCGCGATGATGGGCCACACAGGGCCGTAATACACATAGAGAACCAGGCCGGTCAGCCCGGCTAAGATCGCTCCCAGCACAGTAACCCAGCGTATGAAAATCCGGCGGTCCACCCGGTCCGCCACCGCCCCCGATACGATTCCCAAAAAGAAGAAAGGCGCCATTCGCGCCGCTGAAGATACCCCGACCCAGAAGGCCGAGTCGGTAAGTTCGAACACTACCCATCCGAGCGCGACGAACTCCATGCCCATGCCCACCGATTGCACCACAGTCGCCATCCACAGGAACCTGAAGTCCCTGTGCTGAAAAGAGGCGACCCAACCCCTTCGGGTTGAGATACGTGAAAGCATTGACATGGTGAGTTCACAGTGTACAGCCGCCCGTACAACATTTGTAAGCCGATTTTGGCCTGCCCCGCCAGTTGATATATAATCCATCACGACATCCGAACACTATCCCTTGGAGAGAGCCGATGACCACCGCAGTTAAAGTTGACCTGAAGAAGAAAAGCAGAGTCGTTACGGAGGGTCCGGACCGCGCCGCCGCTCGCGCGATGTTGCGAGCCACCGGACTCGACGATGACGACATGGAAAAGCCGTTCGTTGCTATCAGCAATCTGGCTTCCGACGTTACTCCCTGCAACGTGCATCTGAACCGACAGGCTCTGAAGGTCAAAGAGGGTCTTCGCGACGCGAACAGCGTCCCCTTCATGTTCGGAACCATCACTATCAGCGATGGCATTTCAATGGGTACCGAGGGAATGAAGGCGTCGCTCGTCAGCCGCGAGGTCATAGCCGACTCCATCGAGACGGTTACATTTGGCGAGAGCATGGACGGCCTCGTCGTCGTTGCCGCCTGCGACAAGAATATGCCCGGCGCCATGATGGGCATAGCCCGCTGCAACGTGCCTTCCGTGTTCGTGTATGGCGGCGCTATCATGCCTGGAAACTGGAACGGCGAGGACATCAACATACAGGATATGTTCGAGGCCATCGGCGCATACTCGCAGGGCAAGATAACGCTTGACGAACTCATCGGCATGGAGCGCGTGGCCTGCCCGGGCGAGGGCGCCTGCGCCGGAATGTTCACCGCCAACACCATGTCCTCCGCAATAGAGGCGATGGGTATGTCCGTGCCCGGCGCCGCTTCGATTCCCGCCATAGATCCGCGAAACGACCAGGTGGCGTTCGATACCGGAAAGGTCATATACGACCTGCTCGAAAAGGACATCAAGCCCCGAGACATCATGACACGCGAGGCCTTCGAGAACGCGATCCGCGTCGTTCTGGCGATGGGCGGCTCTACCAACGCCGCGCTCCACCTCCTAGCAATCGCGTACGAGGCGGATGTCGAACTCACTCTGGACGATTTCGACTCCCTCAGTCGTACCACTCCCTACATAACGGACCTGCGTCCTGGCGGGCGCTTCGTCATGTCCGATATGGACAAGGTCGGCGGAGTGCCGGTGGTCATGAAGGAACTCGCGAGCGCGGGACTCATTCACGAAGACTGCCTCACCATCACTGGCAAGACTGTCGGCGAAAATCTCGCTGAAGTCGAAACCGAGCCGGACAACAGGGTCATCTACTCCATACCCAATGCTAAGAGTCCCACCGGCGGCCTCGTAATTCTCAAGGGCAACCTCGCGCCTGAGGGCTGTGTGATGAAGGTGTCCGGCACGTCCAGGCTCAAGCATGAAGGCCCTGCCAAAGTCTATGACGGCGAACGAGCCGCCTTCAACGCCGTAACCAACGGCGAGATAGAACCCGGCGACGTACTGGTGCTTCGATACGAGGGACCCAAGGGCGGGCCTGGTATGCAGGAAATGCTCTCCGTAACCGGCGCGATGATGGGAACCGGTATAGGTGAAGACATCCTTCTGATGACGGACGGTCGCTTCTCCGGCGCGTCTCGCGGCCCGATCATAGGACACGTCGCCCCCGAGGCCGCTGTCGGCGGACCGATAGGGCTCGTCCAGAACGGCGACACGATCATTATGAACGTCGAGTCCAGAACCCTGGACGTCAACATATCCGACGAGGAATTAGAACGTCGCCGCGCCGACTGGCAGCCCCCCACACCCAGGCACACCACCGGCGTCATGGGCAAATACGCCAAGCTCGTATCGTCCGCTTCCAAGGGAGCTGTCACCACGTAGCGCAGACTCCATTCTCAGGTGCCTGCGTTCCCATTTAAGCGGCCTTTGTGCAACAACCGCCACGCCTGCGAAGGCGGACATCCAGGGGGCTGGCGCGATCATCTGCGAATTCGAACCACCCCACCCCTCTCCCTCAAGGGAGAGGGGTGGGGTGAGGGTGCTTGCAGCGCGGTCGGCCGATACAAGGCCAACCGCACTCCACATAGACTCACGACAAACTACAACATACTCCCGCCAATGCCCCCGGAGGCTCCAATGCCGATAGGCCGTTTCATAGCAATGGTCGGATTCCTGGTCTGGCGTCGCACTGACGGCAGGTACTTGCTGCTCCAACGTTCCCCCGACAAGGACTTCGCAGCCGGAGAATGGGAGACCGGCTCCGGTAGGCTCGATCAGGGCGAGGGCTTTGCCGAAGCTGTACTGAGGGAATCGAAAGAGGAACTTGGAGTAAACATTCGTATAGAGTGCATACTTGGCACCACCCACTTCTACCGTGGGGAACCGACTCCAGACAACGACATGGTGGGCGTCAGCTTCGGATGCTCCATTCCCGACGAAACCGGGCTCTCCTTCAGTGGCGAACACTCCGAACACAGGTGGATGACGTCGGCGGAGGCCACTGAGTTTCTCTCGGACGGACACTGGCTCGCCAGGCTGATAGAGCGGGCCGAAGTCTTCCGACAGCATATGCCCACAGAACTCCGTCAACTCCACTGGGATGGCCGCTTCGAGTCTCAGTAGAATCAGAATTCATTCTCCATTCTGCCGTAACAATACACACGATATTCATCTAATGTTTTACATATATCAGTTTTGCCGAAATTGTTGCACAACGTAAGTGTTCGTCTTATCATGAGTCGCAGCATACTTCGGAGTTATTGTCATGGCTACGTTCGAGCTGATTTCAATGAATGATGCGCAGCTGGAGTTGACTCTTACCGGCAAGCGCGGCGCGATTATTCGCAAATACATCGAGTATCTCGAACAGCGCGAACCCGACCAGGCCGGCAAGCTGACCGCCGACGCCGAAGAGACGACAGCCGCTATAAGGCGTCGCCTTGCTGCAGCCGCGCAATTGACGGGAAGGGAACTCGTCATAACCCGTCAAAACGATGTCGTTTACTTCTGGGATAAGGGCGACGGACCCGAACCCAAGCGCAGGGGGCGTAAGCCCAAGTCCAACGCCTAGCAAGCCGGATAAAGACACTGTGTTTGTCGGACAACTCGATATCTCAAGGAGCAACGATGATTTCATTTAACTGCACTGTGCAAGAAGGTGCTATACCCGATAGTATTCGCCCCGAACTCGTCTCAGGATTGGCTCGAATCAGTGAGTCTGTGATGGGCGCTTCTGCCGATGATGTGGATGTGCAATTCACTGAAATACCGCACGGATTCGGATTCAGGGGCGGCGAGCTATCTACAACGTCACTCGTTCGTGGACAGGTTCCGGCCGGTTGCGAACAGGAATTGCGTGTTGAATTTATGCAGCAAATATGCGATATGTGGTGTAGCGTAACCGGATGCACCACCGATGAACTCGTGGTATCAGCCCGCGACAGAGAGTAAACTCTTCACCGTCATTTCCGCGAAAGCGGAAACCCCGAAGGGCTCGCCGCTCGGCAATCCAGTATTTCAAATAGGGTAAGATCAGCAAGGAAACACTAAGGAGACAGTCATGCCGTTCTACCGATGTATCGTTCCCAAAGATTCGGTGCCGTTCGATAAGCGACAGGAAGTCGCCACCGCCTTCACCGACATACACTGCGGAAGCACAGGCGCTCCCCGCAGCTTCGTTCACGTGGTATTCGATGAGGTTCCCGAAGGCGCCGACTCCGGCTACCCCACACCCTACTACGTTGATGGCGGCAACCGCGCCGGACGCCCTGAGGATGTCAAGCAGAAGCTCCTCGACGACCTCACAGGCGCGTTCATCGGGATAACCGGTGTGTCGTCCGACCTGGTCGCCGGCAGGATTAGAGAGTCCCCCGCGTCCTGGTCAATGGAGGGCGGCATGGTGCTGCCCGAACCCGGCGAAGAAGGCGACGAGTGGTACGAACACGCCGCCAACTAGCCTGATACCCGGCATTGGGAAACTGTTTGCAATCGTGAAGGGCGGCCCTTGTGGTCGCCCTTCATATTCTGTTCATCCTCTCATTCTGCAATTCTGATTCAGACAATAAGGGATTTCCATGCGCGCCATAGATATGCACGTCCACATTCCGCGCCAGCCGGGGCTGCCCGACATGGTCATCGAAGAGAGCCTGCGACGTTACTTCAGGCTTAACGACTCGCCCAAACTGGCCGAAGAACTATACACCCGCTACAGCGAGTGGGACATTCTTGGTGTGGTCTTCTCTGTGGACGCGGAGACCGTCACCGGCGACCGGCCCGACACCAACGACTATGTGGCAGAGCTCGTCAACGCTCATCCTGAGCAGTTCATCGGATTCGCCACAGTGGACCCATGGAAGGAAGATCGTGCAGTTGACGAACTGGAGCGCGCCGTAACGCAGCTTGGCCTCAAGGGACTGAAACTCCACCCGATTCACCAGGCATTCTTCCCTGATGACACATGCTTCTACCCGCTCTACGAGAAGTGTGTGGAACTCGGTATCCCGGTACTCTTCCACTCCGGGTTCGCCGCGGCGGGCATTGGTATGCCGGGCGGGGGCGGCATGAAGCTGAAGCACGCGGCTCCGATACCCCACATAGACGATGTGGCAGCCGACTTTCCCGGCCTCACCGTGATAATGGCGCATCCCGCGTGGCCCTGGGTCGAGGAGCAGATTGCCGTCGCGCTTCACAAACCCAACGTCTATATCGACCTGTCCGGCTGGGCGCCCAGATACATTCCCCAACAGCTTATCTACGAGGCCAACACCCGCCTCCAGGATAAGGTGTTGTTCGGCTCCGACTTCCCCTATCTGCCGCCCGACCGTTGGCTGTCCGGGTTCGACCAACTCGAAATCCGCGACGAAGTTCGCCCCAAGATACTGCTCGAAAATGCCAGGCGCGTGCTTGGCCTCTGATCACGCCGAGTGGCTACTCCAGCCACGACACCACTTCGGAGTGCGGCATACGCTGCGTATCCGGGACCGCATCCGACTTCCCGATGAACACGACCCCGACCATAGTCCAGTCCTCATCCGCCCCCAGCGTCCGTGCTAGGTCGGGCAGCTTGGTCAGCCCTCCGGTGCTCCAGTCGAGATAAAGTCCCTCCGCAACCGCCGCCAGCGCAATGTTCTGAACCGCGCAGCACGATGTCGCGTAGTTCTCCCGCGTCACCTCTTCATTGTCTCCTGGGAGGCTGTAAACGTACACCATTGCGGGTGCGTTCAACACACGCTCCCTGCTTGCGTCCGCCGACCTCTGTTTCTGGGCCGGATTCGGGTTGACTACGCCGTCGTAGGTCGTCTGCCAGGCCACGTCCGCGATATTGTGTCTCATGGGGCTGTCTTTTCGGATAGTGAAGAAGCGGGTGGGCTCAGTGAGCCTGTGATTCGGAGCCCAGACCGCTGTGGAGAACAGTCGCTCCAGCGTCTCGTCCGAGACTGGTTCTCCGGTAAACTCCTTCACGTTGCGTCTTCGGAAAATAGCGTCATAGACGCTGACCGAGCTTTCGGGAACTTTCACGTTGCTGCTGCTTATCTTCATATCAATATCCATCCTCTGGGTCCAAAGCTTCATAAATTGTACCAGATATGCGAAGGTACGCGAGACGTGCCCGAAACAAAAAGATACGGTCCGCTGGTGTGGCCTTTCAGCGGACCGTATTGCAGGGTAAGGGGATGGAGCAATGTTCTTTGGCTTCCTAGTATTTAGGATACAGGCTCATTATTAAACTCACATTAAGCCTCTGTTAGGTTTGTGTGAAAATTCTCATGCGCTTATACTCTTTCATGCGATTGGCATTTGAAGTATTCCCCGATCCGGCAGGACGACTTTGTCGCCAATTCGTCTCCGAAGAATTTAGGCAGACATCCAAGAGAGGTCCAGGAAACGGCCATTGGCGCAACTCAAAGGCCACGAGCGGGCGCGGTACGTTACCCGGATGTTCGCCCGAATCTCGCGGCGATACGACCTGATGAACTCCGTCATGTCCGGCGGCAGACACTACGCCTGGCGTCGAACGGCGACGACAATGGCCGTCGAGGGACTGCGGGGCAGGGCGCTGGACGTCGCCACCGGCACCGGAGACTTCGCCTTCGACCTCGCGCGCAGGCCGGAAGTGACCTCGGTCGTCGGGCTGGACTTCACCCGCGAGATGATGGAACTCGGCCTGCCTAAGGCGCAGCGACAGGGCGTCCGACAACTCGTGTCCTTCACTGAGGGCGACGCGCACGGCCTCCCGTTCCCGGATAACTCCTTCATCTGCGCGACTGTCGGCTTTGGGATACGCAACTTCATTGACGTGCCCCGGGCGTTGAGCGAGATGGCCAGAGTCGTCGAACCGGGTGGACGGGTAGTGTCTCTCGAGATAGTCAGGCAGGACGGCAGGGGACCGATAAGCCGGCTTGCACGATTTCACTTCCGATACATCACTCCGTGGATAGGGAGCGCTCTCGCCGGGGACCGCGAGGCCTACACCTATCTTCCGCAGTCCGCCCAGGGCTTCATGTCGGCCCCGGAACTAGCTGAGGCGATGGAAGAAGCTGGGCTGGAGGCCACGACCTACAGGAAATTGGCTCTCGGCGCTGTGGCCATCCACGTTGGCATGAAGCCACGACGTAATACGTGTTAGTATTTACAAACCCAGATTTCAGGAGCGGCACAAGATGACCACCAACACAGACCCGGGTATTGATAACATCCTCAGAAACGTACAGGTTGTGGCGGCCTCCGAGGGCGGCTCGATTGAGTTCGTCGAGGCGACCGGCGGCAAGCTGGTCGTGGAGTACACGCCCGGCGTCAACGAAGAGTGCCCGGAATGCGTCCCCACTCACGACCTTATAAAGATGATGATGAAGACCTCGGTCAGCGTACACGCCCCCTACATCACCGAGATTGAGGTACGCTAGCTACGGGCTCGTTCCAGTGTTGTATCAGCGTTTCATTCCGTAGGGGCAACCCTTGTGGTTGCCTGTCAGTCGGGATTAAATCGGACAGTCGGAAGACACCTTAGCTATACAAGGTCCAAGTTCTTCAGACCGGATCCCGTGTTCAGAAGCAGAATGTTCTCGTCCGGGTCGAGCAGGCCGTCCGACAGTAACTTCTCCAGGGCGGCGGCCGTCGCCGCGCCTTCGGGACATATGAACATTCCCTCCGACCGCGCCACGCGGCCCATATAGTCTCGTATCTCGTCGTCAGATACCGTAAGCGCGCCGCCGCCGCTTTCTCGAACAGCGTTCAGTATCAGATAGTCGCCGATACCGCCGGGCACCCGGATTCCCGGCGCGATTGTCTGAGCGTCCTGCCACGGTTCGGCGAACTCGGTCCCCTGCTCGAACGCGCGGACCATCGGGGCGCATCCCTCGGCTTGCACCGCGAACATCTTAGGCCTGTGCGACCCGATCCAGCCCATCGCCTCCATTTCCGCGAATGCCTTCCACATCCCGACAATCCCGGTCCCACCGCCCGTCGGGTAAATGATGGCGTCCGGCAGAGTCCACCCCGCCTGCTCCGCGATCTCGTACCCCATCGTCTTCTTGCCCTCCACCCTGTACGGCTCCTGGAGCGTTGAGACGTCGAACAGGCCCTCCTCTGCGGCGCGCGCCCGGCTCAGGACACCCGCGTCGCTGATCAGACCATCAATCAGATTCAGCTCGCCGCCGGTTATCACGACCTCCTTCTGATTAGACTCCGGCGCATCCTGTGGCATGAACACGAACGACTCGATCCCGGCCTTCGCCGCGTACGCAGTCATCGCGCCCGCTGCGTTGCCGGCCGACGGCATCGTTATCTTTGCGATGCCTAGTTCCTTCGCCTTCGACACCGCCGCAGACAGCCCCCTCGCCTTGAAGGAAGCGGTCGGGTTTACGCCTTCGTCTTTGATATAGAGGTCGGAGCAGCCCATTTCCGGCCCGAACCGTTCCGCCTTGAAGATGGGCGTGAATCCTTCCCCAAGCGTGACGACATTGGCAGGGTCCCGCACCGGCATCACCTCGAAGTATCGCCACATATTCGCGGGTCTGTCTTTCAGCATTTCCTTGTCCAGCGCGGCAGACGCGCCTTCCAGATCGTAGCGTGGGTACAGGACCTTCCCGCACTCGGCGCAAAGCCGATTCGCTTCGTCCGCCGAGTACGCGGCGTCACAGTAAGTACATTCCAGGTTAGTCAGGTAGCTGTGCATGGTTCCTTCCAAATAGGTCAGATTGGGCTAAGCATTGTCAAAAGGCCAGCGTCCGGGTACAGGGTATGCCTCGTTATGACCCGGCCACGGGGTGGCATGGTTGTGATGATGAAAGTAAGAGGTTCGTCCGAAGATACATTGCGGAACTGGAAGTGCGTTCCCGTCTCTATCGTGAGGCTGATGCCACGCTCCACGTCCGTAACGGCTTCATCGCGACCAGACTTTCGCCATACCTGCCCATGCCCTGATATGAAGTACCACACCTCATCCACCGTTCGATGCGACACAGGATATGAGACCGCTCCGGGCGGCAGCGTGCAATGCACCAGACTGCCCCTATTCGTCTGGACGAGTTCTCGTATTTCGGAGCCGTCAGGCGCAAGAACTGTGTAGTCTTCAGGCAGTCGGGCGGTTTGCAATGGAATACCAGTCATCACGATTGCACCAATAGTAGCACAGCGGGATGTATCGGCGAGAATACCTGAGGTCCTAATGCTGCTGCGATGGGGGATACTTCTCCAGCCAACCACCGCGCGATCTCGACACGCCTGGCTGAACCATACGTCCGAAAAGCCGGTTGCGTATTCGAGGAAATCTCTCAGGGCGGCCGCGCGCGACGGGCGACCCACGATCCGGCAGTGCAGTCCGATGTTCATCATCTTGGGAGACTCTGCGCCCTCTTCGTACAGGATGCCGAATGTGTTCTTTAGCGTCTCATAGAAGTCCGAAGGGCTATTCATGCCACCGCGCCAGAATCGCGTGTCGTTCACTTCTAGCGAGTATGGAACAACCAGCCAAGGCTTGCCGCCGACCTCCACGTAGTAGGGAATATCGTCAGCGTAGGAGTTGGAGTCGTACAGGAATCCACCCTCCTCTACGACAAGCTCACGTGTGTTAAGGCTCGGCGCGTACCTCGTGTACCAGCCCAGCGGACGCTCGCCCGTGCTGCGCTGTATGGACTCTACGGCCTTGGCAATTGCTTCCCGCTCCGAGTCTGCGGTCCATGCGATAGTACTCCTCCCAGCGATAGCCGTGTCCGAATACTTCGTGCCCTGTCTCACGATCTCGGGGCCAACTCCGGGTTGCGTTCCAGCGCCAGAGCGCAGCAGTAGAAGGTGGCCGGTACGTTGAATCTCTCCAGGAGCCGCAATACTCGCCACACGCCCGCCCTGCTGCCGTACTCGAAGAAGGATTCGTTGGCCAGGTCGCGCTCATTGAGAGGCAGAGGCGACGGGACCTCACTGTTAGTCTTCGCGTTGGGGGTCGCCGTCGAGCAGCGAGTACTCGGAGCCTTCCTCGTAGTTGACCACGATAGAGACGGCTACGCGAGCGCCGTTCGGCCACTGGACCTTGGGGGATGTTGGCCGTAGCCTACGAAGTCGCGTTCGATCATGTCTGGTTCTGCGGAGTGGCGGTCAGCGAGACTCTTCCGAGCCGCCTTCGTCGTCTTCGCCCGTTACCTCTCGCAGGAACTGTTCGACATCGGGCGCAAGTTCCGCGGTCGCCTCTTCTTCCTCTTCCTCTTCGCCGGCCAGAACGCGATCATAGTACGACTCCAGCCTGCCGATCAGAGAGCGCACCTCGGGATTGCCCTCGACGGCCCTGTTGACATCCTCATACTGTCGTTCGCCGCGCGCGGTGTCCGAGAGCGAGAGAGGAAGGTCGTACATTGCGCAGAGTATCTCGACGATTCGCGCCGAACCCATGTGGTCTTCGTCAAGCTGCATATACTGGGGCAGGTGTGCCATCAAGCTCGTGGTCACGACCTCTTTATTGACCAACAGGTCGGTCACCATGTTGACGATGCTCGTCGGTCCCTGGTAGGTGCTGCGTCTCTGCGAAACCAGTCCGCGCGCTTTCGCGGCTTGTTCGTCCGACATAGTGCCTGTCACCAGCAGAGGCCTCGTATGCGGCACTGAGTCGTACATGCCGCCAATACGACAGTACTCCTGAATGTCGAAGTGTGCCAGCACCTCTGATATGGCGCCGCAGTAGGTCTCTCCGAAATTGTGGGGTTCCCGAACGTGCAGAAACAGGTAGTCCCGGTCTGTCGAGCCATCGTGAGCATAGTGGATTATGCTATTGGGCGTCGTAAATACTCGCTCGCCGTTGACGGTTCTCATCCGGGGCCTGTACCGAGTGAAGTCGAAAAACTTGCCTGGCTCGGCTAGTCTCCCCAACTCCTTCGCGCCCAGATGGCGCTGCAGGATATTCAGAGAAAGTGTTCCTACTTTCCCCACATCAATCCAGGGTCGGAGCATAGCGATGGCTATGGGGCGATTCAGCTCCGGCAAGGGTTCTTTGAATTCAAATTCACCTATTCTCATATACCTATCGTGCCAAAATTTCAGTTATTTCGCAACCCCGTTACAGAGTCGTCTCTGATAGAAAACGTATCGTGGGACACTCTTGGATCCCGCGATTCGCCTTCTAAATGGCTACTTTACCCGTTCAACGACCCGGCGCGTTGCGTCCACGAGCGTATCGATGTCTGCGGTTTCGGTAAGCGAATTCATCGCTCCCGCCGCGCCTGTCTGGAGAAGAACTCCCTCGTTGAGCAAGCCGGTAAACAGCGCTCGCCGCATCGTCCCATCCGACCGGACGACCGAGCGGTAGTCTCTGATCTGTTCCGATGTAAAGTGAATGCCGAACAGCGACCCGATCCCAGTTACCTGCGCCGGAACCTCGAACTCGTCGAACACGGCGCTCAATTTGGAGCGAAGTTCGCTGCCCAGAGCGTTCATCCGGTCATAGACTTCGGGAGTGAGGTGATTCATAACTACCTCGCCCGCGGCCATCGTAACAGGGTTGGCATTGAATGTTCCGGCGTGCGGAATCGCTGCGCCGCTCGTAGGATCGAACAGTTCCATGATGTCCGCTCGTCCTCCGAACGCTCCGACAGGCGTCCCTCCGCCTATTATCTTTCCAAAGGCCGTCATGTCCGGTATCACACCGAGCGTCTCCTGTGCGCCCCCAGGCGCTATGCGGAAGCTCTGCACCTCGTCGAATATCAAGACTATGCCGAGCTCGGTCGTCAGATCGCGCAGCCCCCTCAGGAACTCGGTGTCCCCGGGCAAATAGCCAAAGCTGGAGACGACGGGCTCCATAATCAGGCAGGCCACCTCGCTCGCGTTCTCCCGCAACACTCGTTCACACCAGTCAAGATCGTTGTATGGCAGAACGATCACCTGCTCCAGAATGCTGTCCGGCAGGCCGGGATGTTCGGCAATGGGTGTCGGTCCCGACGGGTCCAGCTTTTCCAGCGGAGGACGGACGCTTACCGAGACGTACTCGTGCGCGCCGTGATAGCCGCCCTCGAACTTGGCAATCTTCTGCCTGCCCGTATAGGTGCGGGCGGCGCGAATAGCCATCAGCGTGCCTTCGGTGCCTGAATTGGTGAATCGCACCAGGTCGAGCGATGGCACTCTTTCCGTGAGTATCTTTGCCAGCCTTACCTGCTGGTCGGTCGGGCCGGTGAACGCTGTTCCTCTCGCGGCCTGCTCCTGTATCGCGGCGGTAACGTCCGGGTGGGCGTGCCCAAGAATCAGGCTGGTGGCGTTTATCATGAAGTCCAGCAGACGATTGCCGTCAGCGTCATAGATGTAGTGTCCTTCGCCCCTCTCGATGAAGTGCGGGTATGGGTCGAAGAACGCCGTCCCCCTGGAACTTCCACCGGGCAGGTACTTCTGCGCTTCGGCTTGCTTGCTCTGGGATACGGGCGTACTTCGGACGAAGCGGTCTATCTCTTGCTGGAGTTTGTCTTCTGTTGACATGGGCTTTCTTACCTCCGCCCGCTGGCGCTTTCGATCACGTCTTCAAAATTTCTGGATATATCTATCGGCTCGAAGAAAATCAGTCTGTATCCGTCCGGGTCCAGGATAAAGATGTCTCTAGTGTTCCAGGGCCGATTGACCGGGCCTTCCTCTATTTCGACGCCGCTCTCTTCGAGTCTCGCAGCCATGTTGTCAACAGTCTCAGTTTCGACCAGGAAGGAAAGGGTTATTCCAGTGCCCTTCGAGTGCGTAGCATAAGCCGAGTTGGTTCCCGGCACAAGCAGCAAGTCCGCGTATTTCCGCCAGCGGAGATGCGCCAATCCTACATTACCACCCGGCCCGGGCATCGAGAAGACCAGCGAGAACCCCACCTTGTCCGTGTACCACGACGTGGACAGGTCAATGTCCCCGACTGAGAGAGTCGGGAACATAGGCATGGGGTAGAACTCGGTGTGGTGGGGCATTAGAAGAGGTCTGCGTAGGCGGGCAATCAGTTTACGGCATCAATCACGGTCAGAAACGGGAATCGGCGAAAGTCAGAATCGCGAGAGCATATCCGGGATACGCCGTGCTCACGCATCAGAACCGCCGTATGCAGGTCATGGGATATACTCCCTCTGATGTCAGGCAATTCCTCTAATACCTCGGACAGCACAGCCCCGTGCCGCTGAGTCGGGTGTAACACTCCAAAATTAGGCGCGTCCAGTAAGTTTTCCAGAAATTGCCATGCTTCTCGCATACTCCTAGGCGACCTCAGAACACCAAGATGTGTGACGACGCGCAAAATTCGTAGCAGACGCCCCACGTGAGAAAAGCAGGTTCTCGAACACGGATTGTCACTTCTAGAAAGCTACGGCAGGGCAGGTAATATTCTGAATCTTCGTCAACCGCGTAAATCAGTACGTTAGTATCGAATACCAGCATCTTCGTCGAATATCCGGTAAAGCTCATCTCGGTTCGATATGTCAACCAGATGCCCGCCGCTTCGCCATTTAGGTAGAGGCCGCAGCGGGTCATTATCCGTATGAGGCTTGCAGCACCCGTCGAGGATGTGTTTGAGTCCAGCCTCGACAAGGGCCGAGACGGACGTCCCGCGTAGAGCGGCTTCCTCGCGGAGTCTCTGCATCAGCGTATCGTCAATTTCAAGTGTGGCTTTCATGGAAATGACCTTATCAACGGGTGGGACTGTACGTCAACGAATTCAGTTCGAGGGCTACAACTACATAGCCGTATAGCCGCCGTCTATGACGAGCTCGCTTCCGGTCATGTACGACGCCTCGTCAGAGGCGAGGAACAGCACGCCCTTCGCCACGTCGTCCATATTGCCCAGCCGACCCATGGGTATCGCGTCCTGTCGCTGGGTCTTTGCCTCTTCATTGGGATAGACCAGGTCCAGCATCGGGGTCTGTATAGGGCCGGGGTGTACCGAGTTGCAGCGGATGTCCTCCTTCGCGTACTGGATAGCTGTGCTCTTCGTGAGCAGCCTTACCGCTCCCTTGGACGCGTTGTATGATGTCGAAGCCATGCTTCCTATGAGTCCTGCCACGGACGATATATTGACTATCGAGCCGCCGCCCGCTTCGCGCATCGCCGGAATGGCAGTCTTCGTCCCGAGGAACACGCCTTTGCCGTTGATGTCCATCACCCTGTCCCAGTCTTCCTCGGTCTGCTCGTGAATGAAGGCGCGGTTGAATATGCCCGCGTTGTTCACCAGGATGTCCAGCTTGCCGAACCGTTCGACCGCTGTGTTCACAGCGTTCTGCCAGTCGGACTCGCTTGTGACGTCCAGTGAGACGAACACCGCTTCTCCCCCCGCCTCCGCTATCTCGGCCTCGACCTGCTGCCCTTCCTCTTCGAGAACGTCGCCCAGAACGACTTTCGCGCCTTCGGATGCGAACAACTTTACCTCAGCCGCTCCCATTCCCCTTGCGCCGCCGCTGATCAGGGCCACTTTTCCTTCGAGCCTCATAGTGAACCTCCATATTGGAATACAAAACGACCGCGCCCGTAACGCGGTCATTTGAAGATAATCGAATTTGGTCTTGCGGACTCGTCAGTCCTGCGGTGCGTAATCGCTTAGAGGCTGATGGAGCCGCTCCACTCCCACGGGTGTATTCCCTGGTTGCCGCAAAGAGGACAGACCGCCTTGCCTCCGCCTACCACGTACACGAACATGAAAGCAATGCCGGCGGCGGTGAGCTTGCCTGTGAGCGTATGCCTCAGAAGTTTCCGTATCTTCTCCACATCTTCCTCCTTCACACTATTGACCTACATTGATGCTAATTGACGAGCCTTTCACTGTCAATGCTTAAGTCCGTCGTCAGACTACTTAGACCTGCTAAGATTGGACTCCGGTTGCTATAACTTCGGCGGCATCCGCCTGGTCTGTTTCAATTCATAGATAAGGGATCCCCCTGTTGGACCTGAGATGCTAACAGCCGTGATATGTGCAGCGTTTCATTATTTATACGGATTCAATATAGCGGCGGGATGTTGGAACATAGTACGGAACAGCATATTGGCGGGAATAGGGAGGCCATGTTGGAGGGACGGCGAACAGTCCTCGTTACCGGGGCTACGGGGTATATTGGTGGTCGGCTCGTGCCTCGTATCGTCGAGGAGGGGTACAGGGTGAGAGTCCTGGTGCGGAGTAAGATCAGGGTGCTGTCGCGTTCGTGGGCGGAGGATGTGGAGATTGTAGAGGGAGACGTTCAGGATAGAGGAACGCTAGCCGAAGCGTTGTCGGGAGTGGACTACGCGTACTATCTGATTCACAGCATGGGGACCGGGCCACGATTCCACGAGTTGGACATCAGTATGGCGCGGGAGTTTGGGGAGGCATCCAGGAGAGCGGGGGTGAAGCGCATAGTTTACCTTGGCGGGCTTGGCGACCCCGAAGCAGACTTGTCGAAACATCTGCGATCCAGACAGGAAACCGGCCAGGCGCTCCGGGAAAGTGGAGTACCTGTCACTGAATTCCGCGCAGCCGTGATAGTGGGGTCGGGGAGCATATCATTCGAGATGGTCCGGTATCTTGTGGAGCGTCTTCCGGTCATGGTCTGTCCGAGGTGGATCTACTCCCGAATCCAGCCGATTGCCATAAGCGACCTGCTCGAGTACCTGGTGGCCGCACTGAATGTTCCCGAAAGCGCGGGAAAGACAGTAGAGATTGGTGGTAAGGATGTAACAACCTATAAAGGAATGATGCAGGGATACGCCGAGGCGCGAGGTCTCCGGCGAAGAATAATACCTGTCCCCGTACTCACGCCGCGTCTTTCGTCATATTGGGTTCATCTGGTTACTCCGATTCCCGTCGGGATAAGCGCGCCCCTGATTGACGGACTGCGCAACGATATCGTCGTTACCAACGGTCTGGCGCGGGAACTGTTTCCTGAAATCGAGCCGCGGGACTATGGGGCTGCTGCCGTTGGCGTTATAGATGACTTGGACGCAGGTCGGATAGAGACGGCGTGGAGCGACGCGCAGGGCACGTCGAATTCGAGTGAACGTCCGGTGCGGCTTGAGACACAGGAAGGGATGATACTGGAGCTGCGGTGGCGCAAGGTAGCCGCACCGATCATGGCAGTGTATAAGGTCGTCTCAGGGATAGGAGGCGACAGGGGGTGGTACCATGCCAACTGGCTCTGGTGGCTGCGTGGGATGATAGACCGCGCGCTCGGGGGATCGGGTTTGCGCAGAGGCAGAAGACATCGCGACAATCTGCGTATCGGGGATGCGCTGGATTTCTGGAGGGTGGAGGCACTGGAAGAAGGTCGGCTGTTGAGGTTAAGGGCCGAGATGAAACTGCCCGGCCAGGCGTGGCTTCAGTACAAAGTGTGGGAGGGGGATGATGGGGCGACCCACCTGGAACAGACAGCGGCTTTCATACCTAAAGGGCTGGCCGGACTGGCGTACTGGCACGCGCTGTATCCCCTGCACGGGTGGATATTCAGCGGGATGGTGAGAGAGATTGCCAAACGTTCTCTCGACGTTTCCGGAAATAACGATATCCGGCCGTCTGAGGACATGTCTTGACCGAGATGGTTTTCGGGCAACTCAGATTTGTATGTTGGATCGGAAGCGCGTGGCTCGCACTCGGCTTTCACCGGTTATAGGTACGCGGTGGGTAGGATATTTTCTGTATGATAGTTACCAGGTACAGGTATTGGATTGGTCTTTAATGACAAGGATGTAAGGATTGCTTGATTTTGAAAGATTTCAATGGCTGAGTTTCGATTGCTACGGCACACTGGTTGACTGGGAAACTGGCATTTCTGACGCCGTCGCCGATTCTCTCGTCGCGCACGATATACAGATGTCCAGATCTGAGATACTCGCCCTCTTCGCGGAGGTCGAGCCGCAGATACAGCAGGGCGGGAGATACTTGGAGTACCGCCGCGTCCTGCGCCGCGTAGTGGCGATGATGGGAATCAAACTGGGCGTGCAGTTCTCCGAGTCGGAGATGAACTGCCTGGTCAATACCATCGGTTCGTGGCCGGTGTTTCATGATACAAGAGATGCGCTGCGATCCATGAAGAGCCGATACAATCTGGCCATAATATCCAACGTGGACGACGATCTGTTCGCGCCGACGGCGGACGCTCTGGAAGTGGAGATGGACGTGGTGGTCACCGCGCAGCAGTGCGGCAGCTACAAGCCCGACCACAGGAACTTCCGAACCGCCCTACCACCGCATGGGCATCGAAAAGGAGAGGTGGCTGCACATAGGCGAGAGCCTGTATCACGACATTGCTCCCGCCAACGAACTTGGGATTGCGTCGGTCTGGGTCAATCGTGGGCACGGCAGTGAGGGCGGCGCGACACGCCCTACCGATGCCACGCCCGACTTGGTAGTCCACGACCTGGCGAGTCTGGTCCAGGAAATGGGTCCTTGAGTAGCGACGCGCGGGGAATTCAGTTCTAGTCCGCAACGTGAGGTCTTTATTGATTAAGTACATCGTACTGATTGCCCTGGCCATCGGGGTGCTGCTGACCGTGCTTGTGGTCGTCGTCGGAACCTGATCAGACGGCTCAGTCAGCTTCCGCTTCAGAAGCATCCTCGGAAATTAGGATCGGAAATGAAATTGGGAACAGGCTTCCGAACTTCGAGATTACTCTCACCAGCAATGGAAAGAAGCTCACGTCAACCAGCCTGTTGAAAGTGGACGGCCCGCCTTTCTGTTCTTCTTCGCCACAACCTGAACGGTCTGCCGCTCCGAGTTGCGGAGCCTGGTAGATGTCTGGCGGAGTACGCGGAGGATGTGGACTTCTACGCCGTGAACATAGACCCGTCCGACAGCTTCGACAAACTTGAGGACTTCAAGCGCGACCAGGGATACCCGTGGCCCTTGACACACTCCGACCGGGACACGCTGCTGCGCCTGAAACGTGATTCGACAGTCACGAAGATCGCCTTCGACTCAGAAGGTGTAATCGTCTATCGCGAAAGAATGGGCGGCGGTGACGCCGAGACGTGGCGGGAACTATTCCAAGAACTGTCGG
Source organism: uncultured Dehalococcoidia bacterium (assembly GCA_951812505.1). Taxonomy (GTDB): domain Bacteria; phylum Chloroflexota; class Dehalococcoidia; order Lucifugimonadales; family UBA1123; genus VXRN01. Next base: position 978,877 of record CATOSI010000002.1, read on the forward strand.
GGACCGGCTAGTACCATTTCCACATGTTTCTGATGTATAGCAACCAGCCTCCACCCCGTCATTCCCGCGAAGGCGGGAATGACGGATAGTTGTAGGGGTATGGCATATTCATATGGATGTAGTATTAGCTGCCCAGGAGGATTGCCTCCATCTCGGGAGCATATCCTCAGCGCGGGCGCGAAGCTGCTCCCGGGTGAGTTCGGCAATCGGATGCTCGGTCAGAACGATGGGATACATGGGTGCCCCCCACATCTGAGCCATGGAGCGGGCGGTTATCTCGAATATGTCGGTGCAGATAGTAACCGATGGGATGCCGGCCCTTCTCTGCGTGAATTCCGTCGTGCACACTGCACGCGCTGCAGGACCCTCAACTGCCGATTGCGACTACTATGTAATCGCAATCCTTGGTCATCTCCTGAAGGACCTCCGGGTCCACCGGCTTCGACGCGGACGGCTTGCGATGTAGTTAACCGAAGCGACGCCGTAGCGCTCCTTGAGGACATCGGCTATCTCTTCCAGAAGTACCTGGGCCCCATCCTTGGCGTCGTCTATAAGGCCAACCCTCTTGTTATCCAAAGAGTCAGCCTTGGGGCTGACCACGAACCCGGGGATGATCGGCTCGGTTACGGGATCAACCAGTATATGTTTGGCGCGTACCGCTGTCTGTACCATCTTCACGTTCCTCCCGATAGTCGAATCCGCCCTATTATACAGCGTCGTATGAGTTCGTGCCTGCACGCGACGAAAACCTTTGACTATCGGCTTTGAGTGTCAATAGAATCAACCGACATGAACGAAATAAGCGACGCCACCCAGATCTTTCAGAAGACCACGTTAGATAACGCCTCCGAGTAGTTTCGTGCGACATGCCGCACACTCGGTCTGTTGCTATCTCCGTTTTCGTGAAGGTAGGCTCACGCTACGAAGCCGACCCCGAAGCGGGACTGTCCCATTTCAATAGACACATGGTGTTCAAGTGCACGGAGCGCAGACCCGATCCCGTGGATATAAGCTCCGCCATCGAGGGGACGGGTGGGGTAATGAACGCGGGGCACTGAGCAGGAATTGACTGTGTATTGGTGCAAGGTCGCCCAGCCATTCTTTGCCGAGTCCCTTGACTTGCTGTTCGATATGCTTCGCAACTCTCTGTACAAGCCGATGATGTGGAGAAGGAGCGGCGGGTCATACAGGAAGAGCTCGCAATGATAAACGACTATCCCACCGCGCGTGTGGACTCGCTGATAGATGAGATGCTATGGCCGGATCATCCGCTGGGCCGGGACATAGGGGGCACGAAGGAGTCGGTTGACGGCATCACCCGGGAGATGCTGCTCGACCATGTGGCCGAGTACTACACTCCGAAGAACGTCGTGGTCAGCGTGGCCGGGAATGTGCCGCACTCGGAGGTCGTGGCGCAGGTGGCGGAGCTATCGCGTGACTGGGCGAGCGCCGCGTGCGATGAACCGTCTCCGGTCACACATGTTCAGGATGAACCGCAAATCAAGCTGGAGTACCGGCGTACCGAGCAGGTTCATGTGTCCATCGCTCTGCCCGGACTTCCGCTGAACCACCCGGACAGGTACTCTCTCGATCTTCTGAGCGTGATTCTGGGCGAGGGGATGAGCAGCAGGCTATTCGTCGAACTGCGGGAGAAGCGCGGTCTTGCCTATGACGTTCATAGCGGAGTGGCGCACTTCAAGGATACGGGCGCATTCGTCATATCGGCAGGGGTGGAGCCGAAGAGTGTGTATGAGGCGGTGCCCACTATCCTCGAGCAGGTGGCGGATGTGCGAGACTGTCTGCCTGAGGACGAGATGGACAGGGCGAAGCGGCTGGTTGCCGGTCGGATGATGCTGAGGATGGAGGATACGCGGTCGGTATCGGCGTGGATGGGTAGCCAGGAACTTCTTATGGGGACGATAGTGGGTGTCGACGAGGTGGTGGAGAGCGTGAATTCGATAAGCCTGTCAGACATCCGGCGGGTGGCGTCTGAACATCTCGTGACGGACCGACTCAACATGGCGGTGGTGGGACCGTGCCGGGGTCGGAAGCGGCTGTCGGGGTTGCTGAGGCTGTAGGTCTGGAGCAGTGGGATCAGTCCCCCCAGTCCTCGATCTGGAGCCCAACGACCCGTGAGAACTCGCCGACGTTGTGTGTGACGAGTATAAGACCATTCGCTTTGGCTATGGATGCGATGAGTAGATCGTTGGGTCCGATTAGCATACCCTGCCTCGATAGTTCGGCCTTTATGATGCCATACTCCTCGGCGCAACGATCATCAAAGCTGACTGACATCAAGGGAGCAAAGAATCTTTGCAGCCTTCTCGTATTCTCCGCAGCCCTTTGGCTTCGCCAGGCGCCATAGAGCAGTTCGGCCTTTACCACAGAACACAGTCGTATCTCTGAGGGATTATGGAGGACGAGCCTGAGAGCGGATGGCGATGACCTGTCGTTCAGTATGTTTATGCAGGTGTCAGTATCCAGCAGGTACATCTACATCTGTTCCCGCACTTCGTATTCGCCCTGCGGGGGACGTTCCAATGGTGGGCCCTGCCATGAGCCTACTACTTTGTCGAAGAAGTCGGGAGGCCATCCATCTCCCACTTCTCTGGCGACAATTTGGGCAAGGTATTTGGAAACGGTCATGTTCGAGTGAAGCGCCCGGGATCTAACTTTTTCAGCGATGTCCTCGGAGACTGAGAAATGCAATTGTGGCACGAGCGACACACCTCAATAAATATGGCAAATGTAAATACCATAAATATCTGACCGTGGCACGTTTGTCAAATCTGTTTTGTATGAGTGCCCTTACCTGGTTCAGACTCTACAGTGGCGAGAAGCCGAGGGTGCTGGTTGTCATTTGGCCGCGGGTGGCTTCGGCTTCGAGCATGGATTCGACGGCGCTGATGTTGCGGGAGTAGGGGAGCAGGAGGCGGACGAGTCCGTCGTGGCGCTGGCGGCAGGAGAAGGCGACTTCGGTGTCGCCGACTTTGTCCATTTCGCCGTAGCGCACGAAGCCCGCGACTACCATGCGCAGGCGCAGGGCCGCGTTCCTGACTTCGCCCTCGCCCGAGACGCTGTAGGCGTACCCGGATTCGCTGGAGACGCCGGTGGTGGTGAGCATGAGGGCGGACTTGGAGTCCTTGATGGTCATTGGGCCCTCGGGGTGGGTGAAGTCGGGGCTCTTGGTGACGGCCTGGGTGAGCAGGAACTTGACGGGACGCTCGTGGATCATGCCGCAGGGGAAGATGAGCTGGTTATCGGAGTCTTCGACCGGCACGAGGTTGCCGAGCCTGACCATCTGGTCGCGGATTTCGCGCAGACGGTCCTGGATGCCCTCGGCCCTGCTGAAGCTCCAGACGGTGAGAACCCCTTCCTTCATATACAGGCCCACAGAGACGTTGTTGAAGTTGGTGTCCATGGGAACGAGTTCCATGCAGCTTCCGATTTCCTCGATTTTGCGGGCTACCTGTCCGCGTTGGGCGATGGCTGATTGGGTCATTGTGGAGTCCTTAGTTGTTAGTTTTCAGTAGTCAGTTCTTCGTTCTTAGTGACCAACGCCGAGGGAACTTCGCCCTCACCCCGAGGGAGAGGGGGCCTGCTGGCTGAAGTTCATAACCGACTGCATTTACCTACCCTTGTGAGCCCCTCGACGGTCATTTGACGGCGGCGCGGAGGGCACGGATGTGGTCGGGGCCGGTGCCGCAGCAGCCGCCGAGTATGTTGATGCCCATGTCGGCGAGGCGCTTGAAGCGTTCGGCCATGAAGTCGGGGGACTCGTTGTAGATGATCTGTCCATCCTTCATGTCGGGGATGCCGGCGTTGGAGTGGATGAGCATGAGATCGTCGTCCGCGGCGCGCATCTGCTCGGCGAGGTCTATCATGCGGTCAATGCCGTTGCCGCAGTTTGCGCCGACTACGTCCGCACCGGCTTCGCGGAGCTCGGCCGCGGCCCTTTCGGGGGTTACGCCCATCATGGTGAAGAACCCGCGGGGGCCGAGGTCGAAGACCATGGTGGCGAAGACGGGCAGGGGAGTGTTGTCCTTGGCGGCCCGGATGCCGGTTATGGCCTCTTCGAGTGCCATCTGGGTCTCGATTAGAATGGCGTCGGCTCCGCCGTCGGCGAGGGCTGTTATCTGCTCGGCGAGGGCGTCGTACATATCGGACTCGCTGACGCCGTCGGGGAGGGGCTCCATCATCTCGCCGGTGGGTCCGACGGAACCGAGGACGTAGTGGTCGGAGTCGGGTTTCTGGGCGGCGGCGTGCTGGGCGGCGAGCGTGTTGAACTCGACGACCCTGTCGCCGTAGCCGTACTTCTTCTGCATGTAGCGTGAGCAGCCGAATGAGTTGGTGAGGACCAGGTCGGAGCCGGAGTCGAAGTAGTCCTTGGCCATGCCTTGCACGACGTCGGGGTGGCTGGCGTTGAACTCCTCAGGGCAGCCGCCGGGTTCGAGTCCGCGCTGCTGGAGGTATGTGCCGGTGGCGCCGTCGGAGATGAGTAGCTCTCCGGCGCGGAGTCTTTCGAGTAGGGATGGCATCTGGGAGTCGCCTTTCGGTTGAGAGTTGTCGGTTATCAGTTTTTAGTAGTTAGCATATAGTTTGGTTTATAGTTGCACTGGTGGGGTACAGGCGGGGCGCTGGTGAGGGTACAGGTGAAAAAGTCACCTGTTACCACCTGTTAGTCACCTGCGTTAGCTTTGGAGGTTTTTTCTCTCGCCTGCGATTTTCCTATGATATAATCTGGTGTTTATGTTTGTTGGTTTGCGCCGCGGCTTACAATCATTAGTTTGTATGTTCGTATTGTAGCATGGTCGGAGGATGGGTGTATAGCAGGGCGATAGGCTATGGGTTGGCCCAGTGGTCAATGGCGCCGGGGGTGGGATCGCGGCGGCCCTGGCGGTGGAGGTCGCGGATGCGGGCTACGAAGTCGTCGGGGAAGTTGTCGTTCAGGCGGGCGGCGAGGGCGTCGGCGGCCTCGGTGGCGGAGCCTTCGGCGTCGGTGTATTCTCCCCATTCCCAGGCCATGAGGTATTCGTCGGCGCCTGCTGAGCCGTCGAACAGGGCGACGGCGTCAACGCCCTGCTGAAAGCGGGGGTCGAGCTGGCGTGAGACGACGCCGTCATCGTCGAGGGCCTGGACCTGGACGGGGACTTCTTTCCAGTACATTATGCGGACTTGGGTCATCATCAATTAGAGATTTGGAATTATGGATTAAGAGTTGATGCGTTTGTGGCATTGTAGCGTGGATGGGGAGAATGTGCGATTATGCGCGGGGTTTGTCAGAATCAGGATGTTCGCGATGTTGGGATGAACGGGATGGATTTTGGGGAATATTGATGATTGCCTATACATATATATAGGGGCGGGGTTTGTCGGGAGCAGGATTTTCTGGACGTATTGGATGTACAGGATCGTCTTTTGTCAGAATCAGGATTTACAGGATGGGATGGTTGGATAGAGAGGTTGTTTGGGGATTTGGTGAAGATTGGGGAGAGTTAAGAGAGTTCAGAGATGAATTGGAGGCGATGTGATGGCGTATGCGAGTGTGAAGGGGGTTAATCTATATTATGAGGAGCACGGGAGCGGGTATCCGCTGGTGTGGAGTCATGAGTTTGCGGGGGACTATCGCTCGTGGAAGCCGCAGGTGCAGTTTTTCAGCCGGCGGTACCGGGTGATCACGTATAACGCGCGGGGATATCCGCCGTCGGATGTGCCGGAGAGCCTGGACGATTATACGCAGGAACAGGCGGTGGACGACCTGCAAGGGTTGCTCGAACACCTGAATATAGAGCGGGCGCACATCGGGGGGCTCTCGATGGGCGGGAATGTGGCGCTGAATTTCGGTCTGACGTACCCGGAGATGGCGAGGTCGCTGATCGTGGCGGGGACGGGGTCGGGCTCTACTGACGTGGAGCCGTTCAGACGGAATGTGAACGCGCGGGCTGACGTGATGCGCGCGGGCGGGATGGAGGCGATGGGGGACTATCTGAACAGCGGGACGCGGGTTCAGCTTCTTCGCAAGGACCCGGTGGGGTACGAGGAGTTCAGGCAGGGGTTCCTGGAGCACTCGCCGATTGGGTCGGCTTCGACGTTCGCGGGGATCCAGGGTCGGAGGCCGCCGATCTTCGACCTGGAGGACAGGATGCGGGCGCTGGATGTGCCGACGCTGATTATGACGGGGGACGAGGATGAGCCGTGCATCGAGCCGAGCGTGTTCATGAAGCGGTGCATACCGAGGTCGGGACTGGTGATGATGCCTCAGGCTGGGCACGCTATCAACCTGGAGGACCCGGACGTGTTCAACCGGATCGTGCTGGACTTTCTGACGGCTGTGGAGCAGGGGTCGTGGGCGACGCGGGAGTGGGGGGATGAGTCGGGGGCGCTGATTTGAACGGTGACTATGATTTCGTTGCGCATCTGACGCGGTTCTGCCGGGCGCTGCGGGGGCATGGGCTGCTGGTGGGTCCGCAGGAGACGGCGGACGCTATTCAGGCGGTGGAGCGCGCGGGGCTGATGTCGGAGGCGCGGATATACTGGTCGCTTCGGACGCTGCTGGTGTCGCGTCGGGAGCAGCTTCGGACTTTCGACCGACTTTTCTACCAGTTCTGGAATTTCGAGCCGGTGTCGCCGCGTCCTGAGCCGGACGGGGGGCCGAAGACGAGTTTCGGGCAGACGCGCACGGTCGGGCGGCTGCCGCGCGGCCTCGGTGTGCCGGAGGACGATCCCGACTCGAAGGACACGGTAATCCAGTTGATAAGGACTGGCGCGAGTGCGCACCATGCGACGGGCGGGCGGGACCTGTCGTCGCTGTCGGAGGGGGAGGACGTGTCGGAGATCCAGCGGATAGCGGCGCGGATGGTGCGCGCGCTGGCGTCGAGGCCGGGGCGTCGTCGGAAGAGGCACAGGCGTCGCGGCGTCCCGGACCTGCGGGGCGCGATGCGGCTGAGTCTTTCGACGGGCGGCGACGCGATTCGGATTCCGCGTCTGCGGCGGGTACACCGGACTCCGAGGCTTCTGTTGCTCCTGGACGTGAGCGGCTCGATGGACAGGCACGCGCGGCTGATGCTGAGGCTGGCGCACGCGGTGGGACAGCAGACGGGCAGGGTGGAGACGTTCGCGTTCAGCACGGCGATTACGCGGATTACGCGGGCGCTGTCGGCTCCGAATTTCGACGAGGCGCTGTTCAGGGCGGGCAGGGCGGTGGAGCACTGGTCGGGCGGGACGCGGATCGGGGAGAGCCTACACGTTATCAATAGTATGTATGAGCACCTGGAGGACAGGTTCACGACGGTGTTTCTGCTGAGCGACGGTTGGGAGACGGGAGACCCGGGACGGCTGGCGCGTGAGCTTTCGCGGATGCGGCTGAGGGTGCGGGGGCTGATATGGCTGAATCCGCTGGCGGGGACTGAGGATTTCGAGCCGCTGGCGCGGGGTCTGCAGGCGGCGATGCCGTATGTTGACCATTTCGTTCCGGCCGGGGATGTGGAGGGGTTGAGGAGGCTGCCCGGGTTGTTGAGGAGGTAGGGGTCTGTCAGAATCGGGATTTGCAGGATGATGGGATGAATATGATGTGTCGCCTGGGAGAGGATATACGGGATGTGGGCGCCGGGTTCTGGTGGTTTGGGGATGCGGGGGAATGGAAGCCGGGTTTGGTGGATTTTTGGGAAGCGGACAAGGTTTTTGATTATATGATGTATTGGATATATGGATTGGCGGAAAAGAGAACTCAGGGGCTAGTGAAGTGGGTACGTGTAGTGTGATAGCATGGGCTTCCAGTATGGCGGAAGGAGCCTGTCAAAAGGGGGTGACCGGGTGCGAGTCGGGTGGCGAAATACGCCGTCACGAGGATTGGTAAATCATTGACATTGGGTTTAGCCTTCTGTATAGTTTTTTTCGGATTTGTAGGCTTCCATGCCGTGCGGCATGGGCGCGTCCTATTATAATCAAGCGGAATAATCAGTAGTTCTTGCAGACAGGGAAGCGTGAGCAGTGCGCCAACCGGAAATAATCTCAAATACATATGGGCACTCCCGTTTCTTCAGTATGCCGCTCATGCAGAGCGGACCGTCGCCTCCGGCCCCGCCAGAATTGGATGGGTCGAGGGGTGTTTTGGCAGATATAAGTCACCTCTCTACAAACCAGTACCCAGAATCTTTTAGGGGGTTAGGAAGTGAAAAATAAGTTTGGGTTCATACCCATTGTCTTACCAGTACTAGTCATGGTCCTGATAATAGGGCTAATCAATATGACGGGCCCGCAGAACGCGCAGGCGCAGACGCCAAACCCGGCGGAAATAGTGATCACGTTCCTGGGCTCGAATGCCGCCAATGGGGCGGTAGATGCCGATTACCAGGGAATCGTCGACGACACCGACACCACCGACGGTGTCACGGATAGCGTGACGAGGACGTTGAATCTGTCTCCGCCTGAGGACTACAGGCTGGACGACATCGAAGTTCTCGTCCAGACTCAGTCCATCAGGATAGTTGCGGCAACGTCGGATGGCGAGGTCTCGCTGAACGGTGTGAAGTTAATTGAGGGCGGCGATGCCACAGCGGAAAATGTTCGTGTTCTCCAGCTGGTCGAGGGATCGAACGACTTGGTATTTACGGCCTTCGACGACGCTCAGAACCAGACCACCCACAGGGTCAAGATCATACGCCAGCGGAGTTCAGCGCCCGAGTTCGTGAGCGATCGGATCGCGGCGGAGTCGCCCTGGTACTTCCTGATCAACACGACGACCAACCCGGACATCCCGCTTCCGTACGCAACGGGCGGCAATGGGACTCGGAACTACACGCTGTACGGCGTAGAGCCGGGCGGCAATCTGACCACGAACCTGCCCGAGGGTTTCAGTTCCAGCACCCCTCTACATGAGGCAGGCGCTTCGCCCAGCACGCTCAACAACCTTCCGGCCTGTACCGATGCTCCGTGTTCAGGCTGGCTGTATGACAGTGAAGCTGGTACCCCTCGCGGGCCGAAACTGCGCGACGGCAGCGACCTTGCGCAGAGCCACTTCAGGTTTGTGGTAACGGACTCGGACGGCGTTGATACTGCTGCGGACATGGACACGATCGAGTTCTCGGTCATAGTCGTGCGCTACCCGCACCAGATACCGGGCCGACCCGGAGCTCCGGGCACGGATCCGGCGGAGGAGCCGGGGCCGATAACGGACATAATAGTCAGTTACGACGCCAGCAATTCGGAGTATGGCTCCGACCTTCGTGCCTATGTAGGGCCTCCGGCAATTACCGGAGGTGAAGACAGCGGCAGCATCGAGCGTATGAGCGATACGCAGTTGCCGGCGCTTTCTCCCGACTTCCACAAGGACACCAATTCCTACCTGGTAACGGTGCCGACGGACGTACGGCAGGTTGATATCGCCGCGGTTGCGACCAGCACCGTAAAGTCGGTTTCGATCAACAGAATTATAGATAGCACTCCTGACGCTAACGTGCCGTCGGATGATGACGATGAGTCGGAAGACGTCGAGGCCGGATACCAGGCGCACGAAGTGACCGGCCTGAGGATAGGCCGACAGGAGCGCGGATCGGTAAACGCCGACAACAACATCTACGACGTGGTTGTCGTAGATGCGGACGGCAACACGATGACCTACAAGATAAACGTGGTGCGCGAGATAGACACTGCGCCCGTGTTCGCAGACGACAGCAAGCTGTACCTCGACTACTTCGAGGGAATAGATGCCGATATGATGCTGCCGGCCGCGACCGATACGAGCGGTAACGGCACGTCCACCGACCGCAGGTACGTCCTGGAGCGGACCGGCCAGCAGGCGCCTGACACGGCAGTGTTCCTGGGTCTGTGTATCACCGCAGACGCTGCGGCGACCGACTGCACGGATGCAGCGACCACCACGAACGACACGTCAACCGCGCGCCTTCTGGGTACTCCTCAGTTGGACACCGGCGCCACGGACACCCGCCCGTCGGACCGGTCGCAGGTGCTTGCCAGGCTGTCGGTGCATGACAGCGACAAGAACACGACGACCGCCGGTCGCGTAAACAGAGAGGCCGGAGAGATAGACTTCAAGGACGTGGACGAACTGGATATCCAGTTCCAGGTCTGGAGAGACGTTTCGCTCGAGTCGGTGACGGTCGGAGGAGTTGGAGCAACAGCGGACACGACCCTGGGTGAGAAGTCCACCGAGGTCAACGAGAAGAACTGGGACGGCCAGGGATTCCTGTCGTACCACTACGACGATGATGACGTGGACTACACGTTCCCGCTGCCCTACGGTTCCACTTCGACAACCATTTCCGTGGGTCTGAGGGACGATGCGCCTGATGGAACCGCGAGTTCGACGATCATGTCTCCTCACGACGAGGACGCCGACGACACCGTTGACGGTTACCAGATTGACGGACTGCAGCCTGGCGACAACGACGTGGTCATCAGCGTGCAGAACGGTGCGGTCGAAGCGCGGCACACGATCAACGTGTACGTGCAGCCACTGGTGGCGAGCGCACTCGAGGTGAGCGTTGAAGAAGACCTCCGTTCCCCGGACAAGTCCGAGATCGGTGATCTTATCGTGCTGACGCCGGTGTTCGATTCCATGGAAACGAGCTACACGGCGACCGTGGAGAACTACATCAGCGAGGTGAGGATCAAGGCCACACCTATGCCTCTGACCATTGACGCCACAGCCGTGGAAGTCCTGATCAACACCATCAGGGTTTCGCCGACCGATGGCGAGTCGTTCGACCTTTACACCGGTCAGAACGATATCGAAGTCAAGGTGAGACACAACGGTGTCGAAGAAATCTATGATCTCGTCATTACCCGCAGGGGTGACGAGGCCCCGGCGTTCGACGGCACGGTTGATGTCGAAGACGCCTATGAGGTCGGCAAGCCGCTCATGATCGAGCTGCCGCTGGCCGAGGGCGGAAACGGAATGCTCGACTACACGATAAATGAGAACGACCTGGCACTGTACAGCCTGGACTACGTAGAGACGACGGATACTACGACCGATGAGGCAACCGGGGTCATGTATTCTGACTCGGTGATCAAGGCCGTAATAATGGGTACTTCCACGCTATCGCAGGGTTCGAAGGCGTACATACCGGTGACATACACGGTGCATGACGACGACAGCAACCGCGCTTCGACGGACATGGACACGCGCAGCTTCACGCTGGTACTGACGACTGAAGACCTGTCGGTGGTTACGCAGCCCGATCCCAACCAGCCGGCGACTTACCCGCCTGGACAGGGCCCGGACACGCTGAAGGACCTGGTCGTAACGTACATGCAGGACTCTTCGGGTAGCCTGACCAAGACTGCCGAACTGGAACCTGCATTCGACCCACAGAATCCTGGGCCGTACATGGTCGTGGTACCTCCGGACTATAGCGACGTGACCGTAACCGCGACGCCTTCGGACGACGCGGCGGCCATCACGCTGAACCAGCTGAGCATCAACAGCGGCGTCAAGGTGGACCTGCCGAACCCGGCAACCATCAGGGTTACCGCTGCTGACGAGAGCAGCTACATGGAATACAGGTTGCAGATCTCGCCGAGAACCGACACAGACCCGACGTTCGGCGCCGCGGCCAACTACAGGGACCGAGAGGTTGTCGTGCTTCGCAGCGTGGCGATGACCGAGATAGTGTTCCCTGAGGCCTCCGGTGGAAACGGCGACCTGACTTACACGCTGGAAGACAGTAATGGACTAGTTCCGGCCGGACTGTCGTTCGACGAGGAGACGCGCACGCTGTCCGGTACGCCGAGAATCTCCGGCGCGGCGAATAGGGTCGAGTACTCGATGACCTACAACGCGACGGACGAGAACGGCGACGGCGCAAGCGATCCGATCATGTTCACGCTGACGGTCTGCGACGGCTGCGACCCGACGGACCCGCCTGGTGAGGAGCCGAACCCCGGTGCGACGCCGATAGATCTGGCAGTCAGCATGAGCAGCGACGGTATGTCCGCCGTGCTCAGCTGGAGGCCTGGCGACGACGCGACGAACCAGGTGGTAGTGGCGCTTGACCCGAGCGACCTGCTGGCATCCGCCATAGCGACGTTCATGGAGCTTGACGCTGAGGCCAACAGCCATACCATCAGCGGTCTGACCGCAGGTGTAAACTACATCTACATCGTGCTTGGTTACGATGCCGACGGCAACTACAAGGACGCCAGCGGTAACCTTTACGCGGCCAGGTATGTGATGATGGAAGGCAACTAGAGTAGAATAGGCATTGCGGGCGTTCGATGAGACCTTCTTAAAGGGTCGAGTCGGATGCCCGCAATCCATAAGCGCTACTGAAAGGCAATTTCAAGAGAGGATTCATCCATCATGAAAATCATTGACAGAAAGCGTATTGGACCGCTGCTCTTGTTGCTGTCTTTTGCGGTCATCGGATCGCTTACGGTGATGCTTGCGCTCTCGTCGTTCGGCGGTGGGACGAGCACGGCAGCCGCTCAGGGTGCGCAGTGCGCTCCCAGCCAGGTGTTGGCGGACCTCACCGGTTTGCCCCTCTGCGCGGATTTGACGGCGACAGCCGAGGCCGGGGGCAACGGTGGGAATGGCGGCGGCAGCGATGAAGAGTGTGCTCCCAGCGAGCTGTTGGCGGACCTCACCGGTCTGCCCAGCTGTATGGGCTTGACTGCGACGGCTGAGGCGAATATGACCGCGACGGCTGAGGCGAACGCGGCGGCAACGGCCCAGGCGCAGGCGAATATGACAGCTACGGCAATAGCCGACGCGGCCGCGACCGCACAGGCAATTGCCGATATGACCGCAACCGCCGAGGCGAACGCTGCGGCCACCGCCCAGGCGAAGGCCGATATGACGGCGACCGCCGAGGCGAAGAGGACTGCGACCGCTCAGGCCAACATGACCCGGACAGCGGTTGCGCAGGCTACGGTAACGTCGGGCGGCGTGCCTCCACCCGCTCCGAAGGCCACCGCCACGCCGGTTATGGAGGAAAAGGTGGGAGTTACGGCGGTCGAGGGCGCGACTACGGTTGAGCCCGACGCACAAGTCGAACTCATGGCAGGCAACGTGACGGTCAAGTTCCCGACGCTCTCACGCGCGCGGACATTCCAGGCGATGCTGTCGGAGTCCAGCGACTGCGGCGACATGGCTATGGCCTGCGCGATGGTGTCCATCTACAACGCCGAGGGCGAGATGGAGTCGGACGTGCGTCTGATTTCATCGGCTGAGATCGAAGTTATGCTCGATGCCGCTATGGTGAGCGAGTTGGGCGGCGATCTTGACGGCGGCGCGGTCGCGATTCAGGCGAATGCGCTCGGTGGCATCATGCTCCAGCTCCTGGACGATGATAGCGGCGAGTGGAACAGCATCCCATCCAGCTTCATGGTGAACTCGGATGGCAGCGTTACTGTAAGCGGAATGACGCGGCGCTTCAGCCACATCGCGCTGAATGTGTACCCGGACGTAGTGGAGCAGGCGAGGATGCAGGTGAGCGCGGCTCTCGGCACCCCGACCGCGACACCGATTCCGCCGACGGCTACCCCGGCTCCGCCGACAGCCACGCCAGTACCGCCGACACCGATTCCGCCGACACCGGTGCCTCCGCCTCCGACGGGCGATGCTTCAGTGCCGTTCCTGATGCTGCTGGTGATGGCCGTTGCGGCCTCGATGCTGGCGCTGGTCGGTACGAAGGTCATCATGGCGCGCGTAAGGCACTAGACATTCGATAGAAACTCCTTAGTGAATCAGGGCTGCTCCCATATATGGGAGCAGCCCTTTTCTGTTTTGGGTAAATCATTTATAGTCTGTGAACGGAAAGGGGTGAGCGCTCAATGACAAAGAAAATTGTAGTAGGCGTTTCGACGCTGCTGGCGTTTATGGCTCTGTTGGGGGTTGTTTCCGCTCAGCAGGCCGGCCAGTCTCTGATCGTCGAACGAAGCGAGGACCGTCTGTCGGCGACCGCAACCTGGACTCCGAGCCAGGGAGCTGAGCATCAATTCTTTATCTATTTCGGAAAGTTGCTGCTGGGAGAGGAGGATGTGTACGGACTCGGGCTTCAATTCGACACTTACGATGAGTTCGAGTTGACCGGGGAGGAAGACAGCCTGGACATGAGCGGACTCGACCCGAGACGAGAGTACATTTACGCGGTGGCGAAAGCCGACAGGGACAGCGACGGCAAGTGGATGTGGAGCGATTGGTCTATCGTCGGGAATATCCTGCCCCCGCCCGGCTCGGCCGCGATGGACAGGGAGGCGCTGGTAGCTCTCTATAACGCTACGGACGGAGCTAACTGGAGGGAAAACGCCAACTGGTCGAGCGATGCCCCGATGGGCGAGTGGTACGGGGTAGAGACAGACTCCGACGGGCGCGTGGTTGAAGTGAGTCTCTGGGTGAACAACCTGAATGGAGAGTTGCCTTCGGAATTGGGTAATCTTGCTCGTCTGGAACGATTGAACCTTCCGTTGAACAGCCTGGGTGGGGAGATACCGTCCGAGTTGGGCAGTCTTTCCAGCCTGGAAGAACTAATTCTCATCGGCAATCCGCTCACCGGGGAAATCCCGGTCGAGTTGGGCGGTCTCCTGAACCTGGAAAAGCTCTACCTTTCGGTCGGCAGCCAGTTTACCGGGTGTATCCCCAGCGCCCTGGAGAATGTAGCCGTCAACGACCTTGCGGAACTCGGAATATCGTTCTGCGACTGATTGGACATTGGGGCGAGAATTCATAGAAAGAGCTCTGGAACTGGCTTGGGCCTCGGTGGGGGAGACGAATCCGAATCCGCCGGTGGGGGCTGTTGTCGCGCGGGACGGGCGAATTGTGGGGGAGGGGAGGACGCAGCCCGCGGGACAGGCGCACGCTGAGGTTGTCGCGCTCCGACATGCGGGTGAACTCGCTCGGGGCGCGACTCTTTATGTCACGCTGGAGCCCTGCTCGCACTACGGTCGGACGCCGCCGTGTACGGACGCGATTATCGCGGCGGGGGTGGTGGAGGTCCATGCTTCTATTGTGGACCCGAATCCGCAGGTCGCGGGTCGGGGACTGGAGTTGCTGCGAGAGGCGGGTATAGCGGTCATGGTTGGCGAAGGCCGGGAGGAGGCGGAGGAACTTGCCGCGCCACACGCTATGTTCATCACCACCGGAATGCCTCTGGTCACGCTGAAGTTCGCGATGAGCCTGGACGGGAAGATTGCGACGCGCACCGGCGACTCGAAATGGATCACATGCGAGGAGTCGCGGCGGTATGTACACAGGCTCAGGGCGCGGAGCGACGCGATAGTGGTCGGAATAGGGACCGCGCTGGCCGACGATCCCCAGCTTACCGTGCGAGACGAGAATGACCAGCCACTTCCAAGACAGCCTCTGCGGGTGGTGGTGGACAGCCGAGGGAATCTACGACCGGACGCGGCGATGCTGGGTCAGCCGGGCAAGACGCTTGTGGCGGTGTCGGAGACATCCGAGAGTAGGCGCGACGCGCTGGAATCGGCGGGCGCGGAAGTCTTCTTCGCTCCCACGGGCAACGGGCGCGTGGACCTGAGGGCGCTGTTGACCGAGTTGGGGCGGCGCGAAGTGACGAGCGTCTTCGTGGAAGGAGGCGGTGCGCTTGCAGGCTCGCTCTTCGACGCGCGACTGGTGCATCGGGTGGTGGCGTTCGTTGCGCCGGTGATCATCGGCGGGGACCGGGCTCTCTCTCCGATTGGCGGCCAGGGCGCGACCCTGATGTCGGACGCTATACGTCTGAACGGGGTGAGGATCGAGCGGTTCGGCGCTGACGTGGCGGTCATCGGTCGCTGCGATTTTGTCTGAAATCAGGATTTGCAGGATATGGGTGTGGATTCCCGCCTTCGGCGGGAGTGACGGTAGTTGTGCAAAGGTCTCCGAAAGCGGGAATGACGGTGAGTGCGGTATTCACAATTCCCCCGCGGTTCGCTAATATCTTTGTCAGCCGTTCAGAGGGAGTTACAGATGTTTACCGGGATTGTCGAGGAAGTGGGTAGAGTGGTGGAGGTGTCCGAGACCGGGCTGGGTATCCGCGCGTCGGTCGTCATGGAAGACATCGGGGTTTCGGACAGTATCAACGTGAACGGCGCGTGCCTGACTGTCACCCGAATCGAGGGCGACGCATTCTGGGTGGATACCGTTCCCGAGACCCGGCGCAGGACGAATCTCGGTGGTCTGAGCGCGGGTTCTCCGGTCAACTTGGAACGTCCGCTGAGGGCGGATGGACGATTCGGTGGCCACGTAGTGCAGGGGCACGTTGACGGCACCGGCTCGGTGCTCTCCATCACCCCGGAGGGCAACTCTCATCTCTTCGAATTCCAGGCTCCGGACGGCGTGATGCGCTGTATCGTGGAGAAGGGATTCATAGCTGTGGACGGGGTGAGTCTAACAGTTGTAAACTGTACAAATCACACATTCGTCGTGGCCATCATCCCCTATACTCTCGAGCACACTCTGTTTGCGAGTTTGAAAGTCGGTGACGCCGTGAATCTGGAAGCGGATATCATGGCGAAATACGTTCTGAAGGGTAGTGAGCTTACCGCGCATGAGTGAAAAAAGATCGATATGTGAGTTGGACAGCCCTTTTCTGACCGCAAGGATCCTGCAATGAGCATTGCTACAGTCGAAGAAGCGATTGCCGATATAAGAGCGGGTAAGATGGTCATCATCGTGGATGATGAGGATCGCGAAAATGAGGGCGACCTCGCCATGGCGGCGGAGAAGATCACCCCGGAGGCCATTAACTTCATGGCGATGCATGGACGCGGCCTGATCTGCGTTCCCATGCTCGGGAAACGGCTAGAAGAGCTCAGGCTGCCGATGATGACGCAGGACAATACGGCGAGGCTGGGTACGGCGTTTACAGTCTCGGTGGACGTTCTGAAGGGCGCTACGACCGGCATATCGGCATACGACAGGGCGGCAACCATCAAGGCGCTGATAGATCCAGACACACTTCCCGAAGACCTGGGCAGACCGGGGCATATATTTCCGCTGAGGTACATGGAAGGCGGGGTGCTCAAGCGGGCAGGGCAGACCGAGGCATCGGTTGACCTGACGCGGTTCGCAGGGCTGTACCCGGCGGCGGTAATATGCGAGGTAATGGCAGAAGACGGGACGATGGCGCGAATGCCCGCGCTCACCGAATTCTCGCGCACTCACGGCGTGAAGATCGTTACGGTCGCGGACATAATCACATATCGCAGGGAACACGAGAAGCTGATAGAGCGAGTCGCAGAGGCCCGGGTGCCTACCAGGAACGGCGAGTTCATTGCGGTCTCATACAGGAGCATGGTGGACCCGAACGAGCACATCGCCCTCGTAAAAGGCGACCTGCAATCTGACAAGCCCGTACTGGTCAGAGTGCATTCGGAGTGCCTGACCGGGGACGTGTTCGGAAGCATACGCTGCGACTGCGGCGGCCAGATGGAACTTGCTCTGCAGGCAATCGAAAAGGAAGGCACGGGTATATTTCTGTATATGCGCCAGGAGGGGCGCGGCATAGGCATTCACAATAAGCTGAAGGCTTATGCTCTCCAGGACGACGGTATGGATACAGTGGATGCGAATATCGCGCTGGGCTTCGCGCCCGACCCCAGGCAGTATGGCGTCGGGGCGCAGATACTGATAGATCTGGGTGTGAGGAAGATGCGCCTGCTGACCAATAACCCGCAGAAGCGCGTAGGCCTGGAAGGGTTCGGGCTGGAGATAGTCGGACAGGAACCTATCATAGCGAACGTAACTCCTGAGAACCGGCGCTACCTGGAGACCAAGCGTACGAGGATGGGGCATATGCTTGATCCAATGCCGGAGGCCGCCGAGTGACGCGTGAGATAAGTGGTTCGCTGAATGGGGACGGCCTGCGCGTCGGCATAGTCGTCGCGGCATTCAACGATTTCATAACGTCCCGCCTTCTGGACGGCGCAAAGGCATCCCTGAGCAGCCACGGTGTTCGTGAAGAAGACGTTACTGTGGTTACGGTGCCGGGATCGTTCGAGATTCCGATGGTGGCGAAGAAGCTGTCGGAGTCCGGCCAGTACGACGCCGTGATTTGCCTGGGGGCGGTCATTCGCGGCGAGACAGACCACTATCACCATGTCGCCGGGGAGGCGGCGAAGGGCATTGCCAACGCTTCCATATCGAGCGGGGTGCCGGTGATTTTCGGCGTGCTGACTACGGACACGGTGGAGCAGGCAATCAACCGAGCGGGCGGCAAGCAAGGCAACAACGGTTACAGCGCCGGTGTCGCCGCCGTGCAAATGGCGAACCTGGTACGCGACCTGGACGTAAACTAGCAGTCAGATAGTGAATTCGTCGCCATCCGTGTATCTATGCCACGCACCGCCTCGATAGACTGTTATGTTTCCTGGGCCGAGCGCGGTCCATCCACCGGGGCCGCTGAGTACGCCGCAGCGCCCGTCCACGCCGAAGACCGCGTCGAGTTCGTCCGGGGCGGATGTGTCGAGTTCTCGCAGGGTGGAGTCGGAGTCTGATCGTTCGTGGTGGGGCAGTGTGGTGATTCCTTCCGCTATGCCCAGTGCGCGCCGCCACTCCCGAAAGCGCATCCAGCTTCCCATTACCATCGCGCCCGCGCTCGATCCTGCCAGCACGGCTCCGCGATCCAGGGCGGCTTCTATTCTGGCAAGCAGCGTGGTTTCGGTGAGGGAATCGAGCAGGTGAGCCGGGTTTCCGCCGGTGAGATACATCAGGTCGGCTGAGTCAACCTCTGAGGCAAGACCAGGGTCCATTGCGTCATTCCTGTCGAGCGCCATGAGGGGGTGGGCGTCGGCGCCAAGCGTATTGAAGTGCCGCACACCATTCCGAGCGGCCAGGTCCGGTCTCTGGGACGCCGCGGCGGTCGGAATTATCAGCGTGACCGGGGTCTGCTTACCGGTTGCGGCCAGTATAATCTCGTCCATGGCCTCGCAGCCTTCTCTGAACTCGTCTCCTCCTACCAGAGCAATTCTGCCTGCCATTTTCGTCTCCTTCATGTCATGTATCTATCGTGCATTGTAGCAGGGGCTGGCGGTTTCTAAGTGGTAGGAGAAGATGGGAGAAAGACGTTGTGCCGCGTTACGGATATCAATTAGGCTTTGCTGGCTCGCAGGTCGAAAATTGGAACTGATATGAATTTCCTAGGACACAGACCGGCGTCTCTGATTCTGCTTGCAGAGCGCGATTTCAGAAACTACTTCATCGCGGACGCGATGTTCGACTTTGCGGCCCAGCTTCGCCAGGTGGCTATGGGATGGGCGGCGCTTACGCTCACCAATTCGCAGTTCTGGGTAGGCCTGGTGATTGGGATACCCGGCCTTACGATGGTGCTGTTCGCCCCGCTTGCGGGGGTTGCGGTGGACCGCTACGACAGACGCAATACGCTCGTTTGGGTGCGCCTGTCGTTTGTCGTCTTCGCACTTCCGCTCGGGGCACTGGCGCTGTTCGATTTGCTCGAGCTGTGGCATCTTTTGGCGGCGTCGCTGGCCGTGGGAGCGGTCCGGGCGTTCTCCTTTCCGGCGTTAAGGGCGTTCATCACTGACCTTGTCGGCAGGGAACGGGTGTTGACTGCCAATGCGCTTACCGGGTCATCCAGTTCGGCGGGAGAACTGGCGGGCCCAATAGTAGCCGGATTTCTTATCGCTTCGCTGGGCATAGGCTCGATATTTGCAGGCGTCGCCGTGGCGTTCGGGATGTGCGGGCTGCTGATACTCCGGGTGCGCTCTATTCCGATGCGGGAACGTTCGGACGAGTCTCTGGTCACACAGGTACGGCAGGGGATACGCTACGTGGTCGAAACGCCCCCACTGCCCGCCCTGCTGGTCGTGACGCTCACTCAGCTACCAGCCGCGGCGGTTATACCGCTTCTGCCCACTTATGCCGACAATGTGCTGAATGTGGGAGCGTCGGGATACGGGATCATGTCTGGGGCGTTAGGCGCGGGCTTCCTGTTCGGCTCGTTAGCCACTACGATGATCCTGGACTTTCCGAAGAAGGGGCTGGCGCTGATAGTCACCGCGCTGCTGTGGGATGTGGCTTCCATAGTCTTTGGGTTCTCTCGCTCGTATCCGCTGTCTCTCACGATGCTGTTCCTGATGGGAGTGGGCGGCGCCGTACACGTAATATTTCTGTTGACGCTCTTCCAGATTATCGCCCAGGAGCGGATGCTGGGACGTGTGATGAGTATCTATGGAGTGCTTACTGCATCGTTCCCGCTTGGACTGGTACTCGGAGGCTCGCTTGCTTCAGCGTTCGGAAACGAGCGGGCGATTATCATCGGCGCTCTTGGCAGTACGCCCGTCATACTGCTCATCTACATGCTGTCGCCGGAACTGAGGAGAAGGTGAGTTTGGCGAGCAGCGAAGTATGAGTAGGGATAATTGGGCAGATTAAAATTTTTCTATATACTATAAGTAGGTTAAGAAATCAGCAATCAATGACCTAAATTCACTAAGCGCAGACGGCGTATAGGGATTAATATAGAAATCGCAGGGCAGCAATAAAATATCCTTAGCGAGGATGTGAATTGAACAGAGAGTTCGACAATGCCCGCACTCAGGTCTTGGTGGGCGATAAACCTGAAACACCCGGAGTGGCGTCTCTTTCCAGCGAGACGGCGCCCGGGGAAGGACTTAAGATGTCCGTCGCTGCCCCCCATTCCGTCTCTCAGGTTTCGATTCCGGACGCGGCTGAGTCGCGGGCCGCTTCATCCCCTTTCATCATCAGGCCGTCGCTGGGTATGGTGCTTCAGTTGGGGCTCATGGTCGTGTCTTCCATCGGGCTTGCCTTACTTCTCATCAAGTTCGCATCTCAACTCGAGTCTCTGGGCAATTGGGGTTACCTGGGAGTCGCTGCGGTGGAGTTCGGCAACAGCGCGATGCTGGCAATTCCCACTCCATCCTATGCTTATACATTTGCTATGGGGTCAATACTCAACCCATTTGTCGTCGGTGTCATCGGCGGTACGTTCGCGATGCTGGGCGAACTGATAGGCTACTACCTCGGATGCAGGGGCAGCGCGATTCTGCCTCAGAGTCCGCGTGTTGAGCGGTTCAAGTCTTGGACCGGCAGATGGGGTTCGGTCGTTCTGTTCTGGTTCGCTATCCTGCCCGTGCCATTCGACATAGCGGGCATCTGGGCGGGAGCTGCGCACTATCCTCTTATCCGATTCATTCCGGTTGTAGCTCTGGGTAAGACAATCAAGATAACGATGATTGCATTGGCCGGTTACTTCGGAATGGATGCTCTGGCGAACTTGGCGATGGGTTTTGGCCTGTAGCGGCCATAAGCCGTCCGTGGAGCTAAAAGTAGAGCGTTGGAGATGAATGTCACGCTTTACTTGGATCAACGGGTTCGTATAGCATTTAGGCCATGTTGTCCCATGCACTCTTCCTACTTGTATGAATAAGGGTTATGTAGTGTCCGATTACGAACTACTTGTGAGCCAAATCTCCAACTGCACCAAATGCGCACTGTCCCAGGGACGCACCCATGCGGTGCCGGGGTCGGGGTCGCTGGATGCGGACATCATGTTCATTGGGGAAGGGCCCGGCTTTCACGAGGACAGGCAAGGTATTCCATTCGTGGGCCAGGCGGGCAACCTGCTGAACCATATGCTGTCGGTAATCGGATTATCGCGCGAGGACGTTTACATCACTAACATGGTGAAGTGCCGGCCTCCGGACAACCGGGACCCGTTTCCGGGTGAACTCGAAGCCTGCGCTCCCTATCTTGACGAGCAGCTCGAACTCATTGATCCCAAGGTGATAGTTACGCTGGGACGATTCTCCTTCACGAAATTCTTTCCCGGAGAGTCAATCGGCAGGTCCAGGGGCAAACCCAGAAAGTGGAGGGACTACATGGTATTCCCAATGTACCATCCCGCCGCGGCGCTGCACAATCCGGGCCTGAGGCCGGTTCTGGAAAGTGATTTCAGCGCTCTGCCCGATCTCATCAGGCAGGTAATCGAGCGGCAGACAGGCGAGTCTGAGCCGGAGGAGAAGCCGGCGCAGCAACTGAGCATGTTTGAATAGTTGCCGATGCCAGAACAACCCCTACGTATAATCCCCCTGGGCGGACTCGGCGAGATCGGGCGCAATATGATGGCGCTGGAGTTCGATGACGAGATAATCGTCATTGACGCGGGCGTGATGTTCCCCGAAGAGGATATGCCAGGGATTGACTTCGCTATCCCGGACTTTACATATCTCAGGGAGAACCGTGAGAAGGTGCGGGCTGCGCTGATAACGCACGGGCACGAGGACCACATCGGCGCGCTCCCGTACCTGCTGGCGGAGATAAACGTTCCGGTGTACTCGTCCAGGCTCACACACGGTCTGATCACCGTAAAGCTGCGTGAGCGGAAGATGCTCGACGAAGCCCGTCTGAACGTCGTAGAGCCTCACACGGCGTTCAAGGTGGGGAACTCGTTTACGGTGGAATTCTTCAGGGTCTGCCACTCTATCCCGGATGCGATGGGCATAGCGATAACCACGCCGTTGGGTGTGGTTATTCATACCGGCGACTTCAAGATTGACCATACGCCGGTGGATGGCAACTCCACCGATTTCACAACACTGAGCCGCATAGTAGGGGACGGCGCGCTGCTTCTATGCTCCGATTCGACATACGCGGAGGTAGAGGGGTACACGGCTTCCGAGCAGGTTGTAGGTGAGGCGCTGGACAGGGTAATCGGGGACGCTCCGGGCAGGGTAATGGTCGCCACGTTCGCGTCGCTCATCTCCCGGATACAGCAGGTCATAAACGCGGCTGTCAGATATGACCGAAAAGTAGCCGTAGTCGGCAGGAGCATGATGAACAACGTCAATATGGCGTTGAACATGGGATACCTGGAGGCCCCGGACGATACGGTTATCCCGCTGTCCGCCGCCAGACAACTACCGCATGAACGTGTCGTCATAGTAGCGACGGGAAGCCAGGGAGAGCCGACGTCCGCCCTGGTACGTATAGCCAACGGCAGACATCGAGACATCGAGGTGGTACCGGGCGATACGGTAGTGATTTCAGCCTCACCTATACCGGGCAACGAGACCCTGGTCGCCAAGACGATAGATAATCTGCTGAAGCAGGGTGCGGAGGTCTTGTACAGCCGCATATCTTTGGTACACGTGCATGGTCATGCAGCGAAGGAAGAGCTGAAGATGATGCTCAGCATCGTCAAGCCCAGGTATTTCGTGCCGGTCCACGGAGAGTATCGTCACCTGATTCAACATGCGGCAATCGCGTCGGACATGGGGATGCCGGGCGCGCGCATATTCGTACTGGAAGACGGTGACGTGCTGGAACTGGACGAAGTCGGCGGGGAAGTGGTTGACGCTGTGCGCGCGAACTACGTTTACATAGACGGCAACCGACTGTGGGACATGGACAGCGCGATTCTCGGTGAGAGAATGAGACTGTCCCGAAATGGCGTGGTTACAGTTACGGTTACACTGAGTTCGCGGACAGGATTGCTCCTCACAGAGCCGGGGATAACGTCTTCCGGGTTCATAGCGGTGGATAATTCTAATACTTTGTTTGAAAAAATATCTAAAAAGGTTGCTTCAACACTAGAAGACCTGGGTAGCGAGACCTTAGATTTAGAAGAGGTGAGGTCTCGGCTGACAAAGTCCGTCAGGGATTTCATCTATGGCGAGACTAGGCAGCGCCCCACGGTTCTCACGGTAATAGAGCACATCTGATTACCGTTGCACACAATTCCGGCGGCGCCGCCGGAATTCTAGTCCGGTAGCCCCGGGCATAGGCCCTTTCAGGTCTCAGATAGAGTCTCGCCTACGACATCGTTTCTAGCGCTCTATCGAAAGGGTATCGCCACATGATGAGGCTAATGCGCCGGGGTAATTCAGAGACCGATTCGACTTCCACGCGCCGGGAGGTAAAACGACTGCTTCTGCTTCTGCTCGGTGTGGCGTTGGCGGTGAGCGTGACATGGTTCGCGCTCACTGTCTTCGGATCTGTCATGGGCGGAAGCGGAGGCGGCATCCGCGACGCGATACTGCGCGCGGTTGGCTTTGGTTCTGTCCTGATAGCCGGATGGGTAGTTGCTTTCGTATTCGCATTGGCGTTCAGGCGTAGCTGGTTCAGGAGATACAATCTCTGGCTGGCGTCTGCGGCGCTTGTCGTAGCGGCAATGGGAGTACTGTCGTTCCTGAGTCCTTCCGAAGGGCTTCTCGGATGGTTCGCGCTTGGCGGCGAGGTGACGCCCGGCGGTCAAGTCGGAGATATGATCATCGGAAGCCAGGGTTTGACGGGGTGGCTGCGTGTTGTCGCGGCCCTGGCTGTTGCCGGGGCGCTATTCGTCCTGCCCGCGTTCCGGGCTGTCGGCGACGCACTTCTGTCGTTGTTCAATCGTCGCAGTCAGGCCACGCTGGCCGCGCCGCCGATGGAAGCGCCGTTCTTCGAGAATCAGGAAGATGACTCGGGGACTCAGCCCGTCGTGGGTTTGGTGGCGCCAGGCGCCCCGGCGAGATCTGGCGGCGGACCGAGTTCCTGGTACTCGAGATCCGGCTCGTTCCCGGCGGGAGGCTCTCCTGGAACACGCCCAGCCGACGGGTCGGATTCTCCTTTTGCGGGTTCGAGTTTCACTCAACCCCGCGAGGCCTCCGACTTTGGGAGTGCGCCGATACGTTCGGCTCCGGTGCCTTCACTGGCAAACTATCTCAACGGCATGACCGGAAGCGATTCGGTGGAGACGAGGATACGAAGCGCTCTCGCGGCGCCGCCGGAACCAGAACCGGGACCCGCGGCGAATGAACCCGTTCCCTATGAAGACGGCGACCCGTTCAAACCACTCAATCTGAGTAAATTGCCGGAGCCGGTGTTCGCCTTCGGCGTGGGGACTGAAGCCGTGGCGGTTGCCGAGCAAGAGGAAGCGCCCGAAACACCAGATGTCGCGGCATTGGAATTACCGGAGCCGGAAGAGATCGAAGACCATCTGGAGGATTCGCAAGACGAGCCTGAAGTTGAGTCTATTGACGATGAGGAATTCGATTTCGATGCGGATCCAGCCGATGAACCTGTACCTGATTCTCTTTCCGTCCCTGAAACGACTGCCGACGAGCCCGCAATTATAGTGGGCGATTCCGATGATGGCGGAGTGGTGATTACCGATTCGGGTCAGGATGACTTCTTCATGTCCCAGTTGGACTCCGCGCCTGCGGTAGTGGAAGCTGGTGAGCGGCCGTCCTCTGAATCTGACGACTTGATGGTCAATGACCTGGATCCCGACGACCTTCTGATGGCCGATTTCGATTCTCCGTCGGGAGACGGGGCGACAAGCTCATTGTTGGATTACGACGATTCGGACCGGGGCGATTTCCTGATGCCGGACCTGGACTCGCTGTCGGACGAGGAACTGTCCGATACTCCAAGGGATGAAGACGGTTCGGATACCGGCGACTCTCTGACCAACCTCGACTCGTCGGCGACGATAGTGGAT
Organism: uncultured Dehalococcoidia bacterium; assembly: GCA_951812505.1. Lineage (GTDB taxonomy): Bacteria > Chloroflexota > Dehalococcoidia > Lucifugimonadales > UBA1123 > VXRN01. Next base: position 1,004,289 of record CATOSI010000002.1, read on the forward strand.
GTGAGTGACCAGCCCTCGTTCGACGGAGCGGTCGTCGAAACGGCCTCTATGTCCGACAACGAGCCGGAGAGTGTGATCATGGAGGACTTCGATCCTCACTACTTGGCAGAGGCGTCTCCTCCCGCATCGGCGCCCGCGCAACCCAGCGCCTCGTTCAAGACAAACAAGTACTGGGCGATAGACTCGAATGAGTCTCTGCCTGAATCGGAGCCACCTTCTTTAGCATTTGACCGGGGGGAAGAAGCCGGCTCCTCCCCGGTTACCGTACCCGTAACGCCGGCAGCATGGCGGAAGCCCAGTATAAGAATGTTGAACACCGCGTCGAGTAACTCGATCACCCAAGAGGAGCAGCGAGATACCGCCGACGCGATAACCCGGACACTGGCGGAATACGGGATAGAGGTGGGGGTCAAGGATATCCGTCCGGGGCCGACGGTCACTATGTACGGGCTTACGCCCGGCTGGGTGCGCAGGCAAAAGACCGTCAAGCAGGTTGACGCCAACGGGACGCCTCTGAAGGACGAGAGGGGAAGGTTGGTAACGAAGCAGGTCGAAGAGAAGACGCGCGTAAAGGTTGACAGCATCCTGGCTCGTGAGAAAGACTTGTCCCTCGCGCTCAAGACGCCCTCGATTCGGCTGGAAACTCCCGCGATGGGCAAGTCTCTCATTGGCATAGAGGTGCCGAATCCGAATCCGAGCCTCGTAACGCTCCGCAGCATAATGGAGAGTCCGGTCTTCCAGGACCTGCGAGATGGCGACGCGCACCTTCCGGTAGCGCTGGGACAGGGCAGCGGCGGCGAACCGGTTGTGTTCGACCTGGCGAAGATGCCTCACCTGCTGGTTGCCGGAGCCACCGGCAGCGGCAAGAGCGTGTGCCTTAACGCCATAGTGTCGTGTCTCATTACAGAAAAGACACCCGATGAGATGCGGATGCTCCTCGTGGACCCAAAGCGGGTGGAATTGACGCCATATAATGGCGTTCCGCACCTGCTTGCGCCTGTGATCGTCGAGACGGATACCGTGGTCGGCTACCTGAAAGGGCTAATACGCGAGATGTTCGACAGGTACCGTCGGATGGAAGAGGTGGGAGTGCGCAACATCGAGGCTTACAACAACCGTATGCCCGACAAGATGCCGTTCCTGTGTGTGGTGATTGATGAGCTCGCCGACCTTATGATGACCGCCGCGGTGGATGTGGAACAGTCTATATGCAGGCTGGCGCAGCTTGGTCGGGCGACGGGTATTCACTTGATAATCGCCACTCAGCGCCCTTCGGTCGATGTGCTCACCGGACTGATCAAGGCGAACTTCCCCAGCAGGATCAGCTTCGGGGTCACCTCGCAAGTTGACTCTCGCACAATCCTGGACACGGGCGGAGCGGACAAGCTGCTGGGACGCGGAGACATGCTCTACCTGCCGCTCGACGCGTCGAAACCGTCGCGTGTGCAAAGTGTGTTCATCGGCGATTCCGAGATAGAAAAGCTCGTGGACTTCTGGCAGTCCGCGCCACGGCTGCCGCTTGAGGAGATTGATCTCCTTGGAGGAGCGGAGGAAGAGGTTGGCGACGTGTCTGTCGAGGATGATCCCGACAGGGACGAGATGATAGACAAGGCCATCGAAATCGCTCTCAGCCATCGCAAATTGTCCACGTCACTGCTTCAGCGCAGGCTTCGCATCGGCTACCCTCGCGCCGCGCGATTGATGGACCAGCTGGAGGAAGAGGGCATAGTGGGACCCGGTGACGGCTCGAAGTCCAGAGATGTTATAATGAACCAGAATTAGCCATTGTCCGAATTTGGCGGAACGTAAACCTGCCGTGGACGGTTCTTACTAGCACACTTGGAGCGGGAGATTATGGTGAGTAACTTGCCGAACATCTTCGGACCGCTCAGACGCGGAACCGCCGCTCAGGAAGAGGCTGAGAGCGGGAGAACCGAGTGCATAGTCTGCGCTTTCGACTTCAGAGAAGACGATGCTTACCTCAACTACAAGATCTGCTCCCGCTGCCGATTTCACTACAGCCTGAGCGCCGGTGAGCGCATCGAGTCGCTCGTTGATCCGAACAGTTTCAGGGAGATAAACCGCTCCTTGATCTCGCTCGATCCCCTGTCGTTCGCGTCCGTCAAGTCTTACAACAGCAGCATCTTTCAGGACCAGCAGAGAACAGGCCTGACCGAAGCGGTGCTCACGGGCACAGCCTCGATTGCGGGCACAAGGGTCATGCTCATCGTTCTGGACTTCGGCTTCATGGGTGGTACGATGGGCTGCGCGGTCGGCGAGAAGATAGCCCTGACGCTCGAGCGCGCCACGAAGATGGAATTGCCGACCGTGGCCATTATCACCAGCGGCGGTACGCGCATCCAGGAGGGTGTGCTGTCCCTTATGCAGATGGCCAAGACTACGGTCGCCGCCAATCGGCTCAACCAGGCGGGTCTGCCTCTGATTACGATACTGGCAAATCCGGCGACCGGACAAGCATACGGCAGTTTCGCAAATCTGGCGGACATCATTCTCGCGGAGCCGGGCGCGATTGTGGGCTTCTCGTCGCTGCGCGTCATAGACAGAGCGAGCGATCTGCCGCTTCCCCTGGAATCTCATACGACAGAGTCCCACCTGAGACACGGTATGCTCGACGCGGTGGTGCAGAGAACCGAATTGCGAGCCGTTCTTGGCGTTCTTCTCGATCTGCTGGGGACTAGATACAGGTTGTCCAATTTCAGCGAGAGTGTTGGATATACCTTTGGCGTTCCCAGGCCGCAGGCTTGGACGTCGGTGCAGATGTCCAGGCTCCAGTCGCGTCCGACTTCGGCGGACTATATGTCCCGTATCTTCGGTCAATTCGTGGAACTGCACGGTGACCGCGCTTATGGAGACGATCCGACGGTAATATCGGGGCTCGGACAGATCGCGGGCCAGACTGTCGCGGTCATAGGACAGCAGCGCGTAACGGGTTCGAACGGCAGTGTCGGCAGTGAAAGTCGCACGACCCCGGAGGGCTTCCGAAAGGCGCAGCGCGCGATGAACCTGGCCGCCAAGTTCTCATTGCCGCTTCTGACGCTGGTGGATACGACGGGCCCGGACCTGAGCGAAGCCGCGGAAGAGAGAGGACTGGGCAACACCATAGCCAATACGATGGCGCTTATGTCCGGCTTGGAGAGCCCTACTATCTCGGTGGTAATAGGGCAGGCGGGCAGTGGGGGGGCGCTCGCTTTCGGAGTGGCGGATCGCGTTCTGATGCTCGAACACGCCATCTATACCGCCGTCTCGCCCGAGGAGGCCGCGGAAGTAATCTACCAGGACGCATCCCGAGCAGAGGAAGCCGCGTCTTCCATGCGTCTGACCGCGCGAGACTGCCTCGATCTGGGCATAATAGACCAGGTGGTCGCAGAGCCGCCGAATGGAGCCCACTCCGACTCCGACGAAGCCGCCAGACTGCTGCATCGCGCAATCGTGTCCGAACTGTCCTCGCTCCAGTCCATGTCTCAGAAGAAGCGCGAAAGGGATCGGTACAAGAAGTACCGCAGCATGGGTGAGTACAGTTCCCGCATCAGGGTGAAGATCGCCAAAGAGGTCAATTCTTTTCAGAATATGGTCCGGGCGGGATGGGAGAGGCTGCCTCGCAGAAGGCGGCCCCAGCCGACACTGGAGAACACCGTAGAGCGGATAATGAAGAACGGCAGCCTCTACGGGGATGACGGCTGAACCGGAGCGCGCTCGCTACGCCACGCGTATGGGGTGCGGCAGCGGCTGGTTGAACAGATAGCCTTTTCGGTTGAACGGGACCGTGTCGGGCTGCGTGGCCCCCGTCGAGTCGGTGGCGCGTGTCATCAGCGTATATTCTCCGGGACCTGCTTCCCAGGTGAATTCAAAACGAGCCCACGAGTACTGCGGCTGCGTTTCCGGAACTTCCGCTCTCTTCCAGCTTGCGCCGGAGTCAACACTCCACTCCACCTTGGTAATCGGACCGTCCGGGGAGTGTGCATAGCCGTGAATGCGGTGTCGTCCTGTGGACAGCTCGGCGGGCCATGGGAGAGCGAGCGCGCTCTTGATGGACTGAGTCGTAACCACCTTGCCCTCTGCCCTGCCTTCCGGTCGGTAGTCATCGCCAATGAGTACATATGATGTTGTGTTGTTGCGCGTCCAGAGCCTTTCGGATGATACGACGATTCGACCCAGCCACTTGATGCAGGAACTACCGACCCATCCCGGCGCTACTACCCTTAGCGGAAATCCGTGATCTTTGGGCAGGACCTCGCCATTCAGCACGTATGCCAGAAGAGTGTCGGGATGCATTGCCTTTTCCACGGGCAGAACGCGCCGGAAGCCCTCTTCCGGCGAATCCTCGTCAAGCCCGATCAGAAGGACGCTGACTGCGTCATTGCTGATTCCGGCGCGCGTAAGCACATCTTGCAGAGGGACGCCTGTCCATTCTCCATTTCCTACCGCGCCCGTTCCCCACTGGGTTCCCTCGGTCTCCAGTCCGTTTATGAGATTGAACATGACGCGATGGTTGCCCGCGCATTCCAGGTACGAAATGAGAGTGTGGCTGGGCAGGTTCCGTATGTCTTGGTACGACAGTTCCATGGGACTGGAGACAGCGTCTCCCTCCACCGACAGATGCCACGCCTCGGCGTTAACGTCTATGCTGGCGGAGTTGTTACGCACGAAGAAGAAACGGTTGGGCGTAAGGACGCCCTGCATGTTTTCGAGCCTGGCTTCCAAACTTCCGGAACGCCGGATGAACGGAGTCACGTCTTTGAACCAGCCCTGCGAATCGGGTGTCGAGACATCGGCAGGTACGGTAGTTTCTTCAGGGTGACGGGGCAGATTTAGCACGCCGCACGCCGACAGTACGGCGGCGGCCCCGCCAACCGAGAGCAACTGCAGGAAGCGGCGTCTGCCGATTCCGCTTCCTTGCGCCAGATGCCAGAGTCGGTCCTCTTCCTCTACGCCGCTTATGGTGCCGTCTTCACTCTGCGAAGTCATACACTGCGCTCACATCGGCATTCAATGGATATCCAGATTCCGAATTATCCCCTCTCCGATCAAGGGAGAGGGGATAATTCCATCAATCCAAAAGTGTTGGAACACTAGTCGCGCTCCAGCAGGCCTGCACGGTATAGCGCGTCGGCTATTTCCGCTTCGCCCCACTCTGAAACGGGAGCGAGTGGCAGGCGCGGGGCCATGCCTTCGAATCCCATAATTCCCAAGGCGTACTTTACTCCCGCAACGCCGTACCTGATGATCGCCATGTCCAGCATGGTGGCGGTGCGCTGTAACGAGCGAGCGTCCGTAAGGTTGTCGTCCAGCCCACCGGCCATAATGCGGCGGCACAGTTCGGGAGCAATGTTTCCGAGCCACATACACGCTCCGCGCGCTCCCATTACCGCTCCCGCGAGCAGAAGGCCGCCGTTGCAAATCCAAAATCGCTTATCTTGGGGGAAAGTCAGAGTTACTCGGCCTTCGAAGCGTATGTCGTGGTCCGTAATGTATCCGAAGACATTCTCGTGAGAGCATATTTGTGAGATGACTTCCGGGGACGCGGCGGGAACGCCGGTGAAGGTCTGGTGAATCACTACCACCGGAATCGGGCTGCGTGAGCATACCTCGTCGAAGTATCGCAGCGCTGACTGATCCCCTCCCTGTCTCGGTATCCTGACGCGGATCATGTCCGCGCCCGCATCCGCATACCGGTCGGCGAGGCCGAGTGTGTATGTCGTGGACGGCGAGTCAATCCCGGCTATTACAATGCGGTCCTGCGCTCTAACTCCCGAGACCACGCGGACGATCAGTAGTTTTTCGTCGTCGCTCAGCGACAGTTCCTCGCCGTTGGCAGTACCGAGCACGAAACCGGATAGAGATGTCCGATTCCAGCGCTCGATGTTGCGAGCAAGCGCTTCGGCGTCCACATGGTCGTTCCGGTTGAAGGGCGTGGGAGTGGGCGCTACTATCAGCGGCTCGTCCAGGCCTGCAATGGCAGCCCGCATGCTAGAAGGTGAGAACGCCGCCATTGGAGCTCCGGCTCGTCTCGAAAGTCGAAATGTCGTCCTCTGCCTCCAGTGTCAGGCCGATGTCGTCCAGCCCGTTAAGCAGGCAGTAGCGGCGGAACGGCTCGACGCTGAAGTTCGCAACCACCTCTTCGTTGTCGTCCCAGACGCGCTCGGCCTCCAGGTCAACGTGCAGTCGGTATCCGGGGTCGTTCTCCGCGTTCTCGATGATCTTCTGGACTGTCTCTTCAGGAAGCACGACAGGCAGCAGCCCGTTCTGGAAGCAGTTATTGTGGAATATGTCGGCGAAGCTGGGCGCTATGACGACTTTGATCCCGTACTGGCCGAGAGCCCAGGGAGCGTGTTCCCTGGAGGAGCCGGAACCGAAATTTCTGCCCGCGACGATAATCTCTGCGTTCTCGTAGCCCGGCTTGTTGAGAACGAAGTCGGAATTGGGCGAACCGTCCTCGTTGTACCGCCAGTTGAAGAACAGGAACTCGCCGAATCCGGTACGTTCCACGCGCTTCAGGAACTGCTTGGGGATGATCTGGTCAGTGTCCACGTTGACCCGGTTCATCGGAAGAACCACGCCGTTCATCTTGTTGAATGGATCCATATTTAGTTTACTCCTGGATGTTTCGATATACGGCTCATTGTAGTATAGCGTGAGCGAGATTTCATAATATATCTGGGCTGACAGACACTAGCAAACGGATACTATCGGGAGGCGTCATCGTGTAACGCTAGGGACGAAATCAATGTCCGCTTTGGACGGGAAGCGGAACGAGAACTTTGTCCTGTGATTCGGATGCGTAATGGCAAAGTCCCCTTGGCTAATTATGTCCATGCCTATCAGAACATCAGCATCATCTCCAGCCAGATCGCTGCTTGTGACCAAGATGTCGTGAAACTCAAGATCGTTAGGCAACATGACTCTTACCAGGTAAGTGTTTGCCAAGTAAGGGGGACCATTGACTTGGAAGACTTCGGTGAGACCGGTCGAAATCAGATCAAGCTTCTCGACGACACGGTGAGCGATAACGCTGTTGGTGGCACCGGTATCCCATACGGCCCTGAATGGGAACCATTCAGAAGTATGGTCATTCATGGGAGATATCAAGCAATCAGTATGTATCTCGTTTACCAGATGTCCGTAGTGTACGGTGAAGCTAATTGATGATGGGTTTCGCATTATGGAAGCGGTATACGTGAACGGATGGTTAGGGTGTAATCCTTGCTGCCCGCTGAGACCTTCTGTATTAGGAAGGATCCCAGTTCGTGGGTCTTCTGGGTTTGGCTCAACGCTTCACCCGCGCTGTCGTAGGCTCCCAGAACTTTGCCGTTCTTGATTGCGACAACTTTTCCGTCATATTTCTGAACCATCTCATCCTGGCTATCGCGGTAGAACTGAAATTCCTTCCGCAACGTGTCCGTAACTGCGGTTGTCACTTTCTGACCTCCTGAATGCGGCTCGCTTCTTAGCATGGATGTATTATAGCGCGTAAGTTGTGAATCTGGACAAGCGACGATGCCTACCCTATCCTAAGTGGACGATCCAAACGGGTTTTACTATGTGTTTTGAAAGGAGTCCCAGATTGGCTAGATTCAAGGTGGCCGTTCAGAGGCCGACCAACGTGACCTACGCATTGGGCGGAGGCGATTACGATTATGAAATGGAATACCTGTCCACTATTGACGCGGAGATAGTGGAGTTCGATGCCGCCAGCGAAGGTGAGTTCATTGAGCAGGTCAAGGACTGCGACGCGCTGATTGCCAGGGGCGACAGGGTTACTGCTAACGTCATAGACAACCTGCAGAATTGCAAGATCATCGCGCTGGGGAGCGTCGGCGCGGACACCGTGGATGTCGGTGCGGCTACCGCCTGTAATATTCCGGTGACCAATGTGCCGGATACCTTCATCGAAGAGGTTGCCGACCATACGATGATGCTCCTGCTGGCGACTTTCCGGCGGTTGACTCTTATGGACAAGTACACGCGCGACGAGAGGTGGGGCCAGGGCAGGCCCTACCTGAACCAGTTCCCGCGCCTGTACGGCCAGACGCTGGGATTCGTGTCGTTCGGACACGTTGCGCGGGCTACGGCTTTGAGGGCGCAGCCATTCGGATTGCGAATGCTCGCCTTCGACCCGTACATCGAGGAACTCACGATGACCAGCTACGGGGTTGAGCCGGTCAGCCTGGACGAGGTTCTGCAGCGGTCCGACTTTGTGTCCATGCACGCGCCCGCAACGTCCGAGGTACACCATATGCTCACTGAGCGACACTTTCGGATGATGAAGCCGACCGCGCTGTTCATCAACAATGGACGCGGTCCGACGGTGGACGAAGCCGCTCTTATCAAAGCCCTGGAAGAGGGCTGGATAGCGGGCGCCGGGCTGGACGTTACCGAGATAGAGCCGCCCGAACCGGACAACCCGCTTCTGAAGATGGAGAACGTGATACTCACTCCGCACGTGGCCTCCGCGTCGTCCAGGATGTCGCCCGAGGCGCGGCGCAGGGTTGGACAGGAGATTTCTCTGGTACTGAGCGGACGCTGGCCCAGAACCTGCGTGAATCCGACTGTGCTGAACAAGACCGATCTCATTCGCTGGCAGCCGTACTCCATGGAACGCGGCCCTGGGTCCGGCTGAAGATAACTGACGTCTGAAGCAAACAGATAACGGGCGCGGTTTAACAAACCGCGCCCGTTATCTATCTAAGTCAGACACTCTCAGGCTGCTTGCGTGGCTGTTTTGCCAGAAGCACGATCAGCATAGTGAAAAATCCCAGCGCGGCGAATGCCGCAAAAGCGGGGAGATAGCTCTCCTCGCCCGCAGTCGTCAGGTAGTCGAATACGACGCCCGGCACAAGCGCGCCAATCGCCTGGCCGAATGTTGTGAAGGGCTCGGTAATGCCTCTGATGGCGCCGAGAGACTGCCGTCCGAAGTAGTCCGCGTAGGCGACTGGAGGAATGGTCAGCATTCCTCCCAGTCCGAATCCGAACAGTGCGGAGTACGCCAGCGCCTCGATGGGCGTGTCCGTAGTGACGAACAGGGCCGAACCCGCCGCCATGACGAGCGCGACCGCGGCCATGACGTATCGAGGGGAGATGTTCTCGACCACTCGCCCCCACACGATCCCCCCTATGCCCAGAAAGGCGGCGTTCAGGCTGATGCCGATCCCGGCAGTTGTCGCGGTGAGTCCCTGGTCGCGGAAGAAAGCTGCCGCGTGGGTATTGGTGCCGGCCTGCACCAGGAACAACAGTCCGGTGGCAACCGCTAGAATCCACAGCGCGGGCGTCCTCATAGCTTCCTTCAGAGTCCAGGCAGGTTCCTCCTGCTGCGACGCCGATTCGTTTGCCTCTTCCTCACTCTCGTCGCCGTCCGGGTGAAGGCCGACGTCCTCGGGTCTCTGCGCTATGAGCAGCGACACAGGAAGCAGCGCTATCACCCACACCATGACCCCCAGCACGAACCAGGCGTCTCTCCAGCCGCTCTGGGCGATTACAAGAGACGCTATGAGCGGGAACAACACCATCCCCACGGAATGGGTCATAGACAGGATTCCGTTGACCCTGCCCCTCATTCTGATAAACCAGCGGGAAACGACGACCGACGCGCCTATCTGTATGGGACTGGAGAATATGACTCGTCCCGTGCCGTAAGCGAGATAGAATGCCCAGGGGATCGCGGCGCCGAATATGGAGATGGTGGATGTGGCCCAGGCGAGCGAAATGGTGGAGAATCCGAGAATCAGGACGCTGGCAGTCAGGACCATGCGGGCGCCGAATCGGTCCACCAGCCATCCGATTATGGGCGAAGTGAAGGTGGCGGCGAGACCTCCCAGGCTGGACGCACCCGCAATCATGGTGCGGCTCCAGCCGAGTTCATCGGACAGTGGGTAAACGAAGACGGCTATGGTCAGGCTGGCCGCGGCGTTGCGGACGAATATGGACGCGCCTGCCGAAGAGAGAATCACCCATCCGTAGAAAAATGGGGTGCGACGGGCTAGGCGTGGAGCCAGGTTCACTAAGCAGTCACCTCAATGAAAAATCGCCAAATCCAAGCGAATGGCGAGATGCTAACATCTTCGTCAATGTCGGTCAAACGAGGTCTCAGCTTCGGAAAGGTCTCTGTTCCTCCTAGTCGTCAAGAATGCTTCTTGCGAGTTCCCGAGCTTCGTCCAGATTGTCAACGAAGCGGTCCTCCGGTATCTCCCTGAACACGTTGAACGAGTTCAGACTAGTGGCTACCGGGCCGGAAAGGTTCATTACTATGCACTCGGTATCCTCATCTCCTGCACCGCTTATCAGCTGCTCCATTATCAGGGCGGCGCTGTCGTCCATGTGGGTAGTATCCGAGAAGTCGAATATGACCACCTCATGCTCGTGGATATCTGCGCTGACCACACGCACCAGTTCATTTGCGGATGAGACGGAGAAGTGTCCCCGGAATGCCAGCAGTCCGGTTCGGGCCTGGAACATATCGAACTCATCGTCGTCTCCGTCCGTGTCGGACAGGAAAGTCTGGTCCAGCAGCGGTACGGACACAACACTGTCTAGTTCCAACTGTTCGGACTGTCGCGACCTCATTACCGCAGATGCGATGAGACCCAGAGCCACGGCCGTAACCAGATCTACGAAGACCGTCAGGAAGAGCGTCATCAGCATCACCATGAGGTATTGGCCCGGTATGCGGTGAATTCGGGTGACGAAACGCCAGTCAATGATGTCCCAGCCAACTTTGATAAGGATGCCTGCCAGCGCCGCATGGGGGATGGGTTCGGCGATCTGACCCAGGCCGAGTACCAGGGCCAGCAGTACGATGGACCGCAGCGCGCCCGAAACAGGGGTGCGTCCACCGGCGCGGATATTGACTACCGTGCCCATAGTTGCCCCAGCGCCCGGAAGTGCCCCTACTATGCCTGCCACCAGGTTGCCCAGCCCCTGCCCCATTAGTTCCCGGTTCGGGTTGTGCCTGGTGCGCGTGATAGAGTCGGCTACCAGCGAGGTCAGAAGGCTGTCAATGGAGCCGAGAAGCGCGAGTATGAACGCCGGCTGCAGCGCGCTCGCCAGGAAGCCCGGCGTGATTTCCGGTATGAAGAGTTCCGGCAGGCCGGATGGAACTTTACCGATGACCGGAGCGTCAGTGAAAAAGAAGAACGCGGCGGCCGTTCCCAGAATCAGCGCGATCAATGGCCCGGGTACGAACTTGCTCAGCTTAGTGGGCCAGAATATGCCCGCCAGTAGAGCTACAAGCCCGACGATTAGAGCGTCCGGGTTGAGGCTTGTGAACGCGTTCGGCCATTCCCGAATCGAGTTGAGCGGTCCCCCGGATACGGTGGATGCTCCCAGGAACGGGAGTACCTGTATGGTCATGACGATTACGCCGATGCCCGTCATGAATCCAGATATGACGGAGTACGGAGTGTATGTGACGAAGCTCCCTATTCTCAGTATGCCCAGACAAATCTGCAGAATGCCTGCCATCATGACGATGGTGAATGCCTTCGTGAGGTCGCCGTCGGCGTGCTGTGTCACGACGACAGCCATCGCGATGGTCATTGGTCCGGTTGGCCCGCTAATCTGCGAGGGCGTGCCTCCGAACACCGCCGCGAAGAATCCGACGGCAATAGCGCTGTATATGCCCGCTATGGGGCCCAGCCCGGATGCTACTCCGAAAGCCAGCGCCACAGGCAGGGCGACTATTGTCGCCGTAACGCCTCCGAAGATGTCTCCTGACAGCCTGTTGAGGTCGTAAGAAATACGCAATCTAAGATAGGCTCCATAGGGGGTGGTGCATGGCGATTATATGATGAATGGTCTGATTGTTAAAGTCTTCAGCGATTCGCGCGAAGTTGCAGGAGGAGGTCGAGCGCACGCGACCTGTCAGAATCGGAGAGCCCGAGGCGGACAGCGCGGCCAAGATCTTCCATCGCGCGGTCAACATTTCCCATGTCGGTCAATATCAACGCGCGTCGTAGATATGCCGGGCCGTAGTACGGCTGGATTTCCAGCGCGTGCTCCACCGAGTTCAGAGCGAGGCCGAACTCTCCTTGTTCGTGGTGCTCCTCCGCATGTCTGAGGAAGGTGATGGGTGTGTCTCCAACCATCCAGTCGCCAATGATGATACCTGCCATGAGAGTAATGACGGCGACCGGCAGGACCCACAACCGCCTGTACATCGAATTCATATCTCGGAGGCTTTCGGGCCATCCGACGAAGCTGTAAATTAATCTATATTTGGGCGAGTATGCCATCCCCAGCAGGAATCCACCTGCGAACCCGCCGATGTGGGCGAAGTTGTCTATGCCTGGCATGACGAAGCCGACAGCCAGGTTGATGGCGGCGAGAGCGAGTAGTCCTATCAGCGTCTGGCGTCCCATCTCGCCCAGAAGCCCCCGATTCGAGAGGAAGAACGCCACAAGCGCTCCCAGAATGCCGAACACCGCCCCGCTCGCGCCAACTCCTATTATGTTTGGAGAAGCGCTGAGACTGAAGACGTAGCTGGTTATGCTGCCAGCCAGTCCGGCAAGGATATATATCACCAGGAAGCGGCTGTATCCGTAGAATCGCTCTAGCTGCTGGCCGAATATGAGCAGCCCAATGACGTTGAAGCCCAGGTGGATGAGGCCCGAATGCAGGAACATCGCGCTAAACAGGCGCCAGTATTCGCCGGAAGCGATGAGCCAGCTCTCCATGGCGCCGAGCCGTATGAGCACGTCCGCCGCGGTTGATCCCCCCTGTAGCTCGGTCAGCAAATAGACGCCGACGTTGGCGCTGAGGAGCAGCCACGTCACATACGGCGTCCGGTCGAGTCCGGGGGGCAGAAGCCTCGTATCGTTCGGGGGGTCTTCGGAGTCAGGGGGTCTTGGAAACAAAGTAGAGTCCTGGTGACTCTACGATAGCAGGCGCGGGGTCGGGCTTCAACGAGGCGCGTCAATCCACACGAACAAAGTCAGCGGCGGCTCGCCGCCCCAGGCTTCGCCGTCGGGCTCGATCCCCATCTTCCTGACAAACTCCGCTATATCGAACGCCTCTTCTTTTCTTGAGCGGCTTCCATATGACCCAAGAATGAGACGACCGCCGGGGGTGAGAAAGTCTCGCAGCAGCCGTCGAATCCCGTCCGCTAGATGGGACTGGGGCAGGCAGTCCCAGAGCATGTAAACGTAGTCATACCGCATGGGCGGCTGCCACTCCCAAACGTTGCCGACGTGAAAGTTGCCGGAGAATTCGGGCAGCCTGCCTTTGGCCAGGCCTATAAGTTTAGCTCCAAGGTCCAGTCCGTGAGGGGTGATGTCTATCCCCCGTTCCGCTCCCCAACGAACCAGACACGCCAGCAGATACCCGTTGGCGCATCCCACGTCCAGCAGGCTGCCGTCGGAGTCTATGGCGTCGAGTATAGGGCCGCGTTCGGAGCGCCAACGCTCCGAACCGCCGTGGAATCCCGACTGCTCTATGGGGTCGTCCGACTCGAGATAAGCGGGTTCGAGAGCGCGGAGCTCTCGCTCGTAGTCGGACGGGAATTCACTGCGAGCGCTCACCGGCGAAGAGGCAATCTCAGCCCGTATCGCCTTCGGCGGCGACGTACTTGGACGGGCATTTCACGATGACGTTTTCGCTTATGAACACGCCGTTAGGCTCATAGCTGCCTTCGAGGATGATCTCCGAATGTTCGTTGAAGAAGAGGTCGGGAAGGACGCCCTCGTGCGCGGCGATTAGTGACTCGGTACCGTCGGTAAGGCGAAATTCCGACAGGGTCGAGCCCGTCGCGCGGTGGAAGGACTCGGGCTCCAGCTTGCCGCTGACCCTCACAGTCTTGCCCTCAGGAGATGGGCCTATCTCGTTAATCTCGCCCACAGTGTAGTAATAGACCGTGGCTCCGGCGAACGCCTGAAAGGCGAAATAGCCGAGCGCGCCCACCAATACCACGAAGGCTATCAGCAGCTTGACGCGGTGGGACGACACCATGCCGTCGGGAGAAGGTTGAGTTTCGGGTAGTGGCGCAAGTACCTGGGACATTTGGTTCTCTGGAATCTGCCTGTGAAGCTGAAATATTGTGTCTGTCGTCAGTTCTGGTCCGATGCCTGCCTGTCACGCTCTTCGAGGGCACGCTTGAGGGCCTCGATTTCACCCTGCATCTCCCGCTGCCGCCTGGACACGTAGAATACGTAAACGAAGAAAGCCGCCCATGTGATGATGAATACGGCAAACAGGAAGGGAAGGTTTGCTTCCGGGTCGCTGCCCTGCTGAGCCGGGGAGACCGCCTCCACACCGCCCAGTACCGACCACCAAATCAGCGCCAGGCTGATAAGCGCTCCCAGGAGCGTTATCCGGAGGGCCGGACCGCTATGCCATTCTCTGGTGAAGTTCATCAAGGTCGGACTCTGTCTTTCTCAGTGCGTATCGTTCTGCCAGCAGCGAAATGTACATTACGGTAAAGGCAACGACCGAAACCAGCAGGGCTATATATATTCTGGACGATCCCAGCGCTTCCGCCTCTGAGGCGGCGGGGCCTATGTTGAGCGGCGGATGAGCCGTTCGCCACCAGATGGACGCCATGTAGATGATGGGGGCATCTATCGCGCCTATCAGCGCGATAACGGAAGCGAAGCGCTTGCCTTGGCTACCCATCGGTCCGTAGGCGCGAATCATCAGATAGGCGACGTATATGAACCAGAGCACCAGCGTCGTGGTCAGCTTGGGGTCCCACGTCCACCAGACTCCCCATGCGGGCTTGCCCCAGATCGCTCCGGTGACGAGTATGAGGCTGGCGTAGATGACGCCGAGTTCGGCGGTAGAATACGCCAGATCGTCCCATCGCTGGCGGCCCGTAAACAGGTGCATCAGGCTGGCGACCGCCACCACGATTATGGACACCATGCCGATCCATGCCAAAGGGACATGGAAGTAGAATATGCGCTGGGAGATGCCGAGATTCTGTTCGGTCGGCACCCAGAAGTACACCAGGTACAGGGTGACCGCCATCAGAAGTGCACTGGCGACTAGCAGCGCGTCTCTGGCAAAGCCGCGACTGGGAGACGGAACTGTTTCAGGAGAGGCGGCAAGCTGCGTCATAGTATGTGCAATATATCACAAACTGGAGAACGGCGCTACGCCGTCTTCTGGTCTGCTTCCAGGACGTTCAGCCGGAGTGGGATTTTATGTCCTTCGCCCGTGACCAGAAGGATTGGGGACGTGCCGTTGACCGCGCCCGCGTCCACTATGCACTGCTTTATGCCCTTAGTTCCCGGCAGTTCGTACATTACGTCGAGGAGTGTCTGCTCGAGAATGGTGCGTAGGCCCCGCGCGCCGGACTTCTGCTTGATCGCGTGTTCGGCGGCGGCTTCGAGAGCGTCGTCCGTAAAAATCAATTCGAGCTCGTCTATGGCAAAGAGCGCCTGGTACTGCCTTACGAAAGCGTTTCTGGGCTCCGTGAGAACTCGCACAAGGTCTTCCTTGTACAGTGAGTCCAGGCTGACGACGACTGGCAGGCGTCCGACCAGCTCGGTTATGAAGCCATATTCCATGAGGTCGTCGCCATTCACGTGCCTGCGCACCTGGTCCTCGGCGCGTTCTTTCAGGACTTCGGGCGGGCCCCCGGTGTTGAACCCGACGCGCCTGAGGTTCTTGAAAGCGCGCTTTTCGATTATCTCGTTGATGCCCTCGAACGCCCCTCCGCAGATAAACAGAATGTTGTCCGTGCGTATCTGGATCAGTTCCTGGTGGGGGTGTTTGCGTCCGCCCTGGGGCGGGACGTTCGCCACGCAGCCCTCGATTATCTTCAGAAGCGATTGCTGCACGCCTTCGCCGGATACGTCCCTTGTAATAGAGACATTGGGACTCTTGCGCGCGATCTTGTCTATCTCGTCAATGTAGATGATGCCGTTCTCGGCGAGCGATATATCGAAGTCCGCCGCCTGTATGAGCCTGAGCAGAATGTTCTCCACGTCCTCGCCAACGTATCCGGCCTCCGTGAGAGTGGTCGCGTCGGCGATGGCGAATGGGACTTCGAGGATATGGGCGAGCGTCTGGGCGAGGTAGGTCTTGCCTGAACCGGACGGTCCCAGCATGAGGATATTGGCCTTCTGAAGCTCGACGTCCGGCTGTCTGAGGTTGGACCAGATGCGTTTGTAGTGGTTGTACACCGCGACGCTGAGGGTCTTCTTGGCCAACTCCTGGCCTATGACGTACTCCTCCAGCTTCTTGTAGATGAGCTTGGGATTCAGGCCCTGGTGCAGGAACCTGTTCTGTGCGCTCTGGTTCTTCTGCGCCGGTCTCTCTTCCGAGATGATCTGATCGCACAGTCCGACGCACTGGTCGCATATGTAAACCCGATCAAGCCCCGCTATCAGGCGTTTGACCTGCTCTTTCGGCTTGCCGCAAAAAGAGCATTGATACTCATTTCGCCCTGTAGTCATGGCTGTGGCCCACCTCGCTGATCAGTATATCCCGAAAGGGATGTGTTTTGTGCTGTCGGGAAGGAAAGAAGTGGTTAGTCGGCCGCAGCCGCCATTCCCGGATTTTCCAGCACGTCGTCCACCAGACCGTACTCTTTGGCCTCGGCGGCGCTCAGATAGAAATCTCTATCCGAGTCCACCGCGATCTTGTCTATAGGCTGTCCGGTGCGGTTGGAGATAATCTGTCGGATTATGTCCTGCTGGCGAAGCACCTCCCGCGCGGCTATCTCGATGTCGGAAGCCTGTCCCTGGGCCGCGCTCATGGCCTGGTGCATATGGACTGTGGAATTGGGAAGGGCGAACCGCTTTCCTGGCGCGCCTGCGCACAGAAGGACGGTCGCCATGCTGGCGGCCATTCCCACGCAGATGGTGGAAACGTCCGGGCGTATCAGCTGCATGGTGTCGTATATGGCGAGTCCTGCCGGTATCGAACCGCCCGGGGAGCTTATGTACAGGCTGATGTCGCGTTCGGGGTCTTCTCTGTCGAGGTAGAGGAGTTGGGCGATGATGTTATTCGCGACCTGGTCGTATATCGCTGTACTCAGGAATATGATCCGCTCTTTCAGGAGCAGCGAATATATATCGTAGGCTCGCTCTCCCCTGGAACCGGACTCGACTACCATGGGGATGACGTTCTCGGGCCTATTCATCATCTTGAGCATCTCCTTCTTGAGCGTCCTCGGAAATTTCCTGGCTGGGTTCGGTCTGCGCTTCTTCGGATTGATCTTCCGACTTGGCTATCTCCACGAGAAGCGCGACAGTCTTTTCATACTTGAGCATATCGTCCAGAGGCTCGCGGCGGCTGCGGCGTTCCTGCCTTCTCATGCGCTGGCCCGCGTACATCTCGTTGAAACGCTCGTCTATCTCCTGGTCTGTTACTTCGATGTTCTCCAGTTCGGATACCTTGTTCAAGGCAAACGTGCGCCTTATGCGCTGCTCCGCTTCCTCTTCGGCCTCCTGCTGGACTTCTTCTTCGGTCTTTCCGATGGACCGCAGGTAGTCGTCCACGCGTATGTTCGCTCTTTCGAGCATCTGCTCCTGCGTATTTCGGATCCTGTTGGTCTCATTCTCCAGCATGACGGGCGGAATAGTGATGGTCGCCTCGTCTATCAGAGCCTTTATCACGTCCGTCTCATAATCCTGTTCCAGCCTGGCCTCGGCATCCGCCGACATGCCCTCTTTGACTGCGTTTCGGAGCGCTTCCAGGTTCTCGTATCCATCCGGGAGGCTCTGCGCGAACTCGTCGTTCAGTTCCGGCAGGCTGCGTTCCCGCACCTCGTTTACGGTCACAGTAAAAGACGCCTCTTTACCGGCTATCGAGGCGTCTCTGAAATCTTCTGGAATCGAGAGCGTAAATTCTGCTTCCTGTCCGGGTTCGATTCCTACCATTGCCTGCGGGAATCCGGTTACGGGAACAGAGCCGTCCTCGTCAAGGTACAATACACCGTCTTCGCGGCTCCAGAACTCTTCGCCTTCGATCTCTCCGCGCGCGTCCAGGTTGAGTAGGTCTCCCATCTCCGGGGACCTTTCGACCGTTTCCCAACTGCCCATGCTCTCGCGTATGTTGTCAATCCGCTCGGTAACTACCTCGTCGGTCACTTCTTCGACTTCGTGCGGTACGCGAATTGCCTTGTAATCGCCCAGTTCGACTTCCGGTCTGAGGGCAACGATGGCCGTGAAGCTGACGGGGTCGAGATCGAGGTCCTCGATCTTCGGCACTCCGGCGGCGTCTATGTCCTGCTCTTCGATGGCCTTGCTGGTCACTTCATAGACCATGTTGTCCAGCACTTCGTTCAGCAGGCTCTCGCGGCCCATGAAACCTTCGACTATGTGCCTGGGAACTTTGCCCTTGCGGAAACCGGGCAGTGAAATCTGCGGAGCGAGTCGCCTGTATCCCTGATCCAAGTATGGATTCAGGTCCGCTTCCTCAAGTTCGATGCGGAGCGTCGTCTGGTTGTCCACAACTTCTTCTTGAGTAACTTTCAATTGGGGCTCCTGCTCTCTGATTTTTGTTCAATTAGTATAGCATAATGCAGCCTTGTTCCAGATTGCAAAGTAGTTATCAGTTATTAGTTGTCAGTAGTCAGTACCGTGCGCCCTGATTCTCGTCGTCACGGGGACAGCCGGCGCTCGTTTGCGCTAGTAATCGGCTACCACCGGGTTTCTGAGTATTCCTATGCCCTCCACCTCTACCTCCACGCTGTCGCCGACATTGATCTCGCCCACGCCCGGACAGCCGCCGGGTATGATGTCGCCAGGATTCAGCGTCATCACTTCGGACATCCAGCTTACGAGTTCGGCCACTCCCCAGACCATGCCGCTGGTGGACCCGTCAACGTGGGACTCGCCATTCACACGACACTGTATCCGCAGGCTGTCGCCGTCCAGACCTGTCGTTATCCACGGCCCGATGGGGCAGAAGGTGTCGAAGTGCTTGACCCTCATGCTGGTTCCGCGGCCGACATCGCTGGTGGCCATTTCGCTGGCGCTCACATCGTTCACGCAGGTGTATCCGAAGACGTAGTCCAGGGCGTCGGCTGCACTTACATGTCTGGCGCTCCTGCCGATCACGATGCCCAGTTCGGCCTCGTGAATTACGGAGCGGCACACGCGCGGGTACACTACAGGTTCGTTGTGTGCCACGACGGTTCCGGGCTGCTTGAGAAAGATGCCCGGGCCGTCTCGTCCGTCGGGCTCCCCATAGTTGGCGGCTGCGGCCACGACCTTGTTCGCCCGAGTGTCAATGGGTGCGAGAAGCCTGACTTCCGAAAGCGAGCCAAGGGAGCGTCCGGGGCTGGGCGATCCGAATACGCTGCCCTGGAGAGCGCGAACCTCTTCTCCTTCCACAATGCCCCACTGGACACGGTCGTTCCTCAAAAAGCGAGCTATGTTCATGTGTACCCCCTGCGTTGAGTTGTTGATTTTCTCAAGCCGAATGGTACGTTCCGGCTGTTGCTAATGCAACGCCGTCTTGACACCTTCTAGCCCTTTGTTTAGGATTCGATTTAGGAATGGCGCACTGTGGGGGGTTTGAGGTGTCGAGCAAGTATCAGCGCGAAATCGAGGAGATCCTTCAAAAGGCGGGCGATATTGGTGGCGGTGGTGGGAGAAAGCCAAGGTCCGCTTCCTCGGACAGAGGTATCGGCTTCTTCAGACTGGTCTGGATGTATGTCAGGCAGTCTCTGGGCGGTCGTTTCTGGTCCATTTCCCCTGGCCGAGTTATGCTGCTGGGGTTTGTGCTGCTGCTCTCCGCGCTTCTGATAATACCCTTGGTGGGCGGAAGGGCGGGGCTGCTTGGATGGGCAGGCCTGATCGTCTTCATAATCGGCTATGGGATGGTTCTTGTCAGACCGCCCAAGGTGCAGAAGAAGTGGCGCGGTGAGCCGATTGAAGACGACGCCTCCTGGCTTGACAGGATCCGGCGAAAGATTAATCGGCGGTAAGACAACTTTCGACTACTTCCAAGCGCTTTCGAGTTAAAGCGTCCAGTCCGTTTCCTTATTTCACTATCTGCGCGATTGAAAAAGCGATTGTCGCGTTTACCGCTAGTAGCCCGAACACACCGCCTATTACTATCCAGGTTAAGCGTGTGCCTCTGGTGAATCCTTCATATATACCTTCCAGTTTGCCAACCCTGTCTCTCAACTCACCAATGTCTCTCTGCATTTCAGTGGTCGCCGCATGATGTTGTGTGAGTGTGTCTCTGAGAAACGCTTCCCCACTAAGGACGGAACTGCCGGTATCAGAAGGGTCATTCATCGTTTGACGCTCCCCGCCAAAACGGGTTGATTCACATGATACGAGCAAGGAGTAGGTAGGTCGCAATGTGGAACGGGGTCTCCCGATACATAAGCTCGCATATGCTGGTAGGTAATTACGGCATTTCGAACGAGCAGCGCTTTATGACGCATCTCTATCGCCACCGGAGACAGGGCTAGTCCGGGTACCTCTTGGCACAGAAAGTCTATCCGCTTGTCCAGCCTGTCCAATATCCACTCTGCATCGCGGTCTTCCTGGGGCGCCAAGTTAATATCCGCAATGACAGCCGCAATTCCATCCCAGCAGAGCGTCTCAGCGGCTATCTGGGGATGATTTTGAATCAGATTTACGTAATCAGCCACTTCTTTAGTGTATTCGGAACGTTCCAGGGTGGTCATAATGCTCCCTCTTATCTAGCGTGGGTACATAGTGTACACAAAACTGTCAGAATGCGGCAGTTAGGCATTCGAGAGTTGCGTAGGTATTCTGGTCATTCATCAGGAACGAGAATACTCTGACCGCTCATGGGATTTAGTAACAGCCCAACGCGCTTATTAAAGACAAAGGGCAAGCGCAGTGACTAGTCTCCCGCGGGCGACGGGGCGGGCGGCGCTGAGGATACGGGTGGAGTCGTCGGTTCAGGCGGAACAGGGTCAATAACGCCGCCATCGCCGCTGTCCGGCTGAGTGTCGTCGTCGCTGTCGGGCGGAGTCTCCCACAGCTTGTCCAGCTCATCTACCTCGATGGTCTCGTTCTCGATCAGATACTCAGAGAGCTGCTTCAGCTTGGGCATGTACTCCGCAACGACCTTGCGGGCGGACTCGTATGCGTCGTCTATGATCTCGTGGACTTCCTGGTCAATGGTTTCCGCTATCTTGTCTGAATAGTCGCGCTGCTCTGAGATCTCGCGGCCCAGGAACACCATCTCCTCGCGCTTTCCGAACGTGCGCGGACCGAGCTTTTCGCTCATACCGTAGCGAGTTACCATCTGGCGCGCGATGTTGGTTGCCTGCTCTATGTCGCTCCCCGCGCCCGTGGTTATCTCGTCGAAGACCAATTCTTCAGCAACCCTGCCGCCCATTGCGGCGGCAAGCATGTCCTTGAACTGTTCGCGAGTCCACAGATTGCGGTCCTCTTCAGGCAGATAGCGCGTGTGTCCCCCGCTCTGCCCTCGCGCCACTATCGTTACCTTGAACGGCTTGTCGGCGTTGGGTAGAACGTGCGCCACCAGGGCATGACCAGCCTCGTGATACGCGGTCATCTCCTTCTCACGGTCGCTTATCACTCGACTCCGACGTGCAGGGCCAGCGATAATCCTGTCTATCGCCTCGGCAAACTCAGAACTCCCTATCAGCTTCTTAGCTCGACGCGCGGCAAGTATCGCCGACTCGTTCACCAGATTCGCAAGATCGGCTCCACTGAATCCCACTGTCTGACGCGCCACTCGCTCCAGGTCCAACTCCTCCTCCAACGGCTTACCCTTCGAGTGAACGTCCAGTATCTGCATCCGCCCCTTCAGGTCAGGATTGTCCAGCACGACGCGCCGGTCGAACCTACCAGGCCTCAGCAACGCGGGGTCCAGTATGTCCGGACGGTTCGTCGCCGCTATAACGATCACATTGGTGCCAGTGTCGAATCCGTCCATCTCAACCAGTATCTGGTTAAGCGTCTGCTCCCTCTCGTCGTGGCCTCCACCAAGTCCCGCTCCACGATGACGTCCCACAGCGTCTATCTCGTCCACGAACACTATGCACGGAGAGTTGCGCTTCGCCTGGTCGAACAGGTCCCGAACACGACTCGCTCCCACTCCTACGAACATCTCCACGAACTCAGAACCCGATATGTTGAAGAACGGAACTCCCGCCTCTCCCGCAACAGCGCGCGCCATCAGCGTCTTTCCGGTGCCCGGAGGTCCCACCAACAGCACTCCCTTGGGTATCTTCGCACCCAGAGCCAGGAACCTCTCAGGATACTTCAGGAACTCCACGACCTCCTGAAGCTCCTCCTTCGCCTCCTCCACTCCGGCAACGTCAGAGAAGCTGACCTGTGGAGCGTTGCCCATGAACATTCGCGCCTTGCTTCGTCCGAAGCTGAAGGTCTGGTTGGAGCTTCCCTGCGCCTGTCTCATCATGAACAACAGCACAGCGCCGAAGAAGATGAGGGGCAGGAAGTTGAAGAGCAGACCGAGCATTGCTGAGAGTCCGCCTGAGCCTTTGACGACGACGTCAACCCGGCTGGGGTCCACCTCCGCCTCTCTGAGGATCTCGACTATGGAGGACCCGGACTCTTTTCTGGACTCGAAGGTCTCGCCTGAGAAGGTGGTAACGGTGAGGGAGTCTCCCTTGACCTCTATGCTTTCCACCTGTCCTCGGCTGGCCATCGTGATGACCTCGTTGATGGACAGTTCGTTCGAACCGCCGAGATTGCCGGAGAAGAATGTGAATACGATTGCGACAAGCGCAACAATGAGCAGAAGGTATATGAAGCTGTTTCGCATCCAGCGAGAGCCCATCCGTATCTCCCCAGTCGTGTATTCACGTATGTATCAATAGTACAGTACGTTGCGCCGCAAGGCAAAGGATTTTGTCGGTCGGGAGCCCGCATTGATTTGGTCGGTGTTCCCTATGGCGTGAAAGTCTCCTCTTCCTTTAATGGGTGAGGGCGAACCGACCTCTATCCGCCCGTCGGACGCTTCAATTTGCATGAATGTGTTACCAGTCCAGGCCGACCGCCTTGGTCAGGAACTCCGAAAAGGGCGCGGCGACGCCGCAGGCGTTGGCGTACACGTCAATGAAGTCCGGGGAGCAGGCGTCTTCTTCGCTGAATCGCGTGGTGGCTGCGAACGACTTGAGCTTCAGGTGGTCTATAAGTGGGTGGTCCGCGGCGATTCCCCTTGGAGGGCGCTTGAGCGATTCCCCTTCCAGCGTATAGGCCGATGCGAACTCATTATCGTTGACGATGCTTGTCCACATGTCCGGTTTGGCGACTATGGACTCCCTGATCTTGCCCACCGTGGCGGAGTTAGGACGCCAGATACCCGCTCCACCGAAGACCATGCCCGGTTGGAGATTGAGGTATAGGCCGGGTCCGTGTACATCGCGTCCGACCTCGTGGCGGAAGTGCATTCCCGCGTTCGTCTTGTACGGGCTCTTGTCTTTCGAGAAGCGGACGTCCCTGTATATGCGGAAGATAGACCCGCCCGACAGCCTCGGGTCGGCGACCATGTGGGGGCTTATCTCATGGAGTCTGTCTCCAAAGTCGGCGACGAAATGGACGAGGGCGTCGCGGACATCCCGCTCGTAGCGGGCCTTGTTGTCCTGGAACCACTCTCGATTGTTGTTTTCAGAAAGCTCGGACAGGAACTCGAACAGGGAGGGCGTGAAGTGCGCTGAATTGGTCATCGTTTCTCTCAGACTCTATTGGCGGTGCAATGCTCATTGATGTGATTCGAATGATGACCATCTTAGGATTGGTTAAGCGCCAGTCTCTAGGTGTACGAGGTCTCTTAGCTGGACAGGGCATCTTTAAAGTCTTTCACGGTTTCGTCTGGTACTTCATTCTATGCTACAATTACGGCATAGATTCAGAACATACGTATAAGTCATTATTTATAGCGCAGGACGACAGACGGCGTGAGAACTCTTTCGTAGCTTCAACGCTGGGAAAACTCTGGGAAACGCTGGATGAAAACCGTTCCAGCCCGACCCTGTGACCCTCCCAGTTAGCGCCCAGCACTTTTTTGAGTATCTATAAACTATGATATATGTCGCATCGTCCACCGACTTTGCAACGGAACTTATATACATATGCACAGATTGAGGAGGTGAGGAAGTTGGTCAACCACAATCGGAATAGGGCTGCACTGCTGAATATGATTGATGCTATGCCGTTCGACAGGCGCAAGGGCAAGTCCTTCCCTCTCAACGAGCAAGATTATGTTGGTTTCCCTCTGCCTCGTAATCTTCAAGCGGCTCCTCATGGCGACTGTCTGATATGGGTTGCCTCGTTGAATGATGACGGTTATGGCATTGGGACATTCCCAAGTGGTGAGAATCTCGCTCATCGAGAGGCTTTCCGCGACAGTCGAGGATACATCGGAGAAAATGTACTGCATCTGTGTCATCGTCCCTACTGCGTTCAGCCAAGCCATTTGTATGCGGGTAGCAAGCAGGACAACGCTGACGACCGGCGTTTGCGACAAACTAATTCCCCGCCGCCGTGGGGTCTGTTCATGCGAACGGCTGATGAGGTTCGGAAGGCTGCGGGATTCCGATGGCCGTGTCCAAAGGTTCAGCGACGGCCATTGATTTCCACAGATGTCAGCCACGATTGTGAGTTCATTGTGCCTGCGGGCGGTGAGAAAATCTGCTCCATTTGTTCGGAGCCACAAAGTATGGAGTTTCGCGGCGACCCTATATTGCCCGACTTGCAGCCTGAAGATACGGATAGAAACAAGAGCGTGGTCGTTACGACCAGCCGGCGATTTACCGATTTAGGTGGGCTCACAGTTGAATCCAACATTGCTGTGAAGAGTGACTTGCCCAAAACACGCGCAGAGAGGCGGCGCATAAAAAGGACTCAACAGAAGTTCGCCAAGAAGCAAGATGCTGGTAAGCCCGTACTCTTAAGCTCTACCTCCCGCTTGGTTGGGCCTGATGGGCTATGTATACAGGGCGAAACTCCATCCTTGAATTTACCGGGTCCTGGTCTTGTTGTTTGGCTTGCAAGTAGTCAGCCTGTTTCCCCAGAGTTGGCCAGCTATTTGGCAAAACAGCGAGGGGTTCACACATGACGGAGAATGCTCCATGCAAGGCTTATCACAAGGACATCTCGCAGGTGGAGGCCGTATAGATGTTAGTCAATTCATAGCCAAAATGTGCATAAGGATGTAATTCCCTTTGCAAAGGCCCTGCCAAGTCGGATGACCTTCTTGCCATCGCCCAATGCGTTGGATATAGTACGGGCAACCCTTCGGGAGACGCCGCGCGAGCGGCAGCCACAGGAGATGCCTATGGCCCAGTCAGACATCGCACTCATCGCCCATCTCATGCGCCGCGCCGGATTCGGGGCCACGCGCGAAGAGCTCGATGCCTATGCCGCGAGGGGCTACGAGGCCACGGTGGAACACCTGCTTAACCCAAAGGATACCGAGTGGCTCGGCGACGACATGGTCAGACGCTTCGACCTCGAGGCGTCCGGCATGATAAACGCCCCCGGCTCCGCCCGCAACTGGGTCTATCGCATGATTACCACCAACGCGCCACTGCTGGACAAGATGGCCCTCTTCTGGCACGGCATATTCGCTACGGGCGTCCCGAAAGTCATCAACGGCAGGGTCCTCTACGACCAGATAAACACATTCCGAAGGCATGGCATGGACGGCTTCGACTCCATCCTGTTGAGGCTCGCCAAAGACCCGGCGATGATCGTCTGGCTGGACAATCAGGAAAACCACGGCGACGCCATCAACGAGAATTGGGCCCGCGAACTGCTCGAACTCTTCTCGATGGGAGTCGGCAACTACACCGAAGACGACATCAAGGAGTGCGCTCGCGCCTTCACGGGCTGGACCATCGGCAACACCGAGTACATGATCGTGCGCTCGATGAGGGACTCCGACTGGCCCTACGGTCGAATAGCCTACCACTTCGACTACCGCCCCGAAGACCACGACGACGGAGAGAAGACCTTCCTCGGACATACGGGCAACTTCAACGGCGAAGACATCATAAACATCATCTGCGGGCAGGAGTCCACTGCGCGCTTCATCTCCAGGCACCTGTACCACTTCTTCGTCGCCGACGAGCCGCCCGTACCGGCCTGGCCGTACACCCCGCCGAGAGACCCCGAGGCAATTGACACCCTCGTCCGCGCCTACTTCGACAGCGAATATGACATCAGGTCGGCCTTGCGGACGCTGTTCAACTCCGACTTCTTCAAGTCGGAAGACACTCGATACAGGAAGGTCAAGGGCCCAGTGGAGTTTCTGGTGAGCGTGCTCCGATTGACCGGCGAATTCGACATGCCGCGCAGGGACATGATCCCAAGGTACAGGCAGAGCGTGTGGATGGGACAGGAGCTCAACAATCCGCCCAGCGTGGAGGGCTGGCACCAGGGCCCTGAGTGGATTGACACAGGCACCCTCGTGGAGAGAATCAACTTCGCGTCCGAACAGTTCGGCGACGCCGGCAAGCCGGGTGTCAGGGCAATGATAGACAATATCTGCGAAGGAAACCCCGAACGACTCTCCTCCGAACATCTCGTAGATCGCTGCCTGGACGAGATGGGCGCCTTCTCGGTATCCGACGAGACCCGCGACACGCTGGTTCGCTTTGCCGAGGGCGACCGCAGTCGTGAGAGCGTGGAGCACCTGCTGCGACTGTCCGCCTCAACCAGAGAATTCCAATTGGCCTAGACCCATGCTTGAGTACTGGCAGACCATAGGTATCGTCGCCATGGAGGGACGTGGCTTCGAATATCCCACCGATACGGTCGCGGCGCGGAATGGGCGACTATACGTGCCCAACAGGTCCAGAGACTTCGGAGAACGCGGCGTCAGAGTCACCGTCTTCGACCTGGATAGCGAGTACTATGGCACCTTCGGACACCTGGGCGACGATGACGGCCAGCTTATCTCCCCCACCTGCGCCGCCGAGAGCGGACAGGGGCATATCTACGTCGCGGACGATTACACGCACCGCGTCACCGCCTTCGACTACGACGGCGGCTTCGTCACCTGCTGGGGTACGCATGGCACCGGCGAGGGTGAACTGAACGGCCCGTCCGGCCTGGCCTTCGATACCGAAGACAACATCTACGTCGCCGACACCCACAACAACCGCATTCAGAAGTTCACATCATCGGGCGTCTTTCTGCGAGTGTTCGGTTCTGCGGGGTCTGCCGAGGGGCAGTTGAGGCTGCCCTGGGGACTTACAGTCGCGCCCGACGGAGACCTGTACGTGGCCGACTGGGGAAACGACCGGATACAGCGATTCACGCCCGAAGGCGAGTTCGTCGCGACCTACGGCAAGTCGGGAAGGGAACATGGCCAGCTCCGACGTCCATCCGGTGTCGCGGTAGATGAGAGCGGCCATATATACGTGTCCGACTGGGGCAACGAGAGGGTGCAGGTACTAGACGGCGACGGGGCCCCGATCCAGGTCCTGAGAGGCGAAGCAACCCTGTCTAAGTGGGCAGCCAGCTTCATGGAGACCAACCGCGAGGAGGCACAGGCCAGGGCCTCCGCCAACCTCCAGCCCGACCAGCCCGAAATCTATGGCGACGACCCTCACACACAGTCCGCTCATGTCGAGAGCCTGTTCTGGGCGCCCATGTCCGTTAAGCTAGACGACGCGGGCCACGTATATGTAACTGAGGCCAACCGCCACAGAATCCAGATATACCGGCGTAAGCCCCCTCTCTCCTGACGGGCTGAAGGGAACACGCAAATCAACCCCCCGTTCGTCCTGAGCCTGTCGAAGGGAGCCTGTCGAAGGACGAGTCCACCAGCCAACCCATAGATACACATGCAGTCCATGCGCTCATTCCATGTATATATCCTGCGTTGCTCTGATGGCTCATACTACACCGGTCACACAGAGGATATTGAGACGAGGCTTGTTGCACACCAACAAGGAACCATGAGAGGTTACACGTCCAGTAGAAGGCCCGTACAACTCGTGTACTCATCCGAGTTCTCAGAGAGAGCCGATGCATTGGAGATGGAGCGACGAATCAAGGGATGGTCTAGGCGAAAGAAGGAAGCGCTGATCCGAGGTGACTGGGACGAGATCAAGCGACTCTCAAGAGGCAGGCAAGCTCGCCCTTCGACAAGCTCAGGACGAACGGTTTAGTGAAACTTAGAACCGTTCCCGGATCAAGTCTGGGAACGAGCGATCTACCGGCCAGCCTACCCTGTCTCCCTCAGAGGCTGATAAGGGGAGGTAAGTGTAAAGTCAATTATGGATTTCAATCAACAAGTCCCCTCTCCCCTCCGGGAAAGGGCTGGGTGAATGTGTATCCCTCCCGACTCCTGGTGAGACTGGCATATTCGCCGCATCGGACAGGACCATGCCGCAGCATTATCTCGGAATAGATGTTGGCACCACCGCGGTCAAAGCGCTCGTCGTGGACGAACGTGGATCGGTCGTCGGTGAGGCCGAATCGCCCCTGGAGGTATCGGTCCCACGGCCCGGCTGGGCGGAGCAGAATCCGTCAGACTGGTGGCAGGGTACGGTCAACGCGGTCAGAGCCGCTTGCGCTCAGGCGGGCATACGGGATGTCGAGTCAATCGGGCTGTCCGGCCAGATGCACAGCCTGGCGCTTCTGGACGAGGCGGACAGATCGCTCAGGCCGGCGATACTCTGGAACGACGTTCGCACCACCGCCCAGTGTCGCATCATAACCGACAGAGTTGGCGAGGCCGGCCTGCGCCGGTTGGTGGGAAACCCCGCTCTTGAAGGATTCACCGCGCCCAAGCTCCTGTGGATGCGCGACGAGGAGCCCAGTCTGTACGACCGTGCGCGGACGCTTCTCATGCCCAAGGACTACGTCCGGCTGCTCATGATCGGCGAGAAGGCAACTGAGCCCTCGGACGCCGCCGGCACGCTGCTATTCGACGTTCGACAGAGCCGCTGGTCTGAAGAAATGATCGCCGCGCTGAAACTTGACCCGGCGATACTTCCGCCTGTCCGAGATTCTGCCGGCGTGACAGGCAGGCTCACCGCGAGCGCAGCGGAAGCGCTCGGCCTGGCGCGGGGAACGTCGGTTGTGGGAGGAGGCGCGGACAACGCCGCCGCCGCAGTCGGCTCCGGTGTCGTCGAGCAGGGCGCGATGCAGACCTCCGTCGGCACCTCCGGCGCGGTGGTCGCGCCCATCGGACGACACCGCGTGGATCCCGGAATGCGCATCCATTCGTTCAATCACGCAATTGCCGACACCTGGTACCTGATGGGAGTGGTCCTGTCCGCGGGCGCGGCCCTTGACTGGTTCAGACGGACGCTGTCGGCGCCGAACGAGTCGCCCCCGCCATACGACGACCTGATTGCCGAGGCCGCCGGAGTTCCACCCGGATCCGACGGTTTGACCTTCCTGCCGTACCTGACCGGAGAGCGCACGCCTCACGCCGACTCGAATGCGCGGGGCGTCTTTTCGGGTATGCACACAGGACATCAGAGGGGACATCTCGTGCGCGCCGTGATGGAGGGAGTTGTATTCGCACTGCGAGACTCGCTTGAGCTTATGCGGCCCTTGGGAGTTTACGCAACCGAGGCCGTGGCGGTCGGCGGAGGCGCGCGCAGCGACTTCTGGCGCCGAATGCAGGCCGCCGCGCTCGGCGTACCCGTTGTTACCGTAGCCCCGCGTGGAGGTGCGCCGTACGGAGCCGCAATACTCGCGGCAGTTGGTTCCGGCGGGTTTGCGTCGGTCGAAGAGGCCTGCCGGGCTTGGCTTCGCCCACTCGACCGCATAGAGCCCAGCGCCACGGCATCCGCAGCATACGGCGAGGCCTACGAGCGTTACCGCAAGCTATATCCAAGGCTGAAGAGCCACTTCGCGGAGCAAGCGCAGGATAAGCCGCCCGAGTAACGACGAGCTCTAAAACAGGCGCAGAGTGCGTGGCGGCTTGTTGGACGTGTTGGGGGCGGATTCATCGGGCCAGACTTTTACGGTGCCGTACTGTCCGTCGAAGCCCGGAACTACGTGTATGTCGCCGGTACGGACTCTCTCCAGTCCTTCGGCAGCAGCCTGTCCATAACGCGGCAGTGCTGCGGCGACTTCACCGGATGGAACGTCGAGAAGCACGTTTAATTCGCTTCCGAACTGCTCCACGAGTGAGGTATAGGCGCCTTGTACCCGCTTCGTGTTGACCCCGACGCTCATTACCTCGGACAGTATCTGCTGTAGCGATACCAGTGACCTGTACGGCGGTCTGTCGTCGGGAGAGCGTACCAGCCCGCCTTCATCCCTGTGGACGCTATGCTCTCTGCGCGCCAGCTCCTCCACGCGCTGCACAACCCCGAGCGTCATCGGACGTTTGCATACGGGACAGGCGCTCCCATATTCATTCACATCGTCGGTGGTGAGGCTCACTCCGCACTTGCGGTGCCCTGAGTGGTGATACTTGCCCTCCTCCGGGAAGAACTCGATGGTGTATGCGATGTCCTGAGTCCTGAGCGCCTCTGCCAGGCCATCGTAGCTGGCGCTGCCATTGAATATGGTCAACTCACGGGCGAGCTTGGGCAGCGAGTGGGCGTCGGAGAACGAGACTATGGAAACGTCGTCCAACTCCGGGACGCGCCAGCACATTACGGGGTCGCTGGACAGACCGGTCTCGATGGCGTGTATGTGCGGTGTCAGGTCGCCAAAGCACTCTTTCAGCGAATCGAAGCCGGACTTCGATCCGAAGATGCCGAACCACGGTGTCCAGGCGTGGGCTGGAATCATGATGCAACGAGGGTCAATGTCGAGTAGCAGTTCCAGCAGGTCCCTGGGCGACAGGCTCAGTGTCGGCCTACCGTCGCCGTCCAGCTTCGCTCCCCTCTGCTTCAGCGCATCGTTTATCCTCGAAACGCTGCTCAGGCTTGGCGCGAAAATGAGAATGTGTACCCTCCTCGCGCGTCCACCGACCCTCGCCGTGCAGTTCACCTCCGTCCCCAGGATGAATTTCACGCCGCCGTATTCGTAAAGCCCGTTGCCGGACTCTCTAAGTTTGGCCTTAGATTCGGCGAACCACTCCGGCTGGGTAAAGTCAGCAGAGGCCAGCAGGTCTATGCCCTTGAGCTTTGCCCAGTGCGCCAGATTCTCGAAATTCAGGCTCGGGCTGGTGGCATAGGCATAGGATGAATGAATGTGGAGGTCTGCGGTGTAGGTCATGGCACCGATTGTAACACCTCTTGGTCAATGGTCTGCCGTACGATCCACGACTCCCGTCATGTTGACCCCCTGAGGACGTAACACTACAATCGAAAAGCGTTAAGGTGAATATGCGAGGGAGCGTCGCTCTTATGGATTTCGAGCCTCGATACACGACAGAACAGCAGGAATTTCGCAGTGAGGTCAGGGAATGGCTCGCCGAAGCCCTGCCGGATGGACTGGAGTTCCCCGCCGACTCCAACGACCTGTCCTACAACGGATATCTCAAGTTGAGAGACCTGGGCCGCAGCCTCGGTGAAAAGGGCTGGCTGTGGCCGACCGCCCCGACCGAATACGGCGGTGGCGGACTGTCCATAGACCACGCCATCGTAATCGAGGAGGAGCTGGACGAGCAGGGCCTGTCTCTGCCGCCCTACTATGACAGCGGCGGTCGTCTCGGAGGCGCGAGCGTCCTCGTCTGGGGCAGTGACGAGCAGAAAGACCATTTCCTGCCCCCCATCTTCAAGGGCGAGGTCCGTACTTGGCAGCTTCTGACAGAGCCGGGCGCGGGCTCCGACCTGGCGGGCGTGGAGATGAGTGCGGTCCGCGACGGTGACGACTATGTGCTCAACGGCCAGAAGATTTACGTCGGTAGTTCACATGGCGCGGAGATGGTGTGGACTATAACACGCACCGATCCTGACGGAGAGCGTCATCGCAACCTCAGCTGGTTTATGATCCCGACCGACACCCCCGGAATCACGATACAGCCCATGGACCTCCTCATCACGAGCGGGGAGGGAGGCGCCGGGACCGGCGCGAAGAACACGATATTCTTCGACGATGTTCGCGTCCCGGCCTTCAACCTGATAGGCGGGGAGAACAACGGCTGGCAGGTCGCTACCACGCATCTCGAACTGGAACACGGTTCCGGCGGCTCCGTCAGGCGCAACCGGCTCGTGGATAAGTTGTTCGAATACGCGGGTGAACTACGGCAGAACGGCCGCCCGGTGAGCGACGATCCCGGTATTCGAGACCTGCTGGTGGACGTGTACGCCGAGGCCGAGATTTCCCGTTTGTTCGGGCTGCGCAACTACTGGATGCGGCACACAGGTAAGAAACTGGCCCACGAAGGACCGCAGCACTCACTCTATCGCAAGCAGTCCGGTCTCCGTTCGGCTCAGGCGATGCTCGAAGTTCTGGGCCCTTACGCGCTCACTAACGATCCCAGGTGGGATAAGTCCGACGGCCACATGGAGGTGTTCCAGCGCGCCAGCATAGTTGCGATGCATCCGGGCGGGACGGCTGAGATACAGAAGGTCATCATGTCGCGCAGGCTGGGCGCGGGTCGGCAGGTCCGGGAGCAAGCGGGCAGGCTGGAGTAGCCAAGCAAAGGTGGACACGATGGAGAAGATAGTAAAGGACAAGCGCGACGAGATAGCCCGGCTGTGCAAGAAGTACGGAGTAAAGCGTCTGGATGTTATAGGAGGCGTGGCCGTCGGCTTATCCGGTCGAGGAAGTCGGGATTTGGACTTTCTGGCGTCCTTTCACGATCCCGACGCGCCGACTAGAGGAGGGTGGAACTCCCCGCAGTTCAAGTTGGCGGTAGATCTGGAAGACCTCTTCGAGGGGGAATTAGACCGCGTGGTCGTCGGCATAGAAGGCGAATACAAGCATCCGAGCGTAAAGCCTTGGATAGAAAAAATCCGCGAAGTGGTATATGCCGACTCCTGAGACGCATCTATTTCTGACGTACATACGCAACGCGGCAGACTTAATCGAAGAATTCGTTGGAGCGCGAGCGTTTTCCGAGAACGAGCGGGATGCGATGTTGCGTTCGGCTGTGGAGAGGCAGTTCATAAACATCGGCGAGTCGGTTAATTTGCTGTCAAGAGTCGCTCCCGGTGCAGTGTCTCGGATAACCGATTATCCCGACATCATATCCTTTCGAAATACCCTGGTTCACGAGTTCTTCGAAGTGAACCATTCCACGGTTTGGAACATTGTCAAGAATCACCTTCCCATCCTTCGCGCTCAAGTAGCCGGGCTAACGCAAGAACATGAGGGGCACTGAATGGACCTTTCACTAACTGAGGAACAGGAACTGCTGAGAAACACGGCACGCGACTTCATGGAGCGGGAAGGCTCGAAAGAGACGCTGCTCGAATTCGACGAGTCCGATACTGGCTACTCCGTTGATATATGGCAGAAGGCCTCTGACATCGGTTGGCTCGGAATGCTAGTCGCCGAGGAGTACGGTGGCAGCGGAAGTTCTCTGACCGACACGGCCGTCGTTTACGAGCAGCTTGGCGCCGGGCCGCTGTCCGGTCCTTTCTTCTCGTCCGGCGTACTGGGTGCCCTGATAGTGTCCGAGGCGGGAAGCGATGAGCAGCGCGACCGCTGGCTTCCGAATATCGCTTCCGGGCGAGAGATCGTGACGATGGCTCTTACCGAGCCTGAGTACGGTTGGGGAACTGAGTCGGTCCAGATGCGCGCCCAACCGACTGACTCGGGTTATGTTCTCAGTGGAACCAAGCTTTTCGTTCACGACGCGGCGGCCGCGACAACACTGATATGCGCCGTTCGAGTGCGCGGACACGAGGGCATTACCCTGCTGATGGTGGATGGCCGAGCCCCGGGCCTCTCGACACGTCTTCTGCCCGGCTTCATGGGATGGGTGGGGGAAGTCGTCTTCGAGAATGTGGAGGTGCCGTCCGACGCCGTCCTGGGCGAGTTGGGTGGCGGATGGCAGCCGCTCCAGAGTGCGTTCCACAAGGCCATTCCGGTACTGAGCGCCTACAAGGTCGGCGGCGCGCAGTCGGTGTTCGACATGACTCTCGAATACTCCAGGACCCGTATCCAGTTCGGTACGCCTATAGGCCGCTTCCAGCGTGTGCAGGACCATATTGTGGAGATGGTAAATCACCTCGACGCTGCGCGCTGGACCACCTACGAGGCCCTCTGGAAGCTGGACAGCGGTCGGTACGACGCCGCGAGCGTTCACCTGGCGAAGGCCGTTGCGTCCGAAGGGTACTACCAGGGCTGTAACCACTCCCACGAAGTCCACGCAGGCATTGGCGTCGTGCGGGAGTACGGCCTGACGCTGCATACCCGTATGTCGCGGACGCTGTACCACTACCTCGGAGACCCACGCTTCCACCGCAGGAAGATAGGCGACGCACTGCTGGCTTAACGGACGCCCTTCACCCGCTGCATGACGTACGTCGCCAATATCCCGATTGGAATGGCGACGACCACTGCGCCAAGGATCACGACGATGGCCAGATCGCCCAGGCCGATGACCGAGTCAATCTGGTCCTTTATCCATGCTAGTAGAATGGGGTCACCTGGCTCTCCGTGGTGTGCCAGGGCTGACAGAAGAAACGCGGGCATTGTATTCTCCTGCTATAACGGTTGTCAGTCGTTTGCGCCTTGGACGACGGGAGTGGGTGATGCGGAAGGCTGAGGGCTCTGGTAACGGATAGAGAACTTGCGCTCCTTGACCGAATAGCTGGCAGTGGTCGCTCCCAGCAGCGTCAGTCCGGCGAGCCCGAACGGTATCACGTAAGTCCCTGTGACGTCGTACAGTATGCCTGCCACGACGACGCTCAGCGAGCCGCCGATCTGGTGCGCGAAGGTGGTGAACCCGCCCAGGGTACCCAAGTTCCTCAGTCCGTATATGTCCGCAGTCAGGGATGAAGTCAGCGGCGGCGTGGCTATCCAGGACATGCCGGCGAAGTACGCGAAAGTCCAAATCCCGACCGAGGGTGGAATGCCGACTCCCAGCAGGCTCGATAGGATGCTGGGAGTAATGAGCATCACGTATGCGAAGAACCTCAGGAAGTAGATGGTGCCCAGCATGTTCTTTCGGCTGAACTTGTCCGAGTGAATGCCGACCACCATAACGCCAATCGCGTTCAATCCCTGCATCATTCCGAACGCCATTGCCGCTACTGCCGGGCTGATGCCCAGATCTATGGCGAACGGCACGTAGTGTGTGGATATGATGAGCGTGGTGACGCCGCAAACGAAGTATGCGCCGGACAACTGCCAGATAGGAGGAGACTTGAAGGAGTCCTTCCAGTCATCGGATTCCAGGGGCGCCTTGGAAGATGGATCGGACACGAAGTCCTTCTTGTCTCTCGTGATGTATGCGACCAGCCAGATAGCGGCAACGAGGGGTAACGCAACCAACTGAATGAAGGACCATACCACCTTCCAGGCCACTTTCAGTATTGGCGGAAGCGGCTTCTCCAGCCCGCTGCCGTCTGGCCTTTCGCCGATGTCTTCCGGCTTGTCACGCATCAAGATGCCAACCAGCGGCAAGGCGAGGATGAGTACCAGCGCGCCCAAGACCAGCCAGGCGTATCGCCAGTGCGTCCAGATGATGAGCGAAGCGGCGAACGGGGTCAGTATAAGGCCGCCCAGAGATGTTCCGGCGGTGCATAGACTGAGCACCACACCGCGACGACGCAGGAACCACTTGGCGAGTACGGCGTGAACCGTCACCAGGGAAACGCCGCTCGATGCGGTGGACATCACCAGACCGTAGATCAGTATCAGGAACAGCAGGCTTGCCGAGAGTTCTATCTTCAGGAAGGGGAGGCTGATGGTGGGCGCGAATTCGAACCCGAAGTCGCTGGTAAAGGTGAGGAGTATCGTGGAGATGCCCAGTACCAGTAGGCTGAGGGAGATTACCGAGCGGCCTCCGAAGCGATCATAGATGCGTCCGAGGAATGGCTGCGACAGACCGTTGACTAGGATGCCGACAGCGATGGCGGCCGATATTTCAGTGCGAGTCCAGTCCAGGTCGCCGGTCATGGGAACGACGAAAACGCCGAAGCCGTTTCTCGCGCCCATTGACATGAACAGCGCGAAAGCGCCGGCAGCCACGATGAACCAGCCGTAGAAGATCCCGTTGCGGGCCGCCGTCTCTTTCAAGCTCTTACCCTTGCCTCCAGCCGTACCCTGCTGTTGGAGCAGCGAGCCTCAATCGGGGAGCGGTTCTGGAAATGTACCGTTGGAGTCTAACACCGACACGCTGTGGGTGACAAGCAAGATTCAATAGGGCTTTTTCAAAGTTGAGCCAGATGTGTTCCGACGAGTTGTCGGACTCAGAGAGCCATATATCTTGGCTTATAATTGTACAGGGCGGTCCAGGGGGAGTCGCAGGCATGTACAGGCGAGGAAAATCGCCTGAGTTTGCCCTGCGTCGCCCTGCGTTAGCTAGGGAAGAAATCTCCGAGGCTTAGATTTTCGAATACATAAATTTGTATTTATGTATTCAGTGCCAGAAACTTTGTTCTTCGCAGAGGTATTATAGCGCATGGATGGAATGGATGTGTAGTGGAAACGGAAGTGCGATGCTGTACCAATTTGGTCGGTGGACTAAATCAAATCTGCGCCGCCCCACTCCTGGATACCCGCCTTCGCGGGTATGACGATGAGGTGACCGACTAAACTGATACAGGTTCTGGAAGCGCGGACGACTTTGCAAAGACCCTACAGATTCAAGGTGTTGACGGATATATCGTGATACGATAGAGTTTAGGGCGATATAATTGACGTAAATTTGAGTAGTCTACTCAAAGGAGGTCGCTCGTAAGTGAAAGATCGAAATCCCTCGGACCTGCTTCCTCTCCCAGTCTCGCAGTTGCACATCCTGATGACTTTGGCTACTGGAGATAAGCACGGTTACGCGATTATGAAGGACATTCAGAGCTTCACGGACGGGGCGGTAACGATGGGCCCCGGTACCTTGTACGGGGCCGTCAAGCAGATGCTGAAGGGTGGGTTGATCGAGGAGAGTAACGAGCGGCCGGACCCTGAACTGGACGATCAGCGTCGCCGATACTACCGCCTGACTGATTTGGGTGGTCGCGCGCTTGACTCCGAGGTAGCTCGGATGGAGCAGCTAGCTTGTGCCGCCAGAGCGAGACGGGCAGCGTCCACACCGAACCAGGGAGCCTGAAGTGCTCTCCGAATGGGTGTACCGAGCGCTGCTCGTGGTCTATCCCAGGGAGCATCGGCGGGAATACGGGGACCTGATGGTCCAACTGTTCCGGGATCGGATGAGATACGACGGCGGCGGCTTCCGAGCACCGATCATCTGGATGCAGATGATATTCGACCTCGCTGTCTCGGCGATAGAGGAACACAGAAGGGGAGGCGACATGAAGAAGCGATTGCGGATAGAGGCGGCCTCGGTTGCCGCTCTGCTGGTCATAGTGGTGGGCGTGGGTGTCGTCTTGTCTCAGCCGAGCGACAATTTTGAGAATGAAGAGCTCAATATCAGGATGTTCGTGTGGGATGGTTCCGATACTATCTCAGCAGAAGGGAAAAAAGAGGTCACCAGCTTGATGCAGCAGGAGATGGAGGAGGGCGTGACTGTCCAGGAATCAGAGGATGGAATCGCTTTGAGACTCGACGCATCCGGTGGCATTATTCCTTTTGGATACTGGGAAATGCCCGTTGCAGCTAATCTGTATTCTAGGGATGAGGAGTCTGAGATACTCATTTACGTGTGGAGAGACTCTGATCCACTTCCCCGTGAAGAAGCTGACGATATCTACAAGGCGACTGAAAGTTTCGCTAGAGATTTGAATCGGGCGGTTCAAGACGGCGAGATGACCCGGGAGGAAGCGGACAGCTCGTTGGCGTCGGTGCGTCACTGGGACACCATCCTGCTGGAAGAGTGGGAATGAGTTCCGAATAAGAGTAAAACGGACTCACGTACCCACTGATTGACGTAGTTCCCATTGGGTTGGGTTAGATACGTTAGATCCCCGTAAGCGCGCGGGCTTCGCCGAGCATGGCGGCTACGTCCGCGGCGCTTGGGCCTTCGGCGTAGATGCGCAGGAGGGGCTCGGTACCGGAGAAGCGTATGAGGGTCCAGTAGCCGTCTTCCAGCAGGAACTTCACTCCGTCCCGGTCATCTATGCCGACAACGGGGCGTCCCGCCATGTCGAAGGGCCTGGATGTGGCGACCCTTCGCGTAATCGCGTCGCGCATTGCAGGGTCGAACTCGACGTCCCAGCGGTCGTAGATATGGACGCCGACTCTCTCGAACAGGCGCGTTCTCAAATCAGCCGGATTTTCGCCTGTCTTCACGACCATGTCCAGCATGAACAGGCCGCTCAGAATGCCGTCCCTTTCCGGTATATTCCCCCTGAATGCGTACCCGCCGCTCTCCTCGCCCGCGGCAAGCGCGTTGGTCGCCATCATCTGCGGACCGAGGTACTTGAACCCGACGGGAGTCTCGATAGCCTCCACGTCGTGCAGGTCTGCGAGCTTGTCTATCATGCCGCTCATCGTGATGGACTTGACCAGTGGGCCGGACTGTCCCAGCACTTCCAGCAGGTGCATACAAAGCAGGCTGAACGTCTCGGTGGTACTAATGAAGTTAGCGTCGTCGTCAACGACGCCGAGCCTGTCCGCGTCGCCATCGGTAGCGAGGCCGATGTCCGCGGTGTTGTCTTCGAGCGCGTCAATCAGCCCGCGCAGATTGTGAGCAATCGGCTCCGGTTGCGCCATGCCCGGGAAGGCCGGGTTCACCTCGTTGTGTATCTCCACCAGACGGGTAGAGCCGCCCGATATGAGCTTGTCGAAGTAACCCGCGCCTGAGCCGTACATCGAGTCAACCACCACGTTCAGGCCGGCGTTCCTTATAGAGTCCAGATTGACGAACTGGGCGATGTGGTTCAGGTAGTCGGGTTCAGGGTCGAATTGTTCGAAAAGGCCCCTGCGCTCGGCTTCCCGAAGATTCATATTGCGCACACTGCCCGAAGATTCGACGTTGGCTATGTGCCGTTCCAGCTCCTCGACTATTTCCCCGGACGCGCTTCCCCCATATTCGGGCTTGAACTTGAAGCCGTTCCAGCGCGCCGGATTGTGGCTCGCGGTGATTATCGCTCCCGCTCCCGCGCTCATGGTCACGATCGAATGGCTGATGACCGGAGTTGGAGCGGGCCTGTCGCACAGAAAAGTGGGGATGCCGTTGGCTGTGGTCACCTCGGCGACGGCCTCGGCGAACTCCCTCGATCCGAAACGGGTATCGTATCCTACGACGAAGCCTCGCGGGGCAAGTCCCATCGCGTTCACATAGTCCGCTGTGCCTTGCGCGCAGATGCGGACGTTTTCGAAGGTGAAGTCGTCCGCTATGATCGCGCGCCAGCCGTCCGTTCCGAATTTTATGTGGGGCATACTGTTCTCACTATGCGCTCAATCAGGTCAGAATCCGGTTACTCGCCGCGAAGCCGTCGCAGTTCGGCTTCCATCTCCACAAGCCGCGCCTCTGCTGACTCACGAGCGGCGCGTTCCCTCTCCGCAAGCGTTTCTGCTGACTCACGGGCGGCGCGTTCCCTCTCTGCTTCCTCCGCTGTCTCTTCCATGTTCTGTAGCCAGCGGCCTTCCTCCGGGTCGTAGATACGCAGACGGCCGTCAACCCAATGCAATTCCAGGTTCAGCGCCGGGCTGTAGCCCCACGCGCCACCGTCCGGCTCGATATTCATGTCCAGCCGCCGGTACTCGCCATCTACCAACCGCTCTCCACGCAGCGCGAACCCGTAGTGCTCCCCGCCGCTCGGATCGAACATCCAGTACTCGCCAATCCCGAGACTCGCGTACAAGTCCCGCTTGTTCCCCAGGTCATTTCGTCCTGTACTGGGCGAACCTATCTCCAGAACGAAGTCTGGCGCCTTGCCCATCTCCCACAGTAGATACATATTGTTGCTCAGCATCAACTCTTCACTGACACTGAACGCGACGTAGCAGTCTGGGGACACCCATAGCCTCGGATTGCCCTCCACGTAATAGATAAACGTGTTTCCGCTGACCACGATGTCGGGACGGTTGAAGAAGAACTTCAGAATGGAGATGATGTCCATGAAGTGTTGCAGTTGGTATTCTCCGTCGGCCAATGGCATACCGTCCGTTTCCGGATAGAAAATCTCGGTTGTGGTGGATGTGTCCGCGACGGGCACGGTGTTCTTTATGACCATGACATCTGCTCCTTCCCACAATGCTACCACACGCACCGGTCAGAGGCGTGTGTGAGAGCCTTCCACGAAACCGTGTTTACGGCATCCTCAGATGCCGGCGTCCTTCCTGAGGGCGGCGGCCTTGTCGGTGCGCTCCCAGGGGAAGTCCTCTTCGGGCCTTCCGAAATGCCCGTAGGCGGCTGTCTTCTTGTATATCGGGCGTCTCAAATCCAGGTCTCGGATGATGGCTCCGGGCCTGAGATCGAAGTGCTTGTCTATCAGTTCGTTGATCTTCTCGTCAGGTATCTTGTTGGTACCGAACGTCTCAGCGGAGACCGAAGTCGGCTGCGCCATTCCGATAGCGTAGGACAGCAATATCTCCACGCGCTCGGCGAGTCCCGCCGCGACCACGTTCTTGGCCACCCAGCGCGCGGCGTAGGATGCGGAGCGGTCAACTTTCGTTGGGTCTTTGCCCGAAAACGCCCCACCGCCGTGTCGCGCCATACCGCCGTAGGTGTCCACGATTATCTTGCGCCCGGTCAGCCCTGAGTCCCCTACGGGGCCCCCTATCACGAACCTGCCGGAGGGGTTGATCCACCAGAGGGTATCGTCGTCCACCAGCTCGGCGGGGATGACTTCTCTGGCAATCGCCTCCAGATCGCGCGCTATCACTTTCTGGCTCACGGACTCGCTGTGCTGCGAGCTCATAAGGACGGTGTGAACACGCTTGGGCTTGCCGCACTCGTATTCGACGGTAACCTGCGACTTGCCGTCAGGCCGAATCCAGTCGAACTCGCCGTCGCGTCGTGCCTGGGCCATGCGCTGGCACAGCCGGTGGGACAGAGCGATGGGCAGAGGCATGAGCTCCGACGTCTCGTTGCAGGCGTAGCCCACCATCATTCCCTGGTCGCCGGCGCCCAGGCTGTCCACGTCTCCGTATGTATCCGACGCCTTGTTTCTCGTCTCGACGGACTGACTCACACCCTGGGAGATGTCGGTCGACTGCTCATGAACCGATATGGTCACCCCGCACGACTGGTAATCGAACCCGTATGAAGAGTCCTGGTAGCCGGCGTCGCGGATGGTGTCACGCACTATCGAGGCTATATCGACGTAGGTATCGGTGGTTATCTCGCCCATAACGAGGACGAGTCCTGTCGTAGTGCAGGTTTCGCATGCCACGCGGGCCGACGGGTCATCCGCCAGTATAGCGTCCAGCACCGCGTCTGAAATCTGATCGCATAGCTTGTCCGGGTGTCCTTCGGTAACCGATTCGGATGTGAACAAGTACGACGGACTGTCCATGAAGCTGTCGGGCATTTGGATTCTCCTAGTTGTTAGTCATTAGTCTTCAGTAATCAGTTGGCGACGGCGGCTGTCGAGCTCGACCAGCGACGCCCTGCCTTCCGCGACGGTCTTGCCCTCGCTCTCAAGTCTGGACGCCACGCATATCTCGCGTCCTTCGCGCCTTTCCATCCAGGATGTGGCCCGGATAGTCCGGCCCACGGTCGCGGGCGACCTGAGGCGGGTGTCCATCGAGCGCATCATCGTTACGATTCCGCGCCGATACGTCCAGTTCTCCATTATTTCGTACAGGAGAGCGGCTATAATGCCGCCATGAACAGTACCGGGCCAGCCCTGATGATGAGGCATGGGCATGAAGTCAGCCCTGAGTTCGCCGTCTTCTATCTCCATCTTCAGGCGCAGGCCGTGCGAATTCTCGTCCCCGCATCCGAAGCAGTTCGGATACGGCGTCACGGCGATGTCCTGTTCCTCCGCGCGGGCCATGATTCCAGGGCTACGTCCCGATGTCCCAGCTTGCCAGATATTTCTCTTGTTCGGCGGTCAGCGTATCTATCTTTATTCCCATTGACTGCAGCTTGAGCCGACCGACCTCTTCGTCAATGTCTCGCGGCACTACGTAAACTTTGCGCTCCAGCGTGTGCCCGGCCTGGGCCAGGTATTCAACGGACATCGCCTGGTTGGCGAAGCTCATGTCCATGACCGCCGACGGGTGGCCTTCTGCCGCCGCCAGGTTGATGAGCCTTCCTTCGCCCAGCAGGTAGAGCTTGCGTCCGTCGCTCATCAGGTACTCTTCGACGAACGGCCTGACGGTCTGCTTGCCGTCCGACATCTCTTCCAGCGCACCGATGTCTATCTCCACGTTGAAGTGCCCGCTGTTGGCCATCACGGCGCCGTCCTTCATGGCGGCTATGTGATCGCGCCCTACGGCGTTCATTCCGCCGGTTACTGTGAGGAATATGTCG
Source organism: uncultured Dehalococcoidia bacterium (assembly GCA_951812505.1). GTDB lineage: Bacteria > Chloroflexota > Dehalococcoidia > Lucifugimonadales > UBA1123 > VXRN01. Next base: position 1,046,589 of record CATOSI010000002.1, read on the forward strand.
CCGACCTCCGCCGCCTCAGCAATCGTCATCACCTGGTGACCGTCCATGGCCGCTTCCAGCGCGCGTATCGGATTTATCTCGGTGACTATCGTGTGAGCGCCCATTCCGCGCGCCCTCAGCGCGACTCCACGCCCGCACCATCCGTACCCACAGATAACCACCTTCTTGCCCGCCCACAACATATTCGTCGCGCGGGTGATGCCGTCGAGCGTACTCTGGCCGGTGCCGTACCTGTTGTCGAAGAAGTGCTTGGTGTCTGCGTCGTTGACCGCGATTATCGGGTAGTTGAGCCTGCCTTCTTCGGCGAGGCTATTGAGCCTGATTACGCCTGTCGTCGTCTCTTCGGTACCGCCGATCATGTCGGAGAGCTGGTCAGTGCGTTCGGTGTGCAGCACTGCGACGAGGTCCGCGCCGTCGTCCATCGTGATATTCGGCTTGGAGTCCAGCGCGGACATAATGTGTCCGTAGTAGGTGTCCCTGTCCTCGCCCTTGATGGCGAACGTCGGTATGCCGTACTCCGCTACCAGCGCGGCGGCGACGTCGTCCTGGGTGCTGAGCGGGTTGCTGGCGCAGAGCGCCACCTCAGCGCCGCCGTCCTTGAAGGCCAGCATTAAGTTTGCGGTTTCGGTAGTTACGTGCAGGCACGCGGCTACGCGCAGGCCGTTCAGCGGCTTTTCCTCTGCGAACCTGGCGCGGATCTGCCGCACGACCGGCATCTCCCTCGCCGCCCATTCGATTCTGCTCAGGCCCTGGCTCGCAAGCGACGTGTCCAGGACATGGCCTTCAGTGACGGTTGTAGTCAAGGATTTCCTCCCTTTGGTCGTTATCAGTGTTCAGTTATAAGTAATCAGTCGTCAGGTTGTCCTGAGTGCAAACGGCTTCATTCATGTCGCAGGAGATTGCCACTAGATTTGGCGGGGGACAGGAAGCCGCTTTCGTTTTCGAAGCCGTCGAACTGCGTAAGTCGAACGAATCTGTCGAATCTATCCTGTATGTCCTCAGTAGTCAGCGATGTCAGTCTGTCTGCGCTGAAGTCCTGCACCGCAAAGGAACCCATGACAGAGCCGACAATAGCCGCCCTGCGGATTCCGTCGTGTGATATATCCCCGGTGGCGGCAAGAACCCCCATGAATCCGCCGGCGAACGAGTCTCCCGCGCCCGTTGGGTCAACAACGCTGTCAAGTGGGAACGCGGGCGCGCTGAACATGTCCTTCTCGTCGAATACCAGGACGCCGTGTTCTCCACGCTTCACGACCACTGCCCGCGGACCCATGTCCTGAATGCGTCTCGCGGCCCTGACTATGTTCGCCTCGCCAGCATAGCTTCTGGCCTCTCCCTCATCCAGGAAGAAGAGGTCAACCTCGCGCACTATCCGGTCCAGGTCGTCGCGCCTGCCCTCGATCCAGAAGTTCATCGAGTCCAGCGCGACAAGCCTTGGACGCCGCTCCATCTGCTCCAGAACGAGCATTTGCAGAGCCGGATCAATGTTCGCGAGAAACACGAAGTCGGATTCGCTGTGCTTTGTGTTCAGCGCGGGCCTGAATTCCTCGAAGACATTCAATTGAGTGTCTAGCGTCTCCCGCTGGTTCACATCCTCGGTCGAGTACACGCCCGACCAGTGGAACGTCTTACCCGTAGCGCGCTCCAAGCCTGAGACGTCTATCCGGCGAGACTCGAGCATCTCGACGTGAGCTTCCTCGAAGTCCTCGCCCACGATGCCCACGAGACTGACGTCAGTGAGACAGCTTGCGGCTACCGAGAAATACATAGCGGACCCGCCCAGCGCCCTGTCGCGGCTGCTCACTGGTGTCTTGACCGAGTCGTAAGCTACGGATCCAACTACAAGAAGAGACAACGGTCTTCCTACGCTTCCGATCCGTAGCTGGTAGGGTAGCCCTTTTCGATCCAGGGGCCTGTGCCGTCTTCGATGTTGTAAAGCAGGTCGGTATCGTAGCCCATGGCGGCGGCCATTTCGCAGGCCAGACCGCTGCGGACGCCCGCCGCGCAAATGAACAGCAGGTTCTTGTCCTGCGGAAGCTCGTCTATGCGGGCGAGGAGGTCGTCAACAGTGATAAACACCGCGTCCTGCACGTGTCCGTCCACGTATTCATCCATGCGACGCACGTCAACGAATACGTGATCCTCGCTGCCGTGGAGTTCGGCGGCCTCGTCAACGGTCAGCCTTGTGTATGGTTCTCCGGGTATCTGCTTGGGCATATCGCCATCCTCTCTGTACTCATTCCCGCTGAATCGGGAGTCCACCGTTTCCCAACTGGATTGAATCTCAATACTCTTTCCAGTTCCTGGAGTTCTAGTCCAGATACTTGTCCACGATCAGGCCGAGCCTCTCTCGCGTTTCGTGCGGTATCAGGTCTCGACCTGTGATTATCGCCGTTTGGAGGGCCGTACTGCAACCGCACTCGCGCGTGGGCGATACTCGTGCGGCGACGTTCCTGATGATCCTCCGCGCGGTCTCCACGTTCTTCATGAGATTGGCAACGACCATCTCGACCGACACGTCCTCCTCCGACTCGCGCCACACATCGTAATCGGTGACGAAGGCCAGCGTCGCGTAGCAAATCTCGGCTTCCCGCGCGAGCTTGGCTTCTGGCAGCGCAGTCATTCCTATGACGTCGGCTCCCCATAAACGGTACAGAGCGGACTCCGCTCGCGTGGAGAACTGCGGCCCCTCTATGACGACGTAAGTTCCGCCGTCGTGGACGGTCGTAATATCTTGCGACGCGTCCAGCGCGGCCCACCGCAGGTCGGCGCAGAACGGGTCCGCGAATCCGACGTGGGCCACCAGGCCGTCGCCGAAGAAGGTAGAGACGCGCGACTTGGTGCGGTCTATGATCTGGTCGGGGATAACAAGGTCCATTGGCCTCAGTTCCTCTTTCAGGCTGCCCACGGCGCTAACGGATAGGAGTCGCTCGACGCCGAGCGACTTGAGCGCGTAGATGTTGGCCCTGACCGGAATCTCGGTCGGCGTTATCCGGTGTCCCCTGCCGTGTCGCGGTAGGAACGCCACCCGGACACCGCCCAGGCTTCCGGTGACGATGGTGTCGCTGGGGTCGCCGAACGGCGTGGAGACTTCGACCTCGCGGCGGTCGGTCAGACCTTCGATGTCGTAGAGGCCCGATCCACCGATGAATCCAAGCGCGGCTTCAGTCAATGTTTTTCACCCTCACCCTAGCCCTCTCCCATCGAGGGAGAGGGGACTTTGTCGTTCTTTTCCATGATTGCGGCGAGGCTGCGACGGTAGGGCGGACGCGCCACGCCCAACTCGGTTACTATCGCGGTAACGTACCTGTTAGGGGTCACGTCGAATGCGGGGTTGAATGCGGCCATGCCATCCGGCGCGGCGCGCATATCTCCATAGCCCAGGACTTCTTCTTCGCCACGCTCTTCGATGACGATCTCCTCGCCGTCCGACAGGCTCATGTCCAGTGTGCCGGTGGGAGCGGCTACATAGAACGGAATGCCGTTTTCCTTGGCGAGAACCGCCAGATTGTACGTACCTATCTTGTTCGCAACGTCGCCGTTGGCCGCGATACGGTCCGCGCCGACCACGACCGCCTGGACCAGCCCGCGTCTCATCAGGACGCCGGATGCCGAGTCCGCAATCAGGCTTGCCGGAATGCCCTCGCGAGCGAGTTCCCACGCGGTGAGTCGCGCGCCCTGGAGCAGGGGGCGGGTCTCGGTGGCGAAGACTCGCTCGATTCGACCGTCCGCCCACGCCGTCCTGATGATTCCGAGCGCGGTGCCGTGTCCGCCGGTGGCGAGCGCGCCGGTGTTGCAATGCGTCAGCGGACTGCTGCCCCAGGGAAGCAGCTTTGCTCCGCGCTCCCCGATCTGCAGGTTGCTCTCTATGTCTTCGCGATGAATCCTGGCCGCCTCGCTCAGAAGGTCCGCGACTACTTCCTCGGTGGTCTGAGCCGAGGCCACGCTCGAAAGCATCCGCCCAACGGCCCAGCCGAGGTTGGCGCCCGTCGGCCTTGCGTCCCTGATCTCGCGTGCGGCTGCGTGGAGCCTGTCGGAGAAGTCGCCGTTCGCGGACTGGGCCAGCTCCATTGCGGCCAGCGCGAGTCCGTAAGAGCCGACTATACCGATGGCGGGGGCTCCCCGCACCGACATATTGCGGATGGACTCTATGACAAGACGGTAGTCCGAGGTTTCGATCCACACCTCGTCGGATGGTAGTTTGCGCTGGTCGAGGATGCTCACGGAGTCACCCTGCCAGACCATTGGGGTAATTTGGGTCAAGGTTCCTTCTCCCGCTCTGCTGGAGGGAGATGGGCCGCCCGCGCCAAACAAAAAAGACTTCTCGGCGTGAGAGAAGTCTTTCGGTAGTTCATTCTACCGCTCTCATCTCTCGAACGCCTTTTGCGCTCGCCGGAATTGGCACCTTCATCGGGTGTTGGGACACCGGATAGGTTGCCGGGCATCAAGGGGCCGGTCCCTCCGCCACTCTGGATAAGAGCCACGATATTCAGTTGTTCAACACGAGGATTTTACCTTTCGGCTTCGGCGAGTGTCAAGCGAGCCAGTCGGCGCTCTCAAGGCAGTCGCATCTGAACTTCAGTCTGTGCATAAATCCAGTTTATATATCAGAACAGGCCACCAGATTCGAAAACTGGTGACCAGTTTCACTCCAAAACTGGTGGGAAACTGATACCAATAATCCGGGAAAACTGGTCTGTTCCAACCAGTTTAGACCAGTTTTCGCCGATTATTGGCGTTTCCGGTATGTCCGGTCGTCTGGCATATACGTTCATTTATGATCCTCTCTTCCCGTCGTGTGCTGTATGCCTGGGTAGTATGTGTGTTCGGGTATGAGTTGATGATAGCACATGATAGAACTTTTGTACATATGGGTGGATCTGGGCCGTATGAACGAATTAGATGCGATTGTACTGAATGTCGTCTGGGCTTGTTCGACATACCTCGCACCCCTATTGTACGCTTGCCCAATCTCTGTAAAGGAACGCCGACAACCATGAAGATCACCGACCTACAGGCCGTATATCCGAACTACAAGAATGTCGCCCAGTCGTGGAGGACGAATCTGTGGCAGATTGTGGTTCGCGTGGAGTCGGAGGACGGTGTCGTCGGGCATGGGTACGGCGGTGGAGGCAGGGCGGCGGTGGAAGTGGTGAACGGGCATATGCGTGACCTGCTGGTAGGGCGCGAGGTCGAAAGCGTCGAGGACATCTTCGCCGCGTGGGACGCACTGTACTATGAGTCTATTCCCTACGGTCGCAAGGGGATCGGCGTGATGGCGCTGAGCGGGATAGACCTTGCGCTATGGGACCTTCTGGCCAGGAGCCAGGACGCTCCGGTTTACGCGATCATCGGGCCGAGGACGAAGGACAGGATTGACTCATATGCCACTGGTATAGATGCTGAGTGGTACGCGGAACTCGGGTTCAGGGCGAACAAGTTCCCGCACCGATACGCGGGGCAGCCCGAGGACTACGACAGCGCCGAACGTGCCGCCGAGCGAGCGCGCCGGATTATGGGGCCGGACGCCCGTATTATGATAGATACCTACATGACATGGGACTCGGAGTTCACGGTCGAGATGGGTCGCCGGCTCGCGCCCTACGATATTTTCTGGTTCGAGGACGTTCTGACGCCGGACGACCTGTATGGACAGGCGGAGTTAAGGCCGCTGGTGAAACCGACGCTGATAGCGGGTGGGGAGCATGAGTTCACGCACATCGGCTTCGGAGACGCGGCCAGGGCAGGGGCTATGGACCTGTGGCAGCCGGATATTACCTGGTGCGGGGGGATAACCGCAGGCCTGAGAATCCTGGACATCGCGCGGGAGCACGGCATCCCGGTCGCGCCTCATCGCGGCGGGGAGGTCTGGGGTCTGCACCTGATAGCGTCGTCGGACTGCATGGACCTGGCGGAAGTGCTGCCCGGTCAGAGGGGCGCGCCGAAGGACGAGTTGTGGATTGGGGAGCCGTTCCCTGAGGATGGCTACATTTCGCCGACGGACGCTCCGGGGTTCGGGGTAAGGTTGAATGAGGCGATGCTCTAGCAGGCTGCGGAAGAATGGGTTGCAGAGCGGCGTAGGAGCAAGACTCGCTGCCTTGAAGAGCCTCATTCCGGCGCTTTTTGGCTCTCAGGAGGTTCCTGCACCGCTGTAATCGGCTTTCAGAAGGTTCGGCAGACACACCTCGCCCTGGGCAGAGCTATGCGAAGACGGGGACTCTGGCCTCTTCCTCAGCTATCAGTCTCGACATTCTCACCAGGTTGTACGCAGTAGCCACCAACTCCCCATACAGTCCGGTTCTCTCCACTCCGCGATACCGACTCCGACGAAAGCCTCCCACTGTCTTCATCCACCCGAAGATCGACTCCACACGCTTGCGAACCTTCTGACTCGCCGCATACCCGGCATGATGGGTCGTCCTCCCGTCTATCGCAGACCATCTCTTCTTCTGGGCCACGTGCGGAGTGATGTTCAGGTCCCTGCACTCGGCAACGAAGTCCCTGCTGTCGTAGCCCCTGTCCGCTCCAACAGTCAGACGGCGGCTACCGGGTATCCGGATCAACATGTCCAGCGCCGCATCCCTCTCTGCCATGCCATTGGCCTCGGTCAGTCGGAAGTCGCTCACAAGACCGTGCCTGTTGTCCATAAGCGCATGGGCCATGAACACCAGCTTCGCCTCCTTACCCTTGCCCTTCCTCATCAGCCTGGACTCGGGGTCGGTCGTGCTCTCGTGTGTCTCGTTGCTCAGCTTCTCCCCCCGAAAGTCCTCCGTACGGCTTCCACCTTCCCCCGGACCCTTCGGGTTATCGTCAGCATCCTCATCCCGTCTTCTGAAGCTCTTTATGCTCGCGGCAGCCTCTATCAGCGTACCATCCACGCTGAAGCGCTCGTCTGACATGAGACCTCGGCGGTCAGCCTCGTACGCCACCTCCTCGAACAGGGTCCTCCCCACCCTGTGTCTGAGCAGTCTTCTTCTGTTCTTGGTGAACACGGTCGCGTCGAAACTCGGCTCCATAAGGTCCATGTCCAGAAACCAGCGATACAGCAGGTTGTAGTCCAGTTCCTGGCAGAATGCTCTCTCACTGCGTATCGAGTACAGGGAGATCAGAAGAAGAGACTTCAGCAGTCGTTCGGGTGGGACGGAGGCTCGACCGACACTGGAGTACATCCTGTCGAAGTCGTCCGACATGCGGGAGAGAACGTCCTCGGCGACCTGTTTGATAGTCCTAAGAGGGTGGTCCGGTGGAACTCGTTCGTCGAGGTTGACGAAGGCAAGCATAGTGGACTGTGGGTTGCGTTTGCCTCTCATGGGACGGTCTCCTCTGTTGTCGCTTGTGGAGCTATTTTACTCCACAGACTCAGGGAAGACCTCCTATGCGGCTTTTTTCAGCAGCCTGCTAAAGCATATCCATCAACCGTAATTCAGATTTAAGGAACACAAATTTGGCCAAGCGTATTAGTATAATCAATTTTAAGGGAGGCGTTGGCAAAACGACTCTCGCATTTCATCTTGGAACAGGACTCGCATGGATACATGACGCCCGAGTGTTGCTTATCGATGTGGATCATCAAAGTAGTCTCTCTATCCTTTGCATGAGACCAAACGGATGGCAAAGTGCCATCCGAAGTAATCGGACCATTGTTGAAGTATTCCGTTCATTCGTCAACCAACAAGCCAACAACCTCCCCGCTGACGAAATAATCGCCAAATCTCCGATGCATACAATTGACACCGACTATGACACAATGGATGTTGTACCTGCTGATCTCGGACTAGACAATCTTGAAATCGAATTAACTTCCTCACTCCCTCAGGGAACCGCTATCCGGTCAGAATGGGACAAGAGAACGCTATTGTGTCGTTGGATTGAGGAGACTGGCATAGATGAACGATATGATTACATTATCTTCGATTGTCCACCTGCTACCAAGATTGTCTCTCAGAATGCAATTGCAGCTAGTCACAGCTATATCGTTCCGGTAGTACCCGAAGCAGTGATGGAACGTGGCGCCCCCCATTTGCGTGAGATGATGAGAACGGGTATCGACGACCGACTAAAGGCCCTCGCTCAGTTTGGTGAGCACCGCGATATACACGTACCTGATACTGAGTTGGTCGGGTTGGTAATCACACGGATACAGTCCGCAAGTGGGGGGTACACCATTGACCATACGCAGCATCTAGGGTCATTAAGGAGACGTTGGAGTGATTCCTTGATTCGACCTTACATCTCGCAGGGTATTGGCGTCTCCGAGGCACTATCGCGCTATATTCCTGTTTACAACATGCATAAAACCCAGAATGTCGGTAAACGAGAAATTGATATTCAGTATATGAACCTGACTAGCGAAATCAAGAAGAGGATTGATGGCTTATGAGAAACAATGACTCTAAGCGTATCCAATCGCTTCCCTATACAGAGGAGTGCCAAGTTCTTGTTACTGACATAGTAGGGTATCTGTCTGGTTTGGCGAAACTTCATGAGGCAGAAAAGACTGGCAATATACGATTGAGCGTAGGATTAAGACAGTTGGTAGAAGTCTTGCGCCCATATGCTAACGTCCCGGTATCGGAATTATCCGAAGTACTCAAACAACCAACCCTCCAGACAAAAACCAAACATGCCAATAGACAACCTAAAGTAACATTGCCATTCTGTCTTGAGAATCTGGGGCAACGGGAAATTGAAGGGATACTGGGTAACGACAGCTACACCAAAGATCAGATAGCAGAGCTCGGAGTTAAACGCTTCGGCATTTCCAGGTCGAAACTCTCCCGGCTTCGGAAGAGGGACGCCCAAGAATCTATACGTGCTGCGCTAGAGAATGAGAAGGCCCTCGATGTGATCTCTAGAGAGGCGCGTATCAGCGGTAGAGCAAGGTCGGCGTAAGGGTTAAGGTCTGTTCAATTGGCTGCCTCTATTTGAAGGCTTCGAGGCGGTTGTTGGCGGCACGGACGGCCTTTTTCACCGCGTCGGCGGGGTCGGTGGCGGTTATGATGGATGTGTCGGCGGGCTCTCCTGAGCCGGTGAGTGCCCAGGTTTCGAGGCCGATTACGGGGATGTCTTCGGCGAGGGTGTGGCCTATCTAGGACAGGGTGCCGTAGGCTCCGCCGACGGCGATTACGGCCATGCCGGTCTTTACGACTATGACGTTGCGCGCGTATCCGAGGCCCGTGCCATTCTCATTGAAGCGGTATCTCTCATCGTCGCCCTTGGTTTCCATATTCACTTCATATCCATACCTTCTGTGTGCTACTATACGAACATAACATCTGGGCATTGTCGGTTGGTTGGCCGTAAACAAACATAAATCGAAGATTATGTTATGAAAATTCATAGGCCCGCAAAAAAGATGCTCCATAGCTAACGCTGGGAAAACACTGGGCAAACTCTGGTGTTCTAATGACCCTGTTGACTCCTGTGACTACCCAGTTTCCTACCCTGTTGAATTCCTGTTGATTATAAATCAGGATATATGACACACCCATCCCAACCGTCGTTCGAGAGGATTCGCCGTGCCGACCTCGCAAGCGCCTGCCGTCTAAGGTCAAACGGTTTCGGGGCGAAGACAATGGATATACAATGCGCGGCGTCGGTCTAATAGAAGCGAAGGGGGCAATCGCATGAAAGTTACGGACGTGAAGACGATGGTGGTGGAGAACGAACCGCCGTACAGGGGGGGACGATATTTGCTGTTCATCCAGGTCGAGACGGACGAGGGGATCACCGGACTCGGAGAGCGCATTACGGGCAACACCTACTCGGACAGGCTGGGGGACCTGCAGTCGCAGATCAGCCTGATCAACGAGTTGGCCGGGATGTTCGTCGTAGGAGAGAATCCCTTCAACATCGAGCGCATCTGGGACCGGATGTACTCGGCGAGGCACGACTTCCGCCATCCGAGCCTCCAGGCGACTCCGGTGCTGAGCGGTATCGAAATGGCGCTGTGGGACATCGTGGGGAAAGCCACGAACCAGCCTATCTACAATCTGCTGGGCGGCATGTATCACGAGAAGCTGCGCGCCTACGCCTATATGCCGGAGGGCGGGTTCAGGGAGAATCCCGAACGCGCCGGTGAGATAGCGGTGCAGTTGCTCGAAGAAGGCAACACTGCGTGCAAGCTCGACCCGTTCACTCCGCTGTGGCCGATTCCGCGAGACATCCCGCTGTGGGAAATAGAACACGCGGCAAAGATATTCGAGAGCATCCGCAACGCGGTGGGAAACGACATGGAGGTCGGGATCGGCACACACGGACAGCTCACTACGTACAGCGCAATCAGGGTCGCGGATATATTGGAGCCATATCATCCATTCTGGTTCGAGGAGCCAGTGCCACTGGAGAACGTGGAGGAGATGGCGCGAGTAGCGGCTCATACAAGCATCCCCATCGCGACGGGCGAGCGTCTGGTGACTAAGTACGAGTTCTCGAACCTATTGGAGAAGCAGGCGGCGCAGATCATTCAATTGGATGTCGGTCAGTGTGGCGGGATCATGGAGGCGAAGAAGATCGCGAGCATCGCTGAGGCGCACTACGCGGTGATCGCTCCTCACATGGCGTGCGGACCGGTCGCGGCTGCGGCGGCAATCCAGGTGGATACCTGCTCGCCCAATTTCCTGATACAGGAAGCAAACCAAGGGCCGCTCCATAAGACCATCTTCAAGGAGCCACTCGTGTTCGAGAACGGGTTCATCACACCTCCGACGGGCCCCGGTCTCGGCGTCGAGTTCGACGAGGATGTGATTAAGGACAGGATCGTGGAGTAGTCAGGACGCTCAGTACAGGCCGGTGTCGGGGCCGATGACCTCGATGCGGGCCTTGACGGAGTTGATGAACGCGCTGGCTTCGGCGCCATCCATGATGCGGTGGTCGAAGCTCATGCAGAGGTTCATCATGTGGCGGATGGCTATGCCGTCGCCGATGACGACGGGACGGCGAACGATGGCCTCGGTGGTGAGGATGGCGGCCTGCGGGAAGTTTACGAGCGGCTGGCTGAGTACCGATCCGAGAGCGCCGGTGTTGTTAAGCGTGAACGTGCCGCCCTGGACGTCGTCCAGGGTGAGCGCACCTCGTCGGGCACGGTCCGTGAGGTCGGCTATCTTGCGGGCGAGTCCGGCGACGCTGAGGGTGTCGGCGTCATGCACGACCGGCACGACGAGTCCATCGCGTCCGGCGGCGGCTATGCCGATGTTGATTCGGCGCTTGTAGATGATTGCGTCGTCGTCCCAGGAGGAGTTGAGGAGCGGGTTCTCTTTGAGGGACTCAGCAACCGCCTTCATTATGAATGGCAGATAGGTGATATTGATGCCCTCGCGCAGTCGGAAGTCGTCGCGAACGGCGCGGCGGCGGGCGACCAGGCCGCTGACATCCACCTCGACGAGCGTCCAGGCTTGGGGAATCTGAGACGCGCTCCTGACCATGTTCTCGGCTATCATCCGGCGGACGGGGCTGAGGGATATTCGCTCGTCTTCGGTCGAGACGGGCATTGACTGGACCGCCGGGGCCGGCGGAGGGGAAGGCTCGATTGCCACAGGCGCTTCGGCCCGGGTCTCGAGGAAGCGGCGGACATCTTTCAGGGTCACTCGTCCGTTGAGGCCGGTACCCTGTACTTGGTCGAGGTCAACGTTGCGCTCATCGGCGAGCCTGAGAACGGCGGGAGAGTAGCGTCTGCGGGCACGCCTGGGCTGGGCATCCTCCGCGGGTTTGTCGGCGGATATGGGACCGCCCGAACCCGTCGGGCCGACTGGGGCGACATCCTTGAGCAGTGTGCCTATCCTGTCGGTGGTCGGCTCGGCAGCAACTCCGGCGGGGGTTTCGGTTTGGGTCGGCGGTGTTGCCGAGGTCGGTTCGGCACCTTCGGCGTCCATTTCGGCGATGGGGGCGCCCATGGGGATGGTCGCGCCTTCTTCTACGAGGATGGCGGTTAGGGTGCCGGTGACCGGCGACGGCATCTCCATGTTGACCTTGTCGGTCACGACCTCGACGAGGGGGTCGTAGCGCTCGACGCGGTCGCCGACCGACTTGAGCCACTTTCCGATGACGCCTTCGGTTACGGATTCTCCAACGTGGGGCAGTTCGATGATCATGGGTTAGTACTCGGCGAGATTTCTTATCGCGGCGGATATCTTGTTGGAGTCGAGCATGAATTCGGCTTCGAGCGTGGGGGCGAAGGGCATTGCGGGGACCTCGGGGCCGGCGAGACGTGTCACGGGGCCGTCGAGGTATTCGAATGCTTCCTCGCTGATGATTCCAGCTACCTCGGCTCCTATGCCCCCTGCCTTGGTGTCCTCGTGAACTATGAGCGCCTTGCCGGTCTTTCGGACGGAGTCGAGGACTGTGCGGGAATCTATGGGGCGGACGGTGCGCAGGTCAACGACCTCCGCGTTTATCCCCTCCGACTGTAGCTCGCGGGCGGCCTCGATGCAGTGATGCACCATGAGTCCATAAGTTATTACGCTGACATCCTCCCCTTCTATTTTAACGTCCGCCTCGCCTATCGGGACGGTGTAGTCACCATCGGGGACCTCGCCACGCACGAGGCGATATGTGCGCTTGTGCTCGAGGAAGACGACCGGGTCGTCGTCGCGGATGGCGGACTTGAGCAGGCCCTTGGCGTCGTAGGGGGTGGCGGGGGTGACGACCTTGAGTCCAGGGGTGTGGGAGAAGAAGGCCTCGACGCTCTGCGAGTGGTAGAGCGCTCCGCGAACGCCGCCGCCCTGGGGAGCTCGGAGCACCATCGGTACGTTCACCTTGCCATTAGTTCCGTAGCGTATGCGGGCGGCCTCACCCACTATCTGGTTGATTGTGGGCCAGATGAAGTCGGCGAATTCAATTTCGGCGATGGGCCGCATCCCGTTCATGGCGGCGCCGATAGCGATGGCGGCTATGGAGGACTCGGCGAGCGGGGTGTCTATGACGCGCGTCTCGCCGAACTCATCGAGAAAGCCGTCTGTGGCTAGGAATACTCCTCCGCGCGCGCCGATGTCCTCGCCCATCACGAAGATACTTTCGTCACGGCGCATCTCCTCGCGCATGGCGTCTCTGACTGCTTCTATGACACTTTGCTCAGCGATGGCTCTGCCTCCGGTTTTGTCTGAATTGGATTGTCTCTTTTTGTCAGAAGCAGGATTTTCAGGATCTCTGGATGCTCAGATTTAGGTTCATCTGCGATACGTCGCAATTCCTACCCACATTAGAGTCTTCAGGCGTACACGTGCTTGTAGAAGTCATTGACTTTCGGGTATGGGGCGGACTCGACGGCGTCGGTGGCCTCGTTGACTGTGGTGCGGGCGTCGCGATTGAATTCTTCCTCTAGTTCGTCGGTCAGGACGCCGATGTCTCGGAGTTGTTCGGAGAGTATCTTGAGAGGGTCGCGCTTGCGGGCTTCTTCAAGCTCTTCGCGAGGGCGGTAGCGGGTGTCGTCGTCGTCGGAGGTGTGGGGCAGGTAGCGCTCGACGTGGGCCTCGATGAGGGTCGGACCCTGACCTGAGCGAGCGCGGCGGGCGGCCTCGGAGGTCGCCTCGTACACGGCGACGATGTCGCAGCCATCCACCTCTATTCCGGGCATTCCGTATCCCTCGGCTCGGGAGGCGATGCTGTCCACAGCCATCTGCTTGGATATGGGCACGGATATAGCGTACTTGTTGTTTTCGCAGAAGAAGATGACGGGCAGGTCGTGAATGGCGGCGAAGTTCATGGCCTCGTGACAGTCGCCGACGCTGGACGCGCCGTCGCCGAAGTAGGTTATGACGATTCCGTCGTCGCCGCGCATCTTATTGGCGAGGGCAGCTCCAACGGCCTGGGGGATGTGCGTTCCGACGACGTTGGATATATTCACGAGTCCGATGCTGGGATACGCCCCGTGGGTTGGGAATTGTCGCGCTCCGCTGAGGGGTTCACCCTCCTTGGCGAGGAAGCCAGACATTATCTCGACGGGCGTCATACCGAGCATGAGCATCACGGCGAGGTCGCGGTAGTAGATGTAGAACTGGTCCTTGCCCTTCTCCAAGGCGGACACGCTGCCGATCTGCCCAGCCTCGTGCCCCTGGGAGGATGCTACGATGGCGGCCTTGCCCTGCCGGTTGAGCATCCAGATGCGCTCGTCGAGGGTGCGGACGAGGGTCATCTGGCGGTACATCTCCAGCAGATCGGCGTCGGACAGCCGAGCGCCGGTCATCGCATCTGCGGGGATAATTCCAATGTCAGCGTCCGCCATGTGCATACCTCTTCTGTCAGAATCAGGATTTACAGGATTCCAAAATGTTCAGGATGTGAATGACGAACTCTAACCTGATTCATAGTAATAGCGAATATGGTTGGCCAGCGCTGGTGTTCATTATTTCACGGCACAGAGTAATCGTCAAAGAGTGGAGCGCAGGTTTTGGATGACTTTGGGAAGTTGGGGGAGGAGGTCGCTCGCGAGCATTCCGGTGTCTCCGAGGGCGGACCTGACACGCTCCCCTGCCTCGCCGTGGAGGTACACGCCGAGCGAGGCGGCGTCGGCGAGGGGCACGCCCTGTGAGAGCAGGCCGACGATTGCACCGGCAAGGACGTCGCCCGTGCCCGCGGTGGCGAGTCCAGGATTCGAGTACGGGGAGAGCATCGAGTTGCCATCCGGGGCGGCAACGACGGTGAACGCGCCTTTGAGGATGACGGTCTTGTTCCACGAAGCGGCGGACCGGCGTGCGACTGCGATGCGATCGGAGCGAGCGTCCATTTCAGTCAGGCGAGTCATCTCGCCGGGATGGGGCGTGAGAATCGAATCGGCGGGCCATTGCTTCCACCAGTCCGATACCTGGGCGAGAGTGTTGAGACCATCAGCGTCGACCACGGTTGGAGGAAGCTGTGTTTCCGCGAGTAGAAGATCCCTGACCATTTGTCGGGTCTCGGAAGCCTGGCCGAGTCCGCAGCCGACGAGCAGAGCGCTGTACCCTTCTAGGGAGTCGAGGATGAGTTGGGCGGCGCTATTGGCGACTATTCCGGGGCTGGATTCGGGCAGGGGCAGGAAGGTCGGTTCGATGGCTTTGGAAGCGACGGACGGGACGAGGCTTTCAGGAATGGCTATAGTCACCAGTCCGGCTCCGACGCGACCGGCGGCGCTTGCGGCGAGATAGGCCGCTCCAAGAAAGTTTCGGGAGCCGGCGACTATCATGGTGCGTCCGTAGGTGCCCTTGTGGGAGTTGGAGGGACGGGATGGTAGCACGGATGCGGCCCAGCGGTGGTCAATGAGGTCAAGGTGTACATCGGAGTCGAGGCCGAGAGGGATGCCGATGTCGGCGGTCTCAAGAGCGCCTGTGAAGTCGGCGCCAGGGAACGCGAGGTGTCCGCGCTTGGGGTAGCCGAGAGATACGGTGACATCGGAGGGGATGCAGGCGTGGTCAACTTCTCCCGTGTCGCAGTCGAGGCCGGTGGGGAGATCCATTGCGAGAAGGTGGAGTCTGGGGTTGTTTGACCTGGCTTCGTGGAGGGTGGTGAGTATGCCCTTGAACGCTCCTTCTATGGGTCTGGTGCGGCCTGTTCCGAGTATGGCGTCTATTACGAGGTGCGAGTATGACAGAGACGCTTTCAGACGGAAGAGACCGGGATCGTTGGGGGCGGAAATGACACTTACGCCAACGTCTATTGCGGCGTCCAGCTTGGGATCGGGAGTGGCACGCTCTCGGCAGAGGTAGGCGGTGACATCCGCTCCCCAACGCTGGAGGTGTCGGGCGGTGACGAAGCCGTCGGCGCCGTTGTTGCCAGGGCCGATGAGCGTAAGTATAGGGACGCCCGCGAGAGGCCCCAGCATCCGGCGGGCGGCACGGGCAACGGCGAGACCGGCGTTCTCCATGAGGGTATCGGTAGAGACGCCCGCGGTCTCGGAGCGTGCCTCTATTTCTCGCATCTGGTCGGCGGTGACGATTTTCATTTTGGAGTTGTCAGTTGTCAGTTATTAGTTTTTAAGTTGGGGATCAGAATTCTATGCCGGGGATGGGGAAGGATTTGGTCATCTGGATGACCTGTTCGCAGACGTGGGACTGTGAGTTGCACAGTAGCATCACTCATCAGCGTGTAGTTATTTTCCTTCCGACATACACAACATACAGTCGCCCATCGTCAGATACAGGCCATGAAAAATGGACACGCAATAAGTCGCGACTTACCTTACCGTGCCATGTGCAGAACAAGTATTTGTCTGGCTGTGTTGGGTGACGAAATGTTAGCTGACTGCGAAAATCACGTTTTTCAGGATCGGACGAATCAGAAAATACGGCTCTTTTTCCAGTAAAGTGATTTTCGTACAACTTTCGGCTTTCAGGTGTCCAACGACCAACTCCACTGAGTGATTCTACAAATCGGTTCAACAGGTCCAACCGACTGACAATACCGTTTACCGCAGAAACTGAGAATGGGCGACCATCTAGGTCCTTGAAGCTGTCTTCCGCAAACGTGAGTCGTTGAAATCTGTGTCTCGAAACTGCTTCAAGTTCAACCCAAGTTGAAATAGGTGGTTCTACCACTTGCAAAGCAGATTCCAAATCCGAGGGTTGTCTGAAGTTACTGATCTCAATGTCATTTCTGGTATCCACTTCCCCTTTGGTCACCGTTATCGGCGAAAAGTCCCATTCGGACGGGATAAGGCTAACGACAGCACGTTCAATTCCAGTCATTGAACAGTACGCCACTTCAGCCAAAGCTGTATCATTCACCAACTCACCATTGCATTCGAACCATTCATTGGGATCGTGTTCAGGTATATCTTCCCAGAAAGGACCCTGTTGTGTGAGCCAAACCAAGAGAGCAACTTTTTCCTCTCTGGAGAATGTCTGGAGTTGCCGAAACACTGATGTGGTTGGATTCACCATCCTATTAACGGTATTCCTATGGCAGTGTAGTTCTCGACCAAACTTTCTTGAGATAATCCTCATCTGTTGGATCCGCCCGATGGCAGATCGAAATGTTGATGTGTCGTAGAACTGCCCGTGAATTGAGAGATCGTTGAGAATCAAGTCCACGCTATTCACCCCAGCCAGCGAAATAGTTCATGTCCTTGTCGAATTGGTCGAAGAAGTCTTCAGGCCATACATCAATGTTTCCCGCACTATCTAATGTTGGACTCAACACCTGCGGTTCATCTTCAGACGGCCTTCTAAAAAAGTGAATAACTACGTCTCCTGCGGCTATCTTATCCGACTTCACGGCCCTACGAATGCCATTGAGGACGTGGTCGCTATGGGTCTCAACTATGACTTGGCATCCTGAATTCGCAGCTTCAGCTAGGAAATGGCCCATAAGAGCTTGACCGGCCGGGTGTAAATGAACTTCGGGGTTTTCGATCAGCAAGACGTTTTCATCGTTGTACGGCCTAGAGAGGGCGGCGACTATTATCGGAAGAACTTGTGTGATGCCAAAACCGCAGTGAATAGGGCGTAGGAATCCAGTACCGTCCAATACCCTTATTCCCAACGTTACGGCACTAACGTTGGATACTTGTTGCAAATCAAGCGAACATCCTGGGAAGAATCGAGCTAACCAAGCTTCGGTTTGCCGCAACAAAGTAGGTACTGTGTCCTGAAGACGCAACTCGCGAGCAACCCTTCTGTCTCGGCTGTTGAACAATACACTAACAGCATTCTCGCCTCGAGGACCAACCAAATCTACTGAGTGCCGATCCTCAAGTGAATATAATTCACGTGGCCCCTCTCTTTCAGCCGTAAGGTAGGTCAGATTTAGAATCTGATTGGTCACTCGCCAAGCAACTTCGTCTTCATATTCTGAGTCAAAAGTGTAAGGCATCAGATGTCGCAGGACAGGTCGAGTTTGGCCTACCTCACCTCCAACCTCCACTCTGTCAACAGCAAGAGACATATCATCGCGATCTCCTGTGAACACCCACTCGCATGTTTCTCCTGAGTCGATTAGGCCGATACTGAAACTATCTCGACCGTATATCTGGCTAACAACATCGGGTAGCGTGCCTAATCTAACCACACTCCCATTTAAAATAAGGCGTTCAGCCCACTCGTCATCACGCATTGTTTGATGTAACAATGCAAGAGATTGAAGAACCGAAGACTTACCAGAAGCATTTGTCCCTGACAATAGTGTTAGAGGCGCAAGTGGAAGTTTTAGCAACTCAAAGCACTTGAATCTCCTAAGCTCAAGCTGCTCAAGCACCGAAAACCTCCTTAAGCATCTCGTGAACCGCTTTGAAACGAGTAGTGACTCTTCTGGTATCGTTTGTACCATAGGTAATTGCTGAAATGAATTCGTCATCCTTCATCAGGTAGAAAAATGCGGATCGGAGTTTATGAACTTGAGATTCAATTAACTTAGGCTCATATCTGGAAAGCCCAGTTGACATTACATCCCATAAAGATGCATTAATCACATTTCGGTGCTCCTGGAATTCTGTATGCTTGCGAAAAGCGTGCCTACCAAAAACCTTAAGGTTATTGGTAAGACCGGTCCGAAACTGGGACGACAGTTCCGAGAGTTCAATCTCTTCCATCTTATTCATACGTGTAAGCGTTTTGGCGAGAAGTTCGTCCATTTCTCCACGATATTCCTTTAGAGCAAGGAGTTGAAATCCACAGAATCTGTTTACGAACTCACGATCTCGCATCGTAGTGGTTCTTAAGCTTCTTCCGGTGGCATCTAAAAACAGCGTCGTGGTTGCCTCTTCTTTGAGAAAACGGGTAGCGGGACCCATATAGAGAGAATTCCGCATTTGTTGCCTTGTCAAGGGTACGCCGCTGTTTACTCTTTCAAAAATATCCAACCTTGCCCTCTCCGGTGCTTTGGAGTCAATAACATATAGAGTTAGATTGCAGTCTTCGACTCTGTTCTGTAGTTTAGTAGCAATATCACTAAAATGTTTACCGTTCAACTCCTCTTGATCTTTCAGGCGAAGACGCAACTCATCATCCACAAACCTTCGAAAAGTGGATAAACGCTGCAATCCGTCAACCACTATCATTCGACCTTGTTCGTCTTCAGCAAGATAAAACACAGGCAATGGTATCCTCATCAGTACTGATTCGATTAGCTTGCTCTGTTTAGTATCATCCCATATAAAATCTCTTTGAAAATCTGGATCCATTACATATTGCCCTTGTTTTATTCTCCGCAGCACATCATGTACAGTACGGTTCTCATTTCGGATTAATACCGTATCGAGTGGATAGTCTCCCCAAGAAGCATCGTCGTCAAAGCCTATACCTTCCGGTTCTTCTTCCAACTCTGGACGTGTCTGTTCTGTGGTCATCGCCTTCATCTCCATATCGGATTCCTATCTGAATCTCTGCGAAGAATCTAACATCATCTCAATATCTTTGACAAACTATCAGAGGAACCATACTGATTTTAGGTAGGCGGAGTGGTTTGGATTCAGTAGTCTATGCCGGGGATGGGGAAGGACTTGGTCATTTCGATGACCTGTTCGCGGACGCGGGACTGGGTGTGTTTGCTGCCGATGTCCTGGAGGACTTCGAGGATGAGTCGTCCGACGCGGCGCGTTTCCTCTTCCTTGAAGCCGCGACTTGTAATGGCAGGAGTGCCAAGCCGGACTCCGCTGGCGGTCCTGGGAGGCTTAGGGTCGTAGGGGATGGCGTTGCGGTTGACGACGATGTTTGCCCTGCCAAGGGCTTCCTCGGCCTGCCTACCCGTAACATCGAGGGGTCTGAGATCAACGAGGGTCATGTGGTTATCGGTGCCGCCCGCGACGAGTCGAAGGCCGCCCTGGGCAAGTGTGTCGGCGAGAGCTACGGCGTTTGCCCTGACCTGACGCTGGTACTGGATGAATTCTTCAGTCATCGCCTCGCCGAAGGCGACCGCCTTGGCAGCGATTGTGTGCTCCATCGGGCCGCCCTGGGCGTTTGGGAAGACGGCGCTGTTGACGGTGCGGGCGTGGCCGGAGTCGGACAGGATCATGCCGCCGCGAGGACCTCTGAGCGTCTTATGGGTGGTGGAGGTGACGATCTGAGCCTCGCCGACGGGTGAGGGATGCTCTCCGGCGGCCACCAGTCCGGCGATGTGCGCCATGTCCACCATGAGCTTCGCACCGACCTCGTCGGCAATCTGCCGGAACCGGGGAAAGTCTATGGTGCGGGTGTAGGCGGTCGCGCCGGTCACTATCAGCCTGGGGCGGCTCTCTTTCGCCTGCCTCTCGACCTCGTCGTAGTCAATGGTCTCGAGTTCCCTGTCCACTGTGTACGACACGAAGTTGTAGAGCTTGGATGAGAAGTTGACCGGGCTGCCATGCGTCAGGTGGCCGCCGTGATCAAGTCCGAGTCCCATGACGGTATCGCCGGGCTGGAGGGCGGCGAAGTAGGCGGCCATGTTCGCCTGGGCACCCGCGTGGGGCTGGACGTTGGCGTGCTCTGCGCCAAAGAGTTCCCTGGCGCGGTCTATCGCGAGCTGTTCGACCACATCCACGAACTCGCATCCACCGTAGTAGCGCCTTCCAGGGTATCCCTCGGCGTACTTGTTGGTGAATACGGAGCCCTGCGCCTCCAGCACGGCCCGGCTGGCGTAGTTCTCGGACGCTATCAGGTTGATGTTCTCGCGCTGTCTGCGATTTTCGCTATCTATAGCGTCTGCGACGCGGGGGTCGAGTTCGCGGAGTGTGGTCATGTGGGTCTCCGGGCGGATTCGCGGATTTAAGGTGGCGGTGATGTCCCCCTCACCCTAGCCCTCTCCCCTGGGGGAGAGGGAATTGGGACGCCCACGAGGGACGCCCCTACGGGAACTGTAGGTCCGGTATTCATGGAACAACTGCTAGACGAGTTCGGGTTCGATGAGGCCGTAGTCGCCGTCGTTACGGCGGTAGGCGACGTTATATTCGCTTGTGTCGGTGTTGAAGAACAGGAAGAAGCTGTGTCCGAGCATCTCCATCTGGAGAATAGCGTCCTCGACGGACATTGGGGTCATGGAGAACCGTTTTGTGCGGACGACTTCTCCGATGTCCTCGATGGCTTCCTCTTCGGCGGATTCAGGCAGTTCTATGATGGCGTCGAGAGGGATGTCGCGCATTCCGGCGCGGTCTCTCCTGCCCTTCTGTGAGCGATAGACCTTTCCCTTGAAGCGGCGAATCTGCCTGTCCACTATGTCGGTCACGGCGTCCACGGCGGCGAAGAGATTGTCGCCGCTCTCCTGTCCGCGCAGCGTGTAGCCGCCGATTCTGAGAGTCATCTGCGCGTGAACCTGCTCCCCCGTGGAACGGGAGGAGCGGCGCGAGACTTCGATTTTGGCATCGTCCATGTTGGGCAGGTGCCGCTGGACACGGTTGAACTTCTTCTGCACGTAGTCCTCGGCGTTCGGGTTGAGATCGAGGTTCCTGGCGTAAATCTTGATGTCCACTTCAGAAGCCTCCTTTCGTATGGAATCCAGTTAACAAACCCGCGCCGGGAATGGGCGCGGGATGGTATGTCTATAAATTCTAACACAGACGCCTTTGTCTGAATCAGGATTTGCAGGATGAGTTGGTTGGTGGTCCTCGATTTTTGTGGTTGCCATATATATTGGTTTATAATTGTACAGGGTGGGAACAGGGGAGTCACAGGCATGTCCAGGGGACGATTTTGCCCTGAGTTTGCCCTGCGTCGCCCTGCGTTAGCGTGTTTTGAAATCTCCGAGGCTTCGATATTCGGTAAATATAAATTTGTATTTATGTTTCACTGCTAGAAATTTTGTTCTCTATGGGTATATTGTAGCGCATGGATGGGGTGGCTGTGAACAGAAGTGTGAACGGAGTGAACTTCAATGGTCTTGAGAGGAATCGAGATGGTTCTGGTTACGGGTGCATCGTCGGGGATTGGGCGGGTGACCTGCCTATACCTGGCGGAGCGAGGATACACGGTGGTCGGGACGAGCCGGTCGCTGGAGCGGCTGTCGGGTTTGTTCGACGACGCGGAGGAGCGCGGGCTGCGAGTGTGGGGCGTGGAGATGGACGTGAACTCGGACGAATCGGTGGAGTCGGTCATGCCCGGGCTCATCGAGCAGTTCGGAGGATTCGACGCGCTGGTGAATAACGCAGGATTCGGTGTGTGGGGGCCGATTGAAAGTCTTTCGATAGAGGAACTTAAGCTGCAGTTCGAGACGAACTTCTTCGGGGCGGTCAGGATGATTCATGCGACGCTACCGGGGATGCTGGAGCGGGGATCGGGTCGGGTCGTGAACATAAGCTCGGTGCTGGGCAGGATCGGGACACCGTTCAACGGAGCCTACGTGTCCAGCAAGTACGCGCTCGAGGGTCTGAGCGAGTCGCTGCGGACGGAGGTTGCACCGTTCGGAGTAAAGGTATGCCTGATAGAGCCGGGGCTGTTCGAGACCAATTTCCAGAATAACCAGCTGAGGGCGGCGCGGTCTGACGATCCTTCGCTGGCTTACGCTCCCTACGTGGAAAGTTACAACAGGCGACACGACCAGTTCGACTGGTTCGCCGCCGATCCGATAAAGGTGGCAATGGTGATAGAGAAGGTGATCAGGTCGCCGAACCCGGCTCTGAGACATCCCGTGGGGTTGGATTGCAGATTGGGGACGGTGGGAGCGCGGATACTGCCGGAGAGGTTGTTTCACGCGCTGATGTCCAGGGCGACGATGAGGTGATTGTTAGTTTTCAGTGTTCAGTTTTCAGAGGGTTGTCTGTACACTTAGATGGCCAAGGCGGCTGGGCGGTCGCTGTTCCGGCTTGCGCCGGAATAGAGGAAAGTCCGAGCTTCGCCGGACAGGATGCCCGCTAACGGCGGGGCGGGGCGACCCGACGGAAAGCGCCGCAGAAATATACCGCCCGCTTCGCGCGGGTAAGGGTGAAAAGGTGAGGTAAGAGCTCACCGCTCCGCTGGCAACAGCGGGGGTCCAGGCAAGCCCCATCCGAAGCAAGGCCGAATAGGGGGAGCTACAGGTGTCCGGCCCATCCCCGGGTTGGCCGCTAGAGCCTGTCGGCAACGACAGGCCCAGATAGATGACCGTCGTCCGCACTCGCGGATACAGAACTCGGCTTACAGGCTGCCTTGGCGTTTAGTTGTTAGTTCTCAGTGAATAGTCTTCAGTGGTCTGGTGAGCAGCGCGTTTCGGTCGTCCGATTTCATTCCCGATTAACGGGCAACCACAAGGGTTGCCCCTACTCCGGCTTACCACTTGGCCGGAAGTTCCTCTTGACTCAACTTTGCCGATGCCTTATCTTTATTGATAGAACAAATATACTATCAGTTGAGTTAAGGAGAGATTCGGGTGATGACGCAGGTTGCGGGACGGAACGGTGTCGGCGGTGGAATTGCGGGATGGATGTCGCGGCGGTTCGGGCGCGGGAGGCGGGAATCTGATGTCGCTCCCCTGCCCGTCATATCGTCGGACACGACAAAGGGGCACCTCGGGGTCCTGGACAGCGGGCTTCCGGGCACATACGCCGGGTACTACTTCACGTCGGTGCCGGTGTATGCGGCTATCAAGCTGAGGGCGGACGCGGTGGCGAGGCCGGGTCTGAAGGTGTACCGGGTCAGCACGATCCACGGTCAGCCGCGCAGGGAGTGGGTCGGGCACGATCATCCGGCTCAGGAGCTCCTGGATAGAGTGAATCCCCACTGGACGGGCGGCGACCTTTGGCGGGCGACGGAGACGTACTTGAATCTCTGGGGCGAGTCGTACTGGGCAGTGGAACGGGACGAAGCCGGCGTTCCAGTCGAACTGTGGCCGCTGAGACCGGACAGGGTGAGGGTCGTGCCGGACGAGAGGGAGTACATCCACGGATATGTCTATAGCGGGCCGTCGGGGGACTCGGTCCCGCTGGCGCCGGACGAGGTGGTGCGGCTGCGGTACTTCAATCCGCTTGAGGAGTACGCGGGCCTGTCACCGGTCGGGCCGGTGCGCCTGTCGGTGGATATGGGTCGGGACGCGCTGAAGGGAAACAGGTCGGGGTTCGAGAACGACGCCACTCCGGGTGTCCTGTTCGAGACGGATACGGCGTACTCGGACGCTGAAATCGACAGGTTCTACAAGATCTGGACGCTGAGGCACAAGGGCCCAAATAACAAGCTGCGTCCGGGAATCCTGTCGCCGGGGATGAAGGCGTCGCAGGTAGGGTTTTCTCCGAAGGATATGGAGTATCTGAACACACTGCGCTGGACGGTAGAGGACGTGGCGCGGGCGTTCAACGTTCCGAAGCCGCTGCTGCACGACCTGGAGAGGGCGACTTACGCGAATATAGAGACGACGCGCCGGATGTTCTGGGAGACGTGCGTCGTACCGGAGCTAAAGTTCTTCGAGGAGGTGCTGCGGGAGCGCCTGCTGCCGATGTTCGGGGAGTCGTCGCTGGTGGCGGAGTTCGATACGTCGAGTATCGAGGCGCTGCGGGAGTCGGAGACGGAGCGCGCCCGCCGGATCAGCATGTACGTGTCGGCGGGGGTAATGACCGTGGAGGAGGCGCGGGCGGAGGTGGGGCTGGGGTGAAGTTTGTCAGAATCAGGATTTGCGGGATTGGGGGCTGTTCAGGATGTGCATTGTGGGTGCGGCGCTGTGGTTATCCTGTTTATCTTAACATCCTGTGCATCCTGATTCTGATGGGGATGAGGGGATGCTTGTAGCATAGCCGCCTTAATGCCTTATGTACTAACTGATACGGCCAGGTAGCGGAATTGTTCACCAGGGCCGATTCCTAAATTCGAATAGTTTTCCCACTGCAGGTGATAAGAGTTCTTCAGATTTATCTGCTCTTCCCTGCCCTTAACCGTATTCTTATTGACTGTGGCTGACCAGTGGAGATTTCCTCCAAGTTGCCTGTCTTCGTGGAGGCGAAAGGCAGCGTCCATAGTATTTTGCCAATTCGACGACGGTGGTCTCCAGTAATAAGAGTCGTTTGTGAGCAATACCGCGAATCCATTCCTAGCGGTCTTTCCTTGTCCCACGATGCTCTCGATCCGTTCAATGTCCTTGACGAAGTCGTATCGGCGCAATGGGTTAGCAGCCTGGTTTCTCAGGGAGAAGATCTCCCCGCCATATTCAGATTCCAACTGCCTTGTGAAATATTTCAATTCGATCACTGTACCCTCGTTCGACAGCCATATATCGACGTAAATCCCATCAAGTGGAAATGGCTTGAATTCTAGCCTTATCTCGGATTCGGGCATTGATTTCTTGATATGCCACGCAAGCGCAAATTGGAAGTCGGCCTCCAAATGGAAGATTGGTCTTCGTATTGCGAGTTCTTCCATTATCTTGTGAATGTCTATCAACTCACTCCTCGTTTCTATTTTCAGAATTTTGGTGTCGCCGGTTCACAGGCAGACAACGGTATCAGCCGTATTTCGGCCCTGTTTCATCGCATCAGTCAACCAAATTGGCCGTGCATGGGATTCTGTTAGAATCTGGGCTGATAGTGGGCCACTCGTTTAGGTCAATTTCATGCAGGCACCAGTACAAGTCGCAAAGCGCCATGAAATGAAAGGATAGTACATTGAAGATAACGAACGTGAAGGTGGAGATGTTCAATTGGAAGTCGGAGCCGTGGATGACGGGGGTCGGGACGACGTTCGGGGATACCCGGCAGCTTGGGATCGTTACGGTGGAGACGGACGAAGGGGTGAGTGGCAACGCGTTCCTGGGGTCGTCGCGGGTGGGGGCGAATCACTTCGCGCCCGGGCTCATCGAGTTCATCAAGCCGATAGTCATGGGCCGCAATCCGCAGGACATCGGCGCGATCTGGTGGGATATGTGGAAGATGAACAGGTCGGTCTCGACGTATGTGATCGGCGCGATTGACATCTGCCTGTGGGACATCAACGGGAAGATCGCCGGCCAGCCGATTCATAGACTGCTGGGGACGTGCAAGGACTCTATGCCGGTGTATTCGAGCACAGCGTACCACGAGTCGAAAGAGGAGTACGCGGAGGAGGCGATCCGGTTCAAGGAGATGGGCTGGCAGGCGCACAAGATCCATCCGCACGGGAATCCGATGTACGACATCGAGATTTGCCAGGCGGTGCGCGAGGCAGTCGGCGACGACATGAAGCTGATGCTGGACTCGATGTGGGCGTACCAGTACGAGGACGCGATGCGCGTCGGACGGGCCATCGAGGATCTGAATTACTACTGGTACGAGGACCCGCTCGTCGAAGAGGACATATACAACTACGTGAAGCTGCACCAGAAGCTGGACATTCCGATCATGTCCACCGAGTACGCTCCCGGCCGGTACTACGGTATGACATCGTGGATCACGCAATACGCGACTGACATCCTGCGCGGGGACGTGGCGGTCACGGGTGGCATAACCCCGATGGTGCGGCTGTGCCACCTCGCCGAGGGCTTCAACATGAAGTGCGAGATTCATCACGGGGGGAATTCTCTCAACAATGTGGCGAATCTGCATATCATGATGGCGGTACCGAACTGCGAGTTCTTCGAGTTCTTCCCCTGCACCGGGGACAATATGTACGGTCTGGTGAACGACATAGACATGACGGGCGGCATGGTCCACGCACCGACGGAGCCGGGCCTGGGCTACGAGATAGACTGGGACCTGGTGAAGCGGGAGTACACGGCGACGGCGGAGTAGATCAATTAGGAATTCGGGGCGTCCGGCGTTGGCGCGGGCGTCCCCGGTCAGGATGGGGTTAGGAGGTTGGCGATGCGGATAGACATTGAGGAGGCGGGGAAACAGCTCGCCAAGCTGGGCAGTTACGCCCAGACAGGCGAGAAGGTGGTGATTACGAAGGACGGGGAGGCATATATGGAGCTTGTTCCGTGTCCAGAACATCGGGAGGGGCGGGAAAGAGACAAAGGCACTTCTGTTCGCAGGATAGGAATCATGGAGGGAGAGATTTGGATGGCGCCAGACTTCGATGAAACACCGGAGGACCTGATAGATTTGTTCTATAATGCGCCAGTCTTCCCTTCAGACGATAACGAAGACAGTAAGGACAGGCAGTAAGATTGCGTCTTCTGCTGGATACCCATGCACTGATATGGGCGCTCAGAAACGATCCGACGATAGGCACGCAGGCGCGGGAAGCTATCGGGGACCCGGACAATGAAGTCTTCGTAAGTGTGGTCAGCGTTTGGGAGATTTCAATCAAGCGCGCCATGGGCAGACTTGATGTCCCGGCAGATTTTGTCGAGCGGATAAGAAACGCGGACTTCGTACCACTTCCGGCAGACTTCGATCATGCAGAGTTGGCGGGTCGGCTGCCTCTGCATCACAGAGACCCGTTCGACAGGATGCTGGTGGCGCAGGCGCAGGTCGAGAATCTCATTTTGGTCACCCGGGATCGCAACATTCTGCGTTACGAAGTGGAGACATTGACGGCTTAATCCGAAATTGCTCTTGACAAACGTACAATTGTTCGTGCTAGTATAGGACATTGATTGTTGCCCTATGCGAAATCGGGCGGCGCCTGCATCAGGACTGCCGAGACAATCGAATAGAGACGGAGTAACCGTCCCAAACAGGTCTGTAAACGGCCCTCTCTGGCGAGTGAATCGCCTTGGAGGGCCGTTTTGCGTTAGCGAAGGGAGGATGATTGATGAGGAATGACGGAGTGAGTGGTGGAGAGGTTGGAGATGGCGACGGTTATGCCGGCGCGGCGCTCAGATCGGCGGCGACCATAGGAGACAGCAGGGCCATCGGCGAAGACATGTACTCGGTGACTATCTTCGCCAACGAGCTTTCCAGGGACGGAATGAGCGTGGACCTGGATGGAATGGACTTCTCCAACTATGAGAAGAACCCGGTGGTGCTCTACGCGCACGACCATATGGGCAGGACGGATTCGGGCGGTCTTCCAATAGGCCGGACGGTTCGGCTGGCGCGGACGAGCGACGGGCACATCAGGGCGGACTTCGAGTTTCTGGCGGGCGACGCGTTCGCGGAGCGGGTGCGGAACGCCTGGGAGCAGGGCTTCCTGCGTGGGGCCTCAATCGGATGGCGTCCGGTGGAGACGCGGCCATCCGGTCGCAGAGTGAGAGCGGTGAGGTCGGAGTTGCTGGAGTGGTCAATCGTGGCTGTTCCGGCAGACCCGGACGCTCTGAGAGACGTGTATCTGCGTGTGGTGAGAGCGATGCTGAATCCGCCGCCGGACGGCGCGAACGCAGGCGAGTCGGTGATATTCGACCATCGGGGCGAGTCAACCTCTCCCATCGAGGGAGAAGGGTTGAATGAAGAGGAGGTGGATCTGGGAGAAACACGGAGACTGCTGACTGATTTCAAAGAGCGAGTTCTGTCTGAATCAGGATTTACGGGATGAGCTTGATGTACAGGATGGTCGGGTTGTGGAGCGGCGAGCCCTTCGGGATTCACGCCTTCGTGGATATGACAGTAGTGGGTTAGACAAAAGTAGGGACAGGGCGCCCACGAGGGACGCCCCTACGTGTTTGGCATATATAGCAATAGTGAGAATATGGGAGAAAGAGAATTGACGAACGCGATTGAAGAGATAAGAGAGATCAACAGGAGCATCGGGGAGATCGGGAGCTTCGTGAAGGAGCGCACCGACGAGTTGAGCGGCGACGTGAGTCTGCTGAAGGAGGAGAACGAGCGGCTGAAGCTGGATGTCGGGAGGATGCAGGAGCGGATGCGGGAGCGTCGTCGCTCCGAGATCGCCCGCGTGGACGGCTCAGAGCGCGGCATCAGGGTCAGAGAGGGAAGGTTCGCGGGCTACAGTCCGCTGGACGTGGGAATCATGCGCGTGGTGGCCCAGAACCACCGCGACGACCCTGACGCGCCCCACGCCCGGGTCTGGGCGGAACAGCTCGGTGAAGCGACGCGCTCGCTGATAAGCGGGATTGGGGCGGACGATGTTGACCGCCACTTCCAGAGCATCGAGCGGCGTCTCAGAAAGGCCTACGTACAGGAGTCGCTGCCGGGCACGCTCGCGAGGGACCCGGAACTCCAGTACAGACAGGTGATCCAGCCGATGCTGACCCACCTCCGCGACCTGGCGATAAGGGCGGCGCTGGACTCCACGACGGCGGGCGCGGGCGACGAGCTCGTCCCGACGCTGGAACGCGCGGAGTTGTGGATGGACGTGAATCTGCGGACTCTGGTGGCGGGACTGATCCCGACGTTCTACATGCCGAGCCAGCCGTTCGACATACCGACACAGCTCGGGGAAGTGAACTTCTTCCCCGGAACCGAGAACGCGGCGGCGAGTTCGTCCGCGCCCTCGACCGGGAAAGTTTCGCTGTCGGCGCACGAACTGGTAGCGCAGGTGCCATTCAGCTTCTCGCTGGAGGAGGACAACGTTCTGCCCTCGCTGCTGGGGGAGATCCGGTCGAGCCTGGTGAGGAACACGGCCGAGGTGCTGGACGACATCATCCTTAACGCCGACACGAGCCAGAGCAACAACATCAATGCGGACGGCGCGAGTGTCAGGAACGACACGGCCGGGAAGGCGCACTGGCTGGTGGGCTACAACGGCCTCATCCACCTGCCGCTAGTCGACAACACGGAAATGGCCAACAACCACAACGCCGTGGTATCGGCGGATATGTTCAACGAAATACGGGCGAAGATGGGCCGCTACGGAGTGCGTCCGTCGGAGCTGGCGTGGGTGATGGACGTCAATACCTACATTCGCGCGCAGTCTGTCGAATCGTTCAGGACAATGGACAAGCTGGGGCCGAACGCGACGCTGCTGAGCGGAATGCTGGGCGCGGTGGAGGGCATCCCCGTGATCGTGTCCGAGCACATGAGGCTGGCGGACGAGGACGGCAAGGTGACCGACGCGGGCAACGCGACGGATACCGGCCGCCTGCTCCTCCTGAACCGCACCCAGTGGGCGCAGGGCTTCAGACGGCAGCTGAGGGTGGACGTGGACCGCGATACCCAGAAGCGGCAGACGGTGGTTACGGTCAGCTTCAGGCACGCGCTCGCGGAGCGGAGCGGGAATCGCTCGGAGGCGACGCACACCGCTCTCCAGTACAACATCAAGATCAATTGAGAATTGGCAATTAGGAGTTAAGAATCAGGGGCAGGGTCCCTGCCCCTATGGATTGCCTAACGGCGAGCCCTTCGGGGTTCCCGTTTTCACGGGAATGACGAGTGGGCGGGGCTTGTCCTCGCCCCTGATCTTTAGAGGAGAAACGGATGAACTCTTATACGACGGTGGACATTCTGAAGAGCGCGGCTGTGCTGGACATCGCCGGGTCTGAGGACGACGAACGGCTTCTCATGCTTCTGGAGAGCGTATCCAGGCAGGTGGATTTCTACTGCAACAGGCACTTCTTCTCTCAGAGGGCAACGATGGTGTTCGACGGGGACGGCTCGACGGCGCTGCGTGTCCCGGACCTCGTTTCGGTGGACCCGGACGGCCTGGCCGTGGACGACGACGACGACCGGACATTTGAGAGCGTCTGGGATGAATCGGACTATCTTCTGAGTCCGGCGAACGCGGACCCTGCCGGCGGGCACGATCTGTCGTCGCCGTACACAGAAATCGTGGCGGACACGGAAGCGGGATCGAAGAGCGCGTTCCCGATTGGGATGCGCAGGGTGCGCATCGCGGGCGAGTGGGGATACTGGCGGCGGATGAGACGCGCTTCCGAGATCGTGTCACACGCGCTCGATGTGGATACGAATGAGATAGAGGTCAGCGGTGGGGAGGACGTCGGCGCTGGGCACACTCTGCTGGTGGGGTCTGAGCAGGTTTATGTATTCAGCCGAACGGGAGACAAGCTCGGCGTACTGCGCGGCGTAAACGGGACTGAGGCGGCAGCCCATGGCGCGGCGGCCGAGGTCCGCATGTTCCAGTATCCGGGACCCGTGAGCGAGGCGGTGATCATCCAGGCGTCGCGGCTGTGGAAACGCAAGGACTCGGCTTATGCCGATACGTCCGGATTCGCGGTCGGACTCGACCGGGATGCGATGGAACTGCTCGCGCCTTATCGAAAGATTGTCGCGCTTTAGTAGAAGCAGGAGTCTGGAATAGCATGACGAACGAGATATTCAAACTGAAAAGAGGGTTAAAGGCGCGGCTGGAAGGCATTCCCGGACTGAGGGTAATTACATTCGAGCCCGAGGACTGGCGCGACTTCCCGGTGGCTATCATCAGGACTGAGCGCAGTAGCGCGTCGCGCGCCGGAGTGAACGGGTCGCGGTTCGAAGCCGAGTTCGTGGTCACGGTCATGGCGGGCGGGTCTAAGAGAAGCGAGTCATACGACGCGCTCGACTCCTACATCGCCACAGACGGCGATATGAGCGTCGAAGCGGCCATTGCGGACGACCTGACGCTTGGCGGCGTGGCGAACTGGGCGCACCCGGTCGGGGTCGAAAACATTCGCATTGTGCGGATGGGAGGGGGCCGGTACGTGGCAGCGGACTTCAGGATTCGAGTTGAGCGACGGACGGCAAACGAAACTCTGGAACTGGCTTACGGTAACGAGGTGATTGACCTCACCGGCGAACCTTATTACGCCAACGGAGATGTGAGGTTTTCGGCCACGGATCGCGGTCCGGACGACGCTCTTGGCGCACGAGCTGTCGAGGTCGAACTGCGGATGAGAGAGGCCGAGGCCGGGCAGATTCCGGATGGGTTGAGCAAGCTCCATTCGGTGTGCGCCCTGGCGGAACGAAGAAGCGGTGCGGCATGGGACTCCTCGGTAAGGTTCAGGCACACACGCGGCGACGCGAACGTCGAGTACAGGACGCTGCGAGGTCGCGTGGAGACTGATCCCGAGACAAGCAAGGATGGTCCTGGGCTCAATGCAAAGTTGGTCCTGACTATCGAGGCGCTTGGAAGGCTGGCGAGCGTGGAGGTGTCGCGCACGCTTTCGAACGAACATGATGGAACGAATCTCAACTATGCCGACATAACTGATATCCCCGGCGACCATGGCGCTCTGTCGCAGATCAAGATTCACGATCCCTCCGGTACCTGGTCGGGTGAGCGAAGGATGTGGATAGGCGTGAAATCGGGCGAAGGTCGCGGGGTCAACCTGTTCTTCCAGGGAGAAAGCGGCTCGGCGGCGCGCGGCGAAACGATGTTCGAGGAAGCCGATGCGATATGGTCCGGCGGTGTACAGCCGCTGACCGAGGCGAGTGGCGGGGAATATGCGCGGATGTCGTGGACCAAGGCCGGACTCTACACTACGCGCTCCGAATTCACGCTGTGCGGAAGTGTGCGTATCACGATTGCCGCTCCCAATGTTCCTCGAGGGCGATTCAGGGCGCTCGCAAGGGCGCGGACGGACTCGGACAACTCCCAACTGCAAGTCGGCCACCTGGGGTTCGCGCTGGGTTGGTCCTTCGGCGCGACATCGAAGACCCCGGTGGAAGCCGATGCCGTCTTTCCACAAACGTCGTCAGAGTTCAGAGTGCTCGATCTGGGCGAACTGACCCTGCCGCCCTCGCCTGTGCCGGAGGGCTATTCGATGCCTGCTTTCAGGATTGATGTTTACGGCGTATTCGCCGGTGGAGGCGCAGGGAGCGCTCAAGGCACTCATCACTTCAGGTGGGCGATTGACTACGTGATGCTCCTGCCGATTGACGAAGGGGAAGTGTCCGTAGATGCGGTTGGGACGACGAAGAGGATCCTAGTAGATACGCTGACCAAATCCGAGCAGGAAGTGTATCTGCTGGACGAATCGGACGCGGTTCTCGGCTCCGCCCGGTTCCAGGGCACGCGCCTAACGATAGGGCCGGAAGATACGCGCATCTACACGGTACGTGACGATGCCGGAGACCCGTCGTCAGTCAATTTCGAGTTGACGACACTTCACACTCCCCTCACGACCGGTGTGTAGAAGAGTACAACTGAAAGGAACGGGTGATGAGACAACTACCGAGTAGATTCGAACAGAGGAGGCACATGGAGATGGAAAACCGCTTGGCTATGCTTGAAAACGATACGGACATACTCGAAGGCAAGCTGGACAGGATCATCAGAATCCTTCAGGGCATACTGCTGACCGGCATAGGAGCAGTGCTGACGACAGTGATAGGGGTGCTCCTGCAGGTGGTCATCAAAGGTACATGATTCGCATATGAAGGGAGAGTGGATTTCCCACCGTCCATTCTCCCATCTCCGCTTCTAGCACATTTGTGTCAATGAATTTCTGTAATAGACACGGTATCATGTAAGCCATACTATATATGAGGCTGGTAATAATGCCGCAACCCGCAACTGTTGGTGGTAGAAAGCTAGAAATCGGACTCAGAGTCAAGGAAGCCAGACAAGCCATTTCCATGAGTCAGGAAGAGTTCTCCAAGCTCATGGGGAAGTCGGGCAGGCACTGGGCATGGAAGGTCGAAGCCGGACAAATCGGTCTGTCGGCGGAGCAGATTCCGAATGCCGCGGAGATACTCGGGCGCTCGGTCCAGTGGCTTATAGAGGGTCGAGAAGAGGTGTTCGAAGTCGAAGACCCCGAGCTTCGCCTGTTCTTCCGCCAGTACGAATGGGGCGATTTCACCGATGAAGAGCAGGAGATTGTTCGCCAGGGCATCAAGATGGCCCAGGCCTACAGAGCCGCTCGCAAGCAGGTGGAACCCTCCGCATAGATTCTCTCCCCGCGATGATCGCGCTCCGCCACTCACGGGGTAAGAGCGACACAAACCGTCGAGTTCCCTGAACGGAACTTCTATTCACTTTGGAGCAGAGATCTTGAAGATAACTGACGTTCGCGCGATACCCATGTCGGACCCGATTCCATCCGAAAGGCGGCATCGTACAGACCTCGGCACCAAGGTAAAGAGCGACGCAGTCCTCATACTGGTGGACACGGATGAGGGACTGACCGGAATGGGAGCTTCGCTCGGCAGCCCTGAGACGGTGTCCGCCATCGTCAAGTACGACCTTGCGCCCGTTCTGGTGGGCGAGGACCCGATGTACTCGGAGTTCCTGTGGGAAAAGATGTACAACGGCTCGCGCTGGAAGCCCGCGCTGGAACGCGGACACTCGCAGCCGATGGACGGTCGGCGCGGCGTGACCATGGAAGCGGTCGCGGGCGTTGACATAGCGATATGGGACGTCAAGTCCCAGGCGCTCGGCCTGCCCGTCTATAAGGCGCTGGGCGCGGTGCGCGACTCGATTCGCGGCTACGGGTCGGGCGGATGGGCACCCGGAGACGAGGCCGAGCAGGAGATGGGCGGGTACGCCGCCAAAGGCTTCAGCGCGGTCAAGATGCGGGTGGTCGGACGAGACGGCTTCTCTGTCGAAAACACCATACGCCGGGTGAGCGCCGCGAGGCGAGGAATCGGGGACGACGTGGAGCTGATGATTGACGCTCACGGGTCGCTGGACGTTTCGACCGCCATCAGGCTGGCGCGCCAGCTGGAGGAGTACGATCTGGCGTGGTTCGAGGAGCCCATTTCGCCGGACGACCATCCCGGGCTTGCGGAGGTGCGACGTTCTACCATCATTCCGATAGCTACGGGCGAACGTGAATTCACGAGGTTCGATTTCGAGGACCTGTTCATGCACCGAGCGGTGGATATAGCGCAGCCGGACATAGCGAGGGCGGGCGGCTTCACCGAGATACGGCGCATCGGCGCGATGGCCTCGGCACGCGGAATCAGGCTCGCGCCGCACGCGTGGGGTTCCGGCGTGCTCTTCGCGGCGAGCATCCACATGGCAATGGCGTCTCCCAACTGCCACATCCTCGAGGTCAGCCAGGGCTACATGCCGATGATGAACGAACTGTTCAACGAGGCGTACGACATCAGGAAGGGGACGGTCCACGCTCCGCAGACTCCGGGACTCGGCTTCACTCTCAGGGAAGATGTCTTCGACAGGTTCGAGTACGTGCCGGGCCCTGAGTACGTGTTCTGAGTTGCCCCACGGGACGGGACAGTCTATGCCGCTCAGATGCCGGGCCTCGGATCCACACTCAGGGACGACGGGTTCGATCACGCTCGGTCCTGAGTACGTGTTCTGAGCTACCCTCGGAACCTTCGGGGTATCAGGCGACTCCACATCTTCACGACTCTCTGAGCGAAGTATTCGCGCTTGCCGAATAAAGCTCCCACAAGTACCAGCATCGCCGAATAGAACGGCGGGATCACGGCCAGGTACAAAATCCGGTAAGACCAGGGACCGGACCACAGACTGCCTTCCATTCCGAGAATCACGTTGAACAGCAGGCGGCTGAAGACGAGCGCGCTGAATCCCGTGATTCCGAACACTATCATCACTATAAGCCAGTGACGCAGGTCGTGGGTGTATTCAAGTTTGCGGGGCATTGGCATGGTTGAAAAGATTATCGTTCTGACTTTCGTTCGACCCGAACTTACATCAAAACACTCTTATGCTACAATACGATTCAAACAGGAGCTCTCAGCCGACCTATAGTAGCTATCTCGCCGGGAAGTTTTTGTTGGGAGTGGAGACATGGATCCCGATATTCTGTCGGTAGGCGCAATCCTAGCAGGCATATTCGCCGCGACAGCCGTGTTTATCTGGCAGATAAACACCCAGAGCAGCCGACTGGAATCCAAGATAGAGGATCAGGGTACAGATCTCAGGGCTGGGATAGAAAATCTCAGGGCAGAGATGGAAAATCAGGGCAGAGAACTCAGAACTGAGATGGAAAACCAGGGCAGAGAACTCAGAACTGAGATGGAAAACCAAGGCAGAGAACTCAGAACTGAGATGGAAAACCAGGGCAGAAGAGTCAGCGACTCCGAACTGGATCAGGCCAGGCTCAATGGCGTGAACAGCGTCCTCATGGCTCAGGCTCACACCCACGAATCCATGGCCGACTAGCCTGCTCCCTACCCGTCAGTCTTCCACGACGACGGCCGTTCCGAACGCGAGTATCTCGGAGGCGCCCTGCGTTATGCCGGCCGTAGTGAATCGCGCGCCGACTATCGCGTTGGCTCCCAGCTCTTCGGCCTGCGCGACCATGCGATTCATGGCCAGAGCGCGTGACTCTTCCAGCAGGTTCGTGTACTCGGGCAGTTCTCCGCCCACTATGTTGCGAAAGCCGGCTGTTATATCCCTGCCGATGGAGCGCGCCCGGACGGTACTGCCGCGCACAATCCCCTTCACTTCGGTTATGTTCCTGCCGGGTATGCTTTCGATGGTGGTTATCAGCACTGTTTCATATTCCTCGATACTGCCGCTCTTCGTACCGGGCAAAGATTAACCCAAGTGTATCAGAATCACTTGGTACGCCGTTAAACGTATAGCAAGCAGCTTTTGAGGACGAGTGTATCCGAGCGATGCTGTATCAGTTTTATTAATATAGGGAATCACCCTCACGCTAGCCCTAGCCCATCAAGGAAGAGGGGATTTTGAGACACAGGCAGCACCGACTAAGTTGATACGGGTTCTGTCGAACTTTCCGTTTGACAGCGTCAGATTGCGGTGATACTGTTCGCGGAAATTAAAGTGTGAATCCTGTTTCATGCTAACAGCTTCCTTCTGGGAGAATCCGATTCGTGTGTCCGGTCCGGCTTCAGCCGCTCTGTTTCGCAGTTGAGTGCAATTCCCCCAGAGCAGGAGAATATCTCCCCCCGCAAGTCCAAGGAGGATTGCAATGCGAGTAGGCTATCGTGAAGTCCGGGTATGGAGTCTGTTTGGTCTGGTGGTCCTGCTGACTATGATGGCGGGGCTCGCCTTGGCCGCGTGCAGCAGCGCCGCCGAACCGGTGATCCAGGAGAAGATAGTAGAGGTAGAGAAAGAGGTGGTGGTGGAGAAGGAAGTCGTCAAGACGGTCGAAGTGCCGGGTGAGACCGTCGTCATCGAGAAAGAAGTGGTCAAGGAAGTGGAGGTCCCTGGCGAGACGGTCGTCGTCGAGAAGGAAGTAATCAAGGAAGTCGTCAGAGAGGTGATGATCGAGCCGAAGGCGACGCCCGAGCCGCTCAGGATGGACGCGTCCAAGTTCGGCTACCTGATGGCCGCCGTCGAGTCCAACATCACGCGCGGCGGTGTCGTCAGGACGGCGGGACCGGTCGAGATGGCGCACTGGGACCTTCACCAGGGCGCTCCAGCCTACACCGGCATCACCAACATGTACAACAACCTCACCTACCGAAACGTGGGTGAGGGACAACGGGACATAGTCCCCGATCTCGCGACCGGATGGGAGGTCTCCAATGACGGCCTCACATATACCTTTACGCTGAGAGAGGGCGTCGAGTGGCATGACGGCGTTGGTTTCACCGCGCTGGACGTAATCGCCACGTTCGACAGGATAATGGACCCGCCCGAAGGGGTGATCACAGGCTCCATAAAACAGAGTTTCGAGCCTGTCGAGGAGGTAAGACTGCTCGACACGTATAAGGTCGCATTCGACCTGGTACGTCCCACGCCATGGTTCGTGAACGTGCTGGGCGCGGCTCCACACTTCGGCTACCCGGTCATGTACCCTAAGCACTTCCTGGATCTGCACAACCAGAACGTTCGCGAAAACCTTCCTCCGGGGACCGGCGCGTTCATATTCCAGGAACGCGTGCCGGGCGAGCACCTCGCTCTGGAGGCCAACACCAACTACTGGAACCCGGACCTTCCCTATGTGGACGGCATAAAGGCGCTGCACATACCCGTATGGGCAAATAGAGGCGCGGCAGTTCTGACGGGAATCGTTGACTTCACATGGAACGGCAACCAGGAAACATGGGCAAGGGCGATGGCGCAGCCGGACATGTTCCACGGGAGCAACCCTCCTATCAATGGGACCTCGCCGATGTGGACGAACAACTCCAAGGCGCCACTGGACGATGTTCGCATTCGAAGAGCCATACATATCGGCCTGGACAAGAAGTTCGACCTCGAAGTGGCGGGGGCGATCGCGCTACCCAACTACAAGGCGCGCTGGATAACCAAGGCCGTGCCCGGCCACATGTCCGATGAAGAAATACTGCAGCTGCCGGGCTGGCGGGAAGACCCTGAGGGCAGGGCCGCCGACATAGCCGAGGCGAAACGCCTCATGGCCGAAGCGGGATACGCGGACGGCTTCCACATCAAGGCCGTTGGCAATAACACGCCGGCCGGCGGTGAGGTGCGTGGAGTATCGTGGCTTCAGCAGGCCGAGGACATTCTCGGAATCACGTCCGATCTTGAGATCATCGAGAGGGGCATCGAGGGCGAGATACTCGTCGACGGCGAGTGGCACGTAGCCTTCGTTACCGGCACCGGCTCCGACGTTGCGGACCCGACCGCGCAGTGGAACGGCATCTTCAGGTGCGACGCCGACGGCAACTACTACCGGTACTGTAACCCCGAGTTCGACAAGTTGCTGGACCAGCTTCTCGTGGAGTTCGACCCAGACGAGCGTGTGAAACTGCTCCACCAGGCGATGGACATGCTGGACGAGAATCCTCCCGGCTACCAGGCAGGTGGAGGAAGCGGTCTGCCGATGGGCGGCGTACACGTCAGGGGAATCATGATAGAAGATCTGGGCGGATACCCGTGGGGTCGCTACGAGACCGTGTGGCTGGACAGATAGTCTCTCCTATAGCTAGATAGAATGGCGCGACCGGGTAGTTTCATCCGGTCGCGCCGAAGATTGAAAGTCGAAGTTATTCGCGCGTTTCCCTGCCTATGCTGAGCGGTGGCTACGCGCGCTTCACATACTTATGACGGTGCAGAATTTATGCGATCCTACCTAGCGCGCAGGCTGATGCTGGCCATCCCGACGGTGATCGGGGTAACCATAATGATATTCCTCGCCATGCGTGTTATCCCCGGCGACCCCCTGAGGTCTATAATCGGGGAGGGGCAAATTTACGTGCTGAGCGACGAGGAACTCGCGGCGGTCAAGGCGTCGCTCGGATATGACAAACCCCTGATAATCCAGTACCTCGTATGGATGCGGGACGTAGTTAAGGGCGATCTGGGCTACTCTTTCTGGCAGAAGGACAAGTCCATAGCCGACATGGTAATCAGGCGCGGGCCGATTACGCTCCAGATATCGCTGATGGCTCTGCTCATCGCATGGGTTATAGGACTCCCAACCGGAATTGTGACCTCGCTCTGGCGCAACTCGGCCCTCGACTACGGGATCCGTGGCGTGGTCACGCTCTTCATGGCCATACCCAACTTCTGGCTTGGGCTGGCAATGATTCTCGCCACGATTCTGATATGGAACTGGCGGCCGCCGGTCGAGCTTGTCTCTTTGTGGGAGTCGCCTTGGACCAACCTGCAGATGACGATAGGACCGGCCATAGCCATGGGACTCGGCTTTGGCGCGATCATAGCCAGAATGGTGCGCTCCGGTATGCTGGAAGTCCTGACAGAGGACTACGTCCGGACCGCCATGGCCAAGGGTCTGGCCAGCAGGACGGTCGTGGTCAGGCACGCTCTCAGAAACGCGCTGCTGCCTACTATCACGCTTTCCAGCTTGTACCTGGGCGCGACACTTGGAGGGGCGGTAGCGGTGGAGCGCGCTTTCTCAGTGCCTGGACTGGGCTACAGCCTGATATACGCGGTGCAGGCGCGAGACTGGACGGTGATCCAGAGCCTGGTTCTGCTGTTCGCGGTGGCATACGTGGTCATCAATCTCGTCGTGGACGTCATCTACGGCCTTGTGGACCCGAGGATCAGGTATGAGTAGGGTTTCACCCTCACCTTAACCCTCTCCCATCGAGGGGATATGAGGCAGATTGCAGCCATATTGGAAGGAAGGTCAGTCTTTGGCAACGCAGAGGAACAGCCGTACCGCGCAAACGCTGACTGCAGCGAGCAGACAGCCATTCGAGAGTCTGGTGGGATTCATCAGATCCTCAGTCCTTGGCTCGGTCTCGCTTATTCTGCTCGCGCTTCTGCTGTTCATCGGTCTGTTCCCGCAGGCGGTAGCGCCCTACGACCCCGACCAGCTATTTTATGTGAACCTGAAGCAGCCGCCTTCCATGGACCACTGGGCAGGGACTGACTTCATATCCAGAGACAGCCTCACGCGGATCATCTTCGGCGCGCGAATTACGCTGCTTGTGGCCTTCGTCTCGGTATTCATCGGCGACGCCTTTGGGTTCGCCTGGGGCGTGATGTCCGGATACCTGGGCGGCAGGTTCGACATGGTGTCCCAGAGGATGGTGGATATGTTCATCGCGTTTCCGACCATCATTCTGGCGCTTCTTCTGCTGGCCGCGCTTGGCTCCGGTCTGTTCACCGTGATTCTGGCAATCGCCGTCATCAGGATTCCTGGAACCGCGAGAGTTATAAGGTCGGTCGCGCTTTCAACGCGAGCCACGCAGTACGTGGAGGCCGCAGGAGCGGTCGGCGCGTCTCAACTCAGGATCATGGTGCGCCACATAGCGCCGCAGTGCTTCGCGCCGCTGTTCGTGGTGGCGAGCGCGGGTCTTGGCTCGGCCATCTTCACCGAGGCCGCCCTGAGCTTCCTGGGCATGGGCGTTCCCCCTCCGACGCCGACTTGGGGCAATATGCTCGGCGGCGTCCTGAACGAACTGTTCCAGCCACCATGGTGGCTGGTGATCTACCCAGGCGTGGCAATCACGATCACGATTCTGGCATTCAACCTGCTGGGAGACGCGCTGAGAGATTATCTCGATCCGAGACTCAGAGGGCATCTGAACTAGCGCCATAATCCAACTACCAGTCGTCTTACGCCGGTAGATCTACCGAGCACACCCGGCGAGTCTCTGCGCAGCAGAACCATATCCGGCCCTGGTGCAGTGTCATGCCATGCAGTTCCGGTTCAGGCACGGAAACCTCGCTCCGAACCTCGCCGCTGTCCGGGTCCATTCTGTATATCTTGCAGTCCTGGGTGTCCGCGAGCCACAGGTCGCCTTCGTGCATGAAAATACCATGGGGCCGGATTCCGGGCGTCGGTATGGAATGTTTGACACTCATCGTACCCGGGTCCATCAGATAGACGCGCTGCGCCGGAGGAACGGCGACCCACATATTGTCATCATCAACCCACTCCATCCCGTGCGCCCCGGTCACTACCGGATTGTCCGGGTCGGAGTACGCGACGACGCCCTTGCCCAGTGTGTCGTGTCGCGCGATTGTCGAGCCGTCGTTTGCTGGTGGGATGCATACTACACCATAAACACCCCTTACACGGTTCTCCGTGCTACATGTCGCAGGGCACCTTCGGACTAATTTACGAATCCGAATCTGACTTGGCGATTTTTGAACACCCTATTGACTAAGAACCAATACCTTGCGACTATATGTTTGATATTCAGTACCAACAGCTACGGGACACTGACTAGATACAACCCCTGCTGGGATCGTTATCGCACTTGGTTGGCAGCCTCCCACGGAGACGGCGCTCCCGTCGGCCCGCATACTTAACAATTGACTACTGCGCCGCTCGCTTGAGTAAGGAGTAACCGGAAAATGGATATCTACGAATACCGGATCTGGGAGAGGCGTCACTGGAACGGGCATATCACCCATTGGACGCCCATTTTCGCAATCAGCGACTTAGAGGCACTGGAAGTAGTCAAGACGCGAGTTGACTGGGAGTCGCTGATCGCGAATGCGGATACTCCCCCCGACGTACCCCCTCTGGACCAGATTCGCACACTGGCCGCGCACGGACGAATGGACGCGGGCGTGTTTGTATATGACTTCTGCCCGGATTGCAATGAGCCGTGTATCGTCAGGGCGACCACGCCGGTGACGGAATCGCACCAGTGCGCCGTCGCCGATAGCTAACCGGAACTACCGAGCGATAGCGTCTCCGGCACGAACAATTCCGCAGGATCGACCGCCTCCGGTATTACACCCTGCTCCACGTTGAATCCGATGAATGTCTCCAGAGTCTTGAGTGAACTCTCGTATCCGTAAGGGATTGGGTCATCCCCCACAATCTCTGCCATCTTGAGCACCGACTGGTCCCACGCCTCCGTAGCATCCCCGGACATCAGTCTGCAAACGTACTCCGACTTAGCCTCGCTGAACATCCCGAACAACTCGGTCGCCAGACCCTCATTTTCATCCAGCGTAGCGTCCTTTGCCACCAGAAGATGACTTATCGGGTATAGCCCCGTCCTCTGGTGCCACCCGTCCGCCGCCTCGTGCGACTCTGAGATAAGAGGCAGCACGTCGGGCGAATCAACAGGCCCCGGCGCAATCGCGGCGTCAATCTCGCCCGAAAGCAGCATTTCGCCAAGGTCGTTGCTGGACGACGACACCACATTCGATGGGGCCACATACTCCTCCACGTGCTCATCTCCCGAAAGCACCCATGTGACCGCGTCCAGGTCAACACCGTACTCCGAGCTTAGAATCCCCCGCGTCCACACGCCCGGGGTGAACGTGTAGCTGCGCACGCCGACCTTGCGTCCCTCCAGGTCCTTGGGCGACTCTATGCCGCTGCGTC
Source organism: uncultured Dehalococcoidia bacterium (assembly GCA_951812505.1). GTDB lineage: Bacteria > Chloroflexota > Dehalococcoidia > Lucifugimonadales > UBA1123 > VXRN01. The sequence continues at coordinate 1,088,793 of CATOSI010000002.1, forward strand.
TGTTATAGACCAGCGCCCCGTGATAGAAGTCCCTCGTCAGGAAGATCGGTATCCCGATGAACTTCTTGCCGTGAGCGCGAGCGCAGAAGTAAGTAGCAAGCGCCATCTCCGCGACATCGAACTCAAGGTTGCGCACCATACGACGGAATATCATGGGCACCGGAGTTATCTCTATGTGCTCCATGTCGAATCTCTCGGATGTGAGAGTCCCGTCCTTCAGCGGCGTCGTATGTCCGTAGTTTCCGATGGAAGTCCGCAATGTCAAGTCGGCCATATTCCGTTGTCTCCTGGTCCGGTGAGATAATTCAAATTCCTACGAATGGGGAATTCCCGACATCAGCGGCCTCGTCTCGAAAAACCGCGCGCTTTGTTCGTAGGCGTAGGATACCTGGAACACCGTCGGCTCGTCGAACGGCTTACCCGCGATCTGCAGTCCCACCGGCAGGCCCTCCGGTGTAAATCCGCAAGACACCGAGATGGCGGGCATCCCCGTCAGATTATAGGGACCGGTGAAGCTAGGTACCCTCGATGTGGTCATCGCGTCCGTCTCGTCGAAGCGCGGCGGCGGATTCGACATCGTCGGCGACGCTATCACATCGACTTCTCTCAATACTTGCGCGAACTGACGCTTCAGCACGTTTCTGACGCGCTGCGCCTGGGCATAGTCCGACGACGCGAACAGTCCGCCCGTCCTGAACCGCGCTCTGACCATCTCCCCGAACAGTTCCGGGTTACTACGCAGGTTGTTCTGGTGATACGAGAACGCCTCGCTGAGCATGATGACCGGCTGCGCCGCGCCCGCGTGCTCCAGCATCGGCACACTCACTTCTTCCACGTGGGCACCCATGTCCTCCAGGGTCTTGAGCGCATCTTCTACTGCGGAGAGCATATCCTTGCTGATGAGAGGGTCGTCCACGAAGAAGAAGTGCCTCGGCACTCCTATTCTCAGACCGCGAATATCTTCAGTCAGCGATGCGGTGTAGTCAGGCACCGGCGCACGGCTGGTCGTCGGGTCCTTGGGATCATAGCCCGCGATAACCCGGAGCATGATCGCCGAATCCTCAACAGTCCACGTCATGGGACCGCAGTGGTCGAGCGTCCAGCTCAGAGGCACCACGCCATACCGGCTCACACGACCATAGGTCGCCTTGATGCCGGCAATGCCGCAGTGGGATGCCGGACCGCGTATCGAACCGCCCGTGCATGATCCCAGCGTACCCATACAGAGACCGGCCGCAATACCCGTACCCGAGCCGCTGCTCGAACCGCCCGGAATATGGTCCAGGTTCCACGGATTGCGCGCCAGCGGAAAGCCGTTCGACGGGTCCGGCCCGCCAAGCGCGAACTCGTGCATCGCCAGCTTGCCCAGCAGAACCGCCCCTGCCGCCCTCAGCCGGGCGGTCGTGGTCGCGTCCTCGGACGGGACCCTGTCCGCCATCACCTTCGAGCTGGCCGTGGTTAGTACGCCCTCGGTGTCATACAGGTCCTTCAGCGCGATTGGTATGCCGTGCATCGGCCCCCTGTACTCGCCGCGCAGGATTTCCGCCTCCGCCTGCCGCGCCTCGGACATCGCTTCGTCATGCAGAACGGTGATATAGCACTCCAGCGCCTCGTCCAGCGCCTCGATTCGGTCCAGGAAGGCGCGCGTAAGCTCGACAGGTGAGAGTTCACCGGCTTTCAAAAGTACTCCGGCCTCGCCAATAGTCAGGTAGTGCAGTTCTGTCGTCATGGCTATACCTCCGGGTCCCAGCCGGGCTGGAACACGACCGCCAGGTCTTCCGCGTCAAGCTCCAGCGCATTCATGCGTGCGATTGGCTCCAGGAAGTGCTCGTACATCGGCTTCAGATGCTCGAGCTCCTCGTCGTTCAACTCCAGCCCGACACGACTTGTCAGCCCCCGAAACTCTTCCATTGAGATTGTTTCAGCCATAGCCACTCCTCCCTTGGTATGGGCGTTAACATATCACAGACCTGCCCGACCTATCTCCCAAGCTCCGCCAACGTCCGACGTGCGCCGTCCACTACCCACGGACCGTCGCCGCCCGTCGTGAGGAATAGTCCGCCCTGTTCGTGTCGGCGCAGCGCCTCAGACGCGCTCCCCGTCCAGATTCCCGGTATTTTGCCCGCGCGCTTCGTCGCCTCGAACATCTCAACTATCAGGTCGTCGTGAGCCTTCCAGCCAGCGTCGTCCGAGAGGTCCACTCCCATGGACATGCTCAGGTCTCCGGGGCCGATCCAGCAGCCATCTATCCCCTCCACCGAGAGGATGTCTTCGGCGATCTCGGCTGCCCTGACTGTCTCTAGCTGGATGGCCAGGAATATCTCGTCGTTCGCCCACTGCATATATCCGTCGCCCAGGTAGCCCGTCCCGAACGCGCCGCCGGACCGCCCGCCGATGGGCGGATAGCGCACCGCTTCGGCTGCTGCCTCCGCCTCCTCGACCGAGTTCACCATCGGGACCACGATCCCCATCGCGCCGCGGTCCAGCAGCCTACCGATAGCGCCGAACTCATTCTTGCGAACGCGCGCCATCGGCGTAGCCACACCCAAAGCAATGCTCCTGAATGCGGTCATCGAACTGTTGTCGTCCCATGCCCCGTGCTGGTTGTCCACCAGGATGAAGTCGAACCCCAGCGGCGAGATCAGCTCCGCCGACAGAGACGACCCAAGTCCGACCTCCGCTCCATACGCCGGCTTGCCTTCCAGCATTCTCTGTTTTGCCTTATTGATTGCCATGACTCTTCCTCTCATATCTGTCTTGGAATGTTGAAGCTACCTACTATTATCACATTCGGCAAGACAAATGACGATGACCGCCGAATGAGACGAGGCGACCTGATCCGACATATCACGACTTCCTGACAGCTTTCTTCCCCAACGGCTGATACCCAATCATGAATAGCGCAGCCTCCAAAGCCCGAACCCGCCTATTCTTGGGAACTTTGCTGAAGTCCCCGTCCTCTATCTCGGCCAATTTCCCAAGTATCCAAGCGGCCTTCAGGTTGGAGTCTGCGTGCCTCGTATATTGCGCTCCTCGTATATTAGGGAACTCATAGAAACCGTCCGATGGATTTCGGCTTTCACCTGCGTCGCCCCTGCCCGGTGGAACGCCAAAGCTGAGCAATGCCGGAACTCCGTTGTATCGTCTTTCCTTGCAGAATTGCTTAATCAGAGATGTGAGCGCACACCCCACACGGCTGTCATAGATGGGGAAATCATCTATCATGGCGGAGTATATCTTGGTGAAACTCGAGTTCATGTACTTGAAGCCTCTTAGATTATCTGTGTCCGTGTTCTTCGGGTCCAAACGTTCGGCATTGGCATTGAGTTTTTCTAACGCGCCTCTCCCCATATTGGTGAGACTCTTGAGATTGTTGATGCCTCCCCATTTGGCGATACTGTCGGCAGCCTTCAAGAACGAATCCTTGTCCTCATCAGTAGCGGGGTCTGCGTCGGTCGCCTCTTTAAGTTCGCGCCTGAACTCATCGAAACGCGCAGCCATGCCCTCGAACGAACCTCCGTTCCAATAGTAACTCTCACAAGCCTCGTAGAGAGACTGGCAGTCGAATTGTCTCGGATTCCTCCCTTGCGGATCATTGCTACTCCAACTATGCTCCAGCCCCCACTCACCGCTCACCAGCTTGGCGGCCCACTCTATGAACGCGCTTACATCTTGGTCTTTGAGATATTCGTCCCGCTTCATCCGTATTGCCCTCCTTGCAGAGTTAGGTTCAATCGCTTGCGAGTCTTGTCCGTTCCGAGTCGTGTCAGATATTCAGTCAATGCCTTAATGGTCCTGAGTGTTTGATTTTGTTGAACGCCTCCTCGATAGCTTGTCTGAATCTTAAATCGGGATGGTTAATTTATTCATGCTCACAACGCAACATAACAAAATACACTTTCCAGATCTGTGCAATGTGTCATGAAAAATTTCACTATCATTCCATGTTCATCCAATGTGGCATATTTGAAGGGCGTACAGAAATGTACTAAAGTGGGCTATCAATGGATCGGAGGCAAAATGCGCAACGAACTCACCGCCATCATAGAAAAAGACGACGACTGGTACATCGCATACAACCCCGAGATCCCAGGCGCGAACGGCCAGGGCAGAACCAAAGAGGAAGTCCTCGAAAACCTGTCCGAGGCTATTACGCTCATCCTGCAAGACCGAATTGCGCCCCTAACGAGCCGTTGATAGAATCGGCTTCCGACCTACCCCTGGCACACTTCGGAGCGCGTGTTGAACAACCTCGGCATAACATCAGTGTCCGGCATACGAGTCGGACACTACACCGACACGGCCAACGCCACAGGCTGCACCGTCGTCCTATGCGAGGATGGCGCGGTGGGCGGAGTTGACGTTCGTGGATCCGCCCCCGGCACCCTCGGGACCGACTCCCTCGCCCCTACCGCTCTCGTCGAACAGGTTCACGCGGTCGTTCTCAGCGGCGGCAGCGCCTTCGGACTCAATACCATCGCCGGCGTCGTGAGCTATCTCGAAGAGAAGGGGGTGGGCATCGAATTCGGAAACGCTACGATTCCGATAGTCTCCGGAGCCATTCTGTTCGACCTCGGTCTGGTGAATGGCGCGATACGTCCCGGCATGTTCGAAGGCCGCTCTGCGTGCCTCGACGCATCTTCAGGCCCTTTGGACGAGGGAACCGTGGGAGCGGGAACGGGAGCTACGGTAGCCAAGCTGCTCGGACGCGACAGGTGCGTCAAGGGCGGCATCGGAACGTCCGCCCTCGACCTGGGCGACGGCCTCATGGTCGGCGCGATTGTAGCGGTAAACGCCGTCGGGGGGGTCGTGGACCCTGAGACATCGGAGATCGTCGCCGGGCCACTGGACGACGACACGACTATGCTCGACTCGATGGCGCTGATAACCGCTCCCGACTTTGAGTCCCCACAGCCTCGGGCGGGACAGAACACCACCATAGGAGTAGTAGCCACCAACGCCAGACTCACAAAGTCGCAGGCCAACAAACTCGCCGACGTCTCCCACGACGGGCTCGCGATGGCCGTTCGCCCCGCGCATCTTATGAGCGACGGTGATACCATGTTCGCGCTCGCAACCGGCGGACATGAGGCCGACGCCAACATGAACCGCCTCTGCGCCGCCGCCGCTTTATGCACAAGCCGCGCCATAGTCCGCGCAGTCACAAAGGCCACCGGGCTCGGCGGCGTGAAATCCGTCTCTGAACTTACGAATAGGAGTACATGGGAATGACCAGGCGATGACACTTCAGACGCTGGACCAGAAAACGCTGGACGATATTGTTCAGCGTGTCGTAGAGGTCGCCCAGCCGGAACAAGTCATCCTGTTCGGGTCCGCTGCCCGCGGGGATATGGGTCCACACAGCGATGTGGATCTCCTCGTCGTGAAAGAAGGGGCCAATCGCCGAGGTCTCAGCGCGCGGATACGGCGGAATCTCTACGGGGTACGAGCCGCGGTGGATGTCATCGTAGTCACGCCAGATGACTTGGAACGTTACAAGGACTCGCACGGATTAGTCATCAAGCCTGCGCTCAGGGGAGGGACGGTAGTATATGACAAGGAATAAGAGCAAGTATGGATACGGATAACTGCCCGACGAATTGATGATAGAGGTCTCCATGCAAAATGGCTCAGGACCATTGTCGTACAGTTTCCATGCTCAAGTCGCTATGGCGGAGCGAGTGATACCGAAAGAATGGATAGAACGAATAGTGGCCGAGCCGGAATTACGCACTGATGATCCAAACGACCCTGAACTTGAGCGTTTCTTCGCTCGTGTGCCAGAGCGGGATGATCGTGTCTTGCGTGTGATCGTCAACACTCGCGTTTTACCATGGAAAGTCGTCAGCGTATTTTTTGACCGCCGAATGAGGAGAAGATTGTGAAACTTCATGTGGATAAGGAAGCGGACGCCCTGTATCTGCGTCTTGACGAATCTGCGATTGTCGAGTCGGAAGAAGTTGCGCCCGGCGTGGTGTTGGATTACAACGAATCTGATGAAGTCATCGGAATAGAGTTGCTCTATCTCTCGAAGCGGTCTTCGGAGTTGAATCTGTCGGCGTTGCAATTTGAGACGACTTAATCCCGAAGATGAAAGATCAAAATTGCTTATCGCGCCCGCGTTACTAACAACTAAGAACTAAATATGACCATCTTCCACAAATCCACATCCATAGGCTTCATTGGCGCCGGAGCGGTCGGCGGATCGCTGTCCGTCGCGCTCCACAACGCGGGCTATCCCGTGTTGGCGGTCGCCAGCAGGACACACGCTTCGGCAGAGACCTTCGCCGCGCGCATTCCGGGCTGTACGCCGTACCGCAGCTTCCAGAAGCTGACTGACTCGGTGGGCTTCGTATTCATAACGACATCCGACGACGCGATTGGCGCCGTCTGCGACTCCGTCCGATGGAGAGAAGGCCAGGCCGTGGCGCACTGCTCCGGCGCGGCCAGCCTCGACTCGCTTCAGGGAGCGGTCGAAGCCGGAGCCGCATCGGGCGCTTTTCATCCCCTCCAGGCATTCTCATCCGTCGAAGAGGGCGTACAGAACATACCGGGCACAACCTTCGGCATCGAGGCAGGACCCGAACTGCACGACTACCTCGAGCAGATGGCGCTGGACATAGGCGGCAACCCCATCTTCCTGAGACCGGAGGACAAGGTGCTGTACCACATATCCGGCGTGCTTATGGGCAACCTACTCTCTGTGCTCGCGTCAGTCGCGGCATCCGTGTGGCCCAAGTTCGACCGCAGCCGCGACGAGGGCATCCACGCCCTCACCCCCATGATGGTGGCGGCGGCCCGCAACATGGACGCGAACGGCGTGCCGCAGGGAGTAGCCGGTCCCTACCCGCGCGGAGACCTGGGAACGATTCGCAAGCATCTCGAGGCCCTCAGCGCGAGCGCGCCGGAGTATCTTCCGCTATACTGCGAATTAGCCCTTGCCGGCCTGCCCTTCGCCGTTGAGAAAGGAGCGCTCAAGCCCGAACTCGCCGACGAGATTGCGGAGATCGTCAAGAGCTATCGGTAAACAAACGGACTTCACTCACAACGAGGAGGTACCAGAAGTGCGAGTAACGATCAGAGACCTGAAACGGATGAAGCGGGACGGGGAGAAAATCCCCATGATAACCGCCTACGACTACACCTCGGCCTGCCTGGTCGAAGAGGCCGGCATTCCCCTGATTCTCGTCGGCGACAGCCTCGGACAAGTGATGCTCGGACACGACTCCACCGTGCCGGTGACTATGGACGACATGGTTCATCACACAAAGACCGTCGTCCGCGGCACGCGGAAGGCGCACATTGTCGGCGACTTGCCCTTTCTCAGCTACCACACATCGGCATTCGACGCCATGCGCAACGCGGGTCGGCTGTTGAAAGAGGGCGGAGCGCAGTCGGTGAAGCTCGAAGGAGGCCAGAGCCAGGCCGCGACCGTGAGCCGCATCGTAGAGAGCGGCATCCCGGTTATGGGCCACATAGGGCTTACTCCCCAGTCGGTCAACCAGTTGGGCGGCTATCGTGTTCAGGGCAAGAGCCTCAAGGCCGCGCTCCAACTCATGGAGGACGCCCGCGCGCTGGAAGAGGCCGGGGCCTACGCGATAGTTCTGGAATGCGTCCCCGCTCCACTTGCCAAAATGATAAGCGAGCGAGTAGCCGTGCCTACCATCGGCATTGGCGCGGGAGCAGACTGCGACGGTCAGGTGCAGGTTTTCCACGACTTGCTCGGCCTGTACCAGGACTTTGTCCCCAAGCACGCCCGCAGGTACGCGAACCTGGGCGATGCCGTGATACAAGCCACGTCGGACTACATCAGCGATGTCCGCGCCGGACAGTTCCCGTCCGACAAGGAGAGCTATACACTGGGCAGGAAGGTCCTGGACGCGCTTACCGATCATTCGACCAGTCCGGTGTAAGCGTATGACCTCACCTCCAGGCACATCGGATCTCGACGCCGTTATCGGGGACATGACCGAGGCCATCGAGCGCGATCCCATGGATTCGGACGCATACTTCAGGCGCGGTAACGCTTACTCGAACAAGAGGCGGTACGTCGAAGCAAGGGAGGATATGCGGAGGGTAATCGAGCTCGATCCCACAAACGCTATGGCGCACAATAACCTTGGCGTAGCCAACCTGTGCCTGGGAGATTTCGAGGCCGCCGCGCAGAACACCACCGCGGCAATAGAGCTGGATCCCGAATACCGCGACGCATATCACAACAGGGGCCTCGCTCATTCCGAGACCGGAGCGCTCGACCTTGCGCTCACCGACTTCGACCGCGCAATCGCCCTCGACCCCGAATACTGGCCCACTTATCGCCACAGAAGCGTCATCCACCATATGCTCGGCAACTCCGACGCCTCGTACAGGGACTTTCTCAGGGCAAGAGAACTCGGGGCATCTACGCAGTAAGGAGACTTTTGCACAACCGCCGTCATGCCCGCGAGGGTGGGCATCCAGGCGTGGCGGGGTAGTGCTCACAGCAATGATCAATACCCACTCTGTACCATGATTATCCGCTCCGTCAGACGCATAACAGGCTGGCAGCCGTCATACGGAGTCGCCAATCTCAAGGGCGATCTGTTCGGCGGAGTTGTGTCCGCCGTCATGATGGTGCCGGTCGCGCTCGGCTTCGGAGCGCTGTCAGGGCTTGGCCCGGTCGCCGCGTTCTACGGCGCGATTGCCGTCGGATTCTTCACAGCCACGCTCGGCGGGGCGGCCCCCATGATCTCAGGGCCCAGCGCCCTGATTACCATATTCACAGCCGTAATAATCAGTTCCTATGCTGATAGTCTGGCCGAAGCGTTCACGATAGTAATGATGGCCGGACTCATCCAGATTGCTTTCGGTCTCCTGCGTCTGGGCAGATTCGCCAACTGGCTGCCCTTCTCAGTGGTCCGCGGAGTATTCGTGGGCGTGGGCGGATACATATTCATTACCCAGACACTCTGGTTTCTCGGCTCGCCCATCGAACCCGGCATAGGACTGTTCGACATAATCGCCTCCTGGCCGAACGCGGTCCTCAACGTAAACATTCACGCGCTCGCGGTGGCCGTCATAACGCTGGCAGTGTTCATCTCCTGGCCGGACAGACTGCATCGTTTTGTGCCGGATGCTCTTGTAGCGCTGATAGTTGGCGCGCTCGCGGGCTTGTTTCTGTTCGACTCCGCGCCGCGGCTGGGGGATACGCCGATTGGCCTTCCCGAATTTCAGATACCCGTATTCCACAGCCAGGTTCTGATAGATGCTATACAGCCCGCCCTTATCCTGGCCTTTCTCAGCTCCATGTATAACCTTCTCACCGCTCTGATCATAGATCCACTTACGGGACGCACGCATCAGCCCAACCGCGAACTTGTCGGACTCGGCATCGGCAACATCGTGACAGGCGCGTTTGGAGGGCTGCCGGGTGCGGCTTCAGCCCCCTGCTCGCTCCTCGCGGCGCGCGCCGGGGGCAGATCGGCGGTGACCGGCATGGTCTGCGCCGGCGTCCTGTTGGCTATCCTCTTCGGGCTGGGCAGGGCGATCTCCTACATTCCTCATGCCGCCTTCGCCGGAATTCTCATCAAGGTCGGCTGGGACATGATGGATGTGCGATTCCTGCGACGCATACCCAAGCTGTCCCCGGACATCGGTCTGGTTACCCTGCTCACCGCCCTGCTCTCACTCGTCTTCGACGTCATTTCCGCAATCGCGGTGGGATTCATCGTTTCAGGCATGGCCAACGCGCTGCGTTTCCAGAGTCAGCAGCTGAATCAGACCATCTCCACGCCCCTGCTGGACATGATCCTGTTCCCCGACGCGGCGGACGACCCGGACTTCGACCCGTTCCGCGCGCGGGTGGGACTCCTCTCACTACGCGGAAGCTACTCGATAGCGTCCGCCAGGGAGATAGTGCGCGTCATCAGCCCCGACCTCGCCGACCACGAAGTGGTCATCTTCGACTTCAGTGAGACCTCCGGTATGGACGACAGCGCGGCGATGGCCGTGGAAGACCTCATAAACTCAATCGTGCGCGACCAGGACAAAGCCTGCATCATATCGGGCCTCTCAGACCAGCTTGAGGAAAACCTCAGCGCCCTGGGCATTTTCGATAACGTTCCCGGAGAGGACTTCGCCAAAGACATGGACGAAGCAAAAGTGATCGCCGCCCGAATCCTGGAGGAATGATCCCGGAGACGCTGTTGCCCGCCGTCGCCCGGACACACTACAATTGAAGTAGCGTGGTGCGTCCCCACCATCCTCAGGCATCACACACGGAGGGGTGGCCGAGTGGACGAAGGCACCTGTCTTGAAAACAGGCATACGTTAAGCGCGTATCATGGGTTCGAATCCCATCCCCTCCGCCATTCTTTTAGTGAGCCTCACTCGGCAACCTGCCTACTGAAAAGCTGCAATGACCTCCTCATCGAGGCGCTGAAGGGATTCGGCGTCCGAGGGCCTTGGGGCGAGCATAATCTCCTCGACGCCGGCCTCGGCGAATTCTGCAATACGGTCAATGATGTAACCTGCGCTCCCGGCAACTGTGCCCGGACCCACATTCCCGATGAACTCATCAGCATCGGACCGGTTGTCCGTGAGCTTGGTTGGCATGAAGACCGTATGCCTGATTTCTCCCGGATCGCGTCCTGCGTCTTCACAGTGCCGCTCTATTACGCTGACCTTGTGTCTGAACAGGCCCAGGGACATGCCACCCAGACGCCGGGCGTCCTCGCGGCCCATCGCGAACCCGTCCAGATTCCACACATCTCCGTACCTTGCCAGCGTGCGCAGTGTCCGACGCTCGCCCAGTCCGCCCACCATGATCGGTATGTGAGGCTTCTGTACCGACCCGGGTGACAACGGCGCGCTGTCAAGACTATAGTAGCGACCCTGAAAGTCCACCGGCTGCCCCTCGGCGGTGAACAGCGCGCGAATCAAGGCGCACGCTTCCTCGAAACGGTCCTGTCGCTCGCGCATGGATGGGTATTCCCAGCCGTAGGCTTCGTGCTCACGCTTGAGCCACGCAGCTCCCACACTCAGGGTGAATCGCCCGTGGGAGACCTGGTCAATCGTGGTCGCCATCTTGGCCACGAGAGCCGGATTCCGGTAAGTATTGCCCGACACGAGATGCCCCAGGCGCAGCTTCTCCGTCATGCCGGCGACGGCTGCGACAAGTGTCCAGGCTTCGTAGATAGGCTCGTTCTCCGCTCCCTTCCACGCAGACGGCGGAATAAAGTGGTCCGGGAACCATACGCTGTCCCAGCGTCCCGCCTCCAGCGTCTTGATCGCTGCAGATATGTCGTCCCACGTAGTGGTGTAGCTGGCTACGGATGCGCCGATTTTCATGTATATCCCTCTCCTGGTTCAGCGGACTTGTCGTTCAGTCCTTCGCCCCTTCAACCTTCCCCGCCCCTCAGCCTGGGGTCGAGCAGGTCCCTCATGGCGTCGCCGAACATATTCAGACTGTAAACTACGATTGTCAAGGCAAGGCCGGGCCACAGAGCCAGCCGTGGGGCGATCTCCATGTACTGCCGACCCTCCCGGCTCAGCATACCGCCCCAGCTCGGCACGTCCAGCGGCAAACCGAATCCCAGGAAGCTCAGCGACGCCTCGGCCATGATCACCCCGCCGACGCTGATGCTGAATATGATTATCATGACGGGCATTATATTGGGCAGCACATGTCTGATCAGGGTTGCGGTGGTGGGGCTGCCAATTGCCCGAGTCGCCAGAAAATAGTCGTTCTCCTTAATGCCGATGACTGCGCCCCGGATTATCCTCGATGCGCCAACGCCTCCCGATAGGCCCAGCACCAGTATCATTTGCGATACACCCCGTCCCGTTATGGACATTATCGTCAGCAATATCAGAAGTCCCGGAAAAGCGATCCAGGCATCTACGAATCTCTGCACGGCCAGGTCGAATTTACCACCGAGGAATCCTGAAGTGCCTCCTATGAGGAGCGCGACAATGACAGTGAGAGTGGTTGCCGCCAGACCTACGCCTAGCGAAAGACGGGCCCCGTACATGAGGCGGCTCAGCAAGTCTCGCCCCAACTCGTCGTTGCCCAGCAGATACTGGGCCGACGGACCCTGCAGCCTGTCTATCAGGTGCATCTCATAGTATGGGTAGGGTGCCAGAGTATCGGCAAAGGTCGCCACAAATATCATTAGCAATATGATGATTCCGCAGGCAGTACCCAGGGGCTTCTCCCTGGCAAGCCTGATAAAGAATTCAACCAAACGGGAACGTCTCTTCGGCAGAATCTCCAGTGACGGCATCCCTGCTGGGTCGTTCATATGCCTGGTCTCCCTAGCTATACCGGACCCTGGGGTCCAGATAGGGATACAGCAGATCAATAAACAGATTGTTCAGCAAGACTATAGAGGCCAGAAACAGGTTTATGCCTGACACCATCGGGTAGTCCCTTTGACCCAGTGCATCCACAAAGAGACGACCCAGCCCCGGCAGGTTGAATATGTTCTCCATGATTACGGAGCCGCCAACCAGGATAGGCAGCTGCGCGCCTGCCAGCGTGACTACCGGAATGAGGGCATTCTTGACAGTGTGTCTTAGAATAACAACCCTCTCCCTGAGACCCTTGGACCTGGCCGTCCTTATATAGTCCTGCCTGAGCACCTCCAGCATCATCGTCCGCGTCAACCGCATCGTGCCCGCGGACATCGCCGTGCCCAGGATCACGGCGGGAATGATGAGCGTCCCGAAATTCGCCACAGGGTCTTCGGATAGAGAAATGTATTCCATCGGTGGCGACCAGCCCCACCAGATTCCCGGGTAGATCATGACCAACAGGGCGAGCCAGAAGTTGGGGGTCGCCATGCCGATGACGGCGACGGTGCGTCCCACATAGTCTGCGGGCGTATCCTGGCGAATCGCCGAGTAGATGCCGACCGGCAGCGCTATCAGCTGCCCCAGCACGAGCGCCATCGCGCCAAGCTGAATGGTCACCGGCAGGCCGGCTAATATTTTCTCCTCTACCGTATGTCCGGCAAACAGCGACTTGCCAAGCGTGCCGTGCAGGAAGATGCCTTCCATCCATCGTGCATACTGCACGTAGAAGGGTACGTCCAATCCCAGAAGCCGCATAAGAGCTTCACGGTCTATCTCCATGTCCCGGTATTCCATGTCGGCTTCCAACAGGTCAATTACATTGCCCGGTAGGAAGCGGACCAGGAAGAAGACGAGGATCGTCAGTATCAACAAGGTGGGAATGATCAGCAGGAGCCTTCTGATGACATAAGTTGTCATGTGTCACTCCTCACTGCGGTAGTACCATGTCCACTTAGTTTCGCTATATTCAGTGAACTTTCAACTTCTAATAGTCATCTGTATTTTGCAAAGTCCCTTCCCCCTTCACGGGTTGAGAGGGGTATGCAAAGTCCCTTCCCCCTTGACGGGGGAAGGTTAGGATGGGGGTGAAACACCTTAAGGACGATGCCAATCAGCAAGGGAGCCGGGAAGGCTCATGCCTCCCGGCTCCCGGTAAGCCACTAGGGGCGAGGACCGCTAACGGCCCGATGCCTCCTTCAACGCGCTGTCTATCCAGATTCGCGAGAAGCCAACGTAGTTCTGCCCACCGCCAAAGCCGCGTTCCAGGTTGTAACCCACCACCCACGGCTGCCACACGCTGTACTTCGACTCATCACCGCCCCAGACGACCCAGTGCTGGTCTATCATGCGCATATCGAGCGCCGTTACCAGATCCTTCCGCTCCTGTTCGGAGCCGGAAACCAGTACCTGCTCGTACAGGGCGTCATATTCCGGATCCTGAATTAGGTTGCTTCTGCCGCTGTAGAGGTAGCTGGTCTGCCAGACCGGGTCGGCCTTGACTCCCGCTATCCACCCGCGCAGATTGTACTGTCCGGCATTTGCTCTGGACCCATATTCTGCCCCTGAGGCAACCGTAACAATCTTCACGTCGGCCCCAATCGCGCGCCAGTACTCGGCGTGTATCTGCGGCAGGCTCGCATCTTGGCTGGTCCCGAGCAGGTACTCGGCCGTGAACCTGACTCCATCGGAGCCGCGAGGATATCCTGCCGCATCGAGCAGCGCTTCCGCGCCTGCCGGGTCGTAAGTATAGTATCCCCTCAGCTCGTCCGACCACTGATCGAACGGGACGTGATACCCCACCGCTCCTGTGTATATTCGCCCTCGAGGAACTATATCCGCTCCATACTTGAAGTAGGTGGCGTTGATTGTCTCGAGGTCCAGAGCCATCTGCATTGCCCTGCGGACCATGACGTTGTCAAAAGGCGGCTTGTGAATGTTGAATAGATGGCTCGCTTCTGACCGTTCAGACCACGCGCCAAACACGAGTTCGGGGTTGGTCCGCTCCAGGCTCTCCTTCTCGTCTATAGAGTTCAGGTGAGTAACACCCTGCCAGCCTATGTAGTCGAGCTTGCCTGTGCGTATTCCGGCGATCCATGTGGCCCGTTCCGGTATTTCAAATCCCTTTACCACGTCAATGTAGGGCAGCCGGTTCTCCGGGAATTTCTCGTCGTGGCGATAGTAGTCCACATTCTTGGAATAGGTAATGCCCGTCCCCGGAGCCAGGTCGGTTATCATATACGGCCCTGTGCCGACCACCTTGTCCCAGTCCCAGTCGTCGCCGTATGTCTCGACCAACTCGGGCGGATATACGAACATGCTGTACCAGTCCATGGTGAAGCGTGGGCCATAGAAACGTGGCTCACTCAGCTCCATTTCCACCGTCCACTTGTCGGTGGCCTGTATCGTTTCCCAGGGCAGATTTCCGAGGCTGCCCGCTCCGGGCGAAGGCTCGGCCTCACTGTACATGCTCCCTGTCAGCTTATTTCCCAACATCCGGTGGAAGGCGAACTCGACGTCATAGGCATCCATCTCCCGGCCGTCCACCGGGGCCTTGTCATGGAAGTTGACTCCCTGGCGGATGTTGAAGGTATAGGTAGTCCCGTTGTGAGAAGCGTCCCAGCTTTCGGCCAGCGACCCGATCATCGCGCTTACCGGCGGAGGGTAGCCGCCGAAGGAGTATGTGGACCTGTCTATTGCCCAGTCCACAATTCCCAGCTTCTCCATCACGCCGCTCGCGATGGCGGACATAGACGGACCGCCGGTATAAGGATCCATTCGTCTGTCGAAAGTGTTCCTGCTGGCGAAGGCGAATGTCCCGCCGTACTCAGGCGCGGGAATCACGTTGCCGATTACGGGGTCGGTCACATACTTCTTGCCCGCCACCTCTTTGACGACGGTTTTGACCACCTCCACCTCTTTCTCTACCACCACCTCTTTAGGCACCTCGATCTCAACCGTCTTGACCACCTCTCTCTCAACCACTACCTCCTTGGGCACTTCGACCGTCTCGGTCACCACCTTTTCGACTACCACGGTCTCACCGGGCACCTGAACAGTCTCGGTCACCACCTTTTCGACCACCACCGTTTCGCCCGGCACCTCGACAGTCTTGACGACCTCCTTGACGATTGTCTCGCCTGGTACCTCAACCGTCTTGACGACTTCCTTCTCGACGACGATGGTCTCGCCCGGCACCTCGACCGTCTCCGCAGAGCAGGCCGCTGCGACCGCCAAGAGCGTCACCGCTGATAGGGCGACTATCAGCCAACGCAGTGAAGTAGATGTAGGCATATCGCTGTCTCCTAATTGGCTCAAATCCTAGAAAAGTTCCGATAGTGGGGATTCCAACGCGCGGTTAGAATTGCGCCAATAACAACATAACATCGAGAGAATGTCAACTATGTTTTCAGGAATTATTATTCCCGAAGCACAGCTGCGTTAACCCTGTAGGAGAAATCCCCACGCCGCCCGACTCCGGCTTGCCCGGAACGACTGCATAACGCTCCGCGAAGCATTCACTCCATTCGTATTCGCCTCGCGGTGAAGCCCGGCAAATTGCACTCTATGCGAAGGCGAGTATCCTGGCAGGGTTGTCCACAACAATCGCTTGAATCACATCTTCAGAAAAGCCTTTGCGCCGCATCTGGGGAACGATGTTCTCGATGATGTGACCATAGCCATGCCCGCCATATCTCACGAGGCGGTGCTTGGTGGCTATGTCCTGCCCGATGACGATCCGGTCGGAATAGCCTGCGTCGGCTATGCGTTTGATGAAATCCAGCCTCTGGGCGTCGCTGGGCATATCCAGATCGGCGAGAGGATAGTACGACCCCTCATTGCCGAACAGGTCCCATTCCAGGTAGCAGCCCGACGTGGCAATCTCACGGAGTGCTTCGAACTCGAACACGGTGCGGTCCAGATGTCCCATTATCACTCGAGTTACGTCCGCGCCGCCCTTCGTCAGAAGTTCCAGTATCTCAGTGGGCGCGTCAGGGTGTCGTCCGGGGTGGATCAGTATAGCCGCGCCGGTCTCGCGCTGCGCGATTGCCGACGCCGCAAGCGACTTGCGCTCGTTCGGAGTCAGAGGCCATGTGCAACCGACCTCTCCGATTATGCCCGCCTTTACACCGCTGCCGTCCACGCCTTCCGTGATGTCGTCGGCAATCTCCCGCGCCATATCGTCCACGCTCCGCTCGCCCATATCTTCCGGATGGACCGCGTCCACGTAGAAGCCCGCGCCCATGATTACGTGGACCCCCGATTCACGGGATATTCGCGCCAGCGCGTCCGGGTTGCGACCTATGCCTATCGTGGTCGCCTCCACGATTGCGCCGCCTCCTATCTCCCTGTAAATCCTGAGTTCTTCGATGGTAGTGTCCGGGTCCATCAGCTGTACATTGAAGCGATTGCTGTAATAGTTGCGCCGTATCCATCCCAGGTTCTCAAGAGCTATGGGCGCATCTTCCAGTTCCTGAGACGGAGAGTCCTGTGCCGGACGGTACATGAAGGAGAAGTCTAGGTAGAGGTGTTCGTGGGTGGTGGTGGGACCGAGCTCCGACGACGGCACGAGCCCCAGCACAGTCTGAACAAGCCCCCGATTCCGGCCTGATGGCATGTAACTTCTCCTTGTTGTAGAGTAGGCCGCAAGCGTACCACGACCCTCCTGGCAGCGTAAAATTGCCCCTGTCTGCCAGACAATCTATCACTTCCCCTCTCACTTGATGGGCTGACAGGGATAGGCAAACGTGTAAGCTGGCCATGATAAAATCCCTTCCCCCTTGATGGGGGAAGGTTAGGATGGGGGTGAATCCGCAATTTCAAGCGTGGTCACACTAACCACCTACCCTTCAGTTCCCCTGTGCAAGAGGATTAAGATGAGGCCAGAATTCCTTACGGTTGAATTTTGAGACGGTCAGTAAGGGGGATGTTAACAAAATGAAATTCGCCGCATTCACCACAGTAGCTGGCTCCGCTGGAGAGGCCACAGGTGCCGAGGGCCTGCTGGACAACCTCAGACAGCAGACAATCATCGCAGAGGAGCTCTGCTTCGAGGCAATCTGGCTGGGAGAGCATCACTTCGGCCCCTACGGAGCGGGAGACGTACCGAACCCGATTCTTCTCGGCGCCGACCTCGCGGCCCGGACGTCGCGCATTCGCATCGGTCAGATGGCCAACATAGCCCCCTGGTGGCATCCCATAAGGCTGGCCGAGGACCTGGCGACTCTGGACAACATGTCGGGAGGGCGAGTCGAAGTCGGCTTCGGCAGGGGAATATGGCCCTACGAGGGCCCGCAATTCCACCCCAACGCCGACC
Source organism: uncultured Dehalococcoidia bacterium (assembly GCA_951812505.1). GTDB lineage: Bacteria > Chloroflexota > Dehalococcoidia > Lucifugimonadales > UBA1123 > VXRN01. The sequence goes on from CATOSI010000002.1 coordinate 1,106,440, forward strand.
CACGCAAGGACGCGGAAAACAGGGAACTGTTCCGTGAGACCGTTGAGATTGTGCGCAAAATATGGACCAACGAATATTTCTCCCACCAGGGAGAAAACTACACCTTCCCCGTTGAGGACACAGTCTTTTCCCACCCGTCATATCCGTCGAACCCCATCTGGCAGGACGGGGACAGCGTGACCAAACTACGCGTAACGCCGAGACCCTACCAGGACCCCCACCCTCCGATGTGGATGACCGTCTCCACCGACCGCTCCGTGTCCACGGCGGCTGAACTCCGGCTGAAGGCCTGCTACTGGCAGCCTCCCGCGCTGAGAATCAGGCAGAGAATGGAACTCTACGCCGAGGTCAGGTCGAAGGTCGAGGGACGGCCGTTCAGCCTCGGAGAAGACCAGGCGGTCATGCGGTCCACATACGTCGCTTCCTCCATGGAAGAGGCCAGAAGAGACGCCGAAGAAGGGATCATGTCCGCCTTCATATTCAACGACCCGTTCAGAGGCAGACAGGTGTTCACGAATCCGGGAGAGGAGCTGGCCCCCGAAGTGAAGCTGGACTGGGACTTTCTCGAGCCACGCACGCTGCTGGTCGGCTCTCCTGAGAACGTGGTGGAGAAAATCCAGGAATTGCGCGACGTATGCAGCCTGGACTACCTGCTCGTCGAATTCACCCACCAGGGCCTCCCACTGCGCAAGTCCCTGCGCAACCTGGAGAACTTCGCCACCAAGGTCATGCCCAAATTCACCGCCGACGACTAGTAGTTCGACAACTTAGTTATGATGGATATGCAG